>NZ_CP034235.1:7217500-8101785 GCF_009728935.1 Paenibacillus psychroresistens | reverse complement strand
GATCGTTCACTCCTTCTTATGCAACTAAGCGACAGCAGCCACAAATGATAACTTTTTATACACATTAAATCAAGTTATACACATATTAATATAATAACTTAGCTATAATATTGATTAAAGTTGATTTGTTAACAAACTTATCCACAGATTGTTGATAATACATCATTTTTTACACTTTATCCACAAAAGAAAACAATATAAATATAGCAAAATACAGATTGATTTTCAACGTTTTTATAGTCTTTATCCACACTTTCCATACCTTGTGTATAAAAGTTGTGTACAACACTATATATTGTTTATATTTTGTTAACAATTTTTTAAAAGAGAATAGTTGTCCACGGGTGTTCGTTTTTAGTTGACTTTTGATGCTGAAAATGTTTTAATTGTTAAAGGTGTTTTTGACTGTAATTATTCGGGAGGTGCAAAATAGATGGAACCGACATTTAGACCAAATGTAAGAAAACGTAAAAAAAATCATGGCTTTCGTACTCGTATGAGTACTAAGAACGGCCGTCGCGTTATCCAAGCGCGTCGCTTAAAAGGCAGAAAAAAATTAACAGCATAATCCGAGACCACTATCGAGTGGTCTTTTTTTTCAGTAAAACATTAAATAATGTAGCTTTCTTCTTATTATAGGAGAGATAGATAATGTAGTGGAGCGTGCGCGATGCATAAACAACATCGTTTAGCGAAAAGGGAAGATTTTAATAAGGTATTCCGTTTCGGTAAATCAGTGGCAAACCAACAGTTTGTGCTTTACCATTTAACGAAGCCAGAGCATGAGTTCTTTCGATTAGGCGTTTCTGTAAGTAAAAAAATCGGAAATGCTGTTGTTAGAAATCGTTTACGGAGAGTAATGAAAGAAATAGTTAGATTGCATAAGGATGGAATTACCTTAACCGCTGATTTTATTCTCATTGCTAGAAAGCCAATTGCTGTAATGGACTATGAACAAATAGAAAGTTGTATGATGCACGTGCTAAAAAAGGCCAATCTGTATAAAAAAAGAAAAGGATGTTAGTGTTCTTTTCTTTATCATACATTTTATGCTATATTTGAATATAGCTTGTTTAGTTTCGAGAATTTAAGGAGGACTTCATGACTCGTCGGTTGTATAAATTGTGGCCTTTGGCTTTGTTAATGATTGTTTTGTCTGGTTGTTCTACAGTAACAAAACCTATTGATCCAGATAATATGGGATTTTTCGTTAGATATTTTGTTCATCCATTTTCACAGGCGTTGGATTGGTTTAAAGATCACCTGTGGGGTCAATATGGACTGGCTATTCTTGCTGTAACAATTATTATTCGTTTAATTATTCTTCCTTTAACAATTAAACAATATCGCAGTTCTAAACAAATGCAAGCGTTACAACCGGAAATTAAGAAAATGAAAGAAAAATATAAAGACGACCCTAAAAAACAACAAGAAGAAACAATGAAGCTGTTTCAGCAGAATGGTGTCAATCCATTAGCAGGTTGTTTTCCTTTATTGGTGCAAATGCCAATTTTAATTGCTTTGTATCAAGCTATTATGCGGAATCCAGATATACACAATCATACATTCTTATGGTTACAATTAGGTCAGCCGGATCATCTTTATATTTTACCGACATTAGCAGCTTTGACTACTTTCCTACAACAGAAGGTTATGGCAACTCAAATGACATCACAGATGCAAGCACTAATGTTTATCTTTCCAGTTCTAATTTTTGTAATGTCAATGAATTTTGCATCGGCCCTTCCATTGTATTGGGTATACAGTAATACGTTTACGATTATTCAATCTTACTTTATTTACGGAGGCTCAAAGAACAAAGGTGCTGCATTAGTTATTGATGCACCGTCATCTAAAGCTGCATCTAAAGGTAAAGGTGGAAAAAATAAATGAAAAAAATCGTAGTATCAGGTAAAACAGTAGAAATTGCAGTTAAACTTGGTTTAGCTGAATTGAATACGACAGAGGATCGTGTGAAAATTACTGTTCTTCAACATGGTTCTAAAGGTTTGTTTGGACTTATTGGTGCCAAGGAAGCTAAAGTTGAACTTGAAGTAATACCTGATACTTTAGAACAAACGATTTTTTTTCTAAATGAAGTTTTCCTTGCTATGAATTTAGTGGTTCAAGTCGATAAGCATGTTACAGAAGAAGGCATTACCTTTAATTTGATTGGTACTGATCTAGGAATATTGATTGGCAGAAGAGGGCAAACTTTAGATTCACTCCAATATTTAGTTAATATTGTGGCAAATCGTTTTTCAAAAACACATTTGCGTATTGTGTTAGATGCCGAGAGCTTTCGTGAACGAAGAAAAAAGACATTGGAAGAACTAGCAACACGTCTTGCTGGAAGAGTTATTCGTTTCAAGAAAGAAGTTGTGCTAGAACCAATGTCGCCTCAGGAACGGAAAATCATTCATTTTCAGCTTCAGGATCATGCTATTGTTAAAACCTTTAGTAAAGGCGAAGAACCTAATCGCAGAGTTGTAATTGCACTAAGAAATTAAAGTAACGCAATGACTTCTAGTTCTTCTAACAGAAGTCATTGTTTTTTTTGAAAGAGCTGTTATAGAAAAGGTTCAGGTTGAGGTGTTTGCGGTGATGATAAGTGATACAATTGCAGCTATATCCACGCCTATGGGTGAAGGTGGAATATCTGTAATCCGTGTAAGTGGTCCAGATGCGATTCATGCAGTAGATCAGATTTTTGAAGCTAGACATAAATTGAGCGATGCTCTTTCTCATACAGTTCAATATGGTCATATTAAAACTAAAATTTCGCAGGAACGTATTGAAGAAGTTCTGATAACAATTATGCGTGCACCGCGTTCTTTTACGATGGAAGATGTAGTGGAAATTGGTTGCCATGGTGGTTTAGTTTCAGTAAAACAAGTATTAAATGAATTGCTGAATGAGAATGTACGGATAGCGGAGCCAGGTGAATTCACTAAACGTGCTTTTCTAAATGGTCGAATTGATCTATCGCAAGCAGAAGCAGTTATCGATTTGATCCGCGCTAAGTCAGATCGTGCATTTAAAATTGCTCTTAAGCAGGTAGAAGGTTCTTTATCATTAAAGATTAAAAAGCTGCGTCATGAACTAGTTAGTTTAATGGCTCATATTGAAGTTAATATAGATTATCCTGAGCATGATGTTGACAATCTTACGCATCTTTATATTAAAGACAAAAGTGTGTTAGCAATTGAGCAAGTTAATTTATTATTAAAAGCTGCTAATCAAGGTAAAATTATTAGAGAAGGTATTGTTACTGCTATTATTGGCAGACCTAATGTAGGAAAGTCTTCATTACTAAATACATTGGCACAGGAAAATAAGGCCATAGTTACGGAAATTGCTGGAACCACTAGAGATGTAATTGAAGAGTATGTTACGATTAATGGAATCCCTTTAAAACTTCTGGATACAGCTGGTATTAGAGAAACCTCAGATATTGTCGAAAAAATCGGTGTAGAAAGATCAAGGGTAGCTTTAACAGACGCGGATTTGATTCTTTTGATGTTAAATGCAGCTGAACCACTTCAACCGGATGATTATGATTTATTGGAGCAGCTGAAGGATCGTAAAACCATAATAATTGTTAATAAAACGGATTTGCCGTTGCAAATAGAATTACCTTTTTTATATCAACAAGTTTCAATGGATCGAGTTGTAATGCTTTCATTACAACAAAACGAAGGCGTTGAGCAGCTAGAGAAGGCGATATCAGCTTTATTCTTTAATGGAGAGCTCGAGTCAAATGATTTTACTTATGTTAGTAACGTAAGGCATATCCATCTTTTAAATCAAGCTAACAGAGCTTTGCAGGATGCTATTGAGGCTGCCGATATAGAAGTGCCTATTGATATTATCCAAATAGATGTTAGATCTGCTTGGGAGCTTTTAGGTGAGATTGTTGGAGATACAGCTGGTGATTCTTTAATAGATGAAATTTTCTCGCAATTTTGTTTGGGTAAGTGATCTATTGCTTACGAAGAAAGCTTGCTAAGGCAAGCTCAGCTTATGCTTACGATGCTAGTTTACTGACGAAAACTTTTAGGAGGGTTAATTAATGGAATATACAGCAGGTGAATATGATGTAATTGTTATAGGGGCCGGGCATGCGGGGTGTGAATCTGCGCTTGCTGCTGCTCGTATGGGTTGTCGAACTCTTTTGCTGACGATTAATTTGGATATGGTTGCTTTTATGCCGTGTAACCCTTCTATTGGAGGCCCTGCCAAAGGTCATGTTGTTCGTGAAATTGATGCATTAGGTGGCGAAATGGGTCGAAACATAGATCGAACTTTCATCCAATTGCGTATGCTTAATACAGCTAAAGGTCCAGCAGTACATGCTTTACGCGCGCAAGCAGATAAATTTCTATATCAACATACAATGAAGGAAACAATAGAGCTTCAAGAAAACTTAACACTTCGTCAAGGAATGGTTGAAGAATTAATTGTCGAAAATGAGCAGTGTAAAGGTGTCATTACAAAAACAGGTGCTCATTATTATGGGAAAACTGTTGTTCTGACTACGGGTACTTATCTGCGTGGTAAAGTAATTATGGGTGAATTGATGTATGAAAGTGGTCCTAACAACCAACAGCCTTCAGTTAAACTGTCGGAGTCCCTAAAAAATTTAGGTTTTGATTTAGTGCGTTTCAAGACTGGGACACCTCCGCGTGTTCATAAAGATTCGATTGATTTTAGCAAAACGGAAATTCAGCCAGGTGATGATAAACCTAAATTTTTCTCCTATGAGACTGAGTCTTCTGATCGCAAACAAATTCCGTGTTGGTTGACATATACAAGTGAGACTACTCATGAAATAATCAGCGATAATCTGTATCGAGCGCCTATGTTTACAGGTGCAATTGAAGGGACGGGTCCGCGTTATTGCCCATCCATTGAAGATAAAATTGTTCGCTTCAGCGATAAACCAAGGCATCAGATTTTCTTAGAACCAGAAGGTGCCAATACTAAGGAATATTATGTTCAAGGGCTTTCCACAAGTATGCCGGAGGAAGTGCAATTAAAAATTCTTCGCTCTATTGCTGGACTTGAAAAGGTTGAGATGATGAGAACCGGTTATGCTATTGAATATGACGCAATGGTTCCAACGCAGCTTAAACCATCATTAGAAACGAAAAAGATAGAAAATCTATTTACTGCAGGGCAAATCAATGGGACATCAGGCTATGAAGAAGCTGCAGGTCAAGGAATAATGGCTGGCATTAATGCAGCAAGAAAAGCACAAGGGAAAGAAGCAGTGGTGTTAGAACGGTCTGAAGGATATATTGGTGTATTGATTGATGATTTAGTTACAAAGGGTACTACTGAACCTTATCGGTTGTTAACATCACGTGCAGAATACCGTTTATTGCTGCGACATGATAATGCGGACATGCGCCTAACTTCGATTGGCCACGAAATAGGTCTTATAACAGATGAGAGACACGAAAGATTTCTTGCAAAAAAACAGTTGGTAGAACAAGAACTTGAAAGATTAAGTAATGAGAAGGCAAAACCTGACGTACTTATTCAACAACTACTTGAACAAGCCGGTACAGTGCCGCTTGTAAATGCTATTGATTTATTATCATTATTGCGTAGACCAGAAGTTACTTATTCTTTAATTGAGCAAATTTCGCCTGCACCCATTAATCTATCGGATGAGGTTAAAGAACAAGTCGAAATTCAGGTCAAATATGCAGGATATATCGAAAAACAGCAAATTCAAGTTAATCGTCTGCGAAAAATGGAAAAAAAGAAAATCCCAGAAGATATTGAGTACATGACAATACACGGACTATCTAATGAAGCAAAACAACGCCTTTCTCAGATAATGCCAATTTCTATTGGTCAAGCTTCTCGTATTTCGGGAGTTACTCCTTCTGACATTTCCGTATTACTTATTTACTTAGAGCATTACAATCGTGTAACCGCGGCTAGAGCGGGATCACTTAATGGATAAGGAATGGTTCCTTGATATGGACGCAGTTGAAAATCAATTTTATGATTTGTTAATGGCTCAAGGTATTTCATTGAGCGTATACCAGCTTAAACAATTTTCTGATTATTATGAGCAGTTAGTTATTTGGAATGAAAAAATGAATTTAACCGGCATAACAGAAAGAGAACAGGTGTACATTAAACATTTCTATGACTCTGTATCTCTTTCTTTTTATGTCTCTTTACCGGATATTCAGACTTTAGCTGATATTGGTTCTGGAGCAGGTTTCCCAAGCATTCCATTAAAAATTATTTTCCCTCATTTGAAAATTACTATAGTAGACTCTCTTAATAAGAGAATTCAGTTTCTGAATCACATTGTTAGTTTTCTACATTTGGATAATGTTTCTTGTGTTCATGGAAGAGCAGAGGACTTAGCTAGAAATGTTAATTACCGTGATCATTTTGATTTGGTGACTGCTCGGGCAGTAGCTAAATTAAATGTTTTAAGTGAGCTGTGTTTGCCGTTTGTAAATAAGTCGGGTCTTTTTGTTGCTATGAAAGGTTCTGATCCAACAGATGAGCTTAATGAGGCTAAATATAGTCTTAAACAATTAAAAGCTAACCTCTCGAAAACTTTTAGTTTTGAACTGCCTTTTGAGCAAGCAAACCGTCATCTTATAGTTATACAGAAGAAGGCTTTGACTCCTATTCTGTATCCGCGTAAGGCAGGTATTCCTTCAAAGGAACCATTAATATAATTGTCGAGTTTGTTTCACGTGGAACATATTATTTAAGCAGGATATTTAACACTTGGTGGAGAATTTATAACAGTGTAGCTTTTATTGCTAATTAGTTAGGTGGTAGTCGTTCGTTATGAAGGAGCAAATATCGAAACTGTTTGGTTTTGCAGATAAAAGTGTTTCTAATGAAGAAATTAAAAATATACCGATTCATGAAATTGTTCCTAGTCCCTACCAACCTAGAACTGTGTTTGATGAAGATCGAATTGATGAATTATGTCAAACGATCAAAACCCATGGTGTAATTCAACCAATAGTAGTAAGGCTTCGCAACAATAAATATGAAATCATTGCCGGGGAAAGACGGTTTAGAGCCGTATCGAAATTAGGTATGGAAACCATTCCTGGAATAGTCAGAGAGATTAATGATGCTCAAGCTGCTTCTATTGCTTTAATTGAAAATTTGCAGCGTGAAGGATTAACTGCAGTCGAAGAAGCTATTGCCTATCAACGTTTGATGGAAATTCATCAGCTAACACAAGAGAGTCTTGCTCAAAGACTAGGGAAAAGCCAATCAACTATAGCTAACAAAATTCGGTTATTGCAATTATGTGACCCCGTTAAACAAGCTTTAATGGAACGTAAAATTACTGAAAGACATGCAAGAGCACTTCTTTCCTTAAATTCAGAAGAATTGCAGATTAAAGTTTTGGAGGATATTATTTCTAAGGATTTGAATGTAAAACAAACAGAGGCAAGGGTTGAATTCTTCAAAGAATCAGCAAAAATAAAAAAACAACGTAGAGTATCTTTTTCCAAAGATGTTCGATTAGCTTTGAATACCATTCGACAATCTGTTGAAATGATAAACAGCTCGGGCATGGAAGTTAATACAAATGAAAATGATTATGAAGACTACTACGAAATTATAATTAAGATTCCAAAGAAATAAACGGCTACGGCTGGATCGTTATGAATACTGAGGTGAAAGAGTTGTCTAAGATCATTGCAATAACAAATCAAAAGGGTGGGGTAGGTAAAACCACTACATCTGTCAATCTTGGGGCATCACTTGCTTCAATGGGTAAAAGAGTTTTATTAGTAGATATTGACCCACAAGGGAATACGACAAGCGGAATAGGTATTAACAAAGCGGATGTTGCTAATTGCATATATGATATTTTAATTAATGATGTTCATCCCAAAGATGCAATTCTTGAAACTAATGTCCCAAACTTAAAAATCATCCCTGCCACTATTCAATTGGCTGGTGCTGAAATTGAGTTAGTTCCTACAATTTCAAGAGAAGTTCGATTAAAGAAAGCTTTGCATTTGGTAAAACATCAGTTTGATTACATATTAATTGACTGTCCACCATCATTAGGCATTCTAACTATAAATTCTTTAACTGCAGCTGATTCTGTATTGATACCTATCCAATGCGAATATTATGCTTTAGAGGGTTTAAGTCAACTGTTGAATACAGTAAGATTGGTTCAAAAACATTTAAACACTACATTGCAAATTGAAGGCGTCTTATTAACTATGTTTGATGCTAGAACCAATCTTGGTATTCAAGTTATTGAAGAAGTTAAAAAGTATTTTCAACAGAAGGTCTATCAAACTATTATCCCTCGTAATGTTAGATTAAGCGAAGCCCCAAGTCATGGACAATCTATTATAACTTATGATCCGCGTTCCAAAGGTGCAGAAGTATACTTAGAACTTGCGAAAGAAGTGATCTCTTATGAGTAAGCGATTGGGTCGAGGCTTAGATGCTTTAATTCCTTCACTAGACATTAAAGATGATGAAAAGGTATTTGAGATTCCTTTATCACAGCTTCGTGCAAATCCTTACCAGCCCAGAAAAACATTTAATCAAGATAGTATAAATGAGCTGGCGGCTTCAATTAAAGAACACGGTGTAATCCAACCTATTATTGTTCGTACTGTTTTAAAAGGGTATGAAATCATAGCAGGGGAGAGACGTTTCCGAGCTTCTCAGGTTTGTGGAGCGGCAACTATTCCCGCTGTTGTTAAGAAATTTTCTGATCAACAAGCTATGGAAATTGCATTAATTGAGAATGTACAACGTGAAGATTTAAATGCAATTGAATTGGCTGTTGCCTATCAATCTCTTATGACACAATTTACATTAACTCAAGAAGAGCTTTCAGTGAAGGTAGGTAAAAGCCGCTCGCACGTTGCAAACTTTCTAAGACTGCTTCAATTACCAGAAGAAATTAAACAACATGTTTCACGTGGAACATTATCAATGGGTCATGCTAGAGCAATTGCTGGCGTTAAGAATGATAAAACGAAAAAAGAATTAGCTGAAGCAGCCATACTTCAACAATGGAGTGTGCGAGAATTAGAAGATGTAATAAAGAAACAAGATGAAGCTGGAACAAAGGATGCAGTAGCACCTACCAAATCATCAGTTAAAAAAGATCCGTATATCAATCAGCTAGAAGAAAATTTAAGAGATCAATTTAGAACTACAGTCAAGATAAAACATCAAAACAATAAAGGAAAGATTGAATTGATGTATTACTCTAAAGACGATTTGGAAAGACTATTAGAACTGCTGCAAGGAAGAATTTCTTGAATTGTAACTAATGATGGTCTGTTCAGCGGAGCGGTGTGAGCGAAGGCGCTCTAAACGATTCGAAGAGCAGACCTTTTTAAATTCTAAGAAAGTATTATAAGTTATTTCTATATACTGATCTTAGAATTCCGGACAAATGGACCGCCCTAAAGACGGCGTAGTCGGTTATCCTTGAATACACGAGAGGAGGAGAACAATCAATGAAAACCTATTATTTTGATAACGCGGCATCTTCTTGGCCTAAGCCCAAACAGGTTGTTGAAGCAATGACAAATTACTTGACTGAGAATGGTGCTAACCCAGGCAGAGGCAGCCACCAGATGGCAGTTAATGCGAGTAGAGCCTTATTCGAAACTAGAAAAAGCCTTGCCAAGCTATTCGGTATTTCTAATCCTAATGATATCTGTTATACCATGAATACGACGGAAGCTCTTAATTTAGCCATTAAAGGCGCGCTTAAAGAAGGTGATCATGTGATCACTACGAGCATTGAACATAACTCAGTTAGAAGGCCTTTGGAGTATTTGCGCAAAACAAAAAATATAGAGATTACATATATCCAATCCGATATAACTGGTAATGTAAATCCGGTAAATGTACGAGCTGCCATTAAGCACAATACAAAGCTCGTGATATGCAGCCACAGCTCTAATCTCTTAGGAACAATCGTTCCTTTGTCAGAAATTGCAGAAATTTGTCGTGATAAAAAGCTGGTTTTTCTAGTGGATGCGGCTCAGACAGCGGGGACTCTGCCTATAGATGTACAAAAAATGGGGATTAGCATGCTAGCTTTTCCAGGACACAAAGGATTGTTGGGGCCACAGGGCACTGGGGGCCTGTACATTCATCCGGAGCTCGATTTGGAGCCCTTATTGCAAGGTGGGACGGGAAGCCAATCTGAGGCGATAGAGCAGCCCTTGGTGCGGCCTGATCGCTATGAAGCTGGGACTCAGAATACGGTGGGCATTGTAGGGTTAAACGAGGGTATTAAAGTTGTGCTAGAACAAACTGTAGAAGCTATACATGCTAAGGAGTGGTCTCTATCTCAAAGGTTGATGGAGGGCATTAAAGAAATTAAAGGCATTCAAATAATAGGCCCAGCTATTGGGGAAGATAAAACAGGTATTGTATCATTTGTGATGGAACAGGTTGATGCTTCGGAGTTAGCGTTTATATTAGACCATACTTTTCAAATAGCGGTCCGGGCAGGTTTTCATTGTACTCCATTGGGACATCAAACTGCAGGCACAACGGAAACGGGTGCAGTCCGAGCAAGTGTTGGTTTTTATACGACAGAGGATGAAGTGGCACATTTTGTCCAATCGATTAAAGAAATTAGTAAACACTACACAAAGTAAAAATTAGCATCTAAGGGGATGGAATAATCATGGGGGTTCTTACAGATTTAGATCAAGGAATTGTTATAATAAGCTTTACTGCTTTATTCATTATCTTACTCATTCTATTACTAATAAATATGAGACAGCTCAAATCAGTGCGAACAAGATATAATCAAATGATCAATGGTGGGAATGCTGAAAACGTTGAACAGGTACTCATTGGTCTGCAAAATAATATCAACCAACTAACCCAACAAAACAATTCACAGCAAGCGGAAGTGGATCAAATCAAACAGCAGATGAAAAAAATGAAATCGCATTTAGGTGTTCAGCGCTACAATGCATTTTCTCAAGATGGTGGCAGCGATTTGAGTTTTTCGATAGCGATACTGGATGATCAGCAGGATGGTGTCGTGTTAACAGGTATTCATGGAAGAGAGCAGACTTTCATTTACGCAAAGCCAGTAGAAAAGGGACAATCGACGTACAGCTTATCTCCTGAAGAGAAGACGCTTATTGATCAAATTGCTGTGAAGTCGAATGCTTAGAAAACAAACGTATTCTGTTGGAGCGTAATAAAGCAATATAGATTGATTTCGCAATTACTTCAGACATGTTGACAACTAGACTTAAACGAGTGTTCTGTAGAACAAAATACTCCATAAACCCACCGACATTAACCGTTCCAGTAATGTGTATATGTCCTACGGGGGGAAGTTGTTTATTAACGCCCGCGCCTGGCTTAAGTGGACCAAAGCCTAACTGAATATTCCCGATACTCGAAACCTGACCCAGGCAAGCATCAATTCCGATCAAGTAGGGCTGCTGGTGTTGATTATGAATAGAGGTTAAGGTATCCTGTAAATTCATAGCATGAACTGGCTCATCTAGAGTTCCGTATAATTGAATATCGGAATAGTTATACTTGCGTAAGCGAGATCCAACTAATGGACCTAATGCATCTCCAGTAGAACGATCGGTACCTATGCAGACAAAAACGATGGCGTGCTGTTGTGGGATTTTTGAGAATAAGTCCGATAGATGATGGGTAAGCATTTGGCCACCTTTGGTTTCGGTATAAGCGACCTTCAATGGAACACAGCTTGCTGCTGAAATAGCAGCATCAAAAGTTAACGTCATAGTAATCCTCCAAACTTATCATTTATATTAGTATACGAACGAAGGACTCTATTTATACATGAAACTGGTAATTCACTTGAATAAATAAGTTATTTATATAACTTTCCTAAGAAAGTGTGACTATTATGCTCATTGCATTTGATTCAACACAGCAAGCATTAAGAGCTGAGATGTTATTGGAATATGTAGATATTGATATTGATATTCGTCCGACACCCAAGGAAATCACGGCTGGCTGCGCTATCTCTATTGAGTTTCCTGATGAGGACTTAGACTTAGTCAAGCAGGTTATTAGCTCAGAGAAGGTCGATATCCGTGGAATTTATTTGAAGCAAGAAAACAAGTATGTTACCATCGATATATCCTTTTAATGTTCTGGAGAGGAGATAAATATGCAAAACTTTGTTTTTAAACTAGTAAACTTGCAATTATTAATAGAGGAAAGTATAAGCAAAGCATTTTGGAATAATCTCAAAAAGAACATTTCAGATCCTGCAACGTGGACTACGGTATTATTCACTTTCATTAAAATTGTGGTTATATTGATTGTGGGTAGAGTGATAGTTAGGTTAGCTAATAAAGCAATGGCACATATGATGGTGGAAAGAGAAAGAAAGCACCTTAAATTTGATCAACGCCGAACGAATACAATTGGTCGCTTACTTGGGAATATCGTCACATACTCAGTTAATTTTATAACTATATTGTTGATTCTGATGCAATTTGGTTTTAATTTAACACCACTCTTAGCTGGTGCAGGAGTACTGGGGTTAGCCATTGGATTTGGTGCACAGAGTTTAGTGAAGGATGTTATAACTGGTTTTTTTATAATTTTTGAAGATCAGTTTGCCATTGGAGATGTAATACAAACGCGTACCTTTAAAGGTACTGTTGAGGAAATTGGACTAAGGGTTACACGGATAAAGAGTTCAAGCGGCGAAGTTTACATTATCCCTAATGGATCCATTCAAGAAGTGACGAATTATTCGATTTATAATTCTATTGCAATGATTGATATTGCAGTTGCGTATAAGGAAGACCCGAGGAATGCTTTGGAGCTGCTAAAAGTTATGCTAACAGAGCTCTATGATGGAAATACAGATATGGTTAGGCTACCTGAATTACTTGGCGTTGAAGTGATCGGTCAATCGGAGGTTATCTTGAGGATACAAGTGGAATGCAAGCCCAATACGCAAGGAGCCGTCACGAGGGCGATTAAGGAAGCGGCAGTAAAGGCTTTTGAACAGAAGGAGACACTTAACCTTGTGCGCTTGTGGTGAGTGAGCTAGGGGGCTTAGAATAGGAGGGGTTAGAAGTGGAGCGGAAAGTATTTCAATTAGGTGATGTCGTGCAGATGAAAAAGGCACACCCTTGCGGCAGCAATGAGATGGAAGTTATTCGTATGGGAATGGATATTCGAATTCGCTGCGTGGGTTGCAAGCATAGTGTACTTGTACCTAGGGCTAAGTTTGAAAGTAAGCTGAAAAAGGTGCTTCGTTCAAATCCGCAGATAATCTCAGAGCAAGGGCCCGAAAGCTCGTTTTAAACCCTTAGAAGCTCTGCCATAAAAGACAGTAAAATCGTCAATCTTTGAGGGTTTAAAGCGTTGCATTGTAAGGGTAGTCTATGGTACAATATTTTTTGTTCGTAAATTGGATTTGGAAAGGTACCCAAGTGGTCCAAGGGGGCTGACTCGAAATCAGTTAGGCGGCGCAAGCCGTGCGTGGGTTCGACTCCCACTCTTTCCGCCATATTCATTACAATCGCTGGTTTTTAGGCAAGACCAATAAAAGAGCTCCTTCTACGAGTGATTTCCGTAGAGGGAGCTTTTATTATTTGCTTTGATTCATATAAAGGTGAATTGGTTAAATAACTATTATTAAAACTAACGAAAAAGGTGATAGACCATGCATAATTCAAATGATTCCGATATAAAAGAGGTTCATGTGGAAAAGAAGTCAGATTCTAGTGCAGTTTTATCCAATCTCATTAAATATGGTGCTTACCTTATTATTTTCTTTGCGATTATGTATTTTATTATCCATTATTTTATGTAGTGTAAGCATGTAAATTTAACAAAGAGCGCTCGCTAACGGATTATTCCGAAGGTGAGCGCTTTTGTTAGTTCTTAAATTAGCCAATTAATACTCTTTCTTCTGCGTAACCAATCTTGGTGGTATCCTTATTCTTGGATAAAGCGTAAACGAGAGTCAAGGGACCTAATCGTCCGATGAACATGGTTACAAGCAGGATTATTTTACCGATAGATGTCAGGTCTGCTGTGATACCCATCGTTAAGCCGGTAGTAGAGAATGCTGAGGTTGCTTCATACAGTATAGCGATAAAATCAAACTTCGATTTGTTTTCTGTTATGGTTAGCAGAAAAGCCACAAGCAGCACGGTACCTAGGGATATTATGATTACAGATAGAGCGCGCAAAACGGTTTCATTTGATATTTTACGATTGAAGACATGGATATCGGAGCGACCTCTTATATGACTGAATACAGCAAGTAATAGAACAGTGAATGTATTGATTTTAATCCCACCGCCGGTAGACCCGGAAGCACCGCCCACAAACATTAAAAAGATCACAAAAAATTGTGAGGCTGCGAGCATTTTACCGATATCTACGGTATTGAAGCCAGCTGAACGAGGAGAGACTCCCTGAAAGTAGGCTGCCCACAAACGCTCTCCCCAAGTAAAATTGCTGAAGACAGCAGGGCTAAGCATTTCCGTTATTAAAATTACTACAAATCCAGCAAGAATAAGTGCGGCAGAGGTGGTAAGAACTATCTTCGAATTTAAAGCAAGGGCCCGCCATTTGCGCTTACGCATAACATCAAGGATTACGATGAATCCAAGCCCACCTAAGATAACGAGCAAAGTAATAACAATATTAACAACAGGATCGCCAACGTAGCGAATTAAATTGTCCGGCCATAAACCAAAGCCTGCATTATTAAAAGCAGAAATAGAATGGAAGACAGCATAATAAAGGGCTTGTTTGAGGCCAAGCTCACTATACCAGTGGATGGTTAATAGCAGGCTGCCCAATACTTCAATAATAACGGAGATCGTAAAAATACTGAGACAAAGTCGCACCAAGCCTTGAATAGAAGCAGAGTTAGTTGATTCTTGTATTAAGAAGCGGTGTTTAAGACCAAGCTTTTTACCAAGGAGCAAAGCAATGATCACTCCATAAGTCATAAACCCAAGTCCGCCAATTTGAATTAGCAGCATAATGACAATTTGACCAAAATGAGTAAAGAATTGACCGGTGTCTACAACGACAAGACCCGTAACACAAACGGCTGAAGTTGAGGTGAAAAGAGCATTTAAGAAACCTAAGCTTTTACCACTTTGAGACGCGATCGGCAATACTAGTAGTAGAGTTCCAATCCCAATAATGACGGTAAAGCCAAGTATCATCCATTGCGAGGGGCTTAATACTATTGTTTTCTTATTCCAAGGATTGACCATGAGTTAAGATATCACTCCTTTAATATAGGGGTTACTCATAATTACCTTCAAAGTAATGAATTTGTTTGTTGCTGCCTATAATAATTAGAATATCACCTGTATGTATTTTATCCTCTGCATTTGGCGAAACAATAACTTTGTTATCGGGTTTTTTAATAGCAACAATCGTACAGCCGTATCGTGCACGGATGTTTAATTGCTTTAAAGTTTTGCCATGCATGGATGCGAAGGAAGATACTTCGACTAGGCTAAAATCTGCAGTTATCTCTGTAAAATCAATTAAGTTATTAGAATTAAGCTGGTGAGCTACTCGAATTCCAGTATCACGTTCGGGATGGACCACATGATCCACGCCAATCTTCTCTAAGACGCGACTATGATAATCATTGACGGCTTTGGCGGTTACTTTTTTAATGCCTAAATCTTTAAGAATAAGGGAGGTGAGAATGCTAGCCTGGATGTCCTCGCCAATAGCAACGATGGCATGCTCACAGTTTCTAACTCCAAGTTCTTTAAGTACTTGCTCATCTGTTGAGTCTGCTTGATAAATGTGCTGGACTATAGAAGAGAATTCCTGCACTCTGCGAGCATTGCTATCTATAGCCATAACTTCATGTCCCAATTCAATTAATGTCCTCGTTACACTGCCACCGAACCGACCCAATCCGATAACAACAAATTGTTTAGCCAAGGTTTAACCTCCCCGTGATGTATATTTCAAACGTAAAAGCACAGAGGTATGGTAACCCCCTGTGCAGTTCGAATACCAAATATATACTTTTATCCGTATAACTACATGCTACCTTAGAGATGTTAGTTTTACAAGCGATTTGCGCGGCTTTTTATGACAAGCCGGTCAAGAATATACCCCAGTAGCGACCATGAAGCTATAGTGAGAAAATAGATCAAATACACGCTGACGTTTCGTACATCTGCAAAAAAAGCAATTATCCAAAGGGGAATGCTTAAGGAAAAAATAACATAGTTTTTGGTGTCCAAGCCTATGAAATGAAACAAGCATATCCCAATGCCAATTAAAGTGAATAGGAGGGTGAATTTTTTCATTGCTGACCATCCTTACTTTGCGGAATGATTAATGGCGAGGCTTGGGTACACGAGCCCATTTGCGATTGTGATTCGATGTTTTGGGAAAGTGCTCGCCTGCTTTTAGCGTGATATGCTGTGGATCGTTAATACCCATATGGAAATCATTTTCACCAATTTCTCTGTATTCGCCATCGTTAGGCGCTGTATCGGTCTGCGTAAATTCCGTTTTTTCTCCCAATGTTATCACCTCCGTTCTCGATTATTGTGAACGAAAGAGGGGAAAATGATGCAAGCATGGGCAAAACAATCAATGCTTGTCAAATGGCCCGGGATTTGATATAGTATTACGGTGCGAGTTTTGAAAGAAATCCTCGCTCCTTGCTCCCATTTAGGGAGCCGTTAGTCCAAAAGGAGGTGAAAGACCATGCGCAAGTATGAAATTATGTACATTATTCGGACGGATATTGAAGAAGAAGTTGTTACGTCCACGATCGAAAAATTCCAAAACATCATCAACAATGGTGGAGAAATTACGAAGAACAATGTAATGGGTAAGCGTAAATTGGCGTATGAGATCAATAAGTTTCGCGACGGGATTTATGTTCTCGTTCATTTCAATGCAACCCCAGCGGTTGTTGTTGAACTTGACCGTGTATTGAAGATTTCTGATGAAATCATTCGATATATGATCGTTAAGGATGTAGCTTAAGACATGCAATGTTAAAGTAATTGAAACGGAATTGTTTGGGAGGGAACGAGATTGTTAAATCGTGTTATTCTAATTGGAAGATTAACTAAGGACCCCGAATTGCGCTATACTCCTGCGGGAGTGGCGGTTACTCAATTCACACTAGCTATTGATCGTCCCTTCTCGAATCAGCAGACGAAGGAAAAAGAAGCTGATTTTATTAATATCGTCACTTGGAGACAGCTAGCTGAAACCTGTGCGAATTATTTAAGAAAAGGTCGTTTAACGGCAGTTGAAGGACGTTTGCAGGTGCGCAACTATGACAACAATGAAGGTCGCAAGGTGTATGTAACGGAAGTCGTTGCAGATAATGTGCGGTTTTTGGAATCGTCTAAAGAAGGCGGCAGCAGCGGTGGTAGCAGCAACACGGGTAATCGTGAAGAATCAACCTATACCCGCAACAACAATAGCGGTGGCGGAACACCACGAGATAATTCAAATCAAGATCCATTCTTAGACGACGGAAAACCCATTGATATTTCGGATGATGATTTGCCATTTTAGAGAGAAAGGACTGACAAACCGATGAGCTTCAAACCAAGAGCTAATAACCAAAACGACGGAGACGATCGCGCAGATCGCAAGTTCTCCAGAGGTAAAGGCGGACGCAACAAGCGCCGTAAAGTATGTTATTTCACTGTGAACAAGATTACTCACATTGACTATAAAGACATTGAAACATTGAAGAAGTTTATCAGTGAGCGCGGGAAGATCCTTCCACGTCGTGTAACTGGAACTTCAGCTAAGTACCAACGTGCTTTAACAACAGCTATCAAGCGTTCACGCACAGTAGCATTGTTACCATACACTACAGAATAAGTTTCTATATAGAGAAGACAACCGGAATTTAATCCGATTGTCTTTTTTTGTGAGCATATTAATTATTTCACTAATAAAATAGTTAACAAAAAATCCAAATCAACCTCGTTTGGGAAGAGCAAATGCTGCTCTTCTTGGGCAAGGGATGATTTGGACTTTTTAGCTTTATTGCATTAGATCATCATTCCACCATTTATGTTCAGCTTTGCTCCAGTAATGAAAGCAGCTTCAGGCGAGGCGAGGTAGGCGACCATAGCAGCGATTTCTTCGCCTTTACCGAAACGGCCAACAGGTGTCATGCTCTTCAATGTTGGAGCAAAAGGACCATCAGATGGGCTCATGTCTGTATCAATGGGCCCAGGTTGAATGGTGTTGACTGTAATGCCTAGTGGAGCCAGATCGCGAGCCAATCCACGAGAAAGCCCAGCAACAGCTGCTTTCGACATGCCGTATAAACTATTGCCCGGAAACATGCTAGTATCAGCAACTATACTCCCTAAATTAATGATGCGACCACCTTCACCCATATGAGGTGCCGCTGCTTGCACAGCTGCAAATATGGCACGTACGTTTATAGCGATAGTAAGATCGAATTCTTCCATTGTAAATTGGTCGTATGGCTTCACCCAATATACACCTGCATTATTTACAAGAATATTTATGCCTCCAAAAGCTTTTATAGCTTCTGCAACTGCGCCTTTTACCGCATCAACATTACCGCTGTCAGCCAGGAGAGCCAATGCACGACCACCGGCTGCTTCAATTTCTTTTACCAATTCTTCTGCTTTTTGTTGCGAGCTTCCATACGTGAATACAACTGTTGCGCCATCGTTTGCAAGGCGTTTCACAATAGCTGCTCCAATACCGCGTGATCCACCAGTAACTAATGCCACCTTACCTGATAGTGTTTTTGTCATATTAGATAACATCTCCTTTAATCATTATTATAATCTGGAATTTTAATGGATATTAGAAGCTGCTAGCTAATTCACGCGCTTTTTTAATAGCATTTGCTTTAATTGTTTGAGCCTGATCAGGGGCTGCAGCCATACCTTCAACAAATATAGCATCAAAGCTGGGTACGCCTAGGAACTTCATAATAACGTCTAAGTGGCGATGCCCCATTTCGAAGTCAGCATAATCTGATCCTGGAGATAAGACACTTCCGCTTGCTTGAATGTGAACGGCTTTTTTACTGTCCAACATGCCAACAGGGCCTTTACCCGGAATGTAATTAAATGTTTTACCAGCCACACAGATAGAATCGATATAAGCTTTCATCACAGGAGGGAATGAAAAATTCCATGTCGGGTTAGCAAATACATATTTATCTGCAGCAACAAATTGATCTACCAGATCGCCTAGACGACCTACTTTTGCTTTTTCATTACTAGACAATTTTTCATAATCGGTACCCGCTGCCAATTTACCCCAACCTCTGAAAACATCGGCATCAATCTGCGGAATATCTATTTTATACAGATCAAGATGAACCACCTCATCATTCGGATTTGCTTTACGGTAAGCATCAATAAATTCCTTCCCAACTGCCAAGCTATAAGAAGTTTCATGATCGTGCGGATGAGCTGTAATATACAATAATTTGGACATGAATTTTCACCTTTTTCTTTTTATTCGGAACGATCGTTCCGTTTAGACAATAGATCAATTAACAAAAGTAAATCTAAATTCACCGCATCACCTTTATATAGACATAAGGAACGATCGTTCCGATAAGCAGAAAAAAAAGAATAACTTGCTTGCGACTTCAATACCATAAGTAAAGTTGCTTACAAAAAGTATGTTACTAGTATTGTTTGGTCTTGTCAAATGTTATTTTTAAGAAAAACTCGGCGAGCCTGCAATTAATGCTGCCCAGTATCTCGATGACTCCAGGGTGGGCAAGGAGTCAGGTTGTCGCTGAAAGAGGAAGAGAGTATAATGACCCCATAGACTCGACACTAACTATAAAGGCAGGAAAATAAAGATGATAAAAAAATATGTATCCGTTATATGTATCTTGCTTGGATTAATTCTTGTGCTGTACCCAACAGTCAAAGATCGTTATGAAAGCTATGAGCAACGACAAATCCTAAAACAATGGCAGCAAAATTTGCAAAGCATCGAGGAAGTAAGTCCACAAACGCCCCCTGTGGAAGAACCACCCATTGAACAGAATGATGAGGATACGGTTGTTAGTATCAGTCCTGTGAAGCCTGTAAATACGCCAATAGCTAAACCAGTAAGTATTGAGAAAACAGCAGCAGAGAAGTATATGGAGAAGCATGTAGAAGGAGTGCTGACGATTAAGAAGATCGATCTGAAGCTTCCGATCATAACCAATGCTACAAAGAAGAATATGGCGTTATCTATCGCGAGTATTGCCAAAACAGGCAAGGCAGGTGCTGTGGGGAATTACGCTATTGCCGGGCACAGAAATTTCAGCTACGGGAAAAATTTTAATAGACTGGATGAGGTTGTTGTAGGCGATCTGATTGAGGTTGATACAGGCAAAAAAAAATATACGTATGAAGTAAGTGAGAAGCTATATGTTTTGCCAACCGATGTCCAGGTTTTGGAAGGAAATGGGAAGGATAAAGAGATAACTCTTGTAACCTGTCATCCCATGAAGAATCCTACGCACCGCTTGATAATAAAAGGGAAAATAATAGAAAAAAATAGCTAATTCAGATATACATGTCGAAAATAATATGGTAAAATTGTCCTACAGATAAACTATATCACAATCGCTGCTTTCTAACGATAAAGGCAAATTTAGCGAAAGCTAAAGACGCAAAACTATAGGGTCTTCTTTATAGAGATATAAAGATGATAGCCAGTTACCAAAAGGGGCGTTTTTTATGTTCAATCGACTGAGAATGATGCTTATTATAACAGCGCTTACCATAATGATTTTACCAGGGGCGGTCTTTGCAGATTCTGGGCTAGCTGTGATAGACAAGAGCTTGCTGGATAAGGGAATTATTACAGTCAGCTATTCAAAAGCTAAAGAAACTAAAGCAATCGTTCGTATTACCAAAGATAAAGTTAACTACGATTATATTTTAGTGGTAGGTGCGCAATACCCTTTGCAATTAGGTAATGGCGATTATACTATCATGGTTGCTGAAGCGGTAGGCGGTACTAAATATAAAGCAATTGCGCAAGAGACTGTAATTCTAAATATGCAAAAAGAGAACGACGTTTTTCTGCAATCTATGGTACAGGTAGATTGGAATAAGAAATCTAAATCTGTCATTAAAGCACTTGAGCTAACCAAGAATGCTAAGACAGATAAAGAAAAAGTTACAGCTATTTATACGTACATTACTAAAAACTTTAAATATGATTTTGATAAAGCAAAGACTGTAAAGACGGGTTATATTCCGATTTTGGATGATGTTTTTAAGGCTTCTAAAGGGATTTGCTACGATTACGCAACTACTTTTGCAGCTATGACAAGAAGCTTAGGTATCCCTACTAAGCTGGTCATGGGGTATTATGCGAAGAATCCAACCGTTTATCACGCTTGGAATCAAGTCTATTTAAAAGATACGAATGAATGGATTACCGTAGATTCTACGAATGATGCTGTTCAAGTGCAAGCGGGAAAAGCAACAATAATGAGTAAAAAAACAGCTGAATTTAAAATTAGCAAAATCTACTAAAATCGACATAGTTTGACGAATTCGAATGATATTTAAGATGATTAGACCTGTAATTCTGTATGGTCCTTTCTGGATCAGCGGGATTTAGGTCTTTTTTTTGCGAAAAACCATGAAAATTGGCAGATTGTTCAGATTTTGTTCAGATAGCAGTAATATAATAAAAATAATTGTGAGTAATAGGCAAATGAATGATTAATAATGAAGCGGAGGATTAATAATGTTAAAGAAAAAAGTAAGTATTCTAATTATTGCGGCTTTACTGATTGTGCAATTTGCTAATGGTTTGGGGTTTAATAAGCAGGCTAATGCGATTGGAAATATTCTCACGGGTGTTCATTTAACTGTAAAAGATAGTGATGGTCATACTGTGTCGAATGCGGTATATGCCCAAGGAGCTGATGTAACACTCGAATATACGTGGGCTTTACCAAATGGCCATGGTTATACAGTTGGAAGTCAATTTACTTTTACATTACCGCAAAAGTTCTTCTTAAATACCAGTATCCCATCAACCCCGCTTATCGCTGGATTAGAGATAGGTAGTTTTACAATAGATAAAGCCACTCATTTAGTGACTATGACTTTTGCTGGTGATATTGCAGATTATGATGAAATACAAGGAACAATTATAGTAAATACTAAGTTTGATAGCAGCGAGTTCATTACATCAACAGAACAGGAAATTTCATTTCCGGAGATAGATTCCAGCACATCTATCCATTTACAATTCAGGCCAAGTAATTCCTCTATAATTGAGAAAAGGGGATACCCGCAAGGTTATAATGCCAAAAGTGTTAAATGGGAAGTGGATGTTAATAAAACATTGGACACTATTGAAAATGGAGTCGTAACAGATACGATTCCAACGGGACTAGCTGTTCCGGTTAGCGTCGCTGTTTATAATCTAGGTGTCAGTCTGACAGGGGTGACAACCAAACTAACAGAACTTGCCTCCGGCGACTATGATTTTACAACAACGGGGAGTGAAATCGAGGTAAAATTTAAAGGTGCTGCCGCCACAATTAATACGGCATATCGCATTGAATTTGAAACAGCAATAATTAACACGAGCAGTTCTACCTTTCAAAATACGGCTACTCTAGCCGGAAACCATTTAGCTGAAAAAACTGCAAGTGCATCAGTTAGTGTTCAACGGGGTAGTCACCTAATTAAAACTGCGGGTACTTATACAGCGGCAGATGGTAAACTTGCTTGGCAGGTTAAATATAATTATGATGAGAAAACTATTGTACAAGCAAGTGCTTCGTTAAACGATTATTTTGATGATTCCCAGACACTCGATGCTGCTTCAATTGAGGTAAGAAGAATCTCATTAGATACAGCTGGAGCGGAATCCCCCACATTATTAACTTTGAATACGGATTATTTCATAAATACAATTCCACATGCGAATGGTAAGAATGGTTTTACGCTATCATTCCCAGGTGACATAACATCGGCATACAAAATTGATTATAAAACAGTAAAAGCGGCTCGTTACGAAAATGATAACACTAACGTAACTAATACGGTTTATGCAGCTTCTGAGAATAAATCGGCAACTAAAGGGATTCAGCAAGTGGTTATTAATAAATCCGTGGATAGTTATGACTATATAAGTAAAACGATAACATGGAAAATTACGATTAACGGCGATAAGTACACAATGAACCCTGTGAAAATTACAGATACCTTCAATGCAGCGGAACAAACCTTCTTGCCTGGAACACTTGAGATCAAGGATGGTAGTACAAGCTTGAGTGACATAACGGATTATACCGTGAATACCTCACTATCTGCACCAGACAATGGATTTAGCATTTTGTTTACTAATGCAGTTTCTAATACGTATACAATAATTTATAAAACTCAATTCAATACGGACTGGCTTGACAGTAATAATCAGTATACAAACCATGGGGAAATTAAATGGACAGATGCAATCACTCCATTTAACCATATTAAACAAGTAACAACTACCTTCACTCCTAATAATAAGGCTATCTATAATGGCTACAAATTAGGAGAATATAATGCAGTAACTAAGGAAATTACTTGGACGGTCGGAGTTAACTATAACAGAGAAACTCTTTTAGACGCGGTGATGATAGATAATCTATTGCAAAATCAAAAGCTAATACAAGATTCTGTTAAAGTATATGAAATGACAATTAATGCAAATGGTAATGTAGATAAGGGAGCATCTGTGGTTGATACAGTTTATGAGTTAACCAAAGCTGATAATCTATTAAAAGTTAAAATAAAAGGAATTAACAGCTCTCCGTACATCATTGAATTTAAAACGAGTTTGGCTGGACAGCTACTAGATGATGCAGTCATCTCAAATACTGCTAATTTAGTTGTTGGAATTTCTCCGGAATCTAAGAACTTAACCGCTTCAGTAACTGTGCATAAAGCTGGAGAGTACGTTAACAAAACTGGAGTACAGGACGATAATAAGATTAATTGGAAAATATTTATTAATCGTGGACAATCCGAAGTTATCAATGCAAAAATAATAGATAAACCAAGTGAAAATCAAAATTTAATTCAGGAATCATTTCATTTATTTAAAACAGTGATCGAAGAAGATGGAGATGTATCGAAGGCGCTTGGAGCAGGATCGGAATTAGTTAAAGGGAATGACTACACGCTAGAATTTAAAACAGATATAGATGGTAATCAGTCATTTGAATTAAAATTAGCGGGTACAATTAAGACAGCTTTTCTCTTAGAGTATCAGTCAACTATTGCCGCCGAAAGTGGAGCCCATGTTACAAATGCAGTTGATTTTAGCGCTAATAATGTTGTGCTTGTAACTAAACAAACAATCGGTGATGTTATTGCAGCAGTATCTTCTGCTTCTGGAACAGGAAGTGGTGTTAGAGGTATTCTGACTGTAACAAAAGTCGATGCGGCTAATACATCCACAGTACTTAGCGGAGCAACATTTGCATTATATCGACTACCCGCTCGAGCATTAATTAATACCATTACTACAGATATGGACGGTAAAGCTGTATTTAAGAAGCTGCTTTCTGGTAATTATGTTTTAGTTGAAACAGCTGCTCCAGCAGGGTATTTACTTGATTCAACTGACATTCCAGTCTTGGTTAATACTCAAAATACAATAATTAATAAGCAAGTTACAAATGTAAAAACAGCAACACCGACACCAACGCCGTCAGATGAGCCGACACCGACACCAACGCCGTCAGATGAGCCGACACCAACACCGACGCCATCAGAAGAACCAACGCCGTCACCAACACCATCAGAAGAGCCGACGCCATCACCAACGGCTTGGCATCCAAGTACAACGTCATCACCAACACCGACGCCAACGCCGACTGCAACACCAACGGAAACACCGACGCCAACACCAACACCGTTGGAAGCAATAACAACGCCAGCGCCGACACCAACGCCACTTGCACCAACAGCAACACCAACACCTGTTGTAAAACCGACACCAACCCCGGTTGGCGAAAAGGAAGTTACTAAGCAGGATGTTCCTAAAACAGGAACAGTTGAAGTTCCAGAAGGAAGCACACCATCAATTGGTAAGGATCCAGAGCATGGAACGGTTACAGTTACTCCAGATGGCAAGTGGGTTTATACACCGAAGCCTGGTTTTATCGGTAAGGATAAATTCTCCGTTATTATTACAGATAAAGATGGTAATGAGGAGGAAATTTTTATCGACATTGATGTTGAAGAAGTACCTTTAGGTGTTACACCAGCCGAAGGAACTCTGCCGACAACGGGAGAATCCAGTCATTTGAATATGGAGTTAGCTGGTTTAGCATTAATATTACTTGGAGTAGGATTAAGCAGAAGATTTGCAAAACGTAGAGAAGATAGAGAATTCCCTAGTTCATAACAAAGAAGAGACAGTCGCCGATTACAGCGATTGTCTCTTTTTTGCAGTAAATGTATGAATATTAGTTGCTTTCAAAAAAGTGAACATCATTTTCACAAATTATTGGATTGTTTGAATCCATAGTTGAAGTACAATTAAGGGTGGACGTTTTCTGGTGAGGGGATATAATAAACGAGAGAAGTTCCACTGGGACAAGGTATTTGCTTGGTTCTATACATCGGGGGTTAAGGCATGCTCAAGCTTTTCTTGAATCGCAGTATCAAAACAAAAATTGTCTGGATTAGCGTGGTTGTTTCCTTGATCCCGTTAATCCTATTAGCGTTTTTATTTTATCAAACCAGTACGAGCTTGCTTGAAAAAACAATGGTGAGAAACGCTGAGCAGAATACGGCGTATTTAACGGACAATTTAGATAAATACTTTAGCCGGTTTACTGTTTCGGCGCTGCAGGTTTATGGCGGGGGATTCGAGAGCATTTATGACATCATGAGAAATGGAGGAGATATTAACAGCGATTACACTCGCAGAGAGACATTAAAAAATTATTTTAGACTAATGCAAAGCCAGAATGATGATATTGTCAAAATTATTATATACGGGAAAAGTAATGTCTTGCTGGATAGCTTTTCGAGAAACAGCCAATTTGATCCGATTCAATTGGAAAAGGATACACCTCATGCCAATGAGATAAAAAATTTACCTTTTCAGCATACTTTAATGTTTACCTACAATGAACAAAGCGTGAATAAATCGCTTTTTGTATACGGCATTACGGTTTACGATATTTATTTTCGCGATAAAATCGGCACTGTTTTATTCTATATCCAAACCAAAGACATTCAGAAAATGATTGAAAAATATAATCGCAGCCCCAATGTAATTGTTTTGCAAAATTCGCAGAGCGAAAGGTTTTATCAGACGAGCGATGCGTACGATGAAGCCATTATGGGATACTCTGTTCCTTATTTTCCGATTAATCAAGTGAAGCCAGAGATGAGCTTTAATAGTCACCGTACCCAATTAATCAGTAAAGCCTATCTGGATCATGGCAATATACAGCTAAATATCGTATACCCGAGTACGGAATTGAATAAGAATCGCAAGTACATTCTTAATATAACTTTGGTCATTCTATTTGTAGTGATTTTATTCATCTACTTATTTTCTTTACTCTCGCATCAATATATTACCAAACCGATTCAGCTTTTGGGGAAAACTATGAAGGCTGTACGCAATGGCAATTTTTCGATTACTTTAAAAGTGAATAACTGGCAGGATGACCTGTCCGAGCTATCACGAAATTTTAATTTCATGACACACAAAATAAGCGATTTAATTGAATCGGAATACGAGACGAAATTACGAAATAAAGAGGCGCAAATCATTGCTTTGCAAACGCAGATTAATCCGCATTTTCTCTATAATACGCTGCAAACCATTGGTGGAAGAGCGGTGCTTAACGGGGATTATGAAATTCATGAAATGTGCAGTGCGCTAGGAGATATGTTTCGATATAGCTTCTATGAAGGGAACAAGGAGTCAACCTTAGGCTTGGAGCTGCTGCATGTTAATAATTATTTATATATTCAGAAGATCCGGTTCGAGGAGTTCCTCCAAACGGAGATCCAAGTGGATGAAGAGCTAGTGGATAGCCAAATGATCCGCTTTGTGCTGCAGCCGATTATTGAAAATGCGATTATTCATGCGTTGGGAAAGACTGATAAAACCCAGCTGCACATAATTGTGACAGCAAAAAGGGATGAGAGCAATATTATTATCTCAGTTAGTGATGATGGACCTGGGATAGAACCGCAGCATTTAGGGGAATTAATGACGATCCTCGATCAAAAGACGTTAAGTGTATTCTCCGGAATATCGATTGGGTTGAAAAATGTACATGAGCGTTTAAGAATGGTATATGGGGCAGAGTATGGGATTAGTATTAAGAGCAGCTTTGGGCAAGGGACAACTGTATTTATCACGATTCCATATGTAAAGCGAGGAACCGAACATGTATAAGGTAATGGTAGTCGACGATGAGCAATGGGGAAGAAAATCGATACGTAAATTGATTGATGAGCTGTCCACAATCGTAGAGGTTGTCGCTGAAGCTAAACATGGGGAGGAAGCGCTGCAGCTGATTCAAATCAGCAAGCCTGATATAGTGGTAACCGATATGAATATGCCGGTTATGGATGGTAAAGTTTTTCTGGAGAAGCTCTACGCCATGCATAAAGAGATCAAGGTTATTGTGATTAGCGGCTATTCGGAATTTGAGTACTTAAAAGCAGCGTTAACTTATGAGGTTTGTGATTACGTACTTAAGCCTGTTTCAATCACGGATTTGAATAATGCTATTACAAAGGCTATTGGAGCTGTAGAGAAAGATGGTGATCTCCGTCAGCAGAAGCGGCATGCGAGTACCTCCTTGAAGCTTAAACAAGAGGTGTTTCTGCAGCACGTTTCCCATGGACGGATCGTGAATCACACCGATATGGCTAACCAAGCAACAGAATTTAAGATAGCCCAGGCGTTTAATCAATACCGGCTTGCGATTGTTTCATTTAGACAATTTAAAGAAGTGGCAGAAACCAAATATCATGGAAATGCCGATTTATTTATGTTTAGTTTAGAGAATGTTTTGACTGAAATCATTGAAAAAGAAGCCTTCATTGTGTATACAGCAGATGACAGAATGAAACTATGTATCATAATGCCTGTAGCAGACGATTTTAACAACATAAATCGGATTCTAAATGAGTTTCAGCAAGCGGTCTATAGGATGCTAAAGGTGGACGTAGTTGTAGGGATTAGCCGAATCTATGAAAAAATCGATACGCTTCCCCTCGCATTCGAACAAGCTTTGAAATACCTTTGGTTGAATAAATTCCATGGAACAGGCTTATCCATCTCAATGGCAGATACAGATGCAACAGCTCCCTATGCGGAGACCTTAACTTCCTTTGATCTAAAAGCCATGAAACAGGCAATAGTGAATAAGAATGAAAAGGAAACCAAAGGCATAGTCGAGCAGTTCGTTAATCGAACTATAAGGAATAAGGAACTGCTCATTCAAGATGTCCATTATGGGTATATGAAATTAACGGAAACGATTGCGGGTGCTTTGCAGGAAGTATCCGTTTTGAATCAAACAATATTTGATTATCATGCTCTGTACTATATGATGGAGCGGGATTCATTTACACACTATATAGATAAAATAAATGCGATGATTTCGGAGGCCTTTATCCATTTTGCAGGTCAAGACTCTTCATTTCCTGTACAAGAAATAACGGATTATCTGCAGAAGCATTATTTTGAAGAGATTAGCTTAGTGGATGTTTCAACCAGGTTCCATATTGAACCGAGCTACTTCAGCAAGCTGTTCAAAGCTGTAACGAATGAGAATTTTATTGAGTATTTAACGCGACTGCGTATGGAGAAAGCATGTGAGCTTCTCAGCTCTACCGAGCAAAAAATCAATGAAATTGCTGAGCTGACGGGGTACGAGAATCAAAGATATTTCAGCCAAGTGTTTAAAAAATTTACTGGGCTAACACCCTCAGAATATCGAGAAGCGCAGGAAGGCAACAAATCGATTACAAAAAAATGAACATACTTCTCACAAGATTTTGTATTACGGTTTGTTTGCAATGTCGCTAATATAAGAAACAGAAGAATACTATGTCTTCTACATCTTGAAAAGTGAAAAGGGGAACTCGCATGAAAAAGAGATTGAGTCTTGCACTATGTACGATCTTGCTTATGTCTTTAATCGCAGCTTGTGGAAACAATAAAGACGCTACGGAATCAGCAGCACCTGCAGCATCCGATGCAGCAGCAACTGTTGCACCAGCCGAAGCTACAGCAGCACCAACGGCAGCACCCGAGAAACCAGTAACGATTTCCTTTATGCATTTCAAGAGTGATGCAACCGATGCTATTCAAAAAATTGTCGATCAATTCCAAAAAGAAAATCCAACTATTACAGTAGAAGTAACACCTGTTAAGTTTGATGATTACTACACACTATTAAAAACAAAAATTGCCAGCGGCGATGTTATTGATGTATTCTCAATCAACTACGGCAGCCAAACAAAATTGCTGGTAGATGGTGGTTATCTAGAAGATCTTACATCGCAGCCATTTTTGAAAGAGCACTTTGATGAAGCCGTGCTTAGCAATCAGGCGACTGACGGAAAAAATTATATTATGCCTTTGAACAGTGGGCCAATTGCTGTATTTTACAATAAAAAAATCTTTAGTGATTTAGGAATTGAAATACCTAGAACGTATGATGCTTTAATGGCAGCAGCGAAGAAAATCAAAGAATCAGGTAAAACACCGTTTGCATTAGGCTGGAAAGATGGATGGCCGTTAGGGATGTGGGCACAACGTGATTTGCCAAGCAACACGGCACTTGTTGAAAACATGCCAGATTTCTTTGAAAAGCTTGAAACAGGTGCAGCTAAGTTTGCAGATAACCCTGCTATGAAAACTTTGCTTACTCATGCTAAAGAATATTTTGATAATGGTAATAAAGATCAGCTAGGCGTAGATTATAACGGTGCTGTTGATATGTTCGCCAAAGGCGATGCAGCTATGATGTATGTAGGTACTTGGCCGTTAGCTGACATTCAGAAGAAGAATCCAGAGCTTTATAACACTGGCATGGGCTACTTCCCGTACCCATTCAGCAATGATGTTGAGAAGAACAAATTGGAATTTAACCCGGATGCTTCGTTAGCGATAAGCAGCAAATCTACACATAAAGAAGCCGCTTTGAAATTCCTTAGTTACATGGGAACTAAAGAAGCTGGAGACATGTGGGTGGATAATGTTAAAACCTTGGTTTTCAACAAAGGTGCAAAAACGAATTTAGCTCCAGCAGTTGATGAACTAAAGCAATATATCGATGCAGGTCAAATGTATGATTCTCAATCTTACTTGGCTAAGACAACCATTGCTTGGGGCGATCAGCTTAATCAAGATTTACAAAAGTTTTTCTTTAACAAAATGACGGGTGAAGAGCTAATTAAAGACATGGATGATTGGGTTGCAAAAAATCATAAATAAGAAGCAGCATAGAAAATAATCGAATAGGAGCCTGACAGACGTCATGAGTTTTACTCGTCTGGCGGGCTCTTACTTCCTTCTTCTTAAGAAAGGACAAAATTATGAAAGCTATTAAACGTTTGTGGAAAGCTGAAGCATGGTTTGTTTTATTTACGATTCCAGGAATAGCCTTATTTTGTTTAGCCGTTGTTATTCCATTGATTTTAGGTGCTAAATATTCGTTTACGAATTGGGATGGAGTCTCGAATGTGCTCCATTATATAGGTTGGAAAAATTATGATCATGTCATTAATGATCCACAGTTCTGGGGAGCATTGGGGCACACCTTTAAATTTGCCATTATTTTGACGCTTTTGGTCAATGTTATATCGTTGCTGTTGGCTCTTGTGCTGGACTCTTATTTAAAGTTTAGAACGATATTTAGGACTATTTTCTATTTGCCGACAATTATTTCTGTTGTCTTAGCTGCTTTTATTTGGAACAATAATTACAGTAAAGCCTTGCCTAGTTTATTTGCATTCTTCGGCTATGATGACATGACGAGTCCGCTGGGCAATCCAGATTATGCTTTATTCGGGCTTATTATTATAGCCGTTTGGCAAAGCATAGGTACTCCAATGATCATATATATTGCAGGTTTGCAGAATATTCCCCCTGAATTACTCGAAAGTGCTGAAATTGATGGGGCGGGTACGATGTATAAATTCTGGCATGTGACGTTTCCGTTAATCGCTCCCTCCGTTACGATAAATGCCATTTTGACTTTAACCGGTTCATTGAAGATATTTGATCTGGTCTATATAGCAACTAAGGGTGGACCCGGATTCTCTACAGAGGTGCTGAGTACTTACATTTATCGTGTTGCTTATACCTCGTTTCAAGGTGGATATGGCGCAGCGCTATCGATGGTCTTTTTTGTAGTGCTTGTATTAGTTACAATCGTTCAACTGTTAATCTTAAGAAAAAGGGAAGTGGAAATATAATGAGAAAGACACATGCGCTAGTATTTATAGTTGTTCTGCTTTTAGCATTATTTTTCCTGCTCCCGTTTTATGTAGCTATTCTTATGGCGTTAAAAACCTCGCAAGAATCATTTTTATCTTTCTATGGATTGCCTCATGGATTGCATCTGGATAACTTTATAAGTGCTTGGAAAACCTCGCATTATATTAGAGGGCTGAGCAATAGCTTAATTGTGACAATTGGTTCTGTTTTATTAATCATTGCCGTATCCGGGCTGGCTGGATATGCGATTGCACGCAAGCGGGGTTGGTACTATCAATTGGTCTTTTTGTTATTCTTGGCTGGTATTATGGTTCCTTTTCAAGTTACAATGCTACCTTTATACAAGCTCGGAAAAACACTGCATATGATTAATACACAATGGGGTATTATCTTGCTTTATGGTGGTTTTGGCTTGCAAACAGCGGTGTTCTTATATGTAGGTTTTATTAGAGCGATTTCGCGGGAAATTGAAGAGGCAGCTAAGATAGATGGTTGTTCGACGCCTGGTATCTTTTTCCGGATTATCTTCCCGTTATTAAAGCCTTTGACGGCGACAGTGGCCGTAATTAATGCGATTTATATTTGGAATGATTTCCTGCTGCCATTGCTTTTTCTGCAAAAAGAAAAATTCCGTACAATTCCATTACAGCAGTATTTTTTCTTCGGCCAATACAGCAGTCAGCTAAACCTAGCTTTTGCTTACGCAGTTATGGGTATGATTCCAATCGTTATATTCTTCTTGCTGATGCAAAAATTCATCGTCAAAGGGATCTCGGCTGGGGCAATTAAAGGATAAACCAATAAAAAAGATGAGGGTGTCTGACTTGGCGATCACATTTTACGAGGATTTGCAGTTATTCGAAATTCATACGAAAAATACTTCTTATTTATTCGGGATCAACGAAAAAGGAATTATGCAGCATATTTATTGGGGAGAAGCGGTAGATGCTCGGGAAAGTGCTTTTCTCTTAAAAAGCCATTCTCACAGCTCGTTTGACGCTGAAGTAGAACGTGATGCGGAGGAGTTTGGCGGTGCAGGTGGTACTAGCTATGTCGAGCCGTGTTTAAAGGTTCGTTTCAAGGATGGCGTTAGAGATTTAAAATTGCAGTATGTTGGACATGAGAGTATTGCTGAGGACGTACTAGTGATTACACTTAAGGATGCTCATTATGATCTTTGGGTGAAGATTCACTATGCGATATTTCATGATCAAGATTTAATTAAGCGTCATGTTGAAGTGCAAAATCAGAGCACAGATGAAATTATAGTGGAACAAATGATGTCCGCAGCATGGTCCTTACCAAATCTTGCGGATTATAGGCTGACTCATGTTACAGGCAGATGGGCTGGGGAGTTTCAATTAAGGGAAACGCAGCTTTCGGAAGGCAAGAAAACGCTGGAATCGAGAAGAGGCTTTACGGGACCACACGCGAATCCCTGGTTTGCTATCGATAATGGTAAAGCCGATGAGGTTTCCGGCAAGGTTTGGTTTGGCGCGTTAGCTTGGAGCGGGAACTGGAAGATTGTCGTGGAGAAAACCAACTTTAATCATGTTAGAGTGGTTGGTGGCGTGAATGATTATGATAGTCCTTTTAAGCTAGGTGCTGGAGAGACGGTTGTTTCGCCTTCCTTCACAGGAGGATATACTTCAGGTGGATTTGGCGAAATGAGCCGCAAGCTGCATAGCTATCAGAAGGCATTTGTTTCACCTTCACAAGCACATCGCAGAGTGTTATATAATTCATGGGAAGCCACCTATTTCGACGTCGAGGTTATTGGGCAGAAGCAGTTGGCGCAATCAGCAGCTCGACTTGGTGTTGAACTGTTCGTGGTAGATGACGGCTGGTTTGGTCAGCGACATAGCGATAAGGCGGGACTTGGCGATTGGTACGTAAACCCGGAGAAATTTCCAAATGGACTTCAAGAGTTAATTACTGAAGTAACGGATTTAGGGATGGATTTTGGCCTATGGGTTGAGCCTGAAGCCGTTAATCCAGATAGTGATCTTTACCGTAAGCATCCAGATTGGATCTATCAATTCCCCACACGCGAAGGCACTCAGCTGAGGAACGAATACACCTTGAATCTGGGTAAACCAGAAGTGAAGCAATTTGTTTTGGATTTCATGACCGAGCTGTTAAGTACGTATAAGATCTCATTTATTAAATGGGATACCAATCGGACAATTACAGAGCCCGGGACCAGTGATGCTATACAGGAACAATATGAGTCCATTTGGATCAAGCATGTGCAAAGTCTTTATGAGATCTGGGCGGAGCTTAGGTTGAGATTCCCGAATGTTGAGTTTGAATCATGTGCAGGTGGTGGGGCGCGAATTGATTTGGGTATTCTGCGTTATGCAGATCAAGTTTGGCCAAGCGACAATACCGATGCGTTCGATCGCCTAAGCATTCAAGAAGGCTTCTCTTATGCATACAGTCCTCATGTCATGATGTGCTGGGTTACTGAGTCGCCGCATAGCTTTAATGGACGAGTTCTGCCATTGTCCTTCCGCTTTCACAGCGCGATGATGGGCGGATTAGGAATTGGAGTCAACCTCAAGCATTGGACAGACGAGGAGTTTACAGAAGCAGCTGTATATATTGAGCAATATAAAGCAATCAGACCTGTGGTATTGGATGGTAAGTTATATCGGTTATCGTCTTTGCGAGAGGCGGATTATGCGGCTGTGCAATATGTGAGTCAGGATGGCGAGGAAGCTGTTGTTTTTGCTTTCTTGCATGCTCAGCAATTTGGTGCAGCTATGCCTAGAATTTGTTTGCAGGGCTTAGAAGCAGATGCTAGTTATCAGGTGGATGGGCTAGAGGGTGGAGTTGCGCAGTTTAAAGGCAAGAACCTGATGCATATTGGTTTGAACATTAAGCTAACCGGCGATTTTGATAGCAAGCTGATTCGTTTGAAAAGAATTTAAAGAGTCAGATTAAAGACGGTTCCCTTTGCTACAGCAGAGTGGAATCGTTTTTTTTGTTTAATAAACATATAAAAGTATCGGATTGGCATTAAAAAAAGTAAAGTATTTGTATCATTTTGACCGCTTTTTCAGTATAAATCGATGAAGATTTCCCCTTAAGATAGGATGTATGGAAAACAGATATGATTACCCATCAGGTTCGAACGGAGGAATAAATAGTGCTAATCAAAAAAGGTTTTTTTAGAGAATTAATTAAATCCAGAGTTCTATATTTAATGATTCTACCCACATTGCTGTTGTTTGCTGTTATGAGTTATCTGCCAATGGTAGGGATTTACTTGGCATTTACCCAGTTTAATTTTAGACAAGGATTTTTTGGAAGTCCATTCGTTGGCTTTGATAATTTCAAGTTCCTCTTTAAATCGGGTACCTTGTTCAATATTACACGAAATACGATTTTGTATAATTTAGTTTTTATTTTTCTCTCCAATTTCCTAGGTATGCTGATTGCAATCATGTTAAATGAGGTTCGCAGTCGATGGTTCAAAAGAATCACTCAATCGGTGATGTTCTTTCCTTACTTCATCTCCTTTGTCATAGTGGGGGCATTTGTATACAACATCTTTAATTATGAGTCCGGATTTTTGAATAGCCTTCTTAAGTCCGTTCATCTGGAAGCTTTCAATGCTTATGGAACAACATGGATCTGGAAGTATCTCTTAGTGGCGCTCTATCTATGGAAGAACATTGGGTATACGACGATTATTTATCTCGCAGCAATTACCGGTATTAATGAAGAATATTACGAAGCCGCTAGAATAGACGGGGCGAACATCTTCCAACAAATTCGCAGAATTACGATTCCACTGTTGTTTCCAACCTTTATCGTACTGTTATTGCTTAGCTTAGGCGGGATTATGAGAGGGCAATTCGATTTATTCTATCAAGTCATAGGGAGTAACGGAACGTTGTTCAACTCTACCGATATTATCGACACCTATGTGTTTAGATCACTAAAAGTAACATTTGATATTGGCTTAGGAACAGCAGCAGGTCTCTACCAATCCTTCTTTGGTTGTATCCTTGTCCTAACCGTCAATTACTTGATCCGCAGGAAGCACGAAGAGTATGCCTTGTTTTAACAACGGTCCACAGTATAAATGAAAGTCAGAGGAAGGAATGATAGCCATGAAAATCAAGGATACCTTATCAATCAAATTATTTCATTTGTTCTCCTTTATCATTTTATTCTTTCTATCGATACTCTGTATTCTGCCTTTATGGTTAGTGCTTGCGGGTTCCTTTTCATCCGACCAATCTATCGTGCGCAAAGGCTACAGCTTGATTCCAAGGGATTTTACACTTGAGGCTTATAAGTTTCTGTTTACCTTTCCTGAAGATATTATCAGAGCTTATGCCGTAAGTATTGGGGTTACAGTGATTGGAACATTGCTGGGATTGTTTCTCATTTCCATGGCAGGCTACGTTTTACAACGAACCGATCTTAAACACCGCAGCCAAATTTCCTTCTTTATTTATTTCACTACTATCTTCCAAGGCGGATTAATTCCCTGGTACATCTTAGTTGTGAATTACCTGCATTTGAATGATACCTATGCGATTCTGATTCTCGTCGGACTCTCCAGTCCGTTCTTGATTATTCTAATGAGAAGCTTTATAAAGGCATCGATCCCTTCAGAAATGATAGAATCGGCAAAAATTGACGGAGCAGGGGATTTCAAAATTTATTACAATATCGTCCTTCCCTTGGCAAAGCCTGCATTAGCTACCGTCGGACTGTTCCTTGCGCTCAATTATTGGAATGATTGGTTTAGTGTTTCGTTGTTTATTGAGGATAAGTCCAAATACAATCTTCAGTTCTTCATGTACAACATGCTAACCCAAGCTCAAGTAATTAGTCAGCTGGTAACAAGTGGTTCCGCATCATCCATTCGCGTTCCAACCGAAACGGCAAAGCTGGCTATATCTGTTATCGCCATTGGCCCGATTGTGCTTTTATATCCATTCCTGCAGAGATTTTTCGTAAAAGGGTTAACTCTAGGGGCAGTAAAAGGCTAAATCTTGGTTATTACCTGCGTTTGCAGGATTAACATATAAAAAAATTAGGAGGACTTATCAATGAAAGCATCAAAAAGGTTATGGGGTTCAGTAGCAACTATCTTGTTGATTTCAACCGCGTTAATGGGCTGTACATCGAACAAAGAGGATACAAAGGAGGCGACAAGTGCTCCTACTACCGCAGCAACTGCTGCCGCAAGTACTGAAAAAGGCGGATTGGATATCACCAAGCATGTCGAGCTTCAGGTGTATATGCTTGGAGATGCACCTAAAGGTTTGGCAGATGTACAAGCGGAAGTTAACAAGCTTTCAGAGAAGGATCTTAATGCTACCGTAAAATTCAACTACATCCCTTGGACGGATTGGGAAACAAAGTATAAGCTTCTCTTAACTTCAGGGCAGACGATTGATTTAATCTATGTTGCTCCATGGACAAAATTTGTGCAATATGCTAAAGATGGCGCCTTCTTGCCGTTAGATGAGCTTGCTCCGAAGGTTGCTCCAGAGCTTTATAAATTGATTCCACAGGATTTATGGAACGCTGTTAAAGTGAATGGCAAGATTTACGATGCACCGAACACATGGAAACAGTATCAGAATGTTGGGGTACTATGGAGAGATGATTTGAGAGAGAAGTACAATCTGCCTAAGCCAACGACGATCGAAGACTATGAAGTATATATGGAAGGTATCAAAAAGAATGAACCAGATATGCTTCCTACAGCTATCGAAGCTACTGCATCGTTACCGGGTACTTGGAGACTTTTAAACTTGAAGCATAAATTCTATAACCAGGATTTCCCGAATGAATTCGGAATGGCTATTATGAATGATAAGCCAGCAGAGGTTGTGAACTTCTTCCAATCACCAATGTTTGCAGAAGATGCTAAGCAATGGAAGTCATGGGCGGATAAAGGCTACTGGAGCAAGAGTGCACTTTCCGATAAAACTACGGCTAGCGATACTTTCACGAGTGGAAAAGCGGCTGTAATCACAGGTGTCAACGCACCTAACTATGGAGGAATAATCACGAGCTTGGCTACACAGCATCCTGACTGGAAGCTTGCTTTCAGCACTTTCCCTGAGACAACTGGGGTTGTGCACACGGCTAGTAATAATGGGAATGACGGTTATGCAATCCCAACTACTTCTAAGAATCCTGAAAGAGCTCTTGCGTTCTTCGAAAAGCTTGTTACGGATAAGCGCTATAACTATTTAACAGAGTATGGTATTGAAGGCAAGCACTATACAATCACAAGCGACGGCTTCTACCAAGGTGTGGGTGATGCGAAGACTACAGAATTCCCACGCGAAGCGATGAACGGCTGGGCTTGGAGAAATCCAGCCATCCAATTATTCGACAAGAGCTTTACGCCTGTTCTTGATATCTTTAAGAAACTGGATGCTATCGCTACCCCAGATGTTACTTCAAATTTCCAATTTGATGATGCTTCTGTCAAAGCAGAGATTGCTGCGTATCAAACGGTTAAAGTGCAATATCTGGCTCCAATCGAAGCGGGTCTCGTACCGGATGTCGATAGTGCTATTGCTACTTTCCTTGCCAAAGCAAAAGCTGCAGGCTTGGAAAAGATTCAACAGACTTATACAGAGCAATATAATAAATACGCAGCGGATAACGGCATTAAATAATTACAAATGAGTCCGAATAACAATAAGAGAGTGAGCCGATTTGGCCACTCTCTTATTGTTATTCAAAAAGTATTCAGGAAGTCCAAGAAGAGTTCAAGGTAGATACTTACTTTGAGTTTTTCTTGTATTCATTCGGAGTGAAGCCGGTCCATTTCTTGAAGACTTTGTAGAAGTAGGTGCTGTTAATAAATCCAATTTGTTCAGCAATCGAGGCAATCGGCAGCTTATTCTCCAATAAGAGCTCCTTAGATTTATTAATTCGTACTTCAGCAATGGAGTCTCCGATTGTGACAAGTGTATACTGCTTATAAAGTCGACCAATATACACAGGTGACATGTCTATGGATTGGGCTATGCTATTGATAGACAAATTAGGATCCGTAAATTCGGTTTGAATAATCAGATTGATTTGTTGGATTAGGTCATCATGCTTATTGCTTTTCTTGTCATCAATTCCAAGGGAAATCTCTTCGAATAGCTGGTAGAAATCAGCATGGATCTCCTCAATGGTTTCTGCTTTATTCAGCGTTATGAATAAAGAGTGAACATCCGTCTGTGTAGATATGGAGATCGTTTTTATTACATTGTGGAGCATAAAAATTAAACGTGAAGCAGCTAAATTTATAACCGTAATCGGGTATTTTATAGTTTCATGGATGATTTCATTGTAAATGGTCAGGGCCTCATCCATTTTTCCAACCATCAGATTCTCTACCAGCTGCTTTTCTTTTTGAATTGGATAAACATACTCTATGGCAGGGAAATTTAACACTTCATTAGCGGAAATAATGCATTCACGCCCGTTATATAATCGATAAAGGGAAGCTTCCATTACCTGGCGATAGGATGAGGCGATTTGGCCAATATTATCTTCAATATCACTGATGGTTATGGAAATCGAGACATTCAAGTAGCTTGTTACAGACGATTGGATAAGCTTTAACCGTGTAATTAATGATTCTTCGAGCGGGCTTGCCATGTCTTCTGGAATGTTGATTATGATAAAAATACGGTCATCGGTCATTTCAACAGCTTCAGATTGATAAAGCTCTGAGCATAGTTCGCTTGCAATGTTGGCAATGGCATAATTGATTAAGCCTCTATCTCGAGAGCTATATTGTTCATTCAAGGCGTAATAGTTATCTAATTTCAGCAGGATTAGACAATACCGTTCCTTTAAATTCAGCTGGATGCCAAAATTAAGAAATTGTTTCTCAATTAAACCGGGGTGAATCTCTTTACTGACCATGAAGTTTCGTAGAAACTCCAGCTTTATCGTTTTGAAATTATCTCTTTTATCATTCTCAAGTCTTGTCAGTGAGAGCTCTAGCTTATCGATCGGTTTGTATAATTTTCGTGATAGAGCTAGCAGGATAAAAAAGCTTATCAGAATAATACTTGCCCCTATGTTAATAGTCGTCGATTTCATGTGGCTTATCTTCGCAGTGATAGTCTCAAAAGGAGTTATTCGGATATATCTCCAGCCTAATGAATCTGACGCTGAATAAGTGACTAATGATTTGACTCCATTTACCGAGTGGATGGAATATCCAGGTTCATTCGGATTGCTTTTAAGTGTTTTAAACCATTTTTCATCGGGATAAGCGGATGTAATCTGATAATGATTGCTGTTAGAAGCCAAATGGCCATTTTCATCTAGGATGAACGTATCGCTCAGAGGATTATTAGAATTAGTTAAAGCACCTCTAATCCAGGTTTCAGAGAAATTGATAATAACGGCACTACTAACGCTTTTTCCTTTAGAAAGGGTGTCATAATTAATAAATGTATAGACGCTTGATGGCTGTGAACCAGGCAAGGCCACCTTTCTCGGGATGGGCTTGAATAGCGGGTAGGAGTGATAGTTTTCAAGCAGATCGATTATTCCCTTATCCGCAATTTCTTGTTTCTCCTGCAAAGCGTTCAGAATAACGCTAGAGCTAATATAGAACATCTGGGTTGTCCCATTATAAATGTAGATAGAGTCGATAAAAGGAATCGATGATCGATAGGTATCCAATTCTTTGGTGGTGGGTAGAATTTCGGATACATCTAACGAACGGTAGTACATAAATCTCTGAAGTGTGAAATCGTAGTAGATTTGTTGAGAAAGCGCAGTTGCTGTTTCTTTCATGATGTTCACATTACGTCCAGCCTCCGAAAGACTATCCAAATCATGCTCATATACTTGATTTAAAGAGATTTTCTCAAAGTTCACATAAAGGATAGAGGTAGAGATGAACAAAGTAGCAATGATGGAGAGTATGATCGGAATGAAGGTCTTGAAATATAGACGATTACTGTTTTTATTGTCAAAAAATCTGAGTCCTCCCAAGCAGCACGCCACCTCCTAGTTATTCCACAAAAGTAACTTCTTGCATCCATCATGAATGAAATCAATCTATAAATCAATGATGGGTCTTCGGCACTTTACAAATCATCGCGACGTTGAGAAGTAAATTATCCCTTAGGAATGTTACGGTATTCAGTAGGCGAATACCCCATGATTTTCTTAAACAATCGAGAGAAATAATAAGGATCGGATATGCCGATAGTGTTGCTGATTTCTTTAATGCTAAGGTCCGTTAAGTCCAAGAGCTGGCCAGCCTGCTGCATTTTCATCCGCAAGAAATATTCAACAGGCGGCACGCCTGTTTTCTGATTAAAGATATGAATCAAATGCTGCTTGGATACTCCGGTATGCGCAGCCAGCTCAGGGAGCTTAATGGAATCCGCTAAGTGATCGGTCATATACCGAATGGCAGCTTCAAGATAACGCTCTCCTTTTTTATTGGGAGTGGAAGTGACTAGGCTGATCCCAATACTGCTCAATAAATAACGCATGGTCTGCGAAACATGCACATGAGTCGGAAGGGAGTAGGTCTTGTTTGCCAGCATTTCGTAAATATGATCGAACCATTCAACGAATTTCGCAAAGCCGCTAACAGGCAGCTGCAAAGCTCCAGCAGCTAGCTCATACAGCTCAATCAGCTCAGCAGCATGCTCGCCTTGCAGATGAAACCAATAGATACTCCAGGGATCACTGGAGGAAGCTTCATAGCGATGGGGCGTCCCAGCCGGAATAACCACCAAATACTGGCTGGTCACATGGATAGTTCTATCACCAAACAGCTCTACGGTTCCTGCCCCCTCAGAGCAATAGATGAAAATATGGGCATCGCTGCCCTCAAGGCGCTCACGAAAATGGTATTTAGCATTCGGAAAATAACCAATATCACTAATGAATAAAGATCGCGTTAGCTCCGCTTCAGCCAATTCCTTCGTCATATAATCGGGAAGCACATATAAGCGTTCCTGCTCAAAGCCCACTTCCTTATGTATGGGTTCCATGTGACATCTCCTTATTTACCAATATACGAAAATGATTAAGGAAACTAATAAATTTCCAATGGGAATCAGTCATAAATTACGTAACAATTAAGAATATAATCCATCATTAACCGCATTTTGTCAATTGGCTTTTGTTAGCCGGAGCTCTAAACTAGAGATATAGCAAGCTGATTAAGCCAAATTAGTAAAAAAACAAACTTCATTAAACTACAAGGAGTGAATAAATTGAGTCATCCAACAGATAAGGTACTAGTAAGGGAAGAAACCGTTTCGATCCCAACCTATGGAATTGGCAAGCCGGATAAGAATCCGATGTTTTTGGAAAAACGAGTTTATCAGGGCAGCTCAGGGCGAGTTTATCCGCATCCCGTGATCGAGAAAATTGAAGATGAGAAAAAGCCTCAGGACTATAAAATGGTTATTCTAGAGAATGAGTATGTACGAATTGAGATTATGCCAGAAATCGGTGGTAGAATTTATCGGGCACTGGATAAAACCAATGATTATGATTTCGTTTATTATAATCGGGTAATTAAACCCGCTTTGGTTGGATTGGCGGGACCATGGATTTCAGGTGGGATAGAATTCAACTGGCCGCAGCATCACCGTCCTAACACGTATGGACCCGTCGAATATCGGATTGTGGAGAATGAAGATGGCAGCGCTACGGTTTGGACCAGCGAGATTGATCGAATGTACGGAACGAAAGTAACAGCGGGCTTTACCTTGCATCCAGGAAAAGCTTATCTGGAGATCCATGCTCAGCTATACAACCGCACACCTGAACCGCAAACCTTTCTATGGTGGGCTAATCCAGCTGTAGCAGTAAACGATCATACTCAATCTGTATTTCCTCCGGATGTAACAGCTGTTTTTGACCATGGGAAGAGAGATGTATCACGGTTTCCGATTGCAACTGGAACCTACTACAAGATGGATTACTCCGAAGGTGTTGATATTTCACGCTATAAGAATATTCCAGTGCCGACCTCCTATATGGCTTACAAGTCGGATTATAATTTTGTAGGCGGCTATGATCATGGCGTTGAAGCGGGTTTACTGCATGTCGCCAATCATCATGTATCACCGGGTAAGAAGCAGTGGACTTGGGGGAATGGCGAGTTTGGGCAAGCCTGGGACCGTAACTTAACAGATGAGGATGGACCTTATATTGAGCTTATGACTGGTGTATACACGGATAATCAGCCAGATTTCACTTGGCTTCAGCCGTATGAGGAAAAGTCTTTTACGCAATATTTCATGCCTTATAAGAATATTGGTGTAGTCAAGAATGCGACAATAGATGCAGCCGTTAATCTTGAACTAGATGAAGCTACAGGCCAGATTATCGTTCAAGCTTATGCAACATCCGTATTCGAAGGAGCAACTATAGAATTAAAGAGTAAAAAGCAAGGATACGTTCTAGAGACCACAACACTTTCTCCAACAGCTACTTTCAGAACATCAGTCACACTTGAACACGGTGATCAGCTGCATGATTTGATGCTAACTATTTACGATACTAATAAAACAATACTAGTTGCTTACCAACCGAAAAAGGCAGAGATCGAGCAAATACCGGATGCTGCAAAACCATTGCCTACACCTGAGGAATTAACATCAATTGAGCAGCTTTACTTGGCAGGTCTACATTTGGAGCAATATCGCCATGCTACTTTTGAGCCAGAAGCTTATTATCTGGAAGGACTTAAACGCGATTCTAGTGATATTCGGATAAATATTGCTTATGGTACTTTATTACTACGCCGTGGTTTGTTCACTGAGAGTGAAGTCCACTTCCGCAAGGCTGTGCAATCCATTTCATGGCGGAATACGAACCCCTATGACAGTGAAGCACATTATCAACTAGGTGTATCGCTTAAGCAACAGGGACGTCTGGAAGAAGCTTTTACAATCTTCTATAAAGCGGTTTGGTCAGCTGCCTGGCAGGATAGCGGTTATTATTCGCTGGCACAAATTGCTTGCTGGACGCAATCTTATGCGGAAGCGTTAGAATTGGTGGAGCGCTCGCTTATTCGAAATTCACATAATTATAAAGCACGCCATCTGAAAACAGCTTTACTTCGCAAATTAGGTAAGTTTGATGATGCGATAAAATTTGCTGAAGAAACATTATCGCTGGATATTGCCGATTTCGGTGCACAAAACGAAGTCATCTTAATACAGCTAGCCCAGAACAATCACGCATCCGCTCAAACTAAGCTTGAAGAGCTTACACGTTTTATGAGAGGCGATATCCACAATTATCTAAATTTAGCTGCTGATTATGCAGGCTGTGGATTATTTAATGAAGCTATTGAGGTGTTGGAACGAGTAGCGCCTAATGCTTACCCAATGCTGCATTACACGCTAGGATACTTATACGAGCAGACGGGAAATCCCGATAAAGCTCAGGCTCATCGCGAAGCTGCACAAGCTGCAGTATCCGATTATTGTTTCCCCAACACCTTATTTGACCTAACGGTATTGGAAAGTGCAATAGCAGCCCGTCCAAATGATGAAAAGGCACATTATTACCTGGGAAATTGGCTGTATGACAAAAAAAGGCCGGAAGACGCAATCGCCCATTGGGAGATTTCTTCAGCTATTCAAGAAGGTTTCGCTACGGTACATCGCAATCTGGCGCTAGCCTACTTCAATAAACATAATAATCCGCAAGCGGCATTACAATCACTTGAAAAAGCCTTCGCGTGTGGAACAGAAGATGCTCGTGTATTCTTCGAGCTGGATCAGTTATATAAGAAACTGGGTTATTCAGCAGAAACACGGCTTGCCAATCTTGAGAAATACAGTACGTTAGTTGAAAAACGAGATGACTTATATCTCGAGTATGTAACCTTATTAAATGCGCAGGAGCAGCATGAAAAAGCGATTGAAGCGATTGCCGGACGCAATTTCCATCCATGGGAAGGCGGGGAAGGTAAAGTAACCGGGCAATATGTGCTTGCTCATGTTGAGCTTGCCAAACGTGTTCTTGCTAGCAAGGATTACGAACGAGCTGTAAGCTTATTGGAGTGTGCGCTTGTCTATCCAATCAATCTGGGCGAAGGTAAATTAACGGGAGCCCAAGAAAATAATATCTATTATTATCTTGGCTGCGTCTATGCGGAGATGGGTCAATCTCAGCAAGCAACTACACAATTCGGCGTTGCTTCTCAAGGTTTGGATGAGCCAGCCAGTGCGATGTTCTATAACGATCAACCACCCGATATGATTTTCTACCAAGGGATGGCGTGGTTGGAGCTACAGAATGCTAAAGAGGCTAAACGCCGCTTCAATAAACTAATTGATTATGCGGAGAAACATATGTTTGACGAAGTGAAAATTGATTATTTTGCGGTATCATTGCCGGATTTCCTAGTCTTCGAGGATGATCTGAATCTGCGCAATCAAATTCATTGCCGTTATATGAGAGGCCTTGGTTTGATTGGATTAAGCCAATTTGAACAAGCTGCAGCTGAGCTGGATGAAGTGCTTCGGCTTAATTTGAATCATCTAGGAGCTAGAATTCACCGAAAAATGTGCAATTAGCTATTCAGAAAAATACATTCTTTTGTTAACTGAAAGTGCCTAATGCACTCACTCAGATAGCGGAGAATGTTTTTTTTGCAAATATAGAACTATAGGCCTGGATGCAATTTACATTTGCAATAATTTTGCTTATAATATAAGTAATGGGTAATTAGTAATGGGATATTAGTAATACATAATTAATTTCGACAAGTAATGCGTAATGCTGGTTATTATTTTAAATAAGCATCACTTATACGACAAGAGCAAACCATTTGAAAGAATGGGACGCAAAGCTATGGACCTAAAGAATTGTTATAATTCTACGGTTGCCAAGTTACCGAACTGAGATGATAGTAAGCATCATCCAAACCCGGATGGTGCTTTTATTTTTCATTGAAGGGAGATTTAGCATGACCGAGTATATGCGCGAGGAAGATATTTATCGTCTTATTAGTAAACTGATGCTGGATGAGAAGAACTTGGATATTCAAGAAGCCATGGCTAAGGACATTTCTAAAAGCTTGGACGGCTGGGTAAAGGTAGAACATAACAAAATACATGTACATAATGCTTCAAGTGGTGGAAAGTCTGCAATGATCTCAGCAATACCTCCTTTGGAGCTTATTAAGAATGGAATTAAAGTTAAGAATTCTACAGTGGTCTCCTCAACGGATTCAATCCTATGGAAAGTATCGGAGGAACCGATGTTTGAGATTATCGTTTCCGACGATAAAATGATAGCTTATTTTAAGCTTAACGCATTGGTCAGGTATCGATGGTTTCTGCTGGATCAAGCTAGAATTCCTCACGCGTATTTAAAGGCTGAAAAAGATCCAAGTCGAGTTTCGGAGACCTTACAGTTTAACGAGATTGTAACCGATATTGTGAAGCTAGGCATTCTAAATAATTTGGATATTAGAGTCATCCAGAATGAGCTGCTTCATCCTACCTATGAGAAGATTGCGATTGCTAAAGGCAAACCGCTCGTTCCTGGGAAAGATGCGAAGCTGGATACTTTTTTCGAAGAACGTCTACTGAGTGAATATAATGAGGTTGAAGGTGTCGTTGATTATCGCAACCATTTGAGTATTCCAAACGTCACAGCAGGTGAAGTAATTGCCAAAAAAACCATGATGAGCGTAGGCAGCCTTGGTTGTGATGTGTATGGACAAGTTTTGACGCCGGCAGCGGTGAAGGATATTCAAGTTTATGCTAAAGATAATATCAATCTGCTAGATGATGGACTAATTGTTGCAACGAGTGAGGGCAGGCCTCGCATAACGGGAACAGAACGGGTTAAATATTTTGATATATCTACCGCTTATATCGTTTCTGGCAATGTAGATATGGAGACGGGAAATATCTGTTTTTCAGGTGATATTGTGGTGTACGGAGATGTCATGGATCACATGATTCTTGAAAGCTTAGGCAGTATATACGTTTCAGGTAATGTGTACAACGCGACTTTAACGGCAACTGGTAGCATCCATGTGAAAGGGAATATCGTGGGAAGTCATTTATATTCAGGGTATTTTGGTGTCATGTTTAATCGTCTGTACAATGGTACGAAGATGCTCCTTGTATTGCTAGAGCAATTACTACAAGCAGCGAGCTTGCTGCAAGAGGCCATCACAAAAAAGCAGAATAAGATTAAATACGGACAGATTATCCAATTGTTAATTGAAAGTAAGCTCAAAGAAATCCCGGATACTGCAAAAGAAATCCTGTTCGTCATTGCCAATATTCAAAAAGTGAATAAAGTAGAGCTGGACAAGCTTAGACAAATGCTAGAGTTAATTCTGCAGCCGATCAAATTAGTGGAGCACATGCAGGTGAAAGTACTGCAAGAGCTTATTGAGCTAGTTAGGGAAACCAATGAAGAGGTTGCCCGCATGCAGGAGCCAAAAGCCATTATTGAAATTCGGCAATGCCATCTTTCCACATTAAAAGCGAATGGAGATATTATTATTGTAGCGGATGGGGTTGTGCAAAGTGAGCTTTATTCCTCAAGGAATATTATTTTTCAATCGCTATTCTCTGTTTGCAGAGGCTCAACGCTTGAATCGGAAGGGTTTATAACTGCGATGATAGTTGGGGGGCAAACGGGAACGGGAACGAATACTGTCTTAAAGGCCAAACGCAGAGTGAGCATTCGTAAAATGTATACGGGAAGAGTATGTGTAGGTCGATATTGTGTAGAAATAATGGAAATGATAGAGCATCGGACTTTTGAAGCCCACACTATGAGGAGTGAAGCGTTCTTAGATACACAAAGTAATATCTAAATGAATAGCAGAAAGAAGGGATATTGTGGTCGAGAAACAAATGGAGGGTTGGATAGGTTATCATATAAACAAAAACATTTATAACAAATTAGATGTTTTGTTGATTCCGGCTAACACGGTACTGAAGCTATCCCATATTAATTTATTAATCTCACTGGAAATCTACTTGGATCAAGAGGATGTTAGTTCAGCGACTAGCGTTCGATTGATGAAGGAAGCCATCAAAGAAACCAAAAAAGCGTTTGAAACGATTAAGCTGAAAAAGGCCATTCCATTTGAGAGTATTAAAGCCAATATTATTCCGATCATTGCCGAGTTTAGTATTAATCCCAATGTATTCAGTATCATTTCCTCGATGGAAGCCAAAGATGAATATACGTATAAACATAGCTTTGCTGTTGCCGTTATCTCGACAATTATTGGCGGCTGGATGGAGCTGGATACAGTTGAAATCGAAGATCTAATGATCTCAGCTTTTTTGCATGATGTGGGTAAATTGCAGATACCCGATGCTGTCTTGAACAAAACGCAACCGCTAACCAAGGAAGAGTTTCTTGAATTGAAAAACCATCCAGAGTATGGATACAACATGATTAGCCAAACGGCTGGAATCTCGCAAAACCAAGCTTTAGTCGCCTTGCAGCATCACGAAAGGGAAGATGGCAGCGGATATCCCTCTGGGCTTAAAGGATGCGACATGGGGATCTTGAGTAAAATAGTTGCCGTAGCGGATGTTTTTCATGCGATGATTTCCAAAAGAGCCTATAAGGAAGCATTACCATTATTTCAGGTTCTGCGAGAGTTGGATGCAGGTGCGTATGGCCTCTACGACCCTCGGGTTGTACATTGCCTAATCAGTAAAATAATGAATGCCTTAATAGGCAGTAGAGTATTGCTGTCTAGTGGTGAAACAGTTACGGTAATCCTCATTAATATCCATGACAGGATGCATCCCTTGGTCAAGAAAGAGCAGCAGTTCATTGATTTAAGTAAAGAAAAAGGAATAGAGATTGTTAAGCATTATTAAGGATTACCCGAATATGCATAGCAAAAAAACTCCCCAAGCCATTAAAGTTCAGGGAGTTTTTAGTAGGTCTAGATTCAATTGTGTATAGGCTGGTGATCCAGCAGCTCTTTAAGCCGAAAGTTTTTGTTCCTAGAAACAGGTACACATTTGGCATCTGGGTTATGGTATTCGAAATAGACTCGGCTGTCTTTAATGGTTTCGATTTTTAGAATGTTCACATAGCAATCGGTGTTTACTTTGTAAAAGATGCCTTCTGCGAGAATCTTCTGTAACTGCTCTGTTGATAATCTGCGTCTGACATTGAAGTTCTTACCGTGAAAGCTGACCAATCCATGGCTTCCAGTACGATAATACAAAATATCTTTTTCCAAAACAAAATCCTCAACTACATTGCGATATTCCAGTGCTGCATTCATGTGTAAATCCCCCTTTTCAAATGTTAACACATAAAAGTGAAGCGCTTTCATTTTACCATATTTAATTTGAATTTTAAAGGCTTTTTTTAATAATAATATAAATTTTTATCTTATATTTATTGGCATAACAGGAAAGGCTACCTATTATTAGCAATGAAATTAGGTGAGCTAGGATGTCGGTTGGAATCATGGTGTCTATCGAAGAGATAAGTAAAGAGATCAAGAAGGAGTTACCTACGGACGACCTAGAATTAATCGCCATTGGTTCTAAAATATCTGTATTTTTTATCAATACAATCATTGATCTCAATAGGTTACATAGGGAAATTATACCGTGCTTAAAGCGATGGGTAGAAAAGCCAGAAGAGTTAAGCTTTATCCTCCCAGAAGGTATTCAATTGGACAACGTTCCAGCTATTATTGATGATTTAGTCAATGGCTCATTAGTCATCCTAGCTGAAACGGGCGATGAGGCAGGAGCCCCCACGATTTATTCGATCCAAATGCTGGCCATTAAAAGCAGAGCTATTGATGAGCCTAAGGTGGAGAAGTTTATTCTCGGCCCGAAGGAATCGTTTATCGAGGATATTGCAACCAATATTGGCTTGTTGCGACGAAGGATAATGGATCCTAAGCTAGTTATCCATTATTTCGAGATTGGGGTAAGGTCGAAAACGAAGGTTGCTGTGTGTTTTATCGCGGATATCGCTAAACCTGAATGGGTAGAAGAGATTGAAACGAGCCTTAAGAAGATCAACATTGATGCGATTTTTGAACAAAATGATTTGATGGAGCTGATAATTGAGAAGAACACGACTCCATTTCCCAAGTATGAGCTTACAGAGAGCCCCATTAGCGTGGCAAGAAATTTAAGCATAGGGCGAATTAGTATCATAATGGAAGGATCACCATTTGCATCCTCACTGCCTTCTTTGCTGCTCTCGATGTTATATGGATCTGAGTATATTTTTCAAGGTGGCATTATTCGATTGGCAATTCGGCTGTTAAAGATGCTGGCTCTATTCATTTCTGTTTATTCGGCTGCTTTATATTTATCCATCGTTTCCGTTAATACCGCTGTGTTACCAACCCAATTCGGGTTATCGATTGCCAAGGATCAAGAAGGGATCCCTTATGCACCCTTTTTTGAGGTGATTATATTTGTAGTTATCCTCGATTTATTTATCGAAGGGACTTCGTTTGTGCCTGGGATGATGGGGCCAGCTATTAATGTATTCGGCAGTCTCGTTATCGGTCAAGCCGCTGTGGAGTCGGGTTTAGCCAGTAAAATGATTATCATCATTACGGCTTTGACAGTAATCGGAACGTATTTCTCTTCGTATCAAATCTCATTTGCCTTTCGTTTATGGAAATATCCGATGATTATTGGAGCGGGTATTCTCGGCTTTTATGGTATTATGCTGAGCACAATTTTTCTACTCGCACATCTTTGTAGTATCAGATCGCTGGGAGTTCCTTATTTAACCCCATTTGCTCCTCTTCGGGCAAAGGACCTATTTAGAGGTGCTTTCTGGGATCGAGATCTCAGCAAATCTCGTATAAGAATGAGTGTATACGACCCGCAGGATAAGGTTAGGCAAAAAGGGGAGCCGGACAATGAAGGCTGATACAAGTATTTCACGAGTAGAAATTTTTATCATTTTTACCTATACCTCGATTTCTTTAACACCCATAGGTATTTCCGCAGTAATGATTCGTTCCTACAAACAAAATGCTTGGATAATTGTCATGTTGGCTTTTCTAGTTGGCTTGCTCAATTTGTTTATCACACTTCGTTTAGCTGAAAGATTCCCCCAGAATAATATTGCTGAATGGGCTGCAAATTATTTAGGCAAGTGGGGAGCAAAGATTTATGGCGTTCTGGCAATCAGTGTGTTGTTCTTTTGGAGCATTCTTATGTTCTGGGAGCATTGGCATTTAACCACATATGCACAACTGCACCTAACCCCGCAGTTCTTACCGGCGATAATAGAAATGATTGCGATTATTTATCTCTTAACCCGTGGGCTTGGATCCTGGCCTAATGTGTTTACCGTATTTGCACCATGGGCTTTTATTGGGTTGATCACAATTAATCTGCCGCAATTCTTCAATAGCGATTTCTCCCGCTTGCGTCCCTTATTTGTTGTTGAATCGGGGTGGGAAGACTGGCGGGTGTTTATACTGGCTATGTTTATTTTTCGCGCAAATATACTGCTCTACTACTTTTATCCCAACATCAAACAAGCTAACTTGCTGTTTCGACCTTCCTTGCTTGGACTAGCAATTGCTTGCATCGAAATCATTCTATCTGTAGTGCTGCCAATTGCCATCTTAGGTCCCAATAGTGCGAGTAGATTGACGTATCCCTATCAGGAGTCGCTGGAAACGATTCATTTATCTGGAGTGCCTTTATCTAAGCTAAGCTTTGCAAGCCCTTTATTGTGGTTGATTATGATGATCTATGTGTTGGCTAGTAGTATTTATTGTGCCATGAAGGGGGTAAAAGGTTTGATTCCAAAGGCTAATGAAAATATCACGATTAGTGTTCTTGCTATGCTTGCGATGATCGTATTGTTATTCCCAATATCGGATTTGCTTTTAAATCATTTAGCTTTTTATTGGTCCATGTTAGGGCTATTAGTGTATTCGGTCATTCCGCTGATTTTTTTGATTATCCCCCTAAAGAAAGGATTGTGAATGTATGTTTAGAAGGCTTCGTTATGGAATAAGCTGCTGTTTATTGATCTGGACTACAGTTGTCTGTACGAGCTGCATGGATATTATTGAGCTGCGTTCTGAGGCATTTTTAATTGGAATGGGAATTGATACAGGAGATTCTGCAGATGAACTGCAGGTCAGTGTGATTGAAGTATTGCTTTCCCCGTCCCAGTCCAGTGAAGGGGCTGAGGCTGCGGGAGGGACAATGTCGAAGGGAAAGAGCGGAGGAGGCGGGCAATATAGAGTCATAACGTCTAATGGCGACTCAATGGCAGATTGTTTACGTGATATTCGTCTGAAACTTCAAAAAAAGTTAGTGCTTAGCAAGATTTCCTATATTGTGTTCAGTGAAGCAGCAGCCCGCAAAGGGATTAAGAAAGAAATAGACTTTCTAGCACGAGCCAGCGATTTTGATCAGACTGCACATCTCTTTGTTTCGGAAGGTAAAGCTGCTGATCTCTTACAGAAGGATCAAGGGAAATTGCTTGACTTTACAACGAAAGGTTATTCCTTTCTACCCGCTTATCTGGCGAGTGAGTTTTGGCGTGTTGGGGTGAGAATGCTGAATAATGGCTTGGAGAGCGCTGCGCTTAATCGTATTAATATAAATGGTGACATCCTTATTTTTGAGGGAGAATCCTATCTGCTTCAAGATAAGCTTGCCTATAGTTTGAGTACTAGAGATAGCAAGTTCACTAACATCCTCTTGAATAAAAAAAGTGGCGGCTTGTATATTTCTGCTTACGACCCTGCGCAAACGACATTAGAAATCAGTCATTTAGCAAGAAAAACTAAATATGAACGGAAGCATGTACAATTGAGTTATAAGTTAAGAGCATGGGTAATTGAAAGTGGAGTACGCAAAGAAATCCAGAATAAAGCGGAAATTGAGCAAGCTGCTGCTAAACGAATCCAGAAAAAGCTGCAGCAGCTTTTACAGGAAACCAAGGAGTTGGGCATTGATATGCTGGGCATTGGCGAGAAGTTTCGTCAACGGAATTGGAATACAACGGATTGGCATGAGCAAATTAAAAAGCTGGATATAGGAGTTGAGGTAAAGGTAGAGATATTATCAGGCTCCGGCAAATCGGATTTTGAAAAATAACGAGGCGATAGCTATCTAAACAGAGATGGTGCATTTGTGGTATACTGGAGCGAAAGTCCCAAAGAGGAGTTGTACCGGCTAGTGAATCGCATGACCCCAACCCTAAGGCAATCATTGCTCTGGTGTGCTGTTCTCATTATTGAATTATTGTCTTTAGTGACACCGCTTAATTTTCTAACGATTACGCTGATCATGGTTCCCCTGCTGATACTCTATCTTAAGCTTGATTTAAAGCAGTTTAGTCTGGCTTATGTATCAAGTTTATTTGTGTTGTTTGTCATACTAGGTGGAAGTGGATTAAGCTTATTACTGATTATTTATTCCTTATTCTTCATCCCGCCGGCAATAGCGATGGGGCAATTATATAAAAAAAGAGCAAGTATTCGAGTTGTGCTTATGATAGCTATTCTTGTAGTGATCGCTGAAATTTTATTGCTATTGTTCATGGGTTATTCTACAGGTGTGGATCCAATTGGGCATCTAAAGATTTTCCTAACCGATAGCGTAGCTAGCCTGCCTAAAGCCATGCTGCCAGTGGAATATCTCGAGTTCAGCACCGATTATATAGAAAAAGCAATATGGATGCTGCCTTTTTTATTGCTTTTGTTTGCTACCTTTTATGTCTTTCTTACACACGCAATTACGCGAAGGCTGCTAAAGAAATCGACAAGCCCTTTACCGGGATTGCCCCCCATGCATGAGTGGAGATTACCTAAGTCCATGGTGTTGTATTTTCTAATTGTGCTTATAATAGGTTTAATCATCACAGAGAAATCCGATTTATATTTTCAGATGATTGTGTATAATTTATTGCCCCTGTTTATGGTACTCTTCGCCGTACAAGCCATTGGTTTACTGTATGCTTTTGTTCATTTCAAGAAATGGAATCGGTTTATTCCGTTAGTGATGATTCTGCTATGCCTGTATCCCCCGGTTACCTATGTGGTTTGTTTGCTAGGAGTCATGGATATCTTGATGCCATTAAGGCAGCGATTCTTTAAAATATAAGTATAAGTTTCAATCATAGAGGAGTTATGTTAATATGCCCAAGTTTCTCTTAAAGCGATGGCACGGCCTCCATATTGTATGGGTGTTCATTCTGCTGTCCGTGGCAATTCTATTATTGTTCATAGCGATGGGAGGGGTTGTAGGCACAGCTATTCTGCTGCCTACGCTAGGTTTGGTCTATTACACTGTGGCTGCAGAAAAAGCCTTTCGTAAAGAGCTTAACCGCTATGTAAGCACCTTATCCCACCGCATTACGCAAGCAGGGAATGAGGTTCTGCAGCAGCTGCCTATTGGGATTCTACTATATAATGAAGAGAAGATCGTGGAGTGGCATAACCCATTCGTCGGCCAAATGCTGGAGCGGCCTTCGATCATAGGCGATCATTTGCTGGAGCTTATTCCCGTGCTGAAGAACAAGAAGGAGAAGGACCCGAGATGTGAGATTAAGCTGGGTAATAAAACCTTTCAAATCCTGATGCGTACGGATGAGCGGCTGCTTTATTTTCAAGAAATTACGGCACAGGCTGATTTGTTCAAAAGATACCAAGAAGAGAAAACCGTGCTCGGTATTCTGCTGCTTGATAATTTAGAAGAAGCTACGCAAGGTATGGATGAGCAAACACGCAATTCAACGATTGGCAAGGTAGCGGGCGAGATTAACGAATGGGCGCAAAAGCATAAGCTGTACGTCAGAAGGCTTTCCTCTGATAAGTACCTCCTGGTCATGGATCATAAAGCGCTGCAGCATCTGGAGCAGACTCGTTTTGAAATATTAGATGAGGTTCGTGATTTAACGAATGAGCTGAAGCTTCCATTTACGCTAAGCATCGGAGTTGCCTCTGGGGCGGAAACTTTGATTGAGCTGGGACAGGTGGCTCAAACGAGTTTAGACATGGCGCTAGGACGCGGCGGGGATCAGGTTGCTGTAAAGATTGGCCAGCGTATGACGTTCTATGGAGGGCGTTCGAATGCCGTAGAGAAACGGACGCGAGTTAGGGCGCGGGTGATTTCACACGCATTGCGCGATTTAATCAAGGAAAGTGATAAAGTCATTATCATGGGTCATAAAGTGCCGGATATGGATGCAATTGGTGCTGCGATTGGGGTGCTGAAAGCGGTACAGGTCAGTCAGAAGGAAGGCTTTATCGTCTTGGAGGGTATTAATCCGTCGATTGAGAAGCTGATGGAAGAGATTTACGGGAACGAGAAAATGGCACGATGCTTCATAACGCCTGAGCAAGCGATGCAAATGACGAATGCGCGTACCCTAGCGGTTGTCGTGGATACACATAAAGCCTCGCTGATTGCGGAGGCGAGAATATTGCAGCAGACTTCACGGATCGTGGTTGTTGATCATCATCGCCGCGGAGAAGAGTTTATCAATGAAGCTGTCTTGGTTTACATGGAGCCTTACGCATCTTCTACCTGTGAATTGGTGACGGAGCTGCTGCAATATTTTAACGAGCGGATGTCAATGGAAGTGCTGGAAGCCACGGCGCTGCTGGCGGGAATTACGATGGACACGAGAAGCTTCAGCCTGCGTACGGGAGCACGGACCTTTGAAGCGGCCTCTTTCCTTAGACGTAATGGTGCGGATACCGCGCTGATTCAACGATTGTTGAAGGAAGATTTGGACACCTTTGTTCGCAAAGCGGAGATTATTAAACACGCTGAAGTGATCTATGGGCACATTGCTTTAGCGGTTACAGAGCCGAATAATAAGCATTCCCAGTTGCTCATTGCGCAGGTTGCAGATACACTTTTGAATATGACGGATATTATGGCTTCTTTTGTAATTAGTGAGCGCCAAGATGGGTTAATCGGAATTAGTGCGCGATCTATGGGTCAAATTAATGTACAATTGGTAATGGAGCGTTTAGGCGGCGGCGGGCATTTAACCAATGCAGCTACGCAGCTGGAAGGATCTTTAGAGAACGCGGCTAAGCAGCTTAAGCAGGTTCTCGACGAAATTGAAGCGGAAGAGGGTTTGTTCGAATGAAGGTAATCTTATTGAAGGATGTTAAAGGGCAAGGCAAGAAAGGCGAAGTTAAAGAAGTTTCGGAAGGGTACTATCAGAATTTTCTAGCTAAGCAAGGCTTGGCTAAGCTTGCATCGGATTCCAACATTAAAGTGATGGATCAGCAGAAGAATTCCGAGAAGAAAAAGAAGGACAATGAAAAAGCAGAAGCCCAAGCATTGGCGGACAAGATCGGTGAGCTAACGCTGCAGATCAAAGGGAAAGCCGGAGATGCGGGTCGCTTGTTCGGTTCGATTACAAGTAAACAAATCGCAGAAGAATTGGAACGCCAATATAAAATTACCATCGATAAACGCAAAATGACACTAGACGATCCGATTCGTGTTCTAGGTACAACCAGCATTCCGATTAAGCTGCATCTTGGTGTAGTGGCGACGCTGCAGGTTCAAGTAACGGAGGCGTAGCATATGGAAGGCGAGTGGCTGCTTGACCGCATACCGCCGCAGAATTTAGAAGCCGAGCAGGCTGTGCTAGGCGCTATTCTATTAGACGGCGAAGCGATGGTTACCGCGATGGAACGGCTGCGCGGCGAGGATTTTTATCGTGCGGCGCATCAACACATTTATGACAGCATGGTCGAGCTTGCCGAAGCGAACGAGCCGGTCGATTTGATTACTTTGACGGCGAAGCTGCAGGATAAGAAGCAGCTCGAGGATATAGGCAGCGTTAGCTATCTGGCTGAGCTGGCGAACTCCGTGCCGACTGCGGCGAATATTGACTATTACGCGGCGATCGTCGAGGAAAAGTCTTTGCTGCGCCGGTTGATTCGCACGGCGAATCAGATTGTGAGCAATGGGTATGCGAACGAAGATGAAGTAAGCATCATGCTGAGCGACGCTGAGATGCGCATCATGGAGATTTCCCAGCGCCGCTCAGGCAATGGGTTTGTTTCCATCCGCGAAGTGCTGATGGAAGTATTCGAGCGAGTGGAATATCTCGCGGAGCATAAAGGCGGGGCTACCGGAGTTGCATCCGGCTTCCGTGATCTGGATAAGATGACATCCGGCTTTCAAAAGTCGGATTTAATTATTCTGGCTGCGCGGCCGTCTGTTGGGAAAACCGCATTTGCTTTGAACGTTGCCCAGAATGCGGGGGTGCGCGGCAAAGAAACCGTCGCGATCTTCAGTCTGGAAATGGGCGCGGCACAGCTTGTACAGCGTATGATATGCGCAGAAGCGAATGTCGATGCGAACAGACTTCGTACCGGTGAGCTGAAACCAGACGATTGGGAAAAGCTGACGATGGCCATTGGAGCCTTATCGGAAGCACAGATTTATATAGATGATTCGCCCTCGTTGACCGTTGCTGAGATCCGTGCCAAATGCCGCCGATTGAAGAAGGAAAAAGGCTTGGGGATGATTCTGATCGATTACCTGCAGTTAATTGCAGGACGTGGTAAAGGCGGAGACAATCGGCAGCAAGAGGTCTCTGAGATATCTCGTACCTTGAAGCAGATTGCCCGTGAGCTGGAAGTTCCGGTTATTGCTTTGTCCCAATTAAGCCGGGGAGTAGAGCAGCGTCAAGATAAGCGTCCTATGATGTCAGATTTGCGGGAATCGGGATCGATTGAGCAAGATGCGGACATTGTAGCATTCTTGTATCGCGATGACTACTATAATAAGGAATCGGAAAAAGAAGGCGTCATCGAAATCATTATCGCCAAACAGCGTAATGGTCCAGTAGGAACGGTGGAGCTCGCTTTTCTAAAGAATTATAATAAATTCGTCAGCTTGGATCGCACTCATCAGGACCCTGTCGGGGCATTTTAATAAAATCGACAAAAAACGAACGATTGAGATGAAGTTCTCGTAAACGTTCGTTTTTTGTCCGGTTTTTCTCTGGGATTCGTTGACTTTCATTATTTGGACTGCTACAATATAAATGCTGTGTTTGGGAACGAAAAAATTAAAGGGACCTTTAAGGGACCTTACGGGGGTTATGTTCATGTCAACAGTAGTTGTTGTCGGAACCCAATGGGGCGATGAAGGCAAGGGGAAGATTACGGACTTCTTGGCTGAATCTGCAGATGTGGTGGCTCGATATCAAGGCGGTAATAATGCAGGACATACGATTATTATTAAGGATAAAAAATACAAACTAACTTTGATACCCTCAGGTATTTTTAATCAAAACAAACTATGTGTCATTGGCAACGGACTTGTGCTTAATCCGGAAGCGCTTATTGCCGAAATTCAATATGTGCAAGACAATGGCTTCTCTACGGCTAATTTGAAGATAAGTGATCGTGCGCATGTTATTATGCCCTATCATTTGTTATTGGATGGATTAGAGGAAGATAGTAAAGGCGCTTCCAAAATCGGTACAACACGCAAAGGCATTGGCCCTTGTTATGTAGATAAAGCGGCACGCAATGGGATTCGAATCGCGGATATGCTGGATTGCGATTTGTTCGAAGAAAGACTTCGTCTATTGGTGGCTGAGAAGAATATTGTGCTTGAAAAAATATATGGTCACCCCGCTTTGGAAATAGAGCCGATTCTTGAGCAATATCTAGCCTATGCTGAAGTTTTACGTCCTTATGTAACCGATACTTCTGTGCTGCTTAACGACTTGATTGATCAGAATAAACATGTTTTATTCGAAGGCGCTCAAGGGGTTATGTTGGATATTGATCAAGGTACTTATCCGTTTGTTACATCATCCAGCCCAACGGCAGGCGGTGTTTGTAATGGAGCAGGTATCGGACCAACTAAGATTCATAGCATCATTGGTGTTGCTAAAGCTTATACTACTCGTGTTGGCGATGGTCCTTTCCCTACAGAACAGAATAATGCGATTGGTGATCTAATCCGTGAAACTGGTCATGAATATGGTACGGTTACAGGTAGACCTCGTCGTGTAGGCTGGTTTGATAGTGTTGTGATCCGTCATGCTCGCAGAGTTAGCGGAATTACTGGCCTTTCATTAAACTCATTGGATGTACTATCTGGATTGGAAACCGTAAAGATTTGTACGGGCTACCAATATCGTGGAACGGTTATTGAGCATTACCCAGCTAGCTTGAAAATGCTGGAGGAATGCGAAGCGGTTTACGAAGAGCTGCCAGGCTGGTCCGAAGATATCACCAATGCTCGCAGCTTAGATGACTTGCCAGCAACAACTAGACGTTATGTGGAAAGAGTTGCGGAGCTAACAGGTATTCCAATTGCTATCTTCTCCGTAGGACGTAATCGCGAGCAAACTAATCTGGTAACACCCATTTATGTCTAATTAATTAAATTTATTAGTCACAGCGAATCTCTTCGGAGGTTCGCTTTTTTATGCTGTTTTTGTGCTGCTTTTGTGCTCTTTTGTCGGTATAGATACCTAGTTGTTGCAATCAGAAACTAAATGTTTCTAATCTCGTATAACGTGGTAATAAATGACATGAGAATGACAAATTACGACAAGAGGTGAATGATATGCGGATAATCAAAATGATATGTTTAATAGCTGTTCTGGTAATGGGAGATTATTGGATTGAAGGTGCATCAGCTCCAGCTTATGCAGATTCGGTTGAGCCAGGAAATGTAACGGAAGAATTAGCGAGTTTAATAGTTAGTCCAGAAGTAAGTATGGTTATGCTAGTGAATAGCACGTTAGCTGCCATCGGGGATGAGGTTAAGAAGATCCCAGCTCCTTATTTGGAAAAAGGAATTACGATGGTTCCAATAAGAGGGGTTGCAGAAGGCTTAGGTGCAAATCTAATCTGGAACGATGTGACTAATGGAATGGAGGTAACTACTTCCACAACAAAAGCGGAATTATGGGTTGGTAAAGCTGAAATAACGGTTAACGGTCAAACTGTATTAAGCCCTATTCCTATTTCTATGAAGAAAGAAGTTGCCTATGTACCTATTAGAGTTATGGTAGAAGCTTTTCAGCAGCAAATTTATTATCAGGACGGACTTATAATTATTAGTAATATTAACAGTGAAGAGTTCGAACCCCTCCATGAGTTTCTCACCCAGACATTTGAACAGCTCGAAGCCGGTTTCCCTTATGTCGTTTATCAAGGTGAGAAGTCAATGGAGTGGTTTGACCAGGCAAACAGCGCGATTACTTACGCCAAGCTATATAGCCATGCATCCGTTAGAACGGTAAAAGATGGTGCTTGGTTATGGGATAATTATTTACCTTACCGTGTCTATCAGAAAGAAATTTTTGTGAAAGATTTAACTGTGTATTCTAAAGCAGTTAGCCTGGCCAAACAATATACGAATAGTTCCGTGTATTTCCATTCCAAAGATCAAGCCGTTTGGAGCAATGTAAAACCTATTAAAGCATCGGCGTATATTAATATCCCGCTTGTATTGCAGTTTCCCGAGCTGGCTCGCGGCTGTGAGGTTACCGCTTTAACGATGCTGCTGCAGCATGCAGGTATAAACGCCAATAAAATGACGCTCGCCAAGGAAGTTAATACAGTAGCTTATTACGGAGATCCCAACGAAGGCTTTGTCGGCAATATCTATACGTTCAGTCAACCAGGTTTTGGTGTATACAACGGGCCGATAGCCGAGCTTGCCGAAGCCTATATTCCGAAAGGTATAGTTAATATGACGGGAACTAGCTTTAATGATTTGTTATATACACTCGACCAAGGCAACCCGATTTGGATCATTACTAATTCTATTTTTACTCCCTTATCTCAAGCAAGCTTTGAAAATCTGAGAACCCCTAACGGCAGTATGAAAATTACTTGGAAAGAGCATTCTGTTCTGGTTGTTGGTTACGATAAGGATTATATCTTCATTAATGATCCTGCTGGAGCTAAGAAGAAGATTCAAAAGCAATCCTTCATAGCCGCTTGGGAGCAGATGGGCAAGCAAGCTATTACTTATGTTTAAAAAATTCGATGAAGAGTCTTGCAGTGTTTTATTGCTGCAGGGCTCTTTTTATTTCTAAGCGTTAGAATACTACTTTTTGGTCCATACTAGTCATTATCTGGAAACGTTTAGGAGAGTGAACCGTGATAAAACTAGTAAACTGGTTAACCAAAATAATTATTCAAACCATGATCATTGCAAGCTTGACTGTATATTTGACTTGGGTAACCGTACATACGTATGTGGATAAGCTATTAGCAAAATATCATTTGGATAGTGCAGAGTCCAAAATAGATTTTTCTGATTTTTTGTCACAAATGTCGACAAGCCTAAATATACTGAAACCATCGTCTTCTAATAATCAAGCTTCCGAAAAGACGTCCGAGCTGACTGAAAATGCAGAGTCGACGGAGGAACCATCACGCCAGACACCGGCAGATCCCGAAACGACAGACACTCCTGTTATAAAAGATGTGAATGCTGATCAGGAAAGTACAACAAGTCCTAATCCAACGGCTACTCCTGTAGCAGCTGATTCTCAAGGTGTGGATGCAGTGCCAGATGACAGTATCTCGGTTTGGAACCAATCGAGCGGAGCAAGCGGTCAAGAAGCATCCAAAAGTGGTGATAAGCAGAAAGAGCTAGTTATGTCCGCTGAAGAATTCACTAAGATGAAGGACGAGCTCAACGAAGCGGATAAAGTCCAAATTTTCACATTGCTTGCCGCAAGATTGCCACAAACGGAGTTTCAACAGCTCTCCACTTATGTCGAGGATGGAGTAACGGAAGCTGAATGGGCCGATATTCAGAAGATGGTCGAGCAATATCTCGAGCCTGATGAATATAAAGAGCTTCAAGATTTATTAGCTAATTATTAAAGCTGTCCACCATGTCGAATAAGGGTATCTTCTGCTTGCCGCCAGCGAGACTTCTCTACGAAGACATCCATAGAGTAGGTTGTAGTGCCAGATGATTCCTTATTCTCTATCACATTATGAATCCTTAAATCTAGTACGCCTTGTTTTCGAAGTGCTTTTGCTGCGAGATCCAGGTCTGTTTTCTTTTTGAATGCAGCCGTAAGAGTGGTTTCCATGAACTGACCCCCATATAATTGAATTGATTTACGAACGTATCTGATACTTACGCTAAACAAGTTGAAATCATGAGTCGTGTTGTGTTAAAGTTGTAAAGGACTCTTTTTTTTCTATTTTATGGAGTGTAAATTGGCGATATTATCTAATGTTTCGTAAAAAAGCTTGAAATGGGGAATACCATGAATTTTTTCAAAGGAGCTCATAAGCTTCGAACAAAACTACAGCAATGGACAACACAGACGAACACCAACATTAAGAAGATAAATTGGAAAGAAAATATACAGAGCAAATTTAGATGGATGGCAGTCGGAAACGGCCCTTCATTGATTAAAAAGCACCGCATGCTCATGATTAAGAGCGTCGGATCGCTTGGTTTAATCGCAGCTATTACGGTAGGCGGAAACCATTATGTGAATGCGAATATGGTCGAAGTTTATCACGTTTATGTCGATGGTAAAGAAGCGGGAAGTGTCAGTAGTCCGCAGCTTGTTGATGATTTCAAGGTTTCTAAAGTAAAAGAATTAAAGGAAAAAAACCCCAATGTTCACATGGTCGTCAATATTGATGCGGTCACCTTAAAGCCTGAAAGGGCTTTCAAAATCGCAAGTGAAGATACTGCTACCCTACATAACTTGGATACTATGTTAACAGTGCGTACTTTGGGCATTGAATTAGTAGTGGATGGCAAGCTAATCGGTACGGTGAGAGATAAGGCTGAGGCGGATGCAATCCTTGATCGCATTAAGGCTAAATACCTGCCGAGCAAAGCAAAAGCTGCTGGTAAAGTTGGCATTCTCTCCGCACAGAATAAGGACGCATCTTCAGATATCGTGGATGTCCAAGTCGAGAAAGCAGATTTTGTCCAGAAGGTTGATATTAATGAAGTTGATATTGACGCTAACGCATTAATGGATCCGGATAAAATTGTCGCAAAGCTCGAGACAGGTGATGTTCAGCCTAAAAAATATAAGGTTATGGACGGAGATTGCGTTTCTTGCATTGCTGCTAAATTCGATATATCGCCTCAGTTAATTTATACTAATAATCCTGTTTTAGTAGAGGATGACCGACTCCAAATTGGACAGGTTTTGGACTTGACCTTGCTAGAGCCTACACTTTCAGTGCGTACCGTAGAGAGAGTTATCGAGAATCAAGAAATTCAATTCGAAACGAATTATAAATTAGATGACAGCATGCGGGCTGGGATTGTTAAAAAAACCAAGTCTGGTGTCAATGGAATGAAGAAAGTCACGATTGAGCTTACTAAGCTTAATGGCTTTATGGAAGATGAGAAAATGCTTAGTGAAGAAGTTACAGTCAAACCTCAAGCAGCTGAAGCGATTAGAGGAACCAAGGTTATTCTTGGCGAAGGTACAGGGAAATTCGCTTGGCCCGTTGTGGGCTCAAGCCTTTCTAGTGGATTTGGGACGCGCTGGGGTGTATTCCATAAGGGTGTAGATTTAACCTCAGGCAATCGCAGCATCCTAGCAGCGGATAATGGAAAAGTCATTTACGCAGGCTACAAAAGTGATTACGGCAATCATATTATTATCGATCATCTCAATGGTTACAAAACTTTATATGGTCATCTCAGCAAAATTGGCGTAACCGTCGGAACCACTGTCGAAAAAGGTGAGAAAATCGGCGTTATGGGCAGTACAGGCGATTCCACAGGGACTCATCTTCATTTTGAAGTAAGATCGGATGATTCTCCACAGAACCCGCTTAAATATTTAAATCGGTAATCATTGGGAAAGGCAGGGCACGGAACAATTTGTTTCGCGGCAATGCCTTTTTTTTGATACAATAGAACTATACGGATAACTTTCAACTTATTATATTTGCTGACCGTTTACCGTAAGCGAGAAATGGGATTATGAGAGGAACGTGGTTGCTTTGTTCGCAAAAATTCTGGTAGTGGACGATGAACAGCCGATTGCTGATATTCTAAAGTTTCATCTAGAGAAGGAAGGCTATCAGGTTATCTGTGCTTATGATGGCGGGACAGCGGTTGAGCTTGCTTTTAAAGAGGAGCCGGATTTGATACTGCTTGACTTAATGCTGCCTGTTAAAGACGGAATGGATGTATGCCGCGAAATTAGGGCTAAGCTTAATACACCAATTATCATGCTGACAGCCAAGGATTCTGAGATTGATAAGGTACTGGGGCTTGAGATGGGTGCTGACGATTATGTGACGAAGCCATTCAGCGCACGTGAGCTGTTGGCTCGTGTAAAAGCGCGGTTACGCCGCCAAAGTCAGGCGCAGATTGCAACAGCGGAATCCAAGGAACAGCATGGTTTACGTATTCATAAATTGTTGATCGATAATGAGATGTACATTGTGTATAAAGATGAGGTTGGACTTGATTTAACACATCGTGAATTTGAATTGATCTATTATATGGCGAAGAATAGCGGCAAGGTCATGACACGTGAGCATTTGCTGCAGGCTGTCTGGGGCTATGAATATTTCGGAGATGTCCGTACTGTGGATGTTACGATTCGTAGGCTGAGGGAGAAGATTGAAGACGATGCGAGTCATCCGGAGTATATTACCACACGTCGAGGTCTAGGCTACATGATGCGTACGCCCAAAGTTTAGCTTGGAGCTTGGAGGAAAGGCTGTATGAAAGGCATCCGTTTTTTGCGTACGATTCAGGTTAAGCTGATTATTATGTACGTTCTGCTTATTTTATTTGCGATGCAGCTAATTGGGCTGTATTTTATGAGAACGATGGAAAGCTCCTTCCGTGATAATTTCTCGAATACCCTGGATCAGCAAGCGCAATTGTTTGCACAATCGATGGCTTCTTACTTAACTCCTACGAACCAAGACGGTAAAATCGTGGACGACCAGACCGTGGAAGCGAAGAAAAGAAACGCGGATTTGAGCACAGATATTGGCAACTGGAATAAAGTCATTAATGCAGATATTCAAGTGATTGATGCGAACGGAATTGTATTGGCTAGCTCGCAGTCGAATGCAGAGAATATTGTCGGACAGAAGAATACGCTACCCATCGTCAGTCGAGCCCTGCAGAACATCACAGAAAGTGATAATGATGGAATCCTCATCGATGTAGATGGGAAACGCAAGAAGTTTATCGCTCGGCCTATTGGCAGTGGCGGTAAAGTAATTGGCGTCGTCTATATCGTGGCTTCTATGGAAGATACATTTACAACTATTCAACGGATTAAACAAATTTTCTGGTCAGGGACAATTATTGCCCTTGCTATGACCGCGCTCCTTGGCGTTATACTCTCTCATACCATTACCAGTCCAATTAAAGAAATTACGAAGCAGGTTACGTATATTGCCGCAGGCAGCTTTGATCATCAGCTGCAGGTTAGAGGGCAGGATGAGATTGGCCAGCTAAGCCATGCCTTTAATGGGATGACGGAACGATTGAAGGAAGCCTTATCCTTGAATGAGGAAGAGCGGGACAAGTTAGCCTCGATTCTCTCTAATATGAGTGATGGTGTAATCGCAACGGATACGGAAGGTCGCGTAATTGTTATCAATCAGGTTGCTAAGCAAATGCTGCAGCTAGATGATCAAATTGAAGGCACGCCGTTGGCACAAATATTGAGGATATCCCCAGAGATGGCTTTGCCGCGCCAAATAGGGCAAACCAATACGAATCTAATTGATGTATCCTTCCCCAATGGCGAAGACTTGACCGTTCGAGTTACCTTTACACCGATTCAACGTCGAGAGATGGGCGTCACGGGAACAATCGTCGTGCTGCAGGATGTTACGGAGCAAGAGCAGCTTGAGCAAGCTCGGCGTGAATTCGTAGCTAATGTGTCACATGAGCTGCGCACACCGCTGACGACAATTAAGAGTTACTTAGAAGCTCTTGAGGGTGGCGCTCTTGAGGAGCCTCAACTGGCTCAACGTTTTGTGGGCGTAACGCGGAATGAGACGGAGCGAATGATTCGTCTGGTCACGGATTTACTGCATCTATCAAGGTTGGATTCTAAGGAAGCCATGCTAGCCAAGGAATGGATAACGGTGTCGGATATGCTAGAAGAAGTCGCCGATCGGTTCGCCTTCCAGCTGCTACAGCGGAATACAGAAATCTTCATCGTAGTGGAGCAGGAGCTTCCAACCATTCTAATTGATCGCGATAAAATAGATCAGGTATTGGATAACTTAGTTTCCAATGCGATTAAGTACACCGGTGATAGTGGTCGGATTGAATTAGGTGCGCGGAAAAATGCGCAGAATGAGCTAGAGATCTTCGTTCAAGATAATGGGATTGGGATTCCGCAGAAGGATTTGAGCCGGATTTTTGAACGATTTTATCGGGTGGATAAAGCAAGATCTAGAAACATGGGCGGAACAGGTCTCGGCCTATCCATTGCCCAGGAAATAATTCGTGCGCATGGTGGCGATATCCTGTTGGAATCCGAATACAATATTGGCACTCGCGTCACCTTCACGATACCTTACTTAGCTGGGGAGAGTGAGGAGATATGATGGAGCGCATCAAATCTATAACCTTAACCATATTAGTGCTTGTAAGCCTGGTGCAAAGCTATTTTCTAGCTTATAGCTCACCGAAGTTCGATAATGTGGTGCAAACTGATTATGTGGAGAATGAAGTCATCGGTACGCAAGCGGAGCTCGGTGATATTCTCTTCCCTGAGCAGATTATTCTTCATTCTGGCAATAGCACACATACACTGCTACCCCTGAGCCTACAATTTTATAGTATGGTTTATGATGATTTTCTCAAACGCAAATTCTATGACGGATTACGTCGTACCGAAACATCCTCGTTGGACCTCAATTGGGACTATATTCGCAAACAGAATCCAGGGATAGAGCTGAGGTTTAAGGAGGCGATTCCGCTGCATGTTCTGCAGAGTATTCTGCAAATCAAGCAAGAAGCCCCTTTAATCGACGAGATGATTACGCGAATCTGGATTTATCTGGTTGCCAATACGGATGATGTGCATACGTATTTCCTGACAGACAAAGATTCGGTCGTTTATGAAGCAATGAAGGTCGATATATCCGCGGATAACGTCAAGAAATATGTGGCTTTCGGGCAATATCTAACCAAATATCATAGCGTGACAGGTGATTATTATTTACCGGATGAAGCAATAACGATCGCAAAAATCCAAGCCTCTTACAGTCAATTTACAGCAGATCAGCTAAAACGCAACCTGTTTGTTGATCCCAGTATGACGCGGAATTTTGTGGAGCGAGATTTAACGCAAATATATACAGATGGCAAAAGGGCTTTGCAGGTGAAGAACGATACTCATTGGATGAAATATTCCGATCCGATCTCGATCCCGGTAGACAACAGCAATGATGCGGAAGAAAACCTGCTGGGTTCCATTAAGTTTATTAACGAGCACGGCGGCTGGAATGGCACTTACATTTACAGTCAGATGAGCTCTGAATTAGAAACAGGACCGCAAACCTTCCTTTATCGCCAGTACGTTGACAACTATCCGTTGATTGGATTAGCTCCGAATAATTTTGGCTATATCAAGCTCGTTCTGCAAAGAGGGGTCGTATCGGTCTACGAACGATCACTGATCAAAATTGATACCGACACCATAGTGAAGAAAGAAGCCTTTCTGCCGGGTGGCAAGACGTTGGATAACTTGATTGAGGCCTATAGCAAAAGACAAGAGATCGTCACTATCTTTCCAGCTTACCAAGTGACGGTGGTCAAAGGCAACAAAGTCGACCTTGTGCCAAGATGGGCAGTCGAGCTTAAGGACGGCACTAACGAATTTATTTACTAAGGTGAGTTTTAAAAAGTAGGCGGAAGGAAGTGATGGGTGTGTCTGGAAGGCATATCTATCACGCACTGTAGATTTACTTTTTATAAAGGAGGTGACCCATGGACTGGGGCCGAGCGAAAATGGTTTTGATATTGTCCTTTCTGTTTCTTAATCTTTTGCTAGGCTATCAGATGTGGGTCACTCGCTGGGATCCTACTCTGCTCAATTCCGATATGAAGGCTTTTAAAGAGGAAACCAAGCAAGTGCTGGCTAGTAAAAACATTAAAGTAATTAATAAAATCCCGAGTGCTGTTCCTAAGTTGAGGCAAATCTCGGTTAAATTTGCTGGTAATAATGAAGAAACGAAAATGACTGTATTGGCAGCACCAATTCCTTATACAAGCTTTACAGCTAAGAATAGTTTGCGGGATTTAGCATTCAAAGCGGACATTCCTAATGCAACTCAGTATCAGCTTGATGAGGGAATAAAAAAGCCGGGAGAGATCCTATTTAATCAAATGAGTGAGAATGTGCCTTTGTTCGATGTAACCTTGCAGCTATTCACAAAAAACTCCCAAGTCACAGGTTACAAACAAGCCTTTGTTGAAGTACAATTAGGTGTAGAGCAAAAAGAGCAGAAGGAAACAAAGGTCATCTCTGCTTACACGGCGGTTCGCAGCTTAGCTGAGAATTATTTGCCAGTTGGCTCGGTGATTACCGACATTCAACTGGGTTATCATGGACAACGTTTTAACTCGGATACGCAGCCGATGCTGCCATTCTGGAGAATTGTTCTGGAAAAGGGTGCACCTTATTATGTGCAAGCTTTTAGCGGAGCAGTCGAGGGAAATCAAGAGCAAACCAAGAATTAGCTGAAGACAGGGCGAGGAGCCGAAAACATGGGACTACGGTTTAGCATATTATCAAGCGGATCGACAGGAAATGCTACGGTTGTAGCCAATGACGATGCAACTATATTAATTGATGCAGGATTAAGCGCCAAAAGAATAGATCAGCTGCTGCTGGAACGCGAAGAATCTGCGAAGAATTTCGACGCCATTCTCGTGACGCATGAACATTCCGACCATATCAAAGGCTTAGGGGCTATTGCACGCAAATATGATCTGCCGATCTATGCCAATGAAAAAACATGGGAAGCACTCAATAAGCAAATTGGCACAATAGCCGCAGAGAAGCAGCATGTCATGGAAACGGGTTCAATGCTAGAGATAGGTTCTCTGCAAATTCAATCCTACGGGATTTCGCATGATGCTGCTGAGCCTGTGGGCTATTGTTTCTATGATGGGGAAGAGAAGCTGAGCGTGGCTACGGATTTAGGTTATATGAGCGGCAAAGTGAAAGAGCAGATTAAAGATTCCGATGTATTAATACTAGAATCGAATCATGATATTGAACTGCTGCGCATGGGAAAATACCCATGGAGCATTAAACAGCGTATACTAGGAGATAAGGGTCATTTGTCGAACAATGCCGCTGGAGAAGGGTTAATTGAAGTACTGGGAAGTCGGACCAAGCGAGTGTATCTGGCTCATCTCAGTCGCGACCATAACATGATGGATCTGGCGAGAATGACGGTAGGGAATATATTGCAGGATAATGGAATATCTACTAAGGATGAAGGCATTACCCTTAAGGATACATACTATGATCGCGCTACTCCGTGGGATAGGTTGAGTGAAGAGTAAGGGCTTCGTCCAGCTGTGCGGCTTTTTGCTCGATATCCTGATGAGTGAGCAGGCCTTTCTCGAGTAGAAGCTCAAGCATAGCGCTAAGAATAAGGGTATTCTGGTAATGCTGTTCCTTCAAATCGGCGAGCTTGCCAATATAATCGACTTGTTCGAGATGGGAAATCTTATTCATGGTTGACCTCCTTCAGTAAGTGTAAAATATAAATGAAACAACTCTTCTAGTTTAGACCGATTTAAGAGAAAACATTCCAAATATTTATAAAGAGATATAGACTGTTAATGGACATTAACCAATTGCCCGTTAAACAGTATAGAAGTAGGGGAATAAGGCAGAGGAAGTGATCAGCTTGAGTTTTTTTAAAGACGATTTTTACTCGACGAAGGCGTCGAAGCGAAACTCATTTGGTCGGCGGTCTCAGAGCCGGGTAGGGATTGCACTTCTATCTGCAGCTAGTGGAGCATTACTTGTCTTACTAGTCCTCTGGATTAGCGGTATTGCTGGTTCTACGGGTCAAGCTGTGCAAAGCGTGATTGCTTCTACCTCATTAGGGCAAACTAGCGATCAGGAAGATAATCGAGTGGTTGAAGCCTATAACAAGGTGGGGCCAGCAGTCGTGAGTGTCATCAGCTTAATTAAATCCGAGGAAGATCCCGTTTCTCCTGAAGGGCAGGGGTATGGATTGGGCTCGGGTGTTATTTTTCGAATTGGTAATAATAAGGCACAGATTGTGACGAACAACCATGTGGTTGAAGGCGGAACCTCCTATGAAGTCGTCCTAGCCAACAAAGACCGTCGAAAAGCAGTGCTCGTGGGGCGGGATCCTTTTACAGATTTAGCCGTGTTGGAAATCGATAGCAAAGGTGTTACGGAGTTTGCAGAATTCGGTGATTCCGATACGCTGAAAGCTGGGCAAACGGCAATTGCTATCGGCAACCCGTTGGGGATGGATTTTGCCCAAACCTTAACTAAAGGAATCATTAGCGCTCCAATGCGCATAGTGCCTACAACCATTGGTAAAGACAGCGGAGTGGCTTGGGAAATGAACGTAATACAAACGGATGCGCCGATCAATCAAGGCAACAGCGGTGGACCTTTGGTAAGTATAGAAGGCAAAGTAATTGGCATTAATAGTATGAAAATAGTCGAGTCAGGCGTAGAAGGCTTGGGCTTTGCGATTCCGATTAATGAAGCTAAACCCATTCTTGAAGCACTTATCCTTGATCATAAAATAAAGCGTCCATATATGGGAATTGGGCCAAGTGATTTACAGATGTTTACCGAAGGCTTAGAAGTGCTTGAGCTGCCAAAAGAAATTACAAAAGGCGTTATCGTTATGCAATCCTCTGGACCGGCTAAAGAAGCGGGCTTGAAGGAGAAAGATGTAATCGTCGAGCTAGATGGAAAAGCAATTGAAAGTTCCTTCGAGCTGCGCAAATACCTATTTGATCATAAAAAAATCGGCGATACCTTATCCGTCACTTATTATAGAGGACAGAAAAAGAGTGAGCTTACCGTAACATTAGGCGAGATGCCGGAAAACTAGCATGAAGCATGAAAATGAAAAGACTAAAGAATTTGAGGGATACTAAATATGTATGTTGTTTGTATAGAGCATGTAGAGCTAGCGATTGACCGTTTTGTTGATGAGTACGAAGAAGCACCGGACTTAATTGACCTCCATGAGGTTAAATTCAAAAGCTGGGAGCCGCCTGCTTGCTGTAACGAATGTAAAGAAGCGGCTCGTTTTTTGGTGGTTTAGAGTGAGGGTAAAAGATAAGAGCTTGCTGTGCAGGGGGTAATTAGGTTGTTTATTCAAATTATAGCCGTCGGCAAGCTCAAGGAAAAATATTGGACCGACGGCATTGCGGAATACATGAAACGCTTGGGGCCTTATGCTAAGGTGACGATTACCGAAGTAGCGGACGAAAAAGCGCCAGACAACATGAGTGAAGCCGAAGAAGAGCAGGTCAAGAACAAAGAAGGCGAACGCATCCTCGCACAGATCAAGAGCGAAGCGTTCGTCTTTGTTTTGGCTATTGAGGGCCAGACTTGGTCCTCCGAGCAAATCGCGCAGCAGATTGATAAGCTTGGGGTGGATGGGAGGAGCAGCATTGCTTTTGTTATTGGAGGCTCCAATGGGGTTTCAAGTGCAGTTATGAAGCGGGCTGATCAGCTTCTCTCCTTCGGGAGGATTACTTATCCTCATCAGTTGATGAGGGTTATTTTGGTTGAGCAGGTTTATCGGGCTTATAAGATTATTCGTAGGGAGAAGTATCACAAATAGGCGAATTATGGCGAATATTATTTGCTGGAGATTGTTGGCTTATATGGATTTAATAAATAATAGATCCTTATTAGGTCTTTAATTTAGATTTAGAGATTCTTCACTTTGAAATACGATGTTCAATAAAATATATTGTCGAATGTAATCCTATTATTTCCATAATGTGTTATCATATATTGAAGTATTTTACTAATTTGTTATGTATACAATCTAATGATTTTTTTTTTGCTAAAGTACACTAAACTATTATGTGAGGAGTTATTTGGTCTTGACAATCAAAAAAATTTATCTTCAATGATCAATTACATCTCCCTCAGTTCATGTCCCGATGGGAATATAAATATGGTATAGACTTTAGAGACGGATTTTATGGTTCAAATTAACCTCGCAAATGAAAACAACCTTTTACATTTATTATGATTAATATTGCTATTTATTTCCAACTTATATTATTTCGTTTTACTGCCCGTCCGTTACTTAATAAATATGTAAAATTATTTTTTTCGATAAAGTATTTTAACAATGGGGGGAATTCGTATGACAAAGAAATCAATAACAATATCCGATGATAGTGATGATGAATTTTTTCAAGAAGAAACCTACGAAATAGAAAATCAAAGTGATTGGTACGAAGAAGAAGAAGAAGAAGAAGAAGAAGAAGAAGAAGAAGAAGAAGAAGAAGAAGAAGAAGAAGATGATGATGATGATGATGTTTACGTGGACAGATATAAAGACGAATATGCAGATGAGGATTTTGATATTTTCGGAAAACTTGAATTACCGTATACAAGGACATACGAATTGTTAAATTTAGAAGATTTGCTTAAATTGATAAATGAAGCTAAGGAAAATAAATGGAGAATACTAGATTTATCAATGTGTGGATTAAGAGAGATTCCTCCGGAAATAGGAATTTTGACAGATTTAGAAATTCTAGATTTAGGTAATTCTGGACCAAGAGCCGATATAGAAATCAACCCTTCAAATAATAAATATATTACTCTACCTTCTGAAATTGGTAATTTAAAAAATCTTGTCAATTTAAATTTATATGGAACTGGAATAGAACATTTGCCAAAGGAGTTTTCTATTCTGAATAATTTATTAGCTATTAATCTAAATGGGTCAAATTTTAAAGAATTTCCTGAAGTAATTTGTCAGATAAGTAGTTTGACCAAGTTAGCAATAAATGATTCTTTTAATTATTTACCTGAAAGTATTGGCAACTTGCAAAAACTACAAAAATTATATTTGCCTGGAGCAGAAATAACGACATTACCAGAAAATATCGGTAATTTAAAAGAATTAAGATTATTATATTTGGGACGTAGTAAAATTGAATCAATTCCTTCAACAATAAAAAAATTAAAGAATCTTAAGATATTTGCTTTAGAAAGCACGCCACTCGCAGATATTATACCACCTGAAATATTTAATCAGACTTCCAACCAGATTATTGACTTTATACTTCGATATCAAATCGATCAAAGAAAAGTTATACTTAATGAATCAAAGATGATTATTGTGGGACAAGGTGGAGTTGGAAAAACGTGTTTATTAAACAGAATAATAAACAATCAATATGTTGAGGGTGTTTCGACTGAAGGAATTGATATTGCTAATTGGTGTTTTGAATCTGAGGGTAAGCAGTATAGGCTTAATACATGGGATTTTGGTGGTCAAGAGATATACCATTCAACACATCAGTTTTTTTTAACGAAGCGTTCTCTATATATATTTGTATGGGATGCACGACAGGAAGAAGAGTATGGACGTATTGATTATTGGCTCAATACAATACAGTCATTTGCGAATGATAGTCCTATAATAATTGTTGTTAATAAATGTGATGAAACTAGAAAAAACATAAGACAAATTGATATTAATGATTTAAGATTACGGTTTCCTCAGATAGTAGATGCTTATAACGTTAGTTGCCAAGACAATACGAATATAGAAGAACTGAGAGAAGAGATTATTAATCAAGCTAAATATCTACCATTAATGGAAACATTATGGTTTTCGTCCTGGATAAGAGTTAGAAATGAATTAGAAGAATTGTCTAATACAATAAATATAATTACTTACCATAATTACATTACTATCTGTACTAAACATGCGATTGATAGTGAGGAGGCATCCAGTCTAATAAAATATCTTCATGATTTAGGTGTGGTGCTACATTTTCATGATGATTTGTTACTCAAAAATATTATTATTCTTAGTCCTGAATGGGGAACAGATGCCGTTTATAAAATCCTAGATGCTCAGGCTAATATTTTAAAAGAGCGCAATGGAATTTTGTACTCTAATGATTTGCCAAAAATTTGGGATAATATTGAAATGTACCCTGAATATACTTATCCATATATACTAAAGATTATGGATAATTTTCAACTATCTTTCGTTATTGAAAACAGCACTTTTCTTGTTGTTGAACTATTAGATAATAAAGAAAAAACTCTACAACTTGATTTTCAATCGGAATCTACTCTGAATTTTAGATATGATTATAATTTTTTACCAGCAGGTATAATGACAAAATTTATAGTTAAATCGCATTCGTTTCTAATTGATAATAATGGTTTGAAAATGTGCTGGAGGAAAGGAGCATATCTTCAATATAAAGATGCATATGGCTTTGTAAGACTACGTGATGGTATAACAGAAAGATATGTTGAGATAAAAGTAAGTGGTATAAACACCAGAAATCGTCGTGAATTGTTAGCATATATAAGGAATAATTTTGAGCAAATTCACAGGAGTATTCCAAAGATTGATTTTCTGGAAAAGGTTTTATGTAATTGTAACTCAAATTGTAATTACCTACATGACTTTAATTATTTAAGTAAATTAGAATCAAAAGATATTATCGAAGAACGTTGTAAGAATTCACTTGAAATGGTTGACATTATAATGCTGTTGGACGGAATTCAAATAAAAAATGAGAGGAGAAAAGGTATGTCTGAAATTAATATAAATCCTATATTTAATAATATTATTAATACGAGTGCGAATGCTTCAAATGTTACTACAATTACTATTGAAATTAGAAACTCAATTAATGAGTTGCAAGGATGTATAAACGAATTAAAGGATGAACTTGTTGCCATTGAACCGTCTATTGTTACAGATTTTGATAAACTTAATTCAAGTTTACAAAAACTTGATTCCGCCCAAACGAAAGATGAAGTAATCAAGTCTGGAGCCCTAAATAAAATTAGACGGTTCTTGGAAGAAGTTAGTGAACCAGAATCTTCTACGGGTAAACTAGTGAACGGAATTAAGAATGGATACTCTATCTTACAAGACGTAGCGGAGAAATATAATAGTATTGCTGAATGGTGTGGTATTCCAGTAGTTCCAAAATTTTTTCTGAAAAAAAGTATATAAATAGAAATAAAATATATTAATCTGGTAGACAGAGGTTTCCAACAAAACGAGGAGGACGACCATTAAAGGGGTTGTCCTTTTTTTTGTGAAATTCGCCTAATAAGTGATACACAGAACCGTATCACAAGTAGAGCGAATTTTTTTGGTGTGAGTCCTTAAAATGGTTGGTAATAAGAGAAATTATTAGATGATATAGGTTGGAACTGAATTTTGAAGATCCAGATAAATACAAAAACACTATTATAATTTACAGGTTATAAGCACATTGAAAAATAATTCTTTATAAGTAGTAATAAAAGAAGATAATAACCAAAGTATTTGTACAACTTGATAGCCGCTAGAATTAATATAAATACCATACCAGACAAATTTAAAATATCTAGGTGAAATTTTCAAAAAATGGTAGCTAAAATCAAACCGAAATTGTAGTATGAAGTAATATATAGTCGAATAATGGAAAAATCGCGGACATCAAGAATAAGTTGTTATCTTTAAAGTCAGAAAGCATAGAAACTATTTGAATATATAGCATAGTACTTTTAATTATTATTTATCAGAAAATGTTAGAGATAAGATCATTGCTATTAAAGGGGGAGGAACTATGGAAAATCAAAATAAAACTGCTGTAAATGCAGGTGTTCATGCTTCAATTGGTTTTGAATTTCAAAAACATTGTGCGTTGTACTTTTTGTTTGAGAAATATGACAAATTAAAAGATAGCAAATACTTTATCTGCTTAGAACATCATGATGATTTTTTGTTTTGTTATCAAACCAAAGACGAGCTAATTTCTTCGATTGACTCTTATCAAGCCAAAAAATCTTCTAAGGAGTGGGGTTTGGGTAAGGATATCTATGAATTGCTTATAAAGATGACTAATGTAGGATTATCTTTGCATGCAGATAGTATGCCAAAAGTAGCAGGATATGTACATAAATTAGAGTTTCTAACAAATAATTTTATTAAGTTAAGCGTTAATGGAAGTACAAAGGGTAAAAAGATAAGTATGACTGTTAATGAAACTAGTAGTAGTTATAGATTTATCGATCTAGATAAAGAAATTAGTAGTAAAATTGAAACCGAAATAAAAAAAATATTAGACAAGGATTTAGAGGGATTAAAGGAGTTAAATAATATTTCAATGTCATATATTGATTTACCAAAAAAGAGTCAGGGGCAAAAGGACAATTTAGTAGGAATGTTCAAAAGAATATTTGAAGAAAAAGTTAGTGATTCTAAAGCTGCTGTAGACACATTATTACTTCTATTTAGAGATGTAGAAAATACTTTAAACCGAGGTAATGTTGTAAAGTTAATGGATGAATCAAAACGTGTTAGTTGCGTTAAAATTAATCAGGCAATTGATGTAATCACTACACAAAAGATGGCATATGACATGTGGCGTGATGAAAAAAAAGAAGTGTGTAAAAATTTAGAAATTGTTATAACAGATAGGAGTAAATTCGAGTCGGATTTTAATAATAGTTTTGATAGGTTTAAAGACTATCAACAAGTTGAACATCAAAAAATACTCTCCTTTGTTAGAGAAAATAGTTTTATGATGAATAGTTTTAATGTGGATATTGAGTGTATTCTTGAGTTATACAACATGTTTCGAAATAACATTAGTTCTCAATTATCAGAGTTAAGTATAAAGGCAGCTATTTATGCAGCATATATAGAAGTGAGGGAACATTATGAAAACAAAATTAATAATAAATAAACTTTTTGCATATTCAGAACGTACAAATAAATATTTTTATGCAGAATTTGATGATGGTGTAAACATTATCTACGGAAAAAATACATCTGGTAAAAGCACAGTATTTCAGTTGATTCTTTATACTTTTGGGATAAATGATAATAATGACTATTTGAAAGAAATTATTGAAGAAGGTGTTTTCTTAAGGTTAGACTGCCAAGTAATTTGCAGCCAAAAAAAAGAAGGTATTACTTTTATTAGAGAGGATGAAACCTTATTCATTAAAAGGGGTAATTATCCTGTTAGGAGGTTTAATGGAATTAAGGGGAATAACTCTGCGGAACATATAAAACTTAAAGGGTACATGCATGATTTATTTGGTTTTTCTCTAAAATTAGAGAATAAGGATGGATATAAACCGGCTCCAATCGAAGCAATGTTTTTGCCTTATTATATACCACAGTCAGTAGGTTGGGTATACCTTCGAAAATCTTTTAGTAGTTTTGAGTATTATAGAAACCTTAAAGAAGATTATTTGGACTATTATCTAGGGATAGAATCTCTTGTTGATAGAGAAAGAAAACAGGAATTGGAAAAAAAATTAAAAAATAAAGAAGAAGAAATTAAATTTTATTTAAATTTAGAAAAAAATAACGATGAATTTCAAATTACAAAACTAGTTGATGAAGAGTTTATTGAGGAATCATTAGAGTATATTAAGTCGCACAGTGAAAATCAGGTAAAATTAAATGAAAATGAGGAAGAATATATTTCTAAATGCAATGAACAGAGCTATTTTAAAGAAAGACAGTCTTTACTTCGAAAGGTGTCAAGACATCACAAGGAACAAAACCCTATAAATGGTACATGCCCTGCTTGTGATCAAAAGCTTTCTTTTAGTATAAAAGCATCGTATAAATATCTACAAGAAGAGAATGATACTGAGGTCGAAATGAAAAAATGTAAAGAAATTATAAAGAAACTACAAGGGGAAATCAATTCCCTGGGAAAGAATATAGATACCAACAAACAAAATATATTAAAAGCATATCAAATATTAAAAAAACATTTTAATCATAATATTTCCTATGATAGTTGGCTAGGAAATAAAGTGAATGTAAAATTGATTAACGATATTATATATAAGTTAGGAGTACTGACTACCGAAAAAGTAGACATTGAAAATAGTCTCAAAGAGTTTAAAACTGAAGAAGAGGTTGAAAAATCCAGATCATACAAGAATAAAGAATTTGAGCGTATTTTTCTAGCATATATTGATGATTTAGGTATAAAAACTTTAATAGAAGAAAGATATACATCATTATATAAAATTTCAGCATTTCCTTCACAAGGGGTCGAACTTCATAAAACGGTACTTGCATATAACTTTGCATTAAATAAATTAATTGAAAGTACACAGGATATACATCGTTTTCCATTTATGCTCGATGCAATTTTTAAAGAAGATATTGAGCAACACAATAAAAATGCAATTGTAGAGTTTATTGGAAAATATAAACTTAATGATACTCAATTAATACTATCAATAGCAGAGACAAAAGAAGACGAAAAGAATATACATGAATATAATAAGAGCTATTTTAATGGAAATGCTAAATTGATCTGTATAGGAGAAGGAACTAGAGAACGTGCCTTTTTATCTCTCTATGATGGAAGCATGGAAGATTACTTAGAAGAAACTTTGAATATAATTAATTGAAGGATATTGAATGAGCAACCTGATGGAATTAGATATTTTATTGATATAATGTATTAAATAACACAATATAACAAAATATCTAATTAATATTAAAAAATGACAAGTTTTTATCTCAAATAGGATAGAGGAGATATACTTTTGAAAAAATCAGGTAAAAGTAAAAAACTAGGTAATTTTCCTTCAATAAGCAATTACCTGAAGGGAAATACAATATTAAACTCTACTCAAATTGAAATGCTTCAGAGAATATCAACAAAATTAAATTATTACTCTGATAATTATAATAATCTTCACTCAAATTACGCTCCTGAAGGAATTATTTCATTTCTCCGTGATCAAGTAATTGCTAAAATACAGAATGGTGGTATAAATAGTCAAGAGAGTGAGGAAGCAATAGTTTTGATAAATGAATTTGAAAGTAATCTAAAGCAATTTAATGAATAAATGTTTCACTATAGACTAGCACAAATGTTATTGTGTTTATTTGTTTAAACAAACGGAGTACCAACCTTTAGGTTAGTACTCTATTTTCTCAACAGAAATCAAAATTCGCATCAAAAGTGATACGCTGAACCGTATCACAAGTAAAGCGAATTTTTTTGGTAGGAAGTCTTTTGGGCTTAGGGGGATAAAGGTCCATCCCACCGAATTGGAACGCAGCATAAGGCATTGCCTTAAAAGATAAAATACCAAATTAACACAGTGAATAGATTAAGAATATGTTTACAAAAAAACTGTTTAGGTTTCTCAACATGCTGAGCATTTCTTAGTATAAAGAAATGCTTTTTGTCTTTGTATAAAACTTTAGTGTTATGTTTAAAACAACAATAACATATCTCATAACAATTAAAATATATTGTAAAACAATATGTTTTGTGATAAATTCAATATTGAAAAGGCAAAGTAATTCGTTTATCCACCAGTTGAGGTGATTTGTAAGGCTTTAGAATGTCGGCTTGGCAATATTTTAGAATACAAAAGTAGATAGGGCTTAATATGACAATTATTAGGGGAGGTTTTACCATGGATATTAATAATCATATTATTGAAAATATTTCCAATCCCAATGAGCTGGAGAGAATGTTTAGAAAAGAACCCGAAGCTTTTAAAAAGTCATTCTCATACGCCTGGGAACAAAATCCTGATTCGCAGGTTCTTGCCGTTTGGTATGAAAGATTGCTTTTTAAGGAGACGGCAAATACAGAAAAAGCTTTTTGGCTTCAAAAAGCTTTCTTATTCATGGGCATTTTAGCCATTCTGGCGGGGATAAGCACCAGGGTCATTTTTCATTTTGTCGAACAGCAAGCAATAGCCCCTATTAATCTTGTTTTTGGTATACTTCCCTTTATTGCTGCCTATTTTGTATACAATAACCCCCCCAAAAAAAATGTTCTCTACACCCTTGCATCGCTATTCCTCATCTCCGGATTTTATCTTAATATACTGCCGCTAGAGCTGAAAGACACTATTATCCTGGCTTATATACACCTTCCCATTTTCTTATGGGTATTACTAGGACTTGCATTTGCAGGAAATGAATATAGAATAGGCAGCAAAAGATTAGCCTATCTTAAATTTAATGGGGAATTTGGCATACTCTACGCCAGTATGGCAATCAGCGGGATGTTGCTAACAGCATTAACCATGCAGTTATTTAGAATGGTCGGCATGGATATATCTGAATTCTATTTTAAAAATGTCGTTTTATTTGGTGCTGTCGCTCTCTCCATTGTGGCTGCATACCTTGTATCAAGTAACCTGAAACATTCTAAGAATATTGCACCCTATATAGCCAAAATTTTTAGTCCTCTTGTACTGGCCACAATGTTGGTCTATCTTATAACAGTTATTTGGGTCGGAAAGAATCCGTTCTTGGACCGCAATTTCCTCTTATCCTTCAATGGAATACTTCTTTGTGTATTGGCCGTCACCATATTCTCCATTACCGAAAGCGGCACAAACGAGAAAAAGAACATTTCTGATTATATAAATTTTGCCCTAATCGTTCTTGTTCTTATTATAGACTGTGTGGCTTTATCAGCCATAGTGTTCAGGGTTTCTTCTTACGGGATTACGCCCAACAGACTTGCTGTTTTAGGTGTAAACATACTTATCTTGGCCAATCTAATTTGGATTATGCTCTCCTATATACGTTTTCTACAAAACAAATCCGGACCTTCAGCCATTCAAGATGCTGTTACTAAGTATTTGCCGATTTATGGACTTTGGGCAGCTTTCGTTGCATTTACCTTTCCTTTAATTTTTTAACTCATTCCTGTTCGGGATTCTTTTTTCTCATTTCGAGGAAGATAGGGTTTTTGGAAAACGCTTCGAATTCCTTAGTAGAGACTGAGTTTGCATATATACTTTAAGACATAGTACTTACAACGGATCGCCTATGATATAGGCGGTCTTATTTTTCATTCTATTTCCGAAAATTATCCTGTCGGCTTATTTTATCTAAATCAATTCCCTGTAGAAGAAGTATATTCCTTTAAAGGATAGGGAGGGGATACAAATGGATTGAAGTTGTTGTAGTTGGATGTAAACAGTGTTACTCTAATAACGGTGAACTCAAAACCTATGTTTTGCAATACATCCAATAATAGTCACTATTTTAGTTATAAAGAATTTAGTTATAAAGAAAGGTAATACTATGATAAAAGTTGAAAACTTATCCTACTCATTTCCGCAAAAAGAACTATATAAAAACATTTCATTTACGTTAGAAGAGGCACAACATTGCGCTTTTATAGGAACAAGTGGAAGCGGGAAAAGTACATTGATAGATATATTGATGGATCCAGAAAGATATATGTTCGAGGGCATGTTAGAAATAGACCCGGATTGCAAAATTGGGCATGTAAGTCAATTCTCACAACTAGATAAAACTAAAGAAACAACCGTTTTTGAATATATAGGGGAAGCATTTATTAAGATACAAAATGAAATAACCTCTATTTGTACTGAAATGGAAACATCCTCGGATATTGATTCGTTATTAGAAAAGTATCAATTTGCTTTAGACGCATTTGATTCAATCGGTGGGGATGATTTTGAAAGCAATATTAATAAGAAACTAAATTTAGCAAACCTCATGAAGCTAAAAGATATTAGGGTATCCGACCTGAGTGGTGGGGAATTCAAACTTATTCAAGTGATGAAGGAAATGCTTAGTAGTCCAGATTTAATGATTATGGACGAACCAGATGTATTTTTAGACTTTGAAAACCTAAATGCGCTTAAAGATCTTATTAATTCTCACCAAGGAATACTGTTAGTTGTTACGCACAACCGATATCTATTGAATCATTGTTTCAACAAAATTATACACCTTGAAAACACGGAGATCCAAGAGTTTGATGGGCGATATATGGATTATAACTTCTCATTACTTCAGACTAAAATTGAGTTACAAGAACTGACAATCGCTGATGATGAAAAGATTGAGAGAAACGAGAACCTAATCATTAATCTTAGAGCTATTGCAACTTATAATGCAGAAGCATCTAGAGGGAAAGCATTAAAAGCTAGAGTTAAGTTTCAAGAAAGATTGGAAGCGCGTAGAATCAAAGCGCCATTTGTTGATATTAAGCAACCGAATATTAGTTTTGGTATTGATAATGAAATGGAAGACACCATTGTTATAAATGTCAATAATTATAGTGTTGCCTTTGATGAGTTGCTTTTAGAAAATGTTAACTTTGAGATAAAATCAACTGATAAAGTAGCCATTATTGGTGCAAACGGTACCGGGAAAACGACTTTACTCCGAGATATCTTTAAAAATAATCATGATTCAATTGAAATAAATACGGATGTTAAAATGGCTTATTTATCTCAGGTTCAAGGCGAAATGCTAAAGGATTCTAATACAATCCTAGAAGAATTCATCGATGCTGGATTTAAAACTTACGATGAGGTTAGATCGCATATTTCAAACTATGGCTTTGAAGGAGAAATCGTTAATCGAAAGATAGAATCTTTATCTGGTGGAGAAAAAAATCTGCTTCAATTGGCTAAAGTTGCTGCCAGTAAAGCAAACGTATTGCTTCTTGATGAACCGACAAGCCATTTAGACACCTATGCACAAATAGCGCTGGAGAAAGCCATTGAAGCCTATAAAGGTGCTGTTCTCATGATTTCTCATGATTTCTATTCCGTTGTAAATGGTATGGATTATGTTTTGATCATTGATGATAAGACGATTAGAAAAATGAGTATGCGAAAATTTAGACAAATGATTTATGCTAGTCATTTTGATATGGACTATATAGAAACTGAACAAAATAAAAAATCAGTTGAAATGAAAATAGAATTGGCTTTAAAAGATACTGATTTTGAACTTGCAAAAGTATTGGTTGTTGAGCTAGAAGAGCTGATTAAGCTGCTTTAAATTACAACCCTCTGATTGAAATGATTACAAGAATCCATTATTTTTGGCCATAGCAATGTGTTGAGGATCTTTCTCCAAGAAACTCTGACTTCATCTCTTAATGAATGTAATCAAAATGAAGAAGGAACAACAACGTTGTCCCTTCTCAAACTGTGTAGCTTTAATTCTAAGTTCATATCATATCGTATACATATGCAACAAATATGACCGTAAAATCCATTGAACCGTACCGTAAGTAAAGGCGAAATGAATCACTCCTTTTACAATTGTTATGGTACAATTGTATGCAATAAGACTTATAACGAAATTAAGTTATTGATATATCGCGCCAAGGACATATTATGAAACAGTGCTTTAATAAAGGAGTTGTGTCAAATGAAACGCTCTTCAAAAGCAGAAAACATTCTACGACAAATCAATAGTAAAACTATGCTAGGCGACTTACGAAAAATCGCGAAGGACAATAAAAAAGATCACGAACTAGCTATGGAACTTTGGTCAACCGAAGAGTTTTTGCCCAGACTATTAGCAATCTTAATTATGGACAAAAACCTTCTTTCACAAGATGTGCTAAGTAAGCTTGATAAGGATATGCAGATTCACACATTTGTTGAGCGAAATAACTTAATGGATTGGTTAATGGCTAATCAGCTCACCAAAGACAAGAAGAAAATTGCATTGATGGAGTTATGGGAAAAGAGTCCTTCTGCTCTTCAAAGGCGAGCCTTCTGGTATTATAAAGGGCGATTGAGATGGACTGGACAAACACCGCCTGATAACACCGCAGATTTACTATCTGCAATTGAAGCTAATATTACGCAGGAAGAACCGGAAGTTCAATGGGCTATGAATTTCACCGCAGGCTGGATAGGCGTCTATGATCAAAAGTATCGAGCACGTTGTATTAAACTTGGTGAGAAAACGGGTCTTTATAAAGATGAAATGGTATCAAAGGGCTGTACTCCCAATTATTTGCCGGAGTTCATTGCGATTGAAGTTAACAAAAGAAATAATAATTAGTTACCCCTGAAAAATTCATCAATATGGAAAAAGGATCTGAAAGTAAGCTTCCAGATCCTTTTTGCGTGGAGGGCAATTTTTTATTCCCGCCAACCTCCTGTTCCGACAGCAGTATAAGAGGTTTATTCTGGCTTTCAACTGTTCGCTAAAACATCCATTCTTTCCAGAAAACCCTCCAAAACCTCTTTCGGCACCTCCATAACCTTGATGTCTCCACCTAGGAAAAGCAGCCAATTTGTTATTTCAGCTAAATCCTCCGCATGATGAACATTAATGAAAGTTTTTAGAACAGCAGTAGTTTGATAAGGATTCGTGTATGAAATGGAAATATTTAATGGGTGGTATTTTTTGAACTGGGCAATCGCCTTTGGACCGAGTCCGAGGACTAGGTTGATGGCTTCTTCATCCTTGCTTAGTTGTTCGACAATCTTCTTCTTGCTTATTCTTTTTTTCTCAGGGTATAGTTTGACATCAGTGAGATTGTCGACAGGAATTATCCGCCTCTTTTCCTCCTCTAAGTCAAAGCCTTCAATTTGCCATAAGCTTTTTTCACGATATAGATGCAGTAGGTAAATGGGATAAGACTTTATTTCCTTTCCTTCTTCGACGGAAACCACTAAATAGCTGTCCATAAGAAAGATCTGGATGAGTTGTTCCAACATAGGATGGGGCAGATCTGACAGTTCAAGAAGGTCGGGATTGTGGGGGTTGGTTCCTTCGAACAGCAATATTTGATTTAACAGAACGTATCAAGTGAAAAAACAAATCATTTGATTCATTTAAAAAAAGGAGTGTTGATCATGGCAGCGTATACCCTTGAGGAAAAAGACAGCTTTATCATTCTAGGTATTGGAACGGAGCTAAAGAGCGATTACACAGATTATGCCGGAATGAACAAGGAGAAGGAAAACTTTTGGCGGGCAGTGGAGCAGGATGGAAGGCTTGATGCCTTAAAGGTCATTGCCACGATTGACTACATTTTTGCCGTGAACGAATTGGTGAATCACAAGAGGATGTATTATGCTGGCGTCATAACAGAAGCATCGGTACCGGAAGAACACAGTGTAATCCAATTCCCCAAGGGACAATACCTCGTCATTAAAGGCGAAGGGAAGACGGCTGATGAGTTGAGTAGTAAGCTTACCGGCATTGCCTTTGGACAAGTCTTGCCGGAAGCCGAGAATTTCGCCTATGTTGGCGGACCCAATGCAACGGTTGAGATGGGGCAACGAGACGGTTTCGTATATGGGGAAATGTGGATTCCTGTTGTTAAGAAGTAAACGAGATATAATTCGACATAATTTATAATTAGTAAAAACTTATCAAGTGAAAAAACAAATCATTTAATCCATTTCAAAAAAAGGAGTGTTGATCATGGCAGTGTATACTCTTGAGGAAAAAGACAGTTTTATCGTTCTAGGTATTGGCACGGAGCTGAAGAGCGATTACACAGATTATGGCGGCATGAACAAGGAGAAGGAAAACTTTTGGCGGGCAGTGGAACAGGATGGAAGGCTTGACGCTTTAAAGGCCATTGCCACGAATGACTACATATTTGCCGTGAGCGAAGCTGTAAATCAAAAGATGATGTATTATACTGGTGTCATGACAGAAGCATCGGTACCGCAAGAACATAGAGTTATTCAATTCCCGAAGGGGCAATACCTAGTCGTTAAAGGCGAAGGGAATACGGCGGAAGAGATGAGCAATAAGCTTACCGGCATTGCCTTTGGTCAAGTCTTGCCAGAAGCCCAAATTTTTGCTTATGTTGGCGGACCCAATGCAACGGTTGAGATGGGGCAGCGAGACGGTCTAGTCTATGGTGAAGTATGGATTCCTGTTATTAGGAAATAAACTAGATCATTGGAGGGATGAGAATGTCCTATATCGTTGATTTCAAAAATGTATCTACGGTAGGTTTAGGGTCTTCACCTGTAGCAGAAGCGCTTACTGGTTTACGTGCTAATGAAGCCCGTTACTTTATGAACAAATACAAACATGAATTTACGGTTGTACCCGCTAGCGAAAGTCAGGAGAACCTTGATTATGTGAACCGCATTTTGAAAGAACGTGATATTGCGTTTGCGGCCAAACCTTTAGAAACTTCGCGTTTTCAAGTGGAAAATATTCAATTTACCTACATCTTTTATGAGGATGGTCTTGGGATCAATGTCATGTATACGGTTGATGACCCTAAGAAGCGGGCCGTTGGTTTTAAGCTTTCTGAGGGGATGGAGGTACCAAAGGAGTTGGAAGGTAAGTTTAAGTTTGCTAGGCAGAAGTCTAAACTAGCTGGAACAATTCGGGGCTCGTTCTTTGTAATTAAAGGACAATATTAAAGTAAGACTTGATCGTGGAATTGAACTTCGATCGGTTTGTTTTATTTATATTCATGATTTTGAAACCAGAGAAACTCCTCACAGTTTATTGTGGGGAGTTTCTCTTTGCTATTGAAAATTAGTTTTATAGTAAGCAGTGTAAATATAGATTGAAAATCAAAAGAAGCTTTCTGACCATAACGATATAACTAATGAAAGTATTAATTGTAGAATGATGAACAGAGCGCCGGACAGACTGTACAGATCAAGCTTGTAAACCTCATCGGGGTTGGTCAAGTTGCTATTTTTTAATTTTATATAAACATGACTTTAGTCATATAAATTCACTATTAATGTCGAATAAGAGCTTTTATCCTCATTTCTAGTGACCTTCTGCATCTAGTTTAGAGTAATTCATTTATTATAAAATGAACTGGTTGAGACATGCTTGCTTAAGCGATGAGTTAGATAGATTTTGAGGAGGAATTATGATGCGTGTTAGTTATAAAAGAGGAATTTCCATCCTCTTAATAATATTGATGGTGTTAGGTGGATTGAACGGACTGTTTATCAGAGTTGACAAAGCCTATGCAGAGGTAGCTTTTGCAGGTGGAACGGGTACAATAGGAGACCCATACCGAGTAGCCACAGCTGTCCAGCTCAATGAGCTCAGGAATCATACAGGTGGGGGCATTTATTTCAGGCAGACAGCAGATATTGATTTGAGCATCTATACTAACTGGGTGCCAATAGGTGATCTTGGAGATTCTTTTTTTGGAGGTAACTTGGATGGTAATGGTTTTAAAATCACGAATCTTAAAATCAATCGATCGGGAACTGATAATGTGGGTCTCTTTACAGCGATTGCATATGGAGAACTTAAGAACATAAATCTTGTAAGTATTAATGTGGTTGGTAAAAATAATACAGGCGGCTTGGTAGGGCAAAATCAAGGGACTATCAGCAACAGCTCCGCTACCGGAACTTTGCGCGGTGTAAATAACACTGGTGGATTGGTCGGACTAAATCTAATGTATATCAGAACCTCGTACTCCAAAGTAAATGTGACTGGGGGAACTGGCGTAGGTGGTTTGGCAGGATATAGCCAAGAAGCAATCAGCAGCACCTATGCCACAGGAACTGTAAGCGGGACAAGCCAAGTTGGGGGTTTGGTCGGAACCAACGCGCTTACTATTAATAAGAGCTACGCTACCGGGAAAATAACAGGCTCCAGTGCAGGCGGTTTGATCGGGTCTAATACAGGAACAATCACTAACAGCTTCTATGACAAAACTACAACAAAACAATCGGATACAGGAAAAGGTGTGGGTTATGTAACTGCAAGCATGAAGTTGCTGACAACTTATACCAATGCAGGCTGGAATTTTTCCGTGGTTTGGGGGATGGATTCTGCGGTTAATAGCGGATATCCCTTTTTAGATGCATTGCCAACCTCAGTCATAGCAGGAGTAGCTGTACCGGTAGCGGGTGCAGCGCCAACAGCATCAATTGCTGCAACCTCGGCTTATACTGCGGCGATTGTTTGGTCCCCAGCGGATGCAACCTTTGCTGGAAATACAGCCTATACGGCGACGATCACTCTGACCCCGAAAACCGGATATACATTAGCTGGTATAACGGCAAATTACTTTACTGTTGTTGGAGCCAACTCTACGAATGCAGCGGATTCAGGTGTTATCACAGTGGTATTCCCTGCAACTCAAGCTATAATCATAGCTACAGCCGCTGTAGTGGGAGTAACTGCGCCGGTAAAAGGAGGAACACCCGTAGCATCGATTGCCTCCACAGCACAATATACCGCAGCGATTGCTTGGTCCCCCGAGGATGCAACGTTTGCAGCAAATACAGCATACACGGCGACGATCACTCTGACTCCGAAGGCAGGATATACCTTAACCGGAGTGCCGGCTAACTACTTTACTATAGCCGGAGTTACCGCAACGAATTCAGTTAATGCAGGTGTGATAACAGCGGTATTTCCGTTAACTGAAGCACTAAGTTCTACTGCAACGTTGACATCGACAATTGGAACAGTAAGTACGGGAGTAACAGCGAATGAAACGATCATGGACATTCCATATTTAACAACGCTAACTGCATTGAGGACAGCGATCACGCCTGCAGTGAATGCAACGTTTGATATATATGATGCAGACGGAACAACCTTAGCAACAGCAGCTTTAGCAACAGGACAGAAGCTCATTGTTACTGCCGAGGATAGAATAACGAAGATTACGTATACTTTAACAGTGAATGCACCACCAGACATAACACCACCAGTCATTACATTGATAGGAAACGCAACAGTAAACCTGACCTATGGAGCTAGTTATATGGATGCAGGTGCAACGGCATTGGATAATATCGATGGAGATCGAACGAGCCATATTGTGGTAACAGTTAGCAATGATGTTTATGGGGGAAGTGTACTGAACACAGCGGTAGCCGGGACGTATACGTACCACTACAATGTGAATGATACGGCAGGCAATGCCGCCGTAGAAGTAACTCGAAGTGTAGTAGTAGCAATACAGGATACTACATTGCCAGTCATTACATTGATAGGAAATGCAACAGTAAACCTGACCTATGGAGCCAGCTACACGGATGCGGGTGCAACGGCTTTAGATAATATCGATGGGGATCGAACAAACCATATTGTGGTAACAGTTAGCAACGATGTTTATGGGGGAAGTGTACTGAACACAGCGGTAGCTGGGACGTATACGTTCCACTACAACGTGAGTGATACGGCAGGCAATGAGGCTGTAGAAGTAACTCGAAGTGTAGTAGTAGCTGTACAAGATATCACTCTTCCAGTCATTACATTGATAGGAAACGCAACAGTAAACCTGACCTATGGAGCCAGCTACACGGATGCAGGTGCAACAGCATTGGATAATATCGATGGGGATCGAACGAGCCAAATCGTGGTGACGGTCAGCAATGAAGTTTATGGGGGAAGTGTACTGAACACAGCGGTAGCCGGGACGTATACGTACCACTACAATGTGAATGATACGGCAGGCAATGCCGCCGTAGAAGTAACTCGAAGTGTAGTAGTAGCAATACAGGATACTACATTGCCAGTCATTACATTGATAGGAAATGCAACAGTAAACCTGACCTATGGAGCCAGCTATATGGATGCAGGTGCAACAGCATTGGATAATATCGATGGAGATCGAACGAGCCATATTGTGGTAACAGTTAGCAACGATGTTTATGGGGGAAGTGTACTGAACACAGCGGTAGCTGGGACGTATACGTTCCACTACAACGTGAGTGATACGGCAGGCAATGAGGCTGTAGAAGTAACTCGAAGTGTAGTAGTAGCTGTACAAGATATCACTCTTCCAGTCATTACATTGATAGGAAATGCAACAGTAAACCTGACCTATGGAGCCAGCTATATGGATGCAGGTGCAACGGCATTGGATAATATCGATGGAGATCGAACGAACCATATTGTGGTAACAGTTAGCAACGATGTTTATGGGGGAAGTGTACTGAACACAGCGGTAGCTGGGACGTATACGTTCCACTACAACGTGAGTGATACGGCAGGCAACGAGGCTGTAGAAGTAACTAGAAGTGTAGTGGTAGCCGTACAAGATATCAACCTTCCAGTCATTACATTGATAGGAAATGCAACAGTAAACCTGATCCATGGAGCTACCTATACAGATGCGGGTGCAACGGCTTTAGATAATATCGATGGAGATCGAACGAGCCATATCGTGGTAACGATAAGTAACGATGTTAATGCGGGAAGTGTGCTGAACACAGCGGTAGCCGGGACGTATACGTACCACTACAACGTGAGTGATACGGCAGGAAATGCGGCAGTAGAAGTAACTCGAAGTGTAGTAGTAGCTGTAAAAGATATCACTCTGCCGATCATTACATTAGTTGGAAATGCGAATGTAAACCTGATCCATGGAGCCACCTATACAGATGCGGGTGCAACGGCATTGGATAATATCGATGGAGATCGAACGAGTCATATCGTGGTAACGATTAGTAACGATGTTAACTCGGGAAGCGTGTTGAACACAGCGGTAGCCGGGAAGTATACGTACCACTATAATGTGAGTGATACGGCAGGCAATGCGGCCGTAGAAGTAACTCGAAGTGTAGTAGTAGCTGTAAAAGATATCACTCTGCCGATCATTACATTAGTAGGAAATGCGAATGTAAACCTGATCCATGGAGCCACCTATACAGATGCGGGTGCAACGGCATTGGATAATATCGATGGAGATCGAACGAGTCATATCGTGGTAACGATTAGTAACGATGTTAACTCGGGAAGCGTGCTGAACACAGCGGTAGCCGGGAAGTATACGTACCACTACAATGTGAGTGATACAGCAGGCAATGCGGCCGTAGAAGTAACTCGAAATGTAGTAGTAGCTACACAGGATATCACTCTACCGATCATAACATTGATAGGAAATGCAACAGTAAACCTGACCCATGGAGCCAGTTATATGGATGCGGGTGCAACGGCATTGGATAATATCGATGGAGATCGAACGAGCCATATCGTGGTAACGATAAGTAACGATGTTAATGCGGGAAGTGTGCTGAACACAGCGGTAGCAGGGACGTATACGTACCACTACAACGTGAGTGATACGGCAGGAAATGCAGCCGTAGAAGTAACTCGAAGTGTAGTAGTAGCTACACAGGATATCACTCTACCGATCATAACATTGATAGGAAATGCAACAGTAAACCTGACCCATGGAGCTAGCTATACGGATGCGGGTGCAACGGCATTGGATAATATCGATGGAGATCGAACGAGCCATATTGTGGTGACGATTAGCAATGATGTTAACTCGGGAAGCGTGTTGAACACAGCGGTAGCTGGGAAGTATACATTCCACTACAACGTGAGTGATTCGGCAGGTAACAATGCCGTAGAGAAAACTCGAACAGTTGTTGTGACACCTTATACACAACCAACAAATGTACCGACTGCAACTCCAGCTCCAACAGCAACTCCTTCACCTATATCTACTCCAACTGTTGCACCAACACCTACTGCTACTCCTAAAGTGGATGTATTTATTAATACAGCAGTAAGTACTGGGAACACAGTTAAGAGTATTGAAACTAAAGTTACTGAAGCTTTGAAAAATGATGTTCCTATAGTAGTTCCTACAGATACAAAAGGACATTGGGCAGAAAAGACAATCGACGTATTCCTTAAATTAGGTATTCTTCAGGGGTATGGAGATAAGACAATTAAACCAGATGCAGATATCACGCGTGCTGAATTTGCAACTATTCTTTCTAAAGTATTTGATATAGCAGGTGGTACGTCTATTCCTAATATGGGAGATATCGGTGATCATTGGGCTAAAGATGCTATCGAAAAGCTAACTGCTGCCGGGGTATTAAGTGGTTATGGTGACGGTACATTTAGACCTGATCGTACAATATCGCGCGAAGAAATGATTGTCATTATCTCCCGTATTGTTAACTTATCAGCTGTAGAGTCTGTAACTGATATGGATGAAACCTTCACAGATATTGGCAGTTCTTATGCCAAGGATGCTTTAATTGAAGCTTCCAAAGCTGGGTTAATCAGCGGTAGAGGAGATAACAAGTTAGAGCCTAAGGCTAAGTCGACACGTGCTGAGGCTCTACAATTGATTCTCAATGCGTTAAACTTGAATCCAGAAGTAAAAACATTGTTAGATTCTTTGGGTTAAGGTTAATAAAATGAGTATTGTTCCATAAACACCAATAGGATTGCAAAACATTCGCAAAATAAACGTTAGGAAAGAGCAAAGATTCAAGCTGAAACAAAGCTTGGCTTTGCTCTTTTTACGTTACATCAACCCTCCAGTCGCCAATGAAACTGTATTCTCTTCTTCACAGATTGTTGCTAATTGATGTGATTGTAATCACACAATACAAGGTTGTATCTCATGTATACTTGGCTTCATACCCAGTCAATGAAAGTGAGGAGATTCCATGCTTAGCAGTGAAACAATAAGAATCATTAAATCAACAGTTCCAGTGTTGGAAAAACACGGAACGGATATCACGACACGATTCTATCAATTACTTTTTACGAATCATCCGGAGCTACTGAATATATTTAATCATGCGAATCAGAGTAAAGGAAAACAACAGACTGCTCTTGCCAATGCTGTTTATGCAGCAGCACTGCATATTGATAAGCTGGAGATGATCTTACCGGTAGTGAAACAGATTGCACACAAGCACCGTAGTCTCGGTATTAGAGCGGAGCATTATCCCATAGTTGGAGAAAATCTTCTTGCTGCTATCAAGGATGTTCTTGGTGACATGGCTACGGAGGAAATCATGCAGGCATGGGCGGAGGCTTACGGTGTAATAGCCAATGCCTTTATTGGAGTGGAAGCCGAACTGTATCAACAGTCGGAGAAGCAAAAAGGTGGATGGGCAGGCTTTAGAGCATTTCGAGTAGATAAGAAGGTTAAAGAGAGCGACGTGATTACATCATTTTATCTGGTACCGCAGGATAGGGAAGCAATTGCTTCGTTTAAACCAGGACAGTATATCAGTGTGAAGTTAGAAATACCGGGCGAATCAAATACGCATATACGTCAATATAGTTTGTCTGATACTCCGGGTAAACCTTATTACAGAATTTCCGTCAAGCGAGAAGACGCGATCCTGGATAAGCCAACTGGGAAGGTATCGGCGTACTTACACAAGCATATTGATCAGGAGCATATACTCTGGCTATCGGTACCTTCCGGTGAATTCACTCTGGATGAGCATGACTCTCGACCGATCGTCTTCATTAGTGGCGGGGTTGGATTAACACCGCTAGTCAGTATGCTTAAAACTCTGGCAGAAACCAATCCGAACCGAGCTATCACATTTATTCATGCCGCTCAGAATGGGAGTGTTCATGCCCTAAAACAAGAAGTAGAGGAACTTGCTAGTTGTTCTCCGCAAATATCTGCCTATTGGTGTTATGGTAAGCCAACGAATCTAGATAGAGAGATGAATGCTTATGATAAAGAAGGCATTATCGACTTGCCTTGGCTTCAGCAAGTAATTTCAACTAAGGAAGCGAGCTTCTACTTCTGCGGTCCCGTGCCATTTATGAGAACTGTGAACAGCCTCTTGAAGAAATGGAAAATTAATGCCAATGATATTCATTATGAATTTTTCGGGCCATCTGGCAGTTTGGAAGATGCCCAAGGCTCTGAGCTAGAGGTACCTATCTCGTAATGAGAAGTTTAGGTATGCTCCTCCATTTCTGATTGGCTGCGAAGCAGTCGATTAATTGTCTCGCGACGAAGACCAATGAATTGGCCAATTTCGTCCTGTGTCAACACATCCGTTATAGTGGCAGGTGTGATGTAAGAATGGAACCAGGATTGAAGTTTCCGAAGTTTCTCTACAGGTGAGACTTCGGTTAGTTGGTCGACACGTTGCAGCATCATTCGTAATTTGTCTTGCAGCTGTAAGGCGATGGATTGATATCGTTCCAGGTTTAGTTCTAGCTCCGAATACCATTCCACTTCCGACAGGATATCGATCTCGCAGGTAACGAGGGCCAAGGCTGTCCCGTAATAAGGATTGGGGCTTATTAAAGAATGATGAGGTATGATTTCATCGGGCACAATAATATTGACTAAAATCTGCGATCCATCTTGATGGGTTCGAAGAATTTTTAATAAACCGCTGCGTAGGTGATAAAGCGGTCCAGACTCTCCTTGCCGAAATAAGGTCTCACCTTTGTGTAATATCATGTACATCCTCCATAGTGTAGAAAAGCGAAGGCTGGCACGTTCAGGCATTTCGCTTTTTTATTAATTTATAAGCATTATACCAGTCAGGATAGTTTAACTAAAAACTTGCCGATACATACTAAACGCTGCGAAGACAGTTGATATCTAAACTATAATTTGGTAGCAAATATCCAAGTGAAATTGTAGTATGAAGTAATCTAGTCGATTTATTATTTTCATAGGGGGCGGATGGTACATGTTATTAGATCAATGGAAAGTGCAAACAGACAGAGCTTTTCGTATCTGTACGTTTGGTTCAAGTAATACAGAGCTGTCTTTTGCTAATAACGGGAGACACAATTGGGTGGATTGGTTTTATATTAATCTAAGACAAGAGATTGGAAATCATGTCACTGTGACTAATCTAGGTATTGGCGGAGAATCGACGATTAACTTACTCGATCGAATAGAGCGTGATGTAAAGCCACATCAGCCAGCACTAGTCATTGTTACCATTGGAGGTAATGATGCTAATCAAGAGATGCCTATAAAAGAATATAAGGAACGTTTAAAGGAAATTTGCTCCTTGATCCAGCAGTATCAAGCTATTCCTGTGCTGCAAACCTATTATTGTCCGGTTTATCATCAGGGTAATGATAAATTTCATGCTTTATTTGAAGCTTATATGCAAGTAAATAGAGAATTATCACAAGAACTCGGGATTCCCTTAATTGATCAGTATGCTTTCTTTGAACCATTTTATCGTTCAGAACCTGATGAGTATCAGAAATTAATGAGAGACTGGTTACATGTAAATTATTTGGGGAATTTAGTCATGGCACAAGTGATTTCTCGTACTTTCGGGCTTTCTTCCATTGCAATACCTGATGATATAGCCAACGAATTTGATCCACTTTATGAGAAAATGCTTGCTCTGGTAAAAAAAAAATAAAAAAAGAAAAGGAATGGATGGAAATGTCGTATATCGTTGATTTTAAAAATGTGTCTGCAGTAGGTTTAGAGTCTTCACCTGTAGTAGAAGCGCTTGCTGGTTTACGTGCTAATGAAGCCCGTTACTTTATGAACAAATACAATCATGAATTTACGGTTGTACCAGCTAGCGAAAGTCAGGAGAGCCTTGATTATGTGAACCGCATTTTGAAAGAAGAACGTAATATTGAGTTTGCGGCCAAACCTTTAGAAACATCGCGTTTTCAAGTGGAGAATATCCAATTTACCTACGTCTTTTATGAGGATGGTCTTAGCATCAATGTGATGTATACGGTTGATGACCCTAAGAAGCGGGCCGTTGGATTTAAGCTTTCTGAAGGGATGGAGATTCCAAAGGAGTTAGCAGAAAAGTTTAAGTTTGCTAGACAGAAATCTAAACTAGCTGGAACAATTCGAGGTTCTTATTTTGTAATTAAAGGACAATATTAAAATAAGCTAGAGCGCTAATAAACGGACAGGGATATTGCAAATAAAAAGGACAACCTTCAAAGTAAAAACAAAAACCTGTTGGGTCTGGAACTCAACAGGTTTTTGTCATAATAACGCAGCTTATTTTAACTCGCTAAAAAAATCATGGATCATTTCGGAAACAAGCTGTGGTTCTTCAAGAGCCACAAAATGCCCGCCTTTATTTAACTCTCTCCACTTAATAATATTGGCGAAAAGACGCTGAACAAACTCAATGGGTGGACGCTCAAACTGCTGTAAATCAAATCCCAGTAAATAGCAATTAGATATTAAATGTTGCTAAGACGAGTGCAAGGAGTAATTATAATGGTAGGAATTAATTGGTAAATATGCTATCGTAATTAAATGGCAATTTGACAAAATTCGGCAAGAATGGGGAATGTAAAGAATGAGGAAGTTAGTACATATTATAGCGTTTTTTGCTTTACTGCTAGGTTGTATCGGATTGAAGAGTGGGATTGTTGCTGCGGAAGGAAAGGCACAGATTGTCGATTTGATAGGGAAGAATACGCTGCTAATGAATGACGGAACCATGTGGTCCATGTTCTACGGTACGGACAGCATTCAAATGACGGGGAATATAGCTTCGATTAGTGGTAATGAGGTAGACGGTATTGGCACAACCCGAAGTGGTGATTTAGTTTCCTGGGTATTGGGAGAACTGAAGATTATAGAAGGGCAAACAGGAGTCAAACAAGTAGCTTACCCTTATTGGTTAAAAACAGACGGAACGGTAGTGTCGACAAATCCAAGAATGGACAAGCTTCAAGGAATCGCTTGGATTGCCTCAGATCAAGATAAAAGCTTTGCTTATTTAAAGCAAAATGGAGAACTGAAGGTTAAGAGCTATAATCTTGAAACGACACTTGGAATCATCTCAGATGTATCTTCTATAAAAGCAATGGAGGTGCATTTAGGAAGAGTTGCCGTGCTGTTCAACTCTGGGGCTGTCGTGATTTACTCAGATTCAAATTTCGATGATAAGGGACGTATTGTCCCTTCCAAGATTACCGAAGATGCTGTGGATATTGCCTTAACTCCTGATGCAGGTGATCTGCTGATTGCGCGTAAAGACGGATCTGTGTGGACAACGGGTCATAGCAATGGCCAGTTTAAACTGGATAACCAATTACCTGGATTAGATCAAGTAATTCAATTAGCTTTAGTTAAAAGTATCGATCAATTCTATGCTAAGAAAAACGATGGGAGTTGGGAGTCCTATAGTGCAGGAGATTTGACACCGTTTGATGCACCCATCGTAAAGTCACTGTCGCTCACTACATCAGACGTCAATCCGCTTGTAGGAGATACTGTGCATATTGGAATAAGTGCAACCTATTCTAATAATGGGAAAATCAATGTTCCAGCGTCTGTAGATAATGTAACGGTTGATAAACCTAACTTATTAAAGCTCCTGCCTAACGGAGCGTTTAAAGTAATAGGTGTCGGTCAAACCCAGGTTACAGCAACCACTGGTGGTGTTTCGAAAAGCGTAACTATCTCTTCAAGCTCGCGTTCTAATCTCAAGTATGCCAAGAAAGTAAAGGATGTCGTTTTCGTTCAAGTCAAACCAATAGTCCAAGCTTTAGGTGGCACTGTAGCAACTAAGGATGGAGGAGTGGATATAGTAGTTGGCAATACTAAGCTAACTCTCAAAGCGGGAAGCTTAAACGCTTTGCTGAATGGTGAGAATAAGGTATTAAAATCCGCTCCATTAGCGGACAAAACCGACATTTATATGCCGGCTTCGATCCTGACAGATGTATTTGGTGCTAAGGTGCTGTGGAATGATAAACTAAAGCAAGCCGATATTTCTTTTGGAACCGCACATATGACTATCGTATCAGCAGAAACGGCTGCTTTAGTCAAAAAGGCAGGACAAGGTACTTTAATCAAGTATATTGGTAAAAGCTATTGGATTAATTACTATCAGCAGTGGGATCGTTTCTCCAAGGTTACCGTAACGGATATTCAACCGGATAACAGTGGGAGCTTCACGGTAATTTTCAAATCGGCTGCAGGTAAAAAGGTGAGCAGTGAATCGATGACCGCCTTTAACGTAACCGAGCTTTTTGAAGATGGTGCTTCTTTATTAAAATATGATCCGTATAAGAAATATGCTTGGTCCACCGCAACCTGGAAGTTGGTTAAAGCGGAGGAAGTAGCAATTGGCATGAATAAGGATCAGGTAACGATGTCTTGGGGGGTACCTTATAATAAGAGTGTGCTGTCGTCAAATGGCAAAACAATCGAAATATGGTATTACACTAGTGAGGAAACAGTTGGCTTTGTAAATGGCATTGTTAAATATACGATTACGTAGAATAAACAATTAATTCAATAAATGACAAAAAGGACAACCCTCATAGGATTGTCCTTTTTCCTTTTTTCTCGACGAACTTATCTGTCAGCGGAGTAGAAATTCGTAAAACTAGTAAATGCTCGCAAACTACTCTAGTAAAATCGCCTCAATTTGCTTGTGCAGAGCAGACAGATCGTTGTGAAAGTTAGCTAAGATGAGCAGGGTTCTATTGCGTGCCGTATATCTGGTAAACATGGAAGTATAACCTGCCCAGCCACCATCGTGATAGATTTGCCCTTCCTTCTGATCCGCAAACTCTAGACACCACCCATAGCCATAGGGAACATATTCGCCGCTATTGGTCGAGGAACCCTTGAACAGCTTGGCAAGTGTTTCCCGATTCAGCCATTGATCCGAATAAAGCGCCTGATCCCACAACAGCATATCATCGAGGGTTGAATTAACAGTACCGTCGCCTTGTATGCCATCCAGGTAAATCACATAATCATGCTGCTGTATAAAATCTGGCAGCACATAGCTTTCTTTTGCAGAATCGAATAAATAGGCGTATGCATAGTTATCAAGAGTCGTTTTTGAATATCTTCTATTGAACAAAGTGGTATCCTTCATACCGATCGGTTGAAAAATATACAGAGACAGGAATTCGGCAAAGGACATTCCGGACACATTTTCTATGAGCAATGCCAGTAGGACATAACCGGTATTGCTGTATTCATAGCGGTCATTCACTTCGAAGTGAACGGCCGGTTGATGGATTTTCAACATATTCAGCACATCGGAGTTCACTGCGATTTGCTGTTTGTCCCAATAGAGCTCGAACAAATCCATATAATCCGGTAGGCCAGACGTATGATGAAGCAGATGAGAGACCTCCATACCCGTGTAGGGAAAATCCGGGAATAAGCTCTCCAGCCGGTCATCTAGCTTTAGCTTGCCTTGTTCCTGCAGCAGCATGGCGGCCGCTGCCGTAAAAGCTTTTGATACGGATGCCAGATCAAAGATGGACTGTTCCGTTAAAAGTCTTCCTTGTTCTTTATCCGCAAAGCCGAATGCTCCTTTGTAGATTGGAATACCCTCTTCCGCAACTAACAAACAACCGTTAAAAGCTCCTTGTTCATGCAAAGCCAGTGCAATAGAATGAATGCGTTCCTGTTTGTTCAGCTTTCTCTCCTCCTAAGTTTCACGGACGTATCAATAGTTCGCTTGCGGCTGCAAGCTGCCATTCGAGTGACGTTGCATCGGGATATCCCCATAAATGGTGCAGCATATGCACCTGCCCACGCTTGCCTAGTGCAATCTGCTCACGAATTTGCTGAATCCATGCCGGATCGGTTTCGTCGGAAGCAATTATGAATACCCGGTCACCTATATACCGTAAAAGCTCCGACAAGGGAATGGTTATGGCAAAATGAGGATTATGCCGGGCTAGTGATTCAATTTCCTGTGGGGGCTTAAACCCAAGGACATCATATATAGTTGTAAACCAGACAGGTGCGTACAGCCAAATGTCTTTGTGAGCTCCCAATTTGAGCACAGTTGCCGTTTCAGTTGTGGATAGATAAGTGCTTAGTGTCTGTCTGATGGTGTCTTTGCGTATTTGATAGCGGTTGATCCATAACTTCTCCTGCTGCTCTTTCCCCATCAGTTCGGCAACAATATGCAGATGTTCAAATATGGATTGCTTCCAATCAATCTGCAATGTCGGAGCAATTCGGGATAAATCCTCCAAAAAACCGGGTCTGTTATAATTCCCTGCCAGAATGATGTCCGGATTAAGTGCTGCAATTGCCTCCAGATTGGACTCGGCATCAATCAGACTTGTTGAGCTATCCAGCCTGTCTGCAAAAAGCGGCATACTCCAATTAATTACCCCAACGGGCTTTACACCCAGCGCGAGCAGTTCACCGCTATATTCGAGCGAAACCACCCGAGGCGAGGCTTGCTGAAAATGCCGAACGTAGGTGCCAGGCGTCATCCCCGTACGCTGTTTGAAACGCCTGTTAAAATAGAATTTATCTGGAAATCCGGAATGATTAGCAATGGTATCCTGCGAATCCGAGGTGAGAAGCAGCAGCAGCTTGGCTCGCTTAATCCGCAGGTCGGCTAGATAATCACTTGGGCTTTCGCCCGTCATTTTCTTGAACAGCCTGGAATAATGCCTGACACTCATCATGGCTTCCTTTGCAAGCTGTTCGACGCTTAGCTGCTTATCATAATTTTGATGAAGCTGATCTAGGCTGTGTTCCACAGCTTGGCGAAGCTCACTGCTCCTGCCCTCGGAGGGATAGCTATCCACCATAAAGTCAAGAAACTGCTGAAATGCCGTTTGACAGTGTGTCTTATCCGCGATATATAACGGGTTCCAGCAATCGTAGAGGGTTTTGAGCTGTACCAGCATCTTAGAGAAAGGCTGAATATCCAGCTCGCCTTTACAAGAAAACAAACGATCGCCGATCTCTTTGTCCCTGTCTGCAATTGCAGGAGCGCCTGTTTGGATTTTTTCAAAAGTAAGAAGATGGCAATAAAGATTTCCTTCCGATCTGCATTCCAATTCCGCCACCATTTGGGGTAGCACAAGATAACATTTTCCTGCTAATAAAGGATACTTTCTAGCTTCTATCCGTAAATTCGCCTCACCATGCTCCGCAATAAACAGCATAAAGCTATCTGCGCGAGTCATCCATTTTTCCGTATGGCGATCAGGCAGATTATGGCGGATTTGAATATCCTTCAGAGCATAGCTAGTATCCATTGCTTATTCCTCACTTGGCAGAGTTCGTTTTGAGCACCTCAACGGCTTTTTCGGTTTGTATTTCCAGGGATTTTACATCGGCATTATCCCATGTTTCATCAAGTAAGTAAATATGGCCGTTTTTAAAAGCAGGCGTATTGCGTAACGGGCTGTCAATCAGCTCTTGGTAAGAAGCAGCGTCAACTCGCAGGAAGATGCGATCCACCTTGTATTCGGCCAAGGCTTCCATGGAAATCGCTTCGCCAGCAAAATACGGATCTTTCTCTAATAAAGGTTTTATAGCGTCCGGTGCAGCAAATCCCATTAAATCATATATCCCAGGGAACCAGATTGGGGAGAACATAAATAACCCCTTCGCATTCCCTTTCAGCAGCAATGCAGTTTCCCCCTTCGCTACAAGCGGACTGAGATTCTCCTGCACGGCTTTCTTTTTAACTTCATAACCGGCAATCCAGGCTGTTTCTGCCTGCTCTTTTCCTATCAGTTCAGCAACGTTATGCAGTCGCTCCGCAAAGCTCGTATTCCACTTTAATACGGCTGTTGGTGCTATTTTGGACAATTTTTCAAGCTGTTCAGGTTCAATATAATCCGCAACTATAATTAAATCGGGCTGCAGTTTGATAACCGCCTCCAGGTTAGGCTCGAATTCTCCTACAGATGCTACATCCTTAAGGGCTTCTTTAAAAATATTCAGAAAATAATCATTGGTTCCAGCCGGTGTTACTTCTAACGCCGATAATTCTCCGACATTCTCTAATGCGAGAATTTTCTTGGGTTCCTTTGGAATCTCCAGTTCTTTTCCCAAGCTGTCGGTATAAGCCCTTGTGTCGGTTTTTACGTCATCAGAGCTTTTCCCACAGCCCGACAAGCTCAGTGACAGAAGAATGAGAAATAGGATACAGCCATACTTTTTTAATCCAGACACAAAAAACCACTCCCAATTAATAATGATATTCATTATCATTAAGATTAGCCTTATCATCTGTATAAATCAATGGACTAATCGGACTTTTTGATGCACGGATTAATAATACTTCTAGAGAAAGACAAAAACATTTTGAAGCGCAAGATGATTTGCAGGGCTCTTTATGCTGTCGAAGTTTGTCATTTTGCCGTCATTGGGGGGTGGTATACTTATTTTTGCATGGGAGTATTTTTAAATATTGAACACATTAGGAGGCAAAAGATGAAAGATATTGGCAAAAAAGATCAGGTAGGTCGATGCTTACTTATTCAGTAGCGATAAATGTGAAGTAGAACACAAAGTAGTTCAATATACAAAATAGGAGAGTGTAAAGTGGTAGGTTCAAGCTTATTTTTATCGAATAAGAATAGGGTACGCAGATTTATAGTATTAATGACATTGGTGGTTTTATTGTTCTCACTTGTATCTCAATTAAAAGTTAGTGCTGCAGTAGCAGATCCAAGCACTCCTGCTAAGATTACTGGAGTAGACGTCACTTCTGATGAAACTACTGCAACCGTAACTTGGAACGCAAGTAATCGTATGGACTTAAAAGGTTATGATGTATATATGGACGGAGTGAAGGCTACTTCGGAGTCGGTAACAGGTTTATCTTATACGGCTACTGGTTTGAAGTATGGTACTGAATATAGCTTCGAAGTAACAGCTTCTACCCTAACGGATGAAGAGTCAGTAAAGAGCGATTCTGTATCAATAACGATAGTCAATCCAAATGCTCCTGCAAGCCCTACAGGGGTATCAGTTGTATCGGGAAGTCAGCATGCTGTTATTTCTTGGACGGCAAATACTGAGTATGACCTAGCAGGTTATGAAATTTATAATGGTAATAACCTTGCAGGGCAAGTAAATGCAAATGTTACTTCTTATGATGTGACAGGCTTAACAAATGACTCAACCTATTCGCTTAAGGTACTAGCTGTGAACACAAGTGATAAATATTCAGCTTTCAGCGAAGTCTTTTCTGTTACACCTTTGTCAGATAACTCTAAATTAAAGACTTTAATAATGGGTGGGGGGATCCTTACCCCAGTATTTAGTCCTACCGAGTTAAATTACACTGTGCATGTAACAAGTGACGTTACTTCCGTAACCGTTACTCCGACTGTATCAGAACGTTATGAGACAGTTAAGGTAAACGGGGTTACAGTTGTTCAGAATTTCATGCCAGGAATGCCGGGTTTTCCAGGAATGCCAGGAATGCCGGGTTTTCCAGGAATGCCGCCTATGCCAGGTACTCCTGATATGTTATGGGGTAACACATCAGAAAACCTTCCTGTGCATGCTGGTGCAAACATTATCGACATTGCAGTAACAGCTAAAGATGGTAAAACGGTCAGTCATTACGTAGTGACTGTTTACAAAGCAGGTTCTTCAAATTCCGATTTAAGTGATCTAACTACTTCTGTTGGTGACCTTGATCCTATCTTCAACACAACGGACTCAACTTATTACTTGACTGTAGATGCTGATGTCAGCAGTATGAAAGTCACACCTACAGCAGCTGATAGTCATGCTTCTGTCTCTGTAAACGGGGTTACTGTTACCAGTGGTGATGACTCCCTACCAATCGATCTTAATGTTGGTGACAATGTTATTGAGGTTAATGTAACTGCTGAAGATGGTGATACTAGTCAATCCTACACAATTTATGCCTATCGGGTTTCAAATGATACAAGATTAGGTTATCTTGAAATTTCCGACGGTGAATTAAGTCCTGAATTTAATTCTGCTACTGCATCTTACACGGCTTCGGTATCTAATGATGTAAAGGGTATTGATGTAACGCCAACGGTAGCGTATTACAATTCGTCAGTTACCGTAAACGGTGAACCTTTAACAGACCATTCTAATCCGGCTTTTGCCAAAATAGGAGGGGTATCGCCTTTCGCCCATGTTGCTTTATCTGTGGGATCTAATCCAATTGATATTGAAGTAACTGCAGAAGATGGAACTACTAAAACCTACACAATTAATGTTACACGTGAGGCTTTACCAATACCTTCCGATATTACTAACTTGGTAGAGACTCACACAACGACAACAGTAAACTTTACTTTCTCGCTTCCTACTGATCGTGGTTTTTCTACAGTTAACATTTACATGAATGGTAATGCTGTTGATTCTGTTACTTCAGGTGTATATAACGTGAAAGACCTTACTTCTAACACGTCATACACATTCTTATTCAAAGCGATAAACGAAGCAGGTGCTGAAAGTGTTGGGGTTACACACACAGTTAAGACGGATGCTGTAACACCACCAGTTGACGAGCCTGTAGTTATACCACCAGTTGACGAGCCTGTAGTTATACCGCCAGTTGTAAAACCAGTGGTTACTCCTACTGCAACACCTGCACCTACGCCAACACCTGTAGTTACACCTGCACCTACGCCAACTCCAGTAGTTACACCTGCACCTACGTCAACTCCAGTAGTTAATCAAGATAAGCCTGAGCTTAACGACAAGGTTAACGTTGGTATAATAAGGGCTATTGTAGAAAAGGCACAAAACACACCTTCTAAACCGTTTAGCGATGTACCAGCAAAGTCTTGGAGTGCAGCTACAATTGATCTTGCCACTCGAATGGGAATTGTTTCAGGGGATACAAACAGTTCTTTCAACCCAACAAAACCTACAACTCGAGCCGAATTTGCTACAATGTTCGTTAATGCACTTGGTTTAACTCCAAGCGGTACAGGTAGTTTCTCTGATGCTAAAGGACACTGGGCAGAAGATGCAATTCAAGCTCTTAAGTCTAATGGTATAATTTCAGGTTATGGTGACGGCTCATTCAAACCAAATCAAACTATCTCCAGAGCAGAAATTGTAACTATGATCAGCAAAGTTATGACTATTAAAGCATCCACCTCAGGAAAACAGTTCTCTGATGTTAAAGGTAACTGGGCACAAAATGCTATCAACGCAGCAGCTGATGCAGGAATTATCAGTGGTACGGGGAATGGGAAATTTGACCCTAATGCTAATGCTACCAAAGAACAATCAGTTGCAATGATTCTTCGTATGTTGAACGTTACACTTGATCTTGGACTTAAGCTTTAATATTAACACCTAAAATACGGTAGATACTGAATAATCAGTGTCTACCGTATCTTTTTATTAAGTGTATATGAAGAAGATTTGGGATTTGCCGTTAGAGACAGCGCGGAGGTTCACCTTTGTTAATTTTAGGCTGCAACTCTACTTTTTACCCATTGCATTTATATATTTATTACATATCTTATTAGAGTGAAATAGTCGAACTTTAGGTATAGGATCTCGATATTTTATATAGTAGGAGAGTGATAAAATGTCTAAAAGAGATATACAGTTTATAGATCATTTGAAAGCACCTTATTTACCCCTTTACCATAAATATTTTCCAATGACCTTATTTTGGACTCCCAAGAGCGGTTGCACGACTTTAAATCGGTGGTTTTTTTTCCAGCTTGGATTATTTGATGATGTAAGTCATAGATCAGGTGGAGAGGTTCATAGGTATAGAAATGATATATTCACAAAAGAAACGGAGTATTCATCCATATTAATAGAGAGTCTTTTAGCGGAAAAACAGGATACTTATAAACTTGTTCGTAATCCTTATAGAAGGGCAGTTAGTTCTTTTTTATCTACGATTTGTTCCCCGTGGCTCATTTCCATGTTCCATGGTGATCTTAACAGAGGTATGTCCTTCAAACAATTTTTATATTATCTTAAAAACTTAGGATCAGAAATAAGCTCCGTGGACCCTCATATCGGGCTTCAGTATATTAACGGGGAAGAACATTTTATAAAAAATTATATCTATTTAGAGAACTTCAGCACACATATAAGAGATATTGAAAATAAATATGGCTTATTAGAAGCTCCCCTCTCCGAGATTACAAAATCACCGCACCATTTTGCAGAGAAAATGGTCAAAAAAGGCGAATTTGCGGAGATGATTATGACTATGGGGATATTTGATTGGTCTTTCCCAACTTATGAGAGCCTCTATAATCAAGAAACAAAAGATCTGGTTAGAGAAATATATAGGAAGGATTTTGAAGCATATGGCTATGATCAAGATGATTTAAAATTGGCTTCCACAGTATTGTAGCCGAAAAAAAACTGTCCCCTTTTTGGAAGGAGGCAGCTTTCTTAGAGAAACGGAAAGATTATTGCTTAATTTCGTAAATTTTGTACATCTCATCGAGCATTAGGTTCGCTGCTTTTATGCCACCAGCTGTGTTCCAAATGGCATCATCAACTTTGTAGGCTTGTCCGTTCTTGACTGCATTTAAATTTTTCCATAGCGAGTCATTTGTCCATTCCTGTTCCGTTTGGTTTGCTTTTCCATCGCCAGTTTCATACGTGAAGAAGAATATGCGATCAGCATCTGCTTCCGGAAGCCGCTCCTTATTAATTTCGTCGACAAACGCGTCTTTCGCATTCTTCGTCATTTCTGTACGGGCGATACCGATTTTATCGAAAATAACGCCTGAAAACGTGTTTGTGTGGTAGACACGTGTTTTGCCAGCCATGAAACGAACGACGGATACAGTCTGCTTTAACTTGTCGCCGGCTTTCACTTTGAAATCTTCAATCCGCTTATCGAATGCAGCCATTAGCACATCACCTTCGGCGGTTTTACCCAGCGCTTCTGCATACAGATTGAAGTTGATTTTCCATTCACCGCGCAAATCTTCTGATAGGACGGTCGGAGCGATTGCTTTCAACTGTTCGTATATTTTTTCTTGCCGTTTTTTATTGCCAATGATTAGATCTGGCTGCAGACCAGCAATAAGCTCAAGGTTTGGTTGACCCTCCTCACCAAGCACTGTAACGCCTTCCATGTCAGCTTTGATATGATCATACCACGGATCGCCCGTCCAAGATTTAACGGCACCAATCGGTTTTACTCCAAGAGCTAAGAGTGCTTCAGTACCTTCGTTTGTCAGTACTACAACCTTTAGCGGAGTCCCCTTGATCTCCGTTTCTCCCATAGCGTGCTTTACCTTACGCACTTGATTATCCGTGTTTGCAGCTGTCTCTGGCGGATTCGTTGCCGTGGAATTTGTTTGATTTGCATTGTCGGATGTCTCTTTACTTCCACATCCTGAAAGTACCATAACCAGAATAAGCATCAGCATCCCAAACCAAGCTGTACGGTTACCGTTTGTTTGTGTCCCTCTTACTTTCATGACTTTCTTCCTCCTAAGTTGGTTTTCTTCTCGTTGTGAGAACGATTATCATTTGCAAGTTTAAACTATAAAGGGAAAGCTTTAAACTGTCAATAACTAAATGATAATGATTATCATGTTCATTGACAAGCTGTTTTACTTGCTTTAGAATGCAACAAGAGCATACCTTGACTAAGGATCGCAACCTAGAATAGCTGGTTTAGAAGAAAGTGGATTATATGAGAATTGTTTTTTTAATGGTTTCGCTTATTATTCTTGCGACTGCCATTATGTGCAGCATCGCTTTTGGGATTACGGATATCCCTTTTAGGGTCGTCTGGGAATCATTCACCCATTATAATACGAGTAATGAACATTTGATCATTCGTACAGCCCGAGTTCCCAGAGCGCTAATTGCCGCATCTGTCGGAGCTTGCTTGGCCATTTCAGGGGCGGTCATGCAGGTCATAACACGCAATCCTATTGCCTCACCTAGTACACTTGGAGTAAATTCTGGAGCTGCTTTTTTCATCATTATGTCGTCTGCTTGGCTGGGGATATCGGGTATGCAGGCATTTACTTGGGTTGCGCTAATCGGCGCAACCTTCAGCGGTGGACTTGTCTTCTTGTTAGGAAGTATCGGTAGAGACGGTATGACCCCGCTCAAGGTCACGCTGACTGGAGCCTCCATGACCGCATTTTTTGCCTCGCTTACTCAGGGGCTGATGCTTACGGACGGCAGAATGTTTGATCAGCTACTCGTCTGGCTAGTAGGTTCGGTTGCTGGGCGTGATATGGATCAACTCATATCCGTCTGGCCCTATATGGGAGCAGGTATACTGATCGCTTTACTGCTTTCACGACATTTGAACGTGCTCGTGATGGGGGACGATGTTGCACAAGGACTAGGCCAGAACACTGCATTTATTAAGATGTTCTCGGCGGCTGCAGTCATTCTTCTTGCTGGAAGTTCGGTCGCTATAGCAGGTCCTATCGCCTTCGTAGGAATCATCATCCCACACATCGTTCGGTACCTGATTGGTAGTGATTACCGCTGGATATTGCCATATAGCGCGGTGCTAGGCGCATTGTTGCTGGTAGCGGCCGATTTGGGTTCCCGCTACATCGCCATGCCGAAGGAAATTCCCGTTGGTGTTATGACTGCGATTATTGGAGTACCGTTCTTCGTATATATCGCAAGGAAAGGCAGACGAATGTAATGGGCAAATATAGATCGTTCCGATCGGCAGATTCCAAGTATTCCTTTTTAATAGAGAAAAAAACTATATGGATTAGCATTATTTTGTTTGTGCTCTGTATTATCGTTGTAATAATCAGTACAGGAATTGGCAGTAAATATATCTCACCCTTTGACGTCATTAAAGCTCTTTTAGGTAAGGCAGAGCCTATGGAACAGGTTATTGTGGAGAAGCTGCGTCTGCCGCGGATTATTATCTCCATACTGATCGGTGCTTCTTTAGCTGTTGCGGGGGCTATCTTACAAGGCATCATTAGGAACCCGCTGGCTTCACCGGATGTAGTAGGCATTACGGAAGGGGCTTCTCTTGGCGCTGTTCTTTTTATTTTCTTTTTCGATGGTATAGTATCGATTCATTGGATGCCGCTTGCTTCAATTAGCGGAGCGCTCTTCGTTACTGCGTTGTTGTATATTCTCTCATGGAAGCGTGGAGTTGAACCGTTGCGGCTCATTCTTGTTGGCATAGGCTTTTCGGCAGCTATCAAGTCCATCTCTTATATGTTAATTATCTCGGGTCCTCTAGAGCTAGCCGATCGCTCTATAATTTTTATGAGCGGAAGCATCTATGGGACATCATTGGAGAAGGATGTGTTCACACTGCTGCCTTGGGTAGCAATTCTTCTGCCGATCACTTGGCTGCAAGCCCGAAACGTTAATATTCAAGCACTTGGCGACGATGTTGCCAACAGTGCCGGGGCTCATGTACAGAAGCATCGGCTGGTACTAATTGTACTTAGTGTGGCTCTTGCTGGTTCTGCCGTTGCAATAGGTGGGGCGATCGCCTTCATCGGGTTGATGGCACCGCATATGGCACGCAAGCTCGTGGGCTCGTCTTTTGGCAGTGTGCTGCCTGTCAGAGCTCTGCTTGGAGCACTGATTCTACTAGTGGCGGATTTGGTGGCGCGTACCGCCTTTTTACCACGAGATGTGCCAGCTGGTGTATTAACTGCGGCAATCGGCGCACCGTTTTTTATGTATCTGCTGTACCGTAACCGAAATCGTCGTTATTAAGCCAGGAGGCATGCTGATATGAGTACATTGGAAGCAAAGGGACTTGGATTATCTTATGGAGGCGCATTTATTTTTGAGGATTTGAACCTGGCCATTCCGAAGGGGAAAATTACCGTATTCATTGGTAGTAACGGATGCGGCAAGTCGACGCTGCTCCGCTCCATGGCTAGGCTACTAAAGCCACAGCACGGTTCAGTATTATTGGACGGTGTCGATATTGCCAGCATGTCCACAAAGGAAGTTGCGCGCAAGCTTGCTATTCTTCCTCAGGGACCGACTGCTCCGGAAGGGTTGACAGTGCTGCAGTTGGTCAAACAAGGCCGATACCCTTACCAAAGCTGGCTGAGGATGTGGTCACGCGAGGATGAGGTAGCCGTTCAGAAGGCATTGGAGGCGACGGACATGACCACGCTTTCGGAGCAATCGGTAGATTCGCTTTCTGGCGGGCAGCGGCAGCGCGCATGGATTGCCATGACACTGGCACAGGAGACGCCAATTATTCTGTTGGATGAGCCAACCACCTATCTCGATTTGACACATCAGATCGAAATACTTGACTTACTCTATGAAATGAATGACCGCGATCAGAGCACTATCGTCATGGTGCTTCACGATATCAATCTCGCTTGCCGTTACGCTGATCACATCGTCGCGATCCGAGACGGAATAATAGAGGTGCAGGGGCGACCGGACGAAGTGGTTAATGTGCAGTTAATAGAAACCGTTTTTCGCCTCAAATGTGAAATCATTCCCGATCCTCTTTATGGAACACCTCTATGCATACCATATGATAATAGCAGGCTTCGAGCCGTTCGTGCGGCACAGCATCAAGCGATACATAACGCTCGTGGCTAGAGTTAGAAAGAATGCTAATTTTTTGTATACTTTTAGTTTCAATAGGATGAAACAATCATACATTTTTCACCCTCTCTAAGCCTTCACACAGTTGAAAGGCTTCTTTATTTCACGTACAATAGTAAGTGATAATTATTCTCATTTAAAGTGCTTATATTCGACTGTTGATTAAGAGGGAGGTCTATAATGAATACCAAAACACCAGCTACTCACGGTCCTGTGGATGATGATCGTTCAGGAAGATTAATTTTTTCTCTGAAAGAAATCTTTCATTTTAACGGAGAGTGGCATCAACAGGCGAGGCGAAGAGTTGTCCGCAGCCATACGATTGTTTTCATCAGGGAAGGCTCGGGGACGTTAACGATTGATGGCACAAAATACAAAATTGAGAAAAATAAACTGTTTCTGTTGACGCCGGGCATGCTCGTTGAGGTGTCAGTAGATGCAGGCATCCCACTGGAAACCTATTACCTAACATTTACAATGGCATTGTCAACAAGAAGCAATCAGGCTTGGTCAGTAAGTGAAGTGGAAAAAATTCCGCTAATCAATTACGGCGAGATCGCAGTACAGAACTGGATGCAGGTCGATCATATGATCAGGCGGTTGCATGAGGGGCGGGACGCCAAGACAGGACTGCTTCGCTGGAAGCAGCAGTTGGGGTTTGAGGAGATGCTGTATACCTTAATGGAGGAAGCCAAGACGAACGACGAGGACTCCAATCCGCTATATACTATGGAGCGATCCGCAATTTATATGGATAAGCATTATGCAGACAACATTAAAATCGATGATATGGCCAGACTTAGCGGGTTGAATGCCAGCTCATTCTCGAGATTGTTCAAAAAATCAATAGGTATGCTTCCCAGCGATTACCTGACCCATGTCAGGATAGAACGAGCCAAAGAAATGCTGCAGTATTCGAAGGGGATGCGGGAAGTATCGCAAAACACAGGCTTTTGCGATGAGTATTATTTTAGCCGAATATTTAAAAAGGTTGTAGGCATTCCACCTTCAATTTATGTAAAAAAGAACTGGAATACGGATAGCGCCAGAACGGGTCGCGAGTTGAAAGCGGTAAGAGTGGCAGTGACATATATCGACGAAGTGGATCATTTGATTGCTTTGGGGCTGTTGCCCATTGCTGTACCCAATGATCATAATGAAGACCATACGGAACACATAATCCCATACTTACAGGAATATTTGCAGGACGCCCCGAGAATCGGCTGTGAGCAAACGATCAGCAAAGATCTGCTACGGAAGCTGAATCCCGATATGATCATTGCTTGCAGGTTTATGAGAAATTGGGGAATAACGGAATTGGACAAAATTGCCTCGACTCATTATTATTTCTGGGAGGTGGACTGGCGGAACACCCATCGGGAGCTGGCTAAGGTTCTCGGGCAAGAAGAGAAAGCTGAACGCAATATCGAGCAGTTCAATCGGCAAGTGCTGACCGCCCGCGATACAATGCATAAGCGGGCTGGCGGCAAGAAATTTGTCTTTCTGGAGATGACGCAGCAGGGGATTCGTGTGAGCCCTTACACCAGCAATGGCGGGTGGCTGTTGTTTCAACAGCTCGAACTAACACCGGCTTCGGTCGTTACCGATAATAATTGGAACCAACTGATAATGCCAGAGGAAGCGGCAGCGATTAACGCGGATTATATCATAGTCGGCAGAAGAAGCGGTTCGCAGCAGGTATACAATCAGTTCATGGCGCATTCTGCTGTCCGGAAGAAGAAGCTGCTGGAAGTGCCGCGCTATCCATGGGCTAAGGGTGGCCCTATCGCTTATTCAAATGGAATTAACCATGCTCTGTCCCTTTTTGAAAATATGCACAAATAAATGATCAAAATTGTTAATGGATTAAGTCCTTTGAACATTGTATTATTCTACTGAGGATGATAATCATTTTCAATAGAATAATAGGAGGATTTACAATGAAGCTCAAAAATCAGGCAACAGCTGTTTTTATCAGTTTGTTGATGGTCGTTATTATTGCAGTGGGGTGCGGTACAAAGGAAGAAACTAAGACACAGACAGAATCACCGCAGGCAACTGCAGCGCCAACAGCAGCGCCAACGGCGGTGCCAACCGCATCAGCGGAACCAACGCCCGCAGCCAATCGTATCGTAACAACAATATTGGGGGATGTTGAGATCCCTGCGAATCCCACAAGGATTGCTCTGACCTATCACGATGATATTGACCATCTGATGGCTCTCGGCATTAAGCCCATTGCTGTACCCACTTATGACCGTACCGGCCAAATTGACGGTTACCTGCCTTATTTGGCAGAAGGATTGAAAGGCGTAGAGAAAATTGGCAATGTGCCTAGTGCTGAGGCCATATTATCAACAAATCCTGATCTGATCATTGCAGGCTATTCTCATAAGGATGTTATAGGCGAATTGAATAAAATTGCTCCTACCCTATTTTTTGAATGGAAAATGGACTGGAGAGAAACGCATTTAGCGCTTGGCAAGGCACTAGGCTTGGAAAGCAAGGCACAGGCCAATATAGATGAATACAATGCTTTGCTGGAAGACGCCAAGAGTAAGCTTAAGGCTGCCGTTGGGAATCAGACAGTTGCTTTCATTCGGTTAACAGCTAAGGAAATTCGAATTCACGGGTTGAAGGATCAAGTACCCGGATACATTCTATATGACCAGCTGGGATTGACACCATCCGAAGGGGTACCGAAGGAAACGTGGGCAGAGCCGATTTCCAAGGAAGTTTTTGCACAGATGAAGGTAGACCATATATTCATGCATGTTGATGAGGATTCAGATACCGAATTGCTTAAGAAGGAATTGCTGGAAAATGAGATTTACAAAAATATACCTGCTGTAAAAAATGGACAGGTGCATCTCGTGCCCAACCATCCTTGGAACCGGGGAGGCCCGCTTGCATTCAAAGAGGGCATTCAGCAGGTTCTAGCAGCGTTGATTAAATAATAGTGAACGATTCAGATTAGAGGAGTGGTAAAGGCTAATGACAACTTTAGCTTCTGTAATTCGTAATCGAAGAACAATACGGGAATTTAACGGTCATCCCGTCACTGAGCAACAAATCATTGAAATTCTGGAAACCGCTGTGTGGGCGCCATATCATGCTTCCAAAGAGCCGTGGAGATTCATATTGTTTATGGGTGATAGCAGGCAGCGCCTTGCGTCTGCGGTATTGAGCACTTACTCGCAGGAAGCTCGAGAGAAATATGGTCAGACGCTGATGGATAAGTTCACTGTTGAGACTCCTGCGCATTTAATTGTAATCATGAGCGAAGAATCCGAGCATGCGAGATTGGAGCGGCCAAGACAGTGGGAGGATGCATACGGAGCGACGAGCGCCCTGATTCAGAATATTCAATTACTGGCGTGGGAACAAAACATTGGTATGGTTTGGAAAACAAATGCTTACAACTGGGACCGGAGTTTCTGTGAAGCTATCGGTGTGCTTCCAGGTGAGAAGGTGGTCGGAACGTTGCATCTCGGCTATTATGATGAGAACAAGGTAGCCAACGGTTCGCCGCGAACACCGGTTTCGGATTTATTGACTCTGGCACATCTCTGAGAGCTTGATTAGATTAGTGGTTCACAGGTTTATAAATATCTGAATTTTCAGAATATAGGTACTGATGCCTTAAAATTCGCCTTATTATGATACGCTGAGCCGTGTCATAAGTAAGGCGGATTTTTTGTATTTTCCTCTAAGATGTCCCTTATATAGCTTTGAGAATAAAACCTTCACTGAATTGCAGAAACGATGGTAAAATAGGCGGAACTGCACAATTTTCAAGAGTATAGATTTTTGGCATCCAGAAGAGGGAGAGGCATTGTAATGGATAGTAGTGGTATTGAACTAAAGACATGGATGAATGGTCGTATTCTTGATGTTTCATCCTTTTTGAATATGGCTGTAGTGCTTGCGACATTGGCTCATACGATACATAAGCAGCAAAAAATCATGGGCATTGTAAATCCTGCTGGAATTCGCTTCGAGCTGGAAATGAATCAAGCCTATCTCGTAGAAGACTTGAAGCTCGATTATGCTTATCTATCCCCCGAACAAACAGGTAGAATGAATCGTTTGCCCGATCAACGCAGCGATTTGTATGCACTTGGTATTCTATATTATGAGATGTTTACAGGACAATTGCCGTTTCAGGCACAAGACATGGAAGAATGGGTACATGCCCACCTTGCCATCAATCCCAAATCTCTAAAATTGCTGCGCCCCGACTGGGCTGGTCCACTCGATGAAATGATTATGAAGCTGCTGGCGAAGGAGCCCGAGGAGCGTTATCAGAGTGCTTATGGGTTGTTATTCGATTTAAACCGCTGTCTTTACTCCCTAACAGAAACGGGTGAGATTGCCCCTTTTGAGATTGCTTGTGCGGATGAGGCCAATCGATTTCGTCTCCCGCGAATGTTGTTTGCCCGTGAAAAAGAGGAAGAAGAACTGCGCCGTGCTTTTGCAGCAGCCCAAGCGGGCGCTTCGGCGTTCGTCCTGGTCAGTGGTTTGGCAGGTATCGGAAAAACCGCGCTGATCCAAGGGCTTCAAGAATCGGTTACGAGTGTAGGGGCTAGGTTCATTTCGAGTAAGTGTGATCTGATGAATCATGATATGCCATTTGCGCCATTGCTTCAGGCACTTCAAAAATTGATGCAGCACATCTGGAGTGAGTCGTTGGACAAAGTTGCAGAGTTGAAAAACAAGTTAGCGGGGGCGCTGGGTCAGGGAGCGGGTGTGATTGCAGAGCTTCTGCCGGAAGCCGCGATGCTGCTCGGTGATTTTCCTGCTGTTGAACCATTGCCTTCCGCAGAAGCTGCTGTCCGTTTGCGTCGTTTACTTCCCGTTTTTATAAAGGCTTTTGCCGGCAAGGAATATCCACTTGTGCTTTTTCTGGATGATCTCCAATGGGCGGACCCGGCAACGTTGGACGTGATTCGCACTTTGGCGCACGATCCCTCCTTACAAGGCATCTTATTGATCGGTACATTTCGCACGGAAATATTGGCTGTCGAGGATCTTGGCGGAGAGGACACTACTTCAGCAGCTTTCTGGATGGAAAATACCCTCTCCCTTCAGATGGAGGAAGCATCCATACGGTTGCGGCATATTGCGCTCGAGCCGTTGTCATTGGCGAATGTGCACCGATTCACCGCCTTCGTTCTCCACGAGAATTCAGATCGCATTCGTGTGCTTGCGGAATCGCTTTACCAAAGAACGGGCGGCAACCCATTTCACCTGCACCGCCTTCTGGACAGTTTATACCGTGAAAAAAAGCTGTATTATGATCAGGAACAAGCGATTTGGATGTGGGATGCCGCGGTAGTAAAACAGATGTCAAATGATCCGGATATTCTTCATTTGATCGGGTCTCGACTACACTTGCTGCCGCATGAAACCTTAGATCTGCTTGCTATTGCAGGAGCCATGGGACACCGTTTTCGTCCAGCAACGCTTGCTTTGGTCAGCGGACAATCGCTGCAAGCGACGTTCAAGCTTTTGCGATTTGCCGTAGAAGAAGGTTTAATTCGTCGTGAGAATGACGTGGATGAGGAGGGAATAGATGATTGCTATTATGCCTTTCTACACGATCGCGTACAACAGGCGGCTTATAGCAATGTCTTGGACTCCGACAAACCATTCCTGCACTTGAAGATCGGGCGAGTCTTGCTTAGCCAGAGCCCTGATCTAGGAAAAGAGACCATCTTTGATATGGTGCATCATTTGAATCTCGGCTCGCCTGAAATCGTAGATGAAGCTGAAAAACGGGAGCTGGCCGAGTGTAATCTGCAAGCGGGTCTGAAAGCGAAGATGTCGACTGCGTTCCAGGCAGCGATTCAATTTTTGGAAAAGGGCTTGCAGCTGCTTGGTGAAGCAGGTAAAGCGGGCAAGGATCCGCTTGCTTACCGTTTCATGTTTGAGCTTCCGGAATGCGAGTATATGACGGGGCATGTGGATCGTGCCGGAGCGATGCTCGATCGGCTGATGGCCCTTGCTCATGATCGAGTGGAACGTTCCAGGATATATGTCATCCGCATCCGAATGAATGCTTTTCTAAAAAGAGACGCTATTGCCGTTGAAGTCGGGCTGCAGGCTTTGGCCGAATTCGGATGGGAAATACCCATGAAGCCTTCCAAAACAACTTTAATGAAAGAGCTAGCACTTGCGCAATTGACCTTGTACAGAAAGCGAGATGAACTGAGCTCTTTGCCGTTAAACCGTGAACCTGAGTACGATGCCTTGACCAATCTGATCATGGCGATATCCGCTTCGGCCCACGTTCTCTACCCAGAAATGTCGACTGTACTAAACGCGAAATTCATACGTTATGGTTTGAAGCATGGAAATAACGAAGCCTTTGCGTTTACGCTTTGCGCGTATGGTTTCGTTCTTGTATATCAATTTTTTCCTTTGACCCTAGGGTTTCGCTATATAGAAACAGCTAATCTACTATCATCTTCCTTTGGAAGCATGGCCTTGCAATGTCGGCTTCACTTTTTAAAAGCTCTTGCATTATTAAGTATAGATCCTGAAGAATCGAATAAGCATTTTGATCATTCCGTGCGCTTTGGGCTGGAGTCAGCGGAGCTAGTCTTTGTAGGTCTTGCTGTTACGTTTAGTATTTTTACCCATATGGGGGACATGCCCTCCTTGTCAGCCAAACTGAAAAGGTTTGAAGAAGCTACTTTGCAGCTGCAGGATCAAACCACCATGGAATTGTTTCGCATTGCAAAGTGGTATATAGCGGAAATGCAAGGTGAAAGCCATAACAGGATTGAAACGGATGTGCCAGGTCGCGCGATCGATTTTAACAAAATATACAAGCTAGAGACGTTCTATATCTGCACCTGTCATATGGAAATCGCTTATTTGACCGAGCGGTACCGTGAAGTCTTCGAATGGAGAGAGATCGCCAGAAACACCATCTATACCAAACCTCGGCTGCAGGAGCGTAAACAGAGAGTGTATCAATGCCTTTCATTAGCTGCCCTCTATGTGGAAGCCAAGCCAAACGAGCAGAAAACGATCCGTGCCCAAATTCGCAAAGATTTGCACGACAAAAAGCTGTTTGTTGGTTATTACGGACCGACATCCTCAGCCTATCTGCTGATTCGGGCTGAATACATGCGAATTGAGGGAAACGGGCAAGCGGCGATAAAAGGTTTCGAAGAAGCGATTACTTCCGCGCGCGGGGAAGGCAACAAGCTTATGGAAGCGATAGCTTGTGAACGTGCTTCACTTTACTATAGAGAAGTAAATATCGTTACGGCGGCGGATGCTTTATTGACGGATGCCTGCTCCGCTTATGGGCAATGGGGAGCTGTTGCTAAAGTGGGCCGATTGAAAGCGACTTACCCTGAGCTGTCTCAATCCGCATCAGTGGCGTACGAAGATTATGTTGCTGCGGCTGGAGAAGATGGGCTGGGCACAAAACTAGAGCAATATCCCACTGAAGAAAGCTTCCAAGGTGAAGGCGCACGTGATCAGGGATTCTTACTGGATAACGGTAAAGTGGACATTAACCAAATGGCGGAGTGGCCCAGATCAGCAGATAGACAAGAGGTGATGAGCCAGTTCCTTGCAACGGCGCTGCGATTTTCCGGCGCGGAACGGGGGTATGTGCTGAGCAGACAAGATGAAGTATTCTTCATAGAGGCTGAGCAGGGCGGTATGGACGCGGAGCTGGAAGGTGTTTCTTATGCAGAAGCTATTGTTCGCTACGTCGTCAGAACCGACGAACCGGTTGTGGTTGCCAATGCATCGCAAAGTATTTATGCTACCGATCCGTATATTCGCCGATACCGTCCTCAGTCCATTCTTAGTATGTCTGTGCTTTTTCCAGGCCACACTCAGGCATCTGTCCTTTATTTGGAGAATAACCTGATTTCCAGTGTGTTTACGAAGGACAGGCTTGAGGTGCTGGATATGATGATTGCCCGAATGTATTATCTGAAATCATTAGAGGATTCACGTATTGTACGGAGCGAGACTAGCGATTTGGATAATGGCTCTGAACGTAGTCCCTTAATCACTTCATCTCCTCTTATTGATCCCTTGACTAATCGTGAAAAAGAAATATTGCAGCTGCTAACTGCGGGGTTGTCAAATAAAGAAATCGCAATAGATACACAATTGACTGAAGGCACTGTCAAAAGCCACATTTTTAATATCTATGGAAAGCTTCAAGTTAAGAGACGTGGACAAGCAATCAATGCTGCTAGAGAATTGCATTTGTTGGATTGATCTATACACCGTATAGCGAAATCGCAAAAAAGACGGAAGGTTTAAGCCTTTTCCGGCTTTTTTTTGCGTTTCTATAACTTTAGTTAGGTTTCTTTTCGTTCCTTATGAAGTACTGTAAGGCATAGGTGTGAAAAAAATGTCGTTTAGTGTAAAGATATAACCCACCAAATCTATTAAATTAAGAGGAGACTTATTATGAAAGAAAAGAAATGGTTTAGAAAAATTACATTACTCCTATTGTGCATGTTGCTGACTTTCAATGTCACGGCTTTTGCAAACACAACAGAAGGCGCGGTACAACCTGCAAACGCAGCTCCGACTTCAGACATTACAGGGCACTGGGCAGAAGCCCAAATTTCTTCATGGATCGACAAGGGATTTATTAATGGATATAAAGATGGCAGCTTTAAGCCAGGCAATAATATTACAAGGGCGGAATTCATCACTTTAATCAATCGTTCATTTGGATTTACAGAAACAGCTGAGATCGCATTTAGCGATGTAGCTGCTGACAATTGGGCTTATGCCGAAGTGGCGAAAGCCGTAAAGGCCGGCTATATTACAGGCTATGCCGATGGGACCATTGGAGCGAGCAAACCGATTAGTCGCCAAGAGGTTGCCGTAATTGTAAATCGTTTATTGGCTTTAACGAAAACGGAAAATGCAGCTGCTGCATTTATCGATTCAGCGTCAATCGCTATATGGGCTAAAGACGCAGTAGAAGCAACAGCAGCACAGGGAATTCTAAAAGGTTATGCAGAAGACAATAGCTTCAAACCAAGCAAGTCTATTACACGTGCAGAAGCCGTTGTTACTCTAGATCGCGCTATTACAGTTCGTACCGCATCAGCTTCAACAGTAGCTTACAATACAGCGGGTACTTTCGGACCAGCAACAGGGGTAGACACCGTTAATAAGAATGTGGTTGTAAATGCAGCGGGTGTTAAGCTGCAGAACATGGTCATTAATGGAGACTTATTATTAGCAGAAGGTATTGGCAATGGCGATGCTTTCTTAGAAAATGTCAAAGTCACTGGTAAAGTAACCGTTCAAGGCGGCGGCGAGAACAGTATCCATTTTAACAACTCGGTGCTTGTGGATATTATTATTGATAAAAAAACGGGTACAGGCATTGTGCGTATCGTTTCGGAAGGAACCACTACGGTTGCCTTAGTCATTATCAATTCTCCAGCAACGCTTAAAGAAACGAATTCAACCGGGACAGGCTTTGGAAATGTAAATGTTAGCTCATTACTTCCAGCAGGTTCAAAAGTGACATTAGCGGGCTCTTTTAATACAGTCAATGTCAGCTCACAACAAATTCAAATCGATGTCCCAGAAGGCACAATAAAGAATATGAACGCAAATTCGACTGCAACAGGGATGTTGCTTAACCTTAGCCAAGGGGCGACGATAAACGAACTAGTACTGGATGCTATTGTTAAAATGTTAGGTAAAGGTACCATTGTTCTAGCAACGATGAATACAGCCGGCTCTACATTTGAGACACCTCCAACGACAACGACTACACCAACACCTAAGCCAAGTGCTACACCGACAGCATCACCGACAGCAACCGCAACAACAAAACCGACAGCAACACCGACAGCAACACCGACAGCAACACCAACACCAACACCAACCGCAACCGCAACCGCAACACCGACAGCAACACCAACACCAACACCAACAGCGATACCGGAACCCATAGGCATAGCTGAGTTAAATGCAGCTTCGAGTGTTGAAGCTGTGAAAACCATAATTGAAAAAACAGCCAATCAAACGATATTTGGAATTACGATGACAGATTATACAGCATTAGATGCAGCAGGAAAGCTAGCAGTGGCATTAGCTGTATATAACAACGGAGTGGATTATGCTACTACAGCCCAAGTTAAAATTGCTTTTGATACAGAAGTAGCCGTACAAAAATCCATCAGTGCACCACCAATAGTGGTAAGTGCTGCTTTCATAAGTGAGGGGCCATTTGTTATAACATTTAACAAGCCGGTTATTGCGACATTAAACAATTTTCCAGACTCCATATGGATCAATGGTGGTCAATACTCACTTACAGAAATATCTGGATCAGGAACAAATGCCATTACATTAACCATGTACTATTCAGTTCCTAATGGTGCTTCCACGAGTTCTATAGCAATTAGTGGTGTGACCGACTTAGCAGGCCATGTTATGGTTAGTGTTCCTAATCAATTTATCAGCAGGTACGACATCACTCCGCCAACGGTCAGTAAGCTTGGAGACGGTACTTCAGCTTATGGAGTTCAGAACGGTGTTCCAATTGAATTAAACTTTAACGAAGAGCTATCAGAACTAGCAAAGCACAATATTGAAGCAGCCATAACTGCTAATACAGGACTTCCTTTAGGATATGGTTGGTCTAATATTTATGATGGGAATGATGTTGGTAATATGCTTACTATATCAGCAGTGTTTGACACCCTCTTTACAAACGATGTGATCGTAAATGTAGAAGACAAAAATGGTAATACAGCGGTTGATTTGCTACTGATTGATACATCAAATGATAGTCAGCCTACTGCGCTTTCGGCAGCCTTCACGTCAGCAACAACGCTTGCCGTGACTTTTAGCGAGCCTGTTACAGCAGCGGCAGCCGATTTCACGCCAGGGACAGTAACTCATATCAACAATGTCGGAACAGCAAGCGGGTTCAGTATCTTAGCTGTTGCAGGATATGGAACTACTGTTATTACATTAACAGTAGCGGGTACCCTTGATGCTGCCTCTGCAGCATTGGTTGGGGGGGATACGGCTGTGGTAGGAATTGGGAATGGAATAATGGATGTAACTGGGAATGCTTTGGATCTTGTCCAATCTCTACCGATTACAAAATTCGATAATAAGGGTCCTAAGCTTTTATCAGCGGCATTTACAAGTGAAACTCAGATTGTAATAGTATTCGATGAACCGATTATAGTGGATAGCTTTACCTCTGATTATATGAATAATATTGGAGGACCTTCAGCGGCTGGGAATTTAGTAATCGAAAATTTAGCAGGATCTAATACTAATACAATTACATTAACAGTAAAGGGTACCAACTACCCAGTACCTATCGGCGCTGGGGATTATACATTACTTAGGACTGAGGCTGCAGATGACATTCAAGATTTGGCATTGAATGCATATGATACTACAGCTATCTCTGTTCAGAGACTAGACACTATAAGTCCAACGGTTACAGCAATTGGCAATAGCAATCAAGTTTTTACAATTGCAGCAGGACAGTCAGTCACAGTACATTTTTCTGAACCCTTATACGATATTTCAAAAAACACAGTTGAAATGGCAGTAACTGATCGTGCTCCAGAAAACGCTGATCTCACATATGTATGGTTAAATGAGGTATTGACGATTACGGCAGGGGCAGCAGATGTATCGTTTACAGATTCTGTATATATAGAAGAAATTCAGGATAAAAATGGAAATTATATGGAGAGTCGATCATTGTTAATAGCTTCCAAAGATAACAAGCCACCTATATTAGCTTATTTTCTACCTTATTTCCTTGACACAGAAACAATTAGATTCCGATTTTCAGAAAAGGTAACGGCTAGTATTGGAGACTTTACAGCAGGAGCAATTAATCATAATAATGGGGCAGGATTGGCATCAGGATATACCATTACAGCAATAAGAGGATCAGGAACAGACGAAATTTATTTGACTGTCCAAAGCATAGACAGCAATCCTATTACTAATTCCGATTCGGCAACGATTATGATTAATTCCAGCTTAAAGGACTTGGCTTTGAATTCATTCAATAATTCCGGGAATCCTGTAAGTATTCAATCATATGATTCTCAGGACTAAGGTAAGTCAAATGCATTAGCAACAGCCGAATATGATGAAGATAAACACAAGGACTTCCATAGGGACGTCCTTGTGTTTTGTATTTAAGGATGAGGCCATCAGAGTTCAAGAGTAACGAGGGGGTTTGGAATACAAATAATATAGCCAAACATTGAAACGAGATGTCTTTTCTTTTATTATTAAAAATAACCTCTACACGGAAAAATCTTCTATCTAAAATCCATTTAACCTTATGCTAAAATGGAAAGACTATGTTTATAAGAGTTTATAAGAATAGAAAGGAAGTACATATGAAAATAAATCAATTGATTTCGAACAATATTAATCTATTAGATGCAGCACTACCAGAAGATAAATCGCTAGGGATTGCGGGTTTGTCTGGTTCGGGTAAAACAACTTTTTGTCAAACGATTGGTGAAGAATCCAAGAAGCGTCTGGTCTCATTATTGCCAAAGGCGGAATATCAGTATTTATTTCCTGAGATTATGGAAACCAATTTTAGTGCGATTAAGATGGAAGAGATCCCTTTAGTGCTTTTTCTCGGGAAATCATCGATTTCATCTAATCCTCGTTCTACCATTGGCACACATACGGGTGTTTTTAAAGAGATTCGTGTGACTCTTGCAGAAAAATTCAATCTTTCACCAGAGGTTTTTTCCTTTAATAATGCTTTATCCTGGTGTCCTGATTGTAAAGGGCGCAGTATGACCTCTAATGTTGCTTGTCCAAAGTGCCAGGGGAGGCGCTACAAGGAGGAAGTTGAGCAATATAAGCTGGAATTATTGAATCGACCCCATAGTATTTCCGATATCAACAGCTTAAGTATTGAAACGATTCTTTCGCTTGCGGAGGAATTAAATCTGAGTGAAGCGAAGCAGCACATTCTCCAGAATATGATTAATATGAATATTGGCTACTTAAGCTTAAATCGGATTATGGGAACTTTATCAGGTGGTGAGGTAACACGACATTACTTAGCAGAGTTCATGGCAACTAGTGAGAATTCCGTGATTATTATTGACGAAATCTCCGTTGGGCTTGATCACGAAACACTATTAAAAATTCTCGAACAGATTAAACAATTGGGTTCAAAGAATCAAATTTGGCTCATCGATCATTCTGACACTGTGCTTGATACAACGGATGAGCAATTGTTTTTTGGACCTGGCAGTGGTAAATATGGCGGAAAAATTGTTGAAGAATCACCACGTCCCAAACCCATTCATTGCGAGCTTAATAAGGCAGTGCCCACAGAATACTATCAGTTTCAAGATCTTCACTGTCGTAATATTCAAATGGCTGAAATTCAGGTTCCGAAGAATAGACTTGTCACCTTTTCGGGTGAGTCAGGCTGTGGTAAATCTACACTTGTTAATGAATGTATTGTCAAAGATTTTCAGAAACGGAATCCCAAAGATAAGCTAGTAGTGGTCGGGCAGGATCGCAACCAATCGATTACCAGCCGCTCAACCATTGCGACGTTTCTGGACATTAAAAGGAAGCTTACCAAATATAGCGAAGATATGGATGATATTTTTCAGCGTTCGCTTGAGGATATTATTGATGAACTACCCAATGAAGACATCGTTCATAAACGATTGAGCCTATTGAATAAGCTTGGACTTGGTTATTTGACACTTGAAAGAAAAACACAATCCTTATCGACGGGTGAATTTCAATGTGTTCATTTAGTTTCAGAGCTGTTTGCTAATTCGAAGAACCCACATACGCTATTTATTTTTGACGAGCCGTCTAAAGGGTTATCGCAGAATATTTTAAACCAATTTATTGATAGTGTCAGGGTCATTCTGCAAGATGAATCTGTCTCAATTCTGATGATTGAACACAATGCCTATATGCTGGAAAGCTCTGATTTTATCGTTGATTTTGGAAAACGGCTGCCTGATCCTGTCGAGCATCTGGATGTTGTCAGTCATGATGATTATTATCGTCAAATAAACAGGGACGAAAGCAACGGCCCATTGCATATTCCTTCCACACTTAAGCAGCAAAAAGGGATCCACTACTTACAAGAAAATCAGATAGATTATTTTAAAAAGTCAGAAAACGTTTATAAGGGTGGTATTTTAAAAAGCTTGTCGCCCATGGCCCGTCTGATTTATGGTGAATATGAATCGGATACAATTGCACCTGTGATCGCGATTGATCTTGAACGACATCTGTATAGTCAATATAGCTTTCTCTATGAAATAGGTGGGCTGATCAACCATATTGTGGCTGCTCATCCGACGAATAAAGATACAAAAAGCTTCGATTTTTATAATCTGGACAATCACTGTCCAAGCTGTTCGGGTCGTCGTGTCATGGAACAGTTTGATATGGATATTCTTATTCAAGACAAAACAGTACCGTTCTTCGATGGTTTATTTCTTCCAGAGGTCATGGATGTTCTGAAATATTATCAGCATGCCAAAATACAGTTCATATTTGATGAGATAAAAAACGAGCTTGGCCACGATATCAGTAAAAGCTTTAATGAGATGTCAGCAGCAGAAAAGCATACTTTCTTATATGGCTATTGGGAAAAGTCATTTTATGATAAAGCAGGCAAGGCTTCGCGAACATGGGAAGGCTTTAATTACATTCTTAACCGATATATGGTTATTTCGAAGAACTTGGATATTAAAGAAGCTATGAAAGCCTCCAGAGAAATGATTACCTGCCCCATTTGCCAAGGAACCGTGTTAAAGCATCATAAAAAGCTCAAATTTGGCAGCACGGATATTCGTGAGATTATTCAGCAACCAATTGATCAGGTGATTAAAACCGTAGGAAAGCTACCCCAATTAGAAAAGCTAAAATCTATTGTTGGCGGCGATATAGCACTAACGGCAGAGATCAGCTTAATGCCAAGGGAAACACAGGTTGCGTTGAAAATGCTTGAATTGGAGCTTGCGAGCTTCGTTGGCTATGAAGTGGTTTTACAAAACGCCGTACCATTCCGGGACAAGATTAAAGGCAACCTCGAGGTGATCAGCAGCAAAAACTGGATTACGATCTGTGATTTTGCCGATATTACTGAAACTAGGGAAACTATTATTGATAAGTATTTCACCAATGGCAAATATAAGAAACTAACTTATGTCTACGAAGCGTTTGGTTACGCCAAAATTGTTACACTAATTAATAAGATTAAAGCCATTCATCCCTGCCCGTTCTGTGAGGGGAAGAAGAACATTTCAGAAGATGGTCTTCATGACGGCGTAATGAAGTTATCAGTGCCTTGTGTTAGCTGTTATGTAAGTGGGATCAATGATGAAGGTCGCAAGGAAATCGTTGAGGGCATAGATGTACAAACATGGTTAACTGGTAAAGTAAGTGATGTTGTTGCTGAAAGCTTACTTAACGAAGCCGTTGCGGACATTCCTATTTTCAATCGGATTCGTGAGTTGAATAAACAAGATATGATGTCGGTTTATCAATGTTTGGAGAAAAATACACTTGTTAGCAAGAAATAATTGCAGATGCCAAAGTAAAGGGCGTTCTCCTCGGAGGCGCCTCTTCTTTTTGGCTTTTATAGTACTGCGATGCTGAAAAGCCTACAAGCAGGGAATTGTATAATATTGTCGAAATCTAGTTAAACCAAAAATTATTTTGCTTCATACAAAAATTAAACTTTCACTTAAAAGAGGTGTACCATGTCCACAGCGAACCCTAACGAAATTCAGGCTTATACCCTCTTTACAATGCCGTCCAATCGATCGCAACGCCGATTTACATTTATCATTGGCTTGATCATTGCTGTCATTACGTTATTGTGCGTTCCATTTGCCCGAATGGACTTACTCAAGACGAATACATTCCTGCCGACTTTGCTAGGCACGGTGATCTGTTTTGAGTGGATGACGATTTTCGTGTTCTATAGTCAATTTCGGATCCAACGCAACCCGCAAATTTTGGTCTTGTGCGCAGGGTATTTGTACACTTCTCTAATGACCCTAGCCTATCTAATATTATTTCCAGGGTTCTTTCCACCGAATGTCTTCCACCCGGGCAATCAGACGGCCGAGTATTTGTACGTCTTCTGGCACGCTGGATTCCCTATTGCCATATTGCTCTATACCGTCATGGCTCGTTGGTTTGGAGACGTTCGTTGGAGTAAAAAACAAGCCCTGCGGGGAACCATCGTAGTTGGTGTGGGAGTCGTCGCCATCGTCGCCTGCATCGTATATGTTTCGTTCACTTATGAAAGATGGCTGCCCAATTTGATGAACTTCGGTGTTGTGACGAGGTTGTTTACGTTTGGCTTTGCCCTGCCAATCATGTTACTTAGCTGCGTAGCCTTAGCCGTCTTCTACAGACTGACTCGAGCAGGAACAGTGACTTCGTCCTGGCTCTGCATCGCATTGCTCGCGAACTTATTGGATGTTGGAATCGTCTTGTGCGGAGGAAACCGATTCAGCCTCGGATGGTATGTGTCCAAATTCGATACGTTTATTTTTGCTAATATCGTGCTTGCTGGAATGATTTACGAATTTACCCAAATGTACTTGAAGATGACGGGGCTGTACGATCGAAGCCGGAAGGCAGAACGCCGGATTGCTGAACAAAACAAGATTATCGAACGCATGCTGGTATCGAGCCATGAAGCGATAACGATGTGCGACAATCGTGGCGCGGTTGTGTTTGCCAATGGGAGATTTGAGGAGCTGTTCGGAAGACCTTTGTCCATTGGGGATTCGCTGATAACTTATGTTCAGGGAATGAAGCTGTTGAGTGGGGGAGTGCTTGCCGAAGGGATGCACCGATATTTTGAGAAAACGCAGACCGCCTTCCGGGAGTTCGTTGCCCACCGAGCACCGGATGGAGAGACATACTATTATGAGTGTCATGTCACGCCAATCAGGGATGAGAAAACCACGACCTTTATTGGACACTTGATCGCCTTCGGAAACCGCACTGACACTGTAAATAAGGCGCATAACGATGAATTGACCGGACTGCCAAACCGCCGGTATATCGGGGATTGGCTCGAACGCCGAGTGTCTTTGCAGCAAGCAGAAGAGAATCCTTATGCGGTGCTGTTCCTTGATCTGGACGGGTTTAAGCAGGTGAATGATACGCTGGGGCATGAAATCGGCGACAAACTCTTACAGGAAGTGTCGACCGTGCTCAAACGGTGTACTGACGAGCAGAGTATTGCAGCCCGTTGGGCTGGGGATGAATTTGTGATCCTGGTAGAAAGGGTCGAGCATAGGGTTGATTTGGATCAGCTGGCAAACAGTATTATTTCCGCCGTGCAGCAAATTGAAAAAATCGATGGCTACCCAGTAGCCATCTCCGGCAGCATGGGAATCGCTATGGGCAACGAGGCCGGCATGGATGCCAAGACCATTCTGCATCAGGCAGATCAGGCGATGTACGAGGCTAAGTCGAACGGGAGGAACCGTTACTGCTTTTATAGTGAAACCGCGTAGGCTTGAAAATTGACGGGAACTCGAAGTCTTGATAGAGCCAAGTTACCGGATACTACGTACATCAAAAAATACATAGCACAATTGATTTTAGTGGGACAGCTTGAGCCAATTTCTACAGTCGTTGCAGCTCTTCGATATTTGCCCTATGATAATATATATAAAGGGGTGCTGACGGTGGCAAGAACAAAAGCATTTGATAAGAATGAAGTACTGCATAAAGCCATGAGCGTCTTTGGGAGTCGGGGTTATGAAGGTGCAACGCTGCCGGACTTAATAACTGGGTTGGGCATTGCCCGCCAGAGTTTATATGACACATATGGCACTAAGCGTGATTTATTCCTTACGGCTGTAAAATACTATATGGATCGGAAAAATCACGACCTGCAGGAGCTGTTGGATCAACCGGGAACGGTCACTGAAAAAGTGGAGCAGGCTTTCAGCGCGATAATCAGGGTTCTCGCGGATCCAATCTTGCGCCGGGAGTGTTTCATCATCAGCAGCGCAATCGAGCAGGCGTCTCACGATGAGGAGTTGGCCGCCTACATGCACACGAATAACGAACAAGTGGAGCGGGGTTTTTATACGATGCTGGAGTTGGGGGTGGAAAAGGGCGAACTAAGCCAGGAAGTGAATATCAGAGACCTGAGCTGGTTTCTGGCGCATGAGCGATTAGCCTTGGTATCTGCGGCGAAGCTGGGAATGGATGAACAGAAGCTGGTCAGCATCATGCAAATTGTGCTTTCCGTCCTGAAGTCGAGAGCAGGGGAATTCTAATAGAAGCTGTACAAAAGAAAGGACTGTCCCCGGTCATCTGTGATGACGGTTGGGATAGTCCTTCTGTATGGTTGCTTATGAAATTAGGATTTGCTGAGACCTGGTACTGGTTGTTGAGCCGATTGAAACCAGGTTTTATTGGCCTGGATGAAATCTTCAAGCGAACGCGGCGCTCGTCCGGTTACACGCCATACAGTGTCTGTAACTTGGTCTTCCGATCCTTCCAGGCGGATACGGTTATCCAACCCCGCCAATAAAGCGGCATATGGTGCAGGTACTCCCGCAGCAATCAGTGCGTGCACCAGTTGATCCTCCGTAATGGAGAGATGTTTTACGGTTAGGCCAGTAACCTTATGGATCAAAACAGCTGCTTCAGCATAATTGAGTGATTGAGGTCCAGTAATAATATGCTCGCGGTTGTGCGGTACCTTGTCGGTTAGCGCATGAAAGCCGACCGCGGAAATATCTTCTGCATCCACGAAGCCCACTTTGCCGTCGCTGGTAGCGTTAAAAACTTGCCCTTGCTGACGTATAGTATGCCCGTGTCCGCCTTCGGTGAAATTCTGCATGAAATAAGAAGGGCGAAGCACAGCCCATTCAGGCGCGTGCTTTTGCAGGTACTGATGTATGGGACCGAAAACCGGCCCATGCTCGGACACCGATGCGCTGGATAGTAGTACGAATCGGCGAATGGAAGCATCAAGGGCTTTACGAATAAAGGGAATCATGAATTCTTCGGGATGCATATCCGGTGGAGCAACGAGATAAATTGCACTAATGCCTTGTAAAGCCGCTTCATGGGTGGAGTCATCATACCAATCAAAATTTACATGGTCGGCCAGTGCATTGTCCATCTTGGGTGCGCTGCGTCCGGCACTTCGAATGAGATAGCCTTGATTTATTAAAAGCTGCGAGATACGTGAGGAAGTTTTTCCTTGTCCCCCGGTGAGCAGAATGCGAGTGGATGGTTCAGAATTCATGAGAACAGCTCCTATATAATAAATTGATTAAACCATGGCTAAAGGATTCCAGTAATCCTGATACCGCACAATCTTGCCGTCCCTTAGCTCTACAACAGATATATATTGCTGTTCATAAGGCTTGCCTTCGGCAAGGAGGGTGCCGCTTCCTTCGAACTGTGCAAAGAATACTGGAGAGTTGGCTGACACATGAACAATCGGTGTCGTGAAAGAAGTAATCTCAATCATTTTTTCCAACATTTCAAGGTGCTGTTGCAGCGCTGCTTTGCCTACCAATTGTTTTGAATGCGGCTTTGGGACATAGGGAAATTCAAAAATTACTTCCTCATCAAATAAATCCAGCATTGCAACATAGTCTTTAGAAATAAAACGGTCTACGAAAAGCAGTATGATTTGTTCAGCCTGTTCGGAAGAAATGGTATTCATTCAGATGCCTCGCTTTCTTTGGTGGAATGGACCTTTTTAGCGAAAAGTCGAAAGGTATGGACCTACTATACTTTTTCCGGACTATTTAGTCAAATATATTCAGACTAATTAGTCTGGAAATAGATCAGGTGTAGACTTGTTTATTAAATTCGAATCCATTCACTCGCGGGTATCCTTAGATTGCGAACCGATTAAATATCCGATAATGGTCATTTCGACTGGGAGCACCAGCGACCACAATTCTTGTAATCCGAAGTCGGTCGAACGGTACCTCTCAGGCGTCAAGGTATAGACTAGCGCGATGAGGAGAATACCGAGCGCGATTGTGCCTACGATATATAAGCGGACGTTGTCCCCTGAGCCGAAAAACCTCCCGAGGAAGCCAAGCTCCGCTTTGCGTTTCTCATTCTCCGCGTTCGCGGCGATGATCTTGCTGGCGACTTTAGGGTCTTGAATTTCTAATTTATTCATTAATCCAAGACCCCTTCCCCCGCGTAAAAAGTAAATGTCAGCAGCCATGCCGTCATATCGAAGTTAATGGTTACCTCGTAACGAAGAGACAATTTGCGATTGTTTAGAACGCCGAGATGGATCATGTCCTCATTGCCAGTTGGCTTGCCTCTTGGGAAGTTAACGCATGCGATGCGCACCTCGTTGTAACGGGTAAGCTGTATGTTGGTCGTGAAGTCATCCCGTTCCGCTTCATGTTCAATGCAGAAAACAAACGTTAAAGGATCGTTCTCTTCGGACAACGTGATTTCGATTGGGCTCATTCCGTAGGCGAATACTCTTCCGTGATAAACGACTTCGAATCCACCAGACGTTATTTTCATGCTCATCCCCCCAAGGCAGACTGCCATTCGTACGAGCGTCCTTACTATTTATATGAATAAGGTGATGGGTACATGACAACAGGTATCCGATTTCCCTGAGTATATTTCACACAGGTCTCTGAGAATAATAAAGAAACCACTCCTGTAATAGGAGTGGATCGGATGAATTATTTGATTAGTATAAGCAACGGTAACCGAAAGCACGAGAGTTTCCATCCCAACTTAAATTGTCACTGATGGAAGCTATCGACGATCTGATGCAAATGCCTGTTTATATTCTTCAGGGTTAACCAGTAGCATATACTCCTTAAGCAACCGTAAGAGTTAATGTCCATCCTCCAGCGACATTTCCACTCGATATTTGGTCTATATCATCAACAATGAACAGTCTCCAAGTGCCGTTAGGATTTGTACCGTTGAATGCATTCAGCAAAGTGCTGTATGGAGGTGTCGGAGCAGGAGCAGGGAATGTAATTGTTGGTGGATATACGCTTGGCTGGAACGTCCCCGTTACCAACGGGCCTGCATTGGGAATCATTGTAGCCGCGCTATCATCAAAGGTAACCGTTTGGTTAATCACAACTGCATCACCGCCAGCACTTGCCATTAGATAAACATTTTGTCCTTGGGGTCCAACTAGCAGAATATCGTATTCTTCTGGACGTAGTGAATTTAGTGCATGAAGAGTTACCGTGGCTTTGGTGACGATTCCCACTAACCCCGAAACGTTGATGAGGGAAGGATAAGGTATAGCTGTCTGTGCCGTTGGGATGTCAATGGTGGTGAAATTTGAAAAAGTACTTGTGCTCGTACCTGAAACGCCTGTACTAACTGCGACATTAAGATTAATAACTGGATTTCCGATGTTGTTTAATGATGGGTTACCTACGTTTGAAATTGTATCCGTATCTGTATCTGTATCGTTTTGAGCTTGCGATTGGGCTTGAAGCTGTGCTTGCAGTGAGAGTTGTGCCAGAATATTTTTTAACGCAACATCAATACCGCCATCTTTATCATTATATTTGTGTCCCATGTGATTCATCTCCCTATTATATATGATATTCATTAGTACAATATCCAAATAAATCTATATCCAAATTGGCTAAATAAAACCAAGTTGCTCTCATTGTTTGGCTAAATCTTAATCTAGCTACGTACCAATGTAATATTATTATATGAATAGTCACATTATTTGAAATGGACAAACATCGTGTCAATTAGCACAAAATATCAATTGAGAAAAATATATAGTAGAGAGAGAAGTTTCATAGAGCTTAGATACATTGCGGTGAACTATATCACAAGTGAGGCGGATTTTTTGTGAAAAGCCTTATGGACGGAATTCTCACTATTTATCAGCTTTTAAATAGCTTATAATAGCAGATAGATATATTAATCTATCAACAATTGTAATACACTATGATAGGGTTATAATTAAAACAGAAAAGGTGTCTAACTAGCTCGCGCTTTAACTTGATATGACGCCATAGCAGGAATAACAACATGCTTTCTGCAAATTTTAGGATTAAGGATGGTAAAAATGAGCAGCATAGAAAATAAAACAGACGTTATCTTAATTGGTGCCGGAATCATGAGTGCGACTTTAGGGACAATTCTGAAAGAATTAGCACCAAACTGGGAAATTAAAGTGTTTGAGAAGCTTGCCAACGCAGGTGAAGAAAGCTCTAACGAATGGAATAACGCGGGAACTGGGCATGCGGCACTATGCGAGCTTAACTACACCGTCGAAAAACCGGACGGATCAATAGATATTAGTAAAGCTATCCAAATTAATGAACAGTTTCAGGGTTCCATGCAGTTTTGGTCGTATCTTGTAAACAGCAAGTTGATCAATAATCCCCAGGACTTCATCATGCAATTGCCACATATGAGTATGGTGCAAGGGGAGCAAAATGTAACGTTTTTAAAGAAACGTTTTGAAGCTCTGTCCAACAATCCCCTGTTTCAAGGGATGGAATTTTCCGAAGATCCAGAAAAACTAATGGAATGGATTCCACTTATTATGCAAGGGCGTCCAGCGAATGAAGCTATAGCAGCAACAAAAATCGACTCTGGAACGGATGTCAACTTTGGCGCTTTAACGCGTATGATGTTTGACCACTTAAAGAGTAAAAACGTCGATATACAATACAAACATAGTGTTGATAATTTTAAACGTACTAAAGACGGCTTGTGGGAATTGAAAGTACGCAATGTCCATAGCGGCAACATCGAACGCCATACTGCCAAATTCATCTTTATCGGAGGCGGTGGAGGAAGTGTACATTTACTGCAAAAAACCGGTATTCCGGAAGGAAAACGTATTGGTGGATTCCCGGTTAGCGGGATATTCATGGTGTGTAATAATCCCGAGGTTGTAGCACAGCATCATGCAAAAGTATACGGAAAAGCTAGAGTTGGCGCTCCTCCAATGTCTGTTCCGCATCTTGACACAAGATATATTGATAATAAAAAATCGTTGCTGTTTGGACCGTTTGCCGGCTTCTCACCTAAATTTCTCAAATCTGGTTCCATGTTTGATTTGGTAACTTCAGTAAAACCGGACAATGTTGTAACTATGCTGGCGGCAGGCGCCAAAAACATGCCATTAACTAAATACCTGATCGAGCAAGTCATGTTATCGAAAGAACAGCGTATGGAAGAGTTATGTGAGTTTATCCCGAACGCCAAAATCGAGGATTGGGATTTAGTGGTAGCGGGCCAGCGTGTGCAAGTAATTAAAGACACGAGTGCCGGTAAAGGAACGCTTCAATTTGGTACGGAGGTTATTAGTGCCGCGGATGGCTCAATAGCAGCATTGCTCGGAGCTTCTCCGGGTGCTTCAACTGCCGTTCATGTTATGCTTGAGGTAATTAATAAATGCTTCCCGCAACATATAAAAGAGTGGGAACCGAAAATTAAAGAAATGATTCCTTCTTATGGTGTGTCACTAATGGAAAACTCAGTGCTTCTGCGCGAGATTCATTCTTCAACAGCAGATACGCTTGGCCTAGGCCACAAAGAGCAGTTATTTTCCGTGGCTCAGTAAGGCAATTCAACTTTTGGAGATTTAAAGCCAACTAACCGCACATAACGGCTAGTTGGCTTTTTTGATCGTTCTCGTCTATGCGCTCGGATTATTATTATTTAGCTGAAGCCATGTAGGCATCCATTTGTTTCTGATATTCAGCTAATACTTTGTCGATACCTGCTGATTTCAATTTATCTGCAGCAACTTTGATATGGCTGTCGTAAGAAACAACACCTGAGAAAATCGGGATGATATCGGATGCAATCGCTGCTTTCACGTTAGCCATTTCCCCTTTGACCGGTGTTGAATCAAAGAAAAATCCGGAAGATATAAAGGATTTAGCATCAGGAATGACTTTGAAAATACTAAGATCGGAAGTCATTGCACCGCTATCTTGGCGAATGAAGTTAACGTTGCCAACCATCCAGTCCACATTAAGCGATAGAGGACTTTTCGTTGCCGGATCAATAATCATTTCAATGCCTTTGTCGCCAACTTTTTTATAGGATTTTCCATCTACGCCGTACAGAAATAAATCGTAATTTTCTTGGTTGGTATATAACCAGTTAAGAAATTTCACAGCAGCTTCTGGATGTTTGCTTTGTGCTGTAACTACGTTCACGTTTTTCGCATTCACGAAGCGGTAATTCCCTTTTTCAGGATTGAATTTTCTGTAGGACAAGGAATCCTTCGTCGCATCAGGAAAGCTTGCTTTAAAGGTTTCGTAACCAGCACCATAAGTTCCGGCGCTAAAAGGCCAATTGCCGTCTTTAATTGCTTTGTTTTTCGCATCGCCTGTCATAACTAGAATATCTGGGTTCATTAGTTTTTTAGTATAGGCTTCATGCCAGAATGCGGCTTCTTGTTTAAATTCATCGGATTCAATCCAGTTGGATACTTTTCCATCCTTGTTAATCATAGCTACACTATCACGAACATCAAAAGGAAAAGAGTCGAATGTTCTATTTAATACATCAGATGCCGCGGAACTGAAGTTACTTGGGAAAATTGGTTTAGGCGCAGGAGCTGCGTTGTACAATTTCACGGATGCATCTAACAATTCTTGAGGTGTTTTAAAATCAGAGGAGATATTGTATTTCTTAAATAAAAGGTCATTAGTGGTGAATCCAGTATCCTGTGCCGGCTCGTACCAGTTAGAAGGTATGCCGTATAATTTCCCATCTTTTTTCACTGCGCTGAATACGTCATTGGGAATAACCTTCTTAATATCGGTTCCGAATTCATCCATGCTTTTTGTAATATCTTGTAATGCACCGCGGCCGATGTAGTTCGAAAGAGATATAAAATCGTTCATAACCTGAAACATATCAAAATCTTCATGCGTGGACAGCATGATATTTATCTTTTGTTCCCAAGCTCCCCAATCAATATACTGTTGTTCGACTTGTACATTAAGTCCATCTGCTATTAATTTTTTATTTACTTCTGCAATGGTTTCTTTGTAGCTCTTTGGTTCAGTTCCCGGAACAACGTATTTGAGCGTAACCATAGGTTCATTTGCTTTCGTTTCAGTATTACCAGCTTCAGATGCAGTAGGAGCTGCACTTGAGGAATCGGTTGTGTTCTTGCTTGAACACCCTGCCATAAGAGATACAATTAATGCTGCTGAGATCATGAGACTAAATTTCTTTTTCAAACTTACCCACTCCTTTTGATTTGTTTTTATATTAACCTCTTACGAGATGAATATCATCCTTTGACTGATCCAATGATTAAGCCTTTGATAAAAAAACGTTGTAAATAGGGATATAATAATACAATTGGTCCAATCGTTAAGCAGACAACAGCCATTTTCATGGCTTCCACTGGAAGCTTGAAGCTTAAGCTCGCATTCTGAGGTATTGCCTTCAGCGCATCCAAATTTGATTTGATTTGGAACAAAATATATTGAACCGGATAAAGGTCTTTATTCGTAATAAGCATTATGGAATTAAACCAATCGTTCCAATAAGCAATGGCATAGAAAAGACAGACGGTTGCAATAACAGGTAGACATAATGGCAAATAAATTTGAATGGCTATTCGCATGTCATTGGCACCATCGATATAGGCTGATTCGCGTAGTTCATTCGGAAGACTGTCCATAAAGTTGCGAATCAGGAACATATTAAATGCACTGAACATTAGTGTAGGAATAATAAGCGCCCAAATATTATCGATAAGTCCAAGCTTGTGATTCATAATGTACCAAGGCACAATACCACCATTAAAGAGCGTGGTGATAAAGAAATAAAGAGCAATCATATTGCGATATTTCACTTTGTTGTTCGATAAGGTGTAAGCTGCCATCGTCGTGATGAAAATAGCCAGTGTCGTTCCTACAACAGTTATGAATATGGAAATGGTATAAGCTCTGAATATGACAGCGCTATTCTGGAATAATAGTTTATAGGCTTCTAAAGAAAAATGCTCTGGAAACATACTATAACCATTTTTTTCAATACTGGCTTCACTGGTAAATGAAACGATAACGGTTAGCAGCAAGGGGAACAAGCAGGCTAAACAAAAGAAGGTTAAGAATATATAAATTAAACAAGTGGAGAGTGAAAATCGCTTTTTTTTCATTAGTACAACGCCCCATCCTTGTAGAATTTCCTTGTGATCCAATTTACAAGAAAGACAAGTGTAAATCCTACAATGGATTGGAACAAACCAATTGCAGCTGCATTGGATGGATCACCAACTTGACGAAGCGCTCGGAACACATACGTGTCAATAACGTCAGTTGTAGGATATAACACTCCGTTGTCACCGATAATGGCATAGAGCATACCGAAGTCGCTATAAAATATTTTGCCAAGATTAAGCAGTGTTAATATCATAATGGTAGGTGTAATCAAAGGGATGGTAATACGTCTAATCTTCTGCCATCGAGTGGCTCCATCGATATCAGCAGACTCGTAGAGTGATTGATCAATTCCTGTTATGGTTGCAAGATAAATGATCGAACCAAAGCCGGCTTCCTTCCATATTTTCATTAATACAAGGATCCAAGGCCAAACACTTGGTTTAGAATACCAGCTAATGCCTTCTCCACCGAAGAACGTAATCAACTGATTTATAATTCCGAAATTGGTTGCGAATAGTGCGTACATTAAGTAGCTGACAATAATCCAGGAAATAAAACTGGGGAAAATCATCATAGACTGTGCCATTTTAATAAATAGCTTTTGACGAATTTCATTAAATAGAATGGCGATGGCTACAGCAACAAGGGTTCCAAAAAAGAGAAACAAAAAATTCAGTTTTAATGTGTTCATGGTGACTAGCAGCGCATCACTCGATTTGAAGAAAAAAGCAAAGTTTTGAAAACCGACCCAATCACTATTCAGGATTCCTTTTTGATAATCAAAATGTTGGAATGCAACTAATAAGTAGGGATAGGAAGCATAAGAAAATATAAATACATAAAGAACTGCAGGAAGGACAAGTATATAAGAATAACGGTTTTTCATTAATTCTCTAAGAAAGCTGTTTCTTTTTTTAATTATCATTTCGTTGCCTCCTTTGCTTCTGACTAATCTTAGACTAGTCTGAAATGAAGAAGATGTATATTTGAAATAAGAGTGATTTCTTTTGAAAGGTCAATATATCTTGTTTTCGAAAATGATCATTACAAAACAAAAAAGGACCCTGATAGAAATTGAGGTCCTTTTGCAGTAGTTTAAACAACGGATTTATGAATCTCTGTATTGGGATGGAGACATACCTACATGTTTTTTAAACACAGTTGAGAAATAAGAAACTCCTGGTATACCTACACGCGCAGCGATATCGCCAATCGATTCATTCGATTCCAATAGCATCCGTTTCGCATGAGTTATTCGAACATCCGTTACATAATCATTAAATGTCATCTTCACAAGGCTTTTGAACATCTTACCTAAATAACCGGATGAAAGATTTGTTTTATCTGCTGCATAATTAATCGTCAGTTCAACATCGGCAAAGTTTTCTTGGATTATTTTTTTGATTTCTTCCATGAGCTTTACATTTTTTATTATCGATATGTTAGTTTTGCTTTCTTCGAGAACGGTAACAATTTGAGTGCAAAAGTTCAAAAGGATTAGCTTAATTTCTTCTAAAGTTTCTACTTGCTGGATTTGAGTGAAAATATTATACATATTATTTGAATTTACTTCCCACATTTCTGTAATATTCTCAAATTCCCTAATAATCGAAAGTAGTAAGAAATTCGTGTACTGAATAATTTGCGTTGAAGGATAGCTAGAAATATAAGTATTCCAATCCATGATATCGTTTTGAATGGATTTTAAATCGCATAATTTAATAGAATCAATCAATTTTCTTTCTTTATAGGATGGATATCGCAAGGATGTAGTGCTGTCTTGTGCTACTCGACTGGAATCAACAATGCAGCTATGTCCAAAAATTAGGCGATAACCAATATATTCTTGAGCAGAGTGATAGGAATTAGATAATAGTTCAAGCGAATCGCACCAATTGCCGAGACCAGCCGAAACAGTGATTTTATAATACATCTGAATGGCATCTTGAATCTCAGCTATGAGGAGATAAAGCACATCATGCTGCCCTGCATGATCCGATTGGATGAGAATAATGATCTCTTCTTCTACCGTAGCGATTTCATTAATGTAATCCTTTCCTAATATTTCTTGCGCAATATTTCCAATAGCAAAAAGGATTAATTCACGATCCAAATGAAAAAAACTTTTTCTGAATGTTTGCAGGAAGTCTATTTTGAACAAAATGACTCTTAAATAGGGGCCTTTTAAACGTTCCTTCCACTCCTGCTCCATTTGTAAATCATTTATTTTAACCTGACCGTTTAAATGAGAGATGATCCAGCCATTTTTCAATAATTGCTTCGAATGATTTAGTTTAGACTGCATCATTTTAGCGGAATCGTACTCTTTTGTGAACACATTGGATAATAGGAGATACTCATCTTTTTTAAGTAAAGTGCCTTCATCGATTTCTTTTCCACGGGATTCTGTAACGCGATCCACTAAAGCTCGGACAGGGTTATAAATATTGGCAGTGACAAATAATGAGATGACAATTCCAAAGACAATTAGAAGCAATGTAACGGTAAATATCCATTTGCGTAAGGTGTACAGATTGGATAATAATTCGTTATACGGACGTGTAGTGACAAACACCCAATCGAGTGTAGATGATTTGACATAGGTGATTAAATTTTTCTGATGATCTAAGGTTTGCACAAAGCTACCTTGCTTTTTTGAGCTGGACAAAATCCTATGTATGTAATCTTGTGTAGAAAAATCTTTCATAAAGTATTCTGAATTGGTATGTGATAGCACTTGACCGGATGCGTCTATTACAAAGGTATTAGCATTCTTAATAGATGAATTAATATTTCCAATTGTGTTTTGGATATACGATTCATTCAAATCGAACACTATCGCTGATTGGGGTCTGTTCGTAATGGCTTGCCAATCTGAAACAATACGAAATGACAATAGGCGGAGTTGGACGTTAGTAATCGTTCGTATTTTTCTAGGGTAAAAGGTGATAAAGCTTCGATCTGCTTGTTCAATTACGAGCGGGTCTTCAGGTAAACCCAAGCGGTCAACATATTCTCCGTTTTGAAAATTATATAAACTAATATCCGCTAAGAACGGGTATATGCTCTGTACCTTGGAAATGATTATATTGGCGTTTGAGTTTATTAATTTATTTACTTTATCCGCATACATAAAAGAAATTATATCGTTATCGACGCTCAGCTGAGCTGTAAGATCTTGAATTTGTTTGTATGCTAGGCTTGATGTATAACTAACCTGCGATAACATTTCTTTGGAGGATATATCAATTTGCTTCACCGTTTCAATGGAGAATAAAGTATAAAGAATCGTGCTTACAATTGACATGGACAAAACAATAAGTAATAAATAAGACAAAAACAATCTTCGATAAATGCGATATTGACGAATACGCTTAAGAAATACCACTGGGTTAACTCCTTTGGTTTGCATACTTTGTATGTTAACTCCGATGGAAAGGGATGACAAGATTTGTTTGATATTATTAGGAGGGAGATTTTCTTCACCATCCCAAGACATTTTTTTTATAATCATTAATTATCTTCTTTTCGATATTAGATCTTAGGGAGGAAATCTCAACGATAAAATGATTGTATAGTTCATCAGTCAATTGATATTTGGCGGGATTATCTTTTAAAGAATTAATGTAGGATATCCGATTTACAGTAGGTGGATGAGTTACATCAAGCTTTGAATTCGACATTAAATTAAGTCTTCGTATCCGCTCTAACTCTTTACTAGGGATTTGGGCAACCTGGTTTTGAAATTCATCGAGTAAAGGATTTGAGTTGGGGTTGTTAATTGTTTTCTGGATACTGAAGTCAAAAAGAGAATCAAGATGCAGCTTGTCAAGCATGGCTAGTTTTGCATCCTTTCCGGAGATCATGACAGCATGATTATCAGCCATGTATTCAGCTCGCTGCGAATCTAACCAATCTAACTGACAGATACAATATAAATACATATAGATCAACTTTGATACAAGCAGCAAAAATAGATTAACGGGAATCATAAATAAAGCAATAATAGCAGTAAATTCAAGAGTTTCATATAGTCGGGCAGGCTTTATCATTTGGTACCATCTGGATAGTGTACTCATAGCGGAACCTATAAATATGCTCCTGTTCAGGTCTCCATTTATTCCATGCGCTAGTTCATGAGAAATTAATGATACTAATTCCTGCTTCTTAAGGATGGAAATCAGCGGTAACCCCAAATGCATAATTTTTTTTCTTTTAAAGCCTACTTGAGCGAAGGAAGCATTAAATTCCCCATTAATAATAATTCCATAGACTTTTTTTGTGTTAAATAGAGAGGATATCTCATCCACGATCTGGTAAGTAACAGGGAATTGTTCTCGTGATAGAGGTTTGGCAGTTAGCTTATAACCAATAGGGCGTGTTGCCCAAGCAATAAATACTAACAATAATCCAAACAGCATAGGCAAAATGAATGGATACATAGCTATTATTAAATATATTCCACTTAAGAGTAAGCCGAAGCTAAGAATGTGGACCAAGGCGCTGAAGCATAAAGTTATTATTTTCTGAAAAGTAACCTTGGGGAGGAGTTCTCCATTCTGAATCATTAAGCTGAGCATTTTCTCACTTGATCGTTTTCCAGCTTTTAGATATATTTTCTCGAACAAAGTTTTAGGCTCTTTATTTTCTTCTGGCTTTACGTTCCAATTACATTTATCGCACCATGCTACAAAGCCATGATCTTTAATAATGATTTCTTGGCACTGAGGGCAACTAAGTTGCTTCTTCTTTTCCATATCTATTCCCATTTCTAGTAGTCTCCTTTTGAAATAAATAGACATTTTCAATGTTTCAACATCGGGATGAAAAGCATCTGAACGAATAGACCAGCCCATGCACTCCGCCTCCTAAAGATAAACGATATTACCTTTAAGAATTGGACACTTATTCCCAATTCCCTTTTAGTTCCGTCTATATATTTAACGAGATGTCCGAGGGGAGGGGTTGCAAGAAATTTACAAATGAAATAAAATTTCGTAATTTATATTATTAAATGAAATTAAATTTTACACAACACGCGATCTAATCTCGAATTTAGTTAATGTTTCAGAGATAAAATAATAGTTGAGTTAAGGATGATTGTAGAAAGCAATCATTTATTCAAAATAAGAGGAGAGACATCATGAGAAGTTTTATAAGAAACAAAAAATTGCCGGCGATGTTGCTGGTAGTCGCGACGGTACTGAATTTATCAAGCTTTGGCGCTTTGGCGGCCAATGCAGCTCCGCCCGGCGACGTAAACGTACTGAAAAGCGAGAAAATTTCCTCCGGCGTCCACTTTACCTCGGAGGAATACAATAATTACTATAAACCGAACAATCGAGTAGTCGTTAACCGTCTGGATATTAATCCGGCTGATTCGAATACGAGGATCATTACTGCCAAGGCGTACGATACCATCAGTGCAGTGGAAACGATCGGCGGTCAGGCAAACCGGGAAATTTTGAAAGGCAATCAAGTCATTGCCGGAGTCGACGGAGATTTTTACGATATCGATCCGGCCTCCGGAAATCCGCTAGGGTTAATAATGAAGGACGGCGAGCTGATTGTAAGCCAGGCGCCAAACGAAAACGATCGCACCAGTTTTTACATGGATAATGCAAATAATCCCGGAATTAACCAACTTCATGCGGAAGGTAAAATCTCGGTTACCGGAGCCGTCTACGACGTGAACCTGCTTAACAGAAACCAGGCGGTCAATGACGCTTTAGTCATCCATACGAGCAAAATTACGAAAACGCGTAAAATGACGCATAACTACGTTGCGGACAAAGGCAAGTCAGTGTTCGCGTTGATCCGCGTCAATAACAATTTCGACGGTGTTCATCCAGGGCAAAGTTACACGGGAACCGTCGTTAACGTAACATCCACGGAAGGCTTCGATATTCCCGACGACTCCGTCGTTCTGGAAGGAGTAGGCACGTCGAAACAAATCGTCCAGGCGTTACAGACTAACGCCGAGGTTAGCTTTAAATACGATTTATACGCAGGCGAAGAAGCCACGAACAAAGATACCTTGAACAACGATATCGTGACTTCGATCACCTCTAACGCTTGGCTTGTACGTGACGGTGTAGCGGTGACGACTGGCGATCCGGGCGCTAACGCGCGTACGGCATTAGGCATGAAGGCAGACAAAAGCCTTGTCGTGGTAACCGTAGACAAGCCAAGCTCTAGTTATACGGGGAGCATTGGAACAGGTCTTCCCGATCTTGGGAAATATTTATTAGAAGCGGGAGCCGTCAATGCGCTTAATCTGGACGGCGGCGGTTCAACAGAGATGATCGTACGCCAAGCCGGCAGCGATCGTCCGGTAACTATAAGCCATCCTGGAGATGTCAATGGATCCAGACTCGTTTCCAGCTCCTTGTTATTCGTCAGCACGGCGACGAAAGGCACGACGGTCGGCAACGTGGTCGTCGATAAGAACGTGACGCTCTATACCGGCTCGAAATACGATTTCTCCTATCGGTTGGCGGATGAATTCGGCAATCCGATCTCCAAAGGCAACGGCCCCGCAGCTTGGGCGTCGACCATCGGAAGCGTCGATCCGAACGGCCATTTTATCGCGAATGCCGGAAACGGCGTGGGAGAAGTATCCGCGACGGTCGACAACGTGAAGGGAAGCGCGAAAGTGTCGGTCGTGGATGCCGTGGCTACCCTTGCTTTGACGAGCACCAACGTGGTTATGAACAATAACGCGAAAAAGCAGTTCGGATTTATCGCTACCGATGCAACCGGGGGGCAGGTTTACATCGACCCTTCAGTGGCAACGTGGAGCCTTTCCAGCAGTATCGTTACCGTGAACGAGAGTGGTTTGGTCACTTCCAACGATAGTAACGGAACGGCAACGCTTACGGTAACGGTTGCGGGTAAGACGTTAACAACACAAGTTACGGTCGGTATCAAAGAGCAGGTCATCGACAATTTCGAGACGTACCCGATCGAAGGCTACCATCTAAGCGGAATCGGTTTTAATAGTGTTTCTCAATATGCGGGAAGCGCAGGAACAAGTCCGTACTTGAGCATCTCGACGGCGGTTAAGCATTCGGGAAGCAAAAGCTTTAAATTCGATTATGACCTTAGCAAGTGGACGAACAAAAATTCGAACGGAACGCTAAACTGGATCCCGCACTGGTATAAAGGCGCGAAATGGCCCGATTCTCTCGCGGATCAAATGCTTGCCACGTATAAGACCGACGTTTATCCGAAAAAGTTCGGAATTTGGGTATACGGGGACGGCAAGGCTCCTTGGTTAAGGGCGATATTTAAAGATTCATCCGGTGGCGCGGATAAAACGCTCGATCTAACAACGGAAACGGACGACATTAATTGGGTTGGTTGGAAGTATTTAGAAGTTCCTTTCCCTGATAGCTGGAAGTTACCGATTACGCTTAACTATTTGTATATGGTTGAGACAACTAAATCGAAGCCTGCATATACTGGAACGGTCTATTTCGATGATATGAAATTTATTTATACGGACGAGGTTACGGATACTAGCGGTCCGGAGTTTACCGAGACAAGTCCTTCGTCGAATGGTTTGTTCACCAATACCCTTGATTTCTCGACTACGATTACCGATAGTCTCTCCGGGGTAGACGAGAATAAAATAACGGTTAAAGTTAATGACGTGGACTATAAGGATTACACGTACGATAAAGTCACGGGTCGTCTTAGCTTCAAGCTGGAAAATTTAATGAATGGGGATTACAAAGTATTCGTAGACGCTTACGATAAAGCGTCCACCCCCAATGAATCAGTTCCATATATCGACAAAACGTATCATGTAGATTTGACGCCGGACGAGGAAGCTCCGACGATGACAGACGTAACTCCTACGAAGGACGTCAAGGTCAAAATTCCGACGCCGAGGGTCACGTTTAAGCTATTGGACAGCAAATCGCAAGTGGATCCCGAGAGCATCTCCGTTAGGATGAATAATATCGAGCTGCCTGTGTATTACGACGCCAACACGGGTTGGGGATATGCCGAACCGACAAGCGACTTGGCGAATGGCGAGTATAGCTTAAGAATCAATGCTCGGGATAAAGACGGGAACGCCATGCCGACTTATAAGGATCAATTGTCTCTGGCCTCGATCCCGCAACCGCAAGATAGAGATAACTTCAAAATCTCGCTTATTCCAGATACGCAAGGCAACGCGTTTACCGATAAATTGTTCGCTAAGGTTGCAGCGGATGATACTTCGTTAGTCCTGCACATGGGCGATATCGTGGATGACGGTTCCCAACTGCAATACGATCAAGCGTCGGGCTTCGTCAACAAGTATTTCGGTGACCCAGGTTCTAAACCGTTCTTCGTATTGGCGGGTAATCATGAAGCGTTCCAGAACACCTTGGATATCTACTATAAGAAATTCGGTTCTCCGACGATGCATTTCGACTATGGGGATACGCTGATCATCATGTTGAACTCGGCATACATCCAAAGTCTTACCTTGTCGGATTCCACCCAGTTCCATTGGTTGGAAGAAGTTTTGAAGAAGAATACGAAGAAAAACATTATCGTTCTTGACCATGTGATTACGCGCGACGCATTCGGCACCAAGCATGAAATGGATCCGAAGGACGCCGCGCAATACGAGTCTATTCTAAGCGATTATAAGCTCGAGCATCCAGACACGGATATCTACAGCATTTTCGGACATTTGCATTCTCTTCAAAATTGGGAAGTCGGCGGAGTCAAATACATCATTACGGGTAACGGCGCCGACAAGACGTACCTCCCGCATAGCGATGGAGATTTGCTCGGCACAGGCAAGATGACGGTTTCGGGCGGCAAAATGAAGTACACATTCGACCCTCTTTTGACGAAGGTTTACATTCATAACGACGCAATTATCTCGGGCAAAATGAACGCTGTAATCGGATCTAAAGTCCAAATGGATTTGTTCGGGGACTTCAGAGAGTATCCTGCTAATTACTTGACTCAAATCAATAACCGCAAATTAGTTGGGATTGACTGGAAATCGAGCAACGAAGACGTCGCTTCCGTGGACGAGAATGGCGCAGTCACATCCAAGTCAAGCGGTTCCACGGTTATCACGGGAATTTCCGGAGGAAAAGCCAGCTCCGTCACGATAGAAACGGTGAAGCCTACGGACGTCAAGCCGGTTAAGTTGGATTTGTACGTTCCTAAATCCCCTCAAGTCGGCGACAAGTTCATCCCGACGATTAAAGCGACCAACGCTTACGGCGTGGTTTACGCCCTTGACGCGAAGGACGTTACCTTCAGCTTCAAGTATGGAAAGGCACACATGCAAGATGATGGAATTATCATCGCAGATGCCGATGGCGACGAAGAAATTACGGTTACGTTTAGCGGTTTGAAGGCTGAGAGTTCTATTACAATCAACAAAATTAAAGTAGATGAAGTGAGACTTGAGCAAAATGAAGGAACAATGACGGTTGGCGAGAATCGGCAGTTGAAGGCTACAGTTTATCCGGCCGAGGCTAGCGATACGTCAGTGGTTTGGTCCGTTTACAGCCCTAGTTCATCAACAGTAGCAACGGTTACCGCAGAGGGCATGGTAACGGCAGTTATTCCAGGAACTGTTACATTGAGAGCAATGAGCCAAATGGATAACACCAAATTTGCAGATTACAAACTTACTGTGAAGATGCAAGAGGCAGATCCAGATGTGAGCGAGGTAAAATTTAAGACAACATCACATGAATTGGCAATCGGTGAAACACTAAAGCTTAATGCCACAGTTCTTCCGGAAAATGTGAAAAATAAAGAAGTGACTTGGTCAGTACGCGAAGAAGGCTCGACTGGGACAGCCACAGTAGTGGATGGTCTAGTAACAGCGCTTAAACCTGGGACTGCATTCATCCGTGCTACTAGTAATAAGGATACGACCAAATTTGCGGAAATGGTGCTTGTAGTGAAAAAAACAGACCAGCCGCAACAGCCGGTAGTACCAGGGGATAATGGAGGCACAACCCCACCATCAACTCCAATACCTGCTTCACCAACACCGACACCAACACCGACACCAACCGGAGATACTACTCAGGTGGATAACGGTAAAATCACAATCGATTTCAAGGTAGACACTACTACTTCAACGGCTAAGTCTGAAATTAAGCAGGACGTTTTGGACGCTGCATTGAAGGAAGCTAAAAAGGATGCATCAGGTGTAGATACCATTCGGATTGAGGCTAACAAAGCTCAAGGAGCTCAAAACCTCGAAGTAAAGTTGCCTGCAAATGCACTAACGCAATCTATATTGGATTATAGAATCGATATCGCGACAGAGTACGGAGTCGTTACACTGCCATCCAACTTCCTTAAGGATGAAAGTGCCAAAGCGGCAGCATCCATCAGTTTAACTATTGGAAAGGCGGATATCTCGCTTTTAACAGTGGACAAGCAGAAGGAGATTGGCTCTAGGCCAATAATTAGTCTGGAGATTAAGCAGGACGGACAGCTTCGCTCATGGAGCAATCCAGATACATCGGTACAAGTGGCAATTCCTTATAAGCCGACTTCGGAAGAATTGAGAAATCCAAACGGTATTGTCATTTGGTATATCAATGAAGCAGGACAAGCAACTGCAGTTCCGAATGGAAAATATGATCCGAAAACAGGAGCTGTTCAATTCGCGATCAGTCACTTCAGCAAGTATGCAGTAGCATTTGTAAACAAGACGTTTACGGATATCGGACTGCACGCATGGGCAAAGCCATCCATCGAAGCATTAGCTGCAAGAGACATTATTAATGGTATTGGAGCGGGTCAATTTGGACCTTCTAAGAACATTACACGAGCTGATTTTGTCACGATGCTGGTCAGAACATTAGAGTTGAAGGCCACTGCGACAGGCAATTTCAATGATGTTAGCAACGGTCAATATTATTATGAAGCACTAGGTATTGCTAAAGAGCTGGGCATTATCGAGGGCACAGGAGACAATGCGTTTCAACCTAACCATACAATTTCCCGACAGGATATGTTCGTGATATCGGCAAGAGCATTGAACAAGCTAGGAAAAATGAAGCACGAGGGTAATGAATCAACGTTATCCCGCTTTTCAGATCGTGAACAAATCGCCGGATATGCAGCCAGCAGCATGGCTGACTTGATTGGTGCAGGGTTCATAGCAGGAAGCGGAAAAGAGATTAATCCCCAAGAAAAAGCAACGAGAGCTGAAGTGGCCGTGTTCATGGAACGAATGTTGCAAATATAGATAGAATAAGCTACAAATCTCGCCATGGTGCGCATACCTGCAAAAGGTTGCGCACCATGGCGAGATTCTTTATAATTTTAAGCAACTGGAGTAGTAATTGCTACATCCGGTCCTTAGCATTTTTAATAGGTCGCTCCAAATGATCCACAGAAAGCAGGTTTATAGGGAATGGCAGAAAATAAACAACAGAGATTCCGCTTCAGCGAAGCGCCAATATGGGATTTGCAACGGGCTTATTATGAAGAAGAAGGAATGAAGGCTTGGAATAATGACCAGGTTCCACAATATATAACGAGCAATCCGATGATTGCCACAGCTTATGCGGAAATGATTTTCGGATTTCTTCAGGATTTGTCCGTTAAGGGGAGTATATCTGAACCTGTTACGATTCTCGAGCTGGGAGCGGGAGCGGGGCGCCTCGCATTTCATGTCTTGCATAAACTATGTGAGCTGAGAGATTATGCGGGTATTGTGCTGCCGCCCTTTCGCTATGTTATGACAGACTTGGCGTTAAAGAATGTTACCGCTTGGGCAAGTCATCCTGCTCTTCAGTCTTTCATCCAACAGGGACTACTGGATTTTGCAAGGTTTGATGCCGTACATGACACGAAGCTAAATTTGGTTGTATCTGAAACAACCATCCAACCGGGAGATCTGAAGCAACCGCTGCTGATTGTCGCTAATTATTTTTTTGACAGTATTCCGCAAGAGCTGATCTATGTAGGTGACGGTAAGATATATGAATGCGATGTATTAGTTGAGTTTCCGGAGAATTTCAATCAGCTTAAGCCGTCAGAAGCATTAGAAAAAATGACGTTGAATTACGAGTATCGTCTCGCGCCTGAATACGAAGCAGAAACATACCCGTATTACGATGTAGTCGCGCTTTACCAGCAGGAGCTTGAAGATTCACATATTCTGTTTCCGACTGTTGGTTTGAGATGTCTGGAACGGCTTTCTCAACTATCACGGTCAGGTTTTCTACTGATCACTGCGGATAAAGGCGATCACCGGATGGAGAACTGGAAGTTTGCGGATCCGCCCCGGTTAATTCATCACGGCAGTTTCTCGTTAACGGCAAACTATCATCCGATTCAACATATGTTTGAGCAAAGAGGCGCACTGGCACTCTTCACCACCTCACATCATTATAGAGATATAAATGTTGGGTGTATCTTCATGCTGGAAACACCAATGAACTATGCCAATACGCGGCTAGCTTATCGGCGGTTTATTGAACGTTTTGGACCGGATGATTTTTTTAGTATGAAGGAATGGGTAGACCAGCGTATCGAGACGATGGGACTACAGCATATTTTGGTTTTTTGGCGTTTAGGTGGGTATGATGCGGAGCTTTTCATCCAATGTACTAAATTTATCTCGAGTCTGCTGCCAGAGGCAAGCGATGAAGAAATGCTGGATATCCAAAGCGGCATACATATCATGTGGTCATCGTATTATGCGATGGAGCAGCGCTATGATTTGGCGTTGGATGCCGGACTCCTGTTGTTCGAGATGGACATGTACGAGGATGCGAAGTGGTTCCTGGAAACGTCTATACATGCAGATGAAGACGAGTCGGTATCGACTGTTCTATACTGTCTGGCTGTGTGCAACTACGAGCTCGGGTTTGAAGAAGCTGCGCTGAAATACATACGCGAGGCGTTAGTTCTGGAGCCTGAGGATGAGGAAGCTTTGGCGCTGCTAAAAGCTTTGAGTGAAGGGGAGCAAGCTTTCTAAATGGTTTAATTAGGAAGGATGCCTTCTCAATTTGGGTTCGAATTCGAGTAGACCTGCACATTCTCGTTATCGTCAATGGTAGCTAATACTACATCGCGGATTTCCATATTAGAAGGGGCTATCTTTTTTTCAAGCCAAGTATAGTCTTTATCCATTTCTTTAAGCAGCGACATATCGATTTTTCCTTCAACGATGATCGGCTTTATAAGGGTAAACGGTTGGGTTGCTAGCTTCATATCTGCAGGAGTAAGCGGTTGGAATTGAGTGTCCATAAAAATGGAGATTGTTCCACCCGGTTCCCATATTGCAAGGGATACTTTTTGTATATCGTCCACTTTTTCTTTACGAAGCTCAGAAAATAAAAATTCAATTGAAATTCTTGCTTTAGATAGATTGGAAAATTGGATCTGTCCATTTGTAATTAGGTTGAGCGGTGGAGGATCGAGATATCTTTTAAATAACGACCATTTTAAGCTCAGCCACGTGGATGCAATATATAATAAAATTAGAACAAGGGTGGTTATTACAGATCCCTTTAATCCCAATTCCGCATCTGAAAGTGGATGGGCTATAATATTGCCGAGGGTCAGAGCAATAATGAAATCGAGAAAACGTAATTGAGATATCGAGCGTTGTCCCATTAGTTTGGCTGCAAGAAGTAAAAAGATAAAGCCAACAATACCTCTTAAGATCCATTCAAGGCTTGTCAATGAATGTTGACTTTTGAGAAAATCCAATTCATTCACATCCCATAAATCCGAATTAGTAACGCTATATTCTAATGAGATTAGTGTTTTGAACCCATATACGCTTTAGCTTACATAGTTTTCCTCTTCCCCTTTGCGATTATGCATGGGGCATTTTTTTGTTGATTTTGACTGGATTTAGTCTTTATTTTATAAAAGTAAGACTAAAAATCAAAAAGACAAAGCATTAATAAATGAATAAAATTAGACTATATCGAAACAGATGTGATTTATTCTGAACAGGAAGTGTATGAAAGATGAGTGAGTTTACAATTGTTTTTGATGTTGGAGGTTTATACATTAAAGCTGCTGTATTAAATCAATATGGCAAAGTGGTTCCAAACACATATGCGGTATATCCTTCTAAATCAAAAGAAAATAAGGATGAGCTGTTGAATCATTTTGTGGATTTATTCAAACAACAGGTCAGCCGGATTATGGAAAAGCAGGTTCAAATTAATGGCATCGGATTTGCGTTTCCCGGACCATTCGATTATGAAGAGGGCACATGTTATATCCAAGGCGGCGATAAATTCGAATCGATCTATGGTGTGAATCTTAGAACAGAGCTGATGCAAATGCTGAGCCAAGAGTCCTTTTTTGCTCAGAAGCAATCCGCGGATTTTCACATAGTTTTTGAGAATGATGCCAATTTGTTTGCTTTAGGTGAGCTCGTCTCCGGAAAAGTAAAATCAACAGGCAAATCTATATGTATTACGATTGGTGCAGGGCTAGGATCAACTTTTATCGAGAATGGTGAAATGGTGAAATATCGGGACGATGTTCCGAATCATGGCTGGATGTATGCAGCACCTTTTCGTGATTCCATTGTAGATGATTACATCTCCAGAAGGGGATTTAACCGCTTAAAGTCCGAATTAGGCATCGACTTGACGTTGGATATAAGAGATTTGATGGAAGCGGCCAGGCAAGGCGATCTTCTAACGGCCAGCTTATTTCATAGCTTTGGCTTGATGCTTGGAGAGATGCTGATCCCCTTTGTGCAGGCTTTTAAACCGGAAGCTTTATTCATCGCTGGCGAAATTGCCAAAAGCCACGATCTATTTATTGGCGGCTGCCGAGCTGCTCTCGAAGGTTATGAGCTCAGCATTGAAATATCGGATGAAGCCTCGATGAGTACATTTATCGGCGTTTCTAAATTATTGGAGCAAAGTAAACAAATATTAACTAGCATCGAATAGACTCAATATGGAAATGGGGAAGCACTATGTCTAAGATTAAAGAAATTCTTGTTTATCACCACAGTCATTTGGATGTGGGCTACACGCATCCGCAGCCAGTACTATGGGAGCTGCAGAATACCTATATTGACCAAGCTATCGACCTATGCGAGCAAAGCCAGCATGAATCGGAAGAAAAACGGTTTTATTGGACCTGCGAAGCTACGGAGCCAGTGATTAAATGGTTGGAAACTGCAAGCAGCAGCCAAGTCGAACGCTTCCATACCTTTTTGAAAAACGGGCAAATTTGTCTAGCTGCTTTAAATATGCACAATACACCATTGAATAATGCGGAACAATTGGCTCGATCACTTTATTCGGTTCGTGTGCTTCGCGAGAAATTCGGAGTGCCTATCCTTACAGCGATCAATCACGATATTAACGGCCAACCCTGGACGATAGCACAAACCCTTTTGGATGCAGGCATTGAGCTGTATGCAACAGGATTGAATATGCACTTTGGCGGAAATCCACTGCAAAGACCGCGAGCTTTCCGTTGGGTTGCACCAGACGGCAGAGAATTGTTAACTTTCCACGGTGAGCATTATTCGTTATTCACTCAATTTTGTCGTTTGGAGGAGAAAAGCACTCAGCTTATGAAAGAGGGGCTTGATCGGTACATAACGCGAATTGAAAACAAAGGGTATCCGTATGATTTCGTTTATTTATCTGCTACGAATTTACCGTTTTTAGATAATACACCTCCAGATCAAGAGCTCCAATATATGATTAACAAGTGGAACGAGGAAGGGCACCAGCCTCCTATCCGAATGGTTACACCACATACTTTACTGAAGCGATTGAAAGAGCAGCCTGCCGATACGATAGCGACCCATAGAGGGGATTGGACAGACTACTGGAATTTTGGAGCTGCCAGCTCAGCTGAGGAAACCCGGTTGAACCGCCGCAGTAAAGTCAGCCTGAAAACAGCTGAGTTTCTATCTGCATTTAAGCCGAACGAGAAGGATAACCAGCTCTACAAGGATGCTTGGGAGCAAGTACAGTTGTATGAAGAGCATACATGGGGAGCCAATATCTCGGTGACAGAGCCGGATACTTTATTCACGAAAACCCTCTGGATGCATAAAGCGCATACCGCCTATCAAGGGAACAGCCTTAGCGGCTACGTGCTGAACAAACAATTAGAGCAGCTTGCGGCAAATCCATTACAATCTGAAGCGCCTAAAAGTGTTCTATTAGTAAATCCGACTCACATCACTCAAACCTGTGATCTACATTTGCCAAAAGAATTTACGCATGAAGGAAGACATGCTTCTACGGGTAGATTCTATTATCATCAGAACAACTATGATACCAATTGGACAAGCGCTTCTTTGGGTACAGTCGAGCTGCAGCCGTTCAGCTATAAAATCATTCCGCTTTCCGCTTTGCCTCAAGTCAGCCCAGCTTCCGATGCTGCCCTTAAAAGCATTATAGTTACGGAAGAGTCGATTGAAACGCCTTATTACCGGCTTTCTTTTGACAAGAAATCAGGAAGAATTAAAGAGCTGTTAGATAAAACAAAGGGCTGGCAAATGATTGATCCGAACAGTGATTGGACCTTCTTCCAATACGTTCACGAAACCCCGGATCCGCTAATCAATAAGCAGCATAGAACCACGTTCTACAATAGGGATCTGGATGATTGCAATAACAGTATAAGCTGCTGGAATAATGATTGGGCTGCGAGCAGAAATGGTGCGGAGAGTTTAGTTTCTTTCGAAATAACGGAACACGATTCCGGAGTTACATTGAATTTGGTGTGGAAAGCCCCTGGAGTCGCACGTTTGGAGCAAAAAATCACTTTCTTTAAGAATAACCCTAATATTGAGCTGATTGCCATTCTAGATAAATTGGATAACACGCTTCCGGAATCGATCTATTTTGCATTTCCATTAAGCTTGGAGAAGAATTGGAACGCTGTTTTTGACACTGCCGGTACTTTCGTTTCCCTAGATAAGGACCAGTTGCCTCATTCCTGCAAGGATTGGGTGACGGTTGACCAGACGATTTCCTTATACGATGATAAGCGAGGAGTCACTTTGGCTTGTCCAGATGCGCCTCTTGTCCAGATTGGTGATTTTAATTTTGGTAAAGAGCAGACGTCCATTGATCGCCAGGAGAATCCGCTTCTGTTAGCGTGGCCGATAAACAATTATTGGGATACTAATTTTAAAGCCAGTCAGCCAGGGAGAATTACGGTCAAATATGTTTTATCTACATTCACTGAATTTCTTCCGCAGGAAGCAGAGAAAAAAGGGATGGAGGCCTCTCATCCCGTTCAAATTTTCCCTGTTATTGATGCTGCTGAGAAGGAAGAAAGGTTCCTTGATGTAACTGGGGATGGTGTTGTTGTACAATATATCAAGCCTGCTGCGGATGGAGACGGGATGATCATTCGATTGCTTAATTTGACTGATAAACCGGCTGATTTCTCCATTAAGGCACCGTTATACCCAATAGAAAAAGCTTATTTAACTAATATATTGGAAGAGAATATAGATGAGGTTACCCTAGTTAATGGAGCTCTAAACGGGACGATCGGTTCCCGGCAACGGTCTGTAATCCGGATCCGTAAATCCATGAATTAAAGTTGATCCTCCAGGATCCTTCAGTCTTTTGATGAATTGTCCTGGGGGTTCACCCATTTCCGATTTAAAGATTGTGGTAAAGTAATGGACATTATCGAAGCCTGTTTCTTCAGCAATTTGTTTAATAGACCATTCCGTCGTCGAAAATAGCTTAACGGCTTGGCGAATTCGTTCTTTCCGCACATAGTTGGAGAAGGATTGTCCCAATTCGTCCGTAAACAGTCTGGAAAGATGTCTAGAGGACACAAATAAAAAGTCGGCTACTTCCACTAAGCTTAAGGTTTGGGACAGATTATCACGAATATATAGCTTGGCTTTATGCACAAGCGTTGTGGACGAAGGTTGTACTGCAACGTTTTTTGTTGCTTTCTTAATATCGCAAAACGTACATTCAAAAGATGCTAATAAGGCGCTGGATAATCGCAGGATATTATCCTCAAGAAAATTGTTGGCATAAAGGACTTGTTTAAGAAGAGCGGTCCAGATCATAACAATAGGGGATTGCTCCATTTTTTCTAAGTGAAATACAGGTGATTTTTCCATGCTTTTAAATCGGGCGATTGCTTCCTCAGAGGACTCCGATTCGATTAATTCAAAGGCAATAAAAATAATAAAAAGCCCTTCGGTGCTAATGATTTGATGTTGAATATGAGGACGAGATAAAAAGATGGTTCCTTTATTCAAAGGGAGATTGTGATTTTTTTCAATATAGACACCTTCACCATCGACAATGTAGCAAATTTCAAAAAAAGAATGCTTATGGACATGGTTCGTGAATAAGACTCGTTCACCACCCCAATAATGGACATAAAAGCTGAGCTCTTTTCCGCTGAGGTTTACGGCATATTCATTAAGGAAAGAGGTGCTGTCACGCAGCTCTTGTTGAGTCATTTCCATCGTTTCACCACCTAATCGTCTGCAAATATAGCGTTGTCGATCCAATACCTCTATCATGATACTTGACCATTTCATTAAATTCAACCCTTTTGGAGCTTTCTGAAAGTCGGGAGGGATGAATTGTAAAATGTCTAATTTTTATAAATCCATGTCTTTTATCTACAAAGACTTAGATGAGGAAAATCAATATTATTGGTAGTAGATACAGGAGCTATCGTCCTAGGCAATCTTTACTTCTGTACAAAAATTATAAGACCGTTAAGGGGATGGAAGCGTATGCAAAAGCGAAAAAGCTTATTTATCGGAATGTGTCTAACGTTGTTGTTGGCATCAGGTTGTGCTTCAAAAAGTACAGAAGACAATAGTGCTAGCCCAGCAAGCAGCGGCACAAGTACGGAGGAAAATGTAACCTTGAAGGTATGGGGAGACACAGCCAACCAGGCAACTTTGGAAGGACCGTTTAAACTAATCAATGAAGCTTTTACTAAGAAATACCCTAACATCAAGGTTGATTATCAATGGTCTGAAACAGAAGACTCCTTGAATGTGGCTTTAACCTCCAATTCATTGCCGGATGCTTTCTATGTACAAGGCAATAAATCAACTAAGATGGCGGAAATGGTTAAGAACAAACAAATTATTGCTTTGGACGAGTACGCTCCGGATGCTAGCAGGTTTCCTCAAGAAGCTGTTGATTATGCAAAAGTAGACGGAAAAATCTACAGCTCTTTCCCAACATTCTTCGATTATGTAATGGTTTATTATAATAAAGATATTTTCGAGAAGAATAATCTACAAGCACCTAAGACTTGGGATGATTTCGTGAAAATAAATGACACTTTGCTTGCAAATGGTGTGACTCCAATCGCATTTGGCGGTAATGGTGATTTTGACCGATATTGGCCGGTTCAAGTGTTTGCTCCAGCCCTTATGAATGACGTAATGATTGGTATTGCAGATAAAAAGACAGATATTGATTTCGCACCTATGACGGAGCTGTTCAATACGTATGCAGCCTTTGCCAAAAAGGGATACTTCGGTAAAGATTATGTAGCCATGGATGGCAAAGCATCTCAATTGGCGTTCACCAACGGTAAAGCAGCTATGATCATGGACGGCACTTGGAGCAACTCGATTTATGAGGGAACTTCCTTGAAAATTGGTAGATTTGCAATTCCTGATAAAACAGGAGTAAAATACGCTCAGTCAGGTATGAACAACTCAACAACTTATGCAGTTGCCGCAACAAGCAAACATCCAAAAGAAGCTGCTGCCTATGCAAATTTCCTTTCGAGCGTAGAAGCAACACAATTTGTCGAAGATGCGAACGGCAATGTACCGATTGTTAAAGATATCAAGCCAAAAGGCGATATCGTTGCTGAGTTCTCAGCGTTTGATAAAATTGGAAAAAATATTTATCATGCTTTATCTTCTGCCGCAACTGATAAAGCTAAACCGCAAGACTTGTTATTGACTGAAATTCTGCCTAAATTGATGACGGGTAAAATTACAGGCGAAGAAGCAACTAAGCTGATCCAAGACGAGTTAAATAAGAAGTAAGAGGATTAGGGTAGCCATCATACCGATAGAGTGATCTATCGGTATGATTATTTTAAACAAGAAAGCAGGTGATTTCTGGTATGTCTTTTATCAGGAAAAGACCTTATCTATTTTTTCTCGCGCCTGGTTTTGTTATTTACACGTTATTTGTGGTATACCCTATATTCGCTGCAGCCAGCATCAGTTTTTACAGCTGGAATGGGATAGGTCCCAAAACATTTGTCGGTTTTGCCAACTATGTTGAATTATTCACCAGCTCGGAGCTGATCTCGCAATTTACCAATGCGCTGCTTAACAGCTTGAAAATTTTTGGTTTGAGCGTGGCCATTCTAATCCCTTTGCAGATCATAGCCGCTTACATGATCTACAGTGAAGTAAAAGGCTTTAAATTTTTTAGAGTAGCCATTTTTTCACCACAGTTTATTTCTACACCGGTTATTGCCTTCATTTTCACATTATTGCTCGATAGCAACGTAGGAGTCGTTAATAAATTGCTAGAAGTGATCGGCTTGGGCGAATATGTACGGCCTTGGCTAGGCGTTCCTGAATTAGGCATGTATATCGTTTGGTTTATGATGTCATGGACGGGCTTCGGCGTAGGAATGATTTTCTTTCTTGGTGCGATGAAAATGGTCTCCCGTGAGTCCTTGGAGGCCGGTTATCTCGACGGTGCAGGTTACTGGAGACGATTAATCAGCATCATCCTTCCGCAAATCAAAGTAACGATTCTAAATATGGTATTGATCACCTACATTGTTTCTATGACAATTTTTGATTTCAACTTTATTCTAGGCGGCGTTTCCGGGGGAACGAATCATTATTTGGACGTTATGTCGTTGTTCTTCTACCGGATTACCTTTGGAGTATCGAATAACCCGCTTGGCGGGAATTTAAGTGAGAACGCTATGGGGCTAGGCTCTACAGTCGCTTGTATTTTGTTCCTGATGATTTTCGTAATCTCGCTGCTGCAAATCATATTGACGTACAAACGTAGGGGGGAGGACGTCTAGTGTTAAAGGAAAAGAAATTATCATCCACTCTAGCTTCCATAGTGCTCTGGGGCTACTCTCTATTTACGGCATTAGTACTGTTATATATGGTCTACAACTCCTTTCGGAGTAAATCGGATTTATTATCAAACACATTTGGTAAACCGCGCGGTTTAAGCTTGAAGACCTATGGAGTCATGTTCAAGGAACAGCATTTTCATATGTTCTTTTTCAATAGCGTATTTATCCTTGTCGCATCCTTAGCGATTATTGTGTTATTTTCATCGATGGTCGCCTATGCTTTGGGCAGATTTAAATTTCGTTTGAACGGAACGATGCAAATTTATTTCTTGTTAGGGCTGATGTTTCCCGCACAGCTAGGCGTTTTACCGGTGTTCTTGCTGATGAAGAGTATGCATTTGTTGAATTCGCCATGGTCTGTTATTTGGATTTTGTCTGCGGGTATCTCGATGCCGGTGTTGCTGCTGACCGTTTTCTTTGCAAAAATGCCATCCGAAATTTACGAGTCAGCGCTTTTGGATGGTGCATCCGAATGGAAAATATTTTACCGAATCATGTTTCCACTAGCTAGTCCTGTTATTTTCAGTATATGTATTATCATGTCTGTGCAGATTTGGAACCAGTTCTTTATGCCGCTGATCTTTCTGCAAAGTGAAGAGAAGAAAACCGTACCGTTGATTGTTATGAAGTATACAGGTAATTTGATGTTGTCTATGGATAAAGCGCTGGTAGCTTCTGTGCTGGCAACAGTTCCGATCCTGCTCCTGTTTATTATATTCTCAGAAAAAATTCTAGATGGAGTAGCGTCCGGTGCCGTCAAAGGCTAGAAATAGAAAGAGGGTTATAAAGACTTGTCGAACTATGATAAAGAGCCATTTATTGCTATAAAAGGCATGGACCATGAGGTGTGGGAAGGCTACGCAGCCATTTCCGCACAAATACAGCAGAAAATCAAAGCAGACGGCAAAACAGTTATCGTGATTGAATGTTACCCAGCGGTAAGAACGGACGAAATTATTAATGGCTTGAAGCTGTTAAACCCTAGTTTAATCATTCCAATTGAAGATGCAGCATTAGAACCGCAGGAGCTTGAGCATAAGCTGTCCAGATATTTGACAGAGGATCGGGTATTTGGTTACATGGCTCCTTTTCTCATTGATGAATTCTATGATGCTGTGAAGCTGGAGCAGATCAAACGCCAAATCGAAGCCATCGAAGCGGGCGTAGTTATCGTAATAGGCTTTGGTGCTTCCTTGGTTGGAGAACAGGATATTCTCCTTTATGCTGATTTAGCGCGTTGGGAAATTCAGCAAAGGTTCCGCAGTAAGGAATTTGGCAATTGGCGGGCTGATAATCACGATGAGGATATTCTTCGGAAGTATAAAAGAAGTTATTTCATTGAGTGGCGTGTAGCGGATCGATTGAAGCGTGCCTTGTTTCAGAAGCTGGACTTCTATCTAGATACCAATAAGCGGGATGAGCCCAAGATGGTAACTCTTGTTGCCTTGCTAACTGGGCTTAAGCAAGTGGCTAGTCAGCCGTTTCGACTTGTTCCCTATTTTGACCCCGGTGTTTGGGGCGGTAATTGGTTGGAGGAGAAAATCGGCCTTGAGCCTAAGGGAAATCCATACGCATGGGGCTTTGATGGTGTACCCGAAGAGAACAGCCTTTATTTCCAATATGGCCAAACGCGAATAGAGCTTCCTTCTATTAATCTCGTGTTCTTTGAATCAACGGCATTGTTAGGAGAAAAGGTATATGCGCGATTCGGAGCCGAATTTCCTATTCGATTCGATTTCTTAGATACCATGGGAGGCCAGAATTTAAGCCTTCAAGTGCACCCGCTTACGGATTATATTAAAGAAAAGTTTGGCATGTCGTATACCCAAGATGAAAGCTATTATATGTTGGAAGCTGCGGACGATACGATTGTTTACCTCGGGCTCAAGGAGGGTGTCGATCCCGAGCGGATGATGGATGATTTGGAAAAGGCGCAGCAAGGAGCCGGCTCTTTTCCCGCTGAAACCTATGTGAATATATTTCCGGCTAAAAAACATGACCACTTTTTGATTCCTGCAGGCACGGTTCATTGTTCAGGGACGAACAGCATGGTATTGGAAATTAGCGCTACCCCGTATATTTTTACTTTTAAGCTGTGGGATTGGGATCGTTTGGGATTGGATGGCAAGCCCCGCCCGGTTCATTTGCAGCATGGCAGCCAGAATATTATCTGGGATCGGGATACGGATTGGGTGCAGCGTAATTTAATCGGCCAAGTGGAGAAGCTGGCAGAAGGCGAAGGCTGGGTTGAGGAAAGAACCGGTCTGCACGAGCTTGAATTTATTGAGACTCGGCGCCATTGGTTTACAGATAAGGTAACGCATCATACAAACGGCGGTGTGCAGGTTCTTAATCTCGTCGAAGGCGAAGAGGCTATTATAGAGAGCCCTAATGAGGCATTCGTACCTCTCGTCATTCATTATGCAGAAACAGTTATTATCCCTGCAGCTGTAGGCGAATTTACCCTTCGACCAACTGACCGCAGTGCAGGCAAACAGCTTGGAACGCTTAAAGCATTCGTCAGAACGTAAGATTAATGGAACTACGGATATGAAGTGCCGTGGTTTTCCATAAGTTTGTAACCGCTTTCATAAATCTAAATCGAGAAATGAGGAATTATAAACCATGGCTAATCAAATAGTTCGTAAAACGCTAGTTTATTTTTTGATGCTTTGTTTAATGTTCACTTCATTCAGCGTTTCCTATGCACAATCAGCTCAATCGGACATTCAAGGCCATTGGGCGGAGAATCAATTAAACAGCTGGAAGGATCAAGGCTTCCTTAAAGGCTATCCGGATGGGAGCATGAAACCGGATCTTTCCATAACAAGAGCGGAGTTTATGGCTTTAGTCAATAATTCGTTTGGTTTTACAGAGAAGGCAGAATTTCATTTCAGTGATGTTAAATCAACAGATTGGTTTTACAGCCAAGTGGCTATAGCTGTTAAAGCAGGTTACATTAAAGGCTACGCGGATGGAACAGCTGGTTCGAACAAGCCGATCAGCAGACAGGAAGTTGCCGCTGTAGTTAGCACCTTGCTTAATCTTAAAGCAACGGATAACCAAGCGGCTTTGGATTTCGTTGATGCGGATAAGATTCCTTCCTGGAGCAAGGAAGCCATTCAAGCCAATGTTTTCAAACAAATTATGCAAGGCAGTCCGGATAAAATGTTCAAGCCACTCAATCCGATCACTCGTGCAGAAGCTGTTGTTACACTGGATCGGGCTATTCAAGCCAAAACTGGTATTTATAAAACAGCTGGTACATATGGTCCAACAGCAGGAGCAGAAACCTTCACAGGAAATGTGACGATTAATGTTCCAGGTGTAACACTTAGGAATACGGTCATTTCCGGGAATTTAATATTGGGGAAAGGAATTGCCTCAGGTGATGCAACCTTAGCTGGTGTAACGGTTAAAGGAACAACAACCGTTAATGGCGGTAGTGTAAATAGTATTCATCTAGAAGATTCCACGCTTGCCGATGTAATTATCGATAAAGCAGACAGCGCAGTGCGTGTTGTCGCGGAAGGTTCGACTAAAGTAGGCAGCGTAACTGTAAAAACTTCAGCTATCTTGGAGGAGAACAGTGCATCAGGTTCAGCAGCTGGAGTCGGATTTGGCGATGTTATCTTATCTGAGGCATTACCAAAGGGATCGGATGTAACCTTGAAGGGTTCTTTTGGTAAATTAGACGTTCAAGCTAAAGATATTCATATTAATGTTCCTGCTGGGCAAATAAATGAGATTGTCATTCATCAAGGAGCTACAGGGGTTGATTTAGACTTAAGTTCAGGAGTAACGATTAATAATTTGCAAATTAATGCTGTGTTGGTCGTAACGGGCGAAGGGAAAATCACAGCTGTGGATGAAAAAGTAGCGGGGTCGACATTCGTAACGATTCCATCTTCTTCAGTTACACCAGCACCGACACCAAGCGCATCACCAGCACCTGTTTCTTCGTCTGCACCTACAGCACCTGGAGATTCAAAATCACATGAAACAAATATAAACGTTATATCAGGTAAAGAAGCGGTGGTTACGGGTATTTGGCCAGGAACGATTCGTGTTGCTTTTAGTACATCCGTTAGCCAGGTAATGGCAGCCGTATATGCAACGGATAACTCTACCCAGACCTATGAAGTACTTACTGCAACAGGTGGAACCAAGATAAGTACGGGAACCACAGTATTAATGACAACGAATGTATTAAAGGTTACAGCAGCTGATCTTTCTACGACTGCTGAGTACGCAATTACAGTTAATCCGGTTGGCGATACTACTATGCTGATACCGGTAGCAACAACAACAGGCAGCGAAACTTCGCTTAATAGGGCATTCTATGCAACAAATAACTCCGGCATGTCCGGATATTATGGTGATCAAGATTCCCACGATAATGACGCCAACGGTGCAACCATGTGGTTGACAAATGATAACCCGGGAGCGAATAACTGGATTAAGGTCGATCTTGGAGCCGTATATCCCTTAGGGAACATGTTGGTATGGAATTACAATCAGCCTGACGCAACGAATAGCGGAATAAAAAATGCGCAGGTGCTTTATTCAACGGATGGCAGTACTTGGGCCAGTCTAGGCGGTTCAGGCACTACCCAACAGTTTGCACAAGCAAGCGGATCGGTGACAGATAAAGCAGATACAGCTATTGAGTTTAATGGCCTTGCTGCCAGATATGTGAAGATCGTTCCGAATGAAGCTGCAGGTGATGGAAATTGGGGTGCAGCAGACCCAACTACCTTTGGATTGAGCCAAATTCGTGTCTATCGATATACAAGTAATATCACAGCAGTTGATCAGAATGTAACGGTTCTGGATGTCACTGCAGGTAGTACGGATTCCGAAAATACACCTGCAATTAATACGATCAACAATTACGGGATGTCGGGTGTATCTGGGAAAACGGACTCCCATAACAATACAGCCACAGCCATGTGGATGACTCCGCTCAATCCTGGTGCGAACAACTGGATTAAATTTGATCTAGGCGGAACGTATCCGCTGAGTGAGATGCATGTATGGAACCACAATGCACAAACAGGTGAATATGGGATTAAGAATGCGCAGGTGCAGTATTCTGTTGATGGAAGAACATGGACAACTCTAGGCTCCTACCAGTTTGCAAAGGCATCTGGATCGGCAGCAGAAGGACCAACGGATCTTATAGGCGGAGGAGTAGTTGATTTTAATGCAGCCAGTGTCAGGTATGTTAAGATTGTGCCGGATGTAGCAGCAGGCAACGGGAACTGGGGCAGTGATGCTGTTTTTGGACTGAGCCAAGTGAGATTCTATAGCGCAGCTGGAACGATAATCGAGCCAGCGCGTGATTGGACGGATCTTCTGACCAAAACCTCGGGTTGGACAGGATCTGATGGGATTTATACGATAGCCTATAACGGATACGATGCCCCTGGAAAGGCTGATCTGACCAAAACTTTATTCTTGTTCAGTGATACTTTTGTTGGACATGCGAATCCGACTTCCAAGCATAGAGATGTTTCAGATTTTACGAATAACACCTTGGGAATATTGAATGGAGCCAATCCGGATCCAGCAGCGATGGATTTCATTTGGGGCAAGGAAGTGGACGGAAAAACAAATTCGGGCTTATTCGTACCTCATACGGCTCACTCTACTCCTGAGAATTGGTACTGGCTGCAGGATGGCATTAAGTTGAACAACAATGTGTATATTTCTGCGATGAATGTAGCGCCAGATCTAACACAAGCACCAGGCTGGCAGTTTAAAGTAGAAAGAGTTTCCATGATCAAGGTTCCGCTTATCAATGGCAATCTTGAGGTTGAAAATCAGACCCAAGTGGATACGGATCTGCTTTACCATACGGATTTAGATTTTGGAACAGGAGCTCTGCTAGCTTTGGAGAATCAATTTGGTGCAGGATTTATGCCTAATACGACTGAAGCTGGGGCACCTAATCCTGACGGGTATATTTATACGTATGGCTATCAAACCTTCGTAGGCCTTAGAGGCTTACTTGTAGCTCGAGTGCTGCCGGCAGATTTTGAGGATCAAAGCAAATGGCAGTTCTACAGCAATAGTGGCTGGACTAGTGATATTAGCGCAGCAAAGGTGATTTCCGATAGCGCTATTGATGTATCGCCTGAGTTAAGTGTTAACCCCATTATAGGTGGACCGAACAACGGAAAATATCGTCTCGTTTATTCAACAGGTCTGTTTAGTGCAGATCATGGCTTGCTTAAAGAAAGCATTGGCGATACACCAGTTGGACCTTTTGGCCCGCCTACCACATTATTTTATACACCGGAGGATAAATCGAGTGCTGCAGATACATTTATCTACAATGCTAAAGCACATCCGAATATCTCAAAACCAGGTGAGCTGCTGATTTCATATAATGTGAATTCAACTCAAGATAGCGGTAATGTACACTATGCCAATGGCGATCTGTATCATCCGCGTTTTGTAAAGATGCGTCAGATTTATAGCGGGACTAATACAGGAATAGCTGCTACAACCGGACAAGGTGCGGTAGTCAGACGTATTGGCGCAGGAGTTATTAATATCGTCGAAGGATCAACGGTTAATAGTCTGAAATCAGCTGTTTATTCCGCTGATGGATCAACGCAGACCTATGATGTCTACACAGATGATAGCCTGAGTACCCCAATAACGGTTGGAACAGCATTATTATCGGAGGGTAATATATTTAAGGTTACAGCAGCTGACAATGTTACTAATGCCGTTTACTCCATTCATCTGAAATCTCTAATCGCAAGTACAAATACCGAGATAGGGGTTAAAGCTGGAAAGGAAGCCATCGTAACCGAAATCGGAGCAGGGACAATTAAGATTGGTTATGGTTCAACAGCAAGCAGTGTAACTTCAGCTGTATATGCTATGGATGATTCTGACCAGACATATGAAATCTATACTGCAGACGGTAGAACTTTGATTTCTGGAGCGGCTAAAATAGAGGATGGTTATGTCCTAAAGGTTACTGCAGATGACTTTACAACAATTGCAAATTACACTATTGCGGTTAACCCGACTTCAACTGTTGTTAACGATTCCGGCATGTCGGGTCCAAACCGAAAAAATGACACACATGGCAATAATTATACAAGTATGTGGAAGACAACGGATGATTTCAACAACTGGAGTATATTTAGGCGGTTCTTATAATGCCCGTCTGTTTAATAGGAGGATAGACATCTTGGATATAACTATCGATTTCGGAGGTACAACGATTAAATTAGGCCTGGTACGTGATGGAGCGCTTATTTCCAGAAAAAGCTTGCCGGCTTTATCTGGAAGCGGGTTGTTACAGAGATTGCCTGATGTCGAGCTGGCTGTGCATGAGATGCTGCAGGAGTTGCAGATCTCTTTGCAGCAATGCAGAGGAGTGGGCATGGCCATTCCTGGTCTTGTAGATTCCACGGCTATGACCTTAATGTCAGCTAATGAGAAATATGTAGATGCGGTTGGTTTTTCATTTGCAAATTGGGCGAAAGAAGCTTTTTCCTTGCCGATTGTGCTTGAAAATGATGCAAGAGCAGCTTTATTGGGCGAGACTGCCTTCGGAGTTGCCAAAGGAGAGACAGATGCTGTTCTTATGATATTTGGGACGGGCATCGGAACGTCAGCCATGATCAATGGACAAGTTATCCGCGGTAAGCATCATCAAGCCGGTATCCTTGGCGGGCATTTCATTACGGATGTGTATGGATTCAAGTGTACTTGCGGAAATCAAGGCTGCTTGGAAGCCCATTCCAGCCATTGGGCGCTGCCTAGTATAATCAAGCAGCATGCGCAAGGCCAAGCTACGATACTCTCGACACAGGAAGAGAGTTCCTATCTTAAGGTCATTCAAGCCACAGAGGCTGGAGACCAAGTTGCAGAAGCTGTATTAGAGGATTTAATCATGCACTGGAGCGCAGGAATTATTAATCTGGTCCATGCTTATGATCCTGAAATTATTATTCTTAGCGGCGGACTAATGAATTCGGCAGACCTGCTGCTTCCACGTTTCATCGAAAGAGTACATCAGCTTGCATGGGCACCCTGGGGCAAAGTTCGGTTTGCCGTCGCGGAAGATCCCGATCTTTCTGTACTGTTAGGCGTCTCACATTTACTAAGTATCAGATCTGCAGATAAATAGACGTACCCAGTTCAAGAAAAAGGACAACCAGACTAATTGGGTTGTCTTTTTTGCGAATTATCGCTCATTTCCGTTGCTACTGCTTGATGTCTGTTAGCGTTTATTCGTTACAAAGGTTATAATCGCGTGGATAAGGTAAATTTTCTAAATGATGAGGGGAGTAAGCGATAATGCTCCAAGAAACGGATATAATAAGAAGGAATCCACGGTCATGGAGACTGTTTTTTGGGCTAAAGCTCGTGTTTGATTTAGCACTAACGGGCATTTTTTATTTTGAAAATTCGATTGAGATCTTTTGGAGACTAAGCTTTGTTGTCTTCTCCTTGGTGGTTTTTCTTGCAGTTAATTTTTTCTACTTAAACATGAAAAAGCGACAAAATTGGCTATTTCACCTGCTCATCATAGATTTCTTGGTGTCCGCATCTTATGGTTACGTCTATATCGGTGGAAATTTCCCAAATCACCTTTTTATTGGAATTACAGCTTTAGCCATTTTAATGTTTCTAAAGAATACGCGTATTCTCATCATTACTTGTATATTGCTGCTGGTTCTCTATATCATTACGATGGGCAGCATTGAATGGTATTTATATAAACAATTTAAAGAAATAAACTATTTTATTACTTGTTCGTTTATTATTTTCGCGGGTATTGTGAGTTATTTAATTAATTACTATCAAGTCGCACGCAGGGATACGCTGCAGCTGTATGCCCAATTGAAGCAATCTCATGAGCGGCTGCAGGACTATGCACTCCAAACGGAAGAGTGGGCTGCAACGAGGGAACGGGTGCGAATTGCAAGAGATATTCATGATACGGTAGGTCATAAGCTAACGGCATTATTGGTTCAAATGCAGGTGGCTCGCAAGCTAAGCAAATTGGATGCATTACGCAGTGAACAAACCTATCTGGAATGTGAGGATTTAATTAGAGCTTCCTTACAAGAGGTCCGACTTTCGGTAAGGGCTATTCGGGATGAACCTATTAAATCGACTTCTTTAAATGACAGCCTTGTAAAGCTGGCGGAGGAGTTTACCAAATTTGCAGAGGTTCAAACTATGTTTGAAGTGGATGGGTTTCCCGTTGCACTGCCAGGCAATCTTCAATTAACGGCTTATCGGATTGTGCAGGAATCACTAACTAATGCTCAGAAGCATGGACATGCGAAAAATGCGTTAATCTTGTTGGCCTACTCCGAAACCGAATTTTCACTTTGCATAAGTAATGACGGTGATATACCTGCTGAGCTGAAGCCGGGGTTTGGTTTAATTAATTTACAAGAAAGAGTTAGGGAATGGAACGGTGAGGTGCATTTTCGGATGGATCAGAAGATGGGCTTTGCTGTTGAAGCGAAATTCCCTTATGCGTTAACGGAAATGGAGCGTGTAGTTAATTGAAGATCCTGATAGTTGACGATCAACGCCTCATGAGAGAGGGTCTTGCGACCATCATTGGTTTGGAAGCGGGTATGGAAGTGGTTGGCACGGCAGTGGATGGGAGAGATGCCTATACCAAAGTACAGGAATGGCGGCCAGACGTGGTGTTGATGGATATTCGCATGCCAGGAATGGATGGCGTAGAAGGATCTGAATTGATTCTCAAGCACTTTCCGGATACGAAGGTTTTGATTCTGACCACTTTCGATGACGCAGAATTGATCATGCGGGTTTTGGAGAATGGCGTTCATGGTTATCTATTGAAGGATATGCCATCGGAGGCGATCATAAGTGCCATTCATACGGTATACAATGGTGGAACGGTGCTTCAACCGGATATAACGGCTTTGCTGCTAAAAGAGTTCAAGAAAATGTCGGAATGGAATCCAGATAAAGCTCACCCGTTAAATAAAATTCAACCAGATGGACTGGAGCTTCTGACCGAACGAGAGAAAGAGGTACTAGCTTTATTGGGACAAGGCTTAAATAATAAAGAAATGGCCGACTTGCTTTTTATTACGGAAGGTACAATGAAGAATCACGTTTCCAATCTGATTGCTAAGCTTGGGCTACGTGACAGAACGCAAGCAGCTGTATTCTCAGTTCGTCATTCAATATAATTCAATGGGCATGACTTTTGGCATAGAGCGTGAGATTTATCATGCTTTAGGATCAAATGTTCTGCCTTTTTCTTTGTGAATCCATGACCTTTCGCAGATTTGCCCACGTCCGTTTCTTGTTAAGATCAGAGTGTAAGAAATAAGCGAAAGAAGGAGAGTGGATCTAATGCCAGTAAAAAAATCTCGCTTGTCAGTACGTCAGGTTATCGTTGTGTCGCTTCTCGTTATTCTAGCGGCTGGATCATTTGTTGAAATAAATTGTTTTTTGAACTACTAAGTTGAGGACGTCCCGTCCTCCTAGATACAACGGAGGTGAAGCGGAAATTGAATTTCAGAAAAATTAAATTGTATGTGTTGCCTATTGCCGTGATAGCCGTTATTATTTATTTCGGCTATGCTTCTTTTCACAAGAATAAAATTGTGCAAGCTCAGGAGGTTTGGAGCATGGTTGCAGAAGAATCGAGTGTGAATTATGAGACCGCGATTTTTGCTGGGGGCTGCTTCTGGAGTATGGAAGCGCCTTTCGAGAAGCTTGAAGGTGTCCTGAGTGTTGTAACGGGCTATACCGGAGGGCAAAAGGTAAATCCAACCTATGCAGAAGTATCTTCTGAAACTACAGGACATCTCGAAGCGGTGGAAGTTCGTTATAATCCGAACCAAATTACGTATGAAATGCTGCTCCAAGTTTTCTGGAGAAGCGTTGATCCTACGGATGCAGAGGGTCAATTCATAGATCACGGCGCACAATATCTTTCTGCGGTATATTACAATAGTAATGAACAGCAAAAGCTGGCTGAAGCATCGAAAAAGGCATTAGCTTTATCAGGAAGGTTTGATAAACCGATTGTTACTAAGGTTTTACCTGCATTAACGTTTTATAAAGCTGAGGAAAACCATCAAGACTATTATAAAAAAAATCCAATTAGCTACAAAATAAATCAGCTCGGCTCGGGGAGGGGTACCTTTTTGGATAAAACTTGGGGCAATGATCGTGACGTGAAATCTCCTGTAAGTGATTATAAAAATTTTAATAAAGCGGAAAAGCTAAAAACGCTGACTAAGCTCCAATACAACGTTACTCAATATGGAGCAGACGAGCAGCCGTTTCATAACGAATATTGGGATAACAAAGCGGAAGGCATTTACGTAGATATTGTTTCGGGTGAGCCTTTGTTTAGCTCTAATGACCAATTTGATCCAAATACCGGCTGGCCTAGTTTTAGCAAGGTTTTAGAACCTAACAATATTGTATTTAAAGAAAGTGATGGTTTATTTTCGGCTATTACGGAGGTCAAAAGCCATTATGCGGATTCCTCTTTAGGTCATGTGTTCAATGACGGGCCTAAACCAACGGGACTGAGATTCTGTATTAACTCTGCATCCTTAAAATTCATACCAAAAGATGAACTTGAAAAAAGCGGATATGGCATGTATGCGGGGCAATTTTAAGCGGATTTTAGAAAATAAAGATTCAGGAGGAAAGTGAATGCGAGATACTTTTATATTCGAAAAATTAGATAAACATCTTGGTGAGTTGCTTCAGTTGGTTGAGGGATGTCCAGAGAACAAACGTAGGGTTGTGCCTGAAGGTTTTAAGAACAGTCTTCATTGGCAGATCGGACATGTTCTTACAGTTACAGAGTTCCATGTGTACGGTCTTTCTGAGCAAACCGAGACTCTTCCAGCAAACTACCAAGCCTTATTCGCATACAGTACGAAACCCGCGGATTGGCAAGAAGAGCCGCCTGCGTGGGATTTATTAATCGCTCAGCTGAAGGAACAAAATAACCGGATCCGCGAGTCGTTGAAGGACAAGCTGGAAGTGCCCGTGAAAGAGAATTTTCTGAAAGCGGAGAATATTGGAGAGTTAATTTTTTCCACTGTGCTGCATATGGTCAATCATGTTGGTATCATATCCACTCAGCTGAAAGTATTGAAATAACAGAGTAAAATAAAAACAGCCGTTCAAAGGCATACTTTGAACGGCTGTTTTTGTATGGGCGCAACCTCGAAAAAGTGTGGGTTGACAACCGTTGGAGAAAAATATATAGTAACTCATGGGTGATATTGATAATCATTATCATTTTAAAAGCCCCATTATAACTATAAACAAGGAGACTCAAACATGAAAAAGAAATTATTTATCCCTATTATCCTGCTGCTGATGGTCGTGATTAGCGCATGCGGCAACAAATCCACGAATAATACCGATGCTTCGGCTTCGGCTTCGCCTTCGCAGAATGCAAATGAACCGGCTTCAACCGTAGCGGCGTCCGGGACAATTACTTATCAATCCGAGAGCGGTCCTGTTGAGGTTCCTTCCAGTCCGAAGCGGATCGTTGCCTTATCGAATGCACCGAACGTGCTCTCACTAGGCGGAACGCTGGTTGGTGTAGACCAATGGACGAATATGAACCCTCTTTTCAAAGAGAAACTGGCAGGTGTCGAAGTCGTATCGGAAGCGGACTTGGAGAAAATCACCGCCTTGGATCCGGATCTGATCATCGCCGGCACAGAGATAAAGAATCCGGATGAGTTAAAGAAGATTGCGCCTACTGTCACTTATACGTGGGGCAAGCTAGACTACTTGGCACAGCAGCACGAGATCGGGAAGCTTCTGAATAAAGAAAAAGAAGCGCAAGCATGGATCGATGATTTCAAGCAACGCGCGGAAGCGGCCGGTAAGGAAATCAAAGCCAAATTAGGTGAGAATATTACCGTGTCCGTGTTCGAGACGGATACGAAAGATTTCTATGTATTCGGCAACAATTGGGCTCGCGGTACCGAGATTCTGTACCAAGCCATGGGCTTGAACATGCCTGAGAAGGTCAAAAAGGATGCGCTCGGGCCAGGCTATTATACGCTGTCGCAAGAGGTTATTCCTGAATATGCCGGAGATTACATCGTGTTAAGCAGAGGCGTCGCTGACGACAACGCGTTCATGAAAACCGAAATTTGGAGCAACATTCCAGCCGTCAAGAACAAGCATGTCATTGAGATCGATACTAAAACGGCTACCTATAGTGACCCTATAACGCTCGAATATTTGCTGAAAATCTTTACAGAAGGATTCCTTGGTAAAGAGTAAGGTCTAAGTATTTCATTTCCGGTAAAGGTGACGTCGTAGTAACAATACTATAAGTAAAAGGACAATCGTCTAAGACGGTTGTCCTTTTACTTATTCATATGTGGAGAAAGTAGAGTCTCTTATTTGACGAGGCTTTTGTTCTGCCTGTATTCACCAGGCCTGATTCCGGTGGAGCGTTTAAAGGCAACGCTCATATATTCGGTATGTTTAAAGCCTGTGCGTTCAGCTATCGCAGCCAAGTTGAGCTTAGTTTCAACCAATAGCCTTTTTACTAGCTTCAGTTTTACAGCTAAAATCTCATCATGCGGAGTACGTCCTAGTGCATTCTGAAAGCGACTTTCCAGAATACGACGTGAAATCGAAAAATGGTCGAGAAGATTCTGAACCTGAATATCTTCGTGAGCATGGTTGCGAATGAATCGTACGGCATCCGAAACGATTTTGTCCTCAACTGCAAGAACATCGGAGGATAATCGGACTTGAATACGGATGGGCTCAATCAGTTGAATCGGATCATCCAATGTCTCACCCGCCATCATTCGATCAAGAAGCTCTGCTGCACGATAACCTGTCTTCAGGGCATTCGTTTGAATGCTTGATAAAGGCGGGTTAGATAATTCGCAGAGAAGCGCATCGTTATCAACCCCAATGACAGCCACTTCATCCGGGACAGCGAGATCAGCAAGCCGACAGGCTTCAAGGAGCTGTTGACCGCGAATGTCATAGCAGGCCATAATACCGATTGGTTTAGGAAGCTCCTTCAACCAGTCGATGAGCTTCTCCTTGCTTAAATACCAGGACTGCTCTTGTAAAGAATCCGTTTGGGTTTCAAAGCTATGGCAGATATAGCCCTTCGAAATCAGATAATTCTGATAATAGGCTCCGCGTAGAGTGGACCACTGATAACGGGAATCTCCGTAAAAGCCAAAGCTCTTAAAGCCGCGTTCTATGAAATGCTCTGCCGCCATTATAGCTATGGATAAATCGTTGGTTTCAACACAGGGTAATGACGGAATCCTTCTGGAGGCGCTGAGATCAATTGCTGGGAGTCCAGAGCTCTTAATATAATTTGCAGTCTCTTCGTTTTCTATCCGTGCAATAATGCCATCCCCATACCAATGACTCAGCCATGACAAATCGATATTGTTTCGACTGTATTCACCTAGATATACAGACCAAGATGAATGCTCTCGGAGATAAGCATTTATCCCGCTTAGAAGTCCACGCGCATATTCATTAGAGGTTTCAATCAATAAGGCGACTTGCTTGCGTTTGGGTGACGTGAATAAACTCATTCATTCCAACCTCATTTCTCGTATATTATTTAATATACATCTTTTAAAAGCTAATTTATAGAGTTACTATGTGTGAAAAATCTCATTTAATTAATAAATTATCGCATCGACTTGCCTACCCTTTAAGCATATAGTTAATTTTATTAAGAATAGTTTATAAGGAGGCTAGCCAGTTTGAACAAGAAAATTCGTGTGGCAATTGTTGGTCTAGGCTTTGGCTCGGAGTTTATTCCGATCTACCAAAATCATCCTTTTGCAGAGATGTACGCCATATGTCAAAGAACTCCAGATAAGTTAAACGAGATTGGCGATCATTTTGGAATTGAAGTCAGATACTCCAGTTTTGAAGAGATGCTTAAAGATGATAGTATTGACGCCGTTCATATTAATTCCCCTATTCCTAATCACGCTGAGCAAAGCATTGCGGCACTTATGGCCGGTAAGCACGTAGCTTGTACCGTTCCGATGGCAACAACCGTGGATGAATGCAAACGAATTGTGGAAGCACAGCAGCAATCCGAAAAAAATTACATGATGATGGAAACATGTGTGTATACGCGGGAATTTCTATATGTGAAGGATTTGCGTGATGCTGGAAAGCTGGGACGAATTCAGTTTCTTCGCGGGGCACATCAGCAAGAAATGGCTGGCTGGCCTGGATATTGGGAGGGACTCCCACCTATGCATTATGCGACACATGCAGTTAGCCCTCTCCTAGCGCTTGCAGATAAAGAAGCTGATTTCGTTTCTTGTTTAGGCTCGGGTCAAATCTCAGATGAGCTTACTATGAAATATGGATCGCCATTTGCAGTTGAATCTGCACTTTTCAAATTACGTGAATCAGAGCTTGCCATGGAAGTCACTCGGTCCCTATTCGAAACGTCACGTGAATATGTAGAAAGCTTTGATGTGTATGCGGATAAAATGAGCTTTGAATGGCAGCAGCTTGAGGGTGAATCACCAGTAATCTTCACTGGAGAGATAGCTGAGCGGGTCGATATTCCAGATTACGCGCATCTGCTCCCAGAAGGCATACGGAAATTTACCACAGAGGGCGTCTATGATTCAGCAGAAAATGTCCATTTATCCTTTAAGCAAGGAAGTGGTCATGGTGGATCTCATCCGCATTTAGCCCATGAGTTTATTATGAGTATCGTGGAGAAACGCGCTTCATTCCCCGATGTTTATACTTCAGCTAACTGGACCTGCGCCGGCATCTGTGCACATGAATCCGCGATGCGTAACGGTGAACAAGTCAAACTGCCTAAATTTCGCTAATAGATGAAGGAGGATCAACTATGCAAACGCTTAACTTAAAGGTTGAAAGCACGGAAACGAGTATTCGGATTTATCGCAGTAATGAGGCAGTACCTATTCTTGAACAGCATGCAGATAAGGATAAGCGACCCTATATTCATCCGATTCTTGCTCCTGACGGAAACGGTATTCTGACAGAGAATGCCCCGCCTCATCATCCCTGGCAGCACGGGATATATATTGGATTGAATGATGTGAATGGAATCGGATTCTGGGAGGAAGGCTTAAGAAATAATCCCAAAGATGGCAGCTTCCAGCCGCTACCGCTTAAACCAGCTATTGTTGATCAAAACCAAGTTTCGTGGGAGGTTGAGACATTGTGGCTGGATCCAGAAGGAAAGCCTATGCTAACCGAGTTGCAGCAATGGCGTTTGGTGGATAAAGGGAGCAGCTATTGTCTTGATTTTGAATGGTCCTTGAAAGCGGCGATTGATCTGACCTTTGGCCAGTATGGATATGGCGGGCTTTTTCTGAGAATGCCTTACAAGCAGGAGCTTGGAGGAGAGGCTATTAATAGCGAAGGCCAAATCAACAGCGAAGCAGAAGGAAAACGCGCTCGTTGGGTGGCAAGCAGTATGCCGATTGAAGGTAGAACGGATCATGCAGGTATAGCTTATATGGACCATCCTAACAATCCCGAGCATCCAGTACCTTGGCGCGTTGACAATCAAATGGGCATATCGCCAAGCAGATGTATTGCAGGACAATGGGAGCTTGGGAAAGATGAAGTGCAGGCCTTCCAATATCGGATTTTGGTATTTTGCGGTAGTACGGATACAAACCATGTGAATGCAAGCTGGCTGGATTTTGCTAGTTCCATATAAATTTGAGAAGGAGTGGAATTCACTATGAGAACTGTTATTATTGTTCATCCTCGTTTTGACATCGTCTGGCCTTGGACAGCAGACTATTTCCATAAGCTTTTTAGTGCACAAGGTTCTGTAGAATTTATTCGACTTGCTCCTGATGAAACAAGCACGCTGGATCAGCTTGTTCCCGATCCAGGCAGTGTGATTAGATTAGTTTCTTTACTAGTGAACGTGACAGCAGATGGCTTACGTGCTTTCAGCAGCTTAGAAGAAATTGCAATTATCATGGATCCCTATAATCAATCATTGGCTGATGAGCTTAAGAGTACTTTAGTTGAGGCAGGGGTAAAAGTATATAGTCACACCAGTGAAGGATATTGGGGGCAGTCGGTATCCGAGTTTGGACTAGCTTTAACTTTATGCGGCTTACGTAGAATTCCCCAAACCCATCACGAAATTATTACAAGCTTAAAGCCTTGGGATTACGAACCGCTAAGCGGCATTCCTAATCCTCCTGTAAGAGGGCATCAGTTTGGCGATGATCCTAATTTTACGAATGGGACAATCGAAGGCAAACGCATTCGCATGGTTGGCGCAGGGAATATCGCCTCGCGTTATGCAAGCTTTGTTAATATGCTAGGGGCAGATGTTGCTGCATGGGATCCGTTTGCGACAGAACCTTCTTTTCACCGTACGGGAACCAGAAAGGAATGGCATTTGAACCGACTTGTTCAAGATGCCGAGATTTTCGTGCCTATGGTGCCATTAACGCCTCAAACAAGAGGGCTTGTAACAGCGGAGTTGATTCATGCACTACCGAAGGGCTGCTTGGTTGTACTGGTAACTCGTGCAGAAATTTGTGATATGCAAGCTATACGTGAACGCGTGTTGAATGATGAGATCAGCCTTGCTGCAGATGTTTTTGATATTGAGCCCTTACCTTTGGAGGATTCTTTATTAGGTAGGCATAATGTAGTTCATACTCCACATAACGCTGGTCGCACGGTTCAATCGAACCAACGCTGGGCGGAAAAGTTATTTGAACAATTTATTCCCAAGCTGTAATGATTAATAGGCTTTTATAAAAGTGGTGCTACTCCTAGGGGATAGCACTATTTTTTTCTATTAATGATTATATATCCTAACTTTAGCAGCGCTTTTTGATTGACGAAGCATAATTACTACGGGCACTAATGCAATCAAGAAACTACAGATGGCAAGCAACGATACCACAGACAAATGAAAAATCGAATATCCGAGATAAGTCTGCCAGCCTATAGCCACTAACCCTAGAACATAAGCAATACCGGTTAAATGGACAAAAGTATGTCTATTCAATGTGTTAAGCGATTTGCGTTCTGCCAACCATGCTGCAAAAGGCACAGCTTGCAATGCATGAAAGCCAAGGCCATGAAGCCAGATAATGTTGCCATGCAAACCAGTGAAACGACCTTGATTAATCGAGATCCATATGCCCGCCGCAAACGAAAACATAACAGCAATCATGGAATATCGAATCCCTACTATGAGTACCGCATGTTGTACATAAGCTTTCCTACGGAAAAAATGAACCGCGAAGATTAAGTAATTCAGAACTAATAAGAAGGCAGCTAAACTAAAAAGTGCACTTACAATATTATCGAAAGGTGTCCCATTCTCCACGAATCTTGGGTTAACTCCGCGGAAATTTTGTGCAGTTTCTGCAAAGTAGCAAAAAAGCGTAATTAGGATACTTGATCGACGAAAGATTTTTATACTCTTTGTTCCCATGGCAGCGAAAGGAGTGATCGCCGCAGTTGTAAGCAGAAATATGCCTAATGCAGCATCAAAGGAAACTGCTTTTAGTACATCACCATTAGGGGCAACCGGTCCCCCATTCAATATGACCCATACCGCACATATTCCTGCAAGGAGTAAACCAAGCAGTCCAGTAAGCACCATCCATTTTTCTCCTTCAAAAAACTTAACCGGTACAACTGGGTTCATGCTGCCCATTTTATTTTTGCTCATATTCGAACACTCTCCTATAAAGTATTATTACCTTTATTTTACAGGTGGAGTGATTCTAAAAAAACTGGCTTAGGACTGGATTGCGACTAGACTGAAGAATGATTAGTTTCCAAGACTTAAGACAACCGAGCGTTTTTCATTTTGCTGTCGAGGTTTGTCATTTTGCTGTCATTGGGGTGTGATATGGTTGTTTAAAATATCACAATTAGCAGGAGGAAATTTTTATGAGGAACAAATTAATCAAGAAGTTTGTAGCATCGGTTGTCATTGCATGCTTATTATTCTCATCATTTGGAGTGGCTTTTGGTGCAAGTGCAGCATCTCCAACAACGGATATCAAGGGACATTGGGCAGAAGGCCAAATTACGGCATGGATCGACAAAGGTCTAATTAAAGGATATGAAGACGGCAGCTTTAAGCCGAAGAATAAAATTACTAGAGCAGAATTTATCGCTTTAATTAATCGTTCGTTTGGATACACAGAAGCTGCACAGATTACTTTTAGTGATGTAGCCTCAGATAACTGGGCTTACGCTGAAGTAGCCAAAGCCGTTAAAGCGGGTTATATTACGGGTTATGCTAATGGAACGATTGGAGTCAATAACCCAATCAGCCGCCAAGAGGTAGCTGTAATTGTAAGTCGATTGTTGAAGCTAGAAGCGGCAGTTAGCGCTGCTCCAGCAGCCTTCCTAGATGCAAGCAAATTTGCAAGCTGGAGCAGGGGGGCAATCGGAGAAGTGGTTGCTGAGCAAATCATGAAGGGCTATGATGCAGACCATACCTTTAAACCAGAAGCATCCATTACCCGCGCTGAAGCGGTTGTTACTTTGGACCGTGCAAATTTAGTACATGCTAATGCGGCTTCAACTGTGGCTTATAATGCAGCAGGGAGCTACGGACCGGCAACAGGTATAGAAACCATCAATAAGAATGTAGCTGTAAATGCAGCAGGAGTTACCCTGAAGAATATGGTCATTAATGGGGATCTATTATTAGGAGAAGGTATTGGAAATGGCGATGCTTTTCTAGATAACGTCAAGGTCACGGGGAAAGTAACGGTTCAAGGCGGCGGAGAGAATAGTATTCATTTTAACAATTCCGTGCTGGTTGATATTATTATTGATAAAAAATCAGGAACTGGAATGGTCCGAATTGTTTCCGAAGGAACAACAACGGTTGAGCTAGTCATAGTTAATTCCCCAGTAACCATTAAAGAAACCAATTCAACAGGTGCTGGGTTTGGAAATGTAAATATTAGCGCTTTACTACCAGCAGGTTCAAAAGTAACATTATCAGGTTCATTTGAAACGGTGAATGTCAGTTCACAGCAGATTCAAGTCGATGTTCCAGTAGGAACGATTAAGAATGTAAATGCTAAATCAACAGCAACAGGAATGTCACTAAACCTTAGTGAAGGTGCGACGATAAATTCCTTGGTGCTTGACGCTGTAGTTAAAATGCTCGGTAAAGGTACAATTGTCGTAGCAACCGTGAATATAAGCGGCTCAACTTTTGAGACACCTGCGACTACAACGACTACACCAACACCAACACCAACACCGACACCAACAAATACACCAACACAAGCGCCAACAGCAACACCAACACCAACACCAACACCAACACCAACACCAACACCAACACCAACACCTAGTGTAATTCAGGTAAGTTCTATTACCGTTACAGGTGCAGGAAGTGTAACTACTGTTGTATATCAAGGGACATTGCAGATGAGTGCAGCCATTACACCAGCAAATGCAACAAATCAGACAATTGCATGGACAGTTGCTTCTGGAACAGGGACTGCTACGATAAATGTGACAGGCTTATTAACAGCAACAGGAGAAGGAAGCGTAACGGTAACTGCAACTAATTCGGCTTCTGGAGTTACCGGGACTAGAGTGATCACCATAACAGTGGCGGATTTGGCAGCGGAGTATACCAATGCAGCCAATGCAGCTGCCATTCAAAGCCTACTGGATGCGAATATATTGGAATTAACATTAACAAATTATGACAGCTTAGATGTAACCGGCAAGACAGAAGTAGCCACAGCCTTATTTAATACAAAAGCTGCTTTAACAACAAAAGCGTTGATCCAGTCTGCAGTAACCACGGCAATTGGTTTAGCAAAAACTGCATCAGACATAAGAGCAGGGGCATCAGCTTATACGAATGCGATAGATGAAGCAGCAATTGAAGCTTTGCTAGCTGGGAATGTATTGGGATTAACATTAACCAATTATGCTGGCTTAGATGTGACCGGCAAGGCAGAAGTAGTCGCAGCCTTATTTAATACAAAAGCTGCTTTAACAACAAAAGAATCAATCCAGTCCGCAGTAACCACGGCAATTGGTTTAGCAAAGTCTGCATCAGACATAAGAGCAGGGGTAGCAGCTTATACGAATGCGACAGATGAGGCAGCAATTGAAGCTTTGCTAGCTGAGAATGTATTGGGATTAACATTAACTGATTATGAAAGCTTAGATGTGACCGGCAAGATAGAAGTAGCCACATACCTATTTAATACAAAAGCTACTTTAACAACAGAAGCGCTGATCCAATCCGCAGTAACCATAGCAATTGATTCAGCAAAATCTACATCAGACAATAGAAAAGATGAGGTAGCTAAGTACACAAATGCCGAAGACGTAGATGCCATTGAAGATTTGCTCTGGTGGAATGAATTGGATTTAATCTTAACTAATTTTGATAGCTTAGATGAAACTGGTATAACAGAAGTAGCCACAGCCCTATTTGATACAAGAACTACATTAATAACAAAAGAGTTGATCCAATCTGCAGTAACGACGGCGATCGGGAATGCAAAGGTTGAATCGGACTTGAGAATTGAGCAAGAATGGCTTGATCAATTTGCAGATGCGTATGATGAATCAAGTGTTAAATATATGCTTGACGAGAATGCAATAAACTTAACCTTAACCAATTATGATGGCTTAGATGAAACCGGCAAAATAGAAGTGGCTTCAGCCTTATATAATGCACAAGCTACATTAACAACAAAAGCATTGATCCAGTCCGCAGTAACGGATGAGATCGCGAATTCAAAGGGTGCATCAGACGAGAGAATAGCGTGGGTAGCTGCGTATACAAATGCGGTAAATGTAGCAGCAATTGAAGCTTTGCTAACCGCGAATGAAATGGAATTAAATTTAACCAATTATGCTGGTTTAGATGAGACCGGTAAAACAGAAGTAGCTACAAACTTATTTGGCTCGAAAGACTACCTAACAACAGTAGAATCAATCCAAGATTATGTAACATATGCGATTAATATATCAAAAGGATCGTCAGACGATAGATTAGAATTAATAGATGGATACATGAATGCGGGAAGTATTACCGCAGTTAAAACCTTGTTAGGTGAAAATGATTTTGAATTAAATTTAACTAATTATGCTACCTTAGATGCGGATGGAAAGACAGAAGTAGCCACAGTCCTATATGAATCTAGAGTTGGTTTAACAACAGTAGGCTCCATCCAAAATGCTGTAACAGATGCGATTGAAGGCGCAAAGGGATCGTCAGACGATAGGATATTGATTGTAAGGGTAGCTGCTTATACGAATGCAGCAAGTGCAGCCTCCGTTCAAACCTTGCTCGATGGAAATGTTTTAGGCTTAACCAGAACCAATTATCCTGGATTAGATTCGATAGGGAAGAATGAAGTAGCCACAGCCTTATTTAATACGAAAGCTACATTAATAAATAAAGCAGTGATCCAGTCTGCACTAACCGCGGCGATAATACCAGCTAAGAACCCCTCCGATGTGAGAATAGAGGAAGCATTGGTAGTAGCATATAAGAATGCAGCAAATACAGCAGCCATTCAAGCTTTGTTGGGTATAAATGTACTGGACTTATCATTAACCAATTATAGTGTATTAGATCCAACCGGCAAAACAGAAGCAGCCGCAGCCTTAAACACTATAAAAGGCACATTAACAACAAAAGCATTAATTCAGTCCGCAGTAACAACGGCAATTGCTGATGCAAAAGAGGGTTCAGTCGCGAGAGGAACTCAATATACAGGATTGGACGCATTTAGGTATGCATCAAGTATAGGAATGGTTCAAGCTTTGCTGATCACGAATACATTGGGGCTAAATATAACCATTTATGTTGGCTTAGATAAGATCGGTAAGACAGAAGTAGCAACAACGATATTTAATAATAAAAGTCAAGTGGATTTTCTTTCAATGCATTTGGGTGGTGCATCATTCTCAGCAGAACCTGCATCAAACACGCGAATAGCAGCACTAGTGCCTGCATATACGAATGCAGAAGATGCAACAGCAGTTGAAGCCTTGCTTGGTCTAAATGAAATAGGTTTAATCTTAACGAAATATGCTGGATTAGATGCAACCGGCAAGACAGAGGTCGCCACAGCACTATTTGATACAAAAGTCACATTAACGTCAAAAACATTGATCCAGTCGGCAGTAACAACGGCAATCGGTACAGCTAAGACTGCAACAATCGCGAGAACAGAAGTGGTTCTGGTAGCAGAATATACGAATGCAGCAGATGCAACGGCTGTTCAAACCATGCTTGGAGTTGACGCATTGGGGTTAACCTTAACCGGTTATGCTAGCTTAGATACAACGGGTAAGACAGAAGTGGCTACAGCCCTATTTAGTACAAAGGAAGCATTATTCACAAAAGCAGATATTCAGTCCGCAGCAATAACAGCAATCGAAGCAGCAAAGAGTGCATCAGACGTGAGAGTAGAAGCGGTAATGATGTCAGCATATACGAATGCAGTCAATATAACAGCCATAAAAACCTTGCTTGGAGCGAATGCATTGGGATTAACATTAACGGATTATGCTAGCTTAGATGCTATTGGCAAGACAGAAGCAGCCACAATCTTATATAGTACAAAAGGTACATTAACCACAATAGATGAGCTTCAGTCCAAAGTAACAGCAGCAGCCGGCTCAGCAAAAAGTGCAACAGATGCGAGAATAGCTGCTGCAGTTGCAGCAATCAATGGTGCCACAGATGTAGCAGCCATGGCAACAGCAATAAGAGATTATGCAACAACACTTGGATTAGACTTAACCATGTACAATAATGTATACAATAAAGTTCGAGTGCAAACAGCCATGTTAGCAAAAGGCTTTGCAGATAGAGCAGAAATCGTGGCCGCTTTCAATAATGCTGTAACCTTAGAATATCAAGATTAAGAAAAGGAAAATGAAAAAATCTTATGTAAGCTAAGCAAAAAAAACAGAGTTCTGCAGAAGATGCAGGCTCTGTTTTTTTGCGTGTTCAGCTTTTCTTATAATATTTATACCGAGTGCTGAGTGTGAAAGGGTATAATAAAGGAAGGAAGATAACCTTAAAAAGAAAAGAAGAACAGGAGCTAATATGACAAAGAATAATGATAGTATAGAAACAGGATGGAATCTTGATAATAGCTACGCCAGTTTGCTGGAATCCATGTTTACCCATATCAACCCAACTCCAGTACGAGCGCCGAAGCTGATCATTCTCAATCATCCATTGGCAGCAGATCTGGGGTTGAATGTTGATGAGCTGCAAAGCGAGAATGGTGTAGCGGTGCTTGCAGGCAACCAAATTCCAGCAGGTGCTTTGCCGCTTGCTCAGGCTTACGCGGGGCATCAATTTGGGCATTTTAACATGTTAGGGGATGGCCGGGCAGTGCTGCTGGGTGAGCAGATCACCCCACTTGGTGAACGGTTTGATATTCAGCTTAAGGGCTCAGGCCCAACACCATACTCCCGATCAGGCGATGGTCGAGCGGCTCTTGGGCCAATGCTGCGCGAATACATCATCAGCGAGGCCATGCATGCATTGGGTATTGCTACTACCCGCAGTTTAGCAGTGGTGGAGACTGGAGAGACCGTATTCCGTGAGATGAACCCGCCTGGTGGGATTCTGACCCGCGTGGCTGCGAGTCATTTGCGTGTCGGCACCTTTCAATTTGTTGCAAATCGGGGTACTGTCCAAGATATTAAGGTTTTGGCTGATTACACCTTACAACGACATTATCCGGAAGTTGAACCAGATGAAAACCGCTATCTTATGCTGCTCCAGGAAGTGATCAAGCGGCAGGCTGATCTGATTGCTAAATGGCAGCTGGTTGGTTTTATTCACGGAGTGATGAACACTGATAATATGGCCATTAGTGGAGAATCTATTGATTTTGGCCCTTGTGCCTTCATGGATACTTTTGACCCGGCAACGGTGTTTAGTTCCATTGATTCTCAAGGGCGCTATGCTTATGGCAATCAGCCGCAAATTGCAGGATGGAATCTCGCACGATTTGCTGAAACCTTATTGCCTCTGCTGCATGATAATATAGAGCAAGCCGTAGAATTAGCCCAGGCTGCTATTTCAGGTTTTATTGAGTTGTTTCAGAGTTATTATCTAACGGGAATGAGACAGAAACTCGGATTATACAACGAAGAGGTACAGGATGAGAAGCTTATTGAAGACCTACTCAATATGATGCAGAAGTATAGTGCGGACTATACGAATACCTTCCTTGCTTTAACTTTTGATACGGAGAATACTGCCCTGTTCGGAACTCCAGAATTTGCTCAATGGCATGAGGAGTGGCAAGCGAGGTTAGGCAGGCAGCAGGAATCGAAGGCTAGCTCGCAACAGTTGATGCGAAACAGCAATCCTGCGCTAATTCCGCGGAATCACCGGGTTGAAGCTGCACTAGAAGCGGCAGTGAAACATGGAGACTACAGCGTGATGGAGCAGCTGCTTGTTGTGCTTGCGAATCCTTATGCGCATTCCCCTGAACAAGCTGATTATTCCACATTGCCAGCAGAATCGTCCCATCCATACCAAACATTCTGTGGTACATGACTAGTAAAGATCAGTACTGCCGTATATACAATTTAGCTACTGCTGCTCTGGCGACCAAATTGCCTGGGCGGCAGTTTTTTATTCTGGAGATTATATAATTAATGTAAGCGCTACAATTACGCGAGTTAATATTTATGGTATAGTTTAACAATAAGGGGGCAATCAACCATGATCAATCACATTCCCGATTATGCTATAAATCCAGGTTTGTTAGAAACAGAAAAAACGTATTTTCAATCAGTGATAAGCTCTATAAGTAAGGCCATCTTTGCGGAAGCGGGAATGTTTATAAGGTGTAATAATACAGAGCAGGCTACACTTATTGCTCATCATAATTTGCCCTTGCATCAGAGCGAGGAGTTTTTACATACCTACAATCAAATTTTGAATATGGAAACAATAGAAACTATAGGGAACTTTTTTGATATAAAAAGATTCTTAGGTAAAGCTATATTTGAAAAGGTCATACTTGTGCCTTTAGAAAGCTCAGGTCATGGTTTGGGGCATATGTTGTTCTTCTACCATGACGAAATGAATCCGGAAAGCTTGATTCCGGCCCTAGAGCTGCTTCGTTGTCTTATTTCTTCTACTGTCACTTTACTGGAAGATATAGAAGAAAAGCTCAAGACGCAAAAGAAGCTGTTGGATTTAGAGATTCAAGAGCGCAAAATGGTACAAGATGAATTAATGCTAATCTTGGATTCAGTGCCAGCAGCTATTTTTTATAAAGATAAACAAGGCAAGCTTCTTCGCGTCAACAAAACACATAGGAATTACAATCAGTTGTCTATGGATGGCAATGTTAATAAATGGGATACGGAATTATACTCTAAGGAAAATGCTGAGAAATTTCGTTTGGACGATGAAGAGGTTATTGCTTCGGGAGCTTCAAAACTAAATATCATTGAGCAAATAAAGACACCAGACAGCGAGCATTGGTTAAGAACGGATAAGGTGTGTTTAAAGAATTCACAAGGGGAAGTCATTGGAATCATTGGGTTTTCTCTTGATATAACGAAGGTTAAGAAATCAGAAGAAGAAGTGTTAAAGCTAAATCGATTTTTAAACAATATTATGGAAAATATCAATGTATGGTTTGCTGTTGTTGGACAAAATGATGAATTGCAGATATGGAATAAGGCTGCGGAAATGATAAGTGGCTATGAAAAAAGCGAGATGGTAGGTTTAGGAGCCGTTCTGGAAGCTTTGTACCCAGAACCAGAATACCGTGCGAAAGTGTTTCGCGAGATTCAGAGTATAGAATCATTAGTAAATTATGAATCTATGGTTTGTTGTAAGGATGGCAGCAGTAAATTATTAAGCTGGAATGTTCGAAAGCTCTATGAAATGGATGGAAATTACGAAGGAATTATCTTCATCGGGATCGATATAACAGAAAAGAAAAAGGCAGAAGAGAACATCCGTTATTTAAGCTATCATGATAAACTGACAGGACTTAACAATCGTGCTTATTTTGATGAAGTGATCGAAATGCCCTTCCGTTTGTCAGAATATCCAATTTCAGTCATGATTGGTGATTTAAATGGCCTGAAGCTAACCAATGATATCTTTGGACATTATGAAGGGGATAAGCTGTTGATCGAGATGGCTAAGATCTTAAAGGGAGCTTGTGGAGATAAAGCAATTATTTCTAGATGGGGTGGAGATGAGTTTGCCATCCTCTTATTGAAGTGCTCGGAGTCCAGTGTAGAAACAGTTCGCAAGCGTATTATGCAGGAGGTTATGGAGAAGAATAGGAGCCTGATGAAATTTAGTATTGCATTAGGTGCTGTAACAGTAGAAAATCCTGAAATAAACCTTATTCAAGCTCTAAAAGATGCGGAAGATAAAATGTATCGCAACAAGCTTTTAGAAAGCAGAAGCTTTCGAAATATGATGGTGACCTCACTAGAAAAAACGTTAGCCGAAAAGAGTCATGAAACGGAAGAACATACAAAACGTGTTCGACAGACTTGTTTAAAGATCGGGAAGGCCATCGGCCTAACAGAAGAGAAAATTAATGAACTGGGCTTGCTCGCAACATTGCATGATATCGGTAAAATTGCCATACCTGAACGAATTTTAAACAAGCCAGGGCCACTGGATACAGAAGAAATGTCTATTATGCAAACGCATTGTGAGATTGGTTGCAGAATTGCACAAGCTTCACCTGAATTATCGCATATAGCGGGTGCTATTCTTTCGCATCATGAGCGATATGATGGTAAAGGATATCCGCAAGGACTGAAGGGTGAAGAGATCCCGATCATTTGTCGGATCATTAACATTGTAGACTCCTTTGATGTTATGACCCATGACCGTATTTATAAGAAGGCTATTACATATCAAGAAGCGGAGACAGAATTGTTGCGCTGCGCTGGAACACAGTTCGATCCTGATCTGGTGAAAAAAATTGTCGATGTTTTTAAGTCGGGAGTGACGGCGGAATAGAAAAGCTGAAGCCAGAAGAATAAAACATACTTGATTAGCGTTTTTTTGAAAATCTACCCACAATTGTTATCACAATGAATATCAAGATAAAAATAACAATCGATTCAAAGAGAGTGCCTAGTTTAAAGCCTTTGCCATTCTGCCCAATTCCGAGGAAAAGTATGATAGCAACAACGATACATGCATAGATTACGAATTTAAATGCTCTTTTGATCTTGTCCACATCCTTAATTTAATAGATTAATTCATTATAATACGAATCATCGCTGAATAGGAAACGGACGCAGCAATGACCGAATCGGGCGACAACCATTGGGTTAGCGCTTTTTTTGCTGTTTAAAATGGTAACCTTGCACATCGTATATGAAAAACAAACACTATTAATATGAAAATATGGATGATTGTATCTGCCTTTCTGAAAACAATAGCATATAAATAATAAGGTAACTTATTTTTAGGGGGAAGGGGATTTAATAATGAAACATTCAAGCATTCCTAGTAATATTCCGAAAATTTCTATTACAAGAAATGAAGCTATAAATCTACGGTTATCTTCTATTGTAAAGGAAAATTTGGAACTAAAGCAAAATATGAAAGCAAGTGAAGAAAAGATATTGAAGGTAATTGCTAGAAGATTAGCTTCCATTTCAGATGAGACTCCGAGTCAAATAGAATTGACAGATGAACCAGAAGATAGCATGTCATTGAGCGCTGCTATAGCCTACTCGTTTCCTACTTCGGTTAATCGGATTTATGTGACAAATGCCGGTGGCAGCAATGTTTCCGTCATTGATGGGAATACCAATACTGTCATAGCAACGGTTACGGTAGGATTTGTACCATTTGGAGTTGGGGTGAATCCAGTTACCAATCAAATTTATGTGGCAAACTTTCTTGGGGATAACGTATCTGTTATTGATGGAAGCATGAATAGCGTTATAGCTACCGTTACAGTAGGGAGTGAACCATTTGGAATTGGAGTCAATTTCAATACAAATTTTATTTATGTGACGAATTTTAATAATAACAATGTCTCCGTTGTTGATGGAAGTACCAATACCGTCACAGCTACCATTACAGTCGGCACTGGACCAATGGGTATTGGAGTGAATCCCACTACCAATCGTATTTATGTGACTAATCGTAACGAGAACACGGTCTCTATCATTAGTGGGATTTCCAACACGGTTATAGCCACTGTTACATTAGGTTTTGAGCCAGAGGGCGTTGGGGTGAATCCGATCGACCATCGTATTTACATGGCAAATGCCGGCAGCGACCATGTCACTATACTGAGTGGGTTTTCTAATATAATCATAGCAACCGTTCCAGTAGGTAACGATCCGGAGTTTGGCTTAGTGGTGAATCATCAAACCAATCGAATCTATGTAGTTAATACATTAGAAGGAGATGTTTCTGTAATAGATGGGAATACGAGTACTGTCATAGCTACCATTATAGTCGGTAATGAACCATTTGGAGCAGGAGTAAACCCTCTGACTAATGGAGTTTACGTAGCAAACAATGGCAGTAACAATGTCTCTGTCATTGACGGTAATACGAATAGTGTTGTAGCCACCATTACAGTAGGTAGTGTGCCATTTGCCGTAGGAGTAAATCCGTAATGATTACCATTAGCCTTTGTATGATCGTGAAGGACGAACAAGATACTTTGGGGAGATGTTTACTATCCATTAATGAAGCTGTGGATGAAATCATCATCGTAGATACGGGGTCGACAGATGGTACCAAAGAAATCGCTAGGAAGTGGACTAATCAAATTGTCAATTTGGAATGGACTCATGATTTTTCAAGAGCTCGAAATCGTTCCCATAAGGAAGCCACAATGGATTATATCCTGTGGTTAGATGCAGATGATATTTTATTGCCTGAGGATCTTCAGAAGCTTTTGCAATTAAAACAATCCTTATCTCCTGCTGTCGATGTTGTTTCTATGCTCTATAATTGTGATTTTGACGAGAGCGGGAATGTTACTTTACAGGTTCGACGTGCAAGATTGGTTAAAAGGTCCAAAAACTACCTATGGATGGGTACAGTTCACGAAGACTTGTTGATCGAAGAAGGCACATTCTTGGACAGTGATATTGTGATTACTCACAAGAAAAATCAGAGCACCTCGGACCCAGATCGGAATTTAAGGATTTATGAGCTGCTTTTATCTTCAGGTCAGGATTTTACACGACGGGATATTTTACATTATGCTATGGAGCTTCATCAACATCGTTTATTTGAAACAGCCATACAGTACTATCAAAAGTTCATAGACTTGGAACACCTAACAAAAGAAGATAAAATTCATGCATACGCGAAACTCGCTGATTGTTATTATTACCTTGGCGATCGAGAGAAGGAGCGGGAGATCACATTCAAATCATTTGAGTACGATATCCCTCGTCCAGAAGCTTGCTGTCGTTTGGGTTATTATTTTTTGGAGAGTCAGCAATTTGAGCAAGCTGTATTTTGGTATAGACTGGCCATAGAATCGCCAATTCCTAATAAATCGTGGGCCATCTCAAATCAGGTTAGCCGAACGTGGCTGCCACACATGCAATTGGGGATTTGCTACTACCAACTGGGTGAGTATGAGCTTTCCTATCATCACAATAAAATCGTTTCGGAATACCGCCCTAAAGACCAAGGGGTTATTAATAATATGTACCTTCTAGAAGAATTGATAGTACAAAATAAAACGAAAACAAACCCCATGTAAACAAGCTAATGTTCGGATAGGTGTAATAGGAGGCAATTTCACAACTAAATGAAGAGGGTAGAATGAAAAATTAATGAAATCTAATTGATAACGAAAGGGGTAAGTGAATGTCACAAGCGAATATACCAAATATTACACCAACAATTAGTATAACTAGAGATGATGTGTTCAATCTCTTGTTAGCATCGATTGCGATGGAAGAATTAGGTCTAAGCCATATTATTAATGCCGAGGCAGAAAAAATTCAGTATAGCTTGGGGACTCTCCCAGGACTAACTATACCGACTTCCATTAGTACAATCCTACTAGTGAATGAAAGTGTTCAAGCGACAATGAGAGAAGCGATTAAGAAAGAAATGCTTTTAGAGAATAAGCTCGAGGCCATTCTGAAGGCTACAGCTTCCTCTGGAACGGTAGGAACTATGGGTGCTACTGGAGCAACGGGTACTACTGGAGTGACAGGGGCAACGGGTGATCCGGGAGTAGCGGGGGCAACTGGAGTGACGGGTGCAACGGGCGATCCGGGAGTAACAGGAGCAACTGGGGTAACGGGTGCAACTGGGGTAACGGGAGCAACTGGGGTAGCGGGTGCAACGGGCGATCCGGGAGTAGCGGGCGCAACTGGAGTGACGGGAGCAACTGGGGTAACGGGTGCAACAGGCGATCCGGGAGTAGCGGGAGCAACTGGGGTAACGGGTGCAACAGGCGATCCGGGAGTAGCGGGAGCAACTGGCGTAATGGGTGCAACAGGCGATCCGGGAGTAACAGGTGCAACTGGAGTAACAGGAACAACAGGAGTAACGGGTGCAACTGGCGTAACTGGCGCAACAGGTGTAACAGGCGCAACTGGAGTGACGGGTGCAACAGGTGATCCGGGAGTAACAGGAGCAACTGGGGTAACAGGTGCAACAGGCGATCCGGGAGTAGCGGGAGCAACTGGGGTAACGGGTGCAACAGGCGATCCGGGAGTAACAGGTGCAACTGGAGTGACGGGTGCAACGGGCGATCCGGGAGTGACGGGTGCAACTGGGGTAACGGGTGCAACAGGCGATCCGGGAGTAACAGGTGCAACTGGGGTAACGGGTGCAACAGGCGATCCAGGAGTGACAGGAGCAACTGGGGTAACGGGTGCAACAGGCGATCCGGGAGTAGCGGGAGTAACTGGAGTGACGGGTGCAACGGGTGATCCGGGAGTAACAGGCGCAACTGGGGTAATGGGTGCAACAGGTGATTCGGGAGTGACAGGAGCAACTGGGGTAACGGGTGCAACAGGTGATCCGGGAGTAACAGGAGCAACTGGGGTAACGGGTGCAACAGGCGATCCAGGAGCAACAGGAGCAACAGGAGCAACAGGAGTAACGGGTGCAACTGGCGTAACTGGCGTAACTGGCGTAACTGGCGCAACAGGTGTAACGGGAGCAACAGGAGCAACTGGAGTAACGGGAGTAACGGGAGTAACGGGAGCAACGGGAGCAACAGGAGCTACAGGAGCAACAGGAGCAACAGGAGCAACAGGAGCAACTGGAGTAACAGGAACAACAGGAGCAACGGGAGCAACGGGAGCAACTGGAGCAACAGGAGTAACGGGAGCAACAGGAGTAACGGGAGCAACAGGAGTAACGGGAACAACAGGAGTAACGGGAGCAACAGGAGTAACGGGAGCAACTGGGGTAACGGGTGCAACTGGAGTAACAGGAGCAACAGGAGTAACGGGAGCAACTGGGGCAACTGGAGTAACGGGAGTAACAGGAGCAACAGGGACAAGTGCAGCATTTATTGAAACTGTTAAAATAGGGGACATAAATTCATTAATTGCATTTAATGTTGGTGGAGGAAACAACCAGGCACTAGGAGCGCTTGCTTTTAATGGACAACAAACTCCAATCAGTAGACTTGCCGTTTATGTCACTCAAATAGGTAGTAACGTAGGTACCTTCCAACTGGCAGTCTTACAACCACTTTCTTCTTCGTCCGCTATAGTTGTTGCTGTAACTACGGTAGCAACTTCATTAACAGGTGGTTTGTTTATCTTACCGTTAACTACACCTACTACTCTTTCAGGTAATATTTTATATTATCTTGCTGTATACAACCAAATTAACGGATCAACTTTAGGTGGTCGTAGTACAGGGTCAGGGACAGTAGTAAACGCTTTTGCGATCAATTTCAGGGTTCAGAATATCTTAGGATTTACAGTTGGCCAGTTAATAAATACAAGTGATACAAGTTTACTATTATCACCTTGGATCGCTGGGTTAGTTTAATTCATCGAACATATACGAATCAATAAAGAGCAATCATTCAGGAGTAAAGATCCTGTTTGATTGCTCTTATTGTGTAAGAATAGAGGTTTATTATTTAGCAAGTTCTTGCATTAAGGAAGCACATTACCTGCAGCAAGAAGGATAGCATACCATTCTTCACGTGTCAGATGAATATCGCTTGCTTTAATACAGTCCTTTAACCGATCAATATTCATCGTGCCGATTACAGGCTGCATGTGTGCAGGATGGCGCAAAAGCCAAGCGATTGCAATCGTTGTGTTGCTAACTTCATATTTCTTTGCAACTTCGTCAATTTTTTGGTTCAATACCGGAAATTTAGCATTATCGAGGAATACACCCTCAAAGAATCCGTATTGGAATGGTGACCAAGGCTGGATAGTGATATCATTCAGTCGGCAATAATCAAGCACGCCTTCGTCCCGACTTACTGCAGCAGCATTCTCCATATTCACATTAAATCCATGAGTAATCATAGTTGCATTGGTAATACTTAATTGCAATTGGTTGGCAACAATCGGTTGCTTCACTGATTTCTTCAACAGTTGGATCTGCATAGGAGTCTGATTGGAAACACCGAAATGCCTCACTTTACCGGAGCTTTCAAGAATATCAAAAGCCGCTGCTACTTCTTCCGGTTCAACTAACGTATCTGGGCGGTGCAGTAGTAGAATGTCCAGATAATCGGTTTTCAATCGTTTCAAGATGTTGTCTACTGACTCAAGGATATGTTCCTTGGAAAAGTCGAACATGCCTTTTCTAATGCCGCACTTGGATTGCAGGATGATTTTCTCACGAATACTTGCATTCATGTGGATAGCATCCGCGAATATTTCCTCACATTTACCAGCGGCGTATATATCTGCATGATCGAAGAAGTTTGCACCTTCTTCAAGCGCTGTTTGAACAAATCGTTCAGCCCCAGCTTTGTCTAGTGAATCAATACGCATACACCCTACTGCAACGACCGGCACCTCTAATGTGCTGGAACCCAGTTTTATTGTCCTCATTGGTTTATTTCCTCCTAAGTGATTACATTACTTGCTGGAATTAGTATAGCTGAATTAACAGTCGTAAGTAAGGGCTGAAATATTAGTAAGTAAGTTAAAGAAAAGTAACTGTGGTTATTGTAAAATAAGACTAAGCTTAAATGAGGAGTGAGATAATGGGGGCATGGGGAACGGGGATTTCTAGCAATGATACCTACTGTGAAGTGTATGAAAGATTTTTCTCCATGTACAATGAGGGTCAGGAAGCAGATGAGATTTCAAGAGCGTTAATTGAGATATTTGATGAAACCATTCGCTGTGAAGAGGATCATACTAATTTTTGGTTTGCATTAGCCAAAGCACAATGGGAATGTAAGGCACTTGAACCTGAGGTGTTTGAAAAAGTAAAATCTTTGATAGAAGGTTAAGAAGATATACGAATCTGGAGAGAGCTTGAAGCAAGTGAAAAGGACATAATTGCAAGAAGAAAGGTACTCTCCAAGTTCTTAGCAGCTTTTTCTGTAGTTAAAGAGAGTCCAAAAAAACGAAGGAAATTTCGCTATAAGCCAGCAATATTTCAAAAGGGAGACTGCATTGTTTTTCAGCTTTCTAATGGGAATTATGGCGGGGCGTTCATCTTAGAAATAGTTGAATCTAAAGAATGGGGGGATAACGTTATTGTTAAAACTAGGATTAATCAGGAGGAAAAACCTTCACTCCGTGATTTCGAATCGGCTGAAGTGCTTGTTCGTCCAATAAAACAATTTGAAAACGGCGCTTATATCACAATGGAGAGTGCAGATGTCCAGTGGTTTACTCCGGATGGCTTTAAGCCATATTCAGATTTATTCGAAGTAATTGGTAATCGTGAATCGCATAAATTCATTGATTTAACTAAAACAAGAACATATTCAGGAGGATGGAACCTCATAATTAGTCAGACCTCGGAACAATTTGAACAAGAGCGAACAGAGGATATTTCAGAGACCAAGATCCGGCTTATGGATTATATCAAGAGTTAGCTTTGTCGCATTTAGTGGAATCCTTGCCGTAATTCAAATATACTTGGATCAACAACATCGAATGGAGACTGTGAAGTTATGGCGGATTTACCTAATTGCCCACAATGCAATTCACAATACACTTACGAAAACGGAAGCCTTTTGGTTTGTCCAGAATGTGGTCATGAGTGGACTTTAGAAGTAGAATCTGGAAACAGTGAAGAGAACAATATTGTCAAAGATGCCAATGGTAATATTTTAAATGATGGTGATTCGATTACTATAATCAAAAACCTTAAGGTAAAAGGAAGCACATCTGATCTGAAAATAGGCACGAAAGTCAAAAATATCCGCCTGATAGTGGATGGGGATCACAATATTGATTGCAAAATTGACGGCTTTGGAGCTATGAAATTGAAATCTGAGTTTGTTAAAAAACTATAAATATAAGTGGGAGGGATTGTAAGTGGAGATAGGAGTAAGCACGTTTGTAGAAACATCACCAGATGTTCAAACAGGTGAAGTAATGAGTCATGCGCAGCGATTGCGTGAGGTTGTCGAGGAAATTGTGCTTGCCGATCAAGTTGGGCTGGATGTATTTGGCGTAGGCGAACATCATCGTAAAGATTATGCAGCGTCTTCGCCTGTAGTCTTGCTGGCTGCGGCTGCTTCACAGACGAAACGAATTCGCCTGACTAGTGCCGTTACTGTGCTATCATCGGCCGATCCGGTGCGTGTGTTTCAGGATTTTGCTACACTAGACGGTATTTCGAATGGACGAGCAGAGATTATGGCAGGTCGGGGTTCATTTATAGAATCCTTTCCACTGTTTGGCTATGATCTAAAAGACTATGATGAGTTGTTCGAAGAGAAGCTGGAGCTGCTGCTAAAATTACGGGATTCGGAGAAGGTAACCTGGAAGGGCGGGCATCGACCAGCTTTTACTAATCTAGGTGTATACCCGCGGCCTGTGCAGAATCCTTTACCCGTGTGGATAGGGAGCGGGGGAAATTCGGAATCCGTTATCCGTGCTGGTCTGCTTGGTTTACCGCTTGTACTAGCGATTATTGGCGGAAGTCCGCTGCAATTTGCACCACTGGTGCAGCTCTATAAGAAAGCAGCTACTCATGCAGGCCATGATGTATCGAAGCTGCCTGTTGCTTCTCACTCCCATGGTTTTGTTGGTGAGAACACGGAGCTCGCGGCAGATAAATTCTTCCCATCTACTCAAGCAACGATGAATATGCTCGGCAAAGAGCGGGGCTGGGGCCATTACGACCGATCCAGCTTTGATGCTGCACGCAGCTTCGAAGGAGCTTTATATGTAGGTGACCCAGAGACTGTCGCCCAGAAAATTATACACCTCCGCAAGAACGTAGGAATTACACGCTTCTTCCTGCATGTGCCTATCGGTACAATGCCTCACGAAGAAGTCATGAGAGCCATTGAGCTGCTGGGTAAAGAAGTAGCGCCGCGTGTTCGCGATGAAATAGCTAGATGGGAAGCAGAGAACGAGTAGTATAGGCAGATTTATGAGGGCTCAGCTATATAGCTGAGCTCTTTTGTATTCGGTTGGTGTCAGGCCGGTAATTTGCTTGAACAGCTTACTGAAGTAATAAGGATCTGGATAACCAACTTGCTCTGCAATATCTTTAAACAGCAAGCGTGGATGCTCTTTAATCAACCGTTTGGCTTCTTCGACCCGCAGTTATATTAGATAATCCAAGGGAGATTTGTGATTTTTACTCTTAAAAACATAGCTGAGATAGGAAGGGTTCAGGTTGAATTTCTCGGAAAGATCGGTCAGCGAGATATTGGTCACGTAATATTTCTCCAGATATTCCTCTACCTCGGTAAGCCAATCTGCTTGCTCTGCTTCTTCATTTTCCTGAAAAAGTCTTCCGAAAATGCGCTTGAGATGATCGATAATTAACGCGGATTCTCGGGTTCCCCAAATCGCATGCTTGATCTCATCCTCCATGCTTCTGGCTTTATCAGAAGCTATCGATGGCTGCGCATTGGATTCGAGTACCCTTACAAGATGCTGCATCGTTTCCACCCACAATGCCCTCGGGGCTGCTTCCAATTCACAGATGGCGATTATTGATAACAGCTGCTTTTCGAATTCATGCTGCTTTTGCTTGCGCTGAAAAGAAATTAAATGGTTCAAATGATTAACAGAGAGATCCATTCTACGGGAATCATGTATGGGTTCAGCAGCTTTAACAACCTCAAAAGACATTTTTTCTACATAATTATGGGTGAAAGCCGCTTTGCGTGCTTTAGTAAGCAGCTGCGGGATGCGGGCAAGACCGTCTTCAACTGGCAGTAAGACGAAGCTGACTGCTTCGGTATCTGATAATCCTCGGAGATCCGCTTCAATCTCCAGGTAGCGCTTCTCCTGAATATCATGAATACCAAATAAGAGGATACACTCATGTGCAGAAGCAGAAATTAGATAATGCCGTTCCCCTTGTCTGGGAAATTCGCCAGCCTTATCCAACAGCTGTGTTAAAGGGAGGCTGGTCTGCAGCTCTGGAGGAATCCAGGCATATAGCAATATATAATTCGCATGGTAGAAATATTCGCGTGCCATCTTCTCCGTTTTGGTGAAATTCTCAAGTGAATGATGGTTGGGAAAAGCCATATGCTGGAGGATTTCCGCTTCGACCAACGATTGGTTCTGCATGAGATTATCTTTAAGAGCAGTCAGCAGCTCTGCTATACTATCCACGGTTGGTGGCTTTAATAGATAGTCTGTAATACCCCGGCGTATTGCCATGCGGGTATATTCGTAATTCTGATATCCAGTGAGAATGACGCATATAATCTCCGGATATTTCTCACGCACCTGCTCCAATAATGCAGCCCCATCCATAACAGGCATCTGCAAATCTGTAATCAGCACATGCGGCTTTACGATATCCATTTCCAGCATCGCTGCAGTCCCGTTATGGTACTCGCCAACTACTTTAAAGTCAGGGTCAATGCTGATAATTTTCTCTTTAATACTGCGTATAATTGGGGGCTCATCTTCAACAATGACAACGCGAAACATTAGATCGTCTCCCCTCTATTACGAATGATCATGCGAATTTCGGCGCCTTCAGGCAGATTGCTCACGTTAAATTGAACTCGATCTTCCCAGAACATGCGGCAGCGGGTTAATGTATTCTCAACTCCAACACTCCCTAGTCCGCGCTTGGTAATTTCCAGGAGCTCTAGGGTTTGGCCGGAGTGCAAATGCTCGGTAATCCGCTGGATCTGCTCAAGTGCTGCTTGGCTAAAACCAATTCCATTATCTTTAATCGAAATAACCCATGTGCCATCATCGCTTGGACTGCTGCTAATATTAATCTGGATTGACCAAGGGGGCTCTACCTGCTGGAAAGCATGGGTAAAGCAGTTTTCGAGAAAGGGCTGAAGCAGCAGCTTTGGACTAATTCCTCTTCAAGGGCAGGATCCAGCCAGACTTCATATTGAAATTGATACTCAAAACGCATCTTCATCAGCTCCAGGAAAGAAACAGCGTGTTTAAGCTCCTCTTTAATAGCTACTGGAGTAGAGATAGACTGGGTGCTGTATCGCATCATTTGAGTAAGCTTATAACACATTTGCGCTACATTCGGATTAGCCGATTCTTCCGCCAGTCTGCCAATCGAGCTCAGAGTATTATACAAAAAGTGAGGATTCATTTGGGCATACAGCGCTTGCATCTGAGCGATATTCTCACGATGCTGCAAATCGATTACCTGATTCATCGAGGTATGGAAGCCCAATGTCATTTTGACAATGGTTTCATATAGCTCGTTTACTTCGTAGGAGTATTTAAATTGCAATGGCGATAATGAAAACGGAACATCCGCCAAATTAACTTTTCGAACGTACCGCTGCAGCTTGAGGATTTTATTGCAATAGCTGTTATATCTTTCATAGCTTTATATTTCCTTCGTAAACGGGAGGTTCAGCTATGACTAATAAACCGCTATTATTCGTTAAATGGGTGCTTATGTGTATCTTAAGCTTAATCATCTTTATTCCACTCTTGTTTATTGTCTTAAATGCGTTGAAAAATACGCAAGAAGCGGCTGTCTTGAAACTTACGCTTCCTAGTGAATGGATGTGGAGCAACTTTTCGGTTGTTTTTGAGCAGGGGAGGATGCTGCGCGGGCTAATTAACAGCAGTATTGTTACAGGAGGCTCTGTCGTACTCACTATCAGTATTGGTGTCTTGGCCGCATTCATTATCGCTCGACGTTCAGGTAAAGTGATGAATGTGATTTATTTAATCTTTGTAGCCGGATTAATAGCGCCATCTTCGGTTATTCCAACCTTTAAGCTGATGCAGTTTTTCCATTTGAATAATCATTTTACGGGTGTCATTCTGTTATATGCTGCCTTAAATTCACCTTTCATTATTCTGATGATGACCGGGTTTGTAAAATCGATTCCCAAAGAAATCGACGAATCGGCATTTGTGGACGGTTCACATGGGATCGGACTATTCGTTCGGATTATATTGCCGTTATTGGTTCCTTCCATTACCACTGCGTTGATTTTTGTTTTCCTCGGGGTTTGGAATGATTTCCAGCTGCCGTTGTATTTTCTGAATAATTCAGAGAAGTGGACAATCCCGCTTTCCGTGTTTGCTTTTAAATCTAAATTTGGTTCGGATTGGAACTTAATTTTTGCCAATTTAATTATCGCCATGCTGCCTATTCTACTGGTTTATGCAGTTGGGCAAAAGCTGATTATCGATGAGCTGACTGCAGGAGCGATTAAGGGATAATTTATAGACGCTGGGAGGCGTGACTGTTGTTTTATGACGATAGTAAGCAGCAGTGGATCATTAGAAATCAATATTTTGATTATCGAATAGGCTTGAAGAATAACCAATGTCATCATATTGGTTTTCTGCCTGTTGGTTTGTGGACGGACGATCTGGTAGATCAAATTATGGAGCTTGATCTGCAGCCTGAGGCGGAGGTTCACATCTACCGTGAGAATCGGGCCCAGCACCATGGGCTGAGGTGGATTGGCTGCAGTGCCAGTCAGCGGGCGGAGTATCAGAGCTTTCAAATTGTAGCAGGTGAGAACGAGCAGGAATTGGTGATTACAACATTGGATGTGCGGTCACAGCTGCAAATCAATTATCATTATCGAATATATGAGCATTCTCCCGCTCTAACGCGGTTTGTTTCACTCGTAAATCTTTCCGAAGTGCCAATTTCAATTGAGCATTTAGGATCCTTCAGCCTACACGGGATGCCTTTTTTTAACAAAGCTGAGTTTGGAGAGCAGATTATGATTCACAGCTTTCCTTCTTCGTGGTATTGGGAGGGGCAGAAGAAGTCGGTTTCCGCAGAGGAAGCTGGACTGTTCTCTGCATTCAACCTCGCTAGCCGCATTTACCATTCGTTTGGAAGAGCCCTTTAGTGCAAGGCTTTATGCTATTCAAATGGTTTAAATGATGAATAGCGGCCTTATTGGCCTCTAATCCAACAAGTGGTAAGTTTAGAGGGAAATAAGCGCCTCTTGGGCAGCTTACTAGAGAAACTGGATTCATTGTTAGGAGATAAGGCTAGTGATAAGGAAGATAGTTCTATTAAGGAAGAGCGCTGACCTAAGGGTTAGCGCTCTAAATTTATTGTAATACCAAATATTCTCCCTATTAATTCTCGTCTATAAAGATTGCGCCATTGCCTTTATAACTTGAGAAACCTGATGATCGTCCTTCATACTTTCTAAAGTGTGCCATCCTACTTCCTTTAAAACTTGTAGATCTTTTGCTAATTCGGGGTCATGTCCTAATGTTGGCCTCCAGGCAATGTCCAAAACTCTCTAGCATTTTCAATTTCACGAACCATAAGAATAGAATCATCTTTAATAATAGCTGCACAAGCTCTAGGCCGTTCATTACTCATAAAACGTATCCCTCCTGTCCAAATAGGATTGTTATTCTACTAACTTTTAAATTTCGCTATATTACTTTGTTTCCCTGCCTAAAAGGGGCTTAATTTCGACAGTTTTTTCCAATACTAACTTTATAAATTGTACACATGGAAGTTAACTGAGGTACACAGGAAATACACACCGGTCAAATATAATCAATTTGTAGCAAAAATAAACTATTGGAGGTAATACAGTATGAAGAAAGCAATTATGTTATCCATGGCCCTTTCAATGGCGGTTCTGCCGTCAGCAACAGCAGCATTTGCTGCACAGGAAACAGGTACGAATCAAGCAGCAGTGAGTAAGTTTACAACCGTGGCACGCAGCATGCCTTTGGAGATTTCGGGCAAGGTAGATAAGATCTCTAAAGGCGAATTGACTGTAACTGCCAAAGACGGCAAGGTTTATCTAGTACCGTTGTGGAAGCTCTCGACGATTAATGGTTTTAGTGATCTTGGTCTGAAGGTAGGTACGGAAGTAACCTTGAAAAGCACACAGCCTGATCTAGCTAATGTAAAGTCAGTTTCTAGCTTAGCTTCGCTTACTGTGAGTGCAAAGCCAATTGACATTAAGACTCTAAAAGTAGCAGAAGGTACACTAACTCCATTAACAGCTGTAGATGCTTCGAAGTTAATTAAAGGAGCAGATCTTACCTTTACTGCGGCTCCAAGCATTAAAGCTGTAGGTCATGTTGATTTGAAAGCAATTGATGCTAAAGAAGCTAAAGCAGTTGGTGCTACACTATCAAGCGCTACACCAGTAAGCACTACAGCAATAAGCAAAGATAGCATTACTACATTAACAGCAGTAAAAGGCCCTTTGCCTGATTTATCTAAAGTTCAAGTTGGCACGCTAAAAGTTGTTGAGAATGGAAAAGTAAGCTTTGTTGCACCAGCAGAAGGCAGCTTTACCCTATCAGCTCTAAATGAAGGAACCCAGCTCTTCTTAGCTGGAGAGATAACTGCAAACGGTAAAACAGTAAAAATAAGCAATTAACATATTTCACCAATACGACATAAATTTTGTTTATAGTATACTTATAAGCATAGATTATGTCGTATTGCTTCTTATTATTCTTACATAAGCAAGAGAGCGAGGTTTCCAGATGAATAAGAATATCCTTTTGGTTGAGGATGATATACGAATGAGAGAGATAGTTGTCGATTATTTTTCACAAGAAGATTTTAGAATTATTGAAGCTGAGAATGGTAGAAAAGCCCTGGAGCTTTTTGAAATAGAAGCAGTAGATTTGGTTTTGCTGGATATTATGATACCTGAGGTGGATGGGTGGTCCGTTTGCAAAAGATTAAGAAAAATATCAGATGTGCCTATAATCATGCTAACCTCGCGTGCGGATGAAGACGACAAATTAATGGGGTATGACCTAGGTGCGGATGATTATGTAACTAAGCCATTTAGTCCAAGGGTATTAGTAGCCAAAGCTAAAATGCTGCTAAAAAGAGCAGAAGGCTCAATCGGCCAAATGGATGGTTTTTTTGCGTACAATGGGATTGAAATTAATAGGCTCTCCCATACGGTGAAAATAGATAGTGAAAAAATTGAGCTCGCACCCAAGGAATATGATTTATTGCTCTATTTAATAGAAAATAAAGGAATTGTTTTGACGAGAGAAAGTATTTTAAGCAAGGTTTGGGGTTATGACTTTTTTGGAGATTTACGGGCAGTGGATACCCATATTAAGAAGCTGCGGAATAAACTCGGCGATAAATCAATTTATATCTCTACTGTGATTGGATCAGGCTATAAGTTCGAGGTGAATAAATGAAAAAGCGCAGCGTAACGTTTAAATTGTTTATGATTACTTTGCTGTCGTTTTCCTTATTCTTAGGTGTGTTCATGGCAGGCCAAACTCTATTCTACAAAAGCTTCTATTTAAGCATGAAAAAATCAAAATTAGAAAATAGTATTGAGAAATTCAGCCTGTTGTATGAAAAGGAAAAATGGGATAGCGCAGATATAACGCGAAACGTTAATAAGTTTGCTGACCAGAATAATACGCAGATCGCGATTTTGGATGAAAAAGGGACGGTAAAATTTACTCCTGCCTACGACTTTATTGTGGAAACGACGGATAAACAGCAATACAAGATACCTTTAAACAACATTGTCTACTTAGAGGAATTTCAAAAGTTAAAGCTGGCTATTGGACTGCAGGTAGAGGTAGAAGGGATTATTGACGATACACACAATCAGGTTAGTTATCTGTCCAGCATTTCAAATGATAATGAAAAATGGGAAAATTCTAATCTTAAGATAGTGAATGCTACAACAGCTGCCAATCCTAACTTTACGTTGTCCGGCATAACTCAAACAACGCTTACACCCGTAGCCACCCTTAAAAAAGCAACAGCCGTATCCATAGTGGGTATAGAGCTTAGCCAAAAGAAAATAGATGGTAAAATAATAGCTTTGGAAATACCCACACAGATTTCACAAATGGCTAGCTATAACAAGGAGCTGCTGTGGTCCTCGATTGATTACTGGAATGGGCTCAAGCTGCTGAATCATATTACAATCGAACCGGGTAAAACCATTCAATTTCAATATACGAGCCCTTCAAACGGCATGGATAATATCGTTTTTGCTAAGCCAGTAACCAAAGACGACGGAACTTCTGAGTACGTATTTGCCATATCGTCGCTCCAGCCTGTAGGAGAAGCGGTTGATGTAATGAAAAATTACTATATTTATGGATTTCTTGTGGCGTTGATCCTTATCGCTGCTATGGCACTGCTATTTTCTAAGATTATCACAAAGCCCCTAATTAAGATGAATCAAGTTGCTGCTAGAATGGCTAATTTGGATTTCTCCGAGGAAGTTCCGGTAAAATCTACGGATGAATTAGGAAATATGGCGGTAAGCTTAAACCGGTTATCTCGAAACCTTGGCTCTAGTCTAAGTGAATTAAAAGTGGCTAATGAGCAGCTGCAGCTTGATATTGAGAAAGAGAAGCTACTTGAAACCATGCGCAAAGAATTCGTCGCAAGCGTCTCGCACGAGCTCAAAACACCTCTGGGAATTATCAAAGGATTTGCCGAAGGAGTTAAGGATAATATAGCCGAGCATAAAAGAGAACATTATATTGATGTCATTTTGGATGAAATTGATAAGATGGATGACTTGGTTTTGGATTTACTTGATTTGGCTAAGCTTGAATCCAAGGCTTACAAGCTGGACGCAGAGAGCTTTGATATTATGGATCTTGTGGGTGACGTTGAGGCTAGGCTAATCAATCGTATTAAGGAGAAGCGGATTACGATTAAGCATGAAACGGAAACCCTCAAAGTTTACGGTGATTTTAGAAGAATCGAGCAGGTTATAACCAACATTCTGAATAACGCAATAAGGCATACGGATTATGAAGGCAGTATTACAATAGGCACCAGTAAGCTCGAAAATAAGGTCCATATTTATATAGAGAATAGCGGGAGCCCTATTGCAGAGGATGACCTGAAATTAATCTGGGATCGCTTCTATAGGGCAGAAAAATCGCGAGATCGCAAAACAGGAGGCACGGGACTCGGGTTATCGATTGTAAAGAATATTCTAGAGATGCACGATAGCAGGTTTGGCGTTGAAAATACAGATAATGGGGTCCGTTTCTATTTTACTCTAATGAATAGTCACTGATATTTGGTCTTTGACATGGAATAATATTGCTGTAAAATTGTAGTAATACAGCAAGGTTACATTAATTGTTGAGGTTGATTAAATTTACTCTGGAGGCGGACTATGAAGGTACTATTTATCGGTGGAACGGGAATTATTAGCTCGGGCATTACCAAGCAGCTGTTAGAAGAAGGCTGTGAGCTTTATCTACTCAATAGAGGCAATCGGAATGAGAACCTGCCTGCTGGAGTGAACATTATTAAAGCGGATATTAATGATGAAGCCAACGTAGCTAAGCTAATTGAGAACCATCAGTTTGATGTCGTTGCTGATTTTATTGCCTTTGGTGTGGCTCAATTGGAAAGAGATTTCCGTTTATTTAACGGTAAAACCAAACAGTTTATCTTTATCAGCTCGGCTTCTGCTTACCAAACGCCATTATCAGACTACAGAATTACAGAGGGAACTCCACTATCGAACCCATACTGGGAGTACTCCCGCAACAAGATTGCTTGCGAAGAGTATTTAATTAAGCAATATCGGGAGAATGGCTTTCCGATCACGATCATCAGACCCAGCCACACCTATGACGAACGTTCGATTCCGCTTGGTGTACATGGTAGCAAAGGAAGCTGGCAGGTTGCTAAGCGTATGCTAGAGAATAAGCCTGTGATTATACATGGAGATGGGACTTCTCTGTGGACCATGACACATAACAGTGATTTTGCTAAAGGCTTCATTGGTTTAATGGGTAATATTCATGCAATTGGGGAGTCTGTTCATATCACTACAGATGAGACGGTAACCTGGAATCAAATCCATGAAATCATTGCGGATGCTTTAGGAGTTAAGCTTAATGCCGTTCATGTTTCATCTGATTTCTTGGCTGCATGCAGCGATGAGGATTACCGGGGTGGTTTGTTAGGAGACAAAGCTAACTCAGTCGTTTTTGACAACTCCAAGCTGAAAAGACTTGTCCCTGGATTCGAGGCAACCACGCGGCTTGACCAAGGTATTAAACAAACGATCGCGTACATTCTAGCCCATCCCGAGCTTCAAACAGAAGACACGGAATTTGATAGCTGGTGTGATAAGGTTGTTCTAGAATTGGATGCTGCTATATGGAGAATAAAAGGCTAGAGAGTTAAGTGGAATAGAATAGGCTAGAAGGCCCCACCTCTCGTCGAAAATGATGGTAGGTGGTTTTTTGAGTTATAAAACTTTCCGTTTAGGGTATACATTTTATATAAATTAATCGAGGGAGGCCTTTATATGCAATGGAGAGGCAGAAGAGCGAGCGCAAATGTTGAAGATCGCAGGGGCAGAGGTGGCGGGTCAAAGCTTGTAGGCGGCGGTTTAGGCGGCATAATTATAGTGATTATTGTAACGCTGCTTAGCGGCGGAAATCCAGCAGATCTGCTGAATAGTGTTACCGGTACAGGATCAGATACGACAATCCCTTATGAACAAACCGCAGAAGAACAGGAGCTTGCGGAATTCGTGTCCGTTGTATTAGCGGATACAGAGGATGTTTGGAATGATATTTTCACACAGCAGGGTTTAACTTATGAAGACCCTACATTGGTTCTGTATACGGATAGTGTTCAGTCCGCCTGTGGAGAAGCCGGGGCTTCCGTAGGGCCGTTCTATTGTCCTGGTGATCAGAAGCTATACATTGACTTGAGCTTTTATGATGAACTCCGTCAGCAATTTCAGGCTCCGGGCGATTTTGCCATGGCTTATGTGATTGCCCATGAAGTGGGTCACCATGTCCAAACTCTTCTAGGCACTACGGATGAAATCATGCCGCTTCAACAGAAAATGAGTGAAACAGAGTTCAATGAATATCTGGTTAGGTTTGAATTGCAGGCTGATTATCTAGCAGGCGTTTGGGCCAATCATGCACAGGGATTGGGTTATTTAGAAGCGGGTGATCTTGAAGAAGCATTAACTGCAGCGAGTGCTGTCGGGGATGACAGCATCCAGAAAAAAGCTCAAGGGTATGTTGTACCAGAGAGCTTCACACACGGGACATCCACGCAAAGAAAAGAATGGTTCTCGAAAGGCTTCAAAACAGGAACCATAGAGGGTGGAGATACCTTTCAGCTTAAGGCATCTTGACGATAAGATTGCCTTCTTGCAGATGGACTTCATAGCTTGTAAGCTTTAGACTCGGAATGTGCTGGCAGCGTCCAGTATGAAGCTCGAAGGTCCAACCATGCATGGGGCAGACTAAACCGCCATCCTCGAGATCCACGGTATCACCCGCATGAGGGCAAATACGCGACATTAAGGTATAGCCCTCGCCTTCTTCCATTAGATAAAAAGGTTTACGATCGATATAAATCTCAGCAGGGAATTTAGCATAGTGTTCAATCGGTCCGATCAGAATATCTGTCATAATTAATCTCCTTGTATTATAGAAAGTTAGCTCGATTATACTTCAAATCAGGGAGAGAAACTATCTCTCTTTTTTTGTCGATTCATGGCGAAATTTACCCTTATTATTCCATTTATGCTATGATAAAGGCATCAAATGAGAAGGGGTTTTCAAATGAAAGCAGCTGCACAAGAAAAAAGTCTTAAAAGCCCTCTAATTGAAGGCCAATTTTTAAAAGAAAAAGAGTCTTTGGTTTTCTGGGCTAGTATTATTTTTATTATTTTGTTCTTGTTTACGGCTCCGTTTAGCTATAAAACTGGTCCAGGGTTATTCAACGGATATACGGAAACATATGAAGGGCGCATTTATGGAGCGATTATATGGAGTTCCATTTTCTTATTGGTTCTATCTGTCTCACTATGGAACAAATGGCGTTTACGTAACTGGCGAGATGTTTTAAGTGTCGCCGTTTGGACGATTCCGTTATTCTATTTGTTATCATTGATTCCAGCGGCTTCACAGCAGCTTGCAAGCAACATGGTTTTAATAAGCAGCTTGTATGCTATATTCTTTTTATTTGGCAGTTATCTTACTCAAGGCAAGCTTGGCTCAACAATTATCCAGCTCGCGATTGTACTTGCAGGATACTATATTGTGCTTTATGGGTATATGAATATGTTTGGAAATGCATTCTATTATAATGCGGTTATGTTCGATCAAGGGCTGAGGATAACCTCCATATTTCAGTATGCCAATGCCTATGCTGCTTTTTTATTGGCTATTTTCTTTGCGAGCTTGTATTTGGTAGTCTCCAGTCGCAAATGGTATTGGGTTATGGCCCACAGTATGATGCTGGTTCCAATTATGAGCTCATTCTGGCTGACACAATCTCGTGGCGCTTATGTATTGCTGCCGGTTATTTTCGTGCTTATTTTACCTTTCGTTTCCTTCCTTCGCCAGCTGCAAATGTCGCTATATCTCATTATTTCGATAATCCTAGGAGTTAGTTTGACAGGCAAGCTTATAGACATTGCTACACCCATTAATACGAGTAATGCGCAGCTGTATGAAACAGGACATGCGACTAATAAGTATTCGGTTTTCAGTCATACTTCATGGCCTGGTTGGAGCAGACTTGTGCTGGTTTCTTGTATAATGGCCGTTATTGCTTCCCTTATTCATTACTATGTTATTCCTTTTATTCTAAGAAAGCTCAACAATAGAAGGGCTCATAAGAATTTAACAGTTCTCTTCCCTGTAGGCTTAGTTGTCCTTGGAGTGATCAGCGTAATATTAATAGTGAGTGATACTGGAGTAACCAAACTCTTGCCAGAGTCTTTACGTGTTCGAGTGGAAACGATTAATTTTCAGCAGCACAGTGTTTTGGAAAGAGGAACCTTTTATAAGGATGCGCTTAAGGTAGTTGAACATTATCCATTTGGTTCGGGTGGAGGCGGTTGGGCAACGCTGTATGAGAAATATCAAAACAATCCTTATACCAGCAGACAAGCTCATAATTTCCCACTGCAATATTTGGTAGAGGTTGGTATTATCGGATTTATAGCTTTGGTTGGTTTTCTTGGTTTCTTATACTTTTTATATTTTAGACAATATTTCAATAAAGGCTCAGATGACACTGACCCTAGATTGGTCTTTTATATCGTAAGTTTGTCTATAATGGTACATAGTTTATTAGACTTCGATATTAGCTATGTCTACTTGGCATGCATTGTATTCTTATGCTTTGGCGGGATGGTAGCTTCAATACCATTTAGAGATATTCAGTGGCGTCGTACGGGGCTAATCAAGCCTATGCGCTGGATATATCCGGGAGTAGTTACCTTGATTGGGGTATTTATTCTGATCATTGCTTCCATGGCCTTAAGTGCGGATCGTGCTTATAAAAAAGCTAATTTTGCCATTACCCAAAATAAACCTTACGAGGAAATAACAGCGGCTCTAGATAGTGCGCTAGCTAAAAAGCCCAATCATCCAGATTTTTTAAATCTCAAAACTAATTTGATGCTGCAAGGCTACGATCAAACCAAGGATGAATCCTTTTATGACCAAGCGGTTAAGTTTAACCAGGATTTAAGGCGCAAAGAGCCATTCAACCGCCAAGGGCTGGATTTTGAGTATCAGTTATATGAATTAAAGCAGCAAACAGCAAAAATGCATGATGTATTGCTTTTGGCGACTCAGCATTTTCCATGGGATACGCAGATAATAGGTCCCACTCCGGAAAAATCCCGCGAGAGCTTCTATGAGCGACTTTTAAGTTTCGATTTAAAGTATGGGGATCAGGCGCTTAAAGATAATGATATAGCATTAAAAGATAAATATTTCACGGAAGCTAAGCAAATTTATGCGCTCGTCCAAGAAAAAACCAAGCATTTGCTGACATTACCCAAAGGGCAGGGCCAAGGCAGTGATTTCAAAGTTACTGAAACTATGCAAGCAGCTATGGATCAAATCAATGCTTATGACAAGAATGAGTAAGCCGGAGTAAAGAAGTAAATTGATTTTTATTCGACGATTGTGCTGCATAAGTCTGCTATTAAGCTTGGCAGCCAATCGTTAAATTGGAAAATAGTATTCTTTCATACATAGAAATGGTATTATCAGGAAAGTGGTTCTAAAGTCGCATTTAAAGGCAAAGAGCTCACTTAGATGGGTAAAATGAGGGAATATATTGAAGAAGAATAGTAGAAACTTGATGGTTTTTGCATGCTTAGTTTGCGCGTGTTTGTTATATGGTTGTACCGGAATTATGAATGATGGCATCCCCGGACAGAAGAAGAACAACTCACAGGTAAATGAGGTTACGAAGAATAACGATTTGGGCTATAAGCTAATGGATCAGGATAAGCCTGAAGAAGCGATCGTTTATTTCAAGAAAGCTTTAGATAACGTTTATCAGGTCGACCCTAGTTTAAGAGATCTGACTGAAGAGAAGAAATCAACGGGGCATCTGGATACCCCCTTTAATAATTTAAGCTGGGCTTATAACGAGCTGGGAAAACATGAGGAAAGCTTGAAGTATATAGAAAAGGCTCTCTTAATCCTGCCCAATACAGATGCGGAATACGTCAATAAAGGCAATGCTTTGTATGGCTTAAGCCGCGGGGATGAAGCCCTAGTGTATTATGATTTAGCAATAAAATTGAATAAAGATTGTGACAGTGCCTATTATGGCAGAGGAGCGGTCAATTACAATAATCAAAAATATAATGTAGCGCTAAAAGAATTTAATATTTATTTAAGAGCTAAACCTAATGATTTGGAAGCTGCCGATTATAAAGTTTCCACTCTGCTGCAGCTTGAACAAAAGCAGGAAGCTTTAGCGTATGCGGATACTGTGATTGCGAATAATTTGGATAAGTATGATGCCTATCTGTTAAAAGCAACGATTCTCGAAAAGTCAGGACAGTACGAGGACATTAAGAAGTTTGATGAAGAAACTAGCAAAATGTTCCCGCATAATCTAGAAGCCCAGATCAAGCTAGGCCAGCTTCACTATAACTATGGGTATTATAATCTTTCACTGGATCTCTTTAATGATCTATTAAAAAAGCATACGGATCATATGGAATTATATACGTGGGTGCTATATAACTATAGTAAATTAGGAGATTTCGATAACGCTAAAGCAACTTTTAATAAAGCAATTCAAATTGATAGTAAATCAGCAGATATTTATTCCGCTATGGGAAGTGCCTATGTCAACAATACTCAATACATGGAGGCTTTAGAATATCTCGATAAATCGATTGAATTAAACCCAACTAATGAGAGAGCACTGCAAAAAGCACGTATTTAGCTTTTTTAGAAGTATGGAATTAAATTTATACAAGAAAACTGAGATTCTATCCAAAAAATGCAGCTATCCTCTTCAAGAGGTTGGCTGCATTTTGTCCATTAGCTTTATCATTCGCTTGACGTTTACTACAAATATCGTGAGGAGTGTTTGCATTCGCATGCGAAAGAGACCACGGTATTTCGCCTTGGCCAGCCCATGATGTCTTTTTAATTCGGCATTTTTGTGTTCAATAATTGGTCGCCGTTTCATTCGTTTTTTAAATGACTCACTCTTCTCGAATGCCATGTGATCCTTAAATTGCTCGGCAATGATTCGAATCGAATACGTCTTACTCTTGGATTCAGGTTTGTAACACCCTTCTCGGAGTGGGCATGTCTTGCACTTTTCTACATTAAAGTAGAATACCAACGACCGGCTGTTTCCAGACGTTTTACTTCCCTGAAGCGCTTTTCGAATACTGTGTTCTCCAGCCGGACAAAGAACGAAGTCCGCATCTTTGTTATACTCAAACCCTTCTTGCTTCAAACCTCCATTATGTACGATTGGGTTTAGAGGAATAATGGCTTGGATTTCGTGTGCTTTCAATTTAGATAAATTATCTTTTCCAGAATAAGCGGTATCTCCGAGGATTTCTTTCACTTCCAAGCCCAATTCTAAAGATTGTTTGAGCAAATTCGGTAATTGCTTTCCATCATCACTACTGCCACCCGTCACTTCAACGGCTGTAATAATTTCCTCTTCAGTCATTGCAATATGGTTCTTGTAACCAAAAAAAGATTTTGTGTTGCTCTTCCATCCGAATCGCGCTTCTGGGTCAATGGCGGACATAATCCCTTTGTTTGCAAGTAGACGTTCATCTTCAACAATTTGCTTCGCGATCTGTAATTTCTCTGAAATAGCACCCTCATGATCAGGGAGTAATATTTCGACCGATTCACCGAGCTGAGCCAAATAATGCAGCATCACCTTTTCAGCATCAGCTTGATCCTTTTTAAGCTCGGGTTGTCTAGGTAATTTTTTTTCGAGCTTGGGATGTTTTTTAACGACGGTTCGTAAGAGTCGCTTCGCCACATCTCGCAAAACATCTAAGGCTCTTTGCTTTTGACTCGCTGCTAGAGAATGCGTAGAATCCAAGATTAACGCCTTGGATTTAATCAATCCTTTTTCAATACATTGTTTTACTATTACCTTCAACAATTCGTCAATTTGACTTGCGCCTAAACGATGATTGCGAAACCGAGAAAGCTGCGAGGCATCTGGAAGGGCTTCCTCGGGGTTCAACCCTATGAACCATTTGTAAGCTAGATTCACTTGAGCATCTTGTATCATCCTTTCGTCAGATAATCCATAGAGAATCTGCAGAAACAAGAGACGAAACAACAATTCAGGTTCATTTGCGGGTCTTCCATAATATTCGCAATAGGAGCATCGCACAAGTTCATGGACAAACGAAAAATCCACAACTTCATGAATCTTACGAAGTAAATGGCTTTCGGGTATGAGTTTATATAATTCCGCATGAAATGAGGCGGTTATTTGTTTGGCAGAGTGTAGCATGCTTTCTCACTCTTTCTTTTTTTCTTTTATTATACCAAAATGCAGAAAACCCAGCACCTATACGGTACTGGATTCCATTTTACAAATATTGTATTCGTTTTGCAGTGCTCTCTAATGAGGATACTTTTCTCAAAAAACTCAAGGCTCTCTATAATGGAAAACGAGATCAAAAATGTATCGAATTCGGTAAAGCTTCTGAGCAGAAATTTGCAGGTTCAGCAGATATTGTTTGGTTTATCGGCAAATGCAGCTCGGAGCTAGGCAACTATCAGGAAGCCATCGATTATTTTAAAAAGGCTGTGGAGATTAATGCCGAGGATGATGATGCACTGTCCAGCATGGCTTACGCTTATTTAGCGCTTGAAGATTATGTGCACGCCGAAGAGTATAGTATTAAGAGTTTGAAGATGTATTCAGAGAATAGCACAGCGTTATATGTCAAAGAGGCCCTGCAAGAGCGGAAAAAGCCGCTTGGTGAACAGATCAGCCAATTTTTTAGCGACAACTATTTATATAAAGACGGCATGGCTGATTTAGATAATAAGCTAGCGGCTTTGAAAAAACCAGAAATTACAAATCGTGAAATTGCAGAGGTTATTAATGGTGCGAAACAGAAGAATGATATCTTTACGTTTGTGCTATACGGCGAGGATTATGACTTTGCTACGGCCTCCACTAATCAGGATATAAGCTACAAGCTAGATGGAAATAAGGTTTATCTGCAAATCAATGACTTTAATCGCAACACAGACGATAAATTAGTTGAATTACTGGATAATATCCCCGATACAGAGCAGAAAACACTGATCATTGATTTACGAGGCAATTCTGGAGGTCTAACAGTAACCTCGAATAACATGCTGGATGCGCTGCTTCCCAAGTACGTAACTAGCACGTTAATCTACGCAGATGGTTACACAGACAGCTATTATTCCGACGCCTCGCAGATCAAGTTTAATAAGATCTATATTTTGGTTGACGAACATACGGCTAGTGCAGCTGAATTGTTAACCTTGGGTTTAAAAACATATCTAAGCAACGTAACCGTTATAGGGAGAAACACGTTTGGCAAAGGCGTAGGCCAGCAGGTTTTTGAAGATAAGAAAAGCAAGATCATGGTGTTCGTGGTGAATCACTACTGGAATGTCAAAGAAAAGAATATTATGAATGCTCATATAACACCTGATATTTACGTGAAAGGCAATGAATTGGAAGGTTTCTTAAAGCCGATTAAATAAGTGGTTTACACAATGGACTAGGCCTGCTTTTTGAAAGTCATCGTAATTATAATGTTGGTCATCATATAAACAATAGCCCCACCGAATAACAAAATGCTTAAAGTCCCAGACCAAGTTAAAGAAGTTATACCAAGTGTCAGACCGATTAAAGAATAACCAGGCAACACCGCATAGAAGATTCCTTTCTGTGCTGCGCTCTGTCGATCGATATCCTTCCACGAGAACATTTGAACAAAGGGCGAATCCAGTACCTCATACCAATAAACCTTTAGCCAGTTGCAGAAAAAGATCGAAAGTACCAGCCAGAGGACGATTTTAATTGTTTTGGGTAGAATGGGTAGTGCCATTAAGCCCATACCGACGGCAAGGAATTGTAAATAAAGCCTCATCTGAACTCCGCTGCGAACAAAAGATTTAAGGTAAAGCTCGACGAGCCCGTTAACAGGGTTTCGTTGTTTAAATATCAGGTTAGACTGAGAGAAGAAAAAGGGTTTTACTTTTTGGGTTTTAGGTTTTCTAGTTACGTTTCGTCTCAGTAAGAGCGCAATGAATTTCAAACGTTGTGTTTGCTCGTGCTCGACATCCCGGGCAAATGTGCCTTTAAGATGAAGCCGATATTTCATCGATAAATAGGTAAGCAAGGCAAATACTAGAACCTCACCGCTCCAAAGAAATAGCTCTAATTTCATAGTAAGCACGGTATAAACAAAAATAGTGGTCATAACAAGCTGCAATCCAATGGTGGCTAACAAATAGCGCCAGCTTGAATAACGCAAGCTAAGAAAGTGCTTTATAAAAGCGGACAGGTTACGGAATATCACCATGTAGAAAAATAGCATGATAAGTTGTCCTGGTGTTAATAGATAATGAACGACCAGCAGTGGAGCTAGCAGAGCGACTATTGCAGCGCTAAATACCAAGTGGAAGATAAACGAATAGGCCATTCCTAGCCGTTTAAGTCGCGGGATCCATTTGGAATGCTGCAGCAGGAATAATTGATCCGCTTCTTCGACGAATAAACGGACAGTGCCCATTGTAGCTATTCTATAGAGGATAATTACGATAATGTAATAGGGTATTTTCTCAATCCAAACAGGCGCATGGTCCCACCAAGAATGGTATTGGAATCCAAGAATAACAAATGCCGGCACAATAAAATACAGCGCAATGATCCAATCCACGACCAAACGAAGAACGCTCCATTGAAATGCCCCATGTGCGGCCAGACGTTTTAAGAATAATTTTGCTGGGGTAAGCATCGCAGGTCTCCTTAAGTCAATGAATGAAAGCAGTCGAATAATGAGGCGTTTGGAAGCTTGCATTGCTGTTGAATTTGCTGTAAATCTCCTTGTGCCACGATGGAGCCTTGATCTAGTAGAATAAATCGATCACAGATTTTCTCAGCGGTATCGAGTACATGTGTGGACATAAGAACAGCAGCGCCACGTTTACGTTCTTCCTCTAATAATGACAGCAAATCTTTTGTCGCTCGCGGATCTAAGCCAACAAAGGGTTCATCGACCACGTATAAGTCAGGCTCAGCTAGAAAGCCGAGAATAAGCATAATTTTCTGCTGCATCCCTTTAGAAAAGCTAGAGGGTAAATGGTGTTTAACCTCTTGCAGTCGAAATCGCTTAACTAAAAGCTCCGCTTTCGACTCAAAATCCGCTCGTTCCATTTCATTAGCAGACGCTGCCAGCTCTAGATGCTCCCAGAAGGTTAATTTATCATATAAAATCGGTTGTTCCGGGATATAAGCGTAATTTTTCTTCGAACCACCGAAATTTACTTCCCCTGTAAAATCCGCTAATAGGCCAAGAACTGCCTTGATTGTCGTGCTTTTTCCTGCGCCATTGGGTCCAATTAAACCAACTAATTCCCCCGGGTTGATGGAAAAGTGGATATCGCGAATGACATCCTTGCGTCCTTCATAGCCTGCTTGTTCAATACCAACCGTTACCATTCCCACAAGGTTCAATCCTCTCCGATTCTTTGTGAATTGATTATAGCATAATGGTTCAATTAAATCGTCGAGAGCAGAATGCCGGACAATCCAGCAGCATCAATGGTAATTTCAACCTGCTTTGCGCACCTTGACATTGTCCCTTATAATCAAATGATTAAGCAGCAGGGAGGATACCCTTAGGATGATTAGGCGGGTCTATACACAATATTTTAAGAACAATCTATTCATGAAAACGATTCTGTTATTCTCGATCTTCACCATTATTGCGATTATTGCCTTCTCCTACTTGATGTATGATTTCATGTCCCAATCTATCGTCAACAGCGAGCTGGATAAGCAAAAGAAGGCGATGGAGAGCGTGGATCATTATCTGACTAATAAATATGAAGCTGTGCAATCGATGGTTACGGACGTTTATAAGGATGAAATATTAGCAAACAATGTCTCGTATTTTTTGCAGCATTCGTTCCAAGAGTATGTCAGCAACAACCTCGATCAATTTGATCTGAGTAAAGCAAAAAGCTCTTTGAACGGTCTTGAGTACTTTCGGAATAAAATGGAGGATGATCGAAGTATTGAGGATATGATTCTATACAGCGCTAATCAGCAATTTATGTATGTTAACACCCCTGATAGAACTACGTTGATCTCAACCAATGCGTCGCGTTCCTATGTTCCGGACGCTATTGCCATGGAAATTAATAGTGTCGCCTCACCTAGCTTTTGGATGAGAAAAGCAATGGGTCAGTTGGATCCTCGGCTTTATTCGATTCGTAGTCCGATTAACGATAAAGCGACCTTGAAGAATATTGGCCAGCTGTTCGTTTATTATAAATCCTCAGGTATTCAGGATGCTTTAGTTAGCTATAATAAAGATTTAAAAGGCTCCATCTTGGTGCTGGCTGATGATGGTGATGTTTTATTCGATTCTTCGGATAGGTATTATGGAGCCGTCTACCCTTATATGAAAATGACGAATTCATTATACAAGGAAGTCACGTTGGATAAGCCATCGTATATGACTACTTTAACCCAGAATAAGGCTGGTTACATGGTGGTTGGGGTCGCTGCGAAAAGTGAAATTGCCATGGCCTATCGTAGTCTGCGGAATACAATTATCTTTATCAGCGCACTCTGTATCTTTTTTGCGATCCTCTTGCCCTCGTTGTTTGTAATAAATTTTGCCAAGCGCACTAAAAAAATCATTCGTTTCATGGGGAAGGTAGAGAAGGGTGATTTAAATGCCCGCATTTATGATCTTCAAGAGGATGAGCTTGGTCAAATATCGCGTAGCTTTAACGAGATGCTGGATGAATTAACACGCTACATTGATCGGGTCTATAAAGCGGAAATTAAGCAAAAGCATACGGAATTATCGGCATTACAAGCGAGAGTGAATCCCCACTTCTTATATAATACGCTGGAAGTTATCCGGATGAGAGCTATCTCGCAAGGGGCTGGTGATGTGGGGGAGATGATTTACAGCTTATCGGTTTTATTCAAACACTCCTACGAACAGAAATCCGTTTATACGCTTGAGGATGAAATTGAGGTTTGCCGGCTGTACTTGGAGCTTTTCCGCATTCGTTATAAGGATAAGCTTTCTTATGTCATCGAGTGGGACAAGGGGTTAGCCAAGCGGCAGATTATGAAATTGTCACTCCAGCCCATTATCGAAAATTACATTGTACATGGCCTGCAAGCACAACGCGAGGATAATCGGATCGTCATTCGGATCCAGCAAGTGGATGATCTGCTGCGCTTTGAATTCGCTGATAATGGCATTGGGATTGCGCAGGATAAGCTGCTGGAGATCCAACAATCGCTGATCGAGCTTGATTCGCCTGAGGAAGCGTTTGGCTTACGCAGTGTAAATGATCGCTTGAGGCTGTTTTATGGGATTGGGCATGGGATTAAGATAGATAGCGAACTGGGAAAAGGGACTACGGTGACAGTATGGTTTCCATTCAAGGAAGGGGGAGACGATCACCATGTATAAAGTTTTTATTGTTGAAGATGAGCCGTTCATCATTGAAGGCTTGTACGATATTATTGATTGGGCAAGCTTTGGTCTAGAAATTGTCGGGCATGCGGAGAATGGCAAGGAAGCCTTGGACGCTTTGCAGCTTAAGCCAGTTGATATCCTCATTACGGATATTTCAATGCCGATCATGAACGGTTTAGAGCTTATTGCGGCTGCGAGAGCTCTGCGTCCTGAACTGAAGGTGATTATTCTTAGTGGCTATAATGAGTTTAATTATCTTAAAGAAGGCATGAAGCTTGGGATTGAAAATTATCTGCTGAAGCCGATTAATCTGGTTGAGCTCCAATCGACACTCGCTAATACGATAGAAAAGCTAAATGAATATAAAGTAGAGAATGCTTGGAATAAATATGATAGCCGCATCATTCAGGATAATATTCTGTACCGATTCATGACGGGGCAGATTGCGGGAAATGAATTTATGGAGCGTGTCCATTTCCTGCAATTGGATTTTGATAAGCCCTATATTCTGGTAGCGATTATCCGTTCAGAGCGGTTTATTCCTGGATTATTTGATTATGTTGTCAGTGAGACTGAGGAGGATAGATCGATTATTCCTTTTCGTGATATGGATGGAGATATCGTGCTTATTTTTACGCTGAGCGAGATGAGCCAGGGGCATGAGGATGCTGCAGCCAAACTGCTTAAATTAAAAGAGCAATTGCTCGACCATGAGCCGCTGAGGTATTCCCTAGGTACGATTGAAAGCTTGCCCGAGCAGGCAGCTTTAAGCTACACACATGCAAAGAAGGCACAGGAATACTTCTTGATTTACCGCGATAAAGCCATTATGGATTATCAGGAGCTCCCGATTGTTCAAGGAATTCATCACGGATTGCCTGTAGATTGGCCCGAGTATTCCAAGTTAATTATTGCTAAGGAGAAATATCTGCTTTTTGCCCGCATCGATAAGGATTTTCAAAGAATTCAAACGATCGAGGGCATGACGCCGACTTATATCCAAAGCATCGCAATTGAAATGATGATTCGCTTCAAAATTAAATTAAAGGAAATTACCAATCGGGATCAAGCTGATTTATATGAAAAAGGCTTTGAGCAAGTCATGAATGCTTTTGGGATTTATGAGCTGGTAAGCGCAATTAAGGAAGTGGCAGGGTTAACGGTAGATTTGCTTATTCGCGATGTGAAAAGTCCGGTGATCCAACAGGTGCTGAAGGATATTGAAGAGCTGTATGCAGATGAAATATCTTTAAAAACGTTAAGCGGCAAATATAATATCCACCCTGTGTATCTCGGTCAGCTGTTCCACAAAGAAACGAGCGAGAGCTTTGCGGAGTATATCAACAAATATCGGATTGAGCAGGCCAAAGAGATGCTGAAGTCCACTCATTTCAAGGTCCATGAAATTGCCCGTAAGGTTGGTTATTGGGAGACGGGTTATTTCTACAAGCAATTTAAAAAATACGTAGGCATATCGCCCACAGATTATAAAGGACTGCTGTGAGTGTACAACAGCGGTTCTTTTCTTTATTTTGGACAGGATATCTTAGGTTTTTATCCTATTGGGAATTCTATGGATAAGGTACTGTTAAGGTAGTCTTTAGGACAAGGGCTAACTACTTATTAAGGGGAGATCCATTATCATGAAAAAGACAAAAAAGAGTTGGGTTCTATTGCTTACGCTTTTATTAACCGTTTCAGTTGTATTAAGCGCTTGTGGTGGAGGCACTAAGGAAGCAGCAGAAGGCGGTATGAGTGCGAAGCCTGAGACAGCGAAGCCAGTTGAGTTGATCTGGTACACGATCGGAACACCACAAAAGGACACAGATAAAGTAATGGATGCAGTAAGTAAATATACAGCAGAGAAAATCGGCGTAACTGTCAAAATGAAGATGCTCGACTGGGGCGATTACGCGCAAAAAATGCAAGTAATGACCGCTGCAGGAGAGCCAATGGATATCATGTTTTCCGCATCATGGGCATTTGATTATGTGCAAAATGCACGCAAAGGCGCATTCCTGCAAATCGATGATCTACTTAAATCAAACGGACAAGGTATTCTAAGTGCAGTTGATCCTGCATTCATAGAAGGCTCCAAGGTGGATGGCCATAATTATGGCGTGCCAACTAATAAAGAGCTTCCCGCTCAAGAAGTATGGCGTTTCAACAAACAGTTTCTTGATAAATACAAGCTGGATATTACAAAAGTCAATTCCATCGAAAGTCTAGAGCCTTTGCTCAAGACAATTAAAGAGAATGAAAAAGATGTCTATCCACTAGCAGCAGATAAAAGCTTCATGCCTTATATCCCTTATGATTATGTGATTGAAAAAATGCCGATGGCTGTGAAGCTGGATACAACGGATTATAAAGTAATCAACATCCTAGAAACACCTGAAATGAAGCAAGCCCTGCAAACCATGCACAAATATTACAAAGCAGGCTACCTTCCAACAGAAGCAGCTACGCTAAATGCACTAACGGATGTTCAATCAACTGGAAAATGGTTTATCGACAAAGCGACTACGCAGCCTTTTGCTGATAATTTGTGGTCAGCCAGCTTGCAATATCCAGTCGTTTCGACGCCAGCTAGTCCGTCTTTAATTTATAACTGGTCTGTGATGGGTTCCTTGCAAGCCATTTCCGCAAATTCGAAATATCCAGAAAAGGCAATGGACTTCCTAAACCTGCTTAACACAGATCCAACTCTACGGAATATGGTTGATTCCGGAATTGAAGGCGTGCATTACAAGAAAGTCAGCGCCAATGTTATGGAAGCTTTGCCGGATGCCAAAAATTATGACATGCCAACCTTCTCATTAGGAAACATTATGATTACGGATCTGAACGCAAGTGATCCAGCAGATAAATGGGATGTGTTCAAGAAATTTAACGCCGCTGGCAAGCCGGCAGCTTTGTATGGCTTTAACTTCGATACGTCTAAAGTAGTCAATGAGATTGCAGCCGTTTCAAATGTTAAAGAAGAATTCTGGTCCGCGTTGATGACCGGAACTGTAGATCCTGAGAAATATCTGCCACAAGCAATTGAAAAGTTTAAAACAGCTGGTTTAGATAAGATTATGGCTGAAGCTCAAACACAAGTTGATGCTTGGAGAGCAACGCAGAAATAAATTAAAGAATCGCAAAAGTATATATAGAGTCATTGGGCGAATGCTAACCATTCGCCCAATCTTTTTTAAGTGGTAGATTATCCGGTTGAGGAGTGAAAGAGTATGAAGAGTATAAGGCACTTTCTCAAAGACATGAATATGAATAAAGCATTTCTGATCATGGTAATGCCAGCTACAGTCTGGTTTGTCCTGTTTTCCTATCTTCCCATGGCAGGCATGATTATAGCTTTTAAGGAATATCGCGTCGGTAGAGATGGTTTCTTGGCAAGTATTATCGATAGCAAGTGGGTAGGGCTGCAAAATTTCACTTTCTTATTTCGTACAGAGGACGCTTATATTATTACACGGAATACTCTGCTTTATAACATAGCATTTATCGTTTTAGGACTGTTATTTTCCTTAATCTTGGCCATCATGCTTTCGGAGATTTCCAATAAGAAGCTAGCAAAGCTTTATCAAACAGGGATGTTTCTTCCTTATTTTCTATCTTGGGTCATTGTAGGTTACTTTCTCTATAGTTTTTTAAGCTTTGATAAAGGTATGGTTAATCAAATAGCTTCTTATCTGGGCATAGATGTGGTGCAGTGGTATTCGGACCCGACCTATTGGCCATTGATTCTGATTTTGGTGTATCTATGGAAGTCAGTCGGCTACAGCAGTGTTATCTATTTAGCGGCCATTATGGGGATTGATAAGTCCTTGTATGAAGCGGCAATGATTGATGGTGCCAGCAAATGGCAGCGGATTTGGAGCATTACCCTGCCTAACCTGAAGCCGTTGATGACTATCCTGACCTTGCTTGCTATTGGCAGAATTTTTTATGCGGATTTTGGACTGTTCTATCAGGTTCCGCGCAATTCGGGAACGTTATTCCCGGTAACCAACGTTATTGATACTTACGTCTATAGAGGATTGAAATCAACGGGAGAAATTGGGATGAGTACAGCAGCGGGATTATACCAGTCATTAATCGGTTTTGTTCTGGTTATGGTATCCAACTACGTTGTGCGCAGATTCAATAAAGATAATGCCTTGTTCTAATTCAGGCTTCGCATAGAAAGGGGATGTGACTGTGTCCACTAAAGCAATAAAAAATCGTGATTTTAATCAATTAAATCCTGTTTGGAGCGGTATATTTAATGTTGTTGCGGGAGTTGCTGCCATACTTAGCGTATTTCCTTTTTTGTTTGTAATGATCATTTCGTTTACGGATGAATCCACATTAGCTGAAAATGGGTATCGGGTTATTCCTGAAAAATGGAGCTTTGACGCTTACCGTTATCTTTTTAAAGCGGGTGACCAGTTATTGCGCTCTTACGGAATAACGATATTTGTCACTGTTGTAGGAACCGTCATTAGTTTAGTTGTGACTGCTCTTTTTGCCTATGCCGTTTCAAGAAAAAGCTTCAAGTATCGCAATTTCTTTGCATTTTTTGCTTTTTTTACGATGTTATTCAACGGTGGCTTAGTGCCGACCTATATTGTGCTTACCCAGCTTTTAGGCTTGAAGGATTCGGTATGGGCTCTAATTCTGCCACTTGCGGTCAATGCCTTTTATATAATGATCATGCGGACCTTCTTTGTAACCATGGTTCCTGACGCCATTATTGAATCGGGAAAAATTGACGGAGCAGGCGAATTTAAAGTGTTAACCAAGCTTGTTCTGCCTTTATCGCTGCCTGGTCTGGCGACGATTGCTTTATTCAGTACGCTGGGCTATTGGAATGATTGGTTTAATGCGCTGCTTTACATTGATGATCCTACCAAGGTGCCGTTGCAATCCATGCTGATGCGAATTGAGAACAGCATGCAGTTTATTCTGCAGAATTCGAATAATCCTTCCATTGGGATGGGAGTACTGCAATCTATGCCTCAGGATACCTCGCGGATGGCGATGGTTGTATTGGCTACAGGTCCGATCGTGCTAGCTTATCCGTTTTTTCAGCGTTACTTCATTCAGGGGTTAACGGTTGGTGCGGTTAAAGAATAACTATCTATGGAGGAAAGACATACTATGGAGCAATTTAGATTACCGAAAATACAAATGCCGAGGCTGGAGCTGCCTCATGCCATTCAAGATATATTAAAAGAAGCGGAAGACAAGCTGGCTCATCGTCCCAAGCTGCTGCAGCTGTTTAAAAACTGTTTTCCCAATACATTGGAAACGACTACGAAGCTGATGGAGGATGGCACAACCTTCGTTATTACTGGAGACATTCCTGCGATGTGGCTGCGTGATTCGGTTGAGCAAATGATGCATTTTGTGCCTTTTGCTAAGCATGATCCGGATTTGCAACGCATCCTTAGTGGAGTAATTAAACGTCATATTTCCTATATTCATATCGATCCTTATGCCAACGCTTTTAATGAATCTGCCAATGACTGGCACTGGAATACAGATGATCAAACCGAAATGTCACCGTGGGTATGGGAGCGCAAGTTCGAGCTGGATTCCATTTGCTTCTCGATGCGGCTGGCTTATCATTATTGGCAGGAAACAGAGCGTACGGATATTTTCGATTCGTCCTTTAAGTCAGCCATGCGTAAAATCGTCGATTTATGGAAGACGGAGCAGTATCACTTTGAGCAGTCCCCGTATCGCTTCACGCGTGATAACGGAATTCCTACGGATTCGCTTCGCAATAACGGCTTAGGTATGCCGGTTAACTATACAGGAATGATCTGGTCTGGCTTCCGTCCTAGTGACGATGCTTGTGACTTTCATTACAACATTCCAGCGAATATGTTTGCGGTAGTTACGCTTCGTCAGATGCAGGAGATGGCAGAGTGGGTATTCCGCGATATATCCTTTGTACAAGAGATGAAGCAGCTGGAGCTGGATATTGATCATGGCATCCAATTGTATGGTACTTATCGTCATCCAGAACTCGGATTGATCTATGCTTATGAAACAGACGGCTTTGGCAATCACTGTTTAATGGACGATGCGGGAACACCAGGGCTGTTATCCATACCTTATCTAGGCTATACGACGGCGGATGATCCGATATATCTCAATACACGTAGCTTTGCCTTGAGTAAACATAATCCTTTTTATTATGAGGGCAAGCTTGCCAAAGGAATCGGAAGTCCACATACTCCGCCAAGCTATATCTGGCATATGTCTTTATCTATGCAAGGCTTAACGGCTTTGAATACGGATGAAAAGCTTGAAATGATTGCTATGCTTGAAGCTACTGATGCGGAAACGGGCTTTATGCATGAAGGCTTTCATGCAGATGATCCGCTGATTTTTACGCGCAAGTGGTTTGCTTGGTCCAATAGCTTGTTTGCTCAGCTAGTTTATCAGACGATGAAAGCAGGCTTGCTATGAGCACATCGTTAATTATTTTCTACGATCCAACATTTCCAATTACCGTTTCGCTGGAGCCGCAGCATGAGAAAGCTTTACAGGATATCGGTTCTGTTGTTGGGGCGGCTAAGCTCGCAGAGTATTTGAGTTTAGCTGAAGGCGGGAGCTTTGTTAATCTGCACGCTCCCTATTTTCCTAAGTCGGCTTGGAACGACATTCTTGGCTTTTTGCAAAGAGGCGGTGGCTTCGTCAGCATTGGTGGAGCGACCTTTAAATATCCAGTCCGTGAGGTTGAGGGGGCTTGGTATATAGAAGCCGAGCAAACCGCTTACCATCAAGAGCTTAACATTCATGAAATACTGCCAGTGGATTCGTCTCCGATTAATGAATTAGCTGCCCATGCCCATATTCCCCTATTAACAGGGTTTGAAGGCTTATTTACGGTTTCCGACACATGGAACCTGATTCCGCATGTGACTAAAAGCAGTGATTTGCCTCACCAAATGGGATCATCAGGTCCGATGGATGCCAGGCTGTATCCGCTGCTAAAGGGGATTTCGTCCGATCAGCGCGAAGTCGCGGCACCTGTCGTGTTGTGGGAGAATAGCAACGGCGCCTTTACTGGCGGGCGTTGGCTGTTCATCAATCAGCCGATTCAAGCGATATTCTGGGAGCGTGGCGGGGCAAAAGCGCTGCAGCAATGGGCAGAGTTTTGTGCTAGAGGCGTTACAGAGCTGTGGATCAAGCCGAATTATGCCTCTTATGAAGCTGGGGAGAAAGTGATGCTTACACTGCAAACCCAACGAATACAACGTAAAGGTGATGCCATAAAACCAAGTGAACCATGGACATTCTCCCTATTCGTAAACCATGTGGAAACAGGCGAAAGCTGGAACCACAGCTTAATCATGGATATTAGTACTAATTTCAATATCATGCGCATTCCTGTATCTCTTGAAATAACAAGCGGTTTTTATCATATTCTTTGCAGTGCCAAATCGCCCTTGGGGGAAATTAGAATTCTGCGCCAGGGCTTCTGGGGACATGATGCAAAGCTCTTGGCCCAAGGCAGTTCAATAAGCTGTGATCGAGATTATTTTATCAAGGATGGGCGGCCTTTACCTGTTGTTGGCATGACTTATATGACATCGGATGTTGCCCGTAAGTTCTTGTTCCTGCCTAACGCTAAAGTTTGGGATGAGGACATGGCGCAAATGCGTAAAGCAGGTATAAATTGGATTCGAACCGGCATATGGACAGCGTATCGCAATATCATGCAGGTCGATGGACATGTTTCCGAAGAGGTTTTAAGAGCGATTGATGCTTTCCTATTAACAGCGAAAAAGCATGATTTGCAGGTGACCTTTACCTTCTTTTCGTTTACGCCGGAAACTTGGGAGGGGAGCAATCCGTATCTTGACCCACGCAGCTTGGAAGCGCAAAAGCGGTTCATCGTTTCGATTGTCTCGCGCCATTGTGAAACAACAAACGTGGATTGGGATTTAATCAATGAGCCTTCGATGTTTGATCCAGCGAAAATTTTCTCCGATGGTCCACGTTCCTGCAAGGATCCGCTAGAACAAGCTGCTTATGTAGAGTATCTGAAGCTCAGGCATGGCTCAGTGGAGGTGCTGCAGGAACGCTGGAATATGACGCATTCGCAGCTTCCTAGCTTCGAAGCGGCTGTTCCTCCGGAAGCGGAAGAGATTAATTTTGACGTGCAAGATATGCATCAGGGGAAAAAGGGCACGCGTTGGCTGGACTATGTTTTGTTTTCCATGGAGATTCACAACCGTTGGGCTAAGCAGCTGTATACAGCGATTAAAGCGGTGTGTCCGAATCAGCTGGTTACGGTTGGTCAAGATGAAGGATTAGGTGCGCAGCGGCCTTCGCCGTTCTTTTATGCAGAAGCTGTGGATTACACAACGGTTCATTCCTGGTGGTTCAATGACCATCTGCTATGGGATGGGATTTTTGCAAAAACGCATCATAAGCCGAATCTGATTCAAGAAACCGGGATTATGTATGTGGAGACGCCAGACGGTCGGGCTAAACGTTCCGAGCTGGAGCTGAGGAACTTCTTAGAGCGCAAGTATGCCTATGCTTTTGCAACAGGTGGAGCAGGAGCTGTACAATGGATCTGGAATACTAATTATTACATGGATAATGCGAATGAATCGCACATTGGCGCACTTAGGGCGGATGGGACGGAGAAGCCAGAGGCAAACGTATCCTATGATTTTGGAAGATTCATGGCCGAGATTAGAGATTTGTTCTCCGAACGCAAGCTCGAGGATATTGCGGTTGTTTTTCCATACTCGAATGATTTTTCTAATCGCAAGCTAGCTTTTGAAGCAACCACAAGCTTGACTCGGATTATGTCCTATGAAATGAAAATACCGTTTCGTGCTGTAGGCGAATATCATTTGGAGTCATTATCTATTGATCCACCTAAGTTAATTATTTTGCCGAGTGCTCATAATTTTGCTGATACGGCATTGGCTGATTTACTTGAGGTAGTTAAGCAAACAGGGGCTACCCTTTTAATGACAGGTCCTGCTGGGATCGATGCTTATTGGAGACCAACTGACCGCTTAACAGAAGTGTTAGGTATGAGGAAGCTAGCCAATGTGCGCCGCGAGGAAATATTGGATATTCAAGGGGATAGTATGCCACTTTCCTATGGTGGGCGGAAGATAGCGCAGATTTCGAAGGAAGTTACAGATAGTGCGTCATCCGTCATCAACGTGCCAATGGGAAAAGGACGGATCATTTGGAGTCCGCAGCCTGTTGAATTAAATGAGCGGATCGAGCCGATTGTAAAGCTTTATCAATATGCAATTGAAGCAGCCGGATGCAGTAATGAATTGGAGTGGGTTTCCGGAGGCAATTTAGCTGGTGTTTATGGTCGTAAGCTAAGCTTTGGTGCAGGCTCACTGTTTATTTTTGTATCAGAGTTCGCTGGAGATAGCCCTATCGCAGTAAAGGATGCTGTCACGGGGTTCACTTATTCTTTCATACTTGAAGAGGAACGATCAGTTTTATTTGCTACGGATGCCAAGGGTCGTGTAACCGCAGTTTATCGCCCAGAGGAAGTTAATGTTTCGGTTGTTGAAGATTTAGTCTAGAGGGAGGAAATAGAGATGGCAAAAAAAAGAACAGCGCATATTATTTCGCATACGCATTGGGATCGCGAGTGGTATCTGCCTTATGAAAAACACCATGTTCAGCTGATTCAGCTGATGGATACGCTGCTTGATACGATGGAGCGGGATCCCGATTATCGCAGCTTCTTTCTGGATGGTCAAACGATTATATTGGAGGATTATCTTCAGGTTAGACCGGAGAAGAAAGTGCAGCTTGAAGCACTCATTCGCGCAGAGCGGATATATATTGGTCCTTGGTATATCCTTCAGGATGCCTTTTTGACCAGTAGTGAAGCCAATATACGCAATTTGCAGATCGGACATCAGGATGCTAAACGTTATGGGAAAATTGCTAAAGTTGGTTATTTTCCAGATACCTTTGGCAATATTGGGCAAGCACCCCAAATTATGCAGCAGGCTGGAATTAACAATGCTGTGTTTGGTCGCGGCGTGAAGCCAACGGGCTTTAATAATATGGTTTCCGATTCAGACTATGAATCCTCGTTCTCCGAGCTTATTTGGGAAGGACCCGACGGCTCGCGTGTGCTGGGAATTCTGTTTGCCAACTGGTATAGCAACGGCAATGAAATTCCAACGGACGAAACGGAAGCTAAGGTATACTGGGAGCGGAAATTAGCAGATGCCGAGAAATACGCTTCTACTAATCAGCTGCTGTTTATGAATGGCTGCGATCATCAGCCGATCCAGCAGGATTTGTCGGAAGCCATTAGAACAGCTGAGGGCTTATACCCGGATACAGCATTTGTGCATTCGAGCTTTGCGGATTATCTGCAAGCTGTAAACGAAACGCTGAAGCAGGATTTGTCCATGGTGAAAGGCGAGCTGCGCAGCCAGCGTACGGATGGCTGGTCCACCTTGGTAAATACAGCATCCTCACGTGTTTATTTGAAGCAGATGAACCAAGTTGGCCAAACGCTGTTAGAGAAAGTCGCGGAACCGCTAGCTTCCTTCGCTGCACTAGTGGGCAAGACCTATCCGCATCATCTATTCACATACGCATGGAAAACATTGATGCAGAATCACCCGCATGACAGCATTTGTGGCTGCAGTGTGGATGAAGTGCACCGCGAGATGATTACTCGCTTTGATAAAAGCCGCCATGTAACGGAAACGATTGTTGAGGATAGTAAGCGTGCGATTGCTGAAGCAGTCGATACATCGATTTTTGCTCAAATCGGAGAGGATGCACTTCCTTTTATTGTGTTCAATACGAGTGGATGGAAGCGGAGTGGTACTGTATCGGTGGAGCTCGATGTGGAGCGGGTTTATTTTCGCGACGGGTTTTCACTGGAGGAAATGAATCTGCGTATGAAAGGTGTATCTCTGGAGTCGAGAATACTTGTGGACACTGCCAGAAATTCACTCGCCTATAAGGTCGAGGATAAAGGGGTGCAGTTCGGCTACGATTTGCCTGATGATAAATTTCGGCAGCCCTATATGTGTCGCAAAGTGATACTGACGTTTGAAGCGGAGCAAGTACCTGCTCTTGGAATGAAAGCATATGCCTGGACTAGAGTTTCTGATGATGTGATAGATGAAGCTGATTCTAGTGGTGCTTCGTTAATTACGTCTGCTCAGAGTATGGAGAATGAGTGGATTAAGCTTGTGATCGCAGAGGATGGTTCTTTTACCCTGACAGAGAAAAAAGGCAATAGAACCTATTATGAATTAGGTGTTTATGAGGATACTGGGGATATCGGCAATGAATACATGTATAAACAGCCTAACGGAGAGCTTCCGTTCACGACAAAAGGTCTTTTAGCAGAAATTCAAATACTTGAGGATACGCCTTATCGTGCTTCTTTAGAGATCATTCACCACTGGCAAATACCAGCATCGGGTGATGAGAAATTTGAGCAAGAAAAACAAGAGCTTATCTATTTTCCAGAACGGCAAGGAAAACGAGTTAGTCAAATGATCCCGCTTGAAATCCGTACTGTAGTTCGTCTGAACCGCAACGGTAAAGGCGTAGAAATAGAATCGAGCTTTAACAACCAAGCTAAGGATCACCGCATTCGGATGCTTTTTCCAACTGATTTAGTGGCTGCAACCCACTCGGCAGATTCAATCTTTGAAGTTGTCCAAAGGGATAATCAACCAGCTGCGGAATGGGAGAATCCAAGCAATTGCCAGCATCAACAAGCGTTTGTGGATGTAAGCAGTGAGGAAGCGGGTTTAACGATCGCTAATCTTGGACTGAATGAATATGAGATTCTCCGAGATGGACGGAACACAATCGCCATTACTTTATTGCGGTCTACGGGAGAGCTTGGAGATTGGGGACTATTCCCGACACCAGAAGCGCAATGCCTCGGAGAGCATACAGCTCGCTTAGAGATCATTCCTCATAGCGGAGATGGAGTACAAACAGGTGCGTATGCGGAAGCTTACCAATACCAAATTCCATGGACGGTCTGTCAGACTGGAATACATGAAGGAAGTATTGCCCCTATTTATGCGCCTGTTGCTTGGGAGGGCGAAGCCTTAGCTTTCTCATCCATGAAAATTAATGAAGCCTCAGGTGATTTAATGCTGCGATGGTTCAACATGAACAATTCGAATTCCGAATTAGTCGTGCATCCGGATGCTTCGTATAACCAAATTTATAAAAGCAATGTATTAGAAGAACAAGAAAAAGACGTGACTGCTTATGCAGTGGGTCCCTTGTCATTACCTGTAGGTCGTTGCGAAATCCTGACTTTAGGGATAAATCGACTGGATAAGGAATAGGTAGAAGGGAGCTGCAGCTCCTTAGTAATTGAATATAGATGTTTGGACAAACGTGCCTTCTTCCTTTGGAAAGATGGTGCGTTTTTGCTTCACAGCCTAACAAGTTTAAAGTTACAATTAGACACTGGATATCAGGTAGTTTACTATAAAGGAAGGAAAGTATTAGGAGAAATAAGGAGGGCTAGGGATGCTGCAAACCGTTACGGGAAAGATTAGTGAACATGAGGCTGGCACAATGCTGGTTCATGAGCATATCCTCGTTGGTTTCGTGAAAGACGCGAAGCTGACTTCAGCAGATTACGATCGTCAGGAGGTAGTGGCGCTGACTCTACCGCTCCTAATGCAGTTAAAGGAAGCGGGCTGCTCCACGTTCGTCGATTGTGCGCCAGAGTATTTGGGGAGAGATCCCTATATCCTAAAGGAGCTTTCGGAGAAATCAGGGCTTTATTTCATAACCAATACGGGCTTTTATAAGGAGCCCTACTTGCCGTCGTTCGTCTATCAAGCCAATCATCAGGAGCTATCGGACATATGGATTAAAGAAGCACGCGATGGGATTGGCGAAAGCGGAGTATACCCAGGCTATATTAAAATCGCCTTGAACGATGGAACAGCTATCGATGAAACGCAGCAAAAGATTCTGCGGGCAGCGATTCGCACCTCGCTAGAAACAGGGCTACCAATCCAATGCCATACCATTGGCGGGGATGTTGCCCTTCATGCCAATGAAATCATGAAGCAAGCTGGCTTTGATCGGGAACGGTTCATCTGGGTGCATGCTCAGACAGGAAAGGATTTGACTGTTCACAAGCAGTTAGCCGATGAAGGCATGTGGATTTCCATCGACTCGATCCTTCCAGGTACATATGACGAACACGTCGTATTACTCAAACAGCTGCAAGCTTATAAGGTCAGTGCAGATAAAATCCTGCTCTCCCAAGATACAGGCTGGTACACGGTTGGTGAAGAAAAAGGCGGCCATATTCGACCGTATCATCACCTTTTGACGGATTTCATTCCCTATGCAATTGAAAATGGTTTGGATGCCTCGTGGCTAAAACAGTGCGTCACCCGTCACCCCTATCAAGCGATGCGTATCCGAGTTTAATCAAAAATATTGTTGCTTAGACGCTCTTCGTGAGTTTAGTCTCAGTACTGCTCATAAATGAAGAGAAGGCTTCTGAGATATCTACGTTTAGCCGTTCGGACAGGACAAGAATCCACCAGAGTGATTCAGCCAGTTTGTGCTTTAGCTCGCCGTTCACATCTCCACCGTACCCCCATGGTCCCTCTGCGGCCATGACCAGGCGGCCAACAAGGCCAACATCCGCGAAGAAACCAAGCATATCTTCTGAAACAGTCCACTCGCGACCGAGAGATTTTGTTTCCAATTGGTGGTAAAGGCTGCGCACATGCATAGCACGCTCAGTGGCTAAGGTTAAATCAATGTTCTTGTATAACCTGACTACATATTGTCAAGTTATACACGTTAAGCTGTTATATTTAAGATAATCTTAGCTGAGTACTTGGACGGGCTGTGGTGTTTTTTTACGGAAGGATACGAAATACAAGAGCCCGCTTGCGATGATAATTATGCCTAGGAATAGAATGAGATTGCTGTACATATAGGCATTTGGGTCTGAAATTAACGGATGAAGCGGGAAAGCGAAGAACTCTTGTTCAATCGATTTGGCAACCAAGGCTGTCACAATCGCCCCGGATATAGTGGAGATCATATTAAAGAATCCCATGCCTACGCCGATTTGGTGTGAAGGCAATATGTTTGTGACACTTTCGGTTAATGCCGTCTGTACGAATGAGAAGCCAATGAACATCATAATTAAGGCGGCTCCAATATACCATACCCAAAGTCCGATGGATGAAGATTGCAGCAGCAAACTGAGTGCAATTAACACTAATCCGAGATATACGACAAAATGACTCCCTCGTTTGACCGTCATAGTACCGGCAACCTTGCCGAAGACGACCGCACTGATGGCACCAGGAAACATAATCAGTCCAATGGTCTCTGTGCTCAGTCCATACATTTTACTTATCATCAACGGAATTGCGAACATTACAGATAGCACAGTGCCGTAAATGAGAAAACCGATAATAAGTGCGTTTCGGTAGATGGGATTACTAAAAAGTGCGGGATCCACAAAAGGATCCTTTACTCTGTGGATATGAGCAATAAATAGAATAAGCGCTACGAAGGTTACGAGCAGATAAATCCAATGACCTTCTGTTGTAAACAAAATCAGCATCGCCACTAGAATACACAGCAGCAATGTCCCCACTAAATCCAATTTACCTGGACCGCGTGGCTCTTTTGGCAAATATTTTTGGAAGAAGGGAATCGCTATTAGGACAGGAAGCGGCACGAGAAATAAAAAAGCCCAGTGAAACGAACCTGCGACATAGCCGCCAAGCACCGGACCGATTCCAATTGCAAAGGAAACAGTTGATGTGATGATCCCAAACATTTTTGCTCGTTCTTTTGCATTGAAGAATCGCGCTACTATGACAAAAACCAATGCCGGGATCGCAGATCCACCTGCTCCTTGAATAGCCCTTGATAAAATGACACCAGGATACCAGGACTGTAAAGCAAAGCCGAGAATAGAGCCAAAGCTGTAGAGGATAATGCCAATAATAATTAGCGTTTTAACATTATAAATATCAGATAGCTTCCCAAAGATGACAATGCCTACACCGAAGACGATAAAAAAGATCGTAACCACCCAGCTTACACCAGCAGCATCCAAATTAAACTGGTTGGCAATGCTTGGAGTGGACACGTTAAATACCGATTCATTTAATACGGCAAAAAAGAGGATGTAATAAATCCACAGCACACTTTTCTTGATGTCAGAGGAGCTTGATACAGGTTCGGTACCATTCTCCAGAGGTATCACTTTATTGCACTTCCTTCTTCTAGGTTAGTATGGAATAAGTTAAGCTGTAAATTCCTTAGTACGAATTGGGCTAGCCTCGGATAAGGCTTGGCGAATACCATCCCCATTTAATTCTTTACCATAGCTTGGGGTTCCTGGCTGTTGGCGCCAAGATTCAGCTAATCCACCAGCGTCTACTGCATCAAAGCCCAGACTCTCCACAAGCTGCAAAATAATTTCCTTTGCATGAGGGTCATCCCCTGCTACAGGTAATCCGATTCGACCTGAGGACCCTTTGGGCAAGCCTCTTTCGAGCAGATGCTTCGACCAAATTCCGTTGAATACCTTGAATACGGACTTTCCAAGCTGTTGTTCCACCCATTTGCTTTCCGGCATGCCGGCTTCAATAGGTGCAATCAGTCCATCACGCTGTTTAGGGTAATAGTTGCAGGTTTCAATAATAGCTGCGTTGCTGGCTGCCTCATTAAGAAAACCAACAGGGAGATCAGGAATATTTTTCAATGGGATGGATATAATGACGACTTCTGCTCCGCGAGCGACATCGGAAATGTCAGCTGCTTTTGCTCCAGTTTCATTGACTAAATCGATAAGTGTATGAGGTCCGCGTGAATTAGCAATGTGCACATCATGTCCCAGCTTTGTGAGAAGTCGAGTGAGATTCCCACCAATTTCTCCAGTACCAATAATTCCTATTTTCATTTAGATTCCCTCTTTCGTTTTAAGATGATTTAACTGTAACAATTGTAATTACAGATGTCAAGCAACAAAATTAGCGGAAAGCGTATAGAAATGTTCCTAACGTTCCACGGATTAGATCAGCCTTTGATTATATGTTCATTTACAAAAGTATACTAATCCACAACAAGGTAAGTACTTGCTTATCATAATTTTAAGATTAGAATATATGGATAGAGCTTTTTGAGTAATGGATGGACTAGACTTGGAGGGTGAAGCAAATGAATGTAGAAAATAACGTGAATAATTCCACTGAGGGAATCAGCTCGATTCCCATTTCGATACTTGATCTTGCCCCCGTTATAGCAGGGGGGACACCTCGAGATTCCTTCCACCGTTCTCTTGATCTGGCACAGCATGCTGAGCAATGGGGCTATCGCCGATACTGGCTCGCCGAGCATCACAATATGCCGGGTATTGCCAGCTCAGCTACTTCGTTGGTCATTGGCTATATTGCCAACGGCACCAAAACGATACGAGTTGGCTCTGGCGGGATTATGCTGCCGAACCATGCTCCGCTAGTCATTGCTGAGCAATTCGGCACATTGGAATCGATGTACCCTGGTCGAATAGACTTAGGTCTGGGACGTGCTCCAGGCTCTGACCAGCCAGCAATGAGGGCAATTCGCCGTGGTTTAGGCAGCGATGGACAGAATTTCCCTGAACAACTGAGCGAGCTGCGCAGCTACCTAGACCCATCGTTGGGAGCAGGCATGCCAGGCGTTAGAGCTGTTCCAGGCGAGGGATTGGATATTCCGATCTGGCTGCTTGGATCGAGTGGTTTTAGTGCACAGCTGGCAGGTGAGCTGGGGCTGCCCTTTGCTTTTGCGAGCCATTTTGCCCCGGATTATTTGCTGGCGGCTTTAGAGCTGTATCGCAGTTATTTCAAGCCTTCTCAGGCATTGAATAAGCCGCATGCCATGGTGGGAATAAACATCATTGCCGCTGATACAGATGAAGAAGCACAACGATTGGCGACTTCACAGCAGCAGCAATTTCTTAATATTGTACGTGGAATTCCAGGGATGTTAAGCCCAGCGGTTGACCCATCTGATATCCTCTGGAGCGAGCCGGAAAAAGCTTACGTACAGAAAAGCTTAAGCTTTTCCATAGTGGGGAGCAGAGATACAGTTCGGAAGAGACTATCCCATCTTCAGGAACAAACGCAGGCCGATGAATGGATCATCTCGGCTCAAATTTATGATCATGAAGCTCGATTGAAATCCTATCAGATCGTCTCTGAGATCATGAAAGAATAATATTAGTTGCGAAAGGTTGGCAAGAAAACATCATGAATTCAACACATGCTTTACAAGGTGGGGCTGCTGTTAAAGAGCGGTTCCCGATTTCTCTTTTCTCCTTAACCTTGGGTGCCTTTGCTATCGGAATGACGGAATTTGTTATTATGGGGATTCTACCTAATGTCGCGGATGATCTGCATGTCAGTATTCCACAAGCAGGCCAGCTAATTACCAGCTATGCGTTAGGTGTAGCCATCGGCGGGCCTATCCTTGCTCTTGCCACGCATAAGCTGCCCCAAAAATTGCTGCTTTGCCTGCTCATGCTGCTGTTTATTCTAGGAAACGGGATTGCAATAATTGCGCCTAATTATTCTATTGTTATGGTAGCTCGGCTCATTACCGCTTTAGCTCACGGCACCTTTTTAGGAGTTGGTTCTGTTATTGCTGCCAATCTTGTAAGAGTAGATAAACGTGCTGCGGCTATTTCCGTAATGATGGCTGGATTGACCATTTCCAATATTATTGGCGTACCTTTGGGCACTTTCATTGGGCAGCATTTAGGCTGGAGGGCATCGTTCGGCGCAATTGCTATTATGGGTATTATTTCGTTAATTGGCATACTTATCTTCATTCCACGAATTAAGCAGAAAACCAACACCAGCTTGCTTCAACAAGTTCGCTCGCTTGCTCAGCCTAAATTGTTGCTTGTCTTACTAATTGGGGCTTTAGGTTGCGGCAGCTTATTCATGGTATTTACCTACATTGCACCGATACTCTTAGAAATTACCGGGTTTTCCGAGCATGTCGTAACTTGGATCTTAGTGCTGTTTGGTTTTGGCGTCACCCTAGGTAATATAGTAGGAGGCAAGCTAGCAGACTGGAAGCTAATGCCCTACTTGCTGGGCAATTTTGCTGTATTGGCGCTGATTCTAGCTGTCTTCTCGTTTACGGATAAAATACCTGTAGCTGCTATTGTTACTATTTTCATCTGGGGTGTTGCAGCATTTGGTATCCTGCCGGGTCTGCAAATCCGTATCATGAATCTAGCCAAAGACGCACCAGAGCTTGCAGCCACTTCAACACATTCCGCTTTGAATGTAGGTAATGCAGGAGGGGCCTTTCTTGGTGGCTGGGCTATTACTCATGTGGGTCTTTCCTCGTTGCCATGGATAGCTTCGCTCCTTGCTGCGCTTGGATTCCTGCTATTGCTGGCAGGTCATTTATATGATCGAAGGAAAGAGGCAGTTAAACATGCTTAGTTACAAAAACACAACGACAGAAGTTGCGATAAGCTCACTGTAGATAGATGCTGGGGGAAATTTGAAGAAGGAAGCTTATCTGCTGATGAATTGCGAGAAAAGGGCAAGCTGTTCTGGGAAACATTCATTAAAAAACGGACAGAAGGTTTAAAACAAATCCTCGAGGAAGCATATCGCAGAAAGATGGCAGGTTAGTAGGGATCCATTCGTGTTAACTATTATTAATTGATAATAGGTACCGCTCCCATGGATTTGCCTTTAATGAGAGTAACATAAATATGTTCAGGCTCAACCTCAATACCGGCAATTAACTTAAGCAGCTGTTCGGAGGCAAGTACTCCCCATTTTCGCTTAGAGTAATCAATCGTTGCTAATCGCGGCTGAGTGTACTGGGCTACCTCGATATTATCAAACCCTATTAGGTGAATATCCACACCAATTCGTATATTCGTTGTTAGTAAATATTCATAGATTCCAATTGCCATTTCGTCATTTAAACAGAAGACGGCAGCAGGACCTGAATATTCTTGAGTGATCTGTTTGCCGGCAAGCACCCCAGCTGATTTGGTGAAATCACCTGCGATTTCGATATATTGCATGTCTGGATTCCGACCAACCGTTTGTTTAACGGCTTGGATTCGCTGTCGAGAGTCGAATGAGCCGATGGTTCCGGTGACCACGTAGAGCTTGCGATGTCCTAGCTCGATCAAATGCTCCATCGCCAGAGTGGCACCAGCTTTATTGTCGAGATGGACTTGATTAATATTCTTATGGTCCAGGTCACGGTCCATGACGACTACTTTATGGCCTTGATTGGCGTACTCCAACAGCTCCTCACTAGAGAACGTCTCATCGAGGATGATGGCCCCGTCGATCATTCGCTGTGGAAGCAGACGATGGGATTGTTTGCTGCTGCAAACTATAAGATCGTAACCGCTCTGATTTAGCCCCTCTTTTATGCCTTGTAGGAGATCCCCGTAGAATGATCCACTGAAATTGGTTAAAAACACCCCAATAATTTTTGTTTCCTGCCTCTTCAAGTTACGTGCAGCCGCGTTTGGAACGTAGTGCAGCTCTTTGGCAATCGCTTTTATTCTTGCGGCGGTTACTGCTGTTACCTTCGAACTTCCGTTGAGCGCATAAGAGACAGTCGATATTGAAACACCTGCTAGCTTAGCAATATCCTTGATGTTAGCCACGAAACACGCTCCTTCCCATTTCTTTCTACCATTTTATCATACATAGAGAGCATTTAAATGTTAATTCATAGAAACGTTTCGATTATATTTCTCAAATTGTAATATACGCAAAAAATAGTGTCGAACGATGTTTATCTATCTTATTAAGCCTTTTTAGAGTGTTTCAAACAAATATTCTTTGGGTATTACTAACTAGTTGAATGCGGTTTCACTTTTTTTTATGCGTTATAGAAACGTTTCGAAAATATTGTTTTTATTAAAAATTATTTGAGGAGGAAATTTATATGTTATTCAAGAAAAAAATGTTGAGTGTTGTATTGGCAGGTTCTGTTTTACTAGTAGGCGCACTTGCAGGCTGCTCGTCATCATCCAGTGATGGTGGTAAAGTAACCCTTAATGTTTGGGGGATGGGCGACGAAGCTAAGTCATTGCCAGCGATGGTGGAAAGCTTCAAAAAGCTGAACCCGGATATTGATGTTAAGATTCAAGCTATTCCATGGGCTTCCGCTCATGATAAAATGCTGACGGCTGTCGCATCTAAGAAGGGACCTGATGTTGTTCAAATGGGGACTACCTGGATTCCGGAATTCGGAGCAGCTGGAGCTTTAATGGATTTAACACCTTATTTGGACCAATATCCGGAGCTGAAGGCAGATAATTTCTTCGAAGGGTCTTTGGAAACAGCTAAATTCGACAATAAAATAGTAGGCGTTCCTTGGTACATTGATACTCGTGTCCTCTATTACCGTACCGACCTTCTCGCTGCAGTTGGCTTTAAAGAAGCACCCAAAACCTGGGAAGAGCTAAGTGATGCAGCACAGAAGCTAGCCAAACGCGGCGAGGGGAAATACGGGATTAGTATTGATGCTAAAGAACAAACGCTATCTTTTATGTTTGCCCGCCAGAATGGGTCCAAATTGCTTGATGACAAGAACAAGCCGTTGTTTAATCAACCGGAATTTGTCGATGCCGTTAAATATTTAAATTCTTTCTATGAAAATGGTTCTTCTCCAAAAGAAGATTTAGGTCTAGATGCTGTACAAGCTTTTAAAGGCGATGCAATTATTCCGATGTTCATCTCGGGTCCTTGGATGGTTAAACAGATAAACGACCAGGCTCCTGAATTGAAGGATAAATGGGCAACGGCTGTACTGCCGAAAAAGCTGAATAATCAATCCAATCTAGGAGGCGCCAACTGGTCCGTCTTTCAATATACCAAACAAAAAGAGGCTTCATTAAAGTTTATCGCTTATATGAGCAAAGCAGAAACTCAAGTCGAATGGATGAAGCTCGCCAATGCCATGCCGGCTGCAAAAGTAGCATGGGATGATGCTTTTCTGAAGGAAAACAAGAACCTAAATGTTTTTGGCGAGCAAATGAAGAACGCTCAATCAATGCCGCTACTTAAGCCTTGGGAAGAGCTTTCCCAAAAATATCTAACTACCTTCGAGAAAATTTACCGCGGTGGCGATGATGTGCAGAAGTCCTTGGATGACTTTAATAAAAACGCAGAAGAAATTCTTAGTAAATAGGGTGAACGGAAGGAAGTGACGTTACCATGAAAGGGATTGCCAAGAGTAAGGCCCCCTATTTCTTTATTGCACCGACGCTTATATTGCTTGTCTTATTTTCCTTAATTCCGATTGCAATTGCATTGGTTATTAGTTTTACGAATATGGATTTGACCGGTCTGGGGAATTACTCGGCAGTCAAATTCATCGGCATACAGAACTATTTGGACGTTATCACAGATCCCACATTTATTAAAGCTATTACTAACACCTTATTCTATGTGGTGATTGGTGTCCCGCTTGTCATAATCTGCTCGTTAATAATTGCGTTGCTTATCAATTCTGGTAAGTCGCGTGTGTTCAAAGTTTTTCGAGTCGTTTATTATATGCCTTCTATAACTAATGTTGTGGCAGTTGCTGTAGTTTGGGGCTACCTTTACAATCCCTCGATTGGTTTGCTGAACTTCCTGCTCAGTAAGCTCCACCTTGGTGCAGTTCCATGGCTGACAGATCCCGTCATGGCCAAAATATCGTTGATTGTGTTAGCTCTCTGGCGGGGGATTGGTCTTAACATGATTATTTTTATCGCAGCTATTCAAGGGATTCCAAAGACTTATTATGAAGCAGCTCAGCTCGACGGTGCAAATCGTTGGCAGCAGCTTACGAACATTACATTGCCTATGCTGCGTTACGCGATCTTTTTCGTTTCGATTACAACGATGATTGGTTGGCTGCAATTTTTCGAGGAACCGTTCATTATGACTAACGGCGGCCCATTGGATAGTACAACCTCGGTTTCGTTGTTCATCTATCGCAATGGCTTTCAGCTAAGTAATTTTGGTTATGCAGCAGCAGGCTCCTTCGTCTTGTTTGCAGTGATCATAGCGATTACACTGCTCCAATTCCGAATGCAGAATAAAGAAACGGATTATTGACCCTGACATGACTGGAGGTGAGCCTGATGAGTTCGAATACCATACTCAAAAAACATACTAAGCGGAGTTCAACTGGAGCAACGTTTACTTGGATCGTTGGTATTATTCTATTAGTTGGAGGAATTCTCGTTATGCTGCCGTTTGTGTGGATGATTTTCTCCGCATTTAAAACGGAAAGCGAGGTCATGCAGATTCCCCCGACTTTGTTTCCCAAAACCTTTACATTCGGCAACTTTAGCAATCTGTTTGAGAATATGAATTTTGCCGTTTATTTGCGCAATACAATGACTGTCGTGTTGTTCTCATTTCTCGGATTGTTCTTGAATGCAATGGCCGGATTTGGTTTCGCCAAATATAAGTTTAAAGCTAAAGATAAGCTATTTTACCTTGTGCTCGCCACAATGATGATTCCGGGTCAAGTGACGATGATTCCTGTTTATCTGCTCTTAAACTACATGCATTTAACGAATACGATGATCGGGATTGTGTTGCCTGGCTTGGTTGGCGCGTTTGGTATTTTTCTATTCCGCCAGTTTATGTCCACCATACCAGATGAACTTTTAGAGGCGACTAGGCTGGACGGTGCCAGCGAGTGGAGAACGTTTCTGCAAATTGTTATACCGATTTCCAAACCGATTCTTGCGGTTCAAGCGATCTTAACCTTTATTGCCGGCTGGAATAGCTTTCTTTGGCCGCTTATTATTGCTAATGATGAAAAGCTGTATACGTTGTCTGTTGGTTTATCTCTGCTCAAAGGACAATATGCAGGCAACTATGCTCTGCAAATGGCAGGCTCCGCGTTTATGGTTGTTCCTATCATTATTATATTTGTATTCTTCCAGAAGCATATTATCGAAAACTATTCTATTTCTGGCATGAAGTAAGGCAGCTCTTAAGCAGATTCAAAACCTAGCAATCGGGTTAAGAGGAAGGATAGATTCAACGAGGAGATGTTCATTTTGAAAAGAAACACTGGAAAGAATGCATTTGTATGGGTAATTACTTTATGTTTAATTTTTTCGACAGTTGGTACAGCTACAGCTGCAGCCAGTGTCAGCGATATTAAAGATCATTGGGCAGAAAGCGCCATTTCTAGCTGGGTGAATCAGAGCTTGGTCGTTGGTTATGAAGACGGCACATTTAGACCAGAGGTTAAGGTGAATCGTCAGGAATTTGCGGCATTGGTCAACCGATCATTTGTCTTTACAGAAGCAGGAACGATTGAATTTACGGATGTTGCACAGACTGACTGGGCGTATTCCGATATTGCTAAAGCCAAACAAGCTGGATACGTAACCGGCTATCCAGATGGCACTTTCAAGCCTAAGCAAGAAATGAGCCGCCAAGAGGTAGCTGTAACTATTGCCAAGCTGTTGGCGTTGAAACCGTCGACTTCGGCAGATTTAATTAAAGATCTCAGCAGTATTCCCGCGTGGAGCAAAGGAGATATCGGTGCAGTCATGGATCAAGCGATTATGACAGGCTATCCAGATGGCACATTCCATCCTCTACAGGCTACTTCCCGTGCTGAAGTGATTATCATTCTGGATAAAGCGTTAAAGGTTAAAGCAGGACAAGGTACCGTAGTCCCTACACCATCTACTCTTCCAGTAACTACACCTGTACCTGTAACACCTGTTGCAACACCGGTAGTACCTGGATCGACACCAATTCCAGGGGCAACGGTGATCCCAGTAGTATCACCACTTCCAGGAACTATCTCCCAGCCAATTTTGAACACAGCAACGGTGGCGCCTGGAACGAATGTAACGATTAGTGCTCCTGCAGCAGGGGACACAGCCTGGTTAGCGCCAACAGGCACAACTATTTTTGCAGCTGGAGCTAACATGACAAGTTTAACAGGGAATGGAACATCAACCACTGTTACGGCACCATTAACGGCAGGTGATTATCATTTGTTCTTGGTTAACGCAGCAGGTATGTCCGCAGCATCAGCTGGAATATTGACAGTTAGTTCTGTTGCCGTTGGACCTTCTCCAGTAAATCTAGGTACGGCAGGCAATTTTGCAATCCTGGCCAAAACAGGCATCTCTTCCGTTCCCAATTCTGCTGTAACGGGAAACATTGGAGTTAGTCCAATCGATGCGACAGCTATCACTGGGTTATCTCTGACCATGGATGCTACCAATGAATTTGCCATTTCCAGTCAAATTACGGGTAAGGTATATGCATCAGACTATACTTCTCCGACTTCAGTTAATCTAACAACAGCAATAAGCAACGTGGAGACCGCATATACAGACGCAGCTGGAAGAGCGGTTAATTATACGGAGTTATACAGTGGAGACCTTAGTGGGCAAACCCTAACAGCAGGTGTTTATAAATGGGGAACCGCGGTTTTAATTAATTCGAATGTCACTCTTCATGGTGGGCCAAACGATGTTTGGATTTTCCAAATAGGCAGAGGCATTACTCAAGCCAGCGGCACGAATATTATTCTCACAGGTGGAGCCCAAGCGAAGAACATCTTCTGGCAGACAGCGGAAACGGTTTCGATTGGAACAGATGCACATTTTGAGGGAAATATTCTGAGTATGACTAATATTACTATGGGAACTAACGCTTCGGTAAATGGTCGATTGCTAGCTCAAACGGCAGTCACCTTGGACAAAAGCACGGTTGTAGCTCCCTAAATTTTCCGAAAGATACTATTTATGAATAAAATAATTACCCTATCGCACTATGATAGGCGCACAGACGTATTTAACGGGAAAAAAACCTGTTTGATACGTCTGTTTTTTACTGATTATCTCCTTTTTTCATGCGTTTCTGCTAGAATAGAAATGGCAGATATTAAGGTACCATATGCCACGGAGGTCAATAATCAATGAACTATAATGTATATTTGTCTGTATTGTTAATTGCCTCTACCTGCTGTACTTTGGTCATGTCCTATCTCTCTTGGAAAAGAAGAGAGTTTCCAATAGCTATTACCTATGGATTGGGGATGGTAGCGGGGGCATTCTATACGTTTGGTTACGCTTTTGAAATTGTCAGCACCAATCTGGAAGAAATTCGTTTCTGGCTAAGAATTGAATATATTGGAGTTCCTTCTGGTACTTTTCTTTGGATTATCATGGTGCTGCAGTATACAGGACACCAATCGGTATTGCGCAAACGGAATATTGCCTTACTGCTGATTGTTCCCGTTACTACATTTGTAGCTCATTATACAAACGAATGGCATCATTTGTTTTACACTAACATGACGATTAATAACTCCGCTGGATTCCCGTTGGTTTCATTGGTTAAAGGGCCATTGTACTTACTTCATGTTACGTACGCCTATACCACTTTTATCGTTGGTATGGGTTTAATGTTCCAAATGTACCGAAAAGCAACACCGCGGATGAAGAAACAAATAGCCCTGATGATGATTGGTTCTTGTGGTCCTTATGGGTTTACCGTCGTATATTTAAGCAATGTGCTTCACATGCCAATTGACCTGTCTCCTTTTGGATTTGTTTTCTCAGGCGTTTTCTATATGTGGGGGATTTATCAATTTAATATGCTCCGTCTGGCTCCGCTTGCTTTGGAGAAGGTATTTGAATCTATGCAGGATGCGGTTGTTGTATTCGATCTGGATAATGCTATAACTAGCTTTAATCAGTCTGCCGTTCGTGTTATAGATGGTTTAAATAACATTAGTGCGGTTGGGCAGCCTGCTGCGCACGTTCTAGCTCTATATCCAAAGCTAATTAGTAAGATCCAGAGTGAACCATCAACAGAAAACAAAGCCCAGCTTCAAAGTCAGAATGACGATAAATTCTATAATATAAGCATGACGTTTATCAGTAACAGCAGCCAGAAAATTGTGGGTAAGATGCTTTTATTAAGCGATGTTACGGAAACGGTGCTCAATGAAGAGCGACTGCTAGATAATGCTAGACAATTGAGTGAATTAAATACGTTCAAGGATAAAATGTTTAATGTAGTTGCCCATGATATACGTGACCCCTTAGCGGTTTTGGTCAATTTAATGGAATTAATGGAAGAGGAAATTCAATCCAGCAACGAAAACCATGATGAAATCATGCATGAGATGAGTCAACAAATTCACAATACGTTTACGCTGGTCGAAAGCTTGTTGGATTGGTTTCGGAACCAAAGGGGAGGCATGGTGTTTAATCCGCTTGTCTTGGATTTGTCCCAAGCTGTTCAGAGCAATGTTCGTTTCTTAAAGGTTCGCAGTGAGGGGAAACAAATTCAAATTAAATCGGACATACCGAATAGCTTGTTTGTTTATGCAGATAAAGAAATGCTCGATTTAATTATCCGCAATCTGCTCTCCAATGCGATTAAATTCACAGATTTCGGAGGAAGGATTCAATTAAAGGCAGAGCGTGTTGAGGGGAAAATGGTTGTATCTGTTAGCGATACTGGAGAAGGGATTACCTCGGATCATGCCAATACTTTGTTAAAGGAAGAATACCCGGTCTCATCCACAGGAACAGCTGGAGAACGAGGCGTGGGGTTAGGCCTTACCTTATGCAGAGAGTTTGTTCGCTTAAATGGGGGAGAGATTTGGTTTGACAGCACTCCATCGCAAGGCAGCACCTTTTATTTCTCCATTCCCACTCCCCCTAAGGGTTCCTCTTATTCTATCGAGCAGCTTGAAAGGAAGGGAAATCCGTGAAAGTCGTTATAATTGACGATGAAAAAGCGATGCATTTGATTATGAGGCGCATGCTGGCCAAGGTTGTAGATATTGATATTGTGGGTTTTTTTCAGGAAACGGCAAGCGCCTTTTCATATTTGGAAAACCATGAGACTGATCTGGTATTTGTAGATATTAGTATGCCGCGAGAGAATGGTTTAGAGTTTGCGAGACGGTTAAGAGCAACCGGCAGGCAGACAAGGCTAATATTCGTTACCTCTCACAAGGAGCATGCACTATCTGCGTTTGATGTCTATGCATTCGATTACATCTTAAAGCCGGTTGAGAAGGCTAGGCTTCAACAAACGCTCCAAAGGGCGCTTGCTGAAAAGAAACTGGAGCAAATGCAAACGGAGCTTGAGCCCGCTTCAAATGGTGTGACGTATATTTGCCTAGGTGGAATTGATATTCTTACCGCAGAAGGTATCAGTATTAAATGGAAGTCTACTAAAAGTGCTGAGCTCTTTGGATATCTGCTAATGAATAAAGGCAGACGTGTATCGCGAGCTAGGTTAATAGAGGACATTTTCGGAGATTTACCGCAAAAGAATGCTGAAAGCTATTTAAATACAACCGTTTATCAGCTGCGTAAGCTACTGGAAGCATTTGGCCTCAGAGGGAATCTTTATTCGGACACCAGCCATTATGTGCTCGATTTTCACAATGTGCGAGTTGATTTTTACGAGTTTGAAGAGGGCTGCAAACGGATGGCTGTCATAGACGAGACAAATATTAAACAAGCTATTGAGCTAGAGCAGATTTATGGGGGAGATTTATTCGGAGATCGAGCATTTCACTGGGCAAGGAGCGAGGTTGAACGATTATCGCTGATATACACTGCTTTTGCTCAACAATTATGCAGCACTTTATTAAGTAGAGGGGAAACGCATGCTTCAATACGACTTTTAAAAAAACTCATTACTCAAAACGAGCTGGATGAAGAAACTATTATGTCACTTATGAAGGCGTTAGCTAAGCTGAAGAATAAAGAAGCTGTCATTCAGCAATACATACAATTTACAGAGACGCTGCATAATGAAATTGGTATTGGACCATCTATTGGAGTCACAGATCTTTACCAAGAGCTGTTATCAGAACTGGATTAATCCTAGGTAACTATTAATTCTAGCTAGTTTGTCATTTTGCCGTCATTGCAGTGAGTTATACTTATCCTTCAGCTCAAAAAGAAGCTTAGCTTAGGAGCTTAGAAGGAGAGGCGCTGGCATGAAGGTCATTATTATTGACGATGAAAAAGCGATGCATCTAATTATGAAGCGAATGCTTTCCAAAATGGTTGAGGTCGAAATTGTGGGAAGCTTTCAAGAAACGGCAGCTGCCTTTTCTTATTTAATAACTCATGAAGTCGATTTAATATTCGTTGATATCAGTATGCCAAGGGAGAATGGCTTTGAGTTTGCCACACGCGTAAGAGAGAGCGGTAGAGAGCTGAAGCTTGTATTCGTTACTTCCCATAAAGAATATGCGCTGTCTGCATTTGAAGTTTATGCCTATGACTACATAGTGAAGCCTGTTGAGTCAGAAAGACTTCAGCAAACTGTACAAAGGGCAATTTCGGATAAATTTGCAGCAATTAAGATTAAGAAGTCTGAGGCAGTCTCCTTTGCAGTGGCGTTCAACTGTTTAGGCGGGATTGATATTCGAAGCGAGCAGGGTGTGATGCTCAAGTGGGAATCCAGTAAAAGCATGGAGCTATTCTGCTATCTGCTTATGTATAAAGGCAGACGTGTCTCTAGAGAGAAGCTGCTTGAAGATATTTTCCACGGAGCGCCACCAAAGAGTGCAGAGATTTACTTGAATACGACTGTTTACAAGCTGCGAAAGGTATTGAACCTATTTGGAATTAAGGAGAATTTACATTCAGATAGCAAGCATTATGCGCTTAATTTAACGCAAGTCATAGTGGATTTTTTGTATTTTGAAGAGGGGTGTAAACGGCTGGCTATTATCAATGAGACCAATATGCAGCAGGCAATAGAGCTGGAGCAGCTTTATGCAGGTGCTTTATTCGGCGATTTTGCATTCCCATGGGCTAAGAGCGAGATTGAAAGAATATCGCTTATGTACACAAACTTGGTCCAACGATTGTGCGATGCCCAGATAAATGGGGAACATGTAAGCTCTGATTTTCAAGCAGTGAAGAATCTGCAATTTAACCATAGATATATGCTGCCATGACAGCATAAATGAGTATTGTGTCATAGTTTGTCATTTTCCCGTCATTGAGATGGTTTATACTTGCTCTATTGCATGATGCGGAGGGGTTTATAATGATATTAAAAACTAAATTACATATTCCACATATACGTTCCTCATTAGTATCTCGTCCGAAGCTCATGAACAAGCTTAATCATGGAATGGAAGCCAAGCTAACGCTGGTTTCCGCGCAAGCTGGTTACGGGAAAACAACCGCGTTAAGTGAGTGGGTCAAACAATGTAAGGCGATTGTAGCATGGGTATCCGTAGATGAGCATGATAATGATTGGGTTCAGTTCTGGAGTTATGTGACAGCTTCCATTGAGGAGAGGATTCATGGATTTGGAGAATCCGTATGGCCGCAGCTTGCGAAGGGGGCTTCGGTGTCTTTGGAGCCTGCGGTTGCAGCATTGCTGAATGAACTTAATGGTCTCGATGGTGCTCTGGTTATCGTGCTCGATGATTATCATGTGATTGAGCTGCCAACTATCCATCATTCAATGGCTTATTTACTGGAGCACTTGCCTGCCCATATTCATCTCTATATCGCGAGTAGAACGGAATTAGCAATACCTACGGCTCGACTTCTTGCCAAGGGAGAATTGCAACGAATCATTATGCAGGACCTGCGTTTTCAGTTGGATGACGGGCTTATTTTTTTTAGAGATTTGACCGGGCTTTTGCTGACCAAACAACAAGTGACACAGCTGGTAAATCAGACAGAAGGCTGGGTCAGTGGACTGCAGCTAGCAGCCATCTCTTTGGAGCGGAGTGATAACATTGCGGAGTCGATTCACCAGTTTACAGGACACCAGCTGAATATATCCAATTATTTGTTAGAAGAGGTTTTTAATCATCTTTCACATCAAATGAGGAATTTTTTATTAGAAACATCGATTTTAAGTAGAATGAACCACTCCTTGTGTAAGGCTGTGACAGGCCAGAAGAACTCACAAGAACTATTAGAACGGCTTGAGCAAATGAACTTATTTATTACCCCATTGGATGATCAACGAAATTGGTATCAGTATCATCCGCTGCTTTCTGATTTTCTAAAACAAATTTTGATCAGATCTGATCTACAAAAATGGATACAAGCTCATATTAATGCGGCGTTATGGTCAGAGAGCAATGGGTTTGAAGAAGAAGCCGTGAATCATTATATCGAGGGAAAACAGGATGCGGATGCCGTGCGGCTGATCGAGAAGAATCTTCAGCCTTTAATGCAGTCCAAAAGTATTATTCTGAATAAATGGTTATCGGTACTGCCCGAACAATCATTTGCCGAGAAGCCGATAATTGAAATGTTCTATACAGCTGTATTGCTTGGAATTGGGAAATGGGATTTAGCCTTCACACGAGTAGAGCAAGCCAAAATCCGCTTTCAAGCGATGCAAGGCAAGCTGCCTGATGCAGAATGGAAGCAAGTCATGGGTATTATTTACTTTTTTTGTGCTGTAAAGTCTTATCTACATAAAGATTTAGATGAAATGTCCCAATACTTCGAGCTGGTTGAGCGAAACATGCCGGAAGGCAGCTTTTTTCAAACGATGGGTCGTAATAGGTATCAAGGCTATGATGCGTTTGATGACCACTTATCTTATATCAACGATCTTCATGCGGCTGAGGGATTCCTTTTAAAATGGATTCAGACATGGGAAAACAAAAAGAATTATCCGTTTAGCGGCTTTTTGTACGCCTCTTATAGTCAATTGCTCTATGAGAGGAATCGTCTAGATGAGGCAGAGGTTTATGCTGATCATGCGCTTGGACGGAAGGATATTCAACCATTTGCACGCGTTTTAATTCTTGTGGCTAGAAGCGCTTCGCGAATTCAACAAGCCAAAGGAAACTCACAGCGTGCAATGGAGCTGCTGGAGCAGCTTAAGCTGCAGATCGATTCACCTGACTATGCCCTGTTTATGACGAGAGTCGAAGCGCAGATAGCCTGTTTATCGCTGCAGCAAGGATCAACACTCTATGCGTTAGAGTGGCTGCAAAGGTGCGGTATGTCCTATCTGGATGAGGTAACTTTAAGTAATGTGACCGAGCATTTAGCATTGGCTAGAGTGCTATCTGAGTGTGGGCAAATGGCAGAAGCGCTAATCTTGTTAGAGCGTTTGTACAGCTTATTAAGTAAGGAAAATCGGTTACGAGATCGAGTTAAGGTATTGATTTTACAAAGTGTAACGTTTCGGCGATTGGGGCAAACAGATGCTGCATTAATTCCATTGGAGCGAGCACTGCAATTAGGAGAACCAGAGGGGTACATCCGCAGCTTTGTTGATGAGGGTATGATGATGGCGGAGATGTTAACTGAATATATGGAGGATCAACAAAACAAACTAGTAGGTGCTACATCCATTGTTTCATTAACTTACTTAAAGGAGCTTCTTCAAGCTCTGAACGTCATTTCCAAAGAAGATTTTCTGCTGAAGGCAATACTGACTGAGCAAGAAATGAAAGTTCTCCAATTGATCAGCAACGGAATGGCGACTAAAGAAATAGCGGAGCAGCTAATCGTCACTGGTGAAACGGTTAAGTCGCATATTAAAAATTTGTACCGAAAATTAAGGGTCAATAATCGCATTCAAGCCCTGCAGCGTGCCAAAGAACTAGGGATAATAATAGAGTAGAATCCGAAATATCTTACTAAAAAGCAAAAGAAAAAATACTAGCTGCAACCTTTTTATAACCAAGCCCGTTTAAGGATATGAAAAGCACAAAACAAAAACTCAACGAGGTGAAGGCTATGAAAACGAAATTTAAAATGATCACACTTACGGCAGTTACAGCTCTTACATTATCATTTGGAGCTCAAAGCTTTGCAGCTAGCCAACCCTTCTCAGATTTAAACAATGTAACAGCTAAGGATAAAATTATTTCCTTGCAGGAACAAGGTTTGGTTCATGGTATTACTAATGACTTGTTTGCCCCGAATGTTACTATCACAGCAGCACAAGGTGTTCAACTAATTGTTAATGCGCTTGATCTAAATTTGGATCTTGTCCGTTTTCTTAAAGAGCCGAAAGCAACCGATTATTTCAAGAATGCAAATGACAAAGCTTGGTATGCGAATGCTTTAATTACAGCTTCAGTTAATGGACTTGTGTTGCCAGCAGATCTAGATCCAAACAAGAAATGGACTCGTGAAGAATTCACTCACCAGCTTATTAGCACCATCGAATCGCACAGCAATCTTCCAATGATTAAGCTGGTTCCTGTTGAAATTGCAGATAATGCTGATCTTACCGTTGACTACGACGGATCGATCCAACGCGCGCTTGCTTATAATGTTGTCGAGCTAGATGACAAAGGGAACTTCCATCCAAAAGCAGAAATTTCCCGTGCTGAAGCGGCTGTACAGATCTTTAATGCAATTGAGTATATCAAGGCACACCCTGGTCCAACAGTAAGTCCAGAGCCAGCAGCACCAAGTGGCAAGAGAGTACCAGGCAGTACAGATCCAATCATTCCAGGAACCAAATAAATATCTTACTTAATAGATAATTAGTTGAGTTGCGGATACACAATTTTATAGGCGAACGCTTCCCGGGATTAACCGCGAAGCGTTCGCCTATTTTTTTGCCGTAATGCTATTGTAATCTTAACGAACGATACTAACGATGCGGTTGCGTCCTTCATTTTTAGCTTGGTATAAGGCCTTGTCTACAGATTCAAACAATTCGTTTAAATAGGTTTTTGGCGTTTCTAAATTCTCCATTTCAAAAGATTCAATCGATACGATTCCCATACTGATTGTAATGGATAAAGAATGGGCTACATTTTCAGCCATTATTTTGTTTTTTTCAACAGCAGATTTGACTCGTTCAGCCAAGAAGCTTGCTTGCAGCGGAGTCGTATGCGGTAAGTAAATCATAAACTCTTCTCCGCCATAACGGGCTAGAATGTCCGTTCTCCGCAAGGTCTCTTTAATCGCATCTACCGTGCTGCATATGACTTCATCGCCAACCAAATGTCCGTAATTGTCATTAACTAATTTAAAAAAATCTATATCCAATAGAAAGATCGCAAAAGGGATTTGGTACCTTATATTCATCATCACTTCATGCTCTAGCTGCTGCGTTAGGTAATGCCGATTATAACAACCCGTCATGCTGTCGGTTAACGCCATTTGTTCGAGTTTCTGGTTCGTCTGGAAAAGCTCCTCTTGGATCAAAATTAACGATTGATTGCGTTCTTGCAGGATTTCATTCTGAAGTTTTGTTTCATCAATGAGGCGGCGAAGCTCGCTTATATTCTGAATAGTAACAATGCGTCCAACTCGGGTGCCGCTAACCATGATGGGTGCTGCTTGTATAATGACATGACGTCTTTCATTAGTTGTGTAAACCAATTCGATTTCTGCTTTCTTCCCAGGATGATTTCGGTAGGTATCTAGGAATGAATCGGTATTACTAACAATTTCTACATGAGGCAAATAAGCCTCAATTTCAAAATGGTCACCTATTTGTAAGCTGATATGGGGAAGCAGCGACTGATTAATCTCAACAACCGTTTCATCCTCATTAAGGACCAGAATCCCTAGTGCCAAAGTATCAATAATATCTTGATGAGCGATGGTGACAATATCAAATACTTTATCACGATGAATGGCAATGACAAAGAAAACAGCAGATATCAAAATGCCTAGTGAGGTTAATCCAGGAATGATGGGCAGATATTGGGCCAAGATCACATTGAGTATTATGTCCAGTATTATGAATATAAACAACACTAAAATACCTTGTAGCACATGTTTAATTTGGTTTTTGATCCGAAGTGATTTGGTTGATTTTACTGTGCGAAACATAATATAAAGGGATGCGATAATGTAGCTAATCAAGATAATAAAGTTAATCCAGAAAAGGATACCATAGGATCGCTCGTAGTAACCCCCATTCACTGGAAGGACGAACAAACCGTTTGGATTGAATATTGCACCTAATGGAAGTAATAGGGCTGGACTGAAAAGCAATAAAGCTATCTTTCGGCGGAGAAATGAAGAATGCCCGATTAAAAAAATCGTGAAAACAAGCCATCCAGCAGATATTAAAGCCGTATCAACAAAAGCAAGCTTAACGTAAAATAATTGAAACTGAGGCTTATCTGTTGTTTGAATAGCAAACTGGCAAAAAGGCCACACCATCATCGAAAAATGAAAGATTAGATAGATTTTATGTAGGTTGGTAATAGTAACAGAAGCCATTATGTATACAAATAAAGCAAACAAAAGAAAGAACAACAGTAAATCAAACCATACTAAAAGGCCCATTGCTTTACACCTTCTTCATTGTTAGTGGTCCTTTTATACGGTTAACGGGCATAATTGTTACCCATTAACCACCTAAATATAATATTGTGAAAGCTATTGGTTCGCAGCTATTATCATAGTTACGTTTAGTTTTCGGGCTTCGTTAAATCATTTATAATAATGTTCCCATCTAGCAAATTAGAACTATATTAAGTATAACGTCTTTACGCAGTCTGTCTATATAAAATGCTGAAAAATAGCGATTATTATAGGTTCAATGAATTTATCCTTTTCTCCAATCAAAACGATGAAAATCCAATCGTTGTTATATAGTATCGTTTGTAAGAGAATTAACCCGAATATCAAGGTATATGAGGTTGCAGATCAGGTGGGTATTCAGACCTCAGCCTATTTTACCTATCTGTTTAAAAAAATGGTTGGCAGCACGCCTCAGAAGTATCGCGACTATCATTACTCGAAGGATGCATAGAATATCAAGCCCTGTTTCATACTAACTAAAAGGGGTGTTTCTATGAGTAGAAGAAGCAGCAGACGACTTTTAGTACCTGGAGCTCAGCAAGGTTTAGATGCTTTTAAAGTGGCGGTTATGCAGCGCGAGGGCTATTCAGTAAATCCTCTGAGGCCAGACGATGTTAAATATGAAGTGGCCAAGAGAATGGGAATTCCCTTGAATAATACAGGGGATAATGGTCATCTTTCGACTAAAAGTGCAGGGCAGGTCGGCGGGAGAATCGGCGGAACCATGGTACGTGAAATGATAAAGATAGCTAAAGAGCAATTAGCCGGCCAATCGAGATAGTGAGTTCACATCTACGTAGTATAAAAGCGCACCCTAGCTATTGCTGCTAGTGAGCGCTTTTATGTGTTGTTTTTTTAACCTTAGCTTACGATAAAAGCATCTACATCCGTATAGTAGTTGCTGGAGGAAGCGTTTTTGTCACTGCGCAGCTGTATTTTAATCGTATGTGAGCCGCTAGCTAAACCTGCAATTGAGAAAAGCGTTTGCTGCTTATCAAAGGTAGAAGAATAAGTATCTAAGGTTGAATTAAAGACACCATCGATATAAATGTCTACTTTTCCATGATCGTTGCTCCTTGCCCCAATCCATTGAATTCCTGTTCCAGTAAAGGTGTATTGGGCATAAGCTCCAGAAGTATTGGCATAATGCAAGGTGCTGTTATAGTATCCAGCTGTAGTTGTAGTACTCCAAGCTCCGGAATAAGTGATTCCAGCATTGTTATCATCTAACGTTGTCGCAGTAGCTCCTGGAACAGTAATGAATGCATCCACATCTGTGTAATAACCGCTGGAAGCCGCATTCTTATCGCTCCGCAGCTGAATTTTAATGGTGTGGGAGCCACTGCTTAAACCTGTTTTCGTATAAAGAATCTGCTGCTTATCGAAGGTTGCCGAGTACGTATCGATGGTTGCATCGAGGACACCATCCATATAAATGTCAGCTTTTCCATGATCGTTATTCTTCGCGCCCATCCATTTAACGCTTGTGCCTGTAAATCCATATTGAGCATAATTTCCGGATGCATTCGAATAATGCACGGAGCCGTTATAATAACCTCCCGATGGAATGCTGCCCCAAGTACCGGAGTAAGTAATCCCCGCATCACCATCATCCGTCGTAGTAGGAGATCCCGGATAAGGTCCAGGCAGCAAGCCAGGGGTAGTGGAATAGAGTGCCAATGACAATTTATCCAGATTAACATTACCGCTGTTTCCCGAATCGTACTTATAGGTTATTGTATTATTACCCGCTGTAAGCCAAGCAAACATCGTAAGCTCTGTCCAAGTAGCATAGACCTGCTGGGATTTCCCCAGCTTTAATGTATCTAATTTAACACCATTTACATAAAAACTAATACTCTGATAAGCACTCGTATTGTAGCGTATCTTGAGAATATGTGAGCCAGCAGTTGCCGCATTCACAGTAAATTCAGCTTTATCGCCTACACTATCAAAGCCTGTAACATATCCGCTTCCCGTATAGCCCGCTACACTGGTTGAAGTAGTTACGCCAGTTAAAGCAGATGAGGTTTCAGCTTCAAAGGATTGAACGGGATTCGTTGTGAAATATACGGGCAGCAGCTGCAGCCCATATGGACTTCTCCCTGATGTGGTTGCCCACATTTTCTTGCCGCCATTGCTGGTGAAGCTCTGCATAAGATAAGCCCATGTGAGGTTGTCGCCATTCTTATTATTTCCATTTTCTTCAAGAATGGTTGTCCACGGTCCCCAAGGGTTGGGAGCTTCGTGCATACGAATCGTGCTATCTATGGGTGGGCTCAACCAGCTATCACTTTTGAACGATGTCATAACATAGCGATCCAATCCGTAGTTGTAAACCATAGCCGTAGGTGAGTTCTTGCCGTCGTAGATTGATACTGCACTTGCCGCGCTTGAAGACCAAGTAGCTCCAGCACCGCCTGCATAATACTGAATCTTGGTTTTATCGAAAGTGGTTGTCCATGCTGATAAATCGGATCTTAAGATGCGGGCTAAATATAAATGATCATTGGCCTCATCTGGATTTGTTAAATATACATAGGTCTGAGCATTATCTATATTAGGAGCTGCACCACCCTGACCATATTTAACAAAATTAACCTCGCCCCAGCCGCTAGGGAAGGTGCTGGAAGCAGCATTATCGCCGGGCAAGGTGTTGGTTTGACCGCTAATATTAATCCAGGTTGCTCCGCCATCCGTTGATTTCAGCAAGCTCGGATTGCGGAATACCCAATTCCCAGGAACCTGGCTGCTATAACAAATGATATGGTATAAAGCGCCATCAACCTCATAAATGCTGGTGGAATAAGTGCTGCCAAGAAAAGAGCTGATATTCGAGCCCGATATGGTTGAAGGTGTGTCAGGTGATCCGTTAAATTGCGAGATGCGATCGTGTTGGGAGGTGTTGCTGCCACCCCAGCCATAACCATCATTATTTTGTAAGAAGGTGGTGCCGTTGGCTCGCCAGGTTGAATCCCAGGTATCTCCTTCATTTCCTCCAGGAACGACCGTTTGTCCAAAGCCAGCCATGGTAATGGGACTGCCTGCTGCTTGTGCTTGATCAGGGGTCTGTATTACAAATTGGAGAATGAACAATAATAAAGCTGTGAAGAAAATGCGGCTTCCATATCTTGCTGGTGTCATAATATATTCCTCCTATATTCATCTAGTTTTGATAGCGCTTACAGCTGTCGACTTTAAAGATCATACCATTGATTTACATGGTTGATAATCCAATAAGCTGTTCACTTAACTACACTATCCTGTCATTCGTTTCAATCAAAGGTATCGAATTTAATAATGCTTTCTTTGATTGTTTTACGATAGACACTAGGGGAGGTTTGGGTCGTTTTTCGAAAAATTTCATTAAAATAGTTCGCATTTTCATAGCCCACAAGCTTCGCAATTTCTGATATGGTCTTATTCGAGGAAAGCAGCAGCTTTTTAGCTTCGTCAATTCGGCGGGTAATTAAATAATTAATTGGAGAGTCGCCCGTTTCATTCTTAAATAAATGAGAGATATAATGCTGGCTCAAATGAAAGGTTTTGGCAATTTCTTTAAGTGTTACTTCCTTCATATAGTTCTCATTGATGTATTCCATGATGATTTGTCCTATGGAATACGTTTTATTAAGGGTATGCAGCTGATGAAGATGGTTAAGAATTCTCAGTATCAGAATAATTAAAGAGGTCAACAAATTATGGCAAACGGTTTGATAGCCGATGGCTTCATGCTTGCATTCGTTGAAAATTTCAGATAGATAATATTCGACTTTGTAGGAGTACTCGTTGTTTGATAGAATAGGCGGTATGGTTCTGGGGATTAAGTCGCCTTCTTTTAAACCATCAATGCTGATGTTTCCAATCATGCAATAATAAGTTTGCAAGGGATTAGCCGGATTTGAAAACTCTTCATGATTGACGCCTTTATTAAAAATAGCGATATCGCCCTTTTGTACATGATACCGTTGGTTATTAACGATGAATTCGCCTTCGCCTTCTGTAATAAAGATGACCTCACTATAATTATCATGCTTATGCGATGGAAAATAAAGATGGGGTTCATCTTGGATTTGCCCGCAACCAATCAGTATAGGAGGTTTCTTTAAATAAAAAATCGCGTGCTTGAATTCGGTAAAACTAATATTAGCCATCATATTCACCCCATTATCTATACTAATTCAACCTAATAGAAACAGCAATAGATTTAAGGTGTTAAATGAAAATAACAGGATACCTGTGATTTGTTGGCAATATAGTTAATTTTCATAATCGGATTTACCGAGTAAGATTAAGATATAAGCGAGATGAAAGCGCTTAAAAACAGATTTACTGGAGGGTCAATCAATGTTTAAATCAGCTAAGCGCAACGGATTGGTTTTATTGATAGTTATGTGTCTTATGGTGTTAACTGCCTGCGGCAGCGGGAATAAAGACGAAGCATCAGATGCGGCAAATCCGGACGCAACATCAACGAAAGCCCCAGATAGCGGCAAGAAGCAAACTTTAATTGTTTATGCACAAGATGATCAGAATGTATTTGGCGATGAGGCGAAAGCCGACCAGCTGTTTGGCGATTTCAAAAAGGAAAACAATGTGAATTTACAAATTGTATCGATCAAGTCCAGTGACTTCTTGCAAAAATTTACGATTTCAGCTCAAGGAAATGAACCCATGGATGTGCTTTTTACAAATGGGCAATTCATCCGCACCTTTTACTCTAAAGGCTTAATAGCTGATTTGACGAATGAGATTAAAGCACCTGCGGATCGTTTTAATCAAAGTGCATTAGATACTTATACTTATGGGGGCAAGCTATATGCATTGCCTTGGAGCGGAGCAACGACAAGCGCCTTATATTACAATAAATCGCTATTCGAAAAATATAATCTAAAGGTGCCGACTACCTTTGATGAGCTGACTGCTGTATCCAAAGAGTTCAATAAAAACGGAATTGCTCCCATTGCCTTTGGCGGTGGAGATAAGTTCATGTGGCCAATGTGGTATTTTGAAACCTTCGCTCAAGCTTCTGGAAATGATTCTGTTAATCGTACTTTTGCAGCTCTGCAGGGTAAAGCCAAGTTTACAGATCCTGATTTTGTTGAAGCGATGGAGGAGCTTGGGAAGTTTGGCAAAGACAAAATTCTCCAAGATGGTGTGAATGGAACCAATATGGATGCAGCCCGTGCGTTGTTCATTGCCGAGAAAGCGGCTATGTTCTATGGCGGCAGCTGGGAATTGGATGGCTTCAGCAAGGGTATCGCCGATAAACTGGATGTAGCCTTGTTCCCAACTGTTAAAGCTGGAACCAAGGTACAAATGACGGGAGCTGGCGGAGATGGTGTCGCTTTATATGCCAAGGTAGCCCCGGAGAAAAAAGACCTTGCTGTTAAATTAATTGAGTACTTTACTTCGGATGCCGTCCATCAAAAATATGTAGATATCAGTGGAATGGCGCTTCCTGCCAACAAGAACATACCTACTAAAGGCAATGCTGTAGTTGCTGCGCTTAAAGATAAGCATGTTCCTGTAACTGTAACTTTCTTAGACTGGTACTGGCCAAAGGAAATTACAGAGGAGTTCCAAATCGAAATTCAAGCAGTTGTCGGTCAAATGGTTTCGGCTAAGGACGCTATGGCTAAAATCCAAGCGGTATACGATAAAATAAAAGCAGGCGGCTATGATTTTGACAGCACTAAGTAAAGCAAGTCATCCGTAAGTAGATAGGAGGAGGGATGCGCAGATTGCATCCCCCCCTCTATTTATACAGATAGGAGGTAAGTGGAGTTGACCCAAAAAATAAGAAATACATTGACCGCTTATATATTATTGTTTCCGGCACTCCTTTTGTTTCTTGTTTTTGTATTGATTCCCTTTGCCTATGAATTTTGGATTTCTTTGCATCATTGGGATGGCTTTGGCGAGATGAAGTACATGGGTCTGCACAATTATTTAGCATTGTTGAAGGATGCGGAGTTTTATCTGGCTTTAAAACATAATATTTATTATGCCTTTGGAACTGTCATAGGCAAAGTTTTCTTTGCTCTAGTAATAGCACTTTTATTAAATGGGGCTTTTCGTGGGGTTGTCTTCTTTAGAACAGTATTTTTTATGCCGGCGGTGATGTCATTTGTTGCTATAGGTATCCTCTGGCAATGGATTTACAATCCAAGCTTTGGCATGCTTGATGCAGCGTTAACTCATTTAGGCATAACAAAAGTACCGATTCAGTGGCTAGGTCAAGCCAAGACAGCACTGCTTTCATTAATGATCGTCGATATTTGGCGATGGACGGGCTATCATATGGTGCTTTTTTTAGCGGGACTGCAGAATATTCCGCGGGATTTATATGAAGCTGCAGAGGTAGATGGAGCCTCTCCTAGGCAAAAACTATTTTATATTACGCTGCCTCAATTAAAAACCATCACTTTATTGAATATTACTATTTCCGCCATGGGAGCTTTCAACGTTTTTGATATCATTTACGTTATGACCGATGGGGGACCTTATAATTCGACAAACGTGCTGCTAACCTACATGTATAAGCAAACATTTGGAGCTTCGAATGATTTTGGCTATGGGACGACCATCGCATTTGCGCTGTTTCTAATCATTCTTGTCATAACTTTTATTCACCTTAGAATTATGGAAAAAGATCAGCGCGATTAAAGAGAGGTGAATCGTATTGAAAGCAAATCCCTTATATAAATTGCTGCGTATTCTCGTGCTTTTCATATTCTCGCTTACGATATTGTATCCGCTGCTCTGGATGCTTGGCGTTTCGTTGAAGGATCAGAAGGATATGTTTGCAAGACCATGGAGTATTGTTCCGCAAGAGTTTTTATGGTCTAATTTTTCGAAAGCTTGGACGGTTGGCAAAATCGGCAATGCGATGTGGAATACGGCATTTGTTACCGTGGTTACACTGCTGTTTATTGTGATTTTTTGCTATCTCGCTTCTTATGCGCTAGCCAGAATTGAATTTAGAGGTCGAAAGCTTATTTTGACGCTTTTTATTTCGACCATGCTGCTGCCGATCCAAATTATCCTGATCCCGCTTTATCGAATTGAGAAAATGTTGCATTTGCTTGATTCCTTATGGGGCTTAATTTTACCGTATATCGCTATAGGCCTGCCTATTTCGATTTTTCTAATGACTGCATTTTTAAGAGCCATTCCGTTTGAGTTGGAAGAAAGCGCAGGTATTGACGGCGCCAATCGGCTGCAGCTTATATACAAAATTATGCTGCCTTTATCGAGACCGGGTTTAGCGACTGTAATTATTCTACAATTTATGACGGTTTGGAATGAATTTCCGCTAGCTTTAATCGTTATCAATAATCCGCATTTGCGTACGATCACTTTAGCCTTAAGCAACTTTAAAGGCATGTGGGGCATGATGGATTTTAATAAATTATTTGCAGCGCTTGTTATTACAACTCTGCCTGTTATAGCGATGTTTATTGTTTTTCAGAAGCAGTTTATTAGCGGTCTTACCTCTGGGGCACTTAAAGGCTAAAGTGTTGAGAACTTATTATGAATTGAAAGGTTGAGCATCTGTGAATTATCGTCTAGAGAATGAATATATAGCCGTTGAATTTTCCCCTGAAACGGGAGCACTTAGCGGATTGTTAAATAAACAAAACGATTGGCAGGTTATTCGTCAGCCGAAGCTAGCAATGGGTATTCGCTTAACAGTACCGATTCCTAATCATAGAAACAATCGGATATTAAGCGAGAGGCAGAAGCTGTCCTCTTACTGGAATCTTGCACCGAATAAAGTGAAGCTGAAATGGGATAAGGTTGAAGGTGACAAGTCTGGAGTTATGGATATAAAGGTCCAATTAGTTGTTACTCTTGAAAAAGACCAAATCCATTTTGTTCTTGAAATAGATAATCAATCGCCTTACATTGTGGAAGAAGCGTGGGCTCCATGTCTAGGCGGTCTAAGAGAGCAAAAGGGCGAGCCGCATCTTAGCTCGATGTCGATTAATATGTGTGGTGGATTTCGCGAGGTCGCACATGGTCCCACATTTCCTAATCAACTGGGATACTGGGGAACGGATCATCCAAGCTTTCTAATGACTTATCCAGAGAGCAGTGTATTAACTCCATTTATTCTGTTGACTAATGGTTTGAATGGTATTTATCTAGGTCAGCACGATCAAGAACAGAATATTGTCAACTTTCTTCATGAGCTAAAGCCGGGTTATATCGATAGCAAACACAGCCGAGTAACCGAAGAGGATGAGATAGACGGGGTCCCGGCGGGTTATGTGATTAGTGCGATTCGCCTTCCGTTCATTCAACCAGGTGAGAGCATGACGTTGGCTCCAATGGTCATTCGGATGTACGAAGGTTCTTGGCATGAGGGATTGAAGCCTTATATGGATTGGCGGCAAACCTGGCACGCGCGGGGTCCGCTTCCTGAATGGGCAGAAGATATCGATTGTTGGATGACGCTGCACATTAACTCTCCGGAGGGCTGCTGCCAGCATTCCTATCTGGAGCTGATAGATATTGCTAGAGAAGCCAAAGAGCGTGGTGTTGGAGCGATTCAGCTGATAGGCTGGGCACGTGGAGGCCAGGATGGAGATGTGCCGTTCCATGACTTTGACCCGCGTTTGGGAACAGAGGAGGATTTAAAAACGGCTATTCGAGAAATGGAGCAGCTTGGGGTACGAGTGTTGTTAATGTGCAAATTTAAATGGGCGGATCGGACTACCTCCGAGTATACAGAGGAGATATTACCGCACACCATGAAGGATATGTATGGCGAGCCAGTTTATTTTCAAGGGTATGCTTATCAAACTATGACCCAACAGCTGGGTGGTGCTAGCCGTCGCACAGGGGCAACTTTATGTCATTTATCGGCTGATTATCGCAAGCTTGCGTTACGGGAGCTGCAAAAAATACTGGAGCTCGGCTCAAGTGGATTGCTTTATGACGAGTTAACGAGTGATGACCGCTTATTATGTTTTGATCCCTCACATAACCATCGTTATGGAGAGAATAATGTTAAGGGCTCTACACGTCTTGCTGAAGAATTCAACGAAGCCTGCATGCAGCACAATCCTCAGTTCTTGTTGGCTGGAGAGGGCGGCAACGATCATCTGTCCCAAATGTATCTGATTAATTATGTGAGGTCTAATGATTCATGGGCGGGCTGGGAGACTAATCATCGAGCTGCTTGGAAGTACATGGATCCCGAAATGAAAATGGCCACTTGCCTAACGGGTTGGGATGATCGGGAAATGGTTAATCAATGCCTAGCGTATGGATATATTATTAATTATGAGCCCTACAATTTTAAAGGTCGCTTAAGCGATTATCCACGCACCGTCGAGTATGGGCAGCAAGCACAGCAGCTTAGAAAAAAGCTAAAGGACTATTTATGGGATGGAACCTTTCAAGATACTATAGGTGCAAAAGTTGTAGCAAATCAGGAGCAGGAATTTCTGTATAGCGTTTTTATCAATAAGCAAAATGGTAAAAAAGCCGTAGTGCTGGCAAATCAAACTGTTGATATATTGGATGCTCTAGTTACACTTGTGGGTAAAGAGGCCACGTTCGAATTATATAGATTAGGTCAAAAAGAAGTCGAAGAAAGCCAAGGTATTGTTATTGTGCAGCCTAGATCTGTTATCGTTCTGGTAGAGAAGTAGAATTAAGGAAAATAGGAGGATATAGCCTATGAAAAAGACAGGTATTATTAACCATAGCATATCTGAAGTGATTGCCAGCATGGGACATTATCAGAAAATAGTCATTTGTGATGCAGGATTTCCGATTCCACCCCACGTGAAACGGATTGATGTATCACTGACACCTGGGATGCCTGCTTTTATGGATGTACTTAAGACAATATTGGTTGAGCTATGTGTGGAAGATGTGATTATTGCGGAAGAGACAGGCCTTTATTCACCTCAAAGGCTTGAAGAGATCACGACTCTATTTCCTGAGATTAATCCAACCTTTGTCCCGCATACGGAATTCAAGGAACAATCTAAAACAGCAATTGCCTGTATACGCAGCGGTGAAGTTACACCTTACTCTAATATTATCTTGGTTTCGGGCGTAACCTATTAATAAAATTAACTTTAGTGAAGCTAAGGATTATCTCGGCTTCACTTTTTTATGTTTATGAAAGGGTAAATGTTAAGTTTTATATACTAAGTGTATTTTGCTTATTGCGGCATTCGGTATTGTTAATACGCTTTTAGTTAATGTAATGGATAGAATGAAAGAGTTTGCCATGCTGCGGGCGATTGGAAATACCAGATGGCAGATTCGCAAGATGATTATTGGCGAAGGGTTGATTGTGGGCACTTCGGGGATATTGTTTGGGATAATTATGGGGCTGGGTTTGTCTTATTTATTCGCTATAGCAGGAATGAATTGTTATCTTTCAAATTGCATTTTATTACGCCATGGCGCACAATTGAATTAGCTGCTATTCTTGTCCTTTTGAATCAAGGTCCACATTATGGATATGAGATCAAAAAGGAATTTGATGAAATGGTGCAAGCGCAATGGCCATTAAATACGGGTCAAATTTATTCAACCATTGATCGGCTTGTTCGGGATGAGCTTGTGGATTCTCTGGGCAAGGATGATGCGGATCGCAAACAGTATGCCATTACCTCAAAAGGTGAGGATGAACTGCGCAGCTGGCTGCTGAAACCAGTGGAACGTTCGATGTTTCAGGATGAGTTTTATTTTAAGGTGCTCTGTGCTCGAAAAATGAACTTTGTGGACGAGCAAGAAATGATCACCCGACAAAGAGGACTCATCATGCAAAATATTATGGCACTTACTAAGCTGCGCCGCCAATTATATGAACAGAAAAACCGCAATATGCTTCTCATGATCGAAGGTTCTTTGCTTCATTTGGAAGCAGATCTCAAATGGTTAGAGATTATTGATAGTGAGAAATAAGCAAGGAGGCGAGATCTATCAAAAAGCGAATTTTAATTGTCGATGATGATCCTTCCATTGTTAAAATTATTAAATTGTATTTAACAAAAAACGGATATGAGGTTGCGGAAGTTTTTGATGGACAAGCCGCGTTGGAGCAAATTAAAACGGGGAATTTTGAATTGGCTGTGCTTGATTTAATGCTGCCTATTAAAGATGGATGGGCTGTATGTCGGGAGCTAAGAGAAATTCATAATTACACCCCAATTATTATGTTAACCGCGCGCGGTCAGGTCCATGAGCGAATTGAGGGCCTTCGTTTGGGAGCGGATGATTATTTAGTCAAGCCTTTTGATCCCAATGAGCTGTTAGCAAGAATTGATTCGGTGCTGCGCAGATCGGAAAGAAAAACAACTGAAGATAAGTCGCAGGAGTATGAAGATGAGCTAACGATTGGGAATTTGTCCTTACATATAGATGGGTTCTCAGTAACAGTAAATAGATTACCTATTTCAATAGCGCGGCGGGAGTATGAGCTACTTGCTTTTTTGGTTCGTCGTCCGGGAAAGGTATTCACTCGTGAAGAACTGATCTCTCAAATTTGGGGCTGGGATTTTAATGGTGAGGATCGGGTTGTGGATTTATACATCCAACGTATTCGGCGCAAATTAGGTGTCGGAGTGGGTTGGCAGCTGACAACCGTTTGGGGAATAGGTTATAAATTCGAGGTGATCTCATCTTAATGAACTCTATTTTTCGCAAATGGGCTGTTGCTTCTATTGCCATCACATTTTGTATAATTCTTATTCTTATCCTTAGTATTACTTGGTTAGTGCAGCGCGACTTTTACAAGCAAGGATTGGATCAATTAAAAAGTCATGCACAATCTGCCGAGCAATCTTTTGAGGAATATGAGCAGGGTAATCTATCTTTAGCGGAATTCCGTACAGGGTTAAAAAGAATAGAGAAGGATAACGATGTCAACATCAGCATTATTGGAAAAAAAGTTAACTTTCTTAAAAAAGAGCTTTTGGATATTGGTGTGCGTCCGGATGTGAGAAGCTGGGTTACCTCTGTAAATGAAGGCAATTCCGTCGAAAAAATCTCTACATTCCGAAAACAAGATAATGAAAAAATGCTCGTTGTCGGATTCCCTTTGCGGGTGGGAGATAAAGTTGTCGCCTCGGGATTCATTTATTCTCCGGTGGCTGATGTTAAGCTGCTTTCAGGGCCAATTCGCAAGAAAATTTGGTTGGTAGCACTAGCTTGTGTAGGACCATTGATGCTGTTATTGTGGGTTGCAGCACGCCGATTTGTGAAACCGATCCAGGAAATGAATGCGGCTGCTTCATCTGTAGCAGCTGGGGATTTTAGTCGTAGAGTAAAGGTGAAAGGTGATGACGAGGTAGCGCAGCTAGGTTCAGCTTTTAATATTATGGCAGAGCGAATGGAGCGGATTGAGGATCAAAGACGACAGTTGATAATGGAAATCACCCATGAATTACGCACGCCATTGACGACAATAAGAGCAACATTACAGGCTGTTTCCGATGGGATTCTTACAGCTTCAGAGCTGAATGAATTTATCACACTTTCACTTGAGGAATCGAAGCGTCTCGGGAGCTTAATCGATAATCTTCACGAGCTATCTGCTTTTGAGGAGCATCAGGTAAAATTTGATTTTAACAGGGTGGATTTGACCGAGCTTGTGGAGCAGACCGTAGTCCAATTTCAGCCTAAAGCTGAGCAGCTGGGGATATATTTGAATATGCATATGGATCAAAATAGACCCATTTATATAAATGGGGATTCGTTACGGATCAAGCAGGTGTTGATTAATTTAATTGGCAATTCGCTCGATCATAACAAGAGTGGAATCAGGGTGAATGTCAGCCTGCAAAGTCACTCTTATAAAGCAAGAATTATTGTTCAAGATAATGGACAAGGCATAGCTGCGGAGCACATGGCACATTTATTTGAAAGATTATACAAGGTGGAATCTAGCCGTTCGACTAGAGGATCGGGACTTGGGCTGACCATATCTCGTCATATTGTTAATGCTCACGGAGGAACGATTATCGCAAAATCAGAAGTAGGAAAAGGTACGGAATTTGAAGTTGAGCTGCCTTTGGTTCTCGCATGACAAACTTTTGATACAATTAAACGATATGCTTAACTTGTAAGTAAATAAGCCTATTGGAGGTAGATTACATGTTGAAAAAGAAGATGGCAGTGGCTGTCATGGCGCTTGCCCTATCGCTATCGGTGGTTCCCTCGGCATTCGCGGCAACGACTGGTACAACCGCGGAAAAAGCTGCTAAAAAGGAACAGCACCAGGTATGGAAAGACCAAACGGCGTCGCTTAAGGCACAGTTGGTTTCGCTGAGAACGGAGCAAAAGGCTTTAGCAGTACAAATTAAAACGCTGCAAGCTTCGAATAAGGCTGCGAAAAAGACCTTAACTAAGCAAGAAAAGACAGCTTTAAAGGTAACCCTTGCTAATTTAGCTCAACAAATCAAGGCGCAGCAGACTTCGATTGAAACGCAGCGTTCGCAAAAGCAGGCACTCTGGGTTCAGGTGAAAACGGCGAAAGCAGCCGGTAATGTTAGTTCAGGGTTAGCGGATCTGGAGCAAATTATTAGTTTGAAGCAGCAGATCATCCAGGAGAAAAACACAGTCTTAGCTTTGCAGCAAAGCTTACAAACTTTGCTGAATGGCAGTAATGCTTAAGGATTAATTGTTTTTGAAGTAAGCAGCCTTGTTAAGCGAGGCTGCTTTTGTTAAGTCTTTTGAGATCTGCTGTAAAGCTGAAAATCAGCTCTACAGCAGCGAAAAGAACGCTGGAATAAGCTGTAGAGCTGAAAATCAGCTCTACAGTAGAAAAAAGAGCGCTGGATCAAGCTGTAGAACTGAAAATCAGCTCTACAACAGTAAAAAGAGCGCTGGAACAAACTGTAAAGCTGAAAATCAGCTCTACAGCAGAAAAAAGAGCACTGGATCAAGCTGTAGAGCGGTAAAACCGCTTTACTCGCTCTGATTCGCCTTTGACCTGCGCTGTAGAGCGGTAAATCCGCTTTACTCGCTCTGATTCGCCTTTGACCTGCGCTGTAAAGCGGTAAAACCGCTTTATTCGCTCTGATTTGTCTTTGACCTGCGCTGTAAAGCGGTAAAACCGCTTTATTCGCTCTGATTTGTCTTTGACCTGCGCTGTAAAGCGGTAAAACCGCTTTATTCGCTCTGATTTGTCTTTGACCTGCGCTGTAAAGCGGTAAAACCGCTTTATTCGCTCTGATTCGCCTTTGACCTGCGCTGTAAAGCGGTAAAACCGCTTTATTCGCTCTGATTTGTCTTTGACCTGCGCTGTAGAGCGGTAAAACCGCTTTATTCGCTTTGTTCAGCCTTTGACCTGCGCTGTAAAGCTGAAAATCAGCTCTACAACAGGGACAAACATGTTGCTATTCCTGCAATATCGCCTTAAGAATAGCATCACTCAAGACACGATCAAACGCACCCCAAGTGATATCAACATTCCCGTAAGGATGGTTGACCATATTGCCTTTCAGCTCTGTAATGAAGTATTTGCCATAAAGGTGGAGTTGGTCGAAATATGCGTATCCTCCGACAAAAGCTACCTTGTATTCCGCAGCCAAACGGCGATAGAGCTCATGATACAAGCGGAAGTTTCGCTTAGCTCCAAGTGGAGTGAAATGAGGGTTCACGCCGTTGTTGGTGACAACCAAACACGCGGAGCCGGAATCCTTAATTCGCTCTAGAATGGTTCTTATATTCTTTTCTGTGATTTCAGGATCGCCGGAGCAAGCATCATTGATCAGATATTCAAGTATTATTAAATTTGGCTGAACATTAAGCACTTCATTCTCCAACCGGTGAATGCCGCGATTAGTCCCTTCTCCGCCAATAGCAACATTGGATGAATATAGGCGAGTATCGGGATATTTTGATCTTAAACAGCGCATCAGCTGATAAGTCCATAAACCTGAACGTGTGGTGCTTTCGCCAAAAAAAGCAATCCGCGCCGTTTTTGCTGAACTTAGGGAATGCTTAAAGCCGGTAAGATGCTCTAACTGCTCAAGCGGGATGCGATCTATAGGATTTGAGCCTGCTAGCAAATGCCTCATATCGAAAATCATTTCCGGAATGGCCTCAATCTCATACCGAATGGTAGTAGTCTCGTCTTCACCGCTAGGCTGCTCAATTTCCAGCTCTAAGCCCCAATCTACTTCACTCTCATAAGCGGTTTTCACCAATAACGGCAGCTTCTGGCCAAATTCAAAGGGTTTAGGCTCTGTCCAACGCAACGTCGAATTCGTGATAATCTTATTAGTTCCGTAGTCTTCTCCAGTTGCAGCGAGCTTTACATAGTTCATGCCATCGTCAAGGTCTTGGGCAATCTCAACATAATAAGTCCGTCGTACCATATCTTCATAACGACCATGGAGCAAGACTGGAGCATCAACCGCCCCACCCAATACACGGCTATTTCCTCCATAAATACAATCCTGCCCCCAGCCTGTAAAGATATGGGCAAGCACAAAGCCCTCTCTAACAGCTGGAGGCTCAGGAAGCAACAGCTCCCTCGATTCAGGTGCTTCGCTGTCTCCTTCAACTACACAAATCGTTCCATCCTCATGCAAAACAAGCGCATCGTAGCGGCATAGCCAGACGGAATAATCCAAGCTGAGCTCTTCTCCGGGGGCAATTTTCCCTAGAGGATGCCGTTTAATCGTTCCCCAATAGAAGTCATAAACATAATCTTGATCGGGAATATATTGAATTTCACGGTTTTTGGAATATACGTATAGGCTGTCTGGAACCATTCGTTAATAGGGTACACCGCCACTGCCGCGCATTTCCTCCCCATTCCAAAAGCTAGGTGAAGTCGTTCCTTCCCCGCGAATAGGATAGACATGCTGAGTAAACTGCTTCTGCCCGGCAATCCGCAATTTCACTTTAGATGCTTCCTTAACTTCAATTTTCTTACCTGAAAAAACCAGCTCACCAGGCTGAACAACAACCTCCATCGAGGGCGGGGAGGTAGCTGAAATGGAAAGTCCCGTATAGTTATTATTCATTTTTAGTATTCCTCCATTGTACGTTTTAACATAAGAAAGATAATTATTTTTCAGTATAAAGGATGTATGCTATATTTGCGAACGCTGGCATATTTTGGTAATAATTAGCGGGTGATTTAGAGGGGGAGCCGGTGTTTTCTTTGACCGCTCTACCTTCACAAATGATTTTGTTTAAGGTAATATAATCATAAAAATCAATGAGAGAGAGATGATCTACTATGAACATATTAGCGATTGGTGCGCATCCAGATGATATAGAGGTGTTTTGTGGAGGAACTTTATTGCAGTACAAACAACAAGGGCACAATATCTTTATTGCCCTGACTACAAGCGGGAATATTGGTTCCAACGAGTATAACAGCAGAGAGGAAATCGGTGCGGCGCGGGAATTAGAGCAGCTGGAGGCAGCTAAGATATTCGGAGCTGAAGTCAGATTTATGAGATTTGATGATCAGGGCTTGCAGGACACTCCTGAAACAAGACGAGCTGTAATCAACGCTATTCGTTGGGCGAATCCGGATGTTATTCTTGCCAATTATCCTGAGGATGCCAGCACCGATCATGCGGTTACAGGGAAAATTGTCAGCGAGGTCATGCTGTCTATTCCAGGTAAGCTTATTCCAGCAGATGAACCGCCTATTGCTAAGAATCCTTCGCTATTCTATTACGGTACGGCCGTGGGCATAGGCTTTACACCTGAAGTGTATGTGGACATTACCGATGTCTTTGATCAGAAGTTGGAAGCCTTAAAATTGCATAAAAGCCAGTTTGCCTGGATGGATGTCTATCAAACTCATGGGCTGTTAAGCATCGTGGAAATCACGGATAAATTTAGAGGACTGCAAGCTGGGTTTGTTTATGCTGAGGGCTTTAGAGCTTTCCGAATTCATGGATATATGCCGAATTTTAAATTGCTTCCTTAATTTTTTACAGGAGGATTTCCGATGAAACCAAGCTATTCCTGAGGTTTCAGGTATACAGACACAAAAAAAGGCTGGGAAACACCTTGTTAGGGGTGTCCCAGCCTATATTATTTTTACACACTGCCAATACGAATTAACTCAGCATCCCCAGGAGATAGCTGTAAAATATATTTGTTATCCTTCAGTTCTATTTCTGTCTCTGCTCCAGTGTTTTTATCGAATTGATAGACATGTTGCGAGCCTGTCAGCTCCAAAATAACCTCAGTAGGCGCTTTAAAGTCTTTGTTGGCAATTAAAATATAGTTTTCCGTAAAGTATCCAAGTGTATAATTGCCTCCGGATGCAACCTTTATAAGTTCATCCGCTTGGAAAAAGTTCACCTTGCTGGACTCGCGTTCCTCGCCAACATGATACACTTTCAGTGTTTTTTTATCAAAAAGCTTGTCCCCAAGAAGCTTTAATTGAGGATTAATACGCTTCATTTCTTGGTAATGCTCGGTTTCAACGCCATCATCGATAACAGCATTGCGGAAATTCCACACTGAATCAGGTGGTGGATTCCAATAGGTGAACCAACAAATCGATTTTGCACCATAAGCAAGGGCTTGAAATGCCTCCCAACGCAGCTCGGCTTCCGTAAGATCCCTATATGGGCCATGTGTTACCAGTAGCGCTATGAATATAAAAGGAAGATCGTATTGCAGTGATTTCTGTCTAATCAGCTCTATGTTCTCGAAATAGCCAGGTCTATTCTGACGCCGAATAGAAGCTTCATAAATTAACCTCTGTCTCTCATCCTTAATCTCCGTTTCCGATGTGATCTCAGCAGGTTTAAAAAAGTGATAATGATCGTAGCTGATTACAAACGGCTTTACTTCTTGGATAAAACGATCGACATACTCCTCGTAGGTGGCTGTATTCAGCTGGTTCGGACTTGCATAGTTAGGAAATAAATTAATATAAGCATGACGAGTGGGGTCAATTATCTTTAAGTAGCTCACAATCTCTGAAATTCTGGAGAAATCATCGGCACCTGGCTCATCTTTAATATCGTAGGCGTATAAAGCAGGGTAACCTTTATAATCTTCCACAACCTCATCTATTAATGCTTTCCAATTATCCGAATGGACAGCTTCATAGATTCTGTCGTCAGCCAGATAAGTCTTCAATCCATGCTTCTCGCAGAGATTCAAGAGTTTTAAATTGGACTCCTTGTTAAGAGCACCCTCATCTATTGGCCAGCTTGTATAATTAAAGCCCGCTGCTTTCATTTGGAGATACCTAAAGTCGTTTGTTTCATAGCTAGGGGGAGATACCCAAGGAAAGATTTGAAACTCATCCAGCATATACATCCTACTTTCGTTTATAGTCTATTTAATATCATATTACTTTCACTTGTTATTATATTTGGGATATATATGCAAGTCAATGATTGAATATCATCCATAAACTCATTATAATAGAAAGCATATGAAAGAATTGTGAAAATAACATCTTAAATTGAAGAGAGTGATCTTAGTTGAAATATATAATGGCTCTTGATGGCGGAGGCTCCAAACTGCTATGTCTGGTTTCTGATGAATACGGCAATCTATGTGGTTACAGCACTAGTGGTCCGACTAATTCGCACTTTAACTCAGAGCAAGAAATCGAGCAATCCATTTCACAAGCCATTGAGCAAGCTCTTCTCCGCAATAATATCCAACGCGTTGATATAACTGCAGTCTATTGGGCGATGCCAGTCATCCATCAATTTGTTCATGATACGATTATTAAATGGACGCATCCGCATGTAGCTGTACATAATTGCGAAGAATACCATCTCTCCCTATATGCCGCTATTCAAGAGGAATATGGTGCAATCTGTGTGGCTGGCACCGGTTCATTTACGATGACCCATACAAAGAAATTCGGGGCGAGATATGTCGGCGGGTGGGGGAGCATATTCGGTGACGAGGGGTCGGGTTATTCCATTGGATGTAAGGCGTTTGCTGCCTGCACCTATATGTCTGATCAGATTGGTCCCTTTACCTCGCTTCTGGAAAAAATCTTAACCGAATTCCAATTTGATAATTTAAGAAATCTGCTATTCTACATACATGGTCTACAGAAAGGAGACCAAAGGAAACGCATCGCTTCGATTTGCAGAATAGTTGGCCTCTCAGCAGCAGAAGGGGACATTGTAGCCATAAATATCTTAAAAGATGCTGCAATCATGCTTGCAAATCAAACGATTCAGACATTAAGGCTCGATCAATCTGAGCTATACCAAGGGTTTCCTCTCACAATTTCCGGTGGCGTATGGAAAGCACACCCGCTTTTGTATCAAACATTTGCGAAGATGGTAAAGCAGCAACAGCCTCAAATTGAGGTTTTTCAGCCATTATTCGAGCCTGTAGTTGGTGGAATCCTTATTGGGCTCAGAGAAAGAAACTTTCCCATAAAACATAATATTGGTAAGTTTAAGCAAATTTACGCTGATTATTTAATAGATAAATAAACAGAAATGATTTTGATAATACGAAATACGAAAGATATTAACTATAATGATTGCAAATAATTATTTTGAAGGGAATCCGGCTATGCATGCATTGCAAAGACATAAAAAGATAATCGATTACCTCGCTGAAAATGGCTTTGCCGGGGTAGCGCAATTAAGCGAGATGTTCGAGGTCTCTCAGGTGACCATTCGCACCGATTTACGTTTATTGGACGAGAAGGGGAAAATAGACCGCAAGCATGGCGGAGCAGCCTTAAAAGAAGGAGAACCGCTTCCATTCTCGTTTACTTCTCAGGCGTTAAGCGAAAGAAAAAGCGCGATTGCTCGCATGGCCATTTCATCTATTAATGAGGGTGATACTATTTTCTTAGATTCAAGCGCTACTGTTTGGCATTTGGCCCTAGAATTAAGGAAGCTCAAGAATATTACGGTAATTAGTCATTCCATCCCTATTTTCGAGATATTTAAAGACTATTCGGAAGGAACCTTATTTGGAATTTCGGGAACGCTTAATCATTTTTCACAATCCTTTGTCGGACATTTCGCCGAAGAAACGATTCGGAAGTTACGCGCAACTAAAGCATTTATTTCCCCCAACGCCATACTCCCTGAAGGATTACGCTGTATTAATATGATGGAAGCAGCTATACGCCGATGCATGATTGAATCCTCAGCCGAAACGATAGTCTTAGCCGATTCAAGCAAATTTTCCAATACATTTGCAAATTCAAAAGCTTTATTCGGTATTGACGGCTTCGAATCCGTTAGCCAAATTTATTCAGACGCTCCGCCAACGGATGAAACATTTATTAATCTATTTAAAGAGAAGAAAATAAGGTTTACATGCTCTAGTTAAGCAAGGAAATGATTGAATATATTTTATAAAAGAATAAGTGACATGGGGCATTATCCCACAAGGAGGGGATCGGAGATGCAGAAAAAGATTTGGGAATGGACCGGGTATAACGCATTAGAATCAAGCGTAATAACACGTGAGGAACCAGGTCCTGGCCAAGTAGAGATACGAATTCTGTCCATCGGCATCTGCGGCACGGATCTGCATATCATGAGCGGACATGCTGATTTCAGTACACCGCCGCTTCCGCTTGGCCATGAATTGGCCGGGTTTGTGGAACGAGTTGGTACCGGGGTTACCCAATGGCAGCTTGGTGATCGTGTTTGTATTGATCCGTTGATCGGCTGTGGGACTTGCCAGGAATGTTTAGCCGGCAATAAACACCGTTGTATTCGGTCTGGCGAAATTGGGCTGCAATTTCCTGGGGGCTGGCAGGAGTTCCTTGTTGTGCCTTCCACTAATCTATATAAACTGCCGGATTCCATCAGCTTCGCAGAGGCTACACAAGCAGAAACGCTGCATTGCTGCTTAGGCGGCATCGACAAATTAGCTATTCGCCTAGGGCAGCATGCCGTTGTGATAGGAGATGGTCCAACCGGTTTATACTACGTGCAGCTGTTGAAGGCCGCTGGAGTGAGCAAAGTCACTTTGATTGGGATGAGGGAAAGCCGACTGGAGCTGGGGCTTAAGCTTGGAGCGGATGTAACGGTAAATTTGCGAGCTTCGGAGGCTGCTCTTTCTGAAGAAACGCAGGATATTGTAATAGATGCGGCGGGAAATGAAGCCTCAATCAAGCTCGGCATTGAGCTGTTAAAAAGAGGTGGACAGCTCTTGTTATTCGGATTGCCGGGCAAGCCAATTTTAGTGGATATTCAAACTGTAGTCCTTAAAGAATTAACTTTATTAGGTTCAACAAATGCTCCTCAAGTGTGGCCGCGGGTTATTGAAATGATGGCTTCCGGCAGCGTGCAGGTGGATCCGGTGATTACCCAATATTATAAGTTTGAGGATCTGGATAAAGCGATTGAGTTTGCGCGAAATGAGCCTGATGAAGCTATCAAAATAATCGTAAATAACAAATAAAATTTGGGAGGAAAACAAATGAAAATTACAGCAGTTCATACCAAGATGATCAAGATCCCATTCTACAAAGGTGAGAAATGGTCTGGAGGAACTCGATATAGTGCGCCTTCACTGATTGTACAAATTGAAACAGACGAAGGCTTAATCGGAATTGGCGAATCGGTAGGGCCGACAATACCCGTTATCCAAACTGTCGTGGATAAAGAATTTGCGCCTTTTATCATTGGCCGCGATCCGATGGAATTGGAATCGATTCTCCACCGTTTGGAGGAATACAGTGTCAATTGGAAGCAAATCGGTTATTACGGTATGGCTGGGGTTGAAATGGCCTTGCTTGATTTGCGCGGAAAAATTCTCAACACGCCAGTCTATAATTTATTGGGCGGCAAGGTTAAGCAAGAAGTTGCTTTCTCAGGATATATTTTTATCGATAAGCCAGAGAACAATGCTGAAGAAGCACGGAAGTTTGCAGCAGCGGGGTATACGGAACTAAAGCTGAAGGTTGGCCGCGATATCGAATTGGATACTTTGCGGGTGAAAGCCGTACGTGAAGCTGTAGGTCCATTAATGAAGATTCGCATTGATGCGAACCAAAACTGGAGTGTGCCGACTGCGATCAAAGCAATTCGCAAAATGGAGAAATATGACCTGCAAATGGTTGAACAACCTACGCGCTATGATGATGTAGACGGAATGGCTGCCGTAGCCCGCGCAGTAGATGTGCCGATTATTGCGGATGAGGGCTGTGCGACCTATGAGGATGCGCTGCGCCTAATCGACAAAAGAGCCTGTGCATGCTTTCTCGTTTACCCATCTGAAGCAGGCGGTATCTTAAAAGCCAAGCAAATCGTCGATTTAGCCAATCATGCAGGCATTTGGTGCATCACTGGAAGCTGGGCTGAAACGGGCATCGGCACTTTGGGCAATGTACACATGGTCGCTTCTTCACGGAACTTTCCGTTTGCAAATGATACGCATCTTAAGTTCATGAGGGGTGATTTGCTTCGTGAAGAGCTTGTATTTAATGATGGCAAAATAACAGTACCTGACCGCCCCGGGTTTGGAATTGATTTGGATATTACTAAGCTGGACTACTTTGGACAAAACTTCGAACGCGAAATGGTTTTCTACGATCCTCAAGATCCAGGATTCCAACCACGTATTGGGCAAATTTTATAGGAGTAATCGCAAATTTAAGCATCTAACAATAAAGGAGATAATTGAAATGAGAGTTCTAGCAATCGGTGCACACCCAGACGATGTTGAATTATGTTGTGGAGGTACATTAGCGAAATTCGCTGCACGCGGTGATCATGTTACGATCATGATAGCAACGAACGGAAATGTAGGCTCACCTACATTAACTAAAGAAGAAATTGCAGCTGTTCGTAAAAAAGAAGCAGAGGCAGCCGCTGCCGTAATTGGCGCGGATTTAATTTGGATGGACTATGATGATGAATTCCTGTTTCATGATCGTGAATCCAGAATGGCTTTCATTAATGCTATCCGCAAAGCTAATCCAGACATAATGCTTGTCCATAGCCCTAATGACTACCATCCCGACCATCGCATCTGCTCGGAAATCTCGATTGATTGCCGTATTCCGGTTACTGTTCCATTGATCGTCACAGAATACCCAGCTATGAAAAATGTACCTCATGTATTCATGTATGACAATGTGGGTGGTATTGATTTTCAACCGGAGATATATGTCGATATTACTGAAACATTTGATACCAAAGCCCAAATGCTGAAGTGTCATGAAAGCCAAGATGTTTGGTTGCAGCATGTGTTCGGAGCCGACATTGTAGCGAATATGGTAAGAATTTCTTCCATGCGCGGTCTTGGACCTGGATATAAATACGCGGAAGGCTTCCGCAGCTTGCCTATGTTCCCGATACCTGGCAGACCGCACTTGCTGCCCTAGATGGAGGCATAACCGATTGCTTTAATAAACACATCATTTAGGCTAATCTTTATTCATTAGCAGAAGAGGTGTGCTTTTTTCTTTTTATTTATAAGCATCTTATAAGAGGAGTTAGGGGAATGAAGAAAACGGTCAAACAAATGCTTGAAGCTCTGAATGAGAAATTTGCTGTTATCGGGAGTCTGGATGCGGGACAAATGGTTATTCTAGAGCGTGGTTCTCGCGTGATTGAATTAAAGGCTCCGAACCACGATGAATCGGCATTTTGGACTAATCTATCCGCTATTGCCGAAGAGCAATGGAATGTAGGCGGGGATCGAACGTGGATTAGCCCAGAGCTAGATTACTTCATAGATGCTAGTGGCGAATATGATATACCCAAACAGCTGGACCCGGGAAGCTATTGGATGGGGGATGCTAGCGACTCTGACAAGACCACAACACAGCAAGCTTTTATGGTTAGGAATTCTCGTACCAACCAGAATATTCACTTAAAAATGCATAAGCAATATTCACCCATACCTAATCCCATGAAGCGCAATTTCTCTACGGAGAGCTCAGAGCTTTTAGATATCAGCTATGTCGGCTATGAGTGCGAGACTCGATTACTTGCCTTGCCTGAGGAGAGGTCAATTTCACGGCTCGAAGGATGCTTCGACGGATCTTTCACAGGTCTATTATTTTGTGGGGAAAACAGCTGCAATTGCAAAAATAGTGGAGCGTATGCTTGGTATTACATTATAAGTGCTTTCTTTGGTGTAACGATTATTGTGCTAAAAGGAGGCAAGGTCTCAGGGGTTTCGCATCAAGCTGTTAATAGATTATAAGGAGACTATGGCATATGGAACAATCAATTATTGCAAAAGATGAGCTTCAATGGAACTCACCAGTCGAAGCACCTTTTCAAATTTCCGGATTTGCTTGGTGGTCGAAGGAGCAGAAGTTCCGCCGACTGCCTGTAGTTGAACCTGGAGCTATTCGCCAAGAATTAGATGATTTGGCTGATAATACGTCTGGCGGGCAGATTCGTTTCCAGACGAACGCCACCAAGCTGGTGATCAAAGTAAAGCTATTTGGCCCGAATACCGCAGAACATATAACAGGAACTGCAGTAAATGGGTTTGACTGCTATTTAGGCAAGCCAGGCTCTCAGCTCTATTACGGCACAACCCGATTCCCGCATGATTCTGATCAATACGAGTATGTATTCTTCGAAGCCCTAGAAGCTGAAATGCGCTGCATTACACTTAATTTTCCTTTATGCCAAGGTGTCCATGAAGTACTAATAGGATTGAATGAAGATGCTAATATATTCAATTTTCCAGCGTATGCTACTGATCAAAGGATTGTTTTGTATGGAACATCCATTACACAGGGAGGCTGCGCCTCACGTCCAGGTATGTCTTACACCAATATTCTTAGCCGCCGCTTTGATCTAGAATTTATTAATTTGGGCTTCTCCGGCAACGGCAAGGGCGATCCGGAAATTGCAGAAATGATTAACGAGATTGCGGATCCGAGCTGTATTGTAGTGGATTATGATGCCAATAACCCGCATATAGATGACTTGATCCGCACAATGCCTGAGTTTATTCGTATACTCCGCAGTCGGAATACAGAGGTTCCTATTCTTGTCCTATCGCGAATTCCCTACAGCTTTGAGCATGCTAACACCTCAGCTTATGAAGATAGGATAGCAAGAAGAAATTATCAAAGTGAGCTGGTTAAGGAGCTGCAGGCTAAAGGCGATAGCATGATTTATTTTCACGATGGAGCTGAGTTGTTCGGGGAGATTTGGAATGATTGTACGGTAGATGGCATCCATCCGACAGATCTTGGTTTTATGCAGATTGCTAATGGGTTAACTCCGATTCTGAAGGATATCTTGAAGCTCTTAGGCTAAAATTGAATTCTATTGTTGTGAATAGAAGACACATATCATATACTCTTTATATCCACTTTCAGTTTTAGAGGAGATATATGTAAAGAGAGGTACGGCTAAATGAACAGAAAGATTCCCTTGTACAATCAAATTCAGAAATTTATTTTGGACCAAATTCAAGCTGGAGTATGGAAGCCCCATGATCAGCTGCCGGCTGAACGAATTCTGGCGGATCAATTTAAGGTAAGCCGCATTACAGCCAAGAATGCAGTAGTAGGCTTGGTTGCAGAAGGGTACCTCTATCGCCATCGCGGAAAGGGGACATTTGTTACCGATAAAAAAATCTCGTTGTCTTCCCCAACCTTTGAAAATACACTATTGGTTAAATCGGCACCTAAAATTGGCTTGATAATGCCATGGATGGAATTTCGCTACCAATTCCTCTTGATATCGGGTATTGAATTTGAGCTAAGCCGCAGAGGTTATCACCTTGTTTTTAAGCGGATTGACGATTCTGACAACCTAGGAGCATCGACGATTAAAGAGTTGTTAAGTATACCGATTGATGGATTAGTAGTCGTGGCTAGCCGAGGTGAATATTTTCAGGATGATATGCTGCGGCTTATATTAGAGAAGTTTCCATTGGTTTTTGTTGAGAAGTATTTTCGTGACTTTAAGGTAAATGGCGTGCATTGTGATACAGAAAAAGTGGGCTATCTAATGGGGCAGTATCTGGTTAGCCGCAAGAAGCAGCAAATTGGCTATATCAGCTATCCTTCCCATTACACAGTGGGTGTGAGAGAAAGATTATTTGGATTTCAATCGGCTCTGCTCGAATATGGCGTTCCTCCATTGCCTGCACATCTTAATTTGACTGTTTCTCCAGAAGTATTGCAAGGTTTGAATCAAATAGGTCCACATCCAGTACCGGAGGAGATCTTGAATTTCATTAAGGATCATCCGGATTTAGAAGCAATTGCAGCCGCTGATGCCCACATTGCTCAATTCATCGGCAGAGCATGCTGGCAGCTTGGTCGACATGATATAATCATTATTAGCTGTGATGAGCCTAGTCTTGCACCTGAATGTATAATGCCAGCGGCCTATGTAGATCAGTCTCCTGCAGAAATTGGCATCATCGCTGCTCAATTAATGGTTAATAGCATAGAACAAGACTCGGATACCGTATTGACGCGGGTGGAGCCCCGGTTAATTGAATTATATAATTAAATAGCTAAGCGAAAAGTGCTGATTCTCTTAGATGAATCGGCATTTTTTGCTATAAGGAAGATTTGCAGCAATGTGTCAGCCAGCGGAATATCAGCGCTATTATTCATAGGATTCACCAAGAAAACGCGCGATATTTTAATTATAGTAAGGGTAGATAGTTAAGAAAGGATGATGAATATGGAACCGATTCTAACACCCGAACAAATCGCCTTTTATCAAGAAAATGGCTTTATTCAAGTAGATAATGTATTAACCTTAGATGAGGTTGCTGAGCTAGCTGAAGCAATGGAAGAAGCAATGACGGTTGACGCCGAAATTTCGGTAAAAACAGACAAGCCAGATGGTGCCTATTTCAAGGTATTAAATCAAAAGGTAAACGTATGGCGCGACCAAGGCTCGATGGGTAAATTTTCTTTTCATCCAAGAGTTGCCCAGATTGCCAAAGAGCTGAGTGGTGCTGACCGCATTCGTTTCTTCCATGACCATGCCTTGTGGAAAATGCCTCAAGATTCGAAGCACACACCGTGGCATCAGGATCTTGTATACTGGCCCATGAATGAACCAGGTGCTCTTTCGGCTTGGATCCCAGTTGATGATGTAGATGAAAATAATGGTTGTATGAAATTTGTACCGGGTTCTCATAAATTAGGCAAATTAACGGGTATTGATTTAGTAAATCCGCAAAATATTTTTGACTTCACTCAGGGAACAGATATTTCGGAGAAAAGAGCAGTCATCGTCCCTTTAAAGAAAGGAAGCTGTACTTTCCACCACGGGTTAACCTTTCACTACGCGCATGCCAATAAGACAGATAAACCACGCAGGGTTTTAGCCGTGATTTATATGCCCGATGGAACAACATATAATGGTGCCAAGCACTTTATTACGGATAATCGCTTTCAAGTGAATGATCCGATTAAAGGCGGCACGTTTCCTTTGTTGACCAAATAAACAGACTTGTGTAGATCGGTTGCATATGACTTGATCTAGGATGAAGGGGTTTTTTATGCCAAGTGAAGTGAACTATCTACGTTGCGAGTATTTGGTTAATCCACTGGGGATTTGTACAGCCAAGCCCAGATTTTCTTGGGAAATCATAGATAAAAGAAGAAGTGTTAGGCAGACAGCCTATCGTCTTCTAGTTGCATCAGATCGCATGATATTACAGCAAAATATTGGTGATTTGTGGGATTCAGGCAAGGTGGAATCCGATGAGACTCTTCATGTTGAATATACGGGGGTGCCGTTATCATCGGGGGAAGCTTGTTATTGGAAGGTTTATAGTTGGGTTGCGGCTGCGGGAGAGTCGGAGGAAGCGTGTGAATCCCGCGAGTTGGCTGAGTTCTCAATTGGTCTTCTGCATGAAGAGGATTGGAAAGCCAGCTGGATTACCGCTGCTGAATTTATCTCGGATACACCTGCACATATAGGTTACATGTCATTGGAAACGAAGGACCCATTAGAACAAAAGTGGGTCCAAATTGATCTGGGCCATTCGCAAGAGCTAGACGGCATACGGCTATATACCGCTGTCGGAAAGCGGGGCAACAGGCCGTATGGAGGTGAAGCTTCCCCGACTGACGGCTTTCCTGTCCGTTTTATAGTGGAGGTATCGGATAACGAGGAAATGTACGCAAGTCAAAGAGTGGTTGATTGTTCAACGGAAGATGTTTTACCCGAACCGATTATTCAAATGAATTTTAACCAAGTTAGTGGACGTTATGTTCGCTTTACAGGGCTTAAGCAGCTTGGATCCGAGTTTATGGGAGAGAGCGTTTGTTTGAAATTTGCCGAGATCGAGCTGCTGAACAAGGATCTCAATATAGCTGTGGGCTGCCGAGTGACTGCATTGGATTCCTATGAAAATACACAAGAGGGCTTTAGTGCAGCTTATCTGACGGATGGAAAAACAGCCTATGATGCAGGAAGCCGCAGAAAACTCCGTTCCGCTCCTCTAATGCAGAAGGAGATTGCTTGCAGCAAGCCCGTTAGCCGGGCTATGGTTTATGCAACTGCCTTGGGCAATTATGAGCTGTACATTAATGGGGAACGTGTTGGCGACCATTGTTTGGCTCCTGGTCTTACTCAATACGAGAAAAGGGTGGCTGTGCAGGCCTACAATGTTACAGCCCTATTAAATCAAGGGGATAATGCGATAGGGGCAATTCTTGCCGATGGCTGGTACCGATCGCGATATCGTTTAGATGGATTTGATCAATTTAAGGATTTTGCGGAGGGGAGCTTTGGCGATGCAATACCACGGCTGCTTGTGCAGATTGAGATAGAATATAGCGATGGATCAGCTGAAATAGTTGGTACGGATGAAAGCTGGACCTATTCAATGGAAGGTCCATACCGAAAGACAAGCATGTATGACGGAATCCTCTACGATTCAAGGCTGGAGCCCGCGGGCTGGAGCAAGCAAGGCTTCAACGACAGCTCGAAATGGAGTCAAGTAAGCGTCTCAGATGTCCCTTGGCCTTTAATTAAATCGCCGCAGACCGTGCAGCCGGTTCGCCGTATTCGTGAATATCCATTTATTTCCGAGAAAGAAATTAGCCCTGGTGCATATTTATACGACTTCGGTCAAAGTGTTGGCGGCGTTTGTCGGGTGACGTTGCAAGGAGCAGCGGGTCAGAAGGTAAAGCTTCGTCATATCCCTGTTTTAAATGAGGATGGATCGATTTACACAGACACCCTGTGGGGAGCCTATGACAATGGAGATATTTATATACTGAATGGCCAAGGTCCCCAAACGTTCGAGGCTGCTTTCACTTTTCACGGCTTTCGTTATGTGGAGCTGACGGGTTTGGTTTCATTAGATAATTTGTTGGATATTACAGCTGTGATGATAGCAGACGATTATCCAGAGGCTTCTAGCTTAAAGACATCGGACGAGCGTTTGAATAAGCTATGGTCCAATGCACTCTTGACCTATCAAGCCTGTATGAAAAGTGTTGTAGTTGATGTCTGCGATCGTGACGAACGTTGGCCGTGGATGGGAGACTGCTTCACCACCCACTCTCAATCTCTGCCTTATATGCTGGATATAGCAGCTCACTTTACCCGTCGCTGTAGAGATCTGCAGGATGATCAAACCGAGGGTGGCTATTTTTCAGCAACTGCACCGCGTATGAATTTAATTACAGGGGCAGCTTGTTATTCGGATGCAGCTATAACTACAGCCTGGTCTTCGTATATGAATTATGGCGACATTCGCCTGTTACAAGAATTGTATCCCTCCTTGTTGACCTATTACCGTATGCTTCAGGATAAATATGAAAGCGGAGCTGAGCCGTTCGTGGAGGGATGGACCGATCACTTGGCATCCAATATGACGATTAAGCCAGGTGCTATGTCTTGGAAAGAAAAAGGACCAGCAAAAATCGGGAAAGCGCATTATGAAATGCTCTCCTTTTTACAGGTAAGTAAGTTGATGCGAAATATGGCGGAAGTGTTAGCTGATTTGGCAACATGTGCGTCCATTGATGGTTTTGCAAAGAAACTACGCCAGGAATTCGTGAGAACCCTATTGGAATCGGATGAAAAGATCGACGGGGCGCAGACGCTTTATGGGTTATTGCTGGGCTACGGCATTGTTCAACCCGAAGAGAAATCAGCTGTATTGGACCGGCTGCTTGTAGCTATCGAACAATATAACGGATTCATGACAACGGGCACGCCATCGACGAATTTGCTTCTGAATGCCCTATCTGACAATGGCCATCATGAATTAGCGTATGGATTGGTGATGCGTCCAGAATACCCGTCGTTTGGAAGCATGATTGACCAAGGAGCAACTGTAATTTGGGAGCGGCTTGATTCACATGTTCCCGGTTTAGGTTTTAATCCTTCTGGAATGAATGGGCTTATTCACGTTGGTTTCGCTTCAGTTGCAGAATGGATCTTTGGGAACTATGCAGGCATTCGACCCCATGAAAGCTTACCTTCCTATAAACAAGTGGTTATTCAACCGTGCATTGACAGCCCAATCGATCATGTACAAGCCTCCTATCGCTCCGTTCGGGGTCCAATTACCACGGAATGGAGCAAGGATGGGGATGGATTTGTTTTGAAGGTCGAAATCCCAGCAAATATGGCTGCGACAGTAATTATTCCTAAATTCAAGAGTGGATTAATCACCGAAAGCGGAGCGCTGGCTGCAGAATCAAAAGGAGTCACATTCGTCTCAGCAAGGGAAGGCGCTTCAGAATATCTCATCGAATCGGGAGCTTACTTCTTTCATTCCCAATAAATGATCTGAAAAGAACGAATGTAGATAGATAAATGAATATTAATGATGATTAAGCAGGGTCCTTAGCGACCTTGCTTTTTTATTGTATAGGAAATAAAAAGTGACGATAGTACAATGCTGAAAATCAGCATTACTGAGCCAGAGTAGCCTCAAAATCAGCATTACAGAGCGCCAGCAAGGCGAATTTGTTTTTACTGAGAAAAACTGGATATATATTAAATCCAGAAATGTATATCCAATTAATCAAAATTTATTTTTCATCCCACACATATCTCATTTTAAAAATGCGCTATACCGCTGCTAAAACTGCCGGTTTTATCAAAAAAACATGCTGAAAAGCTAATAATTTATTGTAAATACGGTTAATTGGATATAAAAATAACTAATTGGACTTATTGACGTATCCAATAAACTGATCTATACTCAGGATATAAAAGAACGTAGGAATGGGAGAAGAATTGTGCGAGGACTAAAAGGAAAAGTTGCTATTGTTACTGGCGGAGCACAAGGGTTAGGACAGGCGATTGCCCACCGTTTAAGCGAAGAAGGCTGTATAGTCTGGATTCTCGATCTTAAGGCGGATGGCGAAGAAACAGCAAATGCAATTAAAGATGCAACTGGACATCCCGTTTACTATGCAAAGGTTGATATTAGTAAAGAAACTCAAATAGAAGAAGTATTTCTCCAGGTTGCCGAAAAGTCGGGCTGTGTAGATATTCTCATAAATAACGCTGCTCAATTTATTTTTAAAGGAATTGAAGCTACTCCACAAGAATGGAAAGAAATTTTGGATGTGAATATTATCGGTACCTCACTAGTTACTCAGTATTGTGTCCCTTTGATGAAGAAGACAGGTGCAGGTGCAATCATTAATTTATCTTCTGTAAGCGGTTTTATCGGGCAGCCTAGCTTTGCAACCTATAATGCAACTAAGTTTGCAATTCGCGGGTTAACAAAATGCTGGGCAATAGATTTAGCCCAATTCCATATTCGTGTGAACAGCGTTTGCCCAGGCTACATTAGAACAGAAGCATTTGAGAAAAGCTGTATCCTGCTTGGCATGGATCCTGAGGAAGAGAATGCGCGGATATCACAGCATCATATTCTGGGTCGTCAAGGACGTCCCGAAGAAGTATCGGGTGTAGTCGCTTTTATGGTATCCGATGATGCATCGTTCATCACTGGCGAGGATTTAATGGTAGATGGCGGCTATTTAGCTAAATAAAATTCCTTTATTGGAGAGTAGGCGGCGAGTTGACTGCCCAAGGAATTTAAAATGAAAGCGATTTCATAACGGGTCTCTAAGAAAGCTGAAGTTAAGCTACAGACAGGAGTTGTGGGTATAAATGCAAGCGATGATCTATCATGGTCCCGAAAAGGTAACTGTTGAAGAGGTAGATGCCCCGAGCTTTCAACCCAATGAAGTGCTCATTAAAGTGGAAAGCACAGGGATCTGCGGCAGTGAATTGGAAGGTTATTTGGGGCATAGTAGTATTCGAAAGGCACCGTTAGTTATGGGCCATGAATTCTGCGGGCGAATAGTTGCTCTAGGAGATCAGGTTCACGGCCTATCCGTTAAAGACAAGGTCGTAGTTAATCCGTTAATTGCCTGTCGCACTTGTGCTAGCTGCCTCATGGGGAAAACCAATGTTTGTCGCAATCGGAAGATCATTGGCATTCATCGACCGGGTGCATTTGCAGAATTCGTTGCCGTACCTTATGAAAATATATTCCAAGTACCAGAGGGTATAGATGCCTCGTTAGCCTCGCTTGCTGAACCCTTAGCTGTGGCGATCCATGCGGTTAAGCTGGGGCTTCAGCCACTCGATGATTTACTCATTTATGGTGCTGGCCCAATAGGGTTGTTATGCTTATTGGCTGCTCAGCAAATGGGGGCAGGGAAAATCGTAGTACTTGATCTGCAGCCTGCAAGATTGGAGCATGTTCGTAGATTAGGCGGTATCGGGATTGCTCCAATGCAGATTGAAGAGCAGCGAGAAGAGCTATTTTCTCAGGGGATACCGACAATTATTGATTGTGTTGGCGTGAAAGCCACTAGAGAGCAAGGTATGAACCTGGTGGATTCGGGCGGAACGATCATTATGGTGGGATTAGGCCATGACAAATCTGATTTGCCTGTGAATCATTTGGTAAGGCAGGAAATTTCACTTATTGGTTCCTATACTTACACGCATGCAGATTTTCAGCAGGCAATTACGCTTTTGCAGCAAGGGAAAATAGACATTCAGGGATGGTCAGAAACACGTAGTTTAGTTGATGGACCTGCTGCATTTCAAGAGCTGGTTGCTGGTAAAAGCAGCTTTAGTAAAATTTTCTTAAAACCTTGATTCCAAATTATCCATTGCGGAAAGGGTGAAAGTGTATGGCTGTAAGGATCGTGGATTTATCGCTTGAAATTTATCATGGCGCACCTAACTTTGCTTGGGATCCGAAATGCGCAGTGATTGTGCATAACACAACCGAGAGTATTGGCTATAACATGACCCAGCTTTCCATGAGCACACATCAAGGAACCCATCTCGATGCGCCTTTTCATTTCTTGGATGAGGGCAAGACGGTTGACCAATTGGATTTGCATCAATGCATAGGCAAAGCTATCCTCATCGATTTAACCTACAAGAAGCCTAAGGAAGCCATTGAAATAAAAGACTTCGAGCCCTATGCGGATCAGATAGTAGAAGGCTCCAAGGTGATTTATCGCACAGATTGGTTTAAACAGCTTCAAGAAAGACATTATTTTAGCGACTTTCCTTATATGACAATTGAATTGGCGAGATGGTTGGCTGAGCGAAAAATAGGCTTAATCGGGATGGATGTTCCCACGCCTAACCCCACGGATTATGATCCTGTCCATAAAGTTCTATTGGGTGCAGAGATTGTCATAGTTGAAGGCTTGGCGAATCTAGGTGATATTGGTGCAGATGAATTTTATTTTGCCGCAGCTCCTTTAAAAATTAGAGGTCGAGACGGAGCGCCGATTAGAGCTTTCGCAATGATTGGCTTGTAACGGTTTAATCTTTTGTAGTACCTTTGAAAGGTGGAGATGCTATGGTGTAGGTGGTTAATAAGGTAGCTGTGCGATAGTGTGGGATCGATTCTGTAATGCGGATTGAAAATTAATGCGATTGAGAATTCATTCTAGTATTTCAATTAAAATCTGAGGGGGAAGTAAATTGAAAAAAAATGTAGCATTTATCCTTATTCTAGCCTTACTGGTTGTAGCCTTTTCTGCCTGTACCAAGAAAGATACCCCTGAACCGTCCGCTGCTGCAACCACTGCACCAACTGCAGCTGCAGAAACAGCTGCTCCACCAGAAGCAACACCAGAAGCGACACCTGTTCCTGCTAAAGAGTGGGCAGGGGAAATCAACATTAACTCACCATCTACCAATTCAGCTGGCTGGAATGCCGTTGCAGCTGCGTACAATAAACTAAACCCTAAGGTAAAAGTAAATGTGGAAATGAAGCCGTCCGCAGGTTATGCAGATTGGTTGCGCGCTCAATTAACATCAGATAAGCCGACACCTGATATTGTTGTTAATAACACAGTAGTTGATTTGCAAAGAACCAAATTTGTTGATTTTAAACCGTATTATGATCAACCAAATCCATACAATAACAATGCAAACTGGAAAGATGGCTTCAAAGACTTCTCGACCCAAACCGTTGATGGTGTTACAGGAGGCATCTACAATATTAACTTAGAAACCGTTCAGGTCGCTTGGTTCTATAATAAAACGATGTTCGAAAAAGCTGGAATTACTACGCCGCCAACTACTTGGGATGAGCTAATCGAAGTGAGCAAGAAGCTGAAGGCAGCAGGCTTTACTCCACTTGGTCTTGGTGGAACAAGTGATGATTTCTGGCTTGGAGCAATGGGCTGGATGGCTCGAATTTATGCAGATTCATTCCAAAGAACCGAGTTTGAGAAAGTGCGTTGCCAAGAAAATGATTATTGTTATGATCCTGAGGTTGATGGAGAATGGAAATTAGATATAACGGATCCTCATAACGATGATGATGCCAACGTTAATAAGAACCCATTGCGTCAAGCTTTAGCCATTCAAAAAGGCGATATTAATGTAACCAATGATGGTTATAAAACGATCTACACAAACTTTAAGAAAATGATTCCTGAATATACGCAACCTGGCTTCTTTGGTACTAATGAAGCTTCAGCCTATACTTTATTCTTAACACAAAAAGCTGCTATTCATATTGATATCGCTGGGTTAATTACTTCACTGGATAAGGATTTGAAGGATGCTACAAAAAATGGCGGAAATAAAGACGGTCTTCCGGCATTCGAATATGGTCTTTTCCCAATGCCTACTATGAAGGAATCACAAGCGCCTGTTCGTACTATTGAAGTACCAATTGGATTCTTGGGAGTTGTGAAGAAAGAACAAGAGCAAAATGATTTAAACATGGACTTTATGAAATATTATGCAAGCCCAGCCGGATATTCCATTTACCTGGATGCAACCTTTAAAGATGGTAAAGGTATCAACGGACCTCCAATTCTTAAAGATGTTACGCTTGAACCTAATCTGCAAGAGAAATTCGACGCTTTGAAATTACTTGGTAATGCTGAAAAGAATAACTCGATGCATATCATGTCCCGTGGAATTTTTGATTTTCAACCATCTGTTCGTGAATGGACTGGATTAGCTCAACAATTTTTCTCTGATAAATTGCCTTTGGATGACTTCTTAACACAGTATGAAAAATCCATTCAAAAGAATCTTGAAGCAGCTTTGCAAGCACAGAAAATAGAATTAGTCGACTTGAAAACACCTGAAAAGAAAAGCCCTGAACGTAAATAATCGCAGGTCCAATTAGAAAGAAATTAGAACAAGAAATAAGAAGTCATCTGACTTCTTATTTCTTTCATTGGAAAGGAGGGCATCTATGAATGCAATTAGCGCTCCAAAGAAAAAAGGGATAAATTTACGAGGATGGACGATAGCTTCGATTGTACTTTTGAGTATCTCATTCATTTTATTTGCCGTTGTTTGGTTCTTGGATCGCAGTCTGGAGACACCTGTAGCTTGGACGAAGGACTTCGGCATTCAGGAAAGTGTGGCTGCATTGGATAACGATGCAGGGTTAGTTATTGGAGGCAAGGATAATCAGATTTCGCGGGTAGATAATGCGGGCAATATCGTTTGGACATTTAAAACAACGGGTAGTGTCAAAGGTCTAGCCCTTTCTAAGGATGAACAGGAAATTGCAGCGGCGACAGAGGATCGTCTGGTATATATTCTGGATATAAAAACCGGAACAATGAAGAAGAGCTGGAAAATCCCTTATCCTGCAACGACTATTGAGATGAGCCCGCAAGGATTGATCTCTGTATCCGCAGGGGCCATTTTGGCAAGTAAATACCGCATTTATACATTCGATCACGAAGGTACAGAGATTTGGAAATATGAGAGCAATGTCGCAATGCGCTCTTTAGTGTATTCTGCCGACGGTCAAACCTTATTCATTGGAACGGATTCATCCCGTATTATGGCGCTGGACAAAAGCGGCAAATCGGTTTGGGAGTTTGTTTCCAAAGCCCCGATATATGGAGTAAACCTTATAAGCGAGCGTATTATTTATGCGGATAAGCTGGGAACAGTTGGCGCATTGGATTCAAAAGGGAAGTCATTGTGGACCACTTCCTATAAAGAAGTATTTACGGGTTTAACCTCCTCCTCTACAGGAGACAGCTTGATGCTGGCCAATGAGCAAGGGAATTTAAAATTGATTTCTGCCAAAAATGGGGGAGAAATCACACAGCTGCCTTTAAATAATGGTACTAAATACGTTCATATGGACCAAAGTGGGAAAAATTTAATTGCAGCAGGCGAGCAGGTTACCTTTGTAAATGTAGTTGCTATGGAATCCTTTAATTCCATCTCACAACAACGAGGGATATTCTTCCTTGTACTCGTATGTGTAGGGATTGTTGCCATATGTGTGCTTATTTTACGCTTATTATTCCAAAGCTACCGAATACAGCAAAGCTTGCTCTTAACTCTAAAGCTAGTATTTAAAAATAAAACAGCTTACTTACTACTCCTGCCTACTTTATTATTGCTCGCGTTATTTAATTATTATCCAGCTTACTCGGCATTCTATCATTCTTTTACAGATTGGAAGCCGGGCTTATCCACAACATTTGTTGGTTTCGAACAATATATAAAGGTGTTTAACAGCCATTATTTCTGGATAGGGATTAACAATATGCTGTTTCTGGTTGTTTCTAGAGCGCTTCAGCTGATCATTCCATTGCTTGTTGCTGTGATGATCTTTCATTTGGCATCTGAGAAAGCCAAGTATTTTATGCGGAACCTGTTTATTTATCCGCTTGTTGTTCCTAGTATTGTGGGTACGTTGTTATGGTTTTTCATTTACGACCCCAATTTCGGAATGCTTAATCAAGCTTTAGGGGCAGTTGGACTAGAAAGTCTGCAGCATGTTTGGCTTGGAGAAACCAAAACAGCCATGCCGGCACTTGCTTTTATGGGCTTTCCGTGGATTGGCGCCTTCTCTTTGCTGATTTTCTATGGGGGCATGATCGGAATTCCCAAGGATGTATTCGAGGCAGGAATTATGGACGGCATTGGCAAATATAGACGATTCTGGAGCATCGAGCTTCCGCTTTTGACTGGTCAAATTCGCTTGCTGCTAGTCTTAACCTTTATTGGAACTATCCAGGATTTCACGCTGGTCTATCTCACTACATTAGGGGGACCTTTCGACAGTACGTATTTGCCGGCTTTGGAGTTGTTTTTTGCCGCGACCCGATTCAATGATTACGGTTATGCTTCTGCTATGGGAATAATCTTGTTCATATTCATTCTTATCGGAACAATATTCCAATTGAAGGTCAAAACAGCCGATCAATAAAGCAACAGGACTGGAGGTTAATCCATGTATAAGTCTTCAAAAATATCGAAGTTATCTGTTTGGTTTGTGCTAATTCTATTGGGGATCCTTACTTATATCCCGATTGTTATTATGCTATCCATGTCTTTTCGCAATAATGGGCAAATTTATTCCGACTTCTGGGGATTGCCCAGTCCGTGGATTTGGAAAAACTATAAAGAAGCTTTTGAGGGGATAGGGAGAAGTATATTCAACAGTGTTTTTGTGAGCGGAATCGCGACTATAGGCGTGGTCTTCTTATCATCGCTTAGCGGCTATGTTTTTGCACGCTTGCAGTTTCCTGGAAGAAACTTCTTTTATTTGCTGATTCTTTCTTTGATGATGATTCCCGGTGTCTTAACGCTCATGCCTTTGTATGCGCAGATATCTGGGTATGGATTGCTTAATACCTGGTGGGCTTTGCTCCTGCCTTGGATTGCTGGTGGGCAGGTATTCGGAATTATTCTTTGTCGTACCTTCCTTGAGGCTTTGCCTAATGAGCTATTCGAATGCTCACGTATAGACGGTGCTACCGAATTCACGAATTATTGGCGGATTGCAGTGCCGTTGACGATGCCGATTCTAATTACATTGGCTGTAATGAATATGATCGGGAATTACAATGATTTCATTTGGCCTTTACTTACTATTAGTGGGGAAAAGCTGCAAATGGTCACCGTTCAGCTCCAGAAGATTGGCGTTGATTCAAGTAACAATGTTCAGTATGGACAGAGAATGGCAGCGTATATCATTTCTTGTCTGCCGTTGTTAGTTTTGTTCAGCTTTGGAATGAAATATTATGTTTCAGGTGTTACATCAGGGGCGGTTAAAGGCTGAAAGCAATTTATTATAGGAGTGGAACTAGATGAAGCTGCAATATAGCATGGCACATGAACCGTTGCTGGATACTGCTACGAGAGATGCGTTGGTTGCGAATATGAAAAGAGCCGGAATCCAGAAAATATGGATAGCCGGTTTCTTTTCGGGCAAAATGGTCGATATCGAAGAGCTTAAGGAGGCTAAGGCCTTTGTTGAGCATAATGGGCTTGAGGTCGGTGCGGTAACCATCCCGATCGGGCATCCTGGCAATGCGCTTAATCCGGACGATCCTGATCTCGATTTGGAGATCCCTAAGCATTGGCATTATCGGGTTGATAATGAAGGTGAGACCGTTTATTTCTGTGGGGCGATTGATACCTGCCTGATTGAGGACAACGGCAAGGTGGCCCAAATACTGCATAACGCAGGCTTCAAAGAGGTATTTCTCGATGATGATCTCCGTGTCGGCAATTTTAACGAATTTATCGAAGGCTGTTATTGTGATGCTTGCGTGACCGAATTTAATGGGATTTATCACCACAGTGAAACTAGAGAAACCTTAATGGTGCAAATAACCCGAAAGCTCAATCTCCAATTAATGAAGGATTGGGTTTCTTTTCAATGCGATAAAATTACAGCTGTGATGAAGGCAACGGATATAGAGGGTGTCCAACCAGGCATTATGGTGATGCATTTTGGGGACGAACGCCATGGAATAGATATTCCGGCAATTCGCGAGCAAATCCCAAATGCACTGTTTCGCGTCGGGGAGCTGCAATTTAAGGATGCTTCCTTTACGAAGCCATCTGCAAAAGCGGAAGAAATGCTGGGCATAACTTACCATTTGAACTTTATGGATAAGGAATTAGCCTATAGCGAATCAACGATTTTTCCGCCGCGTTCCTTAAAGGAGCACAATTTGGTATATAAAGCGAAAATGGCCATTACAGCGGGACTTGAGAATGTGCTATTTATGAGCGGCACCTGGGTGCTGGATGATAGCTATTGGCAAGCAATAGCTGCTGCACTGCCGGTATTGCAAGAGCTGGACAAAGCAACTGCAAACACAGAAAGATTTTATCCGGTGCACTTAGCTTATGGAACGCACGGATCTCACGCAGAGCCCATTGTGCCAACAAGTCTGCCTATATTGGCGGGATTACCGGTCAAGCCCGTTCGTGCGGATCAGAATAGTGAAGGCGGAGATTTGCTGTTGTTCTTCGGAGATTATGAACTAGGAGCAGAATGGCAGAAAAAGCTGCCTCTATATAAGCAAGTCATATTTGATCAAAAGGCCATTTTTAAGAATAAAGATATCCTCCAGCAGCTTGAGCCATCTGCTATTAATTTTATTAATTGGGATCACCAAGCTGCTTCCAAGCCTGTTGCTGAAGACATTGCCTTGCTTCAAAGCCTGGTGGAACAAGGTAACTGGAGCTTCCCACGGTTTGTCGAAGGCAGCAACATCGGCTTAGTATGGTTGAAGGAAAGCCGCAAAGTCATTTTGTATAATCTACTGGAAACCGTAAATCAGGGAATTGTAAAAATCGCAGATAGTCTATATCCGGTTCGGTTGAAAGCATTATCCTTTGCGATTATGGACAGCGCAGGGACATTCGTCGAGTACGATACCGAAATTACTCTTTAAAAAGTACACTACTACTCTATATGGAGGAGTGACATTCAATGAATCCAAATACGCTTAAACAAGCCAACATAAAGGCATTTGATTTAAAAACAGAAAATACAATTAACCCATTGGGGATTAGCACGATGCTGCCTTTGTTGAGCTGGAAGCTGGAGGCATACAAGCGGGCCCAATGCCAAACAAGCTATCATATTATTGTCGATACAGACGAGACACAATTGAATCGATTGATTGGAAGCAGCTGGGATAGCGGCAAGGTGAATTCTGATGAAACCCTGCAAATTCAATATTTGGGAAGCCAGCTGGTCTCTGGCCAACGTTATTATTGGAAGGTTATGGTTTGGGATGGGGAAGAAAACGCCTCAGATTGGAGTCAAACGGCATGGTTTGAAACAGGCTTATTGCATCCCGAGGATTGGCAAGGCGAGTGGATTGGCGGCAATTCGAGCTATAATCCGCTAGACGGGAGCCAATGGATATGGCATTCGTTGAATTTAGCTGAAGCAGCTCCGGATACTAAAGTTATATTTAGAAAAGTGCTGCAATTGCCGACAGATCGGATAATACGTCAAGCTATCTTTCACGGAACCTGTGGCAGTCTCTTCACTTTGTTCGTCAACGGAAGCACAATAGCTAAGCTGAATAAGAGGTGGAAGCAGGATTGGATCTCGCCTTTTTATTATATTGATTTTACCGCTAAGCTCATCGATGGGGATAACTGTCTGGTTTGTGAAGTGGAGAATACAGACTCCGAACATGCTGGTTTTGTTGGTGTGTTTGAGCTCCATTATGACGATGGCTCGCAAGAAACTATTTTCACGGATGCTGCCTGGGCCGTTTCTGATCCAACAGAAGACGGCTGGAAGCTGGCTGACTATGTGGCGGATAGCACTTGGAGCGAAGCGAAGGTCATTGCAGAGTTCGGGGATCAGCCATGGGGCCGTATTAAACGCAGAGGACCAGCACCTTTGATTCGTAAAGAATTTGTGGTCACGAAAACAGTCAAGCAAGCAAGGCTGTATATGTGCTGCCTTGGGTATTTTGAAATGAGCTTGAATGGTGAGCGAATGGGCGATGGAGTGCTGCAGCCGGATTATACGCAGTTTCCTAAACGCGTGTATTACCTGACCTTTGAAGGTGAGCAGCTACTTGAGATGGGAAGCAATTGCATCGGGGTTGAGCTTGGCCGAGGCCATTATGCTTATGGAAAAGATTGGATCGGCGATAACTTCAGCAAGGCGGAGCCTAGCTCAGGGACAATAGAGCCTAAATTTCTGCTGCAGTTGCAAATGGATTATACAGATGGAACAAGCAGCACCCTAGTTAGCGACAGCTCTTGGATGACAGCAGATGGCCCTACCCGAGATGATAACATTTGGTACGGGGATAAATATGATGCGCGATTGGAGCAATCAAGCTGGGATAAGGCTGGTTTCGCAGCTGTAGGCTGGGTGAGTGTAAATCGGATGACTCCTAATGAAGGGGTCATTGAAGCTGCTTTTATACCGCCAATCCGTGTGGTTGAAACCGTTAAGTGCGAGTATATTTCAAATCCTAAACCCAATGTCTATATCTATGATGCTGGCAAGGTTACAGCTGGATGGGTCAAGCTAACGATAGCAGCTCAAAAAGGAGCCAGTCTTAAGCTGATCTATGGGGAGTCGCTGACTAAAGACGGTCTGCTCGACATTTGGAAGAAGGGCTATGACCATCAATTCTGGGAAAACGCGCAAGAGGATACTTACACCTGCAAGGGTGGGGGTGTAGAAAGCTGGGAGCCTAAATTTAGCTATAAAGGCTTTCGCTATGTGCAAATCGAGAGCTTGTGTGAGATTAGCAACCTGCAGCTGGAAGCTAGAATCTTTCACAATGATGTAGAAGCGATAGGCAGCTTCGAAAGCTCGAACAAGCTGTTCAATCGAATTCATCAGGTGATGGTGGATACTATACTGAATAACTTCCACAGCATACCTACCGATACTCCATTCCATGAGAAAAGAGGTTGGTTGGGTGACGCGCAAGCGATAGCCGAATGCTCAGTGATGAACTTGGATCTAACTGCATTTTACAGCAAATGGCTGCAGGATATCGCGGATTCGCAGGATGAGTATGGGGCTGTTTGCCACACCTGTCCAGGTCCATTTTTATATATGAAGCCAACACCGGCTTGGATGTCAGCGTTTATTATTATTCCATGGACTTTGTATGAATATTATGGAGACAGAATGACGCTAAGTAAACATTACGATGGGATGAAGCGTTATCTGCAATATGAAATGAATCGCTTGGTAGATGGCACGAGCACAGATGAAAGCTATGCAGATTGGGGAGCACCAGATCCATTTATTGGTCCTGAAGGTGGAGATCTACTGGCTACAGCCTACGTAAGCTATTCGTGCACCTTGATGGCGCAAATCGCAGATGTTCTCGGACATGAGGCAGACGGCAAGGTTTTCCGAGCAGCAGAAGCCAACATGAAAACCGCAATCATTGAAAAGTTTTATGATCCCGAGCAGCATGTATTCCACACGAAGATCGAGGCTGGTTACCGCCAAACGTCCAATGTCCTGCCGATCGCATTCGGAGCTGTGCCTGAAGCGAATATCCCTCATGTAATTGCAAACCTGGTAGTGGATATCACAAATCGAACAAACGGACATTTGGATACAGGCTGTTTTGGTACGAAATATTTAGCACCTATGCTGACAGAGCATGGAAACGGTGAAATCGCCTATCAAATTGCGAACAAAGAAACGTTCCCAAGCTGGGGGTTTTGCCTGGCTGAAGGGGGTACCACCTTCTGGGAGGGGTGGGTGACGGAGACCCGATCCTATAACCATTTTTTCCTGGGGACAATAGACGATTGGTTTTATAAGCATTTAGCAGGAATCAAAACCGGGACGAATGGCTATAAAACTAGCGTAATTAAGCCTTATCTCTTAGGTGACCTTACTAGCGTCAGCGGTAAAATAAACACCGTTCGCGGCTGGATCGAATCCTCTTGGGAGAAAACGGAGAGCAGCTTTAGCTATAAGCTTACAATCCCGGTTAATACAACAGCTACAATATTTGTGCCAAAAGCAGGCAGCGGTGTTTTGCAAGAAAGTGGAGGGCCAGCTGAGCTCGCTGAAGGCATAATCGCAATAACAGATGAACACGAATATTGGAAGGTTCAAGCGGGCTCAGGAACCTATCAATTTGAGCTAGATATAGAAGGAGAAATATAGATGAAGCTATCTTTTCACATTATAGTCCCCCGTTACGAAGATGAGCAACAGTTTAAACAGCTGCTTTCGTTTTTGTTGGAGCATAAAGATTGTGTAGATGAAATCGCATTTTTTACGGATTATTGGCATCATGGATATTTTCCTTTAGAAGATTTCAGCAAGCGCTGCGAGATTCTCGAGGACCGTATGGTACGGCTGCGAGAGCATGGATTTACGAATGTTGGCATAAATGTACTTGATACGCTTGGTCACCTTCCTGAAGCATGGGATTGGCTGCCTAAGCTGCCTTACCAGGCTGCTATGTCGCCAGATGGAGTCCTATCGAAAAGCAGTTTTTGTCCCAATTCTAATGAGTATCGAGCCTATATCGCTACAAAATATACGCTAGTTGCAAAAGCTAAGCCCGCTATTATCTGGGTGGAAGATGATATTCGAATGCACTCCCTTGGCGTTCCATTTGCCTGCTTTTGTGCGGAGTGCGTGCGAATCTATAACCATAACCATCAAACAGCTCTAACGAGAGAGCAGCTGGTGAGTGAGCTTAACTCCCTAGATGGGGGGATTGCCCGAACACGTTGGGTGGAGCAGAATGTTCGTACCATTGAGCGTCTGCTTGAGCTTATTGAAGAATCGGTCCACACCGTGGATAGTCGAATTGAGCTGGGACTGATGACTCTGGCGCTTGGCTTGACGACGTATGCAGGCTCCGATTTCAAGCGATGGTTTAAGGCTTTAAAAGCGGTTAAAGCTAGGCCGGGCAACGGTTTTTATGATGATAATCAGCCGTTCGACTTTGTCAAAAAAATACATGAGGTCAATCGCCAGGTTGCTCATTACCCCGATTTCGTCCAGGATATCCAGTATGAGCTGGAGAATTTCCCGTTTCAAAGGCTGAAGAAATCGATCCATATTACAATGTTGGAATGTACGGTCTCTATTATGTCAGGTGTAAACGGGATTGCTGTTGATGCGCTTAAGCAAGAGGAAGGGGAGCTTGAAGAATATCATGCCTTAATGCGTGGTTTCAGTAAAAATATACCACTATGGACCGCCATGGACGAAATTGCCGGCAAGTATAAAAATGCAGGGCTTTATCCCGCCTTGTCCGCTTCTTTTGAGGCAAAACGGAGCGTAGTAAACGGAAAATGGTTCGAAAATCCTGCCGGAGAAAGTGGCTTAAATGCTTATGTACTGAGCGAGATAGGCATTCCGTTGACAATGGATGGCAGTTCAGCTTGCGCAACAATTCTGACCGGGAATCTGCCTGAAGGATATACAACAGATGAGCTTATAATCATGTTATCCGGTGGAGTGCTGTTAGATGGCAGAGCCTTGCAAATTTTAACTGAGAAAGGCTTAGGGGCTTATTGCGGGGTATCCATTGAGCAAATTTATGACAATGGCATTTATGAACGCCTGACGGATGACCCGTTAAATGGAGAACATCAGGGTGAGGAAAGAGATGCCCGAACCGCGGTATTTAATGGTTTGGGATATATTCTAAAGCCGCTTCACGAAGAAGTAAGAATCTTGAGCCGCTTGATCAGCTACACTAAGGTTGATTTAGGCCCGACCACTTCGATATATGAGAACACATTAGGTGGTAGAGTTGCTGTTCAAGGCTATGCTCCCTGGGACAATATTCATTCAGAGGTTAAAAGAACGCAGATTATGCAAATCTGCGATTGGCTCAGCTATGGACGTCTTCCTGTAATCATTGACAGCTGTATCAAGGTTGTTCCTTTTCTCAAGCAATCGCCGGACGAAAGCAGTTGGTTGCTGATGCTGATGAATGCCTCATTTGACGATACGGAAGCTTTTGTAGCTAAGCTTAGATATTCAGAGAATAAAGGACCTGTTTTTGAACTGTTGGCGGATGGAAGCAGCATTGAACTGCCAGATAGCGTTTATCGAATAAGCGCTGAAGAAATTCATATTTCAATAGATAATATTAACGGCTGGAGAAGCCGGTTTTTCTACCAAAGATAGGAGTGGATACGAGCATGGAGAAACGGTATGTATTGGACAACGGGCTGAAGCTGTCTTTTCGGATTGTCGTTAACCGATATGAGGATGAGGAGCAATTTCAACAGCTGATTGCATTTCTGTTAGAGCATAGAGACTGTATAGATGAGCTGGCAATTTTTACGGAATATTGGCATTATGGTTATTACCCGCTGGATAAATTTGGTGCTATATGCTCCATCATCGATAATCGTACTGAACGGCTGCGGGCGCTTGGTTTCAAAAACGTTGGCAGCAATATGCTGGCGACCTTGGGCCACTTTCCTGAGGCTTGGGATTGGCTGCCCGCATTGCCGTATCAAGGCGCTATGGCCCCTGATGGGAGTGTCTCAACCAGCAGTTTTTGTCCCAATTCGGCAGAATTCCGCGCTTATATTGCCCAAAAATATATCCTTACTGCACAGGCTAAGCCAGAGTTTATCTGGGTAGATGATGACATTCGAATGTTTGCTCTTGGAGTGGAATATGCTTGCTTCTGTCCGGAATGCTTGCAGATTTATAATCAAAATCATAATTACGAATTCACCAGAGAGCAGCTTGTAAGCGAGCTGAATGCGAGCGGTGGCGGCCTTTATCGGGAGCGCTGGATTCAGCAGAATATCGAAACCATTGAACGATTGCTTGTGCATATAGCGGAAGCTGTTCATAGTGTGGATGAAACAATCGAGCTTGGTCTTATGACAGTAAGCTTAGGCATATCCACTTATTCCGGTGTTGACTTCGCAAGATGGTTTAAGGCGCTAAAGGCTGTAAAAGCCCGGCCTGGCGGTGGTTTTTTTGAAGACAGCAAGCCGTTTGGTTTTGTGCGCAAAATTCATGAGATTAACCGCCAAATCTCGTTATACCCTGATTCTGTGCGAGATATCCATTATGAGCTTGAGAATTTCCCGTTCCAGAGATTGGCTAAATCCATCCACATTACAATTTTGGAATGTACAGCGGCTATTATGGCCGGGGCGAATGGGATAGCCTTCGATGCACTTAAAGGCGAGCGAGGCTCACTTAAGGAATATGATGAATTAATGCGTGGTATTCAAGCGAGCAAGAAGTTATGGAGCGAGATCGAACGAATTGCCGGGAAATACAAGACGGCTGGCTTGTTTCCAGCGCTGTCCCCTTTGTATGAAGCGAGACGAAATGTGGAGAATGGCAATTGGTTTGAAACTGTCACTGTAGACAATGCGGCGACGGCTTACGTGCTTAGCGAAATAGGTATTCCACTGAGTATGGATGTGAATTCAACATGCGGGACTATTCTGGCAGGTACTATGGCAGAAGGCTACACAACCGCTGAGCTGAAGGAAATGCTTAGTCGGGGAGTATTAATGGACGGGAGGACATTGCAATATTTAACCAAGCTAGGCCTAGGTGAATACTGTGGAGTAGCTATTGAAAGAACCTACGATAACGGAGTTTTTGAATCTCTAACGGATGATCCCTTAAATACGGGCAATCAAGGCGAGGAGAGAGACGCGCGCAACTCCATGTATAAAGGCTTGGGTTATATCTTAAAGCCGCTAAATGATGAAGTCAGAATTCTGAGCAAACTTATTAGCTTTACAAGAGATGAGCTGGGACCCACTTCTACCGTTTATGAGAATACTTTAGGCGGTCGGGTTGCTGTTCAAGGCTATGTGCCATGGGTGAGTATTCACTCCGCAGTAAAAAGAACACAGCTCCTGCAAATCTGTGATTGGCTTACCTATGGACGACTTCCGATTGTAATTGACCGCAGCCTAAGGGTGGTTCCTTTTCTCAAGCATGCAGAGGACCAAAGCCGTTGGTTAGTTATGCTGCTGAACACTTCCTTTGACGATACGGGCATTTTTGAAGCGAAATTGAGATATCCGGCAAGTCATGGTCCAGTATTTGAATTGATGGCTGATGGAAGCAGTGTCTTGCTGCCAGAAAGTGCATATAAGAAATCGGATGATGAGATTATACTTTCGATAGATACTATTGCTGGCTGGAAAAGCAGAATCTTCTATCAAAGCTAGCGAGCGAAAAAGCGTCAACCAACTGCAAATCTGCAGATGATTGACGCTTTAGTTTTAAGCATCCAATAAGCCTAGCTGTCCGGCAAATTCGGCTAATTGACCGGATCGTTGTTTACGCAGCTGGAGCCATTCTACATAAGGAAATTCAGTGCGGAAAAGCTTGGCAGCCTTAGATAATTCGTTATAAATGGTCTGTTCATTATAGAAAAGGGCTTCCGCCATTTCCTTAGTGCTCTGTCCATCTGCAAGGCGCTTTAATATATCAAGCTGAAGTGGGGTCAAACGATCCTTCAGACCAACACGGAAGGATTGAAGCATGCGCTTTAACAGCTTGCTGGAAACAGAGTGATGAACGCTTGCGGTACCTTTACCAACCTCGCGGATGGCTTGCGGAACGTCCATATAATGTTGTTTGACGATAAAGTTAGTTGCTTTCCCGAAACCAAAAGCATGCCAAATCATGTCTTCATCCTCAATATTGGAGATAATAATGATCGGCAATTCAGGGCGTGCTGCTTTCACTTCGATAGCGGCTTCAAGGCCATTAAAACCGTAGAGATCGCTAGTCGCAAGCTCCAAAACAATTACATCAATCGCAAGTGAGCGAATAGCGCTGACAAGCTGATGGCGGTAGCCTACAATGCCAACAACTTCGAAATCAGGCTCCTTCCCGATCAAATCTGCAATAGAGTCACGAAACAAGGGATCTCCGTCGCACACTAAAATCTTAATTCGATTCATATATTTTCCTTCTGTCTACTAATTTATTTGTTTAACTAAGCCTTATATTGTTGATTAATAAACTTCCCATCCGAACGGTCGTTAGGTATAATGAAATCACCTATTTAGATAGGGATATTATACCATAGTAGTGTGCAAATATGAAAAATTTTCTAGAAAGGATGTCATTGAAGATGAACGATAAGCTAGAGGATGATGATATTGAGTTTGAATTTGATATGGATGACGATGATACGGATGTAGATTTTGAGTTCGAACCCGAGAAGCCAGCACCACCGCCGCATTTATTCGCAAAATTTGGTGGACCAGAAGCTATCCAAATTGTAGTTGAGAAATTTTATAATTTGGTCTTGGAGGATGAACAGCTTAGGCCTTATTTTCAAGATATTGATATGAATCGCTTAGCGAAGCATCAAGTGGATTTTGTTTCTTTTGCATTAGGCGGTCCAACTTTTTATTCCGGTCAGAGCTTAAGTGAATCTCATAAGGGTTTGAATATCAAGCCGGAGCACTATGATTTAACGCTTAACCATTTGGCAGCTTCCTTACTCTATGCAGGTGTGTCCGCAGAGGATACGGAAAGCGTGATGGTCATGTTTAGACCACTCCGTGCGTCCATAGCTCCAACTCTAGAATAGTCTTTAAAACCTCTAATAATACTCGTATAGTGTAGGCGTTCTGCTTCCCTGCTGACCGCCTAACGTCTGTAATCCCTCTATTTTATGTGCCACATCCCCAATTATCCGCTTAATTCTAACTCTGAAACGCAATATACTCAATTTTCGAGTATATCTCAACCGGACCCCCTCGGTTAATATAAAGCTATCACCTGAAGGGGGAATCAACTATGGAAAAATTGCACAATAAATTTGGCGGCCAAATCGTCATTGCTAAATTGGTTAAATACTTTTATCAGCAGGTACTTACAGACAATACGATTAAACATTTTTTTACTAGCCCAGATAAAGAGCAACAAAGAAAGCATCAAGTGAAATTTATCAGTCTTATTCTCAGCAGTTCCAATACGGCCTCTGCTGCAACGATGGCTAAAGAAAATCCGGAATTGAATCTACAGCCTGTTCATTATCAGACGATTGCCAAGCATTTATCTAATGCACTAATCTATTTTGGGGTACATGAGACACACATAGGGCAAATTGTCGGTACGATCGCTCCATCAAGCAACCAGGGATCCATTAAAAAATGGGTAAATAATAGCTATGCACATTTATTATAGGAGTCGCAGGAATTTTTGGGTTTTTGGAATAGGTTTCATAGGGATTGTAACAAGGTTATGGATGCTGAGCTTCACCCTAATAGGAAAATTACTATCCAAAATATATAGAAGTTTTTTGCCTAATCATTATCTAATCGATAAGAATGAGATCTGGTTTCGCTCGTTATATGAGAATAACTCGGATGGCATTATCTCTATTGATTGCAATGGCCGAATCATTGGGGTCAATCCTGCAATCTTAAGAATCACAGAAACCAAGCAAACGGATTATATCCATAGACACCTATCTAAGCTTAAGTTGAATCTCAAAGAAATGGAAAGTGAGAAATTAATAGATGCCTTTTATAGATCCTTCCATGAAGCGCCTCAAAGCTTTGAAGAGACCTTCCTCCGATCCAATGGAACTTCTATAGAATTAAGATTTGTAAATGTTCCTGTTGAACGTAATGGGAAACGGATTGGAAACCATATTATCGTTAAAGATATTTCAGAGGAAAAACACTCGCAGGAGCATATCCGCCATCAAGCCTTCCATGATGAATTAACAGGGCTTCCTAATCGGCGTCTATTTAATTTAGTGCTTTCTCAAATCATAGAGACCAGTTATCTTAACGGATCTGGATTCGCTGTTATGGCGATTGATCTGGATCGTTTCAAGCTGATCAACGATTCACTAGGACATGCCTATGGCGATGTGTTTTTGAAAATGGTGAGCGAACGAATTAGCAAAAGTGTAGAAGGATATGCCGTAACGATCGCGAGGATGGGGGGAGATGAGTTCACTCTGATCTGTGATGGTGACAGCTTGCAGGAATATTCGCTTATGGCTGAACGGATTATGAACGAAATTCAGCAGCCTTATCTTTTGAAGGATAGTGAGTTTCATATGTCATCTAGTATCGGAATTGCGATTTACCCGGAACACGGTCTGGATGCAGAGCAATTGCAGAAGAATGCAGATATCGCTATGTATGCAGTGAAAAAAAAGAGTAAAAACAACTACCACTTTTATTCCACAGGAATGGACAAAAAGGAGCTGGAGAAGTTTGTACTTGAAGGCGATTTAAGAAATGCGATTGACCGTGGAGAATTACAAATCTATTTATCAGCCCCAAATCCAGACCAAGGATCATAAGATGATTGGGGTTGAAGCCCTTCTTAGGTGGAATCATCCTACAAAAGGTTTCTTGCCGCCGAGCGCGTTTATTCCGCTTGCTGAGGAATCTGGGATTATTTATGAGCTTGACGATTGGGTGCTGCGCGAAGCTTGCCGACAGATGAAAGAATGGCAGGATGCAGGCGGGCCACTTATTCCAGTAGCGGTTAATTTATCAGCCAACCAGTTCCATCAGCTAAACCTTGTCGATAAAATCAAGCAAATTCTTGAAATGACTGGCTTAGAGGCCCAATATCTCGTTCTGGAAATAACCGAAAGTATGATGATGGATATCGAAGGGTCATCTGAAAATTTAATAAAACTATCCGATTTAGGCATCAAAATCAGTCTGGATGACTTTGGTACAGGCTATAGCTCACTCAGCTACTTAAGGCAGCTTCGCATCCATAAATTAAAAATCGATAAATCATTTATAACAGGAATTGCACAAACTGAAAGCAATAGACAGATTGTTTCAACTATTATAGCAATGGCCTATCATCTTAAAATGGATGTAATTGCAGAAGGAGTTGAAACGAGAGAGCAGCTTGAAATCCTCACAGAAATGAAATGTATGGAAATTCAAGGCTATTACTTCAGTGCTGCACTGTCCGCTATCAATGTGGAAGAGGACTTTTTTATGCCTATGCGGGTTGGGTGCTAAATCTAAACTCCAATATCTAAAATTCCTGTGCACCTTGGGAGGTAATCTATCGAAAAAAGGAATTTTCAGTAGAACTGTGGAATATGTCTAGAGAACTATGGAAGTTGGCGGAAAAATGGAGTACTAATATACAAACCGCAGTGGAGGTGTTTTAGAGTGGCTGAGTCTAAACAAAAGAAATCATCTATAAATGCGAATGGTACTGAAATATCTGTACTATCAAAAGGAAATGAAGATGACTTTATCTCCTTGACGGATATTGCTAAGTTTAAAAACCCGGAATTTCCGGCCGATTTAGTAAAGAATTGGATGCGTAGCCGAAGCACGATTGAATTTCTGGGATTGTGGGAACAGATGTACAACTCAAACTTTAAACTGGTCGAATTCGACCAGTTTAAAAATGAGGCTGGTGCGAATAGCTTTGTACTCTCCCCTCAAAAATGGATTACCCATACCCAGGCAATCGGGCTGGTCTCCAAGTCTGGTAGATATGGAGGCACATTCGCCCATAAAGATATTGCTTTTGAATTTGCGTCGTGGGTATCCGCTGAGTTCAAGCTGTATATCATTAAAGATTATCAACGATTAAAAGCAGAAGAGAATAACAGTCATGCGTTAAATTGGAATGTTAATCGAATACTCTCTAAGATCAACTACAAAATACATACAGATGCAATCAAGTTAACCCTTATCCCAGAGAATGTCTCAAAAGCACATCAAGGCATTACTTACGCTACGGAAGCAGACTTACTTAATGTCGCGTTGTTTGGCAAGACAGCCAAAGAGTGGCGGAAAGAGAATCCTAACTTAGAGGGAAACCATAGAGATTATGCAACTTTGCACCAATTAATAGTATTATCCAATATAGAGAGCTTAAACGCAGAATATATTAAAGAAGGTTTGTCCCAACAAGAACGCTTAATTAAATTAAACCGAATTGCAATTGGTCAATTACACTCACTATTGGATAATTTAAGTGTTAAGAAATTAGAATCTCTTAATTAAACAAATAAATGAGCTAAAAATCGAAAATGCCTTGCTCGCAAAAAAGAACCCTCAGTCAGTCAGGGTTCTTTTTTTGTCAGTAATTACTTATCAGCCTCTTCAGAAAAACTTCTCCAGCTGGTCCTGGATTTCGTTGTTCGTACCTCCAACAACCGTTTGAAACTGTGGTTTATTGAACAGGGCTTGAATTTGCTGTGGAAATACCTGTTCAATGCTGCGCAATTGTATGGATTCATCGAATTTGGCAGGGTGAGCGGTTGATAAAGCAACGGTTACTTCATTGTCTGCAGTTATTTTATCAGCTGCAGCAACTCCACAAGCTGTATGCGGATCGAGCAAATAATTATATTTATCATAATAGGTTCGGATGGTATCTAAAGACTCTTCATTCTCTACGCTATACCCAACAAAGTCAGCTTGTACGAGCTGGAGCTTGTCAGCAGGGATAACAACTCGCCCTGTATCTTTGAACTGCTGCATAATCGTTGAAACAGCTTGCCCATCCTCTCCGTAGAGGTAGAACAAATAGCGCTCAAAATTACTGGCAACTTGGATATCCATAGATGGGCTGTAGGTACCGCGGAAGGCTCCGGGTTCATATACACCTTCACGTACAAATCGCTCAAGAATATTATTCTCGTTAGTTGCAAGAATGAGCTTATGGATCGGCAGCCCCATTTTACGAGCAAGATAACCAGCAAAAATATCGCCAAAATTCCCAGTAGGAACGCTGAAATTAAGCTTATCCGTTTTGTTTTCTTTGGAAAGCTGCAAGTAAGCGTAGAAATAATACACGGTTTGGGCCAAAATGCGAGCGATGTTGATCGAGTTGATAGCGCGCAAATGATAACGGTGCTTGAAGTCCACATCGGCGAAAAGCTCTTTAATGATACGTTGGCAGTCATCAAAAGTACCTTCAACAGCTAAATTCAAAACATTGGCATCATCGACTGTTGTCATTTGCAGCTCTTGCACCTTGCTTACCTTCTGATGGGGGTGAAGAATGCAAATCCGAATGCCCTCTTTGCCGCGTACACCTTCAATTGCTGAAGCTCCTGTATCGCCGGAGGTTGCTCCGAGAATGTGAATGATCGAATCGGTTTTACGTGAGATGTAGCCATACAGGTTGCCCAAGAATTGCAAAGCAACGTCTTTAAAAGCAAAAGTCGGGCCATGGAACAGCTCAAGTACATATAACTCATCGTTGAGCTTGTGTAGTGGAGTTACAGCTGGATCACGAAAAGTTGAATAACTATTATCGACTAATTCCTTTAAATCGTTACGTGGGATCTCATCCTGGATGAAGAGTGAAAAAACTTCCAGAGCAAGCTCTGAGTAGGATAGCTGCTGCCACTTGCCAAGTGTTTCCGTTGTCACTTGTGGAATATGCTTGGGTATAATGAGGCCCCCATCATCAGCCAATCCCATTAAAACGGCATCCATGAAGCCGATTTCTTTAACTTTTCCGCGCGTGCTTACATAATCCATTATGATTCCCCTTAGACAAATAAGTTTGTACCTAGTTTATCAAAATCAACACGGCAGAACAAATAATTTGCTAAAGAATTTTGTATATCTCTTATTAATATTTCAATAATGCGCAATCAACTTAGAAGGAAGGATCGAAACCGCTAATCTAGCGGGAATAAAATGAGTGTTATCCCAGGTTAAAAGGTTTTCGACATACCCAAGTGTGTCCGCATTAACGGTTCCAATGATTCGCTGCAAGGCTAGTAAATCATAGTTCATTGTTTTCAAATCTGTAGCAATCGGATAAAGCGCTCCTAGAGCAAGCACCCCACCTGTGGTCGGTGTTTTTAACGTTCCATTCTCATTGTAATATTGGGCTAAATAATCATGTCCTTTATTACTAATGTCCAATATAAAAAGTACATCAAGCTGAGGGCTTCTTATACTAACTCGATAGTAGTCTTCAAAATGCACATCGAATTGAAAGTAACTATTATAGCTGTCCACATCGAAGAGTCTACGTAAAACGTTATTTTTAAACGAATAAACATAAGCACTGATATATCCGCCGCTTCCGCCTGAATCGATAGTTACTAGAATATCGGCTATTTTATCTTTATTGAAATCGCCAAGGAACAGCCTGCCGTTATAGCCAGCATTATTCGGGAGGTTAACGGTTGTTTGAGTATGGGAATGGCCATTCTGAATGATAAGAGTTATGTGATCAGTGAATCCTCCAGAGGAGTCATCTGCTTTGTTGCCGTATAAATAGACATGATCGATTATTCCATCTCCATTTACATCCGCTTGCTTCATATCCAACAAAATCAGGTTATTATGTGGCCGATTCATTACAAAGACCTCCGTATACGATTGGATTAGTTTTTTCATCGTATGCGGAAGCCTATTTGATAGTGCAGCTAAGCTTATTTGTTATTTTTGAATCAGGTCCTCAATGGAAGCAAGGTTCATATACTTTGGAACGACTAGACCAAGCTTGGTTCCAATCATGTTGGGTCCCAAGTCATCGAATTTACCTTTAAACTTCTCATAATAGTCTTTATGCGTAGTTGGCAGCCAGCCTGCAACCATAGCGTCAGCATCACCGCTGGCAATTCCAGCCCACATCGGCCCAGCCTCGACCTGAAGCATGTCCACTTGGTAGCCAAGCTTACTTTCTAGTACGCATTTAACCACGTTGGAGCTGGAAATTTCAGAATCCCAAGCTACATAAGCCAGCTTTAGTTTTTTGCCGCTCGCTTTTGGAATACCTTTGATCCATGCATTTACTTTATCAGGGTTAGCCTCCACCCACTGTGAAGCTGCTTCCTCTGGCTTCTGTCCTTCTTGAATTTTTACCATCACCTGTTCCATGTCGGCAGGCTTCCACTCGAAATTATCGAGGAATTGGTATGCCGAAGGCTGATCAGCTTGCAAATCAAGACGTACAATCGTGTGAATCTCCTCATCTCCGCCGAATACGTTTTTTGGATCCGCCAAATATTTAAGCTCGTACTTGGAAAACATCCAATGTGGTGTCCAGCCGGTCACGATGATAGGCTTGCCTTCCTTATAGGCCTTGTCCAAGGCGATAGTCATTGCCGTACTTGAACCTTCAATTAGCTTCCAAGAGGTTAGATCATAGCTTTGAAGCGCGGTTTCCGCAGCTTTCATTAAACCAGAACCGGGATCAATGCCTATAATGCTATAATCGACCTGCTCACCAACAAAATCACCTGTTGAGCTAGGAGATTTCTTCTGTATCCCTACAACGAATGCTACTACACAGAAAGCGATTATGGCTGTGATCACCAGTGGTTTTTTTAATGCGAAAGATTTGTTCACTTTTCTTTTCTTTCCAATGACGTTTTGTGTCAGGCGGTCCAACAAGATAGCCAAAACTACAACAGCAAGTCCAGCCTCAAACCCCTGTCCCGTCTTTAGCTGAGTCACTGCCCGATATACATCTGCTCCAACACCTTGAGCTCCGATCATGGAGGCAATAACCACCATAGACAAGCTCAGCATGATGGTCTGATTGATGCCAGCTAATATAGTCGGCAGAGCTAATGGAAACTGTACTTTGAAGAGCTTCTGATAGGGGGTTGAACCAAATGCATCCGCAGCCTCGATTAAATCAGCAGGTACCTGCTGAATACCGAGATTTGTTAAACGAATAGTCGGCGGGATTGAGAAGATAACCGAGGCGATAACACCTGGAACCACGCCAAGCCCGAAAAAAGTAACCGCTGGAATAAGGTAAACAAATGCCGGCATCGTCTGCATGAAATCTAACAGCGGGGTCAGCGTACTACGGATAGAGTGATTTCTGGCACACCAGATTCCGAGGGGAAGTCCGAGAACAATTGAAACTAAGGCAGAGGTTAAAACCAATGCTAATGTGTCCATAGTGGGTTCCCAATAGCCTAGATTTAGGATAAGCAGCAGTCCGAGCGCAGCAAATAGCGCAAGCCGCCATCTACCGAAGTAATAGGCAAGAAGCGTTAGGAAGATGATAACTATAAGAGCGGGAAAAGCATGAAACAGCAAAGTGAATCCGCCTACAAGCCCGCTAATGATGGATGAGATGAAATCAAAGAGAAAGGCAAAGTGGATATTTAACCAGCTGATGATGGATTCAACCCAGCGATCCAAAGGGATTTTGATGAACATTAGGGGTTCACCTGCTTGTCACTGGTCTCATGGGTGCCTGCGATAGCAGCTAGGACAGCACCACGAACTATAATACCTAGTAATCGGCCATTTCCATCAACCACACTTACCGGAATTTTTGCGCTGCTGATAAGTTCAAAGCATTCATTCAAATGGATGTCAGGGGGAACTATAGGGACGTCCCGAATGACAATATCCTCAATTGTTTTACCATCCCGAACAGCAGTAACGGCATCCTCGGCAGTAATGGCGCCAATAAGCCGTTTTGCTCTGTCCACTACATACAGATTGGAAATCCCATTATCCTGCATTAGCTGCAGGGCCACTCTAGGTCCTCGTTCGAGGGTGATTGTTTCAGGTCTGCGCATTACATAGGCAGCCGTTAACACTTTGGATAGATCGACATCCTCTACGAATCTTTCCACATACTTGTTCGCTGGATTCTTTAATATCTCTTCCGGTGTTCCAATCTGGACAATAGAGCCGTCTCGCATGAGTGCGATCCTATCACCGATTCGCAAGGCTTCATCTAAATCATGGGTGATAAAAATAATAGTTTTTTTCATTTTATCCTGGAGCTCCAGCAATTCATCCTGCATATCCTTACGAATTAAAGGATCCAATGCGCTGAACGCTTCATCCATGAGCAGTACTTCTGGATCGTTCGCTAAAGCGCGTGCCAGCCCAACCCGTTGCTGCATGCCCCCGCTTAGTTGATCGGGAGTGCTATCCTCTAGGCCTTTTAGGCCGACAAGTTCTAAAGATTCCAGAGCTTTCTGCCGATTGGCTATCTTGGAGCCACCTTGAATCTCCAACCCAAATTCCACATTCTCAATGATTGTTTTATGTGGAAACAAGGCGAATTTCTGGAAGACCATACTGATTTTGCTGCGCCTAACTTGACGAAGCTGTTCATGGTTCATCGATACAATGTTTTCCCCATCAATGAGAATCGTTCCAGCGGTGGGTTCAATAAGACGATTTAATAGACGTACCAGAGTAGATTTACCGCTTCCCGACAATCCCATAATCACGAAAATTTCTCCAGCCTGTATGGTTAAATTGACCTTATTGACACCAATAGTATGCTTTGTTTCTTCGTATATTTTCTTTTTGGACCATCCTTTATCAAGCAGTAATAGCGCCTTTTTGGGATCTTGTCCGAAAACCTTAGTCAGATTATTGACTTCAACAATATGCATAGTTACCTCCTGTTGTTTAGTTGAAACCAGCCTCTCTTTAACTCGACAATTTCCTCTCCGATCGTAAAAGCCATCTAATAAGTATAGACATAAATGCTAAAGCTGAAACATGAGGTCCTAAACCGCTCGTGCATGAAATGAGTCGGGTTGTCCATAATATAACAGGACGTAAGTCCAATTCGTGTTTAGAAGGAGAAGGTATATTTGAAAATAGTATTGTTGAAGCTAACCTTTTTGGCTATGTTCCTCATTGTCAGTGTGACCCCATTAAAAGCTGAAGCCCAAGATAACGTTCAAGCTGCCAAGCACAAGCAGTGTATGACCCAATCGATGGTTCAGCTTAAAGCAAGCATGAGAAAGCTTTGGTTTGACCATGTTTTATGGACGCGAAACTACATAGTTAGCGCCGTTGCAGGCTTGGATGATCAAGCAAAAGTGCTGGCAAGGCTTTTGAAGAATCAACAGGATATTGGCGATGCGATAAAGCCTTATTATGGAGAGGCAGCGGGCAACAAACTAGCTGAGCTGTTGAAAGAGCACATTCTACTTGCTGGGAAAATAGTAGACGCAGCTAAAACTGGAAATCAAGCGGATGTGGAAAAATACAATAAAGATTGGTATAGAAACGCGGATGATTTGGCGAAGTTCCTCAGCAGCGCTAACCCGTATTGGTCGGAAAAGGTTCTGAAAGAGCTGTTGTATATGCATCTACAGTTAGTTACCGATGCTGCGACTGCAAGGATCAAAAAGGATTGGGATGCAGATATCGAAGCTTTTGATAAAGGCGAAGCCCATATAACGGTGCTGGCGGATACTCTTACCAAAGGCATTATTCAGCAATTCCCAGATCGCTTTAAATGAAATAAAAAGGGAAAAGAGACCCAATCACATGAGATAGGGTCTCTTTCCTAATTGGAGTGTATGACATCGTAACCGGTTATCCGCTTATTCAGACGAATGATTGATATCACACTTGTTCAGGATGAACGAAATTTGATTCTCAAGCCGACTAATCATTTCTTGGGACTGCTGGTTTTCAATAGGGCGTCCACGATGCATAGCAAGCTCCTGCTTAAGTTTATGGAGATCACCGCCTGCATCGGCACAGTCATAATTACTCTCGAGATTATCCATCATAAAAGTCCTCCATTCGTTAATGGGTACTAGCTTATTATGGAGAGTTTCGTTTATCTTATTCAATTAGCAGGTTTTAACTTCATTCTTGTAGTCATATATTACCTTTCGGCTAATAGAGTGGTAATGGAGCTTGCCCCTTGTTTTAATAAATATTTTTTGGGATAATAAAAAGACTGTAGGCTTCGGGTGTGTAATTTTGAAGATAACGGATTTTCTAAGTTTGAAAAGAGGGTAAAGCATGAATAAGGACTCCATATATGGATTAACGCTTGAAAGATTAACAGAGTGGCTTGAGGGACATGGACATAAGAAATTCCGCGCAGCCCAGGTCTGGGATTGGCTTTACCGGAAGCGGGTAACGGAATTCTCAGAGATGATCGATGTAAATCCAGAGTGTCTGAAGTTATTGGCTGAGCATTATGTCATTCAAACCTCAGATGAGCATTTGAAGCAGGAATCTGCGGATGGAACGATTAAGTTTCTATTTAAGCTTAAGGATGGCAATCTGATTGAAACGGTATTGATGCGCCATAAATATGGATTGTCGGTTTGTGTCACGACCCAAGTCGGCTGCAACATTGGCTGCAGCTTTTGTGCGAGCGGTTTATTGCCTAAAAGCCGTGATTTATCCGCTGGTGAAATTGTCGAACAAATTATGAAGGTCCAGCAGCATCTCGATCTAGCAAAGCTTAATGAAAATGTAAGCCATATTGTTGTTATGGGGATTGGCGAGCCGTTTGATAATTTCAAGAATTTGGTCGACTTCCTGCAGATTGTTAAAGATCAAAAAGGGCTTGCTCTAGGTGCAAGACATATCACCGTATCCACCAGCGGCCTTGCCGATAAAATAATTGAATTTGCTGATTTGGATTTACAGGTGAATTTAGCGATTTCTTTACATGCACCCAATAACGAGCTGCGAACGCGGATTATGAAAATAAACAGAGCCATCCCATTAGAGAAATTAATGGCATCCATCGATTACTATTTAGCTAAAACAAATCGGCGGGTTACGTTGGAATATATTCTTATCAAAGACATGAACGATCAGCGGGAGCATGCATTGGGGCTTACCGCACTAATTGGCGATCGGCGGGAACTAGCTAAGGTTAATTTAATACCTTATAACCCTGTGGATGAACATAGCCAGTATAAAAGAAGTGAGCATGAATCCGTGATGGCGTTCTATGATACTTTGAAAAAGCAAAATATCAATTGTACGATACGCCTTGAGCATGGGACAGATATTGATGCAGCATGTGGGCAGCTAAGAAGTAAGCAAATAAAAGCTACGGTTGGTTAATAGGGGATAAATAAAGAAGCTACTAGAGAGTTATCTCTGGAAGCTTTTTTTGTGTTCGAATTAGTTGAGACGCTATTTCTTCACTATAAAAGTGACTGTAGTCCCTTGATCGAGCGTGCTCTGGATTTGTAACCCATTGCCGTAAAGCTGCTTCAAGCGACGATCGGTATTAACTAGACCGATTCCTGATCTTCGCCCGGCTTTTTTGTCCAATAGCTGCTTATGCGCAGTAATATCCATTCCAATCCCGTCATCTGCCACTGTCACCTCCGCATAATCACCATAATCGATAATCTGAATATGAATGGTTCCGCCTTCAGTGCGCTTCATTATGCCATGCCGGATGGCATTCTCGACAAGCGGCTGGATGGAAAGCGGTGGGATAGAAAGCACAAGGCTCTCATCGATATTCCAGGTCACCTGCAGCCGCTCTTCAAAGCGTTCTTTTTCAATAAAGAGATAGGAACGAACTAAATCCAGCTCATCCTTAAGTGGAATCACGCGTTCGGAATTACGGAAGTCGAAGCTCCCTTGTAAATAATTGCCGAATTCAACAAGCAGGGTGCGCATGCGATCTGTGTCGAATTCACTTAACGCTGCGATGGCATTCAAAGTGTTGAATAGGAAATGAGGCTGGATTTGCGCTTGCAGCCACGCGCCTTCCATACGCAAACGATCGTGGATCGATTTTTTGATTTCGGTCAGTGCTCTTACGCGTGACTGCAGCTCCATCGTATCGACAGGCTTCGTGACGTAATCATTAGCTCCAGCAAGAAATCCTGCATCAATATCCTGAGGCCGATTACGTGCGGTTAGCAGCAGAATGGGCAGCTCTGAGACAGAAAAACGCTCACGTATCGATCGTGAAAGTTCGTAACCAGACATTTGAGGCATCATAACATCCGAAATAATTAAATCCCACTCCCTAGTATCCAAAAGAGCTATGGCTTCTGTTCCACTTGTAGCCGTAACGATATCATAACGCTCCTCAGTGAGCACACTTACCAGAATACTCAAGTTAATAGGATCATCATCTACCACTAAGATTTTTGGTCTATCAGCAGCAAGTGCGGTTTTTGGTTCAAGGGTTATGCTTGAGCTAGCTGCGGCAGCTTCTAAATGGACTAAGGAAAGCAACTCCGTGTGATTAGGCTCAACCTCTTGAAGGGGAGCCATGGAAAGCGGCAAGCTCAGAGTGAAGGATGAACCTTGATCGAGCGTGGAGCTAACGGTTAGTGTGCCGTGATGCAGCTCTACAAGCTGCTTGCAAATATTCAAGCCCAGACCAAGTCCCACTACACTTTCGGTTTGATCCACTTCACCTTGTTCGTAAGGTTGAAATATTCTTCGCAGTGTTTCCAGATTCATCCCAATTCCCGTATCCGTGATTTGAATATGGGCTTTACCATCTATAATCTGAGCGTCAATGGTAATAGAGCCTTCTTTAGTAAATTTTACTGCATTATGCAGCAGATTAAACAGGATCTGGATAAGGCGATTCTCATCTGCAATAACAGGCGGAAAAGTATCGGGAATGTTATTAATTAACAGGATAGGTTTACCTTCCGTCATAAATCGCAGCATATCCAAGGCGCCAGCAGCAACGGTTTGCACTTGTAGATTCTTCAGCTGAAGCCGAACACGACTTTCTTTCAGCATCGTTAAATCCAGCAGGTCATTCAGCAGGAACGACATTCGTTTCCCGACAGAGATAAGCAGCATCATATGTTCTCTATTCTTGCCTTCGTCATATCTACTTTCACTATTTAGCACAGTCTGGGCAATGTTTAGCATTCCGTGCAAGGGATTTCGCAGCTCATGAGAGGTATTAAGCAGAAAGTCATCTTTAAGCTTGTCTGCTTTTTGAAGCTGGTCGGTGAGTATGGCTCTTTGAGTAGATGTACGGAAATAGCCTTTGAACCAGAAGGCGGCAAATGCGACAAAGCAAGCGATAATATCGATAGGGTAGAAGCCTAGCTCGATTATGCCTAAATTCTTAATAATGCCCCAAACCATATTCGTTGTAATAGCAGTTGAGCCGAGCAATAAATAAATGGCATCCTCATTGCCTCGTCTTGCTGAACGGAATAGCAGGGTTGGAAGCACGAAGAAAGGGACTACGATGACTAAGGTATGAAGGGCATCTGTGAGCATTATAGTTTTGACCGGTAGAAACAGTGCGAATAGGAAATAAATGCCGCAGAAGTAGGTGTACCAGCGAAAACCTCTGAACGATGCATATTCGGGTAAAAGCCCCTTGGCATATTGAGTCAAAAATGTAGCAAGCCCAAGATAACCCAGGTAGTATAGCTTTAAGGTCCATTCATAGTTTAATGTGGACCAAGCCGGCAACAAGCGATCATCATCGATCAGGATCGTGATAATGGCACAAAGAATGAGCATCGCAAAAGAGAGCAGCACCTTCTGGCGGGCTCCAACCCAATATAAAATTAAGATATAGATCACATGCATCAGAAGGAGCAGACAAACCGCAAGCTGTGTACCAACTGAGAAACCGACAGCTCTATCGATAGCAAGATCTGTGCCGAATTTTACTGGTAGAAATAGCCCGCCAGTTAAACGGTCCGCATAATTGGCAGTAACAATGATGATCTCAATCTCACTCTGATCGGTAGCAAACGAGACTGTATAAGGCACATTGCCTGCTATGTATTGCTCCTCGCTTGCTGCAGGTTTGCCGGAATGAGCTAATAAACGGCCATTGACATATAGCTCGGAGGAGGAAGCAATAGGAGGTATGCGAATACTAAACAATTGATCTTTATCTGGTTGGATCAGCAGCCGTAAACGATAGCTGCCATAACCGAAGGTTGGGTTTTTATCGTTAGCTATTGTGCTGTTCCAAGTTCCAGGCACGTTAATAAACACTTTATCATCGGGGATGGTGTGCTTGTCTTTGTCACTCTGCAGCAGCAATATACTAGGGTAAAACTCCCACTGGCCATCCAATGAAAGAACGTGGGTATCTTTGAATTCCCAATTCCTTAAATCCACTTCACCCTTTACGGCCTGAACATGATCGGGTGTATTCTGAAGTAGGATCCAGATAATTCGGATTACCGTTAGGATTAGGAAAAAGCAGCCAATAGTCAGAAAAATTCTTTTTTTAGTCATCATACAGCATTATTTTCGACAAAAACTCCCATATTCCTTTATTTAAAGATTAAGCTGATTTTCAGCTTCATGTGGTATGTTTGAAGCAATAGGCTGTTAAGGGGTGTGATGAGCTTGATCAGGGAAAGATCCATTAAGTGGCTTATGAGTATATCGGCTATATCCTGTTTAGTTTGGTTGGGAGGATTAACGTGGTCATTCCAGAATTATTTCAGCAGCTCATCATCACCGCTGGTGCCAGCTACAGTGCCCGCGCTGGTGGAAACAACACCTGATCCAGTGGGAGCAGATGATCATTTTCACTTGCTTGCGCTAGGGGATTCATTGACCAAAGGAACGGGAGATCCAAGCGGCAAGGGTTATGTAGGTTACTTGCTAGAAGATTTACAGGGGAAATTGAAGCAAGAAGTAGTTGTGAGCAATTACGGTGTAAATGGTCAAACCACTAGCCAGCTTGCAGATGAGCTCAATCAAAGTAAATTGCAGAGTGAAATAAAGACAGCGGATGTGATTGTGATAAGTATAGGTGCGAATGATTTATTCCAAAGTGGCGAAACACTGGGGAATTTGGACTCCACCTATATTCAACCTATAGAAGATAAGTATACGCAGCAGCTGGATGCCATTCTCAAGCAGCTTCGTGGGGAAAACGCCAAGGCTAACATTTACTTAATTGGATTGTACAATCCATTTAGCGCTTTAGAAAATGCAGAGAGAACCAATGAAATTATCCGAGACTGGAACTATAAAATGGCAGATACGGCTGCGAGCTTTCCGTTGACCGTTTTGGTGCCGACAGCAGATATATTCCAATTGAAGGTTCAGGATTATCTAGCCAGAGATTTATTCCATCCGAATGCGGCCGGCTATCTATTAATGGGTGATCGGGTAGCTTCACTGATCGACGAGCAGGGGGTGACTGAATGAGTCAGATTACATTATCAGTCAAAGGCTTGCGCAAAATAATCGGAAAACGTGAGATTATTCAGGGGCTTGATTTTGAGCTGACGCGCGGCGAGGTATTTGGTTTTCTTGGGCCAAATGGTGCGGGGAAAACAACGACGATTCGAATGCTTGTTGGATTGATTAAACCAACGGCTGGCTCTATACACATCTGCGGATATGACCTGCAGAAACAGTTTCCTGAGGCTATGAGCCAGATGGGGTGTATTGTGGAAAACCCTGAGTTATACACTTATTTAAGCGGCTGGCGCAACCTGCAATATTTTGCACGGATGATGGATGGGATTGATGAGGCGCGGATGACGGAAGTAGTCCGGCTTGTCGGGCTGGGTGCAAGAATACACGATAAAGTGAAGACTTATTCTTTGGGGATGCGTCAACGGCTAGGTATTGCCCAAGCTTTGCTGGGACGGCCTAAGGTGCTTATTCTCGATGAGCCGACGAATGGGCTGGATCCCTCGGGTATTCGTGAGATGAGAGAGTTCATCCGCTATCTTGCGGAGCAGGAGGGTTTAAGTGTGCTGGTCTCCAGCCATCTTTTGAGTGAGATTCAGCTAATGTGTGATCGAGTGGCGATTATTTCCAAGGGACGGATTGTTCGTGTAGATACCGTGGTTAATCTTTTGGCTGATCAAGAGCGGGTGAATTGGCGGTTATCCCCTCAAGCTCAAGGGGTAGAAGTGCTGCGAACGCTAACGGATTCAGTAGAGGTGGTTGGAAATGTTGTGAAGACCCCTTATATGGAACAAGAGGTTGGGCGATGGAATCAGGTGTTGGTCGAAGCGGGAGTAACGGTAATGGAGCTAAGCCGCAAGCTTCCCTCTCTAGAGGATCTGTTCATTGAGCTGACGGGAGGGGAAAGCATTGATTAATTTGGTCTATAACGAAATGGTCAAAATTACCGGGAAGCGCAGGCTGCTCGTGATTACGTTAATTATTGGGATTCTTATCTCTTTGTTCACCTATGCACAGCTTCGCCAAGCTCAAGAGAATCTCAAGCGATTTGGTAATACCGATTGGCGGATAGCTTTGGAGCAGCGGATTTCTGGCTGGGAAAATCGTTTGTCGAGTGGTCGGACACCAGAGGATGGGCGAGAGGATCTCAAGGCACGTATAGATCAGCAGCAATACTATCTAGACCATGACGTTAATCCGGCTGAGCCAGGGGCGCCAACCTTTGTTCGAGGCTTCGTAAAAAGCGGAATTAGCCTGTTGCTGCCTTTAATGATGATGATCATCGCGGCAGACCTGGTATCCTCCGAGTATAGTGCTGGAACGATTAAGGTCTTGTTGACTCGCAAAGCTCGCAGGTGGCGGATTCTACTCAGTAAATACTTGGCGCTGATGCTCTGTGTCTCGTTTATTATTACTTTGTTCGGCTCACTGTCGGCCTTGATCTCAGGGCTGATCTTCGGCTTTCAAGGGTGGACTGCCCCCGTTATTATTGGGTTTTCTTTAAGCGATGGTTTGTTGGATGCAACTGGTGTACATTTACTGCCGCAATGGCAATATATTATCATGGAGCTTGGTCTAGCTTGGTTCGTCTCACTCGTAGTAGCAACAATCACCTTCATGTTATCGGTGCTGTTTCGCAGCACAGCAGCGGTGATGGGAACCATGTTGGCTTGCCTCATTGCAGGAACTATTCTGAGTACGATGATAGCTTCTTGGGAATCTGCCAAGTATCTCTTTATGGTGAATCTCCAGCTAATCGATTATTTTGAAGATGTGGCACCACCGATACCAGGGATGTCACTGGGCTTTTCAATGCTGGTACTCTTGGTCTGGGGTGCATTGGCGCTGACAGTGGCATTCGTATCCTTTACCAGGCGGGATGTTTACTAGATTGAGCTCCGATATCAGCTCAATTTCCGCTTTGAAATAGAAGCTGCCCCATAAATCAGCCCAATAATCAGGATAATAGTCACACCTATCGGCAGCCAAAGCTGATTTTGCGAGCTTCCTTTTGTAACCAGATCTCCTGCAGCTTTCGATAGGTGGCCTGGACTCCATTTCATATAACGTGTTAATAGTTGGCTAGATAACGAAAAGCCGGCTACTGTTAGCAAGGAAAGAAAGGCGATTCCACCTGTCGATTTCAGCATGCTGCTATAAAGCAGAGTGACTGATAGGACGAATAAGAGCCAAAGACTGTAAATAAGCAAGCTCGGCCAAACCTGAGCAAAATCTACATCGCCAATAAGCTGCCCCGTATAATACCACGCTGCTAGATATCCGAGAACAAAAGATAGGATCGTCAATGAAAACATCCCCGCCCATTTGGTGGTTACATAAGAAAGATGAGCTACGGGCTTAACTAGTACCATAATAGCCGAGCCATTCTGCCGTTCACTAGCCAATGTTCCCATAAAAGAAAGCACGAGGACAAGTATGCCTAGCGTGTTGAATTGGGATAATGTTTTGATCATTGTATCAGCAGCTGTAGGTATAGGAATCGTCAGGAGAACCTCCTTAGCAATACCATTGGCTTCGAGAATTTGAGGCATATAAAAATTCAGTACAGGATTCATCATACCTAACAGAATAAAAACAAGCGGAACCCACAGCCATTTGTGATTTCTCCACATTTCCAGATTTTCCTTTTTAAATAAAACGAGCCATTGTGTCATCACCGAGCCACCACCTTCATGAATAAATCCTCCAGCGTGGATTGAGCAACCTCAAATTTCATAATTGAAATGCCCCTATCGACAATCTCTTTTAGAAGGTCAACCTTCGCCAACTCCAAATCATTTACGGTAATTTTAGCTGCGTTATGTTGGGTTTCGAAATCAATTACATAGGGTTTGTTAGCTAAAGAATGCAGCCAAATCTGATCATTACTGGAAAGTGCAATGGATATGATAGGCTGCTGATTCTCTAGCATGATCTTACCCAACTCACCATTTAGTACAATTTGGCCGTCACGAATAATCAGTACGTCGTCGCAGATGGCCTCGGCATCATGAAGCACATGGGTGGAGAATAGGATAGTGGTTTCCTGCTTCAATTCTTGCATAAGCTCTAAGACCTCGCTTCTACCGATGGGATCGAGTGAGGAAACCGGTTCATCCAACAAGAGCAGCTTAGGGCGATGAATGATGGCTTGTGCCAGTCCAAGCCGCTGCTTCATCCCACCAGAGTAGCCGCCAATCCGGCGTTTGGCCGCATCCTTCAGCCCAACTCTATCGAGAATGTTGCTCGCTCTCAAGGCTGCTTCCTTCTGTGATAAATGAGCCAGCTTTCCCGTGAACTCAAGGAACTCCTTGCCGCTCATCCAATTATAGAAAGCAGGATATTGCGGCAAATAGCCAATCGATTGCCGTATATCGAGTTCATCCGTACCTTCAAAACCAATAGTTCCAGACGAGGGAGCCAGCAATCCAGAGAGCATTTGCAAAGTGGTAGTTTTGCCAGCCCCATTGGGTCCTAATAGCGCAACACAACGTCCCTCTAAGACATTAAAAGTTAGCATGTTAACAGCTATTTTAGCACCATAGTGCTTAGTCAACTGATTAACCCGAAGTAAAGGCACTATGAATTTCTCCTTCCAAAAATGAAATATGCGATGGTACCAAGCAAATTGCCTAAAACAATAATTGTCACCCACATTAGCTTAGGTCCATTGGTTTTCTCAGTTTTAGCCAAATCAACAAGTGCAATAGCCATCAGAATCAACTCAATAAGGATTACAGGTAGAATCACATTCCAGCTAATCGACATATAACATGCCTCCTTTTTGATTATTTATATAAGCTTAGTCCTAGAGTAAGTAAAATTATGCCAACTAAAGCTACTATTTAAAGTACAGTCGATAGGGTTGATTTTGTCAATACTTTTGTCAATACCTAAACCTTGAAGGTATGCTGAGCCGTATTAGGGTTACCCTAACACGGAGGAGGTGATTAGTATGTCAGGAAGAAACAACAAACCAGATAATGACGGGCCAGCAAGCAGTCCGTCACAATTAGATCAGTTCGGTGATAAGCTGGCCTCACACAATGAAGAGGAATTCAATGACGCGCTGGAGCAAGTATGCGAGGCTGAGGCTTCTAATGGCGCCGATCACAAGAAGTAAATGCTAAGATCATAATATAATAAATGGAGGGCTAGGTATTTATCCTCAGCCCTCTTAATTACTCACCCACATTTCAAGGCAATTGTAGTGTATAATTAGTTGCAAGATATAATGCAGGGGAATAAAATTTAATGTAGAATAGTAATAAGCTAGGGTTCATTACCAAATTTAATAGAGGGCTTATTTTTATATAGATTATATTCATTTTTACGCACATTTATAGTAATTGGATTTTCGCATAAGGAGTATTAAAGGCATTCATGGAGGAGATTTAGTCATGCGGAATCTGTATAAAAACGATTATTTGTACCTGCAATCTGAACGGGAAAAAGTCTTTGTTGAGGTTTTTAAGCTTGGTTTTCAGCTCAAGGATTTTGATCAAATATTGAAGGAAGTTCCACAGGTTGCGTTGACCCAGTTCGCTAATTTAAAAAAAGCTTTGTCGATGATACATAATGAAGCAATTGAGATAGGGATTATTAAGCCACGGGTTGAATTGGTGATATCTAAAGATTTATTAGAGTTAAAAGCAAGGATAAATATGTCGAAGGAAGAACTAGAGGAAGCTCGAGCGGAAATCACTACAGAAATTATGGATTTTATTGAGAAGACAGGAGTGAAGGTAGGCATTCTTCATGAGGTGATTAGCTCGGGGTTAGTCGCTGGTGATGAGGTTGTAGTTGCTAAAGGCACTGCACCTGTAAACGGACAAGATGCAAAAGTCACTTATTATACTTTATCGGAGCGCAAACCTGTCATTCAACAGGACGGAACGGCTGATTACTATGAAATGAATTTTTTAGATGAAGTTAAGCAGGGAGAATGGCTCGGTCAGAAAATACTACTGGAGGCAGGTATTCCTGGAGTATCGGTAACGGGAGAAGTGATTCCAGCAAGTTCGGGCAAAGATAAGCAGTTGTACTATGATAGGGATACCATATCGGCTGTAAATGAAGGGGATAAAATTGTACTGCATGCGCGTATTAAGGGTGCGTTTGCTAAAGTAAATGGCAATATCATGGTGCAAGAAGTCATGATTATTGAAGGTGATGTCGGCAGTAAAACAGGCAATATTGATTACGATGGCAGCGTTATAATTAAAGGGACGATTAATGATGGCTTTAGCGTACATGCGACTAAAGATATCTCAGTGATCGGTAATATGGGACTTGGAGCCATCGACAGCATCATTTCACGTACAGGGGATATCTATATTAAAGGCGGTATTTTTGGTAAGGAGAAGGCGCTTATTCAAGCTGCTAATAATGTCTATATGAAGCATGCCAATGAGTGTACCATTCAAGCTGGTGGGGACATCCATATTGGTTTATATGCTATCGGCTGCAAGCTGACAGCTAATAATATATTTCTAGATGTAAATCGCGGCCGAATTATTGGTGGCAAAATACAAGCCAAAGCTCAGGTGGTTACAGCTTTCATCGGTAATGAAGCCGAAAGATCAACAAGTATTAATATTGAAGGCTTTGACCGTGCCATTCTCAAAAAAGAGCTGGACGAGCTCATGGATAAACATCAAAAACTGACACTGATCATGGATAAATTAAAGCGCGAGCTGGATGCATTTGAAGAAACCTTTGAGAAAATTGTTGAAGAAAGAACAGTTGCAGATGAAGCGGAAAGCGAAGCCATGCGCAGTAAATATGAGCAGATTCGCCGGATGATTTTTACTATTGATGAACGTAAGAATGCCTTGATAACTGTCCTGAAAACAAAGGGTGAAGGTGAAGTCACGATCATGCGTAAGGCATTCCCCAAAACCTCACTCTTGATTAAAGATTTCCAGAAAGAGATTGAGAAGAGCACAACAGGTGTGTTTTTTGTTAAGGATAAAAACTTATTTTTTGAGTGATAAGCGTCGTGACTTATTCAATAGCAAGCAGCATAGTAATTTTGTTTAAAGCAGGCAATCCTTTGGATTGTCTGTTTATTTAGAATTCTAAGAAAGTATATTTTTTTTGCGTATACTGATCTTAGAATTCCGGACAAACGCACCGTTTTCTTTCAGAAAGACGGCGGAGCCGGTATCCTTGGTTCTTTTAGTGATAAATGTCGAAAAGTGTAAATATTCCGAAAACAAATCTCCTATACAATGGTATAGACATGTCTTATTACAGGGAAGAAAATTAGGAGTGAGCACAATTGAGAAAACTGCTGGTATTGGCTGCTATTATTTGTCTATTAATTGGGATAGCAGCATGTATTTCTACCCCTAAAAAGCTAACGATTGGTTTTGTTCCCTCTGGCAGTCCTGAAAAAATGAAGGTCGACTTTCAGCCCATACAGCTTTATCTTGAAAAAACTTTGGGTGTAAAGGTGGATGTATTCATTCCTGAAGATTACCTTGGATTAATTGAGGCCATGAAGAATAAAAAAGTCGATATCGGCTGGTATGGGGCGTTTTCTTATATTGCTGCTGAGAGTCAAATGAAGCTTGATCCAATGGTGATTCAATCGCGATACGGGTACGGGACGATTTACCATTCGCTGATTGTGACGCGAAGTGATTCGGAAATTCATACCGTTGAGGATTTGCAAGGGAAATCATTTGCTTTTGTGGATAAAGGCTCGACCTCTGGTTTTGTTGTACCTATGGCATTGTTTAAAAGTCGTGATCTGGATTATGAACAATATCTGGGAGACACCATTTTTTCGGGTTCACATGATGCTGTGTTTAATGATGTAATGAGTAAGAAAGCAAATGCAGGCGCCATGGATGATCTCACATTAGGGAAAAAAATAGATACAGGCGAAATAAAAGTAGATGATATAAGGATTATTTGGAAATCCAATGATATTCCAGGCTCGCCATTTGTGGCAAGAGCGGACTTAAACAGCAAGCTTAAAAACAGATTTAAGACAGCGATGATTCAATTAAATCAGAAAGCTCCTGCTGCGATAAAAGCTTTCGATTCGAAAACAGAAAAATATATTCCGTTTGAACCCAGTATGTACAATGAAATCCGCAATATTGCTACGCTGCTTGGCAATGATTATATTCGTACCAATTTCCTGCAAAAAAAATAACTTGGCTATCTAGGTAGCCAAAGGGGTGCGTGCTTCCAAATGAGAAGCATTAAATTTATTGCTACAGCGTTAATTCTTGGAGTTAGTACGATAACGATTTTAATATTTGGCTATGTTTCTCATATGAATACAAAAACGAGTATTGAAAAAACATATTTTCACGAATCTGACCTCGTTTTACGGCAAACCGTAATGGCTTTTGAGAATCTGATAAAAAGCTCAGAAGCGACCATGGAACAGTTTTCTAGCTCCGTTTTAATTAAGCAGGCTAGCTATATTAAGGATCCAAGCAGCATAAGTCCACTATTGGAGGTTTATCAGAAAACAGTCCCGCAAAGCAGCGCATTGAAGCTGGGATTAACCACTGGAGCCATGTATACGGGCACTAAGATGTCGATCCCCCCAAGCTACGATCCGAGAACAAAAGCTTGGTATACCAAAGCCTTGGAATCTCCAAGCAACCACATTGTTTGGACAGAGCCTTATATTGATTATATGACTCAGAAAATTATTATTTCAGCTGCCAAAACTATATATTCCAAAACTGGCGAGGTCGTTGGCGTACTGGCGATCGATTTTGATGTGAGTAAGATTAGCTCTTCCATAAGCTTTTCTAGAATTGGTGAACAGGGATTTGTGATGCTGCTTAATCCAAATGGAGTCATTATTGCCAATAAAGATGATTATTTAATTGGCGAGTCGATTTTTGGTGAACAATTGCAGGAAATGGTAAATAAATCTACTCGAGCGCAAACTCCCTTTATATTGCACGGTAATAAGTACTATCTTAAGTCGGCCTCCTTTGGGGACAATGGGATGATGGTAATGACAGCGGTCAACATTAAAGAGATTAACACTGCGCTTCTTAAAGAGCTTTCTAGTGTGTTTATTATCGCAATCATTTGCTTGTTGGTCTATGGTATTCTGGCATATGCGGCAACTTTAAAGGGGATAGCTCCTCTCCAGAAGCTGGTGCTTCTTATGCAATCTGCTGAGAAGGGAAACTATCAAGTTCATGCAGAAATGAAGAATTACCGGGAGATTGGAGCTTTATCCAGTGGGTTTAATCAGATGATTCAAGGAATTAGTGAGCGGGACGCTCAATTAATGGTAACCAATAGCGAGCTAAAGGCTAGTGAAGAGAAAATTATGCTCCTTGCTTATTACGATGTGCTGACAGGGCTGCATAATCGGCGGAATTTGTTTGAGACGCTGAATAAAGTAATCAGCAAGCAGGTGAATTCAGACGCTAAAGCGGTATTTTTTATTGATTTAGATAATTTCAAAACAATAAATGATACATTGGGGCACGCTACTGGAGATGCGGTTCTCAAGGAGGCCGCTCTCCGTATTCAGGAGCTGGCAGGGCCTGAGGATATTGTCGCGCGGATCGGTGGAGACGAGTTTATTCTTATCATTCACATAGTGGATCTCATTCCAGATACGATAAGAGTGGCACAGCGCTTATTGGGTCTGATGGAGAATCCCATTAAGATTGATGCTGTTAGTCAAGCGGTTACAGCGAGTATTGGCATTGCCTTGTATCCGAAGCATGGTGTAACCCCGGAAGCCCTTCTGCAAAAAGCAGATATGGCTATGTATAAAGCAAAGGCCAGCGGGAGGAACAATTATCACATCTTCGATGAGAGTATTCAGCAGGCGATCAATGAGAAAGCGCTGATTAAAAATGGAATTAGAGAGGCGCTAAAGGACGATCTTTTTGAGTTGATGTACCAACCGTTGTTTGATTTGCGGGAATGGCGAACTACTAGCGTAGAGGCACTTTTACGGAGTAAGTCGGCTGCACTTGCAGGCAAAACGACACTTGATATAATTGAGGTAGCTGAACAAACGGGCCAGATTGTAAAAATCGATAAATGGGTATTTAAAAAAGCGTGCCAATTTGCCAAGATAATCAATCAGGATTCAGATGAGCGGATAAAAGTCTCGATCAATGTCTCATCCTTCCAAATTGGACAAAGTGATTTTGTGAAATTTATTAAAAATGCCCTCACCGAGGTAGGTGTTTCTCCCAGATGCATCGAGCTTGAGATTACAGAAACGGTCATGATGGACTCGTTCGAGGCCAACCGCCAAAAGCTGGATGAACTAAGGCAATTAGGGATACATATTCATTTGGATGACTTTGGTACGGGGTTTTCTTCCCTAAATTATATGAAAAACCTGCCGATCGATGATGTGAAAATAGACAAGTCTTTTATCGATTCGATGCTCCATTCAGAAAGAGACCAGAAAATTACTAAGGCAATCGTTGATTTAGCACATAATATTGGTCTGAAAGTAACAGTTGAAGGAGTAGAGAGTGAAGCGCAATTTGAGATGCTGCGTACTTATGAGTGCGATGTTCTTCAAGGCTATTTTATTAGCAAGCCACTATCGGAAGATGATATAATTGCGTTTATTCAGAATGAGAAGGTTAAAAGATAAGTATATTACTGGATATTGAGAATTAATTGAATTGAGGATTACGCTTTATGACTCTAGGTCCACGTGTATTAAAAACAGGAATTGCTGTAACCCTAGCTTTATATTTATGCTCCTTTATAGGTTTAGAGCCAGGTGTGTTTGCTGGTGTAGCGGCATTGCTCTCCATTCAACCATCGATATATAGAACATGGAGATTGATGCTGGATCAGATCATTACAAACACGCTTGGGGCGACTATTGCACTTTTGGCCATTCAATTTCTCGGAGACAGCCCTGTTATTATAGGATTTGTCGCAATGCTGGTCATAGCTGTCACGCTTAGAATCAGAATGAGCAATACAATCCCGCTTACATTAGTAACGGTATTGGCCATTATGAGTGTTCCCGGCAATGAAACCTTTCTGTTTGCATGGAATCGTTTTGCCATCATTATGGTTGGGGTGGGCTCGGCTTTGCTGGTGAATTTAATCATATTGCCACCCAAATACAAAGAGAATTATCTGAAAAAAGCACATACTGCGTTTGAGAATATGTCCTTGCTGCTGCGTACAGCGATTTCGAATGAGATGCTAGAGAGAACTGTGAGGGACGACAGCAAAAAATTTAAGGATGACATGCAAGCGCTAGAAGAGCAATTTGAATTATTTGATGAAGAACGCGTAAAAATGATCAAGCTTAATCCAATGGATGTCCGAGAAATTGTCGTTTTCAAACAGATGCTTAAGACCTTGCAGCATGGAGGGCAAGTGCTGGATAACATCGAAGAGCATTTCTTTCAGAGCAAGGTGGAAGAGGCCGAAAACCATTTATTTGATCAATATCTGGAGAGATTGGTCCGTAGTCATGAATACCTTTTGTTGAAATATGAAGGCAAAATGAAAGATAAAGAAACACACTTTGAAGAAGATGTGCTTAAAGAGAGTGGGCTATTCTTTAAGCAGGTATTGGAGTTCTATAACCAAGACGTCGACCAGAAATATCGCTTGCTGATTATCGCATCATCCATTGTTGAATATACTTTTCATTTGCAGCGCTTGAACCAGCTCATTGAACAATATGACAAAGTCGCGAATAAGAAGTAAAATTATAGTTATAGACATGCAATAAGGAAGGAAGACTATCTGTGGAAATATCCAAAGTCGAACAATTTAGGATTTTTAAGAATGAAATTACGCGGTTTATGATGGTTTATAAATTTGCTTTAGATGCGATAGATACCAAATTGGAGATTCTTAAAGAAGAATTTCAAATCCTACACGACTACAACCCCATTGAACATACCAAATCTCGGCTTAAATCACCGGAAAGCATTATGAAGAAGCTGTTTAAAAAAGGCTGCGAAATTACATTGCCTAGCATTAGAAGCAATATTAGAGATATTGCAGGCATTCGAATCACTTGCTCTTTTATTTCTGATATTTATTGGTTAAGCGAGATGCTTAAGGGACAAAGCGATTTGAAGATTCTCGAAATCAAGGATTTTATCCAACAGCCCAAGGAAAATGGTTATCAAAGTCTACATATGCTGATTGAAATTCCGGTATATATGTCAGATAGGCAAGAGCAGGTGTGTGTCGAGGTACAAATTCGGACGATTGCTATGGATTTCTGGGCCAGCCTTGAGCATAAAATTTTCTATAAATACAATCAATCGGTGCCACAGCATTTATTAAATGAATTGAAAGAGGCTGCGGAAACAGCCACAGCCTTGGATCGCAAGATGGAAATGATTCATAAGGAAATTTCGGAAATTAAAGAAAGTCAGCCAGAGGATTTGGAAGAGGAGCTTAAGCAGCTGCGAATCGGCAACCAACAGTTTCAAATCCCGGAGGATTTATTAAGATTGATCAGCGGGACTTAATGAATTTCTACTTGAATGGGTGTGCATAGATAGCCGTTACAATCGCTTTCCTCACAAGGGCATGCGGAAATGGCAACTATGACATCCATTTCTGCTTTTAGGGTAATGTAATCGCCTGCTTTGGACAGTGGAGCTTTAACTTGGATTAAACCCTTCTCATCAACAACTGTATTCATAAAAATATTAAAAGCATGATGCTGATCGGGAGGAGAAATCCCGTGTTGGCTTAAAGCATTATTTAAATTATGGTAACAGCTAGCGTGATCAGGCTTCTGGTATAAGAAAGCATACATTTCTGGGCGGCAGGAGGAGTTAAGGAAATCATGCTTACCAACCTTGTCTTCGATTAAGGTAAACATCGGTGTATACAGATTGGAGTAAATTTTGTCATGCAGATTAATGTTTATTGATCGTAGGACATCCATAGTCACAGTGGGATCTAACCGTTCTTTGTGGTTGTGTGCGTTGTAAGCCACGAAATCGGATACCTGCTGACCCGCTATATCAATGATTTTAATGTACTGGTCTTGCTGTAATGTGAAGCTTCGTCCTTCTTTTGCCGGAATGGTTATAATATCGATGCTCAGCTGCTGGCTCATTAGAAACCTCCTCTTATTTGAATAATCTAACCCTAAAGAGACCATCCTATGTGGGTGTTATAACAAATTTCTCAGGAGGTAATAAGACGCATGCAAAACTCATATTCACAACAAGGCAATTTACAAGGTAATTCTCAAATGAATCAAGCGATGAATCATGGTGGACATGAGATGTTCGATGCCCATGAAATTCTAGCTGGATTTATAAATGTCTTAGATCAGTATGTGCTGTATAACGGCTTCATTCAAGACCAAGAGCTTAAACAGATGTTGCTGCGCCAGTATGAGTTTATTACGGATTTATACAATATTTCGGTTGAAGCTTTTTCAACAGGAAGTAAACCGTCTCATCCAACTCAAAACTATATGATGAATCAGAATAATGATGTGGTTTATGGGATGCAGCAGCAATCAGCTCCTAAAAAACCAATGACTAATATTAATGAAATCAAAGATGCAGGGATTTCTGCTTATATGCTAGGTCAGATTAAAGGCATAACGTCATGTCTTTCGATGGCGGCATTTGAGGTGACTAATCCGGTCTTGCGACGGATGATGGCAGATAGCGTGCCTGACTTTATTGAAATGGGTTATGAGATATTCCTGTACCAGAACAAGAACCAATATTATCAGGTGCCGCAGCTTGCCGAGCAGGATATGAAGCAAATGCTGAACAGCTTCGATTCCATTCATTAAAACACCGCGCGGCCACCTGAAATGGTGGCAGTTAACGTTGCTTGGCATGGGCTGCACGATCGGCAATGGCTTCTTCCTTGGCTCAAATATCGCCTTGCAGAGGAGTGGCTATACCGTGCTGTTCCTGTTTGTTCTGGCAGCGGTAGCCACTTACTTTGTGTTTGAAGCATTGGCTAAAATGACTGCAGCGCATCCAGAGCAAGGCTCATTCCGCACGTATGCCAAGATGGCTTATGGGCGATGGGCCGGCTTCAGCAGCGGTTGGATTTATTGGTCATCCGAAATGCTAATCTCAGGGAGCTCCTTATTGGCGCTCTCTATTTTTACACAGTTTTGGTTCCCTCAGCTTCCGCTTTGGATATTGAGCGCGATTTATGCTGTTCTTGGACTTGTTATTGTGATTCTCGGAGCCAAGGGCTTGGAGAAAACCGAGTATTTGTTAGCCGTAATGAAAGTGACTGCCATCGTTTTATTTATCTTAATGGCTTTAGCCATTTGGCTAGGCTGGTTTGATTGGAATGCCTCGTGGACGAAACGTACAGTAAGCTGGAAGAGCATAATTAAGCCTGGTTATTTGGGGATGTGGCAAGGATTAATCTATGTATTCTATGCGTTTGCCGGTATAGAAGTTATGGGCTTAATGGCTTCTGGCTTGAGTGAGCCACGCAAAGCGATTCGCTCAGGTTTTATAATGCTCCTCTTGGTAGCTATTCTTTATCTTGCGTCGATTGGTTTGCTGCTCTTATTAATCCCACTCGATCAGCTGCAAAAGGAGGGAAGTCCATTTATTCTCGGCTTAACCAGCCTGGGCTTTCATGTGCTGGTCCATGTGTTTAATGCAGTCTTAATAATTGCCGGCTTTTCGACGATGGTAGCTTCTCTATATGGAATTACACTTATGCTTGTAACATTGGCTGAAGATGGCGATGCGCCAAAATGCTTCATTAATAATAAGCAGCCAAAAGGTAAGATACCAATTCCTGTTTTGGGATTAACCGCAGCGGGATTATTAGTCTCTATTCTGATGGCATTGTGGATGCCTAAGCATATTTTTGAGCATGTTGCGACTGCTGCAGGCTTGGTGCTGCTCTACACATGGTCGTTTATCTTAATCTCTGCTCCTAAAGTAATTAAGCTCTCCACAGCCGCTAAAATTAAAGGGATCTTCGCCTTGGTCCTAATGGGTATTGCGGTATCTGGAACTGGAATTGTAGCGTCTAGTCGACCTGGTTTGTGGGTTAGTTTGTTATTGGTGGCAGTTATTGCGAGTGTAACTCTTATTATGAACCGAAAATGGAAGCAGCCAAGCAGTTGATGAGGTTATTTTGATGAGTCATTGCTGAAGCTGCTCCACTTCTTCTTTAGTAAAACCAGTGAACTCGACAATGGATGGAATGTCTAATCCTTTAAGCAGCATGCGTTTTGCTACTTCCTCTTTACCTTCTTTCTTTCCTTCGAGCTTTCCTTCGAGCTTGCCCTCTAACTTGCCTTCCTTTTTCCCCTCTAACTTAGCTTCTTTTCTAATCTTAGGATCGAAAATAGATTTACGCATATGGTTTATCTCCTCTTCCATTTCTTTGTATTGTCCATATCGGTTGTATAAGTAGTCTGTTATGTTTTGGATGACACGCAAGATTCGTTCTAAATCTCCGACTTTTATTTGATGCGTATCATGCAATTCTCCAAGCACTTCTAAGGTTTGTTGGATCGTCCGTTTTAATTGTTCAAATTGTGCAGCCATTAACTGACGTTTCTCAGTCTCAGGCCGATTGCTGGTGCTTATTGTTCTCATGCGCTTACGCGATTGAAATACGAGCAGTGGAAGGAGAGCATACATCCGTTGATGTCTTAAAGATTCAGGAGTGTGCTTCCAATACTTCATCACATCAACATCGTAAGTAAGCTCATGACCGTTGGAAAGTCGTAGAATCAAGGATAAAGTGTCATCGACGGCTTCATTCTCTTCTAGAAAAATGACAAGCTGCTTTGGAAATAAGAAAACTTTCTTTTCCCGTGGCACTTTGTTATTAGCTTCCAATGATGTAGCATGCTCGAGTGCTTTCTCGAAGCCATAGCGGAACATGCGAATAACCATTGTCTCATCGTTTAAGGTTTGAAACTCAATATGAAAATGGAACGTTTTGTGCTTGGACTCCACGGTGATGAACATATCGCCGATGATCCGATCATACTCGTCACTGATAAATTCACTGTTCCCATAACGAATTTTCACTTCAGGTCCATAGAAGGTTTCATTAAATAATCCGTTGATCAGCTCAATCGTCAAATTCTTCGATAATTTGAATAATACTCGCATGATCTGGTCTAGCTTTATTCGTTCTTGTTTGTTCTGTTTACTACGAGCTTTGCGTTTTTCATTCATCCACTCAGATCCCCCTTATTATACCACATTCCTTTTCTGCCTGACCAAGCTGAGTTAACGTCTATAGACAGAAAAAACACACTCCAACTAGGCATAAAGCCAGAAGTTGGGTGTGCTTCACCACAATTGTTATGAAATTAGCTATCTTTAGAGAAATCATAGCAAACATCAGCTCATATGACAATTTATTCTTTTATTATTCAAAGCTTCATCTTTGCAAATGGGCACTGGGCAGGAACCTGGTCATCATCTCTAAGATAATACTGCTTCCATTCTAGATTGTCTTTTTGCCCATACCAATTCAGTGAAGGATGCGCAGGAATTCCATCATATTCGACTAAGCGGCTGCGTATAGCTTTCTTGATTTTTAGCCCAAACGGAGTGGAATCATTGATATCAGCGAACACCCAGCGGGGTTGAAAAGCGAGCAAGAGAGAGGAGAAGTGTCTACTTTTACGAATGGTATGTGCAGGGGTGGCACAAAATATGAAATAAGGATTGCCATCAAAACAGAACTCCCAAGAGGCTTGCGAGGGATCTCTGGAAACCTCGGGTGGCCATGCTTTTTGATCATAAGAGTTTACTTTATTCATTAGTTCCCAGAATACATGTTCATACTCTTCAATCGATTTTTTCTGAACACCCTCTAAAGGCTGGGTAAAAACGACTAGAGAGGCATATTTTCCGGTTTCTCTGGAAATTTGTCCATATTGCATTAATAAGCTTGCAAGCTCTCGGGAAGCAGCCTCCGAATTTGGGTCAGGGATAAAGCCGAAACGTAAATGATCCGCCAGAAAGCCTTGTTTACCAGGAATACAGGGGTACGCATTCTCATCATCGTTAAGCATTGCTGCAAAATCATTATAAGCTTGCAGTTGCCAATTACGTAACGTTGACGGATGTTGGTCCAACCTGCTTTTTGAAAATAGTTCAGACATCTGTTCTAATCCTCCTTCACTATGCACGTAATATGTGTATGTAGAGGAGACTATCTAGGTGAATGCCTTGCTTATAACAATAATGCTTTAACAGCTTGATAGCCGAAATAGAGACCAAAGCCGATTAATGAAACGCTAGCCATTCCCGAAATAACCTGAATAATTTGCTTGCTGCCCCATTTGAATACGGTGCTGGCTATAGTCGCCATAATGACATCCCAAAGCAAGATGCCAAGAAATATGCCCAAGCTATAAATAAACACATATCGCATACCATAAGTCTCCACTGTTTTGGCTAAGATCGATCCATAAATCCCGAGCCAAAAAAGAATATTCAATGGATTAGTCAAGGCCATTAGAAAACCTGAGAAAAAAGACTTAGCGGCAGATACATCCTTGCTTGTGACGCGAGCAGCTGCTTGGTTCTTTCTAAGATTAAGCAAGCTCTCAATTCCTGTGTAAATCAGAACGAAGCAGCCAAATGCCCAAAGAAAGGTTTTCATGAAGGGCGTGTTAAGAAAGTGCGCTAGTCCAAAGTAAATCAACAGCATGTAAACCACGTCAGCAAGCATAGCCCCTAGCCCAACAAGCCATGCATGTAGAAAGCCATATTTAATACCCTTGTCCAGCTGAGCAGCATTGATCGGTCCGATTGGAGCGGATAAAGATACACCAAGAATCATATAGGTAAAAAAGATATTCACAATCCAATTCCCCCTTGTAAAAGCTTGTACACGTAATTGTATTCTTGTGAAATAGAATACAGAACGGCAAATAGTGGGGCAGATTGTTTTACATCGCTAAAAGTAGGGTAAGTTATATAGGAATATAATTTAAAGGAGTGATTGAAGATGAGTCAAGTCAGTCTGAGTCAAACCAACCTAACCGACAAAATTAAAAAAGTGCTGGATGCGAATCAAGTATGTTCCTTGGCAACTATTGAAGGTACTAAACCACATGTTCGGTATATGGCCCTGTTTCATGATGGCATAAATATCTTATTGGTTACCAGTAAGAAAACACACAAGGTTGAAGAACTGATAGAAAATCCACACGTTCATATCATTACTGGTTTTAATGGGGATTGGGAGTCGGAAACCTTGCAGGTTGAAGGAACAGCTAGTGTTTCTTCGGATGGAGGCTTACGGAAAAAGCTCTGGAAGGATACGTTTAAAATATGGTTTGAGGGTCCAGAGGATCCTAATTATGTTGTGCTAGTTATTAAACCACAGAGGATTCTTTACTCGGATGGAAAATCGATGAAAAGTGAGATATGGGAATCATAGAATTAAGTTAGTAATCGCCTTCTGTTCAACATGAAATTGATGTTGAGCAGAAGGCTTTTTAAGGAAATGATTGTGCAAAAAATGTCGAATAATCTAGCCTTATAAAGGCAGAAATCAAGTTCAGGTTTGCAATGAATGGTTTTTAGCCTCTGAATGAGGGATAATGAGATTAATGGGAAATAAAAAATAAAATTTTAACCAATAAAAGGGGTTTATCTATGAGTGCAAGCAGCTTTAGTGATTATACATTAAGTGAAGAAATCGTCCGTGCATTAGAAAGCTTGGGTTATACCAAGCCAACAGAGGTACAAAGTAAAGTAATTCCAATCGCGCTTACGAAGCGGGATATTGCTGTGAAATCACAAACAGGCAGCGGCAAGACGGCTGCATTCGGCATTCCGCTATGTGAAATGGTAGATTGGGAAGAGAATAAGCCACAGGTCTTAATCCTAACTCCAACAAGAGAGCTTGCTGCACAGGTCAAAGAAGATATTACTAATATAGGTAGATATAAACGGATAAAAGCAACAGCGATTTATGGCAAAGAGCCCTTCATTAAACAAAAAACGGAGCTAAAGCAGAAAAGCCATTTCGTAGTAGGTACGCCAGGACGGGTATTGGACCATATTGAGAGAGGTTCGTTTGATTTGGAGCGTCTGGAATATCTCGTGATAGATGAAGCGGATGAAATGCTGAGAATGGGCTTTATTGATCAAGTGGAGTCGATTATTAAAGCATTGCCTAAAGAGCGCATGACGATGTTATTCTCCGCGACTTTGCCGAAGGATGTAGAAAATCTATGCCATCGCTATATGAACAACCCGCTTGATATCGAGATCGAAACAACGGAAAGTTCAACCGTTAAAATAGATCATTCGCTTTATATCGTGAGAGAAAATGATAAATTCAGTTTATTTAAAGACATTACAACTCTCGAAAATCCAGACAGCTGCATTGTTTTTTGTCGGACGCAGGAGCAGGTCGATCATGTTGCTAACGAATTGGATCGGATTGGTTATACGTGTGATAAGATCCATGGCGGTATGGTGCAAGAGGATCGTTTTAAGGTAATGAATGAGTTTAAAAGAGGCGAATACCGTTACTTGGTAGCGACGGATGTTGCGGCAAGAGGGATCGATATTGATAGTATTACTCATGTGATCAATTATGATCTTCCTTTAACCAAGGAAAGCTATGTCCACCGAACGGGAAGAACCGGGCGTGCCGGCAAAACAGGAATTGCTATCAGCTTTGTTACGCCGCATGAAGATAAATTTTTAAGCGATATAGAAGGCTACATTGGGTTTGAAATTCAGCAAAAGGAAGCTCCGTCCAAGGAAGAAGTAGCAGCTGCTAAAGCTACATTTGATGCGAAAATGAGCACTCAGCCTCCTGTAAAGAAGGAAAAAAGTGAGAATTTGAATAAAGAGATTCTCAAGCTGTTTTTTAATGGAGGCAAGAAGAAGAAGCTTAGGGCTGTTGATTTTGTCGGGACGATTGCCAAGATTGAAGGGGTAACTGTCGAGGATATCGGAATCATTACGATTGAAGAGAATATTTCGTATGTGGATATTCTCAACGGCAAGGGAATGCTCGTCATTAAAGCAATGAAAACAACAACGATTAAAGGTAAGCAATTAAAGGTGTACGAAGCGAACAAAAAATAATTAAATTAAAGGGGGCAACAGAGATGATTAGTTCCCTTAATACAGGTTTATCCTATGTAATGTTAGGCATTGTATTTCTCGCGATGCTCTCGATTGTGTTTGTTAGCTGGCGGAATGGGATATCTCCAATGCCTTCATCGGTCAAAGTCCGTTCAACGGTAGCGAGTGAGATCAATCGGCTTTCTGGAACTGGAACAATCGTCGAAGCGGGCTCAGGCTGGGGTACGCTTGGATTGCATTTGGCGAGACAATGTACAGGCTGGAAAATAGTTGGCTTAGAGAATTCGCCGGTCCCATTGTGGATTTCGCGGGTTTTTTTACGCTGGGCATCAACAGTGAACGGTATTTCTCGTGAGAGTATTACGTTTATTAAAGCTGATATTTATACGTATCCGTATGGTGCAAATGATGTGATCGTTTGTTATTTATACCCTGGTGCGATGAAACGGCTAAGCGAGATGGCTAATAATCGACTCTCGCCTGGAACACGAATCATAAGCGTTTGTTTTGCGCTGTCTGGCTGGGAGCCTGAGCGGATAGTGACGTGCGGAGACTTATATCGGACTAAGGTTTATGTGTATAGCATATAGGTTTGCTTATCGTTGCCTAATAGGAAAACGACTCACGGCTAAAGCCTTCAAATCATCAAGATTAGCCATTATTATGCCAGATAAGGTTAGTAAGGCGCCAAGTATGGAAGACAAGGAGACACTTTCGTTGTACCACAGTGCACCTATGATAAGGGCAATGACAGGCGAGATATAAAGCCAAGTGGCTGGGAAGACGGCGTTCGTTTTGGCAAGCAGCCAGTAATACAAGCTGTGGCCGATCATGGAGCCGATAACGATTAGATAAAGCATTGAGCTTGCTGATGAAACTAGATTAATGGATTCTGGATGGAAATGCTCGAACATTAAAGAAATCAATAACATGCCAGCTCCGACATACATCATCTGGATAGCGTTGACCGTGATGGGAGAGATCTCCTTGACGCGAAGCATAGTTTTGCGAGAATACAGAGTACCTGCAGAGTATCCAACTTCACCAATTAGAATTAGCAAACAGCTTACACCCCAAATCAAATTATGTTTTAGCCTGACGAGTTATAGCCTGACGCAGGAAAATCGATTGCATGCTCAGAATCATAATAGGTCCCGTGGAAGACAGCATAGCAGCAATGCCTGAGGAGACATGCTGTTCGGCCCAATATAACGATGAGAATGTAATAAAGGTGCTGGTCATCCCGATGATCATAAACTCTATTCGTAGAAGTGAGGATATAGAGATCCTGCGCTTCCATAACATCCAAAGGAAGATGATTAAGCCGGCGATGAAGAAGCGACTTCCTGCTGAGAGGAAAGGGGGGGGCCCGGCGTCCACCCCGATTTTGATCGCGAGAAAAGTTGTTCCAAAGATTAAGCACATAAATACATAGTTGATAAGAATCATTAGATGTTCACCTCTTATATACACTATAATGGAATAGGTATAGAACAGATGGAATAATAAATAGAACAGAATTCACGAGTGGAATTTAGAATAGAGATAAACCTCCATATAGCTTTATTTACTGATGTGGCCTGAAAGAGGCGATGAGATGAGAAATGAGAATGAGCTGCAAGCGAATGTTGTAAATTCTCGGTTTAAAGCTGCTTATAATATGGTTTTAGCAGGTATTGAGCAGGGTGAATGGCAAGAACACGATAAGCTGCCTTCTGTGCGATTAATGGCTGAACGGATGAAGCTGCACCGCTTAACGGTCTTTAAAGCCTATCAGCAGCTCAAGCAGGATAATATTGTTTATGTGAAGGAAAAGTCGGGTTATTATGTTAATCCTCTTCTCAAGAATGTAACAGTTGATGCAGATAAGGAGGAGGTATCATGGGATTATCGGGCAGAAAATGTTTACGTCAATCGCAGCCGCCTCTCGGATATTCATCAAATCCCAGTGAAATATCCTATGTCCGAAGCGCTGATTAATCCCAATTTGCTGCCGAATATATATATGTCTGAGTATGTGAAAAAAGTGTTTGATTTATATCCTAAGGTACTTGGAACTTATTCATCTGTGCAGGGTGATCCTGAGCTTCGTGAAGCGTTAGCCAATTATTTTATTGAAAAATATCGAATTGAGGTATCCGAGGTGGATCTCCTGATTACATCTGGTGCTCAGCAAGCTATTGATCTGATTTCACGGGCGCTGCTTAGACCTGGAGATGCCGTAATGATTGAGCGACCTACATATAGTGCGGCTATCGATATTTTAGGCAGCAGAATATACGATTGCTGCCAGTAGATATTCATCCGGACGGTTATGATCTCGAGCAGATCGAAGGATGGATGAAACGAGCGAAGCCGCGGCTTTTTTACATGAATCCAACCTTTCATAATCCAACTGGCTTTACCGTGCCAGCTTGGCAGCGCAAGCTGCTGGTAGAATTGGCAGAGCGATATAAATGTATGCTGGTGGAGGATGATGTTTTTCATGATATTTATTTCGAAGAGTCACCTCCGCCGCCCATTTTCTCCTATGATACTGAGGGTTATGTCATTTATATAAGCAGCTTTAGTAAATATATTGCGCCTGGACTTAGAGTGGCAGTTATAGCAGCTCGATCTTCTATTATGAAGAGCCTTATGCCAGTTAAAGCCTTGTTAGACAACGGATCGCCTCTGCTTAATCAGAAGATTTTCTTGCTTTATTTTTTTTCAAAAAGGCTTCAGGAGCATGTGGCAAAGCTAAGGATTGCTTTGCAGATTCGCAAAGAGAAGATGGAGCAGGTTCTATCTGCTTCAAATTGGAGCTGGACCAGCCCAAAAGGCGGTTTAAGCTTATGGGTCCAGCTGCCCAAGGGGGTAGCCGTTGACCTGCTTTTGGAACGAAGCTTGCAGCAATCTATCGCATTCGTGCCAGGTAGCATCTGTGATCCGCTAGGTCACCTTGATGATTGGATTCGCCTGAATTTTTCCTATATTCAACAGGATTTGATAGAAGAAGGCGTTCAGAAGCTGATGGTAATTGCTGATTCGATAAAGCAGGAATATTCTTATTTAATACTGGTAATTATCGAAGATTAGCTAGATTGAGAAAGCCTCAATTTACTCAGGTGCATTTCTGCACCTTGATTCATGAGTTGCGGCTGATAGCACTCAACAAGGTGCATTTCTGCACCTTGATTCATGAGTTGCGGCTGATAGCACTCAACAAGGTGCATTTCTGCACCTTGATTCATGGATTGCGGCTGATAGTGCTCAACAAGGTGCATTTCTGCATCTTGATTCATGGATTGCGGCTGATAACGCTCAACAAGGTGCATTTCTGCACCTTGATTCATGAATTGAGGCTGATAGCACTCAACAAGGTGCATTTCTGCACCTTGATTCATGAGTTGCGGCTGATAGCGCTCAACAAGGTGCATTTCTGCACCTTGATTCATGAGTTGCGGCTGATAGCACTCAACAAGGTGCATTTCTGCACCTTGTTTTACGGATTGCGGCTAATAGCGCTCAACAAGGTGCTTGAATGGGGCAGTTTGCTTGACAGTCAATCATTCTAATGTAATTTTGGATAAGCTGCTATTTTGTGAAGGAGTTACATGTCAGAAAGCTTTTGAAAGATCCTCTTTTACGGCAGAGATGCTGTGGAAGAGGTTTTTTTTCAGTAAACCTTCAGTTTATGTTCAAGTTATATTCAGTTAGGCGCTGTATAGTAAACCCATATCCAAATAAGTATAGACGGTTACTATCGTAAAATTCAGATGCTGAGAGGATTGAATAAAATGGTGATGAATAAACTGAAAATGCTTGGAATTTGCACGCTCCTAACACTGGTGCTTACAGCATGCGGAACGAAAGCAGCGGTTGAGGAAGATACGAATCAGATGGCAGCTCAAACGGATGCGGGTGGAGACAAGGCGGCAGAAGCTAATGCTCCTAGAGCAGCCTTAGATCCGAATGCCTTGGATCCGAATGCCATGTTAATGATGACAACCTTTCGTGGGTTGATCCAAATGGACAAAGCTGAGGGACTCGCGATAACGAAGGCACAAGCGGAGCCGATGGTTACAATCGTCCAGGATGTCATAACGAAAGGTGAGCTAACTGCTGAGGTACAAACTCAATTGGAGGCGTATCTAACAACGGATCAGAAGAAATTCCTTACTGATAATGCAACTAAGAGACCACAACAAAGAAATGGCAACGGAAATGCAAATGGTGATGGTCCTCAAGGTGGCCCGAATGGTGATGCACCTCAGGGAGATCCGAATAGTGACGCAGCTCAAAGTGGCCCGAATGGTGATGCTCCTCAAGAAGATCAGAACGGCGATGCTCCACAGGGCAGTCCTAGGCCAAGACCGAACGGGAATGGCGGCGGTGGTTTCGGTGGTGGCGGCAATTTCCAGAACATTGGACCACAGCTGCTTGAGTTGCTGCAGGCAAAATTGAAATAACTTGAATTTGATCTAGTAGGCAATCGTTCCTTAGTATTTAGGGAAAGGGTTGCTTTTTTGAATTCTAAGAAAGTATAAGTTTTTTACTTATACTGGATCTTAGAATTCCGGACAAACGCCGTCTTGAAAGACGGCATAGCCGTTTATCCTTGTTTCAAAGCTTATACTTTTCGAGCAAAGGGATTCCGAATTTAGTTAGCAGTTTTTCGAGGAATGACCAGCTCCAGCGGCGGTGAAGCGGTAAATGGCTGTCGAAGACAATGCTATATTCAATGTCTCCACGTGCTCCGCGATTGCGTTTAAACTGAGCTGCACCTGAGCTTTCGTGCAGCAGAATTTGCTTCTGCTCGGCAATGCTAAGCAGGACGGCAGATAACATACGATATAAGCCAAGCTCCTGAGGGAGTGAGGTGTCGTAGCCGAATAAAGGTGTAGTCATGGCACCGTTGCGAATAAAAAAGCCAAGTACTGCGTCAATCTGATTATGTTTACGCAAAACATAGAGCTGAAGGATCTTTTCCTGTAAGGCTAATTGCATAAAGGCTTCGGTGAACTGTGGATTGTGATAGGAATATTTGTCTAGATAAAGTGCATTGTACAGCTGTAAAATGCGCGGAATATCACTTTCCTTGAGCTCATGAGCTGGTATTACTTGATAACCTTTTTTAGCAAGGAGTGCATAGTCGCGTTTGACGAGCCAACGTGATTTCGCATTTGCATAGGTGGCATCTGAGGGGGATAAGAAATATATTTTACGGCTAGGCACTTTTTTACTGCCCAGTTTGTTACATGCAGCAAGGATGGTTGAATTTAAAGTTTGATTTAATGAACGGAATACAATAGCATGCTGGGGAAAACGAAGCTTAATAAAGTCGATTATCCGGTTAATTTGATCTGCAGTTAGATTTGGATAAAGGTTGGTGGATACTAGCCAATTATTCACATGAACCACACGGTTGATTCGACTCAACTTAAGTAGAAGGCCAAGCCCATCCAGAACGATAGGGAGCATTAATTTGGCTAAACGGTTTTGGACTAGATAAAGCTCCTCTTTGGCGTAGCTGACATAATGGGTAAATGGCGAGCAGACGTAGCTATTCGTGTACTCCTTGTCGTTAATGGTTATGGGGATTATTAAATGATCTAAGGCGAGAATCATAAGCTTGGTTTGTACATTTTGAAAATAATCGGACACGGAGTGCTGCACCAACGGCATTAGATAACGCCTCGCATACTGTCCATCCTCTGTGTCGGGCCAAACAAGCTCTGCGATATTGCCCTTATCGTATAGAGTTATCAGCGAGCTCATTGGACAACTCTCCGTTCCACGCGGCGTAATTTACGGATACCGGGTATGAAATGATAATGTGAAAAGCAGATTTCAGGCATTTGGCAGTGGAGCTTTTGAAAAAGCTCTGACAGCGATTGCGTCATACTTTCCTCTGCTTGCATACGTGAGGCTCCCTCTTTAAGCAAATAACATATTTCTATGCGATCATTAGCATGCTGAATCGCTTGATATTCCACTATTTCAGCACAGCTATTTAGAATCGCTCTCGTAATGAAATCAGGAAAAACAATCACGTTTTTACCGTTAGCTCCCACCACAGAATCTTCAGTAGATGGAAAAATAAATAAATCATCACAACGGCCTTCAATCGTTTCAATGGCTGTAAATATAGAGCCGCAGGGGCACAGACCCTCACGTTCAGTCAGAATATCGTTTAAACGATAGCGGATAATTGGCTGCGTGAAGCGGGTGAAATCCGTAATAATGGGTACAAATTTCCGCTGAGCTTCATCAAGGTAAGCTTTTTCAATATGGACGTACTCTTCATTAAGATGCAGGGTGCCATAATGACAGCTTGAGGCTAAAAAGCCTTCCGTACACTGATAAATTTGATGAACAGTTTGCTCAAAAGCAGCCTCAATCCGCTGACGATCGAGGGGATCAAGCACCTCGGCAACCGAGATGATTTTACGTGGATGGATAGCAAGTTGTTTAAGGTTTGCTGCTTCTGCAAGCAGGCTAAGCACGGAAGGAGGCGCAATGAGGAGCGTGGGCAGAGTTTGATTTAGAGTGGCAATGTGTTGATCTATAGGTATCAATAAGTCATAGTAGGAAAACTTTAAACGGCCACGTTGCACACTCTGGTAGAGATTACTATTCGCTCGTAGGAAGAAAGCAATATGCTCGGTCTGTAGTAGGGAACGAGGAAGCACCTTAGCCAAGATTGTACCTGCCCATTGGGCTTGTTCTTGCTCGCTAACGAGAAAAAGACCGCGATTACCCGAGGTTCCAGAGGATAACCCTACAGTAATATTGCCGATTTTTGGCGCGAAATCCCTCGTAGTTTCAGAATGAAGAGCAACAGAAAAAGCTTCATCCTTACTTATCCCCGCAGTATTTAATAAATCAAAATTTTCCATCATAATACCTTTATCTAGCAAAGGAAATTGTCTCCATTCAGCAAGAGGTTGATCCGCCCATAACTCACGATAAAAGGGCGAGTGCTGGCGAACAAAAGCTAAATGCCTTAGAATACGTCGTTCTTGCCATTGCTCAAACGAAGCACGATCCGACCATTTATATAAGTATTTAGCCCGCAGATAATAGAAGAGTGGTTTTAGTTTAGCTAACATTAGAGCACTCCCTTCTGTGGAGCTAATGGATAGAATGTGGGGCAATGGCTGGGGACAATTTGCAGCTGAGGATATTGCTCATGTAAGCTGCAAAGACGTTCAAAGCTATCTTGGTACTGTGTCCGACTAGACATGATCAAACCTGCTAGCAAGTTAGGCAAACGATGCTCGCGATAAGCGCGGCTTGACCAAACGGTATCTGCACATAGTAGATAGGATTGCTGATCAGTCGCAACCATTAAGCCGATTTGTCCTGCAGCATGTCCAGGTAAATCAACAGCAATTAAACTGCCATCACCCAAGATATCCATTACACGCCGAAAAGGAAAGTTCTTTGGTACTGAGAACTGCTGTGCTTCATCAATTGGCAGAGAACGTGCAATAAAATCATCTGGCAACAGCTCGGACAGATATCCAGCTCGGAGAGCACTTAAGCCACGGCGATCCTTAACGGCATTATAGGCAGCTTGCAAATAAATGAACTGGGCATTCGGGAAATCACGCAAACCTCCGAGATGATCAGCATGAAAATGCGACAGTACAATGAGCTTTACTTCTTCTGATGCAATGCCAAGAGCATTAAGCTGGTTAACAGCGCTTTGGCTATCCTCATAAATAACAGGAGTCAGCTTGCGATACATGCTAAAAGGAAAGCGCTCTGTAGCAGCGAAAAAGCGAGAAGAGTAGCCCGTATCGAACAAAATAACCCCTAACCGAGGATGCTGTATACAAGCAAATCCAGCAGGAAAAGGCACAGAACGGAAGGAGCCTCCCCGAAGGGTTATCCACTCTGGATGTGTGCAATAACCGGCAGCTAATAAGGTTAATTGAATTGTAAGCTTATTTATACCCTTCATAGCTTCGCCCTCCAAGCCGCGGCAAATCGCCCCAAGCCCTCCGTTAAACTTACTTTGGGTTTATAACCGAGATTAGTAACCGCTTTTGTAATATCTAAAGTTTGGCTTCGACCCAGCACGCCAACGGTATAACGAGTAAGAAGCGGCTCTTTATTACCAGGCAGCACTTTTGCTAAAAGCTCCATGCCGTATGCAAGCCGATAGGCATTTGCAAAGGACACTGGCTTAGTTTTTAAAGGAAGTTCAAGTAAGTCAAACAGCTGATGCAAGACTTGAATAAAAGTAACAGGCTCTTGATTGGTTATATTATAAATTTCACCACTTGCAGAAGCATTCGCAGTACCGCAAAGTACAAGGGCTTCCACCACATTGTCGATATAAGTGAGATCAAGCTCAATGCTACCACCATCGATTAGCGGTATGCCGCGTGAAGAATTTGCTTTAATCAATCTCGGAAAAATACTGGGATCCCCCGGACCAATAATCGCACGAGGACGCAGGATAATCGCAGCTAATCCAGCAGAAGCCGCTTTTTTAACGACCAGCTCAGCTAAGCGTTTTGTTGCTGCATAAGCATTGGCGAATTTAAAAGGTAGCGGTGCAGATTCTTTAATATTCAACCGATGAGTGTAATCCAAATAAACGCTAGGCGTGGATACATGGACAAGTCTTCCGACGTTATGCGCCATGCAGCCCTGAACAATATGCTCGGTTGCTTGGACATTACTGCTATAAAAATCAGCATACTTGCCCCAAGGTGTTGAAAGAGCCGCACAGTGATAAACAACATCCTGATCAGCACATAATAGATTTGTTTTAATGGGATCACGCAGATCCACGGGAACAAAACGAATATTCTGTGAAAGCAGCTCAGAGCCAATAGCTGGATTACGTCCCGTAGCCGTGACATTCCATCCAAGCTGCTGCAGATTTAAGGCCAAGCTTTTTCCGAGGAATCCTGTAGCGCCTGTGACAAGTGCGTTCATGCTTCACCATTCCATTCGATATCATAGGTCAAAGCTTCAACCATAGAGATTTGAAGCTTTCGACTCATTTGCCAGGTTGCAAACAGTACCCGAAGCTGCTCAACGTAAGGAAAAGGATCTCGCCATCGGAAAATAACATCTTTACTCTGAGAGTAGGCACTGATCCAAGCACGTAGATGCTTCCATGTACGTATTCCAGCAAATCCGTAGGATAACATAGCTAAGGATAGCATAGATCGGGTAGTGGGTTTAGGAGTTAGTGGCTTGCTTGAGGCAAATGAAATAAAAGCTTGGTCCAGTCGATCCGCAGGCTCGAATAAATGAGTACCGCTAGTTGCACGAGGATTGCATTCCAGTGGATAGAGTTTGCCCTCCGAAGTTTCGATAAAATCAAAAGCTATCTGACCCGTAAATTGCTCCAGCTCCACAAAACGCCGTATCCAGTTAAAAACCGCAATGTGCTGCAAAGGTTTGAAAAAGATGCTAGCGCCAAGGCCTGCTTTATAGGAGGTTTCATAAGCTGCATGTGCCGATACAATGCCATCGTGTACGATGCTATAAGTCGAAATAAGCTGGCCTGGAATGTAAGCCTGCACCACCCAAGGAGCTGTGACAGATATTTCGGAAACCGGATATTGGTGTTGTAGGTTTTCTAAGTCAACCTGCGAATTTCGCTCCAATGAAGGCTCAATAATCAAGGTTTTAGCAGCAAAACGGGAGTAGACTGGCTTAAACACAAGTCCATTTTCCGGTGAAAAAGCAGATAAAGCAGCTCGCCATTCTTCTGCTGATTGAATAAGTCTAGTTTCAGGCACAATAAACCCATATCCAGCAGCTTTTTGAATAAAATCCAGCTTGTTATGCAAGGAAGTGAGCTTAGAGAAAGAGTCTGTAAATACCGTGCAATGAAGCTTCAATCGCTCTAGACCTCTTGCCACATAGAAAATTTCCTCACACGTAGGGATAATTAAATCGATTCCTTGTTTGATTGCAATTTCACACAATGCATCAATGAATTCATCCGGCTGAAATCTAGGTTCAGGTACTTTAAAACATCCAGTCACAGCAGAAGAAACCCGGCATAAATACCGGTTTAAGCTTTCAGCGACATAAACACGATGCCCAGCAGCGGTAAACTGCCGTGCCAATTCTAGCGTAACCGGTGCTCTACCACCGGTAAGCAGGATATTCAGCGGTTTACTGTCCGTTATTTTAATATTCAAGGACCAGTCCCCCAAGCGATAAACCCGCCGAGGTACCAAGTAATAACACGCGGTCGCCCCGGTTCACACGTTGCTGAGAGATGGCTTCATGTATGCCCATAGGGATTGCTGCGGCAATGGTGTTTCCATGATCGGGTGTAATATATATGAGCTGTTCATCAGAGATACCCAGTTTTTTTTGCAATAAACGCATAGCCATCGCGCTTCCTTGGTGAGGGATTACCAGTGAAATATCTGCAATCGAGCAGGATGCCTGTTTCAACAAATCAGCTACAAACTCCGGTAACAGTTTAGAGGCCATTTTAAAAATAGCCGAGCCATCCATTTTAAATAAGAATTCATTTTCGGTAAGCGGCGTATACTCACGCGGGTGATATTTAGTCCCGCCGCCGCGAACTTCAGATAAGTGTGCCCCATGGCTGTATGTTTTCATCGATGCACAAATTACTTGAGAGCTTTCCCCAACCTCGGATCTCCCAATTACAACAGCTGCAGCGCCATCACCGAATAAAGCAGCACTTTCTTTGTCCTGCCAATTCAAGGCGTTCGAAGCCACCTCAGTAGATACAATTAAGATACGCCGATACCGCCCAATATCCACAAGGCAGGACATTACATCCAACGCTGTAACAAAGCTAAGGCAGGTCGAGTTGATATCGAAGGCGGGAACGCCGGATTCCTGCTCGCCCATAGCTTTCTGGATCAATACAGCTGTACAGGGGATAGGCTGCTCCATCGAACCGCTGGCACAAACCAAGCAATCGATATCTGCAAAAGAAAGATTAGCAGCAGCCAATGCCGCCTGAGCAGCCTGAGCTCCCATGTAAGAGGCAGTTTCATCCTCTACAAAATGGCGCAGAGCCACATCCGTTTTCTTGAGCACCCAGCCAGCGGGCATGCCAAGAAGTTCATCCATGTCTGATGCGGTTATTTTTCGTTTAGGCATGTATTTGCCGGTTCCAAGTATTCTTACTTTGCGCGCTTGCATGTAAAACCTCATCTCATTTTAAACCCTAAGTCTCCATTATCCGTCAAATCACGAGAAAATCAATATAAGTTTCAGTTGAAAATATAGTAAAATAGGCTATAGAGTCAAAATCGACTGGAGAAAATAAGTGAAGCCTTATACATTGCAGGTCATAAAAATTATTCAAAGTATTCCTGAGGGTTATGTGATGAGCTATGGACAAATCGCCGAACTGGCTGGTAGCGCTAGAGGAGCCAGACAGGTCGTACGCATTCTGCATTCGATGAGTAAAGCATACAAATTGCCCTGGCATAGGGTTGTTAATGCCAAGGGACAAATTGCTATTACGGATGACGAATCACGTTTTCAGCAGATTCTTTACTTACGCGATGAAGGTGTGGAAGTGGACGATAGCGGTCAAATTGAGCTGGATATCTACCGATTCGTACCGGAGGTCACTTAGATTTGTGCCATTTTTCGACCAAAGGCCCGTTTTCGCCATAAATCGGATCTAAAAGTGGTAGAGGAACCTGTCGTATTTCTTCCAATACCTCAGGCCGCTCATCAGCTAATCCTCTGCGTAAATTATAGTCCATCCCTTCGGGATAAGCGCCTACAACCTGAAAGTCGGAGCTGGCTGACAAGCGTTTATGCCCAGTTCCAGCGGGGAGCACCAGAACATCGCCTGCTTCTACAACCACTTGATCACCTTGCTCGCCACCAAGCTGCAGAGTTGCCGAGCCTCTTATGCTCCCTAATACTTCATGAACGTTGCTGTGATAATGATGATAACGGAATACACCGTTGGTCCAGCTGTTGCGCCAATTGTGGCTATTGAAGATTTTTTCCGTTTGCTCTGGTTTTTCCTTGAGGGCACCTACATATAGTAAAGCCGGTAAATCCACGTTATTAGGAATTTTCCCGTCATCTTCATAATAGTAACTCCGAACCTCCAAGCCTTTCATACCGAAACCCTCCTTTTAAATAATAAAATGATGGGAAGCTTTATTGGATGAAACATATATGCGTAATACGGCATCATTCTGGTCCACTGTATCGACTATAAAGTATACAGGTGTTTCATCCTTTGGATCATCCGGACGGTGAGATAATTCCTCTTTAGTCAGAATACGTATACCCACTTCTGTCACTTGTTTAACATGGTAAGCTTCAAATGCCACTAATTTAGCTTGATCAAAGGTAGCGGAAGGTCCTATCACTCTATCGTGATCCATGGACAGTGTATTATATTCTGGGATGTAACTAATTAGAAATTGCATTGTTTCTGCTACATAACGAATAGGTAGATAGATATGATTATTATAGTTCAAAACCGTATACTCTGCTGGTATCGTAACCTCTTTTCCAGCTACAGATAACTTTACTGGGAACAGATAAGCTTGAATAGTCTTTGCCTCCCCCAAAGCTTGCTGTACAGGAAGCATTAATAAAATGATTGATAGGATCATTATTCTTTTTATCATTTTGCGTCACCTCTTTTTATATTTAGCCGACAGAATAAAAGGCTATCCTAGGTTGTTACTGTTAATAATCCAATAAGTTCCTTTATATCCCACAAAATAGTGGATTATAATGATAAAGAGCGATATAGTCAAAGAGAAAATACTTTTTCTGGGGAGGTAGCAGATGGCTGAAGGTGGGAAACGTAAAAAAGCATTCGCTTCCATTCTAAGCAGAGACAGTCTAGTGAAAACAGCCCTATGGATCATTTATATGTGGGTTCTGGTGCAATTCGTTTTCAAGCTAACGAATGAAATATGGGAAATTATAGTAGTAGTATTGGTATGTTCAGTAATTTATGGATTTATCGAGCACTTTATACTTAAAGGGATTAATCGTGTGTTTAACAAAAGATAGATGTTGCTTAACCTAATCGATAGGGAAAGTGAGCTGAATTCCAAAATGAATCTAATGGAGCAAATAGGCGATATTGACATTTATTTATTGGATCAGATTCTCAAGGGTCGAATTACAAAAGACATGCGAATCCTCGATGCTGGCTGTGGATCTGGGCGGAACTTAGTTTATTTTCTGCGTAACGGATATGAAGTGTTTGCGGTCGATAAATCGGAGACAGCCATACGTTCGGTGCAGCTGCTTGGGGCAAGGCTTTCACAGACCTGGACGAATGAACATGCACGTGTAGGAACCATAGAGCAAATGAGATTTGCGAGGGAGAGCTTTGATTTCGTAATTAGTAACGCTGTGCTGCATTTTGCGGAGAACGAGTTGCATTTTCAACAAATGCTAAATGAATTATGGCGCGTGCTAAAGCCAGGCGGGCTGCTATTCGTACGTTTAGCCTCTACATTAGGAATAGAAGATCAGATAGAGCCACTAGGTGATGGACGTTATATTCAACCTGACGGAAGCACGCGATTTCTTGTTAATGAAGCTAAGCTAATTAAATTAACAGATGAACTGAATGGCATCTTGTTTGAACCTCTAAAAACCGTTGTTGTGGCCGGACAGCGCAGTATGAGTACTTGGTGTGTGGAGAAGATTAAAGCATTAGATGATCTGTAGAACAACTAATATATAAATAAAGCTAACTGGAATGAGAAGTAGGTTTTTATAACCAAGGAGGACAGCCAATTGTACAGATTCAACGGAGAACTTGGTGAGCTGTCTTTTTTTCATGAAACCAGCGATCATATGTTTAGTAAATAGCCTATTTAGAATAAGATTGTATATCCCGAAAATAATCGCAAAACCAACAAACTCCCAAATGATATCCGTAACCGTCATTCCATATACGCTGAGAGATATCTTATCGCGAAATCCAATTGAATTGAAGTCGCGAATGGCTGTGTCTGTACTTAATGATATAATGAGAATATATTGAAAAATGCGGATGATTTGAACAATAATTTCAATAAGGTAGTACCACCAGGCATTGATTCTTTCTTTATAAAGGGCCTGATAGCAACGGCCAGCGGCAGTAATTATAGAGATGCCAAATAGCATAATACTTGCAAAATAGAATACATAGGACTCACGCAGCGTGTTAAAGCCATCAAGAATAAACAAGGTGTGCCTCCTTCTTGGGTGTGCATCTTATCTTCATCATATAGGGGCAAGCCATTTGTTTCAAGAGCAGCTTTAGGAGTGTGCATCAGGAGGACGATAATGAAACGGTTAAGTGATGTTGAAGCGAGTAAGCGGAGTATCAGTCATGTGGGTTTGAATCATATTTTTCTACCCGAGCTCGTTGAAGCAATGGAGCTTAGAGGCTATGCAGATAAAGAGAAAATTTGTTCCATTGGTGATAAGCTGGATGGAATATTCGTGTTGGTTACTGGTAAAATAAAGGTTTATACGATACTGCCCAATGGAAAAACGATGCTCATTCGCTTTGCCAAACCTCCTTCACTTATTGGTGATGTGGAGTGGATGGCGGATTATCCCATTCAGAATATCGTAGAGTCGGTTGGAGCGAGCTCTCTGTTGGTCATTAGCCGATCGCTAATGCTAGAGATGGAGCTGAACAATCCAGCTTTTCTGCGCTTTATGATACAGACCCTTAGTCAGAAGCTGTACACCCTAGCCCATACATCTGCCATGAATCAGCTTTATCCGGTCGAGAATAGGTTTGCCAGCTATTTGCTTTCCCTGCTTTTGGATGTAGAAGGAAACGATCCTGCTGAGGAAATTCGCACTTCAACACTTGTGGAAACGGCAGAAATGCTAGGGACAAGCTATCGACATTTAAATCGCGTGATTAATCGTTTGGTTGAGGATAAAGTTCTTGAACGAACTAGAGGGCGAGTACGGATACTTAACCAACCGCGGCTTAAGGAGCTAGCTAACGATAACTTATACACATAGAGGATCTTAGAAAAACATTTAATAGGACATATGTCCTTTTTGGAATTGCTGCTGATTGCGTATACTAAATTTCAGAAGAAGGAGTGTCCAGGAGACAGAAAGAAGGAATGGCAAGCATGGCAGGTATTTTATATTCGTTGTTAGCTGGGATTGTAATTGCAACACAAGGTGTCATTAATACCAGAATGAGTGAAAAAGCAGGGTTTTGGCTGACTAATACGTTCGTGCATGGTTCGGGTTTTCTACTATCCTTGGTGCTGTACGCGATCATTCGTGACGGCAGCTGGAGTCAATTACATAATGTAAGTAAAGGATATATGTTAGGCGGCGTGCTAGGGGTCATTATCCTATTCTCTGTTATGAAAGGCATTGGCCAGTTAGGACCTGCGTATTCGGTGGCCATTCTAATGGTAGCTCAATTGATCTTCGCGCTAATTATTGATAGCTATGGTTTATTCGGCGCACAGAAAATCCCTTTTGTATGGAACAAAGGAATGGGGATTCTGATTATGGTCGCAGGCATAGTGGTGTTTAAATGGAAATGAGATGTAAATCCATTGATTTATATGCAAACGAGTACCTGCCTCGAAAATAACCCCTTCTTAGCAACTCCGCGATCTACAATAGTGAATCCTGCTTTTGCGATCATTTCATCCATTTCTTCTATGGAAATCACAACTACTTTGTTGGCAATACGACGTGCATGCTGCAGGATTGAAAACTGTTCCTCCGTTGTGATCGTGGAGAATAAGTTATAGGGCATGTCGACAATCGCTACATCGTAATGGTCGGAAACATTCGCTATAGCCCCGACAACAACTTCTCCATCCAGCCCAAAATGCTCCAGATTCTCACGAGCCCCACGCACGATGAAGTGGTTGATATCTCGACCAACTATATCAATTCCCATAGATAGAGCTTCGACCAGAACAGTGCCGATTCCACAGCACGGATCAATCGCCTTAATCCCTTCAGGATGAGGAACAGCAATATTCGCCGCTGCTCTTGCTAATCGGGTCGTGAGCGCGATTGAATAATTACGCGGCTTTTTCATATGGTGCAGCCAAACGGCTGTATTCTTAAGGTAGTTTCCGAAATACCATTTCCCACCTAAGGCAACAATCCCAAATACATAGGTTGGATGATGGACATCGGCTTCTCCAGTGATATGAATCCCTAACTCTCGCTCTATAGCTCGCTGATCCTCGTAAGATATTTTATCCTCGGGACTTAAATCATTTAATTTGACGAAAATAACTTTGAATGTAGCGTCTAGCAATTGGATGGCTTCCACCTTTTGCAGGATTTCAGCCATAGTGCTCCCCTGATACATCACTTCAATACGTTCTTTAATAAAGGGGCTGCGGCTGGGGTCTATTCCAACTGTACTTTTCAAGATATGACTGGGAGCCTCCATACCAAAAAACGCGCGCATTTCCAGCTGGCTTAAGGAAAGCTCGTCCTCACGGCAAGCAAATGTATATATAAAACTAGGTTGTTCGGTAGTATTCAATCGTATCTCATCCTTATCCTGATGCATTTATCTTCCTCTCAAACCATAGCTGTAAAAGCCTAGAAAAGCAAAGATTTATCAGGTATTGGAATGCTTAATAGTTGGTTTTTGTAGTAAATCTTTACATTCCATTAACAGTTCATTGATTTTGTAATGAGGGTTGAGGGGTATGATAAGAAGAAAAGCTGCAAAAGGAGTCCCTCATGACAACCGATCAAATTTCCCAATTCGAGAAGAAAGTGATCATTCGCAGTATCGTACGAACCGATTTTGATAAAATTATTGAGCTGCAGAATATTTGCTTTCCCAACATGCAGCCTTGGAATATCAAACAGCTGGAAAGCCATTTGCGACTTTTCCCAGAGGGTCAAATATGCGTTGAATTAGATGGTGATATTATCGGCTCTTGCTCTAGCTTAATTGTTAATTTTGACGATTATTTGGAGCAGCACACGTATCAAGAAATCACCGATAAGGGATACATTCGCAATCATAACCCACGCGGCGAAAACCTATATGGCATGGAGGTCATGGTGCACCCCAGCTTTCGTCGAATGAAAATTGGCAGGCGGTTATATGAAGCTAGAAAACGCTTGGCAGAAACGCTGAATCTCAAAAGTATTATTGTCGGAGGCAGAATCCCAGGCTATCATAATTTTAGCGATAAAATGGCGCCGCGGGAATATGCCGAAGAGGTGCTGCAGCAGAATATCTATGATCCTGTGCTCACCTTCCAAATGATGAACGGCTTTACCTTGAAGCGGATTATTACGAATTATCTATCAGATGATGAAGACTCGATGAATTACGCAGCATTGCTGGAGTGGAATAATATTGAGTATAAACCGAATATCAATAAAACACATTATAAAATGTCCTTTCCCGTCCGTTTCTGCGTCATTCAATATATGATGAAAAAGATTGATTCCTTCGAGGAATTTGCGACGCAATGCGAGCATTATGTGGATGTAGCCTCTGACTATAAATCGGATTTTGCCGTTTTTCCAGAGAATTTCACGATGCAGCTGCTGTCGTTTCTTGAGGAGCGTTCACCAAGCTTAGCCATACGCAAGCTGAGTACATTTACGGAAAATTATGTAGCCTTGTTTTCTGAATTAGCTGTCAATTATAATGTTAATATCGTCGGCGGCTCGCATTTTGTCGAACAAAACAACCGAATTTATAATGTTGCCCATTTGTTTCGACGAGATGGTACAATTGAACAGCAATATAAGCTGCATATTTCCCCTAATGAGCGTAAATGGTGGGGAATTAATGGCGGCTCTAAATTAGAAGTATTCGATACAGATTGCGGTAAAATTTCGATCCAATTGAGCAGTGACATAGAATACCCGGAGATTTCGCGAATTGTTGCGGAGGAAGGGGCACAGATTATTTTTGTGCCTTTTTGCGCCGAGGATCGCCAAACCTTTCTACGAGTCAAATATTGTGCACAAGCCCGTGCTGTTGAAAACCAGGTTGTAGTAGTTACAGCGGGTACAGTAGGAAATTTAACACACGTCGATAATGTCGACATTCAATATGCACAATCAGGCGTTTATACACCTGCTGATTTTTCATTTCCACGTGATGGCATTGCAGGTGAATGCAGTGAAAACACGGAGGCTGTGATCATGGCAGAGGTAGATATGGAGAATTTACAGCGTTATCGCAAGTCCAAGGATGTATTAACTTTCCGAGATCGCCGTACAGATATTTATTCACTGCAAATCCGATCTTGATTCATTAAATAGGGGGCACATATGACAAGCTTAACTATCGCAACCACACAATATGGACTCTCGAGCTTACAGTCTGTGGAGCAATTCTGGACAAGGCTCAGCGGCAAAATACGAGAAGCAGCAGAAGCTGGAGCGGAGCTGATTCTATTCCCTGAATACATGACCGCACATTTATTATCGCTTAAAGAAATTCTGACGCATGACGAGGCCTGTGTATACTTAGACAGCATTACCGCAGATTACCTGCATTTCTTCCAACAGCAAAGCAAAGAATGGAACATAGCCATACTCGGAGGAACGCATATTTGCAAAGAAGATCAGGCTTATGTGAATAGAGCGCACTTGTTTTTTCCTGATGGGCGGATGGAGATTCAGGATAAGCTTCAGCTAACGCCAGAGGAGCAGAATATTTGGCCGCTCATACCTGGTGAAGATCTCCATGTTTTTGATACTAAATGGGGACTTGTCTCTATTCTGACCTGCTATGATATTGAATTTCCAGAGCTGGCAAGAGCAGCCGCTGATCGAGGTGTGAAGCTGATTCTCTGCCCTTCTTACACCGATTCTTCCTTTGGTTACCACCGTGTCCGGCATTGTGCACAAGCAAGAGCGATTGAAAACCAGCTTTTTGTCGCTTTAAGTGGAATTGTAGGAGTACTGGCAGAGGGGCGGCCTCAAGTAGATACAGGCTACTCGCAGGCAGGCGTTTTTGCTCCATGCGATCGACCGTTTACAGTAGACGGCATCCTTCAGGTTGGAACACCAAACGAAGATATGACCGTTTTTGCAAATGTAGATTTCGAAGAGCTGCATGAGAATCGCGAGCATGGTGCAGTTGCACCATTTTATGACCGACGTCCAGCGCTCTATGAGCGAGAGTTTCAGAAATTGATCGTTAAGGAACGCTGATGAGTAGATAATTACACAACTAGGGGTACATACATATGAGGTGGATGCAAGGTTATCCGTTTTATTTATTAATGGGATTCGCAGTTTGTTTGCTGCTAAGCATTCTTTCTTATAAATATCGTAAAATACCTGGTAGGCGTTATTATTGGATCATCAGTATGCTGGCGGCTATCACGCTATTAACAACTGTTTTTGAGATCATGGCGATCTCGTTTGGCCCTAAGTTATTCTGGCGGAACGTCCAGTCGGCAGGCCGTTGGAGAAGATCCAGAAGCAGCTGAAGCTGTTAGCTATCCCTATTTTTATCGATGCTTTGTTAATTTACACAGACCAGTATCATCATCTCTTGCGCAGCAGTATTGGCTTAGTGTATGTAAATGGATTAAGTGAAATTACCGTGCATCCTACTTTGTTAAGTATGGCTTTCATTGTCTATAACCAAAGCCTTACGCTGTTTGCAATGTTCATTCTAGCGGTCAATATTCGCAATACACCTAAGCATTACTTTCGTCAGCATTTATTGTTGTTTCTAGCGCTATGTTTGCCGATTATACTGGTTTTCCTCATGCCGCTCATTCATCTCAAGATTCTAGGATTTACGGCAGTAGCCTTCATACCGGTTATGGTCATTATTTATTACATATTGTTTCGTATGGAACTACTTTCGATTTGGCCGATTGCCAAGGATAAAATTTTTACGAACCTCAAGGACGGTATTGTACTTACGGATCGATATGGAATAATTGTCGAAATTAACCCGTCTGCGGAACGGGTTTTGGCGCTTGTAAGTCAGGATTTCCAAACTAAATGGTTGAGTAAAGCGTTAGCTCCAATCCTTCAGAGCTTACCAAAGCTTTTAGACCATTATGATAAACATGAGGAAACTAGCATAGAGCTCACATTGTCTGGAGAAGTTGCGTTAAGCTATAGTGCAGCACTTATCCCAATTGGGGTAAAGGCAGCCCATAGCTCAGGAATGCTGTTTATTTTCACGGATATTAGTGTAAAGAAAAGCTATGAACAAGAATTGATTCATCAAGCTGGAATTGATGAGCTGACCGAAATATACAATCGTCGATTCTTTCTCTGTAAGGTTAGATCGAGGAATTGTAGGCAGAGTCGGCGGGGAGGAGTTTGCCTTATTCCTTACTGACTTCACTGATCAGAAAAGCTTCAACGAAGCAGAAAGATTTCGAAAGCTGGTGCAAGACCAGCTATTCACGGTTTATGAAGATACGCCTATTCCTCTGACTATTAGTATGGGAATTGCCCATTCGAAGAAGCGGGGTATAACTTTTGAAGAATTATATCAGCATGCGGATGAAGCACTGTATTCCTCCAAAAAAGCTGGGAAGAACAAAGTGACCTTGAATGTGCTGACTGAAACTTAAGCTGGATGATGGAGTGGATAAGATGACACTTACGAATAGCCGGAATATAGCTGCCCAGCCTGATCAACGTTTAGCTGTAGTCACTGGTGCAAGTGGCGGTATGGGACGGGCTACCGCTGCATTGCTGGCTAAAGATCATGGAATGAAAGTGTATTTAATCGCACGGAATCAAGAAAAGGGGCAAGCGGCTGTTGATTATGTGAACCAGCAAAGCGGACGTAGGGACGCGGAGTTGGTTATTTGCGATCTAGCTTCATTTGACAGCATTCGCGCGGCTGCGGCTGATCTTGCTGCTCGCTGTGATCATATCGATGTCTTAATTAATAATGCGGGAGTGGTCACCTTGCGACGTGAAGAAACGGAGGATGGTTTTGAACGACAGCTCGGGGTTAACCATCTTGGGCATTTTCTGTTATCAGGACTATTATTACCGTTGCTGCAGAAAAGTGACTCTGCGCGAATCATCGTCGTCTCCTCAGCCGCACATAAAATCGGTAGGATGAATTATAATGATCCGGGCATGACCAAAGGATTTAGGGTTTGGAATGCCTATGGCCGCTCGAAGCTAGCTAATCTTTGGTTTATGAAAGAACTAGCTGGACGTTTGGCTGGAAGCTCTATAACCGTTAATGCCGTGCATCCCGGAGCCGTTGCCACGCAGATTGGCGTAGATCGTAAAACAGGCTTTGGAGCTTTTGTACATAAGCTGCTGCGTCCATTTTTCTTAACTTCAGAACAGGGATCGACGACAGCTATCTATTTAGCGACTTCAACTGAAGCAGAAGGACAAACGGGTCAATATTATTATCGGTTGCAGCCAGCTAAAGCTTCCGAACGCGCTGACTCGGTTGAAGAAGCTCAACGTTTTTGGGTTTGGAGCGAGCAGGCAACAGGATTTCGTTGGGACTTGTGAAGTTTTAGTGGATAGCTTGGTTGTGACTTGTCCCGCATGTTGGGGAAGGTTATAATTTAAGAGTTATCTATAGAGGGGGAAGTTGAATTGACGTATCCAAATGAATTGAACTATAGCATGCCTGCGGAATGGGTTAAACATTCGCGCACTTATATCTCTTGGCCCGTACAGGATTCGATGGTTTACCCAGATGATTATGAAACCGTGAGCGAAGGATACAAACAGATTATCAAAGCTATTGCTGAGTTTGAACCAGTAAGTGTTGTGGTGAATTCTGCGGATTTAGAACGGGTGAAGCTTAAATTTACAGAAGACAACATTGAATTCCTGCCGATTGAGCATAATGATGCTTGGCTCCGTGATAACGGACCGACTTTTATTGTTAATGAACAGGGTGGCATTGCCGGTGTAAACTGGGGCTTTAATGCGTGGGGCGGCAAATATTCACCGTGGGATCTCGATGATCAAGTAGCACCACAAATTCTCGAATTTGCTGGCCTGCAGAAATTCGATGCTCCTTTTGTAATGGAAGGCGGCTCGATTCATGTCGACGGCGAAGGCACACTTTTGACAACGGAAGAGTGTTTGCTCAATCCTAATCGGAATCCCAACCTGACTAAAGCGGATATTGAAGCCTATTTAAAGAAATATTTAAACATCGATAAAGTCATTTGGTTGAAAAATGGTTTGAGCGGCGATGAGACGGATGGCCATGTGGATAATATTGCTTGCTTTGCAGCTCCAGGCAAGGTTATTGTGCAGGTTTGTGATGATCCTGAGGATGACAATTATGCGATTACCCGGGAAATGTTAGAGGTATTGAATAATGCAGTAGACGCCAAGGGTAGAAAGCTTGAGGTTATCCAGATTCAACAGGCTCCCATTGCTGAGTATGATGACAATCGATTAACCTTGAGCTACTTGAACTTTTATTTCGTAAATGACGGGATCATTCTTCCTATCTTCGGTGGGACAGCAGCGGAAACAGATCGTTTAGCAGAAAAAGTGCTTAGCGAGGCTTTTCCAGATCGTCGAATTCGAACAGTAAATGGTATGGCGATTATTCGCGAAGGCGGCAATGTCCATTGCACCACGCAACAGATGCCAGCAACAATATAAAATAAATCAGATACATGATAAAGCGAGGTTATTATGAGAATCGTTAAAGTGGCAGCTACACAAATGAGTTGTTCGAGCAATATTGATGAGAATATAAACAAAGCCGAGAAGCTTGTTAGGGAAGCAGCAGCTCAAGGTGCGCAGATTATCCAGCTGCAGGAGCTGTTCGAGACACCGTATTTCTGCCAAAAGCAAAAATCCGATTATTATGCTTATGCGACCGAGCTAGAACAGAATAAAGCGATCAATCACTTTAAGAAAATTGCTAAAGAGCTCGAGGTTGTCTTACCCATTAGCTTCTATGAGAAGAAGAATAATGCCCGCTATAATTCACTTGCAGTCATTGATGCAGACGGAGAAGTGCTGGGCAAATATCGCAAGAGCCACATTCCAGATGGGCCGGGGTATGAGGAAAAGTTTTATTTTAATCCAGGGGATACGGGCTTTAAAGTATGGAATACGCGCTATGCCAAGATTGGCGTGGGAGTTTGCTGGGATCAATGGTATCCGGAATCGGCACGCTGTATGGCATTAATGGGGGCAGAAATCCTGTTCTATCCTACTGCTATTGGAACAGAGCCTCAGGACAGTACGATTGACTCCAAGGATCATTGGCAGATGTGTATGCTTGGGCATGCGGCATCCAATTTAGTGCCTGTGATCGCCTCCAATCGGATTGGTCTTGAATCAGATGAAGATTCCTCGATTACTTTCTATGGCTCCTCCTTCATTTCAGGTCCAATGGGAAATAAGGTTGCTGAAGCTAGCCGTTCAGAGGAAGAAGTCCTTGTAGCCGAATTTGATTTGGATCAAATTGAGATTATGCGAATCGAATGGGGAATTTTCCGTGATCGCAGACCGGAGCTTTACAAAGCAATAGCTACTTATGACGGTGAATTATCGGTGTGAGATTTAGGAACACGAGCTGCCACTATTTGGTGGAACTCGTGTTTTTTTGTTGAGAAGACTTACTAGTAAGTGATAGAGGTCGATTGAATGGTTAGTATAATAATGTTAGAATAAAGTCAGAATAAAGCTATCTGAAGGGTGAGATAAAATGAATATTAAACCTTCTTCAACAATTAGACAAGACTATAACGGGTTTTCAAAATATTGTCATGAACTCGATGAGCCGGTCACACTTACCCGTAATGGTGAAGCAGATTTGGTAGTGATGAGTCATGAAACTTATCGAAGGATGGAGGCTCGTATCAAGTTACAATCGAAGCTGCTAGTGGCAGATAAACAAATTGCCGAAGGCATTCCATTACTTGAGCATGATCAGGTTATGGCAAGAATGCGGAGGAAAATTGATGCCGCCAAAGAGTAAAATTAAATATACGGCAGTAGCCGTTGATGACATGGATGAGATTTTTTCGGTTATCTCGTTAAATCATCTCTCTTTGGCTGAAGTGATGCTAGAAAAGCTGAATAGCCGGATATCCATGCTTTCAGATTTTCCGAATATGGGGTCAGTATTGTCAGATGAGGAATATAGTCTTGTCGAACGTGGGTATCGTTTTATTGTCGTACAGCCCTATCTTGTATTTTATCGGGTTAATAAGGATCTCATCATAATTTCCCGAATCCTTCATAGCCGCCGAGATTACCTTCGTGATTTATTCACTGCATTGGAATAAGAAAATTAGTACTTAACGTTTTAAATAGAGAGGAACCTTAAATGATATATTTAATCATAGCTGCTGCCATTATTGTCTTAGCGTACCTTGTATTAAACTTCTACCCAGCACTCGGCGGGAAAAAGTCGCAAGAAACTATACGGAGAATCAATGTGTCGAAAAACTTCTCCAATGGCAAGTTCATTAATCAAATTCCAACCCCCATGGATATGAAGCTTAAAGAAACCTTGAAGCTCGTTGGACAGATGATTAAAGGTAATCCATTAAGTAGACCTAAAGGCGGCATTATCGCAGATAGCTTGGACCCAAAATTCGTTAGAGAAAATAGAGCGGATCAAATCACATGGTTTGGCCATTCGGCTCTATTGCTTAGAATAAATGGATTGACGTTGTTATTGGATCCGATGTTTGGAAGATCACCATCGCCCTTTCCGATTTTTGGCCCTAAGCGATATAGTACTAAGCTGCCCATAGAAATTGAAGAGCTGCCGACAATTGATGCTGTGATTTTTTCTCATGATCATTATGATCACTTGGATTACGGCACGATTCGGAAGCTGAAAGCTAAAGTGAAACAATTCATCGTGCCATTAGGAGTCGCAGGACATTTGGTAAGATGGGGTGTAGATCCGCAGATCATTCAAGAGCATGATTGGTGGGACGAGTTTACTTTTAGAGGACTGACTTTAGCTAGTACGCCAGCAAGACATTTTTCTGGACGTGGCTTAGGCGGGAGAGATACTTCATTGTGGTGTTCTTGGGTCATTCTTAGTGAGGATACGAGGATTTTCTTCAGTGGGGATAGTGGGTATGGCCCGCATTTTAAGGAAATTGGCAGCAAGTACGGACCTTTTGATTTAACATTAATGGAATGTGGTCAATATAATGAACGCTGGGCAGGCATTCACATGATGCCGGAGGAAACCGTGCAAGCCCACTTGGATGTGCAAGGGAAGCTAATGATTCCGATTCACTGGGGTGCGTTCTCTTTAGCATTGCATAGCTGGTCAGATCCAGTTGAGCGGGCGGTTAAAGCAGCGAAGCAGCTAGGATCAGCAATAGCGACACCACGAATTGGTGAAACAGTCTCTATTGGGGCAGCGGTTTATCCGAATTCAACATGGTGGGTATAGATCAGGTATAACTAGATAGCTGCAAAATAAAAATCACCCTCGTGGTGGTTTTTTTTGTGGATAAGCTGTTTAACGAAGCGGAAATACGGGTAAGACAGTATCCAAGAGAAAATTATCCAGAGGAGGCAGTATGATGCCGAAAGCTGTTGAAATTGCCAATGATAGACAGGATATTCATGTTATACCTAAAGGAGAACGCTGGATCGTTAAAGAGGTAGGTGAAAGCAAGGCTCTTTTGAATGCCAACACCAAAGCAGAAGCGGTTGAACGAGCTAAGGAATGGGCTTTAGATGCAAATAGAAGTGCTATTATACATCGTAAAGATGGAACTGTGGAAACCTCATACAATTACTCTTAATAGAGCAAGCTACTCTAAAAGCTAACAATTGGAGGAAATTACAATGGCTACAGCTGAAATTCAGAAGCAAACTATGCCCCCGCAGCACCAAAGCAAGCAACCCGGAATCGAAAGTGAAATGAACCCTAAACCAGAATCTAAGAATAACAAGTATAAGGGTAGCGGTAAGCTGCAGGGCAAGGTTGCCATCATTACGGGTGGAGACAGTGGAATTGGTAAAGCAGCAGCGCTTTGTTATTCTGCAGAAGGCGCTGATGTAGTGATAGTCTATTATAATGAGCATAGCGATGCGGAGGAAACCAAACGCTTGATTGAACAAGAGGGCACTAAGTGTCTTTTGGCAGCAGGTGATATTGGCGAGGAAGCATTCTGCAAGGAAGTAGTGGATAGAACAATTGCCCAATTTGGTAAACTCGATATTCTGATAAACAACGCAGCTGAGCAGCACCCTCAAAAAGAAATAACGGACATAACGCAGCAGCAACTCGAGCGTACATTCCGCACCAATATATTCTCGTTCTTTCATTTCACCAAAGCAGCCCTGCCGCATTTGAAAAAAGGAGCGACTATAATTAACACAGCCTCGATTACCGCCTATATGGGCAGTCCAGAGCTGTTGGATTATTCAGCAACTAAAGGTGCAATTGTCGCTTTTACGCGGTCGCTCTCGCTTAATTTGGCTCCAAAAGGCATTCGTGTGAATGGAGTTGCGCCAGGTCCGATTTGGACCCCACTTATTCCATCCACCTTCGATGAGCAGAAAGTAGCTGAATTCGGTGGAGATACTCCGATGATGCGTCCAGGACAGCCAGATGAGCTGGGTCCAGCGTATGTATTCCTTGCTTCGGAAGATTCTTCTTACATGTCAGGGCAGTTTCTGCATATCAATGGTGGCGAGATTGTTAATGGTTAACTTATAACACTCATCCAGTTTCAGGTGAGAAGATGGGGAGCTGCCTTAATAGGGCAAAGCTCAAATATCCATTCTCTTGCCTGAAATTTTTCTGTTCATAAGGGGGATAATAGAGTAGAATTATATTGCGTATACTCAATAAGTTATTGGACTTTAAGGAGAAAATATCATGAGCGATTTAAAAGTACCTGTTTCACCAGAGCCTCCAACAGCCGCATACCTCTTGGAAACGTTATTTAAATCGACACACCATATTCATCGCCATTTTGAAGAGTATCTATCCGCCCAGGGAATTCCAGCTTATTTAACGGGACCTAGGATGCGATTTCTGAAATTTGTTGCGGATGCGGGTAAGATTCGGATGAGTGATTTAGCCGCAAGGGTAGGCATTAAAGCACGTACCGTTACCCAATTCGTCGACGCATTGGAACAAGAGAATGTTCTGGTTCGCATACCCGATCCGGATGACCGTCGCGCTACATTAATTCAAATTACCGAATCCGCCATTCCTCTGATTAGAAAAGCTGGTAATGCAATGAGCGAAGCTGCTGAAAAATTATTGATTTCTTTACCTCCAGAAAGCCGATCTCAGTTGCTCAAGCATCTCTATCAGCTTGCCGAAGTAAAGGGATTGAATGATGATATGAATGAAGATGAGAATGGATAGAGAATCAGAATGCTTCAGCTTTATTTTATCGCATGCAAGGCTTGATCAAAGCCAGTGTAGTAAATAACATCGTGATTTATTGCTGCGGCGGAATGAATTTTGTCAGTGCTGATTTTCCAAGTGAGCTGGCCAGAAGCTGCATCGATAGTATATAAATAATCTTCATTCTGAGTGCCCTCATAAGCGTAACCTGAACCAAAGATAAGCTGATCTTTATCAAATAGAGGAGCAGATAGGACATTGCCCTTGGTGAAAAATTTCCAAATGCTAATACCTGATTTAGCATCAACGGCTTCTACAAAATTTCCATTCGAGTTTCCAACATATATCACTCCATTTACGTAAATAGGTGAGGCTACCCAAGCAGGAGTGGTTAGCTCCCAAAGCTGTTTACCGCTGCTTGCAAGAATCGCATAGAGCTTAAAATTTCTCCCAGCTAGATAAATGACTCCGTCGTGTAAAGCGGGAGTAGATTGAATTGCTTTATGTCTGCCATTAGGTTCAGTTGCAAAGGTCCATTGTTTAACCCCCGTTTTTTTATCTAAGGCATACAAGCTTCCTTCCCAATCACCAAAATAAACCGAGTTATCATCATAGACAGGGGTGCTTTTTACAGCTCCACTGGCTTTATAATGCCAAATTTCAGTTCCGGATAGAGCATTCAGAGCATATACATTGTGATCAGCGCTTCCTATATAGACAGTATCTTTATCGATGGACGCAGAGGAATCGTAATAATCCCATTGATCCTGCTCCCCTTGCTGAACGGTTGTTGCAAAGCTCCATTTGCGCTTTCCTGATGTAGCATTTACAGCATAAACGGTACCAGCATTGCTCTGGAAAATGATTAAATCACCGCTGGACTGTGGATTGGAGCGAATAGAGCTGTCTGCTTCGAAACTCCACTGAGCTTGACCTGAGCTCTCATTTACAGAGTAAAGCTTATGATCATCGCTGCCAAAGATAAGGCTATCATTATAAACGAGTGGGGTGGAACTAATTCGGCCATCTGTTTGGAACTTCCATATTTCTTGATGAGTGGCAGGTATTTTTGTTTTGCCTGAGTAGAAGTTTAAATAGTCTTCAAAATGGCTGGACCAATAAGAAGTCGCATGTCCTCCTGGGCTGGTATGCCACTCTGCGGGAATTTGCTTGGCTTTAAGCAGGTTATAAAGCTTCTCATCCACCACAGCTAGCCCATCAGATTCACCTGCATCTAGATAAACCTGAACAGAGCCTAAGCTCCTAGTATCAGCAAGCCGAAAAGGATCCCTTAGATTTCGCAGAGCTTCGGTTGGGTATAGCCAGTCTCGTTGGCCCGCGTACTCATCATTAACCGAATAATCCCAGATAGATGCACTATGCCCACCGATTTTGCTGAACAGCTCTGGATGAGAAAAGCCGAGAAAAAGTGCGGCGTAACCTCCCATAGAGAAGCCACCGATGTATCTGCTTTCTTTTGCAGGGGCAGTGCTGTAATGGGAATCAACATAAGGAATGAGCTCTTTTATAAGGTAATCCTCATAGCTGCCTTCGTCGACACTACCTGGATTTACACCTTGTCCCGGTTTAGTGTTGACCCCAAAGCTATTCCCATAATCAGGGGAAACAATGATCAGCGGGTTGATGGATCCGGCTTTAATTAGACGATCTGTGACTTGATCTAAGCCCATCGAACCGAAGATATAATTACGGGTTCCGCCATACCCATACATCGAATAGAGCACAGGATACTGCTTTCCTGCATCATACCCAGGTGGGAGATAAACATTAAAGCTGATTTTTCGCTGTAAGGCTTCACTGGCAATCTCGATGTCATCTATTTTTGAATTCAAATTTGCTATAGATGCGGAAGCGGTGATGATTAATTCAGGAGCTAGCTTTCCTGAGGTGGGCATTGGAGTTGCCAAGGGTAGCAGGTCAGTTTGTTTAGCCTCGCAGCCTGTTAGTATGACTAAGGTAAATACGATAAGTAAAGATAACAACTTGAGCATGAGAGTTTCCTCCTTCGACATAGAGAAAGTATAACGGATTATATTTATAAAAAATCAGGACAGGACATATTTGTCCTCGACAATATTACCAATTTCTAGTAACGTGAATAGTGTTACTAAGAGGAGGAATAGGGTCATAATGATTAAATTCGGTGACTTATTAAATGAACTGCTACAGCTTAGAGACTGGTCGGCAGCAAAGCTGGCAAAAGCATTAAATATAGATTCTTCCTATGTCCGTAGATGGATTAGAGGGGAAAGAACGCCTGGGCTTAATTCCAACTATATAAGGCAAATTGTCGATGTTTTAAACGATGGATTGGACAAGGAATATAAAAAAACTACCAAAACGGCTTTCGTTCTTGGAGCAGAAAGTTTCTCGCAAGCTCGGATACCGCAGAACCCTTTCATATAAGATTAGAGCATGCGTTTCATGAATCGCAGATCTATTCGTTAACTCTGGATCCTGATTTGCGTAAGACCCACAAGCCATCAGATCGACCTACCCATGTGGTTGATTTGTTGGAGCATGCGCACCGTTCATCACCAAGTGAGATTATTACTAAACCTGGGAGCATAGAGGGTTTTATTAATAAGCAAATCCCCAAAGCAATTCAAGGTAGAGAGGCGGTGCTCTCGGCTGCTATATCGATGATTAAGACGGCAATTAATGAGAGTGTGATCAAGGGTAAATGTGAGATTTTACTTACACTGCAGAGTGAGCGAGAGCATTTTGACGGATATCCCAAGCTATATAGCTATTGGCAGGATACGATCATTCAGGCTCTGGACTCAGGCTGGAATATTAAGCAGCTGTGCAAATTAAATAAGAACGTCGGCAGATCGCTTAAACTGGTCAATCAGATTATGGACTGGACGAATTACCCTGGCACCTACAGCCTGTATTATTTTAATAAATATGGGATTCTCAATCCGCCTTTTGAAATCATTTTAGTGGAAGGTAAGTGTGCTTTGTTATGCTTTGCTGCAGAGAATCCTAGTGAAATAGATTCAGCGATATACATAGATGATATTGGGTCCGTGCAAGTGATTGAGAAGTTTACGAAGATGATGCTCTTGGAAGTGGAGCCACTGGTTAGAACGCTTGAATTGGAGGAGTATTTTGAGTTGAATGCGGCGAAGGATCATAAGTCAGGTAATCATTTACTGGTCTATCAGGATCTTAATTTTATAACAGTACCTTATCCTTTGATGGAGAAATATATAAAAATCACCATTCCTGATCAGGATGAACGTAAGATTCATCTGAAACGAATTGCAGATTGTCTGCAGAGCTTTAATCGAGATATTATCAAGCATAAAATGTGTCATATCTACCCGATGAGAGCATTTGAGCATCTAATTATGACAGGTGAGCATGTGAAAAACTCTTATTTTAGGCCTACGCCTGTCGACATTAAGCTGCATCTGGAACATTTAATTGGGTTGCTGAAAAGGCATAAAGGGTTTGAGGTTGCTTTAGTGAGTGATAATCAGTATGAGTTGCTTAACCAAGCTGAGTGGGAGATTAAAGGGGACCATACAATAACCATCGGGGTTACGGCCAAAAATGCTGGAAATAATAATGTGGCATTATTAACGATAACAGAGGGCACTATACTCGCTGCTTTCCAAGAAAGCTTCTGGGATCTTTGGGAAAGAATCATTCCGATTCATCGTGATAAGGCTTTTGTCATCTCTTGGCTGGAAGAGCGGATGATGTCGATCTGATTCAAAATGGCCCAAAGTGGTTATATAAGAGATATAACAACTCGAAGGAGATGATTCAAATGGAAAATTCAACAAAAAGCAGTGGTCTTTTGCTAGGTACCCTAATCGGTGGCGCTATCGGAGCAGCTTCGGCGTTTCTTTTGGCTCCTAAGTCAGGTGCGAAATTACGCGAGGATATAGCAAATAAGTACCATGTCATTAATGACAGAATGCAGCAAATGGCAACAAACGTTGGAGATAAAACACAGGATATCGCAAATAGCGTGAGTGAACAGTCCACTAAGCTTACAGATAAAGTAAGCGAGATCAGAGGCAATGTTACGGACAAAGCCATTGATGTTAAGGATAAGTTTACAGAAAAAACCAACGAGGTTAAAAACAATGTAGTTAACGCTTGGCAAGATAGCAAAGCAGAGGTTAAACGCGAGGCGGATAGTCATCGCCAGCCGTTTAGCAGCTAGGAAATGAGTTATATAGAATGAAAATAAGGCTGTCGCTCAAGTAGATTAACTACTTAAGCGACAGCCTTTTTAAAGATAATGCATTAAATTAATTTACGAATTCTGCAAATTGCAGCAATCTTTTTAGCATTACGACTGCTTGAGCGCGGCTTGCATTTGCTGTTGGAACGAAAGTTGTAGCCGTCATACCGGAGATGATTTTCGCATCTACAGATTGTGCTACAGCTACTTGTGCCCAGCTGCCAATGGAAGCTTTGTCTGTGAACTTAGCCAAAGCATCGCTTGATGAGGCAGCTGGTTTTTTACCTGCTGCGCTAATCGCTCTTGCTACCATAACCGCCATTTCCTGACGCGTAATGGTATTGTTAGGCTTGAAGCTCTTATCTTCAAAGCCGCTTACTAGCTTAGCTTTAGCAGCTGCGCCAACAGCGCCTGCGAACCAATCGCCTGCTTTAACGTCTTTGAATGATGCTGCTGAAGCGGCATCAGCCGTTAAACCTAATGAGCGAACCAACAAAGCTGCGAATTCGGCTCTTGTAATGCTGCTATCTGGAGCAAAGGTAGTATCTGTTGCACCTTTTACAACCAATTTAGAAGCCAAAAGTTCGATATCCGTTTTTGCCCAATGCTTGTTAATATCTGTGAACGTTTTAGTGGAAGAAAGCGCTGTGTAGATACTGTTTCCGTTACGTTTGAATGTAACCTTGGTAGTGCCGTCTGCTAGTTTCTCAAACAAGGCTGGTACGAAGGAGAATTCGCCAGTAATCGGATCATACAACACTACAGTTGCATGAGTATCATCAACTGGAATCGTCAATACAATGTTACGATCTACATAAGTGGTACCGAAATTGTTAAGCTCGATTGTTTTCCCGTTACCAGTTGCTGTAATCGAGAATTCAATTGCAGTTCCTAGCTGGGAGGTAGTGATACCTGTAGCATCGGATTTGATCTTAGCATTAACATCATTAGCTACGGTTGAGATATTAACTTGAATGCTAATTTTATCGCCTGTAGTACCAAGGCTTTGTGCTAGTGCAGCAAAGTCAATAATGCTAAGCGGTAAAGAATACTCACCATCATTGGTTTGTAAGGAAACGATAGTGTTAGGTGAATTTAATGCAGCTGCAGCTAATACAGATGATGAAAGATTAAATACGACTGCTTCACCTTTAGCATTATTGAAGGTAAGCGTAACGATTGGATCATCGCCATGGTTATCTTGCTTGAATGCTTTATCAAGTGCGGTTGCAAGTGCTGTATCGTCTTGAGTAACCGTTGTGGTTACTTTTCCGTTTGCATCCGTAACTGATTTTACTACGTTCTTGCTTGTATCCACAGCCACTGGTGTTGCTAGTGAATTAGGAGGAGTAACCGGGTTGCCATTTGGTGTTGCTGTAGGTGTTGGTGTTGGTGTTGGTGTTGGTGTTGGTGTAGCTCCATCGATAGGTGGTGTATCACATGAAGTAACACATGGGATAACGGTTGATATCGTGTATAGAGCAGTTGCTATTGCTGAATTGTTCATATCCGTTTTAATCGCAATGGCCTTTATCGTTTGGGTGGTTGTTACACTAATAGCACCTGTAAAAAGGGCAGATTGGACTGTCGGTGTACTTCCGTCTATCGTATACCTGATGGTAGCGCCAGCAGTTGCTGTCGTAATTGTAATTGACTGAGCTGTAGAATAAGTTCCAGCAGCAGGACTGAATACTGGCGTAATAACTGTTGATGGTAGTGTTGGCGTAGTGACATTAAATGTCGTCGTAGCAACTTGGTTAGCTTGTCCAGCAACAACCGTATAAGCGCCGCCTGTCTCCGTACTTGACAAGGTAAAGCTACTTGAAAAATGCCCATCAGTAACAGGGGTTATGTCGTAATAGGCGGTACTATTTCCAGGGCGAAGCACTTTAATAATGACTTCATTAAAAGTAGAATCACCGGAAATTAGTACAGAACCGCCCGGTGGGGTATCTGCAATAGTCTTTAAAGTTATCGCAGAGCTGCTGCTAGCAAAAGCAGCAACAGGTACGAGTGACAAACACAGCGCTAAAATCAGCATTAAACTTAACTTGCGTAATTTCACTTTGACATTCCTCGCTTTCATTTCAACTTAATATTCATAAAATATAAACTCAATTCATTTCCTTATTTAACTTCTAACCTATATCATTTTCATAATCATAATCATTCTGTACTTGATCCAATTCATTTTGTGTTTTTATAGTCGCTAGATTTAATCCAACATTTGCGGGGTCACTGCTGTATTTACTTACAATAAAAACATTAACAGTATAGTTCGGGTTAGCAGCATCTGCAACATTAAAGTTAGCTTTATAAGTCGCATCGGCTAGAAAGGAATCTAATGATACTATACTTACTGGGGTCGTTCCATTCATTAATTGGAATATAATCGTTGCATTACGATTGCTACCGTCGTATTCGAAGCCATCGTATATTTCAAGTGGATCATAAATATTCTTAACATTTACAGAGGCAGTGATACCACTTGTTCTAGTTAATGCTGGGGCTGTCATAATGTATGTTTCATTTGGTAGTATTGAAGTTCCTTCAGCATACGCATAATAATATTCTCCTGCATTAATATACAATTCATAATAGACGCCGTGTTTAAAGACTCCGGGATTAACTGTCAATTTCCCCGCTGAAATAGAATACTCATCTGCATTTAATATGCGATATGCACCACTATAATTGGTTTCTTCGTAGATAGTGACATTTTGAAAATTGTCCTTCCATACTTGGTTGTCTTCAAATGTAAATTCACTCGGTGCATTGCTATAGAAGTTACCTGTAATATCGGGAGTATTCTTCGTATTCACAGTTTCTTCAATAGGTGAGGTCTGAACATTACCATCTAAATCTTGTATTGCATTCGCTTCTATAATAAATTTAAGATTGTCATTTTTTGCAGTTTTAAAGAATACCGTAACTAATCTGCCATTTACCACTACAATATCATCAGTGGATAAGCGTTCAAAATTTGTACCATCTGTAGAAATGGTTATCTTATCATGTAAAGAAGATATGCCTTCTACTAAGGGGGCATACAAAGAAGTATTAAACCTAATATTCAACCATTGATTATTGTGAACTAAATACGCATCTTGTGTATATGGCTCGTTCGTATTCGAGAGACATGTTGGGTCAGATACGATATCTGTTGCATTTACATTACCATGGACATCTTTCACGCTATTAGCTTGAATCGTAACCTTGTATTTATTAGAAGTTAAAGATGTTGGAAACTGAATGACCAAATATTTACCAAAATGGTTTATCGTAGCGTTAGTCAAAGAAACTGGATTCCAACCACTGTCGACTAAATCAACATTATTAGGAAAAGAAGAGACAGAAATTGCAGCTTTCAAGGTATCTTCAGTCGCAGTGTTATTGTACATATCTTCATCAAACACAAGGACCAAGTCATGATTTGTATTGGAAAAAAACGAGCTATTCACTCTTGGTGCGGATTGATCCGTTGTGACCTTTAATGTTTGAGTCACAATGTTATCCCATAGTGGCATATTTTTAATGTTTTTAAGAGCATAGTTATCAACATAGATTACAATCGAATTTCCATTAAGTCCTGCAGCGAAATGAACAGTAAGTTTATTGTCTGAGACGGTAACAGTATCATTGGCACCCAACGATCTTAGGTCGTAGTTACCATTTTCTGAGTAGGAAATATACTCTTTTAAGTCTCCAACATTTGAAAACACATTCTCATTAAATGTCAAAACCGCATCTTTACCATTATCACTAAGAGCAGCAGATTGGTACGTAGGACCTATAGCGGATATTATAGTTGCATCATGCTGTACATGACCATAATCATCTACAAAGACATCTCCAGCAATTTTTATAACGGCTTTAGTGAAATCAAATTGATATTGATCTATATATAAATATATCGAATCTCCTCTTTCGTCTACTACCCAATATCCACTTGGATTAAGCGGATAAAAATGTTCACCATCTGTACTGTAACTAAGCTTATTTTTTAATTCTTGTAATGATACATTGAAGTGCGTAACTTTATCGAAATGAAGATTTATATCATAATAGTTAACACTATCAATACCTACAAAATTAGGAGCGTTTAAATCATTCGCAGTAATCAAACTGCTAACTTCAGAACTACCCGATAACACAACTAAATTAGCATCATTTTGAGTGCTCTTTAGGCCGTCTTTAACTATTTTAATTCTATTAGTTGAGCCTGTTAGCGCTGTAGCAAAAGTTATGGTTAGGGTATTATCCAAAAGTGCAACTGTATCTCCACCGACTAATGGATTGAAGTTAACGTCATCCGTTGATAATTGGATTGCATCCTTCAAATTCGGTAAATTGCTGGCTGAAGTATCACTATTGAGATATAATTCCAGTACTTTATTATCAGTTGGGCTCAAATCATATTCGTCGTCTATTAGTTCTCGGTTGAAATCACCACTGAAGTAGCTTGTCTGAGTGAAACAAACATTGTTCGAATCTTTTACAGCATTTGCAGCAATTTGTATACTATTCCAATTCTGAATCGCATCTACCAAGGTGATGACTAACGTTCCATCTAACGACATTATTGCAGTATTATTGGAATTGTCTTCTAAAAGTGGGACATCCCCATCGTCGTTTCTATCAATCATAATTTTTCCTGCTAAGGTTCCAGGGTTCACTGCAAATGCATAGACATTATACTCCACGGTGATCGTGTGTCTATCGCCGTATACGGTTGCTGTTGCAGAGGTAATTGTACCACCACCGGCAGCATGCCCCACACCAGGTGAAACCGTAATTACTGTTGCGATTACTAGTAAAACCGCCAACATTTGTGAAACGAATCTCATTAAACGGGTCTTGCCATTTGTACTTTTTGTCAACATGTTCATCTCTCACTCCTATAATTTGTTTTGGTCGAACAATGTCAGAATTGCTCACATTATGCGACATTCATCTCACTACTATATGCCTATTTGGAAAAAAAAAATATCCCCCAAATGGGGGATAAGGACTACTTTATAGTAAATTTTGTTCCTTAGCTGCCTGTACAGCTTGCACACGATTGTTTACTTCAAGCTTTTTATATATCTTTTTAATGTGTGATTTTACTGTTTCCGCTGTTATAAAGACTTGCTCTGCAATTTGTTTATTCGACAAACCTTGCTCTATTTGTTTGAGAATCCGCGATTCTTGTTCAGTGAGCTTTAATTTGCTAGTCGCTAGCTCAGGTAAATCGCCTTTGTAAGCACGAAGCAATTGTTTAATATAAGGCAGATAGTCGACAGGTGCTTTTTTCGGGATAAGATTAGGTGTGTTTATTAGTAGATATAGCATTGCAGCTAATGTAGGACCCCTGTCTATGAAACTACGAATGTAACCTTGCGGCTCGGCTAAACGCAGTGCTTCTAATAGAAAAACAAAAGCTTCGTTGGTTTTACCTAGTTCATAGAGAATCACGCTTTGTGAGATTCGAACTTTGATTTTATTGCGAATTCTGCCTTCTCTATTGGCGAACTGGTACATTCGCTCTAGGAGCTCCAAGGCCTCGCTCGTTTGTCCCGTATGAGCTAGGACTTCTGCAAAAACATGATATTCCTTGAAAGGATAAGAGGTAATAGGATCTTTATAATCAAAGTCACTTTTTTCTAACCAAGCAGAAGCTGACGCACTAGGATCCTGCTGTAAAACTAACTGGAGCTGGAATGCCTCAATTCTCAGCAGAAAGGCAGCTTGCTCAGAAGATTGAATCTGCTGTTTGATTTGCTCTAGAAGCTGATTGGCTCTTTCTGGATGTCCTTGTGCTTGTTCAATTTTCGCTAGAACCGTTGTGCAAGCAATTAAAAGCCGAGCGTAGGGCTGAATATCCTTGCGCATTAGCGTACGCTCTGCAATTTCTTTGGCCTCATCGAGACGATTCCACTCATAGAGCAGATCACTTTGCGAGGTTAGAAAATAACCGATTGCAGGATAATGCTGCTTCATTCCCCATGCTTGAACTCTATTGTTAATGTAAGAGTCAGCAACGTGCAAATCATTAACCAAGAGCAATACATCATCGTGGTCTGTACCGCCATAAGAATTGCCGCCAATCATTTGAAAGGAATTTCCTTCAGGCATAAGCGAATCGTACATTTCAAAATAGTGCAGTGAGCGAACATGATCTTTTTGATCAGAAGCTGTTATTGCGCCGAAAAAATATAAAGTCCCCCCAAGTTGATTCCATTCGGGTTCACTTAGGTAATCTTTTATCGCGAGAATGCGTAATTCAGCTTGTTTGGTTCGCTCTAAAGCCATGCTCCATTCTCCAACACCAATAAGCGCGCCAATGTAATAAATATCAATCATCGGTTTTCCGATTATGGTTTCATCAGGTAGTGCAGTGAGCCAGCGATGCAATACATTCCACTTAGAATGATGCGTCTGAGGCAGAAGCAGCTCAATTAATCGGATGGCTTCCGTATATTGCTTAGCGGCCAGAAAATGATCAACCGCAGCTTCTTGGAATCCATTGCTTTCTAGCCAGTGAGCTGCGTTCATATGGGCTTCTAACCATTGGTCATGATACTTCTGCTCTAGTGTATGCTGTAAGAATTCAGAGAATAATTGATGATACCGATACCAAACCCGATTGTCATCTAGCGGAACAATTAATAAATTCAATTTTTCTAAGCTTTCTAATTTGTCCTGACAGTTTTTTTGCTGGGTAACAGCCTCGCAGAGAGAATGATTCATTTCGCTCAACACAGAGGTTTTCAGTAAAAAATCCCGCATTTCCACAGATTGCTGTTGAAAAACCTCTTCAATTAGGTAATTAGAGATATCACGGTGTTTTCCGCTAAATTGACGAATAAACTGAGCTTGATTTTTAGTTTTTTCCATAGAAAGTGCAGCCAGCTGTAAACCGTTAATCCAGCCTTCGGAACGATCCACAAGCTGGCTGATTTCTTTTTTGGATAAATTCAATTCCGATCTCAGCTTGAAAAAATGAGTGCTGTCAGCTAATTGAAACCGTAAATCTTGAACGTTTATTTGATGGAGTTCTTTTTTGGCGAATAATCGGGTAGCTGGAAAGCTAGGCTTAGAACGGCTGGAGATATAAATATGGATCAAAGGTGGTAGATTTTCTAATAGCATGGTAATGGAATCATTAATTAAGTCATGGTCCACGAAATGGAAATCGTCGAGAATAATTACCCAATTCTCCTCTAAGGCTTGAAGCTCGTGGAGAAGAGATGTGGTAAAAACCTCGATCGATTTGGTTGAGAAATTTAGAAGAATAGGCCAAAGGTTTACGGCAAAGTCTGGTTTTATTAATTCAAACCCTGTCAGCACATAACTCCAAAAAGGAATAAAATCATTGTCATGCTTGTCCAAGGAAAGCCAGACGATTCTCGCCTTGGATTGTTTAGCCCACTCACTTAAAATAGTTGTTTTGCCATAGCCTGCTTGTGCCGTAACAAGTGTCAATTTTCGGGTTAAACCTATATTCAAATTATCAAGCAAAGAGGAGCGTTTGATAATCGAAGGATGTACACGAGGGATAAGAAGCTTGTTGTTGAGTAGCATAAATTTGTCACCTGACCCCAGTTAATCGTTTGTTTCTACTATAATAAGTATACTCCATTAGGGGTCTGATAAATAGCAGATAAATCCATCGGTGGAATTAATTTTTCCTCTGTGGCTCTTGCGAGAAGAGTGTGGACAGCGGCAAACCCACTTTCACCCAAGTCAGCGGAAAATTCGTTCACATATAAGTCAATATGGGCTTGGACAACTTCAGGTGCCATTTCTTGAGAGTGCTCAATTACATAATCCTGAGATGCTTCGGGGTGTGCCCATGCATATTCTACAGAAGCACGAATCCAACTGGAAATAGCTGCATGGTCAAGAGACTTGCGAGCAATAATTGCCCCAAGTGGAATAGGCAAACCGGTATCCGATTCCCACCACGCGCCTAAGTCAGTTAGTAAGGTTAAGCCAAAGTTCTGATAGGTGAAGCGCGCTTCATGAATGACTAATCCTGCATCAACTAAACCATCACGTACGGCAGGCATAATTTCATGAAAAGGCATAATCACAATTTCGCTGACGCCGCCGGGTACATTTTGTGCTGCCCAAAGTCGGAAAAGCAAATAAGCAGTTGAACGCTCGCTAGGGACAGCAACACGTTTACCTGCTAATGCAGATGGATTTGCTGCGATATTGCCAAGCCCAGCGCCGGTCAGAACAAGTGGTCCACAGCCTCTGCCTAAAGCGCCCCCACAGGGGATAAGGGAATAATCAGCATGGATCCATGGCAGTGCTGCATAAGAAATTTTCATTATATCAGGGCCCTCATTACCAGCCGCCAGTGTGTTGGTGATATCGATATCGGCATACATAACATCTAGCTCGGGAGCACCTGGCACTAAACCATGGACCCAAGCATGAAAAATAAAGGTATCATTCGGACAAGGTGAGAAAGCAATTTTCATGAGTGTAATACCTCCTTTAATATAGCAAAAGCTGATTCTAAGGCTTCTAACGCATCTTTAATCCGCCAAGCCTCGCGGTCCCGAGGACCAACTGGATTCGATATAGCGCGAATCTCAAGAATAGGAATGTCTTGCTCCTGAGCGGCAGTCGCTACCCCGAAGCCCTCCATGCCTTCAGCTGCTGCACCTGGCACTTGATCTGCTCGCGCTAAAGCTGTCGCAGCCGTACCTGTGGCAGTGGAAACCGTAAGGACAGGCCCTAAACAAACTGTAAGTCCCGCAGCACGCAGCGCTTCAGTTATTCTATTCGCAAGGTTAATCTCAACCTTAATAGTTGCCGAGCCAAAGCCAAGTTCATCCAAGCTAAGGAATCCATCGGCTGCTTCTGCGCCTAAATCAGCGGCAACGATTTCTGTTGCTACAACTAATGTTCCCACTTTTGCAAGATCTGCAAAACCACCTGCAATTCCTGCACTAATCACTAAGCCATAATTTGCTGCTGCTAGAGCCTTAGTCGATCTTACAGCAGCTAATGCAGGGCCGACTCCAGCTAGCTGGACGTCAAATTTATCACTATTGCCTAGTCCGCGCAAAACGGCGTCTTTTTCAACCTGCACGGCAGTCATCACCAGCACGCGGAAACTCTTTAAATCTATATCCATAGTCAATAACTCCTTATATTAGGGAACTAGTTTGAATCAAATAACTTTTTTAAATTATTAATTTTCTCATCCCAGAATTGTTCGTAGATTTGAAGCCAATCTTTGACTTCTCTAAGAGCATGAGGATTCAATTGGTAAATGCGCTCTCTGCCTACTTTTTCTTCTGTTACGAGCTTAGCCCCTTTGAGAATTTTTAGGTGCTTGGAGACGGCTGTTCGAGTAACGGGGAAATGGTCTGAGAGATCAGTAACGTTCATATTGTGAGTAGAAAGCAGAGTTAGGATACGGCGTCGAGTTGGATCGGCAATACCATCGAATACATCATATTGAAGTGCAGCACCCATATTAATTTCCTTTCTCTAATGGTTTTATGTTCGCCGTCCATTACATAAATCAAACCTTTTGGTTTCACTTAATTATACAAAAGGATAAGAAATCGTGCAATAAAGCAACCAAAAGTAACTATTGACAAAACATTCTAGACACATTAATATAAAGTATATAAACAAATGATAGATAATTATTAAAAGTAAGTAAATAACAGGAGGTAATTATAATGGGCAAGGTTAAATGGGCAGTAGACGCATCACATAGCAGTATTGATTTTTCAATTAGACATATGATGATCGCAAAAGTAAAAGGTACTTTTCATACGTTTGAAGCAGCGGTTGAGGCAGATCCCACAGATTTAACGACAGCTAATATTTCCGTAAGTGTTGATTTAGGCAGCATTGATACACGCAATAAAGATCGTGATGCACATCTTCGATCTGCAGATTTCTTTGATGCTGAGAATAACACGAAGATGACTTTTCAATCGACTAAAATCATTAAAACAGGCGATGGAGAATACGATGTGATTGGCGATTTAAGCCTGCACGGAGTAACTAAATCCGAAACGATTTCCGTTACTTTTGAAGGTGCTGGCAAAGATCCATGGGGCAATGAAAAAGTAGGCTTTAGTGGACACGGCAGCATCAAGCGCAGTGATTTCGGATTGACTTACAATGCAGCATTGGAAACAGGCGGCGTGCTAATTGCAGACGAGGTTAAAATCTCAATTGAAATCGAAGCTGTTCAACAGGCTTAATTACCGACTTATAATAAACAGCATAAATACCAAAAGAGACACCTTTCAAAAAGGTGTCTCTTTTGGTTGATTTAGGAAACTTTTAGAAAGCTCCGCTATCACTTCCCAACTGCCCATTGGGCAAACCAATCTTGCACATCATTAGATGGCATAATATTAAGCTCTTGAGAGAATAATTGAAGCATGGCTTCGTATTGTTGCTTTACAGCTTTGTTATTCTGATTGCGTGCGTGGATACGCATAAGTCCCAGATAGCTGATCTCTAGAAAAGGTGCTCGAGCTTGAAGGTGGTTATAGCAGTTAATCGCTTCACTATAGCGTTCGTTGCTCTCCAGAAATTCAACCAATCGAACGGCATGATTCTGCCAGAGGATGCGCAATCGTTGACGTTCGCCTTCTGCCCATAGATAGCCTGGCACCTCCAAGTAATCGCCAAGATAAGCCTTCTGCAGTAGTAGATGCTCCTCAATTGTTTCTGTATGCAGTGATGGTGCTGAATGTAAGCTGCGTTCCCACTCTTCAATATCTATCAGAATACTCCCCATGTCTAAGCGATAGCCTTCATTTTCATAATTCATATGCATCGTAGGCAGCTTTTCTTTTAAAACCTTTCTTAAATGATAGATGACGGTATGTAAATGAGCGATTGCTTTTTCAGGCTCCCATTCTGGCCAGAGCAGCTCAATTAAGATAGAGCGGTGCAGGGTTTGATGACGATAATGAATGAGGATCGCGAATACTTCCATTGTTTTCTGAGTACGCCAACGCAGCTGCACCGGTTCGCCATTAGCTTTACGCAGATGTAACTGCTGCAAGCATTGAATTTGCAGATCCTCAGTTGGTAATGGAGTTTGTATTTGAGCTTGAGGTTGCCTGGATTCAGCTTGTTTGAGCAATTTATTAATGGTTTGATCGACACGATTCCGCTGTAAAGGCTTTAGCAGATAGTCCAACGCATTTAAATTAAACGCTTCTACGGCATATTGCGAGTATGCGGTAACGAACACAATATCGGCGTCTGGACATAGCTGACTAATTCGTGCTGCGGCTTCTAAACCATTAATTTTTGGCATTTCAATATCCAAGAAGATGACATCTACTTTCTCCGTAATAAGAAATTCAAGAGCTAGAAGAGGCTCGTTAAAACAGCCAGATATCGATAAATCCGGGTAGGTGGATAACATGCGTTTTAGAAAGCCCAATGCGGGGTTTTCATCGTCAACCAAAAGTATTTTCAATGTCATTTTCCTTCGCCGTCTCCTTCGGTATACGAAATTTAACAAGGGTTCCTTGTTGAACAATACTGCTAATTATTAAACCTTTGCCATAGGTGTGAACTAAACGGTGCTGGATATTTTTAAGGCCAATCCCATTCACATCAGAGGTATTGGGCGTTTCATCAAAATCAGAGTCGATTGAGAGTTTGCTTAGGAGACTAACCAATTGCTCATTTGGAATGCCAATCCCGCTATCCTCGACGGCTAGCTCGACTTCATTATCGATGACTCGGGCTGTTATTCGAATACTACCGCCTTCCGATCGCTTCATGACACCATGGCGAATGGCATTCTCTATTAGAGGCTGTAGAGATAAGGGGGGTAAACGTATGTCTTTTGCTTGTGCAACATCTACATATATTTGTAAACTTTCACCAAAACGGGCTTGCTCTAGCTTTAAATAGGCTTCTACTAGCGTCCACTCCCGATCGAAGGGGACAGAAGGCTCTAAATTGGTGAAATCAAAGCTGAAGCGTAAATAAGTGCTGAACTCTCCCAGGAGATCTTGAGCTCTATAAGGCTCTGTCTCGATAAAAGAACCAATGGTGTTTAAGGAGTTAAATAGAAAGTGAGGCTTGATTTGAGCTTGTAAAAAAGCCATTTCTATGCGAACACGCTGCAAGGACAAGTTTTTGACCTGCTCCATAGTTTCTACGAATCGATGAGTAACGAGCAGCATAAGGCTTAATGCAAAAATCATCAAATCGATAGGCGGAACAAAAGGGAGAATAATATCGTAAATCTGTAAAATATAAGTAATTCCATTACACATCAAAGCTACAGCAGCAAGGAACAGGTAAGGCGCATCTTCGCGATGAATCCAAACGGCTTTCAGCAGAATAGCCAGCATGTAAATGATCATAATCTCTAAAAAATAATACCAATAGGGGAGGAATAGCGAATAGAAAGTCATCGGTGTGAATAGAAAAAGACAGGTATAACCTACACAAATAATTTGGATTACCAAAAGGATCGATTTCAAAGATAATTCAGGGTACAGCCAGATAATGAATTTGTAGGCAAAATAAACTATTCCAATGGTTGTAAGCATTTGTAAATCAGTATAGACGTTAAAGGGTAAAGCAGCAGTCGCTATTAGCAGTTTTTCACTATTGGTCATGAGGTAGAGAGAACTGCTGAGACAAAATAACATGAAATAAAGCAGATGCCTTTGTTTGGACTGATAGCTGAATAAAAACCCGCAAAAAATAGCAAGCAAAAGCAGAAGCACAATAATCGCGGTATCACTCATTTCGGCATATTTCTTACCTGTAATGATTTGGTCAGCTGTGCCAAACTCTAAAGGTAGAAGGATACCTCCACCCATCTGATGGTCAAAATTAGCTACATGTAGAATAACCTCGGCTTCGTTCCCTTTAATATTGGTTAAGACGATGTAGGGATAATTTTCCGGTTTATAGCTGGCTTTAGCTTTACCAGGAATACCGAGATTGCCTAGAGGAACTCCATTGACAAAAAGAGTATGCGCGCTACGGATATTCTGTATTTTGAAAGCATAAATAACAGGTTCCACAGAGGTAGTATTGTTGTTTTTAGGCAGAAGGATATTCAACCGATAGCTGGCATAGCCTAGCGGTGTCGTTTTTTTGTTGTCAAAAAAAGCATTCCACAAATGAGGAGTTTTCACAAAAGTAGCATGGGTTAAGTCTGAATGAGGAGCGGCAGGAGAAATAAATTGATTAGGGACAAAGGTCCAATCTCCTCTCAGCTTTACTTTGCCTTTCAATTGGAAATCCCATTGACGAAGATCCATTACACCCTGAACAGCTTTGGGCTGTGCATAACCGTTAAACACAAAAGGCCATACGAAACGCATGGTCACAAGTAGAATCGCTGCTAGAATCACACCGATCAAACGTTTTTTACGGTTGGGTAAAAGATGCATCCATTTCATAGGTTTTTTCCTTTCGCGATGATGAACCTTGTGTATAATTCGACATAAGATTTGCTTTTTCCTGCGTTTGTTTGATGGTGTAAGGGATGTAAAGAATTTGTTGAGAGTCATGTCATAAAATAGGAGAACGTGGTGAAATGCAAGAGGAGGTTTAAGCTGCAATGAAGTATATTTTAGGAAAAACGCTTAAATATGATGTAGTAAATGGAGTAGGGCTAGTTGTTGTTGCTGCAAAAACGGTAATAGAGTATGAGCACATTGAGTTAATGAAGCAGCATGAAATAGATGAATTTTCAATTGTTTTGGAAGCTGCAAACGGTACGACTAAAAGCCATACGAACCTGCTGGCGTTGCAATTAGTTGATCAGTGCATGGCATTGTTCAAGGGAATTGAGTACTCGCGTAAAATTCCTGTAATGGAATTCAAGAACATCATTGTGCCTACACTCCAGAAGATAGCGAATGATCCTAATATTTTCAGATTATTTGAGGCAATTAAGGCTAAGGATAATTATACGTATGAGCATAATGTAGGCGTTGGTGTATTAGCGACCTTAATCGGAAAGTGGATGAATCTGCCTGAAGCCGAGCTATCCTCCCTATCACTTGCAGCAATTCTCCACGATGTTGGAAAGGTTAGAGTTCCCACAGAGATATTAACCAAGCCCGGTAAGCTAACGGAAGAAGAAAATCAGGTGATGAAAGCACATACGGTTTTTGGCTATGAATTATTAAAAAATACAGTTGGTATTAGTCATAGAATGGCGTTAGTGGCCTTGCAGCATCATGAAAAAGAAGACGGTTCTGGCTATCCGTTTGGTTTGGGCAAAGATCGAATTGATCAGTTTAGCAAAATTGTAGCGGTAGCAGATATTTTTCATGCGATGTCGTCTAAGCGTCCTCATCATGGAGCGATTCCATTTTTTGAAATAATAACCCAGATGCGGCATGAGACTTTTGGTAAGCTTGAGCCTTATATTGTTTCGATGTTTATTAGTAACATTACCAAGCGAATGGTTGGCAAAAAGGTGTTGCTTACAGACGGTAGAGCAGGTGAAATTGTGTTAATCAATCCCAGTAATGACATACACCCGTTGATTAAATTAGAGAATGGATTTATAGATCTAAGCATGGATAGCAGTGTGAAAATATCGGAGATTATCATGTAATAAAGGAAAAATCATACAACCAAAGGAAGAGATCCAGTGATAAAGTTAAATGTCATGCTAATTGATGGTGATAAGGCTGCGTTTTCCATTTTGGAGAGAATGCTGGTCCCTTATGAATTTCTTCACTTGGTTGGTTCCTATTCAGACCCCTATCAAGCATTGGCAACTCTAAATCGCTATCCCTTAGATATGATTTTTCTTGATCTGGATATACAATATATTAATTGTTTGGAGATAGCTGCTCGTATTGGGCGTCTTTGTGAGACGACAGAGATTGTTTTTGTGACGGTTGAACCACATTATGCAATAGAAGCCTTTAATTTGAATGTAATGGATTATTTGCTGAAGCCAATAGAGCAACCGAGGCTGGACCAAACCATTATGAAGCTGCTGCGAAGAGTTGAAAAGCGCAATTTTATTAGAACTGTGGTAAAGTAAAAGGTAAATGAGTTAGAAGAATTGGAAAATATAGATGCAACTTTCATGGGAAGATATTGAGATATTCTTAAACAAATATGAAGCACTTGGGCCATTACCTGGTATATTGGCGGCGATGGTGGAAGCTTTTGTACCGGTTTTACCTTTGTTCGCGATCATTATTGCTAACGTAAACGCTTATAATTTCTGGGAAGGGATGCTGCTTTCTTGGATTGGGGTATTCTGCGGTTCGATTAGTGTTTTTTGGCTTGTGCGGAGGTTTGGCGATAGATTTCGGGCATTTATTGATCGCAAGTGGCCTCGTTCACGTAAGCTTACGGAATGGCTGGAGCATAAAGGGTTTATGCCGATTTTCCTGCTTGCTTGCTTTCCTTTTACGCCTTCGTTTTTTGTTAACTTAATTGCCGGTATCTCCAAAATGCCGATGCGTGTATTTGTAGTTGCAACCGCACTAGGTAAAGCAGTCATGATTCTCTTGGTTTCTTTTGTTGGTTATGATCTTTCGGCATTGTTCAAGGAACCGTGGAGACTAATTTTGGTAGCTCTGCTAATCCTATTCCTCATTGTAATTGGTCGTAAAATTGAATCGAGGTATATCAAGGAATAGCGGGGCTGGGATAGACAATAAATTCATCCAAACCTGCTTTCTCAAGCTGTTGAATCAGATATTCCTCAGGAGTTCCTTCGACACCTGCATAACCTCGTCTTGTATAGATTTGTTCGGCCTCAGGGAATAATTCGCGAAGTAAATAACGAATACGTTTTCCTGAGGAATCATTATCGGTAAACAGATAAATCGGCAAAGAGCCTGCTTGTTTCTTCAGTGTTTCAAGCTGATCCGTTCCAGGAGTGCCTAATGTACATAGTATCAGAACCTCATCTGTAAGAACTCGCTTCAGCCGCGCTTTGTCTCGTTTGCCTTCTACTATGATTACAATTTCCATGCTGCCTCCGGTAATGCAATAGTATGCAATAGTTTAAATTACTTGAAAAGCTTAGCTAAAGCTGGTTTCATTGTACACCCAGATGATAGGAAATCCAAACTCAGAAACAACAAATATAACTAATCTTTACAGCTATGATTTATTGCATGGATATAAGTGGGTATGGTATGGTGAAGCTATCTTTAGGAAGGGGGTGAGGTAGGATGAATCACGAATTAGTGAATAACCGTATTAGCCAGTTGCCGATCGCGATGGCTGGCATCGTTCATGTATTTATGGGCAAATGGAGCAGTCTGTCCAATAAAGCATATACGGTTTCACCATTCGCGAAATGACGCCTACCTTGACCTCAAACGGAACGTATCCACTGAGCTGTAGGGAAATTTCCCTACGGTTTTTTTGTGCAAAAAATTCTAAGGAGATTAAACAATCATGATTATAAGCTGTCAACATATAAAGAAATACCATGGTGCCCAATTGGTGCTGGAGGATCTCACACTCGAAATTCGTCAAGGAGAGCGAGTTGGATTAATTGGGCGAAATGGTTGTGGAAAGTCGACCTTATTGCAGCTGATTTCAGGTCAATTGAATCCAGATGAGGGACAGCTTGCGATCCGCAAAGGAACCCAAATAGGCTACTTGTCGCAAATTCCGCAAGAGCAGGATGAATTTACGGTTTATGAAGTTTTAGCTTTGGGCTTTCAAATGCTGATTGCTTGTCGAGACCAGATGGCAGAGCTGGAGATACAAATGGCAGAGAGCACGGGGCATGAGCAGCATTTGGAACGGCTGCTGAAGAAGTACGCAGAGCTGCAGGAATCCTATGAAATTAGCGGCGGTTATGAAATGGATGCGAGAATGAATCAAGTCATCCAAGGCTTACGGATCCCAGTCGAACAGCTTACCAGACGCTTCGCATCTTTATCAGGCGGGGAGAAGACTAAGGTCGGGCTGGCAACATTGTTGATTGAAAGGCCAACCTTATTATTGTTGGATGAACCTACTAACCATCTGGATTTAGCGGGTGTAGAGTGGCTTGAAACGTATTTAAATAACTATGAGGGGACCTGCATAATCGTATCCCATGATCGTTATTTTTTGGATCGCGTTGTGACTAAGATTGTGGAAATTGAAGATGGTGAAGCCTTTGTATATCATACGAATTATAGTGGTTATTCACTGGAGAAGGATGAAAGGCTGCTGCTGCAATTCGCCAGCTATCAAGAGCAGCAGAAGAAAATTAAACAAATGAAGGAAACGATAAAACGCCTGGAGGAATGGGGGCGGATTGGTGACAATGGAAAGTTTTTTCGTCGTGCGGCTTCCATGCAGAAAGCGTTGGATCGTATGGAGAAGATTAAGCGACCTGATCTTGATCCCAGGGCTGTAGACTTCGAATTAAAGCAAGGGGATCGATCCGGGCAAAAAGTACTAAAGCTAGAGGAAGTACAGAAGTGCTTTGGAGATAAAAGGATCCTAAACGGAGTAGAGCAATCTCTCCAGTATGGCGACAAGGTAGCGTTAATCGGCAGTAATGGATCTGGGAAAAGCACCCTATTCAAGCTTATTCTTGGGGAAGAGAGCTGCGATTCGGGAAATGTAACGTTAGGCTCAAGAATAGAGCTGGGTTACTTAGCGCAAGAAGAGAAGCCGCCAGAGGATCGCAAAAAAACCGTTTTACAGGTATTCCGTGAGGAAGCTGGCCTGGAGGAGGGGGAAGCTAGAGGCAAGCTTGCAGGTTATCTGTTCTATGGCGGAGATGTATTTAAAGCAGTGAATTTACTGTCTGGAGGAGAGTGGACTCGGCTTAGATTAGCTATTTTGCTGCACAAACAACCCAATCTCCTGCTATTGGATGAGCCGACGAATCATTTGGACATTTCCTCTCGTGAGGCGTTGGAGGCTGCTTTGGAGGAGTTTCCAGGCACAGTGCTAGTCATATCACATGATCGTTATTTCATAAATCGAATGGCAAAACGAGTTTGGGAGCTTCAGAAAGGTAAGTTAATTGGTTATCTGGGTAATTATGATGATTTTAGGGAAAAGCAAAAACAACTCGAATCCAGCCGCGAGCTTATAGAGATAGCCATTCCCAAAAAGCAGAAGACTGTAATAGAAGTGCACAAGCCTAAATCGAATTTGTCCGTTGAGCGAAATCGAGCTCGCCTAGAGCAATCCATTGCCGCAGCCGAACAGCAGCTAGCTGAGCTGGATGCGTTCTTTCAAACGCCGAATTGTGCGGACGATGTAATTAATTATGGTCAGACTGTGAGCCGGTGGGAAGCGCTGAAGGCGGAGCTGGAGCTATTCTATAATCAGTGGATCGAACAGGAGAAGTAAAGCAGACAACAGTTTGTGAGGCTGAGGTGTAAAGCCGGAAACCGGCTTTACATTGTGTTCATAAGCCACTATTACCGATTAAGATTCACCCTTCATAGGCTCTAACTGCTCTAATTTTTCCCGATCCAAATCCAATTGCTCATCAAGCCGATCAAAAGGCTCTTGATTCTCAGCTGTTAAATAAGCAGACATAACTCCATTTTCTGCCCGTTCTAAGGCATTCTGTGCCTGGTGAATTAACTGTGGACTTGGATGTGACTGTGCTTGTTTTAAAGCATTAGTTGCTTTATCCACTGCATTAGATAGCTGGTTAATCGGTTTATCCGGTTTCCAGCTTGTTTCGCTGTGCTTGGCCATTTTTAATCCTCCCAAATAAATTTATTTCCTATAACTACACTTCCTTACTATGTGAAGAAAATCCTATTTTATACATTCGGAAGCTCGTAAGTCCTCGGTTAGAGGTGGCGAGTTTTTTATTGTTTAAAAAATTTATTAAACGACTATTGACAATAAGAGCAATACGTCCTATAGTTAGTTACATAAGTAGTTAACCAGTTTGGTGGTGTGCGAATGGGATTTATCATAGACGAAAACAGGATCATATTCTTACAAATTGCGGAAAGAATTGAAGATGACATTATCGAGGGAAGGCTGCCTGAGGAAACGCAGGTTCCATCCACACTGCAGTTTGCTGCCTTTTATAAAATCAATCCAGCAACCGCAGCAAAAGGTGTTAATTTGTTAGTGGATCAAGGGATTTTATACAAAAAACGCGGTATCGGTATGTTTGTGGCAACAGGGGCTTGTGCGGAGTTGATGAAGAAACGTAAGGAGCAATTTTATAAGCAGTATGTAGTTACGATGCTGCAGGAATCCAAGAAGCTGAAGATTACATCCGAGGAATTAGCTGAAATGATCGCAAAAGGGGAGGGATTGGAATGAGTACCATTGTCGAAGTAAAGAAATTAGTGAAGTCGTATGGAAAGGTAATGGCGGTAGGGGAAGTTAGTTTTTCACTGGAAGCGAATAAAATCTATGGCTTGCTAGGAAGAAATGGAGCGGGTAAAACCACGATCATGCATATTCTAACGGCACAGCTATTTGCAACAAGTGGAGAAGTTAAGGTTTTTGGTGAGGATCCTTATGAGAACCAACATGTGCTTAGCCAAATCTGCTTTATTAAAGAAAGCCAAAGATATCCGGATAATTTTACTGTTGCTGATGTTATGGAAATCTCAGCCTCCTTCTTCCCTAATTGGGATCGGGAGTATGCATTATCTTTGATTGAACAATTTCGACTACCCTTGGATCGGAGGATGAAGAAGCTCTCTCGAGGCATGATGTCCTCTGTAGGTATTGTGGTTGGGCTTGCCAGCCGAGCGCCTCTTACGATTTTTGATGAGCCTTATTTGGGATTGGACGCAGTGGCTCGCAGCTTGTTTTATGATTCATTGATTGAGGATTATGCGGTCTATCCAAGAACTATTATATTGTCTACACATCTCATTGATGAGGTTAGTCGGATATTGGAGCATGTGATGTTAATTGATGACGGAAAAATGATTATTAATGAAGACGCAGATGCGTTGCGTGGAAGAGCATTCTCCATTGTGGGTCCAGAAGCGGTGGTCAAAACTTTTACAGCTGGGAAAAAGATTCTTCATCAAGAGTCATTAGGTGGTTTGAGTTCAGCGGTGATTATGGAGCAAACGGAAATAGCGGGTATGAAGCAAGCGGAGGCACTGGGATTAGAGGTAACTGCGATTTCCCTGCAGCAATTAGTCGTGTATCTTACAAATGGCAAATCGGCAAAAAAGGCGGTGACTGTAATATGATCTCGATTATTAATGTATGGAAGATGCATTTAAGAGATAAAAAAAGCTGGTTTATGATGCCTTGGATGATTATGATGTCGAGCTTTTTAGTTAACCTGGTCATCAGCTTTTTTACGGAGGATTTATACACTGGAGGACTTGCTTCCTTCTATATATTCGTGTTTGTTGCAGGGATTATTACGGTAACCCAAACCTTTCCTTTTGCAATCGGGTTTAGTGTAAGGAGAATCGATTTTTTGTTAGGCACAGGGCTAACTGTTACTCTAGCAAGCATCGTGAATGCTGTTGGGTTAGTTTTGCTAGCTGTAGCTGAGCACTCATGGTTTAATAGCTGGGGAACAGAGCTGCATTTCTTTCATATCCAATATTGGAGTGATGGAGCTGTATGGGAGCAGCTGTGGATCAGCTTTATGACCTTGCTGCAGTTTTTCTTTCTTGGTTTTGTTACGGCCTGTATCCATCGAAGATTTGGCCGAACAGGGATGTATGTATTCTACATCGGTTTTTCCGTACTGTTCACGATACTTAGCTTCCTCTGCACAAGCAACAATTGGTGGAAACCTATTTTTAATTGGCTGGGGGATCAAACCGCTTTTGATTATAGCTTGTGGATGATTCCGCTGCTTGCTTGCTATGGAATTATTGCTTACTTGCTGTTGCGAAGAGCTACAGTTTAATAAAGACAGAACATGAAAAAAGCCGAAGCTAAATGCTCCGGCTTTTGCTGATTATTAATTGATGAATTTTAGCTGCTGAAGCATATGCTTCAAGGCTGTGACCGCTTGAGCTCTAGTTACAGAGGCGGTAGGTTCGAATTGTGTTTTGGATATACCCGCCATTACTCCGTTCGCTAACAGCTGCTCGATATCATCCGCAGCCCAGCTTGGAACTTTGCTGCTGTCTTTAAAAGTATTCAATCTAGAAACTGGGGGAGCTGAGCGGATGATAGTTTGGGCTCCACCTGCATATTTCATTGCACGTGATATCATAACGGCCATCTCCTGCCTGGTTATGGTTCCGTTTGGAGCGAAGGTTCCATCGGCATAACCAGTGACTAAACCAGCTTGCACAGCCGCTGCTACAGATCTTGCATACCAATCCTTTGTATTAACATCTTTGAAATTGATATTCGGTTGTGGCAATAACAAGCTTAAAGTCCGAACTAAGAATGTGGCGAATTCGGCTCTTGTGATTAGTTGTTCCGGCATAAAGGTGCGCGCGGTTGTCCCTAAGACAATTTTTTTGGAAGCCATAATTTCGATATCATCTTTGGCCCAATGGTGAGCAATGTCATCGAAAGTTTTGGAGGCATCCACCAGTGTGTAAATACTGTTGTGGGGCGATTTAATATCGACAATCGTTTTGCCAGCTTCAACCCTCACTAGTGCAGGTACGAAGCTCGATTCATTGGTTATTGGATCAAATACCAGTGCAGAAACAGAAGCGGTGTTTACGTTTGTCGAAAGTACTATTGAACGAACAACATAGGTTCCATGTAGATCAATAATCTCGACCGTTTTACCATTGGATTCTACAGAGAGCGTGAAATTAATCGAGTCACTTAAAGTTGTGTAACCGTCTGAGGCCATCTTTTGCTTGATTTGATTGCTAAGCGAATCGTTTGCTTTTTCTATAGTCATGTTGATCTTGGAGTTAGTAATATCAAAGCTATCCCCAAAAAAAGTCTTCATCGCTTGTGAGGTCAAGAGCTGGACAGGCAAGGTATAGGAAGCCAGATCAGATTTCATAATAATAACCGCATTAGGTGCTTGTTGGTTGGCATCGGCGAAAAGCTTTGCTGGGATTTCTACATTTGCTCGATCAGAGGTGCCGTCAACTGGTATGACAATAGAAGGTACAATAGCTGCGTTATTCTCCTTCTCATACTGCTCGGAGCCGGATTGTGCAGACTTAAGCGCATCAAGCAGCTTCTCGACATTTGGCTTAATGTTCGATGATGTTTTTCCAAACGCATCGGTCTGATGCTCAACGACTAGATCATCTTTCCCCATTTGCCCAGTTGGCGATGGAGTTCCCTTCGGCGCTGCTGGAGTAGGCGTTGGGGTTGCGGTTGGAGTTGCTGATCCATCTCCAGCTGGCGGCGGTGCTCCTCCCCCTGCCGGAGGTGGTCCTCCCGTAGGTCCACCCCCAGTTGGAGGCGTTCCTCCAGTAGATCCTCCCGGAGGCGTGGTATCTACAACAGGCGCTGGTGAAGGTGTTGGGACAGTAGCAGGAGCACAGGGATTAACATTTAAAGCCTGTACCAAATTAGTTGGAGCGGGTAAGCTAAACCCGGCTTGAGTATTCGCAGCTAATGCATTCCCATTAGACTGGACATAGGTTGAAACAACAGAGGTGCTGTCTCCTCCATTCCTCGAATAAGCAATTAATAGCTCATTAGGATGTGAGCCCATTAGAATAGTTGAAGCCGCTTGAGGCAAAGTAATTTGCTGCAAAATATTATTGCCCGAGTAGTTATATACCTTTAAAATATCATTTTTTATTGTATAGAACTTCTCTAGAACAGAATCAAAAGCAATATCATCAAACCCGTCAATGGTTTGGGCTAGTTTCAAATCGATATATTGATCTGAACTATATATGACAGAACCAAAGGAGTTAAATAGGAAACGATTGTCTGGAGAAACTCTTAAAAGCTTAAGCAGTGGGTATGTGTCTTGGGTTGAAGAGTCATTTGACATAATGAAATTACCATTAGTATCAATATGGAAGGATCTAATAGTTCTATCATATTCATCTGTAGTGATTGTATAAATTCTATTAATAGTTGAGTTGTATACCATATATGAAAGTTGACGGATAGGAGTAGCAGAGAGGTTTGTTCCGTCAGCTCCTGAGTAGGATTTGAGATAAGTGTTTTGACCCGATCCCGAAGTAACATAGATATTGCCAACCTTATCTACAACAAGGTCATAAGGGTCACTATCAATCTTAAATTGGTTTGCTTTAGCTAATGAATCTGCATTTAGAATAGCTATGCTGCCAGTTTGGTCGGATTCTTGCCAATCATCATTATGCGGCTTGTCGGTTAAAGCAACATATATCTTATTATCCGCATAAAATAAGCGGACAGGAACCCGATCCATTGTGATGGTTTTAGTGGCTCCAGTATCCATATTGGCAGAAATGACTAGATTACTATTTTCAAATATGGAATATACTATAGGCTGGTTTGGATGTTTAATCATTTGTTTAAGTGGTTTGTTATAGTAAAAAGAGCCGGCAGACCCAAGAATTATTGGAGGTGCTGTTCGATTTAAAACTTGAAGATTATTGAAGGAAGGATATTGATTCTCGTGTAGATCTTGGATGATAGCAACAGCATTATCCTTATTATAAGTGATAACGATATTATCTGTTGGTAGAACCGGTTGGGATAAGGTGACAGTAATCTTTCGTGAGGCGATACTTGTGTTCTTTACAGCTGCCAAGCTTCCATTCACTTTAACCTGAATAAGGGAAGCTAAAACAGCGGAAGATGGCTTTATATACTCATTGAAGGTTAACACCAATTGAGTTCCCATGATAATTTTAGTAGATAACACGGGGGCTTTGGTATCGGCAACCAGAAAGTAGCCTGTATTCCAGTCAGGACGAATAGAATAGCCAAGGGTAGATGAACCAGTGGAGACGGTAACTTTATATTTATTATCCGATACTAGGTTTGAAGTGTTTAAAGTTACGCGGTCGAAAGTGACACAATCCACAACAATTCCAGTAATACTAGGAGCTGAGATGGATGGATCCAATGATTTAATTTGATAATTTACAGAGTTATTAAGCGAAGCAGAATCCATAGCTTTATTAAAAATAAGCGTAATTTGATTGTTGTTGATGGATGAAGCAGAAGCTAGCTTAGGGCTTATTGAATCTTGTATGGCTGTAACTAACCACGCTTGAGAAGTACCGTTTTGGGCTGTAACCATATAAGTAACGGGATTATTCAAGTTCACAGGGGTCTCGCTTGCAGGTAAAATAGTTGCATTTTGTGTAACATTAATGGTTGGTATTAAGGCTGTAACATCCACATCAGATTCCACATAAAAGGTGACTCTATGATTAATCCGATCAATAACCGCAGGACCGGTTTGCTGATCAACTTCAAAATCTAGAATATCATTATCGCGGATTGCTGGCACTACAAAGCCTTGAATAGTCCAGATTTGCTCAGCACCTAGATTTGATCTTACTCTATAGCTCACTGGGCTGGTAAAGTCTTTGGCTACAGAAGCATCAGGGGTTATGGTTGCTCCAGGTGAAACAGTAATTACGGGAGTTAAATTATTCAAGCTTGTGCCTGTGGTAACTTGGAATGTAACTGTGTGAGTAGTTGAATTGATAGCGGGTTCTCCTACCATATTAGGCGTCTTGAAGTATACAATATTATTGCTTATTGTATTTGCATACCCAAGTCCAACAGCCGCCCAAGCATCTTTAACTGCTTGGATGAGAGCTGGTTTTAGATTGTCGGCAACGGTTGTTAAATCACCTGCGGCCAGAACAAAAGCATCCCGCGCATCAATGAAATTGGAGGTTGGTGTTAAATAGGAGGTCATGGCGCCATAAACAATTTGCCCAAGCAGAGTTTTACCTTGCCCTTGTAGACCGGATATTTGATCAATCCCCGTTCCAATTAGGTAGGCGGCATGATTCGGAATACCGCTATTAGTATGAACACCTCCATTATCAATAGAGAGAGGTAGAACTTTAAAATCACTCATGATCGAAGGCTGTGGGTCAAGGCCTCTTGAAGGGGTTTGCAAGTCGCGAAGTACACGGTTGCCCCCAGTAATTCCAGTCGTTTCCCCGATAGTCCAATCCTTATTCTCGATAACCACGCCCATGATGTCAGAAAGCGATTCATTTAAAGCACCTGATTGGAAGGAATAATCCAAGCCTGCTGTATACTGGGTGACTCCATGAGTTAATTCATGCGCTACTACATCTAAGGCACAGGATAAACAGCTAAAAGTAGTCGAACCATCTCCATAGAGCATTTCATAGCCATCCCAATAGGCATTATCGATAGCCCCTACATTTACATAGGAAAGGATATCCATGCCATTATCATCTATACTGTTTCGATTAAGTTTATCCCGGTAATAATCGTAAACTAATCCAGCATTATAATGTGCATCTACAGCATCAGAATCGGTGAAAAAAACGGAGTTGCTCCAAACCGGCCCTTCAAACTGCTTTTGTATATCATAGGTAGCAATTACACCTGTCTCAAGGTTATTGATATTTTGATACATCGGCTTGGTTTTATCCTGAAGATTATAGCTGCCGTTCGTCTCTTGGAAAATATTAAGCATCTTCTTATCGTTGTAAAAGCCCGTACCAATTCCAATCGCATCGAAATGCTCAAGCTGACTATTCTTATTAAGGACAGCCCCTGTATTAGCATCAATAAAACCATCCCATTGGTTATAAGAAGGCTGGAGATATTCCAATTTCACCCGATAGGCTAGCAAGTATTGATTGTCAACGGGATATATAATCAACTCGGCAGTAGGATCCGTTAACTGACGCGGGCCGATGTTTCCACCAAGTGTAATCGGTTGGCCTATTGCTTGCTCTACTGCTGTAACAAGCGCAGCTGAAGCCTGACTTGAAGATATTGCAGGCGTCGTATCCAGAGTGATATCATTAAGCTCAGGAATCGATTGATTGGTAATAGCGTAAAGCTGATTACTTGAATCGACATGGGCACGCATATATTTACCATAGACGGGAATCCCTTTGTAGCTCTGCTGCAGCAGATAATGCTGTTTTCCTTGGGAATCGCTGTCTTTTTTGATTACATTAAGGTCGTTTTGAGGACTTGAAAAACCATATAGCTTCTTGTTGTTAGCTAAGTAACTATAAATTTCAGACTCGCCACGAACGGAGGAAGAAAGCGCTCCTTGAAGCATTCGCGGATGATTTCCAGTATCGTTCCAAGTAATGGACGGATTAGAGACATTACTTACGGGAACAATTGGAGTTGAACCCTCCGCAGCATAGGTAATATTTTGAAGCAATAACGTGGAGATTAGCGCTACTATTAGCACCAAGGATAAATGGGGTATAAGACGTGACTGTTTCAAGCGGGAGCCTCCTCATAATATGGCAATCTATCTAGCATTATAGCATTTGGAAGCCTTAGGTATTATGATAGATTTAATAATGACTACATTTATAGAAGCAGGTGCAAGCAGGCTATGGATTTATCCGATATTCAGTCTTATTTTACAGAAGAAAATTTAATGAATCTATTAGAGCAATACCGCTCATACGGTCCTTTCCCGGGGATCATTCTGACATTTATGAAATCGTTTATACCTCCCCTGCCAACTATGTTGATTATTGGGGTCAATGCGGCGGTTTATGGCCTTTGGTTAGGTTTTTTGTATTCTTGGATTGGGATTGTGACGGGGTGCTTGGTGACATTCTTAATTGTCCGTAAAATAGCGGAGCATCCTTATATGGTAAGGTGGGTGCAGAAACCGAAGGTAGAGAAGAGCATGCTGTGGGTACGGAGGAATGCTTTCAGCTATGTATTTCTGTTAAGTATTTTCCCTGTTGGTCCGTTTGTGGTGATTAATATGGCAGCAGGGATGGCTCGCATGCGGTTGAGGTCGTTTCTGATCGCGATCTGCTTTGGAAAAGCGATTATGGTGTTAGCCGTGTCCTATATTGGCTATGATTTAGCGCGGTTTAGACAGCATCCTTTTCAAATTATCTATGTGCTGTTATTCGTAGCTGCTTCTTTATGGATCAGCAAAAAAATCGAGAAGCGTTTTACAGTAGTTAAAGCTGATTAAGATAAGAAAACCCCGCCATAGACAAAAGCGGCAACAATAAGCAAAGCAGGATGTACTTTCTTCTTGGTCATTAGCCAGAGGGAGACTAGCGCAATTCCGAGAAATTGCAGGATGTTTATAGCAGCTATAGAATCTTTGGAATTGTTCCAGGTCAGGATCAGCATCATGATTGCTATCACAGGCTGAACCAGCAAGGTCATCCCTTTGACTATCTGAGATTGCCGAAAGCGCTGGAGAATTTTTAATAAAATAATTAGAGCAGCGGCAGAGGGCAGGACTGTAGCAATTAGAGCTATGAAAAACCCGAACCAGCCCGCGATATCATAGCCTACATAAGCGGCGATTTTAGTAGCTATCGGTCCCGGTAATGCATTGCCGAGCGCCAGCATATTAGAAAATTGGGCATTATCCAGCCAATGGTGATGCGGAACGATTTCTTGATACATTAAAGGGATAGAGGAAGGACCGCCTCCGTAGCCAAGCGCATTGGCCATGAAAAATCCATACAGCAGCTGCAACCACTCCATTAGACTCCTTCCCCCTTTTTCAATTTATTCTTAGCAAGCTTGGCTAGTAATTTGTAATGAAACGCCCCATACAGTAGGAATAGGATAATGACGATCGCAGGATGAAGATGCAAGATTTGCAGCAGGAGGAAAGAGAGCACGAAAAACACGATGCCTAAGGTTTTGCCCAAGCCTTTAATCGCCTTTTCCCCGAATTCATAAGCCATGATCCCCAGCATCACACAAACGACCGGAACTACTGCGGCAATCATCCCCGAAATGATCGAAGAGGATTTAAAAAAAGCAATCAGCGAGAATAAAGCCACCATAGCAATACAGCTGGGCATAATATGAGCCAGTACGGAAACAATGGCGCCAATAGTGCCTTTTCTCTGATAGCCTAGATAGGCAGCGAGCTTGGTAGCGATTGGGCCGGGCAGGGCGTTAGCTATAGCAAGCACTTCACCAAATTCATCATTATTCATCCATTGATAACGAGTCACAGCCTCATAGCGAATCAAAGGTACTGTAGCAGGTCCCCCGCCATAACCTAACATTCCCGTTCTGAACATTGCCATGCTCAGATCCCAATAATCATTTTTCATTGCCGTCACTCCATTATGCTGGTATAGTCTACAGCCGCATGCCCATGCGACTTTTATATCTTTTTATCAGAACCTGACAATCGACGCTATTAATACCGGGAAGCGTGTAGAGCTTATTCTGGAGAAATAGCTCCATTTCCTGATTGCCTTTGAATAAACCGTGCATATGAAGCTTGCTGGGTCCGGTCATGTGATAGAGGCTGGTTACTTCGGGCTCATCCGCTAAGGTGTCGGCAACCTGCATCAGATATTTGGGCTCCACCTCAACATTGAAAAAAGCAGAGACCGTAATGCCGAGCTTCTCTGGATTAACAATGCAAGCAAAACGCTCAATTGTACCATTCTCCATTAAAGCGTTGATCCGCGTTTGCACAGCAACCCGAGAAAGTCCGACTTCTTTGGCCAAATCAGTATAAGAGGTTCTGCCATTGAGATGCAGGATGGAAATGATTTTACGATCGATCTCATCAATTGGATTCTGTGAATTTTCAGTGGCTGGTTTAAGCTGCATCGAAGATTACCTCTTTTATTGGTTATTTTCAAATAGAAACTATTATATTAGTCTTAATTACCTTATGTAAGAATATAAACTATAATTAATTCTTATTCAACAGTTTATTTGATTAATACTTTCTTTATGATTAATTTAATATGCTTGCTTTTACGGATTCACGATTTGGTATTAAGAAATTCTTTTTATATAATGGAGGTATTGCAGCGCAGAATCGGAGGAACAGCATGATTGGAAATCAATGGGTTTTAGAGGAAGCGGAGAAGTTTATCCGAATTAGTTATGGTGAATTAGGCAAAAGCTACATAGATGTCGAGAATAGGCTGCAAGAAATTAGACAAGCAGTTGCTGAAAAAGGAACCTATGAGCATACCTATGAAGAGCTGAAGCATGGCGCGAAAATGGCTTGGCGCAACAGCAATAAATGTATCGGCCGTTTGTTCTGGGATATGCTTGAAGTCTATGATATGCGCAGCTTAGATGAGGAAGAGCGGATTGCCGAAGCCTTGTTTAGCCATATCGAGCTGGCAACCAATGGCGGCAAAATTCGTTCATCTGTTACTGTGTTTAAGCCTGCCATCGATGCGGTTGATCAAGTTATGATTTGGAATGATCAATTGTTGAGCTACGCAGGCTATGAAACGGAAGAGGGTATTATGGGTGATCCACTCAGGGTTGCATTGACTAAAAAATGCCTTGAGTTGGGATGGAGCGGTAAAAATACGAGGTTTGATATTCTGCCACTAGTTATCCAAATTGGTGATAAAGCGCCGCAGCTGTTTGAAATCCCTCCCCATATTGTGAAGGAAGTAAACATTGTGCATCCCGATATACCCGCATTTGCGGAGTTGGATTTGAAATGGTACGGAGTGCCGATTGTTTCGAATATGCTGCTTGAGATTGGCGGGATTAAATATACAGCGGCACCTTTTAATGGTTGGTATGTGGGGACGGAAATTGGGGCTCGTAATTTATCGGATACTGGGCGTTATAATATGCTGCCTGAAGTGGCGGCAGTGATGGGACTGGATACCCGAAAAGCAGCCTCGCTTTGGCAAGATAAAGCTCTAGTCGAGCTTAATATAGCCGTCTTGCATTCCTACAAAGACCAAGGTGTAATGATCATTGATCACCATACAGCTGCAGAGCAATTCATGCGGTTTGAGAAGAATGAGCAGAATAGCAATCGGGAGCTAACGGGGAGATGGTCCTGGTTAATTTCGCCGCTCTCTCCCGCAACTACGCCTATTTTTCATAGATCTTATGATGATACAATACTCTCCCCTAATTTTTATTATCAGTAGGGTGTAGATATAGGGATGAGGCAGAGAACGAGTAAACAAGGTGCAGAAGTGCACCTCATTTCACTGATTCCACTCAGATCACTCAAACAAGGTGCAGAAGTGCACCTCATTTCATGGATTCCACTCAGATCACTCCAAACAAGGTGTAGAAATGCACCTCATTTCGCTGATTCCGCCCAGATCACTCAAACAAGGTGCAGAAATGCACCTCATTTCACTGATTCCACTCAGATCACTCAAACAAGGTGCAGAAGTGCACCTCATTTCGCTGATTCCGCCCAGATCACTCAAACAAGGTGCAGAAATGCACCTCATTTCGCTGATTCCGCCCAGATCACTCAAACAAGGTGCAGAAATGCACCTCATTTCGCTGATCCCACTCAGATGACTCGAACAAGGTGCAGAAATACACCTCATTTCGCTGATCTCGCTCAGATTACTCGAACAAGGTGCAGAAATGCACCTCATTTGGCTGACTCCACTCAGATCACTCAAACAAGGTGCATTTCTGCACCTCATTTCGCTGATTCCACTCAGATCACTCAAACAAGGTGCATTTCTGCACCTCATTTCGCTGACTCCGCTCAGATCGCTCAAACAAGGTGCAGAAATGCACCTCATTTCGCAGATCTCGCTCAGATTACTCAAACAAGGTGCAGAAGCGCACCTCATTTCGCAGATCTCGCTCAGATCGCTCAAACAAGGTGCAGAAATGCACCTCATTTCGCAGATCTCGCTCAGATCACTCAAACAAGGTGCAGAAATGCACCTCATTTCGCTGACTCCGCTCAGATTACTCAAACAAGGTGCAGAAATGCGCCTCATTTCGCTGATTCCACTCAGGTCACTCAAACATGGGCAGAAATCAGACTGTTGAGAAAGTCTTTACTTCAGCGGGAACCTTAAAAACATAGACTCCTTGCACCTAAGTTACTTATTACTTTAACAAAATCCATTCTCCCAAGATATTTTGTGAATTATAGCTCATTTTTGTTGCTCTAACTGGAAAACATCCCGTTAATATTGCATTATTCGAGCATATTCAGTGAATAACTGGAAAAGCTCCATGTAAAAAGTGCCTTTAGCTGTTTCAAGGCCATTTTCGCTGAATTATCAGGAGGAAATCCATCTAAATCGCAAAAACCTATCTGAATCCATTTATTAACATGAGAAAATCCAGCTAAATCATCTGAAGGGTAGGAATCATCATCCCTAAAAAGTAACTTTCTCAATAGCCTGAAGGTGCAGAAGTGCCTCATTTCGCTGATCTCACTCAGATCACTCAAACAAGGTGCAGAAATGCACCTCATTTCGCCAAATGACTATAACAAACCAAGAGACCATCCCCAAGAGGATGGTCTCACTTCTTGCCCTACTTATATGAACCTTACTTATATAAACTCTACAAAAACCGTGAACCTACAAACCGCAGGAGATCGCCGCGACTAATAATACCAACAAGTTTGCCATCTTGGAGAACAGGTACTTTTTTAATTTTCTTTTGACCCAGAATTTCGGATACATCGCCAATTTCGGCATCATAATCAACACTGATGACTTTACGTGTTGCGAGCTCTAGTACATTTAGCTGCAGCAGCTCTTTTATTTTATCCTCGATACCTTCTTGATCGTACCAAATTCCCGAATAGGCAACAGATATGGCATCAATCATCATTGGTTTATGATGACCGATGCTTTTTAACAAATCCCCATCACTAATGAATCCAACAACCTCATTTGCCGAGTTAACTACAGGAAGTCCGCTGATCCGATGTGTAATAAAGTGCTTCAAAACATCAAGCACCAACGCATTTTCAGCGACTGTAATTACTTTTGAAACCATAACCTCATTTGCTTTACTCATTGTACGAGCAGCTCCATTTCGAGTGTTTCTGGATTAAGCTACAACTTCAGCAGGAACTAAAGCTTCTTTAGGCTTATGCTTTTTAACCATCCAAGTGAATGGCAAAGCGATCAATGCTATAAAGGTTGCTAATAAATAGACATCATTCACACTCATTGTATAGGCAAGCAAGGTAATCGTTTGTTCATTTCCAGCACCCTCTGCAGCTAGAGTAGCAGCATGAGTGGGGATATGTGACGCAAGTAAAGTGGAGAATAAGGCGATGGCAAAAGAACCAAAAACGTTACGCACCCAGTTAGTGATAGCAGAAGCATGACCAGACAGTACAGCAGGAATCTCTTCCATGCCTGCGTTGCTGGATGGCATCATTGTTAACGCAACGCCAATATTACGAATCGTCATCCAAAAAATGATATAAAGGTGAGAGGTACTGGTGCTTAACCAACTAACCGCAAGCGTGCCAATGACAATTAAGAGAATCCCAGGTACGGAAAGCGCACGCGGCCCAAGCTTGGTATAAAGCTTACCAATAAGCGGCATGGCAACAGCCATTGCCAGGGAAGCGGGAAGCAGAATAATTCCGGTATCCAACGGAGTTACATGCTGGACAGTTTGAAGGAATAACGGAGTTAAGAATGTCCCTGAATATAAACTAATCGTCACAATAGTTGTTGTAATTAAACTAAGGGTGAACCTGATGTTTTTGAATACTTTTAAATTCAATAAAGGCTCGTCTGCTCGAAGCTCACGAACGATAAAAATCGCTAACATCAATAAACCGAAGGCGAACAATCCCAAGACCCTCAAAGAGGTCCAGCCCCATGAATGCCCCTGACTCAGAGCCACTAATAAAGATGCACTGCTGAGGATAACGGTAACTAATCCAAGAACATCAAGCGATTTCGCGACACTGAGACGATAATGAGGTATCATGAAAATAATCAGCACAATAGCGAGCAAACCAATCGGAACATTGATGAAAAATAACCATTTCCAGCTGTAATATTGAATTAACCAGCCGCTGATCGTCGGGCCAAAAGCCGGTGCAAGCATAGCGGATAAAGCCCACAAACTAATAGCCATAGGCTGCTTCGCGCGGGGAATAACTTGAAAAATAATCGTCATGGTAGCAGGCAGTACAAGACCACTGAACATACCCTGAATAATTCGGAAAACAATGAGTGATGTCGCACTCCAAGCAAAGCCGCAAAGTAAGGAGAATACGGTAAACCCGATGATGGCAAACAAGTAAACTCGCTTGTAACCAAATTTATCACCTAAATATCCAGTGAGTGGGGCGATCGTTCCCAAAGATAACATAAAACCAGTTAAAGTCCATTGGATGGTACTCAGACTGGAATGAAAATCGTCAATAAGTGCAGGCAAAGCGATGTTAATCATACTGATGCTCAAGATGGTTAAAAAAGACCCGAAAAAAATCGCGGTCATAACAGGCCAAAAACGAATATTCTTCATATCAACTGCTGTGCTCATGTAAACCTCCCTAAAATTATAGCCTTGTCTATGTTTGAATTGATTATATGTATGTAATTACATATAATAGACGTGAAATGATCATACTATGCCTTAAATAGATATGTCAACAATTACATAACCTTAATAAGTCTGAAGAATTTATTTGAATTAGAGGGGGTTTAGAGTGAATACGTTATCTTTTGGATTGCTTTGCATCCTGGCAACACATAATTATACGGGCTATGAACTAATGTTAAAAATTCAGCCGTTTTGGCAAGCTAAGCACAGTCAAATCTACCCTTTACTAGCGGCACTTGTGAAAGAAGGCTTGGTGCTTTTTGAAGATGTAGCTCAATCAGATAAGCCTGATAAGAAAATCTACTCCATTACAGAAAAAGGCTTGAATGAACTCAAGCAATGGATGGCTGAATCTTCAGCCGAACCAGTTACTAGAGATGAAATGATGCTCAAGGCTTACTGCATCAGTATTGTCGATGTGGACGTAATTCAAACCTTATTCGATGAACAAGAGCAGATGTATGCGAATAGACTGGCGAAGTATAAGAATTATTGTGAGTTGATCCCCAAAATAGATGGTGGCATTGCCGAGATTGACTTTCATTCCCCACAGTTTGGCCTTTATATCATTCTCAAAAAAGCGATTATGAATGCAGAGGTTAACCTCGAATGGTGCCGCTGGGTGAAAAGTCAGATCAAAAAGTAATCATCTGCGCTCTAAATTAAAACGCCCTCGCTTCTCTTTAATGAGAAGGAGGGCGTTTTTAACTTTTAAGATAAACTTATTTTTTCAAAATCGGGATCCAAATTTCACTTTTAAAAGTAGGTGAGGTCGTATCTTTATCTGCGTTCCAGAGGATTTCCGGACCTTTAATCTGTTCATAGCTGGAGGTTGGAAACCATTCGGAATAAATCCGCCCCCATACATTTTGCAGCGTCTCGGGAAAAGGTCCAATTGCCGTGAATACAGCCCATGCAGATGCAGGGACATCAAGCTGCGTCAGATTATCGGGACATTCTTTAGTTGTTGCTGCGCCAATAAAGTGATCAAGCTCCCCTTTTTCCTCCATCCTATTCTCAGAAAAGTTTGTGGATGCACTAATTAGTCCAATGGGCTCGACATTAGAAAGATTTTTGAGGGTAAGGATTATTTCACCATCTAAGCTTTGCCACATAGCGGCAATCTCTGGATTAACCCCGTTAAAAATAATCGGAACTCTTTTCTTAATACCCACAATTCGAAATGCCGCTTTCTCTTCAATACGATAGTTCATTTCAATGCCTCCTTTAATGGATAACTGAAAAGTCATTGGTGGATAAGCTTTAAGTGAATGGCCATTATTTCTGGCGTCTGATGGTGTTATACCATGTAAATTCTGAAAAGCTCTCGCAAAAGAATCGGATGAGCTATATCTGTATTTAATCGCAATATCAATGACCTTTATGCTGCTGTCATTAAGCTCAAATGCTGCAAGCGTAAGGCGTCTGCGGCGAATGTATTCCGAGAGCGAAATGCCTGCAAGAAAGGAGAACATTCTTGTGAAATGGTATTCCGAGCATAGAGCCAGTTTGGTAACTTCTTTAAAATCAATCTCGTTCGTAAGGTTTTCCTCGATGTACTTTATCGCTCCATTCATGTTCTTAAGCAAATCCATTTATCTGACCTCCTTCATAAAAAGAATAGCAGGATTTGGAGGGAGCCACCCGACATTTGCTGCACAATTATGTAGGCTTAGCACCTCACGGCATCTGCCTATGCTTATCGGATTAAGGGCCACTTGGCTTGCCAATTTTTACTTATTAGGCGTTTTTCATAGATTGCCATTCTTTCTGAGGTGGCTGAGAAAAAAGCGGTCGGTTTAAGTTCTAAGTGAATAACATCATAAATGCCACAAGGTGCTGCCAAAATAATTTGATTATGCTCATCGAGCTTGAGTCCGAGAGTTGTTGCCGTTTCAGGAAATTTGGAGATGGCATCAACAGATGATATATAAGGGGGAAGGTTATTTACGCTATGCATTCTCGCTTCGTTTTTGATTGACCAAGGAATATGTGGATGAGTCAGCTTTAAGCGATTCTCCAGCTCTTTCTCAACAGCTTCATCAATCAAGGTGGGGTCGAAATATATCAGATCAATGTCGGGAAGCGGTGTTCGCTCATTATACCCATGAATAACATCCCATAGCTTAGAACGCACAAAACCAGCACAAATCCACCAGTCAGGTAACTGCAGGCTTTGAGCTGTTTGCAATAAGTCCATCATCCAGCTATCCTTACGGACAAGCTGAATAATATCTGCTTCATTAGTTATTGCCATAGTATAACCCCTTTTCGAACATATATTCCTATTATAAAGGAATGTTATTAAATGAAAAGGGGGATTATTCAGCTAGATTTTTAAGCCGGAACGAGATCTTTCTTTTTTTCTTCTTCTATCGCGGCCACTTTTGCTTCAAATGAATCAACTTCTAAATCTGACTCAGGAGACTCTTGAACGTCACTTACTGGAATGGTCATAATTTCTATAGCTTCATTGGCAGCTTCGGGATCGGATTCATCTGAAGCTATTTCAATTTCAAATTGGTCGATTTCAGTAAATAACTCTTGTGATAACCCATTGATTTCTACAGCGTGCTCGGCGATTTTGCGGATAGCCATATCCTGCTGCTGTGAGCTGGAGTTGACTTCCTCTACCCCGGCTGCAGTTTCTTGAGCGATCCCAGCGACTATTTGCAAGGTTTCATTAAGGCGATCGTTCTTGCGTTTAACCTGCTCAACCTTCAAGCTGATTTGCTCCATCTGTGAGGCTATTTCAAGAGCGGATGCATCCATATCTTGAAAAGATTCCAGCGTTTCCGATACTTTAATATTCTGTGAATGGATGCTCATTCGCGCTTCCAAGGTTTGTTGCTTGGCATCCTTCATTTGCAGCTGAACGGAGTTGATTAGTCTTGCGATATGTCCTGCGGAAGTTTTAGTTTCCGAAGATAAAAGCCGCACTTCCTCAGCGATTACAGAAAAGCCTTTACCATGAATGCCTGCACGGGCTGCTTCTATGGCTGCATTCAAAGCCAGAACGTTGGTTTGTGTAGAAATTTCGGTAATCGTATGTACAATTCTTTCGATTTGTGCGGAACTTTCTGTTAGCTTTTCCATTGTAATGCTGACGTGATCCATTTTATGATCGGATTGCTCTGCGGCTTCTTTTAATGCGCCTACTGATGCGGCTCCAAATTGTGTTTTTGCTAAAGCTGTAGCACCTGATGCTTTCATTGTCGTGGTGTAGCTGGCAATATCGTTCATTTCTGCTTCTAGCTCATAGATAAGAATGGAGCTTTTCTCGGATAATTCAGCTTGCTGCTCAGCCCCGTGGGAAATTTCTTCGATTGATCTAATAATTTCTGAATTTGCAACAGCTGTCATTTTAGAGAAATCCTCGAAGGAATGAGAATAATCAGCAAGCGAGAGGGCAATTTTACGCGAATGCCCGAGCATTTCACTAACTTTTACAATCATATGGTCAAAGCTTTGGCTTAATTGTCCTAGCTCATCGGAGCTTTTCTCGTTCAATTGATGACGAAGATCACCTTCTGCAATTCGATGCACAGCTAGCTGCAAACGACGAACCGGCTTAGTAAAGGAACGTATGATCAGAAAAGCAACTATTATCGAGAATAGGATAACTGCTGCAATCGCAAGCGTGGAAATGCGTACAGTAGAATCAACCATCTTATTAGAAGCAAGTAGTGCATCAGCCACATTTTGAGTATAGGTCAGATAGGATTCGTCAATTAAATTAACGATATTCTGTTTTTGAATTTGCGACTCGACATTCATGGCATCTGTTTGGTCCAGCAGGTCCATCGGATCTATTTCGAGATCATTTAATTTCTCCAAAGCCTTCTCTATATTAGCAAAATAAACCTGAGCTCCTTCAAGAACCTGGGCAGTAAAAGATTTTTCCGCAGCTGTTATAGCATCAATGGCGAGATTATCAAGATTTTGTTCAAAAGCTGCTCGCTTCTCCGCTAATAGATCAGCTAAGTCTGGATTATGATCAACCATAATAGATGAGGCTACAGGAGTGACATCCTCTAAAAGCTGCTTTAGTTCTAAAGTAGCTATTTTCTGATCCATTTGGGCATTCTGGTAGGTCATTTCCGCTTTAATTTGATGTACATTGGAAAGGTTGTACCAGGCGACAATGGATGAGATTAACACAATACAAGTAAAGCCCATAACTAATCTAGCTTTCATAGTTTTGAATAGTTTATTAAACAATGGCATAGGGCGCCTCCCATTTCCAACCTGTCTTCTAAAATGAAGATGGTATAGGATTATAGTACTACATGCATATTTTGTAGAAATAAATTCCATGTAGATATTTGTAAAAAAATAAGCAGAAAACGCTGAAAAATATCGTTAGATTTTACATGGAGCATACAAAAAGGGAGAGATATTCAATGAAAACGCAGTCAATATGGCAGAAGTGTGAAAACTAAATTTTAAGTATTGACGTACTTAAAGTAAGCGTGATATAGTATGAAAACTATATCCGAGTAAAATGGTAAGGTTTATCGGGTAACGCAATTTATCTTAGGGGGAAATAACATGGTAAACAAAAAAGTATTATTCGTTCTGGTTTTAGTTCTTGCATTAAGCAGTCTTTTGGCGGCTTGCGGTAAGAAGGAAACTACGAGCTCACCGGCACCATCAACAGAAACGGCAGCAACACCTGCTGCTTCAACAGAAGCTACAGCTGCTCCAAGCACGGATCCAGTTGCAAGCTTATCAGGTAAAAAAATCGCTTTGCTTATCCAATTAAGCTTAGGAACCTTTTCAGCTCAATATATCGATGGTGTGAAGGAACAGGTCGAAAAACTAGGCGGAACCGTACAGGTGTTTACAGCTGAAAACGATATGGCCAAAATGGCATCTAACCTAGATGCAGCGATTAACCAAAAATTTGATGGTATTTTAATTGATCATGGTACTACAGCAGCTTTGGAGCCCGGAGCGAAAATTGCCTTAGAGAAAAAGATTCCAATCGTTTCTTTTGATTCGGAGCTTTCATTGCCAGACATAACGGCGCTTGAGCAAGGTGACCAGAAGATGGCAGAACAAACGCTTACTCAGCTTGGTAAAGATATTGGCGGTAAAGGCAGTATCGTGAAAATTTGGGTTGCCGGCTTTGCTCCTATGGAACGTCGCCAAATTGCTTATAAAGCTTTTATTGACAGTAATCCAGATATTAAGGAAATTGCTGCATTCGGAGCTGCAACGAATAATACGGCTTTGGATACACAAGCACAAATGGAAGCCATTCTTAAAAAATATCCGAAAAAAGGTGACATTACAGCGGTATGGGCAGCTTGGGATGAGTTTGCCAAGGGTGCTGCAAGAGCGATTCAACAAGCTGGCAGAGACGAAATTAAAGTATATGGTATTGACTTAAGTGATGAAGATTTGCAAATGATTCAAGATCCGAAAAGTCCGTGGATCGCATCTGCAGCCGTAGATCCTAAAGATATCGGTCGTGTGCAGGTTCGCTTCCTATACCAAAAGCTGCATGGTGATGAAACACCAGCAAAAGTGGTGCTTGATCCAATCTTTGTATCGCGTGATCAGCTTCCGACAACACAGGTTTCTACAGTTGATTTAGGTCAGCATGTTAAAGGCTGGGGCGGTAGTGAACAAGGTTATACGGATTGGCTTAAACAATTGGAGCAGCTATCAGCTAAGAAATAAGGCGACAAACTTATTGCCTTACACCCATCGGCTTAGGCTGGTGGGTTTTCGTTGTGAGGAAAGGGAGTGTGAACGACAATGAAAGATAAGACATTGCTTGATATGAAAGGCATCAGTAAATCTTTCTCTGGAGTAAAAGCGCTGCATGATATCGATTTCTCCGTATCTAAAGGCGAAATCCATGCTTTATTAGGAGCCAATGGGGCTGGGAAGAGCACATTGATGAAAATATTATCCGGTGCTTATTCCATAGATACTGGACAGATAGCTTTAGATGATACAGATGTGGCATTTCTCAGTCCGCGAGAAGCGATTAGAGCGGGTATTCAGTGTGTGTATCAGGAAGTGGACACAGCATTAGTTGCAGAGCTGAATGTAGCTGAGAATATTATGATCGAACGTATAACCAATGCTTCCAGATGGATTAATTGGAACAGCATCTACCGGGACGCGGAAGCTTTGTTGAAGGAGTTGGGTATTGAGCTGCCTTTACGTCATAAGATAAGCCAATTGAGCATTGCTCAAAAACAGCTCGTGCTGATAACTCGCGCTTTGGCCCAGCAGGCAAAGCTAGTTATCTTTGATGAACCAACGGCACCTTTAAGCTTGGAAGAAGCCGAGCAGCTCTTTGTAATTATGCGTAAATTGAAGGCTGATGGTGTGGGATGTATTTTTATTTCGCATCGACTTCCTGAAGTTTTCAGCGTTAGTGATCGAGTTACAGTAATGCGGGACGGTCGGCATATTATGACGAGTTCTACAGCGGAAACAAACATCAATCAAGTGATTGAGGCAATGTTAGGCAAGGCATTGGTTGAAGAATTTCCTAAGGCAACTGTTGCACGAGGTGAGCTGCTGCTTGAGGTAAAAGGTTTATCCTCTGGCAAAAAAGTTAAGGCAGTGGACTTTCAGCTGCATCGTGGCGAAATTGTCGGAATTGTGGGGCTTGTTGGAGCAGGTAAGACGGAATTATCTCGTCTGCTCTTCGGTGCTGACTCTTTGGATAGCGGTGAAATTAAGCTTCTGGGACGTACCCTAAGTTTAAAAGATCCCAGTGATGCTGTACGTGAAGGGATTGCCTCTGTTCCAGAAGAACGGCGTAAGCAGGGGGTATTCGTCAATGAAACGCTATTGGACAATCTAGCTATTCCCTCCATGAGGTCATTAACCAGCTGGGGAATATTGAGCAAGCGTAAGCAGGTTTCATTGGCCCAGAAAATGATAACGGAGCTAGATATTCGCCCGCCTGATCTGAATCAAACTGTTAAGCATTTAAGTGGGGGAAACCAGCAAAAGGTATCTATTGGCAAGTGGATTCCTACAGATGCAGAGGTATATTTGTTCGATGAACCAACCAAGGGTGTGGATATTGGAGCGAAGACAGATATTTTTCGCTTGATTGGCGAGCTAGTTCAGCAGGGCAAGGGTGTATTGTATTTTTCATGTGAGATTGCGGAAATAATGGGCATTGCTGATCGAATTTTGGTCATGAGCTATGGCAAGGTTGTCAAGGAACTGACTCGAGCGCAGGCTACCCAGGACCAAATATTATATTATAGCAGCGCAGGGGAGGCAGATGAATATGGGCAATAAGCTATTGGATTTAACCTTTAAATACGGTGCATTATTTATCATAGCTGCCGTTTTTGTAGTTTTCACACTAGTGAATGAGAATTTTTTAACCTATAGCAATATGACCGATATTCTTCGAGCTATCTCGATTGTGACTTTCGTTGCCATTGGTGTAACCTTTTCGCAAATTGTCGATGGTTTTGATCTCTCCGTTGGGGCGACTGTTTCATTAACTACGGTTGTGACGGCTACCTTGATGGTTTGGTATCAACAGCCGCTGTGGATCGTTTTGCTTGTTCCGCTTGTGGTTGGTGCTGCGATTGGTTTGTTGAATGCATTGTTGATTGTTAAAATGAAGATTCCTGATTTACTAGCTACCTTGGGTGTTATGTATCTAATTACGGGTTTGCATAAAACTTACTCCAAGGGGTATTCGATTTATAACAATATGCCGATGACGGACGGTTCAAAGGCGCCAGGTAAATTTAGTGATGCTTTTCTCTGGATCGGTCAGGGCAAGCTGTTTGGTGTTCATTTTCCCGTTCTCTTAATGTTAATTGCAGTCATTGGTGTTCATTTATTCCTTAATTACACTCGGTGGGGTCGGCAAATGTATATCACTGGTGGAAATAAGGAGGCAGCGCGGCTTTCGGGCATCCGCGTTAATCGTGTACGAGTTATGGCTTATGTGTTATCCGGTTGTTTTGCAGGGATTGCCGGTATCCTGTTTACAGCGCGTGTAGGCTCAGGACAAATTGATGCAGGCGCTCCCTTGCTGATGGAAGCCGTAGCTGCTGTTTTTGTGGGATTTTCTGTATTAGGAGCAGGCAAGCCGAATGTCATTGGTACCTTCTTTGGCGCGGTATTAATTGGCGTGCTGTTGAATGGGCTGACGATGCTCAATATGCCTTACTATGCTTTCGACATTGTCAAAGGCTGCGTGCTCGTATTAGCTTTGGCCATTACCTTTGTGCACATGAATCGACGAGTGGCTTAAGAAGACGTGATGCTTAATAAAATTCGCTTTTGACCTGTATCCCCTCGGCTCAGTCTGTAGCTGAGGCAGAGGGATACAGGTTATCATTGGTTCCTTTTTTGCTTTTTTAGATAAAGAATAAAATACCAAGCTATAAAAATGGTGAAACAAATTAAACTTGGATAATAAATTATATGATCCTTTAATAATTTCATTAGAAAGTCGAAAAAGAAAATTGCCATTAACATAATAAGTAGGCGCAATCTTATCCCTCCAATGTTTAAGCTGCTCATTTCATTATACTCTATTCCAATATTTCCATGTTCTAACATATGTACAAGTAAGGTGAAAAAATATTGGAAAGCAGGCCTGAAATTATTCAGGCTTATTCTGCGTAGGGGATTCAAACCATATAGAAAAGGTCTCGCTTCCATTACAATTAATGGAAGTTTATTATATTTTGGTAGTTAATAGTAAGTTAATTATGTATTGTAATTAGATATCTTATAGTATATGATAAGCAAGTAACAAAAAATAAGTAAGTAGAAGGGAAGTTATATTAATGGCAACAGTTTTGTATATCACAGCACATCCGCTAGATCACAGCACTTCATTAAGCTTGGCAGTAGGAAAAGAGTTTATCGAGGCTTATCAAAAACAAAATCCAAGTGACGAAATCGTTACTTTGGATTTGTACAACATAGATATCCCTCTAATTGATAATGATGTTTTTACTGGTTGGGGTAAATTGAGCACAGGAACTGCGTTTGATCAATTATCCGATACTGAAAAAGCGAAAGTAAGCCGTTTAGGCCAAATCGTTGATCAATTTGTTGCTGCTGACAAATATGTAATCGTTAATCCAATGTGGAACTTTTCCTTCCCTCCAGTTTTGAAAGCATATATTGATGCTGTGTGTGTTGCAGGTAAAACTTTCAGCTATACAGCAACTGGTCCAGTTGGTTTGCTTGGAAGCAAAAAAGCGTTACATATTCAAGCAAGCGGTGGCGTTTATTCAGAAGGTCCTGCAGCTGGATTTGAACACGGACACAAGTATTTACAAACAATTGCAGCTTTCACAGGAATCCCGACATTAGAAGCTATCTTTATTGAAGGCGCAGCTGCTGCTCCTGATCAAGCTCCTGCTATCAAAGCTAAGGCTATTGAAAAAGCGCTTGAGCTAGCACTAAGATTCTAAAATATATTATTATCTATCAAGCTACAGAAAAGCCTCGAATTCTCAGCATTTGCTGCTGGATTCGAGGCTTTTATTTACCTTCTGCAGCTATTATCGATTCGTTTCCCTGTATTCCTGTGGTGTCATATTGAGATGTTTTTTGAACAATTTAATAAAATAACCCACCTCTAGACCAACTTGCTTAGCAACTTCATGGATTTTATAGGGAGTTTGTTTAAGCAGCGCTTTTGCTCTGTCTATTCTTTTTTCGGCAATATATTCGGTTAACCCATGGTTAGTCATTTGTTTGTACAATCTAGAAAGATACGAAGGATTCAGATAGACCACCTCAGAAAGCTGGGTTAAAGAAAGATCATCCTCTAAATGACTATTAATATATTGCTGGATGCGGACCAAGAGCGCTTGGGAATTCAATTCTTTCTCATTCTGCCTTCTCTCAAGCAGGAGTTGCGCTATTCCCTCAAAATAATGCGAAGCGATTTCCCAGGTTTTATGTTCTTCAATCCGCATGAGGCCGTCCAAATCACTATGTTCTAATAAGCTCCAAGTAACATCCATTCGATTCAAATAAGATAAGATCATCGTTGCAATACTATAATAGATTTCGGTATAAACATAATGATTACGCGAAGAAGATTGCAGCATGGAACGGCATAAAGTAGAAAACTCCAGAATAGCTCCACCCTCTAAATGAGATTCTAATAAGGGCATGTGATTACGATAATTTTGAATCATAAGACCATCTTCGAAGGGGCTTTTATTGAAAATCGACATCGCGGCTGCCGCATCTGTTAAGAGACTTTCTTTCTCAAGACCTAGGCCGCGACCTAAAAGTCGATTTAAGCTAGCGAATACCGTAGAAATGTCTCGCCAATGGCAAGGCTCAGCATGGGTAACTAGCGAAATGGTTATTTTCAGTAAGTTCCTGCAAGTGGATTGGATCGAATCCAATACTTCATGAATGCGATTATCTGCAACCTTATCTTCCAGAATAACAGTTGCTTTGACCTGCAATAGCCAGACAAATTTGCTCTGATCATATGAAATAGGAATGACATGAGAGAAAGCTAAGTATTCCTTAGCAATATTATGAATGGCATACATAAGCAATACCCGATCAGAAGTCGTGTAATCCTCAGGCCACTCATCCATCCGACCTACGATTAGCTGGACAGGTAAATCTGTTTGCAGCGGGATATCCAACTCATTGAATTTCCGTTTAATATTTTCGCTATAAGAGCGGTCCCCATTAAGCAGACTGACAAGATATTCTTTTTGCAGCATGGGCTTGGCTAGATACATTTCTTGTTTAGCTTCTTCGATAAAGCGATCTTTTTCTGTAATCTCCTCTAAGCTGGCAATGGCCTTATCGAAAGCATCCAGTATGCGTTCATCGCCTTCGGTTTTTAAGACATAGTCCAATCCACCATTTCGCATGGCTGTTTGTACATAGGAGAATTCATTAAATCCAGTTAGAAAAATCAGTTTGCAACGCGGCCAACGTTCTTTGATATGCTGCTGCAGCTCCAACCCATTCATTTCGGGCATATGAATATCGGCGAATACGATATTTATGTTGAACATAGCCAATTGTTCCAAAGCTTCAGCTGCTGAATAGGCTTTATAAACCTCGAGCTCGACATGCTCAACCTCGTTAAATAAGTCGTACAATCCATCCACAATGATCGGCTCATTATCAATAATTAACAATCTGTACATGTTCGGTCAATTCCTTTCGTTTGAATAAGATTATGGATGCGGCAGCTTAATTGTAACTTTAAAGCCGTCTAATGAACCTTTGGAGACGGATAGTCCAAAGCCGGCTCCAAAGCGAAAGCTAAGCCTGCGATGCACATTAATCAATCCTGTTGTTTCCATGGTAACATCCATATTTTCGAGTTTCCTTTGCAAGCTTTTAAGTATGGCTTCATCAACAGCCTTCCCAGTGTCCTCTACCATCATCAGCAAGCTATCGTCTTGTACAAGAAAACCAACATGAAGCTTGCCGCCGCTTCTGCGGTGCTCGAGCCCATGTTTATATGCGTTTTCTACGATCGGCTGTAGAATCAGGCGTGGCACCTTGAGTTGGGCGTAAAATGCAGGAAGCTCTTCAAAGCTAACTTCAATCTGATCGGCAAACCGCATCATTTGAATCTCCACATAGTTCTTGGCATGCTGGACTTCTTCTCCCAAGAGAACTTCATCGCTTGAATTATACGTCATGAACTGGAAGTAATCCGATAAATACTTGGTGAATTTAATTTGGTTCTCGTCGCGATTTTTCTTGGCTAGGCGATAGAGAATAAACAAGCTGTTGTAGAGAAAATGGGGATTGATTTGCGACTGCAGCTGCTTTAGCTCTGCATGCTGGACGCGATATTTCTGCTCGTAAACCTCATAGATCATCTGCTGCAGGTTGCTCACCATTGCATTAAATTGAGTGTACAGATATTGAAATTCATCCTTGCCGCGATAATCTAGGGTTAAGTCCAGATTGCCGTTCTCCACCTTGCGAAAGGCGCGAACCAGATGCTTAAGCGGACGGTGGATCAGCCTGTAGACAAAATAAGAAACCAGAATGATCACAACAAAGGATAAAGCGGAAATCATCCAGAACCACACCTTGAATTGATACAGCGGACCCAGCACATTCTGCTCGAGCTCATACATAACAAGAGTTGTGCCCAGTATTTTTGATTTTTCAAAAGCAACCAGATAGGTTTGGTTTTCGAAACGAATCGATTTTAAACCATGGGGGATGCCATTTATTTCTTTGGTGTAAGTAATTTCATCCAAGGCCTCTTCTTTGCTGCTTGCTGTGATCCTCCAGTCCTTCTGAAGATTAACCAGCATGGTGCTGCCGATGGTTTGATCTGTAAACTGCAGCAGCGCATTTCGGAGCAGGTCCTGTGAAATTTCAATATCAACGACAAACTGCGGGGCCAGATTATTCAGTTGAATCGGATAAGGCAGACTGATAAACAAACGGCCATCCCAATAAATAAAAGGGGATTCATAAATATTAGTGACCACATTCAAGGCGTCAAACTCATCCTTAGGAATCGCTTCAATGCTGCTGTCGGAAATGGAGCGGTCAATGGAAGGGATCAGCACTTTAGCGCTTTTGACATAATTACTGGCATTCTTGATCACAGTCAATTCCTTCTGCAGCTTGCGGATGGATTCAAGCTGTTCATAATAACCGAGGATTTCACTGCGATTGCTTAGTAGATCCAAGTCGTCATAGCTGGCGAATTCTTTCATCAATTGAATAATGCGGGTAAAATCACTCTCTAAAGCGCTATTATAAAAATGAACCTTGGATTGCATCGAGTTTGTAATTTCGCTTTTCACATTGTTCGCGCCATATTCATTCATGATCAGGCTCAATAGAAAAAGCGGGATCAACACCAGCAGGAAGGTGAGAACAAGCTTAGGGTAAATGGTGATTCTATTAAAAATATATTTCATAGGTGTCCTCCCTCAAACTCTTAGCTCTTGATTCGACAGGGTGCTCATGATGTCCTTTCCCAAAAAAATGTATGTAAAGAAAAAGCTATGAAAAGCAGAAGGATGTAAAAAGAGTTCTATATCTGTTAGAGAACATAGCTCTTATAATAAAGCCATCGAGGTTTCATGATCATGAAGAATATCGTCAGAAGCACAGAAAATCGGGAGGTATCAGAATGAAAAGTTTAAATGGGAAAAGATTCGCAGCTTTAGCACTCATTCTATCTATGGTAGTGGTTACTGCATGCACGAAGAAAGAAGCAGCTACAAATTCGTCAGCAGCGCCAGCAACTGAAGCTCCAAGCTCAACAGTGGCAGCCAGCCCAGCAGCAGACTTGAATCCACTAGGTAAATATGATCCGCCGATAACGCTTTCTACAGTGAAAATATTTGGTTCCACAGATAAATTTGCACCTGGCGAAACTCCAGAGAAGAACATTTGGACAGATGGCTATCTGAAAGACTTAGGAATCACGATGAAAATTAATTGGTCAGTAGTCGGTAATGAGCCAGGTGGTCCGGGCGAGCAGAAAATGAATATCGCCATTGCTTCCAATGACCTGCCAGATATCATTCCAGTTAATTCCAAGCAATTAAAGCAATTGGTGGATAACGATATGGCTGAGGATTTAACAGCTGCGATTGATCAATATGCCTCTCCTTTGTTGAAAAGCTTTTTATCGATGAATGATGGCTTAGCGGTTAAGACCAGTACATTTGGCGGCAAGGTTTTGGCACTTCCCGTTGTAGCGGCGAGCATTGATACTGCAGCGATGGTCTGGGTCCGTAAGGATTGGCTGGATAAGCTTCAGCTGCCAGAACCAAAAACGATGAATGATATCTTAGCCATTTCAGATGCCTTTACTAATAAGGATCCGGACGGTAATAACAAGAAGGACAGCTTCGGTCTAGGGCTTAATAAAGATATATATACCGGTGGTCTCTATGATTTAACTGGCTTTCTGGAAGGCTATCATGCCTATAGAAACCTATGGTTGAAGGGTGCGGATGGCAAGCTCGTCTACGGCGGGATTCAACCGGAAATGAAAACGGCGCTTACCAAGCTGCAGGAAATGTTTAAAGCAGGTCAATTTGATCCTGAATTTGGCGTTAAAGATAACGGAAAAGTCAACGAATCCGTTGTATCTGGTAAAATCGGCATGTTCTATGGCATGCACTGGAATGCATTCTACCCGCTGCCAGATGTCTTTAAACAGGATCCAAAGGCTGTCTGGATTCCTTATCCGATTGTGTCCGCTGACGACAAAACAAGTATTCCCTCCATTGGTCTTGGTGTAACGCCAACTTCAGTGGATCAAGGCTATGTAGTGTTCAAAAAAGGCTCGAAGCATCCGGAAGCGATTGTTAAGCTGGCTAATTATTTTGCAGATAAGGAATACGGTTTTGAGACAGGTGGCGTTGATTTGAACTTCCATCAGCCAGTGCCTAACCCGGAAAACTATATACGTTGGAGATTTGCCGCTGTATTAGCACAGGATCCGGCGCAGAATATCAATATTTTCCGTGGAGTCAAGGCAGCTGTGGAGAATAACGATCAGAGCGTGATGAAGAATCTTCAGGTGAAAGACAACTATACGAACTATTTGAAATTTACGAATGACCATGATGCCACTCAATATGCAACAGCAACCTGGATTGGACCGAAAAACTCAGGGTTTTCAGTAGTCGATTATTATTTGACCAACAAGCTTGGGGTTACGGATCAATTTTACGGGGCCAAAACAGACACAATGGTCCAAAAGCAATCGACACTAGACAAGCTGCAATTGGAGTCATTTACAAAAATATTAATGGGCGCTTCACCTGTAGAGGCGTTTGACAAGTTTGTTGAGGATTGGAAGAAGCTTGGCGGCGATGCCATTACTCAAGAGGTCAACGATTGGTACACTGCACAAAAATAAGGTTTAGAAACAGGGGGATGTAGAAGATAAAGCTTTTACATTTCCCGTTTTTACCACACGATTGGCTTGAAGGAGGAATAGGCATAATGCTTTCAAAAAAATGGCGGCGTGTCATGCCGCTTCATCTGATGCTTTTACCGGCTTTAGTGCTGCTAATTATTTATAGCTATGGCCCGATTGTGGGTTTGTTGATTGCTTTTGAGCGGTTCATGCCTTCCAAGGGCATATTCGGATCTCCGTTAGTTGGCTGGGAGAATTTCAAGTATGTTTGGGATTTGCCTGATACGAAGCACGTACTAACAAATACCGTGGTCATTGCCTTTTTTAAAATACTTCTGAATTTGATCATACCGATTATCTTAGCTTTATTGTTAAATGAGGTGAGGCTTAAGTTTTTCAAAAGAACGATCCAAACGGCCATATATTTTCCTTATTTCTTATCATGGGTATTATTAGGCGGCATTCTGATTGATATTCTTTCCCCTTCACAAGGCATAGTCAACGAAATCATCCAATTCTTCGGATTCAAGCCGATTTTTTTCCTCGGAGATCCGCATTGGTTTCGTTTTACCATAGTGGCTACGGATTTATGGAAAGAGGTTGGCTTTAATACGATTGTTTTTCTGGCTGCCGTCACGAATGCCAACCCTTCCCTATATGAAGCGGCTGTGATTGATGGGGCAAACCGCTGGAAGCAGACGCTTAATGTTACGCTGCCTTCGATGCTGCCAGTGATTATTCTGATGGCGACCTTAAGCATGGGGAATGTGCTCAACGCGGGTTTTGACCAGATTTTTAATTTGTACAGTCCCCAGGTTTATAGCACGGGTGATATTCTCGATACGTTCGTTTATCGCATCGGGTTGATTGATACGCAATATGGAGTTGCGACAGCTGTTGGTTTGTTTAAATCGGTTGTGTCCTGCTGCTTTATCTCCATATCTTATATTCTCGCTTATCGGCTTGCTAACTATCGAATATTTTAGAGAGGGTGATCTGAAGATGGTGGGTCAAGCATCCTTTTCCAGAACATTATTCACCATATTCAACCATATATTTCTATTCCTCTTCGCTTTAATGGCAATCCTGCCTTTCGTAAACGTGCTGGCAATTTCCTTAAGCGACAAGTCAGCAGCTGCGGCAGGGCTGGTCAAGCTTTGGCCAATAGGCTTCAACCTGAATTCCTATAAGTTTGTGTTCTTGCGCCATGAGTTTTTTACAGCGGCATTTATTTCACTTCAACGAGTTGTGATCGGGTCTATAATCAGCATGCTTATGACGGTGTTGGTTGCTTACCCGCTATCCAAAGAGGAACGGAGCTTTCCGGGCAGAACGCTTTATGCGTGGCTCTTCGTCATTACAATTCTCTTCAATGGCGGATTAATACCTTGGTATATGACGATAAAGATGACTGGGATTCTGGATTCGATCTGGGCACTGGTCCTGCCGAGTGCGGTACAAGTATTTAATTGCATTCTGCTGCTGAATTTCTTCAGAGGGTTGCCTAAAGCACTGGAAGAGGCTGCGTTTGTAGATGGAGCCAATCATTGGACGACACTTTGGCGTATTTATATACCGCTGTCGACGCCTGCATTAGCGACGGTTACTTTGTTCTCGATCGTCGGGCATTGGAATTCATGGTTTGACGGGCTAATCCTGATGAACTCGCCGACCCATTATCCGCTGCAAAGCTATTTGCAAACGGTGGTTGTGAAGCTCGACACCTCGACCTTTGCCAACATTGATCCAGCTCAGGCCAAATTGCTGAGCCAGATATCCGATCGAACTGTAAAAGCTGCACAAATTTTTATGGCCGCGGTGCCAATTCTGCTGATTTATCCTTTTTTACAGAAATATTTCATGGCTGGAATCGTACTGGGCAGTGTTAAGGAGTAAGACTCTAACAGCAATAATCTAATTTTAATAATTTCGCCAAGCAGTAAAGGCTATCGAATCTCTCGATAGTCTTTAACTGCTTTTTGCAGTTCGTGAATATAATGGCAATTAACGGAGAAATTACGCGTGTTTTGGAAGAAAATCTTAGCATAAAATGATATAATTCTAAGATGACATGGAATGAGGCGGCGATTGGTTTGGAAATGCAAAAGATGATCACATGCGAATGGATCTACTATAGTACTGCGAATTATGCGATGCAGCAAAATTATGTACCCCTAGTCCGGAGAATCACCCTCACTAACCATTCCGCGGAAGATTTGGTGAATGTGACGGTTTCCCTCTTAGCCGAGCCGGATTTCGCAAAAAAATGGACCAAAACGCTGGAGGTAATACCAGCAGGACAGTCGGTTGATTTAGGTGCAATTAATGTGCAGCTCCTAGGAACATATCTAGCAGGACTAACGGAGCGAATTGCTGGACATTTGCAGCTTACCGTAATGCACAATGAGACATTAATATATGAAGAGTCTGCACCAATTAATGTGCTGGCTTTTGATGAATGGATTGGATTGGCGGTATTACCGGAAATGATTGCAGCATTTGTAACACCGAATCATCCGGAAGTTGTGAGGATCGTGCAGGAAGCTTCTCAAATATTATTAAAATGGAGCGGGAATCCGGCTTTTGATGCTTATCAGAGCATGGATCCCAATCGTGTTCAATTGCAGGTAGCAGCGGTTTATGCGGCTCTCCAAGCTCATAGTCTCGTATATAGTGTGGGTTCACCCAGCTATGAAGAGATTGGTCAGCGAGTCCGCTTGCCAGAAGCTATCTTCGCTTATCGCTTTGCGAATTGCTTGGATATAACGCTGCTCTATGCAGCTTGCTTAGAAGCGATTGGGTTACATCCATTGATTGTTTTTACTAAAGGACATGCTTTCGTTGGGGCTTGGTTGATCCAAGAAACCTTCTCGGAGAGTGTACAGGACGACGCTTCCTTATTGACCAAACGGATTGCATCGGGGGTAAGAGAAATTTGTTTAATCGAAGCAACGGCGTTGTTGGCTGGTGTTCAGATGGCAAGCTTCGAGCAAGCAGAACGCGCAGCGCAGGCTCATTTAGCCGATGAAACTAAATTTGATTGTTTCGTAGATATCCGTAGAGCCCGAACTAGCAGCATTCGCCCACTCCCCATGCGCATTTTGACGCCAAGCGGCTGGGAGATTACCGAAGCTGACTTGAAGAAGACGGATTACACCGAAGCTCCCGGAGAAAAAGAGGTTTATGCCCGCCCGATAGACGTGGAGTCCATTCCAATTACTAAGCAAAAGCAATGGGAGCGCAGACTTCTAGATCTTAGCTTGCGCAATACTTTACTTAATTTCCGGATGACCCAGTCGAGTATTCCCTTAATGAGCACTCAGCTAAGTGAGCTTGAGGATGCTTTAGCAGATAGTCAAGAATTCCAAATTCTCGCTAAACCCCAGGATTGGGGAGATTCGCCGCGTAACTTGGAGCTTTTTCAGAGCATAAGCAATGATAATCCGGTGGTTACCTTACTGACGCAGGAATTTACTCAGAAACGGCTGCGTGCCGAGCTGACTGAGCTCGATTTAAACAATCGGTTAGTAAATTTATACCGTTCTGCGCGTTTATCGATCGAGGAGAATGGAGCGAATACGCTGTATCTCGCCTTGGGATTATTGAAATGGTATGAAACAGGAGCCAGCCAAAAGCCGAGGTATGCACCGCTTGTGATGATTCCCATTGAAATTATCAAAAAATCATCACGTTTGGGCTTTATTGTGCGGCAGCGAGATGAAGAGCCGCAGATGAATATCACGTTGCTTGAGATGCTTAAACAAGACTTCCAGCTAGACATTGGCGGATTAGATCCGTTGCCCAAGGAAGAAAAAGGGATGGATCTCAAGCGTGTTTTTACCGTCATTCGACATGCTGTTATGCACATGCCGCGTTGGGATATTGTAGAGTCTGGCTATCTGGGGTTATTTTCTTTCAGCCGATTTGTGATGTGGAATGATATTCGTACACGTTCAGAGGATTTGGCGAAGAATAAGATTGTAGCCAGTCTGATGGCAGGGAAGCTGCAATATACACCCGAGATACTAATTGCGAGCAGCGAAAGATTGGATGAGAAATATCACCCGAAGCAGCTAGCATTGCCGATTAGTGCAGATTCCTCACAGCTAGCTGCTATCAGTTCAGCGGCAGAGGGCAAAAGCTTTGTCTTGCATGGTCCGCCAGGAACAGGGAAGTCACAAACCATCACAAACATGATTGCGAATGCGCTGGCAAATGGCAAAACCGTGCTTTTTGTAGCAGAAAAAATGGCTGCACTCACGGTTGTTCAAAGGAGGCTGGCGAATATCGGATTAGGCCCATTTTGTATGGAGCTTCATTCCAATAAAAGCACGAAAAAGGCGGTTTTGGAGCAGCTGCGTTTAGCTATGGAGGTTAATCAGGACCAGCAGGCTGAGGATTGGGAAAGCGAGGCTAATCGCCTTGCGCGAATGCGCCAAGAGCTTAACGCTTATGTGGAAGCGCTGCATAAAAAGACGAGCTTGGGGATGTCCTTGTATGAGGTGTTGACCCATTATGGTCGAGTGAGATCAGCGTCAGAGGCGATTACATTCACTCGTTCACAGGTGGGAGCTTTGAGTGCAGCTAAACGGACAGAGTGGATAGATACCGTTGAGGAAATTCGTGCTGCAGGCGAGGCATGCGGCGAGCCCTACAGGAATGCTTGGGAGGATGCGGCTTGTACGAGTTATTCCCAAACGCTGAAATTGCAGGTCAGTGAAGGGATAGCGACGTATAAACAGAAGCTTGTGGAATACGAGGCTGCTTTGGCTGAAGTCGTTGAAATTCTTAAGCTTGGCAGAGCTGGAAATCAAGTTAATGAGCTCCCTCTGATTAGTGAAATAAGTGAGTTATTCGCTGCTATGCCTGTATTCCCTACATCTATGCTGCGTGTGGAGGATGCAGAGGGCACTGTTACAAGACTTAAACTTATCATGCAGCACGGCTTATTACGAGATGGATTAAGAGCGAAGGTTTACGCGCAATTTAGATCAGAGGTGCTGACTTTTGGAGCTGTTGGAGCTCTAACCGAATTGCAAAAAGTGAATCAGCAATGGTTCTTGCCGAAGTTTTTGGGGCGGAATCGGATTCGTAAAAGTATGCAACAAGTTATGCAACCCGGAAAGACAATTAGCAAAACGGAAATGGAAGACGAGCTAAAAACGATTATTCAGCTGCAGGAAGAAGAAAAGGCAGTTAGAGAAACGGAGGCGTTTGCTGCACCAATACTAGGTGTTATGTGGAATAGCGGGGATGCTAATTGGTCTCAGGTTTCGGCAGCTAGTGATTGGTTTATAGAGCTCCATAAGCTGATTACAGCTTTCTGTAAGGATGGCATTGAAATGCGCCAGCTGCAGAACCAGTTTTTAGATGTGCTGGCAATCGGACGGGAAGCATTTCTAGAGAGAAACACTCCAGCTCTCCAGCGGTTTATTGGCTTGAAAAAGCAAGTAGATGCGGATGAAGCGGTGCTAGCACAATTGCTTGATCTAGATTTGAAGCTCATCCGAGAAAAAAGCGGGTTAACGTCTTGGTTCCCTTACATGAACAAGAAGCTAAGCGGCTGGGAGCAGCATTTGGAGGTGCTTCGTGATTGGTGTACTTGGAGACGGGTGCGTGCTAAGGCCGAAGAGGCAGGGCTATCAGCCGTTATTCAGCCGTATGAGCTGGGCAAGCTGCGAAGCAGTGAACTTGCAGCAGCTTTTGAACGAGCGATCTATAAAGCTTGCTCTGAGCTTATAATCGCTCAGGATGAACGTTTAAATGCTTTTTCAAGCAAGCTGTTTGAGGAGACAATCAAGAAATTCACGGATGCTAATGAGCGCTTTGAGGCTTTGACTCAACGTGAAATTTACGCGAGATTGGCTGCCCGAGTACCACAAATCATCCAAAATGCGGCACAAAGCTCCGAGTCAGGCATACTCTTGCGTGCGATTCGTAGTAATGGTCGGGGTGTCTCGATCCGTAAGCTTTTTGAACAAATTCCTAATCTATTGAATCGCTTATGTCCTTGTATGCTGATGAGCCCGATTTCGGTTGCGCAATATTTGGATCCGAATAATACGCTGTTTGACCTTGTCGTATTCGATGAAGCCTCGCAAATGCCGACAAGTGAAGCCGTAGGCGCTATGGCTCGCGGACGGAATGTGATTGTTGTAGGAGATCCGAACCAGCTGCCGCCGACAAGCTTTTTTACAGCAACGGCAAATCTGGAGGAGAATGAGGAAGGTGTAGCTACAGAAGACTTAGAGAGTATTCTCGATGATTGTATGGTGCTTGGTTTGCCGCAGGAGCACTTACTGTGGCATTATCGCAGCCGACATGAGAGCTTGATTGCGTTCAGCAATACCCATTATTATGAGAATAAGCTACTAACCTTTCCTTCGCCGGATGAGCTGATTTCTTGTGTGACCTTACGTCTTGTAGACGGGGTTTATGATCGTGGGAAAACCAAGCATAATCGAGCAGAGGCGGAGGGGGTTGTAAACGAAATCCTTCGTCGTTTGCGGGATAATGAGCTTTCAAAGATCAGCATAGGAGTCGTGACATTTAGCTCGGTACAGCAGAATTTAATCGAAGATATGCTGGATGAGGCGTTTCGGTTAAATCCTGATTTAGAGCTGGTATCCACGGAGTCTGCCGAACCGATTTTTGTAAAAAATCTGGAGAATGTACAGGGGGATGAGCGTGATGTAATTCTATTTTCAATCGGGTATGGACCAGATTCGAATGGGAAGGTAAGCTTGAATTTTGGTCCTCTGAATCGTGAGGGAGGCTGGCGTCGTTTGAATGTAGCCGTTTCACGTGCTCGACATGAAATGATCGTCTTCTCCACACTGCAGGCACAGGATTTGGATGTTAGCCGCACCAGCTCCCAAGGGGTGGCGGGGCTTAAAGCTTTTCTGGACTATGCTGCTAAAGGCAGATTAGCCCTTGCCCTCCAAAACAAAGATATCACTGCGCTTCCTGCCAAGGGAATAGAACAACAAATTGCAGCCGAGCTAAAGCTCTTGGGTTACAAGGTTCATCTGCATATTGGAAGCTCCGGTTATCGAGTTGATTTGGCCATAGTGAATGCTAAACAACCAGGTAAATACCTGCTTGGGATAACCTGTGACGGTGATACCTATAAGAAATCACGCACAGCTCGGGATCGTGATATTCTGCGTACTCAGGTTTTGAAGCAGCTGGGGTGGAGCTTACACAGAGTCTGGTCATTGGATTGGCTGGAGAACTCGGGTAGAGAAATCCAGAAGATTGTACAAGCAATCGAGTTAGCTATGGAAGCTGCTGCGAAAAAGCCGCTTGCAGTTAAATCAATAGCAGCTGTCGAACATGAGCCAGTGCAGAATTCGAGCATAGGAGTAAATAAGCCAGCTGAAAAAGCCATTGAAGTCAAAGCGGATCCAGCATTTCCTGAATATAAAACATGTGTATTAGATTTTGTTGGGCTTGATCCTGATGATTTCTATGCACCAAGTCATATTCGCCAAATTTGTGAGCAGCTGACTAAAGTGATTGAATTCGAGGGACCCATTAGCCGTCAGCTTTTATGTAAACGAGTTTTAGTCGCTTGGGGTATTACTAGAGCAGGGGTCAAAAACGAGAAGTATTTTACGGAGCTGCTTAAGAAAATACCAACCGTTCAAACCAAAGTGGAAGATATGGATTTTTATTGGCCATTAGCCTCAACGCCGGCTTTGTATGACCGCTTTCGTGTCGCTAAACAGGAGAATGAACGCAGAAGTGCTGAAGATTTGCCTGTGGAAGAAACGGCTAGTGCTGTGAAGTATGTTTTGTCTGTTCAGATAAGCTTGCCGAAGCTTGATTTGATTAAGGAAGTTGCTAAGGTGCTTGGTTACCCGAGAAGCAGTGCCGCTTTAGAGAAAATCATCAGAAACGGAATCGATGAAGCAGTCAAGCGTGGAACTGTAAGAATAGACGATTTAGAGAGAGTTATTCTAAAGGGGTAATGCTAATGATAAGGAGGAGAAGTCATTGCTTACTAAAATACAATATGATCAAATAATCAGAGTCTTCCCTGTACTTGAAGAGATCAGCTCTGAGGAATGGGAAGCATGCGAGCCCGTAGTGCGTCATTTTGCGGAGAAAACAGTCGTTTTTAGTGCGGTAGATTATGAACAATATTCGATATTTATCGTCCAAGGCAAAGTGAGAATTACCAACCTGAGTGAGAACGGAAGAGCCACAGCTATGAACCAAATTAGTGAGGGTGACGTTTGTTCTTTAATGGTATTGAGTACGATGAGCCAACGAGAGTACCTTGGATTTATGACATCAGAAACAACGATTTTAGCGCTATTCCTGAAAAAAAGTTATTTTATTAAGTGGATTGAGACTTACCCTAATTTCCGCAAGTTTATATTTGAGAACATCTTGAATGGCTTTGTACATTTGACAGGTCTCATTCATAATGTGTTGTTTCAGAGATTGGATTTGCGGTTAGCTAAATTTCTGATTGAAAAGACCTCGGTTTCGCAGCCTGTGCTACGCATGACCCAAGAGGAAGTAGCTATTGAACTGGGCACGGCACGTGAAGTAGTCAGTCGAATATTTAAACGCTTTAAAGAAGAAGGATATATTCAAGCCGGACGCGGCTACTTGAGAGTTGTACATCGCAGTAAGCTTGAGAAGCTTGAGATTAGTTAATGGATTAATGGAGGAGCTTACCAATGAGGTAGCTTCTTCTATTTTTATTAAATAACGGAGGAAGCCATGATGCTTAAAGAAAAATATAAGAGAGTTCTAAATGAGTTTCTAGATAAAGAGAAAAACGAAGAAATAGTTATCGGCATATTCGTCTCTGGGTCGTATGTTCTTGACGATTTACATGCTAATTCGGATCTTGATGTTTTTATGGTCACAACAGACACTTACATACAAATTGCAGCAAATGTGATCGAGGGGATTGAGCTTGAATGCTGCTACAAGCCGCTTAAACAGTATTACTATGATCTCAATATTACAAGGAATCCAGTGGACATTCAGAGATATGCTATCGGGGAGATATTATATGACCCCATGGGTGAAGTGCAACCGGTTATTGCCAGAGCTAATGAGATTTACATCCAGGGTCCAAATAATAAAATCAATGATTCCGATTTATATCACTTAAGCGATCTGTTTTTAGATCTGGAAGATCGAATAAACTCTGCTTATGGAAGGGTGCTGCTAGTTAAAGCATTTGAACAATTAATCAAAGTATATTTCAAGAAAGAAAATTTATGGGAATGCAAGATAAGCCAGTGTATTGCAAAATTGAAAGCTCATCACGCTGAAGTTGGTCAATTGGCAGAGGATTTATTAATGGAACAGAAATTAAATAATCAGTATCAAAAGCTCTTATTGCTGAAAGAGATCATAATGAGTGGGGTTCAACCTCTGGATAAGCTGTGGAAAACCCCAAGGATCATCGCTCCCGCTTTAAAGGAAGAACTCAACTAATTTCGGTTGGATGCTATTGCCAATGTGATGGGCTGGTGAGCGAAGGTGGCAGCTTTGTCTGGGTATCACCTATTGCCGCGTTGAGCTGAGCTTGGGTGAGGAAGATGCTTTCTGTAAGGTCGGCGCCACTGAGGTCGGCGTCTCGAAAATCAGCTCCGATGAGATCAGCAGCTCTGAGGTCTGCACCTCTGAGATCAGCAGCAATAAGGTAAGCGCCTCGCAAATTGGCACCACTGAGGTCGGCGCCTTTGAGCTTGGCCCCGATGAGATCAGCTCCACGGTTGTAGGCCTTCCGGTATGCGGAAGGTTTTTTATTATGATGATGGGCTTCAGCTCTCACGAGTTCGCTAGTCCTTAAGAGTAATTCATTGACGTTGGCTCGATGCACTGGCATGTCTAGTTCTATGAGCGCTTCAGGACTGAGAAGTGTGAGCTGCTCTGTTTCTTCAAGAGCCGAACGGATGGCGTCATGTAATGAATAAGCGGATTGCAGAGTCAGCGCTTCGGTCAGGTACCAGAGCAGCTCGTGTAATTGCTTCATAATGGGGAGCACAGTAAACATTTGCGTCGCGGATGCTGGGACTTGCCGCCAATCTTTCCCGCCAAAGGTGACTTGGGATACTTTTTGCCCTGCGCCGAAGCAATCGTAAACCGTGCAGCCCTTAAGACCCTGCTGCCTAAGGTTTTTATGAATACTGCAGTGATAGTCCGCTTGCAGATTATGACACGGCTGACCGCCGTCTTTGGTGAACGCAAAATCTGCTGAAGCAGCGAAGGGCAGCGCAACACAGCACAAGCCGAAGCAGCTATCACAGTTGGATTGCAGGCTGCGACGACTACTTTCAGCGAATACAGCTTCTGAATACTCGTGATTCTCAGACATTTTTTGTGGTCCCCCTCCGTTTTATAGTTAGCTTATATAGTAGATCCGAATAGACTATTCGTCAATCCTTGTTGAATCTGATCCCCTCGGATCAGCCTGTTGCTGAAATGAATAAAAGCTAACTTTAGCGCTTTTCACCACTTTGTTATGTGACTTAGTCACAGAAGAGTGCTCTGGTTTAGTCTAAAGTAGGGAAGGTAGTGAGAAACCAACGAGGAGTTGATCGAGAGATGAAAATACAATCAGGAATGACAGCGCCAAATTTTGAAGTGGAGGATATGTTTGGCAAGCAGGTGAGCTTACAGAGTTATACAGAGCGTAAAGTGTTACTGGCTTTTTTTCGCAATTCAGCTTGTGCCATGTGTAATTTACGTGTGCATCAATTGATTCAGCAATATGCGGAATGGAGTCAGAAGGGGTTTGAAATCATTGCAGTTTTCGAATCGCCGCTTGAGAATATGGCTCCGTACGTAGGTCAAAGAGAGGCACCATTTCCAATCATATCGGACCCGCATGCAAAGCTTTACGAGCTATATGGCGTAGAGACTTCCGCAGAAAAAATTCAGAAAATGTTGACAAACCCCGAGACTGGGCAAATGATTATTCATGCAGCAGAACAAGGTTTTCCGTTAATTAAAGAGGAAGGGAGTAATTTCAATCGTCTGCCTGCTGAATTCTTAATCGGACCGCAGCTAAGAATTCAGCAAGCTTTCTATAGCGATGTGGTATATGAGCATCTGCCGCTGGAAACCATTGCACAGTTTGCAGCCTCGAGCGTCTAGCAATTGCTTATCTGGCATATTTTTTATTGGAATACATCAGCGGATAATGACTTCCATGAGATGTTAAATCCCTTCCGCCAAACAAGGAAATTCACAACGAGTAATAATCCCATATATCCATATAAACCGCCGTTAAGTATGGTAGCTAAGTAATGAATTCCGCCCAATAAAGAAACCAATACAATAAGTGCAAGTATAACCCAGAATTCGTTTTGCTGCCCAGCTTCAGAGGCTTCCGAGAATGGCAGAGCTTTTCTTAATGCTCGAAATGAAATAAAGGTGAACAACAAAATACTCAAGAAAATGACTAGTAAATGAGGAAAAATTCTAGCTCCGAATAGTAAAGTGAAAAGAATGCTTTCAATTATAAAAACAGGAAGAAGGAGCTTAATAATGAAGGCTTTAAGCGTTCCCTTAAAGATGGGAGCTGTATTCTGAAACGGAACGGTTTTGTAAATCCAGGCTGCTTTATATTTAGAGGAGTATTTAAGCATCATAATGACGGTAGGGATCATAATAGCGCATAGGTAAAGGCTTAAATACCAATTACCCGCTGCAACCGCACTCAACCCTTTATCCTTAAATTCATTAAAAATAAAAATAAATGGAAAGATAATCGAGAAGCCGAGTGTGGGATAGACCTTGAGCTTAAATTCCCTTTCATTACCCATCATGTAAATAGCAAAACGAAAGAAGGTGCGTTCATCTTGGCTTCTGCAGACGACCTTCGAGATTATTTTTAACAACCAACCGTTGCCTTTTTGATTAGTGATGCTGTTGTTGGCTAACTTTTGCAGATATCGCTCAAAGGTAGGCATTAGATTGCTGTATATTTTAAGGGCTATAAACGGTACTATGAGTGCGAGTATCGAGAAAATAATAAACTGGGTTTGGTTTTGACCATGCAAGAGCCATTCAAATGGGGCTCCGAACCATAAGGGAATAACGAATACTTGCCACCAATGAGCTTGGAATTCGAAATTAAACTTGATCATGTTGAACGAACGTACTACTAGCTGATACCCCACGGTAATAACAATAGATAGAGCGATTTGGACATAGTTGATCATATCCTTAAGCTTCTCTCCATCAAAAAACTTTAAAATCAATAAATAAACCATGGCTGTCATCACGACTATCAAGATATCGAGCAGAATTATTTCCACCACGAATACTAAGAAGAATAAAACGCCATTTTTGACCAGGCTGGTAACCAAGGGAGCGGCAGATAGTGAGCCTGTTAAGAAGAACAAATAAACGATGATGTGGATCAATTTGGCCATACTGACCGTTTTACGGTTAATGGGTTTCGAGAGGATGATCGTGCGGTCGCGAATATCCAAAAGGACAGCAGAAAAATCCGAGATCATCGAGGTCATGACCAGGAACATCAGAATTCCAAAGATAAAGCCCATTTGAAACAGATAATTCTGCCCGACGAAGAGCAAGGGAACCATAATGCCGCCCATCAATGCATAAAACCACAATGATTTAATAAAATTATTCTTATCGCTTGAATCTGTACGTTTTTTGGTGGATTGATTGAATATGGCGGGAACTCTTCTGCCATCCATAGTCAGCTTAACCTGTACCAGCTTGCGCATGATTGGATAGTCTATGCCCATTTTCACGAAATAGCTTTGCAGTAAATCCAATAGCTTAAGTGTCCGAAATTCTTTCATGTTTACACCTCTTGAACAATAGAAACGAATTGTTTAGCAATGTTCTGATGTTCGTGAAAACCAGTGAGTTGATTAAAAATAGCTTCCAGCGAGCCAACCTGTGATTTTTCTTTAAGCTCAGCGAAGCTGCCATCGGCAATAATCTCCCCGCCATCCAGCAGGATGATGCGATTGCTGATTTTCTCCACGACATCCATGATATGCGACGAATAAAAGATCGTTTTACCTTGACGGGCTAGCTGGGCTAGAATTTCTTTGACTACTATCACACTATTGGCGTCGAGACCACTGAGGGGCTCATCTAGAAATAAGACATCCGGGTTATGCAGCAAGCTGGAAACAAGCAATACCTTTTGTTTCATACCTTTGGAATAGGAGGATATGCGAGATTGATAGACATCAGATAAACCGAACAAATCTATCAAACGCTTGGCTTTCCATTCTGCTTGCTCATCACTAAGCCCATACAAATTACCAATAAAGGTCAAATACTCACTTGCTGTAAGGGCATCATATAGCTCGGCTGTTTCCGGAACATACCCAATTCTGCTTTTGTAACTAATATCCCCGTTTGAGATGTCGCTCCCGAATATCCGAATTTCACCTGAATATCCTTCAACCAAACCGAGCATAGCTTTAATCGTAGTGCTTTTTCCAGCGCCATTTGGACCAATATAGCCGATTATTTCCCCTTGATGCACGTCCAAATCGATCCCTCGTAGAACATAAGTATCACCATACATCATGCGCAATCCGTTAATAGAAATGACTAGCTCGTTTTTGGAATTCATAGGTGCTCCTTTTAATAGATTAGCTAAAATTCTACTAAATAATTACAGTTACGTAATCATTATTACATTTATGTATGCACTAAGACAAGGTGCGATGGAAGGCCAATCTAGCTATCTCGATTCTATTATTATTTATTTTTAAACAATAAGTGCAACCTTTTCTAGGGAAGTGCCGTTTAAAGGTTAACTCTAGAGGAGCAGTACACTAACTTAAACAGACAAAAGGAGATTAACTAAAATGAAAAAAATTATATCAGTAGCTCTAACAACTGTACTTGTAGGTAGCTTGTCATTCGGGACAGCATTCGCATCATTTACCGACGTTGACGATTCTCAAAAAGTAGCGATTGACCTTCTTAAGGATCGTGGAATCGTAAGCGGAATAGATAAGCTTCACTTCGCACCTAAAGGTAAAATTACTTACGCACAAAGCGTTCAAATGATAGTTAAAGGCTTGGATTTTAATTTAGATACTATGCGTTTTATTAAACAACCTTTAGCATCCGATACGTACACGAATGTTTCCAATGATTCTTGGTATGCAAATGCATTTGTTATTGCTAAATACAGTGGCTTGGAAATTCCAGCGGATGTAAATCCGAATGCAGTTATAACACGTGAGCAATTCGGGGATTTGTTAGTACGTGCATTGGAAAAGAAGGGTAGCTTCCCTACCGTGAAAATGTTTATTCAATTCAATGATGAAGCGCAAATTACCCCGGATCTGCAAGGCAGCTTGCAAAGAATGGTACTATATAAAATTGCTGAGCTAGATAAGAAAGGGAATTTCGAACCTAAAGGCGAGGTTACTCGTGGACAAGCTGCAACTTGGGTTTACAACACCGTTCGTTTTCTAGAAACACATGAAGCTGCACCAGCTCCAACACCAGCGCCAACTGAACAGGTAACAGTTAAAATTGATAAAATAAGCGACGATGTAAATAAAGTAACCTTATCTCGTGGTGAAAAGCCAAATGCAGGGTATGGTATTGTGATTAACAGCATTCGTTTTGCACAAGATGGCCATGCCGTTGTTACTTATTCAATGGTTGAACCAGATCCAGATAAAATGTATGCAGAGATGCTTACAGAAGCTAAGGCTGAAACGTATATTTCATCGAAATATACAGTAACATCAGAGCCTTCATTTGAAGGGATTAAAGGGCAAGTAACCACTGAATCACTTCCTGAAGCTAACAGATAATAGAAACAGAAACAGAAACAGAAACAGAAACTAACAGCAAATAAATGCCGCTTATCTCTTTAATGAGGTAAGCGGCACTTTTTTGTTTTATATCCGAGGCAGAAGGAGCTCAAAGGTTGTTCCTTGGGGAGAGCTTTCTACTAATGAAAGCTTCCCATTCAAAGCATTGGCCAGCATGCTGCTAAATGTAAGGCCAAGCCCTAGTCCATGAACAGCAAGCTTCTTGTTACCGCCGCGAAAATAGCGCTCGAAAATATTCTTCTGCTCTTCGATTGGAATGCCTTTTCCAGTATCCGTAACATGAATGGCCAGCATTGTGCTAGATTGCGTAAGCAGGGTGACTTTGATCTGTTCTTGATTCTGTCCAGATAGGGCTTGGCGGCTATTGTTCAGTAGATTGACGATAATTTGCTGAATTCGACTAGGGTCTCCATAAGCAAAAAGTGGTTGCGGCGGAAGCTCTGTAATCAGATCTAGGTTCTCATCTTGATAGAGCAAGCTCCACTGATAAGTGATCTCTTTAAGCAGCTTGCCTAGATCAAACTGAATCTGCTCTACATTAATCTTGCCAGAGGCGAACGAATTGAAGTCCAATAAAGCGATAACCATTTGCTGCAGTCGTTCGGTTTCTTTTATTGAGATGTCGAGAAACTCCTCGGCTTCGGTTCCAGTAACTATCTTGTCCCGAACGGCATGGATCAAACCATTAATCGAGGCAATCGGTGTCTTCAGCTCATGCGTGACTCCAGCCAAAAGCTCTGTACGCAAGTCCTCCAGCTGTTCCAGCCGCACGGCCATCCCGCGAAAGGAAACGAGCAACTCATAGATTTCTTTTTCTTTGACGGTATTTTGCAGCTCAATATTGTAATCGCCAGCTTCAATTTTCTTAGCAGCTTCGGCAATATCTCGAATGGGTCTTGTTAGCTTTTGCAGGATAAGATAAATGACCAGCCAGCCGAGTAATCCTATGCCGCCTAATAGTAAGGCAAGCAAGCGAGACTCTTGATTAATTTTGGTAATAGCCTTCTTGGTCTGGCCTATTGTTATCGTGCCAATCGTTGTGTCTTGATAGAGAATAGGCTCTGAAACTGTATATTGGGCAGCCTTAGGAGGTTCGGGCTGAGCTGGCTTATCGCCTTGAGGATCCGCAATGTTTGGTTGATTGGACTGGCTATAAATCATTTGATTGCTGTTGTTTTTAATGATTACAGAGACATGATCGGGTATGTGATAAAATCGCTGTCGGCTATCAATTAAATCGCCGAAATTATTGGGCAGCTTTATGGAGCCTTCTGGAGAGGTAACCTTTTCAGCTAACTCTTGAGCTAGCAGCTGCATCAGCTGCAGGCGATTCTGAACCGTTGAATGTCTTACCCAGAGAAAGGATAGCAGACCAATTGATAGCAGCCCAATGCACAAAATGATCACATAACGATAAGTCCAATGTCTTAGCATGGAGGGGCGATTAATTGTCTTTGTTGACATAGAACTGATACCCCGTTCCCCGTAATGTGCGGATTTCTCCTTCTTCCGGAGGCCAGTGCAGCATCGATTTGCGCAGCCGTTTGATCGCTAAATCCACGGCACGGTCACTGCCTTCATAATCGATTCCCCAGACTTTCTCTATTAGCTGTTCTCTATGAAATAATTGGTTGGGGTTTTCTGCTAAGAATAAAAGCAATGCGATGTCCTTGGGAGTGATCGTTAAGCTGGCACCATTTAAGAAAACCTCGCGAGCTTTAAAATCAATTTTTAAGCTTCCAAAATATTTTTGTCCAGAAGCCACTAAGGATTGGACAGGTCTGCGTAAAACCGCATTAACTCTTGCCACAACCTCATCTGGAATAAAAGGTTTAGTGATGTAATCATCAGCTCCATTGTCTAAGCCGGTAAGCCTATCTTGGATATCACCGCGAGCAGTTAACAGGATGACGGGGCAAGCGCTTTTACGGCGAATCTCAGCTAGCACTTCCCAGCCATTCAAGCTTGGCAGCATGACATCTAGCAGTACAAGCGTTGGCTGAAGCTCTTCAAATTTCTTGACAGCTAAGCCCCCATCCGCACATATTTCACAAGCATATTCTGCTTTTCGTAGATAAGCAGCCAGCACACGAGAAATCGCAGGCTCATCTTCAACTATTAAAATGGTTTTCATGCTTGTTCCTCCAAGGGATAGGACCCAGAATATGTCTCTTAGTATAACGCAAACTAGCTGATTGCTCTATCGTTACCTTTTATCATAATTCATGTTTATGTCAAGGGGATGTCAAACGGATAAATAGTTAAATATTTTTTTGTTCGGAAATTGTACAGAAATAGCCCCGTAGAAACGCAGGTGAATGTGGTAAGCTTTAATCGTAAGTACAAGGAGGGAAATATAATGGGAGTACCTGGATGGGTTTGGGTCGTTTCGGCTATTACAATTTTCATAATATCGTGGATTGCCATATATATAATTAACAAAGCTTACTCGAAAAAATGGGAAGAGCCAGAAGAAATATCTTGAGAATAGCGAGTGTAAATATCCCTTCTCCAAAGTTAATCTCGATTAACTTCCGAGAAGGTTTTATTTTATAATTATAAAGTATATTCCTTGACAGACATATTCCAGTTTAGGTATATTAATAGTGAGAATCTGTTTCAGGAAAAGGGTGATCTTATGAATGTAATGACTTTCAGTGCTCTTGCCGAACCCAACAGATTAGATATTGTTGAACTATTGCGTGATGGACCGTTGACTGTAGGTCTAATTGCTGAACGACTTGAGCTTAAACAGCCCCAAACCTCTAAGCATCTGCGGTTCCTTAGTGATGCGGGGCTTGTTGAGATGCAGCCAATGGCAAATAAACGAATCTACAAATTAAGGCCTCAATCTCTTAAGGAGCTAGATACTTGGTTGGAGACCTTCCGCCGTATTTGGGAAGAGAAATTCGATAATCTCGATAATTATTTACGTCTATTGCAAGATCAAGAAAAGGAAAAAACTAAATCGGAGGAATAAAAATGCCTGAAAACGAGTTTGTCATATCACGTACTTTCAAAGCTTCGCGGGAATTAATGTTCAAGGTATGGTCAGAGCTTGAGCATTTCAAAAAATGGTGGGGGCCAACAGGCTTTGCATTGGAATCCTCTAAGCTGGATTTCCGTCCAGGCGGCATATTCCATTATTGCATGCGTGCTCCAGATGGCTTCGAAATGTGGGGTAAGTTTGTCTATCATGAAATCGTAGCGCCAGAAAAAATTGTATTCGTCAATTCTTTTTCGGATCCAGAGGGCAATATAGTTCCAGCCCCATTCGAAGGTAAAATCCCATTGGAAATCAAGAATACGCTAACCCTCACTGAAAATGAAGGCCAAACGACACTAACATTACGTGGTGGACCCATTAATGCAAGTGAGGAAGAGCGCAGCTTCTATAGTGGTATGTTCGATAGTATGAATCAAGGCTTCACCGGAACGTTCGATCAGCTTGAAGCATATTTGGCTACATTTGAGTGAGCGATAAATAAATAATAAAACCAGCCCGACACAATTAGTGTTTGGACTGGTTTTTATTTGTGATGGCAAGGATGAATTAAGCTTTTTTCATCATATCGTGATCGACATAACGTGAGCCGTTCAGCTCACTGATGATATTGATTGCTGCTTTTGCGCCATCGCCCGCTGTAATAATCGCATGTACGCTTACGCCTGCCACAGTGCCTGCTGCCCAAATACCAGGAATGCTGGTTTTGCCGCTAGCATCGACATCGATAATCGTTTTAATTCTTGGCTCCGTGCCGTCTTTGGTTGCTAAGCCTATATGTACAGCTAGATCTGTTGCTGCGCCTGTTGCAAAGATAATGTGTTTAGCTTCATAGGATGTGCCTGATTCCGTAGTAATCGTCAGCCCATTTTCTGTTGAGGTGATATTCAGTACAGTATCTTCTACAATTTCGGCTCCGAATTTAACGGCTTGCTGCTTACCTATTTCAATTAAATCAGGTCCGCCTATTTCTAGTATGCCGTAATGATTCTCGAACCATGCATGCTTGGTCATTCCTTTGTTATTCTCGAATACCAAAGTTTTCTTACCAGCCTTAGCAGAGAAGATTGCGGCACTTGCGCCTGCGGGACCTGCACCAATAATTGCGATTTCATACATAAATGTCAGCCTCCAATTAATTTTAGTAGCTTACTATATATAATTATAGGTAATGTTTCATAAAGAATCAAATTATATGAAGTTCATAAACAGTTCATAAAAATATAGTATGATTATTTCAAACTGAAGTTATGAAAGAGTACTTACAAGGAGGAAAGCTAATGTTCAAATTGTTTCGGTTCGCAAGTCCGTACAGATGGATGATTGCTGCGGTTGTGCTGCTGATGTTTCTGCAAACAATTGGTCAGCTGTACCTACCGACGTTTATGGCTGACATTGTTAATGTCGGTATTCTTCAAGGCGATTCGGGCTACATCTGGCGAATTGGCGGTATTATGCTGTTGATTGCGGCTGGGGGCATGCTCTGTAATGTGTATGCAGGCTACCTTTCAGCCAAGATTGCTACGGGTTTTGGTAAAATTACGCGTGGCAAGGTGTTCACACATGTCGAGCGATTTTCGCTGCAAGAGTTTGACAAGATAGGAACAGCTTCACTAATCACCCGTACTACCAATGATATTACTCAAGTGCAGCAAGTGTTTTTTATGATGATGCGAATGTTCCTTAGTGCTCCGTTGATGATTGTCGGTGGGATTGTGATGGCGGTATCCAAAGATGCTAAGCTCTCACTAGTTTTAGTTGGGGTTATCCCCATTCTGGTTGGGGTTATCGTGCTGATTGCGGCTAAAGGGATTCCACTTTTTCGGGTGATGCAAGGTAAATTGGATCGTTTAAATCTGGTGCTGCGTGAGAACTTAATCGGTATACGAGTTGTTCGTGCCTTTAACCGTACGGATCATGAGCGTGAGCGTTTCGGATCAGCCAACGAAGATTTGACGGTTACGGCGATTAAAGTGACACGAATTATGTCTATTATGTTCCCGATTATGCTGTTTCTGCTCAATATAACGATTGTCGCTATCATGTGGTTTGGCAGTATTCGCATAGACTCGGGGAGTATGCAGGTGGGTGATTTAATAGCCTTTACCCAGTATGCTGGGCAAATTCTATTCTCGCTAACGATGGTATCGATGATGTTCATGATGGTGCCGCGTGCTTCGGCATCATCTGTGCGAATTAATGAAGTCCTAGGTACAATGCCGGTTATCATTGATTCGACTAGCGATCATAAAGAAGTTACGGATAAAGGCTCCGTACATTTCAAGAATGTTACTTTCAGCTATCCGGGAGCGGAGCAGCCTGCGATTCGCAATATTACTTTTAGCGCAAATTCTGGTGAGGTTACGGCTATTATTGGAGGGACGGGATCCGGTAAATCGACACTCGTGAATTTACTGCTTCGTTTCTATGATACGGACAGTGGAAGTATTCTCGTGGATGGTACTGAGGTTAGCAAGATGAGTCAGGAAAGTCTGAGGGCGAAGATAGGTTATGTTCCGCAAAAAGCTTCCTTGTTCACAGGTACAGTTGCTGATAATATTCGCTTCGGTAAAGAATCGGCTTCACAGGAAGAAGTGGAGCAGGCAGCCAAAGTAGCGCAAGCGGAGGAATTCATCACGGGTATGAAGGAAGGCTATGAAGCTGTGATTTCGCAAGGCGGAACGAATTTATCCGGTGGCCAGAAGCAGCGGCTATCGATTGCTCGAGCACTTGTGCGCAGGCCGCAAATTTATGTATTCGACGATAGCTTTTCAGCGCTCGATTTCAAGACGGATGCCAAGCTTCGCGCAGCGTTGTTGGTTGAGACCGCAGATGCAGCCATGCTGATTGTAGCCCAACGGGTGAGCACCATTATGCAAGCAGATCGGATCATTGTGCTGGACAATGGTGAAATCGCTGGAATTGGGTCGCACCGTGAATTGATGCAATCCAGCACCGTTTATCGCGAGATCGTCTTGTCACAACTGTCTGAGGAGGAAAGCGCATGAGCCAAGATCACAAAGGAGCGAATCGCAAAGAAACGACTCAGCAGCAGGGACCGCCGCCAGGTATGGCATTCGGCAGAGGACCGATGGGACTAGGAGCGCCAATCCAGAAAGCTAAAGATGCCAAAGGCACGATGAAGCGGCTTCTCGGTTATTTAAAGCAGCATCGTATGAAAATTTTTGTCATCTTCCTCACAGCTATTTTGAGTACTTTATTCGGAATTATTAGCCCTAAAATTATGGGGAAGGTAACGACTCATCTCTTCACATTCTCGATAGCGAAATTTAAAGGTACGTCTGGAGTCTCCATTGATTTCGATTATATTGGAAACATCTTATTACTGTTACTAGGCTTGTATTTGGTCAGTGCCTTATTTACGTTTATCCAGCAGTATATCGTTGCCGGCTTGGCACAGAAAATTGTCTTTAAGCTGCGCAAGGATGTACAAGATAAGCTGGTCCGTCTGCCATTGAAATTCTTTGATTCTCGGACACATGGAGAGATTCTTAGCCGTGCAACGAACGATGTCGATAATATCGGGACCACAACGCAACAAGTGCTTTCCCAGCTGATTTCTAACATTGTGTTATTAATAGGTACAATTGTAATGATGTTTACAATTAGTTTCTGGCTAACGTTAATTGCTCTAATTACACTGCCGTTAAGTATTCTTATCACTAAGAAAATCTCTTCATACTCTAAGCAATATTTTGTCTCACAGCAGAAGTCGATTGGTGAATTAAATGGACATGTCGAAGAAATGTACGGTGGGCATACGATTGTTAAGGCATTTGGACACGAGGACAAATCCGTGGAGAAATTCTCCGAGATCAATGATAAGCTTTACGATTCAGGCTGGCGGGCACAATTCATTTCCGGGATTATTATGCCGTTGATGATGTTTGTCGGCAACATTGGCTATGTGCTAGTCAGCGTAGTTGGTGGTGTTTTTGTTACAACAGGGGCGATTACTATTGGTAATGTTCAAGCATTTATTCAATATTCGCAGCAGTTTACGATGCCGATTACTCAGGTTGCCAGTATTGCCAACCTAATACAATCCGCGCTGGCATCAGGCGAACGTGTTTTTGAATTGTTGGATGAAGAGGAAGAAATACCAGAATCAGCGGTTGAGAAATCACTTGCTTCGCCTCGCGGCAGTGTCAGCTTCGAGAACGTTAAGTTTGGCTATAAAGCGGAAGAACCTGTTATTGAGAACATGTCAATTAAGATTCATGAGGGGCAAACGGTGGCGATCGTAGGTCCAACCGGAGCCGGTAAAACAACACTCGTCAACCTGCTAATGCGGTTCTACGAAATTGACGGTGGTCGCATTGTCATTGATGGAGTAGACATTCGTGATATGAAACGCAGTAGATTGCGCAACCTGTTTGGGATGGTGCTTCAAGATACGTGGCTGTTTAATGGTACTATACGAGATAATATTGCCTATGGCCGTGAAGGGGCAAGCGAGGATGATGTTGTCCAAGCAGCGAAAGCGGCTTATGCGGATCATTTTATCCGCACATTGCCAGAAGGTTACGATACATTACTGAACGAGGAAGCATCCAACCTCTCACAAGGTCAGAAACAACTGCTCACTATCGCTCGCGCTATCTTAGCGGATCCAGCGATTCTCATTCTGGATGAAGCAACGAGCAGTGTGGATACGCGAACAGAAATGCATATCCAGAAAGCAATGACCGAATTGATGCAAGGAAGAACCAGCTTCGTAATCGCCCATAGACTTTCTACAATTCGTGAAGCCGATTTAATTCTCGTCATGAAAGGCGGTACTGTCATTGAACAGGGCACACATCATGAGCTTATTGAAATGAACGGGTTCTACACTGAGCTGTACAATAGCCAATTTGCGGTTGGAGCTTAACTAGAGAGAGGTATTGTTAGCATCATGAGGCGACCTTCGGGTCGCTTTTATTTTTAAAATCTCACAATCCAAGGATGAAAAACGAATTAGACAGAAAATAGAGCAGGTTGTACAATATAAACTATATATTATTACTATTTCCTACCTAGGAGCTGGCATAATGAATATACTAGGCAATGATCATAAGCTGGAGATAATATTTTCGCTTCTGCGCTGGTTTTTTGTTGTGGCTTCTATTGTGCTGTTTTTTGAATACTATAACGACTCTACAGATAAGCTAATTAAGTTCTCCATACTTTTGTTTTTTGGGATTATATATATGACGGTGACGGAAGTGGTATTACATCGTAAAAACATTCATCCAACCATTTATAGTTATATGACTAAGGGCGGTGTGATCTTTGATTACATGGCCATATTATTTGTGATTTCGTTAACAGGTGGAACGAACAGCCCATTATTTCCGGTTGCGTATCTGCTTATTCTTCATGCTTCAGTCTATTGGGGGCTGGCAGGTGGTATTGTCACTGCTTTATTCGTGGAAGTTGGATATTCGGCTGTAATTGTTTTCGCAGATGGTGGTTATACAGCGGAGAGGCTTCCTTATCATGTTATGAACTATATCTTTGTTCTGATGGTGGGGATATTAGGCGGCTTCATTGTGGCAAGGGGAAGAAAGCATTTCTCTGACAAAAACTATTTTGAAAATATGGCTAAAAAAGATTACCTAACTGGGCTTTTTAATCATCGGAGCTTTCAAGAGCAGCTAAAAGAGATTGTTCATAGTAAGATGAACTTCATCCTGGTAATGGCGGATATTGATTTGTTTAAATTGATTAACGATCATTATGGGCATATTGCAGGTGATAAGGTTTTGAAGGAAATCGGCAGCTTGTTGGAGAAATGCATTCCCAAATCTAAAGGCAGCTCCTATCGATATGGTGGCGAAGAATTTGCTATTCTGCTTTATATGGAGGATCTTCAACAAGCGGATAATCTAATACAGCAGTTTAGAGAGCAGCTTTTGAAGATTCATTTGGAGGCTGGTAATGAGGAAATGAAAGTGACGATGAGTTTTGGCGCCGTACTGAATCAGTTTGAACAGCCCGCTGAGCTAGTGGCAGAAGCGGATAGCTTATTATATAGAGCCAAAGCGCAAGGGAGAAATCAAATTGTTTGGTCTACCCCGGCTGCGTGAAATTCTCAATACATAAGAGAGGCTTCTAACAAAACAAAAGACTCCTTATTAGGGGAGCCTTTAGTAAATCGCTATCTTATCTTCGCTTCAAGAACCTGCTTCTTAGCGCAAATCCCAGAATAATTAAGAAGAGACCAGCTAATATAACATTCATATGACTGGATTCTCCAGTCGTCGGCAGCATTCCATCACCTGGTGATACGCCTAGCGGAACTTCTTCCACATCAATATTAATAAAGACTTCTTCTTCATTGCCATCTTTATCAGTAATTATTATTGAAAATGAATCACTCCCGGTAAACCCTGGTTTAGGAGTATATATCCATTTACCATCTGAACCAACAGTAACAGTTCCATGTTCGGGACCTTTACCAATGGAAGGCGTACTTCCCTCAGGTACTTTAACAGTACCGGTTATAGGCACGTCTTGTTTTGTTGTTTCTATTTTACCTGGAGGTGTTGCAGTTGGTTTTACGACTGGTGTTGCTGATGGTGTTACTGCCGGTGTTACGACTGGTGTAACTACCGGTGTTGCGGTTGGTGTTACAACTGGCGTAACTGTTGGTGTAACCGTTGGTGTTGCAGTAGGAACTTCGGTTGGTGCCGGTGTTGGCGATTGTGTTGCCGATCCGGGTATTGGACTAGGTGTCGGCGTTGGCGTCGGTGTAGAAGTTGTGATTTTCGTATTGGTCACAACCTGATTGATTTCGGTGATTGAATTTATAGTTACATTGTGAGCGCTTGAATCCAGTAAATATCCCGCTGGAGCAACCGTCTCTTTGAGAATATAATTCCCACCTAAAAGGTTATTGAAAACCAATTTTCCATCTAAGCCTGTTGTAAGTGTGTTAACTAGTATCTCCGATGAACCTAAATCGCGGTACAAAGCAAATGTCGCGCCGCTTAGATTAAGGCTAGGGGAGTCTTGATCCACTTTGGTTACGGTCAATTTGCCAATGACTCCGCTTCCTGTTCCTGATCCAGAAGAAAACAGCACCTCAATGTTTTTGATTGTGGGGACACTCACTGTAGTCACATTATTTCCACTCAATGTAACCTTATTGCTAACAGTGTCATGGCTATCAGCAAAAATAACGGATTTGTATTCCAAAATGTATGCTTTCGTAATCGGCTGAATAAATGATAATACAAAAGTTTGTTTGCTGTTATTATCTGTGTGGATGACTACGGTATAATCGGTATCCTTAACCAATTCTCTATCTTTGGTCAAAGCTCCAACCATATTAACGGTGGTAGCGAAAAGATGGAACGAATCCTGCAACAATAGTTGGTTTACACTTGGCTCGTCTAATATAATGGCATCGTTTACTGTGGATTGTCCGCGATTAATATGGACGGTCCAATCTATAATATTGTTGTTCTGATGTCCATCCTTGGCTACATACTCTCCACCATAAACTACAGGTACTGAGGCAGTTAAGTTGCCGGATGCTAAGTTTAGAGTATCAAATAGCTGAGCTGTGTTAGGGATTTGAGCATCAATCAGCTTCCCAGCTAAGCTTGTTTTAAACTCTACATAGTAAGGTGAATTAATTGGACCATTAAAATTAACATATACGGTATTAGTCACATTATTTAAAATAAGGCCATACATCGTATTTGCTAGAGCTGAACCTAGCGTTTGAGTCCCATCCAAACCAATATTCATTGCGGATACTTTTAAGGAATTTGGAACCAGCTCTTGTCCTTCAAGAAGCGTATCTGCCAAAATTGCATGATTAATTGTCCGGCTGTTATAGTTCAGCCCAACTGTCCAAGTAATTTCTTTAGTTATCGCATTATAAGATCCAGACTTGGAACCATTATTCCTCGTTTCAATTCTTGGTGTGAATGTTGAGGTTGCTTCTGCCTGATGTTGGGTAGGAGAATTGGAATCATCTTGCCACTCAATTTTACCCTTGTTGACGTAATTGCTTATAGTCGAAGTAAGCCCTCGTTTATCAAAATAAGTTTTATAGCTTATCGTATAAATCCCTGTAATATCATGATTATGAAAGTCTACAGTAAAGCCTGCATGGAGTACAAGTGAAGCTACCGTATAAACCGATGACGCGACATCTACGCCATTGCGTTTTACAACCAATGAACCTGGAATGAATTCAAGATCGCCTGAAGTAAAAGTATCCGTTACAACCACATGTTTCATCGTGTAATTGTCTTGGTTGATGGTAAGATGCCAGTCTAGCGTTTTATTCTGGTAGTTTACATTATCATTGCTCTTGGCGATAACAATTTGATTAATGCCTCTATTGCCTGTTGCTGTATAAACATCTGAAGTAACTGTGTTGTGAATGGTTGTATTACTTTCAACCCGATCATGTGAGATTGTTTTGTATAAAATTTTGTAAGCGGATGAAGCATCGTAAATTACAGAAGTATTCTCTTTAAAAGTTAGTGTAAAGCCCTGGGTAGTTCCATTGCTTGTAACTGGCGTAAGGGTATAGTCGGTATTCAATACCAACGGGCTGCCCACTATGGTTTCTGTTCCTGTCGGACTCAATGAAATTTTATAGACGACAGCGGAAACAGGAAGGTAATCTTGGGAATCATTGAATAGATCCGTTAACGTAGCTGTTCCAGCTGGGATAACTTTTCCATCATAGTTATATTTAATTTCCCAATCAATCGTTTGGGTTGTTGAATTATAACCAGGTGATCTTTTTCCAAGATGAACACCTCTTACAACCGCCACAGTAGCTGAAGACACAACACTCGGCAGATTAGAACCGCTGAAGGAAGCTGTATTGGTATAGCTCGTGGCTGTATCGAGAATGGAAGTCACATATGAAATACGATATGCGGAAGTGATTGTCGCTGCTGAATCATGGAATGTGATAGTAAGCAATCCACCAGCTGATGTAGTTACTGTGTAATTATTTGGATTAAGAATAACAGGTACAACAGGTATCGATGTCGTGCCATTGAGGCTTACATCAAGCTGTTGAATCGTAATGCCGCTTGGATTACCTAATCCAGCTGGAGTTTGGTCGGTTACAACCGCATTCTGGACAGTACCCAAAGCCTTGTTAATATCGATCGTCCAATCGATCTGATCGGGATTAAAGCTGTGAGGGACGCCTTTCTTCTCGATGGTTAAGCCTACGTTTGGCTTGAAATGTACAGTTACATCTGGTAATTGTTGAAAAACCGGGAATTGGATTACATGTGTGGTACTGTCGGTAATTTGAGTCATATCGAACTTGCTGGTAAAGGTAAGAGTTCCTTGAACATCGTCATGGCCTTCAATAAAATCGTTAAAAGTCATAAGCACCTTTTTTGAAGCTTTATCCACAGAAAATGAGCCAATAGGAGTACCATTAAACAGAAGGCTGCTATTGGTAATATCATTGTAAAGCGCAAATTCAACGGGAAGAGCAAATTCAAAGGTAGATCCTGCTTCGTAACCATGATTGTTTGGCAGAGCCCATGTATAATTCAAAGTTACGTCTGAGCCTTGACTATAAACATTGCCAGTCACAGGGACATTGGGAGATTCATAAACTACCATTGTTACACCAGTCAGTATGTTTAAGTGGCTTTCTATTGTTGTAGCTATAGCATTTGCCTGTTTAATAAAGCCCATTCCATTTACGCTTTGCATAATGAGCACAAGCGCAATAATCATCATACTGATCTTTCTTTTTAACATTGAATAATTCCTCCAGCTCAAATTTTAACCTGTAATAGAAAATTTCATCCCGTTTATTATGTAGGTTAGGCTTACAACATTCTTCTCCCGTCCGTGTTCATTCTCATTGCAGCTTTTCTACTCTTCAGCTTGTATTAATTAATATTTTACAAACCGAGTAATCGGGAAGGCCTATTTTAAAAATAGGTCACTGGTTCTATATACCCATTTCAACAAGGTTTGAACCATTTTGAACCCATTACTTTGTCTGATTGCGCTAAAAAAGACCTGTAATCAGCTCTTCCATTTTGGAAATGAGCAGATCTACAGGCCGAAATTAAATGGAACATATTCGTTTATCAAACTTACAGCTCAGCTTTAGCATTTGCCTTCGCCCAAAATCTGACTCGTACAGTGGAGCAGAGTCGGAGCATATAGCGGTCAAATTTCTGAGTAAGAATCGGATAACGGAAGCTGCCTTTTGCTCTGTCATAGCCTTGACGGATAAGAGCTTCTCTTAGTATAGGGTCATTTTTTAAGCGCAGAATTGCATTAGCAATCTCAGTTGTTGCATTTGGGTCTACCACTAGACCTGTTTTTTCATGCAGCACAGCTTCGCCAGCCCCACCGGAATTCCCAGCAATGACCGGGATTCCGGCACACGCTGCCTCCAAATAGACAATGCCAAAGCCTTCGGCATTACCGGTATCGAGCTCCCTTGCAATCATTAGGAATTGATCACAGGTATTGTAATACTGATTAAGCAAATCCTCATCATGTATATTGCCTACAAAAATAACCCGATCGCTCAAGCCCAGCTTTGCTGCAAGCTGCTCCAAGCTGCTTCGTTCTGGCCCGTCACCAACTATTAGATAAACCAATTCGGGAATATCTCTTATCAGCTGAGGTAATGACTCAATCACACGATCATGCCCCTTGCGTTTAACCAAACGTCCTACAGTTAATAGCGCATATTTACCTTCTAAATCATGCTTTTTGACCAAATCGGGATGTTTGCTTTGTTTTTCATACATTTCCTCGACTCCAGGGAATACCAACTCTACTTTGCTTGGATCTACGCCATAGCCCAGCACCAGTTTTTTGGTGAATTCACTGTTTGTAAGCACGCCATCTGCCTGCTGTAGAATCAGTTTAGTCATGAAATTCAAGCCCCAGAAGCGGCGGAATTGCAGCATATCCATTCCGTGTGTAGAGATGACGTATTTATGCCCGAACAGCTTTTGCATAATCAGACCAATTAAACCAATCATGACATAGCCATAAATCGTCAATTCCGTGTTTTCTTCGCGAATGGCCTTACGTACATGTTTAAAAAGCCGCAGCCAACTCGTAATGTGCACTCGCTCATTTTTCATAAAGGGACCACGAATGATTTTAAAAGACTGTTTGGCGTCGAATGCTTTATCATCCGGATAATGAGGTGCAAGCACCGTCAAATCATGCTTCGAATGCTTCCCTATATTATAGTAATACTTCTGCATACCGCCAATGCCTGGAGGGAATACACCTGTGACGAGAAGAACTTTATTCCGTTTCATGATAGTCGCATCCTTTGCGTTACATAGTGAATTGCATTCATTCCCATGAAAAACAAAACCTCGCTCAGTACATTCCAAATTCGTGCAATTACAGATATCTGCAGTGCGATTTCCGGATCCATTTGAAACGAGAGAAAATACACGAGAAACCCTTCTCTAATGCCAATTCCACCGGGCAGAGGACTCAGTAAACCCAGTAACCAAGCCGAAGCGAACGTGCCTGCTGCATAGAAAATCCCGATGTTATATAAATGAAAGCTGCGGATCAGCAGCCAAAAAGCAAGGCCCATAACCAAATGGCTACTCAAAAAATAAAGTAAATATTGATAAAAGTGATTCCTTGTCAAAAGCGAGCCAGGTCCAGAGAACTTTTTCCAATGCAGCTTTTGCAGTACCCAACGAACAGATAGCTGTAACGAATTCGTAACCTTCGTATAGAAGAGATAAGCAACACCTAATGCCGCTAAGAAAAGCAGGAAAACATAAAGCTGAAGTACCCCGAGATAAACCAGCAGCACAAGAGAGTAAATAGAAGCGGCTAAGACAATCAGAATATTTTCGTAAAAGATCGTGGTCATTTGAATGCTCAAACCAACACCTTCACGACTTGTGAGCACTACACGACCGGCGTAATTCCAGAATCCACCCGGGATATACTTAGCGAATTGCGTATTGATGTAAATCATTAGACCCTTCACTAGACCTAGCTGTCGTCCAGAATCATTAAGGATGATTACCCAAATGCTTGCTTGGAGGACTAGGAAAAAGCTGAACAACAGCAAAGAAGCGTAAAAGTAGGCTCCAGTATGAAGCAAATAGTCACCGATTTGAGCAGCATTTAACGGAATCCCAGTCACAATAAAATAGAGGATACTCCCAACCAAAACGATTCTGAGCCCGTAAGGAAGCGACCTTTTTAGAGTCAACAAATCATTCACCTGCCTATGTAGGTATTATATAACCTCTAGTAAACATGAACTACCCATTTACGAACTCTAAATATTGCAGCAAAAAAGCCCATCTCATTTATCTGAGAGGGGCTTTGAATTAGGGTTAAATCGGCTCGCGGCGGGCAATTTCATGAATATCACTCAACAGCTGCTTGGACTGGCTCAGTAGGTGAATATAATTTTCCTCGGTTTTGCATATGTCTGTAAAAATGGTTATAGGCAGATCGCTTAGCTTCGACTTCAACGACTCGCCTTTCTCCGTTAAGCTGATCTCGACTTTCCGTTCATCTACAGATGAGCGTTTACGGTGAACCAAATTAGCCTCTTCCAATCTTTTTAGCAAAGGGGTTAATGTGGCAGAATCTAACAGCAGCTTCTCGCCAAGATCCGATACAATACAGCTGCCGTTTTCCCATAGCACGACCATGACCAAAAACTGCGGATAAGTAAGCTTGAATTTACTGAGGATAGGTCTATACAATCGTGTTAATTCACGAGAACAGGCATAGATGGAGAAGCAAAGCATAGTATCCAGCTTAATGGTTTCATCGGTTGCAGACATGATAATCACTCCTTTTTGCAATTATCACAACTATAGATTTCGTTTTGGAGAAAGTAAAGCTTATTTTTTCAATAAACCTTTTAGATCCTTCTCAATAGCAGATGGCTTGTCCGTAGATCCGTATCTTTTTAGAACCTTGCCGTTTTCATCAACAAGAAATTTAGTGAAATTCCACTTAATCGATTGGGAGCCAAGCACTCCAGAGGCTTCTTTTTTGAGATATTTATAAAGTGGCGCTGCATTATCCCCATTAACTTCAATTTTCTCGAATAGAGGGAAAGTTACTCCATAATTAATCTGACAGAAGCTTTGTGCTTCTTCATTGCTGCCTTTTTCGCCGCCCCCAAATTGATTGCTAGGGAATCCAAGAATTTCAAAGCCACTATTTTTATGCTGCGTGTAGAGATCTTGGAGCTCTTTGAACTGTGAAGTAAACATACATTTGCTGGCTGTATTGACGATCAATACGACTTTACCTTTGTAATCCTCCAGGGATTTAAGCTCCCCTTTACTCGTTTTCACTTTGAAATTATAAATTGACATTATGATCATCCTTTTCATTTTTTATAGTAAATTTATTGATGTATCGCTTATCTGTTATTAATATATAACACTATTTAATAGTTGTCAAATGAATAGTGCGCTATTTAATTTGCGGAAGCAACTATTCCTTATTCCCCACGTCTAATTAGATATGTTACATAATGGAAAGGATTGAAATAAATGAAAAAGTGGTTGCTTGTAGGCTTGCTTAGTTTACTTATTCTAGTTGTTGTTTTTAAGGTTCGAGAGTCAGATCCAGCTGCTGTTTCATCAGAACCGATGCAACCGGAGCCATCCATTTATATAAGTAATCCGCCACCTACAACCACACCGACTACTTTAAAAGAAATCTGGTTCACAGGATTAAGCGACCCAGAGCAAATGAATATCAGCACAATGGAGGATGGAATGCAGAGAATGTATGAGCCGGTGGATCGGCTATTCTTCAACAGCCCTGATGCCACAATTGATTTTTATTACCGGGATGTCCCTAACTTGACACTAAATGATATTGCAAAAATCAAAGCTGGTGTGACCGTTACAGCAAAAACAGATCAGCAGGCTATTCCATTCACAGTAACTGCTTTTAATGAGCTGAATAGTCAGGGGATTGCCATTCATTTAAATAAGGTGCCTCAAGCTGATTTAGTCGTGCAATTTAGAGCTATGGATGGATCTGCGCTGAAAGAATTTACATTTGAATATATGCCATTGTTCACTTATGAAATCCATAGCCCGGAGGAAAAAGATGCGGAATATTATGCGAAGCAATCGGGGACTTTATTCCGTATGCCGCCAGACCAGACGTATACCTATCAGGTTCATTTTTCGCTGGATGTGAATCAGACCGAAGCTTTAAAGCTGCTGCAAGCGCAGTTCAATGATCTCGATTGGTCCTCTGAATGGAAGGGAAGCCGTGATTTGATTATAACTTTGCGAACTCGTCCTGAGGATATTGCTAAACAGTTTCTGATCCATTTCTATGGAGTTAAAAGTACAGAGGGGTATGTGATTACTAGTTCGCAAGCTCTTCATGGGGTAATCCGGGAACCCAAAGTTTATGAAGCAGTTAATGTAGCAACAGGCAAGGTCAGTACGTTATTTACCAAGCAGCCTCAGTATCAGAAACTCGACTTATCGCCTAATAAGCAATTTTATTTAGCAACGGAGCCGCTGGATGATTTTCAAGGGGAATATCCCGTTGCTTCTGTATCCTTACTCGATTCAAAAGGGGACGTTATTAAGCGTTTTGCTAACATGGGAAACTTTGCACATTGGCTGCCAGATGGTCGATCCTTTGTCTATGTGTCTGATTCTTCTATTCTTAGCTATACGCCTGAAACGGATGTAACAAAGGTCATCTGGACATCACCGTACAAAGGGATAAAGACGTTCTACTCCAGCTTCGATGGTCTAGAAGTAGATCCTCAAACAGGAAGGATGATCGTGAGTATTAATCGACTTCCAGGGCTTGAGATGGAAAAGGGGGTTGTTGAGTTGTATTTATTTGATAATGTAAATGATCCGTCTCCGCGGCATGTTAAGAAGATTTCAGAGCGAGGCAATAGTTCCTTTGGTTTTCAGTTTGATGGGAAGTATGTCGTTTATACGAACTATTATGTTGCCGGTGAAGGGGACGAGAGTCGCTGGGAATCTAAACAGCAATGGCTGGATTGGAAGAGCTTGAAAATTAAGGACATAACAGGAATTGCGCCAACTAGTTATCTTACTTTATTAGCAGGTGGAGAGGCTCTATATCTAACGGGGGATAACAATTATTACGAATGGTTTCGTTACAATTTAGAGAGCGAGCAAAGTCGAAGTTTGTTTACTGCAGAGCATGGAATAGACGTTGCATGGTGGATAGGCAATGGGCAATATATGATTCATGATTTTACAGGCACCTATAAATTTAATCTAGAAAAGCTAAAGTTTGCTAACACCCCATTATTGCCTGAGAAGGCAGAGATTTTAGGGTCACAAGCGAATACAATCATTTATTTGCGAAATCCAGACCCATTGGGAGGAAATTGAGATGAGGGCTTCCGTTCTTCTAATTTGTTTGGTAATGGTATTGGTTGGGTGCGCCAGTACTGTTCAAACCGATTATCCCCCTGTTACGCGCTTGAATGGCCACAACTACCATACGACTATTGAAAACACATCATTGGCTAATATCGACAAAGAGCTTGGTACGGTTAAAAAGCACGTGGGTACAATGCCAGCGAAGGATTTCCAATCCAATGAGTTTCCAAAAGGAAGCAAGCTGTTTGAGATTAAAGATAAGGACCCCTCAGTGGTAATTGCCGTTCTTATTAATGGGGATTATCGTTTGTTAATTAGGATGAGTGGAGACTAAAGTCTTGAGTTCACGGCTTTTTTTGTTTTGTGTGGTGATGGAGTGGCATAAAGATATTAAATACCTCTACAGCAGGTTACTCTAACAAACTGGGTGCTGTAGCAATATTTCTTATCGCTACAAGCCCGAACCTAGCTAACTTTTTACACTCACTTCCACCCTAACGATATTAAATATCTCTACAGCAGATTACTCTAATAAACTTAGTGCTGTAGCAATATTTCTTATCGCTACAGCATCCAACCAGCCAACTATCCGTACACTGAGATATATAGCCTGAAACTGGCTCGAACCTAAAAATAACTCTTGCCTTAAAGTTAACTCTAAGGTGTATGCTAATTATAGTGGATGAGATGGTGAATAGCCCCGAGTGATGCTGGACAACCTGATCCACAAGATGAATAAATGGAGGAATCTACAGATGCAAACTCATTCTAACCAAGCATATACAGTTCAAACCGCAATACCGTCGGGGTTCGGCCCACAGACAACCGCTTCGGAAGCGTTAGCTGGCCGCGATCTGACAGGAAAAGTAGCCATTGTCACAGGAGGGTATTCCGGGATTGGTCTTGAGACGTCGCGTGTTCTGGCGGAAGCGGGGGCTACGGTAATCGTGCCTGCACGAACACCAGAGAAAGCGAAAGCTGCTGTGGCAGGTATTCCGCGACTAGAATTGGAGTCGCTGGATCTTATGGATCCAGCCTCAATCACCAGCTTTGCGCAGCGATTTCTAGCTTCAGGAAGACAATTAGACATACTAGTTAATAGTGCTGGTATTATGGCATCACCGCTACTGCGTGACTCGCGAGGTTATGAATCGCAATTTGCGACGAATCATCTGGGTCATTTCCAATTGGTGGCGCAGCTTTTGCCAGCTTTGCTGCAAGCGGGGAGTGCGCGAGTCGTTTCCGTTTCCTCGCGCGGACACCGACTTAGTGGCGTTGATTTGGAAGATCCGAACTTTGAACATAGAGAATATGACAAATGGAAGGCTTACGGGCAATCAAAATCGGCTAACGCATTATTTGCAGTTGAGCTTGATAAGCGCGGACGGTCGCAAGGTATTCGTGCGTTTTCCGTGCATCCCGGACTTATCCTAACGGATCTGAGTCGTCATTTAACGGATGAGGAGAGAGGGCCAAAGCTTGTGAAAGACGAGCATGGGAAACCTGTCGCTGATGAAAAAGCTGATCATATGAAGACAATAGAACAAGGTGCGGCGACCAGTGTTTGGTGTGCTGCGAGCCATCAGCTAGATAATAAGGGTGGTGTTTATTGCGAGGATGTAGATATCTCAGAAGCTGTCCCTGCCGATAGCCTCAAGGGTACTGGCGTTCGACCGTGGGCGATTGACCATGAATTGGCAGAGCGGCTTTGGCTTTTGAGTGAGAAGCTTACTGGTGTAAAGTTCACGATTTGATTAAGCATAGAAAAACGTGAATTAAATCAATAATAAAGCCCAGCTCAATAAAATGAGCCGGGCTTTATTAGCAACCGCAATCTATATTTTCCAGGCAAAACGTCGCTCTTGGGAAGCTTCAAGTGGAATGACAACTGGCTCTCCATTTAGCGCCCAAGCTTCATTTTGCTGCTCAATAATTTTTCGGGCGACCTCATAACAATCATTGATATGGCTGTTGCCAGCATGTCGCATCGCGCTAAAGCTTAACGCTGCAGCCATTCCTTGTCCCACTAAAGGAACGTATTTCACCACTTGCTTAGATGCAACACGGATCCCGACTTTTTTCATCAGCTGCAGGACAATTTCTCTTGAAATGATTTTGCCGATGGTCCGACTGCCAATAGCTGTAATGTAGCCATAAATATAGGCCTTCGTCCGACTATCTAAACCGGAAAGCTGCTCTTCGGACAAGCCGAACTTCTGGTTAATTGCAGGAAGCAGCTGCATCAGCATCGACACATCAGCAAGAAAATCAGTGCCTGGAAAAGGGACTATTGCTGCGCCGCCAGAAGCTGTTGCTCGCCGAATGACCATGCGTCTGCATTCTTTTTTAATTCGCTCAAGATCGTTTAAAGAGTAGTTGACCATAGGTAACCTCACTTTCACAAGCTTTTGTGTAGCTATTTATTAAAACGTTCGAGAATAGATTATGTTTCATTTCTTTTATTTACCCTATTTTAACTTTTTTCAATCAAAAAATTATTGCAAAGGCTCGATAATATCTGGATTAAACTTCAGTGGAATCATAAGCTGGTTGGTGGAAGCCCCATCCTTAGCGCTTTTCTCAAAAATAATTAAAGCTCCAACTGGATTGCTTGGCTTTTCATAGGTGACCGTATACTCGAAATCAGCCCATTCCGGTGCACCTGCGGCTGCTTTCACATTTCCCTCTGACAAAACCTTATGGCCATCTTCAAAAGAATAACTAAATGCGGCTTCAAAAACACGCGCTTGCCCCTTGACAGTAAAGGTGGTTCCAACTTCAGCATTAGGTGCAGGCTCGAATATGCGAAACGCTTCATTCTCCATCACTACTTTTGAAGTATCTGGAGCTGGTGAAGGAGTCAGAGTTGGCGAAGGAGAAATGGATGGCAATAACGTTGGCACAACTGTTTGCTGCACATTCATAGTCTCTGAAGCTTCAGGTTTTTTGGAATCGTCGGAAGTACATGCTGTAATTGAAATCGAACATACAATTATGAACGCTATTTTAAGAAAGTTATGGGATTTGATTTGCAAAGGTATGCACCGCCTTTTTAGTCTATAGTATGTTATTATTTCAAGTTATTATCATAATATTAAACCACTTTTTGAATTTTCAATCTACTGTTTAGGGGGTAATAAGAATTGACACCTTTATCATATACCACTATCCTAGGATTATAATGAAATGAATCGTTTTCCAAAATGATGAAAATGTAGGGTGGTAGCTTAATGATACAGCTTAAGGATGTTGCAGAATTAGCAGGGGTTTCGACCGGGTCCGTTTCCAAGGTATTGAATGGGTATGCGGTTTCACCGAGGATGAAGAAGAGCGTGGAGCTGGCTATAGCTGAATTAAACTATAAGCCGAATATGGTGGCGCGGAGCTTGCGAACCAAGACATCTAACTCGATCGGTGTCATGGTACCGTATACGAATGATCCGTATTTTATGGAGTTTTTCCGCGGAGTTTCTATTGGATTAAGTGAAAAGGGGAAAGTACCCTTCTTATTCTCGACCGAGCCGCACGATGAGTTTTCCGCTCAAAAGATGCAACAGATTTTCATGCGGGGTGTGGATGGATTGATCGTTTCCACCTATGGCTGGAAGGATTCTGTGCTTGAGGAGCTTTATCTGATTGCCGAGAAAATCCCAGTCGTTTCCTATAAAAGATCCTTCCCAGGAACCGCGATTCATTCGGTTGGAGTCGATGATTGCAGTGGGATGTTTAAAGCAGTAGAGCATCTAACCTCGATTGGACATAGAAGAATCGGCTATATTGCATCAGGGCTGAATTTGGATACAGGCCAGCAACGCCTAAAAGGGTATCAACAAGCTTTAGAGCAAGCAGGAATTGCCTATGAGGATAATTTAGTGGTAGAAAGCGCGGCTTTTCAGATTGAGGATGGCTATAATGCAGTTCAGCAGCTTTTAAAAAGATTCCCACTGCCTTCTGCGATCGTAGGAGCTAATAATTCAGTAGCTATAGGCGCTTTGAAATTCCTTGAGAGCCGGAATGTTAAGATTCCCGAGGACATTGCAGTGATGGGCTATGACGATGAACCCTTATCTACCTTGGTTACACCTAAGCTTTCATCGGTTTCCGTTCCGGTCTACGAAATGACGGCGAAGGCTGTCCAAATCATTGAAGATGCCATCCTTGGAGTCCATAAAGAAACAATAAACATACTCTTTCCAACTACACTAAAAATCCGCAATTCCACTGATTTTAGCGCTACAGCTGCTTTTGAATTTGAACGGTTTTCTCGATAAATTGGACAAGCCATTAGACTTTAAAGTCATAAGGGCTTGTCTTTTTGTGAGCGTTCAACAACCACACAAGCGCACCTCCTAACACAGCCGCCTTCCAAACCTTCCACAAACTGGAGTTGTAAAAATAAACCTAAATAAACCCAAAAAATTGTCGATAAATGGAGTAGGAATCAATACATCAGCATGGAGGCTGTCTATGAAATCTACTTCTTTTTTTATCCGTGCAACTCTCTTCTCACTTTTATTGATAGGTTCGTTAACTTTTGCTAGTACTAGAGCACATGCAGGACCAGCATTGGTACTTTTACAAGACTATACACAGCCAACTGGGGAGCATTTCACTGCAACAATTAAGGGTGATGAGTGGAAAAATTGGATTGCTACGGCTAAAAATGAAGTAATTATACAAGGTTTGGATAAGTTCTGGTACTATGTACAAATTTCAGATAATAAAGTAATAGCTTCTAGTATTAAATATGCTATCGATCCGCCCCCAGCACGAATAGTAACCTCTCAGGAGATTATTGATGAGGTAAGTGGGGATGCCCCTTCAAAGCAGGTCAGTTTAAGAAGTGCAACCACGGACTTTTCGTTAAGTCAATCAGCTGCACCCATTTTAACCTCACATAACCTTACTATGCCCCATAAGTTACTGGTGATTCTTGTAAGCTTCAACAATAAAATTATTCAAAATAGCGAAGCGGCTTGGAGCAATGAGATTTTTGGTGCTACTAATTCTGTAAACAGCTATTATAAAGAGGTTTCTAATAATCAATTTTACTTTTTACCTGCAGAAGAAACTTCAGGTATTACAGATGATGGTGTGATTAAGATTACATTGAGTCGAGCCCATCCGAATACAAGTAACGATACAGATGTTCGAAATGAACAGATTGTAAGTGATGCTTTGAGCGCAGCAAATGCGAAGATCAATTTTGCGTCCTTCGATAAAAATCTAGATGGTTATGTCTCTATGGACGAGCTACATATTATGACAATCATTGCAGGAAATGAAGCTTCACATGATGATCCTGCACCGACTGTTTGGGGGCATAAGTCCTCTCTTTATTATATTGTACCACCCACACTAGATAATGTTACCTTAGTTGATCCCTATCATTCTGGCGGCTATGTTCAATTTGGCGAAATGCACGGTACTCATATGGCAACAATCGGTATTTTGTGCCACGAGCTAGGGCATGATCTTGGTCTGCCTGATCTTTATGATACCGACAGTTCTTCATCCGGTCTGGGGATTCATAGCTTAATGGCAAGTGGAAGCTGGGGTTACACATCAAGCACTGAGGTGGGCGGCTCCCCTTCTCATTTTGATGCCTGGTCCAAAATGTTTTTGGGCTTTACAACTGCGCCTGAAGCGACTACTAGCAATCTAGTAGATGCTAACGCAGGAGATGTTTATAGGGTATCGACATCCAATCCAGCCGAATACTTCTTAATAGAAAATCGGCAGTTTAACGGGTATGATGCTGCGCTTGCTGCATACGTACTTCACGGTGGTATAGCTATTTACCATATTGATGAAGGAGTTATTTCTTCAACCTTAGGATCTAATAAAGTCAATAATAACGATGCCCATAAAGGGATTAAAATTATAGAAGCAAACGGAAAAAATCAATTGGATACTAGATCAGAAGATTGGTATGACCATTACTTCGCAGGCTCTTCCCTATATAAGACCTTCTCTGACTCAACGAATCCGAGCAGTAAATTTTATGACGGTACAGCTTCGAATGTTTCCATTACAGCCGTAAGTCCAAGTCAGAATGCAATGACTGTTAGTGTTGTTGGAATTGCAGCAAGCCCGAATGCTAGTTTGCGAAGCATTATTCTCTCCCAAGGGACAGTGAATCCTAAGTTTTCAGGTGCCGTAACGAGTTATAAAGCTATTGTAACTGATACAACAACCAGTCTTACTGTAACGCCGACTGTAGCTGTTGAGGGGTCAACGATTACGGTGAACGGTACGCCAGTCACTAGTGGAAATGCCAGTGGGGCGATTAATTTAAGTCTAGGCTTGAACAATATAAACATTCATGTGACTTCACAAGGGGGGACGGTTAGTAATGATTATGTAATAACCGTAAACCGCTCACAGGGTGTAGAAGCGACCTTCATCACCCTAAGCAAACGAGAATTAAACCTAACTCTGACATCACCGAAAACAACGTTAACTGCTCAATTTACACCTCTAACGACAACAATGAAAACAGTCACATGGAGCACTTACGATTCTAATGTGGCAACGGTATCCAATACAGGTGTAATTACAGTAGTTGGGACAGGATCTACTAAGATCGAGGCTAAATCAGCTAACGGCTTAACGGATGCAGCGATTGTGAATGTAACTGTACCCGTAACCAAGGTTGAGTTGAATGCGGATGAGAGTAAAGTCTTCCTAAACGTAGGGGATTCAGATATCAGTCTGCATGCAGCGGTATCACCATCTGGTGCAACGAATACTAAGCTAATCTGGACATCAAGCAATACTAAGTCAGTCACGGTGGGTACGTACGGTTCGATTCATGCTATTGCTCTAGGTACGGCTATCATTACAGCCACCTCACAGGTAGGGGGTAAATCAGCGAAGTCTACCGTTACAGTGCCGACTAAAGCAACGGCCGTAACGATTACGCCTAGTACGCTAACTTTAAAAATGGGGCAAGCCGTTTTCACGATGAAGGCAGCCCTTACACCAACGACAGCAACTTACAAGGTATTGAGTTGGTCAAGTGAAAACACAGCTATCGTAACGGTTGATCCAATAACAGGTAAGGCAACTACCGTTAGTGTTGGCGATACCTTTATAAAGGTTGTTACTCCTGAGGGGATCACAAGTAAAATCCCAGTCAAAGTCATTGTCCCAGTCAAAGCTCTGATTTTATCTCCTTCGGTCACAACAATAACTTACCAAGGCACTTTACCAATGGTTCCTTCCTTTGATCCACCAGATGCTACGATTAAAGATATAATTTGGACGAGCAGTTTACCAAGGGTAGCAACGGTAGATTCCTCAGGTACCGTTACTGGAGGCCATGCTGGAACAACTGTTATTACAGGTAAAACAGTGGATGGAAGCAAGCAAGCTTCAAAAACCATCGCAATAAACGGAATAGCATTAGCTGCAGATGAATTATTTTTGAACCTAAATAAACCCACTTCACTAAAAGTGACTCTGTTTAATACAGGTACGAATAGGACGCTCATTTGGAAGAGCAGTGATCCAACAGTCGCAGAAGTTAATACAGCCGGCTTAGTCACCCCAAAACTTATTGGTGAAGTAACCATAACCGCTTCCACCTATGACAAAATGTACTCAGATACCACGAAGGTAACGATCATCCAAACATCATTAGCTACATTTACGATAGATCCTAAGGCGGTAACTCTAAAGATTGGCGATACTGACCTTCAACTAACCCCAACAATTGGGCCTTCGGATGCAACTATACAGAAAGCTATATGGACTAGCAGCAATACGGCTACAGCTACAGTAGATTCAAGTGGTTTTGTACATGCTGTTGCGGCAGGTACAACCATAATCACTGCAACAACGCTTGATGGAGCAAAAATAGCCAAAGTCACCATAACCGTTCCAATTCCAGTCGCTAGTGTACGAATAGTAAACACAGGACCTCTTACATTGAAGCTCAATACCACCATTTCATTGAAATCAGCAATAACCCCTGCTACGGCTAGAGATCCTAAGGTAACGTGGGGCACTAACAGTTTTGTTGCTGAGGTGAGTACAACAGGACTCGTTAAAGGACTTGCAGTGGGTACAGCCACAATAAGCGTGCATACCAGTGATGGTGGATTCAAAGATAATATCACCGTGATAGTAATTATTCCTAACTCAACCATAAGCTTTGCTAGCACAAAAGAAACCTTAAAAGTAGGTGCTGCAGATATTACCTTAGTCCCTATTTTCAAACAAGTAGATGCAACAGATAAATCAGTTACTTGGAACAGCAGTAACCCAGCAGTAGCTACGGTAGATAGCGATGGTGCTGTGCATGCTGTAAGTGCAGGTACGGCAACTGTTACCGCTACTACGGTAGAAGGGGCAAAATCAGCTAAAGTCATAATCACGGTGCCTAATTCAGTGAAGAGTATTAAATTACTTCATCCAGATGTGATTTCGATTAATCTTAAATCAGCTCTGGCCCTAAAGGCTTCCGTCCTTCCACTTACTTCTACTAATTTAAAGGTAAGCTGGAAGAGCAGTGACGAAAACGTGGCTACAGTAGGTGCCAAAACGGGAGCGGTAAAAGCCGGCAGTATTCTAGGCTCAACTATCATAACAGCAACTACCGAGGATGGCTTAATTACAGATACCATCACTGTGAACGTCATTAAAGCCATTACAACATTCACGGTTAATAAAACCTCTGCGACTTTAACGGTTACTGGAGCTGATCTGGCTTTAGGGGTTAAAATTCTTCCTGCGGATGTAGTGGACAAGGCTATAATTTGGGAAAGCAGCAATTCTGCTGTAGCGACTGTCGATTCAAACGGCTTGGTACATCCAGTCAGTGTAGGCAAAGCAACCATTACAGCAACAAGCAGTGATGGTGCGAAAGTAGCTAAGACCGCAATAACAGTTAAATAAAAAACCGAAATAAGCCCACTTGTTGCTAATTAGCAAGCGGGTTATTTTTTAACTGAATAATTGTTTGATGAAGGGAAGGGAATTAACATAGAATAAAAGAATTAGTTATGTAGTATGAAAAAATAGGCAACTGCTGTGAGATTTCTTGAGCATATATTCAGGAGGGATTGAGCATGAAGAAAAAAGCGTTTCATCAATTTTTCAAAGGATTAAAGGGGATTCCGTTTGAGGTTTCCTATTGGGACGATTCTAAAGAAAATTTTGGAGAAGGTGAGCCTAGGTTTAAACTGATTTTTCGCGAAGAGGTTTCGCTAGCCAAGTTTATTAAAGAGCCGGTTATGACTTTCGGTGAAGGGTATATGAATGGTCACATAGAAGTAGAAGGCAGCTTAGAAGAGATGCTTAAATTAGCTAATATAAATCATAGTGTGTTCTGGACTAAGGCGATAACTCGCTGGAACAAGCTCACTTCGATAGGTAAGCAAAAAGAGAATGTTCAGCACCATTATGATGTAGGCAATGCATTCTATGCCATCTGGCTGGATCCATCGATGAGCTACTCTTGTGCCTATTTCAAAACACCTGAGGATTCTCTCGAACAAGCCCAAAAACAGAAAATCGACCATGTTCTACGGAAGCTGCAATTAAAAAGCGGTGAAACTTTATTGGATATTGGTTGTGGCTGGGGCGGATTAATCATTAGAGCAGCGCTGGAGTATGGGGTTAAAGCCAAGGGTATCACCTTAAGCGAAGAGCAGTACAAGAAGGTGCAAGAAAGAATTATTGAGAACGGACTGCAGGGTCAGGTTGAAGTTGAGCTGATCAGCTATCAAGAGCTAGCAGCGCCTGCAACAGGTGCTTATGATAAAATTTCAAGCGTGGGGATGTTCGAGCATGTTGGACAAGCGAATTATCCGCATTTTATGAAGGCTGTAGATCGTTTGTTGAAGGATCAAGGCGTAGCCGTTTTACATACAATTACCCATCCCATTGAGCAAAAGCCAGATCCATGGATTGAAAAATATATTTTTCCTGGGGGGTATATTCCTTCGCTTCGTGAGATTGTAAATCTTCTGCCTGAGTATAATTTTCACGTAACAGATATTGAAAGCTTGCGAATCCACTATGCGATGACCTTGGATCATTGGGCAGATGCGTATGACGCTCATGAGGATCAAGTGAGAGAGATGTACGGAGAGAAATTTGTGCGGATGTGGCGTTTGTACTTGCGTGCCAGCGCATCGGCTTTTCGCAGGGATGGCATTAATTTGCACCAGATTGTTTTTACAAAAGGTTTGAATAATCAACTGGCTTTAACCCGTGACTTTCTTTACAATGGATAAGAATGTCATGAGAAGTGGGGAAACACATATGAAAAAATACATCTTAGTTGGCGTCATCCTCGCTTCATTACTTGCTTGTCTAATTGAATCAATGATTCAAAATTATGAGAAGAGCTTGAAGGAAAGTGTTTATTTATCGACAAGGGTCCAGTTATCTGCAAAAGTGCTTACTCTAAAGTCAATCATTGATCGCAATTTTAACTTTATGAGTGCTTTAGAGGCTTATGTGGTAACCTCCAATTATTTGTATAATACTTCAGACAGCGATGTGAATGACTATTTAAAAACGTTATACAAAGGTGGGGGCAGTGCAGCTTTTAACTATTATATTGCACCTGCAGGCACTGTGAAATTTATTTATCCCGTAGAGGGAAATGAGAGCTTCGTTAATTTCGATTTGCTTCATGATCCCCGTGAGATGATCAAGCGGCAATTAGAACGAGCTTTTCAATCCAAAGCAATCACGGTTAATGGACCTTTTAAGCTGGCGCAAGGTAATAATGGATTGGTGGCACGTAAAGCTCTTTACCGGGACAATACATTCTGGGGATTCGTCTCTGTTGGACTTGATTTAGATGATATCTTAAACAAATCAGAAATGGTGCAAACGAATAATCATGATTCGGTATTGGCTGTTCGAATTCCGGGACATCCAGCATTCTATGGGTCAGATAGCGTGTTTCAAGGTAAATTTTTCTTGAACACGCTAGTTTTGGCTGAAGGAGAATGGGAGGTTGCAGCACAGCCTAATCCAGATCGAATCAAAGAAGTTCACTTACAAATCCTGCTGATGCGGTTAGGCAGCTATCTGACACTTTTGCTGGTATTTGGTTTTTTTACAAGCATTCTCTACCAACGCAATAAACTTAAATTAAAAGTAGCCTCGCGTACTCAAGAGCTGCTGCTGACCAATGAATACTTGATTTCAGTTAATAAAGAGCTTATTTCGGGTGAACTGGAATTACGTAAATCCGAGCAGCGATTTTCCTATATGGCCTACACGGATGCACTAACGAACATTCCGAATCGGGTGCGGTTTCATTCACGGCTCGACGAGGTATTGCAGCAATTGAGAGATGAGGAAGCTTTACAAAGTGCTACTGTGCTTTATTTTGATTTAGATGATTTTAAGCTGGTCAATGATACCTACGGACATTACATGGGAGATCTGTTGCTAAAAGAGATTGCAAAACGTATTCAGCAGGTTGAGCTTCCGATAGATTTATTTGCTAGATTAGGCGGCGACGAATTTGCCTTGTTACTCATAGAGCAGCAAGGAGAAGAGCAGATTTGCAGGGTTGTGGAGAATATGCTTAGCTTGCTTAAGGACCCTTGTGATCTAGGTGGGCAGGAATATTATGTTGCGCTGAGTATTGGTATTGCCCGATATCCTACGGGTGGAAAAACGGTTGAAGAGCTGTTTAAAAGCGCGGATATTGCCATGTATGAAGCTAAAAAAGCCGGAGGCAGCAGCTATAAGTTCTTTAATCGCAGGATGGAGAGCGACACCATTGCCAAGATGGAGCTGGTTAGTCATTTAAGACAAGCATTGGAGCGCAAGGAGCTATTGCTTCACTATCAACCACAGGTAGATTGCCTGAAAGGGCAGATAATTGGAGTGGAAGCCTTGCTGCGATGGAATCATTCGACTAAAGGCTACATTTCACCGGCCACTTTTATTCCTTTGGCTGAGGAAATGGGTATCATCATTCCTATCGGTGACTGGGTGCTGCAGCAAGCCTGTAATCAGATGAAAATCTGGCATGATGCCGGCCTTCCTCGCATAAAACTAGCAGTAAATCTCTCCGTAAAGCAATTTCAAGATGAGCAGCTAGTGGATAAAGTGCGGATGATTCTTCAACAAACCGGATTAGAAGCCAAATACCTTGAGCTAGAAATCACAGAAAATATAGGCATGAAAGATGAAGAGTTGGGTATTCTACGAGAATTACGCCAGCTAGGTGTTTCGATTTCAGTAGATGATTTTGGAATGAACTATTCGTCATTGAGCTACCTCAAGCGTTTTCCTGTAACTAAGATTAAGCTGGATCAATCCTTTATAAGAGGGATTCAAACGGATGAAAAAGATCGCGCGATGATTAAAACCATGATTTTTCTTGCTCAATCCTTCGGCTTGGAAGTGATTGCAGAAGGGGTGGAATCGCTGGCAGAAGCGGAGTATCTGCTCGAAAATGGCTGTTCACAAATCCAAGGCTATTACTTCTATCGCCCAACTGAAGTTGACGGGTTAGAGGAAATATTCCATAATCAGAGTAATCTAAAGCTAAATTAAAATAGGCTTACGCAGCAAAATTTTCACAAAAACACAAAATTCATGCCTTACGAAGGAGCGTTTCCATGTATTCATTTGAAGAAAATTTAGAGAAATATGCCAATCTTGCCGTTAAAACCGGGGTGAACGTCCAACAAGGACAAACCTTGGTGATTAATGCACCGATTCTTTCGTATAAGCTGGTTCGTAAAATTGCGCAAAAAGCATATGAAGCTGGAGCAAAAAATGTACATGTGGAATGGAACGATGATCAGCTTGGCCATATTAAATTTACGCATGCACCAGATGAAGCCTTTACTGAATTTCCGATGTGGAAAGCAAGCGGGATGGAAGAATTAGCAGCAGGCGGTGCTGCATTCTTAACGGTATATGCACCTAATCCGGATCTATTGAAGGATATTTCGCCTGAACGAATTGCTACAGCTAATAAAACGCAAGCACTAGCTTTGCAAAAGTACCGCAGTTATTTAATGGCGGACAAAGCGGCTTGGTCCATTGTAGCTGTACCGACAGAAGAATGGGCTCAGAAGATGTATCCGGATTTAGAGACTGAAGAAGCCATGCAGCAGCTGTGGGAAGTTATTTTTGAAGTGACTCGAGTGAGTGTTGAAGATCCGATTCAAGCGTGGAAAGAGCATAAAACTAATCTTGCTGTCACAAGTGCATATTTAAATAAGAAGCAATATAAAAAGCTGGTATACGAAGCGCCGGGAACGAATTTAAGCGTGGAGCTTACGGAAAATCATATCTGGCACGGTGGCTCGGCAGTAACCGATAAAGGCGTGCAATTCAGCCCGAATATGCCAACTGAGGAAGTATTCACAATGCCGCACAAGGATGGTGCAAATGGAGTTGTACGCAGTACGAAGCCTTTGAATTACGGCGGAACGTTGATCAACGGCTTTTCTCTTACCTTCAAGGATGGAGTAGTGGTTGATTTCACTGCTGAAGAAGGCTATGACACTTTGAAGCATTTGCTGGATACGGATGAAGGCGCGCGACGATTAGGCGAGGCTGCTTTAGTGCCGCACCACTCCCCGATCTCGAATACAAACCTTATTTTCTACAATACCTTATTTGATGAGAATGCTTCATCCCATCTGGCTATTGGGAAAGCTTATCCAATCAATATTAAAGACGGCTCGGATATGGCAGAGGCTGATTATGCAAGCCATGGCGTGAATACGAGTCTGGTGCATGTCGATTTCATGATTGGATCCGCTGAGATGAATATTGATGGAGTGACGAAGGATGGCAAGGTTGAACCGTTAATTCGTAATGGAAACTGGGTTGCCTTTACAGATTAAAAAGCTCTAAAGGAATAGGTGAAACCGATGATTGCTTATAAAACGAAGAATTTAACGGTGTTTCAAAGTGCGCTGTTTCATACAACCTCAAGTGTGGTTGAGACGGATGATTGCGTTGTGGTCGTTGATCCGAATTGGCTCCCGCAAGAGGTAGAAGCGATTCGGTATTATGTGGAGCAAATTAGAAAAGATCGCCCGTTGTATCTGGTTTTTACGCATAGTGATTGGGATCATATTATTGGCTATTCCGCATTTCCTAGTGCGACTATTATCGCGAGTGAAGCTCTTGTTAACTGTGTGGAGAAGGACGATATTTTACAGCAAATCAAGGATTTTGATGATCGTTATTATATCTCTCGGGATTATGAGATTGCTTTCCCGAGAGTAGATATTGTGATTAAAAAGGATGGACAGATTGTCACGGTTGGCGGCACCCGGTTGACCTTTTATCTGGCTCCGGGCCATACGGCGGATGGTATTTTTACGATTGTTGAGCCTCTGGGGATATTTATCGCTGGTGATTATTTATCGGATATTGAGTTTCCCTACATCTATTCCAGCAGTGTGGATTATGAAGAAACAATCGAGAAATTCAAAGAGATTATGCAGGTGCATCCCATTAATCTTTTGATCCCTGGGCATGGCAATGTAACGACGATTCAAACAGACATGCTGCTGAGATACGAGCATTCGCTGCAGTACATTGCCAGCTTACGTGAATCGATAGTTACAGGGGATGAGCTGACTTTGGATGCTTTTGTCAACGAGCGGCCATTTCCCATTGGGATGAGAAAATTTCATGCGGATAACAAAGCCCTAATGAAAAAGGAGCTACAGCTTAAGAACGCCAAAAGCCCTCATCCTTCAGATACTTTTTAGCCTCCGTATAAGTTTCGAAAGCCATCTCGAGATTAGAGCCTGTATACACATTCCAGAGCTCGTCTTCCTCGACGAGAGTGAGGGTTTGGCCTTCCCCGTCTTCCCAGCTTTCGGAGGAGAGAATGGTTTCCTGAGATAATTCAGGAAAAGCTGGCGATGAAACCATCAGTGGTATAGCAGGATTGGATAAGGATTGAATCGATGCTTGAATGATTGAGCGAAGCTCATCTGCTGTAAATTCACGAATATTAACAAAGCCTTTATCATCCGTAGCGGTATGTGGAATTTGCTCGGCATAAACGAAGCCGTTGCCGTTAGGGTGCAGATGATAAACAACGATTTTCTTATCGACAATACTAGCTTCATAATGGAAATTGACGCGTCCCATGGATACGTCTTTTTTTTGTAATTCAGGGAATGTTGTTATTACCGCAAGCTTTTCTTCAAAAGTAAGCATAGTGCCTCCAGAGTTTAGATTGATTTTGAGTTTGTTTAGATTATAACGCATATGTATTATAATAAAAACATAGCTTTCGGAAAGGGTGCATCTTATGGCAGCTACACACGTTTTTAGTAAAAAGGAAGAGCTGGCGAATGCGACGATTCATGGAATTGGAGCTGCGCTAAGTATTGTTGCAATTGTTCTCTTGGTTGTATTCTCAAGCTTGGAAGGAACCGCTTTGCATGTGGTCAGCTTTTTAATATATGGGGTTACGATGCTGCTGCTTTATCTAAGCTCAACACTCGTACATAGCTTTCCCGAGGGGAAAACGAAGGATCTGTTTGAGATTTTTGATCATTCTGCGATTTATCTTTTTATTGCCGGGAGTTACACGCCGCTGCTATTTCATGTGGTTCAAGGCAAATTAGGCTGGGTTTTATTCGGTGTTGTTTGGGGCATGGCTGTGTTGGGGGTTGTCTTTAAAGCTTTCTATGCCAAAAAATTCCTGTATACATCGACCATCCTTTATATTCTCATGGGCTGGCTAATTGTATTTGCTTGGAAGCCGTTGCTGTTAAACTTAAGTGGAAACGGATTAACACTGCTGATTATCGGCGGTCTGCTCTATACCGTAGGAACGGTTTTCTATGTTTGGCGGAGTTTTCCTTATCATCATGCTATCTGGCATTTATTCGTGCTGGCAGGCTCGATTTTTCACTTCTTTGTGATTTTACTGTATATTCTGCCTTAAGTAATGGAGTCCACAAAAGGAGAGATTAGCTTGAATATACATGTAAAACAGGAGAGCAGCCCTTATCGACGATTTACGCTTATTCTAGGCTGTTCCGTGGTAGCGATTGGACTTGCCATTGGACTGGCAACCATTTTGTTCATTAATAATTTTGTCGTTAAAGATACCAACCATTTCACTAAGCTTGCAGTCCAGAGTCATTTTAATGCTTTCTCCATCCTGAAGGATATTTTTGCTGAGGATAAGGAGGCAGAGGAAGATGAAGCCTATAGCATGGCGGATCATGGGATGATTGATAACTATAAAGGTGTCGATGGCTTGGTCCATTTGCATTTTGATTTATATAATTTTGTGAGTACGCGATTCTATCGAACTAATGGAATGATTACATATAGTTATAATCTTAAAGATGTGGGGACCATGCTGCCTGCATCGGATCAGAAAGCTTTTGATCAAGTTTTAAAAGGAGTAACCCTGGAGAAACGGCAAGGAGCGCATGGCTTGCATATGTGGGTGCCGATCGAAAATACGTCTAATAAAGTGATTGGGGTTGTAGAGCTAACTCGAGATATTACGAGCCAGGATGCATCGAGCCGCAAAGTGATGCTGTGGATTTTCGTTGTAATTGTGATTTGTTTGCTTGCTTTGTTCTTTGCTTTGAGGCAGGTATTTCTGCGTTCCACACGGACCATTGATCGAAAGAATCACGAGCTTGCAGATATGGTCCAGACCATAGAGAGTACCTATGATCAATCCTTGCATGCTTTATCGAGTGCACTTGATTCGCGAGATAATGAAACCCATGGACATTCCTTCCGTGTTACTTCCTATGCTATCCGATTAGGTCAGTCGCTAGGGATCGAGGGAGTCGAGCTAGGTCTGCTTGCTCGCGGAGCGTTATTGCACGATGTTGGTAAAATCGGGGTGCCAGACGCGATTCTTCTAAAGCCGGGTAAGCTGACGGAGGAAGAATGGGTGATTATGTGCAAGCATGTACATACCGGGTATCAGATGCTAAGTCATATTGAGTTCTTGCAGCTTTCCCTGGATGTTGTGAAGCATCATCATGAGAGCTGGGATGGGAACGGTTATCCTAATGGATTGCGGGGCGAAGAGATTCCGCTGTTTGCACGGATATTTGCTTTATGTGATACGTATGATGCGATAACCTCAGATCGACCATATCGCAAACGCCGCTCATATGCAGAAGCACGCGCTGAGATAATACGCTGCTCGGGCACGCAGTTCAGTCAAGAGGTAGTTGAAGCATTCTTGCGAATTCCTGAAGCAGAATGGACAGAGATTCAGCAAATGGATGCAACAGCGTCATTTGGTCATGATCCTATGCAACGTCAAGCTGCAGCTTCCTTGGAGGAATAGTAGGTTTGTAAAAGCAGAATTGGGGGAATTGAAGAATGAATTTACACAGACCCATTTATCATTATATGCCTGAACAAAACTGGATGAATGATCCCAATGGGGTCCTATTCTATAAAGAGGAATATCACTTATTCTATCAGCATAATCCGCATGGGGTGCAATGGAGCACGATCCATTGGGGACATGCCAAAAGCAAGGATTTAGTACATTGGGAGCAGCTGCCGATTGCTTTGGCTCCATCGCTAGAGCTTGGGGAGCATCACTGCTTTTCGGGCTGTGCGGTGAATGCTGCTGGAGTGCCGATGATTTTCTATACCAGTATTGGAGTTAATGAACGGGATCATATTCATGGTGCGGAGCAATGGATGGCAACGAGTACGGATGATATGCTGAGCTGGACTAAATATGAGGGTAATCCGGTACTAAGCTTAAAAATCCACGGGGATTTTGAGGTTAAAGACTGGCGCGATCCATTTATCTGGAGAGCTAGAGAAGCCTGGTTCATGGTTTTGGGCGGGGGGCATCAGGGTAAAGGCTGCGTGCTGCTTTATCGTTCAGAGGATTTATTGGAGTGGACGTTTATACATAAAATGTTAGAAGGGGATGCTGAGATTTGGGAGTGTCCCAACTTCTTTCCACTAGGGGATGAAGGGAAATATGTCTTAATCTATTCTCCAAGCAATGTAGTGAGATATTATATCGGCACCTGGAATGAAGATTTCACCTTCACACCGGAAGCTGAGGGTATCGTGGATTATAGTGGCTGGCAGGGCTTTTATGCACCGAATAACTTGCTTGATGGGCAAGGCAGACGCATTATGTGGGGCTGGTTGACGGAAGTGGCTAGAGGAGCGTTTCCTGTAATTGGAGAATGGGCCGGGGTACAATCACTGCCGCGAATTCTCAGTTTAGCTGAATCGGGGAAGCTTCAATATCAGCCTGCTCCAGAGCTGCAGATGCTGCGGAACTCACACCATACTTTTGAAACAAGGAATATAGCTGTAGGTGAATGGCTAACAGGAGTACAAGGACGCTCACTGGAGATTATTGCCGAATTTAAGCTTGAGAATGAGACGATACCTTTTGGCATTAAAGTGCTTCAATCTCCCGATGGCGAGGAAGAGACGGTCATCGTTTATGATCCTAGCTTTGGCACATTAAGTGTCGAGCGAGGTAAGTCAAGCTTGTCAGACAAACCGCATAAATCCAATTTAATAGGCAGATTGGACATTAAAAAGGGCCAAAAGCTTACTCTGCATGTATTCGTAGATCATTCCGTTATTGAAGTGTTTGCTAATGAGATAACGTGCATTTCTACACGGATCTATCCAACTCTTGAGCAAAGTGTGAATGTCTCCGTGTTTGCGCTAAATGAAGCTTCCGTTACTCTGTTGCAGCTTGATATTTGGGAACTGGGTTCTATTTGGACTTAGTAACGATATTAATTAAACGATTCTAATTATGACTTTCTCCATCCTTTAGACCTGTATCCCCTTGGCTCAGATAGAGATTTAAGCTGAAGAAACGCTTAAAGAGTACTCTTTTTCCTGTTTCTCTGCTCGCTGAGCCGTGGGGATACAGGCCAAAGGGGATCTTAGATTCCATAATCACTAGCTCTGATTTTGCTATGCAATATTTCCATAATAAATATTCAATGAAACAGATCAAAAAGAAGTTAAGGCTATGATATACTAAGCTTGAAAAGTTTGTAGATGATAAAGGAGCTGTTAATAAGATGAGCAATAAGTTTGCATGGACGTGGAAGATTAAAGAGGAAAACTTAGAGGAATATGTAAGTATGCACTTGGCTCCATGGCAGGAAATTATGGATGAGCATAGCAAAGCAGGCTTTAGCAATTATTCCATATTCCAGAATGGGAATCAGTTTTTCTATTGTTTTGAATGTGATGATGTTGAAGCTGCATTTGCTTATATTGCAACAAGTGACGTATGTAATAAATGGAATGCCATTACCTCAACTATGGTAGAAGGCTCTTTTGATTTCAATGAGGCTAGTCCGATTACACCTATGCGTGAGATTTTTTACTTAGCTTAGTCCAATCTTTTATCAGCATACTTAACTCATCGCTAGTTGTCTTAATAAACTCTTTGACTGCATCTTCAGTGATGTATCTGAGGGTTATTTGAGGTTCATTTGCTGGATCTTTTAACCAACTAATGGTTTTATCGCGATATAAACTAATTTCCGTGTCCGTAAGATAAGGCTCGATGGAGAACACCTTGGAGTCAGCTAATGAAGCAAAAATATAACCTGCCCATTCCTCTTTATAGAGTTCAAAATCGAGCTGGCAAACTTCCATGCTATAGATCTTCTTAATAGGTTCGTTACGATCTTCGGATTGTTTAATCTTCTCTTTATACTCTTCCCAAATCGTTTCTGTCCATCTTAAATCAGCTAAAACATGGGAAGCATACCCCAGGACAAACGAGTTCCAGTCCAGATCCTCAAATTTGTTTAAATTGGTAATGCAAAAATTCGCTAGGGATTCCAAATCTGGCATCGAGCCATCTTTTTTACAGAGATGGGTTCGATTCTTATCCTGTCTATTCGAATTTTCCCGGCTATGAATCGCATCAGGGGCAATACTTCCCAGCAAGAATGCAGAGGAAGGCTTGTCCTTATAAAGCTTATCTGCAATTGCGAAATGTACCATTTGCCAAGGCAATTATCATCACTCCCATTTATCAAGTTCAGTTAAGTAGATTTGGAATAAAGCAATATCCCGCTTCTTCGCTGCCAGCCCGCTTTTGCCCAAAACTGATTGCCGATCTCATTGTCTTCAAGCACCATCAGGTGACATTTGGTTATTCCTTCGGAGAGGAGCTTATCTAAGCTGGAACGTACTAGCTTCTGCCCGATGGATTGACCGCGATACTTCGGATCAACGGCTACATGATAGATAAAACCTCTTCTTCCATCATGTCCACATAGAATAGTCCCAATGATCTTCTCCCCAATTACACTTACAAAACTCATTCCAGGGTTTCGGTTTAAGTAGTTAGCGATTGCTGGTTCAGAATCAGCATCACTTAACACCATGCCATCTGTTTGCTTCCATAATTCGATGGCTTGTTCATAGTCTGCTATCGTCATTCCTCTTAGTTCAAACATCTTGTTTTCCTGCTTCCACAAGCTCTTCCATGTTGAATAACGAATGGACACGAAGTCCGATTTCTTCGAGCTTTCGTTTGGCTTCTGGACTTCTTTCGATTACACAGATGATATCCTCGACAATTGCTCCGGCAGCTCTTAAATCCTGAGTACTTAGAATCACTTGACCACCTGTGGTCACAACGTCTTCAATAACACATATGCGTTTTCCTCTGATATCCGTGCCTTCTGCCAATTTGCATGTACCATAATCCTTGGCTTTTTTTCTAACGAATGCAGCGGGTATACCTGATTTAAGCGACATAGCAGTCGCAATTGGGATTCCTCCCATCTCAAGGCCAGCCAAGACCTCAACTCCAGGCGGGATCAATTTAACTAACTCTTTCGATAAGGCTAGAAGTACTTTGGGATTAGACTCAAACAGGTATTTATCAAAATATTCATTGGAGGTTTGCCCGGATCTTAAAAGAAACGTCCCTGTTAAATGGGCGATATCATAGATTTGTTTAGCTAAAGTCGCAGTAGTCATGGTAGACAAGCCCTCTTTCATGTTGGGGTTATTGTATATTTTATTATAGTCTTTCTTTAAGGAATGAAACCAATCTTAACTTCTCTTTTTCCTCATAATTATTGCATTTACTTAGCTCAAAATTGTAATGATCGTTGGTTTCTTTTATATCGATTGCTCTACAAATGTACTCCGTTTTTCCTTTGTCGCTGCTATATGGATCTCTAGAGTTATCAACCGTCCACCTGATTTCTCGACCATTAGACATGACATCATGAATCGAAGGGACGCCCTCTAGGGTAGCTTGAATTATCATTAGGTTATCGCCTTTGCCTTCTTTAAACCGGGTAACCATTGTTTTTAGGTGCTCATAATCCTTGAGATCAAAATTAATCAGAAAAGAGTCACTTCTGTTAATCGTATTGCCTTTTGTAGAGGGACTCTGATTTTCATGGTTAGTTTTTACTAAAATAATAACTAGACTGCAGATAATCAACAAGAGGATATAATTCAGAGTTTTAGCACTCATTGGATGGATGTCCTTCCTGAGACTTTTTCAAAAGCACTACGGAATATTGATGAGGGATTATTAAGGGGGCATTTCCTAAGCTTGCTTTTAACTGCTCTGAGATCCTATCTTTAAGCGCTTCATCGGCATTAGTTAGCCAGGAAAGTGAATTAACTTTGCCACACCATTCGTCGATTGTAAATGTCAGATCATAGTTATATTGCCATTCATCGACGATTTGCAGCTCAGCTGTAAGCCATTCTTCAAACCAATTTACGGGAAAACCATTTCTTCTTTCAGCCGTATACGCCATGGATCCTGCGGGTTGTATATCCACTCCATTGCTGCGAATAATATTCAGGCTTTGTTGAGCTGCTGCGGATATATGAGGGAGAAATATGGCGTGAATAATAATTAAGTGGCCCTCCGGTTTAAGCAGTCGGTTAACTTCCTCCAAGACTTTAATCCGCTCAAACCAATGCCAGGCTCTAAGCGCAGTTATAAGATCAAAGCTCTGATCAGGCAAGTCGATTTCCTCAGCTACTGAATTTAAATAAGTAATTGATTTATTATGTACATGATCTTGTAACCGTGCCTCATTAATTAAATTATATTCCGGCTCTATCCCGTAAACTTCAACTCCCTGATTAGCAAGAGCCCTGCTAAAAATACCACTCCCCGCACCTAAATCAATCGCCTTTTTATTTTCAAATACTACGTTTCTTTCTCGAAGCTGTTCAAAGATTACATCTGGGAGCTGGTCCCGATATTTGGCATATTCCTGAGCTACGTTACCAAAGCTGATCTTCTTCGACATAGAATCACCTCATAATCAACTTACAGCTTTATCCATAAAAAGTAAAATTTAAAATAATGCTCATGCCGATAAAATTATTTTATCAACATAGCTTTCAAACATAAAAAAGAGGAACCCTTGAGCGGTTCCTCCTTAATGTTTGGTGTAGTATTTAATTTTGGTTAAACATTATTAAGATAGAGTTCCAAAGGCCTCTTTAGTAAAAGGTTTAAGCTCATCATTCCTGCCATCTTTAATTTTATGAGGCCATTCAGGATCAACCAGCAAGGCACGGCCTACAGCAACTAAGTCAAACTCTCCTTGCTCTAAACGAACTAGCACCTTATCAATACTTGCCGTTCCAGAGCCTTTTCCTCCAAAAGAACTTAAAAACTCTTCATCCAGACCAACCGAGCCTACAGTAATAGTAGGTTTGCCAGTTAATTTTTTGACCCATCCCGCAAAATTCAACTCAGAACCCTCAAACTCAGGCTCCCAAAAACGGCGGGTAGAGCAGTGAAATATATCGACCCCTGCATTTACTAAAGGAGTTAAGAATTGTAGCAGCTCATCTGGATTCTTCGCTAATTGAGACGTGTAAGTGGATTCTTTCCACTGTGAGATACGGAGGACGATAGGAAAATCAGGTCCTACTGCAAGACGGCAAGCTGCAATAACTTCAGCAGCGAAAAGTGTGCGAGCTACGAGGCTTCCACCATACCGATCCGTACGGTGATTCGTTTTGTCCCAGAAAAATTCATCAATTAAGTAGCCATGAGCACCATGGATTTCAATACCATCAAAGCCAATTCTCTTTGCATCAGCAGCAGCTTGCGCGAAGGCTTGAACGATCTCAGCAATCTCTGTTTCTGTCAAAGGTTCGTTTACTTTTACTCCGGCTGAAGTAATTCCTGATGGACCTACAGGTAAGGCCTCTAAGTTGGGAAGGGCACCTATCTTACGAGTTGTACCTTCATGCCATAGCTGAGGGAATATCAGCCCGCCTGCTCCATGAACAGAAGCCACAACCTCAGCCCAGCCTTTAAGCGCAGCTTCACCATAAAAGCTAGGGTAATTGGGATTACTTGCAGACGCTGGATGATTAATTAAGGTTCCTTCAGTGATGATCAGCCCAACTCCGCCTTCTGCTCTGCGGCGATAATAATCAGCAACGTTTTGACCAGGTACGCCATTAGGAGAAAACCCTCTTGTCATGGGCGCCATCACTATACGATTGGGTAAAGTAAGATTCCCAAGGTTGAAAGGCTGAAACAAAGCTTGCACCGTTTGGGAATGAGTTGATGAATTAGTCATGAATATGCCTCCAATAAATTGTTTTTTTTAGTAACTTTAATAAATATAGATTTCTATAAATATAGATTTCTATAAATATAGAATTTAAAAAAATATCAAAGTCCAACTCTAACGCTTTCTTTAAACCTGGCAATGTTACCTTCATCTCTCCGATAATATGTCCATTGTCCGAAACGTTTAGTCTCCAGTAAACCAGCTTTTTGCATTTTGACCAGATATCCAGAGATGACAGATTGCGCTAGTCCCGCCTTCTCAGAAATCTTTCCAACACAAACACCACCTTCAAAAGTACAATCCTTAGGAAGATGAGATTGAGGTCCGAAATGCTCTTCGGAATTTTTAAGCCACTCGAGAATATTAAATCGCGTTTCGTTAGACAATACTTTAATAATCGTTAAGGTATCCATACCTTTATTATATCTATATTTATAGAAATGTAAATATGATTAAATTGTCAAAGCCCAATATTGCTTTTATGTCCTTGGTAACTTCCTGAATCGGGGAATCCTTTGCAAGCTAATTCCATAAATTTTTCTGAGAAGTCATATTGGGTTATTGCTTCAAGAGGTACGAAACGAACATCACTTATTGGAGTGGAGTCAAATTCATTAGTGGGCAACTGGATATAAACCTCACGGATTACAGTTTGCTCGATTAACACGCCTGTAGGCCTAACTCTTGAGAGATGTGATTCCATCATAGCCCCACAACATTCACTAGATCGAGCAGGTTCGTGATAGCATATTTAGGTTTAATGTCGTTTGGCATGACAATGCTTTGGCGGTTATAGAAGCAGAAGTCGATACCAGAGTTTAGCGCGCCATGATAATCATCCTGCAAGGAATCCCCAACGAATAAAACTTCCTTTTGGCTTAGTTTGAGATCTTGTAGAGCTATTTCAAAAATCTCTTTTTTGGGCTTGCGAATACCTACTTCATCAGAGATCACTATGGATTTGAATAATTCAGCTATATTTCCAGCTTTAAGCCGCTTTCTTTGTGATTCACTGATTCCATTTGTAATGATTCCTAGAGGATATTTATCTTTAAAATGCGACAGCAGCTGCTCAGCTCCATCTTCAAAAAAACAGCTGTTGCAGAAGTAATCCCAGTAGGTATTAGACAAATCACTATGAAATAATTCTTCTAGATTAAGAGAGTCTCTGAACGAAAATCGCAATACATCACCGATGGTTTTGACCTCGCCGCCATTCACAAATTCCATCCAATGACGGAAATTATGCTCCGAAAAGGCTCCCCAGAATAAGTCCCATTCCGCAGCATTATCCACAAAAAGTTTGTGATCGATGCAGGTCCTTTTCATAGATTCCGTTTCACTAGTGTTAAAATTCAATAAGGTATTATCTAAATCAAAAATAATAGCTTTATACATAGTGGTCATCCTCTCGTTGTGATTCTAATAGTTCTTAATTCCAATATTATCCATTTCCATGAGATGTCCCTGCAATTCAAGTTTTAAATATAATTTTGAAAATAGCTGCCTTTAGAGCAACTAAATGCTATGTTTCTATAATTTGGGGATGAATAGCTGCCTTTGAAGCAACTAATCGTAGTAAGAGCTCGAAAATGCTAGTAAATCACGGATTTACTTGCCCAAAGAGCAGCTAATTTATAACTTCTGACTTTTTTCATCATTTAGTTGCTCAAAAGGCATTTAAAAGCTCGCCCCCCCAAAAAAAAACAAACAAAAAAACCGCACCAAAGCACGGTTTTCAAGCAAACAAATCGTATCTACTACTTATTCAATCGACGATCTTTGAGCCAGAGCGGCAAGCGGAACAAAAGGTTAATCATGAGGACTACAAAGAGCAGCACGGCAGCCGATTTATCAGCGACTTCTTTGGCATCGGCGACGATGGCTTCAGACTGAACGTACCAGAGATGTACGGCGAGAGTTTCACCAGGAGCAAATAAATTAAAATCCCACAATTCCCCTGATGTACTAAGCCCAGCGGTCAGAATAATGACGGCGGATTCCCCAAATGCACGACCAGCTACGAGCGAAACTCCTGTGATAATACTGCGTGAAGCAACAGGCAAAACAGCGGTAAGGATCACTTGGTATTTAGCGGCCCCAAGCGCATAAGAGGCTTCGCGAATATCACGTGGTACGGACCGAATAGCTTCTTCGGTAACCCGTGTTAACACCGGAAGATTCAAGAAGGCTAAGCTCACAGCGGCTCCGATAATGGTTAAGCCGACTTCGAAGAATTCAATAAAGATGGAAATACCGATTAAACCAAATACGATAGAGGGAACAGAGGCAAGACCCTCGACACAAATACGCATTAGCTCAGTGAACTTATTCGGGGCTGCATATTCAGCCATATATATACCAGCACCAATCCCGATGGGCAACGAAAAGATTAAGGAAAGAATCAGCACATAAAACGAGTTGAAGAGAATCGGTCCAATCCCGCCGCCAGAGTCGATTTCCTCAGGAAGCTTGGTCAAGAACCCCCAGTCCACTTTAGTGATCCCATTCTTAAGAATGGTAAACAATAGCCAAACGATTAATACAACAATCAGAATACCCAACACCCAAAAGGCAGCTGTGGCGAAACGATCCATATAAGTGGTGAATTTCTTGCGTTTTTTGAACGAGTAGGGCGCGGTTGGGGTACTCATGCGGATGCTTCCTCCTTCGGTTTGAGTAATCTAATGCCAATAATCAAGATTAACGAGATAACCAGCAGGATAAAAGCCATCATATAAAGCGCATGACTCCAGATGGAATCAAACTCTACATTGGATATCTGCATGACAATATTACTGGTTAGAACTGAGGTAGGCATAATTAAATGTTTAGCGAGCTGAGGTGTATTCCCAATAACCATAACCACGGCCATAGTTTCACCAATAGCTCGGGCCATTCCAAGAATGATGGCAGACATAATTCCGCGGCGTGCCGAAGGAATAACAATGAAGAGCAAGGTCTGGAGTCTGGTGGATCCTAAGGCATAGGCTGCACTGCGATAGCTTTCCGGAACGGAAGTAATCGCATCATCGCTTATTCTGCTGATTGTAGGCAGGATCATTATAGTAAGGACGAGAGAAGCGGCTAATATTCCATCGCCAAGCCCTTCGCCTGAATATTCACGAATGAGTGGAACGAGTACGGTTAAGCCAATATAGCCATAAATCACAGAGGGAATTCCTACAAGCAGGTCCAAGATCGGGCGAAGAATTCGCTTAAACCAGCCTGGTGCAATCTCAGCTGTAAATAGGGCAATTCCAATAGAGAGCGGAACAGCGAATATCAGCGTTAATCCAGTAAGGAATAAGGTGCCGATAATTAAGGCGCCAGCGCCATATTGCTCTTCTTCCGGTGTCCAGTTTAGAGAGAGGAAAAATTCAGATGGAGTTACATCATTAAAGGTAAGCAGGCCTGTCTGTGCTACTAGATAAATAACTAATCCCAAGACCAAGCAAAGCATAGCAATACTAAAGAAAAAGAAATAATGATACATTTTATTCTGGAGCCGAATTCGGAAAGCGCGGTTAAAAGAGAAGTTAGGTTTATTGATCTTCGGTGGCAGCTGTTCGTGAACAGACGGTGTGTTCATAGTGGATCCTCCCATAAATTAACCAGCCTCGCGTTAATCCCGAGGCTGGTTGCGTGAACTCTTACTGCCAAAGCTTAATGCTTTGTTGAATACTTGATTACTTCATTGCTGCAACTGGGATAAACTTCATTTTCTTCAATGAACCCTGTTGGAAATCCTTGCTTTGTACATATTCGATAAATGCTTTGGTTGCGCCAGTAGGTTGGCCTTTAGTCATGTAGTAACCATATGCCCATACTTTATATTTTCCGTTAATTACGTTTTCAGCAGATGCTTCAACGTCGTTGATTTTGATTGCTTTGAAATCACTGTTCACATAAACCAAGTCAAGGTAACCAATAGCATTAGGTGTAGTAGCAACGTTTGTTTTCATGTCGCCGCTTGATCCTACTTCTTTATAGTTGCTTGATTTCTTAACTGTGTCAGTACCGCCCAATGCTTTCATAATGAAGTTAACACGAGTACCTGATCCGAATGAACGGTTGATAACTACGATATCAGCATCAGCTCCGCCAACTTCTTTCCAGTTCGTGATCTTACCTGTGAAAATTCCTTGCAATTGAGCTGTAGTTAAATTGCTTACTGTTACATTCTTATTAACTACTGCAGCGAAAGGAATAACAGCTACTTTGTTAGCTACTTGGCCATCAAATGCTTTGAATCCAGGAACGTCGATGCTTGCATCCCAGTCACATGCGCCGATTTCAGCAATGCCTTTTTTTACTGCTTGAGGTCCAGTAACGGAACCTTTACCTGAAGCTGCAATGGAAACACCCGGGTTAAGCTTATTGAATTCTTTTTTTGCTTGTAGTGTAAGAGGAAGTAATGCAGTGGAACCGTTAATGGTGATTTTACCTTTAAGGTTTGATTTAGCTTCAACAAGTGAAGCAGTGCTGACTAGCAATACAGTAGCTAGGGAAAGAACGGTTAATTTTTTAAGAAAACTCATGGTCGATAGACTCCCTTTCAAGGAAAAATGATTTTGATATTACTTAGTTAAATAAGTGATAGTTCCGTTATTGATTACGGCTAGCTTGCCGTCAATTGTTGCAAAGATTGTAGCGCCGTCAGTAGAGGATGAGATATCTACAACATCTGCATCGGAAGTAACAACATCTGTTTTCTTGCCATCTGCAGTTACGGTTGCTACTACTGTTTTACCAGCAGCATTCAATCCAGTAATGATGAATGAACCTGAAGCTGTTGCTACGCTTGAAGTTACATCTAAATCAGCAACTAGATCTTTAATTACACCTGCTGCTGAAACTAACTTCAATGAACCTTTTGATGCATCGTCAGCAGGATCAACATTTACATAAACCGCGCTGCCGTCGTTTAGTACAGTTGAATCATAAGTATTAGCTTTGCCATCTGTAAGCTTGACTGGTTTAGCGCCGGCTGTGACAAGATCAAGCATGAATAATTGTGAACCTGCTACATTGAAGTCTAATGCTAGAGTATCTTCAGAGGCAGCCAAGTCTTCTGGACCTGATGCAGCTTTAAAGGTGGAAGGTGAAGTTCCAAGTAAATTCAAGTTGTACAGAAGCTTAGTTCCGTCAGCAGAAAGGTGCAAATCGGATTTATAATTAATTTTATCTTCCAATACTGTTTTAATCGCGCCTGTTGCAACGTCGATGTATGAGATTTTTTCTTGATTGTCACCTTGGGCAAAATAAATCTTTTTGCTGTCAGCGGACCAAGTGAAATCTGTCTTAAGAGATTTATCTACGCTAAGTGTCCCAGTAATACCAGGGTTCAACGTAATTAGCTTAATTTGTGCATCTGTATTCGTGTATACTCCATAATTTCCATCAGGAGAAACGATCAGGCTCAATGCATCTTCATTGTCGGAATACAATTCATAAGACATATCAGTTGGGTTAACCTTGTAAATGCTTTTAGTGTCACCGTCTTTAACAGCGATAATTTTATTGCCGCTGATCCAGTAAGGTGTGCTGAAATCGCCTTCTAGTAGCTTGAAGCTGCGGTAAGTAGTTGCTCCTGAAGCAGTATCAACACTTCCACCAAGACCATCTACTGTTGTATCTAATTCTACGAATAAAGTGCCGCCTACATTTACAGGTGCTGCTGTATAAGCCATTGTTGCGCCATTAACGGTATAAGCTGATACTTTTTCTTTCAATTCTAGTGTGTTCTGCAATTGAAGTGTAATTGTTCCGTTATCTGATTCTAGTGATGCACCAAGTACATCTACTAAATCACGTAGAGCAACTAGCTTTACTTTGTTGACTTCAACCGTTCTAAGATCAGCATTCTTTCCGTTAAAATTTAATGCTGTTTTTGTAAACGCTGGAGCTTTGGTCGTTACGGCTGCAGCTGAAACGGTTGCTACAGAAACGACTGCTGTTAATACGGAAGTTGCTAAAACGAGCTTCAAGATTTTCTTCTTCACCTTTTCACCTAGCCCAATCTAGTTTATTTTGTGTACTTGAGATTCTATACTGTTAACGCAACAGTATCTCTCTACACGCTAGATTCATTATCACATTGGATTGTTAACCGATTTCTCGCTTTATATTAAGAGAATGTTAAATTTAGGCAAGTGTGTATTAATTGTAAGCGAGGTATCGAAATAAGGGCATAAAAAAGTAGCTTTTGGAAAATAATAGGGTTGACGCTAAGGATGGGATGTGGTTGAGCATGCTAACGATTCATGAGGCAGTAGATAGCTTGCAGCAATACTTAGGCAAACCCATTGATTTAGAGATCAAGTATATGACCTTTCCGCATCATCAAGACGATCAGATGGTGCTGATTTATATAAGAAGTATTGTAGATCCGCTGAATATCAACATGAACATACTAGATCCCATCAGAGAGGCAATCGCTAAAGAACAGATTACAGACGAACCGCTTAAAGACCAGCCTTTAATTCAAGGTATTCTTGCTTCTTGTAAACCGGTTTTAATGGATAATAAAGAAATGGCTGATGTTCTCTTCGAAGGGAATTGGTTAATCTTAGTCAATCAACTAGCTCAAGGGTTTTATTACAATGCAGTCAATTGGCATAATCGCGAGATGGTTCCACCGGAGAGAGAAGTAGGTTTGGTTGGCCCTAGGGATGCTTTTACGGAAGATATTGATATCAATTTATCATTAATACGCCGTAGAATTCGTGATAATAGTATCCGCATCGAAGAATATGTGATTGGAGAGCGATCCAAAACAAAAGTGAATGTGGTCTATATGGATGGCTTGGTCAATGAAAAAGCACTGGGGATGTTCCGTGATCGTATCGATGATTTTAAATTGGATATTGTTCTGGATTCCACACAGATAGGCTACTTGATATCCAAACAGGTTTATTCACCATTTCCGATGTTTCAACTGACAGAAAGACCAGATAAAGCGGCATCCTCGATGCTGGAGGGGCGATTTGTTGTTGTGGTCGATACCTCGCCTTCCGTCTTGATCTTTCCTACAACGATAACCTGTCTTTATGAAGCCTCAGACGATTATTACTTTTCTAGCATCGCTGCATTATTATTTCGTGGCATTCGTTTATTGGGACTATCCATAACCTTGTTCTTGCCATCGCTGTATGTTGCCATTACAACCGTAAATCAGGATGTGTTTCGTGTTCAATTCATGCTGGCTGTTACAGCGAGTCGGGAAGGTATCCCCTATCCATCCTATATTGAAGTCATAATTATGCTGTTGCTCATAGAGCTTATTAATGAAGCTACGGTGCGCCTGCCAAGGACGATAGGTGGCACAGCTACGATTGTTGGCGGATTAATCATTGGTACTGCCGCTGCGCAAGCCCATTTAATCAGTTATATTATGATCGTAATCACCGCGACAACAGCAATTGGCAGCTATACAGCTCCTAATTATATGGTTGGGCTGGCTTGGCGGATACTTAGTTTTCTAATTGTCATTATGGCAATACCTTTGGGATTATATGGAGTAGTCATTGGGACAGGTTTTATAGGGCTCTATCTTTGTCATTTGCATTCGTTTGGTGTTCCGTATACCGCTCCTTTTAGTACATTTCGTTATAAGGATTTATTCAGAGATGCGATGACAAGGGTATCACGAGGCATGATGAGAATTCGTCCTTCTACCTACAGCCGTGAAGCAGCAGGGAAGAAAAGGCTAGAGTGGCTGGAGCAGGAGGATCTATTCTAATGATGAAACTCCCAAAAGAGACATCTGTCCATTATCCGATTCTGTTATTTGTAGTTATGCTTGGATTAGCAACTCGAGTAAATCCAGAAGTGGTAGTGTGGATGGGGAGAAATAGTGTTTGGTATGTTTTTTGCTGCTATTTACTGGTTTTGTTTGGAATATGGATTAGCTTAAAGGTACATGCCATGAATGGATTATCTTTATTGCTGGATACGAAAAATTGGGGTATAGTGCTCTCGGCTCGATTGATTTATCTGGTTTATGCTTTATTCTTTTGCGGTATTGTATCCATTGTTAATTATGTTAGCGGGGATTTTTTCTCTAGAGCCTTATTATTGGGGGAGCCTAAAGAGTATATGTTGCTTGAAACGGTTCTTGCGACAGCAGGGGCCTTATACCCTTTGAAAACCCATGCTAGATATGCACATATTATGATGATATTTGCAATTCCATTTTTCCTTTTTATTTGTGCGATACCTTTATTGCATGCTAGATGGCATTGGCTGAATCCCTTATTTAATACAACGGAAATGACGGCACCCTTTAATGCTTTTGTTAATTTCTTACCGCTTTTTTCGCCGCTAGCTGCTATTGTGTTAATGCGAAAAGGCAAGGAAGATATTAATGGGAAATCGATCATGTTATTCACTTTGGTAATTACCATTTTCATTTCATTTATGCTGGCTATGGGCATAGTAAGCTTTGGTATCACTCGAGCTAAGGAATCCGTCTATTTTGTGTATAGTACAATTAATGCAGTGCGTATAGAGAATTTTGTGCTGGAGCGGATTGTGTTCATTTGGATGCTTTATTGGAAGTACATTGAAATTATTTGCGCAGCCTTTTTTATTCGTTGTTCTGCTCGGGCTACCGCGAGTATTTTTAAAAAGCGAACCTCTGGCTTATTTGTTTTGAGTGCTGGATTTCTATCAGGGACTGTTGTTTTCTTTAATTCTGGCCCGTTGATGATCTATCGATTCGGCAGCATGATGGGGATATTAACGGGTTTTATGCTCCTAGTCATGCCGATGATCATTTGGTTACTTGTGAAATTAAGGAGAGCCGTCTAATGATTATAAGCAGACTTGGACTAGTTATTGTTATTTTACTCACGCTTGCGGGATGCTCCAATATGAAGCAAATCAACCGAATCACATTTATTACTGCACTGGGTATCGATAAAAGCAAGCTTGGAGTAAAGGTTTATGCACTGGCTGCAGTACCCGGAAGATATGCGGCTCTTGCTCCTGGGTCGGGGGGATCAACAGGTAAACCACCTAATTACATCTTGACTGCGGAAGGGAGAAATGTTGCCGAGGCGCTTTTCATTATGAAACGGAAATCGGCAAGGGATATTGAATTTGGCCATACCAAGATTTTTTTGTTTTCCAATGAAATGGCTAAACAGGGGATTGATCCGTGTTTGGATCTTTTTATGCGAAGAGCGGAGTTTCAGCCCGTATCATGGATTGGCATTACACCAGGCAGTGTTAAATCCATCCTTGAAATTGTCCCAGAAGCGCCTGAAACTGTAGCAGATGCACTAGTGGATACTTTTTCGCAATACGGCTCAGATACTTCTGAAGTGCTGCCTATTTATATGTTTGAATTCTATAGCTTGAGTGCAGAAGTAGGGCAAAGCCCATTTGTGATGTTCGTAAAAAATAGTAAGTCAGGCAATAAAATTGAAGTCTCTGAGCTAGCTGTATTTAAAAAAGATAAGCTGGTAGGCCATCTTAGTCCGGAGGAAACTAAAATGCTTTATTTGCTGCAAAAAAACAAGCTCCGTGCGACCACCTTTACCATTGGGAATAGTACTACCTTTAATTTGCTGAAATACCATAATAAAATAAAAGTTAACGCCCAGCAAATTAGCATTCAGCTTCAATTGGAGCTGGAATTCGACCAGAATGAACAAGCGATGCTTGTTACGGAAGCTCATCAAATAGACGAAATGGAGCAGCGGGTGAATGAGAGTGTTCAGGATGAGATTAAGGAGCTGGTTAGTAAGCTGCAGCATTTAAGATCAGACCCAGCGGGCTTTGGCAATAAATATCGTACAGCAGTAAAAGGTGGCTTTATGAGTATAGACGAATGGGAAAATGAGCTATTTCCGGAAATGAAAATAGAGATTAAAGTGAAGTCTACGATCCAGAGGCGCGGAGTAATTAAATGATGAGTTTGCTTGCGCAGGATGATATACTCGTCTTTAAGTAACATTGATGGAGGTTTATGGATGAATATAATAGGTCAAATAACAGAGCTAAAGCGCTACCCGATTAAGTCATTTGCTGGCGAAGTGTTGCTTAAAGCAGAATTAGCTGCTTATGGTTTTGTAGGAGATCGCAAGTATGCTTTTATAGATGAAAGCAAACAGGATTTTGCACGATATTTTACAGCTAGACAAATTCCGCAAATGCTTCAATACCAAGCAGAATGGGTGGCGGGAGCAGATAATAAGTCTCCAAAAGTACAAGTAACCTCGCCGCAAGGGGCTATTTTTGATTGGAACGAGCAGCTATTAACAGAAATTCAACAATTCACAACTAGCCAGATGAGTCAGCTGATCTGTGAACCGGAGGGCTCTGAGCTCATGGCAGTTGATTGTGAAAGTGTCTTATTAATTACGGATGCTTCATTGCGGGAGCTTGAGCAGCTTTGGGGAAAGCCGCTGGATCAACGTCGATTTAGATCTAATATTAAAGTTGCTTTAATAGAAGATACTCCATTTATTGAAGCGGAGTGGGTAGGAAGAAAGCTGCGAATCGGCGACGTGGAACTGCAGATTAACGTTGAATGTGAAAGATGCTCGATGGTGACACTGGATCCAGATTATATTGTAAAAGACGGTACCCTTTTAGAAAAAATAATTAAAGTAAATAAGCAGAATTTCGGTGTTTATGCATCCATAATTAAGCCAGGAATGATTCGCCAAGGGGATGCTATTTATTTGATTTGAGTGCGATTGGTAACATTTGGACGGGCGTTTTGGTGTTAAATAATGCAACTTCTGCAATTCCAATAGAGTCTCTACTAGAGGGCAGTAATCAACGGCTGCTTTTTTTATCATTTAGTAGATTCTACAGGAGGTTGATTTATTTTGAAGAAAAAGTGGGTTTATACGTTAGTAGGTTCGGTAATAAGCATTGGTATTGCAACGAAAGTAGTGTTTGCGGCAGGGTTAGTCCAGGTCCAAGTGAATATTGTGCCGTTTAAGTGGAGTTTGAATGATAAATCCTATACTTCCGAAGATAGCTTTGACAATGGGAAAGAGCGAGTGCCTACAAGCTTGAACTACAAAGGGACTACATACATACCGATTCGCATGGTCGCCGAATCGATCGGTTACAAGATTAAATGGGATGATGCCAGCAAAACAGCGATGATAGAGAGCTCTGCAAGTCCTGAGGATCCAGTGGAGGATCTGCCGCCGATCGATAATCCAGCACCTGTAACCAAATATTATCCTCAGCCTGCCACCGTTACCGCATTCGGGACTTTACTGAAAGATCCCACTTCGGGTGCCAAGGTTTTACGCAATATGCAGAAAGCATCGGTTGTACATATTACGGAGGAAACGAATAAAGACTGGCTCCAGGTTGTTGCAGATGATGGACAGATTGGTTATCTGCTTAGGGCTTCAACAGATTACATATATAAAGCGGACCGCCCAGCATGGGAGAAAAAGATCGATACTGTTATTGCTGAAGGGCTTAAGTTTATGGGTGCTCCTTACCAATTTGGAGCCTCAACTAAACAAACCGAAACATTTGATTGCTCGTCCTTTATGAAATTGATTTTCGGCCGCAGTGATGTGATCCTGCCAAGAGATTCGCGCCAGCAAAGCCAGCAAGGGGATAAAATCTCTCTCGACCAGCTTCGTAAAGGTGATCTGCTGTTCTTTACTACGGCTTCCCGTAAAGATCTGACTGGCTTAGACCATATTGGACATGTTGGTATCTATCTAGGTGAGAATAAGGTGCTGCAAACGTACAAGGTAGGCGTTGGTGTAACCGTAACGAATCTCGATGCCAATTGGACAAGCCGGATTGTATCGGCAAAGCGCATAGTGAAATAAATCCTCAAAACGAAGCAGCTTCTAGATTTCATCACCTCATTCAGCGTATGATGTAGATAGCATCGTAATTTAATCATGGAGGTTTTCCATGTCCGACAATATTTCTTATACATCTGAAGAAATCGCCAGTTTGCTCAAGGTATCGAAATTAACCGTCTATGATCTCATTAAAAAAGGGGAGCTGCGTTCTTATCGGGTTGGCAAACAGATGAGGGTGGATAGTGCTGATCTAGAAGCTTATAAAGAAAGCACGAAAAGCGGGCATAGTCGCGTTCTGGCGGTGCAGCAGGAACTCCCGAGTAAACCGAGTATCTCTGTAGCTTCTAGTGGGCTGCGAACTATTGTGATAACAGGGCAAGATATTAGCTTGGACATTCTGGCTAAGCATTTGGAGAAATCAGAGCTAGGCATTCGTCCGCTTCGCAGCTTTGCAGGCAGTATGGGCAGCTTAATCTCGATGTATCAAGGGCAATCTGATATTGTGAGTACACATCTGTTGGATGGAGATTCAGGTCATTACAATGTCCCATATATTAGTAAGCTGCTAATGGGTTTCTCCTATATAGTGATTAATCTGGTTTCCAGACCGGCAGGTTTATATGTACAAAAAGGAAATCCGAAGCAGCTTGCGTCTTGGCAAGATCTTGGACAAGCAGGATTGATTATCGCTAATCGAGAAAAAGGCTCCGGTGCACGAGTTTTGCTGGATGAAATGCTGCGATTGCATAATATAGCTTCAAGCCAATTAATGGGCTACTCTAGCGAAGAATCCAGTCATATGGCAGTAGCGGGTAGAATAGCATTAGGTGAAGCCGATGTTGGCGTCGGAATTGAGAAGGCGGCTCAGCTGGTAGCTGGAGTGGAATTTATTCCCCTAATTCAAGAAAGATATGATTTGGTTATGCTGAAATCTCCAGACAGTCTAGAGTGGATTGAGGTAGTTAAACAGATACTAAATTCGGAAGGCTTCAAACATGAATTAACCTCGATTCAAGGCTATGATTTGTCGCGAACGGGCCAAGTTGTATTCGAAAACTAATACCTAGTTATATCTACTTATGCTTAATTATATCTAATTATATTTATAATCGATTTTATCTGTGTTATTATAGGTCCTATAATAATTTAGGATAAGGTGGGGATTAAGCATGAAGATTAAAAAGTATTTGCTTTCATTAAGCTTGTTGTTGGTTGTAGTGGTTTCAGCTTCAGCTGTGGTATTAGCCAAAGGTGAGACAAAAGCAGCAGCACCAACAGAGATAATTATATCGGCAGCCGCTAGTCTTCAGGATAGTTTGCTCGCCATCGAGAAAGAATTTGAAATGAAAAATCCATCGATTAAATTGACTTTTAACTTTGCTGCTTCGGGAATTTTGCAGAAGCAAATCGAGCAAGGCGCTCCGTCGGATGTGTTTATATCGGCTGGCTCCAAGCAAATGAAGGCATTGGTTGATGGAGGCTATGTGGATTCAGCAAACCAAACGCCTTTATTGGCTAATGATCTTGTAATGATTATGCCAATTGACAGTAAGATCAAGCTTGCCAAAGAAACCAATAAAGAATTGACTAAACCCGAGTTTAAATTAGTTGCAATAGGAATTCCTGAATCTGTACCCGCAGGTATGTATGCTAAACAAACACTGGATTATTTGGGAATCTATGAAGAGTTGAAGCCAAAGCTGGTGCAGACGAAGGATGTTCGTCAGGTGTTGACTTACGTTGAAACTGGGAATGCAGATGCAGGCTTTGTATATCGTACAGATGCATTAACATCGAAAAAAGTAAAAATCATGCTTACTGTAGCACCCAAAGCACATGACGCGATCATTTATCCAGAAGGTATTGTTAAAGAAACGAAGCATTTAATAGAAGCAACAAGTTTTTATAACTACTTGCAGGGGAAAGAAGCAACGGCGATATTCGTGAAATATGGCTTCAAGCTTCCAAGCAAACCATAACATGGCTAATGAGCATATAGGGTGGCAAGATTTTTGGTCACCTGTTCTGATGTCAATCAAAGTCGGGTTTTTCTCGAGTATTATCGTATTTCTCTTGGGGATTGCCGTGGCTTGGTTGATGACACGAAAACGGTTTTTCGGAAAAATAATCGTAGAAACGTTGTTTCTACTTCCCTTAGTCCTACCACCAACGGTGGTAGGCTTTGTGCTGTTAATTTCCATCGGCAGGCGTAGTGGGTTTGGACGGTTTTTTGAGCGGATCTTCGATCATCCCCTCGTTTTTACTTGGTGGGCGGCTGTGCTTGCTTCGATTGTTATCGCGTTTCCACTGGTTTATATGACAATCAAAGCGGGGTTTCTTGCCGTGGATAAAGACTTGCAGGATGTAGCCCGCTCGATAGGAGCTAAAGAATGGCAGGTTCTCTTCTGGGTCATCCTTCCCTTATCGAGTCGCGCGTTAGTCTCCGCTTATATTCTTGGCTTCGCTAGAGCCTTAGGTGAATTTGGTGCAACCCTGATGGTCGCAGGCAACATTCCCGGTAAAACACAGACCATTCCAACGGCAATTTATATTGCCATTGATGCCAATAAAACTAATCTCGCCTGGCTGTGGACGGGTGCAACCCTCCTGATCTCCTTCTTATTGCTGCTTCTGGTTTATCGTAAGTCGAATTAGTTTAGCTCGTTTTTTCTCCTCTGAATTATTAAACAAGAAAAAACCACTTAATCCCTAAATTCTGGATAAGTGGTTTTAATCATTTACTCAACTAAACAGCTTAGCATATTGCCCATAACCGCGTTTTTCCAAGTCAGCAGCTGGAATGAACTCCATGGAAGCTGAATTCATGCAATAGCGCTTGCCAGTTGGCTCAGGACCATCGTCGAATACATGGCCTAGGTGAGAATCGGCATATTTGCTGCGGACCTCGACTCGTTCGGAGCCCAAGCTAGAGTCTGTTTTAAGCACAATATTGTCAGGCTCTAACGGTTGAAAGAAGCTAGGCCAGCCAGTGCCGGAATCGAATTTTTCTTTGGAGCTGAATAACGGCTCTCCCGATACAATATCTACATAAATGCCGGCTGCTTTATTCTCATCATATAGATTTTGGTAAGGGATTTCTGTCCCTTCTTTCTGGGTTACTTCAAATTGGGTTTTGGTTAGTGTCTTTAGCTTTGCTGCTTTGTCGAAGTTCTTATAATCAACTGTCGCAGCCGAAGCTGCTGGCGTTTTCACAGAAAGCTTCACTACACGATCTGCACCCCATATTTTATCAAAATACTTATCACGTCCAGAAGCATCCCGGTAAGATTCATAATGGTCAGCATTGGTTTTATAGTAATTCTGATGCTCTTCTCCAGCAGGATAGAATTTCGTAGCTTCTCTAATGGCAGTTACGATTGGCTTATCGAATCGCTTGGAGTCGCTTAAAGCCTTTTTGGAGGCTTCGGCTATCGTCTTCTGCTCATCGCCTGTATAGAAAATCGCCAGTCCGTAGGATTCCCCGCGATCATAGAATTGACCGCCTGCATCCGTCGGGTTGGTATTCCGCCAGTAAACTTGAACCAGCTCATCGTAACTGATTACATTAGGATCATAGTGAACCTCGACGGTTTCCAGATGTCCTGTAGTTTCAGTGGTCACATCGGCATAGGTTGGATTGTCCAGGTGGCCACCCATAAATCCAGAAATCACACTAAGTACACCTTGAGTAGGCTCAATCGAGGACTCCATACTCCAGAAACAGCCTCCCGCAAAATAAGCTAATTTCTCATTCGCAGCTGATGCAACAACAGTTGGGGCAATCGTAGTAATTGGCGCCATTACCTCAGCCATAGGCTCAACCTTTTCCTCTTTTTTAGAGTAGTGCATAGCTGCAAATATAGCGAGAATGACGAGAACAATAGGTGGTGTGAAAAACTTGAATTTATTTTTATTCATAATGGGGTGCACCTCCGTATCGATTTAAGCTCAGTGTAAGCGATAAACATTACAAAACTCTTACTGAAGTGTAAAATAAGGATGAAATCGAATGCTATAATGATAAAGATAAATCACAATGAGCATAATGAAAAGGTGATATAGATGAGTGAGAAGAAAATGAGAAATGTGGGTATCTTTGCCCATGTCGATGCGGGTAAAACGACAACAACGGAGCACATTCTATATGAGAGCGGAAGAATCCGTACATTGGGCAGTGTGGACTCAGGAACATCCCAAACGGACTCTCTTGATATAGAACGGGAGCGCGGGATTTCGGTGAAAGCGGCCACGACAAGTTTTCTATGGCAGGGTGTTTACGTTAATCTTGTGGATACGCCGGGCCATGTCGATTTTCTATCTGAAGTCGAGCGCTCGCTTCGTGTTATGGATGGAGCTGTGCTTGTAATATCTGCTGTAGAAGGCGTGCAATCGCAAACGGAAATTATCTGGCAGGCGCTGCAGACCTTGCGAATCCCTACCCTTCTGTATATTAATAAAATGGATCGGATTGGTGCCGATTTCGAGCAGACATTAGATGATATAGCCAAGCTATTAACTCCATTCGTGATTCCAATTCAAATACCTTCTGGTGAAGCCGAGTTTTTTCTAGGTTCTACAAGTATCTGGCAGGATAGTGAGCTTACTTCCATGCTTGAAAAATTAGCCGACCTGGATGATGGGCTTATGATGAAATTTATCGAAGGAGCTAAGGTATCAGCGGGTGAGCTAAAAGAGAATTTGAAGCAACAAGTGCTTGCTGGCCAGGTTTTTCCAGTATTGTTTGGCGTGTCCAGCAGGGGCTTGGGAATCACGGACTTGATGGATGCGATTATTGAATATTTACCTGCTCCATTAGGGGATGCAGAGCAGCCGTTGGCAGCTGTGATATTCAAAATCGAACGAGATAAGGTTATGGGCAAGCTAGCATTTGCCCGTGTCTATCAAGGTACTATCCGCAATCGTGATATCGTCATTAATCATACGCAAGGAATGGAAGAAAAGATCACCCAAATCCGCAAAATCGATGGCCGCAAAGTCGAAGATCTCGGTGTTGTTTATGCGGGGGATATTGCTGCATTATGCGGATTGGCGCAAGCTCAGATTGGTGATGTTCTGGGAGATCCAGCTCAGATTCCAGTGCTGCCAAGAATGGCGGTTCCGCTTTTGAATGTGCAGGTATTCTCTAAGTCGGAGCAGCATACAGCTTTAGTTGCCGCTCTGCAAGAGCTGACGGAAGAGGATCCGTTGCTGGATTTGCAGTGGCTGCAGGATGAGCGGGAGCTGCACCTCAAGGTTATGGGCAGCATTCAGCTGGAGATTCTCACAAGCTTGCTGAAAACACGATTCAATCTCCAAGCGACGTTTGGTCCGCCTTCTGTGATATATAAAGAAACACCTTCGCAAGTAGGCGAAGGCTTTATTGCTTATACGATGCCTAAGCCATGCTGGGCGATTCTGCGTTTTTTAATCGAGCCAGGTCCGTTGGGAAGCGGGATTCAGTTTCATTCACAGGTTCGCGCCGAAAGCTTGTTGATTCGCTATCAGAATGAAGTGGAGCGCAGAGTGCCCGAGGCTTTACAGCAGGGCTTGTATGGTTGGGAGGTAACCGATGTGGTCATCACCTTAGTTGAAGGAGAGCATCATGTGTGGCATACCCATCCATTAGATTTTGCAGTTGCCACACCCATGGGGCTGATGGATGGACTGCAGAAAACCGGAACGACCTTGCTTGAGCCGTTGCTGCGCTTTCGAATTACTGCGCCTGAAGAGTTTAGCGGGAAGATTATGAGTGATTTGGTGCAAATGAGAGCTAGTTTTGAGCCGCCTGTTACTGTGAAAGGGCGCGTATCGCTTGAAGGTATTTTACCTGTGGCTACGTCCTTAGAATATCCGATAAAGCTTAGCTCTATAACAGGGGGACGAGGGACGATCACTACCTTTTATGTAGGTTATCAACCGAGTCCGCCCGATGTTCAGGCTTCACGTACTAGAAGAGGGGTTAACCCGCTCGATCAATCCAAATTTATCCTTGCTGCTAGGAAAGCTCTGCTGTAAGTAGGGTTCTTTTGGCCTGTATCCCTTTGGCTCAGGAAGAACAGCTACTGATACGCTGATGCGCTGGAAAACAAGCTAACAGCTAGTTACTTAAACAAACTGAGTCACTATAGACTGAATTTCAGTGTATCGAGATCCTGCCAGGCCCGCAAACTAACTTCAGAAATATTTTCTTAACAGGGTGATATAAATATCGGCTTGCCTATGTCTTATAGATATACGGTTAGCGAGCAGGGTGTACAACTTACCCGTTACCCGTTCAGCTGCAGCTGTGAAAGGAGCCTAAATGGAATGGAACCCATAGTACCCGATTTATTTAAGAATCTTTTTCATAGTCATTATCCAACAGTCCGACGTAAGCTGGTTGCTCTTGTCAGAGACGAAGCGATTGCGGAGGATTTAACCCAAGAGGTTTTCTTGCGACTTTATCGAAATCCGCCGGATGAGCTTAATGCCTTAGGGGCATGGCTGCATCGCGTGCTTACACGTATTGGTTATGATTACTTGAATAAGAAGGCGCGGGAAAAGGTGCTAATAGAGAAACAGGAACGTTTAGGCGGAGCGCTTCAGCAGGAAACGATTTCGAACGAGGATGCCATGATTCATCAGTTGGATCGGGAAGAAGTTCAAGACTGGCTGAAGGAGCTTTCGGAACGAGATCGCAAGGTGCTGATGCTGCGATATTCGGGATACAGCTATAGCGAAATAGCGGATCAATTGGAAGTGCGTTTACCACTCGTAGGCACATTGGTACAGCGAGCGACGACACGATTAAAACGCCAAGCAGAGCTGCACGAGCAGGAATTATGGAGCAGGGGGAATATACAATGAATCAATCCGAAGCAAACGATAATAAAAACACTTCAACATTAGCGGCATGGGAACGACTGCAAAAGCAGCTTGTGAATGAGCCTGTCAATGCACAATGGGTGCGTTGGTCTAAGCAGGCACATGAACTAGCTACTAAGGATAAGAAAAATGAGGATGACCTAAGCCTAATCCTAGATGAAGAAGCTACAACTGATTCCACATTCTTCAAGACTGCTGATAACAATGAACATGAGACTATAAACATCTCAGATAGTCGCAGAAGCGGACTTTGGATGAATTGGTTGAAAAAGAATCGTAAATGGCTTAGTGGGACGGTTGCAGCAAGCGTATTAGCTGTAACTTTATTCACACCGGTAGGCAATCAAGCACTTGCTGCTATTCTGAGTAAGTTTCGCATGGAGCAGGTGACGGTTGTTCAAGAGGATGATATTCAACAAATAATGAATAACATTTTTACAGATGGCCGTTCACAAGAAGCAGTTAACACTTTCGGAGCATTTTCGCATACCTCGGGTACGTTGAATGGAGAGTATTCACTTATAGAGGCAGAGAAATTATTGAATCGGAAGCTTATTATGCCACAAGGCTTTGATCTTAATAAAGTTAATATCTCTCCAAGCAGTGAAATTATACTTAACCTGCATGTCGATGAAGTAAACAAAGCCTTGAAACGCCTTGGTGCCAAAAAACTATTGCCGCAAATTATTGATGGCAAACCCGTCACCTTAAATTTTGGGGAAATTGTCAGCGGATATCAGCAAGTAACGATAAATGGTGAACAGCGCAACATTTCTTTTTCCCAAATGGCAGCACCTTCGATTGATGTAGATCCTTCGATACCTGTTGAAGAAGCACTGGATGCCGTTATGCAATTCCCGTTCTTACCAGATTATCTGAAGGATAGCTTGAAGAGATCAGGCGTCTTGGATAATGGGAAGCTGCCTTTGCCTGTTATTGTGAACGGGACTGTTGAAAAACGCACAATTGATGGTATTGATGTTGTGATGACTCAGCAGAAATATAATGTTTATCAAAAGAATGCTGAAACAGTGGAACAAATCCATTATGGATTAACTTGGGTCAAGAATAGCCAGCTTTATACGATAAACGGAGATGGATTTACGGATTCCGAGTCAGCATTCAAATTAGCGGGAGAGTTGATTAAGCAATGAGTCAAACTGTAATTGAGACAAGGCAGCTAACGAAGGATTACGGAAACGGTAGAGGCTGTCGGCAAATTACATTATCGATTGGAGCAGGGGAAGCCTTTGGCTTTCTCGGTCCCAATGGGGCGGGAAAAAGCACGTTCGTGAAAATGCTGGTGGGGCTGATTCAGCCGACAGCAGGCTCAGGAACATTGTTCGGAGAACCCATTGGTTCTTTGGCTGCGCGCAGAGAGATTGGCTACTTACCGGAGTTATATCGTTACCAGGAATGGTTAACGGGTGAAGAAGTGCTAATTCTGCATGCGAAGCTGTGTGGAATGGATCGACTGCATGCTAAAAAACGGATTCCACAGCTTTTGGAGGAAGTGGGCTTAGGCAAACGCGGGTATGATCGTGTAAAGCGTTACTCCAAAGGCATGCAGCAGCGGCTTGGCCTTGCATGCGCACTTTTGAATGATCCAAAGCTGCTATTTCTAGACGAGCCTGCCTCGGCACTGGATCCTGTAGGACGGCACGAAGTGCGACTCCTATTGAAAAGGCTTAAAGAACAAGGGAAAACCATCTTCCTCAACTCGCATTTATTAGAGGATGTTGAATTATTATGTGATCGTGTGGCGCTGCTTAACAATGGCCAAATCCTTACAGAGGGCTCGGTTACAGAGGTTTTACAGGAGAAGCCTCGTTGGCAGATTCGAGTCGGCGGTTTCGCCCAGCTTACGTTGAACTGGCTGCAGGAGCAAACAGGCTTGCAAATTCGCGCGATTAATCTGGCTGTTCCTCATGAGAGTGATTCTGTTTGGCTAGAGGCTGAATTAGAGGAAGATGAACAAATTGGCTGGCTGAATAGTCTTATAATTGAGCAGGGCATGACCTTATATGAAGTGAAGAAAGCCAAGACACCTTTAGACGAATGGTTTATCCAAGCGGTCTCCGGATTAAATCACAGGGGGGAACGTGTATGATCACCATTGTAATGATGACCTGGAAGGAAATGCTGCGTAAAAGAGTTATGACGTTATCCTTGGTGATGTCAGCTGTTTTCCTCATTGCTTTTTGGTTTGTGGCTCGGGCAATTGGCAAAGACATGACATATGGAATAGGCGCATTGGACCAGAATAGTATCGCTGTCTTGCTGGGACGCTTTCAACAAGGAGCGATGACGCTGTCTTTAGGCTTCTTTTTTGGCTCTTTTGTCATTGCATTTTTAGCGATTTTTAGCTCAGTCGCCGTAGTTGCAGGAGAAGCAGAGCAAGGTGTGCTGCAAGCTTTGCTGCCTCGTCCTTTAGCGCGCTGGCGCTGGTTTCTGGGTCGGTGGCTAGGATATGTAAGCTTAGGCATCATTTATGCGGCGCTGTTATTTGGCTCTATTTTAGCGATTACCCAAGCTCATTCGACCGTACCGGGAGATTTCATCTCTTTAACCAAATCATTCGTTTTATTCGCATTTGTTGTACCTTTATTGGTCTCCGTCGCTATGCTGGGCTCATGCTTTTTCTCCGCATTAGGGAATGGTGTGTTCATGGTCATGTTGTTCGGAGCAGGTTGGCTGGGTGGAATGATCGAAAAAGTAAGCTCTATCGGCATTGTTTCAGAAGATACCTTCAAACCGTTGCAAACTATATCAGGCTTGATGTCGATTGTTATGCCAGTTGACTCCTTACAGCGAAGGATGTTAGCCGAAATGTTCAGCCTTAAAGATTTGCAGGGGCTGACTGGCGCTGATGACTTCTTAGGTTTTTTTGGATTGAACCAAATTCCTTCTAATACTTTCTTAGTTTATGCCGTTTGTTACACCCTCTTTGCTCTATTGCTTGGGATGTTTATTTTTAGAAGAAAAGATCTTTAGTTCTCGCAGAATGAAAGGAAGCTGAGTATGTCACTGGTTCTAGAAGTTAACGGACTGAGCAAGAAAATCGGCGATCGTACGATCGTGAACAACATATCGTTTAGTGTTAATAGAGGTGAAATTTTCGGGCTGCTTGGACCCAATGGAGCAGGGAAAACAACGACGATTCGTATGCTAGTAGGGCTTGCGCGCTCAACAGAAGGCACAATTTCGATTTGTGGGCATGACATTCATTCGGATCATCGCAATGCGTTAAAAAATGTCGGCACAATTGTCGAGAATCCAGAGCTTTATCCTTACCTAAGCGGATTAGAAAATCTGCGTCAGTTTGCGCGGTTATCTGGACCGATAGATGAGGCGAAAATAGCTGAGGTTGTTAAAATAGTAGGTTTAGAGGATCGCATCGGTGAAAAGGTAAAAAGATATTCACTGGGTATGCGCCAGCGTTTGGGATTAGGCCAAGCCTTGATCCACAATCCAGCTTTGTTAATTTTGGATGAACCGACTAATGGCTTGGATCCAAGTGGGATTCGTGAATTTCGTCAATTGCTATTAAACCTTGCGGCGCAAGGAACTAGCATATTGATATCAAGCCATCTCTTGGCGGAGCTTGAGCAGATAGTTGATCGTGTCGGCGTCATTCATCAAGGAAAGTGGATTATTACCTCTACCTTAGATGAGCTGCGCAATCAATCCAATTTAAATCGTCTGATACTTCATGTCGATTCCGTAGATAACGCATTGCTATGCCTGAAAACTGAGCACCCTAAGCTGAATTTGCGTCATGAGACGATGGGTCAATTGATTCTGGAGGAGCCGCCGACGGTGCTGAATCCAATTCTATCAAGCTTGCTGCAAGCTGGCGTGCAAATATATAAGCTGGAAGAACAGAAATCCTCGTTAGAAGATGTCTTCTTGACGATGACAGGAGGGCATGAGCATGGGTGAGTTTTGGCGTATTTTTCAGAATGAATGGATTAAATTAATTCGTCGTAGAAGATTCGTAGTCGTGTTATTGCTAGGTTTGGCGTTAATCAGTTTCTATACCTATGCACGATACCATGAGGACCAGAACCAGAAGCACTACAATGATCCAGCTACGCAAATTCAGATGACGGATAGTCAGATTAAACGGACTCAGAACCAGCTGGATACCGATAAGAATCTAACGGCAGAGCAGAAGAAATTGCTGCAAGAGCAGATCATTGGCATGAAGCAAAGCAAGGAACAAATCGGTAAAGAGAGCTTGCAAATACCGCCAACAAAAGCGGATATTGAGCAGAAAATCGAGCATATTAAGAGCTCCATAGCTCTATTATTACCCGATCAAGCAGCGGAAAAAGGGCAACTGCAGATCCAACTCGTACTGGCAGAATACCAGCTAACACATCCACCAGAGATCCAGCGAAACTCTTTATCCTCTTGGGATGCGATTCAAGATTTCTTAGGTGTAGGAGCACAGCTATTCATTCCACTTTTGTGTGTGCTGCTCGTGGCAGATATGGTTTCTGGGGAGCAAACAGGAGGCACGATTAAACTATTATTAACTCGGCCAGCCTCACGCGTAAAAATCTTGTTTGCCAAGTATATGACTGCTATTATTGGTGCGATTTGCATTCATATTATTATTTTAGGGGTATTGGCAGGGGGCTTGCTCGCAGTCTTTGGCACCCATGGCGCAACCAATCCTACTGTGGTTGGGGTGAAATATGAGAAAGTAAGTGTAGTGAAGGATGATGGACGTATAGGTACGGAGCTAGCAGCGAATCCAACAGATGCTAAAGTCATATCCATGCGCAGCTTCACCATTCAATCTATTTTGCTTACGTTATTATCGACCATTGGCATGTGCGGTTTAGGTTTTTTCTGCTCCGTCTTAGTACGTTCAGCTGCAGTGAGCACGGGGATATCAATTGCCGTAATCATTATTGGCACGATCATTATCAATGCGATGCGCGGCACCACCTGGTTAAGATATTTTCTAACTCCACATTTCGATTTACCGAATGCATGGACCGGCAGTTTATCTAGAAATTTTGGCTACCCCATGAGCTTATCTCAGAGCTTGATTATTACAGCCGTATGGGTAGTAGGGATGTATGCGATAGGACATTTTATCTTTAAAAGACGTGATGTGCTGGCATAAAAATTTAATTAACTTGATGAATGCAGCCTTACTGAGCAATCGGTTTGGCTGTTTTTGTCATGATTTGTCATAATTTTCTATTCTGGCAAGCTATTAAATGCTATAATTTCTATTGGCTTCCATTAGATTATAGTTAAGGCGAGGGATTTCATGAGATATCAATTGACTGGAAAAGAAATAGCACTACTACGCGCTGTCATGGGCGGTCGAATTCCTTATATTGCTTTGGGTGATGTGGATATACGGTTCGACAACTCGGCACAAATTGAAAATGAGCTTAAGCTATTTCATGGTAAGCATCGAGAATGGTTAAGCTATGATACTGGAGCACCTGTTTTTGACTTTGAGTTTAAAAAGACCATGATGCTCTGCTTCAACGCAGATCGAGAAATTAAGCTTGACAATAAAGAGGATGAATACTTTTATGGCTATACCAATCAATATATGTCGGTTAAGAGTCATGGACCAGACACTTTTTATTGTGAATATTATGCAACAATCGAAGATTTTCAATTGAATTTTTATCGTTTCCTTGGGATTCGCTATCAGCAGAATAAATTTCCAGTTACCCCATTCCGCTTAATTTTAGCTAAAAAATGGTTTGACCTCTTGGTTAAGTGGCATTCAAAAGGTGATCTCAAAAAAATCGAAAAACTATGTCTCAAGCAAGGTAAGAATTACGACATCTGTCTGCAAATTCTAAACGATATCAAAGAAGTATCTTGTCTTACTATAGTTTCAACTAAAGTGGATACCTATGAAAGCATACGTACAAATGTGTTTTTTGATCCTATGGGTGTTGTTAGATTGACTAAACGTATTGGATCCAAATATCAGGAGCAATATATACTTATGCAGGCTGAAACAAGCCAGCTCCCGCAAATTTCAAGTCATTTTGAAGGCAATGCACATCGAATCAAGCAAAGGGCCGGATTTCCAAAAGTTATTTCAATTTGTATATTCGTCTTCTTAATCCTAGTTGGTTTAATTAAATTTATAGCTTCAATTGATACCGATGATGAGATTAGCTCAAGCTCGATTTCCTCCGGATTACCTGCAAGCAATACAACTAAGGAAGAATTGATGGATATTAAAGCCATATTAGCAACAGCAAATCAGAAAATCCTATACCCAAGCCAATTGGGCAATTATGAATTATTCTCTGAATCCGTAAGCTATAGATCAGGTTTAGATTTTACAGACTTGGAAATTAAATATGCTTTTGTTAATTCGAAGCCTTCCACTCCTGAATATATCAATTACTCTTGTGCCAAACGAACGGACCCTTATGCCCTAGAAACTAAAGATCTGATCGACATTCAATTAACTAATGGCATCCATGGATATATGGATAAAGGCAGTTACATGACCTTTGATGAAGCTGGCTTCCAATGCTCGCTTAGCCCTTATAAATCATCCAAAGAGGACGTAATTGCGTTTGCAGAGACTCTAACCAATAAAGCCCATATAGTAGAAAATGCGATTGATCTCAATCAGGTAACTATATTAAAGCTTCCTAAAGAGTTTACTTCAGATTTTTACAGTACGATCACTTTTTCAAATTGGTATAGGAGTGAAAGTAAAGAAGCGAACAGCGAGGTAAGCATTTATCAATCTGAATCTTCCGCTAGTCTCAGCTTGAGCTATACGATAGCAGATAAATTGGGATCTGAGCTAACGGATGAGCGCGTCTCTAAGAAGAAAAGTGTAAACGATATTACGGTCTATACTTTGAAATCTAAAGAAGTATACTTTCAAAAAAATAATCTGCATTATTACTTAAGCGAAAGTCCTGACTTGGACTTAATCAAAATTATACGAAGCAGTACTTAGAAGATTTCAGCACGGAAGTATCAATATTGATTCATATTTCGGCTGCGAGGTTATATTTAGATACTTGATAGAATATACTATCGGGATCCAATTCTGGCCTTAAAGGAGAATAGAAATATGAAACTAGGTTATCGCTGGTTAAATCTACTTGCCTATATAGCAGTTGTTGGGACGAATGGGGCGGCTATATCCTTGCCGCTTTTTGGCAGGTCGACTAAAGAAATATCGGACAGTTACCCAGTTGCGGTGACTCCAGCTGGTTACGCTTTTAGTATTTGGAGCTTGATTTATATTCTGTTGGCAGGCTTTGTCATTCTGCAATTTATACCTAAAGAACGAAATCGTTCTGAATTCTCGAGAATCGGCCCATGGTTTGTAATTAGCTCAGCGTTTAATGTAACCTGGCTGCTGTTATGGCACTCCTTGCATATTACAACCACCGCATTTATTATGATCGCTATGCTGATCTCATTGATTATCATTTATCAAGAATCCAGAGTCGCTGGGCCTGGTTCAAACATGGGGGCACGCTTGTTTATTGCACTTCCTTTCAGTATTTATCTCGGGTGGATTTCCATGGCGACGATCGTTAACGTATCGGTTGCTTTATACTCTGTGGGCTGGGATGGTTGGGGACTCTCGCCGCAAGCTTGGGGCATCGTTCTATTAATTGCCGCAGGGCTGCTGGCCGTATCCATTGGGATTAATTATCGTGATCCTTTCTATGCTCTCGTTATCATCTGGGCAGCAATTGCCATCGCATTGAAACAATTTGAGTCTTATCCACAATTGGGTTATGCAGCTTTGGGAATTGCCTTTATATTAGCCGGCTTTATTCTAATAAAAGGGTTTCAATTTCGCAATGGTTGGGTATATTAATAGTAGAAGGCAGTTGGATAAATTTAAGTTCATCTGCCATCTTTCACTTCTTGATGAATCGTAGTAGAATGGATGTAAGCGCTAGCAATAGAAACATAATTTAACGGAGGCGAGTTAATTATGGCATATAATCAAGGCGTCAAGATTTTAAGTTTACAGGATTTGAGACAAAAATCATTTCATGAGCTTGCGCTCATTCGAGATGATGTCGAGAAACACGTTTATGATAACAATATGGACACCCAAACATGGGAACGTTTATTGGTTTATTTTGAAACCGTTAAACGCGAGCTGCACTCCATGCAGAAAGTTAAAGCTTAAAGAAACATTTGCTGGCGCTATCAAAGAATAAAATAAGGCGACTTAGGTGATGACCTGGGGACGCCTTTTTTAGTTATTTAGTGATCATTGAGTTAGTACTTGTAGCGGCCCTTTCAACAAATTCCCAAAGACAAGCGCTACAGCGCCGATTGCATTCTGCGAGGTACCAAAGCTTGAAGGTTCAATACGTAATCGTTCTTGTGCAAATGCATAAACTCTTGATTTGACATGAGCTTTTACCTCTGGCAAATACATCGATAAGTAAGGATAAAGCTTACCCCCCAGAATAATCACGTCAGGATCATATATATTGAATAAGGTAATTAGGGCTGACTCCAGATAATATAACGTTTCTTGCAAGCATTCATTTGCTAGTTTATCGCCTTGATGTACGGCGTGGAAAAATGCATCAATGGTATCTCCCCCAGACCACCTGCGTAGAATACCTGGAATTGAACCTAGTGTTTCCCAGCAACCCTCGTTTCCACAGGCGCAAACGGATCCTTTCGGAACGAGAGTCATGTGGCCAACCTGCCCAAATAAGCCATTTGAGCCGACAACAAGCTCACCTTTGGATACGACCCCACTGCCTATCCCCATTCCCATGGTAACAAAAACGAGATCCTGACTTTTTCTACCAAGCCCAAACCAACGTTCAGCCAACGCAGATGCACGGGCATCATCCTCGATGAAGACCTTCAGACCAAATCGCTTTACTAGAACATCCTTGATCGGATATCCTTCCCAGCCTGGGAAATTGGGTGGACTTAGCAAGTGGCCATTAACTTTATCCATAGGTCCCGGAATGCTTACCCCAAGACCAAGCACGGGGAGTCCTTTAAGATTGGCATAAGCTATCATCGACTGAATATGGGGCTCAATTAAATCTAACACCTGTTCAGGGGCGCTGATTCCTGTGATATTTCCTTCAATTGACTTCATAACGCGGCCCATAAGATCGGTCATGACAATTTCGAATGTCGTACGACTAATATCCAGACCAATTATGATATGGCGGTCGGTATGATACTTGAGCATAACTCTCCTGCGTCCAACTGAACCCTGTGAGGTTTCGGATTCACGGATTAAGCCCCACTGTATCAATTCTTGCGTTAGATTTGTAATAGTTCCTGAGGTTAATCCAGTTAATTCGACGAGTTCCACTCGCGAAATGGCTTCATGCTCCCAAATGGTTTGGAGAATGTTTGCCATGTTTTGCTGTTTGACCTTTTGCAAATAAATAGGTTTAATGTCGCTCATATATGCCTCTATGATTAATTTATTTATTAAATATAGTATATGAATATCTATATTAACTGTAAAGTAACGATCTAAAATTTGCCTTTACAAAAGGGTATTAGTCGGTTTATGATTTGATTATATATTTACTTAATGAAAAAGTTAATTAGCAAGAAATCATATTATATAGGAGGAGAGATGACTCATGTCTCAAGAAAATGTAACGATGAACAAGGTAGTGCTGTTTGATTTCGATGGCACGATTTCAACCTTAAGAGCGGGGTGGGAGGAGGTTATGACTCCCTTCATGAAGGAATCTATCTTAGGCGCTTACCAACCTACAAATGAGGAAGAGCAGGCCTTGGATCAGGATATTGCCCTTTATATTGATCAATCCACAGGGATCCAGACCGTATATCAGATGAGATGGCTGGCAGAGCAGGTGGGCAATAAAGGCTGGAATGAGCAGATCCTCGATGAATGGGAGTATAAAGCCGAGTACAATCGACGCTTGCTGGTCAAAGTGAAGGAAAGGGTGCTTCGCTTGGAGAATGGAGAGCTGCAGGCGGAGGATTATCTAATGAAGGGCTCGCTGCTTTTTCTGCAGCATTTGCAAAGTCTTGGCGTGGAGATGTATGTGGCAAGCGGTACGGACCACCCTGATGTTGTTCGAGAGGCAGGGGTTCTGGGAGTCGCAGCTTATTTTAAAGAGATTGTTGGCGCACCAGTTGGCAAAGCGGAATGCTCTAAGGAAAAGGTCATTAAGGAACTGATAGAGTCGAAAGGCTTGTCCGGCAGTGACTTAGTTGTAATTGGCGATGGGAAGGTGGAAATTCGCTTGGCTAAGGAATATGGCGGCTTGGCGATCGGATTGGCTAGTGATGAGGAGAAACGGGAAGGGATCAATCCAGTAAAAGAGCAACGCTTGCTTGAGGCAGGAGCGGACTGGATCGAGGGAGATTTTCAGATTATGGCGGAATGGATTAAAAGATTAGGGCTGTAACGAGAGGAGGATGAGACGATGACAGAAGCTGCTTCAGGGAAGCGACTTTCATTTAGCGGTATTAAGACTAACTCGGTGTATTCGAGAACCAATTTGGTAACGATTAAGAATTTGGCGCAGCCCTATAAAGATCCGCTTCCCGAGTGGTCACTCAGCAAGCAAATGAACGAACAATTCGCGGAATTGATCGAGCATATCGTAACGGCAAGGCTAAACGGGAAGCCTGTCATCTGGTCAATGGGGGCGCATGTCATTAAAAACGGCCTGTCCCGCTATATTATTGAGATGGTCAGACGCGGTATTCTGACTCACGTATCAGGCAATGGCGCGACCAGCATTCATGATTTTGAATTGGCCTTTCTTGGTGAAACCTCAGAGGATGTTGCTCGTTCGATTGAGGATGGCTCCTTTGGAATGTGGGAAGAAACGGGCAAGTATATGAACGAGGCTATTCAACAGGGAGCGGCGAAGGGGCTTGGTTATGGTGAAAGCCTATATCAATATCTGGATCAGGAGCCGGAGAAATTTCCTCATTACGATGATTGCGTTTTTGTGCAGTGCCAGCGTTTCGGAGTCCCATATACCTGTCATATTTCAATTGGCACGGATATTATTCATCAGCACCCCATCGTGGATTTTGAGAGTCTTGGCTTGGCTAGTGGGCGAGATTTTGCAACCATGTGCCAGTCTGTGGCGGGTCTTGCAGAAGGAGGGGTGTTCTTGAATTTTGGTTCGGCCATCTCAGGCCCGGAGGTTTTCCTCAAGGCACTGAGTTTGGCGCGGAATGCAGGGCTGCCGATGGAGAACATTATTGCGGCCAATTTTGATATCGTTCCGGCCACCGCCTTCCCGCAGCCTGCGGAGGATGATCCGGATTACTACTACCGGCCAAGGCGTAATTTTATCGATAGAATGGAGCAAATTGCTGGAAAAGGCTATCTCTTTCATGGCTTGCATCAGCTTACGATTCCCCATTTATTTCATCGCCTATTAGAACGCGAACGTGAAATTGGCAAAGCCTTTTTACCTTATGAGAGGCAAGAAAAGCCGCTGAGAGAGAAGCTAATTCTTTATCCGATTCAAGAGCGTAAAAGCCAACTGCATGCCGCCGATTTGTTGAATCCAAATAAGTCGCAACAGCCCATTTGGAATCCGAATAATCAAGCAGATTTTCTGCAGTTTGTTGAACGAGTTGCCGAAGCGCGTCAGGCAGGAAAAGAGATACTCGTTTCGTTAGGTGGAAATGTTATCGGTAGCGGGGTGACTCGCTATCTGATTGAACTGCTGGAGCAAGGGGTGATTACACATGTTGCCGTTAACGGAGCTTGTGCTTTTCAAGACTTTGAGCTAGCGGCGTTTGGCCATACCGAGGAAGCGGATGAAGGTGCTTTAGCCAGCGGCAGATTGGGAATGTGGCAGGAGCCGGGCTCCTATTTGCATGAAGCTCTTCAGTTTGGTAACTCTGTCGGCTTGGGTTATGGGGAAAGCTTGATCTCTAATGCTCAGAAGTATCCAGAACGTTTTCCCTTTGCTAAAGAAAGCTTATTTGCCTGCTGTGGGAGATTAAACATTCCCTATACAGTCCATATAACGATTGGCACGGATGCGATTCAACAGCACCCGGCAGCTGACTTTGCCATTCAGGGCAGGGCGAGTGGGCTTGATTTTCAAAGCTACTGCCATACGGTATCCCAACTGGAAAATGGTGTTTTTATTAATTTCGGCTCCACGGTTACAGGTCCAGAAGTGTTCTTAAAGGCATTATCGATTGCCCGTAATTTAGGCTTTGCCGTGCATCATATCACAACCGCCAATTTTGATATTGTGAAGCTTGGCGATTATCACCGCAAGGTTGGTTATGAGGATTGGGACTACTACTACAGACCAAGGAAGAATATCATTCACCGTCCGACTAGCTTGGGGGGTAAAGGCTATCACTTCGAAGGGCTGCATCAAGAGACGATCCCCGCTATTTGGCATCATTTGAATTCGTTAACTATAAAGCCCTGAATATTGGGGATCAGAAAGAAAAGGAGCTACAGATACATGGATAACGAAAAGATACCTTCCTCAATAAGTGATCTCGAACGGTTTGATGAATTATCGCATGAACGAATGGAGCAAATTTTTGCGGATATCTCTCAGCTCAAGGCAGGTGTGATTGGGGACGGTTGTCTCGATATATATTGGCATGCGGATATGACCTTAAGCCAATTGTCACGTGAGACACCTCATTATCCGCTTCCTATCGTTCGCGAGGTATATTCTCCGGGTGCAGTCGGAAATGTGGCTGCTAATTTGAAAGCGCTTGGCTGTAAAGAGGTTTATCTGTGCTCGGTACTAGGGAAGGATTGGCGGGGAGATTTATTGCGTCAATCTCTGAGCGACTTAGGTATACTGGATAGCTTTTCTTTAATGGAGGAGAATTGGATTACGCCTGCGTATTGCAAGCCAATTCGACACGGGCTGCAGGATGCTTATCAGGAAGACCCGCGGCTGGATTTTCAAAACTATATCCCTATGTCGGAGCAGATTACTGAACGTTTAATTGCTAAGTTAGATCAAATGGCAGCGGTCGTGGATGTTATTGCGGTTACAGATCAGTTTCAAGTCGGAGTGGTCGGTGCAGCTGTGCGGAAGCGACTTGCCTATTGGAGCAAACTAGGAAAGATTATTGTCGTCGATAGTCGTGATCGGATTGGTTTATATACGGATGTAATCGTAAAACCAAACGAGGTAGAGGGTCTGCGCTGGGTTAACCCAAATGAAGATCCGCGCCTAGGGACGTGGGAGTTATGGCTGGATGCTGCGCAGAAGCTTTCACAGCAGGTGAATGCTCCTTGCTGTATGACGCTCGGGGAGAAAGGCTCACTTTGGATTGAGCAAGGGCAGAGCATTTGGGCAACAACTAAGCCTGCGGAACCGCCTTTGGATATTGTCGGAGCCGGGGACTGCTTTGCATCTGCGCTTTTAGCTGGACTAGGCACTGGATGCAGCGGTCCAGAAGCTATGGCTTTTGCCCATCTGGCAGCTTCGGTAGTCATTAGGAAGCTAGGTACAACAGGGACAGCATCGCCTGAGGAAATTAGAATTACAAAAAGATAACCCTTGCTTGCGGATTATCTTTTTGAAAAGCTTATATTTAAATAGACCTCGTCCCTTGAGTTAGAGAAGTCTATTTCTTCTTATGAAAAGAAAGTAACAACACAATCAAAGCCGCAAACGAAATCATCAACGTCAAAGCCTGGTATACTTCCATATCATCACCTCCCATCTAAGAAGGAAGGTATATGAATATGATAACTAAGGCATAATTATGCATAATATTACAATCATCGACAAATTCTTTTTGATTCAATAACTTGACATGCACTTGTCAGGTTATTAGCTGTATAATGGACTCGAGGTGATGGCATGCAGATCAGCAGACTTTTCAAAATTGTCTATATTTTGCTTGATAAAAGAATAACTACAGCCAAAGAGTTAGCTGAGCATTTTGAAGTATCCATCAGAACGATTTATAGAGATGTTGAAGCGCTAAGTTCAGCGGGGATTCCCATCTATGCAAGCCAAGGGAAGGGCGGCGGTATCTCGCTGCTTGACGATTTTGTGCTTAATAAATCCTTGCTTTTGGATCATGAACAGAATGAGATTCTGATTGCTTTGCAAAGTTTATCCGTAACCGAATATCCGAATGTCGATACCGTACTATCTAAACTAAGCAGTCTGTTCAAAAAAGATAAATTAAACTGGATTGAAGTCGACTTCTCAGCTTGGGGAAGCAGCAAAAATCAAAAAGAGAAATTTAATATCCTTAAAACTGCGATTATTAGTGATCATATGATTACTTTTGACTATTTTAATTCATCCGGGATAAAGAGCAGTCGCAGGGTTGAGCCGACAAAACTGATTTTTAAAGCGAAATCATGGTATCTGCAAGGCTTCTGTTTAGCGATTAACCAAAATCGAACCTTCAAAATCAGCAGAATGAGGGGGATCGAAGCTACGGGAGAGATTTATATTCAGAGATCTTTAGATGAGCAGCCTGGTGATTCTCCTGAAAATCAGTTTGGTGATCGGCTCGACCTTCAGCTGAGGATTTCGTCTGAAGGGGCATTTAGAGTATATGATGAGTTTGATGAAAACGATATTGTTAAAAATGAAGATGGCTCATTCACGATTACGACTTCATTGCCTGAGAGTGATTGGCTCTACAATTATATTCTGTCCTTTGGCACCGTTATCGAAGCAATAGAGCCTCCTAGTGTGCGGGAGATAATTGCAGCGAAGTTAGCAACAATGTTAAATAAAATAAGTCGATAATTATAACTTGACGTACTGTTGTCAGGTTACGTAGGATATGATTTAGTGGTTCACAATTCTGAGGATTGTTTTACTTAAAGACACAGCATTGAAAGCAGGGGATTAAAATCGCTGATGCACTAAAAGATATGTTCCATGAAGCTTTTTTGCGGCAATTTGGCAAGAAGGTGCATGCTGTATATGAAGCTTTTGACACTAATGCATTTGTTACTGAAACCATGAGTGCAGGCTGGGACGAGCTTAAGCTCAAGGAAAGAATCAGGCGGATTTCAGTAACTCTCGGAAAGCATCTGCCATCTCGGTATGAAGCGGCATTGGATGTTCTGTATGCGATAGATGGGACATGCATCGGGTTCCCGTATCTATTCTTTCCTGACTTTGTGGAAGTGCACGGTCAGGCTGAGGAGCACTGGACATTGTCCATCGATGCTTTGGAGCGGTTTACTTCCAAATCGTCTGCGGAATTCGCAGTGAGATCGTTTCTGCTGCGTGATCCTGAGCGGATGATGCGCCAGATGACGGCTTGGGCAGAGCATCCAAACGCGCACGTGCGGCGGCTCGCAAGCGAAGGCTGTCGTCCCCGTCTCCCATGGGGACAGGCACTTCCCATGTTCAAGCGTGACCCAGCTCCGCTGCTTCCTTTGCTTGAACTGCTGAAGGCGGACTCTTCGCTATATGTGCGCAAGAGTGTTGCCAACAACCTCAACGACATCGCCAAAGATCACCCTGCGGTTGTGATCGCAACAGCTCGTCGTTGGCGGGGTGTCAGTCCTCACACGGACTGGATCATCCGGCACGCCTGCCGAACTTTGATTCGCAAGGCTGATCCAGAGGTGCTTGCACTGTTCGGTTATGCGGAAGCGGGAGAAGAGCAGGCTTTGCATACGTATGCCGCTTTGGCTGTAGATACAGCCGATCTGCAAATCGGCGGTGCCTGCGAGCTGCGCTTCGAGCTTCATATTCGCGAAGGCGCTCCTGTGCGGATTCGAATCGAATATGGCATTGACTTCGTGAAGGCAAGAGGGCAAACCTCTCGCAAGCTATTTCTGCTTTCCGACAAGACTGTCGCTGGCGGTTCACGTTTATCCGGTACCCGAACTCACCGTTGGGCCGATCTGACGACACGCAGGCATTATCCTGGGGAACATCGGATTTCACTGACATTGAACGGGGTAGAAGCGGCTCATGTGGTGATAAATCTGGGAGAACTAGAGATTAAGTAACTTTACCTCGCTTATTACCTGCATCCCCCTCGCATTTGACCTGTATCCCCATCGCTCAGCGTGCTGAGCCAATGGGATACAGGCCCAAAGGGCGTAGTTACCAAGAATTGAATGCGAATAATTTACAAGATTGCATCCCTAAGCCGATTTGGCCCAACAGGATGTGATCTTTTTCGCTTTCTCGCCCGGCTTCCTCTTATAATTGCTTGGATTTTTGTGTATGATAGAATGTAGATTAAATATAATGATTTTCGAGCGCAAGAGAGGATGTTCACCATGGAGACAGAGACTAAACCAACAACCAATACGAACTTTATTAAAAATATCGTGCAAGACGATATCCAGGCTGATCGAGTTAAACAAGTAGTTACCCGCTTTCCCCCGGAGCCAAATGGTTATTTGCATATTGGACATGCCAAGTCGATTTGCTTGAATTTTGAGCTGGCGGATGAATTCAATGGCCGGACTAATTTACGTTTTGATGATACCAATCCAGCAAAAGAGGATATCGAATATGTCGAAGCCATTAAGGAAGATGTACGATGGCTGGGCTTTGAGTGGGATGGTTTGTTCTTTGCTTCGGATTATTTTGGCGAAATGTACGATCGTGCGGTCCTCTTAATTAAGAAAGGCAAAGCCTTTGTCTGTGAATTAACAGCAGACGAGATGCGCACGACTCGAGGTACTTTAACGGAGCCTGGGCAAGATAGCCCTTATCGCACACGGACAGTAGAAGAGAACCTAGATTTATTTGCGCGGATGCGTGCGGGTGAATTTGCGGACGGATCGAAGATTCTACGTGCCAAGATCGATATGGCTTCCCCTAATATCAACTTGCGTGATCCGGCTTTATACCGTATTTCACATACGATCCATCATAACACTGGAGATACATGGAAAATATATCCGATGTATGCTTTCGCACACCCGTTGGAGGATGCCATTGAAGGGGTTACGCATTCAATTTGTACCTTGGAGTTTGAGGATCAACGGCCCTTCTATGATTGGGTAGTTGAAGAATGTGAGATGGAGCAACGGCCTAGGCAATATGAATTTGCGCGACTTAACATAACGAATACGGTGCTGAGCAAGCGTTTCTTGAAGCAGCTTGTGGATGAGAATTCGGTGGACGGCTGGGATGATCCGCGGATGCCGACGATTTCCGGTTTGCGCCGCAAGGGCTATACCGCAGAAGCTATCCGACAATTCGCTCGTGAAATTGGTGTAACCAAGAGTAATAGTACGGTGGACGAACGGTATTTGGAGCATTTTCTGCGTGAGGATTTAAAGCTTAAAGCGCTGCGTACCATGGCTGTATTAAAGCCGTTGAAGGTGGTTATTACCAATTACCCTGAAGGTCAAACCGAAGAGATGGAAGCGGAGAATAACATCGAGAATCCAGAGATGGGCAATCGTACAGTTACTTTTTCACGGGAAATCTATATCGAGCAAGACGACTTTATGGAGAATCCGCCCAACAAGTATTTCCGGCTTTTTCCTGGCAACGAAGTGCGTTTGAAGAATGCTTATTTCATTAAATGCAATGAATTTATTAAGGATGCGGATGGCAATGTGACGGAAATCCATTGTACTTATGATATCGAAACAAAGAGTGGCTCAGGCTTTACTGGGCGCAAAGTGAAGGGCACGATACATTGGATTGATGCTGCTAATGCGGTTCCGGCGGAATTCCGTCTATACGAACCTTTAATTTTTGATGCAGAACCAGAAGAAGGCAAAACTTTTATGGATCATCTAAATCCGAACTCGTTGGAAACTATACAAGGCTTTGTAGAGCAAGCTATGTTGGGGGTTCCAGCTCAAGAGAAATTCCAGTTTTTCCGTCATGGCTATTTTAATGTGGATTCCAAGCATTCCACTGCTGAGAAGCCTGTATTTAACCGGATTGTTTCTCTAAAAAGCTCATTCTAAATTTATAAGTTATCAAATCAATCAGGAGGTTCAAGTCGTGAAGAGCTTGCAAACGCGCATCCTACTCGTTTTTTCGACGATTATTTTATTGTCGGGGGTCACGTTAGGAATAGTTATTAATACTTCATCCGAGAAGCTGATTGCCCAATCATTGGGACAGCAAGCACAGACAATCGCAGAGCATGTCGTTGCAAAAATTGATTTGGAGCAATACGCCAAAATCACGCCGGATGGCGGAGAGACGGAGTATTATAAACAACTACGCTTAGAGCTTGATAACTTGAAGGCTACCAACAATCTGAAATACTTATATACGATGGCTGAACGCAAAAATGGCGATAAAATGGACTATTTTTACGTGGTTGACGGTGCTCCTATGGATGCTGCTGAAGGAGATTTCTCTAAGCTTGGTGAAGTGGAGGAAGAACCCTTTGAAGGCTTGCATAATGTGTTTGAAGAGCAGAAAGCCCAGCTAGGTGAGCTGACCAAAGATGATGCTTATGGAGCGACTGTATCCGCTTATGTTCCTTTGAAGGATGCAAGCGGTAAAATGATTGGTGTGGTAGGCGCAGATTTTGATGCGGAGAAAATTTATCAGCTGCTTGCAGATAATCGCAAAAAAAGTATAATCATCGCAGGCTCAATCTTACTGGTTTCGATCCTAATCATTTATCTCTTTGCTCGCATGATCGTGAAGCCTTTGCGTAATCTTATGCAGCAGATGGAACGGGTGCAGCAGGGCGATCTTACGGTGCAGGTTGTTGTTGAGCGTAAAGATGAGATAGGAAATCTAGCTATGGCGTTTAAGCAAATGGTCGCGGATTTGCGCGGGATGATTCAAGGTATTCAAGCAGGTACCTCACAGCTGAATACTGCTATGCGTGAGCTTAGCGCAGGCACCGAGCATACTATCGAAGCGAGCAATCAAATTACCGCGCATATTCAAGACGCCGCAAGCGGGTCGGAGCTGCAGTTGCAGCGTGCAGAGGATACGGCTCGGGCTATGACTGAAGTTAGCTCAGGAGTTCAGCGGATCGCAGTATCATCGGGCAGTGTTGCTGAGTCATCCAATGAATCTACAACCAATGCCAAACTAGGCAATGAATCGATCCAAAGAGCCATGCAGCAAATGGAGTCCATTCATGGCTCCACACAGGATATGGCTGTGAACATTCATACTTTAGTAGAGCAGTCGAGTCGTGTAGGGGAGATTGTCGATGTCATTTCGGGGATTGCTTCGCAAACCAATTTGCTCGCGCTGAACGCAGCCATTGAAGCCGCTCGAGCAGGTGACGAGGGCAGAGGCTTTGCCGTAGTTGCCCAACAAGTCCGCAAATTGGCTACGCAGTCCGAAACATCTGCGATGCAAATTGCCGAATTAATTACCGCCATTATAGATAATACAGATAAAGTGGTTCATGCCATTGCTAAGGAACAAAAGGAAGTGGAGAGCGGGCTGCTTGTAGTCCGAGAAGCGGATGAAGCTTTCCGACGAATTCTTCAAGAGGTTGAGCATGTAGCGGAGCAAGTCCAAGAGGTTTCGGCGGTTTCGGAAGAGATTGCGGCAGGCACGCAAGAGGCTACGGCTTCAGTGGAAGAGATGGCACGGATATCGAGAGAAACGAATGCCCACTATCAGGGCATTGCCTCGTCATCCGAGGAACAGCTGGCGGTAATGGAGCAAATTGCAGCTTCCACGGAATCTTTGAATGATATGGCAAGAAGTCTGCAGAGGCTAATAGAGAAGTTTAAGGTTTAGCTTATTAGACTTTATGTGCAGTAGCTCCATCCCAGAATAAGGCGACAATTTCAGTGGCGGTTTCTTTAGGTGTTGTGAACAAACTGCTGACGTCGTTGCGGTTGCCAATCATCATTAATGCAGAGAAAGCATAGGACAGAAGCATCACGTTGCCTTTAGCGATTTCTCCTCTGTCCATGGCAGCTTGAAATTCATTCGCCATTTCAAGATGGATCGCCATTTCGGCATCGCGCATTGCTTCAAGCTGCTCTTCGCTTAGAGAAGGAGTGGCCTCTTTCATTAAGGTGTCAAAATTAACATGCGAATTATTATGCAGATAAGCTTCAGCAACGAGTGTTAGCCGTTGTCTGAGGCTTTCTTTGCGCTCAAGTATCATCAAAGTATAGCGACGTATATTCGTCATCATTTGAACAACGGCTGCTGTGAATAGATTGGCTTTGTTCACGTAATAGTAATAGACGGAAGCTTTGGTCACACCGCTGGATTTAGCGATTTGTTCCAAGGATATTTGATCATACCCGAATTCCATAAAAAGCTGGGAGGCTGTCCGCAGAATTAGCTCTTTAACGGATGCATCCTGATTGTTGGCTTTTGGTCGGCCTGGTGTTCGTTTTGAGTTCGGCTCCATGTTGAAAACACCTCGTTTTCGATTAAATATATTTTTAAATAAAGGACTTGATTAATTAACCTTCCGGTATATATAATTATAATGTTAAAGCATAAAGCTATTATACAATAAAATGCTCAATCGATACTTATGAAGTTAATTTAGGAGGATCATTCATGCAGAAATCATGGAGCAATCAAATGGCAGGCTGGGTAGCGGGGAAACGTAGTAAATGGGTAACGCTAGCGATTTGGATTGTGCTTGTCAGTGCATTGACAGCGATTTGGCCAAGTGTGAATAGTGTCGAAGATAATAGTGCGGCCAATCTAAAAGATTCTCGTCCTTCGGTTCAAGCAGATCTTGTTGCTGAACGCGAGTTTCCAAGCGGGGTTAGCATACCTGCACTGGTGGTGTGGCAGCGTATAGGCGGATTGAGTGATGCGGATTATGCGTTTATTCAGAACCTAAGCCAGAGTCTTGAAAGCAAGCCGCTGCCAGATCAAACCTCAATAGTGCCGCTTCATAAGCTGCCATTAGCAGCATTAAAAGCGCAAGCCTCTGAGAACGGCAGCACTTTAATTATGCCAATATTGTTCAAAGCCGATTCGGATCGCTTAGAAACGAGTGTGGACCAACTAAAAGATCAGGTGAAAACGGAATTAAAAACCGATCCGTTTGATATACCGAGTTCAAACAAATCGGAGCTTAGCGCACATGTAACGGGTCCTGTAGGCATAGCTATTGATGCGACTGGCTTATTTGCTAGTGCAGATATTAAATTATTGCTTGGGACTGTTCTCGTTGTTCTGATTTTACTTCTCTTGCTGTACCGTTCCCCAGTTCTGGCGATAATTCCACTCATTGGTGTAGGCTTTGCTTATGGGGTGTTAAACCCTATTCTTGGCATTCTGGGCCAGAAGGGCTGGATTACGGCTGATTCGCAAGGGATATCAATCATGACCGTTTTATTGTTTGGCGCTGGTACAGATTACTGTTTGTTTCTTATTGCTCGTTTTCGTAAAAATCTTGCAGAAGAACGAGATAAAACCACTGCTCTTGTGGATGCTATAAAGGCTTCATCCGGGGCAATCGCCATGAGTGGTTTAACGGTGGTTATCTCTCTATTGGCTTTGCTTTTATCGCAATATGGCTCTACTTACCGTTTTGCAATTCCATTCAGCCTGTCTATCGTGGTGATGAGCATCGCGAGCTTAACTTTAGTACCTGCATTGCTGGCGATTATCGGCAGAGCTTCGTTCTTCCCTTTTATTCCCCGCACAGCTGAAATGCGGCACGAGCGTGCTGTCCGCAAAGGCAAGCCAGTTAAGCCAGTTAAAGAAATGGACCGCCTTGGCGGAATTTTAGGCAGGCTGGTTATACGCAGGCCACTGGTCATAGTCATTATTACCGTAATTTTGTTAGGCGGCTTTGCGGCATTCGCCTCGCAGATTAAGCTAACCTTTGATATTCTATCTTCTTTTCCCAAGAATATGGAATCGCGTGTTGGCTTCGACATTATCGGTGAGCAATTCTCACCAGGCGGCTTAGCTCCCGTCAGAATAATCGTCAACGAGGAAGGCAAAGCAGCGAACATAGCTAGTGACTTGGCCAAGTTAAGCTATGTAGATAAAGTGATGGAGCCGGTTAGCGGTCAACAGGACCCGAATATTAAAGCCTATGATGTCGAGCTTTCCATGAATCCTTACTCCATGGAAGCTATGGATCGCATCCCGGATCTGCGTGAAGCAGCTGAGCAGTCCTTATCCAATGCAGGTATTAGCTCAGCTAAAGACAAAGTATGGATGCAGGGGGAGACCTCAACTCAATACGATACAAGAGTGGTCACCACACGAGACCGGAACATCATTATTCCGGTGGTAATTGTGCTAATTGCTTTACTTTTGCTCCTTTATTTACGATCCATCGTTGCGATGGTGTATTTAGTCGGAACCGTTATTTTATCGTATTTTTCCGCGCTTGGCTTAGGTTGGCTTATTGTGCATTATATGTTTGGTGCAGAGGCCATTCAATGGGCCATCCCGCTATATACGTTTGTGTTCCTTGTCGCATTGGGAGAAGACTATAATATTTTCATGATTTCAAGCATTTGGCAGAAGCGCAAGATCATGCCGCTCCGCCAAGCCATTCAAGAGGGCGTAGCTGAGACAAGCTCCGTTATTACCTCAGCAGGATTAATTCTTGCCGGTACTTTTGCTGTGTTGGCAACTTTGCCGATTCAGGTTCTCCTGCAATTCGGTTTAATTACAGCAATTGGAGTACTGCTGGACACCTTTATTGTTCGACCGTTCCTCGTACCGGCGATCACGGTACTTTTGGGTCGGCACGCGTTTTGGCCGGGTGATCCTGGAGACAATGGAAAAGCACAACAGCTTACAAAAGGAAGCTGAGCTAGTCAATGTCACAATTAGTTTTCACAGCTACAACAAGGTTGTTGGGTTGCATGTTGGATGGCTTGCATTAGTCTTTCGTATTGGATGGGTTTATCGAGAAAATCGCAAGCGCCGGTTTTTATGGCTTGTATAACGAGGGATTGGCTGTGCATCGCAGAACAGAGAATAATCTTAGCGCTAGGGTTAATAATCAGCATTTCTTTTAATGCTGTAATTCCGTTCATGCCAGGCATTGTAATGTCTAAAGTCACAACATCTGGGAGAAATTTGCTGTAATTGGCTACTGCTTCACGCCCTTCAGACGCTTCGCAGGAAATGGTATGACCCATTTTAACTAACATAGTCTTGATGAATTTGCGCATGAACATGGAATCGTCTACGACCATAACTTGGGACATCAGAAAAGCCTCCTTTAATTCCGAAGGAGGTTATGAACCTGCCATTCGGTAACCCAGCTACCCTAGGATATGAATCCCTTAGATCTGTGGTTTTGCGACCTTATCTTTCAATAAGTATGCCTTTTCGAATAAAAGTGATTTCTGTAAGCGGTTTCTAACCCCCTCATTATCTTATACTAGCAGAAAAAAGTAAACCCTTTGACCTACTGTTTATAAAAAAATGAAACTAAAGTGCTAGGCTATGAAACACTTGTTATTAAAACTCAATCACAGTATGGTATTATTAATCATTATATTTTAGTGGGGTGTCATTTCATGGATATGCAGGATATAGAAATTTTAAATGCGACTTTGGCGGATCTTGAAAGCATTGTAGCGATTTATAATGCGACCATACCGAGTCGGATGGTTACAGCGGATTTAGAGGCTGTTAGTGTGGAAAGCAAACGCAAGTGGTTTGATGAGCATTCACCTGAGCATAGACCTTTTTGGGTCGTGAAACAAAGCAATGAAGTGGTAGCTTGGCTAAGTTTTCAGTCTTTTTATGGTAGACCTGCGTACAATGCGACAGCAGAGATTAGTATCTATGTGGCAGAGTCGCATCATGGATGCGGTTTAGGAAGCCTTCTTCTAGAAAAAGCGATTCAAGCGTGCCCTGAGCTGCAAATACAGACTTTATTAGGTTTCGTGTTCGGACATAATGAGCCCAGTTTAAAATTATTAGGCAAGTTTGGCTTTAGTCCATGGGGAAATCTTCCCAAGGTTGCTAGCTTGGATGGGATTGAGCGCGATTTAGTCATCGTGGGTAAACGGATTTAATTATTCACCAAATATAATAAGTGTTATTATTGGGCTCAGGGATACTTAGTATCTCTGGGCTTACGCCTATTATAGAAAATATTTTTAAAGGTGGCTTCACTCATGCGGATTATTCAATGGCTGCGATCACGCTTGTTATACAAAATGCTGCTGCTCTATTCCCTGCTTACGCTTATTCCTCTAATTATTGTTAGCGCTTCCTTTTATGCTAAATCGAAGAATCTTTTGGAGAAGGATTCAACAGAGACTGCACAAAAGGCTTTGCTTGATGCCTCGGACCGAATGGATAACTTCCTAAAGGGGATAGCCAAAAAGCTGAACCAAACGGCTGAGAATGATCCCAAAAAGAATTCATTAATCAACTCTCTATTATTAAGCAAGGTTGAAAGCGACCAAAAGGAGCTTGAGCCCATAGTTATGAGGCTGCTTCTAGCACAAAAGGATGATTTAGTAGATACGATTTACTTGCAAAGCTTGATAGGGAAAAGCTACTCGGTTGGCTCCAAGGCACCCTTGCAATTTGAAGAGGCTTTTAGAATCATGCCGTTTGAATACGATTATGTTCCAGAATGGGCTTTTTTCACAGACGGCAAGCGGTTGGCATGCAATCTGAAGCTGTTTGATAAAAGATCAGGAGCGGATATTGGCCGGTTGATTCTCACTCTCGATCCCAAGAAGGTAACCTCGCTTTACGAGCAATTTCCAGTGGGTAATTTCTATATAACTAATGCTTCCAGCAATCTCATTCTCTCAGCGAATGATGAAACGCAAATTGGTAAGCTCTTGAATATTCACAGCCAAACAAATATGGTCGCGCTTACACAGAAATCACGGGCTACTGATTTTCAATATGTGTACCTGATTCCTTCTAAGCCGGGGCAAATCATTACAAAGCAAGCTTTTTTCTCCGTTTATGTAACCCTTCTTGCCTGGCTTGCCGTTATTCTGATTACGTTCTGGATATTGCGCAAAATCAATGTGCCGATAACAAGGCTGACCCGCCTAATGCGCAAAGCGGAGCAGGAGGAGTATAATTTAATGCAGGATATTCGCACCACAGATGAAATTGCTCTGCTTTGCCATGGCTACAACCAACTGGTAAGTCGGACTCAAGAGCTGATCGAGAAGAATTACAATTCCGGCATGCTGCAGAAGGAAGCGGAATTAAACGCAGTAAGGATGTATATTAATCCGCACTTTTTATACAATACCCTGGAGTACATTAGCATTTTGTCTAGATCCCAGGAAGGCTCGGAGAATATAGCAGATGTGGTGCAGAATTTAGCCGGCATCTTCCGATTCTCCATTGCTCCGGGTGAAACAACAGTTCCCTTAGAGACAGAGCTGCTGTTTGTTAATAAATATTTGCTAATCCACCAACGCCGTTATGGCAAGCGGCTTCATTACGAAATTATAGTCCCGGAATCATTGAAATCGATACCTGTTCCCAAGCTAATTCTGCAACCGCTTGTGGAGAATGCATTTACTCATGGGATCGATTACATGCATAAAGATGGACATGTCATTGTCCGAGCGTATGAGGAAGACTTTAGGCTCGTTATTGAGATTGAGAATTCTGTAGGAGATCCTTCAGAAACGCATGAGCATGTTTATGAACGCAAAGGCTTGGGCTCCGGTTTGCAGAATGTAAATGCTAGAATTCATTTTCATTATGGGCCGGAGTATGGCGTAGCTCTGCATAAAGAAACCAATATTACGTTAGCTAGGGTTAATCTGCCGATTACTTTTGAATGAAGGAGCAAACGCTATGGGGATTCTAATGAAAATATTAATCGTAGATGATGAACAGGAAATTCGCGACTTTATAGGTCGTATGCCAGAATGGAAGCTTGCTGGTTGTGAAGTCGTAGGTACAGCCTCTAATGGAGCTGAGGCTTATGAGATGATGGTCAGGCTGCAGCCGGACGTATTGATTACAGACATTAAAATGCCGATTATGGACGGTATTGTATTGGCAGAAAAACTGAAGAAGGAGCGTCCCGAGCTGCCGATTATTTTTCTTACGGCATACAGTGACTTTGAATATGCCAGACAAGCGATTAAATTGGGTGTTGTTGATTTTATTACGAAGCCATTCAGACCTGAGGATTTGATTAAAAGTGTAAATTTGCTAAGAGTATACGTTTCACATCAGAATGAGTGGATTTGGCAGGATGAGTTTTTTGCCTATTTTAGCCACCCTTCCCCAACGGAGACAGAGAAGCTGGATTGGCTGCAAAAACAAGCTATTGAAGATCGTCCTTATCGCTTAGTCTATGTGGAGATGGATAATACGCCGACAGCGGTGCATGTGAATCAACCATTCTCACGGCTGGGATTGAAGGATAAGATTGATGTGATTCTTAAGGATGAGGCTTTTTCTTATTGGTCCGCTCTTTCTGAAACGGGTATCTATTACCTGCTCTTTGATGGGCTGTTTGAGCCTGGTGATCCCGATGAACCAACATCGAGTCATATAATGAACCTGATTAGAACCATTATGGAGGTTTGTAATGAGGATGCGGTTATCAGTATCTCGATTGGCTTGAGCCAGCATTTGAACTCTTTTCTCGAGCTGACTGATGGGATCTATCAGATTAGCCAGTGTATGGAATATCGCATGCTGCTGGGCAAAAAATCGATTGTTTCTCACGAAGCATTAGATGATTTGTTCGTTGAACATAATCGCAATCAAGACATTTCACGCAATGAGTTCTCTTTGCTGCTGCAGAGAGGGGATAGTAGTGAGGTATCTGGCTTTCTGCGCTCATCTTACAAACGAATGTTAACAGAGGGCTTCAATAAGGCGGAAATGCAAAGCTTTAATATGCAAATGGTCGATACCTCTGAAGCCATGATGGTTGAATATGGAATTCAAACCTCATCTGATAAAAGGATGGAGGTCCATAAGGCATTATTGGGCCTTAATATATTAACGGAAATGATGCAGTTTCTCGAAATCTATCTCCGTCGGGTGGTAGAGCAAATTCAGGCTAAGAAAGTGGACTATGCTTCTAGGCTTATTCTGGAAACGAAGAAAATGGTTGAACGTCATTATGCCGAGGATCTTACCCTGCAAATGATCGCGGATCGGCTTAACGTCAACTACTCTTATCTGAGTCGGATCATCAAGAGGGAAACAGAGAAGAATTTCAAGGATATTCTCGTTGAATTTCGAATAGAGGAAGCTAAGCGCAATCTGGCGCAAACGGATTTAAAAGCTTATGAGGTGGCTTATGCCGTCGGGTTTAAAGATGCCAATCATTTCAGCGAAATCTTCAAAAAAATAGTGGGAAAGACCCCGAGTGAATATCGTGAAGAAATTCGCAGCAGTAAAAAATGACCGTGTAAAAGGTAAATTACAGCTATCTACATGAACCTCGACCGATGATAGGATGAACTTGTAGCAGAGAATCAGAAGAGAGGGTTGATTAAATTGAAGAAAATGACGGTAATGCTAATTGCGATTGTTTTGACATTTAGTGTTTTATTGGTTGGATGCAGCACGAAGAAGGAAACTCCTGCAAGCAGTGAAAGTGCTGCCTCGAGTACAGCAGATGGAACGGCAGCTCCAACAACAGATGGTGCAGATCAGAAGGAATTTACGATTCGAGTGGGTGCCTGGTTTATTGATGATCGTACAGTTATGAAGGATTTTAAAGCAAATATTGAAGCCGCTTACAAGAAGCTTCATCCAAAAGGAACGATTCAATGGGAAATTACACTAGGTGCTCCCTATGCAGATAAACTGACTGCACAGCTGGCATCCGCTTCTGCTCCAGATGTCTTTTTTACACAATTGATGTCTCAATACACAGAAGGTGGATTTCTAGCGGATTTGTCAAATGAACCATGGGCAGCCAAATTAATTCCATCGGTTAAAAAAACGTTCACTTATCATGCAACTAAAGACGAGAACAAGCAGTATGACGGCAAAATTTATGGCGCATCAATGGGTGTCGGTGTAAGCGGCTACTGGTATAACAAAAAAATATTCACGGATCTTGGCATCACAGCACCAAAAAATACAGCTGAGTTTTTTGCAGTGACCGAGAAGATTAAACAAGCCGGCATTATCCCGCTTGCCCTTGGATTCAAGGATGCTTGGACAGCCCAAATGTATCTGACCAATGTATTGCAAAACTTCGGCTATAACGGCAATGACACATACGGTAAAGATTTATATGACGGCAAGAAGACTTTAGATGGGCCTGAAGCTCAAGCAGCTATGCAATTCTTCCAAACGCTGAAGGAAAAAGATTATGTGAATAAGGATGCGCTTAGTATCGACTGGCCGCAATCAGCGGATTTATTCACTAAAGGAAAAGCAGCGATGATTATGCAAGGACCTTGGATGCCAGGTGCCGCAGCAGATAATTTCAGCAAAGGTGCCGCAGCTTTTGAGCTTGGTTATTTCCCAGTATCAGACGATAAAGGCTATTATGATCTTTCTCCAACTACCGATCAACAGTTAGCTGTCAATGCTAAGACGGAGCTCATGCAGCAGGCTAAGGACTTGATTTCCGTTATCTTAAGTCCTGAGGTTTATGCTCCATTCGAGAATGGCAGCGGCGTAATTCCAGCGATTGATGGTGTTGAAGTGAAATACGACAATCCGGTTATGAATGAAGTGCTGCCGTATGTGCAAAGTGCAAAGTCGCATAATGGCTGGGTGCTTTATCTTCCACAGGTTGCAGTGGATGTTATGACGGAGCAAGTAACCAAAATTGTATCGGGTGTTAAATTTAATCCTAACGACTTAAAAGCGGCTCAGAAAAAGTTTGATGATAACAAAAGTAAGGTCATACTTCCAGCCGAGTAATTTCGTGAGGTGGGGTCTCGGTTGCAGTACTACTGCGACTGGGACCTTTTCTAGACAACATAGAGGGAAGCCAAGAAAATTCGAAATTATTGGGGAAGCAGGTGAGGGGAATGAGTATAAAGCGGCGTACCTATTATACCGGTATTTTTTTTCTGCTGCCGGCGCTGCTGGTCTTCTCCATCTTTAATTTTTATCCATTTCTATCGAGCATTTTTTACTCGTTTAGCGATTGGAATGCCATCAGTAAGGCCAAGTTTATCGGTATGCGCAACTACCGGGGATTTTTTGAAGATCCACGGATGATCCATGGCTTAAAAAACACTTTTATTATGGGGATATTCGGCATAATTATTCAGAACACGCTAGCCTTGGGATTAGCCGTTCTTCTGAACATGAAGCTTCGTTCTAGAACGTATTTGCGCACAGCTTTTTATTTTCCGGTTATTATCAGCTTAGTGGTCACTTCCGTCGTTTGGAGCCAGCTGTTGAAGTACGGCGGTGTGCTGAATACCATTCTGACCCATATTGGTTTAGAATCCTGGGTGCATGACTGGCTGGGCACTGTACAGACCGCCCTTCCCACGATTATTCTGCTAACCCAATGGCAGGCAATTGGCTATTGTGCGGTTATTTACTTGGCTGGGCTGCAGTCCATCCCTAAGGAAGTTTATGAAGCGGCTTCCATCGAAGGGGCAAAAGGGATCGCGATGTTCCGTCATATTACGCTGCCAATGCTGATGTCAACGGTTACGATTGTGATGTTTCTAACTGTAGTGGGGGCGCTCAAATTGTTCGATCTGCCCTATATCCTGACCAATGGTGGACCTGGTCAAGCTTCGTACACGGTTTATCTGGCTACTTATAATGCAGCCTTTAAGAATAATGATTATGGATATGCGTCTGCTGCAGGCGTTATTCTCAGTCTTATTATCATAACTTTAACCTTGATTCAGCTATCCATCACACGCCGTCGGGAGGTCGAGATGTAATGAAGCTGAAGTTAACGCGGTCACTTCCCTTGGAGCTAGTGTTGATTCTCATCTCCCTTTTGTTTCTTTACCCCATATATTACTTGTTCATTGGGAGCCTTAAGGAACCAAATGACTTTTATGATACATTTAGCTTTCCGACTACCCTATATTTGGGCTCCTATGAGAAGGTATTTGATAAAATCAACTTCTTCAATGGGCTTTGGAACAGCACGCTTGTTACATTAAGCTCTTTAACGCTAACGATTATTATTGGCTCTATGGCTGGCTATATTCTGGCTAGAATGAACGAGCGATTTTTCCGGTATGCCTTTATTTTTATTCTATCAGGCATGATTATTCCAACAATCGGCAATTTGATTCCGCTGTTTAAACTGGCTATCTCGCTGCATTTGATGAATACACGGATATTTCTTGTGATTTTGTATACAGCAAGTCAACTCCCGTTTGCCACTTTCTTGTATTCGGCATTTACCAAGTCGATTCCCCGTGAGCTGGAGGAGTCCGCGAGTATGGATGGCTGTGGAAGATTCCGTAACTTTTGGCGTATTATTTTTCCATTACTGCTGCCTGCGACGGGTACTTATGTAATTACGAATGTCTATATCATTTGGAATGACTTCCTGACTCCGTTAGTTTTTCTCAGCCAGGAAAAGAAAATGACGTTAATGCCTTTGGTCTTTCAGTTCATGGCTAATAGTCAATCTATTGATTATGGACCGGTTTTTGCAGCAAGCGTGATGACGGTTTTACCGGTTATTGTTCTATTCTTGTTCACTCAGAAATACATGCTTAAGGGTCTTGTAGTAGGATCAGTGAAGGGATAATACAGTTTTAGAAATATACAAAAGGAGATTTCCTTAATGAGCAAACCTTATGAAGTAGCAGTTTATTATTTTCCACAATGGCATGCCGATCCACAGAATGAACAGAAGTATGGAGAAGGCTGGTCGGAATGGCGCGGACTAAAGCTGGCTAAGCCGCGCTTTCCCGGACATCAACAGCCAAAAACCCCACTGTGGGGAGACTTGGATGAAGCAGATCCTGCTGTCTCGGAGAAGCAGATTAATGCTGCTGCAGATCACGGTATTACGGGATTTATCTACGATTGGTATTGGGATATGGGCAGTGCTAAACAGGGGCCATTCCTGCATAGAGCATTGGAGGAAGGATATCTGCAAGCAGCGAATATGAATCGGTTAAATTTTTCTTTGATGTGGGCTAACCATAATGAGGTCACGCGGGAACGCTTTGAGGTCATGACAGATTATATTGTAGAGCAATATTTTGCTTATCCTAATTACTGGAGCGTCAATGATGGCTTATATTTTTCGATTTACGAAATGCATACTTTAATCCGTGGGTTAGGTGGGATAGAGGAAACGAAGGAAGCGCTGGAAAGCTTTCGTGAGAAAACAAAGGCTGCTGGATTCGGTAAGCTGCACTTGAATGCAGTGGAATGGGGGCTTCAGGCAGAGCATCGTGAGCTGATTGGGGATGATCCCAATTTGCTGATTCGGAAGGTAGGCATCGATAGCGTCACCTCATATGTTTGGTTTCATAATGAAGCTTCAGTTGAATTCCCGGTGATTCCATTCGGCAGGGTAGCAGAGGAAGCCAAACAGCTTTGGTCTGTTTTCCGTGATAAATTCGCTGTTCCTTACTATCCCAATGCGACGATGGGATGGGATCCAAGCCCGCGAACAGATCAAACGAAGAATTATACAATAGGCCCATATCCGGACACGGTTATCTATGTGGACAACACGCCAGCCGCTTTTCAAAAATCATTGCAGCAAATCAAAGCATTTCTGGACGAGGGCCAGACCCAGCCGAAAATTCTAACGATCTATGCATGGAATGAGTGGACGGAAGGCGGTTATCTGGAGCCAGATACCGTACATGGAATGGGTTATCTAGAAGCTATACGCAATGTTTTTGGCCATCGGCCAGCAGAGTAAAATAATTCACAGGATGTGAATGGAATGACGGATCAACAAGCCTTAAATCGAGCTTCGCTTCCTCTCATTGGCGCTATCCGCTGGGATGCCTGGTTTCCAGGCAATACGTATCCCGGCTTTGTCGACCCTTTGCTTTATACGGCATATGATTTTCGTAAGCCTTTCTATGGCTGGTTTAATTCGGGGATTCCAGAGCATGCTGAAATCATGGACCAAGAGATTGATTATGCTTCAGAAGCTAAGCTCGACTTCTGGGCTTTCGTCTGGTACCCGGAAAATGATGAGCATCCGGGCATTGCTCAAATAAATGGCTGTTTGAATGATTACATGAGCTCAGCTAAGCATCATTTAATGCAGTTTTGCCTCGTGCTGCAGACGGGCTGGGTAGCAGGCAAGCACCTTGGAAGCTGGAGGGAGCTTTTCGTTCCCGAATTTGTGGAGAAAATGCGAGATCCCCAATATGTAAAGGTAGAAGGAAATCGTCCCTTGTTATTCTGGATGGATACAGAGTTTCTCGATTCTGTGGATAAGGGCTTTGGCTGTAATTGGCGAGAGGAACTCGATTACTTGACGGAGCAGTTATTGAATGCGGGAATGGGCAAACCTTTCCTGGTAGATATGAGGCATGATTATGCATCAGCTCTTCGGTTCGGTCTCGATGGCATTTCCGATTACGGGCCAGCCTCAATCAAGCTGAAAGGGCATCATGCTTATGCAGCACTGGCAGCTCATGATCGGGAGAAGCTCGAGAGCTCGCACGGTCTGCAGATTGTTCCAGGCATAGGTGCCGCTATTGACCCAAGACCAAGAGATCTAGGTGAGTGGACTCTGCAGACAGGTATTCAATATGGATTTTCATTTGAGCTTCCAACTCATGACGAGTGGCTTGAGCATCTCAAATCCACCTGTGAATGGGTTCAGCAGAATGAGAAGAAAGCAGGCAGTCCAGGGATTGTATGTATTTACTCATGGAATGAAATCGATGAAGGTGGACCTGGCATCGTGCCTACAGAGCAGGAGGGTACCTATTTTCTGGATGCCATTTATGAAGTGAAAACAGGGAAGACAAGGGCAGATCAATGGAATCGAGTAAATGATTCGAATCCGATGATCGTGTATAAGGGTGAATGGGAATCGATTTTTCCACATAAAGGCTGTTATTGCAATGATATTACGAGTAGCGATGCGATTGGAAGCTCTTTCTCTTATACTTTTAACGGTACTGAGCTGAGGCTTATTGGTGGGAAAGGGCCGGATTACGGGATGCTTGAGGTGGAAATAGATAGCGGTAAAGTCCGAATGGAGGTTGATTTATACAACATAGATGCACAACCATCCATAGTGTTATGCTCTATTGGCGGTCTACCAGCTGGAAAACATATTCTAAAAGCAATGCTTTTGAAAAAACACAATTGGAATTCATTAGGGCATAAGGCAACGCTGGATGCTGTTCACTTTCGTACGGAGTAATATTCCAAAAAGACTCCTTCAGCCTTGATTAGGCAGAGAGAGTCTTTTTACTGTGTCTATGTAATAGGTAATAAAAGATTAGTCCTGTTTGCCTTCAATAACACAAAGTAAAATACCTGCAGCCAGCCCTAGACGTCTATCCAAGGTTTGTGATTTATCCATCGAGAAATCCAAATTCAGCTTAACGACAAATGGATTGAAGTTTTGTTTGAATTCAGCTACTGGAGTGCCATTCATTTCAACCTTAAAGCTTTGTGGAATCAAACCAATAAAGCGTCTTAGAATGGCAAGCAGAATATTATCCTCTTGAATCTTGCCCACCTGCACATCATTTGCATTCAGAATGGACCATTCATCTTTAATCATCGATTTCATGCCATGTCTTTGCAAAGCTCCGATTTTCTCACCGGTTTTACTATCCATAACATCATAGATTGCGGAGAAGTCCAACGCGCTGCGAGCATGTATGGAGATAAACTCTTCTTGCATATCTTCACCACTAAAAATCCGAATATCTTCTCTAAGCTTAAACGCCTTCATTTTCGAGAAAAAGATGACCTGCTCCTGTGCGTCAAAAATCTCCAGTTTAGCTCCAGCAAAAGTCAATATGTGCTTGCGAATATGAAAAAGATCCTGATTAAAACGTTTATCCACGCCATCACTCCTGTCTATTTTCATCGATATGCTCTAACTAGTATTTTAACACAAATCCATGGAAGGAATTGCATTTATCTGGATGAAGCAACTTTTGCTAGTTAATCAGGTAAAATGTATAGTAGTCTATACTACTTAATTGAATTACTACATAGAAAATGGAGGCATAACTAAATTGGATAAAATAAACGTACAGCTCGTTTCTCATGAGAGCATAGAGTTAATCGGTTTAATAGCAAAGCTGGATGAGGATTTATACCAAAGGTATCCGGAGGATGAAGTGCATGTTGTCGACTTTACCGATCCAAGTATTGCAGAAATTGTCTTTATTATTGCCTATCAGAACGAAACTCCAGTAGGTTGTGGCGCGATTCGTCCGATAGATGCGGATTCAACTGAATTAAAAAGATTTTATGTCGAGCCTGCTTTTAGGCAACAAGGCATTGCTAAACAAATGCTGGTCTTTCTCGAGGAGCAAGCGAAGGCGTTGCAATTTACACGGATAAAGCTTGAAACCGGGGCAGCGCAGCCAGAAGCCGTGAACTTCTACGAAAAGCATGGCTATCAGGCAATCGATAAGTTCGGAGAGTATGTGGATTGTATATCCAGCCTTTGTTACGAGAAGGTGATCATTTAAGTGTCTTGGGGTTACAATAAGTTTATTAATTTTGTGAAACGAGCCGTTATCCTGTTAATTGTTTTGGTGTTTATAGCTTTTATTGTCCTTTCTTATTCCGTACGGAATGTGGTTCCGAAACAAACAGGATTTGCTGATTATGGCCAATTTGCGGAGTCGATTTATCTTGCTGAAACAAAGGTAAATTATCAGAATAAAGAGCTGCTGAATCGTTATTTTGCGCTTAATCTTAATAAGCCTATGACTAAGTTAACTAATCTAGAAATAAAAACTTTACCCGAGACAGGTATTTTTAAGTTCTCCTATATATCAGATGAAGGTAGAGCCGTTTTCGTTGATGAGCTAGGCAGCATTTATGTTACGGTAAATCCTCACGACATTAGAAATAAATCGCAAAAAGGTTGGCTATGGTGGAGGCTGGACGGTGGACGGACAAGCATGATTTATTACCGAACTGCAGCGGACCCAGAGATGGTTAAGCTAGTAGCTGAGATTCGTGCAGATACAGCAAAAAAATAGATATGCGTAAGCATGGAGGTCCATTTGAAGCGAATTGTCATTGTGTTAATTGTTATTGCCTTAGCGTTTGGTGTGAAATTATATTTAAATAAAGCGTCATCCGGCACGGCTATAGATGAAATTGAACGAAAACGCGGTTCGATTGGCGAGCTTTTGGAGGAAAGGGAGGTTCGGGACGGAGAAGTAGTATTCTATATGCGTCAAGAGGGAGAGCGAGCACCCGTACTCTCTGCGGACTATGTGAATAAAAGCTTCCTTGGCTGGAAGTGGGCGGTTGGAGGCGGACATAGCTTGCCTGCTGCGTCTGGGAATGAAACCGCTTGGTCCTTTCAATATATGGATGCAACCAAGGGATCTTTCTTCAACCATTCCCCATTCCCATTAGTCTTCGGGACCGTCAATAATCCGGCTATTACAGCTGTAACCATTAAATCTGTGAAAACAGGACAAGAAACTATAGCAGACTTAATAACTTCAAAGAGTAACATTACGCTCTGGTATGCTTTCATTGAGGAAGAGCAAGGTAAAGCCTTTGATCTAACTGGGCTTGCTAAATCTGGAGAAACCGTCAGCAAGAAGCATATATTTGATTCCGAATAAGGCTTCAACACAAAAACAAGCATGAATCAATTCGACTCAACGCTTGTTTTTTGTGTATGTGATTTGGGGGAGACTCTAGTTTCATCTCATCTTTTCTTTCTTGTGTGTATACATTCGCTGATCTGCTTGAATAATCAATTCACTTAAAGTAACTTGGTCATCCGGGTTGTAGTAAGAGGCTCCAAGGCTAATGGAAAGATAAAAAACTCTTCCTGCACTTAGATTAAAGCTTGTTAATCGGGTCTTCATTTTAGTGTTAAGCTCTTGTTCAATAATCATATGATCCACATATTCTTCCTTTTTTTGAGGGATGATTACGATAAATTCATCGCCACCCATCCTTGCAATAATCGAGGAGTTTAGGAATGTTTCTTTTAACATATTTGCTGTATCTATTAAAGCCAAATCACCAATATGATGGCCGAAGGAATCATTGATCTGCTTCATACCATCCAAATCGGCAACAATGATATAGAAACCTTTGTTATCCTCACCAAATGTATGAAGCAGCTGTTCGGTTTGGTTGAAAAAGCCCCTTCGATTATAAAGGCCGGTCAGCTCATCAATAATCGATAAATTATATAACTCATCTTGTAAACGATGACGTTCGATCGCATAACGCATGGATCGCATAATGAGTGTCGGATTAACCTGCCCTTTGATTAAATAATCTTGAGCCCCACGCTTAACCGCATTCATCGCCACTTGTTCATCATCAAGTCCGGTTAAAACGACAATGGGCACAATAGGTGCCTGCTCCCTAAGGGAAATAATCGTCTCTATTCCATGGCTGTCCGGAAGGGAAAGATCGAGCAATACAACATCAAATACATCCTTGGTAACCCATTCGATACCAGAATCTAATTTATCGACCCATTTGACTTCAAAATGTACTTGCTCCGTATCCGATAAGGCTTCCTGGATCAACCTGGCATCGCCCGGATTATCTTCAATCAATAAAACCTTGATGGAGGGTATGCTTGATTCCGGATTACTTCTCAATGGGCTTACCTCCTGGGTATCTTGACGATAGTCAACCAAAATTCTTCAATGGATCTAACAACATTTAAAAACTGATCTAGGTTGACCGGTTTAGTAATATAACAATTCGCATGTAAATCGTATGCTCTTAGAATATCTTGCTCTGCTTCAGAGGTAGTAAGTATAATAACTGGAATATGTTTTAGCAGAGGGTGTTTTTTGATTTCCGCAAGTACTTCAGTTCCATTTATTTTAGGTAAATTTAAATCCAACAAAATAATATCAGGTACGATCGCATCCGTGTAAATACCTTCACGCAGGAGATAGGCAAGAGCTTGCTCTCCATCTTCCACTACGCTTAAATTGTTTTTAATTTTCCCATCCTTTAACACTTCAACAATTAATCTAATATCTCCTGGGTTATCCTCCACTAAAAGGATTTCTACATCCGAGCTTAATTTTTGATCCATCATATTTGTTGATCTCCTCTGTCTGGTAGCTTGAAGTAAAAGGTTGTGGAAAGGCCCATTTCAGATTCTACCCAAATTTTTCCGCCGTGGCGTTCTACGATTTTTTTGCAAATGGACAATCCAATACCTGTACCCGAATACTTCGATTTCGTATGAAGCCTCTGGAAGATGAGGAAAATTCGTTCTTTATATTGGGAATCAAAGCCAATACCATTATCTTGTACGGAAATCTGCCAATCCTCGCCGACACGCTGAACACCAATATGTATGGTAGGTATTCGACTGGCATCATTGAATTTAATCGCGTTTCCGATTAAATTTTGCAATAGCTGCGCAATTTGTGTAGGATCTGCTGTTAGGGTAGGCAGCGTGTCGTGGGTGATAACAGCGCCGTTCTCAAGAATGGCTTGTTGTAAATTAGCTAATACATGCTGCAATACAATTCCTAAATCGACTATCTTGAACTCTTTGCCTTTAGACCCCACTCGGGAAAAGGCCAACAAGTCGTTGATTAAACTCTGCATCCGCTGCGATCCGTCAACAGCATAGTGGATAAAATCATCCGCATCCTGATCCAGCTTACCTTTATAGCGCTTGGCTAAAAGCTGTACATAGCTTGCTACCATTCTTAGGGGCTCTTGCAAATCATGTGAAGCCACATAAGCAAATTGCTCTAATTCTCCGTTGGAAACGGCCAAATCTTCCTTTTGTTGTTTAAGCTGCAGCTCATTTTCATGAATATTTTGCGACATTTGATTGAATGCTTCACATAACTGTATTAACTCCATTGGGGCTGTTTTTAAATCGCTGTAATGGATTTGATAATCATATTCACCATTCTGCAGCCGACTAACTCCCCTTAACAGCATTTGTATGGGTTGTTCAATATGTTTAGCAAGCTGCAGCATCCCAATTAATCCAATGGCTAGCACAATGAAAATAATGACGCTCATCACCATCAATTGTTGGTAAAAGCTATGAAGCACTTCATTTTTTTCTATTTCACTTACCGCAATCCACTTTGAGTTATTGACTAACTGGTAGGTCCCAAACACTTGATTGCTCCGATAGTTCGTATAAACCGCTGCGGATTCAATTCCTATTTTGGCCCGTTTAAGAATTTCACTTTCATTCTTAAATTCCAGCTTTTTGCGATTTTCCGCAAATCTCGAATCTGTAATTAAATAGCCATTTGTATCCATTAAATAAGATTCGCCACTATTGCCATTTTGGAACTGATCCATAAAATGATCAATCGTCTCTAGTGTAACAGTACCGTAAACGGCCCCCAGAAACTGATTATTCACATCTATAATGGGAGCGGAGAATAAAATCGTCGGTTGTTTGGAGACCTTACCCATCAGCACATCGGATATATATTCCTTACCTTTTAGCGCTTCATCATAGAAAGTACGATCTGAGAAATAAACACCAATTTGATTCATCGTGCTGAATTCGACAATACCTTCTTTATTTACGTAGGAAAGAGCTTCGAATTCGTGCTGATTCTTCATGAAAAAATTCATGTTTTGCTGAATGCTATCCAGATCAATATTTTTATAGGTTTGCAGATTAGCTAATATGCGGATTTCGGAGGCTCTTGTAGCAAACCAGCTATCGATTGTTGTTTGTTGTATGGCGCCATTCATCCGCATAGAATTGATTTGGTTAGTTTCCGTTTGTCGATATTGAGTGAAAGAATAAGAGGTAATCGTCAATAGACCTACTAAAAGCACCAATGAAATCCCCAAAAAACGCATACGTTCTTTTAAGCCTTTTAGTCGAAGCCAATATATTAAGAATCTCATACTACTTCACCGTCAATCTAGAATAAGAGTTGACTTATCCTTAATATAGTTATCATCCGCTTCTTTTAATTCATTTTGCAGTTCTTTTCCTAGAAGAATCTGATTCAATGCCTTATTAATCGAGTCATTAGCTGAGTTAGTCATCAAGTGTCCAGGGTTAAACGAAGTTGGATTTAGCTGCAAAGCTTTCTGCACTTCCTTCATAGCCGGATTCGTATATTCAGCAATGACATCTTTAAAAGCGGATAGAGCTATATTCTTGCTATATAGCGCTAACATATCTTTATCAAGGAGCAGTGATAATAAATATTTAGCTTTAATCGGATAAGCGGTCTTAGCATTAATAGAAACTTGTTTGTCGGGAGCTGCAGCCATAACTGTTTTTCCATTTTCGTCGGGCAATGCAAAAAATCCCATTTGAAAATCCTTGGTCTTGCTATCGACGACTCCCGGTGTCCAGCTTCCCATCAAATGCATCGCGCCTTTTCCATCTATGAATTGCGCGGTCGACTCCTCATAGCCAATGGTTAAAGCATCCGGATTAAAAAATCCACCTTGAGCTATCTGTTTGAACTTGTTTAGTGCGCCATTCACTTCAGGCCCATCAATTTTCACTTTGCCTTCGTAAAGATCCATTTCAAATTTAGGGTTTTTTTCAAACTCGGCTGTTGCAGCAATCGGGATGTAAACTCCTTGAATGGTCCAAGTATCTTTAAAGCCGCCTATAATGGGGGAAATTCCCGATTGCTTGATTTTGCTGCATAGCTCTACAAAATCATTCCAAGTTTTAGGCTGCTCCAGCTGGAGGTTTGCAAAAATCTTCTTATTGTAATACACCCCAAAGGTACTTACATCTAATGCCGCCCCGTAGGTCTTCTCTTTAAAGGCAACCGTTTGTTTGGCTGAATCAATCATACGATCCACCCAAGGCTGATCAGATAAATCAAGCAAGTAACCTGCTTTTGTATACGCTTTAATACTTTGATTGAAAATAATATCGGCAGCTTGGTTTGCTTTTAATTGATTTGCCGTGTCGTCAGCAAACGTTTTTTCGTCTAATTTCTCCCAAGTGATCGACGAGTTGGGGTACTTTTGCTTAAATTTGTTTTCTACTGCTCTAAAATATCCGTTATTATCTTTTGCCCAGTATGTAACTCGCAAAGTAAAACTCTCTTCCGTCTTATCACTCAGATTAGTTTGACTAGCGCTTTGGCTTGGATCACGGTTAGCAGATTTGCTGCATCCAGATATAATTGTAAACAAACTTAACACAATCAGAAAAAAGAACGTTTTGCGCATTCACTCACTCCTCAAGTTAATTGTAAACTTCGAGTTCATAAATTCTGGCGTAGCCATCAAATCCGGTAACCAATTCGGAGATGCTGAATGGACGCTACCTTAAGTTATATCTAGTCTAACATACCTAGCGTTTGTATTGATATTACGATCTGAATAATTTGCTGAAATTCCAGTTACGGTGTCGATATCTGTAAAACCCCCTGTGATTATTATATAGGTCTCATGACCCATAACTATATTACCATAGTTTTCTAATGTGTAAATAAATTGTTTGAAAAAAAACCACACTTTAACCTCTATGAAGGTTGAAATGTGGTTGATTATGTTCTAAATAAATATTATTCTGGCGAATTTACGCTTTCCAACCTGGATAATGTCTCCCTCTCGAACTTCTAGCTCTACATTGGGATCTAAGATTTTAAACTCGTTTATAGAGACGGCTCCACCTTGAACGCTGCGTTTTGCCTCGCTTAATGAGGATTGAAGCTGAAGTGAAACAAGCAGCTTGGCTACGCGAATCAATCCGTTATCTCCTAGTTCGGTTGCTGATAAAGCAACATCACTTATTTCTTGGGGCAATGCCCTTTGCTGGAAAACAGAGATAAAATGCTGCTCTGCAGCAATCGCTGCTTGTTCATCATGGAACTGAAGGACAAGTAGCTTGGCAAGCTGCATTTTCGTATCTCGTGGATGCGCTGAACCATTAGTCAAATTTGTTTTTAGTAGCTGTAACTCATCCATAGTGGTCTCTGTGGCCAATTCATAGTATTTTAGCATCAGCGCATCAGGGATAGACATGACTTTACCGTAAATTTCATTGGGTGCTTCATCAATCCCAATATAATTACCCAAGCTTTTACTCATTTTTTGGACACCGTCTAAACCTTCAAGAAGTGGCATTGTCATGATGGCCTGAGTTGGTTTGCCATATTCCTTCTGTAAAGTTCGACCCATGAGGAGGTTGAATTTCTGGTCAGTACCGCCAATCTCAATATCACTTTCCAAAGCGATCGAATCGTAACCCTGCATTAGCGGGTAAAAGAATTCATGAATATGGATGGGAAGGCCATTTGAATATCGTTTGCTGAAATCATCACGCTCTAGCATGCGTGCCACTGTTGCTTTGGAGGATAGCTGTACCACATCGGCAAAGTTTAATAACGCCAGCCATTTCGAATTGAAGAAAACCTGAGTTCTAGCAGGGTCCAGAATCTTATAAATTTGGCTGCGGTAAGTCTCCGCATTACGAATAACATCTTCTTCTGTCAGCTGCTTGCGTGTTTCCGATTTCCCTGTTGGATCGCCAATCCTACCTGTGAAATCACCAATAACCAGCTGGATCTGATGGCCCCAAAGCTGGAACTGCTTGAGCTTCTGCAGCACGACAGTGTGCCCTACATGAATGTCAGGTGCAGTAGGATCCAAACCAAGCTTAATATTAAGCGGGCGATTAAAGTAAATCGATTCTGTAATTTTCTCTTTAAAGGCATCCTCAGGAATAATCTCGAAAGTCCCCTTGCTCAGAATAGTCCATTGCCGTTCAACCTCTGTTTTCTGTGTTTCCGTTAATTCCATACACTGATTAACCATAACTGCACCTCATTTCAAAGTTTTTGTGAACGCAAAAAGGCCCTCTCCCTGTAGGGACGAGAAGGCTAACCCGCGGTACCACCCTAATGAAGCCGTTGCAGCATAGGGAATCTCTCTGCTTGCAACGTCAACGCTTTAGTCCGTGGTAACGAGGCGGTCTCGAGTAAAAGCTAATCCAATCCCCTCATTACTTTGTTAATTACACAAAGTCAGCTTGGTAGATTGTTTCGCTTTCCTTGCTCAGGAACGTAATTCGTGCATTCTGCGTCACATCAGCTCGCACCAACCGCTGACTCTCTGAAGATATCGCAAACGCCTACTGGGGTGGCATTCACCCTGATCCGTCATTGCATTTTCTTATTAAGGTTGTATACGTTATATCATACGATTTCAGAAGAAGTCAATTGGGTGCGCCCAATCCATGGCATTAGCCCGTGCATACAATGTGGGATAGCCTAACTTCGAAGGAGTGAAATCGAATGGTATTCATGCCGCCACCACCGCCTCAAGGACCAGGATCTCAAGGACCACCAGGATCTCAAGGAGGACAACAAGGATTTCCATGGTCTCCATGGTCGCAAGGACAACCTGGTTCGCAAGGACCTCAGTGGCCACAGCAGCAATGGCAAGGATCACAACAAGGGCCATGGCAAGGATCACAAGGTCCATGGCCAGGTTCACCAGGGCAGCAGCAATGGCCTGGCTCATCTGGTCCACAAGGATCTCAGCCGCCAACTGCCCCGCCACCCCAATTTACGCCTCAACAACCTAGCGCCACTCTATTAGCAGTTGATCCTGGAGCTATCTCGGGTTGCTTATTCCGCAACACCTTTGTTTGGCTCAACAATGGAGAAGGGTTTTGGTTCTTTCCCACCTTTGTAGGTCGTACCTCAGCAGCTGGCTTTAGATGGAATGGTCGCTTCTGGATGTATTTTGGAGTCGATCTACGCCAAATACAAACATTCACTTGCTTTTAAATACTTAAGTCTAAGAAACCTCTAGTTCCCTTGTGTAAAAGGAAATTGGGGGTTTTTGGCATAGAATAATTCCTTGCTAATGGGGTGGTGTTTAGGGTGTCTTATTCATTCCTTTTGGCCTGTATCCCCTTGCCTCAGTATTCCCTAAAGTGTTGCTAGAATCAGTGATAAGTCATTAGATCAGCAATTGCGTTTACTCAGATTCGCTGACCAATAGAGTAATAATTACTTAACAAGATTAGCGTATAGTGAAGAAGGGGTAAAAGCGCATAAATTCAACAGTGACTCAAATGGTGACTGATTATGAAATTTGGAGTTAACTCTCCAACAGAACTCATTCCAATAATGCTGAAGATGATGCTGAGCTAGACCTCGAAAAGTCTTCTTAATCCATGTTTTTGCTTTTTTAAATGTAGGATAACCTCTCATATCCTTGCGCTTCATTCGAACTCTGGCAGAATGGGTCATTGTAGCTTCATCATCGACATGTGTATCATGGAACGCGCAAATTGCCCGAGGTAATATGTCCGTGTCGGTATAATCGGATTTAGGTACCATCTGGATTTTTACATAAGTAGGTTGGTTCTGGTCGTCTATGGCTATTCCCACTAAAACAGGGAATTCATCAGCTTCAAAATAGAAATTATTGGTCCAAGGTTTTCCGCATTTGCCCTCATCAACATAGACTGTACCAGTGAGTTTAACGGAATGGTCAGCCTGCGTAATGGATTGGCGAATCTTACGCAGCATCAACCATGCTGTTTTATAGGTAACCTGAATCAATTTGCTTAAGCGTAAGGCATGAACGCTTGATTCAGTTGAAGAGACGAGAAATAAAGCGGTAAACCATTTGCGAAGATCAGTTGAGCTGCTCTCCATTATAGTACCAACCGTAGGAGAGGCTTGATAATGGCAATGAATACATTGGTAGAGCGGCAGCCGTCTGGTGTCGATCCGAAATGCGAGGGTATGCGAACAGCGAGAACAAATAAATCCACAAGGCCATTTCTGAGCAAATAAATAATCGGCGCAGGCTTCCTCCGAGTAAAAACGAGCTTGAAATTCTACTAACGATGCAAACTCCGTAGTTAAGTCTTTGAACAATTCAATCACCCCAATACCGAATGTATGTTCCTATATTTTAACATAAAGTTTTCACCACTACAAGAAAATTTAATGAAAAGTAGGGAGATTTAAGGCTGATTTTCCTAGTCCAGAATCTTGTATTAAGGAAGGCATATATTACTTATAAAATCTTTATTTAACGACGCCTTAAAGGAATGCTGAGGCAAAGGGATACAGGCCAAAAGGAGCTAGAATGGCAACTACAAGCAGCAAAAAAAGGCATTATACATAAAAATATATAATTATTCAGAGACCGTTCGATTAAACAAATATTCCCACAGCTTGGACCGTGTTATATAATAGATATAACTACTCATAACAAAGACAGGCGATCTAACAAACGATAGGAGATATAAAATGGATATTGTCACAATCCCAACTCATATGATTGATGAAGATACGGATCAGCCACGGTACCAATTTGATGAAGAATCCCTACAGGAATTAATGAAAAGTATTGAAGAGCTTGGGCTGCTATCTCCGATCAAAGTGAGAACAACGAAGGACGGCCGCTATAAAATCATTTACGGCAACCGCCGTTATAAAGCATGCAAAACGTTGGGTAAGCCAACAATCCCTTGTATTGTTTCCAATGTAACCGATGAACTGGAAATTTATTTGGAGCAGATTGCTGAGAATTTGACCAGAGAAGGTTTTTCGCCAATTGAGGAAGCAGAAGCATTCAATAAGCTTTTAACCGATCCGAAGTTCAGCAGCTCTACCAAGTACCTGTCTAGTAAATTAGGCAAGCCAGAAGCTTACATCAAAAACAAATGTGATTTGCTCAAATTCAGCAATGCCGTGAAAAAGCTAGTCGTTAGCGGCACGGAAATTAAGAAAGACAAGCTTACAGAAGAGCAGCTAATGCCCATTAAGGAATTGCCAATCGAGCACCGGAACCCATTGGCATTACTTATTGCTAAAGATGAGCTTTCAGTGAGTGATGTCAAAAGAATCGCCAAGTTATTTAAGGATAAAGACATATCGGACAGCACGAAAAATAAATTATTATATAAGACAGGGCGCGAGCTGATAGAAACCTGGTCCGTTTTTGAGCAAAATAGAGCGGAAAGAGCAAAAGCAGTTGAACCCAAAGCACCAGCATCTATAAAAATTGAGAAGTCTGAGAAACCTGCAAAGAATGAGGAAATCCAGACCATCTCCGAAAGGGTATCTCCATTAGAGAACGCTCTACAGAAGTTGTCTTCTGTGCTTCCAGTTTATAATCCATTCTCCTTGGAAATCTTACATGCAATAACAGTCATGGGACCAAATGATAAAGATAGTTTTATATTGGAGATTAACCAATTGGTCGATCATTTAGAAAAGCATCTCGCAGAATGGAAAAACGTGAGGGAGCTTGCAGCTTCAAACGAATCATTTCTATTAAAGGAGAATCTATAATGGGAAATACAATTAATCAACAAGACGTTTATATTCTTGCAGGGTCCTATTCTGAATCAGAGCAAGAAGGCATTCAATTATTAAGGTTTAATATTGCGGAGGGAACTATAAAGCGGGTAGGAGGTATTGCGGGAGTGGAAAACCCAGCCTTCTTAGCAATAGATCCCGAACGATCAAGGTTTTATGCAGTTAGTGAAGTAGAAGAGGGGCAAATCATCGCGTTTACCTATGACTTAAACAGCGGAGAAATTAAAGAAGTGAATCGCCAATCCACACAAGGTTCGTCACCTTGTCATTTAACGGTTGATGCAACGGGGAGTTGGTTATTTTCGGTAAATTATTCAAGTGGGAGTGTCTGTTTGTTTCCTATAGCTGAAGATGGATCCATTGGACCCATTGCTGATTTCAAACAGCATACGGGCAGCAGCATTAGTCTGGATCGACAACAGGAGCCCCATCCACATTCTATTTTCAGCTATCCCGATTCCAATTACTTATTTGTGCCGGATTTAGGTACCGATGAAATTTATATCTATTCACATAATGCATTAGAAGGAAAGCTGCATTTACTCGCAGCAGCTCCTGCTACAGCAGGTGCAGGTCCCAGACATGTGGATTTTCATCCAACAAAGCCGTATGTATATGTTATTCAGGAGCTAGATTCGACGATTGCGTTCTACACCTTCGATGAGCAAACAAAAAGCTTATCTCTGCAGCAAACATTGAGCACGCTTCCGCATGATTTCTCAGGAGAAAGCTATTGTGCCGATATCCATATATCTGCCTCAGGCTCGTATGTTTATGGTTCCAATCGCGGAGATGACAGTGTAGCCGTTTTTAGAATTGCTGAGGATGGAAGGATAGAATGGGCAGGAAGTTCATCTACTAAAGGGGAAATCCCGCGTAACTTTGTTATTATGCCAAATGGAGAATATTTGCTGGCTGCCAATCAAGATAGCCATTCGATTATTGTACTGTCATTAGGCGCAGACGGAATTCCAACTCCCACTGGAGAGTCTTATGAGATGAATAAGCCGGTTTGTTTAAAGGTCATTTAAGCTTCATTTTGCAGAAATGCTAATGCCAATTCCATCTTCTTAATGTAAGCAGGGTCATTATTCGAGCATAAGAATTTGATGTCTGAATGACCATGTAAACTTAATTGATCCTGATTTTTTAATACCTCGGTAAGTCGCTTAATAGTTCCTTTGCTTCCATCTACGATTTGAATATGACTGGGCAAGATACTCTGCAATGTAGCTTTATAGAAGGGGTAGTGGGTACAGCCAAGTACAATTGTCCCATAGATACTGAGGTCAAATTCGGAGAACACTCTGTTGAAATAATCTGTGATTATTTTCTGATCAAACATCAATGATTCGCAGTACAGAACCAACTCAGGTAATGGTAAGGAGTCAACAATATATTGATCATCTACGCGGGAAACTAATTCCGCGTATTTGTCTTGTTTAAGAGTTAGCGTCGTAGCTAGAACAAGCACTCTTTTACCGCTGGTACGGTTCATTTCAATTGCCGGTTTTACTGCTGGCTCCATACCTATGATTGGAATCTTATAAGAGCTTCGCAGCTCCGAAACAGCAATACTAGTTGCCGTGTTACATGCGATAACAATAGCCTTAACATCTTCTTGGATTATGCGGTCTATAGAGCTTTTGACATATTGGTTTACTTCGTCCTTGGATTTAGTCCCATAAGGCACGTGAAGGGTATCGGCAAAATACAAAAAATCCTCGTGAGGCAGCTGTTTCATAGCTTGATTTAATACCGTTATTCCACCGAGCCCTGAATCGAAGAAAGCTATTTTCATTGCAGTCACCTTGTCTCGTAATTGTTATTTGGTTAATTCTATCTTGCTTTGAGGTCCTTTTCAAGCGTTTAGACTGGTAAAGGGCTTTTCAGTATGGATTTTCGATAAACATTGCTAATTTTCAAAGTGTTATAAGGGGAATTAGTGCGGTATGATAGGATGAAGGGGGACTGTATATGACATTTCTTAAACGGATCCTACAGTATCGTATCTATCGCAGATTAGTTATATCCTATTTGCTGCTGATGATTGTGACAATCACTTTGCTGTGTACAATACTTTATACGCTATTTTCGTCTAGTGCAGTTAAAGAAATCGAACAGTCCTCGAAGGAAATGCTGTCCCAGGTCAGCTATACGGCTAATGTTGTTTATAAACAAGTTCAAGATATTACCTTTCAGCTGTTAAACGATAATCAGATCATGACCTTTATATATGCGGATGAGGAGAATAAGTTAATTAACTACAATGCCAGCTTACTGCTTGGAAAAGTAAATGGCTTAAATCCGTTAATTGCTAATATCAGCTTATACAACTTTACGAATGGTGCCTATGTAGACACAGCGGGATATGAGCCTGACCGGAAATTTGCAGCAGCAAAGCAAACGCAATACATAGGCTTGTATCCTCAGGAAAAAGTGAAGGAAGGTAAAGAGTCTCTTCATGTGCTTACCTTCAAAATATTACCAGAGCAGTTTGCAGGTATTATAACCTCTGCGATTATCGTAGATTTAAAGGAGTCCACTATCCAGAATACGATGCTGAGCATTAGCGCTTCACAGAAGGATGCTAATTACTTTGTTGTAGATAGCAAAGGAACTGTTCTGTCTCATTCTGACACAACCCGTTTTATGGATAATTTCAGCTCGCAGGATTATATCCAGGACATCTTGAAAGGTGATAAACTGCAAGGAAGTCTAGTGCGGTCAATTGATCATAAACAAATGCTGATCACTTATGTCAATTCATCTGCTTTGAATTGGTACTTTATCAGTGTACGCCCTTATGACCAGCTGCTCTCCAATATTCATCAACTGCGCAATATGACGCTGCTTTTTGGCTTTTTATTATTTATTATCGGGTTAACTCTTTCATTGCTGTTTAGTGGAAATTTCTATAATCCAATAAAGGCATTGGTTGATAAAGTGAATGAGAATGGAAATGCTGCAAAACCCCCGTTACTGCGGTTCGATGAGTATGAGCTGCTGTCCGAAGCATTCTCCAGCTCGCTGGAATCGGCCAAAACCATGCAGAATTCGTTAAATCGCTCTACGGAGCTGCTGAATAATAGCTATATTTTTAATGTGATCAAAGGGAATTTAGATAAAGGTGTAATAGCCTATGAAGTGGGGCGTGAATGGCTGGAGCGTCTGCGTGGGCCTCAATTTGCCGTGCTGCTTTTCCGGATCGATGGACTGCGTATGCTTAAGGAACGTTATAATGCGTTTGACCGACGCCTCTTCCGATTTGCCGTCAGCAATATCGCTCAGGAGTTGCTGAGTAAAGTCTTTAAGGTTGATATTGCCATTGTAGAAGAGGAGGAAACCGTCATACTGATCCAAACGGATCAAGTCAGCTTTGATAAGGATTTTTATTTTCTGCTAGCTGAAATTCAGGACACCATAAACGCTTACTATAAAATAACGGTTTCCATCAGTATAGGAGATTTATGCGACTCGGTTGGGGATATTAACGGTTCTTATCAATGTGCCCAGCAGTATATGAAGGAAAAGTTATTCGCTGGGAATGGAGCTATCCTAGATGCAACCTCTGTTAGCAGGGGAAAAGAGATGACCACTAGGTACCCCTCTTCCAACGAAAGAAAGCTAATTGACTCCATTAAGCTGTGCCATAAGAAATCCATTCAAAATGAAGTGAGCATTTGGAGTGGTTATCTTGCACGAAGCAGCCATACACAGGCCATTCAATATACGAATTTCTTGTTCCATGCCATAATACGTGAGTTTGAAAGTATAACGGAATGGTGGGCGATGGATCCCATTGAGTTTAACCAGGTTATGGATGATATTCATTACATTGAGACCTTGGATGAAATGGAGCAGTTATTAACCTCATTCTGTTTCCGAATTGTTTCGTTGATCGAGGAGAATAAGAATGATGTAGCGGCTGCCAAAAACGCGAAGGTAATTGAAGAAGTGAAACGATTTTTGCATAAGCAGTATGCAGATCCGAGTCTTTCATTGGAGCTAGCTTCGGACCATGTGGGCTTATCAGCAGGTTATATCGGCAAGCTGTTCAAAAGTATAACAGGCTCCTCGTTTAATGATTATGTAGCCATTATTCGGATGGAGCAAGCCAAAACCTGGCTGACAACAACAAACGAGGCTGTGGCGCAGATTGGGGAAAAGGTTGGGATTTACAACGTTTCTTATTTCTCAACATTGTTCAAAAAAAAGTACGGCATGACACCTTCTCAATATAGAGAACAACCTGGACCTTAAGCTGATTTTGGCTAAAGGTTCTTTTTGTTTTCCCGTATGTTTATTAAAAATAAGCTATTCTGTATTTCCGAAACAAAACACTGAATTGCGAAATTTACAGATGGCTTCATGCGACCCTATACTGTGAACATAAGTAAGCGAGGGGGAATTAACATTAAGGCCATACCGCTAGTTCGTAAGAAGAAAAGAGGCTTTTTTTGGGAGCTATCCCGCAATCGATTTTCTTATCTGTTAGTTCTGCCAGCGCTCATATATGTATTTATTTTCTCTTATGCGTCCTATCCGTACCTGGCTATTGCCTTTCAAAAATTTAATTACGTTAAGGGCATATTTGGAAGTGATTGGATTGGCTTTGAGAACTTTGCTTTCTTCTTTAAATCAAGCGATGCCATTCTGATCACGATCAATACAGTCAAGCTTAATCTGCTGTTTCTTGCATTTGGCACCTTCTTTGCGGTATCCATAGCTATATTATTCAATGAAATAAGGAGTAAATTATTTCAAAAGCTGGCCCAAACAACCATGATTTTTCCGAGCTTTCTATCCTGGGTTGTTGTCAGTTATATGATATATGGTTTGTTCTCAACGAATTTTGGGATAATCAATCAAATCATTCATTACTTTGGCGGCGAGACAATTAATTGGTACACCAAACCGGATGCGTGGACTTGGATATTAGTCGGGATGAAGGTATGGAAGGATGCGGGATTGGCATCCATTATCTATCTGGCAGCCATTGCTGGAATCGATCAATCCTTATATGAATCAGCCGATATGGACGGGGCATCCAGATGGCAGAAAGCAACACGTATCACACTTCCGCTGCTTGCACCAACCATTGCAATTCTTACGTTGCTTAGTTTAGGGAAGATTTTCTATGGTGAATTTGGCATGATCTATGCGATTATCGGTGACAATGGCGTGTTATATCCAACGACAGATATTATTGACACCTATGTATTCAGAGCTTTACGACAGGTGGGAGATCCTGCCAACGCTGCTGCTGTAGGACTATTTCAGTCGACAGTCGGGTTCACCCTTGTATTCCTAGCGAACTGGTTTACACGTAGATTCTTTAGGGAAGGGGCGTTGTATTAAGGTGAATATGACTAGACGAAAATGGGATATACCTGCTGTATTTATTTATCTGTTTCTCGCCTTGTTTTCAATTGCTTGCATACTGCCTATGGTTCTTACATTCATCGTTTCGATCTCAAGCGAGGATAGCATTATCAGCAATGGGTATAAATTTTTGCCGGATCATTACTCTCTTGAAGCCTATAGGAAGCTGTTTGCAAATGGTGCTACGCTGGTTAGAAGCTACATGATTACAATTACGATAACTGTCGTAGGTTCAATAGTTGCATTGGTGATTACAGCCATGGCAGCTTATACACTTTCCAATCCCAATGTGAGATACCGCAGCGGCTTGAATTTATATTTTTTTATTACCATGCTGTTTAGCGGTGGGCTTGTGCCTTGGTATATCATGTGTACGAAGCTTGGCTTGAAGGATAATATCTTGGCACTGATTATTCCGGGGTTAATGTTTAACGCTTTTTACTTGTTCCTGATTCGTAATTTTATGGACTCGCTTCCCAGTTCATTGCGAGAATCTGCTTACATCGATGGCGCCAATGATATGAGAATCGCTTTCCGAATTTATCTGCCGCTGTGTATCCCTGTGCTTGCTACCGTCATCCTGTTCTATGCGCTCTCTTATTGGAATGACTGGTTTAACGCCATTATGCTAGTGGACAATTCTAAGCTGTATCCTCTCCAGTACGTGCTTTTTAAGATCAAGTCGAGTATGGAGATGCTAAAAATGATCCCTAAAGGAGCAATCGCAAGTCAGTATACTAACCCAACGGAATCGACCAAGATGGCTACGGTCATTATTACAATAGGGCCAATCATTTTTGTATACCCGTATTTGCAGCGTTATTTTGTAAAGGGACTAATCATTGGCTCGGTAAAAGGTTAATAGTGTTAAAATCTGCGATATAAAGCTCGAAAGAGTTTATATAATTAATAATTGAGGAGAGGGTCTATTTGAAAAAGATTTTATTGATTGGATTAACATTTGTAATGGTATTGTCTATGTTGGCTGCTTGCAGCAATACGGACAAAACTGCGAAGGACACAGCGAGTCCGACAATTGCACCTACAGTAGCGCCTGCCAGTACGGTTGCCCCTGCGACAGCAGAACCGACAGCAGAACCGACAGCAACACCAGTGAAAGAGGAAGTTATCAATCTGAAGTATGTCATTCCTGGTGCACCGTCTTTGGAAGATGAGGCCGTTATGAAAGTGGTCAATGAAAAGCTTCTCGCAGACGGAGTGAATGTCCATGTTGAAAAAACGCGTATTGATTATGGCGTATGGGAACAAAAGCTGAACCTGATGCTTTCAACGGGTGAGGATTTTGATATGTTTCATGTCATGAATGACTGGATTTCGCTTTCTAATTATATTGGTCGCGGTGCCGTTAAGGATATTGCGGCTGAAGTGGAAAAATACGGTCCGAACTTAAAAACAGCGATTCCTGAATCGGTATGGAGCGGCGTGCAGAGAGACGGCAAAACCTATGCGGTTCCAGCTTATTGGTATGAATCCTCCTTCGAGGGATCGTTTACAGCAAACAAGATCCTGCTGAAACAAGCGGGGGTTCAAGAGGTTCCTAAGACACAGCAGGAAATGCTAGATGCTATGGAAAAAGTAATGGCTACACAAAAAGGCGCCAATAAACCGTATTTACCGATTATTGGAGGCTTGCGAGATGCTTCCGAAGTGCTTCACCGTGCTTATGATTCTTATCCGTTTGCTGTGAAAGACAAAGTAGCTTTTATCGGTCAAGACGGCAAGGTGAAAAACTGGGCGGATTCGCCTGAATTTAAACAGGATGCTGCTTTCTTCCGTACAGCTTATCAGAAAAAGCTGACTAATCCCGACATCTTAGTCATGAAGAATGATCAGTTTACGGCATTTTGGACCTTCGCATTTGGTTCACCAGGCAGTAAGGATGCACTAGTCAAGTTTTTCCCGGATTTGAAGGATGAAGATATTACCGTACAGCGCTTAAACCCAGAGAAGCCTAATTATCGGATGTTGAATGCAAAGAATGTTAATGCTGTAGCTGCCAATAGCAAGCATCCCGAAGCTGCAGTCAAGTTTCTGAACTGGCTTTACACCAATAAGGATAACTATGATTTGTTCATGTATGGAATAGAAGGGAAAACCTATAAGAAGGTGGGAGACAACGGTATAGAATACATTATGAATGATCAGAATCAGACGCTGTACACCCAGGAAGAATGGATGGTCGGCAATCTGAATTACATTCGTACTGATGCGAAGGATCTTACTGCCAATAAGGCAATGTATGTGTCAGATGCCAATGCTCAAACCTTCTATACTGCATCCTTCTTCTTCGATTCAAGCGCAGTAAAAGCGGAAATGGCCAATGTGCAAGCCGTATATACCTCTGACATTATGCCAATTTATGATGGTGTTACGGATTACGACAAAGGCATCAAAGGTGCTTTGGCAAAGCTGAAAACGGCTGGAATCGATAAAGTCATTGCCGAATATCAGAAGCAGCTGGACGTTTATGCGGCTTCGTTAAAAAAATAACAAAACGACAATAACCTGCTGCCCCATGTGTTGCTTTAACATTATGGGGCAGTTAAATCGTCAGGAGGTAGCGTAACCCATTCAGCTATAACTTTATCCAAAACCCAAAATAACAAGGAGGAATATTTATGTTTAGGAATCGTTTTATTAAAGGCTTTGTAATTTGCTTGGCAGGTATCATGGCTTTAGCAACTACATTAAGCGCTCAAGCGGCTTATATTCCTGTATTACCGGCATCAACTCCAACAACTGGGCTAGTTGTTTTCGATTTAACTAAAGATATTATGCCTCCAGATAACTCGGATGGCAGGCAAACTATTTATGAGGATGTGTTAATTTCACTTACCGCTATTCAAGGAATAGTCAATCGTACAAGCCCAACTAAAATTTATTTTCTTAATGAGCCTACCTACTATCCAGACTCATGGAAAGGGAACAGCACCTTTAATGATGAGAACCAGTGGATGCTTGATTTAGGTTTATTTCCGGTCACTACAACAACACCTGTATTAGATAATACAAAAACCTATCCGGTGCTTAGTTACCTGTTAGCTCACTATTCATCCTATTTAAAAGGTAAAGTAATTTATCCGGCTACAGCAGGACAATCTCTTGCCACTGTTAATACAGGCGATATTATTGCCTATCTTCCCGAGAGTGCTGCCATTGCAGCAGCCATCACTGCGAGCGGCATAGAAGATGCTATTCCTGTTTCAGCAGCTATTGATACTTATATCACTGGCCAAGGCTATAATTTCACATTAAAAGCAGATACCCGTGGTTTAACGACCAATGAAGCCGCCTATGACTGGGCTAAAGCGAACTATTTTAAACCGGAAACCTCCCGTAAATTCATTGGCTCCCTTATGTTTGAATGGGTATATTCACCTTCGTTTCATGATTACTATACCGCTAATCGCGCGTTTGTAACGGTCCTGAATCCAAGTATCCCTTCCCAATACAGCCGGATGATGGATTTGTTATCCAATTATCCCAAAGGAACTATGCTGCTAGGCGATGTTGTGGGAAATGAAGAGGACTTTCATGCCTTGGGATCAACAACAACCAATACCCAAATCGGAAACACATCAGCGACTAGCTCGTTCACCTTGGATATGAGCACTTTGCCTATTGCACCTACTCCAAGCCCTTTGCCGGTATTAAGTAATGGTGTTTATGTTTCCTTCCTCTCCGGAGATGGAGATGTCCCGGGGTTGACGCAGAATCAGGATATTGGCATTTTTAAGAATAATCAGGCTAATCTGAATAATGTGAATTTTGGGCTGCATATTAATCCGTTATATATGGATTTGAATCCGCCTTTAATGAAATACTTTTTCCAGAAGCAGAATAGCAAGCTATCCATTTCAACTACGCTCAATGATGGAGGTGCCCCAACTGATCCCCAGGGCAGAACCTTCTATAAACGGCTGCTTAAATATTATTATGACGCAGCCAAGAATCATTTTCTTGTCTACAATCAATTTAATATAAATACAGGTCAGGATGATCTATCCACTTATATAGATCCCTATATGTCTATATATGGATGGGGTGGGGACGGCTCATCTCCATCTGCAATCCGGCAAATACCGGGGTCCAATGTCATAGTCACCTCTATTGTACAGAATCCAGTGAATTTTGAAACGCAAATCCGGAATGCAATTAACAGCACCAGTCCAAGTGCGCCAATTTTTTTGTTAATCAAAACAGGCGGCGGCTGGGGCAATGATGTTTATAATGCTGTTTCGGGGATTAAAACGGCAATGGATGCAATTGCTAATAATCCACCAGCCGGGCGTGTTGTTAAATTTACCAATCCAAGAGATATGGCAGCAACCTGGAAGCAATGGAAAGGTCTCACGGTAGCCGTTCCAGCTAGATCAACGACTTTGGATTACCCATTTGATCCAATAAGTACTACCAATTTGGCTTTCAATAAGCCAGTGACAGCTTCCTCTGCAGTTAGCGGCCTGCCAGCATCCAATATAGTAGATGGGAATACCTCATCACGTTGGGGCTCAACAACAAATGGAATCCAATGGATATATGCGGATTTGGGCCAGAGTTATTCGATCAACCAAGTGAAAGTAAACTGGGAAGCCTCTTATGCAAGCAGCTTTAAGATTCAGACCTCTAATGATGCCAGTAATTGGTCGGATATTTACTCGACCACTACAGGAACTGGAGGCATCAATACTTTGAATGTGACTGGCAGCGGCAGATATGTCAGGGTATACAGCACCGCAGGTCCGAATGGTTTGTATTCGATATGGGAATTGGAGGTATATGGCCCAAGCTCATCTCCAACGCCAACTCCGACACCAACGTCTACACCTACAGGAACGCCTACACCAACGCCAACTGCTACCCCGACTCCACCACCAACGGGTACTCTGAGCTTCAGTTCCACCGCTGACACCTTTGTAGATGAGGCAACAGCTTCTACAAACAATGGTACCGGTGTTAAAATGGGCGTCAAATTCGATACGGGTGGCAAGAGAATCAGTTATGTCCGCTTTAATGTGACAGGCCTAAGCGGCAAAACAGTCAATTCGGTTAAGCTCCGCATGAAGGAGAGCTTGCTCGAAGGCAATGGCAATACCAATTATGAAATCAGGAAGACAACGAGTGCCTGGACGGAGACGGGAGCTACTTGGAGTACTAAACCAACAACCGGAGCAACGATTTATGGCAGCTATACAGGAGGGCAATTATCGGATGGCCAGGTTGTGGATACGACGTTAACCACATCGGTTTTAAGTGGCGATGGGACTTATGAGCTGGCGGTTATTTCTACTAGCGGCACAACGGATGATGGGTTTGATACCCGAGAGGGCTCACAAGCTCCGCAGCTGATTGTGAGTTATACTACATCAGCCACACCGACCCCTACACCAACACCGACCCCTACACCGACGCCAACCCCAGCTCCTAACGAGAAGGTAGTTAATGGCACCTATGAATTAAATCCAATTAATGCTAATAGCTGGGCAACTATAAGCTGGGGAGGAACACCAACTTTTACTTGGGCTACGGATTTCGCACATGGAGGTACGCATTCGGCCAAAATAAACGGAACAAGTATGGTCGCTGCCAATTTTACCGAGAACAATATTGTTATTGGCGGTAATACTGCCGCAACGCTTAGCGCATGGTTAAAGACGACAAGCTTCACGGGTACTGGCGTATATTTTGCCGTGCAGGAGCTGAATGCTGCTGGGGTAGAAATTGCAGGCACTTATTGGGAAAGCACCTATAAAACAGGCACCAATGGCTGGACACAGGCTACGCGAAGCTGGACAACTAACGCCAATACAACTAAGATTTTTATTAGAGCGATTGCGAACGGGACTGGAACGGCTTGGTTTGACGATTATTCAATCACCGTGCCTTGAGTTAGCTGACTAAAAGCATCAAGAAGCCCTGCCTCGACATCGACATTGAGGTAGGGCTTCTATGCGCTTGGGGACTAATTCGCTTTTAGAAAAGTGAATTGAGAATGGTATAAAGTATAATACAAGCCCTTTAATTCCAATAATTGCTCATGATTGCCTTGCTCCTGAATAATGCCTTGATCAATATAAAAGATGCGGTTCGCATTCTTAATCGTTGATAAACGATGGGCGATAATAAAGGAAGTCCGGCCTTGCAGGAGCTTGTTTAGACCGATTTGCAGTGCAATTTCAGTATTGGTATCAATGCTGGAGGTGGCTTCATCGAGAATCAGTATTTTGGGATTGGCTAGCAAAGCTCGGGCAAAAGAAATTAACTGACGTTGTCCAGCCGATAGTGTGCTTCCGCGCTCTTTAACTTCGGTGTAGTAGCCATCTTTCAGCGGGGCGATAAAGTCATGAGCTTTAACTGATTTGGATGCCTCAATAATTTCTTCATCTGTTGCATCCAAACGACCATACCGAATATTATCCATAATGGTACCCGAGAAGATAAAGGTATCCTGGAGCATAACTCCCATTTGAGCTCGCAGAGATTGCAGGGTAACATCCGCAATGTTGTGGCCGTCAATCTTAGCTTCACCTTCATTAATGTTATAGAAGCGGCTGAGCAAACTAATAATGGTTGATTTTCCTGCCCCTGTAGGGCCGACTAAAGCAATGGATTCTCCAGGCTGGACCGTAAAGTCAATCCCTTTGAGAACTTCTCTTTCTGAATTGTAGCGAAAATATACATTTTTAAATGTCACTTCACCTTTAATATTCGGCAATACATAAGCGTCCGTCTTATCTATTACGTCAGGCTTTTCATCAAGTGTTTCAAATATTCGTTCTAAATAAGCGGTTCCTGTGATTAAAGAGTTATAAAAGGTACCGATGTTAATAATTGGGTTCCAGAAGTTTCCGATATAGCCAATAAAGGCGATAAGCACACCTGTTGAAACATGGACGCCTAATTCTCTTATGCCTACATAATAGACCAAGCAGGTTGTGATCGTGGCGATGTTATGAACAGATGGCCAGAGCAGGAATTGATACCTCATCGCTGTCATCCATGAGCTGCGATACCCATTGCTTACTTGATCGAAGATCATGAGATTCTCATCCTCGCGGGCAAAGGATTGCGTAACTTTAATGCCTGCAATACTCTCGTGAATATAAGCATTCAAATTGGATTGTTTGTTGCTTACTCGCTGAAAGGCTTTACGCTGTGCATTTTTAATAACCCAAACCACTAACATAAGAATAGGAATTAAAGCTAGACTGTACAAGGTTAGCTTGTAATCAATGAATAACATGAATCCTAAAGCTACGAATAAACTTATCAAATCAGAAATTAGATTGATTAAGCCGTTCGATAGCAAATCACTTAAAGAATTAATGTAGTTTACAACTCGGATAAGAATTTTACCGTGAGGGCGATTATCATAATAGGTGAAGGGCAATTTCTGCAGATGCTTGAACAGATCCAAGCGCATCGTTTCCAGAATATTCTGCCCCATCTCATTGATGGTTCGAATCCGATATCGCATACAAAAGCCTGTAATAACAATGGTAAACAGAAAAATACAGCTAAGTATAATAAGCTGCGTATAATTCTGATTCGGTATACTTTCATCAATCGCTATTTTGGTTAAATAAGGACCGAGCATCAGCGCTAGATTCGCCAGTAGAATGGTTGACAGCGTTAAGAGAATTTGTTTTTTATAAGGTTTGATATAAACCATAATGCGCTTAAAATCACTGAAACGGAATGGCGAATCGAGCATCTCATCTTGATCAAATTTATTACGTGCCATTTTTAGCTCACCGCCTTTTGTTGATTGAAATCACCAAGCTGTTCTCTGAACACATTATAGTAATAACCTTCTTGCTTCATTAATTCCTCATGGGTGCCACGTTCTATCACTTCGCCATGCTCCATAATTAAGATTAAGTCAGCATCCATCACGGAAGAAATGCGATGAGCAATAACGAAAATCGTCATATCGCTGCCAATTTTCTTAAGCTCCTGTTGGATTTTAAACTCTGTTTCCATATCCACTGCTGAAGTTGTGTCGTCAAGAATTAGGATGGATGCATTACGCAACAAAGCACGTGCTAATGAAATACGCTGTTTTTGTCCACCGGATAAGCCAACACCACGCTCGCCGACAATGGTATCGTAGCCTTCGTTTAATTTCATAATAAAATTATGTGCATCGGCAATCCTGGCAATGGACTCGACTTGAGAAAATGTTGCATTTGGTTCACTAAAAGCAATATTGCCCTCTATCGTATCGGAGAATAGAAAAATATCCTGCATAACCGTGGAGATACTGCTGCGCAGATCTCTTAATTCCAAATTTCGAATGTCCTCATGGTCAATGAATAACGTTCCCTCGGAGGCATCATAGAAACGACTAATTAAGCTGACCAAGGTTGATTTGCCTGAGCCGGTTGCTCCAAGAATGGCAACAGTCTGGCCGGGCTTGGCTTCGAAGGAAACCTTCTTCAGCACATGCTGATCACTATCCGCGAACTGAAAAGAAACCTGATCAAATCGCACGTAGCCCTGCAGCTTTTTAGCATTTTGCAGCGGAGGATTGGTGATCTTGGATTCAGCATCGAGCATCTCGCGTATTTTATAAGAGGATGCAACAAAGCGCTGGACATCATTAATTAACCAGCCTGACATCCGCATCGGACCATCCAGCATCCAGAGGAAGCCGTTAAACACAATTAAATCACCAAGCGAAAAGGTGCCCTTCATCACAAAAATCCCGCCAACAAGCAAGGTAGCTACTTTTAAGAAACTGGTTAAAGAGTCGACAATCGGCAAATATTTGACCCACACCTTGGCTGAATCCATATTGCGTTTATTATAATCCTTGTTATGGATTGTGAACTTCTCAATTTCAAAATCCTCACGGGCAAAAGCTTTAACCACACGATTCCCGCTAATATTCTCCTGAACCACTGAATTCAGGCGTGAGAAGCTTTGACGAATTTCGTAAAACATCGGCTTAACCTCACGCGACATTCTAAAGGTAACTATGCCAATAAAAAAAGTAATGACGACTAGAATTAGCGTTATAGGTACATTGATTTGCATCATCATATAAATAGCGAAGAGCAGCAGAGTCATATTCTCCACTATGTTATAAACTACAAAAGCTAAGAAATGACGAAAGGCTTCAATATCGCCTGTCATTCTTGCCATAATATCGCCAACACGCGTATTGTTGAAGAAGTCAAAATCCAGGCTAAGCAGTTTTTTGTATAGTTCTTCTCTTAAATTAAATAAGGCTTGCTGTGATACCTTTTCGCATAACATTTGATAGACATACCTGATAAGCGATTTGAGAAACATAAGTCCAATCATCGTCCCTAGAAGCGGGAGCAGCAATTCGGAATGACCCTTATTAATGACATCATCCACCAGCCTGCCTGCCAATAAAGGATAGAACATACTAATGACAGACCCGACAACAACTAAAAACATCGCCGTAAAAAGGCTTAATTTTAAATTTCGGATGTAACTCCAAACCCACTGCATATTATTCATCTGACTCACCCCTGTAGTTATCTCTCTAGCAACTCATTATGAGGGAAATATCGTACAGAAGAAATGTACAATACTCGTGGTTTGATGTATATTTTAATAAAAATACTTAGAGGAGCTATAGGGTGAAATGGGACAACTGCAATTAAATACTAGCACCTTAAATCCGGAAATTTACTATGTCTATTACCATGAAACCTTAACAGAGAGAGTGTGCTCCAATCATAAGCATGATTATCTGGAAATCAGTGTGATTCTCGAGGGCTCTGTCCTTTATAACATAAATGGAACTTTTTATAACTTGGAGGAAGGGGATATTCTTCTCTTTAATCCAGGTATAGAGCATTATGAAACGACTGAAAAAAACACCACAAATAAGCAATTGCATATTGGCTTTCAGAATATTATTTTTGAAGGTTATCCAAGGGACACATTTCCAAGTCATTCTTCCATAATTAAGCTGGATAGGCACAAGGAAGAGTTCTTTCAAACCTGCAGAGAAATGCTCAAGGAGAAGGAAACCGGAGATTGTGGCTATGAGGTCGTGCTGATGGCGCTGCTGATGAAATTAATTATTCTGATCATACGCGAATTGAACAAGGAAGCGACGCTTAATCGTGACCTTTTACTTACTTTTGAAGAACGCGAAAAACAAGATATTGCCAATGTCATTATGAAATATATGCAAATTCACTATATGGAAGATATCACGCTAAGTAAAATCTCCCAATCGATGTATATCAGTCCAGCTTATATTTCTAAAATATTCAAGGATGAAACCGGCGATTCACCGATCAATTACTTAATAAAGCTTCGGCTGGCTCGCGCGAATGAGCTGTTAAAGCATGGCAAGCTATCGATTAAGGAAGTTGCGAGAAGTGTGGGTTATGACGATGCCTATCACTTTAGCAAGCTGTTTAAGAAATATTACGGATACCCGCCTTCCAGAACAACAGCTAATAAAGAAACGGGTTAAATTTAGAAATATTTATAGACCTCCACGCAAAGCGCATGGGGGTTTCTTCCTATTTTGATCCCGCCATAAGCACCTTCGTCACCATTTAGCACACGGCCCCTTGTCCAAGCCTCTTGATCAAAGCTGCCTTCCTCAATCCGTACGTATCCTACTTGAAGCTGTTCACCGCGCTTCGGCAGAAAGTCTGCTGAGAATCCAATACCTGCTAGAATAAACTCGTTTTCAGAGGTTTCAATGATAAGACCACCGCCGATTGGTTTGCCTTCCTCGGCGGGCAAGTAGGTGATTTTCAGGTCATATTTGGTAAAAGCCAGCAAGCAGCCTTTATCTCTACTCTGTAAAAACCCAGTCATTTTACCTGTTCCGCGATAACGATGAATAATTCCCATCATACTACTTAACAGCTTATAGCTCTGAGCCAGATAAGGGCCGGTCCCATTAAGAATAAACCCGGATTGCTCAATATTCAAAGCTGTCAGTATGCTCAAATCGACTGCTTCATCTTGGGGATCGGCAAGGAAATCCTCGATTCCAAACGGAGAGAAGCAAAGCGCATTGTGCTTGCCGATGGCATAGAAAACATTGGTCGCCGACACTAAATCCCTGCGGGCTTCTGGGATAAACAAAGGATTTCCATCCTGTGTATACTCTTCACAAATTTCCTTAAAAGACGGAAGATAAATATCTGGAGCGTAGAGGCATATAGTTGGAGCGGCTAGCTGCCACATCTTCATGACTTTGGCGATAGGTCCACCGCTAGGGTAAGATCCTGCCCTCTCTGGAAACTGCTCCAGCCATGCGTTGACGAACATTGGCAGCGCATAAGCTTCCGTTCCCGCCTTTGTGATTAGTTCAACCGCAGTGGCATAGTGGTAAGCCATGAAATATTCACTTGCATCTTCGCCAAACACGTCGCTCCATGTACCTGTTTTTCCGAAGGCTTCAGCTATATTTGCAGGAACTAGTTTAATGAATTCTTGATTTGCAGCTTCCGAAAAATCGCGTTCACTATCTAGAAAACCAATTTCATTCTCTACTTGTACCATAATGACGGTATGTTGATTTTCATCTATCTTCTTCAGGTGGTACATCAGCTGTTGAAAGGCATTAGCATCCGCTTGAACAGCAGCTTCGCAAAAAGGTGAAATGCTTTCCGAAGCTGTATTCCCCGCAAAACGTGCTTTAAAGTAAGTCGTGTAATCCTTCTTAACCCACCCAGGTACATAAGTCGATAATCCATTTTTCCAGAGGCCAAACCACAGCAAAACCAGTCGTACATTCTCTACTCTGGCTTGTTCAATTAAGCCTGTAACCAATGTAAAGTCAAACTCTCCTGGAGCAGGCTCAACAAGCTCCCAAAAAACAGGTGCAATTACCGTGTTTAAATGCAAGCCTCGCAGCTGCGGCCAAACCTTATCTCTCATATAAGTTAAATTGGAGGAGCTCGAGTTGTGAATTTCCCCAGCTAAAGCTACATAAGGTGCTTCATCGACATAAAGCGTTGTAAGGTTGCCGGTTTTATGGAGATAGGGTAAAGTTTTCATGATTTAGACTCCTTTATTTGTGGAGATTTAACTTCCAATTGTATGTTGTATACATTATACTAGAAACAATTCTTATATTCTACATAATAATTAGGAGATGGTTGGACGTGAAGCAAATCCGTATTGGCACTTGTCTGAACGGTGAAACGGCAGCTAAAGTAATCCCTCAAATTATTCATCATGGCTTTGAAGCATTTGAACTTAATTTTTGGCAAACAACGGGAAATGTTGATCTCGCTGAGATGGCTAAGCAGGTAAGGGAGGTTGTTGATGAGCACGGTGCAGTGATCAGCTCGATTGGCGTATTCGGAAATCCCTTAACCGCAGATGGCAGCAATGCAGATACTTTGGCTAGCTGGGAGCGGCTAATTGATCATGCCCATTTATTCGGAGCGAATCTGGTTGGCGGTTTTACTGGACGGCTTCCCGACTGCCCGATTGATCAGTCCATGAAACGATTTGCTGAGGTATTCGCACCTTTAGCCAAGCGAGCGGAGGATCGTGGAATCCGGCTTGTTTTTGAGAATTGCCATATGGAGGGCACATGGAATAAAGGGGATTGGAATATCGCGCATAATCCAACCGCTTGGGAAATGATGTTTAATGCTTTGCCTGTGGAGAATATCGGTCTGCAATGGGAGCCTTGCCATCAGATGCTGAGCTTGATCGACCCGATTCCTCAGCTCCGCAAATGGGCACCGAAGATATTCAGTGTACATGGCAAGGATGCGACAATTGCTTGGGACATTGTGAAGGAATATGGCGTTCATGGCCCTAAGGAATTTGCTTGGCATCGAACTCCAGGCTTTGGGGACAGCAATTGGTCGGATATTATTACGATTCTCCAGCTGAGTAATTATACAGGAACGATTGATATTGAAGGCTTTCATGACTGGGTTTACGGAAATGATCTTGAAATGACAGGCCAGGTCCATGCGTTAAACTATCTGAAAAATTGCCAGGGCGGACGGTTCATTCCTAACCCGGAGGGTTTTTAATATGGCTAAGCATAAAATTATTGTCGTTGGCTGCGGCGGAATGGCTCGAGCTTGGGTCGAATATGCGTTGCAGCGCCCAGAGGATTGCGAGATAGTAGGACTAGTAGATATCAGCGAGGAACATGCACGTAGATTGGCGGAGAAGCATGGTCTCCAGGTTCCGTGCTTTGTGGATGTTGCGCAGGCTATTCAAGCTACTGGAGCTAATCTGGTGTTTGATATTACCATACCGGAGGCGCATCTTTCAGTTACATTAGCTGCATTCAAGGCAGGCTGCGATGTTATGGGCGAAAAGCCGATGGGTGCATCTGCGGAAGAAGCTAAAGCTATGGTTTCCGCTGCCGATGAATCAGGGAGATTCTATGCGGTGATGCAGAATCATCGGTTCAATTCGGGGGTTCGAGCATTCCGCTCCATTATAAAGGATAAGCATATTGGTGATCTTGGCTTCATAAATGCTGATTTTTTTGTTGGCCCGCATTTTGGCGGATTTCGTGAAGCGATGAAAAGCCCTTTGATTCTGGATATGGCGATTCATACCTTTGATCAGGCGCGTTTTATCAGCGGAGCAGATCCCGTATCTGTTTATTGCCAGGAGTTTAACCCTCCCGGCTCCAAATTTTCAGGTAACGCGGCTGCAGTTTGTATTTTTGAAATGTCGGATGGATCGATTTTCAATTATCGCGGCTCTTGGAGTTCGGAAGGAGCACCTACCTCATGGGCTTCCAAATGGAGAGTCTCTGGATCAAAGGGAACAGCGATTTGGGAAGGACCTGCCGCACCTTATTATGAGCTGATAAAGCCAGCAGCTGGACCTGTGTTTGAGAACGAGTTTGATCGATTCGAGCCTGAGCTTCTGTTTATGCGCAGCGATGCACATTTCGCCTGCTTGGATGAAATGTTCACCGCACTTCAAGAGCAGCGCAAAGCCGAAACAGATTGTGCTGATAATATCAAAAGCATCCAAATGGTTTTTGGTGCTTTGGAAAGCTCATCGAAGGGGAAGAAAGTTCAGCTGCGGTAAACCGAGTTATAGTGCGATGAAGTGGCCTTATTCGGTTCAGAGTGGATGTAAAGCGTCGGGGCCGCTTTAAATCAAGCCCGGCAGCCGAAATGCCTGATGTAAAGCGTCGGGGCCGCTTTAAATCAAGCCCGGCAGCCGAAATGCCTGATGTAAAGCGTCGGGGCCGCTTTAAATCAAGCCCGGCAGCCGAAATGCCTGATGTAAAGCGTCGGGGCCGCTTTAAATCAAGCCCGGCAGCCGAAATGCCTGATGTAAAGCGTCGGGGCCGCTTTAAATCAAGCCCGGCAGCCGAAATGCCTGATGTAAAGCGTCGGGGCCGCTTTAAATCAAGCCCGGCAGCCGAAATGCCTGATGTAAAGCGTCGGGGCCGCTTTAAATCAAGCCCGGCAGCCGAAATGCTAGATGTAAAGCGTCGGGGCCGCTTTAAATCAAGCGCGGCAGCCGAAATGCCTGATGTAAAGCGTCGGGGCCGCTTTAAATCAAGCGCGGCAGCCGAAATGCCTGATGTAAAGCGTCGGGGCCGCTTTAAATCAAGCGCGGCAGCCGAAATGCCTGATGTAAAGCGTCGGGGCCGCTTTAAATCAAGCGCGGCAGCCGAAATGCCTGATGTAAAGCGTCGGGGCCGCTTTAAATCAAGCGCGGCAGCCGAAATGCCTGATGTAAAGCGTCGGGGCCGCTTTAAATCAAGCGCGGCAGCCGAAATGCCTGATGTAAAGCGTCGGGGCCGCTTTAAATCAAGCGCGGCAGCCGAAATGCCTGATGTAAAGCGTCGGGGCCGCTTTAAATCAAGCCCGGCAGCCGAAATGCCTGATGTAAAGCGTCGGGGCCGCTTTAAATCAAGCCCGGCAGCCGAAATGCCTGATGTAAAGCGTCGGGGCCGCTTTAAATCAAGCGCGGCAGCCGAAATGCCTGATGTAAAGCGTCGGGGCCGCTTTAAATCAAGCGCGGCAGCCGAAATGCCTGATGTAAAGCGTCGGGGCCGCTTTAAATCAAGCCCGGCAGCCGAAATGCCTGATGTAAAGCGTCGGGGCCGCTTTAAATCAAGCCCGGCAGCCGAAATGCCTGATGTAAAGCGTCGGGGCCGCTTTAAATCAAGCCCGGCAGCCGAAATGCCTGATGTAAAGCGTCGGGGCCGCTTTAAATCAAGCCCGGCAGCCGAAATGCCTGATGTAAAGCGTCGGGGCCGCTTTAAATCAAGCCCGGCAGCCGAAATGCCTGATGTAAAGCGTCGGGGCCGCTTTAAATCAAGCGCGGCAGCCGAAATGCCTGATGTAAAGCGTCGGGGCCGCTTTAAATCAAGCGCGGCAGCCGAAATGCCTGATGTAAAGCGTCGGGGCCGCTTTAAATCAAGCGCGGCAGCCGAAATGCCTGATGTAAAGCGTCGGGGCCGCTTTAAATCAAGCCCGGCAGCCGAAATGCCTGATGTAAAGCGTCGGGGCCGCTTTAAATCAAGCCCGGCAGCCGAAATGCCTGATGTAAAGCGTCGGGGCCGCTTTAAATCAGGCTCGGCAGCCGAATCGATGGATGTAAAGCGTCGAGGCCGCTCTAAATCAGGCTCGGCAGCTGAAAGAGGGAGTAGGTTGACAAAAGAATTGGATCATCGCTATAGTTGTTGTATACAAGATCCATCCAACCGAAAGGAACCAACAAATGGAATACGAAAAGCTGGATAACTCCAATCTCTGGGATAAAACCTACCATCTTCTGAAAGAAAGCATCATCCGGCGGCAGTTTGCACCCAACCATAAAATCTCCATCCCAGAAATTTCAGAAAAATTAGGCATCAGCCGGACACCGATCCGCGACGCTTTAAATCGTTTGGAGAAAGATGGATTGGTTGTAACTATTTCTAAAATAGGCACCTTTGTTAAGGGGATAGATCACCAGACAGCTTTGGAGATTACAGACTCGCGCATGATGCTGGAATACTGGTCGCTCCGCCATGCCCTTCGAGATCAAGAATCACTTCTATTGGAAGGTATTAGCAAGCTGGACATGATTCTGCAGCAAGCTGAAGCGAATATTTCACAGCTGAGCTTGGATGAATATTTAAAGCGTGATTATAATTTTGCCTTTCATCTTGAGCTTGTTCAGATGGGGAATAATCGGACCAATACGGAGATCTATACCAATTTAATGAATTATCGTCATATTCTCTTTAATACGCATGTTGTTTCTTTTGAGATGATAACTCAAGCCAATAAGGAGCATGAAGGTATTGTAGCTGCACTAAAAAAACGGGATGAAGCGGATATTTTGCAGCGAATTGAAGATCATCTACAAGCATCAAAAGCCGTTTTGCTGGAGAAGATCAAGCATCACGGAGATATGATTTAACTAAGCGGAGCTGCGGCTCCGTTATCTTCTAATAAACCTTGCATACATGATACAAGGTTTATATATGATACAAGGTTTATATGTGATACAAGGTTTTTCCAGTCAGGATAGGGGGTAAAAGGGTGGATATCGTCATTTTTGCAGATGATTTGACAGGTGCTAATGATACGGGGATTGCTTTTAGTTCGGCTGGAGCTGTCACTACCCTTTTATTCTCACCCGATAAACCGTTGTATTTTCCTGAGTGCTTTGCTTGTGCTATTGATGTCAATTCTCGTGGTTGCCAGGAGGATGAAGCAAGGCTTTTAACTTTAGAGGCTGCTGAATCGGTACGCATGCTAAACCCACACCTTGTTTATAAGAAAATCGACTCGGCGCTCAGAGGGACAATTGGGGCTGAATGCACTGCGATTTTGGAGGTATTTAAACCGGATTTATGTGTGATTGCTCCTGCTTTTCCAGCTATGGGGCGGACTACGATAAATGGTATACAGCTGATTAATGGAATTCCTGTTCACGAAACGGAAATGGGTAAGGATCCATTGTCACCTGTAACCAAGTCGCGGATTATTGAGCTGCTTTCTACAGATTACTTAAGCTCTCGTGTGATGGAGTTGGGAAGAGATGTTATCACGGATTTGGCCCGATTTAACAAAGTAATCAATCAACTAAATTCAGCAGAGAGCCAAATCCTTATATGTGATGCAGAAAGCGATGAAGATTTGGATCGGATTGTTGCGAATGTCGAGAAGCTTGATAGAAAGGTTATTTGGGTCGGATCAGCCGGTTTAGCTCAGGCGCTAGCAAGAAAGATAAAGATTCCATCCGGAAGTGAGGCCAAGCAAGCTGGGGCTAATGGCTGGAAAACCGAGTTCAACACAGGCAGATCAGACGTGCTAGTTGCGAGTGGAAGCCAAACCGCAGTTAATGCGAGGCAGCTGGAGCGACTATCTTCTGTGGCAAAATTAGTTTGGACTGAGTTTTCTGCGCAAGATCTGCTAGTTAAAAGTTTATCTTTTGCTGAAAACATGTTTCATAGTGACATTGGTTTAGCAGCAATCAGCATCCGAAAAACAGATCAACCAGGCCGCTTTCTTCAGGAAGCAGCACGGCAACGCAATATTGGACTGCGTGAGATGAACCGGCTGCTCTTATCCAAGTTTGGCCGACTAATCCGTATAGCTATTGATGAAAATGAGCAGCTTGGGCTGCTAGTCATGGTCGGAGGGGAAACTTCAAGACACATTTGTGAAGAATTAGGTGTAAGTGTATTGCGACTAAATACGGAATTGCTGCCTGGTGTAATTGCGGGGACTATTCCTGAAATGAATAATTTAAGCTTTGTTAGCAAGTCTGGGGCTTTTGGCAGCGATGATACGCTACTGCAAATTCTGAACAAATGGAGAGGTGAGACGATTGAATTCTAAACCGACTATTGGGATAACAATGGGGGATGCGGCAGGCATAGGGCCGGAAATTATTGTGAAAGCATTAGCCCGTCCGGATATTAGACAAATTTGCAGGCCTATTGTTATCGGAGATGCTGCACCTTTAGAAAGAGCGATTGCCTTGCTAGGCTCAGAATTGCGGATAAAACGAATAGAAACGCCAGATGAAGACACCGTTATTGAAGAAACGGGCAGCATACCCTTAATTGATTTGGGATTGCTGCACGAAGCACCTGCATATGGCTTTTTGTCAGCAGAAGCTGGGAATGCAGCCTACCATTATATAGAACGCGCAGTTAAGCTTGGGCTGGAGGGAAGCATTGCTGCGATTTGTACCGCCCCGCTCAACAAAGAAGCCCTTCATCTAGGTGGACATCGCTTCCCAGGCCATACAGAAATCCTCGCTGAACTGATGGGCGTTAAGGATTATGCCATGATGCTTTCAGCTCCAAATCTGCGCGTTATTCACGTTACCACTCATGTTGGAATTATAGATGCCATTGCAATGATTAACCCAGAACGCGTGCTGCGTGTTATTCAGCTTGCCCATGATATCCTGCAAGAAAGCGGAATGCAAAACCCGCGAATTGCGGTTTGCGGCATAAACCCGCATGCAGGGGAAGGCGGGCTGTTTGGACGGGGCGAAGAAGCAGAAAAAATTATTCCTGCGGTTCAACAAGCTGTGGAGGCGGGGATACTGGCATATGGTCCGCTGCCTGCAGATACACTTTTTTTCCGAGCTGTCCGTGGTGACTTCGATATGGTTGTAGCTATGTATCATGACCAAGGGCATGGCCCCGTGAAGGTGCTAGGTCTGGATGCCGGGGTGAATATTACGGTGGGATTGCCTGTGGTGCGCACGAGTGTGGATCATGGAACGGCTTTTGATATCGCAGGGAAAGGCATTGCAGACGAATCCAGCTTAGTAGAAGCGCTTCGTCAGGCAGTAATGCTTGCACCATTGAAATAGGGGGATTGTGCATGTTAAAGCCTAGTGGAATTATACCGGCAATGGTCACTCCATTTACAGATAAGGATGAGCTCAATGAACCGGTAGTTCGCCAGATGGTTAACTATTTCATCGAGTCAGGTGTGCACGGGATATTCTGTCTAGGTACAAATGGAGAATTCTTCTCGATGAATGAAGCTGAGAAGCTGCTTCTTGTGCAAATTGCTGTCGAAGAGAGCGGCGGACGTGTACCGATTTATGCGGGGGCTGGAGGTATCACGACTAGAGAAGCCGCAACTCTTGCAGCAAAGTTTGAGCAGGTAGGTGCGGATGCTTTATCGATTATTACGCCTTATTTTGTTCCAGTCAGCCAACAGGAAATGGTGCAGCATTATAAGAGCATAGCAGCTTCAACATCTCTGCCTATTCTGCTATACAACATCCCGGCGCGAACTGGTGTTTCGTTGGCTCCCCAAACAGTTGAAGCGCTGTCCAAAGTACCGAATATTGTTGGCATTAAGGATTCAAGCGGTAATTTTGATGCTATTCTTGAGTATATAGAACGAACGGATCCGGACTTTGCAGTTATGGCTGGGACAGATTCGTTAATTCTGGCAACGCTGATGGCTGGTGGAAGCGGTGCAGTTGCTGCAACGGCAAACATAGTACCTAAGCTGGTGGTCTCGATTTACGAGCACTGGCTTAAAGGTGAGCTAGAGCTGGCAAAGCAAGCTCAGATGAAGCTTCGCCCGATCCGAAACGCGTCGCAGCTGGGCACACTGCCTTCCGCTTTTAAAGCAGCGATGAACATGCTGGGAATCCCGGTCGGTTCTACTCGATTGCCTGTTGGTGCAATTTCGGATAATGCTAAAGAGGAGCTGAAGCAGATTCTGCAGCTTTATTCAGCTGGAGAGGGACTGCATCTATGAAGACCGTTCGTTTTCAAACCCCAGGAGCTATTATAGCTGGTAATGGCTGTTTCTCGGAAGTCAGTAAACAGATAATCGAGCTTGGAAAGATAAAAAGCATATTGATTGTTACTAGTCCAAGCATAGTGCGGCAAGGCTTTGCTACAGATTTGCTGAATAGCATGACTAAGGTCGGAATTGCAAGTAAAGTGATAAGTGGAGTCATGCGGGAGCCTACGGTTCAGCATATTGAAGAGCTTCACGAGCAGCTGGACGGTCAGGTATTCGATGTGTTTATTGGGCTTGGCGGGGGCAGCGTGCTGGATGTAACTAAATTGCTGGCAGTGCTCAGCACGGGCAAACAAATGCTTGCTGATATAATCGGTATCGATCGGATAACGAGCAGAGGTGTACCAACAATCCTCATTCCAACTACATCTGGAACTGGATCGGAAGTGACACCTAACGCAATAGTAACCGTGCCGGAGGAGCAGCTGAAAATTGGAGTTGTTAGTCAACATCTTTATGCTGCAATGGTATTTGTTGATCCGGAGCTGACCTTATCGCTCCCTCCTGCAATTACGGCTGCAACGGGAATGGACGCGTTCACTCATGCTTTGGAATCTTTTATATCCAATAAGGCTAATCCGATCAGCGATATGTTTGCTTTGGAATCAATCCGCCTTCTGTCAAAGGGTATGGTGGAGGCCTATCACAATGGACAGTCTTTGCAAGCTAGGGAGTCAATGCTCTATGGTTCCGTTTATGGCGGAATGGCACTAGCCTGCTCGGGTACCGCAGCGGTTCATGCGCTTGCCTATCCGCTTGGAGGGAGGTTTAATGTTACGCATGGAGTGGCCAATGCCATGCTGCTGCCGCATGTTATGGCATTTCAGCTTGCGGCAATTGCCCCAAGATTGGATTTAGCTGCTAATGCAATGGGTCTAAGCGATAAAGATGGAGCGGAGCAAGTGCTGCAATGTATAATTAATTGGACTGCACAGCTGCATATTCCGCAAAATCTCCGTGATTTTGGTGTAACTCCAGATGATATTGGTGAACTAGCAATAAGGGCTTCTCAAGTTACGCGGTTATTAAACAACAACCCAAAAGCTTTATCGATCACGGATATGGAATCGATTTATCGTAAGCTGCTGTAACTGCCCTAACTAACCAACAAGCAGGAGGAGTATCCATAATGGACTCGAAAAATAACCAATCCCCAATCATAAACTATAAAGGCTCTATAAAAAGCGTAAATCAGCTTTATCATGACGGACTTATTAGGCCAGCAGTGGGAGTTCAGCATTATCAGGTGCTGCGTGCCAACCGATCGGTACCTCAGGATACGGATGGCAGAGGCTGTACTTATAACCATCAGCCAATGATTGCTTATTGGAAGGGGAGCTTCTATGTTCAATACTTGGGCAGTCACCATGATGAGCATGAGGATCCAACCGAGACCTTTCTGACACAATCCGAAGACAGTAGAATCTGGACCCCGCCATGTGTCGCATTCCCTGCGATAGAGTGGTCACCAGGGAAATATACAATTGCCCATCAGCGTATGGGTTTTTATGTTGCTCCTAATGGAAGGCTGCTTGTCCTCAGCTTTTATGGCTTATGGAGGGAAGGCGATTGGGCAAAAATGCCGAATTCTGGCTATGGTCTCGGACGTGCAGTTCGCGAGGTCTATGAAAATGGCAGTCTTGGGCCGATTTATTTTATTCGCTATATGCCTCATGCCGGTTACACAGAAAGCAATACGTCACAGTGGTATCCATTCTACCAAACTTCAGAGGATGATGAATTTATCCAGGCTTGTGATGTTTTGCTGGCCAATAAGCTGATGACTCAGCAGTGGTGGGAAGAGGATCGCAGCTCAGATGGATTCTTCGCCATGGATAATCAGCTATTCAATTGCAAAGCCTTCTGTTTCTATCATCGTAAAGATGGCAAGGTAGTCGGCTTGTGGAAAAATGCTTGGTCTGCCCTGTCCGAGGATGAAGGCAGCACTTGGTCAACACCTGAGTTTACGGAAAGTAAACCAACCGGTACAGCCAAAGAATGGGGACAGCGTACCAGTGATGATTGCTATGCAATTGTTTGGACTCCAACAACGGATGCAGATCACAGATATCCACTATGTGTGATAACGAGCGAGGATGGAATAGAGTTTGACGGCATGCTGCTAGTCCAAGGGGAAGTTCCTTTGCAGCGTTTTACTGGCTGGCACCGGGAGCTTGGTCCGCAATATATTCGCGGAATTGAGGAAGGGAATGGGCTGCCGCCTGATGGCCATATGTGGATGGCCTATAGTATGAATAAAGAAGATATTTGGGTATGCTGCATTCCAGTACCTATTCTTGGTGAAGTTATCGAAGATGTAGATGATAACTTTGAGGATATGACACCTGGCGGGCTGGTGAGAAATTGGAACATATACAGTCCGCTATGGGCTCCTGTTTATGTGGAACGTAATGAAGGCAATCAATATTTACGCCTTGCAGATAAAGACCCTTACGACTATGCCAAGGCAATTCGTATCTTTCAATCAAGTGCTAAGGTGAAGCTCCAATTCGATGTTCGTGCCATGCAAATTGCAGTGGGGCGACTTGAAATTGATGTGCTGAGTCCAGGAGGAACCAGACCCGTGCAGATCGTTTTTGACTCGGTGGATAAGCTGGTAAAAGCAAACAAGGGAGCTGGGCTAGTACCTGTACATAGTTTAGAAGCTAATCACTGGTATTCTTTTCAGCTGGATATTGATGTAGAACGTTTTGTTTATGATCTTTCGATTAATGGTGAGCTTGTGATGAAAGATGCGAGGCTGGCTACATGGGTTTTTGCCGTGGAGCGACTTGAGTTTCGTACAGGACCGTATCGGCGCGAGGATGCCAGACCTTATCAGGATGAGCCCGTTTATACGGAGGGGCTGCTTGCCTGCGATTATCCGGAACCGCTTGCCGTATATCATGTGGATAATGTCAAAATCAGCAAAAGGGGGTAAGCTCCGTTGGGATTCTTTGAAAGATTGCATAGCCGCTTAGTGGAGAAATCCTTGGATCTTCGTGCTAGGGCTGTCACTTACGTGGCATTCGGCGACAGTATAACGCATGGTGGAATGGAATACGGAGTACATGAGCATATCCAGCTCTACCATCAACTTCTCAAATCAAAAATTGTAGAACGTTATCCATTAACATTAATCAATGTAATCAATTCAGGGGTAGGCGGGGATTCGGCGGTTAATGCCCTATCTCGGTTAGAACGAGACGTCCTTATGTATAAACCCGACTTAGTTACCATAATGTTTGGAGCTAATGATGCTCATGGAGGTGAAGCGGGATTGCCAGCATATGCGGCTGCTATTCATCAAATGATTACAGCCATTCGAACCCAAACAGCTGCCGAAATAATAATTCTGACTCCTCCAATGATGGCCCAAAAAGATAACCCCTTAATCCATGATGCTCACAGAGAAAAGCTCTCTAGTTTCTTTGAGACAGAATTAAGGGGATTTACGCGATTATATGTAGAAGCATTGCACAAAATTGCCAACGAGGAAGCACTGCCTATTCTAGATGTTTATGCGATGTGGGAGCAAATGGAGCAAGCGGGAGTGGATATTCATCAACGTTTCGCCAATGGACTAAACCATCCGGACCGTGAGTTCCATGCCGAGCTAGCTTCCTCTTTGTATACCAAGCTAATAGAGAATGCTTAATTGCCGAAGAGTAAATCCAAGGCCGTTCCCAAAGACCCCGTTTTTTTACCATGCAGAATATCGGGATTATAAACCTCAACAAACCCACAATTCAAACAGGATACGAATAAAAAGTGATTGTACTCAATATCAAAAAGCTTACTTAATCCCGTTCCACTCATAGCTACTTCTTTAACATGGCATTCATTGTGCTTGCACTTGGCGCAAATGAACCTATTTGCGATGATTTGTTCGATGTCTTCGGTGTTTTGCTCTGAGTAATTAGGTTCATCCTTTCTTCTGAATGCTGGATTTGTTAAATCGGAATCATCCCAATTAGAGCGCAAGTGCTCCGGCAAAACCTCTTGCTTACACTCCGGACAAACATCTTCTATTAATTGAACTTGATGATGGCACCAGGGACATTCAATCATTTTCATCTTCCTCTCCAAGTCAGTCTAAAATCACTTTTTTATTGGGATTCCGCAGATATTCAAACATCAGCTTGATTTGTTTTTCTGTGTTGCGTTCTACTGATAATGCAGGCAGCTCATCTTCTCCGAAGAATTGGACATCGCTGGTTTCAACTCCACCTTGTGCTGCGCCTCCGATAATAGCGCATTGAATGAACATTTTATAAACATGATAAGGGGATGGCGGGTGGGAATGGAATTTTTTGTCCAGAACAGCAAGCAAGCGTAGTGGCTCTACAACAAATCCGGCTTCTTCTTGGATTTCCTTAACTGCTATTTCAGATGGGGAGTAGCCAATATCAGCCCAACCGCCAGGCAAAGCCCACGCACCATCCATTTTCTCTTTAACTAAGAGCACTCTATTATTCTCAAAAACAACACCTCGCACATCCACCTTCGGTGTCGCATAGCCTGTCTCATTGGCAAAGCTAAGCTGAATGAGATCAGCTCCTGCAGACGTGTAGTTATCCATAATATCTACGCTGATTTCTCGCAAGGCTTCATACCGTTCAATATCGAATACATCGGTAGCATAGGTTAACCCTATTTGTGCAATCGCTTGAATTTGTTTGGCCCAATCGAGCCACTTCTCAGGGGAGGCCGTTTCATCATGCAGGATCTCTAAAAAAGTCTCAACTTGATCAAAAATTAAATCAGGAGCTATTTCAAAATGAGTGCTTTGTGAAGTAGATAACCATTGGACTCCAAAGGTTCGTAAACCAGCGGATTTCCCAGCCTTTATATCAGCATTGCTGTCTCCAAGGAATACAGCTTCTTCCTTAGAGGCATTGAGAAAAGCCAAGGCTGTATAAATGCCTTCAGGATCAGGCTTTGGTTGCAGCACATCATCCCCCGTAATCACGATATCAAAATAGTGAGTCAAACTCAGAGCTTCCACTGAAATCTGATAGGCTTTTCTGCTTTTACCCGTAATCACACCGATTTTTATGTTTTTGGCTTTTAAATATTGCAGCAGCTTTTCGATTTCATAGGTGGAAGGGATCTCAGTGTGATGACCCTCTTGATAAACTTGATAGTATTCAGCAGTTGCTTCGGGAATTTTGGCTTTATTGTTCAGGTTTAAGGCGATAATTCCGTCCTCTGTAGGTCCGAACATGGCTACCAATTCATCTGTAGAAACATCGCGATTGTCATACTTTTTAAAAACGGACTGAAAGGCTCTAAAAGACAGAGGCAGAGTATCCACTAAGGTTCCGTCAAAATCAAACAGCACTACTTTAATCGTCATTTTATTACTCCTTTGGCAGTATGCATGGCTTACTCTACTTTAACATAAACGCTGCCAAATAGTTTGCCGTCTATTGTTGCATCCATCCTCCAAATTCCTGGATAAGGAAGTGACATTGCTGTGGGAACTTTAACTACTTTAAACTTTTCTAGAGTTGGGAGGGTTACAGTTGGATAAGTGTAGCCAGTTGTGCCTGTAAATAAGGGAAAGGACTCCGTACTGCCTTTTTGGATGGCTGAGATCAATAATTTTTTACCAGAAAGCTGCTGCGTTTCATCATCAGTTTTGCCCCAGAAGAACCACATAATCTTATTCTTAGGAAGTGTAGCCCGTAAACCTGTATTTAGGAAGCCTATCTGACCTTCTACCCCCACCAAGCTATACGTGCCAAATTTAAAAGTTTCGCTGGTTTTCCAGCCCTCAGGTACATCGAAGACTACATCGCCCATTTTTTTATTATCCAAATACATAGTGAATTTCCAGAGACCTCCGACAGGTAAATCAAATCTTGAAGAAATTCGCGTGATATCAACATTGTTATATTTATAGCCATATTTCTGCACTGAATCTAAAATCGTTTCAGGAACCTCAATGATTTCTAAACCTGTCTCTTTGTTGATTCCATCCACCCGGAGCTTCTTGCCTTTCACTTGGTCAAACGGAATATAAAGATTCCACCTACCGCCATTAGCTTGACCAGAAGTAAAATCACCACCCACAGAACCTGCGAAAATGATTTTGCCATCTTTATAATCTGGGTTATGGACTTTCCAGCTTGAATCTGCATTTGTCCCTAACCGACTGCTTATTTCATCAAACTGTGTGACCCCGTATATAAGAATCGCGAATATCATGAAGACACTAATCCAGACAGGAGCTAGCTTTTGCTTAGACCTAGTCACTTTCCTGCTAGCTTGCAACATAACCTGTGGCATTTGCTTGTGAATCATTGCAGCAGAATCCCATGGGGTTTCTTTAAGCTGTTCATACCAAGTTGGTTTAGATGGCTTATTCATCCATTATCAGCCTCCTTTAATGCTTGATCGACCTTTGTTCTTGCTCGATGCAAACGAGATTTAATAGTCCCTACAGGAATCTCAAGTAATGCGGACATCTCTTGCTCTGTATAGGCATAGTGAGCTTCCAATAGGAGGATCTCACGATATTTAGTCGGGAGCGTCATGACAATATTCCAAATTTCTTGGGCTTGAATATGGTTAATCATTTCTTGCTCAGCTGAAATGACTGTTGCTTTTGAAAAAACGCGATCTACCAACGTAACTTTACGAATAAAAGCCGATTTTAGAAAATTAAGCGATTTATTGCGGGTAATCCGCAGCAGCCATGTTTTGACAGAGGAGTCTCCTCGAAAGCTATGGATTTGTTGGAAGGCACTTAGGAATACATCCTGCATCAAGTCATCCGCAGCTTCTCTTCGCTTAGTGAGAATAAAGGCATAATCCCAAACATCTTTTCCATAGCTTTTCATCAGATCATTGAGAATTGTACCTGCATCATCATGCTGTGATAAATGCTTGATATACTCCATTTGCAATTTGATTCCTCCTCTACCCTTATAGACAACTTAAGGAATGAAAAGTTCCAAACTGCAATGCATTCCGATATATACGACTATTTTTTCCGAATTATGGTAGTATTTGAAGGGACTAGAGTCACTGTTACTAAATTAGGAGGTGATTTTGTGCGCGCTTTGCGAATTGTTTCGCTATTATCCGTAGTCCTATTTCTGGCGGGATGTACACAAGATGTTACGGTACAAGAGGGCAAGCAGGTTCAAGAGCCAACCGAACAAATTACACAGATTAATGAGGAAAGTCTTAAGCTTAGTGAACAAATAAACCATTTAAAGGAAGAAAAACTGGCTTTTTTAGCTGCTGATCAGTTTGGCAGAGAATTTTATCAGGCGATGGTTCATGGTGATGTTGAGAAATTAAAGCAAGTCACAGATTCCAACCTGGAAATCTTCAAAGACCATATTGAAATGAAAGTGAGTGAGGAATTAGTTGTAATTCCATTCAAAGCTTTCCAAACCGCAGCTCATCTTAGCAATAATGTCATCGTAAAAACCAATGGTTATGAATTTGATCCAATTAAACAAGTTATGGGGATATACTATATGATTATAGAGACTCAAAATTCATCTGCTTATTTTTTGAATGTTGAACTTGTGAAAACAAATACTTTAAAGTGGACAGTTAGTAACGTAGAATTGGATGTTTAACTTGATAAAATATAGAAGCACTAATTTTGTTTGTGATAACCTAAGAATTCAAATTCGCCGTTATCACATTCTTTTAGAGTATAGGAGTGATCCAGCCAAGTACTATGGAATTGGTGGTTACCAATCGGATATAGGGGTTTGTGGAACCGATTGGAATGAATGAAAATCCAACGATCATTGACTCTTGTTAGTTCAACACGATTTTTAATGTAGATTCCTTCGTACTTAAGTGCAAGTTGTTCATCCAGAGCGATTTCCGGAGGCTTTTGTGGAACTAACGCATGTCCTGTAAAGACCAAGCTGCTGATTGCATCACCAATTCGAGAATAATTAACAAAATCATAATTGCAGAGCACTATGATACAAACATCTGCTTCGAAAAAATTCTGCATATAAGCGCCAATCCCATGATAAGCTCCGTCGTGATGGTATCTAGTTTCTCCATATTGTTGGTCCGTGAATAAACCATAAGCGTAGCCGTTTAAATTCTCAGCGAAAAAACGTGAGTAAGCAGCCGCACTGAGCAACAGTCGACTTTTAAGCGCGGCATGCCACTTATATAGATCTGAGCTGCTCGAGACCATGCCCCCAGCACCGATGCTGTAAGCTAAATGGTGATATTCACCTTTAATAATGCTTTTATAATTCATGCAATATCCGTTAGCTTTATGCATAATTAGCTCCATACCGTCATCGAGAACTGTATGGCTGAAACCCAGTGGGGTGAAGATATTTTCAGATAAATATTGTTTGAAAGATATCCCGGTTATCTCTTCTACGAGAAAGGCGAGCATGTGATAGCCAGCATTGCAATATTCAAATTTCGCACCAGGTTCAAAACTCAGCGGACGATTCAAGAAATTACTTAATAAAAGTTCCTTGGTGTAGTTGATCTTATCCCGATCCCCATAAAAGCTATCGTTAAGCCCACTATTCACGGGTAAGCCAGAGGTGTGTGACATTAAGTGGTGTGCAGTAATTCGCGGATCTAGCTGCAATTCAGCAGGAAGATAAGTATTAACAGGCTGATCAATATCAATCAGCCCTTGATCATAAAGCTGCATAACGGCAAAAGCTGTGAATTGCTTGGAAACCGAGGCTAAGCCAAAGAGAGTATCTGTTGTATTCGGAACTTCCAGCTCAAGACAAGCCATGCCAAAGGCTTGGTTATAGATGACTTCTCCTTGCTGAACAACACGAATAGACCCTGCAAAAGGCCATAGTTCCATATACTGCTGCATAAAGAGTTCGATAGATTTATCCAAATCCACTAGTAACAGCTCCCCTTATTCGTTTTCAGCTTGATCTTCTTGAGGCCATCCGCCCCAGATACCCAGGCAATTATCGTCTGGATCAACAAAATGAAAGCTATGACCTCCACTTGGCTTGAATGAAATGGCTTTCACATTGGCACCTTTAGTAACCATATCTGCATGCAGCTCTTGAATGTTATCTACGGGAAAGTTATAATCCAAGCTAAACATTTCTCGGTACCACTTTAAAGAGCACGCTACATTCTTTACTGGAATGGATACAACTTGCAGATGAAACAATTGTGCAGTCATTTAATAGCCTCCTCATTTTCTAATTAAAATTATGGTTACTATTAAGTAACGATATATATTTAATAAACCAAACATTTGGATTTGGACATATTTATTAAAATACTGGGAGATATAGTGAAGCTTTATAAAGTTCTAATAGCCGGAATATAGATTAAGAATTTATCATCCATTCCACTTTCATATCTATCCCAACGGGGACCAATTGGCTTAAATCCATGTTTGTGTAAGGTACGCATATAGTTCAGGCACATAAATTTATCAGCCGTCTCTGACTCGAGAGTAATGAAGAGAGTGGGGTTTAGCCGCTCAATTCGGTAATTCCAATCCGCGGGGAGCTGATTTAGCTTAGATTCCGCAACATTAAGCTGGATGCGATAGCCAATTTCAACCTGCAAGCTATTTGAGTGTGCATTCAATAACCGTACATAACAATCTGGGAACACATGGAGATTAGCTTGCAAAAGTCTGCTCTTATCCAGTTCAATTGGTTCATGATAGGGATGAAGGGACTGAGTTAGAGAGTGAGGAAACCATACAATGATCGAGGAATCTTCCCAATTTACCATTTGCAAAGCCTTCTGTCGGGGCTGTAAACCACTTAAGTATTGCTTGGCGACCTGCAGAGAATTAAGGTTATCCTCGACCTTTTGCAAGCGGGCAGCAGCAGGTTCTTATTCTCGTAAAAACGCAATGTAGTTGGAGGCAATCCGGTTTTCAAAGCGAATTCTTGAATAGTCATCTGCATACTGCCTGCACCCCTAACGCTAATAAATTAGTTTATCTCATAAGCCCAAATATTAATCCGATTACCATCGGGATCATAAAAATGATAGTCATTTAACGCCAGTTCAGAAATCTCCACACCACGTGATACTAACCAAGAGCGTGAGGGTTCTAATTCATCAGGAGTAATTTTAAAATAGTTGCGGCACATGGGATTACCTTTGAGCGAATGCAAGACATTAGGGTCCTCTATCATCCATACATTCATGGGATAGCTAGAGTCTGGCTCTTTTTTTCCATGTTCTGAGATAGGCATACGTAGAAGGGCAGTTCCTTCTTTTGGACCATCCTCTATCTTCTCAAAGCCTAAAATTTCTTCATACCATTTCACGGATTTCTCGAGATTTGAAACCGAAATAATTAGCGCAATATCTCCAAAGCTGACGAGCCGTGAATCTGCAAACTTGACCGTTCCGGCAGGGTGCTGAATGGCTGTAATTCGAGCACCATCATAAGCATAGATATCGACGAAGCTTCTTCCATCAGGTAAAAGCTGAGGCGCTGAAACCTTCACTTCATGCTTCTGAAAATAATCAATAAGCGCAGCTAAATCCTCCGTACTGAAGCATAAACGAAAGTAACCTTCATTGCGTTCTGTATCTTGATAATGCTCCCATTCCGTTTGAAACGATTTAAGTGTAGCTTGTCCAAACGGGGAAGCGGGAAAAAAGCCATCTTGCCGATCGGAGTTAATTCCTGACCCCAGCAGGTCCAACCAAAATGCTGGCTATACCAGTCTATTGCTTCATCAAAACCATCCCATGAGGCCATAATAAAACCACCGTCAAAACCAAAGCATGGTCGATTCATTTCATCATTCTCCTTTATATGTAAGATCCACTTTATTGTAAAGGTTCTAGTTGGTAGAAGGTCAATAGGATATTAATAATCTTCCATTCTATGGTAATATTAAATTCCTAGGATTACAATAAATACATAAAATTACAGGAGGCCAGTTATGCAAAAAGTTAAAATATTATGCACTATGGGACCAGCATGTGATTCCGTTCCAACGTTGGTGAAGCTGCTTCAAGCAGGAATGACTATAGCAAGGCTGAATATGGCACATGGGGATTTGCCAGAGCATCAAGAAAGAATTAAGAGAATTCGCGAAGCAGCAGGACAATTGAATCGGATTGTACCTATTCTCATTGATATAAAAGGGCCTGAGATTAGAATTGGCCAATTACAGGCTCCATCCTATGAGCTTATTCCAAATAATACTATCACACTGACAACAGAGGTTATTTTAGGCAGCGAAAAACGCATAACGATATCTTACCAAGAGCTGCCTCAACACGTCGTGCCTGGCTCGATTATTCTCATAGATGATGGATTGATTCAATTAAAAGTGGAATCGGCAGAAGGCACAGAAATCGTATGCCGGATTATCAGCGGAGGTACCATCAAGCCTCGAAAAGGCGTGAATCTACCGGGGATTCACACTACATTGCCAGGTGTTACAGAAAAAGATATTAAGCATATATTATTCGCGATAGCAGAAGGCATACATATTATTGCGCTCTCTTTTGTGCGCAGGGCGGAAGATATTATAGAAATCAGAAAGCTTTTGGAGACGAATAACGCCGCACACATTCAGATAATAGCTAAAATAGAGAATCAAGAGGGTGTGGATAATCTCGATGCGATTCTTGAGGTTTCGGATGGATTAATGGTCGCGCGAGGTGATTTAGGTGTAGACATTCCAATTGAGGAAGTCCCGATCATCCAAAAGCTAATGATTGCTAAATGCAACGCTGCTGGAAAGCCTGTCATTACGGCAACACACATGCTGGAATCGATGCAGCTTAATCCTCGACCGACACGGGCTGAAGCAAGCGATGTGGCCAATGCTGTTCTGGACGGGACAGATATCTTAATGCTGTCTGGAGAAACAGCTGTGGGCAAATATCCGGTTGAAGCTGTAACAATGATGGCTGCGATTGCTTCAAGGGTCGACACCTTGATTGATTATAAGGCTAATCTAATTAAGAATAGCGCGTTGCAGAAGACTAATATCACCGAGGTCATTAGCCAATCAGTTGTTCATTCTTCAATTCAATTAGAAGCTAAAGCCATCCTTATCCCAACCGAGTCTGGATTTACCGCACGTATGGTTTCCAAATACAGACCCAAGGCACCGATTATCGCCATTACACCTCACGAAAAAGTACTATATAACCTATGTTTACTAAAAGGAGTGATACCTGTTAAAGGCACGCCGCTCCAATCTACAGATGAAATGTTCAGACTATCCATTAAGCATGCTTTGGACAATAAAATGATCCAAAATGGCGATCTAATTGTTCTAACTGCGGGAGTTCCTATTGGGAAGTCAGGCTCGACCAATTTAATTAGAATTGACGTTGTAAAAGAATAGAGGGGATCAACATAATTAAAATGCATTCCTGTTATGTGAAGGATTTTACTGGTAAGTGGGAGATGGGCAAGCTCAAAACTCAATATCATATTATGATAGTGATCACAAAAGGCGAGATTACGTACTGGATCAACGATGAAAGTATTCCTTTGCAAAAAGGAGATGTGCTTTTTATTCCTTCAGGCTCGATACGTGGAGGTACTTCTACTACTCCAGACCATCAACGGTATGCGACGCATTTTACGATTGCGGACGCTGATTTGGCTTTGCTGCCAATCTTCTCGGAAAATCATTACTGTAAAACGACGATAAGCGGGTTTGAATATTTTAAACAGCGGTTTTTGCTTTTGAAGCATCATTGGCTCATGAGGGGACCCTATTCAGAAACAACTTGTTACGCGATCCTCTTGGAGTTGCTGGGGATTATTAATTATGAGCGGGATCATTGGAAGCTGCCGGCCAAAAAAATGGATATGGCAGAGGATATTAAGAAATACATTGTGGATCATTACAAGGAAGCCGTCACATTGAATGATTTGTCCACCTATATTGGGAGAACGCCAAACCATATCTCGCATCTTTTTAAGTCCGTAACAGGACTATCACCGATTGATTTTCTTCACCATGTACGGATTTCAAAGGCCAAGGAGCTAATGTTTGATAAAATGATGCCAATCAGTGAAATTGCGGATGAGACTGGATTCTGTGATCAGGCTTATTTCAATCGGGTATTTAAGAAGCTTACAGGTGGATCTCCAACGGCATTTTTAAAAAGGAGATAGGATTGACTTTATCTTATATATTCATAAAATATAAATCGTTGAATCGTACAAAAGATATATGATTTGTTACTCGAAAACTCCCGTGAAAGCCTTTATGATAAGTAGAAGGTAGAACAGTTTATCGAGGAGGAATTTTGGTGAATCCATCTTGTCTGCAGTTTTCATTAACGGAAGAAGAGCGTAAGATATTTAACGAAACGGGTTATCTGATCGTCGAGAATGCCTTATCGCCAGAGCAAATCGCGAATCTCACGGCAGTATCGGATCGTATTTATGAGCAAAGGGTTAGTGAAGGACATGATTCGAAGACAGCCTTGTTTTATGCTAATTTTATTGCTGATCATGACTCATTTCTGAATTTAGTGGATTACGAGAAGATTATGCCAAAGGTTTGGGACATTCTAGGCTGGAATATCTATTTGTACCACGCTCATATGATCATGACGCCACCCTCAGGCAAGGAAAAGAACGACAAAACATTCGGCTGGCACCAAGACAGCGGGCGAGTGAATGTCGATATGGAATCGCACCCGCGTCCGCGGTTATCACTTAAAGTAGCATATTTTCTTTCCGATATTTCTGAGCCGGATCGCGGCAATTTTTGGGTCGTACCAGGGAGTCATTTAAATGATAATCTGGATATTCCTTTGAATGAGCAAGGTCAGCCCGAAGGAGCCATTCCAGTTCGTGTTAAACCAGGCACAGCGGTCTTTTTCGATAGACGTCTTTGGCATGCAGGATCACCGAATTGGTCGGATATCACGCGTAAGGTGTTGTTCTACGGATACGGATATCGCTGGATTCGCACCAAGGATGATATGACCGTGCAGCACCTATGGGATCAAAGCGATCCGATTCGTCGGCAATTGCTTGGCGCGACAGTGAACTGCAACGGCTACTATAGTCCAACGGACGAAGATGTGCCATTGCGTGCTTGGCTTAAAGAGCATCAACCGGTCAAGGCTTGATTGCTAATCTTGTTCTTAAACCCATCCATACGGATGGATTCTGGCTGTTGAAAAGGTCATCCTGCATATGAAAAGTATCAATTAAATTGATTTATTTCGGATTCCTCTTGATAACCTTAAAAAATAAGCTATAAGCATAAAAATTGTGCGTATAGAGTCTACACACTCGTTCACGTAAAGCATAAGCACAATAATTGTACTAATATCCAGAAATTACTTAAATTTATTGTGTAATCCTCAAGAATAAGCATAAAAAATGTGCGTATCCTCCATTTTATGTGTTAATTATCTATTTTTAGCACAATTATTATGCTTATAAAATGTAGATGATTTAAATTATCTTGTTACGTTTCATTCTTAGAGAATCGAATATATTACTTTCTCAACAACCTGAACCCATCCATACGGATGGGTTATTTATTTGCGCTTTTATCGGATGATTAAGGGGCTAGTGTTAATATTAAAATATTTATTTGTTTATTTCCATAGAGACTATTGCATTTAAAAGTAATTTAAATTACTATTAAAGGTAATTACAAGGAGGGATACTATGGATGATGGCTTGCAATTGAATGTTGCGCTTTTGAAGAAAAGAGTTCCTAATCTTACGGTGGCTGCACGAGCTGCTGGACTTAGATCCGCAACGGTTTCCAATCTCTGCACAGGTAAAATCCCCATCGGCGGGGCAGAGGTACGCACATTAGCAACGTTAGCCTCGATTGCAGGTTGTACGATGGATGAGTTGATTATTCGCAAAAGCGGCGCAGGCATGATTGAAACAGGAATCCGCGTTATTGATTTATTCGCGCCTGTTGTTAGAGGGGGAGTCGTGGGTTTTGTGGCTCGACCAATGGTTGGCCAAATTGTTATGCTGGCAGAGCTCTTCCGCAGAACAAGACAACGTGGGTTCGCGACTGTGTTCTGGCTTTCAGGTAAAGAGGTTCAAGGAATTGAAGATGCTACAACCGAAGTAGAAGTCACATGCAGCACGATGGATGAGGTTTACCAATATATTGCCAATGAGCGTGGAGTACGTGATGTCATTCTAGGAGCAGATCGTTCATTGGTGCTTTCTGGAGAAATGTTGGCTTTACAGGAAAAGCTCAAGGAAGCAGGAACACGGCCGATTACAATTGCATTAATCGATACACGTGGAGAATCTGTGGACGAAGATTCACCTTATGGCCCCTTGGATACCCTTTGGCAATTTGATGTCGAGCTAGCTTCACGAAGTCTGTATCCTGCGGTAAGTCCGATTCTCTCTACTTCGACCATTCTTGAAGGTGCTCAGCTGGAAGCGACACATTTAGCCATTCAACAACGGGCACGGAAGCTGTTGCGGCGCTATCGGGAATTACGAGCTTTGGTTAATGCCTTTGGGATCGAAAAGCTGCCTGAATCGGATATTGCAAATTACAAGCAAGGAGAGCAATTGGAAGCCTACTTCGCCCAGCCTTTTTATGTAGCAGAGCCTTTTAGACCCGAGTTAGGCGAGTGGACTTCATTACAGGATAATTTGAAGCGTGTTGTGGAAATTATGGATGGAGGCGAGAAGTAATGTCTTTTTTCGGAAAAAGTAAGCAAAATGCAATCAAATCAGAGGTGCTTGAAGATGCTCCACAAACCATTGCTAATGAGCGAATGCTGGCCAGGTGGTTAGATCAAATTTACACAGACTATGAAAAGGATGGCGGATTCGAGAAGCTGCCAGGCAAGGGGAAGCCCATTAATCTGGATTCTGGAGATCCTTTAAACGGGATGTTAAAAAATGCGAATATCCTTCCAGTTTGGTTGGATTTACAGCATGAAATTAGGGATGCCATCCAGTCACTTATTAATAGGTTAAACAACCAAGCTGAGTATAATCCTGATGATGATATGGATCAAATCAATAAAAAAATTAAAAAATACAATTCGCTGGTACCCCTTCCTATTTTGCAAAAGGGCCATTTGAGTAAAGAATCTGTAGCTGAGCAATTGGAGAGGTGGATATAGGATGGCTATCTATACATTAACCCCAAGTTCAAGCACGGTACACGGATCTTTCTCAAAAGAGCATGAAACTATTTTATCGATTAATTCAGGAGATACTATAAAATTCTCAACATTAGATGCTGGTTGGGGGCAAGCTTCGATTGAAACGGGCAAGAGGGTTAAGTTAGTTGAGCGAAGGGAGAATATCGATGGGGGCCACGCGCTTTGTGGACCGATCTACATTAATGGAGCTAAGAAAGGCATGACCTTAGAGGTAAAAATTAATCAGATTATCCCAGGAACTATCGGGTTCACATCTGCAGGGCAGTACCCAAATTGGCAGAATCAAAAGCTAGGCTTAACAGAGGAAAAAGAGATCACCCTCGATTGGCAAGTAGATGCAGCAGCAAATATAGCAACCACGAAGATCAAAGATCGGGCTTTTTCCGTTAAGCTGAGTCCTTTTATGGGCATATTCGGGATGCCGCCTGATGAGTCTGGCAATCATTCTACATTTCCCCCTAGACCATGTGGTGGCAACCTTGATTGCAAAGAGCTGACAAAAGGAAGCACCTTATATTTGCCGATTCCGGTAGATGGCGGTTGGTTCTCGCTTGGAGATGGACATGCTGCACAAGGGGATGGAGAAATAAGCGGCCAAGCCATTGAATGTCCCATGGAGCTAGTGGATCTGACCTTCACCATTAATGAGCATAAAGTAATTAAAATGCCACAAGCGCAAACTCCTGCTGGTTGGATAACGTTTGGTTTTCATGAGGACTTGAACGAAGCTACGGTTTTTCTTCTTCCTTTTATTTCTGAATGGTAAGCAAAAAATATATTTTTACTTAGGTTTATTTGTGCTTTCTATGTCTTTTTATACTTTCATCTTGACTAGCTACTGGTTTTTATCGATAAATGAGGCTAATTTAACTTGGAAAATACAAAGCTATACAGAATTTGTAATCCCGATCTTTTTATATTTATTTTATGAACAAATGACAGATTTTAAAATAAAGAAGATAGCAAGGCGATTATGGCAAATTCATTTGATCTTTGCTTTTTCGGCGATTTTTCTGATTGAGGCCAAAAGGAGTGGCTTAACTTCGATGTTCGTCCCTTTTGACTTGTTGACTCTTGGTACTTTCAGTTTAATGTTTGTAATGACGGCTGCAAAGGTACTTAGGGGAGATTATGAGGCAAGAGTTTTTATGCTGGGTCTTTTAGCTTTTATAATCAGCGGCTTTTATGATTTGCTAAGGGCACTCCATATAATTGATGCAAGCAGCCAACTGGTGACTTGGGGCTTTTTTGGTTTTGTTATTGCCTTAACCTTCATCATGGGAAGAAGATTCCAGCGTGTATACAATCGAATTGAAGATCAAAATCTCGAGCTAGAAAAAATGAATAAACTAAAGGATGAGTTTCTCGCGAATACCTCTCATGAGCTTCGAACCCCATTGCATGGAATCATTGGTATTAGCGAATCGATTCTGAATGGGATTGGTGGGCCAATTAATGACAGGATGCGTAAGAATATGCTGATCATTATTTCTAGTGCGCAAAGGCTGAACAATCTGGTCATTAATATTCTGGACCATGCTAAGCTTAATCACAAAGAGATTGCTTTAGATAAGGAAATCTTAAGCGTCCATGAATTAACCGAAAGTGTGCTTGAAGCTACTCAAATCCTAGTGGGGGAAAAGGCTGTGTTACTTGTAAATAATGTGAACAGAACTCATGTTATTCATGCTGATGCAAATCGTGTACAACAGATCTTATATAATTTAATTGGCAACGCTATAAAATACACGCACACTGGGTCGATAGAGATCTCTTCACATAAAAAAGCAGGTTTTATAGAGATAAGCATTGCAGATACTGGAGTCGGCATTCTTAAGGAGCATCAGGCGGGAATCTTTCAGTCTTTTGAACAGCTGGATGGTTCAAGCTCACGCGAGTATGGCGGGACTGGACTAGGTCTATCCATTACCAAGCATTTAGTAGAGATGCATGGTGGGCAGATTGAGGTTTTTTCAGAGCTGGGAATGGGGGCGACGTTCAGCTTTACTTTGCCGCAATCGATTGAACTTTATCAAGAAAGCGCTACTGTACACAATCCCGATTTGGCAGGAATAAATGAGGTTGAATCAGTCAATGGAGATGAAAATGAGCTTCACATACTCGTTGTAGATGATGAACCAGTCAATGTGCAGGTTATTGTTAATCATCTATCCGGGAAGAATTGGGGTATTGTTACAGCAGACAGTGGCGCAGCAGCATTAGAAATCATAGCACGGCAGAAAATTGATTTAATCATCCTCGATATTATGATGCCGAAAATGTCTGGTATTGAGGTGTGTCAACAGGTTCGCATGAAATTCACATCAGAGGAAGTAGCCATTATTATCCTAACAGCAAAGAATACCCCTGAAAGTATAGCACAAGGCTACCAAGCAGGGGCAAACGACTATGCAACCAAACCAATTATTAAGGAAGAGTTATTACGCAGAGTGGACAACGTGCTTAAAGATCGGAAAAATGAAAGTGTTTTAACAGATAAACAGAAGGAAATCATTGTATTATTCTCTACTGGCCACAAAAGAAAAAGAAGTTAGAGATAAGCTTTTTATTGAAGAAAATACATTAAAGAATCATATAACAGAAATCAATAAAAAATTAGGCAGTAAAACCATCCAAGATGCCGTGCAAAAAGCAGTATTAAAAAGAATAATCTAGAGGGGAAGAATGCGTTCCTTTAAACTCATGTACCTTCTATCCCTGTTTCACTCATTTCAATCTGATAAATCCCATCATCTTTCGAGAAAAATAAATATTGGCCGTCCGGACTGACAAAAGCAAATCGGCCTCCAATAAGCTTGCTGCTGAGTTGTTTAGGTTTGGACCAAACGCCGTTTCTATTGTAACGAATAAACATGGGGGCCTCCGAAGATGGTTCAAGGCCTGTTTGAATAAGGTAGCTTTCATCGTGAGCAATATAGGGAATAAAGATTTGTTCCGGTGTTATTTCAGCAAGTTTGAGCACTTCTCTTGGCTGATATTTCCCGTCTATGAACCTAGAGAGATTGATCCCTTCAGAGGTAAGGAAGTATAAGTTTCCATTGCTGGCTACTGTGGGATAGGCGATGTTATCATTATAAGAATTTACTGCATCACTTAAATAAGTAGGTTTACCCCAGCCTGTAGCTGTTCGATCTACCACCCATAATCCATAATTCCATTGGCGCTCTGGAAATCCAGATTCTCGATTGGAAACAAAGAATAGCTTAGTGCCATCAGGGGTGAAATACATATCACCTTCGGATGCTTCGCTAATGGCAAATTCGGGGAGCTCGGGTTTTGTCCATGCATCGTCTATATAATAGGAAACAAAAATTTGATAATGGCCAGAGAGTCTATCGGGTTTATGGAAGAATAATGTCTTGCCGTCTGGTGAGAAGCGTGGTGCAGCAACTAAATCTTCTGATATGAGCCCTTTAGCAAAAATCTTTGCTTCCTTAATAGGCTCTGATGAATCATAAGTGGAATGCTCTGAATCAGAACAGCCTGCTAATAAGGTGCAGCTTAAGAATAGTAATAATAAAAGTTTGTACAAAATAATTCCTCCCATGTCGATATACTTTAATACTACTCGTGAGGTTCAACTTTAGTAATGACTAACTTCGCTTTAGGAGGGCTCCTATTGCCGGTATAGGAGCATATAAAAAGAGAGCCTTGTCAGGATCTGACAAGGCTCTCTGGGGGAAAGCTTTAGTGGACAGAGACGGGACGCCCCTGCTGGAGCTGGTACATCTGATAGTATTTACCGGACTGCTGCATCAAAGAATCATGATTGCCTCGCTCGATGATCTTGCCTCGATCCAATACGAGAATCTGATCCGCATTCTTAATCGTAGATAACCGATGTGCAATGATGAAGGTAGTACGGCCTTTCTTCAATACATCTAGGCCGGATTGAATAATGGCTTCCGTTTCGCTATCGATGCTGGCAGTTGCCTCATCGAGGATGAGGATAGCCGGATTAAACGCCAACGCTCTGGCAAAAGAAATCAGCTGCCGCTGCCCAGCGGATAGAGTAGCGCCTTTTTCAATAACAGGCTCGTCGATTCCCAGTGGCAGATTGCTGAACATTGCTTCAGCTCCAACATCGCGGATCGCTTTCTCCACGACCTCTCGAGTTATCGAGGGATCGTCCAAGCTTACATTCGAGGCGATGGTTCCAACAAACAGGAACGGATCCTGCAGCACGATACCCATCTGCTGACGTAGCAGCTGTTTTGGAATTTCACGGATATCCTGACCGTCAATCGTAATCCGTCCACGTTCGGTGTCATAGAAGCGGAAGAGCAGGTTGAGAATCGAGCTTTTGCCTGAACCGGTATGCCCGACTAACGCAACAGTTTGACCTTGCTGGGCGTCGAGTGAGATATCTTTCAATACATCTTCGTCTTCAATGTAGGCAAAATTCACATTCTCAAACTTAACATGCCCCTTGTAGCGCTCCATTTGACCAGCAACGACATCTGTTCCCTTCTCATCCAACAATTCAAAAACACGGCTTGCGGATACTAGAGCTTTTTCAAGGTTGGCTAGCTGATTAAGCATGCCGACGATCGGATGAAACATCCGATTCATGTATTCAATATAAGCATAAATGACACCGATGGAGAGTGCTGTACTCACGCCAAAGGAGCCTTTGCTGAACATCAGGATCAGCACGATAAAAGCAACATTACGAATGACATTAACTAAATTATGAGTCGAAATCGAGTTTAAGTTAAGCAGCTTATTGGTATATTGCATATGCTCTTGATTTAATTTATCGAATTCCTCGAACATGGGCTTCTGCTGGCGAAACACACGAATGATCGGCATGCCTTGAATCGTTTCATTAATAATCCCGTTGATTAAACCCAGTCTTTCACGAATTTCATGATTGTATTTGGAGGCATATTTGCGGTAAAGCTGGATCCAAATGAACAATATTGGAATAATGGGAATAGTGAATAACGCAAGGCGGTAATCGAGCAGGAATAGAGCTGCAATAATACCTACAATATAGATGACTCCGGTAAAAAAGTTCGCTAAAACCTGAACATACAGATCACGCACAGCTTCTGTATCATTGGTTATTTTCGACACAATCTTACCTGCTGGCTGATGATCAAAGTACTGAATCGGCAAGCGCTGAATCTGTGCAAAAACATCAATCCGCATTTTCTGAATAATGCGATTGGCCGCGGCTTGCAGCATGTAACGCTGTCCATAAGTAAGGAAAGATGCAGCAACAATTAAGATGAAATAAAACACAGCCAATTGCAGCAAGCTGTTGAACTCCGGCTTATAGAATTGATAGAGCTCTTGTACGCTAAGGGTCTGCACAGGATAACTTACAGACTCTGAATCCCTGGTAATGGTAAGTGAAGAGCCTTCAAGCTTGGGCTTTCCTTCAAAGGTTAAAGGCTGATTTACGAAAACCATGTGTATACCTACTTGGAGAATGCGGACCTCACGGCCATGGACTTCATTTGCACCGAGATTATCGGCTCTTTTATAGAGAGCACCTTTGTAAGGAATGGACTTGGCATCCTTAGTTGTGACCTCATACCATGCTGATTCGATGCCAAGGATATGACGATCAATCATTCTTTTAGCGATAAATGGACCTGCTAGCTCAGCAGTAACAGCAAAGGCCAGTAGTATCAAGGCAATGATAATCGTTTTCTTATAATAAGTGGCATATTGGAATAATTTTTTCCCCGTTTGTTTCATTAGTAATTCACCTGCTTACGCTTCGATTTGGGCTTCAATTTGTTGTCGGTCGTACTGTTCCCTATACCAGCCATTCTGCTGCACCAGATGATCGTGGGTTCCTTCTTCAATAATGGCGCCTTCGTCCATCACAATAATCCAGTCTGCATGCTGCACAGCGGAAAGTCTATGGGTCGTGATCAAGGTTGTACGTCCTGCTCGTTGATTGCGTATGCCCTGTACGATTTTGGTTTCTGTTTTGGCATCTACTGCGGATAGCGCATCATCGAGTATCAGGATTTCTGGATTAGCTATTAAAGCGCGAGCAATGGAAACTCGTTGTTTCTGGCCGCCAGATAAGGCAACACCTTTTTCACCAACAAGGGTATGAATCCCATCGGGCAGATACTTCATTTCCTTACTGAAGGAGGCTAGCTCCAGAGCATTTTGCAGCTCATCCTCTGTAGCATTCTGACCACCCAATAGAATGTTCTCTCGAATGGTTTTGGAGAATAGGACTGGCTGTTGAGGTACATAACCGAGCCAACCATGAATATTATCCGTATTCAACTGCTGGAGCGGTATATCAGAAATGCTGATTGTACCTTGCCCAAGTGGATATTCTCGCAGCAGCTGTCTGAGCAGGGTGGTCTTACCGCTACCGGTTTTACCGACAATTCCTAAGGTCTGCCCTTGCTTCAGTGTTAAAGAAATCTGAATCAAATTATCAACTGTTGAGGATGGATAACGAAAGCTAACTTGATCAAAAATAATCGTTTCTGGTCGCTTCAGCTCTTCGTGACCTTCATGATCGACAACATCTGGCTTATAGCCGAGCGTTTCATTTACGCGATCTAATGAAGCATTACCGCGCTGCATGACGTTGATTAACTCGCCAATAGCCATCATCGGCCAAATTAACATCCCGAGAAACACATTAAATGTAACTAGCTCTCCAGGTGTGAGTTGACTATGGAATACAAGATAACCGCCATAACATAACCCGATTAAATAGCTTGCACTCACGAGAATTTTTACAATGGGTTCGAAAAGCGAATCTATCTGAGTGACTGCGATATTCTTGCGATAAACATCTGTGGTCATATCTTGGAAACGCTGCTCGGTTGCTGTCTCTTGGACGAAGGCGCGAATCACGCGAACGCCAGCAATGGTTTCCAGCACACGATCATTCATATCGCCAAATGCATCCTGTGCGCGCATAAAACGTCCGTGAATTTGGTTGCCCAATTTCCCCATAATGTAAGCCATAAGCGGCAGCGGGATTAAAGCAGCGAGAGTAAGCTTCCAGCTAATCAGAAACCCCATCATCCCGAGAATCGTGCACATGTAAACGGTCGAGTCGACTAAGGTTAGAATTCCAAAGCCAGCGGTAGTGGATACAGCCGTTAAATCGTTGGTTGCGCGTGCCATTAAATCACCAGTGCGATTGCGTTCATAGAACGTAGGAGTCATCTTCAGAAGATGGCGCATTAGCTTGGAACGAAGCAATCTCTCCAGCACAATAGAGCCGCCAAACAGCTTATAAATCCATACATAGGTTAATATGTAGCTAGCCACAATTAGGCCGCCATATAAGAACAGTAAATGAGTTAAACGTTCCATACTCATTGTGCCAGTATGTATCCCATCAATGGCATTCCCGATCAATCTAGGTGGAATGACTTCAATAAATCCACAAATATTCAGCAAAATAATTGCTATCGTATACCGTTTCCATTCCAATCGAAAAAACCAGCTTAATTTCTTAAAAACTATAAACATGTTGGTTAACACCCCTTAAGACTGCTTAGAATTTAAAAAAGACACATCGCCTAAGCGACCTGCCTTTTTATTCGTGAGAACAAAAAAACGCTTGTGACGTTTGCACGTAACCCGCGTTTTCCATCATTTATATAATGGTGACGAACTGCTTATTGCTTCTAAGCTAGAAATGTCGTCGGAAAGGTTAGGCTATATTTAGTTAATGTATGAGATTGATGTGTTTTTAAATGATCCATAAATCGTACATTAACCATCTGCTTCACCCTCCTTTTCCAATTTATTTGATACGAATTCATAGATGTGATCTTAACACTCGTTCCGTCGAAACGTCAACGGATTTTTTAATTAATAACTAATCATTCCTGTCTCACAATCACTCGCCCTGCCATGAAAAGTCAATCGCATTCAGAAATGCACGGGTGATCACCATGTGTCCTACTTGACTTGGATGAACTCGATCCCAACCGAGTGTAGCGGGATATATTTCCTTTAACACGGGTGCAAAAGCTGCCTGAATATCAACAAACAATGTTCCGTGGGCTTCGGCAATTGCTTTTACAGCTTGCCCATATTGATCCATGGTCGCACGCATCGCATCGTTTGGATTGGGCTCCAGATAGAACGGGGTCATCAAGATAATCCCTTTGACCTGCTTTTTCGACTGTTCAACCAATTTATTCAACTTATCCGTATATTCTTCGATATAGACATGTGACTCGGTAATATAAGGAGTATCATATTGTCTCCAAACATCATTGATTCCGATCATAATCGAAAGCCAATCAGGCTTAAGATCCGTAACATCCGTCTGCCAGCGGGCTTCTAGATCGCGAACCGTATTCCCGCCGCTGCCTACATTAACCACGCGAATTTTACGCTGCGGATAAGTCGAGCTGATCAAAGCTTCTACCTGAGCTACATAGCCTTTGCCAATTGCTTCAAAAAGTCCCTCGCCTACAGGTCTTGCACGTCCACAATCTGTAATGGAATCCCCGATCATTACTAGCTTTTCATTCTGCTGCAGTTTCATTAATAAGTACGCTCCTTATAAATTATGATTTAAGAGTAGATTTATGATGTTATTATACACGTTACTTCAGCTAAGCTAAATAGAGATTTTCAGCTTATAAACGGACATGCCTATTTCGGTATTAATACCTCATCTTTATACTTTGCTTCAGAAATCCAACAAATCAACACCTTTTTCTAACAAAATACAGCTATTTTTCAAGTATTTTTTAAAGTATGATTTTTATATGTAAAATTAAGGATGTGGTAGTATGGAGGGGCGTAAATTAATAAGCACAATAATTGTCATGACCATGATAATTGCGATAGTGCTTACTACTTCTGCTTGCAATAAAACAAAAAAAGCTCTTGAGCCTGTAAGTATCCAGCTAAGCTTTGCGGGCAACCTGACCGCTGTTAATTTAGATTATGAGAAAGTATATTTGGATGCCGCAGAGAATTTCCACAAACTATATCCCAATATCACTATTACCATCAATTACTCGCATGAGCCAACTCTGATAAGAACAGATATTACAAAATTGCTTGCAACTGAAGATTCACCCGATATTATTCAATTGGATTTGAATTACCTTGAGATAGCTGATAAAAAGGACCTATTGTTGGATTTGAAGCATTTGACCAGTTCCAAAGAAATGGATATCAATGAACGGATTTTAGATGCCTCATTAATCAATGGCAAAATGCTTATCCTGCCTATATTTGCCGTACCTAAAGTAATGGTATATAGGAAAGAATTTTTTGAAGATGTAAATATCTCATATCCGCAGGGTGCTTGGACTTGGGAGCAATTCAGAGATATTTCGAAAAAATTAAAACCAATGGGTTCTGTCTTGCCATATGATATTGCTACCTTAAACTTGTTAATGGGGAGCACCGGAAAAGGGGTGCTTTCACCTGATGGTACAACCTCTGTAGCCTACTTGGATAGTCCGGAGGCAATCCGTACGCTTAGCTGGCTTAACAAGTATTATCAAGATGATAAACTTAAGCAAACACCTATGGATTTCAATGATGCTTTGAACCAATTTGGAAATTCACCAACAGGAATGAGTATGGATATTTGGCCGTACCTATTAAAACTGACATCTGAAGATACAATTGGCATCGCTTCATTACCTTATTTTGAAGGCGGTAAGCGGGCCAACCCCGTTTGGTTATCCGGGTTTGGGATTTCTAAGAACAGCAAGCATGCTGAAGAGGCGTGGCAATTTATCAAATACCTTACTTTAACCAAACAAGAAACCGCAAATAAATTGACTGACTTTTATTTGACAACTAGCAAAGCCATGGCAGATGCTTCTGGGCAAAGCTCAGATCCGGCCAAAAGTGTCTATATTGAAGAAGCAAACTATGTGGTAAAACCAGCCATGGATAATAATCTATACTTCTATAATGCGTGGAATGAAGAGAGGGTCGCACAATTTGAGGGGCTGTTTGGAGAAGTAGAACAAGACCTTCCAATTAAGCTGCATGAGCTTGCACTGAAGCTTGATGAAGAGCTTAACCGCTTAAAAAATGCTGATAAGGAGGCGACAAAGTGAGAATAAAAGAAACTCTTAATCAGGCTTTATCAAAAGCATTTCATCAAAAATCAGACCCGGTGAAGAAAATATTCGATAATGAGTTTAACTACTTGGTCAAAACATCACTCAATAACAATCCATTTGCTGGTAATGTGTGGAAAGAAGAAATCAGAGCTCAATTTATAAGTATACTTGAAACAGACGATAAGGACCTGCCCGGTAAGCTGCACGAGCTTGCGCTGAAGCTTGATCAAGAAATGAAGCGTACTTAATCTTATCGTAACCTTTTCTTTATACTTTCCCTCGTATTGAATGATAATATAACTAACAACAGTTATGTAAAGGGTGAGTATAGATGGATACGAATATTCTAATTGTGGATGATGATAGTAAGATTGCCCAGTTAATCGAGATTTATCTAAAGAATGAAGGCTATAGATCAGTTAAAGCGATTAATGGCTTTGAAGCCTTAGATATTATGGACAGTCAATTAATCCATTTGGTTATTCTCGATGTTATGATGCCTGGAATGGATGGGCTGCAGGTTTGCCTGAAGATTCGCGAGAAACAAATCACGCCTATTCTAATGCTAAGTGCTAAGGATGGAGATATGGATAAAATAACCGGGTTAATTTCGGGTGCTGATGATTATATGGTCAAGCCGTTTAACCCAATGGAAATGGTGGCACGGGTAAAATCTTTGCTGCGGAGAGCTTATTTTAGCTTGCAGATGTCCCCTCCCTCAGAGCATCTTATCAGGCTGCACTCCTTGCAAATTGATAAACAAAGCCATTCGGTAACAGTCGGAGGGAAAGTTGTTAGATTAACGCCGATTGAATTTGGAATTCTGTTTCTTTTGGCAAGTCATTTGGGGCGGGTTTTTAACTCGGAGGAGATATTTGAACTGATTTGGAAAGAAAAATATTATGAAAGCAACAATTCCGTTACGGTGCATATGAGTCGGCTGCGCGAGAAGCTAGAAAAAGAAATGGATGGCGAGAAGTTAATTCATACGGTTTGGGGAGTAGGTTATAAAATTGAAAGCTAACCCGTTTAAGCCGCTGGTTTGGAGTATTGTATCAACGTTCGTACTGATGGTGCTATTCTGGATTATAGCAAGGGCGGTGTTTAATTCTGGGCTGATCTATAACTTTAGCTTGGGCGACCTTTTTGTATGGCTGAACCACTATATCGGATATCCGATGGTATATTTGCTTTTTAGCTTACCCTTGTTTTTGCTGGTATTTGCTTATTTTGATTTTCGTGAGAAGAGAGGCCAGCATAATGAGTACCTTAAGGAAATTAATCAAGATATCCAGAGACTTGCGGATGGTTATTTTGAGCATAAGGTGCAAATTAGACCTAGTGCAGAGTTGAGTCAGCTTGCCGTTAATATTAATCGACTGGTAGAACGGCTGAAGTATACATTGGAAGAAGAGCGAAAAGCGGAGCAGTCGAAGAATGAGCTGATCACGAATGTTTCCCATGATTTGCGCACACCACTAACTTCAATTACCGGATATCTCGGGCTCATTGAGCAGGATCGCTATCGAGATGAAGTTGAGCTTAGATATTATGTCAGTATGGCATACGAGGAATCGCAACGGCTCAGCCAATTGATTCAAGATTTATTCGAATATACTCGCTTGCGCAACAACGAAATGAAGCTGCGAACCAGTAAAATCAACCTGATTGAAATGCTCTGGCAAATTACAGAACAATTTCGCCTACAGCTGAGTGAAGCTAATATGGAGCCGCGATTACTATTCGATAATAACCAGCTGATCGTATTGGCCGATGGCAACAAACTGCGAAGGGTGTTCGAGAATCTATTCACTAATTCCATTAAATATGGTCAGAAGGGGAAGTATCTCGATATAACCGGTCGTATGGATAACCAAGAGGTCGTTGTGGAAATAACGAATTATGGAGAAGCGATTCCTCCCGCAGATTTGCCCTATATTTTTGAACGGTTTTTCCGGGTGGAGAAATCGCGTAACCTCCATAGCGGCGGGTCGGGGATTGGACTTGCAATTGCTAAGCAAATTGTGGATCTGCATGGTGGAACAATTGAAGCGGCAAGTGATTCAGATTTAACCTGCTTTTCGATTAGGTTGAAGCAGTCGCTTAACGTGAACGAGTGAATCTTAATAAAAACGTTAGATTTTCTTAGCAGAATATTAATCCTTCTATTCTATGATGGTTAGATTAGACCAGATAGAAGGGAAATGTATGCTATGAGAATTAGAAGAGGGACTGTTTTATTTAGTCTTATTATGATGTCGGTTGTCTTGGTAACTATAGTTAACCATTGGAGTAGCTTAAAGCCTCATGCAGCTTTGGCATTGAACTCAATAAATAAGCCTTCAATTGACAGCCGCATAGATGCTAGTGCCGTAATTGTGATGAATGAGCAAACAGGTAAAATACTATATAGCAAGAATGATCAGGAAAAGCTGTATCCCGCCAGTACGACTAAGATTATGACGGCTTGGATTGCAATTGAGCAAGGAGAGCTGCAGGATCGAGTCACTGTAGGAGATGAAGTGCAGCTGCGGACTAAGGATGAGAGCACGGCCGGTCTTGTCGAAGGCCAAGTACTTTCATTGCAGGACTTGCTTGCTGCACTGATGCTCCCTTCGGGGAATGATGCAGCGCGAACAATCGCGAGGTACATCGCGGAGAAGTCTAGCGGAGAAGCCATGTCAGCTGAAGTTAGCATCGAGTATTTCGCCAAGCTGATGAATCAAAAAGCTAAGAAAGTTGGTGCGAAGATGACACACTTTGTTAATCCTCATGGACTTCACAGCTCCAAGCATTATACAACTGCTAAAGATATGGCGCTTATTGCCATGCAGGCGATGAAGAACGATACATTTCGACAAATTGTGAATAAGCAGGAGATTACAACGAAGTCCTCATCAGCTTCTGTTACTTATACAAACCGCAATCTCTTGTTGCAGCAGGATGGTCCATTTTCCTTTAATGGTGCTAATGGGATTAAGTCAGGATTTACCGATGAAGCGGGCTATTGCCTGGTTTCTTCTGCAAGCCGTAATGGGAAAAATGTGCTGGCAGTAGTTCTTCATTCCACTCAAGATGGGGTATGGACTGATTCTCAGAAGCTGCTGCAGCAGGGTATTGATGCTATAAATGACTAATGGAATTCGAAACACAACGATTCCAAATATTAGTAATCCATATTCCGACAATAAGATTCTTCCATACTGCAACTATTTGAAAAATTTTACGTTTATATTAACATGAGAGTGTTAATATAGAGAAAGGTTGGGAGAAGGTGGGGACACTATTGGAGGGTACAAAGCAGCTTTTAATGGTGAAGGAAGTAGAAAGAACCTTTCAAGTAGGCAGCACTAAACTGCATGTTCTTAAGGGAATTAGCATGAGTTTAGAGCCGAAACAGCTTGTTATGCTGCGCGGACGTTCAGGCTCAGGTAAAACAACATTACTTAATTTAATAGGCGGCTTAGATCAGCCCGATAAAGGTGAGGTTTTCTTTCATAATTATCCTTTTCACTTATGGAATGACAATCAACGTACGGAGGTACGGCGCAAGGAAATTGGTTTTATTTTTCAATCGTATGCCTTAATGCCTTTGTTATCGGCTTATGAGAATGTTGAGCTTGGTTTGCGGATGGCGAATTCACCTAAAGCTTTATGGAAAGAACGCGTGCTTCATTGTTTAGATATGGTTGGTTTGACTAAACGGATGCATCATCGCCCGTATGAAATGTCCGGCGGTGAGCAGCAACGTGTAGCCATAGCGAAAGCGATTGTACATCGCCCCAGCTTATTATTGGCTGATGAACCTACAGCAGAGCTTGATTCTCAGATGGGTGCACAGATCATGTCTGTGTTTCGTTCCATTATTGATACGGAAGAAGTAACGATTTGTATGACAACACACGATCCTACAATTTTGGAGGTAGCAGACCATGTACTTGAAATGGTGGACGGTAGAATTAAATAAAGCGAAAACAACAAAAGTCATTCTTATCTGTTTATTATCCTTAAGCCTAGTAGTATCTGCGGGCTGTTCTTTGCTGCCCAAGGAAAATGATGAAGAAGCTATTCCGGTTATTGCCCCACCGAAGATTTCCAAAAAACCAGAGTATGCGGTTAAAACAGATACAATGGAAACTCTAGTGCGTGGATCCGGCAAAATTATGGCTACTAAAGAAGAAGAATTATTCTTTACTTTAGATGGCAAACGAATTAAAGAGGTCTTTGTAAAACCGGGCGATACGGTAGAGGAAGGTCAACTGCTCGCTGAGCTGGATGTTTCCGATATCGAGTCTACTCTTAAAGGCTTGGTTCTGGATAATCGCTTAGAAGAGCTTAGTATGAAAACAACCTTGCGCGATGGCAGCTTGACCCCAGAGCAGATGGAATTGAAGAAGCTCGAATTCGAGAAGAAACGCCAAACTATTGCCGACAATCAAGAAATTATTGCCAAAGCCAGACTGGTTGCACCTTTCTCAGGGACGTTAGCAGCCGTTTATGTACAAAAAGGCGATGCTGTGAAAGCCTATGATGCCGTTGCTATTGTAGCAGATCTAGGCAAGCTTACTGTAGCGCTAAGCTTGACACCAGACGATCTTAAAAAGGTAGCTGTTGGCATGGAGGTTCGAGTTGATTTAAATGGCGAGGGCCAGCTTACAGGCAAAATCGCTCAGCTGCCAGATCCGAAGGCTGAAGGCTCGGATGACCCTAATAATGGCAATGGAGGCCAAGGTCCTGTGAAGGAATCCTTATCCAACTATCTGTTAGTCAATCTGGAGAAAATGCCGGAAAATACGATACGTGGTAACTACCTCAGCGCAGCGATCATTATTAATCGCAAAACGAATGTTATTGTCATTCCACCTTCTACCTTACGTACTGTAGGAGCTCGCAATTATGTGCAAGTGATTGATTCAAAAGGCACCAAAAAAGAAGTTGATGTGGAAATTGGGCAGATGACGTCTACTAGCGTTGAAATTATTAAAGGATTGACGGTAGGCCAGAAAGTCGTAGGTCGATAAAATATATGGCTATGCTGCGTTTTCTCATGCGAAAAATGTGGAACACACGGTTACTGACACTTAGTACTTTCCTGGGACTGCTGCTGGCTGTTTCTTTTACAAGTAGTATTCCTATGTATTCGGATGGTGCGTTAAAGCGTGTTGTCATTAAGACACTCGCTGAAAAAAGCGATAATATGCCGGCTGGTTCTCTATTGCTGAGGTATCAGCCAGTCGGTAGCGATAAGCCAACTTTAGCTGCTTTAAACGATGTGGATCAATACATACGTGAACAGGTGCCTAAAGATATTCGATACCCTGATGATGTTTATGTCAACAATATGGCGATTCGCGGAGCTCAGGTCTCCCTGGTGGATGCACCGAAAAACGATTCTGGCAAAAGACGGCAAATGACGCTCTCCACGATGAATGATTTATGGGCTCATACAGAGGTGTCTTACGGCACTAAGTATAGCGAAGTTGTCAGAAATGGTGTTGTCGAAGCGGTTGTCATGGAAGAAGCGATGTTCCGTAATGATCTGCATATTGGAGATATATTGAATTATCCATTGGCTTCTGGATCGAAGAAGCTATCCATGAAAGTGAAGATTGTGGGAGCGTTCAAGCCACTAATTGAAGCGGAGCCTTATTGGTACCAAGGCATGGAATCCTTGTTCAACAGCATTATTATTAGCGATAAGGTGTTTAAGTCAGAGCTGCTAGAGAAGAATAAGGTGCCGCTCAATCTTTCTACTTGGTATTATGCCTTTGACTTAAAGGAAATTAAAACCAGTCGGATCTCCTCTTTGGAGAATACACTCGAGCGTCTGGATATTAATCTGGATCAAAAATTAAAAAACACCAAAGTCGATACTTCATTTCTTGATATGCTTGGTGAGTTTAAACGTCAAAGCACCCAACTGCAAATTCTGTTATTTACGCTTGCAGCGCCGATGATCGCTATGGTCTTTTACTACATTGTGATGAATGCGAGGCAATCATTGGATCGACAGCGGACAGACATTGCCGTGATTCGCTCACGTGGAGGCAGCACGAGGCAGATTATCTGGGTTTATATGCTAGAGGGTTTAATTCTTGGTGGTATTGCCTTAATTATTGGCCCGTTGATAGGCTGGTTTCTTGCTAAAAGCATTGGATCCTCCAGTGGATTCTTGACCTTTGTGGATCGGAAGTCGATCCCGGTCGGATTCTCACAAGAAGCCTTCATCTATAGTGTGATTGCTGTTTTTATCGCTATTGCGGCACAAGTCATTCCAGCGGTGGTGTATGCTAAATCATCGATCGTGAATTACAAGCAGCAGCAAGCCCGTGCAGATCGAAAACCATGGTGGATGCGTTGGTACTTGGATGTCGCTTTGATTCTGTTGTCAGGCTATGGCTGGTATATGTTTCAACAAAACCAATTTATCGCCCAACAAACAGGATTGGCATCCGATGAGTTACAGGTTCAATGGGTATTATTTTTTGTACCGGCTTTATCCATCTTTGCATTAGGTTTATTCTTTCTAAGGATTTTCCCATGGATGCTTAAGCTGTTAGGCTGGATAGGTCGATCTTTGCTGCCTGTATCGATTTACTTGACCTTAACCCAGCTGTCTCGCTCTGCTAAAGCTTATTATCCCTTGATGCTTTTGTTAATTATGACTTTGGGTTTAGGGGTTTATAATGCATCTGCGGCAAGAACGATCGATTTAAACTCAACAGAACGTATGCTTTACCAATATGGGACGGATGTAGTGATGCAGCCGGTATGGGAAGGGGTAACGGATGATTTGCCAAGTGCCCCTACTCCAACTCCAAAGCCAGGCAGCGGTAGTGGCGGAGGAGGCTCAGGCGGAGGAACGGGTGGTCAGCAGCCACCTGCGAAGATTCGTTATATTGAACCGCCGTTTGGAGCATTCGAAGAGCTGAATGGCGTTGAAGCCGCAGCAAGAGTTTTGCAGACGAAAGGCAATGTCATCGTTTCCGGAAAATCGCTTGGCCAGGGTAGTGTTATGGGAATCGATAACGACAAGTTTGCTAAAGTCGCTTGGTTCCGCAACGACCTTTATCCAGCACATCCCTTTAAATATTTGAATTTAATGGGTTCTTATGAACAATCGGTTATAATTTCCACTTCCTTTGCGGAACGGTATCAATTAAAAGCAGGTGACTTGATCACCATCGTTCTATCACAGGTACCTGTTGAATTCGTTATTGTCGGTACCTTGCCTTATTGGCCGACGCAGTATCCAGATAAACAGCCCTTTTTCATTACAAATTTAGATTACATTTATGATCAGGTTCCTCTTATCCCTTATGACATTTGGTTGAAAATGAAGGATGGCGCTCCGGTTCAGCCATTAGTAGCGGATTTAGCGAGTAAAGATATAGAGCTGGTTGGTGTGAAGGACGTGCGGAGTGAGCTGGTTAAGCTTAATAAACATCCAACGCATGGCGGCGTGTTCGGAATTCTAAGCCTTGGATTCTTGGTTTCGATTCTCATCTCGCTCATCGGTTACGTATTATATTGGTTCTTTAATCTTTCCAGCCGGATTGTACAGTTTGGTGTCTTGCGTGCTATGGGATTAAAACGTAAGCAATTAACGGTGATGTTGTTGGTGGAGCAGGCCCTAACGGGCGGTTTATCCATAGCCATTGGGATTGGTGTTGGCAAGCTGGCAAGCTATTTATTCCTGCCGTTTCTGCAAACGTCCGATAATGTGCAAACCCAAGTACCTCCGTTTCACGTCGTATTTCAGGCAAGTGATACGTATCAGCTTTATTTTATAGTGATGGTGATGATGTTATTGGGAGCTGGATTCTTGTTCTTCCATATCCGCAGATTGCGTGTGCATCAAGCTATCAAGCTTGGAGAGGAGCGTTAAACCTTGATTCATTGCGAAGGTCTTGTAAAAATATTCAAATCCGACAACGTCGAAGTCGTCGCCCTGCAGGGGCTTAACCTCTCTGTCGGAGCGGGTGAGATGATGGCGATCATTGGGAATAGTGGTAGTGGGAAGTCAACCTTTCTCAATATTTTGGGAGGCCTCGATCGCCCCTCCGCTGGTCAAGTACGAGTGGGCGAGTGGGATTTACTGAAAATTGAAGATAAACAATTGGTGGAATACAAACGTAAAACGGTAGGTTTTATCTGGCAGAATAATGCGCGCAACCTACTTCCTTACTTAACCGCTCTGGAGAATATTGAAATGCCGATGATGTTAAACGGCAAAGTAGATCGTGGTTATGCTAAGCAGCTCCTCGAGTGGGTCGGTTTGAAGGATCGCATGCATAATAAGCTGCAGCAGCTTTCCGGAGGAGAACAGCAGCGGGTAGCCATCGGCATCTCGCTTTGCAATCATCCATCCTTGCTGCTAGCCGATGAGCCTACAGGCTCCGTAGATTCACAAACGTCGGATATGATCATGGATATTTTTCGGAAGCTGAATAAAGAGATTGGTGTAACCATTGTTATTGTCACCCATGATATGGAATTAGCCGGTAAAGTCGATCGTGTAGTTGCGATTAGGGATGGCTTAACGAGTACGGAATTTATTAAACGCAATCCTAACTTAGAAGAGCTAGGAAGATTGTCGGAGCACAAGAGTACTTTTGAAGAGGAGCATGAAGAATATGTCGTGCTAGACCGAGTAGGTCGACTTCAGGTACCCAAAGCCTACCTGGATGCTTTACAAATCAATGGAAAAGCATCCATGGAATTTGATGGTGAGAAGATAGTCATCCGTCCCCCGAAGAACGAGAAATTAGCCTGACTTAAACTAATAAATGGAGGTGCATTGCAATGAGAAAAATATCGATTACCCTGCTAGCTTTGATTATGGTGGGAAGCATGCTTGCAGCATGTACTAAAAAGGGTTCAAACACTAAGACAGAGCATGTTCTAAGAATTGCATCAAGCTACGGTATGGATGAAGAGTATTTCCGTCAGCAGTATACAGAGCTGTTTGAATTCGCCAATGACAATATCAAAATCGAAATCATTCCTACACAAGATGAAGGGAATAGGTACGGATATGGTGGAGGTTATAGTAGCGATGAGGAAGTGGACCCTAATGCTGAGAAGCCAAAGACTCCATTGGAAACGATGATGGACTTAATGGATAAACCAAATCCACCAGATATTGTAGTTCTGGGCTTTGAACAAATGAAGACCCTGCTGGATGCGAATCTATTAGCACCTCTGGACCAGCAGATCAAGAAGAATAAATTTGATACAACGGATATTGCCCCTGTCGTTCTGGATAGCTTGAAGGGTGCAAGCGAAGATGGTCAGCTTTATGCGCTTACGTCTACATTCAGCTCAAATGCGCTGATCTACAATAAGCAAATGTTTATCGATGCAGGCGTCGAAGAAATGCCTAAAGATAACATGACATGGGATGAAGTTTTTGCTCTAGCTAAGAAGCTTTCTGTAGGTGAGGGTAAAGATCATAAATATGGCTTCTCTTTCTCTTCACAATCTCAAGGCGATATGTTCTATAGCATGAAAGCTTATACCGATCCTTTGAAATTACGGATGTATGATGAGCTAGGCGAGAAAATGACAGTAGATACCCCAGAATGGGAAAATGCACTCAATACCATATACCAACTGCAGAAGGATAAAGTTATGCCGTCCTCTGACAATATGATACGAATGAAAATGGGAGCTGGAGAAGGCGATCAACCACAAGGTCCATTTGGCTATGACGATTTCATGTCGGGTCGTGTAGCTATGACGTTAATGCCCTATGGTCAGCTAGGACAAATCATTAATGCTAATAAGAGTGCAGATACAATTAAAGGCTATACCAAGATTGACTGGGATGTGGTTACCGTGCCAAGTCATCCGTCAGCACAAGGCGAGGTTTCCAATGTATACTTTAATAATTTAATGGCAATTAACGCCAAATCATCTAACTTAGAAGATGCTTGGAAATTCATTGAATTCTCCAATAGTGAGAAATGGGCACAATTGAAATCCCATAGTACGCAGCAAATGGTTTCCCGGATGAAATATATCCTACCTAAAGAAGGCACTGATTACCATATTGATGCCTTTTACAAAATTAAACTAGCTCCACTTATGGACGATACTAAGCTGATGCAGGAAAAACCAAATCTTTGGTCCGTCCAACAGATTGGGCAAGCAGCACTCCAAGAAGTTGCAACAGGCAAGAAAACCGTTAAGCAAGCATTGACGGAATGGCAAACCAAAGGAAATATGGCACTACAGAAGCTTAAAGAAAATCCGAATGCCCAAATCGATCCATCGTTGTTTCAATCATCGCCTGCGATAGCTGTTCCTGCGGGTTAAAGGCAAAGATCAACTTAGATAAGCTAACGATGCTTGCCTTTTACAAAAGCCCAGTAACGCTTACGAAGATATTTTCTGCCAAAAACTCTATGGAGGTAATCAAAAATGCGTTCATCTTTTCAGAAAAGAATCACATCTTTTGCACTAATATTTACTTTATTCTGTGGGACAGCTATTCCGATTTTTGCGGATAATGGGGGGGCAGCAGCGAAACCTGCTGTAGCTCCCAAAGCTACAGAGGTCATCGCAGGAATTGTGCCTGTAGGCTCAGTAGCTATTAATAAAAAGAGTAATTTCGAGCTCAAGCAAGTAGCCATACTTGCAGGGGATGAAGACAAAACAGTAACCTTTACCGTGACCGTTATTAATGGTGAAGATACGGAACTGCAATTTATTGATTATTGGGTACGGTTAACGAACCAAACGGGCGCTAAGTATACAATTAACTTGATGCCTGAGGATAAAGACAAGAATCGAGTCGCTCCTCACAGCAGCTTGGATTTCCACTTCTATGCGAAGGTCAACTCTAAAACGGGCTTAAAGGATTTGAAGTTTAGCTTTATTCAATGGGACTTCACTTTAGGCAACTATGAGCGGAGTCTTGGAACTCTTAGTATACCGGCAACCTATACGGACTTAACTCCAGTTCAGGTGAAAAGAATTATTCCTGTTCTAGGCACATCGCTGAAGACGGCGATCTCAAGAGTCGCTATCAACAAGACGGATGAGAATTATCTAGTTTCTGTTTACTATTCCATCGAGAATATTGGCCTGAAAAGCGTAAAGCTGCCTGCGTATTCTTTTGATTTATTAACAGCAGAAGGTTATGTTTATCCATTGGATGCGAAATCAATTGTAGATTTAACTCTTGCTCCGCGTGTGAAAAAAGAAGTGGTGCTGACAACGACCGTTCCTACAGGCGTTGCTGCAAAGGGTTGGAAAATGCAGGTTACCAAACCAGATGAAACTGTAAAGGTTTTGCCTGTAGCGTTATATGCATTGCCGCAATCTGATACTGCAGCTGGCGCAGATAGCACACGTGTGATTGATGTGTCAGGCACAGCCGTTAATACAACTATTAATCGTGCTTCATTGACTAAAACGGAAACCAATTATATGTCCAATATTTTCTTTACTTTTGCGAATAATGGATCTAAGACGGTATTACTTCCCGAATACACCTTTAATGTGAAGACCAAGGACGGTTTAATTTATCCATTGACGGCTACTGCATTTACCAAAATCAGCTTGAATCCGAAGGAAAGCAAAGAATTTCAGCTTTCCGTCAGTATTCCGTTGACAGTAAACGTGGATGAGCTGGAGCTGCAGTTGGTTCAGCCTCAGGCTACAGGTACTACTGGCACAGATAACGGCTTCAATTATCCAATCGCTACCTACAAGGTGCCTAAATCAACACCTGAAGAGGCTTCGACGGAATTTGCACAAGTAATTGATGTAGCAGGTAAATCCATTAACGCCATTATCAATCGTGCTTCAATGGCCAAAACGGAAACCAGCTATACGTCCAATATATTCATGTCCTTTGAAAACAATGGGGCTAAGGCAGTATTGCTTCCAGAGTATCTGTTTAATGTGAAAACCAAAGATGGTTTAGTTTATCCGTTAACGGCAACTACTTTTACCAAAATCAGCTTGAATCCGAAGGAAAGCAAAGAATTCCAGCTTTCCGTCAGTATTCCACTGACCGTAGACGTAACGGAGCTGGAACTGCAATTGGTTCAGCCTTCAGCAACAGGAACGGATAGCAGCTTCAATTATCCGATTGCTACTTTCAAGGTACCTGAGTCAACAACCCAGGAAGTTTCATTTGGATATGAATATTTCTACACCAATACGAATGGTTCTTACTCCGCACAATTGGTATCCGTTCAACGCTTGCCATGGGAGGACCAAGATATTCTCTCAGCTGAAATTTCGATTAGTAATAAAGGAACGGCTGTTGCGCCTCCAACCAAGCTTCAAGGCTACTTCTTATTAGATGGTAAAATAAAAATTGATGCTAGTATCTTGGATATGGACAAAGCCATTTCTATTCCATCAAGTGGTAAAGCGAGTTATGTAGTCATGAGTAAAATCCCATACACTTCACAGTTTAGCGATCTTAAGCTTGTGCTGCAGGAAAAGAAATCAGAGACAGATAGCTTAACAATAGCTGAATTCAAGAGCAATGCAGATATGGTCGATCTACCTACTATAGCTAAGGGCGAAAGCTATAAACTTCTTAACACAGGTAAATCTGCTGAGCTGACGGTAACTAATCTCTACACTTATAAAGGTACAACTAATGACCTTTATTATTTGGAATTAGATATGAAGAGCTTAGAGAAACGTATTACTACCTCAACTCCTTTATCCGCTTATTTAAAAACAAAGGATGATCTTTATTTCCCAGCAAAAGTAATAGATGCGACAGGGAAGATTAATCCAGGTGGTAAGGCAGTTGTAGCTATTACTGCTGAACTACCACAAGGGTTGAAAGGTACGGATATTGAGCTACTGATTGGTCAAGCGGTCAACAGCGTTTCCAGTGGTCCAGATCCTACTGTTAGTACAGATGGTTACATCCGCGTAGCGAAAATGGTGCTGCCTGATGAGAATACAACAGTAAGTGGATCTCTCAGTGGTATGGTTATTCAACCTTATACAATTGGATTGAGTAACTTTAAATCAGAAACACCAAGTAATGTGAATAATGCTGGGTTTAACATTAATTTTGATTATTCACTTGCTAAGAGCACTCTTCCGCTACCGACTTCAACAAACTTACACAAGCTTGTTGTTGAGATAACCGATTCAGCTTCCAAGAAACATAAGAAAGAGTTTGATTTTAAAGATTTGACTGTAGGTGCTGGTTCAACTTTTATACCTATTACGTTTGCTACAGATAATGAATTTATTGAGTTCATTAAAAATAATGGTAGCAGCAATAGCTATACAATTAATGTTTATGATCAAATCACAACAGGTACAGAAGTGTATACTAAATTACTTGGCTCAACAAACAATACTTGGACATACTAACCAAATGCGAAAACCCGTCAGAGCATGCTCTGACGGGTTTTTTTTCATGTCTGCTCAGGATTATCGTTAGGTTGGAAGTGGATTCGGTCAGAGATGAGGTATGTGCATAGTTATATTTTAAAAAAATATGTCACATTTTATTAGTCCAAATTGTATATTTAGTAAAGCTGCAATGAAAGTGGGGATTGCTATGGAGATAGAAGAACTCATTAACAAAGTGCGACAGGGGGATTCCGCTGCATTTGAAGGGATCATTCGCCTTTTTGAACAAAAAATATATACTTATTGCTACTTCTTGCTTGGTGATCGACAGGAAGCGGAAGATGCAGCTCAAGATACATTCTTTAAAACCTTTCAAATTATTGGAACCTACGATACTAAAGGCTCATTCACAGCTTGGCTGTATAAGATTGCTGAAAACCACTGTCGAAACCTGCTCAAGCGAAAAAGGAAGTGGATGCATTTACTGCCATTGTTTCGGCCAGAGAGTCAAGCCAAAAGCGCAGAGCTCATATTTTCAGAGCAAATGGGTACAGAAATGCCTTATTGGTTCAGTGGCCTCACTATAGCCGAAAAGAAGATGCTGGTTTTACGGATAGAAGAAGATTATTCATTTGAAGAGATAGCTCGGATCTTGGAGATAAGCACCGCAACGGCGCGTAAACGGTTTGAACGCTTGAAGAAAAAGCTGAGAAGTAAAAACAAGCTGAAGGAGGGAATAATCCGTCATGAACAACAACTCGAATTATGATCAACTAATCGATACGATGAAATCCATACAACTCCCGAGAATAGATACTGCCCCTCCTGTCATGGAGAGAATTCGCTTGTATGAAGCAAGTAAAGGGACACAAATTCGGAGATCCTATCGTCTCCGTTTAATATGGGCTGCGGTGGTTGTATTATTACTCGTTACCTCTCTTTCCGTCAGCGCAGCTATTCATTTTACTTCATTTGATTGGAATGGCATCCAGATAGCTTTCTATTCTAATAACAACGAGAATATCATTTATACGAATGAGATGAAGAAAAGCGATATTAAAAGAATTGAACATGAGCTCCTAGACCACGAGAAGTGGAAAGAGGTGACATTAGCAGAAGCGAAAAACCTGTTCCCTTGGCCGTTTTTGCGGTTGGATCCTAAGATTAAATCACCAACTCGAACCTTTGGAGTCCTAAGAGTGGAAAGCAACTCCTTGAAATCGGGTTCAATAGATGAGCTTCCTTTAGATATTAATGGTTTCTATGATTTCTTTGAACAAGGAAAGCAGTGGATCGTCGCCAGGCAAGTGCTTTATTTAAGCGACCTTCTGAAAGTGCAAAATTCTATGATACAAAAGTATCCGGAGAGTTCGGAAGTGGTTAAAGTGGATGATAGCTTAATGAGCATCTATTCAAGTAATAAGTTCAGCAAAGTTCTAATTTTACGTATCAAGATCGATGAGAATACCCTTATATCTCTAGAAGTAAGTGGAAACGTCTCGAAGAAAGAATTGTTTCAGATTGCCGAAGGCTATGTAGGTAAACCACTAAAATGAGTACGCATTTTAGTGGAAGCAGAGAATGGAGCTGAGGGTGAAATGAAACGTGGGCTATGCTTTCTAATGGTGACCTTGTTGGTATTAAGCACTGTTGGTTGTAAAGGGGACGGATTCTCGAAAAATAAAGCAGCAACGACGCTTAAGGTACTTTATTACGATGAAGCAACATTCTATTCCAAATACGGCTCGTTATTCATGGCTCAAAATCCCGAGATAAATGTGGAGGTGGTATCCACAGCTGCCATTCGTCCGCTGGAAATGGATAAGTTTATAGAGGAACAAGCTCCAGATGTACTGATGCTTAACTCGAATCAATATGAAAAATATGCAGATGACGGTATGTTATACGATCTCGAATCCTTGATTAGGAAGGATAAGTTCAATCTAGAGGGTATAGCGCCAACCGTGATCGATACAATCAAGGCAATGAGCGGTGGGAGGTTATATGGGCTTTCTCCGTTTTTTTCTAGTCAGGCGATATACTATAATATAGATTTATTTGATAGAATTGGAGTCACATATCCAAAGGATCAAATGAACTGGGAGGAAGTGCTGCAGCTTGCTCAACGTTTTCCAACTACTGATGGGGATTCCAAAATATATGGACTTATGTTAAATAGATACGATGTCAATCCATACAACGCTGCTTTGCAAATTGGTTACGCACAAGGACTTTCTTATTATGATGCTGAGAATATGAAGATGACGATTCACACTAACGCATGGAGTAAAGTATTTCAGCTCACCATTGACGCATTAAAAACGGGGGCGATTTTCCAAAACGTAGGAGGGAATGGTTTTACTCCTGGATTGAGCAACGAGGAAGTTATAAAACAGGATCCGTTTTTCTCAGGAAAAATAGCGATGATCATCAGTACCAATGATTATAGGAGTGAGTTGAAAAGAGCTGAAACCAACCTGGGTGAGCAGATGCCAGAATGGGATCTAGTCACGGTTCCAATCGATTTGAGTAATCCTGATACAGGAAACGCTATCTGGATCGAAGATATTGCCACAATTCGTGCGCAGTCCTCTAATTTGCAGGCTGCATGGTCATTTGTCAGCTATATTAACAGTGATGAATTTGCACGTGTCGCTTCAAAAGCTTCAATCAATGGAAGTATGCCAACTCGAACAGCGTACATAAAGGATGAGAAAGGTCACCATCTGGAAGCGTTCTATGCTTTGAAGCCATACCCAAACACGATACAAGGAAGTGATAAAATACCTCAGAATTTCTATCAGACCTTTGAAACGATAGCTAGGCAAGAAATAACTGCAGTTTACGAGGGACGTAAAACGATCGACGAGGCACTATTTATACTCCAACAAAGAGGACAGGCTTTATTCTAGCTAGTCAATTACTTCAGCTCAAAATTTCTTTGAATATGTCGTCTATGACGAATGAGACACAGGGAAGCTTGTCCGAGGTTACGATATCATTTGCTTCAAATAGATTTCGAAGCTCATATAAACCATTATCAATAAGCTGATACTGTTCTAAAGTCCGCGCTATTGAATCGACAATCCAGTACTCGTTAATTCCATATTGAGCATACTTTTTCATCTTAGTTACTTTATCTCGTTTGCGTGAGCCCGGAAAGAGAATTTCGACAACTAGATCAGGTGCGCCTTCGATTCCTCTTGCTGTTACGATATGCAGTCTATTGCGGTGAATCATAATAATATCTGGCTGAAATACATTTGTCTGGCTTAAAATTACATCAAGAGGCGCATCATAAATTACGTATTCCGATTTACAGCTTTGTTTTAAGATAAATTCTAGTTCCCCGCTTATGGCTTGGTGGTTCGTGGAGGGACCCGGGGACATCAACTCCATGCTGCCATCAACAATCTCATAGCGTTGCCCATCGTCCGGCATCGCGGCATAAATCTCATAAGTCACAAGCTGTTCCTTAACTTGATCAGTAGCCTTGTTCTTTTCAGTCATCTAATAAACACCCCTTCAGAAATAAAAAACACCTCAACAAAACAACACATTATGTGTTTAATTAGTCCATTCCTCAGCAATAACTCCATAGACCTCGTGATCGTAATAGCGATCATAAATCAGTTCGGCATGGCGAATGGTGCCTTCATGCTTGAGTCCCAACCGCTCCGGGATAGCCCGGCTTTTCAAGTTAGCCGTACAAGCTCTTATCTCCACACGATTCAAGCGTAGTTGATTAAACAGATAAGTGATCATGCTTCGACATGCGTTGGTCATAATGCCCTTACCCTGATAGGCTTCCCCAATCCAATAGCCAATCGAGGTTTTTTTATTCCGCCAATCAATTTCGTGAACGCCAATGCACCCAACTATATTTTGGTTATAAAATATTCCGCAGGAAAATCCACTATTCTTAGCAAAACGTTCTAGCTCAGCTTGAATATATTGCTGGGTATGCTCGATATAGATACTATGGTTCACCCAAGGCAGCCATAGTGCAAGGTACTCGCGATTTAGACTAACTAGGCTCCATACTTCCTCAGCATGCCGATTCTCTAATATTCTCAGTTCAAGCTCATCACTAATATGAAAAGTAAACATAAAGTCCCCCATCATTAGACAACTTACAAAGCTGTTGCACATTTCTTGGAATCAAAGCTTATTTTAGCCGTTCAAGCTCATCCGTAGTGAAGTTTTTAATTTCTTTCTCTTTAGAGAATTTCTCGTTATTGTAATTATTGGAGTTATTCTTCGGAATAGATAAGCTGTCCCAGCTGCTTTTCTTCAAAAGCTTAGCAGAATAAACGATTTGTCCGACATGATAAGGATAATGCGCCAACTGGCGATTAATGGCTTCGATCACGGTGTGCCCTTCATTACGAATATAGATAATTTGCGTTAACTGATCTGGCTCAAGGGATTCAAGAGCACCAAATAAACAGCTCCAGGCCTCATTCCATTTAAGCAAAAGCTCCTCTTTAGTCGTCCAATTATTCTCAAATTCGGCATCACGGTCACGTGTAGGTTTTTCACCATCGGTAGTTAAAAAATCAGTCCATCTGGATAACATATTACCCCAAATGTGCTTAACTATGATCGCAATACTGTTCGAGTCCTCCGTGTTGGTGACGAATAATTGCTCAGGCTCAAGCTGGTCCATAGCCTTCTCAGCGATGGTTTTGTAATAAAGAAACATTTTCTTGCTGCTGTCGAGATAAACCTGATTAATGTCCATTTCACTGCACCTGCCTTCTTTATTGGGCAAAACCTAAGGCTTCCAAATCCGCTTAACCTCTGTTAACTGCTTATCTTCAAAAGCCAGACGATAAATATCAGGCTGGGAGGTTTGCTGCCAGAATGCATAACCGTAGCTCGTATCGTAATATTTGAGAAGGATGGTCAGGATGTTTCCGTGTGTACCGATGGCGATTTTCTGTCCCGCATAGTCAGTTAAGAGCTTTTCAAGGATAGGAACAGCACGATGCTGCGCTTCTCTGGTAGTCTCGCCACCTTCTAGGCAGTAATCGATATCTATAAAAGATTGCTCAATTCCTGCCAGCAGCTCTGGTTCAGTAAGCTGATAATTTAGGCCCTTAATAGGTCGTTCTCTTAATTCTTCGAATTCTATTATCGGCATATTTAATTGATCTGCTAAAGGTTTAACGGTCTCAATTGCTCTGGAGTAACTGCTTGATACAATTAAATTAATTTCTTCATCGGCTAAAACCTCTGCAACCTGCAAAGCAGCCATTTTCCCAGCCTCTGATAAGCCGCGTGCACGTTCATTCCCAAAAACATACGGTGAAACGGCATGCCTTACAAAATAAATATAAGTGCTCATAATACCTCCGAAATATAATTAGGCCTCTAAAATAGCTTTCAGCTTAAGGTTGCGGTCATTAATAAACTTCTTCATATAATGCTTTAAAACAAGTATATCAAATAAGATGCCGATTATCCCATAAGGAGATTGAAACTCTAAGGTATCTTTCATTATCGTACCGTCGCCATGTTCAATGAATTCATGAATATGCTTTAGGGACTTAAAAGCTCCTTTTTGCATTTGATCTGTAAAAAGCGTCGGTCTGTTAAATTCGGTGATTTTCGAGGTGAGTGCTTGGCGGATTGCAAAATGAGTCGCTCGAAACGTAACCGTTTCGCCAAGCTCAATTAATCCCTGAGTAGTTCCTGCTATTGCTTGCTCTCGTGTAAAGGACCATACAGTTTTCGTATGCAAGTCAATATCTCTAGCGGCATCAAAACACTTCTCGATCGGTGAATTAACATAGGTTTCTACTATAATAATTGGCATTTGAAAATTCCCTTCTCATGGACCCGTTCCACCCGCGTTGGCAACCCAGCCTAGCTTGTATTTCTTTACAATGAAAAAAGGTCGCTTGTAGCTCTTAACAATGTATAAATCACCAGACTGAGGGTCACCTACATTTCTACCCTTTTCAACCGAGCTTGAAAATGCCAAAAGTGGCTGCCGGATTAAAAGGCTCATTCTTACGGCCATTTCAGGAGTGGGTGATGGGAAGAATAAGACGTATATAATGGCTAATCCCACAATAATGATAATCGATTTTTTGTAGCTTCGTTTCATAACGATCACTCCTCGGTTAATTGCATTTGATAATGACTGATATCTCCATGAAGGATAATAGTCGGTTCATCATTCTCAACACGGAGGTGACACAAACAAACAGGATGGATGTAGGGCAGATCCCAGAGCTGGGTCAAAGGCTTCTGCTCAAAATGAGTCATCAATAGCTTAATAACTACGGTATGAGTCACGATAAGAATATGCTTGCCTGCGTTCAAGCTAATAATCTCCAAGAGCTTTTCATATGCACGGTTCATCACATCACTATAGGCCTCACCTCCATTAGGTTGGTATGCCTCGGGGTTGTTCCAGAAATGGTTGAATGACTCGGGAAAAGCTGCTTTAATTTCGGTTTGTGTTTGCCCTTCCCATTCACCTAAATTAATCTCTCTAAATTCATCCAGTTGTACAATATCTATATTTTTATTATTTTTAATTATCTCTGCGGTTCTAAAAGCACGATAGCTTGTACTAGAATAGATAAGGTCAAGTGGCTTATCGACAAATGCATCAGCTAACCACTGAGCTTGAGTTAGTCCCAATTCTGTTAACGGAGAATCTTGATGCCCTTGCATCCGATGCGCTACATTCCATTCCGTTTGGCCATGTCGCACGAGGTAAATATTCGTTGCTGGTGTCATTAAAGCAGCTCCTCTGGGATTATTTGTTATTAATAATAAGTTTACCCTATATTAGAGGAATGAGAAAGTTTAGCTTATTACAAAAAATATGATTCAAAAAGATAAAGCGAAGGTATTTATACTTACAACTCGAAGGGCATGCTGATAACTAAGCTTATTAATTACGAGGAGTGAATCCCATGAGGAAAAGAATATTCGCTTTCGCAGAGCAGATGTATTGTCGTTATCAGGACGACGAGGTCGGGGCGCTAGGGGCGCAAATGACCTATTATTTAATCCTTGCCTTTTTCCCTTTCTTAATCTTTCTGATGACCATTGTTAGCTATACGAGCGTGACTACTTCCGATATACTTGCTAACTTCAGTACGATTGTGGCCAGGGACACATACACGGTAATTGAGGACTTTATCAATGAAATTCTCAAATCGAAGAATACAACGCTGCTTTCCTTCGGAATGGTGGGCACTTTGTGGGCGGCTTCGTCAGGAGTTATGGCGATTATGAAAGGCTTGAATAAAGCTTATGATGAGGAAGAGGATCGGCCTTTTTGGAAGGTGCGAGGGATATCTTTTTTATTTACATTAGCTATCGGTGTTGTCTTGCTGTTGGCATTTGTACTGCTCATCTTTGGTGAAGGTATTGGAGAGCATGTGTTCAAGTGGATGCATTTCCCGAATAATTTTGATACGATTTGGAATTTAATTAAGTTTTTTATTCCGTTATTTACAATGTTTATTGTCTTCATTTTTTTATATCAGGTTACGCCCAATCGCCGCTTGTCGTTTAAAGAGGTCATTCCAGGCTCGTTATTTTCCACTTTAGGCTGGATTGTAATATCTGTTTTATTCGCCTTTTATGTGAATCATTGGGGGACGTATACGAAAACTTACGGCAGCATTGGCGGTGTAATAGTACTCCTGGTCTGGCTGTATATAAGCAGTATTATTATTCTATTAGGTGGAGAGATCAACGCGACCTTAGCCTTCCTTCGGGACGGTAAGAATAAAGCGAGCTGCAAGAAGTTCACGATCAGCATACCTTTTTTCAAAAGACGAAAATAGTTATATCGCGGTTCAAATGTTTCGATAGGACTGGGCGTTAAATTTTATTATAATAAGTAGGATGCAACCATACTTAATGAATGAGGTGCCCTACTAATGAAACAGAAATTCAACTATACACCACCCGTTAACGGATATCCGGAGTGGAACAATAATCCGGAGATATTCGCTTTGAATCGACTCGATGCCCATGCAGTTCGTGCAACATTTGCAACGGTTGAAGAGGCGCTTCGTGCTGATGTGGCTGGAGCAGCTTCCAAGCATTCTTTAAATGGTGCTTGGAAGTTTGCGTTTGCTAAGAATGCACCAGCGCGAATTGCTAACTTCTATGAGCTTCAATATAATTGCAGCGCTTGGGCGGAAATTCCGGTTCCTGCTCACTGGCAGCTTCAAGGCTATGATTATCCACAATATACGAATGTACGTTATCCTTGGGATGGGAATGAAGATATTCAATCACCTTTTGCACCGACGGAATATAATCCTGTGGGTTCTTACGTCCGTACCTTTACAGTTCCGAGTGACTGGCAGGGTCAGCCCGTATTTATTAGCTTTCAAGGTGTAGAATCGGCTTTTTATGTATGGGTTAATGGAGATTTGGTTGGCTATAGCGAGGATACCTTTACACCGGCAGAGTTTGATATCACTCCTTATTTGGTTGAAGGTGAGAACAAGCTGGCTGTTGAGGTCTATCGATGGTGTGATGCAAGCTGGCTGGAGGATCAGGATTTCTGGCGGATGAGCGGGATTTTTCGTGATGTATATCTGTATACTACGCCAGAAACGGCACATATTTATGATTATTCCATTGTGACAGAATTGGATGAGCAGTACGAGCATGCGGAATTGAAGCTAAAGGCTAAACTGACAAACTATTATCTTAAAGATCTTGGTAAGTTAGTTGTGGAAGCTATGTTATATGATTCAAAAGGCCAAGCTGTATTCGCAGCTCCTGTTTCTATGGTTGGAGATCTAGGAAATCAAGCAGAATGTCAGGTGGAATCGAGTACATTTATCGATAGCCCACTTAAATGGAGCGCAGAAAAGCCGCATTTGTACAAGCTTGTTATTTCTCTAAAGGATGCCAACGGTCAAATAATTGAGACTATCAGCAATGTAGTTGGTTTTCGTAAATTCGAGCTTAAAGCCGGCTTAATGCAAATAAATGGACAGCCGATTATGTTCAAAGGTGTTAATCGTCATGAATTTACAAGTGTCTCCGGCAGAGTCGTGGGTTATGAGGATATGTTGAAGGATGTTAAATTGATGAAAGCACATAACATTAATTCCGTACGGACTTCTCATTATCCGAACAATCCGCTGTGGTACGATTTATGTGATGAATACGGACTTTATATGATAGATGAAACCAATCTAGAAACTCACGGCAGCTGGACCTATGGGATAGACAGCTTGGCTAAGACAGTCCCTGGCAGCAAGCCAGAATGGACTGGAGCTGTAATTGATCGCTGTAATTCCATGCTGCAGCGCGATAAGAACCATCCGGCCATCATCATTTGGTCATTAGGCAATGAAGCATATGGCGGAGACAACTTCCTAAAAATGCATGATCACTTAACAGCTGCTGATCCGACTCGCTTGATTCATTATGAAGGTGTTTTCAATTACCGTGAATCAGAAGCGGCTTCAGATATCGAAAGTCAAATGTACACTTCCGTGCAAAGAATTGAAGAATACGCGCTGAATAATCCGAAAAAACCTTTTATTCTCTGTGAATATAGCCATGCCATGGGCAATTCCTGTGGAAACCTGTTTAAATATTGGGAGCTTTTCGAGCGTTATCCGATTCTGCAAGGCGCATTTATCTGGGATTGGATTGATCAGTCAATCCTTACAACAACTCCAGATGGAATTTCATATTTGGCTTATGGAGGCGACTTTGGCGAGTCCCCGCATGATGGTACGTTTTGTGGGAATGGTTTGATTTTTGCAGATCGGAAGATATCTCCTAAGTTATTCGAGGTTAAAAAATGCTACGAAAACGTCCGAATTACAGCCGTTGATTTGCGTAAAGGTACTTTTAATGTATTTAATCGCAATTTGTTTACCAATCTATCTGAGTATTTGCTTCAATGGCAAGTGACTAAGAATGGTGTGGAGATAGCTGCTGGATCAACAACGGTTGATGTAACGCCTCTAGCTGAGCAGGAAATCACGGTAGATTATGTTTATCCTTCGATTAATGATCAAGCTGAGTACCTCTTAAACTTCAGCTTTGTAACTAAGGAAGATTTCCAGTGGGCAAGTAAAGGGCATGAAGTTGCTTTTGGCCAATTTGTTCTAGCTCTAGGAGCGAGATTAGAAGCTTCACTAGTGGAATCATCAAATGCTAAGCTGCTAACTGTCGAGAACGATAAGAGCTTAGAAATTAGCGGGACTCATTTCAAGCTTACTTTTAACAAAGCCACAGGAGATTTAGCTTCTTATGAAGTAGAGCAAACGGAAATTCTTAAGCAAGCAGCAGGACCGAATTTCTGGCGCGCATTAGTAGATAATGACCGTGGCAATAAGCTGCAGGAGCGCAGCGGAACTTGGAGAGAAGCGGGCTCCAAGCGAGAGCTATCGCAATTCATTTGGCAAGCCACTGCGTCATCTGTTATAGTGCGCACTCAGTATGTGCTTCCAACTACAACAGCTTCCTACTGCTCGATTACCTATACGGTGCATGTGAATGGGGAAATTGCAGTGCATCAGGATTTAGTGCCAGGCCAGCAATTAGCGGAAATTCCCGAAATTGGCTTGTTGTTTAATTTAGATGCTTCGTTTGAGAATCTTAGCTGGTACGGCAGAGGCCCACATGAAAATTATTGGGATCGTGCAACTAGTGCGAGAATTGGACTTTACGAAGGCAAGGTCAGCGAGCAGATGGTTCCTTACTTACGCCCTCAAGAATGTGGCAATAAAACAGATGTCAGATATGCTTCTCTTGTGAATGAAGCTGGGACTGGGCTAGAGCTATATGGATCTCCTGTATTTGAGCTTAATGCACTGCCTTATACACCTTTTGAGCTTGAGGAACATGATCATGGTTACAAATTACCTAAGAGCGACCATATTGCATTGCGTGTGAATTATAAACAAATGGGCGTTGGCGGAGACGATAGCTGGGGAGCCAAAACTCATCCCGAGTTTACATTATACGCAAATCGCACCTATACCTTTGAGTTCCAGATGCGAGGCATTTCAAAAAGCGGGAAATAACCACTAACTAGATGGACATTCGTGATGAATGTCCTTTTCTGCGTGCAAATTTAATGTAAATTGCCGATAAAACCTGTATAGTATGGGATGAAGTCTAGTGGTGTTTGGAGATGCAAGAATGAGATTTGAAATTGAATTTGAGAATAGTCCAATCGTATTTAATGTGCAATATGGCAAGCGGAAGAAAATTTCCCTTCAGATAGATTCGTTTGGTGCGATAACGGTAAAAGCTCCGAAGGATACAAGCAACGAAGTTATTATTAGCTCAGTGGAACATCACGGGAAATGGATTCTGGAGAAATTAAGCAACCATGCTAAAGCTCGAGAAGCGCCAAAGGCGAAAGAGTATCAGGACGAGGGGAAGTTTCCTCATCTGGGGAAAGAGTATTTTCTTCATGAGCTGATAGAAACGGGTGAATTAAGTGAGGAGAAGCTTAAAGAAAACCTTAAGAAGTTCTATTTTGCCAGCTGTAAGAAAATTGTAGCAGAACGGATAAAAGGCTATCAAGAACAGCTGAGAGTAAAACCGAAAATCATTGAGATCGTGGAGTCCAGAACCCAGTGGGGGAGCTGCTCCTCGGAGAAAAAGCTTACGTTTAATTATCGCTTAGCTATGGCACCCATTGAGATTATCGATTATGTGATTGTACATGAGTTATGCCATCTGCTTCACATGAATCATGATCGCTCCTTTTGGAGACGTGTCGGCAGTATTATGCCGGATTATAAAGAAAAGCAAGATTATCTAGCGAGGCATAGTCAGGCAATGACCCTTTAAAAAGCAACCTTTATCCGGAGTGAGGAATATCAGATGAATGCAAATAAACAAAAGCTAGATCATGTGCTGAGAGTGTGGTTTCCACTAGATGAATGGAGCATTAGCTCGGGTTCAAGTGGGATGAACAATACGACACAGTATGTTGAGGTTAATAAGAAGTCATACGTATTGCGTGTTTACGAAACGCATCGAGATGAGGCGAAGGTTCGATACGAGCATGCTGTGCTGTTAGGTTTAGCAAAGCTGGAGCTGCCTTTTTCCACTCCCGTGCCTGTATTGGCTGGCAATGGCGAATCTTTTATGCGGATGGAGGCGGAGGATGGGCAGGAGAGGGGCAAGCTTGCCTGTCTTTTCCACTATATTGCTGGTGAGCGTCCTGATTTGGAGCAGCTGGGGCAAATCCAATCCTTGGGCAGGACAACAGCCCAGCTGGCGCTAGCACTTCAACAGCTGGAGCTAACGCTCGAGCCTGAATATCCGACTTATTATCAGTTGGGATTAGCCGAATCTGCTACACTGTTTGCTGAAATAATTCAGTTCTGTTTGGAGCCCGCTGAGCCTTTTTGGAATTGGAGAGGGGAGCTTGGGCGGTTGGCTGAGCTGCTTAATTTGTTTACTGCAGAAGCGCCGAAACTTCAAAAATTGCCGCATCAGCTGATTCATGGGGACCTGAATGCTTCCAATTCATTGATTGGAGCCAATCAAGAGGTGGCTGCGATTTTGGATTTTGAGTTTATAACCATGGATTTAAGGGTCATGGAAATTGCGGTTTGTTTGGCCGATGCAATTGCTGAGGAAGCCGTATCGGAACAGGTAACATGGGATAAAATCGAAGCTTACATTAGAGGATATGGCAGTGCAGCTAAGCTAAGCGTTGAAGAAGTTGCGGTGTTGCCGTTACTTATCCAGCTTCGCCGCTTGGATGTTTTCGTGCATTTTATCGGGCGCTACAAGAATGGCATAGATTCTGTTAGCATTGTAGAGGAAATGATTCGCAGCGCAATTGCTGTGGATTCGTGGCTTAGTGCTCATGAAGCTCGACTGCTGGGTTTAGGCAGGGAATACCTACTTATTAAAATGCCATAAGGAGGCAAAAAAGATGTCATTTTTATCTATATCGACGTGGAGCTTGCATCGTAATTTAGGTCCGCTTCACTGGACGCGTTGGGATGAGCAGAAGCAAACTCAGGTTACTATAATCGACCCACAGCCTGAGACAATATCGCTATTGGAGCTTCCGGCTGAGCTTGCAGTAAAAGGCTTTGGTGCTATTGAAATTGGCCATTTCCATTTCCGTGATACTAGCGAAGTTTACTTACATCAGCTAAAAGCGGCTATTCATAATGCCGGATTATGTTTTTACACTTTATTAATCGATTACGGTGATATCTCCAGTGAAGATGAAGTACGCAGACTTGCCGATATTACATGGATCAAGGGCTGGATCGATATTGCTGCGATTGTTGGAGCTGAGCGAGTGAGAATCATTGCAGGCCAAGCTGAGTCAACCAATCAAGCAGCATTAAAGCTTTCAATAGAAGCCTTGCAGCAGCTATGTGAGTATGCGGATACTTGTGGAGTGAGGGTAGTAACAGAGAATTTTCAACCGCTAACCTCAACTGCCGACAACTGTTTAGCTTTATTGGCGGCATGCGGTGAACAGCTAGGCCTGATTTCTGACTTTGGAAATTTCACAGGAGACTACAAGTTTAGTGAACTCAAAAAAATTATCTCAAAAAGCGAGAGTATCCATGCGAAAGCAATTACAGATGGGGATGGACATCCTGATGCTGAAGAATTCCAAGTATGCATGAATTTGGTTAAACGTTTATCTTATGACGGTCCTATTGTTATAATTTATGATGGTCCCCACGATATGTGGGATGGCATTGAGCGTGTTAAACAGCTTGTCATTCCTTATCTGTAGCAGCAGGCCTCAAATGACTCAATAATTCCACCAATTGTTGATCGCTAAGCTTGCCCTGCAGCTTAATTTCATCATAGTGATCATTTAATTTAGCAACATAAATTTGGTCGTAGGCCTGTAGATATCCATTTTTGCTAAATGCCGCATATGATCGCCTTCCACTAAATCACCTCATTTAAATAGACAAAGCAAACTTTATTTTGTTGCAAAATAACCCAAAAATAGCTTATCGTGGAGTAGTGGTTAAACCCCGCAAAATAGATAAGGAGTGAATGAAATGGCCCAACCATTTATTTTACCGCGCAGCCAGCCGGAAGCTCAAGGGATCTCATCATATGCCATTACAGAATTTATTAACTCCATAGAAGCTCATAATTTAGAGCTGCATAGTTTTATGCTGCTTAGGCATGGACATGTCCTAGCAGAGGGATGGTGGAATCCTTACGAAGCAAATCTCCCGCATATGTTGTTTTCATTAAGCAAAAGCTTTACGTCAACTGCAATTGGCTTGGCTGTTGATGAAGGTATTCTAAGCTTGGATGATCAGGTTATTTCTTTTTTCCCAGATGATCTTCCCGTTGAAGTTTCTGCTAATTTAGCTGCCATGCAAATTCGACATTTGTTGATGATGGGTACAGGCAATGGCGAAGATACAATGGGCGCACTCGTGCAACAAGCTGAGGGAAATTGGGTAAAAGGCTTCCTAAGTGTTCCTGTTGGCTATACGCCGGGTACCCATTTTCTGTATAACACAGGAGCAACGTATATGCTTTCAGCTATCCTACAAAAGGTGAGCAATCAGACACTCCTCGAATATCTGGAGCCGAGACTATTGGAACCGCTTAATATTCGCAATGCAACTTGGGCTGTATGTCCGCGTGGGATCAATACAGGTGGTTTTGGGATGAATATTACAACAGAGGCTATCGCTAATTTTGGACAACTCTATTTGCAAAAAGGGATTTGGAATGGGAAGCGGCTGCTTTCAGAGGCTTGGGTTGAAGAAGCAACTTCTAAGCATATCTCAAACGGAGATAGTGACGCTAATGATTGGACACAAGGCTACGGCTATCAGTTTTGGCGTTCTCGGCATAATGCTTACCGCGGAGATGGAGCATTTGGCCAGTATTGTGTCGTTCTGCCTGAACAGGATGTTGTTATTGCGATAACAGCTGGTTTAGGCGATATGCAGATAGTGCTTAATGAAGTATGGGATATTCTGTTGCCTGCTTTGAAGTCCGAAGCTCTTGCCAAGGATGAACCTGCTGCAGCTTTGCTTCAGTCCCTATTGAATAATCTCAAGCTGGATCCACCGCAATTGCAGCTTCTATCGGTAAGAGAAACAGCAATTAACGGGCGGGAGTACAGTCTTGAGGTGAACGAAGATAAGTATGAGAAATTCTCTATCCGATTTGAAGCAAATGAGGCAACGGCTGTTTTCACAATGTCATATGGGGATAATATCTTTCAATTGGGTCGTGGAGCGTGGCTGCCAAGCAAAATCCAAGTTAGCGATGTAGAAAATGGCCATAATATTGCGAGCCGTATCTCATCTAGCTTTACTTGGCAGGACGATAATACTTTGGTGCTTGTTATCCGCTACATTGAGATGCCTTTTTACCAAACCATTATTTGCCGTTTTGAGGGCGAAGAATTGGTATTAGAAAAAACAGTTAATGTGTCGTTTGGCCCTAAAGAGACTGCTCCTATTAAAGGCAAGCAGCTTAACGGCTAAATGCTCATTCCTAATTATTAGATTAGAACTATGTATGGAAAGGGGGATCCTTATGGAAGGGTCCCCTTTCCATGTCTGAATCTTATACTTCTCTAACATTAATCTAGTTCTTTATAAATATTCATCCGTTATGATAGCAGAATAACCAAATGTTATTTTGTTAAGGAGATGAATTAAATGAGTACATTCCATATTTTCCTTTCTGTTTGTCAGCTGCTCGAGACTAATCGTATAGTTTTAGGGCAGCTGCCATTGTTTCATGGGTTAGTTTTCGTAATGCTGCAGGTTCAATTACTATAAGATCAGCGCCATAGCTTAAGACTGTCTGACAAGCCGTTTCCAATGTTTGAAAATAAACCTCTAAGATCATCCAATCTTCATGGGATGATCTTATTTCTTGGATCGCAACAAAGCGTTCCTTCTGCAAACGCAAGTGAGCTTGTGGTTTAAGCTTAATTACGGCAGGGTATTGGGGGAGATTTGCTTTGAAGTCTTTGGTGGATTGCTCCCAGAAGGCGACTAATTCAAATTCAGCTGGCCTGATGAAGGGATCATCGGTAATTATTGCTTGCTGGATCCGGGAAACACGATAAGTCCGGAGCTCACTTTCAACAGCGGCGACCATATACCAGATGGTGCCTTTGACAACAATACCTAGAGGATCAACAAGACGCTCAGTGGCTTGATCTTGTCGAAGGTAAGTAATTTGAAGCTTATGCTCCATCCAGATGGCATCTTGAATCGTAGTTAAACAGGGGACAGGTTCATTGGCCTGGTACCAGCCTGCTCCATCGACATGAATTCTTTGTCGTACTCTAGCGGCATCTTGTTGAACAGCTTGAGGGAGTGATGCCAGCAGCTTCAACGTTGCCATATCATAATTAGCCCGCATTCCGAGATCACCGAGAATATGTGTTGTGTTCGCTAACAGCAGGGATTGAATTTCATCGGCTTTTAGTCCAGTCAAATTAGTGCGGTAGCCTTCCATTAAACGCCAGCCGCCTGCAGCGCCTCGATCGGATACAACTGGAACACCAGATGTACTTAATGCATCCATATCGCGGAGAATGGTGCGCTCGGATACCTCGAATTTCTCTGCCAGCTCCCGAGTATTTATTTTATCCGTGGTTTGCAGACATAATAAGATCGATAGTAAACGGTCAGCGCGCATGCCATGGCCCCCTAGAATAATGATTAGCTAAGTATATCAAATATAGGCGACATAAGGTGTCATATATCCTGTGTTAAGCTGAGAATAGATTAATCAATTGCAAGAGGATGGGAGAAAAATAAGATGAAAGAGAAAGCTTTAGTTGGAAAAGTAGCTGTAGTTGTGGGTGGAACGAGGGGAGCGGGCCGCGGCATTGCTGTTCAATTAGGAGTTGCGGGTGCGACCGTTTATGTTACAGGAAGAAGCGTGCGTGGCAGTACTTCCAACCTAGGACGTCCCGAAACTATAGAAGAAACGGCAGAGCAAGTAACGGCAGCAGGGGGGATTGGCATCCCAGTGCGAGTGGATCATACGATCGAGGTGGAAGTGGCAGCTTTTTTTGCAAAGGTGAACGGGGAGCAGGGCGGTCAATTGGATATTCTGGTCAATGATATTTGGGGTGGTGAGAAGCTTTCGGTTTGGGGAAAACCATTCTGGGAACAGAGCTTGTCTGATGGTTTGTTGATGCAGCAGCGAGCGATACATTCTCATCTCATTACAAGCCATTATGCAACGCCTTTAATGGTCGCGCGCAAGCAAGGACTCATAATTGAAGTAACCGATGGTGTTGATTACAGCTATCGCGGCAATTTATATTATAGTCTGGTTAAAATATCAACGATTCATCTGGCTGAAGCCATGGCTGCAGATCTTCGCGCATTTGGCATTACGGCAGTATCTGTAACTCCTGGATTTCTACGTTCTGAAGAGATGCTGGAGCATTTTGGTGTGACGGAGGACAATTGGCGAGATGGAGCGCTTAAGGAACCCCACTTCATTGCCTCGGAAACACCAACTTTTGTAGGTCGAGCTATTGCTGCCTTTGCTTCAGATCCGAATAAATTCGCGCAAACGGGTAAAGCGCTAAGCTCTTGGGGTTTGTCTAGAGAGTATGACTTTACGGATGCGGATGGGAGCCGTCCTCATTGGGGGGATTTTTATGCTGTCTGCGATAAATAAAGTCGGTAACTGAAGAAAAAAGTTGGTAACTCGATAATAAAGTCGGTAACTAAAGAATAGAGTTGGTAACTAATATAATGGAATAATAATAATAGGTTCAGTTAATAAATGTTAAATTGTAAATAATCCAGAAATTGGTGCTAAGCTTAAGAACTTGGTGTAAAGCGTTACGGTGGGATTATAATGTTGTTCTGGTGTTCGGATTGTCAGGAGAAAATAAAGTTGTAAACTAGTAAAATAAAGTTTTAGACTGGAGTGGGCCATTAAGCTATTCCAGCTAATAGCTTGTCAATATTTATTTATTAATGAAAGCAATGAAGGATGCTATTTTGATAAAAGAGCATAACAAATAACCGTCCCATAGAAATTGGGAAGGTTTTCCTCGATGTCTTTACCGGCAACCCCTAACCTTCTTGTCGTCCATATTATCGCATGTGATTCGGGATCATTGTCCCAACCAGCCTAATCATGGTTAAACAAGTAGGGGGGATGAACTGAATAACTCTCGGGATCCAGCTCCCACGGGCAGAAACGTTCGATCCCCGGCTACCGCTAATCTTACGACCACATAAAAATGAGGTCTACCAGAAATATCTGGTGACCTCATAATACGAACGGGCAGGATAGTTAAAATCATTCTTTACCAACTTAATCCTACATAGTTTGTTTTATCATAATAGGGAGTTAGACTTTATTCATCTAATAAGTGGAGGAGTTTTCAACAAAAAGGGGGAGAATGACGTGATTACTTCTATAAATAATCTCTTAGATAAGTTTCATGAAATGTCAAAAAGACAAAAGACATTAGTAATAGGGATTGATGGTGGTGGAGCCGCAGGTAAAAGTACATTAGCTCGGAAATTCCAATATCTAAATGATGATGTAACGGTCGTACATATGGATGATTTTTATTATCCGACAAAGGAAAGGAAATTGATTAATCATCAGACTGAAATAGGTGGAAATTGGGATTGGAATCGTGTGCTAAATCAGGTTCTGGTGCCAATAAAACAGAATGAGAATGGTTACTATCAAATTTACGACTGGGATAACGACATATTGACTGAATGGCATACAGTGCCTATTGGTGGAATTGTAATTATTGAAGGGTGTTACTCTCTAAGAAAGGAACTATCTTTTCTGTATGACGTTCGAATTTGGATAGAGAGCCCACAGGACATTAGGCTTGAAAGAGGTGTGCAAAGAGATGGAGGTGGTAACCGTGATATGTGGGAAAAAGTATGGTTACCTGATGAAGATAGATATTTTGAAGTCCAGAAGCCAGCCGATTCAGCTGATATTGTTATTGATGGTACAGGTCACAATGGTGATATTTCTAAATTTGAAGTAAATATTGATCGTGCTCCTGAGAATTGGCTAGAGTGATACGGAACTAACGGGTGACGAGAGTGTAGGATCCTGTTCGGGTGGGACTACTTTACTTATTGAAGTAACTGGCAGATTTGCGCAACATTGTTATCTTCGAAGAAAATTCAGATTTCCACTTGATCCTTACGTAACGTAATGATTTATATTAAAGTAAGAGCAGGACGAAACACGGGCCTGCTGCCAAAAAATCGACAACTAAATTCAAAAATCGGAGGAGAAGCAAACATGAGAAAACTCGTATTGTTCATGCATGTGTCGCTGGATGGGTATACGTCGGATTCGAACGGAGGACTAGATTGGATTCCGTACAACGAGGAATTAGAAAAATACGCCGAGGAGGTTGTAGCCGAAGTCGGCTCTCCCGTATACGGACGCACGACGTATCGAATGATGGAGAGCTACTGGCCTACGGTGCTGGACAATCCGAATGCGTCGACGCACGGTATGGAGCATGCCAAATGGCTGCAGGATGTTAAGAAGATTGTCATTTCCGGCTCGATGGACAAGGTGGAATGGAACAATACGATGCTGATCAAGGACAATATCGCAGAGGAAATCAAGGCGCTCAAGGAGCAGCCAGGAAAAAATCTCGTTATCTTCGGCAGTCCGGGGGCGGCGAAGACGTTGCTTGAGCTCGGCCTAATCGACGAATTCCTGCTGACGATTTGTCCGGTCATCTTGGGCGACGGAAAATCGGCATTCCACGGTGACGGTGAGAAAATCAGGCTCAAGCTGCTGTCCAGCCGAATGCTCAAGTCGGGCATTATCGCGGTCCGCTATGAGTTGGAGAAATAGCCGTGCCGTACAAGTTGTTCCACTAACGGGAACTATAACGTAGGAGATTGCTATGCAGCAACTCCTCTTTTCTATTAAAGTAACGGGCAGCGTTCGACAAGTTCTGCTATAAGCGCACCATCGCGTGAAAAGCAGGAGATTAAATCAAATAATCTTAACTTTACAACCGAGGATGGGAATGACGGAACCATGTATCCTGAAACCATCCCGCCAATACTCCTGCATGCGTCATGGCTAACAGGTCATGGGGTTTGAAGATCAGGTAGATTCGGCAGAACGAAGGCTAGAGCCAATTCAAGGTATGCTAACGGATATGCCGCGCGGCTGAAAAACTGGATATGGTGAGTATGGTTCCGTGTAAGGAACTGACGAACAACCGAATGTACAGGTCTAAAGTTACAGCATAAGGAAACTTATGTACCATCCTACGATGGGGTGAGCGGCGTAAAGTAAAAATCTGCCCTCTGAAATACGCTATGCCTAACGATGGCGGCATCAAACTCACAGGCCTACAGGAAGCACCTAAGTTCAGAAGAGAAAGCTAAGTTGTAAGGTACTTGGAAAACAAGGGACGTCGCAACAAGGGCTGTTACCCAAGACGGTTGCAATAAGGTGAGAACCGAAATGCATTTATCCTTGTGAGGGTAGGGGCACGACTGATGAATCTCCTGTAATGGAAGTGGAGGAACAGCCCCAAGTCTAATAGTAAAGAACGATCATTTTCCAAACGTGAATTGCACCGGTCGGGTAAGAACGTGGGAACATCACCTCAAAAGGAGAGGATGCCACAGTGCAAGCTTTGCGAAATTGGGAGTACTACGGCATGACGGAATCTTTTACGGATTTATATGAGAGAGCCTGCAAGCGCGAATCCTTTTCAGACCTTTACGATTTGATTACATCTAGAGAAAATATTCGGCTTGCGTATCGAACAATGAAATCCAATAAAGGATCAAAGACGCCAGGAACAGATGGGAAAACCATCACAGACATTGAAAAGGTGTCCGAAGATGAACTAGTAAAAGAAATTCAAAACAATCTAAAGTGTTATCGCCCTAAGAAAGTCAGACGGAAACTCATAGAAAAAGACAATGGCAAATGGCGACCGCTCGGAATTCCTTGTATACTGGATCGAATCATTCAGCAATGCTTTAAGCAAGTCTTAGAAGCCATAGCAGAAGCTCATTTCTACAAACATAGTTATGGTTTCAGACCCCTACGGTCAACACACCATGCAATGGCAAGAGTGCAATTTCTCGTGAATCGAGCACAGATGCATTATGTGGTAGATATTGACATTTTAGGTTTCTTCGACAATGTGAATCACACTCTACTGATGAAACAATTATGGAACATGGGGATTCAGGATAGAAAAGTGTTATCATGCATCTCCAAGATGCTGAAAGCTGAAATCGATGGAGAAGGAATACCTACCCGGGGCGTGCCGCAAGGGGGTCTGTTGTCGACATTACTTTCAAATATCGTTCTCAACGACTTGGATCATTGGGTGGCTGGTCAATGGGAGTTCTTCCCTCTGACTCAACCTCATAAAACAAGAAGCAGTGAATTGTATTGGAAAAACCGTACTTCCCTTAAAGAAGGATACATGGTGCGTTACGCAGATGACTTCAAAGTCATCTGCAGAGACTACAAGACCGCCTACAAGTGGTACCATGCTGTCGTGTCTTATCTAAAACACCGTCTAAAACTGGACGTTTCGCCTGAAAAATCGCAAGTTGTAAATCTGCGAAAGCGAGAATCTGAATTTCTAGGTTTCACGATCCGAGCGAATAAAAAGGGAAAAATTAGAGTCGCGCATACAGGTATTAAAGCCAATAAAATACAGAAGCTCAAGATGGAAGCTAAAAAACGCCTTCAAAAACTGAGAACTTCTCCAACGGCTCAAAATGCAATACTCTTCAATAGCTTTGTTTTGGGAATCCATAACTACTTTAATCGGGCAACTCATGTTAGTGTTGCGTTCTCACGTCTTGCCTATGACTTGCGAACCTTCATGTATAATTGTCTTAATCAAATCGGGAAATATGAACATCCTGCTAACCCACCGCCTTCCTACGGCAAATTCTATAGTTTGGGTTACAGAACGTTCAAAGTAGCTAATGTCTATTTATATCCGCTTGCCAATGTGAAAACAAAGAACACCATGGGTTTCAGTCAAGATCTTTCACTTTATACAACGGCAGGAAGGGAAGAAATACACAAAAAGCTTCGTCCGGATATACGTCAAGAAATTCTTTCTTTGATGGAATCTAGCATCCCGAACCAAAGTGTGGAATACATGGATAACCGGATAAGCAGGTACAGCATGAAGAGGGGGAAATGCGAAATTACAGGGATGTATCTCTTCGCATCGGACGTCTACTGCCACCACTTCATCCCATTATATCTCGGTGGAAGCGACAAATTCAATAACATACGCATCCTCCACAGAGAGGTATATGAACTTATCCACCTCACACACAAAGAGACGATTGAAGCACTCATAAATAGACTAGGCATCACAGACTTGATGAAAATTAAAGTCAACCAATATCGTAAGATATACGGACAAGAACCAGTCTAATAATCCCAGATCTATGAGTAACGAGGAACTTATGATCTAGTACATTCTGTTAGAGGGAGCGCCGGATGCCGGGAAACTGGCACGTCCGGTGTGGAGCAGGGGAAAAGCTGGAGATCACATCAAAGGCTTACCTATTGCTGACAATAACGTAAATGTAAAGTGCTGTATGGGTAGAGTAACAATCTATATGAATTGGCAAATATTAAATGGGGTAGAATAACCAAGGGTGATAAAATGAAAAAAGTATTGTTATTTACTCTGGTTCTTACAATCAGCGGTTTGCTTGCTTCTAAATATGTACTAGCTGAACCAAGGCAAGTGGTTGATAATTTTATAAATCACTTAATAAAAAAAGAATATGATTCCGCTAGCCTTTATTTGTTTGATAAATCGATGAAGATTCCTGAGCTTATAGAAAACACGCCGATAGATGGAATCAATGTACTTACAACACCACAAAAAAATGATACCCAAATAGAAATAGTGGTAGCGTATTTTAAAGGAGAACATGGCGGGGAACGAATCGCATTTATATGGGAATTAATTGTTAAAGATGAAAAAATCTCACACATAAAGGTTATTCACGATGGAACTAAGCCACTTCTGGAAGAAGCTAAATTGGTAAAGGAATATCAATTGAAGTTTCACAGACGCGTGATGGTGCCCAATGAATACCCATCTGAGGTTACCAGCTTTAATGGTTATATTGATGAAAAAAATGAACTGTTACATTTAGGATATGGTATAGAGTCTCTACACAGCTATCTACATATCACGGTATTCCCAATATCTTTGAACCTAGAGCAATATATAGGAAACAATACCGTGCATCGCACATTAAAAGATGGAACAAAAGTGTTATATAGAGCAAATTTTGATTTGGCATATGAAATAAGATTCCAGAAAGATGGTTTGAATTATAAAATGGCGGTAGGTAAGAAAAACCTAAGTGAAAAATTCACGGTAGATGATTTAATGCAAATCGCGGAATCCATGAAATAAGTGTTGACCCAACTGAGGGACGGATACTTTAGTACAATAAGACAGAGATGCAGTCGGACACTATGACCGGTTGCTTTTTTCAACTATGGGCAGGTTTGAACAACAATGTTCATGAGTTAATGCATCATTTATAGGGATAATTTCTAAGTAATAGGGATAATAACGGTTGGATATAGTGCCCCAGGATAGCTTGCTGTATCTAGTGAGAGCGATATTTGAGGAGAGATAATTAACATGAAAAAGCTCATAATTTTCTTAATGATACTTTTTGTACTGTCTGGATGTTCAAGAAAAGTAAATAGTGTAGCTGCCTCTAATTTAGAAATAAATAATTCAATGTCTCATTTAACACCATTGTCTATTCCAATACACTATACTTCAGCTTATGATGAGAAGACTTTAAAGGAAATGGGTATTAAATTAAGTTCAACAAATATAGTCCCTAAAATAGGGGAATTGGAAGTGCGTAAAATCGCTGAAGATTTATTGCGACAAACCGCTGTACAACCCAAAAGTATATATCTTGAGTACGGTCTAATAACGGCTAATGTCGGTATAGGTGGAATTTCAGCAGAGGCTATAAATGCAAACCCAGTTTTAAAAAATAAAAAATCAATTGTCGATGTACCTGTTTGGGTCATTACGTTAAAAGGGCTTCTTCCAGATGATTATGTGCCAGACCATAGAGGGAAAGAACCGTTGGATATTAGTAGCACCGTAATTGATGCAAATACAGGAAAAGCGTTATTTGGATTTGGAACTGGAAAATAATCAAATTATGGTATTAACTAACGAATACGTTAGTTCAATAAATTTGCTGTTCCCGTAACGCACGATGCATTTGTTAGAGCTATTTTCGGAGAAATTCCTTTTGTCGGTCAATCTCCTGTAGAGAACCTTTGATTGAAGGGAGGAAGCATGGCTTCCAGCAGCTTGCCAGAACATGAAAAAGATCGCACTCTACTTGGCCAAGTGGAGTGCGATCTTTTTATTTTAGGGACCTAATCTACTTCATCCGTTTGATATCGTAACTATTAATTTACAATATAAGAAGTTTGTGTTTATATTATTTGAACTACACACTTAAACTCCAAGACATTTTTATTAGATTTAATAGGTGGAAATAGGAGGTATACAAATGTTTAAGTTTCGAAGCTTTCATAAAAGACTATTTATTAGTCATATAGCGACAATTATCATTTTTTCTTTGATCTCCGGAGTTTCCTTCTTCCTGTATACCTCATCTGTAATTCAAAACAATGTTCTAGGGACTTATCATACTCTGGTCAAGTCCACTTCCAATCAACTGGATATATTCGTCCGGGAAATGGACAATTTGTCCCGCAATATCTTATATTCGCGTGTCTATTATGACAGTGACATGTACTATTATTTACAAAATAACTTTGAGTTGTTCGAGATTCCGAAGACAGGCTATATGAGCGATTATTTTTTTACCAATCTGCAAAATTCGCCTAATGATAAATCTCAATTATACGCTCTAATGAAGGAACGTAATATTGTGAATGTAATCACTTCGTTGAACGGTCCGGAAATGAGAACAAATGAAATTGTATTATTTGATAAGAATGCTACTTTTTTTGGCGCTCCAGAAAGCAATACGTTTACTAAACAAGAGGTACAGCAAAGAATTTCAAATGCTGCGTGGATGGATAAAGTGATTAAGAAGAAAGGCAGCAAGGAACTGTTACCCCCCCATTATAGCGATTGGAGCAGGGATAAAGATTGGGTCATTTCTTTAGCCCGATCATTCAGTGATACGCAAAGCCGTACAAAAGAAGGCATCATAGAGGTGCAGCAGAATTATTCGAAGCTGGAAAATATTATTAAACTCGTTACAGCAGATAAATACGATGCTTTTTATGTGTTTGATAATCATAACCAATTAATATTTCCAGCCATCCAGCCAATAAATGGGGAAGATCCGGTTAATCACTCTTTTAGCTATCTAAGTGATGAAGCATCCGACAAGGAATCCAATCAGAAGCATGTTTGGAATCCAAATACCCATAAATATGAGACTTTATTATATAACTATTCAGCTTTTACAGGATGGACTACGATTTATGCAGTTAAAGACCATTTGCTTTATTCGCAAGCTAACAAATTCAGGATATGGTTCCTAGCTATTCTTATTATCGTGCTCGCTGCAACCCTTATTTTTGCCTACTTTGCCTCTAGAAGTATAACTTATCCAATGAAACTGCTGCAGCGATTTATTAAAAGAACAGATATGTCCAATTTACTGAAAGAATCTGCAAACCCCAGACTGGAATCCGGCATAGAAGAAGTATCTGAGATTTATATAGCGTTTAATGATGTGCGGCTGCGTCTCAATTCAGCCATGAACGATAACATAGAATCACGATCCAATGAGGCGAAAGCTAACTGGATGGCCTTGCAGGCACAAATGAACCCCCATTTTCTCTACAATACCCTCTCTGTTATTGCCGTTACAAGTGAGGAAGGTGGTATGGACAATGTTTCCAATATGTGTAGAAAATTATCCTCTATGCTTAAATATGTCACCAACTTTACCGATTTACAAACAAACCTGGAGCGTGAAGCCGATTATATGATTCATTATCTGGAGCTGATGAAGTTCCGGTATGAAGAGCATCTTGAATACACTATTGAAGTTCCTCAAGAAATGATGGATATCATCGTACCTAAGCTGGTCCTGCAGCCATTGATTGAGAATTGTATAAACCATGGTTTCAGGGAAAGCAGACCTCCTTGGAAAATCTCCATTTATGGCAGGGTGGATCATGGCAGTTGGCTGTTAACTGTTGCTGATAACGGGTGTGGCATGGATTTAAACAAGCTAGAAGCTATAAGTAAAGAAATAGCTGAGTATGACAGTATGAACACTGAAAGAGATGGCACTGTTGAATCAGGTCTGGGATTAATGAACACACTCAAACGGTTAAAGCTAATGTATAAGGATTTGTTTTATTTCAAACTGGAGAACAATGAAAATGGTGGATTTTCGGTTACCTTCGGTGGATCAATTGAGGATTTGCGTTAGAAAATAAAGCCACATTCTATTAAAGGGGGACAATTGGATGAAATATCATGTTTATGTTGCAGAAGATGAGCCGCCTCTATTAAGAAATATCATCAAGAAGATTAACGAATTAGACGGAGATTTCGTAGTGGTTGGACAAGCCTTCAACGGCGAAGATGCCTACAATGATATCATACGCTTAAAGCCTGATATTCTGATTACTGATATAAGAATGCCGATTCTAGATGGCTTGAATTTGATCAAGAAGATAAAAAGCAGCGGGATAAATCTGATTTGCGTCATTATAAGTGGATACGAGGAATTTGAATATGCCAAACAAGCCATACAATTGGGAGTCGAGGATTATATTCTGAAACCGTTGTCTTCAGAAGATTTGGCCAATGTGCTTGCCAGAATTAAAATAAAATTAAAAGATAAGAGACATCAACAGGGAGCCAATGTTCTAAATAAAGTTATTCATTTCAATGCTGACAGTTCTATACTGGACAATCTTAATGAAGAGACCTATGGCATGGTTTATATATGCATCAATAACCCATTGAACCATTTTCCCGGCTCAAGAGCGTATAGCGATCAAATGCAAAGTATCATTCAGCATCTGGATCTGGATGGTGTATTAAAGGCGAACAGCTCGACTATAGAAAATAATTATTGGATTCTTCATGGTAAGTTTCCCAATGAAATCATAGTAGTCCTTAATTGGCATGTTCAAAGTGAAAGAAACCTCGCATTAATTGCAAACCAAATCCTCGAAAGGTTTATCCATACTTCAAATTATGTAACCATTGCTGTAGAGCAAGCTGAAATGAATAGTGAACAAATTGCCGGGACCGTGCAGAAATTAAGACAAATGGTAAATGGAGGTGCTGTTGTAGGAAATCATCAAGTTATCTCTGAGCTGCAACAAGACGATTTCGGCATGGAATGGATAACCCTTAACTCGGACCTGGAGAAAAAGCTGATCTTTTTCTGTAAGAATGGCCAGAGCAAAATGATTACAAGTGAATTGGCCAAAACAATGGAAGCTTGGATAAATGGTTCTATTACAAAGAAAATTATGGAAATTAATTTAAAGCATGTGATCCGAATTTGTTGCCAGAATAGCGGACTATTAAAAAGAGACCTGCTGCATTTCGAAGAGGATATTGAACAGTTATTTCTAGAATACAATCGGATGGATAACATTAGAGTTGAATTTTTAAAGATAATCGAACTACTCTTCAGTTCAAACGGGAAAGTCGATCCGACTAACTATCAACAATTGATTGAGCGAATAACGGAATATTTAGTTAATAATCTGGATCAGAAAATATCCCTGCCGGAAACCGCAGAGTTATTCGGTATTACCGAATCACAGTTAAGCAAGATTTTCAAAAAGTATGTAGGAGATTCCCCCATAGACTATCTGATTAAATTGAGAATTGAAAAAGCTAAGCACTATATCCTAGAGTATCCTGAGATGATGTTGAGGGATATTGCCGAAATTACTGGGTTTAGTGATCAATATTACTTTAGTCGTGTCTTTAAATCCATAACTGGAAAGGCACCGACCGAGTTTAGATCAGAAAGTAATCCTATTTAACACGTGCAGAATAATCCAAACGACAGGTTGATATTCTCCATTTATATATAGAACGATTCTTCTTATACTTTAACTAAAGGGTCGACCTTTAAACATAAAATGGAGGGTATAAAATGCAAAGAACACAAAAGAAAGTATTTACTATCATTCTTACTTTACTCATGGCAATTGTTTTCACAGCTTGTGGCAGCGGAAAAACAGAAAGTTCAAGCGCCCCATCAACCGACCAAGCGTCCGCTGAACCAAAGGCTAGCGCTACGGCTACTTCTGAACCTGCTCCAACTGAAGCGCCTAAAAATGAAAGCGTTACATTAAGCATGATTATCAGTAAAGATTGGTATGATGAGCCAATCAAGTGGGTAATTAGCGAATATGAGAAAAAATCAGGCAATAAAATAGACGTTCAATTCACACCTGGTGGACAGGCGTTTAATGATGCAATTACTACAAAAGCAGCAGTAAATGAAATGCCGGATATCGCCTTTATGTACACTACCGCGTCTTTTCTAGGACAAATGAAAGCGGAAGAATTGCTGGTGGATTTATCAAATGAGCCTTTCATGAAGAAAATATCCCCTTCCATTATAGAGGGTGGAGTATGGCTTAAGTCAAAAGATAAGTTTTATGAAATACCTGTCGGCGGTATGAATGGTGCCGGCGTTATATATAATAAAGAAATTTTTGCAGCAAATGGCATTGAAATTCCAAAAACATATGAGGAATTCCTAGCTGTGTGTGAGAAATTGAAGCAAGCTGGAATAACACCAATTTTTGAAGGTCTTAAGGATGGCTGGCCTCCTTTATTGTTTAATTTCATTGGTTTTACCAATGAGATAACCAAGAAAGGCGACATTGCTAAGATCAATGACGGTACATTCGATTTCTCCAAATCTGCTGGAGCAAAAAACTTTTTAAATAGGCATCACGAGCTTTTTGCTAAAGGCTATTTCAATAAGGATACTGCTTCCACTACCTATGATATGGAAGTTGCGGCATTTTCACAAGGGAAAGCAGCTATGGTAATAAATGTAGATAATTTAATTCCTGGCGCTCTGTCGAAGTTTCCGGAAGCTGCAAAGTTTATAGGCATGTTCCCGCTTCCTTGGGATAATGATCCGATAATTCCGATAGATCTGAGCATCGGTATGGCGATTGCTAAAGGAAAGAATCAAGCAACATCGCTGGATTTCTTGAATTTCTTTACTTCGGATGAAACTCTGAATGGGTACTACGGTAAAGTAAAGGCAATCCCTCCTTATATCGGAGTTACAGCCGAACTCAATCCGGGAACAAGCGATTTGGTACCCTTTATTGAAGCAGGGAAAACACTACCTTTTTATGCCAACCTGATCACTCCGGGCGTAGGTGTTGGATTTGATTTAACAGGAGTCATTCTTGGAGCTAAATCAGTAGATAAGGCTTTATTGGAAGCGCAAGCACAATATCTCAAATCGTTAAAAGATAATAAAATTGCTGGTTTAAAATAATTGCATAATTCGGAGAAGAGTGAACCAGCTATACTGGTAACGGGCTGGAAATTTACATGTTGCCCGTTAACAGTATTAATCGGTTGCTCTTCTCTTTATCAAGGGGGTCTCAGCATAATGAGTAAGCGATTTTATTCCCATCTCTATATGTTGCCGTTATTAATCATTTATTCTACGCTTGCCCTATTTCCGGCGATCATGGGCTTATGCATGTCTTTTACGGATTGGACGGGAACAAGCGGAGGTATATTCAAAGTAAACTTTGTTGGGTTTTACCAGTTTAAGAGTATTTATTCGCAAATTAAGCTTATGGGAATCTCAGGAGATGTGGGCGAGGCATTTGCCAATACATTCAAATATGCCGTTACGGTTATGATTCTAATCAATATATTTGGCATGCTGCTAGCGCTTATTTTTGATCTGCCGTTTAAATTTAAAGGGTTTATCCGCAGTGCCTTTTTTCTCCCTATTATATTTAGTCCTTTAATCATTTGTTTTACTTTTTCTGCTATGTTATTTCCCGATGGGCCTATTGACCAGTTTCTTAAAAACCTCGGATTGGTCAATTACATTCACGGATGGCTGACCGATCATAAAATAAACATTTATGTAGTCAGTGGAATCAATATATGGATGACTTTAGGGTTCACAGCTACAATCTATCTAGCAGGTCTAAAGACGATACCGAATGATTTAAAGGAAGCAGCGCGAGTCGATGGAGCGAGTCCTTGGCAAAATTTTCGTAATATTACACTTCCTTTGGTTGCGCCTTCTATAACGGTCAGCATGGTTATGTCGCTTGTAGGCAGTTTAAAGGTGTTTGATCTTCCGTACCTGCTTACTGGAAATCAGGCTTTTGTCATTAATACGCTGGTATATGCCCAGTTTGGCAACTCGTTATATGCTTATGGTACTGCGATGAGTCTGATATTATTCTTGATCGTTTGCCTGCTTACATTTCCGATGCTTAAACTGCTAAGAAAAAACGAGGTACAGCTATAATGACACTTAAAAAAAGAAATCGCAAAATACTATTCAGTCTCAGTGAAGCAGTTATGATCCTATTAAGCATCGTTGTCATGCTGCCTTTTTACTTTACTTTGTTGAACTCCCTTAAGTCATCCGGGGAAGCAGCCATGCTAAATTTCGCCTGGCCCGCCCATCTGCATTTCGATAACTATTTGACGGTATTCAAGGAAGCGAATATATTTCGCGGCTTGAAGAACAGCGCAATCGTTTCATTATCAAGCGTTTTATTGCTGTTGCTGCTGGCCTCCATTACTGCATTTATTATAGATCGCAGACAGTCTGCTACGACCAAGTTTTCATATAATTATTTCGTATTGGGCATCATTCCTTCCGGATTCCTGATTCCAACGATATACACACTGAAATCAGTTGGACTTTATGGAACTTATTTAGGTTTAGACCTAATTTACGTTGCTGGAGGAGCACCCATCGCTATATTCCTGTTAACGGGATTTATTAAAACCGTTCCCAGAGAGCTGGATGAGTCGGCCATTATGGACGGCGTTAAGGTTTTACGGTTGTTTTTTGTGATCATTCTTCCCCAGCTTAAACCAATTGTAGCAACGACTTTTATTTTTAACTTTCTCGGGATTTGGAACGATTTTGTTGGTCCACTTGTCTATCTGACGAACTCCAAACAATATACGATTCCCATGTCGGTTTATGTGTTTAATTCCTTGTACAACACCGAGTGGGAAAAAGTTTTTAGCGTATTATTGATCTCTACCTTACCTGTAATCTTTGCGTACGCTATTGCACAGAAATATATTGTCGAAGGCATGACGGCTGGTGCCGTTAAAGGATAGTTAGGATTGGAAACCACTAGGCTGCATACTTTCTGGAGGAGGTGGATCAGATGCAGCCTTAGTGGATAACCCCAAAATAGTTGAATAATTACCGACTAGTTTGTAAGCGCTTTATTATTAAAATTTTAGGAGGCTTAAAACGAAAATTTTGTTGATAAAAAATGAGGAGGATGAATGATGTCGAGAATATCTAAAAAAATGGTGGTCTTGGTGTGTCTAGTATTTGCACTTATTTTACCGGTATCGGGGGCTTACGCTTATACAAACTATATGACACTTCCCAGTGAAAGTGGAATTGGAGACCCATATGTAATGAAATACAATGGTGTGTACTATTTGTACACCAGCGGTGGATCCAGCGTCGGTTTTAAATGCTGGAGCTCAACAGATGCTGTCAATTGGACTTATGCGGGTTTATGTTCAACTGAGTCCATTACTGTAGATGGTTATGCGCCTGAAGTGTTTTACTGGAATGGGACTTTCTACATGTATACTTCTCCGGGAGGTGGGGGGCATTACGTTTTAACCAGCACCAGCCCGACAGGACCATTTACAGTCGCAACCAGCAATTTGGGTCACAGTATTGATGGGAGTGTCTTTATAGAAGACAATGGCAATTGGTACTTTTTAAGCGCAGGCGGTGACGGCATTCACTCGGCCCTGATGAGCAGTCCAACGTCAATCGGAAGCGATGTGGTGCTTGGCGGTACGCAGATGAGTGGACAGTGGACAGAAGCTCCAACGCTTATCAAAAGAAACGGGACTTACTATCTCACCGAAAGCGGAAATCATGTTGTCAGCCCCGGATATAGGGTGAATCTGGCCACAAATACAGCAGGACCCTTGTCATCATTTACACAAAGCAGTACAGGTCCTATTCTTCTGAACAGTGAAGGTGGATCGAATCAGGCAATAGGGCATAGCGGCATGTTTGTCGGGCCCGATCTGGACACCTATTATATGGTCTATCACAATTTACTTGCTTCATCCGTACGTCACTATAATCTGGATGCAGTTGGCTTTAATGGTAACAAAATGGTTGTATATGGACCTTCAAGCTGGTCCATGCAAACACCGGCAGCTCCTAATTATGAAGACAGATTCAATAGAGCATCTATTGGGGCAGGGTACTCGAATCTTAATGGAGGTACTTGGGGGATTACAAGTAGTTTTCTTACTCAGAGTACCAAAGGAAGCACAGCATTTTTTGTTGAATATGAGAATACATTCACAACAGCAAGCGACTATACCGCAGAATTTAACGTTCAGGAAACGTCTAGAGGAACCATAGCACCTAGATTTGGAGCCGTATACGGATACGTTGATGCTAACAATTATGGTGTTGCGATTATTAACGGGGTTACTAAACAGCTTGAGACCGAAGTATTGGTCGGCGGGGTATGGAGCACTCAAGTATTAACATCCCTGCCTGCAAGCTTTGACTCAACTAAATTGCACACCATTCGTGTCGAAAAGTCGGGAACCACTTACAAGTATTTTGTTGACGGCATGTTGAAGGAAACCAAGACAGGCGCGGGTTTGGGAGCGGGCAAGGTAGGTTATCTGGCAGTTGATACCGCAGCCAAGTTTGGCTATATTGCAACCAGCAACAAAGTTAACGGAAACGGTATATTTGATTTCTACAAACCAATTCCAGGAACTATTGAAGCCGTGCATTATAACTTAGGTGGCGAAGGTGTTGGTTATCATGATACAGCTGCTGGAAACTCTGGCGGTCAATATATCCGAAATGATAATGTGGATATCAGGAACAATCCTGAAGGTGGACATAATGTTGGCTGGAACGCTACGGGAGAATGGCTTAAATACAATGTCTCCGTTAAAGCAACCGGGGCTTACAATTTAGGCATTAGGTATGCAACGACATATGCGAATTCCCAAGTAAGGGTATGGTTGGATTCAACCGATGTAACGGGTATAGTTACTCTCCCTGCTACTGGAGGCTGGGACAATTGGCAAACTTATACGATTAAAGGGCTGAACCTGACAGCAGGAAACCATACGATAAAAGTTGAAACCGTTACAGGCGAATACGATTTCTATACTTTAAAATTTGTGCAAGCGGATAACTCATCATTCACTAAAACAGATAGTTTTGCTACTGCCTTCAGTGGTGATTGGAATTGGAGCGGAGGTAACTGGTCCATAGTGAGCGGGGCTGCAAGCATTAATAATATGGGCAAACGGACACTTGGAAGCACGGGCTGGTCGGATTACACCGTTGAGGCAGATATCAAAGGGATTGGTGGTTTAAACAGCGGAATTATGGTTCGGGTACAGAATCCTGCCCAAGGTGGTGCTGACAATGACGCTGGCCTTGGAACTGATTTCTATCAGGGGTATTTTGCTTCTATTTCAACCGGTGGAGTTGGGCTAGGCAAACAGAATTACAACTGGACAGCACTGGCATCTGTAGCCGGAACGTATAATCTCAACACATGGTATCATATGAAAGTAGTTGTAAGTGGAAACAATATCAAAGTATATGTTGTAGATATGGTCACTCCGAAAATCAATTATACCGATAACAGCACACCGTTTATAAACGGAAAGGTAGGGCTCAGGGCACATGCTGCTAATACTCAATTTGATAACTTCTCAGTGACACATTAGAATTGTAGAACAGACAACAGAAACTATTCATTAATAGGAGGGTGCCGGCAATTATGTCGGTGCCTTTTTCTATAGACTCGGCCGCTTCCTGATTGGGATAGATACAGGTGAATGCGGTTTGTTAGGAACTGTAATTATAATAAATGAATTTAGAATGATATACTCTTAAGACTAAAACTACAGATATTGAGGTTTGATTACAGATGTCACTTTTTCTTCAAGATTGGAAAATACAATTTAGTGGGTACAGCCGCAACATCCGATTGTTTTTCTGGTTTAATTTCGTTTTGAATTTAGGACTCGGGATGTTTGGTCTCGATTATAATTTATATATCAAAGCACTGGGATTTACACAAACAACACTTGGCAATATCGTTGGGATGACTGCGCTGGCTTCAGCGATTATCCTTATCCCAGCAGGTATCATGAATGACAAAATCGGCCCCAAAAAAGTCATTTCTTTCGGCCTGATTATGGCTATTGGCGTATTAATCGCTCGAACCTTTTTTGTTGGAGAACAGCCGCTCTTAATTACTGCCTTTTTAGGAGGAATGTCACTTGCTATTGTTTCTGCGACGATTCTACCTTTTATGGCTAATAATTCAACCCCGCCACAGCGGATTCATTTATTTAGTTTTAATTTGGCACTTGTTATGTTCGCTAATGTTATTGGAATCGCGCTTGGAGGGTGGTTTGTTGACTTTTTTCAGTTTACCATCGGTTTTACTGAAATATTCAGTTTTCGTATTACGCTTTTAATCGGTACCGGTATTGCTTTTCTTGGGATTATTCCAGTATTAATGTTTAAAGCAGATGAACAAGAAAAACAATCTCTCCAAAAGCCTTTGAAATGGAAGCAACAATGGAAATATCATAAAACTTCATTTCAGGTCATTGCGGTGTTTGCGCTGCTTGGATTGTTATCCTCGATAGCAGGAGGGATGATTGTCCCCTATTTGAACGTATACTTTGAAGATCGTTTTCTAGCATCGAAAACGGAAATTGGTGCTATTGTCGCATTAGGACAAGGTGCAACGGCTATCGCTTATCTAATGGGACCGATGTTTGCCCGCCGATTCGGTGAGGTGAAGTCTATCATTGTGCTTCAAATGGTTTCCATCCCATTTCTATTAATTACTGCTTATTCAGCAAATTTTTATTTAGCTTGTGGAGGTTACTTATTTAGACAAGCTTTTATGAATGCGGCAACCCCTTTTTATAGCTCAGTGAAAATGAAATACGTTGATCGTTCGCTTCGTGGATTCGCATCCAGCTCAGGCGAGGCGGTTTTTCATTTAGGATGGTTTATTGCTGCACCAATCAGTACCAGCTTAGTAATGAAGCATGGCGCATACTTTGGTTATGCTTACGCCTTTAGTATTACCGCTGTTGGATATACGTTGATTTCATTATTATTTTATCTTTTCTTTGGCAAAGAGCGATTTAAAGCAGCAGAATAATAAAAGCTCCCTCATTAGGAGGTTATTATGCGCATGTCTAATAGCTGGTTTCCTTATACTCGGATGGGCTTTGCCCAGTTAAGTTTTTAAAAATTCGGCTAAAATAATGCTGATCCGGATAGCCTACAATTTCACCGATGGTCCGGATATCGAGCTGTGGCTGAGTGGTAATTAACCGGATAGCCTCGTCAATCCGCAATTTAATTAAATATTTGAGCGGAGTTTCACCTATATGCTTTTTGAAGACCTTAGTGAGATAAGTTGGATGGAAGTGAAATTTCTGCGAGATCTCCTCCAAGTGAATCGACTCTGCAAAATTATTTCTGATATACTCAGCAATTTGATTAATAAGCTCAGGCGTACTGTCTGTTAGTTTCTCATCTTTAAAGAGCATACCTTCGATAATGTGCCATATATCTTCAATAATACTATGAAAATGGGGGGAGACAGTGAGCTTGGCGAAGACATTGTATTCGTAATGATAGAGCTCAGCTTCTGATAAGGTTAAAGTTTGCTGATGGGCGATTTGCAGTAATTGACTTAAAGCCTTTTCCAGCTGTCTCTGTGGATAATGCAAGGATTCCCACTTGTTAAACAAACCTAATAATTGTTCTTTGAGATAGGTCTTGTTTCCAGTTTGAATCGATGCCATCCATTTATTCTGCATGGAAGTGTCGAAGAGAAGGGGTTGGGATGGCTTTTTGACAAATAATTTTCCATGGAATACAGCAGATTGCCCCATAACCAATTCTTGATCAAGCCTAATCCGCAGTGTTTGTGCTTCTTCCCAAATATCAGTTTTGGCTATATTCGAGAAAGTGCTGCAAAGGTTGATGTAGTAGGGTTCCGCATAAGGGATAAGCATCCTTCTAATTTGCTCGGCCATCAATTGAATTTCTTCTGGCGTTCGCTGCTTGGCTGACAATACAAGAAACTTCTGATTAGGCAGCTTCTCATCAATCAACCACCATTTTTCATGCTCATGAATGATGGATGCGAACATTTCGGCTAATGGCAGCTTTGCCCATAATAAGCTAAATTGCTCTGTTTGTTTGGCGGCGGTTAAATGCGTTCCCAGATGTCCAATGCAAATTAGAAATACGATGAAATGCTCATGGTCATGAAAGGTAGAGATTTCTTTACCCGAGGCTTGCCCGATATTATCAGAGGCGATCATATTCCGTACAACGAACTGAGCCCGCTGCTCCAAGCTGGCTTTAATTCCTTCCAGTGATTCCAATAAAGCATCCAGTTTTAATGGTTTGAGCAAATAGTCGCGAACTCCCATTTTCATCGCCTGTTTGGCATATTCAAAGTCGCTAAACCCGCTAAGAATCACAATATGCATTTCTGGAAACTCAAGCTTCAGCAGGCGAATTAATTCCAGGCCATCCATTTGCGGCATGCGGATATCGGTGAATAAGACATCAGGTTTAAGCGATTTGACCATAGCTAGTGCGTCCACTCCATTAGCTGCATTGCCTGCTACAATGAAATCCGAATCGGATGCTTCAATTTTTTGAATGATATTGCGGCGAATCTTCGGTTCATCCTCGACAACTACAACCCGATATTTACTTATGTGAGTCATGATGCATTCCTCCTTTTAGTTCATTGGCTATGCTTGACTCCGATCGTTATGACAGCGCCGCCTTCGAATCGATTATCCAGCTTAAAAATCATTTTATCCCCATATAGCAGCTTTAGCCGAATGTAAATATTCATCAGCCCCATCCCATTGATTTTAAGGCTGGGCATGCTCTTTAATAAATCAGCCGTGCGAAATTGCTCCTTCAGCCCTTCTATTACCCCTGGTTCAAAACCCTCGCCATTATCACTGATGGACAGCTCCCAGCGATCTGCATAGGATGATCCAGTAATCCGTATACGCCAAGGGGGATTGGATTTGAATGCATATTTGGTGCAATTTTCTACGAGCGGTTGAATCACAAGCTTGGGTATCTGAATCTCGAGCATGGTATCGGGTATGTTAATTTCAAAAATGAGCTGATCCTCATAACGCAGCTTCATTAAATTCAAATAATCCAAGGTATGCTTCAGCTCTTGCTCCATATAAACGGGAGCAGCATCCTCCGAGGAAACATAACGCAGCATATTAGACAAGCTGTCGCATACGTCTACAATGGCAGTCTGATTGCTTTCCTCCGCCATAATGCTAATGTTTGCGAGTGTATTGTAGAGAAAATGCGGGTTCATTTGAGCTTGCAGGGCGAACATTTGGGCTTCGATTTCATGCGCGCGCGAAGACACCGCTTCATCCAATGATTCTTTTAACCGTAAGCACATCTCCAGAAAGGCATAGTTAAGATGCTCTAATTCGTTAAAGCCGCTGTGAATCGGAAAGGCAGCTTTCGGAGAAAGTGTGCTCAAGCTTAAGTTTTTAATCGATTTGTGGATGCGTTTAATCGGTGTGGTCAGCGTCCTTGAGAACAGAAATGAAATCATTAAAGTAATTAGTATAGAGATTAAACCTAAAAGCAAGGTAGTATTCCTGAACGTATTTACAGGCTGTAAAAGCTCTTTTTCGGATACTGTGGAGAGAACAATCCAATCTGAGAAGCTCGATGAGGTATAGGCCAACATATCCTTGCTCTTGGTTGCCGGATTATTGACGGTAAAGGTTGAAGTATTGCCTCCATGGGATTTTAATTGCTGCCAATAGAACAAGGCGGTTTCTTCCAGGTTAGATTCATTGGAATCCGTCGCTGCTGCAGTCAAGGGATAGATTAATTGCCCTTTTTCATTAAATATATAGATTTTATTGGATTGCTCCTTCTGTAGGTCTGGATTTGCCAAAGCATTATTCACAATATCGAGCAGCACAGTATAATCCTGCTGAATCTCAATAACACTATTAACCTTTTGGCCAAATCCAGCGGAGAAGGCCCGTGTTAAGGAAATGACTGTCTTATTGCTTTGTCTCCAAGAATCCGGATGCGGCTGTGTGATGATTTTTTTTCCGTCGCCTTGAACTGTTTCTTGAACCCACGGAATTGCCTGGATTGCTGTCGGTGAGAATTGAGTAAAGCTGGAGTAGTTCCCAAGGCCGGCAAAGGAGCCGCCAAGCTGAAACATATTAATCTGAAACAGCTCTCTTCCTGTTCCGATAATAGAGTAGAGGATACTGTTGAATTGGCGCTGTTTGGTAATTGATGCATTATTGAGCAAGAATATATCGGAAAAGAATAATTCAATTAAGGGCTTGGAGAAGAGTATTTTATCAGAGGTGGAGTTCATGTTTTTAAGCTCTGAATCCAGCTGGCTCGAAACGGAATTTGAAATTTGGTATAAGGACTCAGAGGCCTTGTCCTCGAGAATTCTAGAAATATATATATAAAATGTGCTGACAAATACTAGGATGATACAAACGATTAATAGAGAGTAATGCAAAAAAAGCTTGAACTGAATCGTCTTAGGTTTTATCATGGGAAAAACCTTTCTTCAAACATGCTGAGTACAAAGTGATTATAACACAGGGCTGTAAAATCTAAAGAGCAAAAATGTCCACATCAAAAGGTTGGTTTTGTTCAAAGATTAGCAGTCCATAAACGGTGTATAGTAAATGCAATGACTGGCCAGTCGGGAATAACCATTCGGGGGGAAGCAACCATGAAAGTTAAAAAGCAACATACAATTCTCAAATCTTTGCTTGTTGGTACTGTAGTCATCGGCTTATTAGCCGGCTGCGGCTCCAAATCATCGACGGATTCTACTAATCCTGAAGCTACAAAAGCAGCAGAAGGCAAAAAATCGAATGTTACCCTGACGATTGCAGCTTCACAAAACTGGATCAGACAGGCAGATAAAGACATTGCCGCTGACTTTACTCAAGAGACTGGCATTAAGGTTGACTTTCAGGTGAACCCGGACGATCAATATAAAGATGTAATCAAGAGTAAATTAGCTACTAAAGAAGCAACGGATATCATTTATTTTCAAGGCGGTGTCTCTGCCTATGAACTGCTTCCTGCAGATAATTTGCTGGACCTAACTAACGAGGCTTGGGTAGCAAGAGAAACGGAATGGGCCAAAGGCGGAACTACACTAGATGGAAAAGTGATTGGACTTAATCGCTGGGGAACAGATGGCTGGGGCATCATGTATAACCCTGAATTGTTTACAAAGCTGAATTTAAAGGTTCCAACCACATATGAGGAATTTCTGGCTGTTTGTGAAGCTATAAAGGCAGCAGGGATTATCCCGATTTTTGAGAACGCCAAGGATACCTGGCATTTGCCTTTATGGTTGAATAACATTGCCTATCAGGTTTCTGCCAAGGATTCCAGTTTATATGGCAAATTAGCGGACGGTACAACTAAGTTTGCAGATATTCCTCAAGCAGAGATGGCAGTTGCTCAATTGAAGGAGCTTGCTGATAAAGGATATTTGGGCAAGGACTTCATGTCCAATGATTGGAATGGAGCCATTCCGGCTTTGGGCGAAGGTAAATATGCGATGATCCTTACTTATACTTCATGGTCTTCTGAAGTCAAAGCTAAATACCCGGATTCAAATGCAGACAAATGGGAAATGTTCCCTGCCCCATTGGCAGGCGTTAAATCCTGGGCGACTTCAGCAGGCGGAGTTATCCAAGTGATCAACAAGAATTCGAAGAACGTAGAAGAGGCTAAACAATATTTCAATTATATTGCGAAAGCAGATGTGCTGCTGAAATTCTATGGAGCCCATGAGATGCTTAAAACCAATGAAATTCCATTTAAGGATGCCAAAAACCCTGTGAAGAATCTAGTTTTCGATACAGTCGTTGCCAACTCTCCTGATGGATACGGATTGGATTTTGAAGGTGGAGTGAAGTTCTTTATTAAAGAGAATTATGGCCAATCCTTTCAGGATTTACTGCTGAACGGAAAATCGCCTAAGCAAGTCATTGACTTTATTGATAATGACCGCGCCAAATTGATTAAAGCGGCAACCGGTAAATAAAGCTGATCTGGGACAATTCACATCAAGGATTAGGGGGTTCGTTTAGTTAGAACTTTCTGATCCTTTATCTTAAGGAGAGATCAAAATGAACACAAAGAAAATTTATTCAGCAAAGTTTTTGATCTTGGCCTTGCTGTTTTATTCTATTCTGGTCGTGCTCCCTTCCTTTATCGGAATTTTTTATTCTTTTACAGACTGGAATTCAATGAATAGTGTGATTCACTTTATTGGACTGGACAATTATAAGGAGATTTTCTTCTCTGATGATTCCTATATGCCTTTTGTTTGGCGAAGTATTAATTTTGGTATTATTACTACGGTATGCAAGGCTTTAATCGGCTTGGCGCTAGCGCTTTTATTGAACTCAGGCTTGAAATCTCAGAGTGTGCTGCGAGCTGTCTTTTTCATGCCAGTGACGATTTCACCCTTAATCATTGGCCTGTTGTTTATCGCGATCTTGAATCCAACCAATGGATTAGTCAATGGATTCTTTCATGGTATTGGGTTAGATTTTTTAGCCAAGCCTTGGCTGGCTGATCCCAAATGGTCCTTTTTATCCGTAATGAGCGTTGAGGTTTGGCGGTATGCCGGCTTTAACATGGCGATATTTCTCGCAGGGATGCAGATGATTCCGAAAAGTGACTATGAAGCAGCGTCGCTTGACGGAGCAGGGGCTTGGGCTAAGTTTATCCATATCACACTTCCATATTTGCTGCCATCCATTGCAATCAATACGATTTTCAATTTAATCAATGGCTTGAAGGTGTTTGATATTGTGTTTGCACTCACTCACGGTGGGCCGGGTAGATCTACAGAGGTGATGAACACGATGATTTTTAAAACGTATTCCTCCGGACTTTATGGATTATCGACTGCGATGGGTGTAGTCATGTTCCTATTAATTATGATTATCGCCTTCACGGTACTTAAACTCCTTACGAGAAAAGAGGAGGCATTCTAATGAAAATTTCGCTCAGAATAACGCTGCTTAAAGAATTTTCCGGCTGGCTGTTAAGCCTGATTGTCTTAATACCTGTTTATTTGGCGGTTATGACTTCTCTGAAAAGCAATCTCGAAGCAAGCAAATTCAATCTTCAGCTGCCTAAAGTCTTCATGTGGCATAACTATGCTCAGGTCATTGAGGAAGGGAGTTTGATTCGCTATTTCTTTAACAGCATGATTATCTCAACGGGTACAACGGTTTTATGCTTGATTGTTTCAGCTTTGGCAGCTTTTGTCTTAGCAAGGAATACGCACGGCATGAATAATGCGATTTACAACTATTTTCTTGTCGGGCTAATAGCGCCGATTAATATCGTTTCGACTATCAAGGTGATGCAAACCCTCCATATTATGAACAGCACGCAAGGTATTATTATTCTATATACAGCCTTGTCGATTCCATTCAGTATATTTCTCTATTATGGCTTTATTAAAGGTGTACCGCGGGAGCTGGATGAAGCGGGGATTATTGATGGCTGCAATGGGTTTCAGCTGTTTGCTAAAGTCATTTTCCCCTTGCTTAAGCCGGTGACGATAACGGTAGCGATCATTAACTTTTTGAACTCCTGGAATGATTTTATTCTCCCGCTCTATCTGCTTAATCGCTCCAGCCAAAGGACGATGGTCATGGGAGTTTATTATTTCTATGGAACATTTATTTCAAATTGGAATTTGGTTTTTGCCGTTATTGTCTTGGCGATATTGCCTATCATGATTGTTTATATATTGGGACAGAAGTACATTATTTCCGGTATGACCGCAGGCGCAGTCAAGGGGTAATTAAGGTTAGACACACTTATTAAATTAATGATATTAAGGAGTCGGTTATGTCCAGTTTAAATGTTAAGCTTAGCAATAAATGGCTAGAAAGAACGATGTCAATTGATGCAAACGGGGTATTAAAAACGAGCTCAATTATTAATAAAGCTAATAATAAAGAGCTTTTACTGCCAGGCGGTGAAGAATTCCTGTTCGTCGCTTATTATGGGGAGTTAATGCGAATTCTTCGCTGTGAGCAGTTTCAATATGTCTCTCATGACATTAACCAGTTAGCTGACGGATCACAAGCTATCTTCTATCTAGAGCTAAAGCCCCAGCTTGCAAGCGGAGCTTCACCGTTTGCGGTTGGAGGCGGAGCGAATGAGATTGAAGATAATGTATGGTGCGAGTGGGATAATGATTTAGGCAATATCAAGGTCGAAGTGATATTCCGAATTTATGAGGATCATCCTGTTATTAGGAAGAAGCTGCGGATAATCAATGGTGATAAAGTGGAAATTCGTCTTCAGGATTTGGCTTGGGAGGATGTGAAATTGCAGAAGGGCCTTAATCGGCATGTGCAGTATCATTATTTTACTCGTCAAGCTTTACAGGTCACAGACTCGATGGATGATTGCGTTATGGCGGTTACTTGGGACGGCGAGGATCATGGCCTCCTTGTTGCAACTGAAGCACCGGGTGCGATGAAGCGTATGGAGCTGTTTAAGAATGAGGACAAAGTCAGGCTTCTGTATAACAACAGTGAAGAAACCATTTTTGAATGGACGTTAGGCAGGAATGAAACATTTGAAACAGATGCGGGCTTCCTGGTGACCTTCTGTGGAAACTGGCAGGATGCTGTAGATGGAGTTTACCACCAATTTGTTGCGGATAAGCTGGCCATTTGTCGGGTTGATACAGTTCCGGGCTTTACTATGAATACTTGGGAAACATTTTATAATGAAATAAATGAACAAATCGTCTTAGAAAATATAGAAATTGCAGCTGAGCTTGGGATGGACGCTTATCAGCTGGATTGCGGCTGGTACGAAGCACATGGAAATTATGTACCGCATTCGCTGAAGTTTCCTAATGGCTTAGAGCCTATTAAAGCAGCTTGCGATAAGCATAATATGCGTTTAGGGCTGTGGATGTCCGTGCCGGTCGTCGCTGTAAACTCACCTGTAGCCCTGTCGCATCCGGAGTGGTTTTTGAGCGATGAGAATGGTGATAAAGGTTTCATGGTTGCATGGAAGGATACAGGAATTATGTGCCTCCAATCGGATTATAAATACTGGATCTTGGAGCAAATGGATGCGGTAATCAAAAAGTATGGAGTTGAGCTATTAAAGCTGGATTTAGCAGCAGTACGGGATCCTTATAATCCAGGTAAATCCATTGGTTGCCATTCGAGAAATCACCATCATCCTACACAGAAGTCTTCTAACCTAGGGATCTACCGCAGCATGTTCTGGATTATGGATGAGCTGCGCGCGAGGAATCCGAATTGTTTAATTGATCTTACCTTTGAGCTGTATGGTGTGCTTCATGGTACGGATTTGGCGCATGTTCAGCATGCCCACCAGAATTGGATTGCGAATCAAGACACTCCTTATCTGGATCCTTTCAGACGTTTGCTCCATACTCGCAGCCGGATCGTTCCGAGCTATACATTGAACTTCGGATCCTGTCATTTAACAGAGGCTGCGGCTGAGCAATATGGATTTTGGTCTGCCTTGCTCTCACATGGATTATATTATGGCGATCTGCGGAAGTTATCGGTTGCCCAAAAGAAGCATTATCAAAAATGGATAGCCTGGGTAAAGGCTTATCGCAGCGAGCTGGATTTCTATGCTTATTCCAAAGTGTCTAACATATTCGATGCTCCAGATACACCTGATCATGTAGACCGCAGATTCAACCGGTATTCGTTTTATGAAGCAGGCCGAGTGGCTTCGCAAGCTGCGCGCTGGGACGGGACTGCCAAGCTAAATAATGAGGGTGAGGGACTGATTCTCATTTTTAGACCGTCTACTTGTTCAATTGAAGAGAGCTTTATTCCATTTCCCTGGATGCGTAAGAACAGAAGCTATCAGATTGTCGACGTATTAGCAGAAAAAATAATGGGCAGCTATATGGGAGATGAGCTTTGTACGGGCATCACATTAAAAATGCCGCTTGCTCAAAGTGTATTGGTCTTGCAATGTAAAATCTCCGAATAGGTCGAGGACGGCATAGAGATCATGACTCCTACAACAAAATGTTTCTGGAGAATGGATTTTGTGAAAATAAAAGTAACTTAGATGCTAGGAGTCAATGTTTTTGAGGTTCGAGGTGCGGCAAAAACTTTCTCAACATTCTGAACTCTCCAGATTTGGAGGGTTCTTTCCCTTTCTATACATATGTTTACGGTACTGTTATCTATGCTGAATCAAATGGCAAGCTTAAGTAGTTGTTTTGAGTCACAAAAGCGTTAAATGGGTCACATTAATTCGTTGTTGAGGTTCAGAGTTTGCTTATATGATTGTAATGCTAGTCAAGAGACTGCAAGTGTTTTCCTAGTTATGGGTGAATCTGAAGAGCTGCCTAATTTGCCTTAGAGAGGAGGTTAACGAATTATTTGAATGTTTACGGTCTTGAGACTGCAAATTCACAAAAAAATGGAGGTATGATTTTATGGTAATAAAGGATAAAAAAACATTGGTATCCTTAGTTTTGATCATGGTAATGGCACTATCTATTTTCTCGGTAGTTGATAACAAAGTAGCTAATGCGGCAGCCGTAACGAGTAATACAACGGATGATGCAACTATGTGGGGAACAAGTTTAATAGGTCCTACAGCAACCACTATGGGCGTCAATTTTGCCCAAGACAAAAGATCTTACTTAAAATTCTCTGTCAGCAATCCAGGCACAATTACTACCGCTGTTCTGAATGTAAAATGCATTACAGGCGGGGTCGCGAATATTGGCGCTTATGCAGGAACGGGTAATACTACTTGGACGCAGTCAAACCTTGCATGGAATAACCAGCCTGCTCTTGGAGCTTTGCTCTCATCAAAGAATATGACTTTTGTTGCGGGAACAGTCTATTCATTCGATGTTAAACCACTTATTACTGGCAATGGAACCTATTCTATAATCTTAAAGGGCATAGCCGGAAATGAGGTTATTTTTTCCACTAAAGAAGGAACTACTATACCGAATATAGTTACAAATACGGGAGCAGCGACGCCAACTCCAACAATAGCTCCGACCCCAACCCCAACTCCGGCAGCAGGTGGACCAGACCTAACCGGATACACATTATTCAGAGACTATTCCTTTGGTACATCACGAAACGTCAACAGCCTTACATCCATTTCCAATTCATTTAATCCTTATGGTGTTGCAGGAACAACAGTCATTAACAATGAATGGCAACGGTATCAGCCTATTAATGCAACCAATCACCATTTAACATCGACAACTTTGGAATTAACAGCAACACCAAACTTAGGCGGAGTATATAACGGTGGAATAAGCAGCGGTCAAATTACTACAAAGGAAACCTTTTATCCATACGACGGGAAAACATATATATTTCAGTTAAGAGCCAAAATACCTAAAAAAGTTGGCGCATGGCCTGCATTCTGGTTGTATTCCCCGGGCGGAGCAGGATCGACCAATTCTGAAATTGATATATTTGAGTTCTTTGACACTCCAACACAGAATACTTTTGATTGGACTGGGTATGATCATGGTGATGGTGTAGGTGCTGATTACTACAGTATAATGACCAATCAATGGGTATGGCATCCAGGAACGGATTTTGCTCCTGACTATCATCTATATACCCTAATTTGGAAGGAAGGCAACATCCAAAAGTGGGTGGATGGGACCCAGGTTAAAGGAACCCTCTTTAGATGGGATGGACCAGCACCGCAGGTTCTAATTAACCTTGCTATGGGTGGAAACACTAATAATAGTCCAGTAGCGGGTTCATTCCCAGCCGTGTTCACCTTAGATTACTTCCGTGTTTATGTGAAATAAATCAACAATTAATAAACTGAAATGAACCTTCTTCGGTCTAACCGAGGAGGGTTTTTTTCGGTGACGAAAAACCCCAATGGCTAACGCTCGCAATTGAAGATATGTGTCATATTAACGTCAACAAGGTCATTTTAATTCGTTGTTTAGGCACTGTGATCAAATATATGATAGTAAGGCTAGTTACATGGTTATGCCTGCTGCACGGAAAATAAAATTAAAAGGAGAGAACGTGAAATGATTAGGATTAAAAAGGTAATTGCTTTATTCTGCATACTTACTATGGTTGCATCTTTAATAAGTATGAATCCAATGGCAGCCAGCGCATCAGCTTTAAATTCTTACTATGTGGATTCAGTAAATGGAAGTGATAGTAATAGCGGAATGAGTCAAGGCGAAGCTTGGAAAAGTTTGGATAAGGTAAACGGTACAAACTTTGTTCCTGGAGATAATATTTTGTTCAAAGCAGGAGGCAGCTGGAATGGCCAGCTAACTATTGATGACTCCGGTTATGGTGCAAACCGCATTACATTTGACAAATATGGTGAAGGTCCGAAACCGATTATTGCGGGTGGAGGCGTTCCAAAAGTCATTTATTTAAATAATGCGGAATATATCACAATCAAAAATCTTGAAATAACGAATGATGCACCTGAAAATGATCATCGTTATGGGATTTTTGTGTCTAATGATACAGGCAGGACATTAAGAAGCTTGCACTTTGAGCATTTAGATATTCATAATGTTAAAGGTAATTATGCAGGCAGCTTACGTTTTTGGTCAGCTGCAATCGGATTCAATGCTTATAAAAGCAATTCATCTTATGATGACTTTCTTATAGCGGATAACCGTATCTATGATAATGAGAGCCACGGTATTCTAAGTGATGGAGATGAAGCTGTAAAAGAGGGTACTCTTTTTACAAATGTAGTTATAAGGAATAATTATTTTGAGAGAAATGGAAATGGAGACATTGTTGTTGGTATTTGCGACTCTCCTTTAATTGAATATAATACTTCCTATGACCAGGCTGGTGGTTTCGAAGGGTCTGGATATACCGTTTCCATGTGGGAATGGTTAAGCAAGAATGCCGTATTCCAGAATAACGAAGTTGCCTACACTAATCATGATCCGTTGCAAGCCAATGACGATGGGGATTCGCAAGCTTTTGACGCCGACATTGCAACAATTGATAGAGTTACCTTTCAGTACAATTACAGCCATGACAATGCAGGAGGTTTTTTACTGGTTATGGGCAATTCTCAAGAAAAATTTAAAGGTTCTACTGTGAGATACAATGTTAGCTTCAACGACCATAAAATTAACGTCAACGAAAATACAACCATGGCAATAAATCACGCGGGTTCAATGGGATCTTACGTTTATAACAATGTATTTTACAACAACATTGAAAATGAAGGAATCCATTTGAAGTCTCTTGCTAGTGATACAGGTAAAGTTTATTACCAGAACAATATTTTTTATACGAATTCAACTTCGACTTATCCTTCTGATTCTAATAACATATTTGACTTTAATGGCTACTTTGGAACTGGGAATATGGCACCAGTAGAAGATATACATGCCATAATATCAGATCCGAAATTTGCTGGACCTATACCAACAGTTCCTACAGATGGTATGGAGGGGGCTGACGTTTTCAAGTTGAGTTCAGATTCTCCCTATATTAACGCGGGAACAGTAATTGCAGATAACGGCGGCAGAGATTTCTGGGGCAATATCCTATATAACGGTGCTCCTGATATTGGAGTACATGAGTTTGGAAGTTCAAAAGCAGAAACAGTTACTTCAACTCCAAAACCATTAATTATTCTCGATTCGATAGATCCGGGCATTCATGCCGGAAGATGGTCTGTGAAAGCTATTTCTACAGATACAGCTTCAGATAATGAAATTACACAGACCATTTCGAGTATTCAACAGAATACGGATTACGAGATAAAGGTTTGGGTAAAAGGTACAGGGGGATATACATTATCAGCTGGAGATGGGAATACCGCAATAAATCAGGTATCCTTTGAAGCTTCAAGTGAATGGACTGAAATCCAGCTACTTGTTAATAGCGGAGATTCCACTACCCTGGTTTATGCTTTAAAGGAGACAGGAGGAGCAGCTGGAACAGCATACTTCGATGATGCTTTTCTAGGAGTCGCAAACGGTGCCAATTTGTTGGAAAACAGCAGTTTTGAATACGGAGCTATGCCGTGGACATTAGGTAATGTATTTTCTCTTTATCATACCTTTGTAGCTGCAAGTCCTACTCCAACGCCAACACCTATAGCGGTGCTTCCGACAACGATGGAACAAGTAAATGATGATTTCGACAGCACTGATTTGAATCCAAGGTGGAATTGGATCAGAGAGGATTCATTAAATTGGAGTCTATCTTCAAGTCCGGGAAATATGAAAATAGCCAGCAGCGGCGGGGATGTCGATTCTACTAAAAACGTATTGCTCCAATGGGCGCCTAAAGGTGACTTTACGATTGAGACAAAAGTATCTGCAATCCCCACAGCAGATTGGGAGCAGACAGGTTTATTGGTCTATATGGATGGTTCTAACCACATTAAGCTTAATAGGGTACATGACGGCATACTGAAATTCCAGTTTGGGTATAAGCAAGATGGAGTGTGGAACAACAATACTTACTCCAATATAGATGATACGAATATTATTAATTCGGACTACTTCTTGAAGCTGGAGAAAAGAGGCGCTACCTATAAAGGGTACTATTCACAAGATGGCATTACTTATATCGAAATAGGCAGCTATACCGTTTATTTTCCTGGCGATAAACAAATAGGTCTGTATAACTGCAATGGAACAAATGTAATAGCTGATTTTGATTATTTCCATATGACAAGCTTGGATACCGATGCAGTTGAACCTGTTGAACCAGCAACAACACCGACACCAGCGCCGACAGTGGTTAACGAAGTATACAGCGGCGATTATGCTATAAAAGTTGATAATAATTCAACCAACAGTGCATGGAAGTCTATGGGATATGCTGATATAGCAGTTACTCCAAATACTGAGGTGGAGTTTAAGGCATGGATTAAAGGAAGTGGAAGCGTATTTTTTGTATTAGATAATGGGGATTGGTCTACATTAGGCGAGAAGAGCGTAACAGCAACTAGTGAATGGACTGAAGTAAGCAGCGGAATGTTCAATACGGGTCCAAATACAGTTATGCATGTAATGATCAAAACTACAGATGTTTTTAATACCATGTTTATAGATGATGTTTTCCTAGGAACATCTGGCGGGGAAAATGGGATCTCAAACTTTGACTTCGAAAGCGGCTCTGGCGCATCGTGGCTGGATGCTCCTTTCACCCGAGTGCAGAAAACGCCAGAAGCAACACCGACTCCAGCTATATTTGTACACAGTGGGACCCAAGCGATAAAAGTTGACAATCATTCAACCGACAGTGCATGGAAGTCTATGGGATATAGCGATATAGCAGTTACACCAAATAATGAAGTGGAGTTTAAGGCATGGATAAAAGGAAGTGGAAACGTACAATTTGTTTTAGACAATGGAGATTGGTCTACATTAGGTGAGACGAGCGTAACAGCAACTGGTGATTGGACTGAAGTAAGCAGCGGCGTGTTTAATACCGGACTTAATACAGTCATGCATGTTATGGTCAAAACTACAGATGTTTTAAGTACACTGTTTATAGATGATGTTTACTTAGGAACATCTGGCGGGGAAAATGGCATCTCAAACTCCGATTTTGAAAACGGGTCGGGTCCTTGGTGGAACGTAAATGGTCCTTTCTCGCTCGTTGAAGTAATCGATGGGAATAGTAAACCTGAGTTTTTTAAGATGAGAGATAAAACTATACGTGAAGGTAACCCTTTAATATTTACCATTCATGCAACAGATAAGAATGGAAATCCATTGACTTACAGTGCGGAAAATCTGCCTGCAAGTGCTGAGTTCAACGCTTTATCCCGTATATTCAGCTGGACGCCTACAGACTCACAAGAGGGTATATACAATGTTACGTTTAATGTAAACGATGGCACAAGCACTGTTTCTGAAGCTGTCCAAATCAGTGTAATCAATGGAACACCAACACCAACACAAGCGCCAACACCAGCACCAACAACAGCGCCAACAACAGCGCCAACACAAGCGCCAACATCAACGCCAACAACAGTGCCAACAACAACGCCGATCCCGCAACCTGATCTCGTGAAGATTAAAGCAATTCCTGACGGTAACGGAAAAGCGGTTGTCGATGTGAAGACAAATGAACTTAATGCAGCTATTCTTGGAGCGCAAGGCACATCTGTAGATATTAATATTCAAGGAGCAGAGTCAGCCAAAGAGGTAATCGTTAATCTTACTGGTGATTCTATCAAAACTGCACTCGACAATAACATCAAGCAGTTTAATATTAGTACTGGACTTGCCGTGGTCTCAATTTCAACAGATCTATTGAAAAAGGAAGACGGAACTTTCGGAGATGTTCAGCTTTCCGTTTCGAATGTCGATTCTTCGACCCTATCGGATGAAGTAAAAGAGGCTATTGGAAGCAATCCGATATACGACTTCAACCTCAGTGTTGACGGGAAGAAAATCAGCCAGTTCGGGGATCAAGCCGTGACAATTAAGTTGAACTACACTTTGAAACCTGGAGAAAACCCAGATCAAATAATTATTTATTACATTAATGATAAGGGCAAGCTGGAAATTGTGAAGAACGGCAAATTCGATGCTGCAACGGCTCAAGTCATATTCAGCACTGTGCACTTCAGCAAATATGCAGCAGCATATAACGGAGTAAGCTTTAATGATATTGCGAATGTATTGTGGGCACAAGACAGCATAGATGCATTGGCAGCAAGAGGCATTATCCAAGGAGTTGGGGGAGACAGCTTTAAACCCAATAATCAGCTTACAAGAGCAGAGTTTATTACGATGCTGATAAATGCTTTTGATTTAATCGATAGTAACGCCAAATCTTCACTGAGTGATGTAAAGAATGATACATGGTATTACAGTGCAATCGCATCGGCACAGCAACTCGGTATCGTTAAAGGTAAATCAGACAGCACTTTTGGCATCAATGACAAGATTTCAAGACAGGACATGGCAGTCATGATTTACAACACAGGGTTATTGGTAAAAGCTAACTTAAACGGAAACGGAGAGGTAGCTTCATTTAATGATCAATCTGAAATCGCGGCTTACGCCGTAAATGCAGTAACAGCTATTCAACAAGCTGGTATCATTAACGGTGTAGGGAATGGGAAATTCGCACCTCGAGGTGTGGCAACAAGAGCACAAGCAGCTGTTGTCATTTGGAAAATGCTTGCTAAAGCTAAGTAACGTCTAATTCATTCAAGAGATGGCTCTTTTACTCAAAGGGTCATCTCACGAGTGAAGAAACATTATTTTCGAGCTTAATGAAAGGAAGAATTGTGTATGGGTATTAATGTTAAAAACAAGCGTTTTATTATAAAATTCAAGTATTTGATGTTACTATTCGCAGCAATTGCAATTGCCTGTACAGCTTTAATATTAGTAGGTATAAATGATGGAAATGGGGAGTCTAGTGTTGTAGCAACTGTAGACGATGAACCTATAACTGTGAAAGAATTAATGCCAAAACTAATTGAGCATCGGTCCGAAATATTTGAATATTTTAAGAAGGAACATAATGCTGTACCTGGTAAAGGATTCTGGACAAGCAGCTTTGATGGTGATATACCTGCAGAAATGCTAAAAAAGCTTGCCTTGGATGAGTGTATAAATATAAAAGTTCAACAAATCCAGGGAAAAGAAAAGGCACTGGTTAAGGATATCAGCTATTCCCAATTTCTTGAAGAGCTTAAGAAAGAAAATGCAAGACGCAAAACGGCTATTGAAAATAAGAAAGTCATATACGGTCCTCAACAGTATACGGAAGCTGTTTATTTCTCCATTTTGTACTCAGATATGGTTCATAAGCTAAAGGAGAAGGTAGATGAACAGTTCAAAGTGTCGGAGGAAGAGATTAAGCAATATTATGATAAAGCTATAAAGGAAAATACCTACAAAAAAGTAGGAAAAGTAAAGGTAGAGAAAATTTCTTTCTTATTTACAGCTAAAGATGATAAGAGTAAGAAAGCTGCAAAGGAAATGGCTGAGGAAGTACAGAAAAAATTCGCTAACGGAGATAATTTTAAGGATTTATCCGATATTTATGGAAAGAATTCATTAATTAAAATTGAATTCGGTGAACAGATTTTTGATTCAACGACTAATCGTGAAGATTATACGCCTGCAACGCATGAATTTACTGAAAAAGCTACAGGCTTAGCTGTAGATCAGGTGAGTGAGGTTTTCGAGTATAACAAAGCTTATTATGTGGTTAAATCTATCGAAAAGACAGATGAAGGATTCAATAAACTGGAGGAAGTTAATGAATCTATAACCCAATTATTAAAAGAAAAAAGGTATACCTCATTTGTTGACAACTTGGTAAAGAATGCAACTGTAGTTATAGATAAGGAAGTATATAGAAAGCTTGAAATGTTTTAGGTGGAAATGCAGCTGTCTCAGATCTTCCTCTGTGATGGCTGCTTTTTTTGAAGGTATTTAAATAGACTACAAAAACGTTAATATAGTCATGTTTCTATATTGTTGGAAATTGCTTTTAAATTATATAATAGAAAGTGCATTCTGCGACGAGTATGCGAAAAGTAACACTATCATATAAATTGCTTTTCAAATAGAATGAAGTTAAAAAAGAGGTAGCGAGATGAATCATAAAAAATCATTACGACTCAAATTCATACTTGGGTTTATTATCGTTACTGCACCTTTGATCTTTTTTCTGTTCTATAATAACTTTTACGCAATGAATGTCGTTCGAACTGAAGTATCACAATCGTATTACACTTTCCTCGAAACACAGGTAAAGTCACTCGATCAAACCCTGGAGGACACAAGTAATTATATTTTGCGTATAGGAACCAGTGATCTTTCTTACACCAATTTAATACCGCTTACATTATACCCTATGGATAGCGGAGATTATTTTATGGCCAAGCAATGGTTATTGAGGAAATTCAGTGATGATCTCAGTACTTATAAAGGGATTGAAACATTTTTTGTTTATTCGAAGAAAAATAAGGATTTGTTTAATGTTCAGAATACCTATGAAGACAATCAAAGATTCGCAAGTGTCTTATTTCCTTTTTTTCAAGCTGCTAAGCAAATTGATTTTCAAAACTGGCAGATCGTCATGCAGAATAATAAATACTATATGATCCGAGTGATTCAAATCAGCCCAAAGGAAGTCAATCGAGAGCTTTATGTAGGCGCACTGATTGATATTGAAAGCTTGTTGCATCCACTTCAGTTGTCTGATCTAGGACATAGCGGCAAAGAACTGCTGCTTATGTCCGATAAAGGGATACCACTTATACAAACCTCTCTATCAACGGGCAATGTAAACGTAATTATGGAAAAACTAAATCACAAAGATTCGAAATACATATCATTCTCAAAATCATCGCAAAGGACAAAAAATTTGCTTATAGGCTTTCCTTTTCAACACGCTGCAATGAGTCTCGCTGTCATCATTCCTGAAAAAATTGTGCTGCAGAAGCTGCTTTATTTTCAACGGTTACTCTATTTGATTCCGCTAGGTTTGATCATTATTCTTGCCTTTTATCTATTCTTTGTTAAACAAGTGCTTTTAAAGCCCATGCATATCCTAATTAAAGGGATGCGCAGCATTACCCGTGGGGATTTGGATGTAAGGCTAGATGATAATTCGACGAAGGAGTTTTCGTTCTTAATCGAGACATTTAATATAATGGCATCACAGGTTTCCAATTTGAAAATCAACGTTTACGAAGAAATGCTTAAGGTTCAGAAAGCTGAATTTAATCACCTGCAGGCGCAAATTAACCCACACTTTTACTTGAATTCATTAAACATTATTTTTAGCTTATCCGTCCTAGAGAAAAATCTGCTGGTTCAGAAAATGACAGAGCATTTGGCAGATTATTTCCGCTTCATTACACGTACCCATCGGGATACGATATTGCTTTCTGAAGAAATTGGACATATCGAAAATTATTTAGAGATTCAAAAGCTGCGTTTTCCGAATAAATTGATGTTTGCTATTTCAATCCCTGAGATGTACCTGCAAAATAACGTTTTTCCCTTGTTGATTCAACCATTTGTGGAAAATGCGATTATTCATGGAATGGATAAAGGGAAGGCGGTATTTCATATTGAAATCAAAGCTCAGCCATCAGAGGAGGCACCTGACAGCTACGAAGTGCTTATTATCGATAACGGCAAAGGGTTTACCGCTGAGAAGCTAGAGCAGCTTCAAGCCGGTCAGTATGCAGAAGGACATGGTTCGGACGATAAACATCTGGGGATTTGGAATGTTCACCATCGCTTGCGGATGAAGTATGGTAGGCAAGTAAAAATATTGTTCGAGAATGGCATTGAGAAGGGGGCAATCATTCGTTTGCGAATTCCCAACCAGATGACGGGTGAAAATCAGGGAGGCCGTTTAAATGTATAATTTACTAATCGTTGATGATGAAGTGTATGCGGTAGAGGCGCTTATGAAAGGAATAGATTGGTCTAAGCTAGGATATAGCGGGATTTATAGCGCATACGATGCAGATGATGCCATGGAAATCATGAGAACTGTCAAAATCGATACCTTGCTTTGCGATATTGAAATGCCTGGGAGTAATGGACTCGAGTTGGTCGATTGGGTGAATGAACAGTATCCGACGATCGTCTCTGTCTTTTTAACGGGGCATGCTGATTTCTCCTATGCACAGCAGGCAATCCGGTTAGGAAGCTTTGAATATGTACTTAAACCAGTGAATTATGATCATTTGCAGAAAATAATGCTTAAGGTTTTAGATAAGTTAGAGGAATTGAAGAAAGCGGAGCAATTTGACGAAACCTATCAAACCCATGTCAAGCTTTGGGAGAAGCAAAAACCGCTGCTGACGGAGCGATTTTGGCAAGATATTTTGGCACAGCGTCATCTCCCGACTGCCGAGAACTTGAAACAAATGCTTCCTTCTTATAATCTATCGTTTGATCCGAATACAACGATTTTGCCTATCCTGCTTAGTGTGGAGCTGTGGAATAAGGAGTTTAATCTGCGTGATGAAGAAATTATGGAGTATGCGTTGCGCAATGCGGCGGCAGAATTATTCCTGCATTCATTGTCAGGGGATATTATCCAAGATCGCAATGGCATTCATTTTATTCTGATTTATTTAACCGAGGGAAAAGGTCTGGAAATGAAAGATTTACAAACTACTTGTCAGGAGTATATTGAAATATGTGCTCGACTTTTTTACTGCAGTTTATCTTGTTACGTAGGAAGTCCTGTGTTTATCAGGGAGCTTAGTCAGTCCTACCGTGAATTACTTGATCTGGAAGCCAGCAACATAGCAAATATGAAGGTTGTGCAATTTCAGCAAGAGCAGGAATTAAATTGCCCGGATCGCACAAAAGCACCCGTTTTTATCGATTGGGAGGATTGGGCGGTTCTCTTTGAACTAGGGAAAAAAGCTGAGCTTATGAACAGGATAGAAGCAGTCCTGACAGGGCTTCAAGATCAAGCGGATATATCAGAAACGATTGATGTGTTATATCATTCGGTTCTGCATATGGTTTATGAAGTGTCGTATAAAAGAGGATGGTCCGTGAAGGAATTTATTGGTTCGAAAAAGTGGTTAGGTGAGGCTTCCGCCACACGTTCAATTGCTCAATTTAGAATGTGGGCTGCACATGTTATTTCAGCAGGGGCTGATTACATTCATAGCCATGAAGGGAATAGTTCATCGTTAATCGAAAAAATCAAGCAATACGTGCAATCCCACTTGAAGGATGCAACCAGAGAAGGTATAGCATCCTACGTTTACTTGAATTCTGCGTACTTATCCCGACTTTATAAAAAGGAAACAGGACAAACTTTAATGGATTATATCATCTATGAAAAAATGACCCAAGCTAAGATCATGCTGACGGAATCGAATATTAAAATCAGTGATATTTGCGAGGCTATGGGTTATGATAATTTCTCTCATTTCGGAAAAATGTTCAAGAAACAAGTGGGGATTCCTCCACAAGAATATCGCAAACGCTATCAAAATATGGGGAAATAAAAATGAATTTTAAACCTTGAATGAATGCATTTATTCATCAAGGTTTTTTTTATACCTTAACAAATACATAGTCATAAAAACGTTAATTAAGTCATGCTACTTCGTAGGAATCTGACTTTTAACTCCTTATAATAAAAATTACAGAAAGGTTCTACTAGAGAGAGGTGATTAGAATAGAAAAGAAAATAAGGAAGAAATCGTTCTTGGGGAAGCTGTATAAAAATCGATATTTACTGCTCATGTTATTACCGGGGACAATCTATTTAATTATTAACAACTATATTCCAATGTTCGGTACGATTGTTGCCTTCAAAAGCATTAATTACGCTTTAGGCTATTGGAAAAGTCCGTGGGTTGGATTTGAAAATTTTAAATTTTTGTTCAATTCAAGTGATGCATGGGTGATTACTCGAAATACGATTCTATACAATCTTGTATTTATCGCATTAACCTTGGTCTTTGCTGTGACATTTGCTATTTTATTAAATGAATTAAGGAATCGATATCTTTCTAATATTTACCAAAGCATAATGTTTCTCCCCTATTTCTTATCGGCTGTAATCGTCGGCTACCTGGGTTACTCGATGCTGAGTGAGGAGTTTGGGTTCCTTAATAACATGATATTAGCTCCACTAGGTATTCATTCGATTGCCTGGTACAGCGAGCCTAAATATTGGCCCTATATCTTACCGATCGTATACATTTGGAAAAATATTGGTTATTCAATTGTTATTTATTTAGCAGCCATTACGGGAATTGATAAAGAATATTATGAGGCAGCCATAACGGATGGAGCTACAAAATGGCAATTAATTATTAATATTACACTTCCATCGATCAAGCCGATGATGATTATTCTAACTTTGTTGGGTATTGGGCACATTTTAAACGCCGATTTCGGCTTGTTCTATCAATTGCCTTTGGATGCTGGAGCATTATACTCAACAACGAACGTTATTGATACCTATGTATACCGCGCATTAATGCGTTTGGGGGATACGGGGATGTCGTCAGCGGCAGGATTGTATCAAGCAGTAGTTGGTTTTGTTCTTGTAGTCAGCGTCAATTTACTAGTTCGTAAAATAGATAGAGAAAACGCGCTTTTTTAGTGAAGGAGTAGAGGAGATTGGCTATATCAACCTCAATGCAAAAACCTTTTGATGATGCACCTGGCAGCAAAAGAAAATATAAAGATAGTTTATCCGTTTCGCCAAGGGCAAATTTATTTCTTAATTGTTTATTTATAATCTACAGCTGTATATGTCTTATGCCTGTATTGCTTGTCGTTGCAGTTTCATTTTCGGATGAAAAGTTAATTGCACTTCATGGTTATAAATTAATTCCAGAAAAGCTAAGCTTTGCTGCGTATCAGTATTTATGGTTTGATATCCACAACATTATGACGGCTTACGGGATTTCGATAATCGTAACGCTGGCAGGTACTTTAGTTGGTTTATTGATGACCGCGATGTTTGCTTATCCGTTATCTAGGCAGGACTTCGATTTTCGGGGATTTTTCTCTTTCTTTATCTTTTTCACCTTGATTTTCAATGGAGGTCTCGTTCCATGGTATTTGGTTTATGTAAATGTTCTTCATATCAAAGACACGATATTTGCTTTGATTATTCCAGGGTTATTGATGAATGCTTTTTTTGTAATCATTATGAGAACTTTTTTTCAAACGACCATTCATCCCTCGATCATTGAATCAGCTAGTATGGATGGAGCGAGTGAAGCCAGGATTTTTGTGCAGATTGTTCTGCCGCTATCGCTTCCGGTACTTGCAACGATTGGCCTGTTTTACTCACTCGGATACTGGAATGGTTGGTACAACAGCCTTATATTCATCAACAATGATAAAATAATCAATCTCCAGTACATGATGTATAAAGTCCTGATGAATTTACAGTTCTTGTTAACAAATGTTCAAGCCAACTCGGGTTCCAGCACAACTGAAATTTCTAAGATACCGAATGAAACCGTTCGAATGGCCATGTGTATCATTGGCACAGGACCAATGGTGTTCGCCTATCCCTTTTTTCAGAAGTATTTTGTGAAGGGATTGACTATAGGCGCTGTGAAAGGCTGAACCCAGCCATGCTGGTTAGCATATATAAAAAACATATTCAGGAGGGTTTGTATGAAGAACACAAGAAAATCATTACAATTCACCATGGCAATACTTCTTTCATTTTCCGTATTATTAGCAGGCTGCAGTTCAAAAAAGGAAGGGAATGCTAGTCCAGCACCGGCAGTCAGCGACACTAAGCAGGAAGCAGCAACACCAGCAGCAACAGCAGCAGCAACAGCTGAGCCCTCGAAGAAACCAGAATTGGCTCCGTATACGATTAAGATGGTCGTACCGGGTTCAGGGCCGCTAAAGGATCAAGAATTGGTGAATCAGGAAATCAGTAAATATCTAAAGGACAAGATCAATGCTTCTTTTGAATTAACCGTAATTGATTGGGGCAGCTGGCAGGATAAGGTAAACTTGAAGTTTGCATCAAGTGAGCCGTTTGACTTATTAGAGACCATGAATTGGGATAACTTCGGCACGAAAATTCAACAGGGCAATATTATTGATTTGACCGATCTTATTGAGAGAAATGCACCGGATCTCAAAAATGTGATCAATCCAGTGTTATTGGAAGGCTCTAAGGTTAACGGCAAAAATTATGGACTGCCGATCAATAAAGAGCTTGCAAGCCAAGCTGGTGTAATGCTCCGTAAAGATCTGCTAGATAAATATAAAATTGATATAACTACCATTAAGACGCTTGAGGACTTAGAGCCGATTTATCAAATGATTAAAGATAAAGAGCCTGGCGTTGTTCCATTGTATTTGAATAAAGATACTAGCGTTGATTGGGTTTTGGGTCCGATGAATTTTGAAGATTTAGGTGATTCCAGTCCTGGATCTGTCGTAAGGGGAGCCAAAGATTATAAAGTTGTTTCCGCGATTGAAAGCGAAATAGTCAAAAATGAATTTGATTTAGCGCGCAAGTGGTTTATGGCCGGTTTTGTGAACAAAGATGCAGCAACAGCGGCGGATATATCAGGTGCGTTAAAAGCAGGCAAGGCGTTCTCATATGTGCAGCAGCTTAAGCCTGGGAAGGATGCGGAGGATAGTTTAGCTAACGGTATGGAATGGGTACAGGTGGAATTAACAAAGCCGATCATTCGAACAGGGGATACGACTGGATCAATGACTTCCATTTCCAGAACCTCTAAAGATCCAGATCGTGCCATGATGTTCCTCAATCTGCTTTATACCGACAAATATTTAGTTAATTTAATTGCTTTTGGTATAGAAGGGAAGCATTTTGTAAAGAAAAGTGAAGGTATTATTGACTTTCCAGCTGGCTTGGATGCTAAAACATCAGGTTATGTGTTGAATGGGGCATGGATGTTTGGCAACCAGTTTAACAATTATCTATGGGCGAATGAAAATCCGCAAAAATGGGAAAATTTCAAGAAATTTAACGAAGCTGCTGAATCAGCTAGCGTACTTGGATTTATTTTTAATCCGGAGCCTGTGAAAAATGAGATAGCTGCATTTAATAATGCCAAAAAAGAGTTCGAGCCTGCTTTATTCACAGGTACTGTTGACCCGAAAGTATTTTTACCTAAATATATTAGTAAATTGAAGGATATCGGAGTAGATAAAATTATTGCTGAAAAACAAAAGCAATTGGATGAATGGGTCAAAACGAAGAAGTAAGTTATATCTCTGAGAGGAGAGATAATATGTTGAAAAAAGTATTGAATGATGAGCAAATAGAACAATTTATGGAGCTTGGCTGGGTGAAGGTGGAAGAAGTTTTCCCACGTGATATGGCGCTAGCTTGTCAACAATTTCTATGGGAAAAGCTTCGAGAGAGGGGAGTTTTTCAAGAGGATTTATCAACTTGGAATACACCGATGATTTATATTCAAGAAGCCTTCCGGAGTCCCGATTTTGATAGGTGCAATACGGCACGTATGGCTGATGCGATTGAGGACCTGATCGGAGAAGGCAGATGGAAGGATCGAGGTGTGTATGGGATTGATGAGATTCAATCGACATGGGGCTGGTGGCCTGTCAATTTTGCTCTTGGGGCTGATAAAGAATGGGATGTTCCAAAAGAAGGCTGGCATTGGGACGGGATTCATTTTCGCCATTATGTGGATAGCCCGGAGCAAGGACTGCTGTGTCTATGCGTTTTTTTCCGAAATTGCTGCTCGAGGCGGCGGCACGCTGGTTGTTGAAGGCTCGCATAAGCTGGTAGCTCGGTTTTTAGCTCAACATCCAGAGGGTATGGAATCGCAAGCAGCGATCGATAGCTTAAACATGCAGCATCCCTACTTGGCAGAATTGACGGGAATAACAAACTCAATGGATGCTTCTGTAGATAATAGAATCCAGAAGTTTATGGACTCTTGGCATACAGATGCTGATGGAATTCGAATGCGTGTTGTTGAAACTACTGCTTCTCCAGGTGATGTCATTCTATGTCATCCATTTCTATATCATGCTGCATCACAAAATCATAGTGGCATTCCACGCTTCATGTGCAATAAGACAACACCGTTAAAAGAACGGATGAATTTGAGTCAGAGTAGTGCAGCTGAAACCTCTACGTTAGAAAAGAGTATACGGAATTCGTTGGGCTACTAGTTACTGATCTGTATATCACTCTTCATAGAAGAACCCTCCGAATTTGGAGGGTTGTTTATGTTTGTTGCCGCTGCACTAAGATGATCTGCCAATATGAATGGTCACTGGGATCACTATTTGCTCTAGAGTACTGGGAACCAAAATGGTTTTGAGCAGCAGCTGGACGGCTTTTATGCCCATCAGCTCAATATCTTGTTCCATAAAGCTGAAATAGGAGCCTGATAAATCATCGATCTTGGGATCATCGAATGTGAGAATAGCAATATCCTCGGGAATTCGTTTGCCCATGGATAGGATGATTCGCGCTGCCATAACGGCTGCTTGCGGGCTTAGGGTAAAGATAGCTGTCAGCTCGGTTTGGTCGGCGAGCCATTCGCGTATGTATTCCTTCGTATTCTCTTCGTCTTTATAGCTTAGCTCATCAATGCGTGTCAACCAATGGTTGATCTCGATTTGCAGTTTGTTTTTGCGCACGGTGTCTAGATATCCGCGAAAACGGTCCTCTGCGCTTGCTGTAGTGGATTTGGTCAAGGAAACCACACCAATACTGGTGTGTCCTATGCCGATCAAATACTCTGTTCCGAGAATACCGCCTTGATAATTGTCGGAATAAACAGCGTTGGTTTTAATTCCTGGCAAATAGCGATCGACTAATACGAATGGAAACCCGCTGGTTTTCAGCTTTAGAATTTCATCACTGTATGCTTCCCCGTCAGCTGGGAAGATAATCAATCCATCCACCCCGGCCAGAATCAGCTGATGAATCGCTAGACGTTCCTCGGATTGCGTTAACACGGACCGTATCATCAGCATGCAGCCTTCATCCTTGCAGGTATCATCCACTCCCCGCAGCAGCTTCATACACAATAAGTCCTCTATAGGCGGCATAATGAATCCGATTTTTTTAGGGGTAAACGATTCGTTCAATTCGTTATGGGACGACTGGCGAATTTCTTCCGAGGTAACAAAAGTACCCTTCCCGGCAATCCGATAAAGCAGTCCTGCGTCAACCAGATACTTTAAGGCGGTTTTAGTCGTAGCGCGGCTGACATGGAATTGTTCCATTAGATCAGCTTCTATAGGGATTTGATCACCGGGGTTTAGTTCCCCGCTGTCGATTTGCTTCTTGATATACTCTTTAATTTGTTGATATAACGGGATAGATTTCATGGGTTCTCCTAGTTTAATACTATTTTATATATTTGACACGTATTATAACGTAACATATAATACATTGTAAATCCTTTTTTTTACAATACTGTGCTGAATCTAATTCATGGAGATGTGAGTATGAATAAAACGTTCACCAAATTTTTTATTTCATACATCGCGATTGTTTTTGTATCCGTTTCGCTTTTATCCAGCGTGCTTTATATTCAGTTCTCCAAAAGCAGTCTCGAGGATATTCAAATAAATCTTAAGGAAACTTTGGATCAAACTGCGGTACATATGAGTTACATTAGGGAGAATATTTCTTCGCTTGGTTTTCAAATGCTGCATGATTCTGAGATTATGAACATTATCTACAGCAGCAATGTGTTGACCATTGATAAGTATCTGATTTCTTTGAAAATCTCCAATATCCTCAATTCCAATCCAGTCATTCATTCTATGTATCTTTATAACAACAAATCGGGAAACGTCCAGTATAATCTCTCGATTTCCAATTCTTCGTTTCAAGACCCGGAAATATTAACGCTGCTAACTAAGAGCGGAGCCAATCAGAACCTGCAGTTCTTACCTCGCCGTGTAGCTTACACCAATTCAAATAGAGTTAAAGTAGAAGAAAATTTAATTTCCTTAATTTTCACGGATACAGTGGGACAGCTAAATAATACGAATGCGGAAATGCCGGACAGACGTCTGATCGACGGTGCATTGGTCATCAACCTTAAAGCCGAATATGTGCAGAAGAGCATCAATACGGCCGTGAAAGGCAAGGACTCTTATACAGCCATTATAGATGGCTTCGGAAATGTTATCTGTGACTCAAGCCTGCAAAACTTCGGGAAAAATGTGGCTAAAGAAGCTTATATGGATCAGATTGTGGCCTCGAAGAAAAATTGGGGGTATGAGGTAAAGACAATCGAAGGCCAGAAAACAGTTGTGACCTATGTGCGATCACCCACCCTGCCCTGGACATTCATTAATGTATCTTCTTATGATTCGTTATTCCAGAAATTTCATCAGCTGATGATGACTTTATTGATCATTTGTACGATTATATTCCTGATTGGGGTTGCTTTATCGCTGCTTGCTGCACGAAATGTTTATTTGCCATTCAGCAAGCTGATTAAGAACATTGACAGCCAGTTGTTTTCTCGCAAGCTTATGGACGATGATAAGAAACGACCAGATGATGCCAGATATTTATCGAACGCATTCACTCATATTTTGCAGCACTCCGACCATCTTGAGCTTTCGGTTAAAGATAATGCCTCCCTAATAAAAAGAGATCATCTGAAGCGAGTATTGGCAGGGAATATACCCTTGGAACATAGTTTGTGCAGCAAGCTTGAGGAGCCGGCTATCGGTGTGATTCTGCTAAGCATTGACGGGTACATTAAATTTACAGAAGCCTATGACAGACAGACTCAGAATTATATGAAGTCATCCTTGGACGCTATTGTGTTGTCACAGCTGCCTGCTTATTTTAATTTTGAGCCTGTTTATCTCGAGAAGGACAACTATTGTTTGATTGTTGGTACTGGGAATGAAGCGGATTATTACCGCAACGCCGTTAAGGCGGTCGAAGAAATCCAGAAAAGTGTCAAGCTTCATTTAGGAATCACTATTTCAGCGGGAATTGGACAGCTGGTTCATAATTTAGAGGATGCTTATTTATCCTACAATGACAGCCTTGAGTTGCTGCTTCACCGTTTTGTGCAGGGCTATAATTCCATTCTGTCCAAAGATACGATTAAGCCTAACAGCAAGAATGAGCTAGCGTCTATGGACAAGAGCAAGAAGCGACTTACGGATGCATTGAAGCTCTCCAATATGGAGCAGGTTGAGATAGAGCTCGACGTAATTATTGAGGAAATGTCCGGGTATCGGCACAATTACATCATGTTGAATTTCAATCAGCTGGTGCTGGACGTTTTGAAGTCGGTGGAAACACACATTGATTCAATCGCGGAGGAATTGGATTTCAATAGCGTATATCGCGAGCTGAACAATATGGATGCATTGGCCGATTTGCGAACCTGGTTTATGCAATTTTGCCTTAAAATTAATCGGTTGATCGAGAACAAGCGAGCTAACCGCAAGACGGACATGATCCAAGGAGTGTTGGATTATATCGCTAATCATTATGTCAGCAGTGAGATAGGAATTGAAATGCTAGCGGATAAAGCAGGTCTTTCACCTGGTTATTTTGGCAAGCTGTTTAGCGACAGTATTGGAAAAACCGTAACCGAATATATCATTGAATTGCGGATGCAGCACAGCAAGCAGCTGTTGGAAACTACTCTGATGCCAATTAATGATATAGCGGCAAGCGTAGGATTTAGCAATCCAGCCTATTTTACGACGATTTATAAGAAGCATTTCGGAATTACCCCGAACCAATACCGTGCCGAATTCCGCAAGAATAATCCATTATAAAGTAAAAAAGTGTATAAGAAGCAGAAAAGGCGGTTCCTATGGGATGAAGAGTAATTTCCTAAGCATAGATTAGCCTTTTTATTTTCCGTTTTTCGGGGAGAAATCCGTATTTATTGAAAGAATCCTTAATATTTGTAAGCTGAGAATTCGCAAAAAACAGAAGAATATCTAATATTTATGATTTACGGAAGAGCGGGGATTATCTAAGATTAAGGAGTCAAATGAATTCGCTTACATAAATAAAAGGAGGAGCCGACATTCATGCAAACACAGCTTGAAAAGCAGTCAAGAAATCGTCCGAAAAAGCGAAGTATGTGGAACGAGCTGGTAAGGAACAAAATGCTATATATGATGACATTGCCGGGAATTATTTTCTTCCTTGTTTTTAATTATGCACCGTTATATGGATTGTTAATTGCTTTCAAAAGCTTCAATATTCAGGATGGCATTCTGGGAAGCCCATGGAGTGGCTTTAAAAATTTTGAATTTTATTTTAAATCCATTTATGCGGCGCAAACAACTTTTAATACCCTTTACCTGAATTTTATGTTTATAGTTATCGGGCTTGTTGTTCAGGTAAGCATCGCGATAATGATTAATGAAATTGCTAATAAAGCTTGGAAAAAGTGGTTTCAATCGGCGCTTTTCTTCCCTTTTTTTCTCTCATGGATTGTGGTGAGCGCATTGGCCTATAACCTGCTGTCAGACAAGTTCGGCATGCTGAATTCGCTGTTAAGATCGATGGATATACCAACAGTAGCCTGGTACAACGAAGTGGATTACTGGCGGTTCATTCTGGTACTGGCCTATTTGTGGAAAACAACCGGATTCTATGTGATTATCTATCTCGCGGCAATCGTCGGAATTGACAGTGAGCTTTATGAGGCTGCACGGATCGACGGAGCAAACCGCTTCAAAACAATCTTTCATATTACCCTGCCTGGCTTGATTCCGACGATTGTTATTCTATTGCTCTTAAGTATCGGCAGGATTTTCTATGGGGATTTCCAGATGATTTATGCGCTTGTCGGAGATAACGGAATTCTCTATCCGGTAACGGACATTATTGATACCTATGTATTCAGGGCGCTGCGAGTGCAAGGCGAGTTCGGAATGGCCACAGCAGTAGGGCTGTACCAAGCCATTCTTGGCTTAATTCTAATCACAATCACCAACGGCATTGTTAAAAAATATGACAAAGATATCGCGTTGTATTAGAAAAGGGGGATTCAAATGCAGCTCAGTCCAGCTTATAAAGTATTCAGAGCTTTTAATTATGTTTTTCTGTTTATCATTTCGCTTGCGACATTTATTCCCTTTTATTTGGTCGTAGTTGTTTCCTTTACTTTGGAGAAAAGCATCTCGCTTAAAGGGTATCAGCTATTTCCCAGGCAGCTATCATTTGCAGCTTATGAAGCTTTGCTGAGCAAGGGGTCCAGATATATCGATGCCTACAAGGTGTCTGTTACGATTACTGTGATTGGTACATTCTTTGCAGTCTTGATTACTTGCTTGCTAGCCTACGCCATCTCAAGAAAGCATTTGCGCTATAGAAACCATATTGCTTTCTTTGTCTATTTCACATTGATTTTTAATGGTGGGCTTGTCCCTTGGTACATTATTGTTGGCAAGCTTGGGATAAAAGACAGCTTGCTGGGTTTAATTCTGCCACTGCTGGTAAATGCATTCAATGTGTTCTTGATCCGCAACTACTTCCGAGCTATACCAGATGCCATTCTCGAGTCGGCTACGATTGATGGCTCTGGCGAGCTGAGAACATTCTTCCGGATCGTCCTGCCTCTGGCTTTGCCGGGACTAGCAACGATTACCTTATTCTATATGCTGGCTTACTGGAATGAATGGTTTGTTGCTTTGATGCTCATTAACACCAAGGAATTATATCCGCTGCAGTTTTTGTTAAGGCAGATTTTATCGACAGTTCTTTATGCTGCTTCCGCAAAAAGCCAAATTACGAATATAGGCGAGCTGCCTGCTGAGGGGATTAAGATGGCAACGGTTGTTTTGACAGTGGGGCCGATCATTTTTGTATATCCGTTTATTCAGAAATATTTTATTAAAGGGCTCGTTGTGGGTGCGGTTAAAGGGTAGGCTATTCTCGGCATGGCCGATAGCGATAATGAAGAATAAGGGAGTGTTAAGCGATGAAGATGGCATCAAAATTCACTAGTTTACTGATTATCATCGGTTTATTGGCAAGCTTCGCGGCTGGTTGTACAAAGAAAGACAGCGCACAACCAAGCGCAACTACTGCACCTGAGACTACCAAGCAGGCGGAAACGGCAGCACCGGCAGATACAGCAGCACCAGCACCGGCAGATACACCGGCACCTGAACTGAAAAAGGTGGACCTGACCTTATTGGTTGCAGGTGACCAACCTCCTGATCAGGATGCTGTGCTTGCAGAGATCAACAAAAGAACGGAAAAAGAGCTGAATATCAATCTAAAGGTTATCTACTTTCCCTGGGCTGATTATCAGGAGAAGGTAAAGGTAATGGCTGCTGGTGGAGACAACTTTGATATTTATCTCGATTTCTTCGGTAATCTGCCTTCTGCCGCGGCTAGAAAACAGAGCATTCCGCTGAATGATTTAATCGAGAAGTATGGACAGGACATCAAGAAGGTTATTCCGCAATCGGAGTTTGACGGGTTATCTATTGATGGCAAGATTCAGGGGATTCCGGCACTTTATCCACGGGCATCTTTGGGGAATTCAATGGCAATCCGCAAGGATTTAAGGGAAAAATACAATATTCCTGAAGTGACATCATTGGCTATATTTGAACAATACCTAGATGCCATTAAGAAAAATGAGCCAAGTATGATTCCGTTTGGTGTAGGCTCAGGAAGATTCGGCGCACAAATCGGTAGAGAAATCGACGATGGCAAATATATATATGGATGGGGCTCAGACGCTTATCCAGCTTATGTGGTTGATGTAACGAGTTCCCCGTATAAGGTTATGAATTCTTTTGAATCCGATACGTATAAGAAAACAATGGAGTGGGGAAGGAAGGCTTACAAGAATGGCTGGTTTGAGAAGGATGTTCTAACGCAAAAAGATGATCAGGGGCTTTTCAAATCAGGAAAATCAGCAGCAGCGCCAGCTGACATGTTTAATATTAACGATTTGGTGCCGCAGCTGGCTAAGAATGTGCCAGGCGGAATCGTAGAGCAGGTTATTTTCAAGAAAGATATGCCTTTATTCAATACAGGCCCAACCAATAACTACTCCGCCATCTCTGGTACAAGCAAGAATCCAGAAAGAGCGATGATGTTCCTAAATTGGCTGCTTAAGGATCAGGCCAACTACGATCTTTACATGTATGGGATTGAAGGCAAGCATTATACGTTAAAGGGTGATCTCATTGAATTGCCGGCAGGTACGGATTTGGCCAACAGACCCTATAATCCAACGCCGTGGTTTATCTACAACACCAAATTCCACCGTGCACTTACAACAGATACGCCGCAGTTCTCGGCAGCGCTAGCCTTCTATAAGACTGCACAGGTTAAGGATAACCCGCTGTTTACCTTTTCGTTTAATGCAGATCCGGTGAAAACAGAATATGCCCAGATCCAAAAAGTCATTGAAGAACTGGCCATGCCGGTATTAGCCGGTGTGCTAGGCACGGATGCGGATTATCAGAAGCTGCTGGTGCAAGTGGATAAAGCAGGAATGAAAACGGTTTTGGCGGAAGCGCAAAAGCAGATAGATGAATATTTAGCCAAGAATAATAAGTAGAAGTTAATTCCATAGTCTTGAAGAATGGTTGAACCTGTTAGTTCAACCTCTCTTCAAGACTTTTGTGAGGGTTTCGCTGGATTTATTGTCATGAAGGAGTGGGCAGCTATATGCAGGAAGGGAATAAACCTATTAACACCTTTCACTTTATTTCGCATACGCATTGGGATAGAGAATGGTTTTTGCCTTATGAGAATTTTCGTTTCAGGCTTGTGCAGCTGATAGATAACCTGATGGAGCTGTTGGATAACGACCCTGAGTTTAAATACTTTCATTTGGATGGGCAAACGATCGTATTGGAGGATTATTATGCAATCAGGTCTTGGGAGAGAGGCAGACTGGAAGCTTTCATACGAGAAGGGCGGATTCTGGTCGGACCTTGGTATCAGCAGAATGACTTGTTCCTGACCAGTGCGGAATCTACAGTCCGCAACCTGATGGAAGGCATTCGGCTATCCAGAGAGCTTGGCGGGGAAATGAAGATTGGCTATTTACCAGACCATTTCGGATTGCTGGGTCAAATGCCGCAAATTTTCCAGTTAGTTGGCATAGACAATTCCGTATTTGGGCGGGGCTATGATTATGAGCTGCACCAGAACCCGTTCTTGAAATGGCGGTCTCCCGACGGCAGCGAAGTAACCGGTATTCTAATGGTGAATTGGTACAATAATGCACAGCGAATCCCTATAGAGACGGAATCGCTAAAAGCAACCTTCCAGTTGATGCAGGAAAGGGAGTCTGCGGTGAATCCACTGCCGCATTATCTGATGATGAATGGTGTGGATCATCTAGAGGCGCAGGAAAATTTAACTGCCGCATTGGATAAGCTGCGTGTGCTTTATGGGGACGAGAGCATATTTATTCACGATACCTTGCCCAATTATGTGCAAACCGTCCAAGCGTATTTAGCGGAGCATCCATCTATTCCTGTGGCAGCCGTCCATGGTGAATTGCGGGAAAGGTTCGATTACGCTATTCTGGGCGGTACTTTATCAAGCCGTATCTATCTTAAACAGGCCAACTTACAATGCCACGATTTGATTGAGAAATGGGCGGAGCCGCTGTCTGTTTGGTGTGCTGGCCTTGGGCTTGAAGCTTATGATGGAGATTACTTTCGCTATCTATGGAAGCTTTATATGGAAAATCACCCGCATGACAGCATTTGCGGCTGCAGTCAGGATGCCGTTCACGAGCATATGATGGATCGTTTCGTTTCGGTCAAGGAAATTGCGCAAGAAATCATTACTCGAAAAATGAGGCTGCTGGCCAATCAAGTAAGTGAAGAGGGTTACAAGTCTGGTGAGCAGAAGCTGCTTATTGTGAATCACTCGCAATTGGACAGCCAATCTGTGATGCAGGCAACGCTTTACTTTTTGAGTGAGGATGAGGTGGAGCAATTCCGTATCGAAGATGATGCAGGCGTTTCGATTCCCTATCGTATTGTGGATGCCAGTCCAAGCCGCCTGCAAGTGACCAGTCCGATTAATTTGCCTGGTGTACTCCATGTACAGCGATATGATATTGAGCTTTACGGAGAGATCCCAGCCATGGGTTATACAACTTATCGTATTCAAGCGAATGAGATAGGTATTAATGTGTCAGATCAGCCTCAGCCTCAGCTTGCGGAAATTCAAGCTGCAGTGCTGTATCCCGTTATGGAAAATGATTCGATTCGGGTTGAGTTCAATGGAAACGGCTCTTTCCATATCATCCACAAGGATACAGGCACGGTTTATCACAATGTCGGACAATTTGAAGAAGCGGGTGACGCTGGTGATCTGTACGTATATACCTCTGTCGACAATGAGTGTAAACAGCGGTGGAACGGCGAGGTAGAGTTCACCGGACATATTGTCAATGCTTTGTACGAGGAATGCTGTTACAGGTTTTCATGGATGCTGCCGAAAGCGCTGAATGGGTTAAACATGCAGCGCGATTCTGAGCTGGCTTCTTGCTCTTTCGAAGTTACAGTTCGCTTGGAGAAGCTGTCGTCACGATTAAATGTGCGGGTGCGGATCGACAATCAGGTTAAGGACCATCGTATCCGCTTCATCTGTGAGCTTCCCGATGTGGCATCGGAGGTATGGGCAGGCGGGCAGTTTGATGTCGTTCAGCGAAAATGGGATGAGGGCAAGCAGTTTGAACGAGATTGCAATGCCCAGCCTTATTGGAAATGGGTTGCACCGCGTCAAGTTATAGGTGGATTAACTGTATTCGGCGTCGGTATGCATGAATATGAAATGATCGATGAAGGAAGCACCCTTGCAGTAACTTTACTGCGCTGCGTAGAGTCGATTAATATGCGGGAAGCCATCCAGCTTGAGAATGATATTCAGCCTCAGGGACAGTGCATCGGTCAGCATACTTTCATGCTCGCACTACGGCCCTTTACTGCGGAAACGGCAACGCAGCTTTATAAAGAGGCGGAGTTATTCCATCAAGGAGTACTGATGAAGCTTAGTCCCGTCAAGGATCCACGTTGGGACCAGGGCAGAGCCTGGGTGCAGGATTCGAAGCTTGGCGGCAGCTTTACCAGACCTGATCCGAATGCGGCCAAGCCGAAGTTGCCTAGATCAGGAAGCTTTATGCAGATCAATGGCGATGTGCTAATCTCGGCGGTGAAATGGGCGGAGAACCGGCAAGGGCCGGTGATTCGGCTTTACAACGTTGAACAGACGGAGTCTTGGATCGGCCTTGGCTTGACAGCAGGATCATGCAACGGAGTGGTTCGCACGAATTTGTTAGAAGAAGAAACAGGCGATGCTATGAAGTTGGATGGACTAAAGCTGCTGATTGCTCCTAAAAAAATTGAAACGTTCAAAATTTATTAAAGGAATGGAGATTAACAGCATGAGCTCAGAAAAGCCTAGAATTAAAGAGATGCATATTGTTTCACATACCCATTGGGATCGGGAGTGGTACCAGGATTTTCAAACTTATCGGTTCCGACTTGTGCATTTGATCGATGAATTGCTTGCTAAGCTGGACAGTGACCTTGCCTATCAACACTTTATGATGGACGGACAAACCATTGTCATTGATGATTATCTGGAAATTCGCCCCGAGGAGAAGGATCGGCTGCTTGCCCATATCAAGACAGGCCGTATCGCCGTTGGTCCATGGTATGTGATGCCGGACGAATTTCTAGTCAGCGGGGAGTCGCTTATCCGCAATTTGCAAATAGGGTTTCGCAAATCCAGAGAGATGGGCGTTGAGCCTATGAAATCAGGTTATGTGACCGATATCTTCGGTCATAACAGCCAATTCCCTCAGATTCTACGCGGATTTGAGATCGATAATGCGGTTTTATTTCGTGGCTTTCGCGGCCAGGCGGATCCTTCAGAAATTTGGTGGGAGGCAGCCGATGGCAGCCGGGTGCTCGGTTTAAAGCTCGATGAGGATCGGTCTTATGGCGATTTCTATTTCTTCCTACGGTATCCGTTTCTGGAAAGGGATTTCGTCTATGAAGAGGATGAGCTTGTGCGCCGGGCAGTCGACATGTTGGCTTATAAGGCCGAGCGGGCGACAACGGAGCTGATCCTCGGTCTGGATGGCGTGGACCATGTGGAAATTGAGCCTCAGCTTCCGTGGATGCTGCAAATTCTGAATGCATCAAACCAGCTTGACGGGGTTCACTTCAAGCACTCGAAGCTGGAGGATTACCTGCAGGCGCTGCGTGGGCAAATTGGCGATTTGCAGGTATACAAGGGCCAGCTAACCGCGACCGGATTCAGCGGTGTCAATGGATGGACGCCGCGCAACGTTCTGTCCTCGAGAATCCACTTGAAGCAGCATAATCAACGTTGCGAGCTCCTGCTTGAGAAGTGGGCAGAGCCTTGGGGATGCTTTGCCTCGCTTGAAGGCCTGCCATATCCAGGTGGTTTTATGCGCAATGCTTGGGAGCTGCTTATTCAGAACCATCCGCATGATTCCATCTGCGGTTGCTCGATTGACCAGGTGCACCGCGATATGATCTATCGCTTTGACCAGAGCCGGATGATTGCAGAACGCATGGTGAAGGAAGAGCTGGATTACATCGTCAATCATCTCAATGCGGAACAGCTGGACGGTCGAGCTTCGTTTACTGTATTTAATGCTGCGCAAACGTCTATAGACGGAGTGATTGAGACGGAGATTCATCTGCCGCAAGGCTCAGACGCCGCGACCACCAAAAAGCACCTAGGCGGCACATCCTTTAGGCTGCTAAATGCAGCAGGTGAAGACATTCCATACCAGCTGCTGGAGGTTAAGCCTGATCGCTCTAAGCTCTGGCGACCTTACCGCGATATTCCGCGCGTAGATAAGGTCGATCACTACCGAATTGCTTTTAAAGCCAAAGTAGGTGCTTTTGGCTACGCTACATATTTGCTGGAACCCTATGAGATCAAGGACCCGGAATACGGTGAGTATAGAGGAAAACTTATGGTCGCCCCCATCCGCTTGAAAGGAACGATGAAGGTTAGCGGGAACGTTTGGGACAATGGAGCGGTTCGTCTAAGTATCCATTCTAACGGAACCTTACAAATAGAGGATAACCTTACAAAGCGTACTTTTATAGGGCTGCTTGGTTTCGAAGACGAAGCGGATATCGGGGATGGCTGGACCTACATTGCACCGGTAAGCAATGAAACCTTTCATTCTTCGGGCTGCCAGGCAATTATCTCGGTTGTCTCGGACGGCCCACTGCTGACCAGACTTCGCGTTCATCTGGAGCTTCTACTGCCAGATGGAGTTGTAGATAAAGAAACGCGCAGAAGCGAGCGGCTTTCAAAGGTACAGGTGATTACTGATATAACGCTGAGGCTCAATGATCCGGTTATCCGCTGTGTAACGACTATAGAGAATACGGTTCGTGATCATCGTCTTCGCTTGCTGTTCCCAACTGGGCTTATTACAGATACTTTCCTAGCCAGCACTCCCTTTGATCTTGTCAAGCATTCTGTGATACGTCCAGATGAAACCGATCATTATGAGCTGGCAGCAGACATTGTGCCTTACAACGGAATTATTGCAGTAGATGACGGTAAGGAAGGCATTGCAGTCTATACCAAAGGTTTGTACGAAGCTGCTGTCCGGGATGACGGGGAACGAACCATAGCACTTACGCTGTTCCGCAGCACAAGTAAAGAAGTAGGGACAGACGGCGGAGATGGCGGGCAAATGCTGGGCAAGCTGGAATTCCAGTATGCGCTCCGGTTGTTCGGTTGCGACAATCATACGGAGAGTGATTTGTGGAAGGAGCATCAGAGCTTTGTTGCCGGCCTGCAGACTGTAAATCGCAAAGCAGGACGCGTTTATCATGAAACAGCTTACCGCAGGCTGAACAATCTTCCCTCAAACCATTCCTACTTAAATGTAAGTACACCAGCGCTGCGGGTGAGTGCGATTAAAGCGGCAGAACGTTGTCCGGGTGATTATATAATCAGAGTTTGGAATTGTACGGAGGAGTTGGTTAGTGGGGAGCTGGTTTTTGGGCAGCAGCTGCTAGCTGTGCGCAGAATCAATCTGGATGAGCAGCATCAGGAGGATCTGCCTATACAAGGGAAAGTAGTTTCAATCCAGGCGAGGCCGAAACAAATCATGACACTTCAGCTTACATTCAGGCAATAGAACATAATCTAACATATAAAAGACTAGAGACATTGGACTCTAGTCTTTTCAGGCTGTTGAGAAAGTCTTTACCGCAGCTTGAACCTCAAAAAATGGACTCCCAGCACCCAAGTCACTGATTACTCTAATAAAGTCCATTCCCCAGAGATACTTTGCGAACTTTCGTTTATTTTTGTTTCTCTAACTGGAAAACCTCCCGTTAATATTTTGTTTTTTGAGTAAATTCAACAAATAACTGGAAAAGCTCCATGTAAAAAAGCGACTTTAGCTGTTCTGGGCTATTTCAGCTGAATTATCAGGAGGAATTCCATGTAAATTATAAAAACAAGTCTGAATCTATTTATTAGCGGGAGAAATTCCTTGTAAATCATCTGAGTAGGTAGGAGTCATGATCGCTTTAAAGTGACTTCTTCAACAACCTGAGAAATGCACTATAACAAGGTGCAGAAATGCACCTCATATCACGGAATGAGCCGAGATGGACAAAACAAGGTGCAGAAATGCACCTCATATCACGGAATGAGCCGAGATGGACGAAACAAGGTGCAGAAATGCACCTCATATCATGGAATGATGACTTTTCATCCACGGAATGACTTTCTCAACAGTCTGAGAAATTCCATGTAAACCACCTAGTTACATCCTTTATTTTCCAGTGTGATATAATGAAATCAGATTAACTTATATGGGTGCCTAATAAAATATAATTAAGGGGTGAAATTATGAAGCTCATTAAACATCTGATTTTCATTTTTGCTGTGTTATTTATCGTTACAGGGTGTGAAAATGATAAGGAAGCTATTAATTGGGTGATAAGCCAATCTTTTAAGGCGGGTGATCTTACGCTTTATGGGATAAAAGATAAGGTTGGGTTAATAAAAATGAACGGCAATGAAGAAAAATTATTTATTGCGAATACAGGTGGATTATATTATGTCTATTTTTGGGGTAACGGAAAGGAATTGAAGGGGAAATACAAGTTGCTTGCTACTAACAAAGAAACAGGAGAACAAATCAAACTGTATGAGTGGCCAATTGAAGCTATCAAGGATAGTACTGGAGCAGATGCAAGTAGTGGCGGGAAATATAGTTTACCTCAGTCTGGATTATGGAAATTAGATTTTTATATTGCTGATGAATTTTTTGATACTATTATTGTTAATGCCGAGAATAAAAGTTAATAACTTTAATTTAAAAAATCCACCATACGAATGAGATCGTAAGTGGATCGAGGATTATCCCAAGGTTATATTTTCTTTTTTGGCGGGTTTAATGAGGAAAAGTATTCCACATAGTTTGAGCTTAAATGAGGTCTTTTAGCTTCTTTTATGTTAGTTAAAAAGCCTGGCTTAATCAGGGCTTCTTTGAACGATTCATCATATGAGAAACCTTCAACTTCAAATCCGCGAGCTACCCAATCAACTAAGTGTTTTTCTGAACACCTAGTAAACGTACCATTTCCCCTGTTAACTAGATCATAGATTTTTTCCAATGTTATCATCTCCTTTATAAAAAGTATGCACGGAGCTTTATTACTAGAAGTAATGGAATAATTAAGCTATAATGTACAAAAATGTGATTCGCTAGTGAGGTAGCCGATGAAAATACTGGAATTTTACTGAACCAGAAGGTATTTTATACGTCTACTATTGTCTATTTCTTTAATCGTTGCTATCTTTTTAGTGGTCTTTTGTTCAGTGCTTTATTTCTTTTCGAAATGGAGATGCAGCCGCAAGTTCGGGATTGATTAGCATCAATCATCAATGGAGGGACTGGCACAAGTGTAAGTTTTCCTCCAACCGGAAGCTTCACCACGGTGGGTACGATTACGGTAAGTGTAACCTTAGCTGCGGGCAACAATACCATCAAGTTTTATACCATTAATGCAGGCGTCTGGTCACCGGATTTCGATAAAATTTCGATTGTATAGGATAAACGAACGGCATTAGCACAGAATACATGCTTATGAAGTACATCGATTTAGTAAGGGGCTGGTTACACACAGAATTTGTGCGTATACCTGCCTTTTTGTCGAGTAATGCCCCAGATCGCTAATGATAAGCCTAATCCTTGTGCTTACCCCTTTTATGGAACACGAATCAACCTCGATACGCACAATTTTTATGCTTACTGAATTAAGCTGAACCAATCTAACTTGGAACTAACCGCATCGAAAGCAGCGGTTCCTAGAATCAAACAATCGTCATAAAGGCTGATTGTCTCATCAGCCTGTAGAACGATGACAGCGCATATCCTGCATGGTATTCTGAATTCAGAAAGCATAACAGGGTTATGGATATTACGAAACAGCGGAGGAATGAAAGATGAGTAGTCGAGCGATTGGCGGTATAATTTTGATTTTGTTGGGTTTAGCTTTATTTTCGACTAGAGGGGTTATTATTGATACAGGATATGTATTCAGCACCTTTTGGCCAAGTATGTTTGTAATTCCACTAAGTGTGTTCTTTCATTGGATGTACTTTGGGTTAACCTCACGCAAGGGAGTGGGGCTGCTGATTCCGGGAGGTATTCTGTTCGTAGTTGGTATTGTTTGTCAGATCTCGATGCTGTTTGATGTATGGGAGTACACTTGGCCAGGCTTTATTATGGCAGTAGCTGTTGGTTTATTCGAATTCTATTGGTTCAGCGGGCGCAACAAATGGCTGCTCATACCGATCAACATTCTAGCAGTGGTTTCAATCCTGTTCTTCTCGATCTTCACGGCAGGCGCCTTATTCAATGGAATCGGACGTCCATTTGTGGCTGTTGCTCTAATTGCTCTGGGAGTCGTATTATTTTTCAACAAAAAGAACTCTCACTTCGAATGAAGTGAGTTTCTTTTTGCCTAATTTATTGGCCGAAAAAGCCACATTTAACCACTAAAGTATCTGTAAACATTTCAAATAATCAGTAGTTGGTGTAGTTCGTGCAGTTGGTGTATTTCAGTAGCATAGTTCGCATATCCGTTGCTGAGGCAAGGGGATACAGGTCAAATAGGACAAACGAAAAAACCCGGACACACATTAAAGTGCTCCGGGTTTTGCGTCTTATTCAAGTTTAATAGGAACCGCGAATATGAGCATGAACGTTTTCTTGGTACCAAGCGGACAAGCGAGCTTGATCTGCCGCTGAAAACGCTGGAACCTGCAAGGCGCCGAGATTATCCAGCACCTGCGCTGTATTCTTGAAGCCGGGGATGACACAGCTCACGGCTTCGTGGTCTAGAATCCAACGCAAAGCAGCGCGTGTCATGCTTTCCTTGCCTTCGGCGATCCAATCCAGCTGGAGGCCCAGCTCTTGACCTTTGGCAAAGCCAAGACCCGCAAAAGTTTCACCCACGTTGAATTGCTCGCCGTTGTTGTTGAAATTGCGGTGATCGTCCGCTTCAAAGGTAAAACCAGGCTTAAACTTGCCCGTCAATAAACCACTGGCAAGCGGCAATCTCGCTAGAATGCCAACACCCTTGGCATACGCAGCGGGAAGCAATTCGGCAACAGGCTTCTGCCGAAAAATATTAAAAATCACTTGCAGCGCACGAACATTCGGCTGCTCCAAGCAGAACAAACCTTCTTCGACGCTTTCCACACTCACGCCGTAATAGCGAATTTTGCCTTCAGCTTGCAGCTTATCCAGCACTTCAAAAACAAGCCCTTGCTGAAGAATCTCAAGTGGTGCGCAATGAATTTGATACAAATCAATCGTATCACGCTTCAACCGCTTTAAACTTGCTTCACAATACGCACGGACAGCTTTTTCAGTATAAGTCGCAGGATCCTGAATATCCCCGCCACGACAAAACTTAGTTGCAATATGGATGTCCGTTTCACGACCTGCTGTTGCTTTAGCCAAGAGCTCCTCACTATGGCCGCCGCCATAAACATCAGCCGTATCGAAGAAATTAACCCCTTGATCCATAGCGGTTTGCAAAGCTCGCAGAGATTCCGAATCTTCGACTGAGCCCCAGCTTCCGCCTATTGCCCAAGTGCCAAAGCTGACCTCACTAATCTTTAACTCCGTATTGCCAAGTGTTCGGTATCTCACCATTCCGCCTACCTTTCGATTTTAAGCAAATTATTTCGCGAGTGCATGCAATAATGCCATATCCTCAGAGGTTAATTTTACATTTATCGCTTCAGCACAATTAATAATATTCGCTTTACGGCTTGAGCCTGGAATCGGAATAATGATATTCGAAAGCTGTAGCAGCCATGCCAGCGCAATTTGTTGAGCGGAAGCCCCGTGTGCAGTTGCAATGCGGCTTAAAGTCTCGTTGTCCCCAATATTCCCTGCGCTCCCCATCCCAGTCAATGGACTATATGGCAAGAAAGCGATACCCAATTCTTCACAACGTTTCAATACATCCAAGGAAGAACGATCGAATAAGTTCATACGGTTCTGCACGCTAACCACTTTAGTAACCAATAATGCTGCTTCCAGCTGAGTCACGCTAACATTGGAAATCCCGATATGAACGATTTTACCCTCTCGTTGCAAATCAGCTACAGCCCCAACAGACTCGGCAAAAGGCACCGACGGATCAGGACGATGGAATTGATATAACGTTATCGCTTCAACACCAAGTGCTTTTAAACTGTCTTCGCAGGCTTGGCGCAAATGATCGGGTCTGCCGTCGGTAACCCAAGCTCCATTAGGACGAATATGTCCGCCTTTGGTGGCAACAACCACTTCAGGATGCTGTTTAAGCGCTTTGGCAATCAAGCGTTCATTATGGCCATTCTCTGAATCATTTAAACAATAGGCATCCGCCGTATCGATAAATGTAATACCTTGCTCTATAGCAGCATGTATCGCTTCAATGCTTTGACTCTCCGAAGGACGGCCATTCACAGATAATGGCATACCGCCCATTCCAATTGCACCTACGAAAAGCTCCGAAGAACCTAATTTGCGTAAAGGCATAGCTACTTTCTTTTCCATTCAACTGACCTCCTAGTTTAACTGTTAGCTCTGTAAGTATATCAAGTAAACTAAGGATTCATAAGTACTCAAAAAATACTTAGTTAGTTACTTTTAATAAAGTAAGGTGCAGCTTCTGGTGCTCATTATCCTCCAAATCGCTAGCATCATCAAGCGATCGTGCTATAATAGAGGAATCAATTCATGAGGGAGCTTCGTTATGATTAAGCGTTTTATATTTCTCGTTTCGTTGCTGTTAATCGCAGGTTTAGTTTTAAATGGCTGTGACAAGGCTGAAACAATCTCAGCTACAGCAACACCGACGACTACCCTAAATCAAGATCCACCTGCAACCGAAGAACCGCCAAATGCAGTAAAGCTAACCCTGCGCCATTCATTAATTAAAGACAGCTCCGCCAATAGCTTGAAAATAGTAGAGGCTGCAGCAGCTGCAACGGAATTCGAAATGCCAAAATTAGAGATTGAGCTAGAAGGTGTGGATGAGAATATCAACCGCTCCACCCAATTGAAAGCGGAAATGGCAGCGGGAACGCAGCCTGATATTTTTGAGCTTTTCGGTGGTAAGGCAGATGCTATTGTCTACGCACAAGCAGGTAAACTGCTTGATTTGACAGCTATACTGACTGAAATAGAGAAACAATATGATTTTGCGAATTTAGAGGATTTTACAGTGGATGGCAAGATTATTGGTCTGCCGATTACAGGGCAAGCAAATGGGGTATTTTATAATAAAAAAATCTTTGCAGAGCTTGGGGTTCAGCCGCCATTAACCTACGAGGACTTTATCGAAATTTGTGCGAAAGCGCAGGCAAAAGGTATTACCCCGCTTGCTCTGGCATCAAGTGATGCTTGGGTTCCGACCCTGCTGTTTAACAGTCTGCTGGTGCGTAATACGGGACCAGCTGTGCCGGGTTACTTCACCATTGGGGATGCAAAGTGGACTGATCCTGAGGTTGTAAATGCTTTTGTTCAATTTGCTGAGCTTGCGGCCAAAGGGTATTTTTCAGCGGGAAATCAAGGTTTTAAATATAGCGATCAGCAGAAGCAATTTAAAGCTGGCTCTGCCGCCATGATGTATGATGGAAGCTGGGCATATGCTAGCTTAATCGACCCTAACACGTCCAAAATCGCAGACGATGTAGGCTTCTTTAGTTTCCCAGATAGAGGCGGTCCAGGCGATGGTTTAATTAATGCGAGCTTCAGCCAAGGCTATGGTTTTTCTGCTGATTTATCAGAGGAGCAGCAAGAAGTGGTTAAACTGTGGATCAAAAACCTCTTTAATGATGAAATACAGAAAAAGCAGCTAACCGAGGATGGGGTATTTCCATCGATGTTTTTCTTGGATAACACAGGTGTGCCCTCCGTTGTAACGGAAATAATCACCTCAGTCAAAAGCTCGGCTGGAACGTTTGCTTCCTTGGACACCCTAGTCCAGAAAACAGTAATGGCTGAATTGGAAGCGGGGCTGCAGCAACTGCTTGAAAACAAAATTACAGTGGCGAAGCTAACAGAAAAACTGCAAATGATTCAGGTCGAAGCCAATGTAGGGCCTTAAGCACATCAAAGAGGAGTGAACAAATATGAATATCGATCAGCTTAGCTTGCGAGAGAAAATAGGCCAGATGATTATGTGTGGATTTGATGGTGCTGTGCCAACAGCAGGAATCGAACAATTAATTCAAGAGTACCATTTAGGCGGCATTATCTATTTTCGGAGGAATGTTAAGGATATCCAGCAGGTAAAGGAGCTTTCTCAGGCTCTGCAAAGCTTGAACAAAAGTGAGCTTCCCTTGTTAATCTCCATAGATCAAGAAGGCGGCATGGTGGCACGAATAGACGAAGGCATAACCTTAGTACCGGGTAATATGGCGCTTGGAGCTACTGGCGACGCTAATGCTGCTTATCAAACTGCGCTTATTTCAGGTGAAGAACTGCGTCATCTTGGAATTAATATGAATTTTGCTCCCTGCATTGATGTGAATAATAATTCGCTTAACCCAGTAATTGGTGTGCGTTCTTATGGCGAAAGCGCGGAATTGGTTGCCGCAATGGGCTCAGCTGCAATTCGTGGGTTTCAGCAAGCGGGTGTTGCAGCAACGGCTAAGCACTTCCCCGGACATGGCGATACCGACACGGATTCACATTTGAACCTGCCTTCTGTTCCGCATAATAAAGCTCGCCTAAATGCGATAGAGCTAGTACCGTTTAAAGCTGCAATTGCTGAGGGTGTCGATGTGATTATGTCCGCACATGTTGTATTCCCAGCTTATGAGCCTGAATCCATTCCAGCTACATTGTCTAATCGGATCCTAACTGGCTTGCTGCGCGAAGAGCTGCAGTACAAAGGAATCATTGTCACAGACTGCTTAGAGATGAATGCTATCTCACATGGAGTTGGCATCGCAGCAGGTGCAATTCAGGCTGTATTGGCAGGCACGGATATCGTGCTGGTTAGCCATCTGCTTGAACGTCAAATAGCTGCTTTTGAAGCGCTGGCTGGTGCTGTGGAAACAGGTGTTATTAGTGAAGAACGGATTAATCAGTCCGTAATACGCATTCTCGCGTTGAAGCAGAAGCGACAAATGGCTATTGGGGCTGAGCGTGAGCAGCTTAACAGCCTAATTGGCACTGCGAAAAGCTGGGGAATCGTCGAGGCTATCAGCGAGAAAAGCATTACTTTAGTTAAAGATGAAGGGCAGCTGCCGCTCGATTCCACTAAAGCGACTTTAGTTATATGGCCTGAAGTGCGTATTGGCACAGAAGTAGATGAAGTAATCCCCCAAGAAATTACATTGGGTAAAGCCTTATCTGCTTATATTCCACAGGTTCAAGAAATCACAATTGGAATAACGCCAACAGCAGATGAGTTAGCTCAGGTGCTTGCCGCGGCGGAGGCTTATGATACAATCGTCATCGGTACTTATAATGTGGATGTTTCTGCTGGACAGATTCAATTAATCGATCAGCTATCGGGAATGAAGGCAATTAAACTGATTGTTGCAGCACTGCGCAATCCGTATGACCTGCAGAAATTTCCGCAAATTTGCACATACTTGGCTTGCTACGAGAACCGTCCAATGGCTATGAAATCCCTTGCCAAGGTTCTAATGGGTATAATCCAACCGCAAGGAAAGCTGCCGGTATCATTAAATCTGGAAGGTGGGAAACAATCATGATTGAATATATAGGGCTGCATCATGTCAGCTTAGCGGTTCGCGATTTAGAACAAGCTCGCCATTTCTATACGAATCAGCTTAAGTTCCAAGAGATTCAAAGACCGCCATTTAACTCAAAAGGGATTTGGTATGCAGTTGGAACGCAGCAGCTGCATTTGCTGGAGCATCTTGAGGGAGAAACTTTAAGGCGAGGTGCGATAGACTCCGTGGATGGCCATTTTGCGATTTGGGTAAAAAGCTACAGCGAAACTATCGCCTTTTTGGAGGCAGCTACTATTGCCCATGAAGCACGACCGGATAGCTTAGCAGGTTTTTCGCAAATCTATGTGTTAGATCTAGATCATAATATCATTGAGTTTGGTGCTGCTTACGGTTCTTAATGTAATAGCAGGAAGATCCGCATAGTGTTTATTTGACTATGTAGGGTCTCTTTTTTGTGAGGGGAAGCAGCTGGCGGTAAAGTTCATCTACGGCTTGCATCCGATAAATCATTTTCTTATCTTTCCCAACTTCGGCAATAACTACGCAAGGGATGCTCTGGATTTGCCAATCTTGACTGACCTGAGGCAGGAAATTAATATTACTCTTATATAAAGGCATTGTGGGCTGCATGGTCATGATAATATCCAACATACGTTCGGCAAGCTTGCATGTGCCACATAATGGTGTATACAAGAATACGGCATAAGCGGTGTCCTTGATTGCTGAGTGCTCCAAAAGCTCCTTTTGCGTCCATTCGATCATGATGGGTTCCTCCTAAACATTTTAATCAGCGGGTTTCCTTCTACTATACCAAAGGTCGAGAAGCTTTTCTATTTAAGTGATATACTATGTAGACTTAAAACCAAATTCAGGGGAGCAACTGTATAATGACTTTGATCAATTTTCTTTTAATCTTACTTAATACGATTATGCTCGTTAGCGGGCAGTTCCTGTGGAAGACTGGCCTACAGAATAATGAATCGAGCTTTAGCTCCATTCGAGCTTTCATGCAGCTGATGTTATCGCCTTATTTTCTTAGCGGCTTAATATTGTATGGTTTAGCTACGGTTTTGTGGCTGTTTATTCTATCGCGTGTTTCACTAAGCTTGGCTTACCCGATTCAGAGCTTGGCATATATTATGGCTGTTTTTGGGGCATATTGGATTTTTAATGAGCCGTTATCTATGCCAAAAGTAGTAGGCTGCTTGTTAATTTTAGCAGGAGTAGTATTTATTGGGTGGCGCGGATAATCGAATTTAATTATACATTGTTTGTTTCCGAGCCATATGATATGATATTAAAAATTTACCCGAAACAATATAAAAAGAGGAGGAGATAGAAGTGGCTCATTATTACATGGAACCATCTCGTACGTTTAGTGAATTTTTATTGATACCTAATTTATCAATGAAGGATCATAATCCGGCGAATGTGACCCTGAAGACACCCATTGTAAAGTTTAAGAAGGGGGAACAGTCTGATATTAGCTTGAACATTCCGTTCTCATCCGCAGTAATGCAAGCTGTTTCCGATGATGGAATGGCGGTAGCGTTAGCGAGAAGTGGCGGAATTTCGTTTATATTCGGGTCTCAGCCGATCGAATCCCAAGCTGCGATGGTACGTAAGGTTAAGGGGTATAAAGCCGGCTTTGTCGTAAGTCGCTCCAACATGACTCCTGAGCAGTCGCTTAAAGATATTCTGGCACTGAAAAAAGTGACAGGTCATTCGACCGTAGCGATCACAGATGACGGAACTCCAAATGGAAAGCTGCTAGGAATTATCACGGGCAGAGATTACAGGTTGAGCAGAGATCCTCTGACTAAGCTGGTTAAGGATATTATGACCCCTTTCTCATCCTTGCATTATGGAAAGTCCGGGATTACATTGTCGGAAGCTAATGATCTAATTTGGGAGCATAAGCTTAATTGTTTACCCATTGTGGATGAGCAGCAAAAATTAGAGTTTCTTGTCTTTCGCAAGGATTATGATGAGCATAAAGAGAATCCTTCGGAGCTCTTAGATAGCAACAAAAGCTACATTGCAGGCGCAGGGATCAATACGATGGATTACAAGGAAAGAGTACCTGCGCTTGTTGAAGCGGGTGTGGATGTTCTAGTAATCGATTCATCGGATGGCTTTAGCGAATGGCAGAGCGAAACTGTGCAATATGTAAAAGCTAACTTTGATGTCAAAATCGGTGTAGGCAACGTCGTCGATCGTGAAGGTTTCCTTTACTTAGTGGAGTCAGGCGCTGATTTTGTGAAAGTAGGTATTGGCGGCGGTTCGATCTGTATTACACGCGAACAAAAAGGAATTGGCCGTGGACAAGCCTCTGCGATTATCGAGGTTGCGGAAGCTAGAGATGAGTATTATGAGAAAACCGGTATCTATGTCCCGATTTGTTCGGACGGCGGGATTGTGCACGATTATCATATTACACTTGCTTTAGCGATGGGTGCTGATTTTGTGATGATGGGCCGTTATTTTGCCCGATTCGATGAAAGCCCGACAAGAAAATTAAAAGTAGGCAACAACTATGTTAAAGAGTTCTGGGGCGAAGGCTCCAATCGTGCCCGCAACTGGCAGCGTTATGACTCAGGCGGTAAACAATCACTTGTTTTTGAAGAGGGTGTAGACTCCTATGTTCCTTATGCAGGAAGCTTGCAGAGCAACTTGGATAAAACGCTTGCCAAAATTAAATCCACTATGTGCAACTGTGGTGCGAAATCTCTAGAAGAGCTGAAGCAAAAGGCACGTATTACTTTAGTTTCCGCTACCAGCCTTGTCGAAGGCGGAGCGCATGACGTTATTCTTAAGGATAACACGCTGTCTGGAGAATAAGCTTAACTTATACAAACTCATATTCTATATTAAGGGCTGCCCTCGGGCAGTCCTTTTTGCGCGTTTTTTAGCAAGCGATTTGAGCCGGATTTCTGCTCCATACCGTGAATTAGCTGTGTTTTGTTTATTTCCATAAGTTATAGTCCACTCGGTTAGCGCGGTACATATGTTATATAATATAACATAATAATTCGTATTCGACAGTTATCTGAACGGAAGCTTCTCTAACTATTTCAAATGACAACAAATGCTACATCGATAAAACACGAACATTAATTAAATAATTAAAATAATTGTTCGTCTTTTTATTTAAATATAAGATAAAAAATGAAGTATTTTCCGAATTATCTATTGAATAATTCGGTTTAATCAGTTATATTGAATTAACAATGTGTAAAGTAACATAACATTAACTGAGGTAATTTCGCTTTTATAATGAGAACATATAAATTATTGTGTTATATTATCTAACATAAATTCATCTAGGGGAGCGTGGAGTGAGATGAAAAAGAAACTAGTTTTAATTGGCAATGGGATGGCAGGGGTTTGGTGTGTGGAACAGTTATTAAAGCTTGCACCCCATAAATATGACATTACAGTTTTTGGCAGTGAGCCACATCCGAATTACAATCGGATCTTGTTATCCTCCGTTTTAGCTGGGGATGCGGATATGAAGGATATCACTTTAAACGATTGGGCTTGGTATAAGGACAATGATATTACTTTATATGCGGGTCAAACGGTTACCAAATTAGATACCACAGCAAAAACGGTGACAACAGATCAAGGGCTGCAGGTATCTTATGATGATGTTATTATCGCGACAGGCTCGCTGCCGTTTATGCTGCCGCTGCCAGGTGCGGATAAAGAAGGCGTCATTGCCTTCCGTGATATTAAAGATTGTGAAACGATGATGGAGACTGCGAAAAAATATAAAAAAGCAGTTGTAATAGGTGGCGGTTTACTAGGTATTGAAGCAGCTCGAGGTTTGTTGAATCTTAAAATGGAAGTTTCGGTCGTGCATATCTACAAGTATGTGATGGAACGTCAGTTGGATGAAACAGCTTCGAATATGCTGCGTGCTGAGCTAGAACAACAAGGGATGAAGTTCTTATTAGAGAAAGGTACAGATGTTATAACAGGTAAAAAACGCGTATCCGGGTTAAGGTTTAAGGATGGTTCGTCGGTTGAAGCGGATTTAGTAGTCATGGCAGTTGGGATTCGCCCAAATATACAGCTTGCTAAGGATGCTGGCGTAGAGATAAACCGTGGTATTGTCGTAGATGACTTTTTGGAAACGAGCATCCCGCATGTCTATTCAGTGGGGGAATGTGCAGAGCATCGTGGCGTAGCCTATGGGTTGGTCGCTCCTTTATACGAGCAAGGTAATATTTTAGCTAAAAAGTTGGCTGGATTGGATGCTGGAGAAGGCTACCAAGGCTCTGTTGTTTCAACGAAGCTTAAGGTCTCTGGGGTGAATGTTTTCTCGGCAGGTGATTTTGTAGAGAAACCAGGCACTCGTGCTGTTCGGGTTCAAGATGATTTCGCTGGCGTTTACAAAAAAGTTGTGATTAAAGATGGCAAGGTGATTGGGTCCGTTCTGTTCGGTGATACGAGCGATGGCTCGCGCATATTCTCGATGATTCGCAGTGAAGAAGATGTAACGGGTAAAGAGCGTGAAATTTTATTAGGCTCGGGTGGAGCGACTAAGACGGGTATAGATTTTGTAGCGGCTATGCCTAATGATGAAATTGTTTGTGGCTGTAATGGTGTCTCCAAAGCGACGATAGTTCAAGCGATCAATGAAAAAGGCTGCGCCAGTGTTAATGAAATCAAAGCTTGTACCAAAGCTTCCGGTTCATGCGGCGGCTGTAAACCGTTAGTTGCGGATTTACTAACTTATACCTTAGGAGCAGATGGGGTAAAAACAGTCAAAGAAGGCATTTGCGGCTGTACCACACATTCCCGTGATGAAGTGGTTGCAGCGATTCGAGAAATGCATTTAACTACGAGTAAAGAAGTCATGAATGTGATGGAGTGGGGCAATCCAGAAGGATGTTCAAAGTGTCGTCCGGCTTTGAATTACTACTTGGGTATGGCGTGGCCTGTGGAGCATGAAGAAGAACGAGAGTCGCGTTTTGTAAATGAACGAAATCATGCGAATATCCAACATGATGGGACTTACTCGGTTGTTCCGCGGATTTATGGGGGAGTGACGACGCCTAAAGAATTGATGAAAATTGCCGAAGTGGCTGAAAAATATAACGTGCCTATGGTTAAGTTCACCGGTGGACAAAGAATTGATTTGCTCGGGATTAAAAAGGAAGATTTAACTTCCGTTTGGGCGGATTTGGATATGCCCTCAGGTTATGCTTATGGAAAAGCTTTGAGAACTGTGAAAACCTGTGTGGGCAACACTTTCTGCCGTTTTGGTACCCAAGATGCGATTCAAATGGGGATTGATATGGAGAAGAAATTTGAACGCTTGAATACACCGGCTAAAGTGAAAATGGCGGTTTCCGGCTGTCCGCGTAATTGCGCTGAATCGATTATTAAAGATTTTGGCGTGGTAGCCATTGATGGTGGTTGGGAGTTGTACGTAGGCGGTAATGGCGGCGTGAAGGTCAGGTCTGCGGAATTGCTTGTAAAAGTGAAAACGAATGAAGAGGTTCTTGAGTGGAATGGAGCCTTCTTGCAATATTATCGGGAGAATGGCAGGTTTAATGAGCGCACCTCAGATTGGATTGAGCGTATCGGTGTGCAATCCGTAAGAGATGCTTTGGAATCCAAAGAAGTTCGTTTAGCTTTAGTTGAGCGTATAGAGAAGACTCTTAGTTTAACAGTAGATCCTTGGAAGGAAATTATTGAGCAAGAAAGACTAAGTCAGATTTTGCAGCCGCTTAAAGCTTGTGAATCCATTCCGGTAGAAAAATAAAGGGTCTATTGAAAAGGGGGTTTACCTATGAAAAGCTGGGTTGTAGCGAATGTTTCTGATATATTGGAGCGTAGGTCGAGAACAGTAATGGTAGATAATATAGAAGTAGCTTTATTCAAGCTTTCAACAGGTGAAATTAAGGCGATTGAGAATAGATGTCCCCATAAGGGTGGGAAGCTATCGGAAGGTATTGTTTGTGATCATCATGTCTTCTGTCCGTTGCACGATTGGCGGATTAATATGAATGATGGATTGGTTGAAGAACCGGATGAAGGCTGCGTTGTCACTTATCAAGTAGAAATAGATGCGCGGAGTGGCGATATTACGCTGAGCTTGAATGATTCTAGCACTATGGCATCATAAGTAAAATAAGGGGGAGTAACCCATGGGTAAGCTAGAGGGTAAACGAGTGGCTTTAACTGGCCCCCGTCGTGCGGAAGATTTAAGCAAGTTTGTTGTAAAGCTAGGCGGGATTCCACTGATTCGCCCAGCACAAGGTACCGTTTTTCTAGAAGATGCACATGTTGAAGATGAAATTCGCCGATTGTTAAAAGAAAATGTAGATTGGTTCATCTTTACAACGGGATTGGGTATTGAAACCTTGTTGAGGATTGCAGATAATATGGAATTATTAGATGCATTTATGAGTAAATTAAAGCGGGCTAAGCTGGCGGCTAGAGGATATAAAGCCATTGGTGCTCTGAAAAAGCTAGGGTTGGAAACAATGGCGCGAGATGATGACGGCACATCAGCTGGATTGGTTCGTGCATTGGCTGAGCATGATCTTACCGGTTGTCGTGTGGCGCTTCAGCTGCATGGCGATCCAGCGCCAAAGCTAGTCCAATATTTGCAGGAGCAGAATGCAGAGTTTCGTGAAATTCTTCCTTACCGGCATGTGCCGCCTGAGCGTGAGGTATTAGTAAGCTTAGTGGCGGAGATATTGAATGGTGAGATCGATGCCGTGACATTTACGAGCGGGCCGCAGGTGAGATTTATTTTTGCCTATGCTGCAGAGCAGGGGGTTCTCGCAGAGTTATTGGCGGCTTTTGCTGGACCGACGGTTGCTGTTGCTGTGGGGAAATATACGGCTGATGTTGTGCGTGAAGCTGGGGTATCGCGAGTTATTTATCCGCAAGAAGAACGGATGGGGAATATGATTTTGGCTTTTGTTGAGTATTTAGAGACGCATGGTTAAATGCGCGAATAGTAGATGGAGCCCGCAATCAGCGGGCTTTTTGCTGTTTTCATACCCGATTTATATGACATCTGTCACCTTCAAGAGATTACGTTTGTGCGTACTCCTTATTTGCTATGTGCAGTAAGATAAGAACAGACAACAAAGCGAAGGAAGATAGACAACATACGAGGAGTGAATTTATGAAACAACTAGCTATTCAATTGGAGAATGTAACGAAGGTGTATAAAGGGAAAAAGGCAGTTGATGATTTATCTTTAAGTATAGAACGTGGAACAGTTTTGGCGCTGCTAGGTCCTAATGGTGCGGGCAAAACAACAACTATCTCGATGATTCTTGGCTTGCAGCAACCGACAAGTGGAAAAATCAAGCTGCTCGGCGGCAATCCGCGAGATTCGGAGGTACGTAATCGAATTGGGGCTATGCTGCAGGATGTGAGCATTATTGATAATCTTAAGGTATCAGAGACGATTAATTTATTTCGCAATTATTATACGAATCCTCTTTCGTTGGCTGAGTTGCTGCGCATTTCCGGGCTAGAGAACGAGAAGAATAAGATGGCAGCGTCCTTATCTGGTGGGCAGCAACGAAGATTAGGCTTTGCATTAGCGGCAGCGGGTGATCCTGAAATTATTTTCTTGGATGAACCGACAGTCGGGATGGATATTAGCTCGCGTCAGCTATTTTGGGACACAATTAGAGCTATGGCGGGAAAAGGCCGAACGGTAGTATTAACCACTCATTACTTAGAAGAAGCGGATAACTTAGCGGATCGAATTGTTGTGATTAATAATGGGAAGTTGATTGCAGATGGAACGCCAAGTGAAATTAAAGCGGGGACAACGGGGCGCGTGATCTCATTTACTGCGGGTGTTTCGGTTAAATCGGAAATGCTTCTTGCAATCCCAGGTGTTGTAGATGTGGAATGGAGCGGTCGTAGGGTGAAGCTGCACAGCAATGATACGGATACATTGATTCGTGTGCTAATAGAAAAACGTATCGAAATGCATGACATTGAGATTCAAAGTGGTGGTCTGGAAGATGCCTTCCAAACACTTGTTGATAATACGAATGTATTAAAAGGAGTGGTTTAGAATGAATACAAAGCTTAAAGCGACAGTGGCCCAATGCAAGGCGGAGCTTATGCGGACGATACGGAACAAACGGTTTGTTTTCTTCTCGGTGGTTATGCCGGTAGCCTTCTTCTTCCTTTTTACCAGCACGATGGATAGTGATACGAAAGTGAATGGAGCGGATTGGACTACCTATTATTTGATGTCTATGACGGTTTATGGTGTGGTTGGCGCGGGTTTGACTTCTTTTGCCCAAAGGATATCTAAGGAGCGCTCACAAGGTTGGATTCGATTATTAAAAATTACACCGCTCCCATCCGGGTCATACATCTTCTCTAAGGTGCTGGCACAAGGATTGATCAATTTAGCAATCGTATTACTGATGTTTATTATTGGTGGTCTAGGCAAGGGGATTCATCTGCCAGCTTCGATTTGGATAGAAAGCGGATTGTGGATTTGGATTGGCGGCTTCTCGTTCATGGCTTTAGGTACCTTGCTTGGCTCAATAAAAAATGCAGATGCTGTACAGATTCTTGCGCTGATGTTATATATGGGGCTATCCATACTAGGTGGGCTTTGGTTTCCAACAGCATCGATGTCAGATACCATGCAGAATATCGCTAAATATACACCGACGTTTCGACTGGGTCAAGGGGCGTGGAATCTGGTTGGCGGCGGGGTTATTGACTGGGATGGGGCGTTAATCTTAGCAGCTTATGTGGTCGTGTTTATGTTATTATCAACGTATATAATGAAAAGACAGGAAGCGATCTAGTCTATGTTTAAACCCAAAGTGCGGTCCCAAGAGGGGCCGCCCTTCTATCTTGCTTTTATCTGGCTAGTATACATGATCTACCCAGTTGCTTCATTGGTGGGGCGACCTGTGAATGAAATGATTCCAGGCTTTCTGCTTGTTGTCTTTTTCTCTGTTATTTATATTTTTAGTTTTTTTAATGCTAAACGACGTATACTTTCTATTCTGTTGCAGATTTTAATTGTTGGTTTTTTTGTTTTTCGATATGATGAGAATTTTCTTTATATGGCTTTTTATCCTTCGCCGTTAATAGGTATGCTGAAGAGTAGGAAGCAAATTGTTGGGTCTATTATCGCATTGTTGACTTTATTTGCGTTTACAAGCTGGAAATATGAAATGTTCACCAACACTATTGAGTTGATTCAATTGATCCCGGCCATGTTGGTTATGTTAGGGATGCCTTTTATTATCCGTGCTGGGCAACGCTCTAATGAGCTTAAACGAAAGCTAAATCTAGCAAACGAAGAAATTGCCCATTTATCTAAAAATGAGGAACGCCAGCGGATTTCGCGTGATTTGCATGATACCTTGGGCCATACGCTTTCGTTAATTACCTTAAAAAGTGAGCTGGCGGAGAAGCTAATGATTAAAAATCCAGAGCGTGCTGCACAAGAGGTGAAGGATATTCAAACAACCTCGAGAGCGGCGCTTAAACAGCTGCGTGAGCTTGTATCTGGGATGAATGCTGTTACCGTTCGGGATGAGATTACCCACGCCAAACAAATTTTAGCTGCAGCTGGTATAGTGCTGGAGGTTAAAGGAGATATGGATAATGGAGTGATGACCCCTCTGGTAGATAACATAATGGGTATGTGCTTGCGCGAGGCTGTTACCAATGTTGTTAAACATAGCAAAGCATCAGGGTGTGCGATCGAGTGGAAAGGTGAAGCAGGAAGTTATATTTTGAAGGTTATGGATAAAGGCAGTGGTGTTGATGTGGATAGTTGTAATGGCGATGTTTCTAAAAATGGTTTAAATGGGATGAGAGAACGACTCAAGCTAGTGGATGGTGAGTTGCAATTTGAATCGGTGATTGATCAGGGTACCACTGTTACTTTTAAGGTGCCTAATGTGAATAGAGCTATTGAGGCTGGGAGGTAGTATCCGATGAAAGTGATCGTAGCTGAGGATCAAGGCATGCTTCGCGGAGCGCTTAGTGCTTTGTTGGATTTAGAAGATGATATAGAGGTTGTTGGACAAGCGGAGAATGGTGAGCAGGCTTTGCAGATGATTGAATCCTTAGCGCCGGATGTAGTTGTGATGGATATTGAAATGCCATATATGACGGGACTGGATGTGGCTGAAAAATTAAAAGAACGAAAAAATCCGTGTCGGGTGGTCATTCTCACAACTTTTTCGCGTACGGGGTATTTTCAACGAGCGATGCGTGCGGGTGTCAAAGGTTTTCTATTAAAAGATTCGCCGATCGCTGAGCTGGCAGCTGCACTTCGCAATGTTTATTCGGGAGGGCGTGCAGTCAGTCCTGAGCTGGCGCTTACTTTCTGGGAAGCGGAGAATCCCTTGACTGAGCGTGAACGTGAGGTGCTTAAGCTGGCGCGCGAAGGACTGTCTGCACCCGATATCGCTAATAAGCTTTATCTATCATCCGGAACGGTGCGCAACTACCTTTCTGAGGCGATTCAAAAGCTGAATGCCAAAAATCGGATTGATGCTTTGAGCATAGCGGAGAAGAATGGTTGGTTGGATTGAAAAGAAGACAGTTTTACCTATCTTTAGGTATACTGTCTTCTTTAATGGCTATATTAATCTATTAATCTATTATCCAGCGGCTTTCATGGAATCAATTAAGGATTGCAGCTCTTTGTTGGCGTCGTCGTATGGGACTTGGCAGGTTCCAGCAGCCTGATGGCCGCCTCCGCCGTGAGTTAACATCAATTCGCCGACATTCGTTTTTGAGGTGCGGTTGATAATGCTGTGACCACAAGCGAAAACGCAATTCTGTTTAGCTCGTCCGTCAATCACCCATATGGAGATATTCTCGTTTGGGTTAAGTGCATAGACCATAAAACGATTACCTGGGTAAATCGTTTCAACATCACGTAAATCGGTAATAATAACATTACCATCTGTGCGTGTGTGCTCTTTCAGCATGCTGCGAAACTCTTGATCCAATTCGTGGTAGCGAATAACGCGTTCTTTAACATCGGGTAATTCTAGGATTTCTTCGGCTGTTTTTATGGCGCAAAGTTCGACAAGATCTTCCATGAGCTGGTAGTTGCTGATACGGAAATCGCGATAACGACCTAGACCTGTGCGGGCATCCATGATGAATGATAATAAATCCCAGCCTTTAGGGTTGAGGATATCGTCTGCGCTGAATTGAGCAGCATCTGCTTTATCAACACCTGCCATAATATTGTCGATGTCGCCGAATACTTCCTTACCGCCGTAATAATCATAGACAACACGAGCGGCGCTCGGGGCGATACGAGTCTCGCCTTTAAATTCAATTTCCGGTGCATTGCGTGTTAATTCACTTGAATGATGGTCGAACCACAGGCCACAGCCTTGAACGAAAGGTAGGTTAGCGATAATATCATTTGAAGTAACTTCTATAATCCCGTCTTGCATATCTTTCGGGTGTACAAACTTCATTTCATTAATCATATCCAATTTTTTAAAAAGCATGGCACAAACCAATCCGTCAAAATCCGACCTAGTTATCAAACGCATGGGGGTTCGCTCCTCTATCCAATAATTTCTAGGACTATTATACCATCGACCGATTTGTATTTTCAATTGTGATATAATAATTTAGTGAAAAGAAAGGCAGGCGTATTAGAGTATGCGAATTAATAAGTTTATTAGTGAAACAGGGATCTCTTCGAGACGTGAAGCGGACAAGTGGGTAGAGGCTGGGCGAGTGACGATTAATGGAAAGCTAGCAGAGCTTGGAAGCCAAGCAGAAAAAGAAGATGAGGTTCGGGTGGATGGTCAGCTAATTGGTGCGAAAAAAACGGCGTTATATATAGCTTTCAATAAGCCGGTAGGCATTACCTGTACGACTGAACGGCATATTGAAGGGAATATAATTGACTTTATTGGACATGAGGAACGTATTTTTCCTATCGGGCGTTTAGATAAAGATTCAGAGGGTCTTATTCTGCTGACGAATAATGGCGATATTGTTAATCAAATTTTGCGTGCGGAGAATAGTCATGCTAAAGAATATATTGTAACGGTTAATCGGTTGATTACTCCGCAATTCTTGCAGGGAATGGCTGAGGGGGTTCCGATTCTTGATACAGTGACTCAAGCGTGTGAGGTTAGCCGTATTTCGGATTATGTCTTCCGAATTGTCTTAACTCAGGGATTAAATCGCCAAATTCGTCGGATGTGCGCACATTTTGAGTATCAGGTACGTAGATTGCAGCGCGTTCGAATTATGAATATCACCCTGGAGAATCTGAGAATGGGAAGCTGGCGGGAGCTTTCTGAAGCTGAATTGGGTCAAATTTATGAAGATATTGCAAAAAAATGATGAAATTTGTCGTTTAGAGTGTAAAATTTAGTAAAAATAAACCTAACTTTCAAACCTTCATGTATAATAAAAAAATAAGTTATTTTGCATCATATTTGCTTAATTATCGGGGTTATGAATAGGGGCGACATCGTTGTTGGCATTCATGCGTGCGAAATTGAAACGGGTTAGAAATCGTGGGTTTAAGCTGTCTTTTATTGTTAGTGTTCTAGTAGGTTTGTCTATTATTCTTGCCCTTATTATCAGCATCGGAGCAGTCTATCAAATTGAGCAATCCTCCTTTACAGAAAGAACGCTAGAACTGAATAGAATCAATTCGGAGCGCTTGGCGGCTACAACGGATTCATTGTTTAAGTCTATGAAACAGAGCTTGGCGTTGACTGCTGGCGAGATGGGTAAGCATTTAGGTGATCAGGACGATATTCAATATCAAATGGATTTACTTAAATCCAGCAGTAATAATTTTAATTCAACTACTTTTGTTGATAAACAGGGTATGTGTGTGGCTATTTCTCCAGCAAGTGTAGGTCTCGCCGGGACAAAGCTAACATCAGACCAGGTGGCACAAGCGCTAAATATAAGAAAATTTTTAATTTCTGAACCCTATATGGCGACTACGGGCAGGCTTGTTGTTAATGTCAGTCATCCCGTTTTTGATATGAATGGCGGATTTATAGGTATAGTAGTCGGGACTATCTACGTTCAAGCAGACAATATCTTTAAAAGCATTCTGGATAAAGAAGGCCAGGATTTGAATGAATCATATACGTATGCGGTTTCACGCTTAGGGGTGCTGATCTATCATCCGGATCCGAGTCGTATTGGCGAGGATGTTAGTAAGAACCCGATAGTTCAGGAGATTATGAATGGGAAGCTTAGTAGTGAGCAGTCCTTAGTCAACAGTAAAGGAGCGTCCATGTTAGCTAGCGAGGCGCTTGTCGCAGAAAGTGGCTGGGGAGTTGTTACGCAAACTCCTTCCAAAGATGTTCTAAACCTTACACAAAAGGCAATGAAGCGAATTATATTATACACACTTCCGTTTGTATTGCTTTTATTAATATTAGCTTGGTGGGTATCTACTCTGGTCGCTAAACCGCTAACTCAGCTTGCGAATTATGCAAGTGTTTTCTCGGAAGGCGAACAGCATGATATGGAATTTCCGCAAATTAAGCATTGGAATTATGAAGCCAATAAATTGAATAAAGCCATTATTAAAGCAGTGGGTGTGCTTCAAGAGAAAGTGGTTCATTTCACGCAGGAGTCACAAACGGATGCATTAACAGGATTGATGAATCGACGCTCAATCGATAGCTACATGGAAATTTGGATGGAGCAAGAGGTGCCTTTCTCCGTTTTACTGCTGGATTTGGATCATTTTAAAGCGGTTAATGATAATTTCGGCCATCTCATGGGTGATGAAATGCTCAAATACTTGGCGAGAATTATGCTGAATGAAGTGAGGCCGGAGGATGTTTGCTGCCGTTTTGGCGGTGAGGAATTCCTTATTCTATTGCCGCGAGTTCATGCAGAGCTTGCCTACAAAATAGCGGAACGAATCAGGATGAGAATGGAATTTTCGGAGAATCCCATAAGGTCGCGAGTTACGTTATCTTTAGGGATAGCGGGCTTTCCTGAAAATGGCGATAATCCTATTTTGTTGCTTGAAAGAGCGGATCGTGCGCTTTATCAAGCCAAGCAGAATGGTCGAAATCAAATTATAACCTATAATGAAAAAATGAATTGATAAATTGTGTCATAAAACATAACATATGGTGAATTATAGATAAACTTTCGTCAAAATGGTGTAACTAATATTGACATAAACATGACTCCTAATTATGATGGATGTATAAGGGGGAATGGTGCATGATAAATACCCAAAAACAACGACAGATGAGTTACCATCGTTCCATCGGCTTTGACGAAATGTTTGCAGGGCCTGATCAAGTGAGAAGTCACTATGCGGGTGTTCATGGACGGTTACTTGCTATGACGGAAGATGAGTTAAGCGGACGCAATGCATCCATGCAATCGCACTTGGTGAAGCAGGGAGTTACCTTTACCCTTTATAACGATGAACAATCCGAGCCGCTAGAACGGTTAATTCCTTTTGATATGGTGCCGCGAATTGTTTCAGCAGAAGAATGGCGAGTCATGGATAAAGGGCTTAAACAAAGAGTTAAAGCTTTAAATTTATTCCTTTGGGACATTTATCATAAACAAAATATTTTGCATGATGAGATCATTCCGCGAAAGATGGTTGTAACGAATCGTTATTTTCGACCTGAAATGATGGGCATGAATATACCGCATGGCGTTTACACTCCTCTCTCGGGAATCGATTTGATTCGTGATGGTGCTGGGGATTTTTTTGTCTTAGAGGACAATTTAAGAACGCCATCTGGACTTTCATACCTCTATAAGAACAGACAACTAATTATGCACTTATTTCCTGAGCTGTATTTTGATTATCATGTTCGTGATATTGACAGTGGACTGAATAATTTATTATCTAGCTTGCGCAGCATTGCACCTAATAACAAAAGAGACCCAATAGTAGCGCTGCTAACTCCGGGTTCAGGAAATTCGGCTTACTATGAGCATACCTTTCTGGCACAGGAGATGGGAATTCTACTTGTGGAAGGCCGCGATTTAATTGTTCAGGATCATAAGGTTTATATGCGGACAATTCGCGGGTTGAAGCAAATTGATGTCATCTACCGTCGTTTAGACGATGATTACTTGGATCCACTGGCATTTCGCGCGGATTCCATGTTAGGTATTGCGGGTTTGATGAACGCTTATCGAATGGGCAACGTAACAATTGCTAATGCACCCGGAACCGGGGTGGCAGATGATAAAGCGGTTTATGCCTATGTTCCAGAAATGATTAAATACTATTTAAACGAAGAACCCATCCTCAAGAACGTTCCGACCTATATTCTTAGCCGCCCAGAGGAACGGGAATATGTGCTGGCTCATTTAAGTGAGTTGGTTGTAAAAGAAACCTCGCTTTCCGGAGGGTATGGAATGCTAATCGGCCCATGTGCAACGGACGAAGAAATCGCCGAGTTTGCTATTAAGATACGCAACGACCCATCCAACTACATTGCTCAACCTACAATTCAACTATCTACTGCACCTACATTCATTGATGGTAAGCTATGCCCGCGCCATATCGATCTCCGCGCATTTGTTACTTATGGCAAAGAAATGCAAGTAATCCCAGGCGGCCTAACCCGTGTCGCTCTAAAAGAAGGCTCTTTGGTCGTAAACTCCTCCCAAGGCGGCGGCAGTAAAGATACTTGGGTTTTGGCTTAAGGTTCATATCTTAAGGACATAGTTTGGTTTTGGTTTAGTCTTTCTGAAAATGACGAAATGAAAATTTGAGTTAATGGTTTTACTTTTAAAGCTGGGTGTAAGGGAGTGATGGGTGTGTCTGGAAAGTTTACGTGCCGCCTTTGAAGATTGCATCCTTACAATCTGTTTTATTCCAATAAAAGAGGATGCAAATTCAAGAGTGGCTGGAAGGCACATCTATCATGTACTGCAACGTTAAGCTTCTAAAGTAAGGTTTAGGGACTTATTTTAAAGGAGGAAGCCTATGCTCAATAGAAAAGCAGAAACCCTATTCTGGTTAGGCCGCTACATGGAGCGAGTCGAAAACCACGCTCGTCTAATAGACGTAAATTATCACATGCGCCACGAATTGAAGGACCCTCAGGAGTCAGGTGCCTTAGTGTGGGAAAAGCTGATTCAAGCCGTCGGCGATTATGCGATATTTGCGGAGCAGAATAAACAAGCGACCGAGTCGGATGTGCTGCATTTTATGACATTCGAACGCAAGCATAACAACTCTATCTTTTCGTGCGTTTCACAAGCCAGGGATAACGCGAGGACGATTAAAGAAGGAATACCTGGAGAGTCTTGGGATATCATCAACGCTTTTTATATCTGGCTGAGAGAGCAGGGTCTTGCGGACATTCGCGCGCTTTCACCGTATGTATTTTATCAGAAGATTAAGGAATGGGTAGCCTTGTTTCACGGCAGCCTTGAATCGACTATGCTGCGGAGCAACGAGTGGCATTTTATTCAATTGGGTAAATACATGGAACGGGCAGAGAATACAGTGCGAATTCTGCAGGTCATCTATCGCAGCTACATGCAGGACGCCTCGAAATTCACCGACCATGATAATTATCAACGGATGATAGCAGTATTGAAATCGGTCAGCGCTTATGAGGCTTTTCGTAAAATGTGTGCCAATGAATTTCATATTGAAAAAATTGTGCAATTTTTGATGCTTAACTTCGTATTTCCACGTTCCGTTAATTTTTCTTTAGTGAATATAGAAACACATTTGAAGAACATCCGCCGTGATCTAGAATTTACCTTGCCTTCCGATCAAGCGATTCGTTTTGCTGGAAAAACACGTGCAAACCTAGCTTATCTGGAGTGGGAAGATCTGGACAGCGAAGGTTTACCGAAGCTTCTAGAGGAAATGTCGCTTTCAATTAATCAACTAGGTGAAGTGATTTCCAAAACATTTTTTCGGAAAGGGGTCTTGGGCGTATGAAACTAGAGATTACACACTTAACGCGCTATCATTACGCAACTCCGACGTCGGAGAGTGTCAATGAAATTCGCTTGACCCCGAGCTCGAATCATCGCCAATCCTGCTATCAGCATACAGTAACTGTAGAGCCTAGTGTTTCGTTATTCTCGTACGATGATTTTTTTGGGAATCGGGTGCACTCTTTTTCAGTTGGGGATCCACACCATGAACTTATGATTAAGACCACCTCTATTGTGGTTACGGATGAGCTGGAGCCTGAGCGTAAACAAATCCTTAGCTTGAAGGAGCAGTTGGAAATGCTGCATAGTGAACGATTTATTAATCAGCATGCAGAGTATCTGATGGATTCCAAATACACCTATATTGATCCAGAGCTTGCCAAGCCATTTGTAAATGGTGAGATAGAGGTAAGCATTGAGAAAAAGCTGAAAATGATTTCAGAGGCGATTTTTACCAATTACGAATACAATCCTTATGCAACGCATGTTAAAACCACGATTGCTGAAATTGTCCATTTGCAGCAAGGGGTTTGTCAGGATTTTGCCCATTTGATGATCGCGATCTGCAAAAATATGCAAGTCCCTGCGCGGTATGTCAGCGGCTATCATTTTGTTGGTGATTTGCAAGGTGGGCATGCGGACTATGAGCAAGCATCACATGCTTGGGTGGAGGCTTTTGTTCCGGGAATTGGTTGGGTAGGTTACGATCCGACAAACAACGGTGATATTAACTGGCGATACGTAAAGCTATGCCACGGGAGGGATTACGAGGACATTGTTCCAGTGAAAGGAATTTATCGAGGAACAGATCAGCAACGATTAGAAGTCATCGTCAATGTAAAACAAGTTGAATAATGTTTCCGCAAAAGGTTAGCTCAAGAGGGGGGCGTACAACATGTTCGACTGGTTAGGGTTTAAAACGGGGCTGCCATTATGGTGGTCGTATCGCCTGAATCGCCGCTTGAAAACGGATGTTGAGGATATTTTTGAAGGGATAGCACAAACGCGGGTTCAATTATTAAACGGGTGGGTCGAAGAATACTGGTCCCATCTCAGTAGATTAAAAGAGCAAATTCAACAGAATACGAGTAAAACCGATGCATTGCTAGAGAGATTATTTAATGCAACTAAGAAGCGCGGGAATGATTTTTCGGAGATTTATTTGCTAGATGAGAATAGGAAGGTAGTCTACTCTACTTTTGCCAAGCATGTAGGTACGGCGTATCAAGCGAATTCTTGTACATATCATGGTTTAGAAGCTACGAATCAAGGAAAGCCTTGTTTGTTGGGTCCATATTCAGATCCTTTGACGTTGGAAATCGGTCCAAGCTCATCCAAATTCCACGATAAAATGACGCTGCTCTATATTTTGCCGATAATGGAAGACGGGGTATGGAAAGGCGCTGTTTGTGGCCGGGTGCCAAATGATGTGTTGGGTGATTTAATTCAAAGAGAGTCAGGGCATATTTATCCGGATTCGGGCGATAATTATATTTTCATGGCAAAGCCAGGGTTAAATAAAGAGATATTACCTGGAACGGCTTTATCGAGGAGCCGATTTGAGGATTTAACCTTTACCTTTGGCGACAATTTAAAAGACGGTGTAAAAACGGATTGGGGTACTGTATCGGTCAAGGATCACACGGAGCTTGAGCTGGTCTTTACAGATCCGGCTACGGGCAAGCTGCATCCAGGTGTTGCTAATACCATAGCAAATGGCAGTAATTTGTTTGTTGAGTTTCCTGGTTATTCCGATTATCGGCATATAGCCGTTATTGGCAAAGGCGTGACCTTTCAGCTTCCTCATTGTCCAGATGTTTGGGGGATGATGTGTGAAGGCGATTTAGAAGAGGTTTATCGGATGCGGAGTATCCAGTGGAAGCTGGTGCGAATGCAGACTTGGTTGGTTTTTGTATTTATGCTCTTCAGTGTGGCGATGATTGTGGTGCTGATGAATAAACCTTCAACTCTCCTAGCGAGCTGCCTTTTAGGTGGCGGTAATCTATTGTTTGGAGTGTTCAGCATTATTCTACCAAGTCGTAAAAGTGCCAAGCCGGTGGCAGACAATCTCTTGAAGATCAACGAATTTATTCGTTTGAATGCCGAGGGCGAAGGTGATTTGACCAAGCGCTTGGATCATGGGCAATTTGGTAATGATGAAACCAAGGATCTAGCCAAGTGGATTAACAATATGATTGATTCCTTAGAAGGTATCATGATTCGAGTTAAACAAGGGGCTGAAGATGTTCTGGCAAGTCAAACTCTGTTGAACGAATCAACCTCATCCTCGGAAGGCTCTTCACAGCGGGTGAATGACAAGATCAAAGATATGCTTCGTGGGATTCGTCGTCAATTAAAGGACATCGATATTGCTAAGGATGTTGCCGAAGAGATGAGTGGAACGCTCAAAAGCTTGGAGGAAAAAGCATCTGAGCAAATAGCTGTAGCTCAAGGCGAGGTGCATCGCATTGGGGATAAAATGCAGAGCATCCAACTCAAAGTTAATGAAACCAATGTGACGATTCGCACCTTTATGGACACTACTAAAGAGATATCGGAAGCTCTATTGGTAATTGAAGAAATTTCGGCGCGGACCAATTTATTATCGTTGAATGCTTCGATTGAGGCTGCTCGCGTTGGTGAACATGGACGGGGCTTTGCAGTAGTGGCTGGAGAAATACGCAAGTTAGCTGATCTGACGAAGCAATCGACTATGCAAATTGGTGAAACCATTCGCCATATTCATCTTAATGCAACTCAAGCAATTGACTCTATGGAGCAAGGTAACAAGGTAGTTGAAGAGGGCTCGCAGCTTGTTGCCGCCGCAGCCGAAATTCTGGAGCAAGCAGGCAATCAGGATGGTTTGAAGAATCAAGTAGTGGATGAGGTCTTGGGACTCATGGAAAAAGTAGCGGCAGTAAGTATCGAGAATCGCAAAATATCAAACGAGGTTGAAGGTACGGTACAAGAATTAATTGCAGATATGGTCCATGTGCGACATACGGCTGATCATGTGGAGGCTATCTCCGGTTCCTTGCACCAATTGGTTAATCAGTTTCATTTAACAGAGGATCGTAAGAGGTAATAGCTTTCAAGAAAAAAACCAGCTTGGACAGAGTGGGAAATCTGTCTAAGCTGGTTTTTTGATCTGTATCCCTTTGACCTGTATCCCTTTGACCTGTATCCCTTTGACTCAGGCAGCTATTTCGACGTTTTCAGGTTTGTATACCCGTTTTTCTCTAGTAACCAGACTGAAAATGACTGGAACAATGACTAAGGTCAAGAGTGTTGAGGTGCTTAAACCGCCAATGACTACGACTGCTAGGGCGCGTGAAATCAGGCCTCCGTCTGTCGAAATGGCTAGAGGAAGAAGGGCGCCAATAGTCGCGATCGCCGTCATCAGAATGGGGCGAATTCGCGTTACTCCTGCTTCCATAAGCGCATCTTTTTTAGCCATTCCATGGGTTAGATTTGTTTTCACGCGGTCTAATAAAACAATGGCGTTGGTTACGACAATACCGCCAAGCATCAGGATGCCGATTAGTGCAGGCATACCGATTGGCTCGTGAACGATAAAGAGCCCAAGCAAGGCGCCGATCCACGAGAATGGAATAGCAACCAGGATAACCAATGGCAGCTTCCAATCACTAAAGGCAATGAGCATAACCATGTAAACTAGAAACATGCTGATAATCAAAGCAATCCCCATATTAATAAAACCATCATTTAGTTCTTTAGAGGCACCTTCTGAGCTCCAAGTCACACCTTCAGGCAGCTTCAAACCTCGAATTGCTTTCTCGGCATCGCTGGTTACTTTACCTGTATTGTTATCAGTAATCGTTCCGTGAATTTGTAAATAATCCGCTTGATTATACCTAGCGATATTTGTTGGATTTTTGACAATTTGTACACTTCCGACGTTCTGAAGAGCAACTTGGGTACCGAGCGGTGTAGAGATTTTTTGCTGCTTCAAGGTTTCGATTGTTGCGTTCTGACCCATTTTCATCGAAAGTACAACATCTGTGGTTCTAGAGTTAATTTGCGATTTAGTGATGGTTGAACCGTCAACCATGTTATGCAGGTTAAGCGCTACTGTGGCTGGGGTCAAGCCATTTGCTGCAAGCTTAGAGTTATCGAAATCAATCGAGATTTCTGGTTTTTCACCTTCAGCCGAGCTCCTAACCTCAGTTAGGTTTGGCACGGGCTTCAAGCTGGTGATGATCTGATCGGTGGCTTGTTTTATGACAGCTAGATTAGGTCCGTTTACCACAATCGAGAAATCGGAGCCAACGTTTACACCGCCGCTTACGCCAACTAAAGTGATGGCTTTTGCATCCGTAATCTCTTTAAATTGAGCTCGCAATTTTGCGGCTAATGCATCTGTATCCGTTTTGGCATCCTTGACTGAAAATCCTAAATAGGCTCGCTCACTGCCAATATATGCTGTAATAAGCTCAACTTCGTCATGGCTTTTTAGAATATCCTCAATTTTAGTGGACACTTTCTCCGTTTTAGTAACTCCAGTGCCAATAGGCATAGTGACGTCTATGTTAAATTTAAGAGCTTTTTCGGCGGGGAGAAAATTAATGCCTAGACCGGGAGCGATAAAAGCGATGCTTGAAACTAATAGGAGAAAGGCGAATGTTAGGGTTAACCAACGTTTTCGTAAAGCCCCTCCCAGAACTCTTCGATAAATTCTTTGCAGCATATTCTCGCGAGGCTCGCTATGTTTAAGGTTTAGCAGGAAAAGCCTAGACATTAGAGGCACGACAGTTACGGCAACCAATAAAGAAAAAAGCAAGGAAATAACAATTGTCCAAGCGAGCGGTACAAAAAATTTGCCGACTATACCTGGCACAAAAGCAAGTGGCAGGAACACAGCGACCGTTGTGATGGTAGAGGATGTAATGGCGTTGGATACTTCGCGAGTAGCGTTTTCTACCAGAACCCCATCTCTATCCTGTGCAGATCTAACACGGCGGAAAACATTCTCAATAACTACAATCGAATCATCTACGACCCTTCCTATTGCGACAGCGATACCGGCTAATGTCATCATATTCAGAGTGTAACCAAGGTTGTTTAGGACTATGACTGAAGCGAGCATGGATAAAGGAATAGAAATGACAGCAATGATTGTCGAGCGCAGGTTGCGCAGGAATAATAAAGTAACTAGAACAGCCATTATGGCTCCTAGAATAACCTCTCGAAGCATGCCATAAACCGATTTTTCAATTTCTGTGGAACGATCGAGTAGAACGGATGTTTTTAAGCCTGCAGGAAGCTGGATGGAAGCTACTTTTTCTTTGGCTTGCTTAGTGATTTTGACGGCATCCTGACCGCCTTGAGGTATGATCGTTAGAGTGACTGCGGGCTCTCCATCGATCCGAGTGATGCTTTGATCAGAGGTATCGTAGGTGATATCTGCAATATCACTTAGTTTAAGTGGCTTATTCTCAGCGGTAAGTATGGGGATATTCTGAATATCCTCTAAGGAATGCAACGAATTATTCATGCGGATCGGTAAAGTTTGGTCGGTGGTTTTTAAGTCCCCGATGGGGAAGGAGGCATTATTGGCTTGAATAAACTGATTTACCTGATCTAAAGTCAGCTTATGAGTTAGTAAAGCATTAGGAAGCAAACGAATGAACACTTTTTTGGTATGAATACCGCCTAAGTTAACAGCTTCAATGCCATCGATGGAGCGAATAGCTGGTTGGAGCGTTTCTTCAACTACCTGCTGAGCAGCTTCCTGTGCTCCGCCATAAATGGCTATAGTATATACTTCAGCATCTAATTTTTCGGCACTAAAGTTTGGGGGTTGCGCCGTATCGGGCAGCTTGAACTTGGCTACAGCCTCGCGAGCATCCTTCTCGCCTTGCTCCATACTAGCTGTCATCGAAAATGCTAGAGTGGCGTTGAAAACGTTTGGGTTTGCCGCAGTATATAAATTGGATAAGCCATCTATATTGCCGAGCTGCTGTTCGAGGGGGTAGCCGATATCCTGCATGACTTGTTCTGGGGAAGCGCCTGGATAGTAGATGGATATGTGCAAATAGGGAATATCCACTTGTGGATACTTCTCCATTTTCATTTGCATAATGGAATAAATGCCTCCTCCAACTAGCATGAAAATTAAGATGAAGATAGCGACGGTGTTCTTCATACTAAACCGTATTATCGATTTCATTTCTTTTTCTTCCTTTCATATGTAAGGTATTGGATTAAATGGCGAACAATCCTGTTAAAATATAGCTAATAATTCGCTTTTTGATTGCAAGAGTTAGGTTTTTGAAGTAAAATACAAAGAGATGAGAAGTACGTGTAAATTAATGTAACATTCAATTTAGCTTAGATGATTGGAACAGGGGATGATAGGTTTATGTACGTCTACAGCAAGAATAACATACCTGATATGGATAGGATTGTTCCCTTTTTCCAGCCAATCATATCGCTGCAAACTCAGAGGATTATAGCCTATGAGTCACTTGGGAGAGAGATTGTTCAAGGGCGTGTTCGTAGCTTAGGTCCGTTTTTTGCTGATGCTAACATAACCGATGATATTCATATTAAAGTTGATCGTCATTTACGGGAGCTAGCTTTCGCAAAAATGATGAGAAGTGATGGGGATTTTCAGCTATTCATAAATTTAAAGCCATCTTGGATCTATCATATGTATAATAATACGGGTGACTTGCCTACCTTGCAACTAATTGATAAGTATGAAATTCCGCCTTCTCGGATTGTAATAGAAGTAGTAGAAGAAGACTTTGTTGGCAATCTTCAGGATTTGCGTGAAGTGTTAGAGGTGTATCGCGCGAAAGGCTGCATGCTCGCTATAGATGATGTTGGCAGCGGATTCAGTAACTTGGATCGTATTGCGATTATTCAACCGAAAATTCTCAAGATTGACTTGAAGATTCTTAAGAAAAGTGCCAAGCATGAAGGGTATCGTGCTTTGTTGCGATCTTTTTCGATCATTGCCGCCCAAATGGGTGCATCCCTGCTAGTAGAAGGTGTAGAAACAAAGGAAGATTTACAGAATGCCATGCTCGCGGGGGCTAGATATGCCCAGGGCTTTCTATTTGCTCCAGCAGAGCCTGAGTTTCTCCCTGAGGACCATTTTACAGAAATGCTGCGTGAAGAGATGAGTTTGTTTCATGCTCAAGAATTGAAAAAACATAGCCGTTTGTTTGAAATTGAGCAAGCCTTGAATCATTTGTTCAGTACGGAAGTCATTGTTCAGAATGCAGAGGAGGCCGATGAGGCGCTCGAACGCTTTGCAAAGTTTGCGCTCGATATCGCTTTAAGATATTATATCTGCAAAGAAGATGGCTATCAAATTTCCTCTAATTTCAATCGCAACCCTGAAGGAGACTGGGAAAAGGATGAGAAGTTCCGTGGCTCCAATTGGATCTGGCGTCCCTACTTTATTCCCAACATTCTCACAATGAAGCATTACCAGATCGGGATACTTTCTCAGCCCTATTCAGATATTAATACCTCAAGCTTTATTCAAACCTACTCGTGTCCCATCGGAAATGGATTCTATCTGTTCATGGATCTCGCGATTTGACTTTATGCAGCAGCTAGTCCAATTGTAACATATAGGGAATAATTGGAAAACATGCGTTAGGCGGATGTTACACTAGACCTCCGACGGAGGTCTTTTTGGCGTTTTGTGCGACTTGGGAGAGGGTTGAATAGTAGCTTGATCCATCCGGTGCTGCTGTAGAGTCGATTATGGACGCTAGAGTGAGTGGATGATCTCGGGTGGAGGTTGTAGTATCGAAAATCGACACTAGAGTGAGTGGATGATCTCGGGTAGAGGTTGTAGTATCGAAAATCGACACTAGAGTGAGTGGATGATATCGAATGGAGTTTGTAGTGTCGAAAATCGACACTAGAGTGAGTGGATGATCTCGGGTGGAGGTTGTAGTATCGAAAATCGACACTAGAGTGAGTGGATGATCTCGGGTAGAGGTTGTAGTATCGAAAATCGACACTAGAGTGAGTGGATGATATCGAATGGAGTTTGTAGTGTCGAAAATCGACACTAGAGTGAGTGGATGATCTCGGGTGGAGGTTGTAGTATCGAAAATCGATACTAGAGTGAGTGGATGACCTCGGGTGGAGGTTGTAGTATCGAAAATCGGCACTAGAGTGAGTGGATGATCACGGGTAGAGGTTGTAGTATCGAAAATCGACACTAGAGTGAGTGGATGACCTCGGGTGGAGGTTGTAGTATCGAAAATCGACACTAGAGTGAGTGGGAGGTCCATTTACTCTGATCATCTACTGCTACTTTAATGCATAAAACTAACTCAAAGCTAGGTTACTTAACTAATCAAACTCATCTAGCGCGGGGACTTAGTCGGAATTCGACACTAGTATTGGGTTGTTGCAATTTACTCAGAACATCTATTACTGCTGTAATGCATAAAACTAACTCAAAGCTGGTTACTTAAACTAATTAAACTCATCTAGAGCGGGGATTAAGTTGGAGATCGACGCTAGTATTGGGTTGTTGCAATTTACTCAGAACATCCTCGAGTGGAGGAAGTAGTATCTCGATAAGTGATACTAACTTCTCAACGGACTTAGGCAAGGAATTAAAGCATATATCTTTTTGCGTTTTCTTCTAGTGTATATTCATGAATCCTTTTAGTACCTGAATTATGTGGCTTAATAAGCTTCTTCTCTACTAGCTTAATTAGCACATAACGAGTGGCAGTAACTCTTAACTGCAAACAGTAGCAGGCATCTTTCAACCGCAGGGGGCGGTTTAGGCGTAGGGCGTAGCGTAATACTTCACGCTCGGAGACGGTTAAATCGTTGAGCGCAGATCCTGCTGTGCTCGAGAATCGCCCAATAAGCTCGTATACTGAACGGCGGCAGGCTTCTGCGCGTTTGTCGAGCTCGTCCCAGCCAAACGGGATGTACTTGTAACCGTACATGGCAATCGTTCGGATGCGCATTCGTTCGAATATGAATCGGTCACGGGTGATTTTCTCCGCATGGACCACGAATCCTTCGCATTCAAATGCAATGCCTAATGGCTCATAAAATACATCGACATATATTTTCACCCCGGTTGAGCTGATTAACTCGTACTCCATGATTAGGCCGTCGAAGGATTTTAGAACGGGCCAAATTACCTCCTTCAGCAGCTTTTTCTCTCCTGTTAAGTCCTTGTTTAATTGCTCCAGCCTTTGTCCGGTCGCTGAACGGCGTTGTGCCTCTAAAAACACTTCATATTCTTGTTCAAACATGGGGATATCTCCTTTAAATTAGTTGGGGAAGCTGAAAGCTGGGAAATAAAAAACGCCGTTTGCCTCCAAAATAGGAGACAAACGACGTGTGCTTCACGAAGTGTGGGAAGTATGGATTTGTGAATTAAAGTGTGGGAAGTATGGACTTGAGAATTAAAAATTAAAATCGCTTTACTTTTAAGAGATTCTAATTAAATTTTAGCAGATAGGTGGAGTATTGTCGAGTTCATGAGGTGTGTTCTTGGGTAGGATTACACAGTTAATGGACAACGGAAAGTAACAAGTTGCCCGTTAACTGTATAGTTACTCGGCTAAGCCTCTACCCAGTCGCGGCGGAGTGAGAATAGGTCATGCAGATCTTCAGTAGACATCTCCGTTATCCAGCCTTCGCCACCACCGACAATTTGCTGACTTAGGCCTTGCTTGCGTTCGATCATTTCATCAATTCTTTCTTCTAGAGTTCCTAGTGTCACGAATTTGTGAACCTGAACATGGCGGGTTTGGCCAATACGGAAGGCGCGATCGGTTGCTTGGTTCTCAACCGCAGGGTTCCACCAACGATCAAAATGGAAGACGTGGTTAGCGGCAGTTAAATTTAAGCCTGTTCCTCCTGCCTTCAAGGAAAGTAGAAAGATCCCGCTGCCATTCTCCAGATCTGGCGATTCGTTCTGAAAGGTCTCAATCATCCGCTCACGTTCTGCTCTAGGTGTGCCACCATGGAGGAATTGGACCTTTTCTTTGAGTTCTTTTTGAATGATATTCTGCAGCAGGTGTCCGGTTTCGACGAATTGGGTAAAAATTAAACAACGATCGCCTTCTTGGCGGAGCTCATTGACCATATCCAGCAGGCGTTCCACTTTATTGGAGCGTCCCAGTGTGTGGGTTTGAACGCCTTCTTTAAGCAAAAGCGCAGGGTGATTGCAGACTTGCTTCAGCTTGGTTAAGGCCGCTAGAATGAGACCGCGACGTTCCATAGCTTTGAGCCGTTCCAGCTTGGCGAACATTTCTTGGATATAGTTTTCATATAGGGAAGCTTGCTCCGTCGTTAAGGAAACATAAGCTTTCATTTCGTTCTTATCGGGTAGATCTAGCTGGATGGCTGGGTCTTTTTTTACTCTGCGCAGTAAGAAAGGGCGTATCAGCTTTTGCACCTGTCCGATGGCCGCGACATCTTTGGTTTTCTCGATTTTGGCGACGTAACGATGTGAAAATTCGCGCAACGATCCCAGATAACCTGGATTTAAGAAATCGAGAATCGACCAAAGCTCGGTTAAGCGATTTTCGATCGGCGTACCGGTTAGTGCAATGCGATGATCCCCTTGTAAATGGCGGATCGCAGTGGCTTGTTTAGTGTAGGCGTTTTTGATGTTCTGTGCTTCGTCTACGCAGATGGAGCCCCACTGTAAAGCAGTTAACTCGGGTTCATCTAAGTGAGCAAGAGTGAAGGAGGTTAACACCAAATCCATTTCTTTGGTCATTTCAGTAAAGGCTTCACCTTTTAAACGCTGCGGTCCGTAATGCAAATGGACTTTTAAGGAAGGGGCGAAGCGTTGGAGCTCTTTTTGCCAGTTGCCTAGTACTGAGGTTGGACAGATCAGTAAAGAGGACTGTAAGGATGGTGCGGCTTCAAGCTCATCTTCATTGGAGGCATCGTTAGAATCAGACTGTGCTGCCGCTATATTCGAAAGTCGAAGCTCTTCAGCTTCTTTGACGGTTAAAAGATAGGTAATCCATTGAATGGTTTTTCCGAGACCCATATCATCTGCTAAACAGCCGCCTAAACCAAAGCGCCGCAGGAATAACATCCAAGCGACACCGTCCGATTGGTAATGACGGAGTGAGCCTTTAAAGCTTTCTGGTGCGGTAAATGGTGGGATTGCAGCTTGCTGCTTAAGCTGAGCCATGAGATGCAGAAGATGTTCATTCAGCTCAACTTCCATTTCAAGCTCTTCTTCAATAGTAGCTAGCTCGGGTGCATCGGCATCAGCGGAAGAGCCTAACAAATGCATTTCCATAACATCGCGAAAAGACAGCCCTTTTTTCTTCTTAACCTGCTTCATGACGTTCTGAATTTGTTCCAATTGTGTTGGATCCAGTTGGATCCATTTGCCGCGGAACTGGACGAGCTTTCGCTTCTGTTCGGCGAGCTGGCGGAATTCCGCTTCGGTTAGGACAACGTCCCCTAAAGCAAGGCGCCAGTCGAACTGCATGATTTGCCCTAAGCCGAACGTGGAGTCATTGGCTGCGCCAACGGAGGACTTGATCTTGGCTTTGAGGCGCGGCTTCTGCTTCCGCAGCCGCTCCCACCACGCGGGAAGGAACACCGCGTAGCCCGCCTCGACGAGCCGCATGCTGCCGTTAGCCAGGAAATCCCACGCCTCATCGGCGGTGATTTCCTGGCGCAGCTGCTCCGGCTCGGAGCTGTCGCGCAGCCAGGGCAGGATGTGCAGCCACTGCTGCACATCCTTGCGCACGCGCGTAAGATCTGCCAGCCACGCCTCGGGCAGGCTGGCTGCGTCTTCCTTCGCGGGCTCGCCCTCCGGGCTGCACGCGACTAGAACATCCGCTCGTTGGCGGTCCTGCAGCTGAAGCTGCAGTCTCCACGAGTCGTCAAGATCGGGCTCGACCAGCTGCAGGCAGGTGCGGAAAGGGCTGGAATCATGCTTCCAGCCAATCGCAACCAGCCAATCTTCTTCATCGAGCCAGAGGTCTGCGGGCAAGCCGCCCGCGAGCATAGGATGTGCTTGCTCCAAGCGCTGCAGCGTTTGTTGAAACTCAGGCTGCTCGCGCACCCATTCCGAAATAAGCGAATCCATCCAGTCGCGCAACAGCGGTGAAACAACCTCGTCAACAAACGTATCATGAACAGGAGGAGTTTTAGGTTTTCCGTCTTTCAGAAGCTCCCCATCTTTCAGAAGCTCTCCATCTTTCAGAAGTACTCCATCATTCAGAAGCTCTCCATCATTCAGAAGCTCTCCATCACTAAGTTCTTCCCCGTCCTTACTCTCACTAACCTCGCCCAAACGTAGCTTCCAGCTAAGTTTACCCTGCTTCCATTTGGCATAATCCGGCATGCAGCGGCCAGCGATTAACGCTTCTCTAACCGCGGGTGCAGCTTGTTTAAGCTCAATTAGTTCATCGCTCCATGTGAACACGGCATGCTGCAAATCCGATGTATTGCAAAAATAATCCAAAGCCATAGCAGCAGGAAGCAAGATGCCTTCCTTGGCTCCTACCTCTGAGGTTTCAATAAAGGTGCCGTAATAGGAAGGGGCATGCCAAGCGAAAAGCTGGTTCTTCAGTTCGATGGGATCCATAATACCCCCATGGGTACGAGTGCCCCAAAGAAAAAGCGAATGAGGAGGAATCCAAGTGGAATGAATCATAGATGTTCCTGTTGCTGTTGCCCTCATAGTAGCCATTTTCCTCTCTGCAATTCTTCTTGAAAAGCGCGAAGGCGCGAATATTTTTTAGCAAGCCGATAGATATAATCTTCCCAACGCTCGGATTGCTTCTGTTTTTTATAGATCGTATACAGTTTTTTTAGATAACGAACAGCCACTTTATAGGAAGCGCGATTCTTCTCAGCAACTGCTTTTTCGACAGCTTGATGATACAAGGGGAGCAACAAAGTCGGGTCTGCTTTCTCGACAGCCTTCAACTGCTCCGTATAAAGGCTGGCAGGAGAGATTTGATGGGACAGCTGTAAATCGACCCATTGACGAAACCGTTCTGTTTTCATCAGGTAATCCGTGTAGTAGTAATAACTCCGTGGTAAAAGCGAAAGCATGACATGAATCCATTCCTCATCCGAAGGCTGATGCTTCATCGCTTCCAGCCAATACGAACAGACCGTATGAAAATCATCCTGTCTTGCCTTCAACATAGTCGGCAGCATCCAGCGCAGCCAAATCAGCAGACGCTCCCATTCCTCGCGCTCCATTAGACCCTGCAGAACCATATAATAATCACTAGGAATCGGGCTTGTTATATTCTTAAGCCAACGCATCGCTGCATCGTCCTGCCCATCCATTAATTCAAAATGTGCTAGAGCAAGCCACAAAGCCTCTTTTTTTCGAGGTGTCAGATCTGTATTTACTAATTTTTCTAGTCGTATACGTTCCGCTCCTGCAAACGCCTTGCGATCAAAAACAGACCACCAAAGCATCCGATACACCGTCATCCAATCCACAGGGCCTGGTTTTCCGGTTAGAGCTGTCTCACCAATAAATGCAATGGTTTCCTCCCAAAGCTTTTTAAGTGGTTTCTTTCTGATAGCAAAAAGCTCCACCATCTCAGCAAGCTTCTCCATACTTTGCTTAGCCACGGCGCGGCATGCAGATTCATGGTAGTAGGATAGATAGGAAGCTTGATTCATCTGGTGGAATAAATCCATTTTACGCATTATAAAAAAGAGAACGTGCAACGAGTAAATTTGACGCACCGATTCCTCCCATTTGGAAGCGAGCTCGCTTAAATCCGTCCATGCTGCTGAATAAAAGCCATCGATGGAATTTTGCTGATTAAGTGAATACCCATAAAACCGTTGTTCAAAATAAACATGCCATTCCTTAGCAGTTCCATTGGCCTGTGGGACTATTTTTTGTTCGACTTGCTTTTTGGCTTTGCCTTCAGAGGTGCGAATACTCCGTTTTTTAGAGGCATGCAGTGAGCTTTTCATTTCTCGCAGCAGCATTTCTGGGCGGCCGTGCACGGAATAAGCATTGAACAACACAGCAGCGATATGCTTACACCAGCCATCGTAGGGGCAGGAGCAGACACTTTTGGAAAAACTCGTCATGTTGATGTCAACGTTATATTTTTTGGTGCCATACACTTGAGCTCGCAGATGGATGACATCTGATAACTCCATAGAAAGTACGTACCCTTTATGATAATATTCCCAGCCTAATTGTAAATTATCGGGTTCCATATGATCCTGCGCCGCCTCGATCAAATAATTCATTCGATTTATCGGGATTTTCAGCTTCAGCATGCCTTATTGATCCTCCGTATCCGTAAGAACGTTAACCTTCATTGTAACAGATTTGAGAAAGGAATGCTTCATGTACAAGAAGTGTATGTGAATAAGTGCTAAATAGAGGTAAATCAACCCAAAAAGCCTTTCAAGACAAACTCCTAAAAGGCTTTCAAATAGTTATTTCTACCCTTGGTAAACCATACAATAAAACCTTCCCACCCCAGTAGGAGTCAACCTTTCATACTCATCAGTCCTAATAAACCCTGCTTTTGCATACGTTTTCTGCGCTCGTTCATTCCATGTATGAACCTCCAGATCAATCTCTTGATCGGGGTATCTCACCATAGCTTCTTTTAAAATAGCTCTCATAAAAGCATGTCCTATTCCTTGGTCACATAAATCTGGTTTTATGCCAAGCCCAATTCGAGTCACACCCTCCATTGGAAAATACTGCACATACCCGATCAATTCTTGATCAAAACTATCCTTTTTCATTTGAATAACCGCCGCAAATTGAGCTTCACGAATGTCAGGATCAGCAAACTGCAATTCCTGTGCAAGCATGATTCCCCAAGAGGGCCAATTGTAGATGTCATAAGGTGCTGCGTAACTCCATTTGCAGATCTCTTTTCCATGCTGCTCTGTCAGAGCTTGCACTTGTAGCTCCATGAACGAAGACTCCTTTTTACAGTTTATCTGATAACGGAAACCCATTCTGGGTTAATGTCATAGGTTGATTTAGGTATTTGGCTATTGAAATGGATTAATTGTAAACCCTTCGCCACAAAAATACATAGTGATAAGAACATAATATGGGTGCTTAGCTCAGCTACGTTTGAAACCAGTAATAACGAAACGTTCGCATCGCCATCACTGTTGGTCACTAATCGATTGAGCAAGTTTATGAGGATAAGGCTAATAATCATAGGGACAGCTAATCCGCTGATCCAACGCCCTTGCTTCTGGGCTCCTGTATTCTCATTCTGAAAATGTTCCCCAATCATTAGATAGGTAGAAGGGAGTCCGTAAAAGCTGTAAATAGGTATCATACTGCAAGCAAGTGCTGAGCCCGAAGAACGAGGATATGAAGGGAAGATCACAACCAAATCCATATGGACTCGGTAAATCCATATTAAATAAATCACAATAATAAGGATATAAAGCACCGTAGATAGGGAATTGATAAAGCTGTTGATCGAGTAAATGGAATCCATGTAAAAGCTGGTATCCACTGCATAGATTATTGTAGCTAATAAATTTAATGTAGTTAGTGTAACCAGTGCCCAAAGCATGATTCTTAGAATACTAGACACCATTTCTGATTTAAGCTTCATTGGAATGATTCCCCTTATTATGTATTTAAATTACTTAAGTATTGCAATGCTTCCTCTAAACTAGCTACTGGAACGACAGTCAGCTTTAAATTTAAACTATGGGAAACCTGTTCAGCTTCTTCCTCATTACTCAGACCGACATAGGCAAAGGTTTCTTTATCTTTCGGTACAAAAAAATAATCAGTACTGAATTTCTCAGCTGTCAGAAGCTTGTCATGAATGGATCCAACTGATCCTACTGAATGATCTGCTTCCATAGTGCCTGTACCTGCAATGACAATCGTACCGCTTTTAGAAAAATCCTCATTCTCTGCTTCTTCCACCAAACCTATTCCAAGCATTAGCCCAAACGAATCGCCATAATAGCCGCCGGTTTCCTCAATAAGTGCGTCTAGCTTTTGATCAAAATCATTTTGATCATTTTGTGATACAGCCTCAGTAGATTGCTCCTCAGCCGAGGTAATGGCATTAAGTATGGTTTCATTACGCGACTCTTCTCCAGTTTCAATCATATCCGAGTATTCATCTTCAACAGAAGCATCTGCTAGTTCAAATTTTGCATCTGGAATGGCTCTCCCTATAACCCAGCGTTCATATAAATTTCGAGTAACACCTTCACGTACGTAACAGAAATTTACACTGCCTTTTAATCCGATATCTCGGACGGAAACAATTTTGCCTAATGCAGTAAACTGATAGTAACGCGGGAGAAAGAAGAAAATGGACACAATAAGTGGGATGAGTAAAAGTAAGAGGGCAATTGCAATGTCAGGACGGAATCTCCGTCTGGTTGCCGGTTGGATCATGTGAAACCTCTTTCTAGAATTGTAACTTTTGTGGGTCTTAGATAATTCGCCAATATGCGCCTATTTTCCTGCTTAATAATTTACAAAGAATACCAGAATAGGGTTGGTTGAGTGTATTCAATAGTCCATAGAGCCTAAAATGTGAACAAAATAATATATTTTTCCGGTAAATACTTGTCATTTATTGTCTCAGCTATATTATAATCATAGTCAAAACATACATAGAGGTGGATGAGGCATGAACAACAAGAGTCTGACTAAATTAACGATTCGTAAAAAGCTGCTTTTATTTTCGTTGTTTCTATTGATAGTTCCTGTCTTAATCGTGGGAACCATTAGTTATAATGCTTCTACCAGCGAGACAAATGCCCTTATACACAAGAATATTCAGAACAATGTGCAAATGGCGTTAGCTTTGATTGAATCACTTAACCAGGCCGTAGAAAAAGGCGCTATGACTAAAGAAGAAGCCCAGGAAGAAGTGAAAAGGGAGCTTCTTGGCGGCAAAACCGATGGTAAACGCCCGATCAATAAGAAAATTGATCTTGGAGTAAATGGGTACTTTTTTATCCTGGATGAAAAAGGCAATCTACTGGCTCATCCTTCCTTGGAGGGACAGAATATTTGGGATAAGAAAACGAGCGATGGTACTTTCTATATTCAGGATATGATTAAAACCGCATTGAATGGCGGAGGTCTAACCAGCTACATGTGGCCATTGCCCAATTCAGAGGAAGAGGCACTCAAGGTTGCCTACAGTGCTTATGAGAAAGATTGGGGCTGGGTGATCGCGGCTGGTTCCTATATGCAGGACTTTAATCAAGGACAATCACGTATTCTTAAGAATATTATCTATACATTAATTAGCTGCTTTTTAGTAGGATTAGTTTTTGTTATCTTATTTGCCCGACATATTTCCAATCCATTATTAGTGCTGTCCAAACAGTCTTCACTGATTGCTGCAGGTGATTTGTCTGGAGAATATATTAAAGTTAAGAATAAAGATGAAATCGGGAAGCTAGGCCATATTTTCTTACAGATGAAACAGAGTCTCCGTAAAATAGTTACACAAATCAGCACGAGCTCGGATCAGGTCTCTGAGAAATCGATTGAATTGTCGCGATCTATTGAAGAGGTTTCACAAGCAGCCAAGCAAATTGCAGATTCCGTAGAGCGGATTTCGCTGATTGCTAATACTCAAGCCAAGAATACAGAGGAAAGCTCCAATGCCATGGAAGAAATGGCGATAGCGATCCAGAAAATTGCAGAAACCTCATCCTATGCATTAGAAGCTTCACAAGATACTGCAGAAGATGCAGAACGTGGAAATCAATTAATCGATACGACCACAGAGCAGATGATTTCATTAAGAGCGACAGTAAAAGATCTGGCTACTATTATTGAAGTTTTAAGTGATCGTTCGCTTGAAATCAATTCTGTTGTACAGGTTATTACGGAAATTGCTAATCAAACGAATCTTTTGGCATTAAATGCGGCAATTGAAGCAGCGAGAGCTGGCGAATCGGGTAGAGGGTTTTCAGTAGTAGCTACAGAAGTAAGGAAGCTTGCTGAACGTTCGAGTGAATCTGCCAATCAAGTTTCGGAATTGGTGCTAGCGATTCAAGACAACATTACTTTTGCGGTAGCTGAAATGAAGCGAAGTGAAGGTGAAGTGGATAACGGAGTTAAGAATGTTCAAGAAACAGGCGAAGCTTTCAAACGCATTTTCGAAGCTACACGAAATGTCGTGAATCAGATTCAAGAAGCATCGGCTTCTTCGGAGCAGTTATCTGCTGGATCAGAACAGATAGCAGCATCTTTGCAAGACATTTATCAAATGTCTAAGGAAAACGCAACGGAGGCAACATCGATATCTGGATTTACTCAGAACCAAATTAAGTCCTTTAATGACGTATTGGAAGCAATGAACACGATTAGCGAAATGACGTTGGAACTACAACGGACAGCTCATCAATTTAAGCTGTAAGAAACCGGTAGGCTTTTCTAACATTATCATTTCAATAATAGTTCGCAGACGTGTATAATGAAAATAAAAACGGATGTGGGAAAAATGTCAACAATCGTAAGCTCAGAATGGCTGGCGGGACATATAATAGATCACGAAACTAAAGATGTTATGGCACCATCCGAGCTAATTATTGTGGATTGCCGCTTCATGCTGGGCCAGCCTAACGCTGGTCGAGAAGCCTATACACAGGGGCATATCCCGGGAGCGGTATATCTCGATTTGGAGCAGGATTTGTCTGGCCCGATTAAAGAGCATGGGGGCAGACATCCCTTGCCGGATCTTGGAGCTTTTACATTGATGTTGGGCAAAATTGGCATTGATGATACTGCCAAAGTTGTAGCCTATGATGATCAAGGCGGAGCTATGGCTTCGCGTTTCTGGTGGATGCTGCATTTTCTTGGACATACCCATGTATACATACTGGATGGCGGCTTCTCGCAATGGAAAGCAGCGGGCTATCCTACAGATAATTTAATTCAACCTATCTATACAAGACCCGACCCACGGGAGCGTTCTTTTAAACCTCGGGTACAGAGTCATCTATTGGTAAGTGTAAATGATGTAAAGGCAAGACTAGGTAACGCCGATACGATATTAATCGACTCTCGCGAAGAGCGTAGATATTTAGGATTAGAAGAACCCATTGATAAGGTTGCCGGACATATCCCAGGGGCAATTAATGCCTTTTGGAAAGAAAGCCTTAATGATAAGGGGCAATGGAAGACTTCGGATGAACAAGCGGAGAGATTTAAACAATTGCCAAAAGATAAAGAACTGATCGTATACTGCGGATCAGGTGTCACAGCCAGTCCTAACTTTGTTGCGCTTAAAGAAGCAGGCTTCGACAATGTTAAATTGTATGCGGGTAGCTGGAGTGATTGGATTAGTTATGAGGAGAATCCGGTTGCGACGGGAGAAGAGTAGGTACCGAAGACGTATAGAAGTCCAACGATTTAAGTGCAGAACACGGCGAGATAACCGCCGTTGCTCTGTGTTTTTTTATGCTCGAAGTCAACATGGAGTCAACACGCGGTTCCTGAAAGTGCATACAACAAGGTGATACATCGAGCGAATACTCGTATCCACTGTGTTAACATAAAAAAAGGCCAGATTGCCTAGTCAAAGGGTTCTGACCTTTACGATTGTAATTGGTGCTTTGTCAGTGGGCGGTCGAGCTGACCATTTAGCTTTTTAGAAGTCAACATTTTAAGTAGGTGTGAATTAAATCAACACGAAGTCAACCTATCAGAGGAATTCACTTAATAACAATGTACTTTATACAGTTGTAACGTTGTGTACACCTCGAATAATATCAAGGGTTCGCTTTACAAATGACTCTAATTCAGTTTCATTTATTGGCTCGGTATGTGCAAATGGGTCTCGATCATGATGGAATCTCTTACTGTAGTCATTAATACTTTCAAGCTCTGAGAGGTAGAGCTTCATTTGAATTAGAGGTTCTGATATTGCACCCCTGACTTTTCCAATGAAATCACCTAACCATTCATTACTCTTAAAATCTTTTGGAAATCTGATTCTAAGATTTCCTTCAATTAGTGGGCGAATACTCATTGCGACGGATCTTAGATTATCGGATTTGCCTTCTAGAAATTCTGCAAGTGTGAAATAGCCCTGGTAATAATCTGAACGAGTCTCTTCTTCAACATTCCAAATATCAATTGTACTATCTGATATACCATCCCGTTTTATGCAAAGCTGGCTAAGAGAAGTGCGCTTTTCGGTATACATTTCCCAAAGTATTCTGGCGAAAAAAATATCGTGTGTAAGTACGATCACTTGGTTGGCTCGATTTGAGTAACTAAGTACTTGATCAGCCGTATATCTTTTTCTGTGGTTATCAAGGCTTGAAATGGGGTCATCAAAAACAATGATTTTATTATCGATTCCTTCATCAGTTTCCAATTTAGCTAAAAAGAAAGCGAATGCCAAACTACTTTTATCTCCTTCACTCAATGTATTGCGAAAGGAAGCTGTTGTTTGAGGAGTTTTCTCGGTTCCAAGTTGAACAGACACATTATTTATTGTAAGAGTGAAATTACTACTAGGCTTTCCACCTAGAAAGCTTGATTTGAAGTCGGTTACTTTAAAGCTGGCTCCACAATTGGTTAGATGAAGATTTATTCGATGTTCATATTTCCGAAAAGTTTCCTCAGTATATTCTTTTAGTTCTTCTCGAATTTTTTCTTTATTGCTAGTTAGGATTCGGGTTGTCGAGAGGAGTTCATTATATTTCCTGACTAACTCTACTTTACTTATTTCATATCTTAGCTTGGTGTTTTTATGTCTTTGAAGAGTAACTCCTAAATGTTGAAGAGTAGTTTGGTTTAATGATGCTTTCCGTTCTTCGATTAGTTTGTTCATTTCAATAACATAAAGATTGTAGTTGAAAATAATACCTAATATTTTCAGGTAATCTTCAATTTTTTGATTAGCGTAATCGTTAATCTGTATTTTTTCGAAGGGAGAAAGCTTTTTAGTTTCAATCAGCCCTTTTATAAGCAGGGTAAATTTTTGCCAAATATCATTTATATCATCAAGATCAATGGTTACAGTTTCTGGTAGTGTAATATAGTTCTGCCAAAAAGCATGTAATTCATTATTTATATGTATAGTGGTTTGAAAAGAGAGTAATTTTTCAATGCTGCATTTTTGGTTGAAAGCATTCAATAAGTTTTCGACGACTTGGATTTCTTTTTTGTATTCGTCACTAAAGAAGGACTTGAATGCTTTTACAATTTCAACATTAGCGACGTTTTGTTGGCAGAATGGACAAGCTTCATCTGTGATTTTATCCACGCCGTATTCAAGCCATTTCTCGCCATTTACATCCAATCTGTGCTGAATGTGGTTCTTTGTTACTTCTTCCGCATTGTCGAGTATGTTGTTTAAAGTTCGCCCAGCTATGTTAACTTCAAATTTTGCTTTATCAAAAGATGGAAGATCAGCTTGGGATAATATAGATTTACTTTTTATCTCTGCTTCTTTAGAATGTACTAGTAGTGACTGTTGGCACATTTGAATCTCTTGATCCAGATTTTCTTTAAAGGGGAGTTTAATAAAATCTTCTACTGATAAAATTCCATCAATTCCTAATTTTATAGTTGTTTCAAGTTCCTTTTTGGTGTTGTTTGCGTTTTTGATGTCCGTATCCAATTGATCAAGCTGTTTGGCTTTTTCAACTCCTGGTTTACCGATTGTGAATAAATATAATTGCTTTTTTTGATCATGTTCTACAAATTTAGAGTAAACGTTCTCACTAACAAATAGAGAATCGAAGATTTCAATTTCGGATTCAGGCTTATTTAGCCAAGTACCATTTTTAAACTGGTACTTTGTAGAATCAATCAGAATATCTATGGCTTGTTCTCCTACGCCTCCTAGTGTCTTCCTACCCACAACAAGCTCATTATTTTGTTCATTTAAGGAACGAAAAATATTAGAAAGGGTGGTCTTTCCTTTACCATTCTCTGAATATACTATGTTAAGTTTGTTGAACTGGACATCACTTTTTGCTGTGAACGCTCTGAATTTTCCAGTATTCTTAATGTTGATAATCTTCTTGATCATAAGCTACCCCCTAACAATGTAATTAGATCTAGAAAGGGGATTCGACATAATTTCTGGAAATCCTTCTATATATAAGCTAGTCTTAACAAAAATAAGGAGTCAGAAAATACCTTGTCGAAATAAGGTCGAAGAACGATCGGCGGCTCCGAATGCCAGGCTCAACTTCGGGCTGTATTTCATGCGTTCGAACAACTTCCGCGCTCTCCCATTCTATGTCACTTAGGTTTTTCCGCACGGCTCTTGCATTCTAAGCTTTGGTAGACATTATGACTCTAGGGCTATCTAATATAGTCACGAATACAAAAAGTGCTAAGGAAATTAAACAATGTATACGGATGGGAAATGCATATGATCGAGGTTTAGGTAATATGTATTTATAAAATGATTGTAGAAATAGAGAACTTAAGGAGGCTGATTAATATTGAACCGCCATGTAGATGATTCTTTTTTGGATATTTGCTATGAATTTATTAACCTAAAATTCAAGTTAAAGGACTCAGGGAAAAAAGACAGTATTCAAATTTATTTTCCGGAAATGTTAGCAAAATATTACGACTACTATAAGCAAGTAGCGACTATTCAATTTATGGGTCCAAGTTGGATGCGACCAGGATATACTTCAATTGAGATACGCTTTTACTTGAATTCATTTAAAATTGCAAATCTTGACCAAGTTCTTGAAGCCTATTCTAGCGGCCGAAGTTTTAAGCAGAATGGTGTCAACCCATACTATCACTATAATATTAATAAATCTAAATACATCAAGGAGCTATTTACTAATATATCTAAAAGGCTAATTAATAATCTCGGCGAGTTGTTTAACGATATTGAGACCCCCTTGATGCCAGCTACTATTGATGAAATTCCAAGGTATTAATCAAGTATTCGATGCGTTTCAAGAGGGACTCCTTTGGTGTCCTCACTCTTATTTCAATGTAGATACTGAAATTATTTACAAACGTATCCTCCAGCTGGAGTGATTGGATTAGTTGGCAAGATAACCCGATAGCCATTGGGATAGAAGCAGAACCGAAAGACGTATAGCAGTATACAAATGGTGAATATATCACCATGTGAGGCTAGTGCCTTGACGATGTACCCAAAATGGTTAAAAATCAACGTGAAGTCAACACGTGCTTCGTGAAAATACTTTCATGAACCCTCAAACTAAACGCGCGCTCTTATGGCTCCCAATGCCCTGTACAATCAAACTAACGGCCGATTAGCACCTTGTTAAAGGTGTCACTCGGCTTTTTCTTTGCAAATACGGATACTAAAAGTGACACCACATTACTTATTAAATCTGTCTGATTCATATTGAAAAATCAACAAGCGAATGAGTCAACAGAAGATGCTGCAAACGGAGCTGTGAAAAAAATATAATAATAAGTCCGATATTTTGGCAATTTAGCCTTTTTTGTCGGAGTTTGTCATTTTGCCGTCATTGGGGTGTGTTATGTTTACTGCAATCATGAATAATAATATGGAAAATTGAAGGGGGAAAAAGAATGCGCGCGATTATTAAGAAGGGAATGTCCATCATTTTGGTAATGCTGGTGGTGTTTGGTGGATTGAATGGGTTGTTTGTTGGAGGAGGCAAAGTGTCTGCGGCTGGTGCACCGAATTGGGAAATTGTAGGAAACGCTGGCTTCTCAGCGAGTAATGCTTCTAGTATGTCTACATATGTTTACAATGGCACTCCATTTGTGGCTTATGTCGATTTTGGGAATGACGGTAAAGCCACGGTAATGAAGTATGATGGAAGCAATTGGGTGACCGTGGGCAACGCTGGTTTCTCGGCGGCGCAAGCATCTAACACATCTTTATCCGTATACAATGGGACCCCATATGTGGCATATGTGGATGGTGGGAATGGCAATAAAGCCACGGTAATGAAATATAATGGAAGCAATTGGGTGATTGTAGGCAGCGCTGGCTTTTCGGCGGGGGATGTATACAAAACGTCCTTATCCATATACAATGGGACACCATATGTGGGTTATACAGATAATGGGAATGGCAGTAAAGCCACGGTAATGAAGTATGATGGAAGCAATTGGGTGAGCGTAGGCAGCGCTGGTTTTTCAGCGGGAACTGCATTTAACATGTCCATATCCATAGACAATGGGACCCCATATGTGGGTTATACGGATGGTGGGAATGGCAATAAAGCCACGGTAATGAAGTATAATGGAAGCAATTGGGTGACCGTGGGCAACGCTGGTTTCTCGGAGGGGTTTGCATCCTATCCGTTCTTTTCTGTTTCTAATGGGCTCCCGTATGTAGCTTATATTGCAAATTCAAAGATCACGGTGATGAAGTATGATGGAAGCAATTGGGCGACCTTGGGCAACGCTAGCTTTTCAACAGGCTCTAGTGATGCCCCGTCCATGTATGTAGAGAGTGGTACCCCTTATCTGGTCTATTCGGATATGGCTAATGACGGTAAAGCCACGATAAGCAAGTATGATGGAAGCAATTGGGTGACCGTGGGCAGCGCTGGTTTCACGGCGAGTGGTGCATCTATCCCGTCCATATATGTATACAATGGCACTCCTTATGTGGGTTTTATGGATGGGGCGAATAGCTATAAAGCCACGGTAATGAGATTTTATGTGCCGAGTTCGAACGCAAATTTGAGTAGTATTGGTTTAAGCAGCGGAGCGTTGAACGAGACGTTTGCAGCGTCCACTACCAGTTATACGCAGAGCGTATCGAATAGTATATCAAGCTTGACAGTGACACCTTCTTCATCAGATACAACGGCAATTGTAAAAGTAAATGGAACAACCGTTGCCAGTGGTAATGCAAGCACAACGATTCCTCTAAGCGTAGGCGCGAATACGATTACGGTGCTAGTCACGGCAGAGAATAACTCGACAAAAACCTACACCGTCACAGTGACGCGCGCTGCTGCAAGTGCGAACGCAAATTTGAGTAATATTGCTTTAAGCAGCGGAGCGTTGAACGAGACTTTTGCGGCGGCAACGACCAGCTATACGCAAAGTGTAGCGAATAGCATAACGAGTCTGACAGTGACGCCGACTGCAGCAGCTGGAACGGCAATTGTAAAAGTGAACGGAGCAACCGTTGCCAGCGGTAATGCGAGTTCAGCGATTCCACTAAGTGTAGGAGCGAACACGATTACGGTGCTAGTCACGGCAGAGAATAACTCGACAAAAACCTACACTGTTACGGTGACACGCGCCACTGCAAGTGTGGTGGCAAGCTCGAATGCAAGCTTGAGCGGAATAAGCGTAAGCAGTGGAGCGTTAAATGAGACGTTTGCGACGGCGACAACAAGTTATACACAGAGTGTAGCGAGCAGCGTGGAGAGTCTGACAGTGACGCCGACTGTAGCAGATGGGAAAGCAAGTGTGAAAGTGAACGGAACAAGCGTTGCCAGCGGCAGCGCGAGCTCAGCCATTTCGCTAAGTGAAGGAGCGAATACGATTACTGTTTTAGTAACAGCAGAGGACAGTTCGACAAAAACGTATACCCTTACAGTGACACGTGCGGCAATTCCTAGCGTAAATTTGGGAAGCGACTTGATCTCACTAGATGCGGCGAAGTATACAATCGGTGTAGGTGACTCACATTCAACCATAGTTTGGTCGAATAACAAGGACAACAGCTCTAGTGTCCTCACGGCAAGCAACATAACCTTTGCATCCTCAAGCTCGGCAATTGCAACTGTTGATGCAAACGGCATTGTAACAGGCGTAAATAAAGGAACGGTAACGATCAGTGCTGTGTACACATCGGACAATACGGTGTATAAGCGCTATGCAACGGTCACTGTGGATGCTAAAGCGCCTGCGTTCTTGACAGCGAGCAGCACGGTAACAGGGGCTGTATACCTTAGCATTGTCGGTCCAGACGGAAATCCGGTGGAGAATGCAGCTGTAAAAATATCGCAAGGCACCAAAGTATGGCCGCTTGCCAAAACAGACAGCAATGGAAGAGTACTGGCGTATGTTCCGGCAGGTAAATACAATGTGCTGGTATACTCGACAAACGGATTAACCATGAAAAATTACGCATTTCAGAACTTATCTGTGGCAATTGGACAACGCAGCGAGCCGCTTGTTCAGCCGCAATTCAATTTAGGCGCAGTATCTCTGTCCGTCGACACTGTTAATGGTGGGGTTAAGAAGATCACCGGTGCTGCTTCGAGCGGGTCAACGATCATCGTACGCGATGGCCTAACATTGCTTGGTACAGCAAAGACAGATAAGGCTGGCAAGTTCTCGATTGCTCTAAAAAAACCACTCTCAGGCAACGCGATAATTGTAACCGCAATAGATGCAGATGAGAGTGAGAAGTCCGTGCAAATACAGGTGCCATTAGTTGCACCAGTTGTACTGACAGCCGCAACGAAACTGAATGATGTTGATCATGATACGGTGATCACGTTCAAAGATACAATAGGACTATTAATTGGAAGTGTTACCGCGGTAACCTATGATGGGAACGTGTTAGTGAAAGATACACACTACAAGCTCGCAAGTGGCAAACTGACGATTATAGCAGGAGTGATCAAGAACGCAGGATCGCATACTATCGTGGTGAAATCGAGTGCATATGATAATGCGCAGGTAACTCAAGTGATCAAGGCAGGTGTGGCGGATGCAACACAATCGAGCTACTCGCTAAATGGAACATTGACAGAGGGAGGATCAGCGACAGCGACGGTGATCTTGAAAGACAAGTATGGCAACTTGACTGAAAGTAAACAGGTGTATGCGGATATAACCGTTACGAACACGACGAGATTAAACGCAGAGAAATATACGATTGGCACCCCAACATACAGAGCAACCGTTAAAGGAGTGAAGGCGGGAGTAGTCACGGATCCAAACGGATCAACGGCGATTTCTATAGCGATTCCAGCAAGTGTCGATATTGGCGACGGCGTATCCATACAGCTGCGTACGGGTACTTCGGTTAAGGGCACAACCTTCATCGGTGATTCTCTATCCTACACGAAATAACAAGTATAATAACATGTACTGCCTTTTATTCTCTAAAGCTCCAAAGATCATACGATCTTTGGAGCTTTAAATTTATTATATAGTCATAAGTCACGACGATGTGCCTGACGAATTACTCTACATACCTACAAATCTCGGTACTTCTGGTCATATCCCGCTGTACGCCTTGAAACCATTTGCAGAGAAAATCCTCCAGTTGGAGTGATTGGATTAGTTATGAGGAGAATCCGATTGCTACGGGCAGAGAATGAAAGTCGTGAAGCCCCGTCCTAAAAAGGAACGGCGTATTTGATATGAGGGGTAAATTAGCCTGTAAAGCGTGCTCTGAGTGGTTCTAAATCAACACGGAGTTAACAATCACTCACTGAAAATGAAAATACTTACAAGAACCTTCGAACCAAACGCTCGATCTTATTACTCCTAATGCTCTGTACTGACACAAAAAGCCGGGAACTTCCACTCTGGAGGTATCTTGGCCTTTATTATGTATACTCTCAAAGATTACAATATACGAGGCCTTAATCAACGAGAAATCAACAAGATTTACCTTCATGTAAATGATAAAGAATAAAACTCCGAAAACGGGAAAAACCCCTCGATGAAGTGTCGAGAAGTTTATTAAGTCAATTAAAGGGGTAATGAAGCCCGAATTCGCCTGCTAATCCTTGGATTCCCTCGTTTGTTACACGAACAGCCCGACCGTTAGGTATCCGTTCAATCCACTTTAGCTCGAATAGCCTTTTGGTTAACTCGGCTCCCAAGCTTCCTGCTAAGTGGTGCCGCCGTTCGCTCCAGTCTAAGCATTGGCGAGCGTAATGTCGCCGTTTCCGGGGGTCTTCTTCAACCTCAACTCCGAAATCCCTTAACTTTTCCTTACCTTCTAAGCGCAATATATAATCATTCCCCGATTCCTCTAATAATTTCATATCAAGTAATCGGTCCGTAAGGGCTACTCCAATCTTACCGGCCAGGTGATCATAGCAAGTTCGAGCGTGACGCAATGTCTTTAGTTCGTCGGATTCACGGAGTGAACGCACGGATTTGGGCGGTGCAATGGTAATAAGGGATTCAAGGGCATGTCCTACTTCATGATTAGCAAGTCGAAAATATTTATGTCGGCCATTTGATTCGTGAAGGAGCAGACCGCCCTCTACCATCTTGGCTAAGTGAGAGCTGGCCGTTTGCGGAGATATCCGAGCTGCATGGGCTAAGTCCCCAGCGGGTAGAGCTTTTCCTCCTAGCAAACTCATTAGCATTGCTAAACGTGATGGATCGCCGATAAGAGATGCAATGACTGTGACATTCGGATTTGAATCCGTCATCATAACTTTTCTTCCTCCTTACATTTACGATTCGATTACCACCGAAGTATTCACATGTTAACATAACGATATAAACTTTAGCCAGAGGAGCAAATCATGAACCGTTATTTATTCGGAATACTAGTGTTACTTGCCACTTCGCTAATGGGCTCTTCTTTTGCAGTAGGAAAGATTGGTCTATCCTATATCTCGCCCTTACTACTCGTAGGCATTCGATTTACGATGGCAGGTTTAATTATGGCCTTAATGGTAAGGAGTAAACGACTGCCTGCATCCTTTAAAGATTGGACCAAATTAATCATTATAGGATTTTTTCAGACGACAGGAGTTATGGGGTGTATCTTTCTGAGCATGCGTACAATTCCGTCTGGAGAGACCTCCATATTGACCTTTGTTAATCCACTAATGGTCGTGATTTTGGGAACAGGGTTTCTTGGTTTGAAGTATCGAATGTCGCAATGGCTTGGGGTAATCGTAGGATTTGTAGGTGTATTCGTAACACTAGGATTCCACTTGCAATTAACGACTGGGTCTTGGTTGGGTCTAGGATCTGCGCTTTCATGGTCGATCGCTACTGTTATGGTGAAAAAATGGGGTGGGCTTTTTGAGACTTTGGTAATGACTGCTTATCAAATGTTATTCGGCGGTTTACTTCTGTTATTGCTGAGCATGGTGTTGGAATCACCGCATCTTGTCATCAATGCAACTTCTTTAGGGGTTGTAGTCTATCTAACTCTCATGGGCTCAATAGTGCAATTCGCAACATGGTATTATTTGCTGAGTCGTGGTGATCCTGGGAAAACAAGTGCATTTTTGTTCTTAGCTCCGTTCTTCGGAGTCCTGTCGGGATGGTTGATCCTTGGAGAGCAAATCCATAAGTATGTTTATTTAGGAGGACTTTGTATCTTCATTGGAATATTCCTAGTCAATTGGACTAAAGTCACCAAGAAGCTTTTATAACACTAGAAAGAAGGGCTTTATATGCAACGTCTGTTAATTACAGCATTAATCTTGTTAAGTCTCATTTGGGGAGGGTCATTTTTCTTTATTAAGCAATTGTTGCAAGATTTTGGTCCGTGGACGATTGCTTTCCTCAGATCTAGTTTAGGTTTAGTTACTATAGGGATGATTATGCTCATTTTGCAAAAACCTTTTAGATTTAGAAAAATTCCATGGAGTCCAATGGCTGTTATGGCCTTAGTTAATACTGCAATCCCTTGGGCTATCATCGGATTTAGTGAAACGAGACTGACCAGCGGCATGGCATCTATTTTAAATGCGACTACACCTTTGTGGACAATAGTTGTGGGAACACTATTCTTCCAGACAATCACGAACCGGATGCAATGGATCGGCATGGGAATAGCCTTTATCGGTTTGATTGTTTTACTAGGCATAAATCCCAAATCGATTATATCGGTGGATTTTTTGGGATTTATTTGTATGATTACAGCAACGTTGTGTTATGCGGTTGGCTCTCAGTTGTCCAAACGGCTGAAAGGGGTATCCATGTATCAAATTACATTCGGAACTTTGCTCTGCTCAATGCTTGGTAGCGGTAGTGTTGCCTTTTCAGTTGAACAAATCTCATTGCCAAACCTGGCATCGTTGACGAATATCGTTATGTTGATTGGATTAGGTGTATTCGGCTCAGGTATCGCCTACATTCTCTTTTATTTTATGGTTCAAAAAGGGAGCCCTGAATTTGCTACTATGGTTACCTATTTTATTCCGGCAAGCGCAATTATCTGGGGAAGCACACTGCTGAACGAGCAAATTCATTGGAGTTTATTGATGGGACTAGCATTCATTCTAGGAGGCGTATTCTTAGCAAGCAAAAAACGTCCCCAACAAACGGCTGCAACACGTAACGAAACTTAAAAGGGAGTACTTGCTGGGGGCAATCCGATAATTGGAGTGATTGGATTAGTTATAGGGAGAATCCGGTGGCAACGGGTAAGGAGTAAGAACCGTGAAGCAGTGTGGGATGGGCACTTGGGGTGCATGGAGCTTGCTTGGAGTTTTCCAAACACTTCATATAAGGGCTCTATTAAGTCAACAAATTTCTGATGTTTGACACGTAGTCAATGAAGAATCAACAAATCATTTTTTATTTGATTCTTTTGTTAAATGAAGAATTTCTTCCGAAATCAACATTAATTATTTTTAAAGTGGATTCCTCTGTGGTAATACACTTCAGTGTTGATTATCTGTTTAATCATATATGTATATTTAGGAATTAATCTTTCAAGTACAAAAAAATGATTATATTTATGTGCTTTATAGTTAAAATTGTTGTCACTGCTCATTAGTGCGATACCAAAGTTACAACCTTGTGGAACTGTATCATCCCATTCTTGTAATGTTCCTTCTTCAAATGGCTTGGAAATATTGATTTCTATATGATCTTCATCATATGCCCAACTCCAATTATTCTCATTCTCTAATGTCTTTTTAGCATTGACGAAGTAATTTCAGGTTGTTTAAGTCAATGTTGAACTTTCCATTCAGTAATATATCGAGTCCAAGCAAACCGTTAATGTTATGATATTTAAATGAAGTGAAATCTAATTGGATATCTCTTAGAATAAAATCACCAATTTCTATAGATTGAACTGTTTTGGAAAAGGCATGTTCCTTGCCCCCTATTCCATAACTTGTAATAATGTCATCTTCTAAGGTTACTTTAATTCCAATATCGTCAACTTCGTCTTGAGAAAGTAGAGTGTGGCTTGCTCCAGTGTCTATTACAATATTGTTAATTACTTTCGTATAGCCATTAAAATGAATAGTAATCGCTGTAAATAGGAGACCATCCCTGTATTCAATATGCATCTAAAGAGTTCTCCTTAAGCTGTTACTCTTACGAATCTTCACGATAATTTGATCTTTAGAAGTATGATAAACTAGAGTGTTTTCTTTACTATGAAGTAGTTCATGAGTTGCATTCTCGTCTTTAATCGGTCCTATAACAGCTACTTCATCAATTGTTTCTTGATTATCTATTTCTTGGGAGTGTAGAATTTCAAATTTAACAAATTGATTTGGATAAATGTCCCGTACTTCTTGCCATTTCACATTTAATCCCTCCAAACAGTTTTGATTACATTATATCATTTAATGTCTTTAAAATCCTTTAGGATCAATGGTATCTTATCTGATTGTTGCAATCATCAGTACTTTCTCTTTGTACAACCTTAATATCTTTGCAGAAAACACTTGCATGCAAAATCCTCCAGTTGGAGTGATTGGATTAGTTATTCGGAGAATCCGATAGCGGTAGGAGATGAAGAAGCGCCGAAGGATGTGTAGCAGTACTTAATCATAGAATACATCGCCATGCGGTTCTTACGCCCCGGCGATGTATATTTCTATATTCCGAGTCAACGCCGAGTCAACAAACTGCCGAAGAAAACATTTTCATTTTGGCTCGGACCGAACGTACACTCGAATGCTTCTCAATGCGCAGTACAGATAGGCAAAATGCCGGTCTAGCCCACCATAGCGGCGCTGCTATCACTGGTCAATGTATGGAAGTCAACAATCAAGAAAGCCATTCAACGCAAAATCAACGAGCATATTCTAGAGAAATGCTGTCGAGGCGTGACTGTCCTTTCTATTAATTTCTTTGCAACAATCCGAACTCATTACCTTCCATATCGTAAAACGTAAACATCTCTCTACCGCCTTTTTCTGTCTTACCGTTCACTCTTACGCCGTTTGACTTAAGGAACTCGTAGTCGGCAGCGATATTCTCGGTATAGAAGTCGCAGATGCGGTAGCACACTTCACCGTGCGGTGATTCTACGAGCGATACGGGTATGCCGTCGTAGCAAACATGGCGGGCAGCGGAAAGCTCTAGCGTCGGAAAGGTGAAATCGTAAATGACGTCTGCGCCGAACACCTCGCTGTACCAAACGTGGGCACGCTCGATATTCTTAACCCCGATGAACACGCCGTCGAATTTGAACACGTTGTTCGGCGTGTCTGGCCACGCAGGATCACTGATGACACCAAGCGCGTTAGCATCTAGATCACGCACGTTAAAGTCGGTATAATGATGAAACTTTGTCGGCTCACTCGCAACTACAGCCGTCCGATCAAGCGATTGATGGAACTTTAATGCATCATAAGCCTTGAAACCGAATGGCACGGCATCGTAGCGGTTTAAACGCCCGACTTCGACTAGAGTCAATAATGAACCCTCCTGCAAGGTTAACGTTTCTTTTTCATGTTGAGAGCTTATGCTCTCCATCCCGAAATGTCGCCGATACCAAGCCACCGACGCTTCCGCGTTCGTAACTGGCAAGTAGATCTCGCTAGGGCTTGGACCACTAATGTGTAGGTTTTGTTTGACTTTGGACATTTGGATAATCGCTCCTTTAACTCGGTGTTTGCAGCATAACTGGAATTAGCAGCGTATATCGGTCTTTCCGCTCAGCCGAATATTGGCGCAAAAGTGTGCCCACCGGCTCGAAGCCGCATTCCCGGATCGACGCGAACACAGGTTGGCAAGGCGCAGACCGATCGGGATTGCACTCGATTGCCACAAAAAGGGTCTGCGGATGCTTGGTAACCGTGGTTCTGCCTAGTAGTGGCTCCTTATCTCCGAGCATCTCATATCCGATTTTTCCGTCGAATCGGCCCTGCGTCTCTTCGTAGTGAACGTAGCAGGTACGAATCGTAGCGCCACCGCTCAGAGCGAGCCGGTCAATGAGACCGTTATTCGGATCGAACATACGCGCAATCGAAGTTCCCATTTCTTTTGGCAGAGGAAACCAGGCGATCTTCTTCGGTTTTTCCCATCTAACTAGGCGCAAATGCCTCGTCCGTGGATGAAAGCCTTGCAGAAACTGTCTTGCGATTTGCAACGACAGCATTCGCGCCTCTGCTTCTTCTCGCCAACGCTGCAACAACTGGTCCTGTTCCGACCAGTCACCTGCCATAAAACGCCGAATATCGGCGATTCCGACGTCCGCTTGGCGCAAGCTATGAATGAGAAGAGCTGATTCGATCTGGTTGTCCTCGTATTGCCGGTAGCCATTCGCTGCGCGAACATTGGGGACAAGCAAGCCGATTTCTTCATAATAACGCAACGTCTTGGGCCGTAAGCCGGTTTGTTCGCTGAAAACACTGATCGTCATCATAAGGGGGGCACCTCCCTCCGGTCCATTTGGGCCGGTTAACGTCATTATAGACGTTCCAGTAACTGGAATGTCAATAATTTATTTTTCGGTGGGAAAAACAAACGTCTGCACCGAAATCCTTGAAATTGGAGTGATTGGGTTAGCTATGGGGAGAATCCTATTGCTGCAGGGGAAGAGTAAGAAAATAGAGAAGACATGGGATGGGCACTTACCTCTCGTGTTGACGTTGATAGCCGGCATTGGTCCTGTTAATATGTCGGCTATTTCGGCATCTCTTGGCGCAACGATTTTTGAAGAATGGTTCTCTCGCGGACCTCATCTGCAAGCCATAATAAACACACTGTTCAAAAAAGGCGAAGCGCCTTGGTCAGCGGGTGGTACTTTGTTGCACTCACAAGAATTTACTAATACCAAGCAGTAAATCTGACTTGCAGGGGTGATAGAATTGGCAATCATTAAGGTGTTTCCCAACAGTCCGACGGCTATTCAAGACGCGGTTGCTTCAGCGAATGAGGGGGATGTTATCCTGGTACATAAGGGCATCTACCATGAAAATGTGAGAATTCAAAGTGATAAAAACAATATTCGCATTGTAGCCAAGCAAAAGCGTCGCACGGTTCTCGACGGTAGGCGGGTTTTGCTGGAGGCATTCATTTTGGATGGCGTCGCAGGCGTGGAAATCGATGGATTCAAAATTAAAAACTACATTTTAAGCGGCATTCGAATCATGAACGGAAAGTCCCACCGCATCCTGGAGAACGAAATCAGCGAAATAAGAGGTATCAAGGGGAAGGTTAAACCTTTTGGCATAATCATTAATCAATCAGTGGGGAATCTGTTGATGAGGAACAAGATTAAAAGGATAGGCAGCGTTAAGAAGGGGAGCGGTATTCAACTTAGCTCGTCAATGGGGAATTGGATCGTTGGAAATCAACTGCTGAACAATTCATTATGTGGTATAGAAGTCGATCTCGGTTTTCATAATGCAATCGTAGGAAATCGGATTTCCGGCAATAAAAGTGAGGGAATCACAATTAGCGAATCGAACAATACCCTTATCTTAGAAAATATGCTTAATCATAACAGCAAGAACGGAGTGTTCGCCCGTAGTACGAATAATTTCATTATAGACAGCAAGATCAAAGACAATCATGGAAACGGCCTGATATTCACGCTTAATAATAATATGGCATTCAATAATGAAATCAAAAACAATCATCAAAGCGGCATAGCGATTTTATCGGATTTCAATGACATCCAGTGTAATAAAGTCGAGAAAAACAAGAATAACGGCTTATTTATCCATGCCCCACATACGGCTAACTTCGTGTTCGAAAACCGATTCAAGAGCAATAAACCGCAAAATATCAAGGATCAGGGCACGAACAATAATATCGTTCAAAATAATAGGGATTAACTTACGGTTGCAGCTTGTAAATGAACCACAAAAGGAATCCCCAACTGGAGTGATTGGATTAGTTATGGGGAGAATCCGGTGGCCACCAGCAAGTAGTAAATGCCGAAAGAAGTATTGTAGTATATATTGAATTAATATACAGAGCATAGCGATTTTGACTTCGCTGCTCTGTGTTTTTTTGTAAGAAGATCAACGTGGATCCTCTTCTGAGAACTCTGGTCAATCCTATTTATTATTTGTGTTGCTACTAGACTTGTTCTAGAAATCCACATCCGAGAATCCCAATCCGTTCTTATAGCAATCAACACTTTAAGTATGTGTGAGTGGAATCAACATACGAGTCAACAAGTAATGTAGCACAAACTTGGATTTTCAATTTTGTTTTCTTACAAATGGCTGTCAGCGTGAGGAGGACGGGTGATATTTTTGACGCCAACAAATACAATATCACCAATAATTTGGTATTTTTTATTTTATGTTGTCTTAAATGGTGTCTTATGGCAGGGAAATCTCATTTACTGTAGAATTATTCCAAATAGAAGAATTGAAGAGATTACTAGATGCTTAGGATGATAGAAAGTATATATTCCGTAGCTATTTTTAATTAGATGATTCTCTTTCGTGAAGTGAAGAAGAGAGATTCCAAGTCGAGCGAATTGAGGTGAGATTTGCCGTGAAATTTTTTTTAGTTATCGCGACGGTACTTGCGATGCTGCTGACGGGAAGCGGATGGGCGAAAGAAACCGCGACGGTGAACATAAATAAACCGAAACCGAACTTAATCTTCATTCAATTGGAAGCGTTTCAATCTTTCGTCTTGAATAAAAAAGTTGCAGGCCAAGAAATAACGCCGAGCTTAAATAAGTTGATTAAAGAATCAGCTTATTTCCCGAACTTCTATTTACAGAACGGAGCCGGCGTCACGTCCGACGCGGAGTTCATGTCGAACACGTCGCTGTACCCGGCAAACGGCCGCTCGATAATCGCAAGGGATTTGGCTGACAAGGAATATCCTAGCTTGCCTAGACTGTTGAAGAAGAACGGCTATTCCACGGATACGTTTCACACAAACAATGTGACTTTTTGGAATCGCAAAGAATTGTATTCCGCGCTCGGTTTCGAAACCTATTACGATAAAGAGTACTTTGGCACGGACAAAGCGATTGCTTTCGGCGCGGACGACGATATTCTGTACAAAAAGAGCATGGAGGTTTTAACGAAACAAAAAGAACCATTTTACGCACAAATCGTGAGCATGTCGAGCCATTATCCCTTTCGCCTTCCTGCTTCCTATCGCACGCTAAAGCTACCCGCGATCTATGAAGGCAATGTAGCCGGAGATTATCTGATAGCCGCGCACTACGCGGACGCGGCGCTCGGACGCTTCCTAGAAGAACTGAAAAAGAAAGGGTTATGGGACGAAACCGTGATCGCGATCTACGGCGATCACTCCGGGATCACGGCGGACATGGTGAAAGAGAAACAGGCTGTTGCTTTAACGGATTTGATGGGAAGGCGTTACGATCAAATCGACGCACTCGGAGTGCCATTTATTATCCATGGACCGGACGTGAAAAAGGGCATTTACGAAGCCGTCGGCGGCCATATGGACATCATGCCGACCTTGCTCGGTTTGCTCGACGTACAATCGGAACATCGGATGTTCGGTTACGATTTGTTCCGTAACGTGGAGCACCCCGTCGCGGTTCGGGCTAATTTCGGTCCGCCGGGGTCTTTCGTCTACGGGAACGAATACTACGATTCGAAAGCCGGAACAATAACGAACGTGAAAACGAGAAAGATCGGCGACGCCTCGGATCGCTTCTTGGAAATAGAAGAAGAGCAGCTAAGCCGATTCAAAGCGTCGGACGAGTTGATTGCGATGTTGCCGGAGAAAAAGGATTCTTTCGGCATACAGATCCAAGTTACCGAAGCGGTCAAAGCTTATAGCCGCAAAGACGTTTCGTACGCCCCAGTGGAGGTTTTCCCCGCGAACGCCCGCTTGGATACGTTCGAAAACGACGGGGATTGGTACCGGATCGTCGGAAAAAACGGTAAAGCCGAATGGGTGAAAACCGCCAACCCGATTACGGAAACGTTTAAAAAAATATATAATCCGGTCAAAACTAGAGCTTACGTCGAACCCGACCCAGCGTCCAAAAGCCCGATCGAAATCGGAGTGCAAGATCTGTTCGTACTGAAAGAATGGAAGGGCATGGGTTGGTATCAAGTTTCGAATTGGACGGGCATAGATTTATGGATCCGGATTAAGTAGACTTCTAAATACGCAAAGGGGATGGACACATCTTACTTGTTTGTCTTTTGAACAAGTCAACAAATTATTGACATGAACATATTGAATCAACACGAATTCAACAGAAATATTAGCCTAATAGTTTAAGAAAGAGAGGATTCATTGAAAAGGCGCAGATTAATTATACAAGGAGATACTATTGAATTTATTAAATTGCCCGAACGGGTAGAGAAGATTGAGGTTTATGAAATATATACTCGCGAACAAGAGGAGCTTTGGGGAGCGCTTGGGATAAGAATAAGGCTGATTGAATAATTTGGAATTGAATGCGGTTTAATTTAAAGATCCGTTTCGTTCAGTTGTCTTGCATTATGTTTTTTCTGACTGTCAAAAATAGTTGCAATAGCATTCTATGTCATATATACTCAAATTAGTTGCAATAGCATACTATAAAAAGGAGTGAATGTTAATGGATGACGATTGCTTTCGATCCCCTGAGGACGCTGTGGAGTCGTATGGGAAGTATATATCGGCTATTTACCGCCATTTGCAGATCCTCATAACGACCGAGCTTGCTCCGTTTCGGATAGGGAGTGGGCAGTACATCTTTCTGATTGCGATAGCGGGCAAAGAAAGAACGACACAGAAAGCGTTAAGTGAGGAGTTGCTCATTGATAAGACAACAACCGCAAAGGCGATTGCCAAGCTTGAGGCAGAGGGATATGTACGAAGGGAGCCCGATCCCACAGATAACCGCTACCATTTGCTGTATCTTACAGAAACGGGCAGAGCAGTAGTTCCGAAGGTTCGCGAAGCATTAGATGATGTAAGACTTAAAAGTAGCATAGGCATTAGCGGCGAGGAATACACATTCATGCTGGGTATACTGAAGAAGGTGCTCCGCAATGTCAACGAACAGGTACGAAATAAGGGAAAGCAAACTTAAACCAGCGTCATTAATGATGGAGGTATTGATCCATGCAGACAGATCGAAAGGCAATACTTACTGATGAATTGCTTACTTGGTTAGGTGTTACGATTCAACCTCACAGATTCGGCGGAATTGAATTTTCAGTGGAAGGCAAAGAGATTGGTCACCTGCATGGAGATCATCTCGTCGACATGCTTTTGACGAAATCCAGACGCGATGAACTGATTGCTACCGGAAGAGCAGAGCCACATCATATTTATCCGGAGTCGGGCTGGGTGTCCGTTTATTTGAGATCAGAGGCAGACGTTCTCAATGCAATTGAGATATTACGTACCAAATATAAGCATATGAATAATAGGAGGTTGATTATATGACAATCGCAAATCCTTTTGTCGTGGTAGACAATTGTAAGGAAGAAATCGAGTTTTATCGAAGCGTGCTTGGCGGTGAGATCAAAATTTTAAGAAAACAGGACGATAACGTGTTAAATGCTGAATTGAATTTCGGAAGCACAAAGATCGTCTTCGCCGATACAATCGCAGCTAAGCCGTCTCTGAAAGGGGACTATATGAAGGTCATCCTGAGGCTCGAGACTGAAGAGGAATTTCACATGGTCAATGAAAACTTGGCTGCTGGCGGACATATCAATATTGAGAAGTATGAGGCTCCCTTTAACGGGTTGCTTGCCGCCATCACTGATCGAAACGGGATTGGCTGGGTGCTTTCATATTATAGAAGTTAACCCGATTTAGAAAATGAGGTTGCTGTAAGCTGCCTTTCGTTCTGCAAACCAATGTGGCTGACATTTTGCAACATGGCACTTACCCTCTAGCCAATCAAAATGCGGGTCAACCCAATGTTTTGGATTTATATCATTGGAATGAAGCACAAGAAGCTCGGAAGTAGTGGGATGGTAATCACCTAAATAACTTCATATTGAAAAATTTCTCCACCAAGTGCTCGTCGGAATTTCCTTAGCAGCTATCACAACCGTTTCTCCGATTTTAGGTGTTGCGATGTTGATATTTTGTGCTGAAGCAGCTTTTGTGACCCGTTCAATAGGATCAGTGCATAATTGAAAGGCAAGCGTGAACGCTGCCCAATGAATCGGCATCAATAGCTGCCCTCTAAGCTCGGTTGCCTAGCATCGGATCAAAAAGCAGTCTTTTACCCTCGATTTCCAGTAGAAAAGCCGAATGGCCAAACCACGTTACACGTGCAGCATGCTGAACCGTAATAGTATCAGCTAACCGAAAGGTCCCTACATCAATATTAGCTGCGGGATTTCGTTTCGCTCTTCCTTTTAGAGAATCTCTTAATAAACTGAATATAGTCGTCAAACTCATGCTCATATCGGTCGGAATTTGATTTTCGTATTTTTTCATCATTTGTGTATGGCACGCTTTACTCATTGTATCCTTTTACGATTCTCTGGCTGATCTCGGCAGCAGGAAAGTATTCTTCAAAGCCGTGAAAGCATCCGGGATATAAATGAAACTCGGTTGGCACACCGGCCTGCGTTAGCCTTAATACATAATCGATTGTTTCATCACGAAATGGATCTAAGTCACCAACACAGGTGTAAGTGGGTGGAAGTCCTGACAAATCGGTTGCACGTGCTGGAGCTGCATATTGCGATACTTCACCTTTACCACCTAAATACATTTCCCATCCAAATTGGTTTTTTGCTTGATTCCATACTCTTCCATCTGTGATTTCATTACTGGACTTGGTCATGCTCCGATCATCAATCATGGGATAGAGAGGCATTTGGAATACTATAGCAGGACCCTTACGATCTCTTGCCAAAAGGCAGACAGCGGCTGTTAATCCACCACCGGCACTCGGACCCACTACTGCGATTCTAGCAGAATCAACCCCCAGTTCTTTAGCATTTTCAGAGAACCATTGGAGTGCAGCATAACAATCATCAAGTGGAGCTGGATAAGGATGTTCTGGAGCCAGTCGATAATCCACTGAAACGATGACGCAATTGAGTTCGGATACCAACTGTTGCAAGGCGGGGTCCATCATATCTGCAGAACCAAGAATATAGCCGCCACCGTGAATATATAGAACACCTGGCAGGGTTTCATTCTTCACTCTTGGTTGATAAATTTTGATCCGGACATCTGGATCTCCATCTGCCCCTGGAACAAGTCTCTCTGATGTTAGAACTGTATCATTAACAGGCAACGATCCAGCTATACCCGCAAACATCTCACTCATCTCGTTTCTTTTGGCAGCTAAATTCTCTTGGGTATAAATGACTTCTGGAATATATGAAAATATTTCTTTAACTTCCGGGTTTATTTTACTCTCCATAATTCAACCATCCTTCGTCTATTAAAATCCTTACTTTCTTACCTATTTCGCCAAGCTGTTTGCCCCAACAGGTCGCGCATAGTAGTCATGTACTTTTCTTCCGACCCTGACCATCGCAGTTTAGCGGTTTCTTCCACATCCGGACCTGCGAGAAAACGCAGTCGGTCAGACTCATCGTTGGCAGCAGTGTAAATCTGATTGGCAACCTGGTTCTCATCCGCATTCTCAAATGGATAGTTCATCATCGATTGCAGCATGTAATCATAATAAGGTTTGTACGATTGAGGAATGGACAAGTCTTGAGTAGCGGACATGGTGTTCGACGTGAAGCTTGTTGTTAGCATGGCTCCTGGTTCCACAAGCTTGATCGAGATATTTTGCGATTCAAGCTCGTACGATAGCGATTCTGATAGCCCTTCGATTGCATGCTTAGTCGCGATATAGATCGCTAGAAGCGGGTTTGACGCAAAGCCCATATTCGAGGTGATATTCACAATGGTTCCTTTGCCTTGTTCGCGAAAATATGGCGTAATCGCCTGAATGACATTCATAACACCGAAGACATTGGTCTCGAAAATCCCGCGGATAACATTCAAAGGTGTTGCTTCAAAAATCGAGAGGATGCTGACTCCAGCGTTATTCACAACAGCGTCTATCTTCCCGAACCTAGCGATCCCTGCCGCAATCGCCGCCTCGATACTGGCGGGCTTTGTAACATCAAGCTCCGTTACGAAAATTCGTTCAGGATTTTCCGCTGCCAAGCGCTGGTCCGGTTTGCGCATTGTCGCAATCACATTCCATCCCTCTTTAGCAAATTTCCTGGCTGTCGTATTTCCCAATCCAGTCGAACATCCCGTAATCAAAACCGTTTTTATCATTGATCTATCTCCTTTTAATAACTTTTTGTTGTTCTATCTTAGCTTAGCAGGTGGTAGCGGCTCTAAGTCAATTCCATCTATCTGCTCCTTATTGGTAAAGGATTTGTTTGACTAAACGCAAGTTCGGATTGTAAAATACATTAGAGTAACTCTAACCATCAACGGGCGGTGAATGATATCTTATGGCTTATACAGTTAAGGAAGTTTCGCAAAAAACGGGGATAACTCCATACACACTGCGTTTTTATGAGAAAGAAGGCGTGTTGCCCATTGTTGACCGAGATGCGAATGGGGCGCGCATGTTTAATGACCATTACATCGATTGTGTTGAGACGGTACAAGCTCTGCGTTCAACAGGTTTACCTCTGGCGGAAATAAAGCAATATGTGGAATTATACAAGAATGGGAATAGTACATTGCAACAAAGGAAAAAGTTGCTGGTAAACCAGAAAGACAAAGTAGAGGACCAAATATCATTTCTAATGAAAACACTGGAAAAAATCAATTACAAATTGGCGTTAATTGATTCCCAAGATAATAAATTTGAAAAATTGCCATAAACAAGAAGGTGGAGATTGTTCATGTTTAAGCCAGAAAACTATATTGAGTCAAGAGAAGAGAACTATCAGCTTGTCATTAAGCAGCTATCCGCGTTACTGGACGGAGAAACTGATCGTGTGGCTAATTTAGCAAATGCGTCCGCTTTACTAAAAGGATTTCTTCATGAAGTGAACTGGGTGGGTTTTTATATTCTGCAAAAGGACGAGCTCGTTCTCGGTCCATTTCAAGGACTACCGGCTTGTGTACGCATCCCTTTGGGAAAAGGGGTCTGTGGTACAGCAGCGCAAACAAGGAAAACCATTCGAGTAGAAGATGTTCATCAGTTTCCAGGACATATTGCTTGTGATGAAGCATCGCAATCGGAGATTGTTCTGCCCATACTTCAAGGAACTGATTTAGTGGGCGTGCTGGATATCGACAGTCCCGTTAAGAATCGATTTGATGCGATAGATCAGCAATATTTAGAGAAGTTCGTTGAAGTATTGGTTGGATACGTATAAGGGGAGAGATCAAGCTTGGAAAAAAGCTACGTTTACTCGCGGGACGAAGAGAAGGCTTAATCGGCATAATAGTATATAACTTTAAGTACATCGCTCATGTGGCGATGTACTTCTTTGCGTTGTGCTCAAGCGTGTAGATGTCAGCCGTTATTTCGTGCAGCAAATGTGCGACAACGCGATCATCCACGAAAAGCTAGGCTGCATCAAAATTTTGACAGTCTGAATACCGGCTTCAAAATCTTGCATAAACCTGACGGCTATATTCATAGGAATTTGATCTCCCCTCGTTAGAAATACGCTTAGTTTTAAACAATATTTGCGCTGATCTGTCACCGAGATTATGTATAAATAAATCATAATACTTTATAGACCTGAATTGGACCAGAGTAAAAGCCGTGAAGTCGTGCAGGACGGGGACTTAGAATATAAACATCAGATTTAATAATAAAATCCTCTATTTATTTTAAAAATTCCTTTACAGGAATATTCCTCATATGGTATATTTCATTTATGGAAAAAATTTATTGAAAGGAGTTGATAAGGAAGTGATGAACGAAGAAGTAACTATCTATATCGAGAAATTAGGAGCAGCATGGCAAATTGAACTTTCAATGCGACTGAGAGAGATGGTTCACGAAACCATCACATCGGTTGAAGAACGGATTCAATATAAGAAGCCCCATTTTCTGAAAAATGGTCACTATGCTGCGGTGATTTCACCCTCGAAGGATGCCATTGCCTTCATGATCATGAACACAGTGGGGCTGGAATTTCCAAAGGGCTTCGAAGGACCGCCGGAACGCAAATGGATCAAAATTAAAGAGGGAGTTTCTCCAGACTACACTTTGCTTTCCTCTCTACTTGCTCAGGCCTCCCAAGCTCTCTAATGAAGAGAAAGCCTTGGGTTGGAGGAGAATGAGATGAATCCGGAAATCCTCCGTGCTTTAGCAGAGCCAACCCGATTGCGAATTGTGGAGCTATTGCGCAATGGCCCTATTACCGTAGGGGAGATTGCGAGTAAACTCCAAATCCGGCAGCCACAAGCATCCAAACACTTAAAAGTGCTTAACGAAGCACAAATCGTAGATGTGGATTCGGTTGCTAATCGTCGATTCTACAAACTAAGATCCCAGTCTCTTCAGGAGATGGATTACTGGCTTAGCACGTTTCGTAGTCTGTGGAAAAATCAATATGATGAGTTAGATGAGTATCTAACTCAATTTCAAAACCAAAGAAGCCGGGAGGAATAGAAGTGGAAAAACATGAAGTGTTGTTGACTCGTGAATTTAATGCACCGCGCGAACTCGTATTTAAGGTGTGGACGAAAGCTGAGCATTTTGGCAAATGGTGGGGACCAAAGGGATTCTCACTTGAAATAAGTAAGATGGATGCTCATTCAGGGGGAATGTTTCTCGGTTGTCAGAAATCCCCTGATGGGATGAGTATGTGGGGAAAATTTGTTTATCAAGAGGTGAACGAGCCAGAGAAACTTGTGTTCGTTCAATCGTTCAGTGATGAACAAGGGAATACAGTACGTGCTCCATTTAACCCGAATTGGCCGCTTGAGATAATTAACATCCTGACATTTACGGAGGATAATGGAAAGACCACAGTAACATTCAGCGGCGGTCCCGTGAATGCATCAGAAGAAGAAGTGGCAGTGTTTGAAGCCATGAAGCCGATGGTCAAACAAGGGTTCGGCGGTACATTCGAACAGTTGGACCAATACTTAGCCAGCCAACAATAAAGAGTAAAAGCGACGTTCCAATTACGGGATGTCGCTTTTTTTAGTTGGCTCGCTTTTATGACTCCCAATTCTATTTTGTTGATTATTGGTTCGGGTTTCGAAGATTACTGCCAAAGGTTTCTCATCTCAAGAATAACTGTGGATATTCTCCACAGTTATTCTCATTGCTCCTACTTCTTGAACAGCGGTTTGCTGCTTAAGGCCAGGTGGCACCTTATTACAGGTATCCCGGGCCTTTTTGCTACATTATTAGCATTTCTATCGGTATTGAGCAATATTGGATCCAGAAATCTAGATATATATTGAAGCTATTCGGGAGCGTGGGAGATGGTCGCCTAAAGACTTATCTCTGCATTTCAAAATTTTCTTCCCAAATCAACCATTCTCCACTTTCATTTGGTCCTATTATCGTTGTATAGGGACTATTATATTTATATAAAGATGAATATCTATTCGCTGTAATCTTTACACGATTATTCTCCTCCATTGCATAATTAATATCTGAATAAATATCTAAATCATTCTTATCTTTGGCAATAGGCATAGCAATAATTATTAGTTCTTTGAATTCTTTACCACTATACGACATAATCTTTTGATTGCCTGATTGAACCACGGTAAACTTGATTTCTGCTGAATCGGAATATAAATTAGTTATTTTATCATTAAATTCTTGAGACAAAGTTTGATATTCTTCAAATAAATTCTTCGCTTTCTGGATCATTTTATTTTCTTCATTCGATTTCGTACACGCAATTAGAAACAAACAACTCAAAAGCATGATTATAATTATAAATTTTAGGAATTTCATAAGAATATACTCCTTTTGTTAAATGTAGTAATTCAGGATTATACGGATAGTTATACAAAAATTGCCAAAAATTAACTATATCATGAAATAGTTCAATTGAATAGTACTATTTACAATAAGTCAAAAAGAACATACAGTCGTAAACTCTATACTCAGAGTTATATCTGCATGTTCTATATAGAGTTTCTTTATCGGGCTCTTTTGGGCACTGCATACTTGCGAAGTATATCAAGTCATCGAGTTTCGAAGTAATATGGATTAATAGATACTGTTTTTGTAAAAAAGCGTCAGTCATTTCACCCTGAAGATGCGATGACCGAATCTGCGTACGAGAATGAGCGCAGCGGCCAAGTAAACGAGTGTTATAATCACGACTGCAATAGTAAATGGGAGCGCTGGGGCTTTCACTACTATACTGATCCCGGATGCCGAGGACACCACAATGTTCACGAGATAAAAGAAAGGATTTTTCACATTCAGTTCGGTCGAGTAGGGCTGAAAGATATAGTACATCAACAGATGATGGACGGAGAAGAAAACGGACAGCACCAACACGCACACCCACAGCAGGAGCAAATCCAAGTTTAGTGGCTCGCCGGCTGCTAGGACAATCAGCGTCAGCGCAGCTCCGAGAGCAGCGGCGATCGTCAGATTCAGCCCAATGATTCGGTACAGGCGGATGCGGAAATGCTGGTTCGCGGCGTTCCGGTAGAAGCTGTAATGCAGCAGGCTGAGGTCGCAGTTGTAAAATATGGCGCGGCACACCTTTTCCCCTACAGTCAGGAAGTTCAAAATTAAAACCAGAAAAGGAAGGACAATCCCCAAGTTTGCACTCAAAAGGGTAGTAGGTTGACTGTCCAGCGCTGCAAAGACTATGCCCGCAACGCTTACAACGCCAATGATTGCTAGTCTTTTATAGACCGGTTGCTTGATCAGGCTGCGATGCCGTGCGAAAAAAAGTGCATTCAGATAAGCATAGCCTTCCTTTGTTTTGAACTTGTCGGCCTGTATCGTCGCCGAAGCGTAATCGCTATCTTTGGATCGGACACTCGTTTTCTGTGCATCTGACATCATGCGCCCGATATCCAGCAGTGGATCGTCCCGTTTCGTTGCAACGTCTACTGCCGTTCGGTAATCGGGATACCGCGCCAGCCGCACCGCAGCGAAAATGCCCAATGCCGTAATGACGAGAACAGTAGGCAAACCAATTAGCAGCGAGCCGCTATTTGGCGTCCAATGGAGGAGTAGCGGCGTATAAGCGGCCGTATAGCAAAGTCCGATGATTAACCAAATAATCAAGTTGTTTCGGATCAGCACCACACCGGTTTTCTCAAACAACTTCAGATGCATATACTCGCAGAATACCCGCCAAAATGTGATTGTCAGAGCCAACGCCAGCGCTTGCGTGATAGAGGCGTCCAGCAAGGAAGTAAAGATTAGCAGTGCAGGAATATAATAGACAAAATATGTACAGTAGCGGTAACTGAGCGAAGTCCGCATATACGTGGCTGGCGAAAGTCGCATTAGCTTCACGGCGATATATTTCTCCCGTTTCGGCTCTAGCACGGAGGCAGAGGTAATACCCGCCGCGACAAAGCTAAGCAGCAAGAAAATGTGCAAAAACAGCTGCAGTTGATCTCCCTGAGGCAGCGACCGATTCAGTACAACGGCAGGCAAGTAAACGAACAGACCTGTATATGCTACCTTGGAAAACAGTCCCCAAAGGACATTCAGAATGAGTGCGATGATGGTAACGGTTTTTTTGACATGCAATTTGGCGTAGACGGTGTCCGGTATCCGTCTGCCGATCAGCGGAAGCTTCTGCGCGTAATAAATAAACCGGTTGGCTGCCGAGGATGTCCGGATGGCAAGCAGCGTATTAAGCGTTCTCAGCATGGTGATCATCCTTTAGCAAATGGATAATGCGCTGTTCGAATTCCGGACTGTGCAACAGCTCGGCTGGAACGGCGGACAGACGGCCATTGTTCAGCACAACAAGCTCATCGCATAAATCGGAAGCAAGCTGTAAAATATGGGTGGAGAAAATGAGAATATGATCACGCTTCATCTCACGCAACATATTTTTCATCTCTAACGCCACGATGACGTCGAAGGAGGTTAGCGGCTCGTCGAGCAGAATAATCGGCGGTTTCGTAATCAGGAGCAGCAGCATCTGAATTTTATTTTTCATCCCGTGGGAGTAACTCTTGATCAGCCTGTGCTGGTCATCCTTCGCCATGCTTAAGATCTCAAAATAAGTATCGATGCTGGTGGCAGGCTGCCGTTTGTCCTGATTAATATCCATGAAGAACTTAATGAATTCATAGCCAGTCAGAAACTCAGGCAAAATCGGCAACGAGTACACATATCCGACGTCCTCTTCACGGAGCTCCCGTACAACGCCATTTACCTCAAGATGAGCTTGTCCCCCATCCATTTTCGTCTCGCCGCTCAAACAGTTGAACAGCGTCGTCTTCCCGACTCCGTTACGGCCGAGCAGTCCATAAATCTTTCCTTTCTGGAATCTGAATTCAACGCCTTGAAGCACCTCTTTGTCGCCGAATTTCTTGATGATGTTGTCCAGAGTCAATTGCAAGTGTAACGCCTCCGTTCGCTTCGAAATGTTGTGCTTTTGTTCTTGTACGTTGGAAATAGCGGATAGTTACGGACGAGGTTAAGAGAAGAAGAATTGCGAAGAAAAAAACATAGGGGAAGATCGTGATGCAACGATATGCTATAATTGGATTTATTTTACTGGAGGTACAAGTTCAAATGAGATGGAGTTCATTTACGCTAGGAATCCTATTTATTATGTCAATTTTAGTATCTGCATGCACGGGCGAAAAAACAGTTGGCGATTTGCCTCTCATCAAGGAAACGGAGCATGGTCAATTTTATAGTCCGGATTCGAATGCGGATAAAAGACAAGCGATATCTATGCTAGCAGAAGCATTAGAAGCAAATTACATGCGAATCACTAACCTATTTCAATATGAATCTGCGAACAAGACGTTAGTCCACGTATATACAGATAAAGCAGAATTTCAGCAAATGATCGGTCGAGACACGGAGGGAACTTATGTAGCCTCAGAAAATATCATTAATGTGTATGCACCTGCAAGCCTCTATATACAATGGAAGACAGATTTGCAGAAGGCGTAGGTAGCTGGAGTGATTGAATTAGTGAAAGTACTTACAGAACCCTTAAAGTCGAGCGAACCGCTGCTCTGTCTTTTCAAGATATAGCATTCTTGTCTCTAAGCTGCGATCTTCCATGCCAGTATAATTATACCAGCGGAGATTGCGGCGGATTCCCATTTTGCGAAAAGTACCACGGAATAGAATCTTGGTGATTGGATTTCCAAATATCCAGCGATAGATGAAGTCCGGAGTGCTCATTACTGTCAACAAGGTAACCCCTTTAATGTTAGGAAGCAGACTAATAAATGGACGCCCCGGTTTAGATTCCTTATAAATAATCCCTTTAACGAATACCTTATCGAGGAATCCTTTAGTAAGAGCAGGCATTGATTCCCACCAGATCGGGAAGAGGAAGACGATATGATTTGCTGCAATAAGACGTTGTTGGTAATCGGATATGAGAGGATCGTTGGTCTTCTTTTGCCGCCATGAGGCAAGGTCTTCGGCAGACATAACTGGATTAAATCCATCGGTATATAAATCAATAAGATCAATCTTGTGACCCTTTGTGGTAAGGCCACGCATCACAGCGGCCAATAAAGCCGCGGAATAACTCCTGTGGTTTGGAACATTGTCGGAAGCGGACGCCCCATACGGATGATCGAAGATAATTACAATATTCATACACACACCTCATCGTTAAAATATTGTTTCCAAGAAATAAAATAGTAACCTTGGAAATAATAATACATTTATGTTTCCTTGCTGTCAATATTGTTTCTAAGAAACTTTATATCTTTTATGGTTTTTGTTACACTGAGTATAAGATGAGCTTACAAGGAGACTGTTCAATGATGCACTCTTTTGAAAATTTGCCTGATAAGGATTTTTTAATAAAAAAATTGATGGAGACCATTCCTAAATTACAGAAGCGGTTTCAATCGGAGGATGACGAAGAGCAGGTCTGGTTGATCCAGAACTGCAGCAATCCCGTTATTATCGATTTTCTCAAAGAGTCCACGGTCATGATGCTTCATGTAATAGATGCTATTGGACAGCTGGAGCCGGTGAATGGTACTTCCATCTCGAAGCAATTTGGAATTCCAAAAGGCAGTGTGTCCAAGATCACTAGAAGATTAGTTCAACAGAAAATTATCGGCACAGAATTTCTCTTAGATAATAAAAAAGAAATTCTCTTTCACACAACTCCTTTGGGAAAAGAAATATTCGATTTGCATCAAGCCCTGCATAAGCAGATGGGTATTGGAATAAATCGTTTTCTTCAGAGATATGATACGAATGAATTGTTATTCCTTATCAAAGGCCTTGAGGATACCTTGGAGGCGTCTTGGGTTAATTCGGAATTCGTTCCTGCAAAGTCTGAGGAAGAGAGTTCAATCCACATCAAGGAACATCCGGGATCAACGGAAGGCGAGGAAATGAATGATATCGTAGATATGCTTAAACAACTGGATACACGGAGCCTTAAAAAAGCTAAGTTGATTCTTAAGGATGTTTTCTTCACCTCTTTTGATGAGTAAAGATGTTCAAGAGCAAAGGATGATTAGTGCACCTAAAGGGTTCTAATTAATTAGGATAAGGATGTGTAGATTACAGTGGATCTTCGACTAAACGAACAAGAAGAAATAATAAGTGCGGCTGAACGATTTTGTAGATCAGAACTGGAAAACGATCCGACTGGCCATGATTGGTGGCATATCCATCGTGTAGTACAGATGGCGAAGAGGTTGGCTCAAGAAGAAAGCGCGGATGCTTTCATTTGTACGATCGCTGCGCTTCTACACGATGTTGCGGACGAGAAGCTCAATGACTCGAAGGAGAGCGGACTTCGCAAAGTACGCGAGTGGCTCGAGGGACAACCCACGTCAGATGAGGAGCGCCAGCACATTATGGAAATCATCTCTACCATGTCCTATAATGCCGGGACAAATCCGCCAATGCGTTCATTGGAAGGTAAAGTGGTGCAAGATGCTGATCGACTCGACGCTATCGGCGCGATAGCGATTGCCAGAACGTTCCTATATGCCGGATGGATAGGTCATCCCATTCATGACCCGCAGTTACCACCTCGGAACTCAATGACAGCTGGGGAGTATCGGCATGATAAGAGTACGGCTATTAATCATTTTCATGAAAAGCTTCTAAAGCTCAAGGATCGTGTAAATACTTCTTCTGCTAGACGAATTGCTGAAGAGCGGCACCTTTATATGGAGCAATACATCGAGCAGTTTTACAAAGAATGGGAAGGGCAAGTGTAGATTCGGCAAGGTAGCGAGGTGGACAGGCAATTGGCCTGGGTTGAGTTATTCCCTGGGGATGATCATTCAGCAGTTTTGAATTACATGTTTGGTTTGGAGGATAAATATCGTTTCTTATATTGAATTCAAAAATGAGGGGGAGAAGTATGGAATTTACCTTTCGTCATGAACAAGATAAAATAATGCGGTTGCTTGCGATTCATTTGCCGGTAATGGATCTAACGGCTTCAGTAATTTGGTACACGGAGTATCTAGAATTAAGCTTATTGAAGCAAACTAACTCTAGTGCGGAACTAGCGGTGTTGGAAAATGGAATAACTGTTCACCCAACTCTGGTTTTAACAAGGACAGAGTCTAGTCATCGGTTGAATTACGAAAAGGATGGTCGTTTACGCAGCATGGTAATGATGCACGCATCCAATTTGGAAGGGATTAGGGATAAGATGATACATGCGGGGGTAAATGTCACGTTGTCGCATGCTGATCAAGAGGATGATGGGTGTGGTCGTTTCTTTGAGGCAACGGATCCCTCTGGCAATATTATTCAAATTCAAGCCAATGATGGAGAGTCACCTGCTGATCATGAAAGGGTTGAAGCGATTTTCAATCTTGAAATTCCCGTATCAGATGTACATAAGTCCGCACGGTTTTATACGGATGTCCTGGGATTTCAGTTAATTCGTGAGCCTGATGATCAATTAGCCATTGTAAAAACAGGCCCGTTTTACAAGATCAGATTTGGTTACTTGGATGTGCAAGAATTTGGTTTCTTTTTGTTTCGTCATGAGAGAAGTACGGCTCTGCATTTCAAGAATAACGCTGGTCAAATACGAGAATGCCTTGTTCTACAAGCCAATGATACTGCCGCTCTGCATGAGCATCTTACAAGTAAGGGCCACATAATCATGGAAACGGAAGGTAAAACGGATTCTGGTCAAATGAGCTTCCAAATCATTGATCCTGATGGAAATCGTATTAAAATAGTACCTTGGGAAGAGAGTCCGTTTAAGACAAATATCATAAAACAATCCGTTCAATGCTAGTAAGATGTTGTAATGTTCTTGCCATATGACTGAGTATATAAACCAAAGGCCGGGAGGCACCTTGTTCTAGGTGTCACCGGCCTTTGATCTGCATATATAGATAAATCTACTCAAGGCCATTTACTTATCGTCCTTTACAGGAATATTTGTATTGTTTGTTTGTTGATCATCACTAACACTGTTAGCTTTTTTAAGCGCTTGGTCAATTTTCAATGCAAGTTCGTGAAGTTTTGCAGGGATATCTTCATCTTTTGTCGTAAGAAGCTTTTCAAATTGTTCCGTTAAATCTTTATCTTCATTCCATGTTTTGAAAAAACTGTAGTCCGTTGAAATCGTTGCATAGCTAAGCTCACCAACGTAAACACTTTTGACCGGATCTGAGTTTTGACCTACAGCTTCAGCCATTAGCTTGCTTGTTGCCAAAGTTCTCCCTGCAAACTTAATTGAATCAGCATTCTTAGATAGAGTGAGATACTTAATGAATTCCCAAGCTTCCTGAGGGTGCTTGCTGTTCTGAGATATCCCGAATCCAATAAAAGATGTTGGGTTGGCGCGCTTTCCATCTGCGAAATGAGGCAAGGGAGCAACGCCTAATTTACTTGCATTATCCCCCATAAAAGTAGAAAATGTAGTACCCATGCCACCGAGAATCATCCCGATTTGATGACCATCAAATTGCGGAAAGATACCTCCATTGATTGGTGTAATCTGTCCACTATCATGGTAATAAGCATTTAACCACTGAATGGTACGAACTGCCTCTGGACTATCTAAATACCCAACTGAAGTCGTTTTATCGGGTGATAGCAGCCCTTTTTCCAGACTTCCTAGCAGTAAATCAAGAGTGTCAATCGTGTAATTTAATAAAGGTCCTTTTGTTGGATTGACTACCTTCGAAATTTCTCTAAATTGTTCCCAGGTCCAATTACCTTGTGGATAGGGTGTGTTTGCTGCATCGAAAAGCTCTTTATTAAATAGAATAGCACTTGAATGGGCTGCAAAGGGTATTGTAAGCAGTTTGCCATCTCGCGTTGCTAGTCCGAGTATCTGCTTATTAATATCTATTTTTTCTGAGCCAGATATTTTCAATAAATCAAATAATAGTCCTTTTTTATCTATTACTGAGAGGTCGGCCAAAGAAATCCCAAGGATATCTGGTGATTCCTTGCTTTCAAGCAACTTTTCAGTATCATCTGGCAAGAACGAAAAAAAAGTTCCTTGTTCTGTTCTCTTAATTATCGACTCAGGTAAATAATCGAGAATGACTGTAATTAATGGGTTTATCGTGTGGAAATTCTCAACTGCATCGGTGTAAAACGTAGCATCAGGCCCTAAAGGAACTAAGCTTTTAGGAACGTCAACCAAGAAATGAATCTCAACGGGCTCTGTTGCTTCCTTAACTTTGTTGCATGCGGACGAAGTGAAAGCAATTAAGAGTATGATAATAATCACAACCATTTTTTTAATCTTCACTTTGTCTCATCCTCTTTTTTTAGATATAAATAAATCATAATCTATTAAAGACTTGAGATATAGGAGCATTTTGTTAGATTTAGTGTTTATTTGTTAGCTAAATGTCTTATGGACGAAAGGTTTATATATTGTTTCTAAAAAGAAGGAAAACAATTAGAATATAGTTAAGAATCGTATGCTAACAAAGGAGGAAAAAATGCTACAACCACTACATGGTATTTTCCCTATTGATAAAAGAATTGCTGGCATACATAGTATTCCAATTACCGATGATGGATTAATTGTTATGGTTTGGGATAAGAATGAAAAGGCTCTAACTACAGTTGGAGGAAGAATAGAAAATGATGAGGATATCCATACTGCTTTAGATCGCGAGACAATAGAAGAAGCGGGTATTATTTTAGAATCGCTGAGAATACCCATTGCTTCATGGTACTGGGAAAGTACGGATACATACACTATCTTTGTTATGGCGCGAGTAAAGAAATATACAAAGATACCAGAAGGTTTTGAGACGACTGGAATGGTTAGGATGAATTTTGAAACAGCTCGACAAATTGTATTTAAAATGGAAGGTGAAGGACTTCGCACTGAGCTCTTAGCGCTAGCTGAACAAGTATATCTTAAGTTTTTTGAATAAAACGGGCAATGTAGAGAGAGTAGGATTCTAATGAAACGAATTGAACAAATAATTATCGGAGGACAAACGTTATACCATTAGTGAAGTGGCAACAAGCGTTGCCTATTATGATGCCTACTATTTCAGCAGGCTTTTCAAAAAACATACTGGATATCCGCCAAGTCAACTCAGGCTTAACAATAAAAAGCTTATATAAACTGAACACAAATAGGATCGGGGTAACCTTTTTACAGGTGGCCACGGTCCTTGTTTTATTTAATAATGTTAATAGGATCATAACGTCAATCTTTATCGTGTTAAAAAGTTTATTATAGATATTAAAGCTAAACATCCAGTTAATTGCGTCTAATCGGTATAAGAGTAAAAGCTAAGTAGGTGATGAAGATTATTGAATTGGTGAAAAGAGCACAACAAGGCGATGGAATCTCGTACTTAGAACTATTTCAGCTGTATGAGGAAGATATATACCGTACGGCTTATGTTTATTTAGGCAACCAGGAAGATGCGCTTGAGGTAGTCCAAGAAACAGCATACCGGTCATATAAATTCATCGCTAAGCTTAAGGAGCCACAGTACTTTAAAACCTGGCTCATCAAAATAGCCATCAGCTGTTCCTTTGACCTGCTTCGTAAACGCAAAAAAGAGGTTCAATGGAATCCCGAATACTACGATTCAATAACAGCGATCGACGAATTTGATATTCCACTGGCATTATCATTACAGGATTTAATTGAATTGCTGGATATTGAGGAAAAGCAAGTGATCATTTTGAGATTTTACTATGATTTTACGATTCGTGAAGTAACAGAGATCATGAGCATTCCACTCGGAACAGGAAAGACTTTGTTGTATCGAGCATTAAGGATACTGCGGAAGCGGGTAGAGGAGGAGGGCGTTTATGAGTCCAAATAATCTTAAACAGCAACTCCAAGCAATTCCTATTCCTTCTAGTTTACGTCAAAGAAGCCAGTTGGGTATTGAACAAGCTATTATGGAGAAAAAAGAAGTCAATCATCGAAAAAGCATTTGGATTAAGCGAAAATTAGGTGCTATTGTTGCTGCACTTGTTTTATTATTGCTGTCAGCAGCTCTCATGAACCAAAATTATGTGTGGGCCGCGATACAAAAAGCACTGCAATTCGTCCCAGGTATAGGCATCGTCAAAGAAGAAGGTTCATCGTCCGAACGGTATGTTTTGAAGCAACCAATTTCTTTGAGCGTAGGGGAAGGGTCTATTATCATTACCGGTATCTTATCAGATGAAGAGATGACTTATATCACAATGGCGGGAAATAATACACCGAGGTTCGAGTATGTTACGCTAGTAAACGCACAAGGAAACGAATATAGATTAGGAAGTACCATCGCCTCATGGAGTTCGAATGATTGGACGTCGGGATTCTGGTATAAAGGAAAGCTGGATACTAGCGGCAGCATAAAGCTGGTCATTAATTTGGAGCCTAAAATCGAAGTGCCTGTAACTCTCACGAGAGCTGAAACATATTCAAGCTACCCTGAGATGGGTGAGACAGCTACGGTAAACGGCGTATCCATTACCGCTATTCCTGACAGGGTTGGAGATAAGGCGAGAGTCTCATTAGTTGCTCGTCATACCGAGGATTTTTACATTAGTGATTACGGGATATATGGCGTGTATATGCACGATGAGAGTCATAAATTAAACGTATTAGATGACACAGGTAAAAAGCTGGTAATAGAAAATATTCGTGGAGTTAGCAGTCCTGCAAGTGAGTTTTATTTCAAATTGTCGGAAAACGCGCGGAACCGCTATTCCTTAACATTGCCCGAAATAAGTGTAACCTACAAAAGCGAGGTTTCTATCCGGATCTCGACTGAAGCAAAAGAGCATATCAATCAAACATTCGAAATAGCAGGATTCCCCGTAACGATCACAAAGACCGAAAAAGTAAAAGAAAAAGGACTTAGAGTGTATATGGATTTTCATTATAATGAGCAAGCCGCTGCATCCCTATTTAATATCAACATTGAAGGGTTAAGCAGCAGCGCGAAATTAAATGAGAGAACCGGTGCCATTGAATATATGGAATTCGAAGTCGAACCAGGCAGCAAGCAAGTGAATTTAAAGCTGATTAGACCAGGAGTAATTATTAGGGGGCCTTGGCAATTTGAACTTTCGGAGGAGAATTTTAAGGCGGGTAACGCATAATTTTATTTTCATTGTTAAATTGAAAGTAAATATATTATGCATAATTTATAAATAGATCTAGTAGACATGTCTTATAGAAAAGAGGAGATGAAACCTTGAAATTTAACAAGACGTTGAGGAATGTGATTATATTTTCGCTCGTTGCGTTAAGCTGTGGTTGGATCGGACGGCTAATAGATTTACAAGTTGGAACGGATGAGAACGGCAGCGTTGGACAGCTGATTTGGTTAGTTTCACCCTTCTTGTCCATTGTGATAATACGCAGTTGGATGGGAGACGGGTGGAAAGATTTCGGGATCCACTTTCGAATGAAGGGAAACATTCTTCTCTATGTTTTTAGTGTTTTTTTCTTTCCTTTGATGGCATTCGTGATTGTGGGAATCAGCTCTGGCCTAGGATGGACGTATATTTCCCAGTCATCTTCTCCATATTTAGCGGCATTCGGTATGGTTCTTGCACCGAGCTTCATCAAAAACATATTCGAAGAATTTGCATGGAGGGGCTATATGGCTCCGAAGCTATTCAAACTTGGCTACAACCGCCTTCTCGTTCATATAGCCGTTGGAGTGATTTGGAGCGCGTGGCATTTTCCTTATTTATTTCTCTTCATAGATACCACGGAAAGCATGAGCACCTATATCCCCCGAATGATGTTGGGTGTGATCGTCTTGGCGGTTTTATATGGAGAGATTCTATTGATGACTAGAAGCGTATGGCCGGCCGTTGTCATGCATACAATGGGAAATGCTTTCATCGATACGCTGATTTTGAAAAAATTCATTCATGTAAATGAAGAAACAAGATACATGGCTATGCCCAGTCCGGAAGGAGTTATGGCAATTGCATTAACAGGGCTTGCCGGTCTATGGATATATAAGAAAAGGAAAATAATGATACCTCGGCAAAGTCATTCAGGGTTTTCTACAAAGGGGCTCAATCATATTTCCTGAACGACTGCTAAAGAAAAATCATTGCTGGCATAAGATTTAGTTAAAGCTTCCACAGCTATTTCTAGCTGTGGAAGCATTTTTAATGCGCCGTTTAAGCTATATTATGAATAAAAAAGGAATATTCTGGTTTAACAACGAATAACACTATGCACGATATATAAACGGAATAAAATATATAGGGTTTCTCAATCATACAGAGTGAATAAATGGATAGGAGCAATCATTATGAGTAGTATGCATCGAATTGTTTGGATCGATAACGAGATTCGTCAGCATCATTATCCAAGCTGTGCCGCAATTGCAGAACGGTTCTCGATTTCTGTACGTCAAGCTGCTAGGGATGTGGAATATTTAAAGGATTCGATGTGTGCGCCAATTGAATATAGTCATAGTCATAAAGGCTATCTATATACAGAGGGTACTTTTATGCTGGGTCATGTAGTGATGACTGAACAACAAAGGCATGGTTTAACGTATTTAGCGAATCGCTATGCGCAGATGGAAGGGGAGCATGCTACCCATTTGGCACGCCTTTTTCGACGTCTGATTGATGAAAGTCCCACCGAATTTGCTGATCAAGCGATACCACTGTTTCCTCTAGAACCGCGGCAAATGCATATTTTTGATACCATGCAAGAAGCGATATTATCCTCAGTTAAGGTGGAGCTTCACATTCTGGATGAGAAGAGCTCGGTTAAATTCTCTCCATATAAGATCTATACTTTTCGTGGAGAAAATTACGTTGTTGGCTACTATGATTCTATACAGAAAATCCGATTTTTTAGTTTCACAACAATAAGCAATGTCTATAGATTAGAAGAGAAGTATGATTTGACACCTCTATTGCGTCAAGCGGAGATTATGCCTGAGTTAACTTATGAACCGGAAGTGGCTGTAGTACATTTTGATGTAGCGGATTATGCATGGACGTTTCGATACAATGCTAAACAAATGTCTTGCGGAAAATTTCAGATTGAATACGATGATCCCAATAAACTAATAGCGGCTTTGTTTGTATGTCCTTGTCTTAGCAGCATAGAATCTCCGAGGTGGTTACGAAACAAATATCGACATGAATTAAAAAGAAAATTGGGTCTGCCTTTACAATGACATACTATGTCCGACTCCTATGATACGATTAAGAAAAAGAAGTTGGAATAGGGGATGATAAAATGAAAATCTTAAATGAATTAAATTTACAAGATGGTTGGAATTCTCGGATTTTTTCGTTGGTTAGCTGTGCGAGATTTCTAGGGAATCAAGAGTCAGATGCCTGGATAATCGGTGCTACAGGATTTGCTTTTTCCTTGCATATTAATAAAGTATGCTCTGTTGGAGGCCCACAAATTTGGAATGCCCAAGGGAACTATAATGTTGGACATAATCTTGGATTTGCTACGTACGGAGAAAGTGGAATGGTGCATGATGCTGATTTTAAGCTGAAGCAGAGCAGAGCTTTCGAGAATACAAAACGTGCAATAGATCAAGGTTTTCCTTGCTTTGGCTACAAGTTAGGCGTCCCCGAGTATTATGTGGTTAAAGGGTATGATGAGGAAGGATATTATTTTTCGGGATTTGGTACGGATCCTCTTGAGGTTGTTGGAGAGATCTCTGATCCAGAGATTCAGGAGATTCTGAATCGTGTGGTGGGTATAGTTGAAGATAAAGAAGATGAAGAGAAGCTTCGGTTGTTTGCAAAAGCACACGGACGCGGGTTAATTGGACAGCTAAGAATACACGGCACTCCGGGCTCTATTCGGGAGATTATCGGAGAGAATATGATGTTTACAGTTCGCGGTAAAGGCTTTATGCCATGGGAGCATCTCGGATTAGGGCATATCGGGCTTTTGGAAATGTTATGGGTAGAGCCATGTGAACGTACTGAGGATCGAGATACAGTGTGTGAAGCCTTACAGTTCGCTCTACGTTTTGCAGAAAGTCCATCTCGTTGGGTGTACGATGGATATAAAGCTGGAGCCGCAGCGTATGATAATTGGATTCAAGCAATAAAGAGCGATGAACCAGATGGAATGGGATTATCTTATAATGCAGAGTGTTGGGCGGAATGTCGTCAGAATGCACCGTTATTCCTAAGGGAAGCAGCCGAGCGTCTCGGTGGAGAACCTGCTAAATTACTTAATCAAGCAGCGGGTATATTTCAAGATGTATCTTTGCATCTCAAAGCTGTTGCAGCATTATTTCCTTTCGAATCATGGCAGCCGCCTCATTTGAAGGAACAGGATCGACTGGATCAAATGATTACCCATTTGGAAGCAGCTAAAGGTTTAGAACAAGAAGGCTATCAATTGATGAGGCAGATCGTGGAATTGCTCAGTTGAGGTTTAGGGTGAAGAATAGCAGTATGTAAATTTTGAATACGTCGCAAATTAGGGAATGCCTTTTGCGATGTATTTTTTATGCCTTGAAGTCAACAGGGAGTTAACCATTATTGAGGTAGTTGAAGGTCAAGCGTAATGAACCGTTTCATAAGTAAGGTAAAAGAACTTAAGTAGAATTCTGGACGTCCAAGCGTCCGTTTAATATGTCGAAAAATGAAGAAAGTAGAAGTGTAATTTCCCTTTCTATAAAGATTGATACACATCAAGTCGTCAATGTTAAAAAGAGGAACCCATAGACTTGGATAGTAAGCATTGAATTAATAAACGAAGATGAATAATGAAGATTGAAGTATAAATATTGAATAAAAGGCAGAAAGAGATGACTTGATTTATTGTACGGTCTTGAGTATAAATCAAAAAAATAGCAAGAATATTTATGATATAAAAATCTATTAATATTCATTTTGGAGGTGACGTGATGCGCTGGGAAGAAGTACAAGAACGATTCCCCAATGAATGGGTGGTACTTGAAGCAATAAAGGCACATTCTAGTGAGGGACAACGATATATTGAGGAAGTTGTGGTCATTGATCAATTTGATAATTCCATTGCTGCTATGAATAAGTATAATGATTTGCATCGTGAAGAACCTCACCGAGAATATTGTTTTTTTCATACTACCCACCCATCATTGGTTGCTCGTGAAAGATATGCGGGTATTCGGGGGTTAAGTTGAAATTGGTAATATGGAATATGGAATGGAGATTAACGGAATTATTGGTTTTGATTCCGACAGTTCGGATAAGTAGATTAATAGAAGAATACAAATAAAAGGACAACCAACAATAAATGGGTTGTCTTTTCTTTTATTCATAAAATCACATTTAAAGTGGTAGCCCTTCACCACGATTTTCATCAGTTACGTTCTACAGGTTCCGTCGACTGCGCTTCCCCATATAGCTCGTTCAAATGTGCCAAATGAGCCATTCCCCAGTCATTCATGGTCTGCAATAAAGGGGCCATGCGTTGACCGTATGCGGTAATGGAATATTCGACTTTAGGAGGGACTTGGCGATAAACTTCGCGATGGATGATATCGTGATACTCCAATTCTCTTAATTGTTGAGTGAGCATTTTTTTTGTGATGCCCGGGAGAGCTCTTTGAAGCTCGCTAAATCGCATTGTGCCATTTGAAAAAAGGCGAAGCAGGATAACAGGCTTCCATTTCCCAACAAAAATTTCTAACGCCGTTTCAAATTTACAATAAGTAGCCATTAAATACCTCCGATCCTTTAGTTTCCTATGGTATGTTTTTGTATACTATGTTTATTTTAAGTGCCTACTTCCAAATAATTACCCTGCAATATATTATATGCCTAGGTGTTGAAGCTACACAAGATGAGGGGCTAATGAATCATGAATATCGTGTTATGGATTGTACAAGGAATTTTAGGATTAGGATTTATTTTTTCAGGTTGGATGAAGGCATTTCAGTATGAAAAGGCAAAAGCGTCCTGGCCTTGGGTAAAAGAAGTTTCGAGAGGATTGGTTTTGTTCATTGGGATAGTGGAGTTGTTTGGGGCACTTGGGTTGATTTTACCTCAAGCGACGAATATCGCACCTATTTTGACGCTGATAGCCGCAATCGGGCTTGCCGCAATTGTTCTTTTCGGAGCCTTATTCCATATTAAGCGTAAAGAATATCGAGAAATTGGCGTAAACATCGTTTTCTTTGTGTTAGCCGTATTTGTAGCAGTGGGTCGGATGTGAGTTTACATAAAGACTAAATAAAGGCCGGGAAACACCGTTTTACTGGTGTCCCCGGCCTTTGTTATTACGGCGATGTACTGTTTGTCTGTTGATTGCTCAGACTGTCCTGATTTTTAAGGGATTGATCAAGTTTCAAGGCAAGTTCGTGCAGTTTCGCAGGGATATCTTTATCCTCCGTAGTAAGAAGTTTTTCAAAGTGAGTTTTTATATCCTTATCGGCAATCCATGCATTGAAAAAGCGGCGTTCTGTTGATTTTGTTGCATAGTTAAGTTCTTCCACGAAGATGCTCTTGATTGGATCTGAGCTTTGACCTGTCGCTTCAGCCATTAGCTTGCTGGTGGGTACATAAGATTCGGCTAATTTAATAGAATCTTCATTATTAGTTAAAGTAAGATATTCAATAAATTTCAATGCTTCAAGGGGGTGTTTACTTTTTTGAGAAATGCCATAGCCATCAAAAGATACCGGATTCGCACGTTTTCCGTCCGCGAAGTGAGGTAATGGAGCTAGACCTATAATGTCTTTGTCTTCCGTATTCCATTGTAAACTAGGGCGACCCGTAACCATCCCTACTTGATGGTTTCCGAATTGTTGATAGGTATCAATTAGAGACTTGGGTGTTTTTAAGCCACTGTCGCGATAATAAGCATTTAACCATTGCAGCAAACGTATCGCCTCCGGGCTATCCAAATAGCCGACTGAAGTTTTTCCATCAGGTGATAATAATTTTTTTTCTAAGCTTCCCATAAGTGTATCGAGATTGGAAATATGTTAAGTTAACATAGGTATAGGTGTTGCTCCTAGCTTTTTCGAAACATCCCTAAATTCTTCCCAAGTCCAATCACCTTGCGGATAGGGTATATGTGCTTCGTCAAATATATTTTTATTGAAAAATATGGCATTTGGGTTGGCTGCATAAGGTAGTGTAAGCAGTTTACCGTTTATCGTTGCCAAATCAAGTATCTGTTTATTAATATCCATTTTCTTTGCTCCAGAAATTTGCAATAAATTATACAAGAGATCTTTACTCTCTGCTAATGGGAGATCGCCTGGTGAAATACTAATGATATCGGGGGGAGCATTGCTTTCCAACAGTTTTACCATATCTTCAAAGGTGAACATAATGCTAGTCATGGGTTCTCCATTTACATCTATTTGCTTCATCAGAGACTCTGGTAAGTAATCCAAAATAATCGTGATAAGAGGATTTAGTTTGTGGTAATTTGCAATAGCGTCATTAATTGGATCACCCATAGGCCCTCCGCTACTCATGCTTTTCGTAGATGTACTCTGAAAATGAATTTCAATAGGCTCTGATAATTCTTTCGTTTTATTGCATGCGGATGTGGTAATGACTAGCAAGATAATAATTATAATCCAATGCATCCTTTTTATTCTCATTTTATCCCCTCCGCTAAAGCTTTATATAAATAAATCATAATCTATTAAAGACTTGAGTTATAGGAGTGTTTTGTTAGATTTAGTGTTTATTTGTTAGCTGAATAAATTAAAAAAGCAAAGGAAGGATCTCGCTACAAGATCCTTCTTTGCTTATTGTAAAAAAATAACATATCAGATATTGGCCATCTAATTTATACTAATGTTAAGTCCTCTATATCTTCTTGAGCTTGGTATTTGTTCCAAAGACGATTAAGTAAACCACAATTTTCCATCGTTCTCGATCTGCATAGAACCAAAGTTGTTTGAACATATAAATCTATTCCATACCAGCCTCTTTCAAACTATTAAAGCATAGTGCTTCAATTCTCAATCTCTATTTTTCCACAAATTTACTATATCATGTCATGATTTGATTGAATATAACAAGATGTAACAAACCGAAAGAAAGGAAAGAGCACCTTACGACCGTATGTTCGGCATAAGATGCTCCTTCTGGAAGACATTTAATTGGAAAATTTATTAAAATTAGAGATGATTGCTACACATTCTGCCCGAGTCATCATTCCTTGCGGGATAAATTGATTATTTCCCCGACCACTGATCAAACCGAGCTGTTGCGCTTTTCCTACAGCGTCCTGAGCCCAAGGACTAATTCTCGCATAATCTGCGAAGGAACTCTGATCTCTGATGGAAATATTCTTGCCCTTCTGCCATTCGTAGGCTCGAACAATCATTACCGCCATCTCTTCTCGAGAGATCTTCTCAATAGGTGCGAATAGATTGGCGCTTCGACCTGTTACGATGCCTGATTCGCTAACGGCTGAGACTGTATCCGCATACCATTGCGAAGAACTTACATCCTCAAACTTGGATTCGCCTTTAGCACTCAATCCTAGCATTCTTGCAATCATGGCTGTGAACTCAGCTCTCGTCACATTCCCTTCCGGTACGAATGTAGCGTCGGTCACACCTTCGATAATGTGCTTCGCAGCTATCTTGTGAATAATTCCGCTTGCCCAATGGGTCGAGCTCACGTCCGTAAAATTCTTATTGTATTCCAATACGGCATATTGACTAAAATGCGTTATGGAAACCGTCATCACTCCGTTTGCTAATGTGCCACCCACATACTGGATCACTCCATCCGCCGTAATGTAATAGACTCCCAACAAGTCGGAGTTCACACTCGGGTTGACTTTGAACGTTAATGTCAATGGTTCCTTGAACGACGTTATAGGAATGTTGGTGCCATCCTTAGTTACGACGTTCAAATGGAAATCGTAAACATCACTTCCCATGGCTAGAGCGACTGACCTATCTTGTCCGGTTTGCTGGATCAGATTCGCAGTTTCAGCTTGAGATACTTCGGTCGCTGAAAAACTAATCGTGGCTCCGTCCACCTGATCGCTTGGGACCAATGCCTCGATACTCTTCAATGTGTCCTTAGTAAATTTGATCGACATATTTTTATTGACTAATGTTAATGAACTGTCCCCGACAAGATCCGCGATCTTGATAGGAAGCAATGTAGAATTGGTGGCATCAGGGATTTGAAGCGTTACGTTGCCCCCTGTAGATTTTGCCAAATCGACATCCTTAACAATGAAAACTGTTGCTGTTGCTGTTGCTGTTGCTGTTGCTGTTGGTATCGGTGTTGCCGTTGGTATTGGTGTTGTAGTTGGCGTTGGTGTTGGCGTTGGTGCTGCTGGTTTTGTAACTGCCAGTGTAGTTATATCAAATAAAGTGCCTGATGACTCATTGCCCGAAATATCAAAAGCAGTAACCCTAAAATGATACGTAGTAGAGGGTAATAATAGGTTACGTAGGTAAGGAATATTTTCAAAGCTGACTGAATCTACATGATCTACTAACACATCATTTTGGTATAAATTGAATCCTTTATAATCCGCAACAGCATCAGATCTTGTAACGGTAAAAGCAGCTGAATCGGTCGCTACATTACCCAAATGGTAAGTAGGACTTTGTGGTGGTGTTGTATCTGGCAAAGGTGTTGGTGCCAGTGTAGTTATATCAAATAAAGTGCCTGATGACTCATTGCCTGAAATATCAAAAGCAGTAACCCTAAAATGATACGTAGTAGAAGGTAATAATAGGTTACGTAGGTAAGGGATATTTTCAAAGCTGACTGAATCTACATGATCTACTAACACATCATTTTGGTATAAATTGAAGCCTTTATAATCCGCAACAGCATCAGATCTTGTAACGGTAAAAGCAGCTGAATCCGTTGCTACAGTACCAACATGATAAGTAGGACTTTGTGGTGGTGTTGTATCTGGCAAAGGTGTTGGTGCCAGTGTAGTTATATCAAATAAAGTGCCTGATGACTCATTGCCTGAAATATCAAAAGCAGTAACCCTAAAATGATACGTAGTAGAAGGTAATAATAGGTTACGTAGGTAAGGGATATTTTCAAAGCTGACTGAATCTACATGATCTACTAACAAATCATTTTGGTATAAATTGAAGCCTTTATAATCCGCAACAGCATCAGATCTTGTAACGGTAAAAGCAGCTGAATCCGTTGCTACAGTACCAACATGATAAGTAGGACTTTGTGGTGGCGTTGTATCAGGCATTGGTGTTGTTGTCGGCGCTTTATAGATCGTGAAGATCAAATCCCGGTCGCCGTTATTTTCTGCAATCCAGGTATTTCCGCCATCGGACGACTTAGCCTCGAAACCGCCAGCATACGGATTGCCATCGGCGTAGGCGAACCCGTACTTGTTATCGGTAGAGCTGTCATCGATAGTGTTTGGCGATCGAAGAACAATACCGTATTTCTTTGTCGTATCGAGGCCAGTTAGCCGCGGATAGAAGGAATACGGAGTGGGATCGCCCGGTATGTTATTGGAAGCCAGCGCTGCTGTGAACAGCTTCTGCAATGGCTTATTATTCTCATCGAGCTGCACGATATCGATGTAGTAATTATCCGCAGGAACAGCATTCGTGTAGCTTTCATAGAGGTAAAAATCAATCTTCGGCAAGCTAGAAGAAGTAATGGAGAACGTCTGCATCCGCTGAGTATTCGCTTGAATATCCGAGTACTTCGAATAGGAAGCTGAGCTATCATCTTGGTCGATAACGTATCCAGTATTGCCGGGCACGTTATATATTTCCAGCTCTTTGATAGACGGAAGGAACCGGCTCTTATTCATATATAACCGGATCTTCGAGGTCGAGACGGTTGGGAAATCAATAATTCGCTTGTCTCCCAGTGTATAGCCTTTGGTGATGTCAACGTAATCGGTGCCGTTCCAATACTGAAGCCTGTAGGTCAAGTCCGGGAAATATTGGTCGCCGCCACCGTATTCCTTGATGATGACGCGGTTGACATCCTTCACGGCTTCTAAGTCGATCGCAAGCCATTGATCATTTACCTGTCCGTCCGCAGCGCTCCAACGCGTGCTTTCGTCTCCGTCTCTCGCATTCCACGCGGCATACCAATACGGATCGTATTCAGAAGATGCGGCAGCTGGTTTCCCTTGCGCAAGATTCTCTGGCGGCGAAGGAAGCAAGGAGCTTGTCGTAGAAATCCGCAGAATGATCGATTCGCCTGACTGCTGCGCCCGAGTGTAGCTACCCGTGAACACTCCGAGATTCGTGCTGCTGTAAAGCTCGGTAATTGTGTACGACTCCGTCGGGCTTAAGCCGAGATCGGCGAAGGTAACCGTGTTCGTCGTCGATCCGTTCAAGTTCCAGTTGGACATGCCGACAAGCTTGTCGCCGTTATTATCCGTTGAATAGATAACGGATGGAGAATGCTCCAGCTTGTTGTAAAAGTTCGTCATCGATACCGGTCTGGCCGCTTTGCCTTGCTTGGCAATATCGATCAATGAAGGATTAAGGTAAGCGTTAAGTCTATCTTCCGAGATGAACGGAACATTGTCCCCGAGAATCAGGTGCCCTCCTTCCAGGAAATCGACGGTCGACTTCAGCCGGCTTTCGTTCAGCGTATATTTGGTAAATCCGTTCGCGATGTTTTCCGGAAGCGCCATGTCGGGGTCGTTGTACTGGTACAGCGTTCCGTTCGTCCACCAAGAGGCGGCCGCATTCAGCGCCTGGCGCTCGATTCCCGAGTAAAGATTATTCTGTAGCGGAATAGTTGTGTCAATACCCGATCTTCTGCCGTGAGCATAACCGGATGGAAGAAGTGGAGCAATGGACTCGTCGATGAAGATATCACGATCAGCCGATAGCAGCTCGTCACGGGCGACCTGCATGCCAAGCCGGTAAGCCTGGATGCCGTTTTTGGTTGGGTCGAAGTGTTTCCCCTCGAATATGCCGAAATCGAGAAAGTCCAGCTTGACGTAATCGAAGCCCGTATTGACGAAGTAATAATCCATCATATTTTTGATGAAGGCTTGTCCGCCGGGATGGGTGGCATCGACGATATACGTATTCAAATACGTTTTAATCGGAATGTCATTATCGTCCTTCAACGCAATATCTTGGTAGGTGTATTCAGGGGCACCTGAAACGGGGTCTGTCAGCTCACCCCAAATTGCAAAGGGAACCTCATAGCCGCCCGCTTTCATGCCTTTACAATGTACATAGTCGGCAAAGTTCTTATAGTCGCCGTTCGTTCCTGTGCCGGAGGGTCCTTTGTAGCAGCAATCCAAATTCATGTAGTTGTAGCCAAGCGATTTAAGATGGTCGGCAAAATAATCAATCGTCGCATGCATAGCCTCGTCTGTTGGCATGTTGTAATAGGTGTAATAGGAGTTGTAGCCCATCGGAACCCCGTTGGTCCATGGGAGCTTCGGATCGCCGATGGCATACGTACTGCCGAATTGCTCCAAGCCATCTCGGTAATCGTTATAGTAGCCCAGGAAGAACAGATCGGAATCTACGGAAGTCCCGCTTTGGGTGCCGCCGGAGTTGTAGACGGAGAAGCCCGTCAACGGACCGTTAGCGGTCGCAGCTTGGCTAAGATGCTCCATGCTCTTCCACTTGAACGTCGTGGCGGCTCCCGCTATAAAGCCTTTTTTGTTCGTGTTGTCGAACATTGCGGCAACCCAATAACTCGTTCCGTTAAATGGAGACCATGTCGTTGCCAATTCGGCTGGACGGTCATAACCGTTCTCGCTGTTGCCAAAGTCATTGACCGGAGCAACTCCGAAATCGGTATTATTGTTGTAGGGAGCGGTATAAATGCGTTTATCCGCACCGGCTCCAATATCTAAGTTATCCGCCGCGATGGGCTCCATTAAGTTGATGGTCTGATAGGTAGCATTGTTCACGGTCATACTTGCGAGTGCGAACGGCTTACCCTCGTAAAGGGTCAGATTGAGAATTAGGTTAGAGCCTGAATCCAAGGTATTCGTAATGGTTAGTACTTGGCCAGTCCCGTATTTATCGGTACCGTCGGTACCGACATTGGACCAAGTAGCCGTTCTTGTGCCAGCATCGTAAGAGTTGATGCGCGTCAAACTGCCATCGAGACCGTAATCTGAATAAAAATTGCTCATGATGATCGTCGTGCCAGCGTTGAAGTTCCCTTTGCCTGTCAACAAATCATAAGTAATTGTCAGAGTTCCGTTTGTTGCTGTAATGACATCGTTAGACTGCTCGATCGTTACTGCCGTGTTCGATACCACCGTCGCGAATGCCGCCGTTGAATCGAGTTGTAGCAATCCTGTAAATAATAATGGTACTAGCGTAATTGCTTTGAGCCACCTTATAATCACTGAAATCCCTCCGATTAACAAATATGAGCACATACAAGTGTACTCGGAGATCATTATAACTGCGGAACAAAGCGAGAGTAATTCAATAATTTGTGCAAAGCATGTTCAATATCTTGCCGAGCACCTAAACGATAGATTATCATGACAAGAAAAATATGGAAGGTATTTCAGATCCTGTGAAGAACTATGTAACTCAACAGATATAATGCAAATTCGATTACTTCCTCAGTAGTCAATATTAGGGGATGCAACGATGATCATTAAAGAGCAGACGATTGTAGATTCATTGGGAAACAAAATTATAACAACAGATAAAGAAATTAGGATAGTCGGCAGAATAGATGAACCGCTTATTATGATATTGGAAAATGTATTAAGTTTCGCGGAATGCGAGGCTCTGATTGATTTAGCCATAGACAGGCTGCAGCGAGCGAAAATCGGTAAATCGCACCTCGTAAGTGATATTAGAACCAATAGCAGCATGTTTTTCGAGGAAAGTGAAAATGATTTAATACATAAAATCGAAGCTAGAGTATCCGGTCTGATGAATATACCCGTTTCACATGCTGAACCGCTGCAAATTTTACATTATAAAACCGGAGATCAGTACCAGTCTCATTTTGACTATTTTACGTCCGGAAATGTTATCAACAATCGTATTAGCACGCTGGTTATGTATTTAAATGATGTGGAAGAGGGGGGAGAAACGCACTTCCCTTCGCTTCATTTTTCAGTAACTCCTAAAAAAGGCAGTGCCGTCTATTTTGAATATTTTTATAACGATATTCGTTTGAATGCACTCACTTTGCATGCAGGAAATCCCGTCGTAGTCGGGGAGAAATGGGTCGCGTCGCTGTGGATGAGAAAACAAAGGTATCGTTAGAGCGTCTGAAGTCATCTGTACAGACAAACTAAAGGCCGGGATACACCTTGTTGCTTGTTACAAAAACATTACATAAAGACTTTTGTCCAAGACCCTAAACCGCCTAGCTTCTCAGGCGGTATTTTGTGTTGTTTTATAGGAAGAATTCGCTTTTTTCGATAGTATGTATTCTTTATTTCAACTTTACTTATTTACAGCTAGCTCATATAATCATATTATTCCGAGTGTTATACAGAGTATTATTTCCAAGTAAGCAAAGGGCATCAAACCCTAAGTGCTAAGGTTATAAAGGATAGCCGGAAAAATAAGGAGGAAAAGAAAATGAAAAGTAAATTTAAGTATGCTGTTCTAGGTTTGTCCATTCTATTAATCACGGTGTTGACGGCTTGTGGGAAAAAGGATGAAACTCCGAGTAGCGCGGCACCAGCCAGTGCAACTCCTGTTGTAAGCGCAAGTGCTGCCCCAGCAGCAGGCGGAACAGATTATCCGACTAAACCTATTCAGATTCTAGTGCCATTCTCTGCTGGTGGTGCAACAGATTTAGCAATAAGAGCTTTAGCTCCCAAGCTTTCTCAAGTTCTGGGCCAATCCGTTGAAGTAATTGACAAGCCTGGTGGAGGCGGCGCGATTTCAATGAATGAGGTCGTACATGCTAAACCAGATGGTTACACAATTGGTTTCACCTCAGTAGGTCCTGGAATCATTACACCTTTATCTTCTGATGTTGGGTATACTATCAATGATTTGGATGCAGTTGGCGGATTTATGGACAACCCTTATGCGATTGCTGTATCGGCGAGCAGTAAGTATAGCAAGCTTCAGGATTTAGTAGATGATATTAAAGCCAATCCAAACAAGATCAAAATAGGCAGTACTGGACCAGCTTCACCTTCTTTTATTGGCTTGCAGCAATTCGCAGAAACACAAGGCTTGAAGGTTCAATTGATTCCATTTAATGGTGGTGTTGATGCCGTTAACGCGCTATTGGGCAATAATGTAGATGCCATTGTAAATGTAGATTCAGAGATCCTTTCGTATGTTAAAGACAATAAATTTAAAGCTCTAGCTATTGTAACGAAGAAACGCTCAGCAATTCTTCCAGATGTTCAAACTTCAGATGAGCAGAATCTTACAGGTTTAACATTTGCACCGCCACCAGGTGGGCTAATTGTTCCCAAAGGTACACCTGCTGATGTTATCGCCAAGCTTGAGGATGCATTAAAGCAAGCAACGCAGGATGCGGATGTAAAGAAATCCTTCGATAATATTTTTATTGAACCGATCTTTGCTTCGGCCGTAGATTTCCGCAAAGCTTATGATGATGCCAATACTTACTATGCACCTAAACTAAAAAAATAATTACAAACCAATAAACATTTAGCAGCTCCATGGGGGTGCTTGGAAGTGAAACATAACAGCTTCCAGGCGCCTCGAATGTTTGTAGAGGGAGTGACCTTACCTTGAATTCTACTAGATTTTACGTTGTTTCCAAAAGCGCTGTCCCATTCGTTTTGGGACTGTTTTTTTTCTTTTATTCGAGCCGAATGCCTTTCGGCAGCTTAAGCAACCCGGGTCCAGGTTTGTGGCCTGTTAGCTTGAGTTCAATCATCATGATAGTTTCTATAATCCTGTTTTTTTCTAACGAGAAAACGGAAGAGGAGGAGTCGTTTGCGTCGCCGTTTCCAAACCAACCGAATAATCGAGTAAGCTATTAGGCATGCAACTAACGATAGCAATCCACCTGAGAGCTCTATAATGGAATTAATGCACTAAATGTATTTGCAGAAAACCCTAGTGACGAGCTTTATACGGCTTCCAGCCTATCAGTAATCGAGCAATTTGAAGAGATCAATGAGCAGCTGTATACCTCCTTTTTGGAGTTCAGCCACCGTGTATTAACGCCAAACCTTGTCAGTAAAAAAGAGAAGCTGGTTGTTGCAGTTGCGATTTCACATATAACAGACAATGCCTACAGTATTGAGCATTTCACCAGACTTGCCAAGCAAGAGGGAGTTACGATTGAAGAGGTTACCGAGACGATTCTAGTTGCTGCTGCTCTTAAGGCAGGCTCGGCATTGGCCCATCGGATTAATACGTATAATGCGTTCGTGCGGGAAGACAACTAAAATTCATAAGGCAGGTGAGCATACATGGCGGATAAAAGAATGAGGCTCGGAGCTGCATTGCTTGCAACCGGGGAGCAAATGGCGTCCTGGCTGTACCCAAGCACACCAGCTGATGGAGCAATCAATTTAGAGCATTACAAGCAAATGGTTCAAAAATCGGAAGAAGGCAAGCTCGATTTTGTTTTTATTGCAGATGGGCTGTTTATTAACGAGGTCACTATGCCTCAGTACCTAAACCGCTTAGAACCAGTAACCACATTATCCGTTTTATCTGCGTATAGCTCGAAGATTGGTCTTGTCGGTACGATTTCGGCAACGTATAGCGAGCCTTTCACGGTTGCGCGTCAATTTGCTTCGCTGGATATTCTTAGCAAAGGGCGGGCTGGCTGGAATTTGGTTACTTCAGCGCTTGACGGGGCGGCACTTAATTACAGCCGCGAGCAGCATCCGCCCCATGACAAACGCTATGAGCTTGCGGATGAGCATTTAAGCGTTGTGCGCGGATTGTGGGATTCTTGGGAAGAGGATGCATTCATTCGCGATAAAGAAAGCGGAGTTTTCTTTGATCCGCAGAAAATGCATAAGCTGAACCACAAGGGTGAGCATTTCTCCGTGCAAGGCCCTTTGAACATTGGCAGAACTCCGCAGGGGCAGCCAGTTATCTTTCAGGCAGGCTCCTCAGACGCTGGAAAAGAACTCGCAGCCAAAGGGGCAGATGCGGTATTCACAGGTATTGGCGGCGTAACTACGGTTGAAGAATCTAAGCGGTTCTATGATGATATCAAGGGACGTCTTGCTAAATACGGCAGAACTCCGGACGAGCTGCTTATCCTGCCAGGCATCTCGCCGGTTGTTGGCGCAACAGAAGAGGAAGCTTTGGCTAAATATGAGAAAATCGCCGGATTGATCAGCATCGAGAACGCTTTGCGCTATATGGGGCGCTGGTTTAATCATCATGATTTTTCACAATATCCGCTAGATGAACCGTTTCCTGAGCTTGGAGATTTAGGCAGCGAGAATTATAAAAGCGTAACAGACCGCATAAAAAAATATGCCAAAGATGAGGGGCTGACCTTGCGTCAGGTAGCTCTGCGCAATGCAACGCCAAAAGGTACTCTAGTCGGAACTCCTGTGCAGATTGCAGATGAGCTGGAGCGTTTCTTCCATGCTGGCGCGGTAGATGGATTTATCCTTCTGGGGCATGTGCTGCCTGAAGGCATAAGCGACTTTGTTGATCATGTGGTTCCTATTCTTCAAGCACGCGGGTTGTTCCGTACCGAGTATGAACATGATACGCTGAGAGGGCATCTTGGCCTTAAGGTACCGGTTAATCGAAATGCAACTCGAGTTGAAAGTGATTCTAATCTGAAGTAAGGGAAGGAATGAGGGAATTGAAGCATATCGTCTCAATTGAATGGCTGAAAGCTAACCTGTTCGCATCCGATTTAGTTATTGCCGATTGCCGATTTCAGCTTGGGCATGTGGATGCAGGACGCCAAGCTTATGGAGAATCGCATATACCCGGGGCGGTATACTTCGATTTAGAGCGGGACCTGTCCGCACCGATTGGCGAGCACGGTGGCCGGCATCCACTGCCAGACTTGGAGCCGCTAGCTTTGAAGCTTGGACTTGCGGGGATAAGCAAGGACACGCGTATTGTCGCTTATGACGATCAGGGTGGAGCAATGGCCTCCCGTTTTTGGTGGTTGTTGAAGTATTTGGGCCACGAGGATGTTTTTGTGCTGGATGAAGGCTTTTCTGCTTGGAAACGGGAGGGACAGCCTGTTGATGCTTTGCAAGAAACGCCAATCCCGGCAACATTTATTGCTAATCCTCAATCGGATTTGCTTGTCGATGTGGCAGAAGTTCGGGCCAAACTTGGACAGCCGGGAACCATATTGCTGGATTCACGTGAAGCGCCACGTTACCTAGGTGAGGCTGAGCCTATAGATAAAGCGGCTGGGCACATTCCCGGTGCAATCAATAAGTTTTGGAAAGGCGTACTGGACGAGCAGGGCAGAGTGAAGACAGATGATGAGCTCATCGCGAATTATGCTGAACTTCCTAGAGATAAGGAAATCATCGTGTACTGCGGCTCGGGTGTTACGGCTACTCCAAATGTATTGGGACTGAGCGAAGCAGGTTTCACGAATGTGAAGCTTTATGCGGGCAGCTGGAGTGATTGGATTAGTTACGGGGAGAATCCGGTTGCGACTGGCAGAGAATAAAAGTCGTGAAGCCCCGTGCTAAAAGGAACGGTGTATTTGATATGATAGGTAAGTTAGCCTTTAAAGCGTACTCTGAGTGGTTCTAAATCAACACGGAGTCAACAATCACACACTGAAAATACTTACAAGAACCCTCGAACCAAACGCACGATCTTATTACTCCCAATGCTCTGTACGGACACAAAAAGCCGGGAACTTCCACTCTGGAGGTATCTCGGCTTTTATTATTTGTACTCTCAAAGATTGCAATATACCTCTTGTATAGGCTTTAAGTTCACTTCTCTTCAACGTACCCAGTTCAGTCTTAAAATCAACACATTAAATGTTCAAATAATCAAATCAACGAGAAATCAACAAAATTTACCTTCATGTAAATGATAAAGAATAAGACTCCGAAAACGGGAAAAATCCCTCGACGAAGAGTCGAGAAGTTTCTTGGGTAATCAAATAAAGGGGTAATGAAGCCCGAACTCGCCTGCTAATCCTTGGATTCCCTCGTTTGTTACTCGAACAGCCCGGCCATTAGGTATGCGTTCAATCCACTTTAGCTCGAACAGCCTTTTGGTTAACTGGGCTCCCAAGCTTCCTGCTAAGTGGTGCCGCCGTTCCCTCCAGTCTAAGCATTGGCGAGCATAATGTCGCCGTTTCCGGGGATCTGCATCAACCTCAACTCCGAGCTCCCTTAACTTTTCCTTACCTTCTAAGCGCAATACATAATCATTCCCGGATTCCTCTAATAATTTCATATCAAGTAATCGATCCGTAAGGGCTACCCCAATTTTACCAGCCAGGTGGTCATAGCAAGTTCGAGCATGACGCAGTGTCTTTAGTTCGTCGGATTCACGGAGTGAACGCACGGATTTGGGTGGTGCAATGGTAATAAGGGATTCAAGGACATGTCCAACTTCATAACTAGCAAGTCGAAAATATTTATGTCGGCCATGTGGTTCGTGAAGCAGCAGACCTCCCTCTACCATCTTGGCTAAGTGCGAGCTGGCCGTTTGTGGAGATATTCGAGCCGCATGGGCTAATTCGCCAGCGGGTAGAGCTTTTCCCCCTAGCAAACTCATTAGCATTGCTAAACGTGATGGATCGCCGATAAGAGATGCAATCACCGTGACATTCGGATTTAAAGACTGGACGAAATTGATCATTATTGGATTTTTTCAGACGACGGGAGTTATGGGGTGTATCTTTCTGAGCATGCGTACAATCCCGTCTGGAGAGACTTCCATATTGACCTTTGTTAATCCGCTTCTGGTCGTGATCTTGGGAACCGGGTTTCTAGGGTTGAAGTATCGAATGTCTCAATGGTTTGGGGTAATCGTAGGATTTATAGGTGTATTCATAACACTAGGATTCCACTTGCAATTAACGACTGGGTCTTGGTTGGGCTTAGGATCTGCGCTTTCATGGTCGATCGCTACTGTTATGGTAAAAAAATGGGGTGGGCTTTTTGATACTTTGGTAATGACTGCTTATCAAATGTTATTCGGCGGTTTACTTCTGTTATTGCTGAGCATGGTATTGGAATCACCGCATCTTATCATCAATGCAACTTCTTTAGGGGTTGTAGTCTATCTAACTCTCATGGGCTCAATAGTACAATTCGCAACATGGTATTATTTGCTGAGTCGTGGTGATCCTGGGAAAACAAGCGCATTTCTATTCTTAGCTCCGTTCTTCGGAGTCCTGTCGGGATGGTTGATCCTTGGTGAGGAAATCCATAAGTGTGTTTATTTAGGAGGATTTTGTATCTTCATCGGAATATTCCTAGTCAATTGGACTAAAGTCAACAAGAAGCTTTTACAACAATAGAAAGAAGGGATTTATGTGCAAGATTTTGGTCCGTGGACGATTGCTTTCCTCAGCATCGCATACATACTCTTTTATTTTATGGTCCAAAAAGGGAGTCCTGAATTTGCTACGATGGTTACCTATTTTATTCCGGCAAGCGCAATTATTTGGGGAAGCACACTGCTGAACGAACAAATTCATTGGAGTTTATTGATAGGACTAGCATTCATTCTAGGAGGCATATTCTTAGCAAGAAAAAAACGTCTCCAACAAGCAGCTGCCACACTTAATGAAGCTTAATAGGAAAAAATTCCCGAAGGTAATCCTCCAATAGGAGTGATTGGATTAGTTATTCGGAGAATTCAGTGGCGACTGACAAGGGATAATAGCCGCGAAGCTGTGCTTGGTTTTAGAGGGTTTCATACTGATCATGGTTGCTTTGTTGGTGTTGCCATCCACATTTGCTGCGGGAAAAGAAGAGAAAATTAAGCAAACACTAAATTCTGCACCAATAAGTGCGGTGTCTGATCAAACGGTTGGCGAGCAGAAAGAAAAAGTTCTGCCTTCGCCGAAAGTATCGGAAAAGATCGTGTTCAAAATGCCGACATCTGGTAAAGTAACAACTCCATTTGGTTACCAAACGCATCAGAAAATCCTGCATGATGGCATAGATATTGTGAACAAAGAAGGAACCGATGTATATGCTGCCGCTGCTGGTAAGGTAATCAAGGCAGAGTATGATCCTGACAACGGTTTTACCATTGTCATTGAACATAATGAGAACTGGCGAACGGAATATCGGCATTTCGCAAACGCAAAAATGCCTGTTATAAAGGGAGAAATGGTGAAATCAGGCGACCTGATTGGACACATGGGTAGCACCGGTCAAGCAACAGGTCCTCATCTTCATTTTTCAATCCTCATGGATGGAGAATATATCGATCCGGTATCCATGCTTAAGTAAAAGACCGGAAGGCACCTAGTTCTGGTGTCCTCCCGGTCTTTGTTCTGCAAATACTGTTTTCAAACAAAAATTTAGTTTATTCAACCAGGATACGATCCTTGTTCTGAGCCAGCCATTCACCCAGAGTCTGTAAGGAAGCATTTAATTGACGAGAAACATCGAGGTCCCGCGCTCCGGTAAAAACCTGATCGAACTCTGCAAAGTACTGAAACATGTTACCTAAATCTTCAGCACCAGGGAAACCAAAGCTGCGATAAATCTCAGGAGCTAGCTTATTGTATCGAACTGTCTCACCATAAGTCTTTGAAAGCAAATCAGCAATCTCGATTCCAGTCAAAAAGTCTCCTGCAATTCCAATAAACTTACCTGCATACTTATCTGGTCCACCCTTGAAAATACCGTAAGCGCATTTACCAATATCTTCAGCTGCAATCCCCGCAAGCTTACTATCACCCATAGGTAATGTGATCGCCAGCGTGCCATCTTCTCCTCTTTTAGGGCCCATCCCGAAATGAATCATGTTATCCCAAAAAAAGGAGGTCAATAAGAATGTTGTGGGTACTCCAGCATCAATAAAGAATCGATCACCTTCACCTTTTGAATCAACATGAGGTACTTTGTAATTGCCCATTAGAGTTGGCATGCGGTCATCACTTAAAGGAATCCATTTTCGTGTATCCTCAAGGGTAGACCAAATAACATGCTTAACATCAGCTTGTTTTGCTGCTTCTGCCATAAGCTTAGCATGGTTGATTTCTTTCTCAGGTGAAAAGTGATTCCAAAAGAAAGTAACACAGAAAGCACCATAAGCATCTTTGAATGCCTTTTGTAGACTTTCAGCATCATCGAGATCAGCCGCTACTACCTCAGCTCCTAATGCAGCTAGCTCTTTCGCGGTTTCACTGTTAACATCTCTTGTTATTGCACGGACAGTGAATTCCCCAGCTTTGTCATTCAGAATAGCCCGTACTAAACCGCCACCCTGTGATCCCGTTGCACCCATTACTACTATAATCTTCTTATCAGCCATATACTTTCTCCCATCAAATTCAATTCGATACTAACACGTAAACAAGAAAGGTTTCCCATCCTAATATTTACTTGAAATTATTTTCATAAATCAACGAGTAGCTAACTGGAGGCATTGGCATTCCGCTTGCTTCTGTTACACCTGCATAAAACGCAACTGCTATCTCTTCGCTTTCCCATATATCAGTTATCGTAACGCCACTTTCATGCTTGGAAACAACGTGGGATATCATTGCCTCAGGAACCAATTGCTCCGGATTAATTGATTTGTCGAAAGCTTTAAATTCTTCATAACTGACACTGCTCAGTTAATAGAAAAAGTTCAAAGAGCGGATCGGAATCGCATCCAAGATGAAGCTTTATTCCATACAATTGGACATTTGCAGCGTTTAATTGAATTTTTGAATACGGTAACTTCGCTTACTTCACTGAAAGACGCGTCTACTTATGCCTCAGCCATTGCTAAACAGCTGCAAGGCTTGATACATGCCGATACAGATATAGCGCAGGCTAAACAATATTTCGAAGAAGCAGCAGATGCTTTTGTTGAGTTACATTTGCCTTTGGATGTTGCCAGAAGCAGATTGGGCTGGGCGATGCTGGATTCGATTCAAAGGCCAGTTGTTGCCGTACAGGCGATGAAACAATGCCTGGATATCTTTTCTCAGTTTGATGATTCCTCTTATACCTTCTTTACAAACTCCCTATCTGGTCAAATACAATCTATTGAGGTTCCTCAGGAACATCCAATAATAAGCAATGGTGAGAAAATATTAACCAACCGTGAGTGGGAGGTTGCCTCTCAAGTGGCCAAGGGGATATCGAACGCTGAAATTGCCAGCAACTTAAGCTTAAGTGTAAGAACCATAACTACCCATTTGGAACGCATCTACTCCAAGCTGGCGCTTCGCTCCCGCTCAGCCTTGTTTCGGTATATGTTTGAGCGGAGGGAGAATTAGCTTCATTTACTGATCTGCTGTCGTTTTTAAACGATCCAACTCTTTGTCTAATTTTAGAGCTAGATCATGAAGCTTATCTTGAACATCATTATCATCCACATTAAGTAGATCTTGAAATTGAGTATATATTTCTGGGCTTTGAGCTTGATAATATTTTGGACTTACATAGCCTTGAGGCTTAATAGCGTAATTAATCTCATTTGCTAGTATGCTTTTGATCGGATCGGTATCTTGATGGATTGCTAATCCAATAGATTTGCTAGTAGTCAAATAGCTTTGGGTTAAGGCGGCTGTATGCTCTTGATTTGTCAAAGTTAAGTAGTTGAGAAACTCCCAAGCAGCTTGCGGGTTTTTACTTTTGTTAGAAATGCCAAACCCCAGATAAGATAATGGATTTACTCTTTTCCCCCCCTCAAAATGGGGTAGAGAAGCTACGCCTAAAGCTTCCCCGAGGCTTGTTTTATAAAAGGCATAAGCTTCCAGGTCACCTATTACCATGCTCTTTTTACCATAATTAAATGCTGTTCCTGAAACTGTAGGATCTCTTGGACCTGATTTTAATGTATCATCATGATAGTAAGCATTTAACCATTTTAACGCTTCAACTGATTCAGGGCTATCTAAATAACCAACAAAAGTACTTCCATCAGATGCCATTAAAGTTGTTCCTTTACTTGCCGCGAGTGCTTCAAATGTATATGTATCGTACGCAATATCAGATCCTTGTCCTGGCAGCATTTTATTGGAAATGCTTCTGAACTGCTCCCAAGTCCAATCATTTTCGGGGTAGGGTTCATCGATATCATCAAATAGATTTTTGTTGTACAGCACTACAAGTGGAGAGAACGAGTAGGGCAATACATACAATTTTTCATGAAATTTAACGGAATCTAAAATTCTTTTATCAATATCGATATCTTTGGGGTTTGGGACCAAGCCTAATAAATCGACAAATAAACCGTCCTTATCAATCCCTTCTAAATCAAAAAAACCAAAGGGTATAATATCGGGACTTTGATCACCTTTAATCATTTTCATGAAATCAAAATCTTGGGTTTGTGGAAAATAATCGAGTGTAACTTTAATAGATGGATGTAGCTTCTCAAAGCTCAGGATAGTATCCCTATATATTTTATCTATTTTGAAAGTGGAGGGTGATAAATCAGAAGGCGCATTAATCATCCAGTGAATATCGGCAGATTCCGGAGCTTTTTGCACCAAATCACATGCGGAGGTAGTGATAACAGCTAACAATATAACAATTAGATATAGTCTATTCATAATAGTTAATCTCCCTTAACTACACGTTTTAATTCTTCATCTGCACTCAATGCAAGCTCGTGTAATTTCTCCGGAAGCTCTTTATCATCTAGGTTAAATAACTCCTGAAATTGGTTGTTTATCTTAGGATTACTATAAAGCGGACTCCTGAAGCCAGATGGCAAGACGGCATAATTCAACTCGTCGGCAATTACACTTTTTATTGGATCTGTATCTTGATGAATGCCTTTTGCAACTGAAGCACTAGTAGTAATATTAAAGTTTGAAAATGATATAGCATTTTCATGGTTAGTTAAAGTAAGGTATTGGATAAATGCCCAAGATTCTTCAGGGTGCTTGCTGTTCTTAGAAATCCCATATCCATCAAAGCTAATCGGATTTGCGCGCATCCCACCTTCGAAATAAGGTAGTGGGGCAGCACCAATTTTATCTCCTATTTTTTGTTTTAAAAGTGTGTAGGAATCAATAGAACCGAGTATCATGGCAACTTGTTCCGTACTAAAACGAATATAGGCATCTGTGAAATTTAGAGGTACGGTTTTTGATTCATCATCTTTATAATAATCATTTAACCATTGAATAGAACGAATCGCCTCAGGGCTGTCTAAATACCCAATAGAAGTATCCGCATCAGGAGATATCAAGCTTTTTCCCGTGCTCGACATCAACAATTCCATTATATAGGGATCATAAGGTATTACGGAGCCATGGTTGTCTTTTATCTTTTTTGAAACTTCTCTAAATTGTTCCCAGGTCCAATTACCTTGAGGAAAAGGAATACCTGCCTTTTTATAAAGATCCTTATTATATAAAATAACTAAAGGATTAGCCGAAGAAGGAATAATAAGCAGCTTGCCGTTACTCGTTGCCAAATCGAGGATATTTTTATTAATGTCTAGTTCCTTATTATCTGCCTTTTGTTGTAAAGGTTTTAAATCTAAGAATATCTCCTCTTTTTGCACCTCATTGATAAGCAGAGTATTATATGGGATAACATCTAATGGATCGGTTTCATAATTTTCTTCTCCCGTTATGTAATCAATAACAACTGTGATAAGCGGGTTAATTTTTTGAAAAGCTGGAACTGCTTTTTTAAATAAATCATCACGCAGATACCCACCTGAATCGTAACCATTTGGTTTAGGCAACAATAGATGAATAGTTGCAGGTTCCTTAGCTTTCATTGGTTCGTTGCATGCCGATAGGGAAAAGATCATTGTAAATAAAATCACAGTGAATAAAGATTTTTTCATATTCGAAATAGTCCCCCTGTATTCATATAGAAATATCATAATATAAAAAGCTTCACCAATATATGTACATTTTGTTAGATTTAAGTGTTGATTTGTTAGAAAATAAGCCAAGAGAGGGTTAAACATCATGATTTTCCAAGACTTTAATCAAATGATTCCGCTCATTGAACAAATCAGTTCCAATTTCACTTCGCAAACCTTGGAGTGTTCCCTGAACAGCCATACTATTATCATTGTTCGTAGTGGATATATTTCTATTTCTGCTCAAGACCAAGAACCTGTTGTTTGTACACAAGGTTTTGCTTGTCATCCCCAGTATGGGCCATATTATATACAGGTCCCTAAAACGAAGGAAGTGGAGTATGTGGTCATTACCTACCGCGTATTTCCCGAAGATAGCGTTTGGACACTAAATGGCCCGCTTAGTACAATAAGTGAGTTTAAAATTCATTATATGGTGGATGAATTAATCCGCACAAGTCATGAAATCCAGACATCTTCAGACGAAGAAGCCGCTATGCATCAGGTTAGAAAACGATTGATGCTGGAAAGAATCTTGTTCATTTATCTGAACGATTCCCGTATCGGACAAGAGAAGAAATTCACTGACCACTCTATGGAAGAGATCCTATCTTATATTAATGAACATTACATGGTGAAGCTAACTCTTCCTATGCTAGCCCGGCGTGCTGGAATAAGCGAAGGCCATTACACTGTACTATTTAAAAAACATACTGGAACGACAATGACTAATTATTTGCACCATATTCGAATTGAAAAAGCCAAGACCATGTTCCTGCAAACTGATCTGCTCGCTAAGGAAATCGCACAAAAGGTTGGATTCAACGATTATTTTCATTTCAGTAAAATTTTCAAAAAAACGACTGGATACTCGCCTACTTCATTCAAGGAAGCGGAAACCAACATCTAAAAATTAGACATGCTGTATCGGAATATTGGATATGTTCATACTGTAGATAATCAGTTATTATTTGAAATGAGAATAATTATCATTATCAGGAGGAAGACAGATGAATCACTGGATTAAAAGTACACTTCGCATTACATTGATCGGCGTCTTTGTTGTAAGCCTTGCAGCTTGCGGTAAAGCGACGACCAATCAAACAGAGGCAACCACGCCAGCCAGCCAGACCCCAGCAACACAAGAGGATACTAAAATTACGGTCCAAGATGCAGTAGGTACCGTAGAATTGCCGAAGAAGCCTGAACGTATCGTAACTATGGAATTCGGTTTTACCGATGCCCTTGTAACATTAGGTGTTAAACCAGTAGGTATTGCCGATGACGATGATTCGAACTTATTAATGGACGAGGTAAAAACTCAGCTTAAAGATTACAAGTCCGTTGGTTCACGTTATGAGCCTAATATTGAATTGATTAGTTCTTTGCAACCGGACCTGATTATTGTAGATATTAATAAACACAAAAATGCTATCCCCCAATTAAAAGCTATTGCTCCGCTGCTCATTCTCGATGATTTTCAAGCTGATTATAGTCAGATGTTGAAAAATTATACTACCATCTCGATAGCGGTAGGCAAGGAAGAAGAAGGCAAGAAGCGCTTAGCCGAGCACGAAACTAAAATGGAAGCATTGAAAAAAGAGATTAAACATACAGATCTCCGTGTTCTACCTGCTGTTGTTAATCCAAAAGGCTTTTACGCTCATTCCGATCATTCCTATACAGGCTCCTTCTTGGCTATGCTAGGATTTACAGATCCGGTGAAGAATAGTGCATCTTACCCGCAATTAACATTAGAGCAGCTCGTAGAAGTGAACCCTCAGGCTCTTTTCTTGATGCCTGTCGAGAAAGAAAACATTGATAAGCAATGGGAGAGCAATCCGTTATGGCAAAAAATAGACGCAGTTGCAAACAAGAAAATATTCACGGTTGCGAGACGCGACTGGTCGCTTTCCCGCGGATTAATCGGCTCGGAAAAAATGGCCGAAGACATTGCGAAAAGCTTGGGAGAATAGCTGTATGATAAAAAAGCTACAATTGGAAAAGCAGAGCCGTAAATGGCGTCTGCTCTTCCTTTTTTCTACGTCTATTGTATTGTTGATTATTGGCATTCTAATTAGCCTTAAGTGGGGGGCAGCTTATGTCTCGTGGAAAACTTTATATGAAGCATTGACCTATCAAGGTCATGAAAAAGCGCATTTGTATATCCAGACATTGCGTTTGCCTCGCACTTTGACAGCTTGTATCGTTGGAATACACCTAGCTTTGGCAGGACTGCTAACACAGCTTACGACGAAAAACCCGCTTGCATCCCCTCATGTTTTCGGAATTAATGCAGGAGCTTCCTTGGCTGTTGTGCTCGGATTAGTCGCAGTAGCAAATTTCTCGATTATGGACTCTATGCTTTTCGCCTTTGTAGGAGCAGCAGCGGGTGCCTTGCTTGTTTGGTCGCTCATTGGCGGTACGGGGCAGAAGCAATACGTTCGATTAGCTTTAGCTGGGATTTCTGTGCATTTCATGCTATCTTCGCTTACGGAAGGGCTAATTATTTTGAATCAATTTTCTACAGATAGCATGATTTTTTGGCTTGTCGGCTCTGTAAACCAAGCTGCATGGCTTGATGTCCGAACGATATTGCCTTTCACTATTCTCGGTCTGCTAGCCTTTAGTCTCATGCTCCCGTCATTCCGTATGCTAATGATGGAGGATGAAATTGCCGCAGGGTTAGGCCAGCGGGTAGCCGTAGTCCGAGCCATCGGCATGCTTCTTGTTATAATTCTCTCCGGGTCAGCTGTTGCTATATGTGGACCTATCGGCTTCGTCTGCCTGATTGTCCCCCATATCGCTAGATCCTTGATTGGGATTAACCTTGCAGCTCTCGCTCCTTTAACTGCAGTGCTCGGCGCTGTATTGCTCGTGTATGCCGATTTTATTAGCCGATTCATCGATTTCCCTTATGAATCTCCTGTCGGGATTGTAACAGCTGCGATTGGCGCTCCATTCTTCATCTATTTAGCTCGGAAAAAGGGGGATGCAAAATCATGAGAATGGGATTTTCCCTTATTGCTGCGTTTCTTATACTGCTCATTTTAGCTATTGTGTCTGTGAGTGTTGGCGCTGTTTCTATTCCTTTACACGAGATATGGCCCGGCTTGCTTCACGAAAATAGCAAGTTCTTTTTCATTGTCCATGAGGTACGTCTACCGCGAATTATTGTCGGAATTTTAGCTGGATTTGGTTTAGCTGTTGGAGGTGTGATCCTGCAAAGCTTAGTGCGAAATCCACTAGCTAGCCCGGATGTAATCGGGATTACGAAAGGAGCTGGATTTGCCGCAGCAGCGGTTATCTTTTTATTTCCCAAGGCACCGGCCTATATGCTTCCTCTCGCAGCATTTGTCGGAGCTTTCACAGCCTTTGCAATTCTATTATTACTAAGTAAAAGTTTATCTTTAACGCCGGCTACCTTTGCTTTAGTTGGTGTTGCTGTTGGAGCTTTTTTTCAGGCTGGCACACAGTACTTAATTGTAAGGAATCCAGCTGATATTAATATGGCGTTGCTCTGGATGTCCGGAAGCTTGTGGAGTAGAGGATGGAACGATGTACATTCACTCCTGCCCTGGATTGTTGCGCTCCTCCCAATTGTGTGGTGGAATTCTACGAAGCTGAATATCTTTCTGCTTGGAGACGAAACAAGTGCATCTCTTGGTTTAAACATCATACGGCAGCGTTTCTGGCTGCTGCTTCTCGCGGTAGCGCTAGCAGGCATATCGGTTTCAGCAGTTGGGACTATCGGTTTTATCGGCTTGATCTCACCGCATATTGCCCGCAGTATTGTTGGTAACAGACATAAATGGCTAATTCCACTTTCTGCACTCATTGGGGCTGATCTTATGCTTCTGGGTGATTGTCTCGGCCGCACAATTATTATACCGAGAGAAGTTCCAGTGGGTATCATGTCAGCTATCATCGGTGCTCCATATTTCGTCTACTTACTGCGGAGAGCGCGACACAACCGGATCTAAGAATACAACAATAAATAATAAGGCTCCTTGGAATTCTTCTTGGGAGACTTGTTATATGTTTGAAGTGTGTGCTAATATTAGACTATTAGATAATTATCTAAATATTAAAGGAGGTGAATTAACTTCATGAATATTGCCTTTAAAGCCTTGTCTGATCCAACAAGAAGGAAAATCATTCGTTTATTGCATGAGCGTGACCTGACAGCAGGAGAAATAGCCGATCAGTTTAACATGACCAAACCGAGCATCTCCCATCATTTAAATCTGTTAAAAAGTGCAAAGCTTGTTTTGGATGAACGTGACGGACAGCATATTATTTACTCACTCAATACAACGGTCGTTCAAGAGGTTATGGGCTGGTTTTTGGAAATGTTCGCTGATAAAGAAACGGGGGGAGTAAATAAAGATGAAAAATAAACTTAAGTTCAACATTTGGGATATTTTAATTTTGCTCTTGGGAGTCATTCCTATTATTGTCGCAATCAAGCTGTTGCCAGATCAAGTTGCCAGATATTCAAACATGGGAGGGTATGGATTACCGATCGGTTATATGAACAAGAAATATATTATAGTTGGAATTGGATGTTTCACATTGTTGCTGCCATTTATAGTGAAATTATTTCCGCTTATGGATCCTAAACGTGCGAATTATCTCAAATTCCAAAGTACCTTTGAATATATACGGTTTTTACCAAGTGTAGTGTTAAGTGTAATTTGCTGTATATGGGTGCTGATTGTTACCGGGCATCCGTTTGATCTCCGTACCTGGTTTATTGTTATGTTTGGGATTTGCTCAATTCTTACGGGGAATGTAATGGGACGAGTTCGGACTAGTTATTTAGGTGGCCTTCCTACACCGTGGGCACTTAGAGATGAGAACAATTGGCGCCTTACTCACCGGTTTGCAGGATTTCTCTGGATTTTGACTGGTTTCCTGGCACTCGCGTCACTCTTCTTTACGAACTCTATACTAGTCGTAATAATTACCCTAGCAATTCAAATTTTAATTCCATTTGGATATTCATATCTGATACATAAAAGAAAGGATGATTCAGTTGAAATCATTTAAAATGTCCTTTATTCTAATTATGATTTCTGTCTTTCTTGTCTTTTCTGCCTGCACAAATACCAAGGAGATTGTAGAAGCTGCGACTTTACATATTGAACTGCCTAATCCAAATGCTGACGCTTCAATATTTTACGCTAACAACAAATGAAAATACGGCAGAGCTTGCTGATCATTACTTGATGACTAGTCAATCCATGTCTGAGGCTACACATCAAAACTCGGACCCGATTAAAAGTGTATTTATGAATGAATTGAAATATGCAGTAAAGCCATCCATATATTTAAATCCAAAATTTAACCAGATTTGGGATAAACAATCTCCAAATATATATACGCAGTTTTTAAATCTCGCTTCGGCAGAGGACAATGAAGTGGCGATTAAATTACACGAGCTTGCGCAAAAGGTAGACCAAGAGCTTAACCTTTTAGAGGAGAAAAAATAGCAAAGAAAATGGAATAATTGGATATAAGTAAGAACCAGCCACTTCTTAACGTGAAGGGGCTGGTTCTTGTATTCTTATCCCCTATTGGTTAAAATGGCTCCCCAACTGTCGGGACTGACATCTCGAATGTGTTTAGAGAACGTCCATAAATGTCCTTCTAAATCTTGCGCGGAGTACTGACGCTCTCCGTATTCCGAGTCGAAAAGCTGTTCCACAATTCGTGCACCCGAAGCAATTGTGTGGAGATAATGTTCATCGATATCTTCAATGAACACCATAAGTGATTGTGTCGCAAAGCTTAGTTTGGCTGGACTCGTCAGTGTACGAACGGAATTTTTAAGCATAACCCAAGCATCACCGTGGTGCATCATTACGCCATGGAGCTGTCCGTCGGGGACCTCGAAGCGGAAATGCTCAACGAAGCCGAACACCTCGCTCAACCAGTTAATCACATCGGCCAGGTTTTCATAATAGATGTGTGGAAGTATGGAATTGGTTGGTATTGATCGATTGTTTATCATGGAATGCCTCCTCTATGAGCCATTATTGGCATCGATTTTCGTTTTCTTGGTTGAGTTATTTCCTATTTTACCCCAAGGCTTAAAGTAGGAAATAACGAGAATGATGATGAGCGAGATGAATTGTAGCGAGAAACTGGTGGCAAGTTTCTGGCTGCTAGACGAAAGAATCTGCAGCGAACCGTCCGCATCGACCAGATGCTTCGCTTCTTTAATCCATATCCGGTTCCCGAGATGGTATGCTCCCTCTTATTCGACTTCGTGCACCATCTTTACGATGGCAGTCAGGCGTAAATATACGTAAGATTACGGATGCGGATTCTTAAATAAAGTAATATAATAAAATGGAGACGTTTAGGAGGAAAATACAAAAAAAGGAGTGTAACAATGAGCGAAACAATTCAAAACTTACCACCTTATTTCAATGGAAACTTTGGTAACGGGGAAGCGATGAAAAAGCTTGCTGAAACTTTATTAACAGATAGAGAAAGTAACACTCTTGCAGCAACTGATTTTGATAAACATAGAAACTTACTTTGTGGGAATCCTTTTGTTTTAACGAAGTAGTTTCATTTGGAGAAGCGAAAGGCCGGTAATCACTTATTCTCGAGTGGTTGCCGGTTTTTCTTGCATTTACAGGTGTCTATTATCTATTCATGGATTAGGTTTTATCGCATCAACAATGATGGATACACAGCCTAGCTTGCCATCTTGATTTCGATGGTCAAAACGTTTGGAACGGTAAATAAAGCCTTGGGTTTCATCCCAATATTCGTAGTGAAACTGCCCTTCATCATCACAATATTCCAAAAGTTTAACTTTAAACCCTGCTGATTCGAACATAGAAATGATACTCGTATAGCTATGAACAATTTTATGGCTAGCAGCTGGATGATCTAGAGGCCCTGGACCTCCAATCTTAACGATACTCTGGTACACTTCATCAGGAAAAAAAGCATCGGGTACTGCACAGCGAATGTATCCTCCTGGCTTTAAAAAGTCAAAGCATATTTCCGCAGCCTGAATACCTTCTTCATAGTCAAGATGCTCCCACACATGCTCTGCAAGAATCGTCGAGGAACTTATACCAAACGAAGAAATCGGCATAATTCTAATAATTGTGCTACAGCAGATAACTGATCTTGATTGCGTTTATCAAGCATTAAGAGAGAGCCCTCCGCTATTTCAATCGCTTTAGCAATGTTATTGTTTTTCATTTCACTAAGCACCTGTTTAATAGCTTCTAGCGAATAATTTGCATATTTTAATGATTGAATTAGTAAGATTTGAGTAATGATTTCAGCTGAAAAAGACCGATAACCATTAGCTTGATCTCGGTCACATTCAATAATGCCGATTTTTTCCCAGTAACGTATGGTTGTTGCAGTCACTCCTGTTTCCAATGCAGCTTCCTTGATGGTAAAGCTTGCTCTTTTTTTCCTATTAATCATTTTAGGAGATGTATTTATCGTTTTTAGTGTTAGAATAGTCCGGTTTACTGTTTTCCATTCCTGATTCAGCTCAGCACACGCCTCGTTCACTATCCACAACGCGCTTTTAACATCCCTCTGTATCAATAACCGCATAACCTTGCACGTCAAAGCCATGCAAAAACCAGAATTCATAGATCGAATACAGACGAAATAAGCCTCATGTTCTTTGGAATAAAGGCGATAGTCCGTTTCAGACCTAGGTACTGAAGGGATAATACCCCACGCTTCATAATGACGCAGCGCACTTGTACTCATTCCAATTTTAATAGCGATATCAATGGGACGGAGGGACTTTGTTTGCATGCAAGAAAACTCCCTTTCTGAGCATGAAATCATTCTAACAGAGACAGAAACATTATTAAAGAACATTAAAGCTTTAAGCTAAAGTTTAATTTTAAAGTCCATTGATTATAAAGGATTTAACTCATAACCTTAGCACTTGCATCATTGTTGTAAGCTAATCTTAGATAGTTTAAACAAGGAGTGATTGGTTTGAAAAAAGCGATTGAAGTAGAAGGGTTATCTAAGGATTATAAAATGTTTGAACGAAAAGAAGGGATGCAATCCGCATTAAAGCATCTCTTTGTTCGCAAGCAAACTCTGGTGCATGCAGTACAAGATATTTCATTCTCGATCTTGAATGGAGAGAAGGTTGCATTCCTTGGACCGAATGGATCCGGCAAAACAACAACGTTGAAAATGTTATCAGGCCTGCTGCACCCTACTTCTGGTGAGGTACGAGTACTCAGATATGTTCCCTATAAACGCGAACCTAGTTTCTTAAAGCAGATAAGTATGGTGATGGGAAATCGTCAGCAGCTGCATTTGGACATTCCCATCGTGGATAGCTTCGAGCTGCATCGCAGACTTTACGGGATGTCGGCTGTGGAATATCGAAATATATTAAATGAATACATTGAAAGCTTCGAGCTTAGTGACTTGCTGACTAAAACGCCTCGCACACTATCTCTGGGACAACGAATGCGTTGTGAATTAGCCCTTTCTCTATTGCATAGACCGAAGGTGATGTTTCTGGATGAGCCTACGCTGGGACTCGATCTGGCAGTACAATCTCGCGTTCGCGAATGTATCAGGGAGGTTAATGAAAAGTATGGTACGGTAGTGCTTTTAACCTCACACTATATGGCGGATGTAATCAGTCTTTGCCAAAGAATTATTTTTATTAACTCTGGTTCTATTATTTATGATGGGCCTTTGAATAAATTGGTTGATTTATTAGCTCCATTTAAACTCGTCGAAGTACAAATGAGCTCAGATCTTAAAGGCAGATTATTTCTGGAGCATGCAAATAAGATAGTTAAGCAAGAGAGCCGAGAAAATACGGAAATCATTACTTTTCGCGTTCATAGAGATGAGACTTCTATTTTCGTCTCGGAGGTATTAAGTTATCCTGATGTCTTTGATTTTTCTGTCTCAGATCCACCCATAGAATATGTAATTGATCAATTAGTAGGTAGAGGAAATCTGGAGGTGGCTTCCAAGTGAATTTTATCTTCTATGCACGACATTCTATGCTGAGCTTGCTTGTTTTTAGAGGCTTTTTCTTCTCACTGGCTTTACAGTGGATTATTCCGCCATTGATTGCGATGTTTGCGTGGATTGCTGTACTGGAGAACAGCAATCGCACCGGACAAGTGGATTGGTTGATTGCCAACTATCTGACGATCCTGTTCGTCAATCAGTTTACTTACTCTTATGAACATTGGACGATAGCTTTCCAGATCCGCAATGGAACGTATTCCAAACAGCTTTTGCTCCCTTATCACCCTATCCTGCAAAGTATTGCTGATAATTTTGGCTCTAAGCTGTTATTTCTCTGCTTTAATATACCAATTGTTATCATCTTATGGTTGGTATTTCATCCGCATATTGACTTGACTGGCTGGAGAATTGTTTATTTTATGATTAGCCTTGTTTTTGCTTCCGTGATTCGTTTTTTTATGGGCTTTATACTTGCCTGTATCTCTTTCTGGACTACACGTTCAGATTCTACTCTTTTAGTGAATGATGCTCTTATGTTCTTGCTTGGCGGCCAAGCGGCACCGATTGCCTTCCTTCCCTCTGTCCTGCAAAGCACTATACAATTCCTGCCTTATTTTTCTTGTTTAGGATTGCCTGCGATGCTGTTATTATCACCTCTTGATCACGGAGTTGTGTTTGAACTGATCGCTAAACAATGTATTTGGTTAATGATCTTTATGCTATCGGGTTACTGGATTTGGAAATCAGGGGTTAATAAATTTCAGGCTACAGGGGGATGAAAAACATGGGTTATTTCTCTATATTACGAGTGTATGCGCGGTCTGCTTTGTTTCAGCATGTATCCTTTCGTTTCCATATGGTACTCAGTTTGTTGAACTCATTAATCGGTTTTGCCGTTTCTTTTGGAGCGATTCTATTGCTGTTTAACCAAACAAATTCGATCAACGGATGGAGTAAATACGAACTGATTGGCTTAACATGTCTTTATACCGCATTGAGAGGTTTAATGGGATTGTTTCTTCTGCCAAGCCTTGAAAGATTTGTTACCGATGTAGCGGATGGGGAATATGATCACCTTCTATTAACACCTATTGACTCTTTTCGTCACACACTGGTTCGTTCATGGAATTCAATGGCGTTTATTGATATTGGAATAGGTGTTTTTGGAATCTTGTTTGCTATAGTTCAGATCAAGCCGCATCTTTCTGTATTGGAAGGGTTGGAGTTATTAATTTGTTTAACATCAGCTGTATTCATTTGTGCCCATGTAATGATTGCTGCTTCCACACTTGCTTTTTGGTTTAAAAGAAGTGGGTGGAATTGGGTATTCCAAACAGCACTTTCAATGGGGCAATACCCTGTAAATATTTACCCTAAATGGCTAACTTTCATCTTGACCTGGATATTACCCATAGGATTTATTACAACAGTGCCCATGCAAGTCCTCTTCGATGGAGGAGGATGGAGCTTAACTGGCATAAGCGTAATCATAGCTTTATTGAGCCGAATATTGGCAAAGCGATTATATCATCTAGGCATTCGCCAATATATGAGTGCTTCTGGTTAACTATTGTAAGGTTCTATACTAACTTTATTAGATAGATTGCGTAGCTTTGAAGGCTGCACAGCTTTATTCCGATTTTGATAGAAATACATAATAATTGAAGTGACAGAAATGGACACGAGAGAGATCATTGCTTTGTTGGGTGAAACGGCAGATAAACTTGTAAGAATAACTAAAAGGTCAAATAAAAAGTTTGTTTTACCTGGATTTAAGCGGTATTTTTTATGTAGGAAAAGCGCTAGGATCGTAGAACCGCCAAGAGATGCGCCATTTTTAAATAAGGTGCAAATCCCTACTCCTACTAAAGTGCCGCCTATTATGGAACCTAAAAGCGCGGGCATCAAAAAATTAGGAAGTAGGATGTCAACGGGAGACATGAGGGTTAATAAGGAAATTGTGATAATCGTCCGAAGTGTGAAGGGGCGGCCTAAGTTGAAGAAAGAAAAGATGACGAATGGAATATTGATCAAGGCAAAGAGGATGTAAAAATGCGCTTGTAATAAATAAGATAGGCTAAGCGAGAGACCTGCTGTTCCACCAGTTACAATATGAGAATGTTTTAATAGGATTAGACCAGCTGTTGTAGCGATACATCCTAGTACAATGTGAAGCCATTTGAGAACTAATACATTCGTTTTACGATCCATTTTCCGATTCCCCTGTCTAGTGTTTCTTAGTTGTATCCCTTGATTTCATGTTATAATAATTGACATGCGCAATATATAATAATCTGAACGACTTTTAGTGTTATATTATGTAACGTTGAATGTAAAAAGCGTTTACAACCTTCAATTTGAAAGTAGGCCAAAAAAGAGATGGATCACCTTGACATTACCCTCCTCAAATTGCTTCAGGAAGATGGGCGAATGACGGTGAGCGAGTTATCCAAACGTTTGCCGTTAAGCCGTCCCAGTATATCGGAGCGTCTATTGCGTCTTCATGAGAAAGGAATTATTCTAGGCTTCAACGCTAGAGTATCCCCAGCCGCAATTGGTAGAGACGTACTATTAATTATTCAAATGAGTGAATTAAAAGTATCTCCACAGGTTTTCGAGCAGCGAATTATCGGAGATGATGATATTCTAGAGTGTCATCGTGTGACGGGTAGCGTTAGTTATGTAATGAAGGCAGCAGTAATGGGGATTGATGCGCTTAGTATGCTCGTAGAACGGCTAATGCCTTACGGCACTGTGAATACATCGGTCATCCTGTCTTCACCGGTAACGAATCGAGTTATCTTACCCAAGGAGTAATGAAGCTCATCTATTCCAGACAAACAAAAAGGCCGGGAAACACCTTGTTACTGGTGTCCCCGGTCCTTGTTCTGTACATATTGATTTAGCTTTTACTTAACACTTGGCAATGTAATTAAAACGGTTGTTCCTTTGTGTTTTTCGCTTTGAATTTGAATCTGGCCTTTGTATTTTTCTATGATATCATAACAAACAGTCAAACCAATTCCAGTACCTTTTTGTTTAAGCGAATAGAAGGGAGTGCCTAATTTAATTAACTCTTGAGGGGACATTCCAGCCCCTGTATCGGTTATTTCTATTTTAACCTGATGGGTGCTTCTGTAGGCTTTAATACAAATAACTCCATTTGACTCCATTGCTTCAATTGCATTTTTTAGTATATTCGTTAGCAGCTGTTTCATTTCAATGGAGGAAACATGTACCCATAGATTATCTGTCACATGATGCTCGATGATATTTTTAGTGTTTAAAGCAAAAGGATAGAGTAAATTTGAAACAGATTGTATTTCTAATCCAACATCAGTCAGATGATTATTGTTTATAAGCGGTTTGACTAAGGATAGATAATCATGAATAATGGTCTCGGTTCGATCCAGCTCATTTATCATTAGTAAGATATGATCCTTTGATAAGGGCTGTTTCGCGGATAGCTGCAAAAATCCTTTTACAACAGTAAGCGGGTTTCTTATTTCATGAGCAACCGAAGCAGCAAGTTGACCTACTGTATTAAGGCGTTCGGCTTCTTGGATTCTGCGGTAATATTGTTTTAATCGATCAACCCGCCATGACATATTAATAAATACAAAGCTAATTAAAACTTCACAGACTGCAAAATTAATTAAATTCCCGATGAGATCGTTTGATATGGAAGGGTAAATCTGTTTATAGTGCTGAGATAGGCTGATTACAGTAAATAAACTCGTCCCAAAGAGGAAGTTAAACGAAACAATAGCAAAAAATAATTTGCGGTTGAATAGAATAGTAGATAGTATGGGTGCAAAGAAAATAAGCGCAAGCGTGGTAGTTGTATCTGGATATAACAGGAATAAGGCATAAAAATAAAGTAAAATCGAGAACATTAATAAACACTTCGTTAGAATAGTTTCCTTATAAGGATAAATAAGCGATAGAAATGAAATAGAAGCTGCAAAAAAGAATTGAATCCATATTTTAGGCAATGGCTCATGTCGCAGGATCGTCGTCAGCAAGCCCGAACACATAAAGATAATAGCTATGATGCAAAACGTATAATAGATTCGTTTATTAAACTTGTTTCGGATGTCTAGATCAACCATCAAGTATAGTTCCTTTATAATTAGTTTACTTTAATCATATCATTATATAGCCTGAATAACCTGATCTTTTCATGCCTTCCCGCAAATAAAATCGTAAAGCACTTGGATTTCTGTCCATGCAGTACAAGTAAGGCTCCTCATTGCTAGTGGCAAGTATATGGTTTTTTGCATGATGCAGTAACAGGCTGCCGAGACCTTTACCTTGTTTGTGGCTTGCAACTGCCATAAAATCTATTTTTGCTCCCTCGAGAATATATGCACCTGCTATCTCACCGTTATCAACCATAATACAGCAATCACCTTGTACTGCTTTTTCGAGCCAGGCTATTAAATGATTCTCTTTGTTGCTCAAAAATACACTTGAATTTGGGTCATCAAATGTGTGTGATAATGATTTATCAAGCATGGAGCAGGTTGCTTCAAGGTGTTCTTCAGTAAAGGGTACAATTGAAATATTCTTTGGAAGGTCTGGATTGCTGGAGATGTCCTTAGTATTAAAAATAAGCTCATGTGTCTTAGGTCCCTCTTGGGTTTTCCATGGCAGCTGTGTGAGTAACATTTTATTAAGTTCAATATTGTCGGCAGGATACCATATGCTTGTAGATGCTTTGACCTGACTACGTGCTTTGACTATCAGTAATAACAATTTCTCGCGTAAATCTTCCGGCATATCTGTATTAAAACCAATCTGTATTCGCAGGTTTCCATTGTAAACACGGGCAGAATAGGTACCGTACCTATCACCACTACGATAAAATAATTTATCAATGAAGCCCGTAAAACCAGAGCTCCCTACCTCGCCTTGGAAAATTCTTTTTTCTCCCTGATCTATTCCGGCAATAATATCATCTGCTAAATTGTTCTTCGTTGCTATTTTCGAAACTTCGAAACTTCATTATCTATCCCTCCGTGAGACGTTCACTTATTCATAAGTTACCATATTTAAATCCTTTTTTGTGATAATTAATGATTATATACGATTTTGATAGACCTTTTTCTCGCAAAATCTGTAAGAAATCCATTTTCGTGTCGGAGTTTGTCATTTTGCTGTCATTGGGGTGTTGTATAGTTGAGCGTAGTTATGAATAGGGTGAAAATTTGAAGGAGGAATTGTAATGCGTATCAAGTTTAAAAAAGGAATATCCATCATCTTAGTTATGTTGATGGTCGTAGGTGGATTGAATGGATTGTTTGTTGGTGGGGGTAAAGTGCATGCTGCAGTGTCAGTAGAATTTGCTGGAGGAACCGGTGCACAATCGGATCCTTATTTAATTGAAAAAGCAGATCAGCTTAATGGGATTAGAAGTAATTTGGCAGCTAATTATAAGCTGACAGCAGATATTGAACTAGGAGAATATGATTGGGCACCGATAGGTGCATATATGAATGGATTTAATGGAAACTTGGACGGCAATGGTTTTAAAATTATGAATCTAACGCTTGATACACCAGCAGATGACTCTGTAGGACTCTTCAGATATACGGGTCCACAAAGTTTCATTACTAACATTATTCTGGAAAATGTTAATATAAAAGGAATTGGGACTATTGGTGCAATAGCAGGAATAAACACTGGAACAATCAGCAGCAGTTCCGTTACTGGCAACGTATATAGTGATCCTACTCCAGATTCCAATCCCAATAAAGGCAACAATATAGGCGGTTTGGTAGGAATGAATTCTGGAGATATCATCAGCAGCTTCTCAACAGCGAATGTAACTGGAATAGGTTATGTAGGCGGAGTTGTAGGGTTTAATAATGAAGGAACTATCAGTGATAGTTATGCTTTAGGGAATGTAGTCGGTTCAAATCAGGTTGGAGGGTTGGTAGGCGGAGACGGCGGTGGGGAAATAAGCAACAGCTATGCTACAGGAAGTGTGACGGGAAATGATGATGTTGGCGGCTTAGTTGGATATAGCGGCTGGAGTTCATCAATCAGCAACAGCTATGCTTCTGGAAACGTAGTTGGATCAACCGACGTAGGTGGTTTGGTAGGAAAAAATGCTGAATACAACGGTACATCTGGAGAAATTAGCAACAGCTTTTACAACAAGAATACAACACAACAAGAAGATGAAGATAAGGGTGATGGTCTTTCAACTGGTCAAATGTTGCTGCAAGGAACTTATGCAAATGTAGGCTGGGATATCAACGACGCGGACTCACATTGGTACATGGTCTCAGGGCAATATCCACAACTATGGGCGGGAATAAGTTTGGCACCAGGAACGGATAGCGGAACAACTAAATTAAACAATGTAGTTGCCGAAATGGAATATACACTTGATGGGGATAATTATATTTCTGTTATGGAGAATACCTATGGAAGTATACCTGTAAATGCAGACGACGAAATAACAGTTCGTTTAACAGAAACTCCAACAAGCACAAAAACATTGGCGGTTGTTCTATCGAACATCAAGCCGGCAGCAGCACCACAAACAGCAGTGCTAGCTATGGGTACAGGCGCCTTTGGAACAACGGATTTAACTGGAGTAGAGAGCGGAATGGAGTACCGCGTCAATTCAGATGAATATTCAGACGTAACCGGAACACTCCAGGACATAATATCTATTGCTGTCGAGGAAGGCGATATTATTTATGTTCGAATAAAGGGAACAGACTCCCAACCAGCATCTTCAGTAAAGGTTTTGCTGGCAACGTCGGCTAATATCAAGACAACAGTTATTACGGGTGAAGATATATTCGGGGTAACTCCACCAGTAAAATTTGCAACACCGGAATCTTCAATAGCTGCAACCGATGAGTATACGGCATCACTCGCATGGTCACCAAACGATACAACGTTTATAGGTGGAGAAACCTATACAGCAACAATTACATTGATGCCCAAAAGTGGATATTCTTTGACAACCGTGGCTGCAAATTTTTTCAAAGTAGAGGGAGCAGCAACAACAAACGCAGCAAATTCAGGAATAATAACAGCCGTATTCCCTGCTGTAGCTTCAGATTTTGCAGGCGGAACAGGGTCAGTAAATAATCCGTACCAAATTAAAGACGCAGTTCAGCTCGATAAGGTCAGAAATTATTTAAACTCCAGTTTTGAGCTGATTGCAGATATCGAATTAGATGGTTATGGGGATGACGAAAATGGTTGGATGCCTATAGGTGATTCTAATTGGTATGGAAACTTTAATGGGAATTTTGACGGCAAAGGTTTTATTATAAATCATCTAACAATTAATAGGCCAATTTCAGACTATTTGGGATTGTTTGCAGTTATAAATGTAGTAAGTACGATTACGGATATGAAACTTGAAAATGTGGATATTACGGGACGAAATCAAGTAGGTGGATTAGCTGGTGCTAATTATGGAACGATCAGTGATAGCTATGTCAAAGGAAATGTTTACGGGAATTCGGAAGTTGGTGGATTGACTGGTTTTAATTATAATAATATCGATAACAGCTATGCCTCTGTAACATTGGAAGGTTCAAGCAATCATTTAGGAGGCTTGGTTGGTAATAATTATGGTGAAATCAATAACAGTAATGCCGCTGGTACTGTGGTTGGTGAGGGTTATTATGTAGGTGGTTTGGTTGGTAACAATGATGGTGATGGTGATGTCAACAGCAGCTACGCCGCAGTAAGTGTTACTGGCCAAGGTACTTTAGGTGGCTTGGTTGGCAGCAATGGCGGTGAGATTGATAGAAGCTATGCAACTGGAAAGGTAATTGGATTAGAAACGGATGGTTCTGCAAACGGTGGCTTGGTTGGAAATAATAGTAGTGGATCAATCAGTAACAGCTTCGCTACAGGAAATGTAAGTGGAGCTGATGGTACTGAAAATGGTGGCTTGGTAGGAAGTAATGTTTACGGACAAGTTGACACCAGCTACGCAACAGGTGATGTGAACGGAGAAGAATCTAATAACGGCGGTTTAGCTGGAAATAATTATGATGGAGATATTAATAACAGTTATGCCAAAGGAAGTGTGTTCGGGGATAATTCTCAAAACGGAGGACTAGTGGGATCTAACGAAACTGGAATTATAAATAGCAGCTATGCCCAAGGAAGCGTAACAGGGGCTAATTCTACAAATGGTGGACTAGTGGGAAAAAATGATGATGGTTCAGTTAGTAACACCTATGCCAAAGGAAGCGTAACAGGGGCTAATTCTATAAATGGTGGCTTAGTAGGGAGAAATCCTTACGGAAATATAACTAACAGCTATGCAATTGGTAATGTAGCAGGAACTAATTCTGCAAACGGTGGCTTAGTTGGAATTAATAATGATGAAGAAGATTCCGATGGATCCATTACTGGCAGCTTCTACAATACAGAAACAACCGGACAAGATGATGAAGGAAAAGGTAGTGGACAAATAACAGAAGATATGATGGATCAAGAGCTTTATTTTAACGATGACTCTGATTCTGCTTGGGACTTTACAGAATTATGGGGTTTAAACTCAACACGAAACGGTGGATATCCTCATTTACAGGTTGTGCAAACCTATGTAGATTATGATAGAAATGATAGTGAAGATGGTAATGTACCGATTGACGAACAATCCTATATGCCTGGAAGCAAAGTTAGTGTTGCAGGCAATTCAGGAATATTAGTTAAGACAGGTTACGCTTTCGCAGGATGGAACACAGAAATGGATGGAACCGGTGAAAACTATGTTGAATCGGAAACTTTCACAATATTAGGCAACACTACCTTATATGCAAAATGGTTAGAATCAAATAAAGAAGCTTTGAATAGTGCAATTCTATTAGCAGTAGGTATTAAAGAATCAGCGGTAGTTGGTACATTAGTTGGTCAATATACAGACAGTGCGAAAACTGCGCTTGGTACGGCAATTAGTCTTGCAACAGCTGTGAAAAATGATACTAATGCAAATCAAGCCACTATAGACTCAGCGGTGATAGCTTTAGACAATGCAGTTAGTGGTTTTAAAGCAACGGCTGTGCAAGTGCCTAGTAAAACAGCATTGAACAGCGCGATTACAGCGGCAACTAACACTAAAATGTCAGCGGTAATAGGCACACTAGCCGGTCAATATACAAACAGTGCGGTTACAGCGCTTGGTACGGCAATTAGTCTTGCAACAGCAGTAAAAATGGATACAACTGCTAATCAAGCAACTGTAGACGCAGCGGTGGCAGCTTTAAATACAGCTGTTAGCGATTTTGAAGCAACGGCGGTGTCGGTATCTAATAAAGTGGCATTGAACAGCGCGATCACGGCAGCAACTGCCATAAAAACTTTGGCGGTAGTAGGTACGCAAGTGGGTCAATATACAAACAGCGCTATAACAGCGCTTGGAACGGCAATTACTCTTGCAACAGCAGTAAAAATGGATCCAACTGCCATTCAAGCAACAGTAGATGCAGCGGTGACGACTTTGAACACAGCAGTCAGTGATTTTGAAGCAACAGCAGTGTCTGCATCTAACAAAGTGGCATTGATTAATGCAATTGAATCAGCAACGACTATTAAAACGTCGGCAGTAGTAGGTACGCAAGTGGGCCAATATACAGCGGTGGCAATAGCGACGCTTGGAACGGCAATCACGAATGCGACGGCAGTGAAAAATGATACTACCGCCAATCAAGCAACTGTAGATGCAGAAGTTACAGCCTTGAATACAGCCGTAACCACTTTTGTAGAAACAGCAGTGCCTGCGCCTAGCAATCCAACGGTGACACCACCAGCTTCAACAACGTCACCAACACCAACATCAACGCCGGCACCAACACCAAGCGCAGCTCCAACAGCTCAGCCTACTGATGTTGTTGAAGTAGATTCTAGCGCAAATGTTGTGAAAACAGTTACCGGTAGTAACGGACATGTTACGACAACAGTGACTCAAGATGCAGCGAAGCTTGCAGATGCATTTAAACAAATGGCAAGTCAGGATGATAAAACAGGTAAAGCACCATCGGTAACTATTACAGCCGATAACGTAACGGGTACAGGAGTAGTATTTAATCTACCTTCATCTGTACTCGCAGATGCCGCCTTGAAAACACCGAATGCGGTAATAGATTTTAAATCTGCGGATGGCGGTTATTCATTGCCGATCACTATTCTTGATTTTGCAGCAATTGCACGAAGCTTAGGCACAGATATTAAGAATATTAATATTCAAGTCACAATCACAACAGTAGATACAGATACGAATACCAAAATTAATGCAAGAACACAAAATACTACAACTAAGCAGTTGGGTAATGCAATTGAATTTACAGTTACAGCAACAGGGAATGGTAAGACATTTGAGTTGAATAATTTTGGGGCAACTTATGTGGAAAGAAATGTCGTTGTGAAGTCTACTGTAGATCATTCTCATGCAACTGTCGCTTTATATGATCCGGCAACAGGACAGTTTTCGTTTGTGCCAGCCGTATTTGAGACACAAGCAGACAAGTCCACAAAGGTTACATTTAAACGTAATGGGAACAGTATTTATACAGTGCTTTCTTCAACTAAAACGTTCGATGATGTAACTAATCACTGGGCCAAATCGGATATCGAGCTTCTGGCATCTAAATTGGTTGTTAACGGAGTTACGGATTCTAGCTTTGCTCCAAATAACAACATCACAAGAGCAGAATTCGCGGCTTTATTAGTCCGCTCCTTAGGATTAACATTAGATGCAAGTTCAGCAGTTTTTACAGATGTGAAATCGAGTGATTGGTATGCTGGTGCAATTGGCGCAGCTGTTAAAGCGAAGTTAGTTGATGGCTTTGAAGATCACAGCTTTAAACCAAATGCTACAATTACTCGTGAACAAATGGCCGTTATGGTAACTAGAGCGATTACTGCAGCGGGTAAAACAAGTGACGTTACTGGAAAGCAAAGTGAGATACTAGCTAAATTCCAGGATAACTCCTTAATTAGCACTTGGGCGCAAGTAGCTGTAGCCCAGTCGGTTGAAGCTAATATCATTTCCGGTATGACGGGTAACACGTTTGTCCCTTCAGCAAATGCTACTCGGGCACAAGCTGTTGTTATGCTGAAACGTTTATTGGAATATACAGATTTTATTAATTAAACGTTAGACATAATTAGCATATTTTAAAATCAAAACACCCCTTATACTAAACATTGCAGATCACCCTTGAGGTGATAACGATGAATAGTATAGGGGGTGCCTTCGTTTACAAAGTGATAACTACATTACCCTTTTTGTGTCCTTTTTCTACATAACTATGAGCCTCGGCAATTTGCTCCAATGGATAGCGTTTATCTATAACTGGTTTAAGTTTTCCTGTTTCAATAAGCTCTTTGAGAAAGGTTAGATCTTTAACCTTTTCAATTGAAGGCCTCAAGCCTGTAGCAGCAAACTTTACCTTTTTGCTGCCAACCTTAGAAGTCCATAACATTTGCAGCAAGGTAGCCGGAGTAGGGACAGTTGTAAGATAAACCCCGCTTGGCTTGAGTGACCTTTTACAACGTGAGAATGAGCTCTTGCCAACTGTGTCAAAAATAATATCATAGGTCTGGCCGGTTTTGGTGAAATCCTCTTTGGTGTAATCAATTACCTTATCGGACCCCAAAGCTCTCACCATTTCTAAATTCGCAGTACTGCATACCCCAGTCACTTCCGCACCAAAGTACTTGGCAAGCTGTACCGCATAAGTACCAACCGATCCAGAAGCACCATTAATCAGCACTTTTTGTCCGCGCTGAATTTTTGCTTGATCTCTTAGGAAAGGCAATGCTGTTAATGCGCCATCACTAACGGCGGCGGCGTCTCCATAGGACAAATGGGTTGGTTTTATTGCCAGCACACCGTCTTCCGACAAGCATTTGTACTCTGCATAAGCAGCGAAACTGATTGAGGATCCAAAAACCGGGTCACCTTGCTTGAATAATTTCACATCTTTGCCTACCGATTCAATTTCTCCGGCTAGCTCAGACCCTAGTATCGTATTTTTGGGTCCTAGAAGACCCGTATAAAATCTTGCCATGAATGGAGCGCCACTTCGAAAGGCGCAGTCCGCTGCTGTAACTGTTGTCGCAAAGACTCTGATTAGTACTTCATTGTCCTTGGGAGTTGGCTTTGCTATCTCTTTGAGTTGAAGCACACTCGATGATCCGTATTTTGTGTATACGATTGCTTTCATTTAATTATTCCTCCTTATATTATGGATAATAAATTATTAAAGACTACTCCCAAATAGACATTCGGTTTGCATTTTTCATGGATAATAAATTATTTGATCATATAAATGAATTAACTAAAAACTCAAGTGTATATACGAGTTATTGTTGATACCAAATATATTTTCGCTAGAATCTCTTGCATTATTAATGGATGGTAATTCTGAATTACGGTTATCACTTCAATTACTTCTGGTTTGTAGTTATAAATCTTTCTCTTCTACAAAGAATACTTCCTCCAGAGGTGAGTTGAAGACGATTGCAATCCGAAAAGCCAATTCGAGAGAAGGGGAGTAGTTTCCTTTTTCGATGGCTACGATTGTTTGTCGTGTTACACCCACTTTGTCAGCTAATTGTTGTTGGGTCATCTCATCGAGGTTAAATCGTAATTTTCGAACGTTATTTCCAATAAGCCATTTGCCCATACTAGACACCTCTCCGATAATGGTATAGCCGTGTAATAACTCCAACCACTTCTGATATAAACCCTGAGAATAGAATGATGATGAACATCGCAGATGGTGTCATATCCATGACCAGTGAGCCCATCGCTATAACAAAGCCAAGTGTAAATACAGCATGAGAACTCCTTGTGGCCTTCAACTCAATTAGCTTATCTAGCTCATCTGCAAATGCTGGTTCTTTTTCATTCGTAGTTATTCGATTGATAATATTGAACACAATCGAAATAATGATTTTTGCTACTATGGATATCGGGATTAAGATTAGAATGGCAACTCCCCAAAAGTGTAAGATGTCTGCATAATCTGTACCCACATCTTGGTATTTTTGAAAAATATACAAACAATAGAATCCAAAAACCAGTGTAGTGCTAATTAAAGATACGACATTCTTTTTTTCTTGATAGGACATATTGTATTCCTCCTGTACGGTTATCTTTACTAAGTGTAAAGTATTATATACATAATGTAATAAATATAAGACATATTGTCAAGTGTATAATGCACCGGTTATGAAATAATTTCCTGATATGCTTGAAAAAATAAAAAGACCGAGAGCACCTTGCTGGTGTTTTCAGTCTTTCCATTGATTGTATGCAATTAAGTATCATCTGACTAATGCTTTTTCTGAAATGCTTCTCTCATGATAAGCTTGAGCATATTGGGCTTAACCGCGAATGTTCCAACCGCAACTACCTTGCGGAGATACTGATCATTGGTGAGTTGGCTGAGCATACAGTTTGCCAGATCTGCCCTCGATGTAAATCTCCCGCGAATGTAAGTCTCAGCCATCTTATAAGGTGTTACTGCTGGAGTCTCAAAAAGACCAGAGGGCCGGACAATTGTCCAGTCCAGTTTACTGTTCTTCACCAATGTTTCCATCCTCCGCATATCGGTATATAACGTCTTCCCAATGGTTTTAATGATGGTCGGCTGGATAATTCTCTCGAAGATGAAGCCTCCCTGAGGATCATAATGAGGCTCGGTAGCGCTTGAACTCACACAAACGAGGCGGCGAACGTTGTACTTATTCATTGCTTGCACAATATGAGCAACACCTTGTGAATAGACAGTAATTTCATCACGGCTAAAAGGAACACCGAGGGTAGAGAGGACAGCATCTTTTCCCGAAACTGCATGTTCAACCGATGAGAGGTCGAATACATCTCCGCGTACCACCTGCAAACGGGCATTCTGATGAGGGAAAGTCTCCGGATGGCGAGTGACTGCTGTCACCATATGTCCCTCCGCAACGGCTTGTTCTGTCAAAATTCTTCCTGTTGGACCATTTGCTCCAAAAATGACAATGTTCATAATAAGTCTCCTTTTAACTATATTTTCTGCTGGTACCTAATAAAAATCATGACCATTCGGCTAAGTGAGTGCGCGCTCACTCATTGAATTGAATATAGCTGATTACTAATAAGTTGTCAATTACAATAGCCTTTACTAACAATAGGTAAATAAAATTTTATGGAAAATATATACATGGTGTGTTATGGTAATAATGTAATTAAAATTACATAAATACATGGGAGATAAACTATGCCAAATAAAAAGCAAAGTATCGTTATATCCATTAGGTTGGATGAAGGTTCGTTGAAGGCAGTAGATGTACTTGTTGAATCTGGACTTGAATCCAATCGTTCAAGAGCAGTCACGCATTTTATTAACATTGGTATTCAATCATCAGAGGAGCTGCTCAGAAAAGCCCAGTCTCTTGCTGATAACGTGCATCAATTACGGAATGAAATGATTGAGGCTGTGAAAATCAATAATCTTGCAAAGGTTACGGAATTAATAAGCCAAGATGCAAGTCTTGTTAATGCGAGTAATAGTAGTGGGGAAACGGCTGTATTAATGGCAGCTTATTACCGATCCAATGAGATAAAAGAAACACTTATTAACAACGGGGCTGAATTAAACATTTTTGAAGCATCGTCGGTTGGCAATACACAACGAGTAAAGCAATTATTGAAAAAATCACCTAAGCTTAAAGGCAGCTATAGTGCGGATGGTTTTACCCCATTAGGCTTAGCTGCTCATTTTGGCAATGAAGAAACAGTGAAGCTTTTATTGGATCAAGGTGCGGATGTAAATGCCAGAAGTGTAGATGGTAATCTAAATAATATGGCCATTCACGCTGCAATAGCTGGGAACTATGAACATATTGTAAACCTACTTATTGAACATGGAGCAGATGTAAACGTTAAGTGTGAGGGAGAATGGCGATTAGGTTTCAGTCCTCTGCATGTTGCTGGATACTTCGGTCGTGGTTCCATCATAGATGTTTTGCTAAAAGCAGGGGCTGAGAAAACGGCTAAAAATGATAATGGAGAAACACCTTACGAGTTGGCTATGAAAAAAGAACATCAAGAAATTGCTGATCTATTAAAATAAAAAATAAGCGAGAATCCAGACTGAGTTTGTAAAAGGAGGGGATATCATGGTATATAGAATCGATCGAATATGAGACAATAGAGTATTACCAATCACCGGAGGACTTAGTTTTCGTGCTTAAACACACCCCGATTATCCCTGAGTTTGGACAACATCAGCATGATTGGGAGACACTCCGTGTATTTATTGCTGAGAACCAGAGTGAAAAGGGGATTCGAACAAATTAAGGAAGTGAATGAATGGGATCCTTTTTTACAAATATTCAAATTAAATCTGTTGGGCCGAATTCATTGTTAGATTTAAAAGAAGAGATTATTGCGACGATTATGAAAAATTTTGATTATGATAAAGTGGAGGAAAGTTCTGATAGAGCTATCATCATTTCAGGGGATGTAAATAGTGATTGGATTACAGTTTACGATGAACTAAGTGATTCGGATGATTATCAATCGTTGGAAGATTTAGCTTCAGCAATTTCACAAGCTTTGGGAACCTATGCAGTTAGTAATTTAGTATACGATAGTGATTTGTTATGTATGAGGCTTTTTGAACAAGGTAAGAGCTTGGATTTGTACGTAAACGATGTGGAACTTTATAACGAGTTCCTACAACAGAATCGTAAACGGAATGGACAATTATCAAGATGGGCACCACTTTTAAAAGAAGCTAATAAAAGTGATTTATCACTGATATGGCAAGAAGAATCACTTTTTGCAGAAGATAAATTACATTCTTTATCAAAATGTTTTGGTTGGTTGACTGACGATTCGTGCACAGGATTTAACTATCGACAAAAGGATAGATTAGGTCCCCGAGATACTGTACTCTATTTTCGAGATAATAATCCTGCCGGTCCATTGTTTAATGAAGATGGGCCAACTAAGTTTGAGTATGGCACTTTCGGACTAGTATGGGAATGTAAATCCAATATGCTTTCTAGTCAAAGGTTTTTTCATCAAAACACAGGCGTCAGTGAACGAGGCCTTTCAATAAGAGTATGGGGCAGCGCAATAGATGAAGGCAGTATAGTTTCATTAACTGCCGATGTAGTATTACCAGATCAGATTTTAAGTAAAGGTACGGTAAGAGAAGTACAACTGAAATATGTGGATCAAGATACTACATTTCCGGGTTTTATCATTGACTTTCCAGATTATGATATACCTGCAGGTGCAGAGTTAATACGTTCCATTTCTTCTAATAAAGATATTGAAAAATCAACTAAAATGAATCATAAAAGTCAGACGACAGTTGATATAAGTTTTATTCCGTTGAAAAGCGGGATTTATGAACTATTCGTTTCTATACATCCTTCTTCAAATATTATGAATGGAGTAGAGCACAAAATTCCGATTTATGTAGATACCTCAATATGGTGATAATGTGCTTTCAGCGCCTTTATTTATTGAGCTAAACTATAAAGCATCTGAGCACGAGCATGGTTAAATAAGTTTTATCAGCCTGACGACTAAGCCCATGTGGTATTTTGATCAGTCATTTTGTTTAAATCCTCCATTTTAGTAACAGTCGTATCCCCGATCATCCATGCAGCTGCGCATTCTTCCAAGCTTTCGGGCTTTGCCCAAACTTCTTCTTAAACATACGGCTAAAATAATGAATAGTCGGAAATCCGGTGGATTCAGCAATTTCCTGAATACTCATTGAGGTGGATAGCAGATAAGCAGTTGCTGCGTTCAAGCGTAACTCATACATATACTGCAGAGGCGTCAGATCGGTCATTTCCTTGAATAACCGAATAATGTAGGAAGGCGTATATCCAGAGCGTTTGGAAAGCTCGTCCAATGTAATATCTTGCTGATAGTTATCTTCTATGTGGCGGATCAGGTCGTAAATGTAGCTCTGGGAGGACCATTTATCAAATAGAAAAGGTGAAAGGGTTTTACTGCTAATCTTGGGATGGCTTTTGGTTACAAAGTGGTTGATCAATAGAAATAATTTTTGGATATCACAGGTTAGGCTAAGAAAAAAGGTAGCTTTAGTTGGTTCTGGAAGGTTGTTTAGTATTGATACGTCCATGGCTTTTAGGGTCAAGTAAATATCACTAAGCTCATTATGATCCCAATGAATACTGCTTTGCGCAGTGTTCCAGAGATGGAGCAATTCAATGCTCGGGATATAATCCATTTCTTGCAAGCGAAGCTCGATGAACCAGGAATGCAGATGCTGTGAAACTTGTTCGATATGATGGGGAGATGAAGGTGAGAATATAAAGAGCGCAGGACCCTGGGCTTTATATGTATTTCCAATCCAATGTATGATGAATTCGCCAGAGGATATATAAAGAATTTCGTGATAAGGATGAACCCCTCCTGAGGTTTTATCAGGTCGGTCGGAGATGTAGTGATTGTATTCACGAATAAACATCCGGTTCATTCCTTTCTCGTAATTTCGTTTGTACTATTGCCTAAGTATACGGTTTGATTCCGGTTTGTAAAAGCGAGAATTTCTTTATCGACGCTGTAGTTCACTTTTAGCTAAATCCTATTTGCAATCACGCGCTGGTTAAGAGAATTAAGCTGAGAAAATAGCAGATTTCGGCTAAATACAATTGCTTATCTGCCATCTATACTTATAAGTAGACTTGGCGAGGGATGTGTTGCGAGAATGTTATTTATTAGCGATCTAACCGTAGAATACAAAGTAAATCCACTTGGAATCGATATTGAACAGCCGGGAGTAAGCTGGCAATTACAAGCTGATGAACGTAATAGCAGCCAGACAGCTTATCATGTTATTGTTTCACAAAGCCTCGAGCGGTTGAACCAGCACATAGGGGATTCATGGGATACGGGAAAAATGGTGTATAATCAATCGCAGCATATTATCTATCAAGGTGAAAGGCTTGTCTCCACGGCTCGTTATTACTGGAAGGTAAAAGCTTGGGACCAGAAAGGGCGGGAAAGTGCATGGAGCGAAGCTAGCTATTGGGAAATGGGACTAATGGAAGAAAATGCGTGGCAAGCGCAATGGATCACAGCTCCATTTCTGGATGATCCACAACCTGAGCCTGATATAATTCGCGACATACCTGTAATATGGGATTCGTTTACGGAACAGACAGAAAGCAAAGAGCAGCAAAATCGTTATTTTCGTTTAACTTTTGAAATGGAGAATAAACCACTGTTGGCTGCCAAGCTGCAGTTTTTTGCTATGGATTCGCTCTATATCCATATTAATGAGCATAATGAAGGGCTATACACTCCATACTCGCTGTCTATCACACTGGATATTGCCCATTTACTGCAATCGGGCCTTAATGTAATTGTATGCAGAGCGGACGGGGAGCATAAAGGCTTCATTGCTGCGATTTCAATTACTTATACCGATTTACAAACGCAGGTGTTAACAACTGAGCAAGGGTGGAAAGTAAATAATCAACCAGATTCCACATGGCTATCTCCCTTGATGGTTGATAGTCATTGGCGGCTGGCTGTGCCCATTGGCAGGTTTGGGCACGATTCATGGAGTATGTACAACCAAATACAATATCCAGTTAATAAGGCATATGGACCAAACCCGATCTTTGGCAAAAGCTTCTGTATTAGAAAAACCGTCACAAAAGCGAGATTATACATATCGGCTTTAGGTGTCTATTGGAGTACGTTAAATGGAGTGAAAATTGGCAGCGATCTGTTTGCACCAGGCTGGACCGATTATCGTAAACGAATTGCCTATCAAACCTATGATATTGCACCTTATTTACTAGAAGATGATAATCATATTGAAGTAACCGTCGGTTCTGGCTGGTATGCAGGAAATTTGAGCATTATGGGCCCTTATCATTATGGAACCAAGGTTGCTTGCCGTGCTCAAATACATGTTGAATATGAGGATCATACAAGTGAAATTTTTTATACGGATGAAGCTTGGAGCTCAGCGGAAAGCGCGGTTGTTTCGGCAGATTTCTATATGGGAGAGACCTATGATGCTAGAAGAGAGCTCCTATCTCTCAATTGGCAGAATGCGATCGTTCTGGATAAACTTCCAGGGGGAGCTATGAAAGCCCAAGAGGGACCAGCAATTCGGGCCAACCGCCAGTTATCCCCACAAGCTATCTTTAAGATAAGTGATTCCAACTGGATTATCGATATGGGACAAAATATGGTAGGCTGGCTGCGCCTCAAAGTGGAAGGACCAAGCGGGACCGAGGTAAGAATCCGCTACGGGGAGCGGCTAGATAAGGACGGCAGCTTATATAGAGTGAATTTGCGATCTGCTAGGCAAGAGGATATCTATATTCTTAAGGGTAACCAGTCAGAAGAATATGAGCCGCGGTTTACCTACCATGGTTTTCAATATGTAGAAATTGCAGGATATCCGGGAGAGCTGACCCTAGAGAAGGTGATTGGAATAGTGGTTCATTCCGATCTTGAGGAAGCTGGAGAGCTGCAAACCTCGCATCCGCTAATTAATCGTTTATTGGACAATATCCGCTGGAGCCAACGGGGCAATTTCTTCGGTATTCCCCTCGACTGTCCGCAAAGGGATGAACGCCTTGGTTGGATCGGCGATGCGCATGCTTTTGCGAGAACAGCAACTTACAACATGAATTGTGCGAGCTTTTATGATAAATGGCTAACCGATATTAGGGAAGCGCAGCAAGAGAACGGGGCATATACGGATATTGCTCCTTTGCTGGACTACTTTGGTGTGGGCAATGTTTTTTTCGCTGATGGGGGTATTATCATTCCCTGGACGATGTATAAAGTTTATGGAGACAAACGCGTTATCGAAACCCAATACCTTTCCATGAAAAGATACATAGACTTTCTACTAGCGGATTGTGATGAGGATCTGCTAAGAAGATCAGAGAGCTATGCGGATCATTTATCTTTTGGCGCTGAAACACCTAAATCGTTGATCAATGCGGCTTTTTTCGCTTATAGTGTGAAGCTGCTGGCTGAAATGGCTGAAATTATTGGTGAAAACACAGATGCTGCACAATATAAGGACCTGTTTACAAAGCTGAGAGCGACGTTCCAAAAGCATTTTATTGATGAAAATGGTCGCATTGCCTGCAACACCCAGACTGCTTATGTGATCGCCTTAAAAATTGGACTGCTGCCAAGTGAATTAGAGCCTATCGCGACGGCATATCTAGTGGAGGATATTAAACATAATGATTGGCATTTGACTACAGGTTTTATGGGGGTGAGCTATGCTTTGTCGGTATTGACTGAGCATGGAGAGCAGGATGCGGCATTCCGGTTGTTGCTGCAAGAGGCTTTTCCTTCATGGTTGTTTCCAGTGCTCAATGGGGCTACGACTATTTGGGAAAGATGGGATGGGTGGACGGTAGATAAAGGATTTCAGGATCCAGAGATGAATTCATTAAATCACTATGCGCTTGGATCAGTTGGAGAATGGATATATCGTTATTTGGCAGGGATTGATCTCGCAGAAGGTGCATATGGCTTTCAGAAATTTATTATTAGACCATGTCTAGGTGGTGGGTTTACGCAAGTGAGCTGCCGCTATAAGACACTCTACGGTTGGATTGAAAGCTCTTGGGATATAAAAGACGGAGTTTTTACGTTAAATGTGGAAGTGCCGGTTAATACAACGGCGGAGATTGTGATGCCAGTGCTAGCAGATTCGACTGTCTATTTAGATGGAATTGCAGTATTAAATCAAGCTGTCATTCAAGTTGGTTCAGGACGATGCGAATTTAAATCTTCAATAGCTGGAGGTATATAAAATGAGTGAGAGTCAACTATCCAAATGGGTTTGGTACCCCGGCGATTATGAGATTTGGCTGCATGGTAAAGTTTCTGTATTACGGCAATTCAGAGGGTATATTGTTCCTCCACTTTGGCGGTTGGATTCCGCTTATACCAACGTGAAATTTCGCAGACAGTTTGATCTGCCGCAGCCTGAGGAACTAACTATATCTGTACAGGGAGAGTTTGCCCTGCATCTGGATAATAACATGACTCCTATACCCTATGAGCACCAAAAGATCACGTCCGTGTTAATTCCCACTGGAAAACATGAGCTAACTATAAGTGTATTCAGCGATCAGGTCATTCCTGCGATTTATTCTGCGTTAGGTCTGATTGCCGATGATGGGGGAGAGTGGGAAGTAACGGCGCATAACGGTAAATGGGTGAAGGCAGGTTCAGGTGTTTTTAATGACATTGATATACCTCCACAAAAATTTCCTTTTTCTTACGAAACTATAATTCCTGTTTCTGTTACTGATGTTGATGGCGGGATCCTAGTTGATTTTGGGCGAGAAACTTTTGGATATGTGCAATTTTTGGGAGTAGTCGGAAAAGGGGTTATCCAGCTCTATTACGGTGAGTCTAGAGAAGAGGCTTTAGCTGAAGAACTGGCAGAAACCTATGACAAGCTAGCTGTCGATGTTGAAAGCTTACCTCAGGATTATGCCTCTCCAGTCACACGGGCGTTTCGTTATATCAAGTTGAAGGCAGATGAAGGAGTTAGCTGGCGGGAGCTTAGTCATGAATATGAATATTTGCCGTTGCAGCAGCAGGGTTCGTTTCGCTGCTCAGAAGCACGAATCAATCAGATTTGGGAGGTATCCGCTCATACACTTCATATGAATATGCGGGAGTTTATATATGATGGCATGAAGCGGGATCGTTGGGTGTGGAGCGGGGATGCGAATCTAGGATTTTTGATTAATAATTATGTATTCTTCGATCAGGCTGTGACCAAACGTACCTTGATAGCTCTGCGCGGCAAAGAACCGATCGAAACACATATGAATACCATTATGGACTATACCTTCTATTGGTTTATCAGCTTGCATGATTATTACCTATACACGGGAGATATTGCATTTGTTCAAGCAAACTATCCTAAAATGTTATCCTTGCTAGAATTCTGTCTAAACCGCAGAAACAAAGAAGGCATGATGGAAGGCCAACCAGATGACTGGATATTTGTTGATTGGGCGGAGATGGATCGTCGTGGTGAGCTGAGTTTTGAACAGCTTCTTTTCTGCCGGAGCTTGGAAATTGTGGCGATCTTCGCTAATGTACTGGCTGACCATGAGAATGGGAGTAGGTTGGAACAGCTTGCTAGGGAGCTGAAGGAACGCATTTTTTCTGTGTTCTGGAACCAAGAACTAGGCGGATTTATCCATAGTCGGCTGGATGGTGAGTTGAATAAGCAGCTCTTGAAGTATCCAAGCATGTTTGCGCTTCGCTTTGGTTATTTGAACGCAGAACAAGAGGAGCAAGTTAGACAGAATGTGCTTTTGGAGGAGACCGTTCAGAAAATTAAAACACCATTTATGCGGTTTTTTGAGCTGGAAGCCTTATGCAATATTGGAGAGCAAGCGCATGTGCTTGGGGAGATTCGCGACTATTGGGGAGGCATGCTTGATCTGGGAGCTACCACGTTCTGGGAGGAGTATGATCCTGCCTTGGCGGATGACCTGCAATACGATATGTATGGCGATAAGTTTAGGAAGAGCCTATGCCATGCATGGGGGGCAGCACCGATTTATTTACTAGGTAAATATGGCTTGGGAGTGACGCCTGAGGAGCCAGGTTACAAGCAATACCGTGTTAAACCAAATTTATGTGGATTGGACTGGATCGAAGGGACGATTCCCACTCCTAACGGAGAGCTCGCCGTATTCATGGATAAATCGAGAATTCGTGTACACACAAACCGGTCGGGTGTTGGGATTCTAGAGATAACAAGTGAGCAGTTGCCTACTGCCAATGAAGGTATCTTCCAAAGTATGGGTAACAAGAGGTACGAGCTCATGTTAGATCGACCTGAGTTTTTATATGAAATCTTATATTAGATGGATTAATCAAAATAAATATTTTTATAAGGAAATTCGAGCTCCTTATTGCGATATTCGCTTGGACTCATGTTGAAATAGCTGCGAAATATTTTGCCAAAATAACTTACGCTATCGAAGCCGCATTGCTGAGCCAATTTATGAATAGACCAATCTGTATTACGTAAGGAGGAAGCGGCAGCTTCAATGCGTCGGCGTCTCAGGTACTCCATAGGTGCCAATTCGGAATGCTTTTGAAAAAGCCTGCATAGGTAGTGCTTGGAAACCCCTGCATAGCCGGCTATTTCTTCAAGTGTTAGACCTTTTTCATAATTTTCACTCATGAATTTCTCTGCTAGTAGGATAGTTGGATTCATACGATTTGTGCTGAGGCTTTTATCTTTTTCGTACGCAGCCATCGCTAAAACCCATTCATAAACCAACACTGATATCCGTCGTGAATCTCGAAGTCCTTCATTTGAGATTTCCCGATATATTTTCCAGAATTGTTGTAAGGGCTCAGCTTGTGAATGGAGATGTATAATTGGAGCTTGGCTGCTCACTAATCGTTCGCAGAATAAATGCGCATCCTGTCCTTTGAGATTCATCCAAATAAACTCCCAAGGCTCAGCGGAATCCTGCTCATAATAATAGTGAAAGCTGCTGGGAACTTTGATTAGAAAACCACTTCCAGCCGGCAGTTTATGACTCCTCTCATCGATCCGTATTCTACCTTCACCTGACAAAGTAAGCTGAAATATGATGTGCCCAGGATCAGAACGCTTCGATACATCAAAGGAATAATCTGCGGATTGTATAGAGTTCCATCCAATTGAAGCAAGGGAGATAAAGGGGGAGAGCGTTTCTTCCATCGTACGGAAAGCATAAGATGAGGGGGACAGCATGGTAAGCAACCTCATTTCAAGAGAGCAATATTGTTATTACTTTATTGTATATACTGAATGATAGCGCGTATTTGTAATTATAACAAGGTCAATATTGTCATACTTATTATCAATATTCTCTGATTGTTCCTGCTAGCTTGAATTGGTAAGATAAATACATAAACGACGGATCATCTAAAAAATATGAGTTTGAGTTAGGACGGAGATAGCAAATGAATCCAAGAGTTATTATTAAGCATAATGAGTTGCTTTCGGACAATTGGTACGTTTTAAGGAAAATCACCTTTGATTATCAGAATAAAGCTGGAACATGGGGAACTCAGAGTAGAGAGGCCTATGATCGTGGGAATGGAGCTACGATTTTACTATATAATAGTGTTCAACAAACCGTCATTCTGACACGTCAATTTCGTCTTCCAACGTACATTAACGGAAATGAATCAGGTATGCTGATTGAAACCTGCGCAGGACTTCTTGATAAAGATAGCCCGGAGGAATGCATTCGGAGAGAAACGGAAGAGGAAACAGGGTATCATATTTCGCAGCCTATCAAAATAGGTGAAGCTTACATGTCACCTGGTTCGGTTACGGAGCTTTTACATTTTTTTGTTGCTGAATATTCCAAGGATATGCTTGTAAATGAGGGTGGCGGCTTGATCGAAGAACAAGAGAATATTGAGGTGCTTGAACTAGCTTTTGCGGACGCAATTGAGATGATCAGAGAAGGGGAAATTAAGGACGGTAAAACGATCATGCTTTTGCAGTATGCTCAATTAAACCATCTAATGCTTCCGCCAGTCCAAGCTAGGTAGGGTAGGGATTACAAGTGTCGGAAAAGATAGAAATTTGTCGGATATGATGGTATTATATGTATATTCGTAATGAAAGCAGGGGGAATTCAGCTTGAAGAGAGTAATAAGTCGTATTTTAGTTTTAATGGTAATGGTAGGTTTGATTCTTCCTAATACTAGTGGTACTGTCTTTGGGGATTCCACACTTACTCCACCCAAAGTTGTATCTGTGCAGTCAGATGGGACGCCTTTGATGGATGATGGCTCTTTCTGGTTTGTGGTTGGGAGATTGGATGTAAACCGGAATTTTAATTTAACTCAAATTGCCGGGGGCAGTGGTTTTGGCTACGGGATTACTAAAGATGGGGAGCTTATTCACTGGGACAATAGCCAACCTAGCTTTGTGCCAGATGCAAATAATGTTAAACAAATAAACCAATATTATTGGTTGAAAACGGACGGGACACTCTGGACCACTAAGAATAAAGAGGTTAAACAGCTGTCCGCTTTTAAAGCAGCCTCTATGTTTGATGAAGATAACGGTCGCTTTATTATAGTCTCCACGGATGGGGAGCTTTTGAGATATTACGATCAAACCTCCAAACCAGCTAAGTTAGAGCAAGTTGCCAATGCCGGTGCTATTCGCAAGATACAAGTTTATGGTGATACAGCAGCTGTATTATACGAAGATGGAAAAGTGGTTCTTTATAATACCAACCATTTTGATTTAAAGACACTTAAGCCTATTCCGGAGCTTATGACTACAGATGGTGTAGATATAGAGTTAAATGGCGATCAGTTGTTAATTGCTAAAAAGGATGGAAGTGTATGGGCAAGTGGTGGGAGCGGTTCATCTGATAAAGAGCGTTTTAGTTTGGTACAGGTAAGTGGGATCGATCAGATTCAACAAATTGTGAGTGGCAACAGCAGTGTATCCATATATGCTCAAAAAACGGATGGAACTTGGGTGGGATATCAGGATGGGAAAACAGCGCCTTTTACCCCGATACATGTAAAGAGCTTAAAGCTTACGATTCCAACGCGCTTTCCTAAGGTTGGCGACACGATCAAGCCATGGATTACGCTTGAGTATGATTCAGGTACTAAAGTTGATTTCCCTTGGGGGCAAGCCGACATTACCATAGATCAACCTCACCTTCTTAAGTTGACTGATGATGGAGCACTCAAATCTTTGGGAGTGGGCGACACTAATTTTACCGTTCAAGTAAACGGTGTGAGACAGACGATGGTAATCACGTCCAGCTTGAAAAATGTGCTCGAGAACGCTAAACAAGTTAAGGGAGTTACCTATGTACCGATCAAATCTGTTTTTCAAGCTTTGGGAGGAACTTCAACGTATGCAGCGACTACAAAGGTATACAGCATTGTGGTCGGAGACACCACGATTGAGATTACCAAAGGAAGCGCAAAGGCTAAGGTGAATGGTGAGGTTGTTGCCATGAAGGGAGCTCCGATCGAGAATAAAGGCGAGACTCTTTTTGCTAGTGATCTGCTAACCACAGCATTAGGGGCCAAGCTGAAGTGGGATGCAAAAAAAGAGCAATTGAATATAGCTATGGGAGCGGGGCAATTAGTCGTAACAGCCAAGCTAGTAACCGTTGCTAAACCCACAAATAGCAGTAAAATGACTGAAGCACCGGCTACAGGTGATATGGCTGGTTGGAAGATACTGAAAGGCCATCCGTATGAAAAGTCCATCAAGATTTATTTCAAAGCGGATAAAAAGAATCAAATGACGAGCTTAAAAGTCGTCGATATCCGTGTTGTGAATTTGAAGCAAAAAGTTAGTTGGACGGATGAATTGGGACGCAAGCATGTAAATACAGTAGGCGAAATGTATAGCGTTTTTGCAGCCTATAGCAATAGATATACGAGTAATTATCTCTACAATCTCTTTGGTGATTTCTACTTAAACTGGCTGTCCCCGGACAGCTACAATGCAGAGTATCTGGTAGAAGACTATTTACGAGGTTTTGGACAATAATATAATTTGCGTCGTTTATCTCCTCATATGGAGCAAACGACGTTTTTTTATTGTATGGATTAATTAAAGTATGGAGGATTCATTAAACTAATTCAACACCTAGCATTTTTAAACTTAGTTTTACGTTAGGATGGTCCTGATTCTTTGTCAAATAAAGCGCATATGCCTTAGTAATAGGAGTATTAAATTCAGATTGAAGTTCAAATAGCTTCTGAGAATCAAGATAAGGCTGGGCAATAAATCGCGGTAAGAATCCAAATCCTGCTCCTTGTAAAAGCATAGTAAGCATAATAGTGGAGTGATCGGTTTGAAGTGCAGGGACGTATCCGGCTCCAACAATACTAGAAAACCATTCTGCAAAGGGTGAACCCCATTCTATATGACAGTAATCACGAGTGAAGAAATCGGCTCTGCTAATAGCGGAGTCGATTTTTTTGGCCGATACAAGGATATTCTGGTCCTCGAATAAGAAGTGTTTAGAAATTTGTGGGTGTTCAGGCGGGTCATATCTAATGGCAACATGTACGATTCCATCCAGTAAAAGATCGCGGATCATGTAGCTTGGATCGATATAACTTAGAAATTTAATCGCAACCTTGGGATGGTTTTCTCTAAAAGCAAGAATATGCTGCAAGTAGTAGTAATGCCAGACGGAACCAGGCCCGCTTAAAATGAGATAATCCTCTAATTCTTCTTGTAAAGTTATCTTGCTTTCTTCAAATAAATGCAGCATCCTCTCGGCGTAAGGGAGGTAAGCGATACCCGCTTGAGTTAAGCTTACATTTCGATTATCACGTAGAAATAATGTTTTGCCTATTGTGCGTTCTAACGCTTTTATCCTTGCAGTAACAGCAGATTGGGAGATATGTAAATACTCAGAGGCTTTTGTGAAGTTCAGGATTTTACACACGGATAAGAATGCTTCTAGCTGTGATATATCCACAATATGCACCTCGATGATTTGAAATGTGAATTATTATAATACGAATAATTCGTTATACAAATTGTAAGCTATCGATTAAAATTTTACTATATCGATTTGGAGGAAACTAACATGAATATTAATTTAAAGATCGAGCAATTAGAAGCCATTGAAGAGCATGCTGATGAGCTTTCTGAGCTGCTAATTCGAGTAGTAGAAGATGGTGCCTCAATTGGTTTTTTGCCTCCACTAGATTTAACGAGTGCTCTGAGATATTGGAATACTGTACTAGCTCCTGAAGTAATTCTATTAGTTGCACTTATTAACAATCAGCTTGTTGGTAGCGTACAGCTCCATTTATCCACTAAACAGAACGGTGGATTCAGAGCTGAAATTGCCAAGCTAATGACACATCCCGATTACCGACGGCAGGGTATTGGCCGTTTACTGATGCAAAACGCCGAAGAAAGAGCCATTCAGGAGAGAAGGTCATTATTAATTCTCGATACAAGAGAAGGCGATCCTTCCAATTTACTCTATGCTTCAATGGGCTATATTCAGGCTGGACGGATTCCCAACTATGCTAAATCGGCAAATGGTGAATTGCATGCAACTATTTTTTATTATAAAGAACTAACATCCCATTCGCTCATGATTTAAAGCGGCGCCACCGCTTTAAAAAGCTCTGGAGGCGGTGATCTCATGATTTAAAGCGGCGCCACCGCTTTAAAAAGCTCTGGAGGCGGTGATCTCATGATTTAAAGCGACGACACCGCTTTAAAAAGCACAGGAAGCAGTAATCCCGTGATTTAAAGCGGCGCGACCGCTTTAAAAAGCACAGGAAGCAGTGAACTCATGATTTAAAGCGGCGCCACCGCTTTAAAAAGCTCTGGAGGCGGTGATCTCATGATTTAAAGCGGCGCCACCGCTTTAAAAAGCTCTGGAGGCGGTGATCTCATGATTTAAAGCGGCGCCACCGCTTTAAAAAGCTCTGGAGGCGGTGATCTCATGATTTAAAGTGGCGCCACCGCTTTAAAATGCTTAGGAAGCAGTGAACTCATGATTTAAAGCGGCGCCACCGCTTTAAAAAGCACAGGTAGCAGTAATCCCTTGATTTAAAGCGGCGGCACCGCTTTAATCGTCATCCTTAAGTAATCCTAATTTAATGGAGATCGATCATTAAACAGTTCGTTCTTATACCCTTCTAGATAAATAGATAAATACAAATAATACCATATCAAATTTAATATCAGGTATAATATGGATAAATCTGTTTATTGTTTCATCGGAAGGAGAGAAGTATGTCAATAACTAGCCTCGATTTACAGCAAATGCAACAACAAATATACCGATATAGCTTGCAAATAACAGCTAACCAATGGGAAGCGGAAGATTTAACACAAGAGGTTCTTTTGAAACTAGTAAGAGCAATGGAAATAGACCCCTCGAGAATAATCACGAAAGCTTATCTGTATCGGATTGCCAGTAATGCTTGGAAAGACAAGCTTAAGAAGGATAAAGGTCACTTGGAGATAGGCGACGCATCCTTGTTACATATAGAGGGTGAAGATGGGGGCCTGTCCACACGGGAGCTACTGGAAGTATTAGCCCACCGATTATCACCTCGAGCTATGGTCATTCTTTTATTGATGGATGTGTTCGAATTTACTGCAAAGGAAACGGCCAAGTTTCTGTTAGCTGCTGAAGGTGCCATCCAGGTATCACTGGGACGCGCAAGATTAAGATTAAGAAAGCTAGCTCAACAGAGATCGATGGGATTGGAAACAGAGGGGACTAAAATCCAAGGAGATCATGAAGAACAAATCGATTTAAATTCACTGGTAGATGCTTTTAGAAGGAGGGACACAAAGGCTATTTGCAACGCATATCTTGGACTTGTGAAACAACATATCAAGATCAGCAAATTAATCTGGATAAACGGAAAGCTGATCTTCTTCATTGAAGACCCGGATGGCAACAAATTTAGGATAACGGAATAATTTTTTCTAGGGGATGTTTGATTTCTGTCCGAAAAGTCGCTTATTCCATGTGAAATATATCAATATAAATTTGGAGGTAATAACATGGGTGTACAATCATTAGGAGCTATTTTTATTCGGGTGAGTAATTTGGAGAATTCGATTCCATTCTATTCTGCTCTGGGCTTGCGATTCCGTGGAGTGGACATCACCAGCGAATCATCATATTATGTTCGATGTGGCTGACCCTGATGGTAATCTGATTAACATTATTGAAGTTATACCGGTAGACAAAAAAATAGAAGTTACTTCCAACGAGGAGTAATAGTTAGCCGGGAGCACTGATATATAGGTGTCACCGGCTTTTTATTTAATTGGCTAGTTTTCTGTACTTTACGATTAGTGTGGATGGGCTTACGTTGCAGTGCTCTTGAGTCTTCCTTAAAATGTGATTATACCAGCAATCTAATGGTATAATCATGTTTGAGTGATCGATGGTTCTTTTGAATTAGAAGGGTGATAGATATGAGCTTAATTCGCATGGAAAATGTAACTAAAAAATATGAAGATACCCTGATTTTTCGTGATATTTATTTTAAGGTGAGCAAGGGTGAACGGATTGGCCTAATTGGACGTAATGGTGCCGGTAAATCGACTGTGTTTAAGCTGATATTAGGGAAAGAGGAGCCTACGGCTGGGAAAGTCGAAGTAGATCCTAAGGTTAAGCTAAGCTACTTCTCTCAATTCTCAGAATTGAGTGGAGGCTTGTCGATTCAGCAGGAGCTGGAAATGTGCTTTGAACAGGTGGGTTTGATAGAACGAGAATTAAAGGAAATAGGCGAAAAGCTGGGTTACATAACGGATGATGCTGAAATGGATCGACTGTTAAATCGCCAAAATGAGCTTTTTGAACAAATGGAGCATTTGGATGGCTGGAATGTGTCTGTCGAGATCGACACGGTTCTAACCAAGCTGGGGTTTGATGATCGCTCACGGAACCAACCTATTGATGAGCTATCTGGCGGGTGGAGGAACCGTGCCGCGCTTGCCAAAATTCTAATTGAGTTGCCTGATGTCGTGCTTCTCGATGAACCGACGAACTTCTTGGATATAGAAGGGCTCGTATGGTTAGAGCAGTGGCTGCGCCGGTTTAATGGAGCAATGATTCTCGTGTCGCATGATCGCCAGTTTATCGATAAAGTAGTTACGCGGACGATTGAAATTGAAAATTACCATTTTCAAGAATATGAAGGCAATTACACCGATTACATTCAAAAGAAGAAGATGCGTAAAAAAGTATTGGATCGTCAGTTCGAATGGGAAGAAGAGCTTCTCATCATGGAATCTGAAGCAATCGATAGCCGCGGGCACAAAAAGGTCTCCAAGGACCGACTATCACGCCAGCTCGCTGACATGAAGAAGCGAGTGGAGCCTCACCCAGTGAACGTGCTGATCACCGATATTTATGAGAATTTACGTTTCCCCGACAAGCTATGCCAAGTGACTAATATTGGACAGATCTATGATGAACGGAGAATATTCCAGAACATCAGCTTTGATATTCAGAAGGAAGATCGACTTGTTATCGTAGGTCCAAACGGAAGTGGGAAATCGACGCTAATTAAGGTGCTTACAGGACAAGAGCAGCCTGATTCGGGTGAGGTCATTTGGGAAAAGGGCGTCAGCTATGCTTATTTTAATCGGATGTGGGACGAGCTTGATCTTAAGGATACGGTTAGTCATGCAGTAAATGTTTTTGGACTTGGTCTAAACGCTCCGCGAAAAAAAGTTAATAAATTTCTCTCGATGCTGCAATTCTCAGAAAATGATTTAAGTAAGTTTATTGGTAATTTGTCTGGTGGCCAGAAAGCCCGAGTGGCTTTAGCTAAATGTCTTCTTTCTGGAGCGGCTGTTATTATCTTGGATGAGCCAACCAACCATCTTGATTTGCAGAGTATCCAAGTCATGGAGCAGGCGTTAATTCACTTTCCTGGAGCCGTAGTTACGGTAAGTCATGATCGTTTCTTCATAGATAAGATAGCGACTAAGCTGCTGACCTTCGACCCAATCTTAGGAATAACGGAGCAGAATGCTTAGCATAAAAAGGGAGACCTAGCGGATGAAACCTTTTGGATGGGGATGGAAGGTAAGTGTGGGGGTATTGGCATTAGGCTTAATTATAGCTTCTACAAGCTTCGGACCATCTGTAAATGCGGAATCGAAAATAGCAACGGACAAAAAGATGGAGAAGAAAAATGCTTTGCCCAAGGGATTCGTATATCTGGATAAAATAATTCCATCTGCACAATATGACATTCGATATTATGGAGAGTATAACTTTGTCGGGAAGCGAATTGATGGCTATAAAGCGCCTTTTGCGATAATGACGACTCAAGCTGCCGCAGCATTAAAAAAAGTCAGCGATGATCTTGAAAAGGAGGGCTATATCCTCATCATTTATGATTCTTATCGTCCTGAAAAGGCAGTCTCGCATTTCGTGAAATGGGCAAAGGACATCAAGGATGTGAAGATGAAGAAAGAGTTCTACCCAAAGCTAGATAAAGCTAATTTGTTTAAGCTTGGATTTATTTCCAGCAAGGGAGCACATGAAAGAGGCAGCACGATTGACTTGTCTACTGCGAACAAAGCAACAGGCAAAGAAGTGGACATGGGCAGTAAATTTGATTTCTTCGGAGATATCTCTTTTCACGGCACGAAGCTGATTACTAAGCTGCAGACAAGCAACCGAAATGTGCTTAAAAACGCGATGCTCAAGAATGGGTTTAAGCTTTACAGCAAGGAATGGTGGCATTACACCTTAATTAAGGAGCCTTTTCCTGATAAATATTTCAATTTCAATGTAGAGTAAAACCCGAAAAACGGTAACTACCTTTTGACAGGTGGTTACCGTTTTCTTACGCATAGCCTAAGTTAGGAATATATATTTGGTTTCCTTAATCGCTTGAATATCTTTTAAATCAAGGGTCAGAGTTTCCGTTTCACTGCGATCAGTGATATTTAATTCCTTGAGAATTAGGTCCACAGTATCTAGCTCATAATGTGTGGGTAGAACAATCTTCGGCTTCAGCTGTGTTATTACAGTAATGGATTGTTGAGCAGAAGCGCCGTAATCAGTCTTATTGCTAAATCGGGTAAATAGAATATCGATTTTCCCCAGTTTTTTCAGCTGCTCTGGTGTTAGTTCGTCCTGCCCCAAATCCCCCGTGTGAGCAATTCGAATTCCATCTACTTCAAACACATAAATAGTATTTGAATTCTCTGAGTATTCTTCAATGACATTATCACGATGAGAACCAACAATACCTTTTGCGGAAACATCCTTAACAGTAAACGAATCCTCCATATTGTTTGACATCCTCGCTGTAGTTCTTCCTTCAAAGGCATTGTCATGATGGTCAGCATGTCCATGGCTACTTGTGACTATATCGGCCTGTGGTATACCCTTTTTCTTCGGTAAATCGTAAGGATCAGCTAGGATTACGGTCCCTTTACTAGAAACAATAGCAACTGTTGTATGTGCCTCTTCACCTTTGGAATTGCTATAATTCTTAAAGATTGTCTTTCCGGTAGTATTTACTAACGATGTCGTATCCACAATATCCAACTGATCAGGTTCTGGAACCGGTGTTGGCATTTCTGTAGGAGCAGGTGTAGCTGAATTAATGGCTGTCGTTGGTGCGGATGATGCAGTCACAGCGGTTGTTGCCCCCACATCTGGTGATGCTGCGGGCTTTGTTTTCGAGCAAGCTTGAATCCCAAGAACAGCTAGCAGTAATAGCGATAGTAACAATCCATTTTTGAATTTCACATTGATTTCCCCTTTTATCGCTGACATAAAATTATCATATCAGTGAAAATCAATGAGTAAAAGGTGTGATAAATATTAAATAGTGTCAATATCTACTATTTTGAGATTCGCGTTATTTTCTAATACACATGGCTTTAAATCCGTTGCTTCCAATTTCAATGTACAGTAAACCCCAAAAAATGGTAACTACCTTTTGACAGGTGGTTACCGTTTTCTTACGCATAGCCTAAGTTAAGAATATATATTTGGTTTCTTTAATCGCTTGAATAACTTTTAAATCAAGGGTCAGAGTTTCCGTTTCACTGCGATCTGTGATATTTTTTTGGACCGATGAGCCGGATTCAACCCTATTGCTAAATCGGGTAAATAGAATGTGGTAGATGGAATCCGGATTGCTCACACGGGGGATTTGGGTCAGGACGAACTAACGCCAGAGCCTCACTAATTGAGGCCTTTATCATTGTAAGGAAGCCCAACTTAACTCTAGAGAGTATCGCTGAGTCAACCAACCAAGTCTGGGATTGGATCCGGGGAATAAGCTCTCTATGGATATTGAGGAGGTCGTCCTGCTAAACGGTAACCAGTCGTTCGATTAGCCAGATTCCACCTAAAACGAGTGCTATACTCGAGCCAACGACGACAAAACGTCTTGAATGTTGGTAGCGATGCAGCAAATATAATAGCGGTACCAGTAAAGTGACAATCGTGATTTGTACTGTTTCAATTCCGAGGTTAAAGCTGATCAAGTCGACAGCCAGCTCACTTTTTGGAATGTTCATTTCTTTCAATATGTCGGCGAATCCCATACCATGAATAAGTCCGAACAAGAAGGTCAGCACCCAGCGATGGCTGACTGTCGGACGTGCAATGTTATCCAAAGCAACATAACAGATGCTTAAAGCAATAGCAGGTTCGACAATCATCGGAGACACATTAATTATTCCTAGAACGGTTAATGTTAATGTGCAGCTATGAGCAATGGTAAAAGCGGTAATCATCGTCGCGTATTGTTTAAGCGTTTGCCGTGCGATCAGCAGCGAGAATAAGAATAGCAGATGATCATAACCGCTAAGTATATGACCCATGCCGAGTTTAAAGAAAGAATACCAGCCCGAGGTCGAATTAGTAGGCTCGGATTCTTCATTTGTTGTTTGTTCCCCGGTATGCAGCTGCTGTATATTTGGCGGGAAGCTTGTATAATCCTTGTCTGTCACCATCAGGGACCAGGTCCGGAAATTGCCGGATAACGCTTCTGTGCCTTTCTGGCTTCCATAATTGATAGTTAACAAATTGACATAGTTTGTTTTCGCATCTTTCGTGTAAAGAGTATCAAGCAAGGAGATAGACTTAGAGGGGGCAGCGGGCGGGTAGATGGCTTTCAAAATTAGTTTAGTCGTATCCCCTTGCTTGCCGAGATCTAAGCTGATCAATTGCGTCCAGGCTTTGATTTCTTCGTTAATCTTTAAGGTTAAATTTTCCTTTAGTGTGGCTTCCATCCGTGCTTTTACTGCGTTGAATTCTTCCTGATCCAGTTTGTTATCCGCATTGATATCACCGCCCATTAGCTCGATCACAGACAATTCATCTAAAGTGTAGATCATTTCGGTTTCGGATTGGGTTAGATTCAGTGTTGTATAGCTTGCACTATAAGCATGAGCATAAACTGTTTGTTTAAAATGGAGCAGCATCACCATCACTAGCACCATGAAGATCAGCGACATACGCATAATGTGGACCTTATTTCGGATCATACTATTTTCCTCCAATCATTGTAGGGATGAGTAAGAATTCTAGAAAATATCCAGTAAAAAAACCTCCCCATCCTGCGTGAGGGGAGGCTTCTGTTAAACTTTGGATTTATTTATCCAGCAATCTGGCAATCACGACAGCTGCTTGAGCACGTGTAGATGAATCATTCGGATTGAAGTTATTGTTGGAGCCGACGATGATTCCTTGACTTGTCGCCAAAGCCACGCCATCTATAAGGGATGAATTAATGGAAGCATTATCTTTGAATTGGTTCAATATGGCTTGTGTATTAGCTACATACTTATAGCCTTTTACAGTTATAAGAGCTTTTGCTGCAAGAGTAGCCATTTCTGCGCGGCTAATTGTTGCGTTTGGAGCAAATTGGGTGAGAGACCGCCCATTGATAACTCCTGCTTTTGCAGCGGCAGCAACAGGGGATTTAAACCAATCTGTATCGTTGACATCATTGAAGGATTCAGAAGCAGAGTCGTCTTCAAGATGAAAGGCTTTGACAATCATTGCTGCAAATTCGGCGCGTGTTACTTTAGCGTTAGGAGCAAATAGTCCTTGGCTGCGGCCTTGGATGATACCTTTGGCTGCTGAGATATCAATCGATTGTCCTGCCCATGTCTGAACGCTCGCAGTATCTGTGAAATCGACTTTGTTCTCGACAATCACATAAGTAGAAAATGATTTGCGTTCACCTTCGAAATAGTTGCCTTCCGTATTATAACGTCCACCATAAAACTCCAATTTACCGTTAATTATTTTGGCTAGAGAAAGTAAATCGGTATTAAGTCCATTCGTATTAATTGGTAATTTGACAATTACGGGCTTAGTGAAGCTCGTGTTTGTGCCCGAGTCATTTTTAAACTCAAAATTATACACATCGGAGGCAACCTTTAAGCCTGTCGCATCGCTTGCTGTTGTTACGGGTTGTTTATTGATAAAAAGTATTGTATTTCCAATAAATTGATCTACATCTACGGATAAGGAAACACCGTTTATTTTAATCGTGATTGTGTCAATTCCTGCTTCTTTGGCTTTAGACACTAGATCGGCATTTAATGGGACCTCCGCGTTAGCAGCCGTTTGTGTGCCCAGATCAAGCGATACGTTAATTTTCACTTTATCCGCATTGGGATCAAATTGTGTCAGCGTTTCAATCAATTTTGTCGCATTATCATGGACTGTTTTAAATAGATCCGTGAAAGTACTGGCATCCAATTTAGCTTTTGCGAAGTTGCCATCAACCTTGATTGAACTGGAGATGTTCAATATGGATTGCTGTTCAATGGCTTTTTCAATAAGATCAGTCTCTTTTTTTAGCACTGTTTGTGCATCGGCACCATTTTCTTTATTGGCTAGCAGCTCATTCAATTGTTGAGTGGTTTTTTGCAAATTTACAGCTAAGTCCTGGGGATTTAGTGTTGGTGCATTTGTACTCGATGGTGCAGGAGTGGCAGAGGGCACAGGTGTTGCTGTTGGTGTTCCTGATGTTGGTGTTTCTGATATTGGTGTTCCAGGCGTTGGCGTTGGTGTTGGCGATGTTGTAGGTGATGTTGTAGGTGATGATGTAGGTGTTGGCGATGTTGTAGGCGTTGGTGTTGGTGAATCCGTTGGGGGTGAGGTAGGAGTAGCCGGATTTCCCGCGGATTCCCGGTTAACATTCACTATTATGTTAGAATTCAGACTTTCTTTAGTTGCTCCTTCATTACCGATGACTGTTGTTACATTGGTATCTTTCATCGTTATCTTTGCAGGCGAATTCCCGGTATATTCAAAAGTTACATTGCAAATGGTTACTGTTCCATTGAAATTGTTCTTACCGTTAAAAAAGCCAAAATATTGAACACCGTTTTTATCTAAGATGCCCACCGTATTCATGTTTACGCTGTTGTTCTTAATATCACTTGTATAATCTATTGATTTGATTTTCAGATCACCTTCTAATCCAAGACCAAACTCGGCGCCACTAAACGGAGCATTGTTCGTGACTAGTATGCCTACTGAAAACTCGGTTGAATTTAATCCGACGGTAACTTTTTGCTGTGAGAATTCCACTTTTTCTAGGCTGGTATTTGCAAAAGCAGTCATTTGCATGGATAGAAAGCAAATAAGAACGAAGATAGTCATATATTTCATTTTCATGTTGTTATGGACACCTCTTTGGTTTGAAATACAGGAAAAGGCTTGAAGGCCCTTTCCTGTCTTAGATCTATCAGTTATTATTCAAAAATTTGCTTTAAGATCATAGTAAAGTCAGTAATATCTACAACGCCATCAAGATTGACATCGGCAACCTTACTTGTATTCCAGTTTGGATCCTGTGAAGAGGCTCTGTAGAAATCTAATGCTTTGGACAAGTCGGCGCCGGTTGTTAAACCATCACCAGTAAAGTCATAATAGCGGACAATGGAACCCGTTTTTCCAGTGATACTGGATTTAACGTCTTTATTTACTCCGCTGGAAGAAGTAGATGAGTTGTTAAGCGTGATTTCGGCAATCGCCAATTTCGTTGGATTACTTGGTACTAGCTCAAAGGTAAGTTTAACAACATCTGTGGCTGCAATTGTTGAAATAGGTGTTGTTAAGCCTGCTACAACTCTAACTGACTTTCCATCGGCTGCTAATTTACTGTCAATTACTCCAGCATTCGGTGATACTAGCTCAGCCTTAGTAAATTTGATTCTTGTGCTGTCAAAGCCGAAAGTCGCATCTACTGTGTTTACTGAATTGCCCTTAGTGAGCGCATAGTAATATTCAAAAGTAGTTGGATGGGCTTCTTGGGTTGGTTTAGCATATACTTTTGCTTCTGTATCTTTAACCATGCCGTAAGTGTCGACCATTTCCATTGTATCGGTTCTAAAAGTTTTAATTGTAACGCTGGTTGGAGTTACGTCGATAGTGGAGAAGGTAGGAACATGAAGCTGGCTTCTAACGGCAGAATATACTTCCGGAGTTGTCTTTAATTCATAGTATTTACTACCGCTGGCAGAGTTGGCTGTAAGATAAGTAGAGCCTACAGGGTTAACATCTCTTCCTTGGCTGTCAACTAGCTGGTTTTTTTGTGGAATATCGCCTTTCATTACAAACGTTCTGACATAAGAGTGGTCATGTCCCATGAAGATCATATCGACGTTCAGCTCGTCAAAAGTTGGGAAAAGGCCAGCTCTTAAATTTGTAATAGCTGATTCCAAAGAGTGAGTTCCTGCTCCATAAATATCATGATGGAAAGTAACAAACTTCCATTTAGCATTTGGAACAGCTGCAACTGTTTCTTTCATAAATTGTACATGTGCTGCCGCACTGCTATTGTTGGTATTCAATACCATGAACAAAGAGTCGCCTTTGGTGTAATAATAGTCACCAGGGCTAACAGCAGTAGCGCCTAAAGTAGACTGGTTAGGTTGATTAAAATGATAAGTATAATTTACGCTGCCATCATGGTTCCCGACAACTGTAGCAACGGGCAAGCTTCTAAGTACGCTAGGACTTAGATAAGCATCATATTGAGATTCACTATTATTGGTTTCCACCTGATCGCCTGCAGACATTATAAAGCTCATATTAGGGAACTGGGCTACTGCTTTATTAAGTGTATTTGTCCAACCGTAAGTATCGTTGGTCACACTTCCAGATGCGCCGATTTGTGGGTCACCTACAAACATAACGCTGTAAGTGTAAGGATCTTGTGTTTTAAAACTGTAAACTGGACTCCAGTTAGCATCGGTTCCATCGCCAACACGGTAAACATATTCAATGTTGGGTGAAAGAGGGGCAATGGTTACTTTGTTAGAATAATAGACAGTGGATGAAACTGTCGCTGCTTCGGATGATGTTCCTGTAAAAGTCACTGCATTAGAACCAGTAGGAAAATTGCCGCCTGTCATTAATGCTTTGTAAGACACTTGGACTTTGGTAGCGACCGGATTTGTGGAGGTATAGTAAGTCACGTTCATTTCAGACTCGTTTTTTCCTGGATTAAGTGCAATGTCTTTAATGGAGTAAGTACTTGCATCTGCACTAACAACTGTGTTCAATTTGGATTTACCTGCAAATCCAGAAGGTAGAAGAGAAATTACTAATAATACGGCCAAGACTAATACGCTAATTGTGGTAAATCGTCTCTTTGCATTGAATAAAATATACAGCATGGAAAAAACCACTCCTCAAAAAATTTATACCCCACCCGCGCGGTTATATAAAAGGGCACTAGAAGTAGCGTAGTCTAGAATTGTTAAATGAATTGCCTTTCTAAGTGTATTATTTGTAAATATTACGTTTAGTAGTTCTTTATACTTATGGTTCTGCAACCATTCTCCTAGAGGTAAGCCCTCGCTATGAAGCTAATAAATCCAAGTAATGCCAATATCATTAAGATAGCCGGAATTGCCTGCTTTATTTTACGTATATAATGGATAATAGGATAGAGAATTAGGACAATCAGTACCAAACCGACTTCAATACCTAAATTAAAAGCAATTAATGATGGGGCAAAGTACCCGCCTTTGTGGTTCATCCCGCTTATTATCTCCGCAAATCCAAATCCATGAAATAAACTAAAGCAGCCAATCAACCATAGATTTAGTTCTTTATGCTTGTTAAACAGATTGTTCAAGGCAATATATAGAATGCTAAGTGCAATAGCGGATTCTACAAATTTGACTGGAAGCGTCAGGATTTGCAGACTGGCCAAAATCAACGAAAGCGAATGAGCAAAAGCAAATGAACCTATTACAACAAAGATCTGCTTTAAAGATTTTATTCCAATGAGAAGGCCCAATAAAAATAAAATAGAAGCATAACTGAGCAATATAGACTTGAAGCCTAGTAGAGAGAAGTTCTGGACAGCATGCTGAAAATTCATTTGACCTACCTGAAGCTCGCGAAGTTCATTAACCAAGACGGCATTTTGCTTCAAATCACCTAGCGTTAAGGTTACATAATTCACATGATATACATCCATATCAAAAACAAGATTATAATCCAAGACAAAATGCTGAGGAATATTTCCCGCTGGATATTCCAAAATGACTTCGGCAAATGGCTGATTGTCCCTATCTAAATACTTAAGCTGTGTCAGCTTTCCTTCAAGCAGTAAATTATCCGCATATAATTTGATTTGAGACAGCAAATAAGCTTCCACTTTAGCATGAGAATTTCCAACAAATTCTTTCATTGCTTCAGATGTGGTGTCTCCTCTGTTCGGATCATCTGGGGTAGCCCCGGCACGCAAATCATACATGTCAATCTGTAAATTGTATTTAATGACACCATCCTTCACTGAAATATCAGAATAGGCTAGACTATCACCGCCATGAGCAAAAGTGGCAGGAGCCCATAAACCAAATAGTGCTAATGTTAATACAATTATTCCAATCCATTTTTTAACCATCTTTATATCCTCCTTTACAGCTGCTTTGGAATTTATCTCTGCCTAAGAATATAAGCTCACTATGTTAGAAGAGAAGCGCAATAATGTTTAATTTTTGTAAAGATGTGCTTTTGTTAAGCCATTCTGTGGATTCCTCTGATATGATGGTTTTTACACACTAGCTATACAGACATGGAGGTATTACATGCTTAAATCTGGGAAAGTAAGAGTCGTTCTTTTCGTATTGTTATTGCTGCTGATCTCACTATTTATGTATTTATTCAATCAAAGTCCTGAAAAAACGTATAACGAACAGAACGATACTTCCTATACAAAATATGAAAAAGCCAAGGTTTTAAAAGTAATCAGTGAGGAGTTGGAAAAAGACTCAGCAAGAGGAGATTTATATCACGGGTCTCAAGAGCTGGAGGTAAAAATTCTTTCGGGGGAGCATAAAGGCACCGTTCATACCATTACCAATAACATCAGTATCTATTTGAATGTTATTGTTAAAACAGGTCAGACTATTATCGTTAGCGTTGATACTGCAGATGCTGAAAACTATCTGGTCAATGTGTACAGCTATTATCGAGCTCCACTCATGTTTGCTTTGATATTGCTTTTCTTTGCTGTTCTATGGGGAATCGGTGGGAAAAAAGGTTTGAAGTCGGTTGTAGGCATAGTCTTTACTTTTGCCAGCATTATTTATTTGTTTATCCCGATGTTATACAGGGGGTATTCTCCAATTCTTGCATCTGTGCTGATCGTTGTGTTAACGACCTGTATCACCTTGCTATTACTAAACGGTTGGAGCTCTAAGTCTATTGCGGCCATTCTCGGCACGACAATTGGCGTGATTATAGCAGGGATCATTGCCTATATTTCTGGTAATTTAGCTCATGTTTCAGGATACAGTACCAAAGAGGTTGAAATCTTAATCGTCGTTGCCGATGATACCGGCATGCAGCTCAAAGGGCTGCTATTTGCTGGGATATTACTTTCTTCTCTTGGCGCCATTATTGATGTTGGTATTTCCATTGCTTCATCCGTTTACGAAGTCTATTTAGCCAACACTAAACTCAGCAAGAAAGAGCTGTTTCTATCTGGGATAAATGTTGGTCGTGATATGATGGGAACTATGGCGAATACCCTGCTGCTTGCTTTTACAGGTACTACTCTTGCTTCTTTGATGATTCTTTATGCTTCCAAGGTAACCTTTAATCAATTGACCAATATGAATATGATTACCATCGAAGTCATTCAAGGGATAACAGGGTGCTTTGGGGTAGTCCTGACTATACCAATAGTAGCGTTTATCTCCTCGAGGGTTATTCCTAATTTTGAGAAGAATCCCGCTCTAAATGAAAAAGCTGAAACCCCTAGTTAGGGAGTTTCAGCCTGCTTAACCATTTTTTCTGTACGAGTGTTTGGAAGTGGCGCCTTAGCAATTTCAGCCGTAAAATACATTTCCATTTCCTCAAGCTTTTTTGGATCCGTTATCGTCAATTTATCTTTTATATAATGTTCAACGAATAACTCCCAAGTGGGGGTTATTTTCTGGCTTATCATAGTTTGGGCGGCAACCTTGACCAATCTTCGTTCTTTGGCATTCGTGTAGGAGTCTTTAAATTGCTGCTTTAGCTCAAAATCAAGCTCATTGAAGATTTTCAGGAACACGTCCGAGGTCATGCGAGCATCATCCAATGCACGATGTGCTGAGCCGTTTGCAACAATCTCTAACTCTATGAGTGCAGATTCCACGCTAACATCATTTTTGAGCTTCTTATACCGAACGAACCCTTTTAACAAATCATAATAGTGGACTGTCATCCAGAAGGAATCATCCAGCTTATGCATGCGGGTATCATAGATAATACGTTTTAAATCCTCGCCGCCCCAAGTGAGAAATAGATGGGAATCACTCTGATTCAGCCATACCATGAAATCATTCATTACCTTTGGAAAACTGGAGGCTAAATCTATCTCTTCCTGTGGAATCCCGGTTTTCTGTTTAATAAAGCTGTTCAGCTTGGAGAAATATACAGGCTTGATTAAAGCCGAGAATTCATCTATCTGCTGCAAGGAGGAGTTTAACCTCACAGCACCGATCTCAATAACCTCCATTGGCAAATCACTCGCAAACTTACGCCCATTGAATTCGATATCCATAATAATATAGTCCAAGCTAGTAACCCCCGATTAATAAGTGCATGGATACTAGTCTAACAAATAAATCAGCGGATATAAAGGGTAGCGGAATATTGTCTATAACCCAAAATATGGTATGATCTATTTAAAGATAGAACTCTGGATACTAGCTTACAAAGGGAAGAGGAGAATAGATGACGATTTACATCGCATTGTTACGTGGCATTAATGTAGGTGGGAATAATATGATCAAGATGTCCGAACTGAAGCTGATGTTTGAAGAGATGGGATTTGGCAAAGTACAGACGTACATCAACAGTGGAAATGTGCTTTTTACTTCGGAAAATGGGGCAGAGCAGGTACGACAACGGGCTGAGTTTGAGGTCAATAAAGCGTTCGGAATTGCAGCAACAGTCGTTATAAGAACAGCGGCTGAGTTAGAGCGTATTATTGGAGATTGCCCTTATAAGTCGGATTCTTTAGCAGCGGGTGAGAGTGTACAGGTAACTCTATTAACAGAAGCAGCTTCATCAGAGAAAATGGCTCTTTTACCGATCGGTGTGGATGGCAAAGATGAATTCCATAATAACGGACTTGAGATTTACTTTTTATTTCGCCAAAGTGTTCTCGACTCTAAGCTTGCTAAGAATATGACTAAGTTAGGTTCAACCGCTACTTCTCGCAACCTTAATACAATTAACAAGCTAGCGGCCTTAATTAAGAAGATGCAATAAGATAAGATAAAAGCGGAGCACCTTGTTGAAAAGGAGCTCCGCTTTTATCGTACTCCTATAAAATTTAACTTACTCCAAACACTCTATTAACTCACAGCTAATAATTGAAAGGTATACTCTTTTTGGGAGGTGATACTGTGTATTATGAAGAAGACCGCGAACCCTATGAGACTAGTGATGAGGAAGAGGCAGATTAATTAATCTCTGCAATCTCAAGTATAATCGGGCAATGATCGCTGCCTAGTATAAATTGATCAATTTTTGCATCCGTAATTAAAGAACTAAGTCTCGAAGAAGCTAGGAAATAATCAATCCGCCAGCCCACATTCCGCGCTCTAACACCAGGCATATTAGACCACCAGCTGAAAGCATCTGTTTTCTCGGGGTATAGATGTCTAAAGCTATCAATAAAGCCTGCATCTAGCAGCTGAGTCATCTTGCCGCGTTCCTCCGGCGTAAACCCAGAATTGCCGACATTGCCTTTCCAGTTCTTAATATCAATCTCATGATGAGCCACATTCAGATCCCCGCAAATGATTACGGGCTTAAGTGCATCTAGCTTCAGGAGATAACCAAGGAATCTTTCTTCCCAATCTACACGGAATTCTAGCCTAGAGAGATCGCGTCTAGCATTTGGCGTATAGACATTTACTAGATAAAAGCCAGCAAACTCCAAGGTAAGAACCCGCCCCTCAGGCTCGCTATCCTCCTCTAAACCGTACCACACAGACAAAGGTTTCACTTTAGTGAAAACGGCCGTACCCGAATAGCCTTTTGTAATAGCGTAATTCCAATATTGTGAATATTCCTCAGCATGTTCCAAGCTGATTTGTCCTTCTTGGAGCTTTGTTTCCTGTATACAGAAAATATCTGCGTTCGTTTCTCTAAAATAATCAGAAAAACCTTTTTTTACGGCTGCTCTTATGCCGTTAACATTCCACGATACAAGCTTCATAGTTGAATTTCCCCTTATTCTTAGTTGTGATATTCTTTCGAACGTTCAATTTCAAAGCTTGATTCAGGTATGGATTTATCAGCAACAATGGTTAATGCTTGGACCATAGCTGTGAGCGTATTATCTGATCTTAACACAACTGTTGCTTCAATTTGAAATTCATTTACACCTGTAACATCAATGTCAAATTTCTCTGGGGCGGAGTTCGTATAGATGGAAGGGCTGCTATATAATTTTTTCTTGGTTGCTACATCGCTAACCGTATATTGGACGTATGAATCCGCAGAAATGGAGTAGGCTTGAAAAGCTCCCTTTAATCGCTTAGCATCGCCAAACAGCAAATAATTTACAAAGAAGTTACGTGTAGGCACAGATTGATTTGGGGCTAGTTTGTTGGTGAATTCATAGGTAAAGTTATTTGCTTTAGGAATTACTTCAGTGGGATCAAAAAGTGACGTGCTATATATTTCAAACGCTTTTAACGGATATTCAACGATTCCATAATCGATAGCATCCTTGTAAGGTTCGCCAGATACAGCCGCCTCCGCTTTCGTTGTCATTAAGATTGTTTTACTTTTTGAATCCCAGTCAATACCTAGCCCAGTTAGAGCGCCCATGGTACGTAAAGGGAGGTAAGTCGAACCATTATAGATAATAGGATTTAAGGTGATTCCATCTGGATCTTTAGCTACCCACTCTTTGCCGTTTAAGGTCATTTTCATGTCATGGTTTATGTATGCTTTGACGTCTTCGATGATTGGACCTGCTTTAACCCCTGCTCCCATACCCAAGATCAAGGCTAACGAAACACTGATTATGAACACTTTTTTGTTCAATTTAATGGCTCCTTTTTGGCTGGGTGGTAAGCACATGGGACCGATTCTCAAATGTCCTAATTAGTATATCATAATGTCTATATTAGGTAGTTACATAATTTAACAGGGGTTGTGCATTTTGGCGATATTATTTAGAATTCCTGTGCTATTCGCTGCTATTAATCAACTACAGCTAAGTATTCTTTTCATACAGGCAATGTATGCAAAAGTACGATTAGTACAGTATTTATTGAATAGCAGCTTAGCTATAATGAGCTCATTCCTTAGAAAGGAAGGGAGATAAGTTGAAGTTTAAACTAATTTGAAAATGGAAAAGGAGATGAATTTACGATGAAGGCAAAGGCAAAACGTAATTGTATTCAGCTGGTATGTGCTTTATTAGTGCTCGGTTTGTTGTTTCCCGCTTTATCTCAGCAAACTGCATCTGCGGCTACTAAAGACGTAACTACTTTTGGAGCAACAGGGACAGGTACTTCAGATGATACTGCCGCTATTCAAAGTGCAATTAATGCTGCTGTTTCAGGCGATACGGTTTATTTTCCTGCCGGTACTTATTACATCAATGCATCGTTGCTTCCAAAGTCAGGTATTAAGATTAACGGTGTCAGTAAAACGACAGCGATTATTAAATTTAATGGCAGCTCGGGAGCACCGATGATTTACATGCCTATTACTTCCAATATCATTAATGTTGAAATTTCCAATTTAACGTTAGATGGAAACAGCGATCCGCAGGCGGAGAGCGGCATTGAAGCACACAACGGGACTGGACATAATATGCATGATTTGATTGTTAAGAATTTTGTCGGCCTCACTACTGATTTTGGGCCATTCGGGATTTGGTTTGAGGGAACGAGCGGCAGTATGAGCTATCTCAAGGGGGTAAAGAATAGTACTATTGCGGATAACACCTTTACTAATATTGGAACGGCTAATGAATGGGGCGGAGCCGTTCGGATGGGCTGGGGCTCGACAGGTAATAAAGTTCTGCGCAATACCATAACTAATACAGGACGCGGAGGAATATTCGCACATGACGGATCTTCGGGTTCAACAATTCAGAATAATACAGTTACAGGATCAGGAATGAGTCCGGATGGCGAGGGCTTAAGTATTGAATTAACCGCTTTTTCGGGCAATGCAGTAATCGAGGATAATAGTGTGGATCATTGGATTAGCTTGGATGAATCTGATTATACAGCTGTGCGACGAAACACAGTAAGCGATACTAGCGGTGTTGTGAAATTCATTGGTTTAGAGGCAGCGACTACCAGCAATAATATTTTTACCGATAATATGGTGAATGGCGGGCAGCAAATCGGCCTTTCCGTTTCTAATGATGGTGTTAAACAGCATAATTATTGGGCCTATAACACGGTACAGAATATGGTGCAATGGGGGGTACAGATTCAAGGTGATACCGGCGCGCAATATCAATATTTCTACAATAATACGATCATGACCACACAGGCAGACCATCCAGCAGCGGAATACCCGAGTGATGCGGGCTTCGGATTCCGCTTTAATGGGAATGCGACATACTTCACTTTAGATAATAATCAGATAAAGAACAATGAAGCAGCAGGGATTCAAGTAACAAGTACAACAGGCGTTGATAAAATCAGTTTTGTGAATAACACGATTACAGGCAACACAGATCAGTCGATTGATCAATACCCGGCTGCAGCTGCAGATCTGGAGTGGAGCGGCAATACAGTCAGTGGTAACGGAACCAACACACAACTAACTTCACGAGGATTCAGCAATCCTAAGCCAACTGCTAATTATACCGCTGTAACTACAGCAGCCGTTGGAGCAACAGTAACATTCACTAATACATCCACAGATAATGTGTCCATTGGCTATTCTCTATGGGATTTTAATGATGGAATTCCCGCAACAGTAACAAGTCCTACGCATGTTTTTAATAAAGCAGGAACATACCGTGTATCGTTGGTTGTTTGGGATAACTTGGGGAGAGGTGCAAGAGTAACGAAGAATATTACGATTACCGGAGGATCGCCAACTCCAACCCCAACGGCTACACCAACAGCTACTCCAACCCCAACGGTTACTCCAACGCCAACACCGACACCAACACCACCGCCGACCATTCATCTTGAAGCAGAAAGCTATAATTCAATGAGCGGAATAAACAATGTAGGTGATGGTATTAACAGTTGCGATAATGGTGATTGGGTAAGATTTAATAATGTTAATTTAACGGGTAAAACAACCTTTAAAGCCAGAATTGCAACTCAGAATTCAGGTAGGCATTTGGAGGTCAGGCTGGGTAGTCTTACAGGTACTAAAGTAGCTGATATAACAACGATAAACACCAGCAATCTGGACCAAACTTTAAGCGCCGCCTTAAGTGGGGCAACAGGTACAAATGACATATGGATTAAATTTGTAGGAAATACCGTTGGGGAATTGGATTGGTTTGAATTTCAATAAATGAGGATCGTACGGATCTAAACAAGCTCATCTAGCTAGTTTGGATCCGTTTTTTCACGAACCTTGCGAGACTAACAGGAGGGGAATCAATGGACAGTACTAATGAAGTCAGTGAGCGGCTGCGTCAGGAAATAGCTGAAAAAGCATCTAACAAGCTGACAGAGCTGCAAATGGAAGTAATCATGGAAAGCTTAGATTTAGCGCAGGATTATGCTATTCGAGCTACATATAAACCGGATGAATTTGCTGGTTGGATTACATTGCGGAATTATGAATCCAAGCATGCTGGATTAGGCCAGCATTGTATTGTGGATACAGGAATATGCATAATTAGCAGGGATTTGGAGTTTGGGAAGGATACACATTACGATTATAAGGATAATGGAATTGCCATTCTTAATGAAGAGAAGCGAATAACCAATTTCAATACAACCGAGGTTATTGTTTCCCTATTTAAATCACATGAGTATAGTAGTTTTGCGACAAAAGAAGTCGATCAATATTCTAATCATTTATATCTATTTATACCAAGGAGATTAATCGATGAGCCAACTGCATGAATTAACTGTGTCCGAACCGATTGTGATTACAGAAGATGGAACTGTCATCTCTAAACTGAAAATTATCAATCCCGAGGGCTTTGCTATCATTATTAAAGCCAACCATGTAACCATTCAGGAATGTGAAATAATCGGAGCTATTAATTTATACGGTTCAATCCATGACATTACCATTCAGAATAATTACATACATGATTTGACGCCTCAGGGAGAGATCTCTTATATCAAACAATTTGCCGGCATAACAACAACAGAGGGAAACAGGTGGGATAACCCGCTCATACAGCCAATGGGGGCTGAGAATATCACGATTCGCGGTAATTATTTTGAAAACTGCCCCACTGGAGCTTATTTAGTTGAATGCAAGGGTCCAATAACGTTCAGTGGAAATTTCAGCAAAAATCATAGAGGTCCGTTTCCGCGAGGACAGATGGTTCAGTTTGCGCTTTGTGATGGAAGCTTGGCGCAGATTCTAATTGAGCATAACTTTTCTTACGTAGACCCCAAATCTCCAGATCAATGCAAGCGAGAAGCAACCGGCTTTGGTGCAGAGGATCATATTAATGGTTACTGCAGCACCGGCTCGGAGCTTTTCCCTATAAGGGTTCGTAATAATTTCATATACGGCTACAGCTCCTCCTCTTGTGGCTCAGGTATTATGCTGGGTGATGGTGGAGGAGGGCATTATCAGATCATGGAGAACAAGGTTTATCAAACAGGCAATGCCGGTATTGGCTTGAGTGGCGGGCATCATTGGCTGGTCAGGGCAAACCGCATTTATCAAAACCCACCTGCAAGCCAATATAACGGAAAGGGACTGCAAATCGATAATTACGGAGATGCTTTTGGGCCACCTATCCATGTAGAGGATAATGTTGTTTATTGGATGTGTGGAAAAGGCGATGGTTCGCTGCTCTGTACAATCGATAAACTTGTGAGCTTTACAAATAATCATTTTGGTAATGCGAATGCTTTCGGAGAGCTAGACCTCCTGCCGCCTCAAGTACCCTCCGGAGCAATTGAAGGTCTGCTAAAGCCATGGGAAGTATAGGCGAATAGGTTTTCATGCGAATTGAATGAAAAAGAACAGTAATGTATCTATTGTACAGTTTATTTGTGCATGGAAATAAGTAATGAACAGTATGACCTCCGAGGGCACTGTGCCATTATGAATATAAGTAAGAATACTAAATCGATTGTTGATGAAGGGGAATTCGATATGAAGAAATTAACGACTTCCGTAGTTGGTGGCGGACAAGGAGGGCGCTTAAGCATGCATGCTTTAAGTGTCTCGGAGCATTTTGAGCTTGTGGCCATCGCGGATTTAAGACCCGAGGTTTGCGAACAACTGAAGCTTACTTATCCTGGGATTGCAACGTTTGCCACACATCAAGAAATGTTTGCTGAATGCCCAACAGATGTTGTCTGTGTTAGTACCTTTCCTCCATCACATGAAGAAGTGACTATGGATGCTTTAAAGCTTCCTTTAAAGGGGATTTTAGTGGAAAAGCCATTGGGCCATACAGCTCAATCAGGACGAAGGATTTTGGAAGCCATTCGCAGTCATAACATTCCAATAGCAGTCCCACATGGCTTGCTGGTCAGGAAAACACCAATCGAAATTATTCGGAGAGTAGCTGCAGGTGAAATTGGAGAGTTAAAGCTAGTTGAAATCCAGAATACGAAATGGGACATTATTAATGCAGGAATTCACTGGCTGCACTTTTTTGTTATGTTGACTGGCAATGAACCGCTAAGCTATGTTATGGCTCAATGCGAAACCAGTACACATACGTATAGAGATGGCATGCAAGTGGAAACCACAGCTGTAACGTATGCACAAACTCAAAGCGGTATTCGCGTTATCATGAATACAGGTGATGACGTGCTTATAAACCGAGCAGGGAAAGATACATTGTTCAGAATTATTGGAACGAAAGGGCAAATAGAATTCTGGGGCTGGGAGAACGGATATATGCTGATGAATGAGAAGCATGCTGCAACCACGCACATCATTCCAGATGAATTTGAAACTACAGGCCACCAAAGACATTTGGAGAACATGGCTGCTATGATAGATAGCGGTGTCAACGATTACAGTATGGCGGAAAGCTCCTTATCTGCGCTTGAGATTGTCGAAGCTGCCTATTTATCAAGCCGTTCAAATAGCAAGGTGACATTTCCTTTTGATGAGTTCATTGTTCCTGTTCAGGATGAAATTTGGATAGCAGGTATTCCATATGATGGGAAAGCAGTGGGAAGGGATGGCAGAAAGCTATGAGTCTTATTGCATTTGGTATTATAGGCGCTGGATGGCGCGCAGAATTCTATCTGAGAATCGCCGAGCAATTGCCGAATCGGTTTCGAATAGCAGGTATGGTTGTAAGAAACGAACAGCAGGCAGCAGGCATTGAGAAGAAGTGGGGTGTCAAAACCTTTCGGAACATCGATGATATGTTAAGTCAAGCTGATCTAAGTTTTGTAGTTGTGAGTGTACCAAGAGCAGTCGCACCGTCCATTGTGTTAGAGCTTGCTAATAAAGGAGTAGCGGTATTGTGCGAGACACCTCCTGCGGATCGGTTGGAGGATTTAATTGCTTTTAATGAGGCAGTTGGCAGCCAAGCCAAGGTGCAAATCGCCGAGCAATATCTGTTTCAACCCAATCATGCAGCTCGGTTGAATATTGTCCGTTCAGGCAAGCTTGGAGCTGTGAGTCAAGCCCAGGTTTCAGCCGCTCATGATTATCATGGTATTAGTTTACTGCGGCAATATCTCGATCTGCATTATGAGGATGCAACCATTCGTGCAATCTCGTTTACTTCGCCCATTGTGGATGGACCCAACCGCGAAGGCGACCCCAAAGCGTTGTGTCAAACAGAATCATCGCAGGTAATTGCCAGCTTTGAATTTGGTGATAAGCTGGGTGTTTATGATTTCACGGGCGATCAATATTTTTCGTGGATTCGCTCACCCCGACTGCTTGTTCGTGGAGAAAAAGGCGAAATAAATAACCATCAAGTTAAATACTTGCTCGATTATTCAACTCCTGTTGATCTTGAATTAAACAGACTTCATGCTGGAGCGGATGGCAACCTAGAGGGATTTTACCTGAAGGGAATATTATGCGGTGAGCACTATGTATACCATAACCCTTATATACCGGGCCGATTGACAGATGATGAAATTGCCATTGCAACTTGCTTGGAGCGTATGGAGCAGTATGTCTCTGGAGGGCCTGGATTCTATAGCTTGGCGGAGGCTTCGCAGGACCATTATTTAACGCATATGCTTAATAAAGCTTTGGAAACCAAAGAACCGGTCCGTACCTCCCGACAAGTCTGGGCTATTTAAATAACCTAATTGACAAAGCGAAAAGACACCCATAGTATGAAATAGAATAGTCTTCGGCAGGAGGTATAGAATGAGCTTATTGAAAATGTACAGATCGCGCAAGTATCTGCATCGCATCCTCATTTCTATATCTCTGCTAATGGTCTTATTCCTATTCATAACATCAACTGCGCTTTATTATATCGCGAGATCACAAATGTTGGATCAAACCCATAGTGCTAACCAGAAGGTCATGTATCAATTTAGCAACAATCTCTATCAAACCAATGAAATGGTTAAAAATTTAGCGACCTCGATGTATTATAACAATGATATGGTAGCCTTGATGAACAGCAAATCGCTTGAAATATTTGATGTCATTAATCGCCAATCGGAGTTAGATCGTATTGTGCATTCTTCTTCCTTTTTACAATCCATCATGTTTTATAATGGTTATCTCGATAAATTTTATTATGGCACGAATGCCGGCAGCTCGGATGAGTTATTGTTTCAGAAGATAAGACAGTTTCTGAAGAAACCGGATCAGGTCAAAAAAATGCAGCTTATTCCGTTAGTAAGTCCTAATATGGAGGATGGAACGGCGGATGTCGTTTCCTATTTTATGTATAACTCCCTAGGTGGTTATTCGCTTAAAGAGAGTATATTAATCATGAATGTTAAACCACAATGGTTATTCGATACGATTAACAAAATCAATACGCTCTCCCATCTTGAAGAGTCTCACGTTTTTCTAATGAGCAGCAATGGTCAAATGATTAACTCAGAGCATAAACAGCTAAGCTTGACTCTCAAAAATGAGATTCAGGAGCGTATGCGGGCTGGAAAAGCCGCGGATTATTTTATTTATAAAGATAAAGGCGATACTCAAGTCATCACCTATCTAACAACGGAAGTAAATCAATGGATCGTTGTTAATGTACAGCCTTACTCATCCATTCTGGGAAGCGTTAACAAAATGCGAGATACCTCCATTGTGGTAACGCTTATTTTTCTAGTGCTCTCTTTAATTCTTTCCACGGTGGTGAGTCATAAGCTTTATCGTCCAATTAATGGCTTGTTCACACAATTCAGTCCTGGTCCGGATACAATGGAGCCAGCTAAGAATAAAGATGAGATCTCATATATGTCGACTATCCACAGCCAGATTACGGAAAAGCTGAAAATGATTCAAAAAGAACAGGATACCAAATTCAACATCGTCGAAAATTATCATTTGAAGCAGCTGATTACGGATAGCTCACTTGTTACTTTGGCGGAATGGAAAGACTTTCTTGGAGAGAACTCATTTCTAATCAACGGCAAATATAAGCTGCTATTATGCCTTTTGAAGATTGATGATTACAAAGCGTTTAAAGAACGATTGAGCACCCAGGATCAGAAATTGATCAGCTTTGCTATTGGTAATATAGCTGACGAAATTGTAGGCAGCCAATATCCATGTAAAACCGTCGAGATGAGAAACGATGAGTACATTATCTTAATTGGGTTGCCGACAACGCCTGGGAGATCAGCTGCGGAAATTCACACTCGTTTGCAAGAGGTCCAAAGCATCATTTACGACTACTATCGGTTTTCTTTGACTGTAGCGATTAGTGAGGAAGTTGGGCAATGTCTGGAGCTTTCAAAACAGTATCTGTACGCGCAGAAGGTCGCCAAATACCGGCTTATTTTTGGAAAAATGGCCTTGATTCATCCTGCTATGATCTCTGAGCATATGAACAATCCAGATTTTCAAATAACTAACGAGCTAAAGAAGAAATTGGCTGAAGGTATTAAGTCGTCACAGGATGGAGAGCAACTGAGCGAGCTCCTCCAAACGATATTCCAGAAGATACACAAGTTTGATTATGATAATATTATTCACACAATCCTCGATCTGGTAGGTCTGGTGAAAACAACACTTGTCGAGATGAACAACAATAAGCTACAGACGCTCGATGTGGATCTTACAATCTTCATACAACGGATTCTAGAGAAAGAAACTCTGGAGGAAATATTCGAATTATTCAAGCAGCTGATTACCGATATTTCCAATAAACAGGATGGCCTCAGTGAAGACCGCAATCATATCTTAATTGCAACGATTAAAGAAATAATTGAAACAAACTATTACGATATGAATTTAAACTTACAAGGGATTGCTTCGATACTAAAAATGTCGCCGGTATATATAGGCAGAGTATTTAAACAAAGTGAGAACACAACCCTATCCGAGTTTATCAACGATATTCGCTTAGGAGTCGCTCTAAAGCTCCTGCAAGATAAATCCTACAGCATCAATATAGTGATGGAGAAAGTGGGTTATGTCAATCAAAGCTACTTTTTCAGACTATTTAAAAAGAAGTTTGGTACCACACCTAAGGAATATCGCTTGAAGAAATCCATAACGTAGCCAAAGAGTGGGGTGAACCTGCTCTTTTTTGTGTGCAATAGAATAGTTAAACAGTAAAGTATCCATTGTACAGCCTAAATGTATATGTAAATATGCTTATTACTGTAGGCTGCACTAAATGTTTATGCCAAGATGAAAGCAGGTTCAGAAAACGAAACAGCCAGGAAAAGGTGAGCAGATGAATCCCCAAAAAAGCAGCAGATCACTTTGGAAAGTATTCAAGAAGAATGGAGAGCTTTTTACACTAACGCTTCCAGGTTTGATTTATGTGCTGATCTTTGCTTACATCCCTATGGTCGGCATTATTGTAGCCTTTAAAAATTATCGTTTTGATAAGGGGTTATTTGGAAGCGAGTGGGCAGGGTTTAAGAATTTTGAGTTTTTCTTTGTTTCGGATCAAGCTTGGATCCTAATCCGCAATACGATTCTATACAATGCGGGCTACATTGTGATTACAGCCTTTAGTGCAATTTTACTAGCTCTTTTACTTAATGAGGTTAAGGGTTTTGGGATTAAAATTTATCAGACGATTATGTTCCTGCCTTATTTTGTATCTTATGTGCTTGTCAGCTATATCACCTATGCGTTTTTGGATCATCAAAACGGGTATTTAAATGAGCTGCTGCAAACGGTATTTTCGGCGAAAACGATTAGCTGGTACACGGAGGCGCATTTTTGGCCCTTTATTCTCAACATCGTTCATTTGTGGAAATCCATTGGGTTTTCTACATTAGTATATTTTGCAGCTATTATCGCCATCGATCCAACCTACTATGAAGCAGCAAAAATCGATGGGGCTTCAAGAGTGCAAATGGTGATGAAAATTTCCATCCCTTTAATTACACCTGTAGTTGCAACCTTGTTTATCTTAAGCATTGGCAATATGTTTCGTGGTGATTTCGGGTTGCATTATTTTGTGCCGAATAACTCTACATTTGTTTACGATGCTACGGATGTCATTGACACCTATGTATATCGTGCACTGCGTGTGATGGGGAATGTCAGTATGGCGGCGGCAGTTGGTTTGTTTCAGTCGGTTGTCGGGTTGATTCTAATTGTGCTGACTAACTTTCTGATAAAAAAAGCAAATGAAGAAAATGCGATGTGGTAGGAGCTGAGTGCGTGATTATTAGAAGACAAACAACACCGCAAGAGGAAATATGGATTCATCTGCTCTTCATCTTGGTTTCTATAGCGATCCTTATCCCATTTCTCTTGGTTGTATCCATCTCGTTGACCAAAGAGCAATCTCTACTAGATAACGGCTATCAAATAATTCCGCATGTGTTTTCACTAGATGCGTATAAGTATATTTTACAGTCACCGATTATTTTGTTAAGAGCCTATGGGGTAACGATTTTCGTTACGATTATTGGCACCATTGCCAACTTACTGATAACCGCAATGGCAGCTTATGCCATCTCCCGCCGGGATTATGCCTTTCGTCAATTGACGACGTTTTATTTCTTTTTTACGATGCTGTTTGGGGGGGACTTGTTCCGTTTTATATTCTGATGACTCAATATTTGCACCTTAAAGATACAATTTGGGCTTTAATCGTGCCTGGTTTGTTGGGACCCTTCAATCTTATTATGCTAAGGGTTTTCATGCAAAGCATCCCGAGTGAAATCATAGAATCAGCTAAGATGGATGGGGCAAGAGAATATAGAATTTTTTTCACCATTATTATTCCGCTATCTACACCAGGGCTGGCTACCTTAGGCTTGTTCATCTCATTTGGCTTTTGGAACGAATGGTTTAATGGTTTGTTATTTATTAATAACGATAAGCTAATACCGCTCCAGCTCCTGCTTGTAAGAATGATGAACACGATTGATTTTCTAACAACTAAACGCGAATTTATTCGTGGCTTGCACATTGATCGAGCGTCCTTTCCCTCCTTATCGGCCCGTATGGCTATGGCCATTCTTGTCGCTGGACCAATGCTGATTATCTTTCCATTTTTTCAGAAATATTTCGTCAAGGGATTAACGATTGGCTCGTTAAAAGGGTAAAGGCTGATTTAGCTGGCTAGAGGATTTTATATTATATTAGGAATAAGCTCGGGAAAGAGAGGGGAACGAACAGCATCCTATATATAAATGGCGATAGTATTAACGAAAATTTGGGGAGGCCAATTCACATGAATAGAACGTTTAATAATGCTTTAAAAATATGCTTCGTGTCTATGCTTTGTTTTACACTGGTTTTAAGTGGTTGTACTAAAAAAGCAGCAACAGACGATGCAGTCACGACTAGCATGGCTCCAACTGCTACAGCTGTTGCAACTGCTACAGCGGCTCCTTCTGCGGCTCCTGCTGTAGAAACGGCAGCGCCTACAGAAGCTCCCCAATTAGAGTCGGTTACTTTAACCTGGCACTATCCGCAGCCGAATGCACAAGCAGACTTAAAGGCAGTTGAGGAAGCGGTTAATAAAATTACCCAAGATAAAATAAAGGCAACCATTAAGCTAGAGCCATTTGATTTCGGCGAATACGAGGATAAAATGAATACGATTGTCTCGGCATCCGATGATTTTGACATCGCGTTTACAGCTAATTGGTTGTTCGACTATTCTTCCAATGCAAGCAAGGGTGCTTTTGTTGCTTTAGATGACCCCGCTACTAATTTACTTGCTCAATATGGCACCGATCTGGTACCGCTTATGCCGGAATTGATGTGGAATGACACCAAGATTAACGGTAAAATGTATGGCATTCCTTCCTATCAAATTGCTGCAAAGGCAACGGGCGTTTTAGTCCAAAAGCAATTTGCTGATAAATATAAGCTGGATTTAAGCAGCCTTCACAAATATGAGGATTTAGAGCCGTTCTTAGAGCAAATTAAACAAAATGAAAAGGGCATTGTTCCTTGGGGCAATGCACAGTTCTTTACTGGAGCAATTTATGGCTTCGATGATACGACACCTGCAACGATACGTCAGAATGATTCTACTTATACGGTTGTAGATATTGCCTTTACAACGGAATATGAACAATATTTAAAGCTGGCTCGAAGCTGGTATCAAAAAGGCTACATCCATCCGGATATTGCAACAATGAAAAATCCGGAGGAGGAATTGCTAGGAAAAGGCAAGGTTGCTGCAGCGTTTGACCCTACCTCAAAGCCTGGAGTAGAAGCGGAGGAGAAAGAAAGCTGGGGCGGAAATGAACTTGTAGCACACCGCATTACAGAGCCGATGTTTACTGGGGCAACCTCTGGACTCAATGCCATCAGCAGAACCTCTAAGAATCCAGAAAGAGCCATTATGTTCTTAAACCTGGTTAATTCAGATAAGGATTTATACAATTTACTCAGCTTTGGGATTGAAAATAAGCATTATACCAAGGTAGGTGAGAATACGATTAAAGTATTGCATGACAATGGCTATGCTCCAGATACCAATTGGGTTATTGGAGATGTATTCAACGGTTATTTACAAGAAGGCCAGCCTGCAGATACTTGGGAATTGACCAAGCAGCTGAATTTATCTGCTAAAGCTTCACCTTTGCTAGGATTTTCATTTAATGAGGAACCGGTGCAAACGGAGCTTGCGAATGTGGATGCTGTTGCAGAAAAATATGCGATTGGACTGGAATCCGGAACCCTAGAAACAGACAAATATTTAGCAGAATATCGTAAAAAACTAAAGAGCGCGGGCAGCGAGAAAATTGTAGAGGAAAAACAAAAGCAATTGAACGCTTGGTTGGCGACTAAAAAGTAATAAAAGTTTAGTGAGAAACCCGCGTTTTGCAGATAAGCTGGCAATGCGCGGGTTTTATAATGAAAGGGAGGTAGAAGAATGAAACCAAAGCTGTCCCTTGGAAGCTGGGCTTTCGCGTTTGGTCCTTTTGCTAATGAACCATGGCCGTTTGAACGCGTACTGCAATATACAAGTGAAGCGGGCTATAACGGAATTGAGATCAATGGATTCTCCCCCCATCCTACGGATGAGGAATTCGATACTTTAGTCAAGCGAAAAGAGCTTTGCAAGCGGATAGAAGCATACGGATTGGGAGTGTCAGGCTATGCCCCCTCGTTTGTTGAGGTTCCGCCAGATAGAATTCCTGCAGAGCTCTATGTGGAAAGAATCAAACGTGCTGTTGCGTTTGCTGGCGATTTGGGCACGAATAGAATCCGCATTGATACTGTCAGTGCACCGAGCTCTTTAACGGAAGAGGCATTCAAACGTAGATTTGAGCATCTTTCGCAGGTATGGAGAGCAGCTGCTGAAGCTGCGGGGGCAGAAGGGGCAGAAATCGTTTGGGAGTTTGAGCCCGGATTCTGGCTGAACAAGCCATCGGAAGTTCTCGCGATGTGTCATGCGGTGGATTCTCCGTATTTTAGAATATTATTCGATACAAGCCATGCCTATATGGGGGCTGTTATGGCGGCTAAGCATTTCGATGGCACTGAAAATCTGGAAGGTGGAGTAACCGCTTATGCAAAGCTATTAGCCCCGCATATAGGACACTTTCATCTGATAGATTCGGATGGCACATTGCATAACGATGAAACGAGTACACATGCTGAATTTGGCAATGGGTTTGTAAACTTTCCGCAGCTTCTCCAAGAAACAGGTCCTTTATTCTTGGATATGGAATGGTGGGGTGTGGACTTCTGTTTTAATGCAGAGGTGGAGGTATGGGGACGTAAGGCTGTACCCTATATTCAGCAGCTTATTAGTGAGGTGCACTCAAGTAAATGAAAACAATGAGAATAGGGATGAACCTCTTGTTATGGACAGATTCGCCCGCATTTATTAAGCATGAGGAACTGGTCTGTACACTGCATAAATGGGGATTTGATGGTGTGGAATTTCCTGTGGCACCTATGTCACATCAGGATATTAGCGCTTTTTCTTCCTTGTGCGACAGCTTAGGTCTGGGACGAAGCGCCATATTGGCTTTGGATGCAGAAACGGCAGATCCGGCTAGCTCGGATCACCGTTTACGGCTTGCAGCATTGAATGAAATAAAACGTGCAATTGATAAGAGTATAGCTATTGGGGCAAATGTGCTTTGTGGCCCTTTATTTCAGGGTTTGGGACGCTTTACAGGCGCAGCTCCAACTCCGGCAGAGTGGGGGTGGTCGGCAGAGACACTCCGGTTAGCGGGCGAATATGCGTTAGAAGGTGGAGTGAGCCTGGCGCTAGAACCTCTAAACCGATTTGAAATGTATATGGTTAATACCATGGAGCAGGCAACCCAATTTGTCAAAAATATAGCACTTCCCAACGTAGGCTTACTTGCAGATACACATCACAGTAATATCGAGGAGAATCATACAGCAGAAGCATGGTCTAAGTCTTATGAGTCCATTGTGCATGTACATATATCCGAAAACCATAGGGGAATGCCAGGCAGCGGGCATGCGGTAACACAGGGGGTATTTGAGCTGCTTTTGAAGCGTAACTATGAGGGATGGTTAACTATAGAAGCTTTTGGCCAAAGTGTTGTGAATTTAATTCCGAGGCTGCATTTGTGGAGAGCATATGCTGAGAATGAGGAGCGTATAGCACGCGGAGGTCTTGAATTTATTCGCAGTCAAATACTACCCGTGCGGGAATAAGGAGAAGTGGGAGATGCCAAGAGTCAGGGTGAACGGAATTGATTTGAATTATGAGGAGAGAGGCAGCGGAACTCCATTAATTCTGTTAATGGGTCTTGGTGCGGATGGGTCAGTATGGGAAGAGCATGTCAAAGCTTATGAGCAGCATTTTCGCTGTGTACTTATCGACAATCGTGGAGCAGGGCAATCCGACAAGCCTCTGGCCCCCTATTCAACTCGACTTATGGCAGAGGATACGGCTGGGCTCATGGATGCCTTGGGGATATACAGCGCACATGTTGCTGGAATTTCAATGGGTGGCGCTATAGCCCAAGAATTAGCATTGCTGTATCCGGAACGCATACTTTCACTTACTTTGAATTGTACCTGGTCTCATTGTAATGCCTATATGAAAGCTGTCTTTAGTATGTTAAGCGATATGTATGCAATGGCTAAACCAGATGCTTTTGCAAAGCTTTTGAATCTTTGGATTTTCACACCGCAATATCACGATGAAAACGGCGAAGATTTACATAATCGCGAAGCTGAGGCGCTGGAAACGATGGGAAGAATGCCAGCACATGCTTTTAGTGCACAATGTGGCGCATGTGCAGAACACGATACGCGTGGAAGGCTTGCTGATTTGAAGCTGCCTGTTTTTGTGACAGTAGGGGAGAAAGATATATTCACACCACCGGAGCATTCATTAGCTATTGCCGCAGAGCTAACACATGCAGAGCTAACTGTTTTTGAGGGCAGTGGACATACGCATCATTGGGATAAATTAGCTAAATTTAATCAACTGACACTGGCTTTCATGTTATCGAATGAGAACGGGTCTAACTAGGAGGATGTGAGTATGGGGCTGCTTTTTGGTTGTCAAACCTATACCTGGCAAATGTCATTTGAGCAATATAACAATTCGCTGGATCATATTATGGACGTCGCCGCTGCGAGTGGGTTTGCCGGAATTGAAGCAGAGCTTTGCATGCTCGGTGATTATTACAATGCTCCAGAACGATTAAAGCAAGCGTTAGCGGACCGTGGATTAAAGCTTGCTGCGCTGACACTAGCCCTTCCTTGGAGGGGCGAGCATGAATCAAACGAAGAAATGGTTGAAGCGGAGCATTTAGTGCAGTATCTGCGTCATTTTCCTCAGGCTATTATGGTGCTCGTCCAGCTGCCTTGGGATAATCGAGATGATCTGCGTGAGCGTCAGGAGAATTTACTGTCGATCTTGCATACTGTTTCCGCAAGAGCCAGGGATGAAGGGATTGCTTGCGCTTTCCACCCCAATTCTCCTTCTGGCTCGTTATTCCGTATTATAGAGGATTACACCTTCTTATTTGAAAGGCTAGATCCTAAAGTACTTGGTTATGCACCTGACTCCGGTCACATTGCAAACGGTGGGATGAATCCAATGGACATATTCCGCAGCCAGAGGAAAAACATCACACATGTACATTTTAAAGATTATGCAGTTAAGGATGGCTGGAAGCCTATGGGCGAAGGTGGCATAGATCATCTGGAAATTGTCCGGTTTTTGCGGGAAACGGACTATAACGGATGGATTATGGTTGAAGAAGAATCGGAGTTGGCTGTAGGTGAACCGGATCTTGTTACGAAACAAAACGGAGCTTATGTGATAAAAAAACTAAAGAGATTATCAGGGAAGCACATTGTATTTGTTTGTGGAGAAGATGAGTATAAGTCCGAGCAAACCTTAGCTGAGCTTGCTAGAGAAATTCAGCGTTCACATGATGCTGCGATTACGATACTAACTTCCCAGCCTGATTCCACGGCAATAGATAATTTACCTGGTTTGGAGGTGCTTGAGCAAGCTGATCTTGTTGTATTCTATCTTAGGTTTCGACAGCTGCCCGAAGAGCAGTTTAAATATATTCGGCAATACATTGAGGCAGGTAAGCCGATCATCGGATTCCGCACCAGTACACATGCTTTTAACTATCCTCTAGGACATCCGTTGGAAAGCTGGAACCAAAAATTCGGGATTGAGGTCCTTGGCGCACCTTGGATTCAGCACTTCGGACATTCGTCCTTTACAGATGTCAGCCATAATTGGGGCAGCCTGAATCACCCTATCCTTAAAGGAGTTTCCGCTCGTTTTTTCGTACGATCGTGGCTTTATTACGTTCATCCGTACCCCCCTGAAGGTACCGAGATTCTCTTGAACGGTTACTCCGTACATCCAGAAGAGTGGGCGCTTGCTGGGGGGAATAAATCACGGATTCAACCTGTTGCTTGGACACGGACGCATTGCGGTGGAGGCAAAGTGTTCATGACGACCTTGGGGCACCCTGAGGATTTTGAGCAAGAAGCATTTAGGATATTAATAGTTAATGGTATTTATTGGTCATTAGATTTGGAGGCGAAGGTATGAGAATGGTGGCGATAACGGGACAGAAGCAAATAGAGCTTGTAGAGTATGAGAAGCCTAAGCTATTGTTGGACAGTTGGGCATTAGTTAAGATACATGTCGCACCTATGTGCGCGGAATATAAATCCTTCTCCGAGGGCCATCGATGTGTTGGGCTTGGACATGAAGCTGCAGGCGAAGTGGTCGAGGTTTCTCCCGGCAGCAAAGTGAAAGTCGGCGATCGTGTTGTGGTTATGCCCCAATATCCTTGTGGAGAATGTGTGTTATGCATAGCAGGAGATTATGTACATTGTGAGCATAACCTGGACTATGGAGCTTCAACCATGACGCAATATATTGCTAAGCCGTCGTGGCTGCTCCCGAAAATTCCAGATGATGTATCCTATGAAAAAGCATCGTTGGCTTGCTGTGGTTTGGGCGCTTCATTCGGAGCTATGGAGAAGCTGGGAGTGAATGCATTTTCGACTGTGCTTATCAGCGGATTAGGACCTGTTGGTTTAGGGGCGATTGTTAATGCTCAATATCGCGGCGCAAGAGTCATCGCCGTTGAAATGAATGAATATCGAGTTCAACTGGCGCGAGAAATGGGAGCAGTCGACATTATTGATCCGCGGAGCAAGAATGCCGTTGAACAGATAAAGCTGCTTACTGGAGGTCGAGGAGCTGATTGCGGTATTGAAACATCTGGAGTTATCGCGGCGCATCGTTTACAAATTGATGCTATTGCGCGTGGTGGCAAAATTGCTTTTGTAGGCGAATGCGGTGATGAAACAATGATTCGAGTCAGTCCCGATTTGATCCGAAAAGGGATTTCATTAGTCGGATCATGGCATTATAATCTGAATTCTTATCCTAGAATAATGCAAGTGATTCAAAATTCATCGTTGGTAGATAAATTGATATCGCATGTATATCCCATGAGTAAAACTCAAGAGGCTTTTCAAACTTCCTTATCCCAACAATGCGCGAAGATATTATTAAAGCCCTGGGAGTAAAAATTCAATTTATTAAAAAAGCTGCGAGATCATCTCGACGGCTTTTGTTTTATGTGCGTATGGATAAATTAGCTGATTATGTTATTCTTATTAGTAAATCAATGTCTGAGGCAACCAACTGAAAGGAATTATAATCTATCATGAGCCAGCCAAACCAACTACTAAAAAGCACTTATCCATCAAGTCGAATCTGGACAGCCATTATACTAGGGTCTTTAGCATCATTTGGTCCGCTTTCAATGGACATGTACTTACCAGCATTACCTAATCTTGCTAGTGAATTGCATGCTACAACATCCGTTACGCAATTGAGTTTAACAGCTTGTTTGCTTGGTTTAGCGCTAGGTCAATTGATTGCTGGACCGATTAGCGATGTACGAGGTCGCCGACTTCCTTTAATTATAGGTGTGGCTATCTATGCGATTGTTTCGTTACTTTGTGTTTATTCGACTTCCATAGAGATTTTTATCTTACTTAGATTCATTCAAGGATTGGCAGGGGCAGTTGGTATTGTTATTTCGCGAGCAAGTGTGCGTGATCTATATTCGGGTGTGGAGCTGACTAAGTTCTTTGCATTGCTTATGCTGGTCAATGGGGCTGCGCCTATATTAGCACCCATTCTGGGAGCTGGGATTTTAGAGTTCACCTCATGGAGAGGTGTTTTTGGAGTATTATGTCTATCCGGGGTATTGATGCTGCTTGGAGTCATATTTGGTTTAAAAGAAACGTTGCCAGTGGAGCGGCGCTCTCGTGGTGGGATTCGCAACACATTGAAGACGTTTCGTAGATTAATGAGGGACTCAGCTTTTATGGGATATGCCTTAACACAAGGCTTTGTCATGGCTGCCATGTTTGCCTACATTTCTGGTTCATCCTTTGTTCTGCAAGAGCTTTTTGGGGTGTCACCTCAAATATACAGCTTAATCTTCGGACTCAATGGTGCAGGTATTATTATTGCAGGACAGATTGCAGGAAGATTAGCAGGACGAGTAAGCGAGCGTAAGCTGCTGGGAACGGGACTGGTTATGTCAAGCAGTGGAGGGCTATTATTACTTGTGGCGGCGCTAACCCATCAGGGACTTTATTTGATTCTTCCGGCTTTATTCCTTGTTGTTTCCAGTGTGGGGATAATTGCGACAATGACCTCATCTCTAGCACTGCAGAGTCAAGGCCAATCCGCAGGCACCGCCTCAGCTTTATTAGGGATGCTGTCTTTTATTATTGGAGGTATTGTTGCTCCGCTTGTTGGTATTGGCGGCACCCAAACTATCCTGCCACTCGCGATTGTGATGGCTGTATTAGTTTTAGCGGCAGTTACCTGTTTTATTACCCTATCTAAGAAAACATCTATTAAAATATAATCTTTAGATTCGCACATCAGATAAAATAGAGGAGACTGTTCAGTTATGAACGAAAATGTATTATTCGAGGATCGATTTAATGAAGCAACTCTAATGGATAATTGGTCATGGGTTCGCGAGATGGGCATTAATTGGCGTATTGCTGGAGATGAGCTGCAGATTCTGACTCGACCAGGGAGTTTAATGGAGGACAGCAATAATGCAGAGAATGTATTAATTCGCCCGCTTTCGAATACAGCCAAAGGATTTTCGGCAAGCGTTTCATGTGAGCCGGCTGCTCCTTATGAGCAAGCAGGTTTACTCTGGTATTACGATGATGATAATTATATCAAATTGGTCAAAGAACTGGTGGGTGAAGAACTCGCCGTAGTTGTAGTGCGTGAAGAGAACGCAAAAGCGAGTTTGTTAGGTAAAATAGCATTAAGCTCCGTTACAGATCCAATTGAGCTTCGGTTTTTCGTTGTGGATGAAGTAATTACAGGGCAATACCGCTTATCTCCCGATACGGATTGGACTATAGTTGCCCAGTGCCCGGGTTATCGACTGCAAGAATTACAAGCAGGATTGTTCACACATGGTGGTGTGATGGATGTCGATCGATGGGTTAGATTTTCTGGGTTCAAGCTCTTTTAGTAGGTTGATCTAAGTAAATATAGAATGGGAAAACGTCCTCTGACCTCGAAGGTTAAGGACGTTTTTTTGGGATATAATGTGCTATAATAATGCAGCAAGCCAACGAATTAATTAGTAAAGGATGACTTAAGTTGCAGAAAAAACGTTTATATTTTTCAATCAGCCTTCAAGTAATTGTTCTAGTTGCGGTATTGCTTATTATTCCATTGTGCATTGCGGGAGTTTTCTTCTACACATCAACAACGGCCAATCTACATAAAATTGAACAAGAAAACACGTTAAATGTGAGTATCTCCGCTCGTAAAGTATTGGATGGTCTAGGTGCGAATTTATTAGATTCTGTTTTGACAAATGCTCATTGGGAAGCGAACCGAAAAGCTGTAGAGGACAAGGATGTCACTTGGCTGGAGGAGAACATGAATGTATCCGTGGGGATCATCCCCAATGTACATTTTCTAGCCACAGCAGATTTAGCGGGAAATATTATTAGTCAAAAAGGTGATGCTGCTGAGTTCAAAGACAAACTTCAAGTACCAGCCATTTATGACCGATTGAAAAAAGCGGACAGCTTTTCAGGTATTGTACAAACCTCTAAGGGGATGGCAATCATTGCGGTCTCGAAAATTACAGATGAAGCGGGCACAGCTCCTGCAGTTGGGCTATTGGTTTTTGGCCGATTACTGGATCAAGCTGCTTTGGACAAAATTAAGGACACGCTTCATGCGGATATAGCTCTTCTTTCAGAGAAGAACCAGCTGTTATCTACATCTAAGGATTTAGATTTGAATGAATTAAAATCAGCTCTTATAGGTGCCTTGAAAAAGGCTAATTATCTGGAATACGATAGCTTTCAATCCACAGATTCCACGAGTGTGACTCAAGTTTTCACTGGATTCCAAGGCTTAGATGGTAATTCAGTTGGACTTTTGGCAGTAGATAACCCATCGAAAGCAAGTGGGGAAGTAACCAACAGCCTCAAAAAATTGAGCGGGATAGTAGGAATCATACTTATTGCTTTACTGGTTATTCTAACATGGCTTGTACGCAGGAGGATTACCGTTCCGATTACTCGTCTATCCAGTTTATTGGGGGAAGTTGCCAATGGATCATTGAGGGTTCAAGTTTCGCCTGCTTATTTAAAACGCAATGACGAAGTCTTTACTATGGCAGATGCCGTTCAGAAGATGGTTAGTCAATTAAGTGTGCTTATAGAACAAATTAATTTAACGGTTCAGCATGTAACAGTCGCCTCCAAAGAGCTGTACGCAGGAGCGATACAAACCGTACAGGATGCAAATCAAATTGCAGCTTCCATGGAAGAAATGACTGGCGGTGCAGAGATATTGTCCCAAGGAGCGCAAGAAAGCAAACTGGTGAAATTCAACGGAATTCAAGCTTGATTGCCGATGCCGTTTACGAAGGGAATCAAGAAGTGATTAAAGGTATGGAAGTAGTTCGCTCTGCAGGAGATGCATTTGTTCAAATTTCTGCAACAGTTGTTGAAGTTTCTGAACGAATCCAAGATGTAAAGAGCATAGCCCAAAATACGACGGAAACATCTAATCTGGTTCATAATACGGTGGAAGAAACCCTGCAAATATCTATTCAATCTCTCGCCAATATGCAGAGTATTTCTCATTTTACAGAAGAGCAGCTTACTGGTGCCAACGAGGTTACGCGATCAGCACAATCTTTAAACCAGCTGGCTGAAAAGTTGCAATCCATTGCCGCACGCTTCAAAGTATGATAAATAAAGAAGAAAGAGTTATATAGTAAATTTAAGAGGAGGGATTTAGATATGTCTGGAGAAGCAACAAGCTTTACCCCAGTTAAAACAGTTCGTGAGCTGGTGGGACCACTGATTGCGATTATTATTGGGATTTTTATGGTCATACTGGACAGCACTGCTGTTAATGTGGCAATTCCCGTACTAGTTGAAGATTTTCATAGTTCGCTAGCTGTTATACAATGGACGGTTACAGGATACGCGCTCGCACAAGCAGCTGTTATTCCGCTAGCAGGTTGGATGACGGATCGTTTTGGTGCTAAGATCATCTTCATGATTTCACTCATATTGTTCACAATTGGTTCCGTATTATGCGCATTTGCTACTACTGCCGATCAATTAATCTTTTATCGAATTCTACAAGGATTAGGTGGCGGGATGGTTACGCCAATTGCATTTGCAATGACCTATAAGCTTAGCCCTCCTGAAAAAGTAGGAGCAATTATGGGAATGATGGGTATTCCTATCTTGCTCGCACCTGCGCTTGGTCCAATTCTGTCAGGCTACTTGGTGGATTATGTTAAATGGGAATGGATTTTCTTAATTAATGTACCTATTGGAATCATTGGCTTAATTCTGACCTTTATCCTGTTACCTAAATTTCCCAAACTATCTGCAACCTCACTGGATGTTTTGGGGATTATCCTAGGTCCGCTCGCTTTTGTGAGTCTATCCTATGGGCTTAGTGAAGGTGGAACCAGCTGGACATCAACAAAAACCATAGTGGGTCTAATAGTTGGGGTAATCTCATTGCTTTTATTTATTTACGTAGAGCTTTCCAATAAAAAACAACCGTTATTAGAGCTCCGAGTATTCCGTTCAGCCTTATTTACGCGGGGAATCCTGGTGCAGTGGGTGCTGCAGTTTACTATGTTTGGGATTATTTTTACAGTACCTTACTTTATGCAGATAATGATGGGGATGAGTGCTTATCATGCAGGGATATGGACGCTCCCTCAAGCACTGGCAGCTGCTATTTGTATGCCAATTGGAGGCCGATTATATGACCGCATTGGAGCAAGGCCATTGGTTGTTGTTGGCTTAATCCTTGTTGCTATCGGCACTTACCTTATCTCGTATATTAATCCAGGAGATAGTGCTTGGTCATTCTTGATCCCTCGTGCATTGATTGGAATGGGAATGGGGCTATCGTTCCTTGCGCTCAACACTCATTTGATTCAAGCTGCACCTAGGAATCTAGTCAGCCGAGTTACCTCTTTAACAAGCGCTGCTCAACAAGTTGTGACTTCCTTCTCTGTAGCCGGGCTAACCACGTTAATTGTTACTCGGACGAATTATTATGTTAAAGCAGGAGAAAATCGTTCGCCAGAAGCAATAACTCACGCTTTTCATAACATTTATTTGATCCTTGCCTGTCTTGCGATACTTGGCTTGTTACTGGCAACTACACTGAAACGGCCTAAGGTTGAAGGAACAGCTGCACCAGCTCCAATAGTGGAAATGGGTTAGGGGAAATTAAGGTTAGAAAAGGCCCGAATGATGAACACTTAGCATAGTGTTTGTTGCTCGGGTTTTCTTGACTTTATTTGCTTATAAATATATACTTACTTACATAAAGTTATTAACGAAACATTTAGCGTGGACACTAAAAGTTCATTAAGAAGGAAGGCTTATACAATGACACATCCCATTCACCCGCAAACCTCGATAGGTGCTGTATATCTAAAGGTTAGTGACTTAGAGCGATCTGCTCAGTTTTATCAAGACGTTGTTGGCTTTAGGGTACTTAGTGAGAATGAGCTTAAGGTTGAGCTCACAACTGATGGCCGTAACCCACTATTGGTTCTTGAAAAGATTCCAAACGCAGTAGTTTTGCCGCGCAAGAACACAACAGGGCTTTACCATTTTGCCATTCTGGTACCAACGCGTAATGATTTAAGCTTGTCTGTCCGCAATTTAATTAAACATAACCTTCATGTAGGTCAAGCGGATCATTTGGTTAGTGAGGCTTTATATATCGCGGATCCAGAGAATAACGGCATTGAGATTTATGTGGACCGACCTAGAAATGAATGGACATATAACGAGAATGGCGAAATTAAAATGGCAGTCGATCCGATCGAGTGGCAGGGTTTGATAGATGAAGCTGGAGATGCAGAGTGGAGTGGATTAGCTGAGGGAACTGTAATGGGGCATATTCACCTTCATGTTGCAGATTTGAAAGCGACGGAGCAGTTTTATGTTGACATTCTTGGATTCAAGATCATGGCACACATGGCTAATTCAGCGTTATTCCTATCTGCAGGCGGGTATCATCACCATTTAGGGATGAACGTTTGGGCGGGTGTTGGCGCTCCTCAGCCTCCAGATAATGCGGCAGGTCTGCGCTATTATACCATTGTGCTGCCGGATAAAGCTGCACTGGAAGAAGTTCTTAATAAGCTGCGCATTGCAGACATTTCAGTTGAGCCATCAGACGAAGGCTGGTTCGTTCAAGATCCGTCGAAGAATAAGATTTTGCTGGTGAGTCAGGTTTAATGAATTTTATTTAGGAAACATCCCCCAAGAGTCCATTCATAGAATGGCTCTTTTTTTCTGGAAAAGACTTTAGTCCCTGTGCGTTTCATCTGTAAATCCGTTGGAGCTAATGTAAGCTGGGACAAATCTACTAAATCTGTAATTTTAACTAATAAATAAAGCTGCATAATCGGACTAAAGACTCAAGAAATTTCAATGTCTAGTTAAATAGGCACTGTTTTTCATGTGACAAAATATGCTATTATTTGTTTATATATATTTAGGACGGTGAGAATGATGGCGAAACGTAATAAAATTAAAAAAGCAGGGTCCACATCAAGAAACATACATAAAATAGCTACAACGCTTGCTATGGTACCATTAGTATCAATGTCGTCTTTTTTGTTTCATGATTCATATGCTTTGGCTAAAGATCCAGTCTCACTAAAATCATTAACATTTGATTTATCGAGTCAATCTATGCAGGATAATAATCAATATTTGGATTATACTAATGATGAAATATGGGGTAGTGGTTCACAATATCACCTTTCGGGAGTTGTATCCATTTCTAATTCTGACGTAACTGGATATGTTACTAGTAATTTTAGTGGTGAAATCCTCAGAGTTGACAGTCATAACCTTGGCACATCAACAATTACAGTAGAAACTACTGGAGGAGAACAATTTTTCTTCAATTTAGTAAGTTTTGATCCGGCAATTACCGCAAACACATTGGATAGAGGGCAAAATGGTGTGAAGGATGGTTTGGACATTGGTGATATTGTGTATGCTTTATCACATCCTATTGAATCTACCTCTCTTGCAGCTGATCTTAATCAAGATAATGTAATAGATCATGCCGAGATTACTAAATTACTTGGATATATTCCAGCAGGATATGCGAATTCAAGTCCAGAATTAGATGGGGAATTTGCTTCGAATTTGCTTAATATTGAACAGGGAAGAGATAGAGATATAAATTTATCGGATATATTTAAGGATGCAGATGAAGAAGACTACTTACACTTAAGACTTTATAGAGTATTAAGCACAGATGAAACAACAAGTACTACCCCAAATGTTGATGTGACATCTTCATGCGGAAATACTCAATTGTCAATTTATGGTGATATGATAGGGAGCACTACTTATACTATTATTGCCGAAGATCAGCATGGTGGTTCTAAAGTGGCCAATCTTACATTCCGTACCATTGCTAGAACAAATGATGCGCCTGTCATTTATGATGAGTATTTGCAAGAATTGATTTTCAATAATGGAGCAGATTATGATTTGAAGCAATTAATCTCAGATCCTGATGGTGATCCACTCACTTTTACTATTACTACTACCCCTATTGGTTCCGATCCTTATCTAAGTACTTCAATTACAGGAAATTTGCTCCATGTATCTGGAAGTGATAAGAAAGCCCATGCTACAATTACTGCAGATGATGGTCGTGGCGGTTCAACTACGCTAGATATTGATTTGTATGTATTAAACAAATCATTTTATGTTGGCTCCACTGGAACATTAAAGTTTTCAGAATATTTTACATCAGGCGAAACATTTGAATCAATTCATGGAGTCGGTACATCCTACGAAACTGGGTCTGGCAATTTAAGATTTAATACAAATCCATCAGGCACAAAAATATTTACAGTTTTTGGATTACAAGATGAAGAAACAATACATAAAACTTTTGTTATGTATGTTTCTCCTAGCTAATAATAAGATATTATTAAATAAAAACGGAGCTTAAGAAGAACGAAACCCGTTCTTCTTAGCTCCTTTTTACATGGAGGTTACTAAACTAATGAACGAACCAAGAACCATAGAGTCCATGCATGCCCCTATAATTGCTGCGCTTCAAACGAAACGTTATCTTGAGGCTGAAATGATGGCATGTGAAGCGGTACAAGCTGCACCACTGGTAGCACAAAGCTGGGTTTTACTCGGCGAGGCCTTATTACAGCAAGGGATTGGCATTACCGCTGCGCAGATATTTGAAAGAGCATGGCTGCTCGATCCTGAAGCTGTTTGGATTGGAGCAGTCCAAAAAGCTCTGCAGGCTATTAAAAAACCAACGAAAAGTGACATTGTAGCTAAATTATTAGAGGTGCCAAGCGTTACAATTACTGCTGCTGTACTTGTAAAAAATGAAGAACGTCTTATCGAGAAGTGCTTAAGCCATTTAGCGGATGCCGTTGATGAGATAGTAGTTATAGATACTGGATCAACGGATAGAACGATTGAGATAGCTCAATCTATGCCTAAAGTTCGGCTTATTCATTATGCATGGTCGGATGATTTTGCGGCTGCTCGTAATGCTGGTCTTGCCGCTATCACTACAGATTGGGTGCTTTGGGTCGATGGAGATGAGCTTTTATTCAAGGAGGATATCCCTTATGTACGTCAGATCGCAGGGTTATTCCACTCTTCGCCAGTCGCACCTATTCTTCATATTTGGCAGAATAATATTGTAAACGGTAAGGTTACACCGGATGTTTCTCAATCTAGAATGTTCGCTATGAATAGAGGATTAATTTATTCTGGAAAAGTTCATGAGCAGGTGATATCCGCTGAATTTGGTATGTACGAAGCGGATCATAGGAATGCTAAAGTAAGAATTCGAGTCAATCACGATGGTTATGAGCCAACAATCATGCAGCAGAAGAATAAACTGCAGCGAAATATAACACTGCTTAAACAAATGGTTGTGGATGAGCCCGATAATCCAGGTTGGTGGTATTTTTATGGCAGGGAAACATTTGGGGGGGGAGACACAGTTAAAGCTTTGGAGATCCTCTTAAGAACGGAACAATTGGCTGAGCAGCAACCTAGATTCGGCCGCATGGTTGAGGTTTACATGCTTATGGTGAAGATATATATGCCCTTAAATCAACTGGATGAAGCAGAGGCTGCCTGTCATAAGGCGCTAGCTATATTTAATGATTACCCCGATGCCTCCTTTTTCTTAGCGCAGATAAATGTTCGTAGAGCTATCCAACAAGCCAAGGAAGCTGAAAAAAATATAAAAAAGGCTAAACAGGATTTTACAACCTATCGCAGCAGTGTTTCGGCTGATCACCAAATTTCGCAATGGAAAGCAGACATGCTATTAGCCGACGTTGCACGATTAGCAGGCAAGTTGCCAGAAGCCCAGCAAATCTATAAACAAATTCAAGCTCGTTTTCCAGAGATGAAGGAGCTTGAAGTCAGACTCAACCAATTAGAACAAACAGGCGATCAGCTTAAGCATGGCAGTAAACTCTAATATAGAAAGATGAGGATTCAGACCATAACGGCCTGAATCCTCATCTTTTATATCAAACTAAGAATTATTCTTCAGGATTAGTAATAAGGTCGATCAAACCAAGTAAATCTTCGATATCTTGCTTTTGGAATCCGCCATTGCCTGATATGAAACTAATTATTTTATTAATTCCAACGCCTTCAGCAAGTGGGTCAATTGCTGCTCTTACTAAATGGAACAAAGGAATCGCTGTATATTGTCTGCTTTCTTCGCCATTTACGGTTTTAGCAAAGATCCCAATTTTACTTGCATTCGTTGGATAAACAAGAGTAGATGGAAGAAAAACACTACTTTCTCCGTAATAAGATTTTTTAAGTGTGAGGATAGATCCAAGCTTTTGGCCCATTTTATCCAAGAAGTAAAGCTCATAGCCTTCAATATTGGAACTATTCTCAGGATAATGCCAGTTAAGCTCGTTGGCCGTATTTTGTGCGTTATAGTTGAATGTTACATTATTCACAACAGGCAAAGTATCAACTAATGGTGGAGATAACTGAGGTATAGTTTTGCTTTGGGTATTATCATACACTTGGTTGAAGTAAGCAGGAAGATAAATAACATTGCCCGATGTATCCTCAATCCCTATTAGAATAGATCTAGCGTCATAATTCATAATATTTGTATATACGTCAGAGGGGATCGGAAATGAATAAGCTCCTGAGCCTGCTGTTTTATCCGTTTTAGTTAGAATCTGTCTATTATTATTGGAATCGATAAAGTAGACTACATATTTACTGACATGGGTTTCATCTGCTAACCTATCCCAATGAAGGATGGGAGTAACTAAGCCTGCTCTTAAATCGGTATCTTCAAAGTAAGGATTTGATATTATAGGGCGAGGCGAATCCCAAATGAGAGCGAAAGTGCCATTAGAGCTTTCTCCACTAGCATTCTTCGCGAAAACACCAATTGCACTAGCTCCGTTAGGAATCAAAGTATTCACAGGAATAGTCATTTGTATAGTAGAATTATATGTTTTTGATATTTGGGCAATAGATTGAATTCGAACACCTGCGTCGTTAACAAAATAGACCATATAGCTGTCAAAGCCATTGTATGGGCTTGAATCCGTAATAGCCAGAGAACCACCGATTTTGCCCGGCAATGTATCACTATCTAAGAAGATTAAACCATTAACTGCTGGAATATTAGTTGTTGCAGTTGGGAGACTAGGATTAGTTAGAGTATTATCAACTATAGCAATCACTTGAGAAATAGGGGCAATTTCACCTTTGGTATTGCGAATGCCTAATTGTAATACGTTTTGATTAGCAGGTAAATTATTGTACAGGGTTTCTGTTAAATTAAAAGTATAAGTTGCAATTCCTGATTTACTAACAGAACCGATAACATGTGGTATTCCGGAGTCGTAATAGAAAACTACATAATCCTCAAAAAGAGCTTCATTGCTGCTCTTCCCCCATGTGATAGAAGCAACTATTTTTCCAGCACGACTGTCCCTATCCTGAAAGGTTATATTCCCGGTGTTAATAGATGAATTGTCCCAGATCGCTTTCGTTACTTGCTGGTCAATGGTAGCACCATTAACAGACACAACAGCGATTCTTGTTGCCGGGATACCCGTTGATGTCAGAGGAATCGTTTGATCAATCGCTAGAGTATAACTTTGAGAAGAAGCGGCTTTGGTAATAGAGGTTATCGCTGGCAAGATCAAATTATTATCCTCATCCGCAAAATAAACCTTGTATCCTGTTATCGCTGACTCATTAATGGCGCTATACCAAGAAAGTGTACCTGTAACATGATTAGTAACCTGGTCTGTATCATAGAAGAAAACCGATTGCGGTATTCCCCCTACAACATCAACTATATTGATAATAATAGGTAATCCTTCAGAGCCATTAATATCCTTAGGGTAGACACCAAGTTTGCTGGCAGTTGCGCCATTTACTGTTAATGAAGTTCCATTTGGAAGTGAAACCCAATAGTTGCCTGTGTAACCTGGTTGCTTAGCTAGGGTTAGAACTGAGCTTAATTTAATATCGTTGTCGTCAAGTAAATACATTTCATAGCCTGTGATTCCAGCCTCAGTCCAATCCAGAGCACCACCAATAGAATGGCTAGCAGGATCGGTATCATTGTAGAAATGGAATGAAGTGGGTGCTTTTAAACTTAAATTGGAGGCAGGCGTCGCAGCGGCTTTTCCAGTAGTAAGATCGGAAACTAACATATTAAAAGAGAATGGAGCCATTTCATTATTGCTAGTTTCTAGATTAACCTGAACAGAATACACAGCACTTGTTATATTAAGTGAGGGGGTATGTATATAACTAGAAACTTGAGAGGTTAACTCTACTTCGGTACCAATTATGTTATAGTCTTTATCCTTATAATTAATCACATATCTATTGAATTGAGATTCATCTATTGGATGTGACCATGTTAGTTTTAATTCATAAACATCTGGGGCTGGATTTGTATCGTATAAACTAAAATTTTGCGGATTATAAGCACCTGCATCCCATAAAGGAGTTGAGATAATCGGTCCAAGCTCCCCATTTGGAGCGATAACTTGAATACCGATTCTTTTGGCACCTTGTGGAACATTAGATATGGCATAGGTAACTCCTGTTACTGAAGTTGGTGGAGCAAGAACTGTATTGTCGTTGGCAAGGTAATAAACATTATAGCTAACGGTAACATTGCCAGTATATGTCCAGGACAATGATCCTGAAAAGAGACCTGCATTATAGTTTGTATCATAATAAGTTGAAATAGCTAAAGAGGGAGCTAATGTTTGATTAAGAGTGTAATTTCCAGTAACGGAAATAGTCGTACTTTGATTTCCATAAAAACCCTTTGAATCTGAAAAATCCACATAAAATATACCGTTATCGAGGGATCCTACATAATAATCACCATCTGAATTAGTAATTAACGTAGCAACGGTTGTATGACTGCTGTTTTTGATTTCAAGTTGAATCCCTTGAATAGGATGCGCATTGGTATCAGTCACTTTACCATGAATTATGCCATCGGTAGCAAAAACTGTCATTTGAGGCATTGAAATTGTGAGCAGCAGCAAGATCAACAATAATTTAGTATTTAGAGTTTTTAAAGTGTTTTTTAGCATTACCGTTTCCCCCGTCATTGAATGTCGAATACATAAGCACCTCTAAATTTATCATAATATAAGGTAAATAACTATGATAATTCTCCAAACAACAAAACATAAAAAAACCATTCCAATAAGGGAATGGTTTTTTTATGTACTTACGGATTTGCTGTTAAGCTCATCCCGATCAGGATTCTTCTTGATCAACCACAGGTACTGTGTCTTGATCATCGTCGTTTGATTGTGGTTCTTCCTGGTCAACCTTTGGCTTATCGGTATTGTCTTTTTTTACAACTGGTTTTTCTTCTTTTTCTGTCGCGATAGTAGCATAAGCTTTATCAGACATAATTCTGCGAGCAGTTACATAACGTTTTGCATAATATTTCTCGCTGAGCTTATTCTTTGTAACTCCTGAACTGCTTGCGGAGTGTATAAAGTAGCCGTCTCCAACGTAAATACCAACATGAGAAATGCCTGCGCCTCCAGTTTCGAAGAATACCAAGTCACCGGCTCTTAGGTCGCTTTTTGCTACCTTTTCGCCTGTAATTGCTTGGGTTCTGGAGCTGTGGGAAAGATCAATGTCGAACTGGGCGAAGATGTAACGAGTGAAACCTGAGCAATCAAATCCTTTAGGCGTGGTTCCCGCTGCTAAGTACCGAACACCCATTACTTTTTCAATCTTAGCGTCCAGCTCAGTTGCTGCTGAAGCACTGCCAACCATAAAGCTGAAACTCAAAAACAAAGCCAATACAAACAGAGATGCCTTTTTCAAAGCGGTACTCCTTCCAGGTCGCCTACGAGGTTAGCTTGAGGGTTCGGTTGAAGGTTCCCTATGATCCCTTTAAATCAAGATCAATTCACCCAAGAATGGTTCCCCCGTTTCCTTGTTACAGGAATTCGGCACTTAATGTTTTTTTTTGTTGCTTAAAAATAATTCTCCATAAATATGCAAAATCCTCCCTACAGTCGAAAAAATATTTTTATAATGTGAACATAAAAAGACTCCTTTTGCGGGAGTCCTTACAAACACAGGGCTTATGACCCTATAAATTTACGTATATTCGGTTTTTGTCGAATACAATTCTTGCTGAGTAGTGATGACCCAAAGATGAAAAAAGGTATGTACCAAACGATACGCTTGATACAGAATCAAGGTCCATAAGCTTGCCCAGATCCAGAGGACAGATGTCGCAATCGTTGCAATAAGTGCGGACCCAAGCATGAACACTATAGATATGCCAATAATGGAGAGGATATACTTAAAGGCAATTCGTAAGGATTCATTCCAAGGTCGCGACCAAGCTTTACCGAATTGCAGATACATGAAGGTCAGATGCAGGATATACCCATAGACCAAGTATCCAGTTACCAGTGGAATTAAGACGAAGACAGTTGCATCATAATCACCCCCTAAAACAATAGTTCCCCACTTAGGTAGGAGAAAATATAACGGTGCCAGCGTTAAGACCATTTGCATTAAATAATAGAGCAGGAATGTACCGCCAAGCACGCGGATACCTTTGAAAAACCGATATCCTGAATTTAAGTGCGTTTGGCGCAAGGAATAGTAAATGCCTGCATTTAGCATCGGGGTAATAATCATTCGAGTCAGCAGTAATCCAAGGAACAGCCACAGGTAAGAATCAATAAAGTCTGTTTTCAGCAGCTGGAATTGCCCTTCGGCTAAGAATAATTCTACCTGTCCGCCAGAAGCTTGGATGTCTGGATAACGATGAAGCAGCGGGACGACAATGGATTGAACAATTCCATAGAGCGCAATCCCCCATCCAAGCCGATAAGCGAATAAAACAAGTACGAGAAAAGGCTGCTTCCAAGCGGCCTTCCAGCCATCTTTCATATAACTGTACATAATTCCAACCCCTTACCAGGAAACCGAGTTAAACAAGGTTTCGAGAATTTTGAGAAAGCTTGTATTCCAACGTATGGTTGCTGTGGGATCAATATTTGTTTTCATGAAGTTATTAATGTGTTTATTCTCCATGAGCATTTTATGTTCGGGATCGATGCGAACCCAATCCACAGGAGAAGTATGTATTAGCTTGAACAGGGTATCATTGGATTCGCTATTCCAGACTTTATCTATGCTAGTGCCATCACTGAAATGAAAGTGGATGGGTACATTAGGAAAAGAGCCGCCTTGCTTACGAATCAGGACCTCACTGGTATAAGAAGTCTGATTTTTCTCCGTAGTTTTACGGATATGTATGTTGTCTACGGTGTAGTCGATCATTAAACCACCATATACGAAGCTATCGAAAAAGGGTTTCCAGCTTTTCTGAGTTGTCTTTTCTAATATAGCTTGAAAATCTTGGGTCGAAGGATGACGGAACTTCCATTGCTGAAAGTAAGCCTTTAGTGTCTTTTGCATGAGCTCAGGACCAACATCTTTTTCTATAGAATTAAGTACTAGCTTGGCACGGGTGTAGACATTTTCTGCATATTGACCGTGGTGGCCATACTCCCATGAATTTAGCTTAAGCGATTCTGGAGATGTGACATAGCTGGCTTCCAAAGGCAAGTTGGGCTTGCTGCCATATTCACGTTCCATGACTTTATCCTCTGCATAAGAGGTAAAGCCTTCGTCTAACCATGCTTCTTCAAATTCATTAGAGGCGACCATACCGTACCAGAATTGATGCCCAATTTCATGAACCACAACGCGTTCGAGGGAGAGATCGTTAGCCGAAGCTACTGTGCCCCATGCCGTAATCAAAGTAGGGTATTCCATGCCGCCTGCTCCATTGCCGTTCTCTGGCGGTACAACGATGGAGAGAGTGGAGTAGGGATAAGCGCCATACCATTCCGAATAGCGAGTTAAAGCCTTTTTTGCCGCTTGCATATATCTCGTTTTGAAGTTTTTGTGACTTGGGTCCAGATAAAGCTTGATCTTAACCCCAGGGACGTTTGGTGTTGAGAAAGGTTCCTCGTAATAGACGAAGTTTGGTGACGCAGACCAAGCGAAATCATGTACATCATCTGCGTAGAAGTGATACGTTTTTCGATTGTTCTTCTCAGCGGCTGGATTAACTGGAAAGCCTGTGGCTGCAACAATATAAGCGGAGGGAACCTGAATACTTACATCATAAATCCCAAAGTCAGCATAAAATTCAGAATTGCCATGATATTGATGGAGATTCCAGCCTTCCTCTAAACGACCTCTTGTTCCGGCTGGCTCATAAACAGCGATTTTGGGAAACCATTGTCCGGCCATATAGAAATCATCTGCATATCCCATGCGAGCGTAAACATAAGGGAGCTTGACTGAAAACTTCATGGTAAAGCTGATTTTTTCACCTGGTCCAATTGGATCACTTAAGCGAACCTTCATTAACGTATGATCATTGGTATTCCCGTCATCGGGCTGGACGAAGCTTAAATGGCTCATTAAGTCTTGGCCTAATGTGGTTTCAAAAGATTGCAGCTTCATCCACCCATTGCTGGCAGATGTCATTTTATCCTCGCGAAGCTTGCCCCCAGATTCACGGTTAAACGAGGTTTTCGTTGATTCAAAGGCGTTTGGATACAGGTGAAAATAAATTTCGCTGACTGGCTTTTTACCTGGATTTTCCCAAGATACAGTTTCTGTACCCTCTAGCATTTTCTGTTCGGGAATTAACGAAACGGCTATATGGTACTCTACGATGCGATGACTGAGGGGGCTCGGCTGAGTCTGGTCACTCGTTTGAACCGAGTTCTCCGGCAGCACTTGGTTGCTCAAAGGAATCGTCTTAGTAGTAGCAAAATCGTTTAGCTTAGGTGCCTTGTGCAAGATTAAAGAGCTCATTAGAGCAAGGTAGCTGCAAAACACAATCAGGAGGATCCATTGGAACATTCGATTAGCGAATAACGGTTTCATTTATTTTCACCTCGTTGACAAGCATCTAAAGCATGTATATGTCTGTCCAACTCGGATTATTTCAAAATATATGAAAGTATTATATTTCCTAGTACGATTTAGCTGGTAAGTCCGCGTGACATTCGGTAAAATAACAAGCATAAGCAAAAAACACGATTTTGAATGGATGGTGCTCATATGGAGACGAATGATAAAGTAAAGAAGCCATTGGCTTTAAATATTATTAGCAATAAAGTGGATCACAAGGGATTTGGAGCTGGATCGATAGATCTGAATAGTGTCTCTGGAATGATTATCGATGGCGACCAAGCCTATATTGATGAAGGCACACTGCATGCGAAGAGTAAGGTAGAAAAAGGCATCAAATTCTCGATGAATAAAGAAGATGTGCCGAATGGCAGGAAATGCTGGATTGTTTGGGTGGCAGTGGGCCGCAAAGAAGAGGGACCTTATTATGCAGGGGTAGCTTCATGCGAGATGCTAATTGATACCGAAGCGCGCAGAGGCTGGAAAATTCTTGCAGAGCATGTGAATCGGATGGATCGTGCGATGAAACGTAAAATCATGCTCGAAAATTTAGACGCATCCGAAAAAGCACTTCTAAAGGAAGCGCTGATAGGACACAACCCCCAATGGTGGGAGCATTCAGAGGATGAGCTTAAGCTAGCCTTACAATAAAGTTTGAATATAGTGTGCGACGCCGTCTTCATCATTGCTTACAATGAGGGAGTCGGCTTTTTCTTTTAACTCGGTACGGGCATTACTCATAGCAATTGTCGTACCAGCCACTTCAAACATCTCAATATCGTTAAAATTATCCCCGAATACAATGATTTGCTCTGGCAAACAGCCCACCAGTTCCGCCCATCTCAAGGTTGCGGCTCCCTTATTGGCAAGTGGATCACTGACTTCGAGGAAGTACTGATCCTGTAGATAGGTGTCTAAGCTGAAATGGATATAAATATTAGTTCCGTAATGAAGCTTAAGTGCGTCATAGAAAGGTTTTAGGTCTTCATAAGCTCCGATGTAGGTGAGAATCATTACCTTTTTATCGAGGTGGTTCAAATGAAGCAAGGGCATCTCGTGAAAACGGCGATCATTCGGGCGACTATCGTAAAAGCCTTGTTCTCCTATGCGCCGCAGAGGCTCATGCAATACCAGCTCATGCTGATTCTCATCCAAGAGAAATAAAAACGGGACTTGGTCAAAGCTTTTTCCCAATGATATGACTTCATTAGTGATATCGTGCGATAGCCAAGCCCCGCCGACTGTTGCTTGTGATAATGGATCGAAAATAAGTGCACCGTTATATAGAATGATCGGAAATTGCCATGGGATAGTCGAGACCTTGGTTTGTGAGCTTATATAGCTTCTAGCGGTGGCATAGCTTACGACATGACCAGCTTCAAGTGCAGCAGTAAAAACCTCTTTAGAGAAATCGGACAATAAACTGCTAGAACGCAGCAACGTCCCATCCAAATCGGTTAAAATGTAAAGCTTTTGCATATGTGATCCCCTTCTTTGTTTGGTTGTGGATGACCGCAGTAATTCACTCGATCGGCCCTCGAGAAGAGATGTAACGCGGTATGGCCGCTTTAAAACACTCGATCGACCCTCGGGAAGAGATGTAACGCGGTATGGCCGCTTTAAAACACACGATCGGCCCTCGAGAAGAGATTTAAAGCGATCTCGCCGCTTTAAAATACTCCATCGACCCTCGAGAAGAGATGTAACGCGGTATGGCCGCTTTAAAACACTCGCTCGACCCTTGAGAAGAGATGTAACGCGGTGCCGCCGCTTTAAAACACTCGATCGACCCTCGGGAAGAGATGTAACGCGGTATGGCCGCTTTAAAATACTCGATCCGCCCTCGAGAAGAGATTTAAAGCGGTAGCGCCGCTTTAAACCACTTGATCGGCCCTCGGGATGAGATTTAACGCGGTATCACCGCTTTATTTCACTCGATCCGCTATTAAAGGCGGAAGCAGCGGTTTCCTTGCCCAATGGGGATTCCTGCACCTATTTGTATGAAACTTGATCCGATTGCCTAAAAAAGTTACTCATATGACCTTATTTCCCAGCTGAGGCAAAGGGATAGAGGTCAAAAGGAGCGAGGAAAGGTCGATAACTAGAGTTTGAATTTCACTCCTTGATATTTAGTTTTTATGGAGATTTTGTGTCATAGGTTGAGTTGATTACTACTGCAGAGTATACTACTTTTAGTATATTTTTACGATATACTAGGACAGCAAAAGGCAGACCCTCGGGTCTGCCTTTTGTGTGTCCAATCGCATATTTAATCATTCATATAATTAATTCTTAAAGCTGTTAATCATTCCACCAGCTCTTCAAATTATTCCACCAAGAGGAATTATTATGGTCATTTCCTTTATTTGTGGGCTCATTGCCTATTGCCTTAGCACAATATTCTGTAGGCTCTGACCCCATAACGAAAGCCTCCATTCGTGAATCTGGACAAGCGTCATTGGCAAGCTTTCCTGAAACAGGATCAATGTAGACATTAACTACATCTGCCGGCACCTCAAACAGCTTAGGAGGAACGGCGCTCAGAGCCCCTTCCGTAAACTCAGCGAAAATCGGAGCTGCCTTGCGTGACTCCAGAGAATTAATACTGCGATCACGATCATAGCCTACCCAAACCGCAGTCGATAGCTCGGGGGTAAAACCAACCATCCAAGAGTCGGTATCCGTGGTTCCGGTTTTACCAGCTACAGGACGCTTCATTATATTAGCAACACGATAGCCTGTACCGCCTTGCTCGAAAACACTTTGCATTAAATTAGTCAGGACATACGTGTAAGGGGCTTCGACCACCTGCTGTTTTTCAGGCTCATCTTCATAGAGGACATGCCCTTGTGAATCCTCAATACGAATAATCGCAGTAGTCTCAGCTTTAATCCCTTGGTTGGCAATGATTCCGAATGCGCCGGCCATTTCAAACGGACTAACTGGGAAGGTACCTAAAGCCAGTGAGGGAAGTGGTTTCAACTCACTAGTAATCCCCATTTTGTGCGCCATCTCAATGACTTTATCTGCACCTACATCAATGATGGTATGGACCGCATAAATATTATCCGACTTAGCAATTGCCTTGCGCATGTCAATTTCCGTCTTTTCGTACTGATCGTCAAAATTATTCGGAGTGTAGGTTTTTTTGCCATCATCATAAGTAAACTCAGTGGGCTCGCTTTTGTATTGATTCAGCACAGTAAAATGATTAGCCAAAGCAGTCAAATACACAAAAGGCTTAAACGATGAGCCTGGCTGCCGGGTTGTCGCAAAAACACGGTTGAATTGATTGGTATTGTAATCCTTCCCACCAACCATAGCTTTGATGTAACCATTGCGTGGGTCAATCGCAATTAAGGCGACCTGCAGCTCATCCTTGGAATTCATCTGTTCGGCAATGGCCTTTTCTGCAACACGTTGTGCCGTCAAATCCAGCGTAGTGAAAATTTTAATGCCTCCTGCGTCGAAGGCGGTATCGTTGATCCCAAGCTTATCAATCGCTAAAGTCTTCACATAATCACGGAAATAAGGGGCTTCCACCGACTGCTCCTCTTTTTTAGGAATAATGTTCAGGGTTTCGTGTAAGGCTTGGTCTGCTTCTGTTTGCGTTATGTAATCGTACTTTACCATGGCTTCAAGAATGATTTTTTGACGATCCTTGGCATTCTTCATATCCAGATAAGGTGAATAAAACTTAGGCCCTTTTGGAATCCCAGCAAGCAGAGCACTCTCTGCCAACGTGAGATCCTTGGAGCTTTTGCCCAGAAACATGAGGGAAGCCGCCTCGATACCATACGCAGCATGGCCATAGTAAATTTGGTTGAGATATTGCTCAAGAATTTGATCCTTGCTTAGCTGCATTTCCATCTGCATGGCGTACATAGCTTCTTTGATTTTACGGGTCCATGTACGGTCATGAGTTAGGTAGAGGTTGCGCGCAAGCTGCTGAGTAATAGTGCTGGCTCCTTGCTCTTTAGACAACGTCTTAACGTCCTTCAGCACAGCTCTCGCCATCCCGCGGGGATCAAAGCCCCAATGCTCATAGAATCGATGATCCTCAATCGCCAAAGTAGCTTGTACCAGAGTAGGTGCGATATCTTTTAAGGCAACAATGTGTCTGTTCTGATTATTCGTGCCGTGAAAGGAATCAATCACTTCATCATGAATATCAAAAATTTGTGAAGTTTGAGTGACTGTAGTGACAGGTAGGGATTGTGCCCGCAAATAAAGAAACAAGGCAAATAGAGCAACAGCGCTGACAATAAAGCATAAAAAAAGTACTGATAGCAGGGTTTGGACGAGTCGAGACCAGCGGAACATCGTTGGGTTCAGCTCCTTTCATTACAATCATCTTATTCCTCAGTATGGAGAAGGAAGGAAAATGATATTCATTTGGAGGAGCCAAAATCGATAATTATTTGTAAATTTTTCAAAAACAGAGCTGCATTCCTTGCAATTTTGAGCGGTTCTACTATAATACACTTTATATCTATGGACATTTAGAAGAGGAAGAAGGCTGCTGCAATGGAATTATGGTACACGGAAAAACAAACGGAAGCTTATGGAATTACTGCGAAAATCAAGGAAACCTATGTAAGAGAACAAACGGACTTTCAAGATTTGGCAATGATTGAAACGGAAGAATTTGGCACTATGCTAATTCTAGACGGAATGGTCATGACTACAGTGAGAGACGAATTTGTATATCATGAAATGGTAGCTCATCCTGCTTTATTTACACATCCAAATCCGAAGCATGTACTTGTTGTAGGTGGCGGTGACGGCGGCGTTATTCGTGAGATTTTGAAGCACCCAAGTGTGGAAAAAGCCGTTCTAGTTGATATCGACGGGAAAGTGATTGAATATTCCAAAAAATATTTACCAACCATAGCTTGCGGTTTAGAGGATCCACGTGTTGAAGTTATTGTGAATGATGGCTACATGCATATCCATGATCATAAGAATGCTTATGATGTAATCATGGTTGACTCTACTGAGCCAGTTGGGCCGGCGGTTGAATTATTCTCGAAAGGTTTTTATCAAGGCATTTATGAATCTCTAAAAGAAGACGGAATCTTCATCGCCCAAACAGATAACCCTTGGTTTAAAGCGGATTTAATCCAAAGTGTTAATCGTGATGTGCGTGAAATTTTCCCTATCGTTCGCGTGTATTGTGCTAACATTCCTACTTACCCAAGCGGATTGTGGACTTTTACCATGGGCAGTAAAAAATATGACCCATTAGAAGTCGATGAGACGAAAATCCCTGAAATCGAATCTAAATATTACACCCCGCGCCTACACAAAGCAGCATTCGTGCTGCCGCGTTTTGTTGAGGATCTTTGCAAGTAAAAGGGGCGGTAAGACCATGATGGAGAAAAGAAATGTTAAGCTGCAAATTGCTAGCCAGTCCGATGGGCAAATGATTGAACAGACCTTTAATGCGGAGCTTTATGTGAAAGGCGACCATTCTTACTATCGATATAACGAAACAGATGAGAATATGGGGCGTACAATTACAACGTTAAAAGTCGAACCAGGGCAAATACGGATCATTCGGCATGGAGATGTTCAATCGGAGCAAAGCTTCGCCCTGCAGAGTCATCGGAGCTTTTCTTATCAAACCCCGCAGGGCAGGCTGGAATTAACTACTTTTACACATGCAATTAATGTGGGGTTAGTGGAGCAAATCGGTACAATATCATGGAGCTATGATCTTTTTGTGTCCGACGAGCTGTCGGGCACTTATTCTTTGATTGTAGAGATTAGTGAATTGGACTAGTTAAATGGAATAAAAAGCAGCTTTACAGGATAATGGACTTGAGCGTCTGGGAGGCGCTCACCTCTCCTCGGGTGGGAGACAATTGGTTTTTTAAGCTGAGTGTCGAAGCGTTGCGCTGCAGCATGAGCTTGATTTGCCGAGGGCTCAATCCAGGCTTAGCGGCAAGCATTAGCGCAATGACGCCTGTCACATGAGAGGTTGCCATAGAGGTGCCGCTCATTATGTTGTATTTGCCATGGAGCCAAGTCGAATAAATTTTGTCACCTGGCGCATAAATATCAATACGATGCCCGCGATTACTGAAACCCGCAATTTTATGGCTTTGATTGGTGGCACCTACCGCTATAGTTAACGGGAAACGGGCGGGGTAATCCAACAGATTTTTCTTGCCATTGTTCCCAGAGGATGCGACAACCACCCTTCCCGAATAAACAGCATTCCGTACGGCGGCTTCTAAAGCTTTACTGTGGTTTTTCATGCCAAAGCTCATGTTGATGATATCCATTCGGTAGCGGACACACCATTCAATACCTTGAATGATATCAGATACAAAGGCGGACCCATTGTAATCAAAAGCCTTAACTGCATAAATAGCCGCATTTGGTGCCACGCCAATAATGCCAGAACGTTGAGAGGCTGCCGCAATTGTACCTGCAATATGAGTGCCATGGCCGTTATCGTCCATAGGCAGCATATGGCGTTGGACGAGATTGATTCCTCCATAGACAGATCGTTGTAAATCGGGATGTGAATAGTCCACCCCAGTATCAATAACCCCAATTTTAACACGCTTACCTGTTGAACGGCTCCAAACCTCAGGTGCGCGGATGTGACTAACCCCCCAAGGAATGAATTGCTCACCCTGTGCATGGAGTGATGCTAGCTTAATATCTGTTTCAATCGATGCAATTAAAGGCAGCAGCTTAAGATGTTGGTTAATAAAATCTAGAGAGCAGCTAAGCCCGCAGATGATTTTTAGTGGTTGGTGTTTAGGTTTCTCAGGATTCGCAGATTCGGCAGGAGTGGAAATGAAAGCCATAAACCGATTGTAATTTTGCATAGTATAGAAACGGACAATATACCTGGGATTCAAACCAGAAGTCAGTTTTGTGGCGTAATGCATCCATTGCTCGAATACAGCGTCCTTCAATTGATTGACCTCCCTAGAGTTTGCGATTTTGCAAACTTTCTTCGTAAGCATCTGCTGGGCTTTCGTGAGAAAGCCGGCATCGTAAGCAAGCATTATTCATCGCAAATTTCTTTCTAGCTTCATCCTATGAACGATGCGATCACATGGAATGATGCGTTTGCCTTTTTTTTGAAAAAATTAGACTCACATCCGTATCAACAAATGGTTTTTGACATACGATGGATGGAGGGTTGGATTCGGGACCCTTGCTCAAGGGACTAGGGAAAGGCCGACCACCATTAAGCGGGTACAGTCACAGGCGCAAGTTTGTAAGTCGGTCAGGAGCAAAGGTGAAAACCTTTGCTTCTATTTTCTTTGTCATCTGTTGAAGGTATAGTTGCATTTTTACATAAAATAAGGTTTACTATATGAAGATACTGGCGTTAACGTCAAAATGTGTGAAAGGAAGTGCCGAAATGAGTAACCAATACACACTGAAAATACCTGCAGATCAAGCAAAAGAAATGCCAATGGTCGATCTAGCTTTTATCGTGCTTAAAGCAGCCAATACGCCATTTTATTATCGCGATTTAATGTTGGAAATTGCTAAAATCAAAGGCTTCTCCGACGATCAAGTGATGCAAGTCATCGCCCAACTATATACGGAGATTAACGTGGATGGAAGATTCGCATGTGTCGGCAGCAACCTCTGGGGCTTGAAAAGATGGTATCCGATTGATAACAAAGCAGACGATGCTATGGGCAACTCGAAACGTCCTCGAATCATTAATGATGAGGATGACGATGAAGAGGATCTTTTCGCTGAAGAAGAAGATACGTATGTTGCAGAAGAAGAGGATTTTGATTCCTTCGATCGCGATCGGGAAGAGCTAGTCGTTGAAGAAGAGGAAGAAGAAGAGTTATTCGCTGAAGATGAATTGGCAGATGGTGAATTGGGTGAAACCGATTTAGAAGAATCTGAAGATGAATTAGGCGGAGAATTAGAAGAGGATTCTGATTTTGAAGATGATGATTCCGAAGAAGATGAAGATGACGACGAGGATGACAAGAAGTAAAACTTGCATACTTGACACGACCCCTAGAGACAGAGTAAACTATTGCATGGGCTATAGATTTACACAACAAATATAGATACACTTTTAACGAGTTACTTCTTATGATTTGACCGTTATTAGTATAAATCGACTATAAAGTGCCCCGTATGTACGGGTGTCACTTTTTATTTTTTTTATGGACATATTATCGTACGGGAGGTAGAGAAAGTGACGACTAAATATATTTTTGTAACAGGTGGGGTGGTATCCTCCTTAGGCAAAGGGATTACCGCAGCATCGTTAGGTAGGCTTTTGAAAAACCGCGGTTTGAAAGTAACTATGCAGAAGTTTGATCCCTACATTAATGTGGATCCTGGAACGATGAGCCCTTACCAGCATGGAGAAGTTTTCGTTACGGATGATGGCGCTGAAACGGATTTGGATTTAGGGCATTACGAACGGTTTATTGATATTAACCTTTCCAAAGCCAGCAATGTCACATCGGGTAAAGTATACTCCTCCGTCATAACCAAAGAGCGTCGTGGAGAATATTTGGGCGGAACCGTTCAAGTTATACCACACATTACGAATGAGATTAAAGATCGTGTTTTCCGTGCAGGAAAAGAAGCACAATCGGATGTTGTTATTACTGAAATCGGGGGAACTGTAGGCGATATTGAAAGCCTGCCTTTCTTAGAAGCCATTCGTCAAATTAAAAGTGATATCGGTCGAGACAACGTGATGTATATTCATGTTACACTCATTCCTTATCTAAAAGCTGCCGGCGAAGTGAAAACTAAACCAACTCAGCATAGCGTTAAAGAACTGCGTGCTTTAGGAATTCAGCCTCATGTTATTGTTTGCCGGACAGAGCATGAATTAGCTCCAGACTTAAAAAGAAAAATCGCTTTATTCTGTGACATTGATGCCAATGCAGTTATTGAAGCCCGCGATGCGGACACGCTGTATGATGTGCCTTTAATGATGCGTGATCAAGGCTTGGATGAAATAGTTGTAAACCATTTAAAGCTAGTTACCAGCCCGCCAGATATGACGGAATGGGAAGCTATGGTTAAACAGATTAAAGGGTTAAAACATACTACCGAAATTGCCATAGTAGGTAAATATGTAGCTTTACATGATGCTTATTTAAGCATTGTTGAAGCCTTATCTCATGCGGGCTTTGCTTGCGATTCCGAAATTAAAATTCGTTGGGTCAATGCCGAAGAAATTTATGAGCATAATGTGGATCAATTGCTTAAAAATGTACAAGGTATCCTAGTGCCAGGTGGATTTGGTGATCGTGGGATTGAAGGAAAAATTATGGCTATCCAATATGCGCGTGAACAAGAGATTCCGTTCTTTGGAATATGTTTAGGCATGCAGGTGGCTGTTGTCGAATATGCACGCAATAAGCTTAAATTAGAAGGAGCCAACAGCTCCGAGATTAACCCAACTACACATTACCCAGTTATCGATATTCTACCCGAACAAAAAGATATTGAAGATATGGGCGGCACGATGCGCTTAGGTTTATACCCATGCAAAATTGCAGAAGGATCGTTAGCTATGCAATGCTATCAAGACGAGCTGGTATACGAAAGACATCGCCACCGGTATGAGTTCAACAACGAATATCGTGAAAAAATTGAAGCAGCTGGTTTAAAGGTTACGGGAACTTCTCCAGATGGACGTTTGGTAGAAATGGTCGAATTACCAGGGCATCCGTGGTTTTTAGCGGTACAGTTTCACCCAGAGTTTACCTCACGTCCTAACCGTCCTCAAGCGTTATTTCGCGAGTTTGTTAAAGCCGCTTTTCAGCACAAGCTGTAACATATGTTAAAGTCTTGAAAATTTTCCTTCCCCATTTAAAGGTTTCCCTTTACATTGGGCGAATATATACCGATATAATGCCATTAGGTGTTTTCGTTGGGGAGGGAATATATTTGGATGACAAGAAAATATTAATTGTCGATGATCAGAATGGCATTCGAATTTTACTTGTTGAAGTATTCAGTGTGGAAGGTTATCAGACCTACCAAGCATCAAACGGGAAGATTGCTTTAGAGATTGTGCGCAATGAGTTTCCAGATCTGGTTTTGCTTGATATGAAGATACCAGGGATGGATGGATTGGAAATTCTTAAACACATTAAACAAATTGATGAATCGATTAAAGTGATCATGATGACTGCGTACGGCGAGCTGGATATGATCAAAGAAGCTTCAGACCTTGGAGCATTAATGCACTTCACCAAACCATTTGATATCGATGAACTGAGGATTGCAGTTAACAATGAATTAAGCGACTCTTCTGCTTCGGGTTTTGCCATGGGATCCTGAAAAGGATTCTTTTTTATATCGTCTACACTGCATTTCAGTTTCGAGTATGCTATAATGTTGCAGTAGAACTACGGGACGGGCTCGTGAAGGTGCAGAATTGCGCGATGCTTGATAAGAGTAGTAAATAAAATGTAGGAGGAATTAATCATGCCGTTAGTATCGATGAACGAGTTTTTCCCAAAAGCAAGAGCTAATAAATTTGCTGTTGGACAGTTTAACATGAATAATTTAGAGTTTGCACAAGCTACCATTCAAGCTGCGATGGAATTGAATTCACCGCTTATCTTTGGTGTTAGCGAAGGCGCTTTGAAGTATATGGGTATGGAGTTCACTGTAGCTATTGCAGAAGCAGCAGCTAAGAAATCCGGTCTTCCTATCGCTTTACATTTGGATCATGGGAGCACGTTTGAAGTAGCTATGAAATGTATTCGCGGCGGGTTTAGCTCGGTTATGTTTGATGGTTCACATCATTCTTTCGAAGAAAACATTCGTTTAACTAAAGAAGTAGTAAAAGCAGCACATGCGATGGGCGTTTCAGTTGAAGGTGAATTGGGAACGATCGGTGGAGTTGAGGATGATATAAGTGTTGATGAAGAGAATGCTAACCTAGCTAAGCCAGAAGAAGCGATCCGTTTCTACGAAGAAACAGGCGTGGATTGTTTGGCTATTGCTGTTGGAACAGCACACGGTATGTATGCAGGCGAGCCAGATATCAAGTTTGATATCATTCGTCAAGTAGCAAGCGCAATTCCAGTTCCAGTCGTTCTTCATGGCGGATCAGGTGTTCCTGACCAAATGATTATTGAAGCTGTTGCTGCAGGTGTAGGTAAAATTAACGTTAATACGGAGAATCAAGTTGCTTTAACAGAAACAATTCGTGCCGTACTTGCTAAAGATTCCAAAATTTATGATCCTCGCAAATATCTTACTCCGGGACGTCAAGCGATGTACGAAGTTATCAAATCCAAAATCCTATTATTCGGTAGCAACAACCAAGCTTAGTCAGTATACCAATCAGGGGAAACGCATTGTTTACAATGCCTTTCCCTTTGGTTGTTTTCATGTGGGAGGAAAATTTATTCTATGGAAAAAATAATGATCGCAGGTGGGAAGCCACTTCGTGGAACAGTTCAGATCAGCGGCGCTAAGAATAGTGCCATTGCTTTAATACCTGCGTCTATTCTGGCAGAATCGACAGTTATTCTGGATAATTTACCTGAATTAAGTGATGTAGCCATTTATGTAGAGCTTTTAACAGAGCTTGGAGCAAAGATTGAGTGGAGCGGAGATCAAATGGTCATTGATCCAAGCCATCTTAAAGCGATACCTATGCCCAATGGAAATGTAAAGAAATTACGGGCTTCTTATTATTTAATGGGGGCTATGCTGGGACGTTTTGGAGAAGCAGTTATTGGATTACCAGGTGGTTGTAATTTTGAACCGCGGCCGATTGATCAGCACATAAAAGGTTTCGAAGCATTAGGTGCACAAGTAAGCAATGAATTCGGTGCCTTACATATCCGAGCTAAGGAATTACGTGGCGCTAAGATTTATATGGATGTTGTTAGTGTAGGAGCAACAATTAACATCATGTTAGCAGCTTCACGTGCTATTGGTGTGACTACAATTGAAAATGCGGCCAAAGAGCCTGAAATTATAGATGTAGCGACTTTACTGAATGCCATGGGAGCCAAAATTAAAGGTGCTGGAACAGAAACAATTCGAATTGATGGAGTAAGCAGCATGTCAGGCTGTCGCCATTCTATAATTCCGGATCGAATTCAAGCGGCAACCTATATGATTGCTGCGGCAGCAACTCGTGGAGATGTGGTTGTAGATAATGTAATCCCTAAGCATTTGGAGGCTGTTACGGCTAAGCTGCAAGAGATGGGTGTCCACGTTTATGAAATGGATGAATCCATCCGTGTTGTAGGTCAGCCTGATTATGTTAGTGTCGATGTTAAAGCTCTCGTATATCCAGGATTCGCAACCGATATTCAATCGCCCATGTCATCGCTTTTGACACAGGCTAATGGAACAAGTGTGCTTTCTGATTATGTATATAGCAGTCGTTTTAAACATGTCCCGGAATTATTGCGGATGGGTGCCAAGATTAAGCTTGAGGGTCGATCAGCTATTATTGAAGGATCAGAGCTTAGCGCAGCTAAAGTAAAAGCGACGGATTTACGGGCAGGTGCAGCGCTTGTGATTGCAGCCTTAACTGTGAAAAATGGGGTTACAGAAATTACGGGTGTCGAATATATTGATCGTGGTTATGATAATCTTGTCTCTAATCTCACAAAGCTAGGCGCAGAAATATGGCGTGAAAGCATTAACGAATGTAACGTAGATAAATAGGGAATGCTAGACCATAGATTCGAAAATATAATAGTATGGTGGTTAGATACATGGTAGATATGCAGTTAGCTCAATTGGAAGCACAGAAACTAACAGAATTATACAAGCTGGCCAAGGTGCATCAAATTCCGGCTTATGGGGCTATGAAGAAAAAAGAATTGATCTTTGCTATTTTACGTGCTCAATCAGAGAAAAGCGGCTTTATGTTTATGGAAGGCGTTCTTGATATTCTGCAAGAAGGCTTTGGCTTTTTGCGGCCGATCAATTACTTGCCAAGTCGGGAAGACATTTATATCTCAGCTTCGCAAATTCGTAAATTTGATCTTCGTTCAGGTGATATGGTATCCGGCAAGTGTCGTCCTCCTAAGGAGAACGAACGTTATTTTGGATTGCTTCAAGTAGAAGCGGTGAACGGTGAGAATCCAACTACAGCGGCAGAGCGTTTACATTTCCCAGCATTAACTCCACTTTATCCAGAGACAAAAGTCGTTTTAGAAACGACACCTACTCAGCTATCATCACGGATTATGGATCTTTTATGCCCAATAGGCTTAGGCCAACGTGGTTTAATTGTTGCACCTCCTAAAGCTGGAAAAACCTTATTACTTAAAGAATTGGCCAATAGTATTGCAACCAATTATCCAGATATTGAATTATTCGTGCTTTTGATTGATGAGCGTCCAGAAGAAGTAACTGATATGCAGCGTTCTGTACGCGGTGAAGTGGTAGCTTCAACCTTTGATGAGCTTCCAGAAAATCATATTAAGGTTGCGGAGCTTGTGTTAGAGCGGGCACAACGATTAGTTGAGCATAAGAAAGATGTTGTTATCCTTATGGATAGTATTACTCGATTGGCGAGAGCTTACAATCTAGTAATTCCACCATCCGGTCGTACTCTATCGGGAGGGATTGATCCAGCAGCTTTTCATCGGCCAAAACGTTTTTTTGGGGCGGCGCGTAATATTGAAGAGGGTGGAAGCTTAACCATTATTGCTACAGCTTTAGTTGAAACAGGGTCACGGATGGATGATGTCATCTATGAGGAATTTAAAGGTACTGGTAATCTAGAGCTTCATTTGGATCGCAAATTAGCGGAAAGACGCATTTTCCCAGCCATCGACATTCGTCGTTCAGGAACGCGTCGTGAAGAAATGCTGTTAACCAAGGATGAGCTTGAAAAAGTTTGGGTATTGCGGAAGAATATGCAGGAATCTCATGAATTTACAGATGCTTTCCTCAAAAAAATCGCAGGTACGAAAACCAATTTAGAATTCCTGGAAACATTGGAAGCTAAACCGCAACCGCGTCCAACAACATCTTCTTCAGCTTCAACCAGCAGTAATAGGAGCAGCAGCCCAACATCATCTTCTAAAAGCAGCAGCTCGGCGACTGCTTCCAAAAGCAGTTCAAGCAATACATCAACAGCTGCCAAAAAAGTTGTTAAAAATTCAGCGTCTTAAAAACTTAGCTTTAAGCTAATACTTAAGGTGCCCGTTTTGCTTAGGCGAAACTTTAAGGAGCCAAATCAATGAACTTAATCTATGCCGATCAAAAAGGAAACGTATATGATCACCCACAGCATGTCGCCTTAGGTCGTAGCGGTGATATGATTGTTGAGCTGATGGAGGATGAGCTAATTCCATTGCCCGAAGGGGCAACGATGGTAAGCTTGCCTTTTACTCGCCCTGTATATATGGACTCGGAAACCTCGCATATGCTTCCGTTATCCGATGAATATTCAGCAGTAGGTGCTTTAATGCCGCAAGGGTATACAAGGCTGCTGCTTCCCGCATATGTTAAAACCGATAAAACAAAATTCATGCCGCTTTTTGGTTATACAGCAGTAGTTTGGAAGAATGGTGGCTTTTATGTAGCGGCCAAGCTGACCGATGATCCACATCGCTGGGATCCGAATAATTGTGATCGTAATGAGCTCGAGCTTAAGGTGAATGAGTTAACTTCACGTTATCCCGAGAATCGTTTATACACACACTTAAGCAATTGTGCTTTGGAGTATGAATGCTTAACGGCTTCTAATACGTTTCTTCAACGATGGGAAGGCGGCGTTCCGGTTTCTTTTTCCTGTAATGCATCTTGCCATGGATGTATTTCGGAGCAACCGGCAGATAGCGGTTTTGTTGCTCCCCAGACGAGAATGAATTTTAAACCGCATGTGGAAGAAGTTGTACAAGTTATGCTTGAACAATTACGCACACCGGATAGCATTATTAGCTTCGGTCAAGGCTGTGAAGGCGAACCGTCTACACAGGCAGTAACGATTATCGAAGCCATTCGTCAGGTTCGTGCCCAAACGCAAATGGGCTTCATTAATATCAATACCAATGCTGGATTGACGGATCACATTCGTGCCATTGTTGATGCTGGATTGAATATGATGCGTGTAAGTACTATCAGTGCTTTGGACGACCACTATAATGCATACTACAAGCCACGTGGGTACACATTAAAGAATGTCGAGAAATCTTTGCGATACGCTACAGATAAGGGTGTACTTACTTCAATTAACTATTTGATTTTTCCAGGAGTTACAGATCGGGAAGAAGAGATGGAAGCGATGATTGAGTTTGTTCGCAGATCCGGATTAAAGCTCATCCAAATGCGGAATTTAAATATCGATCCCGAAACCTATTTAAACTTAATTCCTAAAGCGCAAGGCGAAATTTATGGAATGAAACAAATGATCGAGATTTTCCGTGAAGAGCTCCCAGACGTTGTTCTTGGTTCTTATTCGCATGATCCACAAAGCCTCCAGACCAAAATAAGGTCAGAAGTTTAATTTAATAATATATATTTACCGAATATTGCGTTTATAGACACAAGCATGTTATAATTTTTGAGCATGAATATTGAACTCTGTATCGCAGAATGATCCAGGGCAGGGAGAGGTGAAACAACAATGAAAGAAGCCATTCATCCGAAATACCAAGTAGCTACAGTTACTTGCGCATGTGGGAGTACATTTGAGTCAGGTTCCGTTAAGCCAACACTTCGCGTGGAAATTTGTTCACAATGCCACCCTTTCTATACGGGCAAGCAGAAGTTTATTGATGCCGGCGGACGTGTAGATAAATTTAAGAAAAAATACGGCGTATAATTGGACGGGTTTTCAGCCAGTTTTTACCCAGTATAAACGAACCTCGCTTGGTCATTCTATGACTAAGGGAGGTTTTTTATATGCTCAAAAAAAGCGGGTATTTATTATTGGCGGCAATCTTATTGATCCAATTGGGACTAATGGGCGGCTGTGGCAAAAAAGAAACTAACATGAAGACCAAGGCGTATGCTAATGATGGCTTGTTAGGCACTACGGGCGGATATCCCAATAATCCAGCCAATCCTTCTTATCACACCTATGCCAATGACAAAAGTCTAGTGTTGAAAGCATTAAGTCCCATCAAAGGTATTCGTAACTCACGAATAATCTTTCGGGGACCGGATTTAATTGTTAATTTGGATTTGGAGCCGGAAACGGATATAGAAACCGCGATGCAAATTAAATATGCGGCATTTGGCTCCGTCAGCCAAATGATGCCTCGTTATCGTGTGAAAGTTAACGTTGGAAAAACAAGCTAGTTAAACTCGGTTGATATTTAGAAACCAATCGGATATACTTAATTTTGCCGTGCTAGATGGGGAGGTAGCGGTGCCCTGTAACCCGCAACCCGCTGTAGCGGGGTTGAATTCCTGTTAGAGGTCTTGTCGATGTAAGGTCTGCTGCTTAGAGGAAGTGTTGACAGCAAGGTCCTTCGCAATGAATGCTTGTGAACCCGGTCAGGTTCGGAAGGAAGCAGCCGTAAGTGAGATGTTTCATGTGCCGAAGGGTGGCCTAGCTAGAGCTAACGATAAGCGTTACGCTTGGATCGCAACGATCAATATCAGGTGCACGGTACTACAATTTAATCTAACTTAAATGAATCAAACTGAGAAACACCTAGTTGGTCCGACTGCGATAAGCAGTTGATCCGCTGAGGTGTTTTTTCAAATGGGAAAGCTGTTAACCTTGAGTTTCAAGAACACGCAAGATATAGTATAATAGAACAAACATACGCTCGAAACAGTGGTTGGAGAGGGAAACATGGCGCATATTGCATTATATCGAACTTGGCGACCGCAACGTTTTCAAGATGTCGTCGGACAAAAGCATATTATCCAAACCTTACAGAACTCCCTTAAGGAGAATAGGCTAACTCATGCTTATTTGTTTAGTGGGCCTCGAGGAACAGGGAAGACCACAGCTGCTAAGATCTTGGCTAAGGCTGTAAACTGTGAACGAGGACCAGCACCAGAGCCTTGCAACGAATGTTCTTCCTGTATAAGGATAACAAGTGGTGCAGTACTGGACGTTGTTGAGCTAGATGCTGCCTCTAATCGCGGGGTAGATGAGATTCGTGACATTCGTGATAAAGTCAAATATGCCCCGACGGAGGTTCGTCAGAAGGTATATATTATTGATGAGGTCCACATGCTTACTACAGAGGCATTTAATGCTCTGCTTAAGACATTGGAAGAACCACCTGCACATGTTATGTTTATTCTAGCAACAACAGAGCCTCACAAAATTCCTGCAACAATTATTTCTAGATGTCAGCGATTTGATTTTCGCAAAGTTTCTTTAGAGGAACAAGTCGCAAGGTTGGAATTTGTATGTACTCAAGAGAATGTCGAGATTGATCTAGATGCGATGCAATATATCGCAAGATTATCCGAAGGCGGCATGCGCGATGCTATAAGCTTGCTCGATCAAGTCGTTTCTTATTCAGGCAAACGCATTACATATGCCGAAGTTGTCGCAATGACAGGTGATGTGGCTGCGGATCAATTTCGTAAGCTAGCAGAAGCTATGCAGGCTAAGGATATAGGGCTTGCTTTGGAATTAATCGATGGATTCATGCAGGAAGGCAAAAGCGCGGACAAATGCATCGAAAGCCTGATTCATTATTTTCGAGACATTTTACTTATCAAAATGATGCCGAATTCACAGGTTGTCACAGATCGTATTCTTGACCCGGCAGCATTTACAGAGATTTCTGCAGCTTTCAGTCGTCCAGAGATATTCGCAATGATTGAAATTTTGAACCATTATCAGGTTGAAATGAAGTACTCCGCTCAGCCACAAACCTTATTTGAAGTAGCTATCATGAAAATTTGTAGTGCGTCTAGCGAGGTGGCTTCAGATACAATGAAGGCACAACCAGGTGCGAGGGTTAGCTCAAATGAGCTTGCATCGCTAAAACAGAAGCTGGGTCAATTGGAACAACAGCTACAGCGCTTGCTGCAGTCTGGAGTATCTACAGCTGCTAGCTCATCGGCTCCCGCGCAGAACAACAATTCTGCACAGACATCAAGAGCACAATCTCCACAACAGCAAAGCTCTAATACTATGACAACATCAGCACAGCCTTCAACATCGTCTGCTCCTGCAGCTGCAGTGAAACGATCATCCGTTGCAATGGACAGCTATTTGCGCAGTGTAGATTCAGCCGATCACAAACAAGTGAAGCTGAAATGGAGCTCGGTATTAAGCCAAGTCAAAGATCGTAAAATAACGATACACGCTTGGCTCACAGATGGTGAACCTGCTTCTATTCATGACGATACTGTTCTTTTGGCGTTTAACAGTGCCATGCATCGTGAAACAACCGAGAAACCTGCTAATAAACAATTAATTGAACAAGTAATGACCGAGGTTTTTGGTCAGCCTATGCGATTCTCCAGTATGATGAAGAAAGATTGGAATGAAGCTAGGTCAGAAATGGTCGCTCCAGTTGAAGAGATGGTGCTTGAGCCTGAAGAACCAGGTGTGGTTAAGGAAGAATGGATTCATGAAGCGATACAATTGTTTGGCGAAGATATGGTCACAATAAAAGAAGATTAAAGGAGACGATCAGGATGAATAACATGAACCAAATGATGAAGCAGGTTAAGAAAATGCAAGAGCAAATGATGAAAGCACAAGAGGAGTTAGTTGATAAAGTAGTTGAAGGCTCTGCTGGCGGCGGGGTTGTTACGGTAACGGCCAATGGCCACAAAAAACTTACTCATGTAGTGATTAAACCAGAAGCCGTTGATCCAGAGGATGTTGAAATGCTTCAGGATCTAATTATCACTGCGGTTAATGACGCTTTGACTAAAGCAGATGAGCTTGCCAACAAAGACATGTCCAAATATACCGGCGGAATGAAAATCCCTGGATTGTTCTAATTAATAAGATCAAAATTCGGATAGATCATAATAAACGGATATGCCGTCTTTCTAAGGGGGCATATCCGTTTATCCTTGATTTTAGTAGGAAAGGGGCATGCTCGCGTGTATTACCCAGAAGCTTTAGCTAAATTAATAGATGCCTTTACGCGCTTGCCCGGAATTGGTCCGAAAACCGCAGGAAGACTAGCTTTTCATGTGCTTCGAATGAAAGAGGAAGATGTGACCGATTTTGCCAAAGCACTTGTAAATGTCAAAAGAAACCTTCATTACTGTTCCGTCTGCTGCAATATCACAGATATAGATCCTTGTAGGATCTGTATGGATAAGAGTAGGGATCCGTCGATTATTTGTGTCATACAAGAGCCCAAGGATCTAGTGGCGATGGAAAGAACGCGTGAGTTCCGTGGTTACTACCATGTCCTTCATGGGGCTATTTCTCCAATGGAAGGCATTGGTCCAGATGAAATCTATGTGGCGGAGCTCCTGAAGCGTCTTGGTGATGATACCGTGCAGGAATTGATTATGGCTACTAACCCCAATATTGAAGGAGAAGCTACAGCGATGTATCTATCTCGATTGATTAAACCATTTGGCATTAAAGTCACACGTATTGCTCATGGATTGCCGGTAGGTGGAGACATGGAATATGCGGATGAAGTAACTCTGACTAAGGCATTAGAAGGTCGACGCGAGTTGAATTGAGGTAACTTAATAGCTTCCATTAGAGAAACCGTCTTCACTGGCGGTTTTTTTTGTGCTGTCTGAGAGTGGGGTATTTCGAATTCCGTGGTTCTAAAAGTAAGCGATTCTCGCTATATATCTTTTATATAGAAGTATAATAGATCGCTTGCGCGGAGGAGGAATTGGACATGCAGTTGCAGTGGCGAAAGCTC
>NZ_CP034235.1:5407500-7215000 GCF_009728935.1 Paenibacillus psychroresistens | reverse complement strand
TAATGATGGCGGAGGGGAACCACGCGTTCCCATCTCGAACACGACCGTTAAGCCCTCCAGCGCCAAGGGTACTTGAACCGCAGGGTTCTGGGAGAGTAGGACGTTGCCAAGCGAGCCCCACAAGTGGATGCTTCCGGAGTACGCTCTGGAAGCTCTCAGGTGGGTTTTTTCTTGCCTATCGCAGGGCAGAGAAATGCGCTCACAGTGTTAAAAAATCCTAAAACAAATGAATAGAGGCATAGATCTTATTTGTAGCAGATTAGCTGCTAGGCATGAAATAAGGTCACAATAGTCGTCTATCTAGGTTCAAAGGTATGTTTTAAGATTTTATGAGTTGAATAAGCGCATAAAAGGCCTCTATTTGAATCTTTGAGACTCAAATCATGCAAATAAGTGCACAATAGGACCTTATTCATCCTAATGGTATGTTGCCTTACCGCTATACTTTCGTTTTGCGATAGCAAAACCCTGATGGCCCTTAGCTCAGCTGGTTAGAGCGCACCCCTGATAAGGGTGAGGTCGGTGGTTCGAGTCCACTAGGGCCAACCAAATCGTTTTTCCCCATTATGGGGGCATAGCTCAGCTGGGAGAGCGCCTGCCTTGCAAGCAGGAGGTCAACGGTTCGATCCCGTTTGTCTCCACCAAACCTGTTTAAAACGTCGGTAACGACGGCTTTGAGCAACGCATAAAACGAAACTTTTGACCTGAAAAATGAACTTTAAATTGAGGGTTGCAATCGGTTAGTGGAGTGTGGTAAGATACTTTTTGCTGCTGTAAGCGGCGTGAAGTAAACAGCATCATAAGCAACACAAACCGTGTTTCTCACGAAACATGAATTGTTCCTTGAAAACTAGATAACGAAGCAAAGAACGAAACATCCAAAACCGTAACATCCGGTTATTGAATCGTATTCAATAGCAAGCAAGTTTCCGTTAAACGAAACAGGCAAGTGGATAAGCTAATAAGAGCACACGGAGGATGCCTAGGCGCTAGGAGCCGAAGAAGGACGTGGCGAACGACGAAATGCCTCGGGGAGCCGTAAGCAGGCATTGATCCGGGGATGTCCGAATGGGGGAACCCAGCAGTCGTAATGGACTGTTACCATCAACTGAATACATAGGTTGGTTGGAGGCATACCCAGGGAACTGAAACATCTAAGTACCTGGAGGAAAAGAAAACAATAGTGATTCCGTCAGTAGCGGCGAGCGAACGCGGATTAGCCCAAACCAAGGTACTTGTACCTTGGGGTTGCGGGACATCGATATATCGAAGTATTTGTTAGGTGAAGAGGTCTGGAAAGGCCCATCAGAGAAGGTAACAATCCTGTAACCAAAAGCAAATAACAGATTAGGTGTATCCCAAGTAGTGCGGGGCACGTGAAACCCCGTATGAATCCGGCAGGACCATCTGCCAAGGCTAAATACTCCCTAGCGACCGATAGTGAAGCAGTACCGTGAGGGAAAGGTGAAAAGCACCGCGGGAGCGGAGTGAAAAAGAACCTGAAACCGTGTGCTTACAAAAAGTCAGAGCACTCTTTATGTGTGATGGCGTGCCTTTTGTAGAATGAACCGGCGAGTTACGTTCACGTGCAAGGTTAAGTTGAAGAGACGGAGCCGTAGCGAAAGCGAGTCTGAATAGGGCGAATAAGTACGTGGGCGTAGACCCGAAACCGTGTGATCTACCCCTGTCCAGGGTGAAGGTGAGGTAACACTCACTGGAGGCCCGAACCCACGCATGTTGAAAAATGCGGGGATGAGGTGGGGGTAGCGGAGAAATTCCAATCGAACTCGGAGATAGCTGGTTCTCCCCGAAATAGCTTTAGGGCTAGCCTCGAGAATAAGTTGTGGAGGTAGAGCACTGATTGGGTGCGGGGCCCGCCAAGGGTTACCAAGTCCAGTCAAACTCCGAATGCCATAAACTCGAATCTCGGGAGTCAGACAGTGAGTGCTAAGATCCATTGTCGAGAGGGAAACAGCCCAGACCATCAGCTAAGGTCCCCAAGTGTGTGTTAAGTGGGAAAGGATGTGGAGTTGCAAAGACAACCAGGATGTTGGCTTAGAAGCAGCCACCATTGAAAGAGTGCGTAATAGCTCACTGGTCGAGTGACTCTGCGCCGAAAATGTAACGGGGCTAAACACGCCACCGAAGCTATGGACTCAACACTTATGGTGTTGTTTGGTAGGGGAGCGTTGTCTATGCTGAGAAGGTGTACCGTAAGGAGCGCTGGAGAGTAGACAAGTGAGAATGCCGGTATAAGTAACGAAAAGACAAGTGAGAATCTTGTCCGCCGAAAGCCTAAGGGTTCCTGAGGAAGGCTCGTCCTCTCAGGGTAAGTCGGGACCTAACGCGAGGCCGAAAGGCGTAGTGGATGGACAACTGGTTGAAATTCCAGTACCACCGTGAACCGTTATGAGCAATGGGGTGACGCAGAAGGGGAAAGATGCAGACGGATGGAAGTGTCTGTGCAAGCAGTGAGGCTAAAGTGTAGGCAAATCCGCACTTTGTTAGGCTAGGCTGTGACGCGGAGGGAAAATTACAGTACCGAAGATCATGTACTCAAGCTGCCAAGAAAAGCCTCTAGCCAGGGAGAAGGTGCCCGTACCGCAAACCGACACAGGTGGGCGAGAAGAGTATTCTAAGGCGCGCGGAACAACTCTCGTTAAGGAACTCGGCAAAATGACCTCGTAACTTCGGGAGAAGAGGTGCCTCGGTAGGGTGAATAGCCCGAGGGGGCCGCAGTGAAAAGGCCCAAGCGACTGTTTAGCAAAAACACAGGTCTGTGCGAAGCCGTAAGGCGAAGTATACGGGCTGACGCCTGCCCGGTGCTGGAAGGTTAAGAGGAGTGGTAAGCCGCAAGGCGAAGCTATGAATTGAAGCCCCAGTAAACGGCGGCCGTAACTATAACGGTCCTAAGGTAGCGAAATTCCTTGTCAGGTAAATTCTGACCCGCACGAATGGCGTAACGACTTGGGCGCTGTCTCAACGAGAGATCCGGTGAAATTTTAATACCTGTGAAGATGCAGGTTACCCGCGACAAGACGGAAAGACCCCATGGAGCTTTACTGTAACTTAATATTGAATTTGGGTATGATCTGTACAGGATAGGTGGGAACCTTTGAGACATGAGCGCCAGCTTGTGTGGAGGTGACGTTGGGATACCACCCTGATCCTACCTAGGTTCTAACCTATGCCCCTGAATCGGGGCAAGGGACCGTGTTAGGTGGACAGTTTGACTGGGGCGGTCGCCTCCTAAAGTGTAACGGAGGCGCCCCAAGGTTCCCTCAGAATGGTTGGAAATCATTCGAAGAGTGCAAAGGCATAAGGGAGCTTGACTGCGAGACCAACAAGTCGAGCAGGGACGAAAGTCGGGCTTAGTGATCCGGTGGTTCCGAATGGAAGGGCCATCGCTCAACGGATAAAAGCTACCCTGGGGATAACAGGCTTATCTCCCCCAAGAGTCCACATCGACGGGGAGGTTTGGCACCTCGATGTCGGCTCATCGCATCCTGGGGCTGAAGTAGGTCCCAAGGGTTGGGCTGTTCGCCCATTAAAGCGGTACGCGAGCTGGGTTCAGAACGTCGTGAGACAGTTCGGTCCCTATCTGTCGTGGGCGCAGGAAATTTGAGAGGAGCTGTCCTTAGTACGAGAGGACCGGGATGGACGTTCCGCTGGTGTACCAGTTGTTCCGCCAGGAGCATCGCTGGGTAGCCAAGAACGGACGGGATAAGCGCTGAAAGCATCTAAGCGTGAAGCCCCCCTCAAGATGAGATTTCCCAGTATGTAAGACCCCTTGTAGACCACGAGGTTGATAGGTTTGAGGTGGAAGTGCAGCAATGTATGGAGCTGACAAATACTAATCGGTCGAGGGCTTACCCCAATAAGACTTGTTATGCAGTCATGTGTAAGAAGCAGTGTGTTACCTGGATGTTTCACAACTCTTCGCTTCGTTTCTAGTTTTCAGGGAATAACAACCCTGTACGGCTTTTTTAATGTTGGACAGACTTAAACTTAGTCATGATAGCTTTGGAATACATAATGTTTCCAAACGCTAAACGATATTCCCTGATAGCTCAGTTGGTAGAGCACTCGACTGTTAATCGAGTTGTCGCAGGTTCGAGTCCTGCTCGGGGAGCCTGCTTCCATAGCTCAGTAGGTAGAGTGCATCCATGGTAAGGATGAGGTCACCGGTTCGATTCCGGTTGGAAGCTCCATTAGTATGGCCCGTTGGTCAAGTGGTTAAGACACCTCCCTTTCACGGAGGTAACAGGGGTTCGAGTCCCCTACGGGTCACCATATTTTATTACTTCATATGGGCGCTTAGCTCAGCTGGGAGAGCATCTGCCTTACAAGCAGAGGGTCGGCGGTTCGATCCCGTCAGCGCCCACCATATGTATATTTTCTTGAGAAGTAGTACATGCTACACGAATGCCTAAGCCGTTGTAGCTCAACTGGTAGAGCAACTGACTTGTAATCAGTAGGTTGGGGGTTCAAGTCCTCTCGACGGCACCACGAAGTTATGGGGATTAGCCAAGCGGTAAGGCAATGGACTTTGACTCCGTCACCCCAGGTTCGAATCCTGGATCCCCAGCCATTTTATGAGACATTAGCTCAGCTGGTAGAGCACCTGACTTTTAATCAGGGTGTCGAAGGTTCGAATCCTTCATGTCTCACCATTTATTGCGCGCGTATGGCGGAATTGGCAGACGCACTAGACTTAGGATCTAGCGGGCAACCGTGGGGGTTCAAGTCCCTCTACGCGCATTATTGCAAGTCAAAAAGAAGAGTTCTTCCCACAAAGGGAGGAACTCTTCTTTTTTTAATTCTAAGAAAGTACACCTTTTTGCTCAAACTGACCCCTAGAATTTCAGACAAACTCACCGTCTTAAAGACGCTGGAGCCGATTATCCTTGTATTTTAAATACGGGATACAGATTGCTTTAGCTCATCAGCTAATTTTGCTGAAATTTGAGAGGTGCTTGCCGTTTCTTGAGCTGAGGCAGCCCCTTGCTCACTATAAGCTGCAATGGATTCTATGGCGCTGAGAACGTCGGAAGCCTGAGCGGATTGCTCTTCGTTTGCTGCAGCTATTTCTGTTACTTTATTAGCCGTATCATGGACCTTAGTTAGAATAAGCGCGAAGGCTTTAGAAGCTTCTTGTGATTGTTCGACACCTAAAGTGACGGCAATCGTGCTTTTAGCTGTATTATTTTGCATAATTTTGATGATTAGAGCGATTTCCTTGGTTGCGTTTGCGCTTCTTTTTGCGAGCTTACGAACCTCATCTGCCACAACAGCGAATCCTCTGCCTTGCTCTTCTGCCCGGGCTGCTTCAATTGCTGCATTCAAAGCGAGTAGATTCGTTTGCTCGGCAATATCATTAATAACCTCGACAATAGCTACAATCTTTTCGGAGTCCTGCTCCAGCAATGTCATATGTTGACTAACCTCATTCATCCCAACAAGGGAATTAGTCACGACAGAGCCTCCTTGCTTAGCAATATCTACAGTAGCCTCAGAGAGGTGGGCAGCTTCCTCAGCGGACCTTGCCAGGGATTGAATGGCAGAGGTAAGCTCCTTGAACAGTTCAGCCATCGTTTGAGAGGCCTCAGCTTGACTGATACTGCCGTGAGCAATCTCATCGGTGCTAGAGAAGATTTGTTGACTTGCATCCGCTACGCTTTGCGAGGAGCTTAATATGCCGCCAATCAAGCTTCGCAGATTATGAGTCATCGTTTTAGTAGGACTGTAATGGAGCGGATGATAAGGAAGACAATGAGAGCACCTAAAAATAAGGAAACGGCAATTACAATAAGTGTTGCGTAAAGCACTCTAGAGGATGCCTTATAAACTTCAATCATTTCCATCGTTCCAACAATTTTCCAACCCATAATTGATGCGGTAGTGTAGTAAGCTTGTTTATCAACACCGTTTAGATTATAAACAACGATCCCAGAATTTTGAGTATAGAATGTTTGATAATGTTCACCAATGGCATCGGCGCCGTTTTTTTGTTTAGGATGAATTAAAAAGTGACTGGTCTTATCTAGAATATACACATAGCATCTTGACCGATTTTGGCCTTGCTTACGATCTGGCTGAAGGCTAGTAAATCGATATGTACACCGACTACTCCAGAGCCGTCTTCGAGCCTGTTGGCAATAGTAACAACGGTATTACCGGAGGTAGATGAAATATAGGGTTCTGTATGGATGGCGCTATTAGGAGATTGAATAGCTTGCTTGTACCAAGTTTGAGTCCTTGGATCATCTTTTGGCAGCTTCTTTGGCAGTTCTGGTGAGCGTAACATGATCCCCTCAGCCGAAGCCAAATAAACATACTCGAAGCCAGATTGTTGGGCTTTGTAGGCATCGGTGCTTTGCTTAGCTGCCGTCAAAAGGCTATCTGATAATTTGTTCTGGGCAGTGTGATAGGAAAACCACCCCAGTGAAATACTGGGCAGTAATAAAATCAAGGTAAACGCTACAATGAGTTTATTCTTAACATTAAACAATCGTTTCATTAAATAGGAATCCACCTTTCGTTCGAGCCACCATTATTTTATTTGGTATCTATATTGTAAGGGCTAGATTTAATGAAATATAAGATTGATGTTAGCTTTATGTTTATTTTCTTCATACTTCACTAACAATTAATAAAAGGAAATGTCTAGTCAGGGTGGTTAAATAAGGTGATAAAATCCAACTTTATAGCGAGCAATATTGTAGGATAAATTTGGTATTTATAGCGTCCAAAAATTTATTTAGCGAAAAAGGTTGCAAAACATTATTGTTTTTGCTATATTAATTCTTGTCGCTTTTCATGCGGACGTGGCTCAGTGGTAGAGCATCGCCTTGCCAAGGCGAGGGTCGAGGGTTCGAATCCCTTCGTCCGCTCCATAAGTAATGCACCCTTAGCTCAGCTGGATAGAGCGTTTGACTACGAATCAAAAGGCCGGGAGTTCGAATCTCTCAGGGTGCGCCATTTTTTAACTAAAGTAAATTTCGGGACGTAGCTCAGCTTGGTAGAGCACCTGGTTTGGGACCAGGGGGTCGCATGTTCAAATCGTGTCGTCCCGACCATTTTAGTTAGAAACAAGGTTTATGCGGGTGTAGTTTAATGGTAGAACTTCAGCCTTCCAAGCTGATCGCAGGGGTTCGATTCCCCTCACCCGCTCCATAATCTTAAATTCCGAAAGCCTTGATAGTTGGGGCTTTTTTTTGTTATTAATAAGCTTCAAAGTATTCTCCATATTATTGATTCTTAAAAGGAGATTGTATGCCGAAGTTATTGCGCTTTCTATTAATATTAATTCCCTGTACAATCTTGCGGTTCTGCATAGGAGAAACAGGTTTCTCTTTTCTGTGGTTTCTCGTTTTATATTTTCCTTTCATTAATTGGAGTACTTACTGGATTATGCTGACCATTCGATCGGGGATAAACCGCCTATTAGGTAGAGAGTATGTCAGTCTCAAGAAAACGGACTCTATTTTCGTAGGGTATTTGAATATACCGGGAGCACTTGCTATTTCAGAAATTATTTATAGTGGCTATATGTATAATCATTGAGTGAAAAGGGGAATAGAAAAATAAACAATCAATAATCCGCTCGTAAGAATGTACTCTTACGAACGGATCATTGATTGTTAGTTGAATTTCTGCAAATGCTTATGCCAATCGCTCAATGACAATAGTTACACCAGAACCAAGTTCTAATGAAGTGCCGCCCATAGCTTGTATTTCTAATGTGGACATAGCACCAATCGGAAAGCTGATTGAACCAACTATCGTACTAGGAGGACTTCCTAGGGGAGCGAAGGCTGCTACTGTGACTCCAGCAACTACTACAGCTGCATTACTTGTATTTCCACCAATTGTTGGCAAGTTTATAGTTACTTCATAAGTTCCAATGGTATTTAGGCTGAACGTATTGTCATCAATACGAGTAATAGCAGTACCATCAGGAAGAATGGTGACTGGAAACGCAACAGGAGTACCAGTAAGATTACCTTGAGGTAAAGGGTAGGTGGCAACGAAAATATCTAATGTGCCAACTGCTGGCCCTGTGGCACCTGTTGCTCCAGTCGCTCCAGTAGCACCGGTTTCACCTGTGGCACCTGTTGCTCCAGTCGCTCCAGTAGCACCGGTTTCACCTGTGGCACCTGTTGCTCCAGTCGCTCCAGTAGCACCGGTTTCACCTGTGGCACCTGTTGCTCCAGTCGCTCCAGTAGCACCGGTTTCACCTGTGGCACCTGTGGCACCTGTTGCTCCAGTCGCTCCAGTAGCACCGGTTTCACCTGTGGCACCTGTGGCACCTGTTGCTCCAGTCGCTCCAGTAGCACCGGTTTCACCTGTGGCACCTGTTGCTCCAGTCGCTCCAGTAGCACCGGTTTCACCTGTGGCACCTGTTGCTCCAGTCGCTCCAGTAGCACCGGTTTCACCTGTGGCACCTGTTGCTCCAGTCGCTCCAGTAGCACCGGTTTCACCTGTGGCACCTGTTGCTCCAGTCGCTCCAGTAGCACCGGTTTCACCTGTGGCACCTGTTGCTCCAGTCGCTCCAGTAGCACCGGTTTCACCTGTGGCACCTGTTGCTCCAGTCGCTCCAGTAGCACCGGTTTCACCTGTGGCACCTGTTGCTCCAGTCGCTCCAGTAGCGCCGGTTTCCCCAGTAGCACCTGTCGCACCCGTAGCTCCAGTAGCGCCGGTTTCACCCGTGGCACCTGTCGCCCCGGTAACTCCAGTAGCGCCAGTTTCACCTGTTGCGCCTGTTGCCCCGGTAACTCCAGTTGCGCCGGTTTCCCCAGTAGCACCTGTCGCACCCGTAGCTCCAGTAGCCCCAGTTCCTGAAGTTGCTAATAAAGCAACATCATCGACTAAAATGTCTGCTGTTCCTGCTTGCGGAAGATTGTCAATTAAAATAAAGGCTTGTGTGCTACCAAGTGATGCTGGTGTGGTGGTTTGGTGTATTTCAAGCCAGGTACTATTTTCTACGTTTGGTATACGATTGACTGGAACATTGCTAAACAAGCCTTGTCCTAACAAAGTAAATAAACTATCAAAATAAAAGACCTGTATAACTACAGGAGCCGCTGGCAGAATGCCTACTTTGGCGAATGAAACAAGAAGTTCAAAGCTTTCACCTGCAGTTATTGGCACAAACTGTCCAATAAAAGAGGTGATTGGACCGCCTTGCAGCCTCGCTGAAAATATTCCAGAATGAGAATATAAATTGGTAACAGTTGTATTTGAAGAAGTCCAGGGCACCAATGTTCCGGTTTCAAAGCTTCCATTAATGATTAAATTTTGTATGCTCATTTGATTTCTCCTTCCTAATGAAATTGACTTTTTATATTAAAGTCTTTGTATTCTATGAATCACTCTTATGACTTGTTCTAGTCTGATAGATTAAGTTTGATAATATAGGTCTGAATTTCTTAAATGCCTAAAAAAGGACGATAAGTGCAGCAAAAGCTGCTAAATCATCGTCAGTGAATTATCATCTTTGAATAATTGGTTGTTCCAAAGTATGATGCCTAATTTAAATTTACTTTCTATAATATAAGCAAAAATAGATATTTCATAATAAGGAAAATTAGTGATAAACATTTTTAAGATGCAACTCATTGTGAAAACAATAAAGTGGAATTAGAAAAGTGAAGTGAAGGGGGGTGGCAAATACCAGCCCCACATAATTTACTGAATCTGAATAATTGAAACAGAACCATCAGTTGGATTAGCTGCTGCAGATCCGTTATAAAGTAAATCCATTATAATAATACTTGTGGTAGCATTAGCTAGGAATGTACCAGATACGCTTGCATTAGCATCTGAAGTTCCAGTATTTGATTTACCAGAAAAATCACCGATAAAAACAGCATTAAGTCTTGGTGTAACGGTAATGTTTCCACTTATAGAACTAGTTGCCCTGAAAGTATACGAAACCATATAAATGTGTCCTATTGCTAGTGAAAAAGTTGTGGCTGTTGGATGTGAGATGTTAGTACCATTAATAAATGAGGTTGAGTAAGAAATGGCTGTCCCATCTGGAATAGGTGATGCATTAACAATAAATAGTGCGTTTTGATTTGTAGCAATTGCCCCAGTAGCTCCAGTGGCTCCAATGGCTCCAGTCGCACCAGTAGCTCCAGTAGATCCAATGGCACCTGTGGCTCCAGTCGCACCAGTAGCACCCGTGGCTCCAGTCGCACCAGTAGCACCCGTGGCTCCAGTCGCACCAGTAGCTCCAGTAGCACCAGTCGCTCCAGTAGCTCCAATGGCACCTGTTGCTCCAGTCGCACCCGTGGCACCTGTTGCTCCAGTCGCTCCAGTAGCACCGGTTTCACCCGTGGCACCTGTTGCTCCAGTCGCTCCAGTAGCACCGGTTTCACCCGTGGCACCTGTTGCTCCAGTCGCTCCAGTAGCACCGGTTTCACCCGTGGCACCTGTTGCTCCAGTCGCTCCAGTAGCACCGGTTTCACCCGTGGCACCTGTTGCTCCAGTCGCTCCAGTAGCACCGGTTTCACCCGTGGCACCTGTTGCTCCAGTCGCTCCAGTAGCACCGGTTTCACCCGTGGCACCTGTTGCTCCAGTCGCTCCAGTAGCACCGGTTTCACCCGTGGCACCTGTTGCTCCAGTCGCTCCAGTAGCACCGGTTTCACCCGTGGCACCTGTTGCTCCAGTCGCTCCAGTAGCACCGGTTTCACCCGTGGCACCTGTTGCTCCAGTCGCTCCAGTAGCACCGGTTTCACCCGTGGCACCTGTTGCTCCAGTCGCTCCAGTAGCACCGGTTTCACCCGTGGCACCTGTTGCTCCAGTCGCTCCAGTAGCACCGGTTTCACCCGTGGCACCTGTTGCTCCAGTCGCTCCAGTAGCACCGGTTTCACCCGTGGCACCTGTTGCTCCAGTCGCTCCAGTAGCACCGGTTTCACCCGTGGCACCTGTTGCTCCAGTCGCTCCAGTAGCACCGGTTTCACCCGTGGCACCTGTTGCTCCAGTCGCTCCAGTAGCACCGGTTTCACCCGTGGCACCTGTTGCTCCAGTCGCTCCAGTAGCACCGGTTTCACCCGTGGCACCTGTTGCTCCAGTCGCTCCAGTAGCACCGGTTTCACCCGTGGCACCTGTTGCTCCAGTCGCTCCAGTAGCACCGGTTTCACCCGTGGCACCTGTTGCTCCAGTCGCTCCAGTCGCTCCAGTAGCGCCGGTTTCACCCGTGGCACCTGTTGCTCCAGTCGCTCCAGTAGCGCCGGTTTCACCCGTAGCTCCCGTCGAACCCGTAACTCCAGTAGCGCCGGTTTCACCTGTGGCACCTGTCGCCCCCGTAACTCCAGTAGCACCGGTTTCACCCGTAGCACCTGTCGCCCCCGTAACTCCAGTAGCGCCGGTTTCACCTGTGGCACCTGTCGCCCCCGTAACTCCAGTAGCGCCGGTTTCACCCGTAGCACCTGTCGCCCCCGTAACTCCAGTAGCGCCGGTTTGACCTGTGGCACCTGTCGCCCCCGTAACTCCAGTAGCACCGGTTTCACCCGTAGCACCTGTCGCCCCCGTAACTCCAGTAGCGCCGGTTTCACCTGTGGCACCTGTCGCCCCCGTAACTCCAGTAGCACCGGTTTCACCCGTAGCACCTGTCGCCCCTGTAACTCCAGTAGCACCGGTTTCACCCGTAGCACCTGTCGCCCCTGTAACTCCAGTAGCGCCGGTTTCACCTGTGGCACCTGTCGCCCCCGTAACTCCAGTAGCACCGGTTTCACCTGTCGCACCAACTTCGCCTGTAGCTCCTGTTGAACCCGTAACTCCAGCAGCACCGGCTTCACCTGTGGCACCTGTCACCCCGGTAACTCCAGTAGCACCGGTTTGACCCGTTGCGCCTGTCACCCCGTTAACTCCAGTAGCCCCAGTTGCTCCAGTAACCCCAGTTCCTGAAGCTGCTAATAAAGCGACATCGTCGACTAAAATATCTGCTGTTCCTGCTTGAGGAAGATTGTCTATTAATACAAAAGCTTGTGTGCTTCCAAGGGGGGCAGAGGTAGTAGTTTGATAGATCTCAAGCCAGTTACTATCCTCTGCGTTAGGTATACGATTTAGTGGAACATTGGCAAAAAGCCCTTGTCCTAACAAATTAAAAAGATTGTCAAAATAAAAGACCTGCATAACTACAGGAGCAGCTGGTAGAACTCCTACTTTGGCTAACGAAATAATTAACTCAAAACTGACACCGGGAGTTACTGGTACAAATTGCGCTATATAAGAGGTGATTGGACCACCTTGAAGCCTAGCTGAGAATGTACCGGAATGTGAATATAGATTGGTAACGGTTGTATTTGATGTAGACCATGGCACCAATGTTCCGGTTTCAAAGCCTCCATTAACGATTAAGTTTTGAATGCTCATATATACTCTCCTTTCTAGATGAGTTGACTTTTATATTAAAAGTCTTAGTATTCTATGAAACTTATCTATTATTGGTTCTAGTCTAATAGATTAAATAAGATAATATAATTTTGTTATGGAACAACCGCAAATAAGGCCGGAAGCAGGCCCTATAGCTCTAATCTAATGTGTCGGTCTTTCTTAAGAAGAACAGCGCAGCTATTATAAAACTACAAAGTATACTTAACCCCTCTCCAAACGGAGCCGTTATAAACATATCCAACATCGGTATCTGTTTTGTAATACGTCTGTCCAGCTCGAAAGGCAGTTTCATTAGGAACAGTCGTCCCTTTATAGTCATCACGTAAACCATCCGTGTTTGTATTAGGAGTGCCGAAGTAAACACTTGTTATCGTCCCAGAACCACAATAGATAAGATTACCTAATACTCTAAAACGAATGTTGCCAGTAAATTCAACTGCTCGTTCCACACGGTTTTTTATCGCGGGAGTTTTGTCGGCATTGTGTATGTTGGTATCGGGATAGAGGGCTACGCTCCAATCCTCGAGTGATTGATTTCCTTCGAACACAATGTTAGTGCAGTTTTGGATCAAGACATTATCAGTGGATACCGTCCGGGGACCGGAAGTGATGATTGCTCCTGCTGCATGCGGAGCCGCTGCTGTGCCATTCTGCCCTCTTATAACAGTGGCATTACCTGTAGTGCTATTAAAAGCAGTCACAGACATCTGCTCCAAATCGATTACGATCGCAAAAGAGACGGAGAATATGGCGAAGTTCACACCGCTTGCGAATTTTAATGTATTCACGGTAGCACTGATTGCCGCTGAAAGTGTAGTGACCTCAGAATCCTTATCCCAGAAGTTATTGTTTTGCACATAATTATTATTGGCGATTACATCTCTTGTAGCGATTAGCGCAATACCCTGGGCTTTGTTCATAGTTGTGGTATTTCCAGTGAGGCCAAGCCCTTTAACAGAGCCCGCGTAAATACCTGTAGATCCGCTGTATTTTACATTGTTGTTGTTGATGCTTACCCGTTTAGTTTTGGAGTCGGCAACGGTAATCCCTCTGCTATTAGATGAAGTAACATTATTGTCAGTTGCAATAATATCGGTGCCACTCGAGATTTCAATCCCAAAATGGTTACCGTTAGTAGGAATGACAGGGAAGTATGTACCTGCCCGATGAACTTGATTACCCACTATAGTGACATCAAATACATCCTTGGTATTAAACTCACCGCTTTCAAAAGCAGTCAAAATGCCGCTAGAAGCTGTATTAGTAACTATATTGTTACTGATAACGACTTTTTTTCCACCAACGACAGTTATGCCTCTTGCCCATGATTTATCGAGTATGTTGTTATGAATCAAGATTCTTTCACAGTAAGGCTCATTGGTGTAAGTCACTACAGCGATGCTATCATCACCACAGTCAAAGGTGGTGTTGTCACTCACTATCATGTCGGTGCAGCCATTGGTCATGTGTATGCTGTCTGCACAAGTCTGAGTAACATGATTACCAATGATTTCGATGGAGCTGCAGGATTGAAACATAAGTCCTGCAGCAAAGGTTTTGGCAATATATACGCCTTCAACCTTGCATTGCGAGGAGGATATGAGTCCTAGTCCCCAAGCGAAATTAGAACGTGTAGAAGTACCTACGACAGCATTAGAGGAAACTTTAAAATCCTTAAATGAGCCACCTATACAGTTTGTAATACTGAATATACGCCTATCCGAATTGGTGGGAGTAGCTTCTACGCAGTATATTTCAGATTGAGGCCCTTCTCCTTCTATGTTGAAGGTTCCACTTAAATTGTTGAATAAACTGTTTATAAAATATGTGCCGCTAGGAATGTAAACCGTTCCTTTTACTGCAATAGCTGATGCAATGGCTGCTGCTATCGCTTTTTTGTTAGCCGTTCCTACGCTTGGTGATATGGTTCCTGCAACAGCTCCATAAGTAACAATGTTAAACGTACCCATTTTTCTCATCTCCTTGGTATCCAATATTATTCATCATATTAATAGGAGGAAGAGGTTAACACACTAAATACCTAGCTTGTTCAAAAAAATATAATTAAAGGTTGGCTTGGGTAACGTGTTATAATTGTCGAATGAAGTCATAATCTGGAAATATTATGAAGATTCATGAGAAAAGGGGTCTTCAAGGATGCGTTGGCTGAAAAATTTAAGAATCAACAGTAAGCTTATGATCATGGTTCTAATACCTATGCTGGGGCTACTCTATTTTTCAGTGGTTGAGGTTGTTGCCAAACTAAGCAATTTAAGTGAGATGAATCGTTCCGAGGGCATGACGAAGCTAGCGGTTAATACTAATGATGTCATTCATGAGCTGCAAAAAGAAAAAGGATTGGTAGCCGGTTACTACGGTAAGAAAACGGTAAGTATCCAAAATAATATGCTTGAACAACGAAAAGAAACGAGCTTAAGTATAGATATTCTCAAAGAGCATTTAAAAGGATTCTCAAAAAATTATTTTGGCGAGACGTTTGCGAATAATCTTGTTGAATCGATGGGGAATCTGGATAAGCTGAAAATGGAACAAACTTTCATCGATGAGAATTCTTCGGATGAGAAGAGCGTTATTGCCTATTATACGGATACGATCGAAAAGTTTTTTGGGTTAATGGAAAATGTAAAGCTATTGGACACAGATACAGAAATATCGAATAAGCTATCGGCTTATATTAATTTTTCCAGAAGCAAATCTGCTGTGAGTAAAGAAAGAGCGCTTTTAAATAATGTGTTCTCTAGAAATTTAATAACGCCTACAGATGTATATGAGGAAGGTCTATTAGTAAACGAGCATGAGCTTTATTTCAATGTTTATACATCTTTTGCAACGCCAGAAGCACTCCGCCTCTTTAAATCAATAGTTAAAGGGGAAGCAGTTAACGAGGTTGACCGCATGCGTCAGCTTGTTTTGAGTGCAGAAGCAGGAAAAAACTTGGATATAGATCCAGGGTATTGGTTTAATAATTCAACCGTGATAATTGATTCCTACAAGCAAGTGGAAGATCAATATTCAACGGAATTCATCAGTCTTATCGAACAACAAAAAAGCAGCGCCTTGCGTTGGCTAATTTTTGTGATTTTGTTAAACCTCTTGATTTTTACATTCTCGATCATTTTGCTGGTACAAATATTAGCTTCTTTCAAGAAGACGACAGATGAAGGAGAGCGCCAGTACTGGCTGAAAACGGAGTTTGCTCGATTAACAGAGCTGTCTCTTGGTGTGACAGATCTACAACAGCTAGTAAAAATGCTTATTTCGGAAATTTCTGAGCTGATTGAAGTTGGACAAGGTGTGTTCTATGTTAAAGAATTCGGTAAGAACTCGGAGCATGTGGGAGATTTTATCTTACTGGGCAGCTATGCATATGTAGAAAGAAAGAATTTATCTAACCGCTTTCGGCTGGGTGAGGGTCTAATTGGCCAATGTGCTCTCGAGAAGAAGCCTATTCTGCTAACTCAGGTACCTAATGACTATATTCAAATTAGCTCCGGATTAGGTGAAAGAAAGCCTTTGGCTATCCTAGTGCTGCCGATACTCTTTGAAGAAGAGGTTGTAGCAGTCATTGAATTGGCATCTTTTAAAGCTTTTACTGCGATCCAACAGAATTTACTTGAATTATTGTCCACTCCATTAGGCGTAGTTATTAATAGTGCTGCTAGCCGTCAACGCACGGAAGAATCACTTATGGAAGCTGAGCTGTTAGCTGAAAAAGCACTTTTGTTGGCCAAAGAAGCACAAACACAGCAGGAAGAGCTGCGTGTATCTAATGAAGAACTTACAGAACAAACCTATATGTTGAAAAAATCAGAAGAAAAGCTGAAGATTTCAAGTGAGGAATTGCAAGCACTTAATGAAGAAATGGCAGAGAAGACGAAGCATCTAGAGACGCAAAAAGTCGATATATTAGAGCAGAATCAGCAAATTCTATTATCCAGAAATGATCTGGAAGTAAAAGCTAAAGAGCTTGAGATGGCTAGTAAATACAAGTCTGAGTTTCTGGCCAATATGTCGCATGAGTTAAGAACACCTCTTAATAGCTTGTTAATTCTTGCTAAGCTTCTAGCTAGCAATGCAGAAGGGAATTTATCAGCAGATCAGATTGAGTCAGCCGAGGTCATACATAGCGGTGGCTTAGAGCTATTAACCTTGATCAATGACATTCTCGATTTATCGAAGGTGGAAGCAGGGAAATTAAGTATTCTACCTGAAGAGGTCAAGCTAGATACGATTATTAATAATTTACAGAACAAATTTAACTCTTTAGCGCAAGATAAGGGGGTTCATTTTGAGCTGCACCGCGATGAAGATACTCCAGAGGTCATCATAACGGATGGTCAACGCACGGAACAAATTATGAAAAACTTCTTATCTAATGCGTTCAAATTTACCTCTGAGGGTACAGTTTCTTTACGGATTTCCATACCTGCCAAGGATGTAAGGCTATCTAATAAAGCGCTTAAGCAAGGAAGGACAATTGCGCTTATAGTAACCGATACGGGAATAGGGATCCCGATGAGCAAACAAAAGGCGATTTTTGAAGCCTTTCAGCAAGCGGATGGCTCGATTAGTCGCAAGTATGGCGGCACTGGCCTAGGCTTGACGATATCCCGAGAGCTTGCAAAACTGCTTGGAGGTGAAATTCATTTGCTGAGCCGTGAAGGCGAAGGCAGTACATTTACATTGTTCCTTCCTATTGATTTAGAAACTACAACATCAGAAAGAAAACAGAAGAATGAGGCAATCCAAACAATAGGAATCGAGAGTTATAAAGAGCAAGAGTATGTTGAGGAGAATGAAGATATAGTCCTTAAACCGATAAAAGCGTTCATTGAAGATGATCGAGAAGAAATTGAGCTCAAGAAGATAAAGAAGTTTATTCTGATAGTTGAGGATGACAAGAATTTTGCTAAAGTTTTAATGGAGCTTACACGCAAAAAGGGCTTTAAATCCATCGTTGCTGGAGATGGGTTTAGCGGTATGCAGCTGGCTAAACGGTATATTCCTAGTGCTATTTTGTTAGATTTAGGGCTTCCCGATATTAATGGTCTGAAAATGCTGGATTTGTTAAAGTATGCTGATGAAACACGACATATCCCGGTGCATATCATCTCTGGGAAGGACGGAAGTCAGGATTCCTTGTATAAAGGAGCGATAGGCTTTCTATCGAAACCCGTTACTAGTGAAGATATTGATACGGTTTTCTCAAAGATTGAGAACATTCTCGATGATCATATCAAGCAAGTACTGGTTATTGAGGATGATGCCCATAACCAGAAAGCCATTTATGAGCTGCTGAAGGATAAAAACATTGAAATTCATATCGTAAACACAGGTAAAGAAGGATTGGACCGGATAAAGCAGCAAGATTATGACTGTGTGATTCTAGATTTAAAGCTGTCGGATATGACGGGCTTTGAATTATTGACGCAATTGATCGATGCGAAAGTATTGAAAATTCCACCTATTGTAATCAATACAGGGAAAGAATTAACAGAAGTCGAATATAGCGAGCTTAATCGATTTACGGAAAGCATTGTGATTAAAGGGGTTAATTCCCCAGGTCGTTTATTGGATGAGGTCTCTTTGTTCTTACACAGTGTACAAAAAGCGGCTTCTTCGGACCAGCGCCAGCTTATGCGTATGTTGAGTGACTCTGAGGAAACCTTGAACGGGCGTAAAATCCTGATTGTAGATGATGATTTACGTAATATATTTGCGCTTTCTAAAATCCTGCAATTGCATGGAGTGGAAGTGGTTATGGCCGATAACGGTAAGCTTGCGCTGGAGAAACTAGAGGAAGAAGCCGGTATTGAGCTTGTTGTGATGGATATTATGATGCCTATCATGGATGGATATGAGGCCATGCGTTTAATTCGTGAGAATCACCGATTTAGTAATCTGCCTATAATAGCACTGACTGCAAAGGCCATGACAGGCGACCGAGAAAAATGTATTGAAGCTGGAGCTAATGACTATATGACTAAGCCAATTAACAGTGATAATCTGTTGTCATTAATCCGAGTGTGGCTCTTTAAATAGAGGATGAGATTCTAGGTAACTTTCAGGGCACAGCTGCTGGCGAGATCATCGGCTGTCGCTGCGATATGTTCAAATGCTGAATTTAAATCTTGCAACGTACCGCCTTGTTGATTCATTTCATTTTTTATAGCGATTACCATTTGATTCATTTTGGTGACTGCAGCTTCCATATCTATTAATTGTTGTCCTATAGTCATTGCTGCCTCTTTACTGTTATTTGCCATTTTGCGAATTTCAGTGGCAACAACCATGAAGCCTTTTCCGTGCTCTCCAGCGCGAGCACCTTCTATTGCCGCATTCAAACCTAAAACATTAGAATTTTTGGAGATTTCCTGAACGAATGAAATGATTTTTTGAATGCTCTGGATGTCATTATTAACCACCTGGGAGCTCTCCGATAAGGAATCCATTTGATGAATGACGTTGTTAAAGGCCGCAGAAATCGCTTGTGTTGTTGCTGTCATTTCTTCGACAGAGGCGGACAAGCCTTCTGAGCTGCTGCGCAGTAAATCCATTTTACTATTTAATACGATCGAGCTAATGACTCCTATAACTTGTCCATCGAGAATAATTGGATTTGCTGTAGAAATATATGGGAATCCAACGACTTCCGAACCACGTTCCTCTTGAATGAGGGTACCTGTAACAAGGGCATTATAGGAAACTGTGCCGATAAATTTTTCAATAGGTGCGCCAACTGGGATCTTTACATCTATATCTTTTCCAGGAAAATATCCGATTACCTTCTCGGTATCGGCAATAATGATACATGTATCCTCCGTGTAGGTTTTTTGATAAAATGGCATTGCCTTTATCAAAGATTCCAATAGTGAAGCTGCCTCTTGTGTTTTCAAATGATAATCCCCTTTATTCTGATTATTTGCTGTTGATCCGTGCAATTTTGGATATCTAACTTTAAGATTAACATAACTTGATCCTCATGGGTCTATTTTTTTGTTTTTAAATTAGATGGGTTATGATAAAATAAAACGATGTATATATAGAGATTCGATAGGGATAGGTGAGCGAAATGACTGAATCAAACAGTGCTGTCTTAAAACAAAGCTCAAGCAACCATTTGCTTCGTAGAGATGTGCGGTTTTTGGCCAATCTGCTTGGGGATGTATTGGTGCATCAAGGCGGGAAAGAATTGCTTGACACGGTAGACAAGATTAGGGAAATGAGCAAGACCATGCGTGCGCACTATGTCCCTGAATTATATAACGAGTTTAAAGAAACGATTAATACCTTAGACCCGGAAATTCGCCATCAGGTGATTCGGGCTTTTGCTATTTTCTTCCATTTGGTAAACATTGCGGAGCAGAATCATCGAATTCGCCGTAAACGTGATTATGAACGCACGGCAGGCGAATCCATTCAACCAGGCTCGATTGAAAGTGTAGTTAAGGATCTCAAGCTTAGAGGAACTAACTTAGCTGAAGTCCAAGAAATTCTCCAAGGCATTTCTTTGGAGCTTGTAATGACGGCACATCCGACAGAAGCTACGCGAAAGGCAGTGCTGGATATTCATCATCGCATTGCTGATGGTGTGATGGAGCTTGATAATCCGATGCTAACTTTTCGGGAGCGAGAGCAGCTGAATGAACGGCTGTCTGGCGAGGTTTTAACGCTATGGCAAACCGACGAACTGCGCGATCGCAAGCCAACGGTGCTGGATGAAGTGCGTAATGGGATGTACTATTTTGACGAGACGTTATTCGATGTGCTTCCAGATTTATATAGTGAGGTTGAGCGCTGCTTGACTAAATATTATCCAGATGAAGCTTGGCATGTACCGACTTTCCTGCGTTTTGGCTCATGGATTGGCGGCGATCGCGATGGCAACCCATCTGTTACAGCAAGTGTAACTTGGAAAACGCTCGAAATGCAGCGTTATATGGCGCTTAGTAAATATGTAGTGAGTTTGCGTGAGCTAACTGAGCATTTGAGCTTTAGTTCCAGTATCGTGGAGGTCACGCAAGAGCTATTGATTTCCATAGCTACGGATAAGGAACGTTTGCAAATTGTACAGGAAGAAATTTGGCGCAACGAGCAGGAGCCTTACCGGATCAAGCTTTCTTATATGCTGGAGAAAATGCACAATACGGGCAATGCGCAAATTGAAGCCAAGGCTAAGTATAATGTAGCTGAGGACTTTATGGCGGATTTACGAGTGCTTGATCGCAGCTTGCGCCATCACTATGCCAATTATGTGGCAGATACTTTTATCAAGAAACTAATACGTCAGGTGGAGCTGTTCGGTTTCCATACCGCTGCACTTGATGTGAGACAGCATAGTAAAGAGCACGAGAATGCGATGAGTGAGGTTCTGCTGAAGATGGGGATTTCTCCAAATTATGCAGAGCTTACCGAAGACGCCAAAATTAAATTGCTAACGGATGTCTTGAATGATCCTCGTCCGATCACGTCGCCATACTTGACCTATACGGAGATGACCAAGGAAGTTGTCGATGTCTATCACACGATAAAAGCGGCTCAGAAAGAATTTGGGCTTAAATGTATCACGACTTACTTAATTAGTATGACCCAAGGAACGAGTGATTTGCTTGAGGTTATGGTATTCAGTAAGGAAGCGGGTCTTTATAGACGGGAAAGCGATGGAACGATAACCTGTACCTTGCAGCCGGCGCCTTTGTTTGAAACGATTGATGATCTGCACGCAGCACCAGGCATCATCCATACGCTTTTTAAAATTCCTGCGTACAAAGACAGCTTAATCAGCTTGCAGAACATGCAAGAGATAATGCTGGGCTACTCGGACAGCAATAAAGATGGCGGAGTGGTAACAGCCAATTGGGAATTGCGCGTCGCCTTGAAAAGCATAACGGAGGCTGCTAACACCTATGGTGTGAAGCTGAAGTTTTTTCATGGCCGTGGGGGTGCGCTTGGTCGCGGCGGAATGCCGCTCAACCGGAGTATTCTGGCACAGCCCGCAGACACCTTGGGTGGCGGGATTAAGATTACGGAGCAAGGTGAAGTGCTGTCTCAGCGCTATGCGATCAAGGGTATTGCTTATCGCAGCCTGGAGCAGGCGATATGGGCTTTGATTACCGCGGCGATGAATGCTAAGCATCCGCAAAGCGATATCTCAGAGAAGAATTGGGAAGATATCATGATTGATATCTCGGAGAAGGCTCAGACTAAATACCAGGATTTGATTTTCCGCGATCCTGATTTCCTTACTTTCTTCCGCGAATCCACGCCATTACCGGAAATTGGCGAGCTGAATATCGGATCACGTCCATCGAAACGTAAGAACAGCGATCGTTTTGAGGATCTAAGAGCAATTCCATGGGTGTTTGCTTGGACGCAAAGTCGTTATTTACTACCTGCCTGGTATGCCGCTGGCAGTGGATTACAAAGCTTTTACCAAGGCAAAAAAGAAAATATGCGCGAGCTGCAAAAAATGTATGCGAAATGGTCGTTTTTCCGCTCGATGATCGATAATCTCCAAATGGCGCTTGCAAAAGCTGATCTATTAATCGCCAAAGAATATGGCAACTTGATTAAAGATGCTGCAATGGGCGAGCGTATCTATAACATCATTAAAGAGGAATATGAATTAACATCAAACTTAATTCTCCAAATCACAGGGCAAAAAGAAATTCTCGACAACGTTTCTGTCCTGCAGGAATCCATTCGTTTACGTAATCCTTATGTGGATCCATTAAGCTACATGCAGGTGTCCTTGCTGACAGAGCTTCGCGCTTTGCAAGAAAATGATGAAGATGATGCTATCTTGATGAGAGAAGTGTTGTTGACGATTAATGGGATTGCAGCTGGATTAAGGAATACAGGTTGATAACAAACACATTAGGTTAAAATATAGAATATCGAAAAACCAGGTCGCCTGTTTTAACAGGTGGCTTTGTTTTTATAGAATTGAGGCAAGCTAGATATGAAAAACACACGCTGGATAGCCATGCTGCTTATCCTCGCAGGAGCGGCCTGCTATGGGTTATTATCTCCGATAATTAAGCTGGCATACGAAGCTGGCTGGAACGAAGGCGAAATTAGCGTCAGTCAAATGACTATGGGAATGGTTATTACATGGCTTCTTGTTCTGATGAGGCGGAAGTCGTGGAGCAATCCATTTAGTGGACCTTGGATTAGGCTATCCATAGTAGGTATATTTGGACTAGCTTTAACCACCATTCTTTATAACACAACTTTAACGGAGCTGGATGCTTCACTTTCGATCGTATTACTGTTTCAGTTTACATGGATGACAATTGTTCTGGATTCGATAGTTAATAAAAAGTGGCCGACACGCCTACAGATGGTGGCTGTACTAATTGTTGTGATTGGGACTTTGTTTGCTGTGAATATTTTTGCGGCGGACTGGAGTCAGATTAGCGTTAAGGGCATAATCTTAGGACTCGCCTCAGGCTTTAGCTATAGCTTATTTCTGTTCCTGACTGGACGGATACAGCATCCGATGGATTCCTTAATGAAGTCTGCCATTATGCTTACAGCTGCTATTATTCCGATCTATTTAATTTATCCACCTGATGGAATGCTTGGAGATGGTGTAGGCTCTTTGATCTTATGGGGATTACTGCTTGGAACATTAGGTCAAGTGGTGCCTACTGTATTTTTTAATATTGGAATTCCGCGTGTCGGCAGCTCTGTTGCTGCTTTATTGGGCTCACTAGAGCTGCCGGTTGGTTTATTAGGCGCCTTATTCATTGTGGGTGAATCGGTTTTATCCGTGCAGTGGCTGGGAATGGTGCTGATTCTTGGCGGAATTGGCGTGTCAGAGCTGAAATTTAAAAGCTAATCTAGACATTACATTATGATGGGGAATCGGTTACAATAGAAATGATTAAGCTGACGTTGGAGGCAATGCATTGAACTATGTAGAAACACGGCTGGCCAAGCTGTCGCGAGGCGGAGATCGTCGCGCATTTGCAGAATTGGTCGAGCTGTATAAAGATAAAATTTACCATCTAGGCTATCGCATGCTGAATCAGAAGCAGGAAGCCGAGGATGTGGTGCAGGAAACCTTTCTTAGGGTATATACGAATTTACATCGCTATGATGAGAATCAGAAGTTCTCAACCTGGATCTATCGGATAGCGACTAATTTGTGCATAGACCGTTTAAGAAAAAGAAAACCAAGCTACTCCATTGATGCCGAAATGACAGATGGCGAGGGAACAGATTGGCATTCCATGCTGGCCAGTGATGCTGCAGGTCCGGATGAAGAGCTTATTCTTTCCGAAACCCAGCAGAATATACGAGAAGCTATTCAAACCTTGCCTGATAAATATAAATCGGTTGTTATTCTGCGTTATTTGCACGATATGTCGCTGCAGGAAATTGGCGATGTGCTAGACATGCCTGTAACCACGGTGAAAACGCGTGTGCATCGAGGCCGAGAATTCTTACGCAAGAGGCTGGATTCGGAGTATGGAGATAAAAAATAGGCATTTTTTAAAAATGATTATGAAACGTTATCCGATTTCAATCGTATGGTATAGAACAGAAACGCAAAAGGAAGCGGAAAGAAGTGGCAGCCCATGAATTGTAATGAAGCCCTCCCTTGGATGCATGAATATTTAGACGGTGATTTAACGGGGACTCCCTTAACAGAATTGAAAAAACATCTGCTTTCCTGTCAGGCATGCAGTTTGCGTTATAGGAAGATGCAGAATACGGAAGCGATGGTGCGGTCTCTACCTCATCTAGCGGCGCCGGCAGATTTAACAGATCGGATTATGGCATCCTTACCTAAGCAACCTAAGCGCAGTAACGCTTGGCTCCAATGGATTAAACGACATCCAGCCATTTCAGTGGCTTCGATGTTTATCTTCGTGATGTTGAGCGCTTCGTTGTCCATGTGGAATTCAGATACGGAGCTCGTGGTTAAAGGTGCAAGCTTGGAGCAGGTCGTGATTAAAGGCGATACGGTTTATGTACCTGCTGGACATACGGTTAATGGAAACCTGATGGTGAAGAATGGCAAGATCCAGATCGATGGTCAAGTAAATGGTAATTTAGTAGTCATTGACGGGACCTATAATCTTGCATCAACCGCACATATTTCGGGTAAAATTAAACAAGTGGATCAAGCTCTGGATTGGTTATGGTTTGAAGTTAATGAATACGTTGGTTTATTCGCAAAATAAGTATAAACGGACACAAAACCTTTCCCAATTATATAAAGATGGGGGAGGTTTTTTTGTGGAAATATGGTATAGTTTAAAAAAAGAGAAAAGAGCGCCGCGTACAGGTACTTTGGGGGATCTAAAGATATGCAATACCTAAAAGACTTGCCATTTAGAGGTTACATAAAAGAAGTCATAGATATTCTAATTGTAAGTTATGTGATTTATAAGCTTATTATTTTGCTGCGGGGTACGAGGGCTATTCAATTACTGCAAGGTATTGTGGTAGTGGTAGTCACTTGGGCGCTCAGTCTTTGGTTTGAATTGAATACATTAAAATGGATGATGAACCAGATTTTTACCTTTGGGGTACTGGCTTTGGTCATCATTTTTCAGCCCGAGCTTAGACGAGCCCTGGAACAACTGGGACGCGGAAAGCTATTCAGTCGCTCTACAGCAGAAGAGGATCAGGCACTGCATAAAAGGATCGGCGAGCTTATGCGGACCGTTCAATATTTATCGCCGCGGCGAATTGGAGCTTTGATCGTGTTCGAGCGCGAAACGGGATTGACCGATTATGTGGAATCCGGAATTGCCATTGGCGGTCAGATCAGCTCTGAGCTGTTGATTAATATTTTTATCCCCAATACACCTTTGCATGATGGTGCTGTTATTCTGCGAGGCAATATGATTATGGCAGCGGGCTGTTACTTGCCTTTATCTGAGAATCCCTTCATCAGTAAAGAGCTGGGAACTCGGCATCGTGCAGCTATTGGAATGAGTGAAGTATCCGATGCGATTTCGGTAACGGTATCTGAGGAAACCGGTCAAATTTCACTAGCGATTAACGGCTTAATTGTCCGTGACATTAAAGAAGAATCGATGATTTCCAAGCTATATGAAGAATTAAAATCCTCTTCCAAGCCTAAAGTTAAACAAGCGGTTGAGAAGAGCTCCTTCTGGAAACGAAAGGGGGATTCCAATGGATAAGTGGCTGCGCAGCAATAATGTAGTTAAAGCAATAGCTCTGATGATTGGGATCTTACTCTGGTTCGTTGTCCATCTGGATGTCGATAAAACGACAGCTACAACTACACCTTTACCTATAGAACAAACGATTAATGCTGTTAAAATTATTCCCTTCAAGTTAGATGAAGCTCATTTCAGTATGCAGAAAATGGATCCGGAATACGCCAATATTACCTTGAAAGGCAAGCAATCCGTGCTTTCTAAATTGAATACGAATGCCATTCAGGTTCAGGTTGATTTAAGTAATGCCGCAGTGGGTACACATGCTTATCCACTTAAAGTGATTAATGTGCAGAATTCTTATGTCTCAACCTTAGTCCCGAATATGGTTATGATTACCTTAGAAGAATTGCAGAAGAAAGAATTCCCAGTGACCATTAATGTGGTAGGGATACCGTCTGCAGGTTATATTGTCGGTCAGCCTATTGTGAATCCAAATCGTGTACACGTCACACTGAAAACAAGTGATTTGAATATAGTGGATTCTGTGCGTGCTGAGGTTAGTGTGGATAAGGCGGCAGCAGTTATTACTAAACAGGTTAAACTTACGGCTTATGGCAAAGACGGCAAGCCTGTAGATGCTGTCATTACTCCGGCGGTTGTTGATGTAGAGATACCTATTACAGTTCCTTTTAAAGAGATGCCTTTGCAGGTCAAGGTGGTTGGGACTCCAGCCCAAGGCTATAGCATAGCTTCTATGACGCAATCTGTGAAAAGAGTGACCGTATTCAGCACGCAGGCAGCACTGGATCAAATGGAATTCTATGAAGGTCCTCAGGTGGATGTGACTGATCTCAAAGAAAATAAAAAAATTACATTGGACATTCCTCTGATGAATAAAGATATACGGGTAGATCCTGTGAAAGTAGAGATCACTCTGGAAATTGTTCCTTCCTCGACGGTGACAATTAGCAATATTCCATTGCGGATTAGTGGGGAGAACGACAGCTTTGTGACTAAGGTTATTTTACCGGAAACTCCAGTTATTCAAGCCGTCTTGGAAGGCGCGCCTGATCTGCTTGCGAAGCTTAATTTACAGGATATTCAAGCCATTGTAGATGTAAGTAATTTATCGCCTGGTAAACATGAGCTGGTGATTAATTTAAGCTTGCCGATGTTTATTAAATCAGCAGCAATCCAGCCACAAGAACTAAAGGCAACTGTTGAGATTATGGCCAAAGTCGATGCATTAGGCAGTGCTTCACCGACACCAACGCCATCGACATCACCATCATCCTCACAAACGCCAACACCATCTCCATCGGCAACGCCGGTAATCGCTATTGTTGAACCCACACCTTCAGTAACACCCGTAGTCTCAAGTATTCCAGAATAATAATCATTTAATGTAGGCATAAGAGGAGCGAAATAGATAATGGGCAAATATTTTGGAACGGATGGGGTTCGCGGCATTGCGAATCAGGAATTAACCCCAGAGCTAGCTTATCGAATAGGCCGCTGCGGCGGCTTCGTATTAACTGGGCAAGCTAAGCACCCCAAGGTTGTAATTGGGATGGATACACGGATATCGGGACCCATGTTGGAATCAGCGCTAGTAGCAGGTTTGCTTTCTATAGGTGCGAACGTAATTCGTTTGGGTGTAGTTTCGACACCGGCTGTGGCTTATCTTACACGTAAACTGGGAGCAGATGCAGGAGTAATGATCTCGGCTTCGCATAATCCAGTGGAGGATAACGGGATTAAATTTTTTGGAGCCGATGGTTTCAAGCTTACAGATGATACGGAATTTGAGATTGAGAAATTGATTGATGCGGTAGTTGATGCATTGCCACGCCCTATTGGCGGAGAGCTTGGGACCTTGTCGGAATATCTGCCTGGGAAATCCGATTATGTGAATTTTTTGAAAACGACCGTGAAAACGGATTTTGCTGGCATACGTATCGTACTGGATTGTGCGCATGGCGCGGCGTATGAGCTTGCCCCTCGTGTGTTTCGTGAGCTAGGTGCTGAAGTAATTACGATATTTGCCGAGCCTAACGGGCGCAATATCAATGATCACTGCGGATCAACTCATCCAGAATTCTTACGTGAAAAGGTGTTGGAGATGAAAGCGGATTTGGGGCTTTCTTTTGACGGAGATGCGGATCGCTTGATTGCTGTGGATGATACGGGTGCAGAGATTGATGGTGATTTCTTGCTGATGATTTGTGGAGATGCGATGAATCAAGCGGGGCAGTTGAATCATGGAACTGTAGTCACTACCGTTATGGCTAATCTGGGTTTTTTCCAAGGGGCTAAAAACTTAGGGCTTAAAACAGCAAAAACCGGTGTAGGCGATCGTTATGTGATGGAAGAGATGCGCAGAGGCGGCTTTAATTTAGGTGGCGAGCAGTCGGGGCATGTGATTTTTCTCGATCATAACACAACAGGTGATGGAATCCTCTCAGGCTTGCAGCTTGTCGATACGATAATCCAATCCGGTAAAAAGCTTAGTGAGTTAAAGCTCAAGATGCGCAAATTCCCTCAGGTGCTCGTTAATGTACGAGTTGGCGATAAGAGCAAGCTAAACGGCAATGAAATCGTGGAAGCAGCTATTCGTGAAGTTGAGGAAAAGCTAGCAGAGAACGGCCGTGTGCTGGTTCGTCCATCAGGTACGGAATCGCTGATACGCGTAATGGCAGAAGGTCCAGAGATTAAAGAATTAGAATTATATGTGAAGCAAATTGCAGATGTAATTGTCGAACAATTGGTATAATAATGGAAAATTATGCAGGTCGAGGATAAACAGCTATTGCATCCTCTTCCAATAATGCATAAGATAGGAATAGGATTTTTACTCTAGAAGGATAAGGTGGATAGGGGTTACTACTACACTGCTAGCATTTTGCAATAAAAGCAATTGCTACTAGTATCATAAGCGCCAGGGCTTGAGCGAGGAACAGTTGGTTTCGCTGGTAAGGAAATCGCTGACGTCAAGCTGACGAGGTGAAGGTGTTCGAAACATTCGGCGGGGACCTTCCGGCTAATTCATAGCCGTTAAGTTGGAGAGTAAATGGATGAAGTAATTCATCTTACAAGAATCCAACAAGAAAACACTGTATAGGTCATGACGGGTTTTGCATACCGTTTATTAAGGCTTGTATTGTTCATTGAAAATTGAGGGTTTATATATAATGGAGGTTATTTGGTATGTGCGGAATCGTTGGTTATATTGGCAGTCAGAATTCACAGGAAATTTTATTAGAAGGCTTAAAGAAGCTAGAGTATCGCGGTTACGATTCAGCAGGTATTGCCGTATTCACCAGTCAGGGCTTGGAAATCAGCAAAGCCAAGGGGCGGATTGCCAATCTCGAAGCGCAGCTTAATGACGCACCTTTGCGTGGTTCTGCTGGAATCGGACATACGCGTTGGGCGACTCATGGCAGACCTTCTGATGTTAATTCTCATCCACACACAGATGATACGCAGAAATTCTCAGTCGTGCATAATGGAATCATTGAAAATTATATCGCACTTAAAGAAGAATTAATCGCGGCTGGTCACGTATTCGTTTCAGAAACAGATACGGAAGTCATCTCTCATCTGATCGCAGATTTATATGACGGTGATATTGTAGTCGCGGTGCAAAAAGCAGTGAAGCGTTTGACAGGTGCATTTGCATTGGGCGTTCTAACAGAATTTGAACCGGATAAACTAGTAGCTGTAAGGTTGGCAAGTCCGCTAATTATCGGCGTAGGCGAAGGTGAGAACTTCATTGGCTCCGACATTCCAGCGATTCTTGAGTATACCCGTGATGTGTATATTCTGCAGGATGGAGAAATGGCGATTCTGACACGTGAGGGTGTCGAATTAAGAACTTTAGAGGGGAATTATATTTCCCGGGAATTATTTCATGTCGATTGGGATATCGTAACGGCAGAAAAAGCTGGATATGCTCATTTCATGCTTAAAGAAATTCATGAACAACCAAAAGCTTACCGCGATACAATGGGCAGTCGAATTGATGCTGCCGGCGGGAAAATTATATTTAATGAGCTTAAGTTAACTCCAGAGCAGATTCACAAAATAGATCGTGTGCATATTGTTGCTTGTGGTACCGCGTATCATGCTGGCTTAATTGGTAAGAATGCCATTGAACGTTTAGCACGTATTCCCGTAGAGATCGATGTTGCCTCCGAATATCGCTATCGTTCGCCGATCATAACGCCGCAGACCTTAGTGATTGTCGTTAGTCAATCTGGTGAAACCGCAGATACTTTAGCTGCTTTACGAGAAGCTAAACGATGTGGCGCCACAGTTTTGGCAATTACTAATGTAGTTGGCAGTACAGTCGCTCGTGAAGCGGACGATTGCATCATTACTTGGGCTGGACCAGAAATTGCAGTTGCCTCAACGAAAGCTTATTCATCGCAGTTAATTGCATTTTACTTGTTTAGTTTATACTTGGCACAGGTTAAAAAGACGCAAAGCTCGGAATATATCACAGAAGTGATTACTGCTTTGCGTGCGTTGCCAGAGCAAGTGGAAACAATCTTGGGTCAATTCGAGCAGATTAAAAACTTTGCTGAAGAAATCTCGACACACAGTGACTTGTTCTTCATTGGCCGTGGAATGGATTATGCTGTTGCCCAAGAAGGTTCATTAAAGCTTAAAGAAATCTCCTATATCCACTCCGAGGCTTATGCAGCGGGTGAATTAAAGCATGGAACTCTAGCTTTGATCGAAGAGGGCGTTCCCGTAATTGCTTTGGCAACTCAGGAAGACCTGTTCGAGAAAACAGTTAGCAATATTAAAGAAGTGAAAGCTCGTGGGGCTAATGTTCTCGGGATTTCGGCTGAAGATGAGCATGAAATGATCAAGTCGGTGGATCAGCATTTTGCTATTCCTAAGACGCTGGGCTTACTAACGCCGGCTTTATCAGTTATCCCTCTGCAGCTGTTGGCTTACTATGCTTCGCTAGCTCTTGGGAATGATGTTGATAAGCCAAGGAACTTGGCTAAAAGTGTTACAGTTGAGTAAGACCCTTCGGGGTCTTTTTTTGTTTTGACTGATTACAATAAAGTGTTGTTCTGAACAATAAAGTTAAGTTTTATTGGAATCTGTTACAATTTAGTTATGTTTAAAAGTTGTATTGGGACTAAAAAGAAAGGATGATGTAATGAAAAAACCTCTAATAATTTTATTGTTTTTAATATTATCTGGTTGTTTTAATAATGGAAATAATTTAAAAGCTGTTGAAGTGAATAATGGAAATGAAATTAAAGACCATGTATGGCAGTTGAACTCAACTGTAAATAATGGTCAGAATATTACATTAAAGGTTGCTTTAATTAGTTCTAATTCATCGGATAGGTTCATGCAATTTTATGGAACTCCTTTTATGGAGAAGTATAAAAATATTTCTATTGAATTTGTTAACATCCCAGCTATTTTTAATGAAGACATGAAAAAAACGGCTGAATTCTTAGCAGAAAATGATGCGGATTTAATGGTATCTAGTTTAATGGAATATCAGAATTTAGCAAATAGCGAATTGCTTTTAGACATAACATCACTATCAAAAATCGGGTTTGACATGGATCAATTTGTGCCTATAGCAATAGATCAATTAATGGATAATAACACAAATTCATTGTTTGGATTAGCGCCAGGGTTCTCTAGTGTAGCACTGTATTATAATAAAGATCTATTTGATAAAAATCAGATTACTTATCCTCATGGAAACATGAGCTGGAACGAACTATTTCAATTAGCGGATCAATTTCCAAAGTCTGATAATACTTATGGCTTATTTCTCCCATCCTACGGAACTATAAGATCACTAGCAATGTTTATGGCTATTTCGAAAAACTTAGCATTTTTAGACAAAGAATTAAAAAAAGTTACTGTGGATAACTCAGAATGGGAGGATACTTATTCGTTAATAGTGGATGGAATTAAAGGTGGAATTCTTCCCGATTCTCGAAAACAAGGGGATAATTTATTTGTTGCAGGTAAAGCAGCGATGACAATTGATTATGTACAATTACTAAAGAATTTAACTAACTCCACATTTAAATGGGGAGTGTCTAAACAACCAGAAGGTTCCACCCAAATCTTCAGTGTAGGGTCCATATATTCTGTTCTTATTCATTCCAAGAAACAAGAAGCTGCATTAGAGTTGTTGAAGTACATCAATAGTGATGAAATAATGAAAGCTAATAATAGTAATGTTACAGGACTATCAATGTTACCTTCACGATTGTCTCTAATCTCCGAAAATGGAGTTGATCTAAGTGCATTCTATGATCCAAGCATTTTATCACATCTAAATTTTAATGGTTTTTCTCAGCTTCCTATGGATTTCTCAGTAAAATACGACAATATATTTGAAGAAGAGATGAATGATGCGATATTAGGAAAGAAACCCCTAAATGATGCATTAAGAATTATACAAAAAAAAGCACAAAAAGAGTTAGACAATTCATGGCAAAATCAAAGATAAACTAGTATCGCTAGTAGAGGATAGTTAGTTCATCATATGAGCTAATTTCCTCATTTTTTGTTTTAATAGAAATGGCAGATCAGAACTTGGAAAAAAGGTTCTAGACAGCCATTGTTTTTTGAACTACCATCATCCTCTCAAATCAGTTTTCTTGAGGCAATTACAAATGGGAGCCTCCACTGGCATCGATCAATTGACCTGTTATCCAACGGCTGTCAGGAGAGGCTAGAAATGCAGCTACATCTGCGACATCTTCTGGTTGCCCCCATCTTCCAAAGATAGAAAAATCAGCACCAAATTTATTTGAAGCAGGGTCTTGCAGCATTGCGGCATTCATATCCGTGGCGACGAACCCAGGTTGGATTGCATTGATCGTAATTCCACGTGGACCGAGTTGGTTGGACAAGGAGAGTGTTAGTGTATTGATTGCCCCCTTTGTCATGCTGTATGCAGGAATTGCAGGTAGGGAAATTCTTGTTATTGCGGACGACAAGTTAATAATTCGACCTTCGTCTCGTAATCGTGGCAATGCTTGTTGAGTCAGAAAAAATGGTATTTTCACATTTATTTCCATGATTTCATCGTACGCCTTTTCTGTAGTATCCTCAATGGGAGATCCTAGCGCGATCCCTGCGTTGTTCACTAGTATATCGAAGTGAGTATCACCCGTACGTTTCTTCAATGCTTCATCCAGTTCCGTGTAAAGAATCTGTATACTTTCCAGAGAACCAAGTTTTGTACCAATTGTGAATGCGTTCCCCCCGTTCCGCTCAATATCACGAACTACTGCGTCTGCTGCTTCCCGATTTGTGCCATAATGAACAGCTACTAATGCTCCCTCTAACGCTAAACGTGTTGCAATGGCACGTCCAATCCCCCTGCTTGCTCCTGTAACCAATGCAATCTTGCCTTTCAATTTGTTCATTTCTTCATCTCCTCATAATTTTAACTTGAACCCTTTTTGGTTCTAGTTAGTTATATCATAAGGACACATTTGTAATGTTGCTCTCTTATTCATGTAACTATCTCGTTAACTGAAAATCTACAAGGCAATGCAAGCAAATAAGAAGTAAATAGAAGAACATTTACAATTCATATAAGTCGGTGTCCAATCATCGGTTTATTGGGCATGAGCCGTCTTTATTTGCTGTTTTTTCTGAATTGATTAGGTGAAATGCCATAAACTTTTTTGAAGGTCCTAATAAAATGAGTGTTATTTTCAAAGCCAATAGATTCACTAATGTTTTGAACCTTTAAATCAGATGAGGTAAGTAGTTCAATTGCTTTATTTAATTTTATTGTTTTGATGATATCTAGAAAGGTTTGGCCAGAGGTAACTTTAATGAGCTTGCTTAAGTACGATTCGGTGAAATGAAATGTGCTTGATAATTCTCCTAAGGTTACTGTTTTATAATGATCCTGCATATAGGCTAAGATCGAAATCAACTTATCATTCTTGGGTAAACTTTTGGGTAATTCGACTTGACTTTCATATTCTCTCAGCAAATAGCTGAAAAATAACATTAGCAGGTTATACAGGATATTCGCGGTATATTTTTTGTTGTCATGATGTTCAATGAATAACTTGGAGAGAATTTCTTTCAGGTTGGGATCTCGATTTGTTCGAAAAATGATGTAATTATTGTATTTCTCTGTATACAGGATTTTCATAAAGAATGAGGAGAGAACGGTTTCATGTTTAAGCATTTCTAGAAATGTTTCTTTAAAAGTACTTCGCTTTATCAATACATTTAAGATAATGCTATCATCAAATACCTCAATTGTATGTTCCACCTTGGGTGGGATTATACATAAATCACATTCACGCAGCTGAATAACTTCTCCATTAATTTCCTGGACGCAATGACCTGCATATACGTAAATCAATTCGAAAAACTCATGTCGATGTTTGAAAACGGGTGTGAATCTTTTGTGTTTTAGAATGATAATGTCTGTACGATCGCTCGAAGAAAAATAGTCTGCTTCTGTGAGTTCCTTTATTAGATCCATGTCCAAGTTATCCATAGAAACTTGAAGGATTTTTCGATCCTTTTTCGCATCATAATTCTTACGATAAAGTAACTCTTCTTCCGAATACACCTTAAGCATTGCATCCAATTCAACTAGATTCATTGTATTTAGCCTCCAAGAAAAGCTTTCAAAAGAATAACTATACCATATAAAAAAGTGCATAAAATGTAAACTTTTGAAGGTGAATGATGTTAATGATTTTAATCATTTATTTCATTATCATTTAAATTAACTACATTAGATAAGGAGCAAATGAACTATGACTAGTTACAATATATCTGAAATTACTGTGATGAATGAAATTGAGCCTATGGGTCTGGATGAGAAGAAACCGGTATTTGCCTGGAAATTTATTTCAAATGAGAAGAACATGAAGCAAACTGAGGCAAGGATTACCGTAGGGGGGAAACCTGCGGGACTTGATATGTGGGACAGTGGTTGGATTAATACGGACTGTTCAATAGGTACTGCTTATGCAGGAAGGGCTTTGCAGCCATGTACGGAATATTATGTTACTGTGACAACGATGAACCAAACATTGGAAATAGCCGCTGCTTCAACCAAATTTGAAACTGGCTTGATGAATCCGAAATTAGATGCCTGGAACGGAGCGAAGTGGATCGGTGCACCGGAATATTATATCTGCAGTGATTCCATGGGAATTTTCTCTTTAAAAAGTACGATAACTTTATCCCCAGGCGGGACTAGAGCAGGGCTTGTTTTTGGTGCTAATGATGCCAGGCTGTTAAATAGGGAAAGAAATGAATCCTTCTTAGAAGGTGAAAACTATATCTCTTATGAAATCAATATAAGCAATCAGCCAGCAACTTTGGATATATATCGGGTAGGCTATCACAAAGAGGATAACAAGAATGTTCCTTTTGCTTCAGTACCCATCGTTAACTTTGAGGGTGAAGAGAAGGTTCAGTTGATAACGGAAGCCAATCAATACGATCCTCATGAAATCAAGATTGATGTTGTTGGTAATGGGGCTTACGCTTATGTAGATGGCGTACTCGTTGATGCCATGTTAAATCCTAACCCTATAGGAACGAAGGTAATTGCGAGACAATTAAACCCGCTCGGGAATAACGACATCACAACCTTTCCGCGGCTAAATGAAATTGGTTATTTGGTTGGAGGAGGAACAAGCGCGCACTTTGAAGGTATTCGGTTAAGCTTTTTGCGACACCCGTCTAATCAGTTCTATGAAATGGATACCGAATGCGGAGTTGACTTAATTGGAGCTGGAACTGATTTACGAGTTACCCATAGTCCGGATTGCCATGCGCTTCCCATGCTGCGAAGGGATTTCTCGGTAAAAAGACCGCTTAAGAAAGCGAGACTTTACGCTACGGCTAGAGGGATTTATGATTGCAGGATTAATGGCAGGGAGATTACCGATCAGTTTTTTGCACCAGGCTTCAGCCAATTTGACAAACACCTGATGTATCAGACTTATGATGTTACGGACTTTTTGTCTGAAGGTGATAATGGAATTGGTTTTACATTGTCTTCCGGCTGGTGGAACGGTTCTCAGACTTTCGTCCTGCAGAACTATAACTACTGGGGTGATAAAGAAAGCCTTCTGGCACAATTGGTGCTGACCTATGAAGATGGAACAGCGGATGTTTACGTAACCAATGAAGATGAATGGCAGTATTACGGGGAAGGTCCTTTCCGCTTCGCGGGCTTATTCCAAGGGGAACATTTCGATGCCAATTTAGCCTTCATTTATGATAATTATTCCAAAGCGGGATTTGCCATAGAAGGAATGAAAACACCTGAGATCGTAGAAGCTGTCCCTATCGGTGAATTTGATTCAAGGCCTGAACTTTTCTTGCCATGGCCAGCAGTTAATGAAAGCGAGCCAGAACTAATTGGTCATTATCAAGCACCGATCAGAAAAGTAGAAACATTTAGCGCTAAAAGCATGTCAGAGCCGTCTCCTGGATTATACATATATGATTTGGAGCAAGAGATAGCAGGAGTTCCAGTCCTTAAATTAAGAGGCGCAAAAGGAACTGAAGTACGCATTCGTTATGGAGAAATGCTCTATCCAAATCTCGATGTGTATGGGGAGCTCTATGGGAGAATGCTTCAGGTAAATTTAAGGGACGCTTCCAGTACCGATATTTATATTCTTCGCGGCGATGCAGCTGGAGAAACGTACATACCGAAATTTACCTTTCATGGCTACCGCTATATTGAAATCACTGGCCTAGATTACGCACCTGAATTAGAAGACGTGCAGAGCTACCTGCTTTCCAGTCTTTCGACGATGCGAGGTAAAGTGGAAGTAGATCATGAATTGGTAAATAGGCTAGTATCCAATGTGAAATACAGCCAGTTGGGTAACTTCATCAGTGTACCTACAGACTGCCCGCAGCGAAATGAAAGAATGGGCTGGATTGGTGACGCACATATATTCTTCCGTACCTCATCTTACCAAGGGGATGTTCGAACCTTTTATCTGCGCTATCTCGAAGCCATTCGAGATGTGCAATTACCAGACGGGAATATTCCCAATATTGCACCTGTAGGAGGCGGATTCGGTGGAATCACTTATGGCAGTGGTGTTCACTTGATCGTTTGGGACATGTACCAACAATATGGGGATAAGAGTGTTATCGCAGATAACTATGAGGTCATGAAACGCTATACAACTTATTTGGAGAATAAAGGGATGCCAGGCGATGCTTTTATGGGACCTATAGATGACTGGCTTGCTCCACAGAAAACGGATAGTAACCTGGTATGGAATGCTTTCTACGGTAGAGATGTTCATCTGATGTCTGTTTATGCTGAGCTATTAGGAGAACAGGACGACGTAGCCTACTATAGGCTGAAGGCAGATGAGGCAAAGCTTTACTGGAACCAGACTTTTGTAGATGCTGCATCAGGAAAAACCTTGCATTTAGACGGCACAGTGAATGATACGCAAGGCGGATATGCCATTGGCTTGAATTACCATATGTTTGACGAGACAGTTAAGCAGAAGGCTTACGATAATCTGGCAAGAAAAACGCAGGAAATGGGATGTACCGTATCCACTGGTTTTTTCGGGACGGGTCCGCTAAATCCAATGTTGAGTGAGGGCGGTTATTCGGAGCTAGCCCAAGCAATGATCACCCAAACAGCATATCCAAGCTGGCTTTATCCAGTAACTCAAGGAGCGACGACAATTTGGGAGCATTGGGATAGCTATACCGTTGAAAAGGGCTTTGGCAGACGTAATTCAATGAATAGCTTTAACCATTACTCACTAGGAGCTGTGGTAGGCTGGCTCTATGAGTATGTGCTTGGAATTCAAAGGGATGAGAGGCATCCAGGCTATGCTCATTTCACTCTGAAGCCTGATTTGACGGGCTTTAGGAAAGCAAATGGAGGATTTGATACCCCGTATGGCCGGATTGAAAGTAGCTATAACCTTGAAGAAGAAAAAGCCACATATCGTTGTACGGTACCCGCTAATACGACAGCTACAGTGGTTCTCCCTGGGGTCACAGAGGTAATAGGGAGTGGAAGTCATGAATTTTACCTATAACATCCGTGTTATCCATCTGAAAAGGCCAAGCTGATTACTCAGTTTGGTCTTTTCAGATGGAGCATAAAAAAGGACATGATTACGTAATTAAAACATTTATCATTGAAATCATGAACTAAATCGTATACAACTATGGAGGGAAGTTATTATCAGTCAATAGGACATCTGGTTGCCTATAACCAAGTGAAAGGAGCGCAAGTGAATGGGTATTTGGCAGGGACGGGCTACTTTTCATCTTAAGAAGAGCTTCAAAGGCAAGCTGATTTTGATCATGTCTGGGATCATTTTGCTATCGTTTACAGCGGCAGGATACTTTATTTATACAAGCAATCTGAAATTGTTCGAGGAGGAAATCAGCAAACAGTTTTCCAAAGCTAATGAACAGACCATCACCAAGCTGGAGCTAAAGATGGAAGAGGTTCATCGCATTTCTCAGTCAGTCGTATTCAATCCGCAAATTGAACGCATGATACAACACATTGACTCCAACAAGAATAGCGATTTATACAGTTTATATTTCGATAAAAAAAGCATCGAGGAACAAGTGTTTCAAGTTAAAATCGACGCACCCTATATTACTTCCATGTATATGTACGATATGTTAGGGAACCCCGCTTATTTGAGCTATACGACTCAGGCAATCAACGTTCTTGGACCTGAAATTTTCCACCTGATCGAACCCAAAATTTCTGACTCCTATGGCGATTCCATATGGATGCGAGTATCCCTTCCGAGCTCGATTGAACCAACTGGCAGCCGCGAGACAATCGTTGTAGCCAGGTGGATGAAGAACACGTTTCTGCAAACATACGGGATGTTAGTCATGACAGTGGATATGTCTTTTTTTTCTAATACATTATTGGAGCTGGTAGGAAGTAACCAGGGCTTGGTATATTTATATAATCCAACTCAAGATTTGCTGTACACGAATGATAAAGCTGGGTCAGATAGTCATACTAATTTGATCCACACTGACGAGCCATCACGAATTGAGGACAATTATTTGTTTGTCAGAAATGATTCAAGGGTCAGTGAATTTTTGCTTATCAGTGGCATCTCATTGGAGGAAATCAAGAAGAAAAACAGGGATATTTTCAGAATTGTTGTATTGGCGGGGCTCGTCACCTTATGTTTTACGAGTCTACTAATTATCATCGTCAGTACGCAGCTGCTCAGACCGTTGAAGGATATCCTGCAAGGTATTCGCAAGGTACGGGTAGGGGATTTTGAAACTAGGATTAAGGTGCGAACGCAGGATGAGCTTGGTTTTATAGCGGAAAGCTTCAATTCAATGACCGAGCAGGTCGGCCAACTAATTAAAGAAGTGTATTTAACAAAACTTAGTGAGCGCGATGCTGAGTTGAAAGCCATTCAAGCTCTGTTGAACCCGCATTTTCTGTACAATATTTTTAATGAGCTTTACTGGAAGCTGTATATGCAGAATGTGAAGGACTCAGCGCAAATCATCGCGGCAGTTTCAGATATGTTTAAGTATTCCCTGATGGCTTCTACCCGCAAAACGACGGTTCGTAAGGAAATCCAGCAGCTACGCAACTATTTGAGGATTCAAACGGAGCTGTTCGAAGCAGATTTGGAAATTATTATTCAAGCGGCAGATGAGGTGATGGACGCTTGTATCGAACGTACTCTTTTGCAGCCATTGGTGGAAAATGTATTCATTCATGCTTTTCGGGATAAAATCAATCATCAGGTGTTGATTGTCCGAGCTTATCAACAAAACGAGCAGCTGTTTATTGAAATAACTGATAACGGCAGCGGGATTGAAGCGCACACACTAAAATTACTGATGGAATCACACAATAACGCATCATCAACAGAAACCGCCTATGACCGGGAGCGTCAAAGTATGGGTGTACACAGTGTCAACAGGCGGATTGCGCTCTTATATGGAGAGCCATATCGAATGGAAATTGACAGTGTATTGAACAGTGGGACTACGATAAGATTAGTGCTCCCTTTACAGCATGAATTGGGGGATGAGTAACATGCAAGCAGGCAAAGTACTCGTCGTGGAGGATCAACCAAATTTCCGTCGCGGCATCAGGAAAATGATTGAAGATAACGGTCTTGGATGGATCGTTGTTGGTGAAGCAGGTAATGGCAGGGATGCCCTGGATCTATTGGAGAGTTGTCAGCCTGACCTTGTGTTAACCGATATTCGTATGCCTATTATGGATGGAATCGAGTTCGTAACTTGCTTGCGGAGCAAGTATCCAGAGATGCTGGTTATCATACTGACAGGCTACAAAAACTTTGAATACGCACAAGCAGCGGTCAGACATGGTGCTTTTGATCTGTTGGTGAAGCCGTGTACGGAGGAGATGGTTCATCTTGTGTTGTCCAAAGCATCCAAACATTTCTACGAGCAAAGTTTACATAGAGAGCGCGATCAGGCCAGACAACAAGTGGAAGAGGATCAGGCTATCCGCTCCGGCATTATGCAGCTGCCCTATTCTGAAGAAGTGGGGAAACGCCTGACTAATATCTTGGCCCTATCTGATCTTTGGCTGCTGCAGGTTTCTACGTATTTCCCAGCGGAGAAAAGCTATTACAAATCGAACATTCAACTGCTCCAGTTTGCGCTATCAAACATTGTGGAAGAGTTGCTTGCCCGCTATTCGATTAGAGGACGCTTTTTGCTTATTGAGTACGACCGGTTCCTGCTTCTGACGGATGGAAAGGAGCTGCCAGAGCTGCTGCAAAACGATATCGTAGAGGAATGCTTCAACTACTTGAAGATTTCAGTGACTCTGGCTGTTTTGGGACATTCTGCTACACCGCAACAATTATCCCTTCAATATGAGCAAGCCGTACAAGTCCTTGGCGGCAAACATCACGAAGGGTCACTTGAGCAGTCCATTGCCATGAGGCAGCAGAGCAGTATGCTGTCAATTAACCAGTCACGGGTGAAGCATGTGGAGTCTCTACTTATGGCTGTCATTCTTTCGGGAACACCGGAGAAAGTCAAGGGAATCATGGAGCAGATTATTAGCGATTTAATCGACAAGTCGATCGAGGAGAGCAGGATAGAGGCCATGTCGATCAGTATCGCGCTTCGTGAAGTGGTGCAAAAGCATTTGACCTTGGATGACGGGAGTCAATCGACCGTATCTATCCCTCTTGATAAGCTGTATGAAATTCATCTTGGAGAAGAGATAGAAGCATGGACGCAGGGTGAGGTGGACCGCTTTTTGTCACACTTCAACCAATGGCAGGCAAGTCGAAACGATAACCTGATCGAGAAAGCCACCCGTTATATTTCGGAGCATTATATGGAAGAATGCCGTATGACCGACGCCGCCACGCACATTTATCTCAACCCTAGTTACTTCAGTGTGCTGTTTAAGAAAGAAACCGGAGAAAGCTTCACCAACTATTTAACGAAAGTACGGATGGAGAAAGCGGCTTTATTACTGAAAAATACGGATATGAAAATATTCGAGGTGGCAGCGGCTATCGGCTTTGATGAACCGAATTATTTTACGAATGTATTTCGTCAGTTTTATCGAATGTCGCCCAAGGAATTCAGAAAACAATAAAGTGCCGAACAGTTAGAAACCAATGAGGTTATAGGTTTACCTATAATTATTCAAGGTTTCTTTGTTGTTCTATCTCTATAATTACCTATATAAGAGTGCTAGAAGGAGTGAAGCAATATGAAATTGGAACCGGATTCACAAATACGCCGCGATGCATCCGGCGCAGCATGGTCGACCCGAGCTTTCAGGAAAAGGCTGAAGCGAAACGTTCCATTGTATATCATGCTTCTACCTGTTCTTGCCTTTTACATCATTTTTAAGTACATTCCGATGGGCGGGCTGATCATTGCTTTCAAAAGCTACAATTTCTATGACGGCATTCTTCACAGCCCTTGGGTAGGCTTCAAGAATTTCCAGATGCTGTTCTCCAACGCTCAGACGCTTTCCATCATATGGAACACGTTCTGGCTGAGCCTGCTGAATCTCGTCGTCGGCTTCCCAATCCCTATCGTACTAGCTATCCTGCTGAATGAAGTGCGGACTACATGGTTTAAGAGATGGGTGCAGACGATTCTGTATTTGCCGCATTTCTTCTCCTGGGTCATTGTGTCTGGCATTGTCCTAACCTTGTTTGCAGCGGACTATGGCTCGGTGAACAAAGTGCTGATGCTGGTTTCAGTAGAACCGAAGTCATTCCTTTACGATCCACTGTCATGGACGCTCATCTTTCTTGGTTCAGGTGTGTGGAAGGAAATGGGCTTCAGCACAATCATTTACTTGGCGGCCTTAACGACGATTGATCCTGCACAATTTGAATCCGCCTCGATGGATGGGGCGAGCAAAGGTCGTCAAATCTGGCATATTACCATTCCTGGTATCCGCAATACGATCATTCTGTTGCTTATCCTGGCAATGGGGCGTGTTATGGAAGTAGGCTTCGACCACGTGTATAATCTGCAAAATGCCGCTGTTTCCGGGGTTTCAGAGGTCATCTCCACGTATATTTACAAAATTGGACTTCAACAGGCGCAGTTCAGCTTAACGACAGCAATGGGACTGTTTGAATCAGTTATTAGCTTCACATTGGTTCTTCTGGCCAATTGGCTGGCGCGCAAGTATGATTATGCATTATTTTAGGAGGGGTTTCAAATTAAGCCGTCGAAAGGGGATAAGCTGTTTTACACCATTAATTACGTGGTGCTTGGAGTATTAGCGTTAACTTGCGTGCTTCCTTTTCTTCATATTATTTCAGTGTCTTTAAGTGAGCGTTCATCCGTGGAATCGGGACATGTGTTTTTTTGGCCAGTCGGCTTCCAGCTGACTGCTTACGAATTCTTTTTTACCGCGACCCCGGCTATTAAATCCTTTATTAATTCTGTTGAAATTACAATATTTGGTGTCGTTATTTCCATGCTAGGCACTACCTTGGCAGCGTACCCGCTATCCCGCAAATATTTAATGGGCAGACGTTTTCTAACTTTGGCAATGGTGTTCACGATGCTGTTTGCCGGTGGCTTGATTCCGACCTACTTGATAGTCAAAAGCTTATCGTTAATCGATACCTATTGGGCTTTGTGGTTAACCGGCTTCATCAGCACATACAATATGCTCCTGATGCGCAGTTACTTCGAGAATATTCCACAAGAAATCGAGGAGGCAGCAGGTATCGATGGGTGCTCGGAATGGTCGCTGCTCGGACGGATTATTTTACCGCTATCCATGCCCATGTTGGCAACAATTGGGTTGTTCTATGGGGTTGGTTATTGGAATGCCTTCATGAGTGTACTTATGTATATTAACACAACAAGCATGCAGAATTTAACTGTTGTCGTCCAAGCCATGATGAGTAGTAACGATTTATTGACCAGTGCAACGACAGATGTGGTACAGCAGCAAATGATGGTAACAGAAATGATTAAGTCTGTAGCAATTACTGTAATGGTGATTCCTATGTTGGTGGTGTATCCGTTCTTGCAGAAATATTTTGTCAAAGGCGTTATGTTAGGATCGATCAAAGGCTAAGTCTTCTAAATTGGAAAAAAGAGAGGGATGAATGTATGAAATCAAACTCGAAAGTATGGATGGGCGTTACTTTAACAGCAATTTTAGTAGGTACAGTGGCCATTGCCGGCTGTTCCAGCAAATCGAAGGAGCCAGCAAGCAGCGCTACCGGGACTGAGGTTGCAGTCAAGAAGGGCAACATTACCTCATCGATGTACGACCGCGGTGGCGTTGCCGCTTCAGAGGGCTCTTATGAGGACAATCGGTGGACCAAGTGGATGAATCAAAACGGCCCGGCCAATGTGAAATTCGTCCCGGTATTGCGCGCCGAATCCACCAAGAAATTCAACGTGTTATTCGCATCCGGCTCTGCACCTGACATCATCAATGAATATGATACGAACTTCCGCAACTCTCTCTATGATCAAAAGCAGCTGCTCCCAATTGACGATTTGCTTAAAGATATGCCTGAATATCAAAAGCTGTTAAATGAAAACCCGCAGCTGAAGAATGCCGGTACAAAGCCGGATGGCAAGCTGTATGAAATAGGTAAAATGAACGAGGCGTATCCGCTGCAAAGCATCTTTATCCGCGCTGACTGGCTGAAGAAGCTGAAGTTGGAAGCACCCAAGACGACGGAAGACATGCTGAAGGTCGCTAAGGCGTTTACGGAGCTAGACCCTGATGGCAATGGGAATAAGGATACCTACGGATTGAATATGAGCTGGAACTCAGAACTTTTAGTGAAGGGATTTTTTGGTGATATGGACTGGGCAGTGAAGGACGGCAAAGTAATTCGTGCTTGGGATAACAAAGCCGCTTCCCTGGCGTTCAGAAAGAGCTTGTTCGATGCTGGTGTCCTTGATAAAGACTACATCAATGATAAGACTGGAGCAAAGGCTAAACAAGATTTCTTGAACGGTAAGGTCGGCATGTACATGCACCCGAATGTCAATTGGTTTGATTTTTTGGTGAATGACCTGGCTACTTTGAAGAAAAATGCACCTGAAGCGGAAGTGACACCTATCGCATTCCCGAAATCTAGCTTAGGCGAGTTTACGGCAGAGGTACAAAATCCGGTGCAGATGACAACGGTCATTAATGCCAAAACGAAAGATCCAGTGGCGGCAGCCAAGTTTATCGATTTCATGTTGAAACCGGACAATGCAAGCAAATTGATCTCTGGCGACGAAGGCACTCATTACACAAAAGGCCCGAACGGCTGTCCACAAGTCAGCGACGCTGCCAAATTGAAAAGCGAAGTGAGTTATGCGGGCGATTATGCAATGTTCATGACGAGAATTACCAACAAATGTAACTACGTACAAAATCAATTCAATCAGGATCTTCCTGACCAAAAATCGGCATTAGATTTGTTCAAGCTGGCGCAAACGGTGTACCTGGATCCGAGCAAGCAGTATCCAAGAATCGCGGTAGGTGAGCACATGCCGCCGTTCAGCAACGATTTGAATGTGATCAAAACGAACGTGGACAAGGAGATTCTTGACCTGGAAGTGAGGACAATCGTAGGTGGGGATAAATATTCGACCGAACAAGGGATGAAGGATATGAAGTCTGCTTGGGATAAAGCCGGCGGCAAGCAGCTGGAGGACTTTATGAACAGCTGGTACACGGACAATAAAGAAAAAGCGTTTCTGGCGAAGGATGTTTGGGATATCGTGAACAAGCAGAAGGATGAAGTTAACAAGTAAATCACGAACGAATACAGGTGAGGATCCTGTAGACTCCTTCGATTCATATAAGCCGTTGTTTAATCATCGGCTTATACTATTAACGGGTAACTTGTACCATTGTTACCCGTTAATAGTATATATGAAATTAAGTAAATAAAGGAATTGGAAAAGCGCTTAATCTGATTGGAGGACTACTGCTACTGTTTAATACAAAATAAATTTGCGAAAGGAAGATAATATTATGAATGAAAATGGTATTAATGTAAAAACGGGGGTCAGAAAATATACAGCAATAATCTTAATGGTTTCAATGTTTCTTAGTGTAATTGGTGTGGGGGTAGTAGGAGTAAGCCAACACGCATACGCGGCCACAACTACAGCAAGTGTTGCTGTAAACGCTAATGTTACGGGTAACAAAGTCTCGCAGCAGTTGATAGGTGGATTCACGGAAGACCTTCATAATGCAGTTGACGGGGGTCTTTATGCAGAGAAGGTTTTTAACCGCTCATTTGAATTTAATTCCGGTGACGGAGGGATATATAATCATCCTTTAGCAGGATGGACTAAGGTTTATCGTGATGGCGGAGCAGGAACAATTACAGTGGAAAACGCCAGCCCTCTCAACCTTGTAAATACGCATTATGTGCATTTAAATGTTACTGCAACAGGAAATGGAGTCGGATTATCCAATGCAGGGTGGTATGGAGTCAGTGTGAAATCCGGAACTACCTATAATTATTCGCTTTATGCAAAAAGAGGAGCAAATTTTAACTCATCCATAACGATAGGAATCGCTAATCAATCCGGATTAGATTATGGAACCGCTACCATTAATGCTATAACGACGGATTGGGTTAAATATACAGGTACCATTACGGCCAATACCACGGATGCAAATGCAAAATGGGTCGTATTGGCTAAAGGAACAGGCGATGTATATCTGGACTTTATATCGGTATTTCCTAGTGTAACCTATAATAACCGTCCAAATGGAGTTAGATTAGACATGGGAACTGCGCTTGAGGAAATGCATCTTGGTTTTATGCGCTTTCCAGGTGGGTGCATCATACATGATTCTCATTACCGATATAATTGGAAGGATCAAGTAGGTCCTATTGAAGGGCGTAAGGAGTATAACAACTCACATTGGAATATGTATGAGACGACAGACCATATATCAAATGGTATGGGCATGTTTGAGTGGCTGCAGTTAAGTGAAGATATGGGAATGGTTGCCGTACCCGTCCTTCCAGTTGGTGCCACCCACATCTCCGGTGCTCTAGACCCTAATAGTCCGGAAATGGCTCAGCTTACACAAGACACGCTGGATTTTGTAGAGTTTGCCAACGGCAGCGCCACTTCAACATGGGGGGCAAAACGTGCCGCTATGGGACATCCAGCACCTTTTAATATCGAGTACCTCGGTCTAGGAAATGAGGAGTATGACAGCACGAATGCAAGAGCAGATATTACGAAAATATATAATGCTGTTCACACTGCGTATCCTGCACTCAAACTGATTGTAACCGCAGGAGACTCTCATTCGCTTTACAACTTTAGCGCTGATTTAGGTGCGTACGGAGTGGATGCCCACTATTATTTTGGCCGAGGTAGTCTTGGATGGATCGAGTTCATTAATAGATATGACCGCTCTAAACCACAGGTAATGATAGGAGAATATGGCTCCATTGCAAGGGATGGAAAATTAATAGATGCTCTTGATGCAGCTATAAATAAAGCCGTATTCGAGAAAAATGGGGATATTCTAAACATGTCCGCCTTTACACTGTTAAGAAAAGTAATCGATTTTGATAATGCGAATGTGTTTAAAACGAATTATTACCACACAGAGAAGATGTGGGCAGATAATTTGGCAGATAATAATGTTAGCTTTAGACAATCAGGAGATTCAAAGCTTGTCGTTGTAGCGGGCAAAGATACAGAAACTGGTGATTTAATTCTAAAGCTTATTAATAATAGCGCCAATGTTATCAATAGTACTGTTGCAATCAATGGCATGACCAATATTTCCCCTACAGCAAATGTGACTTACTTAAAACCAATAATTGCAGGAAATAAGGATGCCAGAGATAGTTGGTACCTAAACGGTATTGACTATGGGCTGAGTACAGACTTAAATGAAGTTAATCAAGGAACAACCACTACAAGTGTAAGTGGTAATCAAATCAATTATTCATCTGAAGCTTATTCCATCGCAATTATTAGAGTTCATGGGACTATTTCTTCTGACGGCGATGCAATTTATGAAACAGAAAACTTTAACGATGGGGCTGGTATAACTGCAGGTCGTACATTAGCATCTATATCCGAGCTCGCTGGCCCAAGTAATGACCACTGGAGTAGTGCTGAATTACAAGGTGTAAATGAATATGTTCAATATAATAACGTTAACATTGCCACTGCGGGTACCTATACTATTAAGATTGGCGTCAAAAAAGGCACTAACCGAGGCATTTCCAAATTAGCAATTGATGGGATCAACAAAGGTTCACTTATTGATGCGTATGACTCTACACTGGTCTATCGAGAGGTTGATCTAGGTACAACGACTTTAAGTGCTGGCATGCATAGCTTTAGGTTTACAGTAACGGGTAAGAATTCAGCTTCTACGGGTTATGGGACAGCTGTCGACTATTTCAAGCTTGATAAAGTTAGTGCTCAATATGTCGATGATGAATTTAACAGCACGACCACAGGCAATCCGCCTTCGGGGTGGGTGTTAGACACAAGTGTAGGTACAGTATCTGTACAGAATATTCCGGATTCTTCGGATAAGAGTGTTTTGATAAGTAAATCTAACACTACCCTAGGAAATAAGACGTCCATGTATAAGACGTTTGGTCCCGTAAGTGGTACTGTTTCAGTAGAAGCAAGAGTTAGAAGAGATTCTACCCAAAATTGGTGGTGTATGCCTTATATCTCTAGCAGTAATGGAACTGGGGCAGAAACGCTTGCATTTGATAATGGCAATATTAAGGTAAACATTAATGGAACATGGCAAACTGTACAAGCATTTACAGCAGGTACGTGGTATGATCTGAAATTAGTCATAAATACGGATACAGATAAGCTTGACTTGTATATAAATGGTGTTCAGAAGCTTAGTCAGGTTGCACTTAGATTCGCTGTAACAGATATAAGCAAAATAGAATTCTATGCAGCAGATGCTAACACAGGTAGTACAAATGTAGATAATGTAAAGATTTATAAGTAGTATAGGTTATTCAAATCTCTGTCTCTAATATATTTGATTTGATGGCTATGATTGGAAATCTGGTGACAATAGATTTGCTTGAAGCAAATCGACAGAGCGTATATACTAATATTAACGGAAGCACCGCCAAACGTATTATTACGTGTTGGTTGGTGCCTTTTTTTGTTCTTTTATAAAGAGCAGCGGCTTAACAAACTAGGGTTATTTTGCTATACTAGGAGAAGGGTTGCGATAGAAATGACAAGAAGTTTAAAGCCTAAGAATGATTTAATATTTCAATTATTATTTGGTAACGAAAAGGGTAAAGAAAGTCTGATATCACTGCTAAATGCAGTACTCCGTTTAGTGGGAGATGCTCGAATAGTTGATTTGTCAGTGAAAGCTAATATCGGGTTGAACAAAGAATGGATAAAAGACAAAACGGGTAGACTGGATGTTCGTGCTGAATCGAAAGACAATCAACAATTCAATATCGAAATGCAGTTGACTGATAATAAGAATATGAAAAGAAGGACCTTGTTTTATTTGAGCAAATTATATGTAGGCTCAATAAAATCAGGTGGTAAATACGAGGATCTGAAACGGACTGTGACGATTAATATTGTGGATTTTAACTTATTCGACATTTCACGATTTCATACTACCTTTCATTTCTATGAGGATCATGAAGAATCATTAATGCTGACAGATGCTATGGAAGTTCACTTTATTGAGCATTATAAGTTTCTTAAGGCTGATTATGATCTTAATGATCCATTGCATCGGTGGTTGCTTTTTTTAGATGAAAAATTATCTGATTCTATTCTAAGGGAGTTGATAGATATGGATCCAGTAATAAAGAAAACGGAAGAACGGCTCGAATGGCTTTGTAGCGATGAAGAAACACAGCGACTTTATGAAGCTCGTGAACATTCTATTATTGAACGCAACAGTTTAATTTCAGATGGGGAAGTCAAGGGAAAGATTGAAGGAAAGATTGAAGGAAAGATTGAAGTGGTATTAAAAATGCTTATTAAAGGGTTAGAACCTTCGTTAATTAATGAACTCACAGGGTTTTCAATTGAAGAGATTAAACGTCTGAAGATTACTCAGGAATGATAGGGGGAAGCGCCGTCAAACGTATTATTACGTATTGGCTGGTGCTTTTTTTGTTTTTTATAAAAAACATAAATAATCACAAAATTAATTTTAATAAATACATTTTATTAAGCAAAATTTAGAGTGTTATTATTATTTACATGAAAAATCTCAACCAGGGAGGATAGGTAAAATAGCACAAACAGAATTCGCCGAAGATAGCGGGTTCTGTTGCGTAATAATCATTTAACACGCACGGATCCGGACAGCGGCTTGTGGCATGCAATCAGTAATGCACATTTCTACACCACCACAGCTGTTAATCGTCCAGTGCACCGTACACCATGTTCCCTCAACTTCATAGTGCACGCCGTCTGCCATATTGACCACGATGCTGAAGGCTTGTTCGGCTTCACTGGCATAGCGAAATTCCGCCTGATACGCCGTATAGCTTTCGTTAAAGGATTGCTGTAGCATCCAAACATTAAAACCAGTGGAAACTTTGCCAAGCTGGTAATAAGCAGCAAACCAATTGATGACCGGAGCCGACAAACCGCCGAATTGATGCCATCCTGCGCCTCGACCTGTTTGCACGATAAAGTGCTCATAACAGTTGTAGGTGGCTTCGGTCTCACGCTTCCATAAGTCTAAAGCCGTATTCGCGATGCGGAAAGCAAGATCGGAGTAACCTAAATCGAGCATGGTTTTCCAGAAAAACCATTGATGCGGCATCCAAACCGCACCATTCCAATAGCCATCCGCCTGATAATAAGGCGCGCTTTGGTCAACGGTGGACAGGCCGATTGGCGTCCATAATCGTTTTTCATCGAAGAGAGCGGCAACAAGGCGATCAGCACGTGATTTGGTACAAATGCCAGCTACTAGCGGGTAAAGCCCATCCATCCCCATGTTGTAATTGGTCCCGGAGCTGTGCCGTAGAAGGCCTTCTGGCTCACCTTGCTCGCTATGCACTACATAGCCGTAATAACCGGCTTCTTCATCCCACGCATGCTTCTCCAAAGCATGACTCCATCGTTCTATATCTTGCTCGTATTCCCTTATGTCTTCCTGCCAATTCTCCGACATTGCGGCAGCCATTTTCAGAATTTTAGCAATACGAATGGCCTGGCTCGTTGTCACAATAGGGGCAACTGTTGCTTCCAGCGTTTGCGCATGCACATATTTTTGCGGCGGATAGTCGTCCCACCCCCCGGAATTATAGAAGTAATCCCATGTCTTAAGTAGCCCGGAGCGCAGTATGCCAGTAGTAGAACCGTTAATTTTCCCGGCTAGGAACAAGTAATATTGACGTAATCGCGGATAAAAATGATTCAAGAAGGCGAGAGACTGCCCTTGGTTCCACAGCTCAAGAAACACATAATGCTGCACAGGCACCGGGCTGCCATGATGAATAAAGGCAGTCTGGCGGTCACCAGGTTCTGTCATATACGCGTTCAAGCAATCTATTGAGCGCGCTGCATCCAAATCGGAGAACCCGAGTGCGATAAACCCTGAATCCCATGTATATAGGGAATCCCACCAGCGCCCTGGCGTATTGTGGCGAATATAACTGCGTTTGGTGTAGACAGGGAAGACTGTATTGGTTAGCAGCGTAGCTCTCATTAGCTGCTGGCTAAACGCATAGGTGCCACCGGCAGCATAGGAGGGAGGCGGAATTAACTTCGCACTTTCAGCTTTATAAATGTCTTCACATTTGTCGTAGTCTAGCGAAACCGCTGTTAGGGATGCAAGCACTTCTTCGTACGTCCCAGAGCAGACCATGCCATGAAGGATCTTCGATGAAGCGGGTACGACATGAATGGGACGCATGAACACATTAGTAAAGTGCCCCTTACCATTACCCTGCAAGACGGCATCAACGTGATTATGCACCGTATGACGGGCATACCGATCCAGTTCGTCGTTTTTATATTGTCGTATCTCTACATCGGGGTAGTTCCACAAAAGACCGTAATGATACGGGCAATCTATATATCGGAGGATTAGGCTGCCAGGAACAGGCCCTTCCAGTAATTCAGGCTCGATATGCCAGGGCCGGTCAACAAAGACAACCTCCTCGCAAGCGTTGTGCTCGAGTAGGGTAAAGCCGTCCAGCACCAAGGGGCCGGAGCCGCAAGCAGATAAGATGAGCGTGAAGTCTCCTGCTGCAAGCGTCCCGATCGGTAGACGGGCAACCCTCAGGGAGTTGGAAGCCTCTACATCGAATCGGTATGTCTGATGTCCAATTTGCAGCTCCAGCTCCCCGCTTTTCTCCGTTTGGTAGCGTAGCAAAAACACGCCGTTTTTCAAAGGCTCTGCGAGGTTTATCTCATAACGCAGCAAGTCCTCTAGGTCGGCACCGAAGTTGCATCCTATTGCGGCCCCCCCGGTAAAATGCTGGCCTCGAATTTCACCCCTAAGAAAACCGTCATAGACCAAGCCGTCCGACGGTCGTGGGTATGCGAAATTTAATTCGCTATAATCTAGCGCATCAACCCAAACAGCGCCCTCGGGCAGCTGCGCATCCGCACATATCTGTACGTCACCGTGCCCGAGAAGGCGAGGCGGCTGAAGCGAAGCCATCCAGTGCAGTACCAAGTTTTGCGGATGCTCGGATTGGTTCACGAAGGATACTCGAATCAGTCGGCACTGATCGTCGATACGGCTAAAGGAAATGTCGGTATAGACTCGATCTTTCCATTCAAGCTCATGGCGGTGGGAGAAGAAGCTGAAATCCGCCGTTGCCTCCCATGGGTGATAGCCAGATTCCCACAGCACGCTGGGAATATCCATTTTTCTCCTGTAGAAGCCAGGCATTAAACTAAGATCAAAACGCAAGCCTCGCGCTTGATCGCTGATATGGGAGATACCCATGTATTGTTTGGTATAAGGTCCCCAAGCAGGTAGTCTAAGATCATGGTCATCAGGGAGTGTCTCGATCTCATGCATTGTATAGTGCTCCTTCGAAATGTAGGTTCTTCTCTTTATTTTAAATGAGTACATACAAAAATGCCTCTTGATATAAGCTACAATTATCTTGAAAACGGACATTCATGATATGATGGAAATAACAATTAATTGCAGGAGGATCCCCATGCCAGTGAATCTGACAGCTTACGATAAAGAACATGTGGATTATGCAGATCCAAATTTTCGGATTAAAATATGGACCCTACATCATCCTAAGCAAACATCCGATCAATATGGGCCTTGGCACTATCATGAAGAGGTGGAGTTGATCGCTGTGCTGCAAGGTACCCTGACGATGGAAACAACACATCTCAGCTATAATCTTCAAGCTGGTAATGTGGTGATGTTAGGCTCCAATGAACTGCACAGATCCCATAAAAATGGGGATGACGATCTGCTGTATATCGTCTGCCATGTTGATATGGCAGCTTTTATGGATCCATCATTGCTTCCGTATCTCGCCGCATTTACCGGCCGCTCGGCTAATTTAACGCAACTCAATGAAACGCTGCGTAAATATCCGACAAGCATACAAGTCATTCACCAGCTTATCCAACAGATGCTGCTCGATATGACGATACAACAGCGGGGCTACGAGCTTTCTATAAATGCTAGCTTGAAACAGCTCATGTACACGTTAATTCAGATTGATGATGCTCGCATCATCAAACCGATGGATCCACAGCTAGCGAAGAAATTGCGTCCTGCACTTGTCTATATTGAACAAAATTTGGAAATTTATTTCCAAATAGCGGATATAAGCAATAAGCTGAACTATAATAGCAGCTATTTTGCCAAGCTGTTCAAAAAAGGAATGGGTATGACGTTTACTTCCTATGTCCAGATGCGCCGAATGAAACGAGCAGAGCAGCTCTTGCTAACAGAAGCATGGTCTGTAACTGAAATTAGCGGTAAAGTAGGGTTTACCAGTCCGGCCCAGTTTTATCAATTATTCAAAAGGCATTTCGGCTGCTCGCCGAGGCAGTTTGTTGAGAAACAGACCCTCCCTAAACTTTAAAGAGCCTCATCCGAACATCATCAGGCACAATGCAAAGCTACGAAGCTATTTCCTAACCCTAAAAGAAGTATGTATTTACGGGCAGATTAAAGTAGTATCAATCTCTAATTATAAAATTTTTTGCGCAGAAAAAAGCCTACTTTGTGTGAGGGTAATATGGTAAAATAAGTCTTATTTTAGAAGGAGCTTGCTTAATGACTCAAGAATTTATTGGATATAATGGTTCTGTGATAGTAGACACTGTAAAAGTTGCTTTAAAATTTAAGAAATCTAGCGGAAAAGCTGATAAAGAGATCTATTTACAAAGCATATCATCCATTGAGCTCAAAAAACCAACTCTTCTAAATAGAGGCGGATATATAAAGATCTTATTTCAAGGCAGCCAAGATAATAATAATATGAAAAGATTTAGAGATATTCTTTCTAATGAAAATGCTGTCTTTTTCATAGGTAAAAGCCAATATGAGGCAATGATACAGGCTAAGCAATTAATAGATAAATATATATCTGAGTATCATCAACAGGGAAGTCGTAATATAGCCGAAATTTCTTATGAAGAGTATGAAAAAAAAGCTGAGGTTAAACAAATGCAATTTTTCCCCAAAAAAGTGGAATGTGCAGGTTGTGGTTCAAGTAGCACATTAGAGCCGATGGAAACTAAATTTTGTTCCTACTGTGGCGCTAGACTAGTGTATCCTTCATAAACAGTTTTTAAAAAGACAAAGATTTAATGGATTATGCCTTATAGAAATTTTCAAAGGACTAGAATGTAATTGCGATGAGCTTCAGACTATAAGAGGGCGCTAAACTAACGAGTATTTTAGCTCAACAAATCAAGGAGCAGTTTGCCGCGGCAACTGCTCCTTCTGTCGTATGACTTGTTCAGTGCATTCTTGTTTTATTATCATGCCAAATAACCCTCCATCATTGATTACATGGAAGGTTTTTCTTCATTTAGCATGATATGCTCCAAACAGATGAACCAATTTTTCGGCTGTGACAATATATGGATGAATGGCCATTCGGGAAGGAGAAGCTACTTGGATATTGATGAGTTTATCGAGCTCGTAAAGCTGCACGTGATACCTATGTAAAGATTCCTGGCTTTGGACAGCAACGGATTAATGCTGCATTAGCCTTGGGTGGTCCGGATTTGACAATGAAAACGGTAGGGGATCTACTGAATATTCGCATCCAATACTATGTTTATATGGGCTTTAAAGGATTTATTGGTGTTGTTGATGCACTCAGTGGCGTGACCATAGATGTAGAGAAGGAGATGAATTGGGTAGATTCAGAGGATGATCATGTTTATGATATTCACCTTAAAAAGGGTATGCAGAAGTTGGACGGCAACACAGCTCTGCAATATGTTCGCTTTCGCAATGATGCTATGTCAGATTTCACTCGTTCCGAGAGACAGCGCAAATTTTTGACAGCTATCTCGGAGCAATTACAGAGTGCCAACGGCATAATTAAATTGCCTAAGATTCTTAGTGCCGTCGATCCATATATTGAAACCAATATTAACTTTTCCGATATGCTTAAGCTTGCAAACCTGGGCTATGATGCAAAAGCATCCGGTTTTGTAGGCATCCAAGTTCCACCGTCTCATTTATTAGTTGAGCGAACTATTAACGGTGCTAAAGTGCTTACGACCGATCCAAAGCTATTGCAATCCTATATTCAAGATAAATTTGTGGAATCCTTAACTGGAGTGATGCAGCCCTTGACCCATATGCAGTCAACAGCGACTCAAAGACCAACAACAAAGCCAACGACAAGACCAACGACAAGACCAACACGTACTCCAACTTCATCTGGTGTGCCCATTATTCCAACGGAGTCCGATCCTGTTGCTTCAGTTGATCCAGTTCATTCTGTTTCACCAACCGAGACGCCAATACCATCAACAGGTGGAAGTATATCACCATCACCATTTTCAACCGAAACACCTAAAGCAACTGCTACTCCTAACCCAGTTATTCAATCGAATGGCTGATGTCACTGGAATACGCTGTTAGAAGATAAAAGTATTAGACTGAATAGTAAAGTGCTAGACTAGATAATAAAGTGTAGGGCTCGAACTCATGCCTCGTTCGGCACGGGAAATACGTAATATACCGCAAAGCCGGAGATCGGGGGGACATTATGGTTAAGAAGATAATTGTTTATCTTGCATTATGTAGTTTTGTTTTTCTGATTGGTTGTAGTAAAGGGCCACCCGAGCAGATTTACGATAACCATTTTGAGTACCTTGAGTCATTTGGCTGGCATATTGAGGACAAAATTAGCGAAAGAACTCAGGAGACAAAGAAGCCTATATTAGATGCACAAATAGTAGGTATTGATTTGAAGCCGTATAAAGAAATTGAAATTACAACCTATATGCTAAAAGAACTACAAAAAACAGGAAAGAAAATATACGCCTCCATTTATGAATATAATGGGCATATAATTGGAGGAAACGGACAATTAGAGGAATGGTTGCCTGGAGTTTTTTCTTTGAAGGATAAAGAAAGGTTAATCAACGAAGGAACAATAAATAAATAGCTTGTTCTCCTTCAGAATTATTATTTACAATCTATTTAACTTGATTGATAATTAAGAAATTATAAAAAAGGAGGAGTTCTTATGTCATATAGTCATTATGGTGAAATTGGTGACTTATGGAAGCATATACCATTATGTTCCTTTTTATCAGTAGAGTATGTAACAAAGTATATTGAATCAAATGCCGCTTTTCCATTATATCGATTAAACCATACAGCAGAAAGAAATTATGGTATTTTTACACTTCTTGCTAAAAGTGATTTGATCGAGTTCAAAGAATTAAAGGACACTCCTTACCTTAATACATTAATACCTATTCAGGAAAGCATTCATAAATTAACTCATTATTTAGGTTCATCAGGCTTAGCAATGAAACTATTGGGAACAGATGTCTCCTATGTTTTTTGCGATATTGAAAGCAAAGCATTAGAAGAAACTAAGAAATATGCTGATCTTCATAACACTTTGTCAGTCGAAACAATACAAGGTGATTCTATTGATAATTTATGGGATTTTATTGAAAAAGAAAATCAAAGTACCTTTTTACATATTGATCCCTATAGGATATTTGATCTAAACGAAAGTGGGAGATCTTATTTTGATATCTTTGTTAAATCAATGACTCATGGAGTAAAAACGATGTTGTGGTATGGTTATGAGACAAAACTAGAGCAAAAAGAAATATATGAAAAAATGGTTCAAGTATTTGAACAAAACAAAGTTAATTTACAAGAACATCGATTAAATGGTATTGAAATAGAAATAGAGTCAATTGGAGAAGCAATTACGACAGTTAACCCTGGTGTTCCAGGATGCGGGGTACTTATCGCCAATTTGTCAATCGAATCGATTGTTGCTTTGCAACAAACCAGTGATATTTTAGTTAGTGCTTACAAAAATGTGAATTATCTAAGTTCGTCAGGAAGCTTAAACAAACGTGTTACATTTAAAAATTAGTAGTGTTGCATCAATTTAATCATTGTCATTTTTTGTTAAACTAATGGGTTACTATAACGTAGGAGCTTGCTATGCAGCAGCTCCTCTTTTCTATTGAAGTAACTGGCAGGATAAAATGAGTTAAACGATATTTTACCTAGTAGCTAGCCTTCATGTTTGTTACATTGTTAAGAGTGCGTTCAACAAAGGGGGGTTATTATGAACAACGGCTTTCGAATCGATACCGAAATAAATCGGCTTCATACGCTGAAGCAAACGAAACAAGCGGCGCTTAACGCCTTACAGGAATATGATGCAGAATGGAATTCCATCCACTTCATACAAGTATCTGAGCATGTCACCTTCCGCATAGAGAGCGGCGAGGGAGAGAAGTTCTTGCTCCGCATTCACCCGGAGAGCAAATCGCAGGAGGAGACACTCTCCGAACTGGAATGGTTGGTTGCTCTTAGGCGAAAGGGTCTTGTCGTGCCCGAAGCTGTACTGAACCGGGAAGGAGTTTTCGTCACGGATACTGCGACAAGCGGTGGGCATCGATATTATGCGACCTTGCTGAAATGGGTCGAAGGTGAGCGCTTGGATAAGAAGGCACTTACGGAGATGAGCATCCGAAAAATGGGGACACTGTTAGCGAACCTTCACGAGGCAAGTGCCGATTTTTGCCCGAATATCGGCTTCATGCGCCCTTCTTGGGGAAGTGTAAGCTTTCAACGTGATTGGGAACATTTACAACGGTTTCACTGTCATTTCATTTCAGATGAAGCCTTTGAGTTGTACACCATGGCCGTAGCTAAAGTGGCAAATCATCTCGACACGTTCGAACCCAATGAAGCGAATTATGGGATAATCCATGCAGACTTACACAATGGCAACATCGTTTTTCGCGACGATGAACCGTATGCGATCGATTTCGGCAGGTGTGGTTTCGGCTATCATCTCTACGACATGGCTCAGTCGATAATGGGGTTACTCCCTCTTCAGAGAGCGCTTTTTATAGGTGGGTATGAGCAGGTTAGAAAAATGGAGGACGATGCCATCCCAATATTGGAGTCCTTTTTCAGACATGATTGGAGAGCCGTTTATGTTCCAACCACTTGATGAGGTTATCTTAAGCTAACGATTCAAACAAGTGATATAGCAATTGATAAAAAAAGTCAAAAGGATGGTGTAGTTTTGAGTTTATTTCCTGTTGCATACTCACTCTTGTCTAAGCAAGCATTATTATCGCATATTAAAGACAATTATGATGTTCATGAACCCCTTACTTTAAAATACTTCCTTAGAGGCATGAACGATACATATATTTTAGAGACTGGGTCATGTAAATATATGTTTAGAGTTTATCGTGCAGATAGACGGAATAAATCGGAGATTGCTTTTGAGTTAGATTTATTGAATTATCTGAATCAGAATGATGTATGCGTATCAATACCGATTACAAAAATAGATGGCACTCTCATAAATGAGTTTTTTGTCACTGAGGGTGTGAAGTATGGGGTTATGTTTAGTTATGCTGAAGGTAATGAAAGGCCTATTCGTACCGTAGAGGATAGTTTTTTGTTTGGAAAATCCGTTGCACTAATTCATAAAGTTACAGATAATTTTAGTAGTAAACACGTAAGAGGTAATCTTAACTTCGACCATCTAATTGAGAACCCGCTTAACATTATTAAATTACATATGGATCATCGTCAAGAGGATTTTAATTGTATTTATGAGATTATCATAAAATTAAAAGAACAGTTAGTGATGAAGATTGAAGAAGGCTTAGATTGGGGCGTTTGTCATGGTGACTTGCATGGTAATACAAATGTAGCATTTACTGACAATGGAAAATTGACACATTATGATTTCGATATTTCCGGTTATGGGTGGAGATCTTATGATATTGCAGAGTTTAGATTAGCTAGAGAAATTCACAGCCGTCATAACAAGGACGAAGTTGAAAGGCTCTGGGAAGCTTTTCTAAACGGGTACAGGGAGGTAAGAGATCTTAGTGAAAATGATGTTCAGGTAGTTTCTATATTCGTTGCACTTAGACAACTGTGGCTCTTCGGCTTATGTTTTAGTGAATCAGAGCTAATCGGGGGAGCTGACTTTGGTGATAGATTTATTGACAGCAAGATGGAGTATTTCAGGAAATTAATTTATTAAATCCCGCAAAGAGAGATGATATATTGTGTACGCTGTCGAATTTTTCTTTGAAAATAATTTAGAGCAATATGTCAAGGGTATTTGGCAAGGCTTGAGTGATGAAAATGTCTCATCAAATATGTATGAAATTTCTAAAATGCGACCTCATATTATTGTAGCTGTTTACAATGATATCCTTGACTTAGAGTCATATTTTAAACGATTCAGTACATTCTTTAATAATATTCTAGAACTTGATTTAAAGTTTGATGTTCTGGCTTCCTTTCCCGATTCAGGAACATTATTTATAGGTCCTACTGTTACAGAAAGCTTAATTCAGTTGCATAAACAATATCATCAAGAATTTTGTGAATTATTGGAGTTCGCAAAAAATTTATCCCTCATAGAAGCAAAATTATAGAAGTGGGTTTAGTAAAACTTGAATTAGATCCTACTGGCAAGTGTTACAGTAGTCCAACCATTTTCTTGAAAGTATTAAAAGCAAGTGACTAAGTTATTTATGCCATACTATCATTTCTAACAGCATTTTGGTTACAATAACAGTTTCAAAATCGGAGGAACTTGCTATGCTGCAGTTCCTTTTTTTTATTGAGCCGATGGAGAAGGAGAACTCAGTAATCTACACGGTGAGGTTGCTCTGGAGCAAACGGCTGCTTAATTGAGCTATCGGGCAGTTGAAGAATAAAATTAAACTATAATTAATATTTCCCAATGTAAAAATTTGAGATTATGATATGCTTCAAACAAGAATGTGATGAAATAATAACTTAAAATTTATCTTCAATGTTCAAAATTAGAAAGAAGGGCTAAACGTGGAACATATCTTTGACTTAAAAAAACTAAATAGCGAAGAAGCAACGATATTTGAAATACAGGATGCCATGGACAAGGGGGAAGTTACCTCAAGAGAACTTGTTATGTATTTCATGTATCGGATTGCAACCTATGATCAAAGTGGAACCAAGTTAAACTCTATTATGGAAATGAATCCAGATGCGATCTTTATCGCAGAGGCACTAGACCTTGAAAGAAAATTATCTGGTGTTAGGAGTCCCATGCATGGGATTCCAGTTCTACTGAAAGGAAATATTGAAACAAAAGATAAAATGCGTACCAGTGCGGGGGCATTGGCTTTGGAAAACCATGTAAGCGCGAAGGATGCTTTTCTTGTCCAGAAGCTTAGAGAAGCAGGTGCTGTTATTCTCGGAAAAACCAATCTGACTGAATGGGCCAATGCCATGTCTTCCTCCATGTGGGCTGGATACAGTTCTGTAGGTGGACAAACCAAAAATCCATATGGGGATTTTTTACCGGGTGGGTCCAGTACTGGTTCTGCAGTAGCCGTAGCTGCAAATTTTACAACTGTCGCAGTTGGCACGGAAACATCTGCCTCAATTTTAAGCCCTTCTTTTCAGAACGCAATCGTTGGGATCAAGCCAACAGTTGGGTTAATCAGCCGTTTCGGGATCATTCCATGGACGTATTCCCAAGATACCGCTGGACCCATGGCTAGGACTGTGACGGATGCAGCAATCTTACTTGGTGCGATGACAGGGAAGGACGATGGCGATCCCGCTACCTGGAGGAATGAACATTCTTCGATAAACTATACAGCATTTTTGGATAAAGATGGTCTAAAACAAGCAACCATAGGTATCTTCAGGAATATTCTGCCGGAACGATATCATGACATGAGTGAGTTTGATGAGGGATTATTTAATGATGCGGTAGGTAAGCTTAAAGATTCTGGTGCCATTGTTGTGGAAGATATCGAAATCCCTTCATTCTATCAAGACTGGAAATCTAACAAAATGAGCTTTGAATTTAAGCATGCTATTGAAAATTATCTGCAAAGCTTGCCATCTCATGCACCTGTCCATACTTTGAATGAATTGGTTGAATGGAACGATAAGCATGCGGAAAAAGCTTTGAAATATGGTCAAGATTCATTTCAACATCGGCTATCCTTCGAAAACACGTTGAAAAATCCGGAATATATATTAAAAACGATCACTGATTTATATTTTGCACAAAAAATGGGGATTGATTTTGCTATAGAAAAATATGGATTAGATGCCATCCTCTTTCCTGCATATGCCGGAGCCGATATTTGTGCAAGAGCGGGTTATCCATCCATCGCAGTACCTGCCGGATTTCAGGAAAATGGCAGAGCATTTGGAATTACATTTGCTGGTACAGCATTTAGTGAACCGATACTAATCCGTATAGCATTTGCGTTCGAACAAAAAACAAAACATAGAAAAATGCCGAATTTAAAGAATTAAAAGAATTAAAAGAAATAAAGCTTTCAACTAGCCGGGAACGATAACAGAGGAGCTTGCTATGCTACAGCTCCTCTTTCTATTGAAGTAACGGGCAGTAATCTTTAGTTAAGTAAGAACTTCACCTACTATTTTGTGTATAGATATTTTATACTTATTTGAACATTTATTCTGCAATAGATGAACGGTTTGAATGAATTTCCAACTATATTGGCATGGTAATCGATGGTAGTAATCCTGGTTGGATATTTGTAGATCAAATTGTGCTGCCAAATAGCGCTTTAGTATGGAGTAAGGGGATTCAAGGGTTTTACCTAATTGGTGACCACACCGATCAAACATTTATCAACACGCTGGATGTTTATATAACTAGTAACATTGTACCTAGGATGAGAGAACTTGGTCTGGACCATTTTGAAGTTTCAGGTCATCACAATAAATGGGATCTGAAATCAATATTTGCCTCTAGGAACCTTCACCAATTTGAACAAATGGTATTGAAGTTATTTCGTAAGCCTCCTGTGTCAAACGCTATGGGGTTTAAAACAATTAATTTAAGATTGCAGGAATGGGAGAGGCAAGAGCTAATTCATATAGAATTTGTGAAAGAAAATATTGATCTATTTTGGTCATCAAAAGATGATTTTTTGAGAAAAGGATACGGTTTTGCTGCAATAGATGGATTGGAGATAATTGGCTTGTCTTATTCAAGTTTTGTTACAGAGGATACGCATGCAATTGGAATTGAAACCCTTCCCCAGTATAAGAATAAGGGAGTGGGAACTCATTTAGCAACTCTATTAGCCGAAGATATACTTGCAATGGCTTTTCATTATAAACATCTAAAAAAGTGATTTATAGGATATTGAACTAACGGGTACTATAACGTAGGAGTTTGCTATACAGCAGTTCCTATTTTCTATTGAAGTAACTGGCAGATTAGTTGAATAAAAAAAGAAATTTTCTTTAAGTTGTTGAACTATAATGATTTTGCTAAGAGAACGATATTGAATAAAGTATGGGGGTAAAGTTCAGTGGGAAACTCGGACATAGATGCATCAATTCGAGTTCATATAGGGTCGGATACAGACAGGATTGTTACAATGATTAACCGCGACCCATATCACATGCTGAACGGTTTAACTGTGGCAGAGTTCGATCAGAATTTGGACGAACCATTAAGAAGAATCCGTGACAATACTTTCGTTGTTGAGATTAGGAAGACGATCGTCGGTTATTTTTCATTGTGCTTTGTTGAAGAAAATACTTTTATTGCTGTTGATTGTTTTGGGACAGTAGACATGGATTGGCGAAGACGTGGGATTGGTACTGCGATATTTAACTTCATATTTAACCGACTTGAAAGTATTGCACATCAAGAATTAAAGCTCATTCGCTTCAAGCACCGTGCACTTACGAGTATTCCTGCAGAAGTAACTATTGGGGTCAACTTAGGAATGCTGGAACAAAATACCTTAGAGATACTCTGTTTGAAAAACATGGTTGACCAGAAGGACATCAGTCAGCCGTTAGGATTCCATTTCAGAAACCCAACGCTTGAGGATGCAAATGATTGGGTCGATATATATAACGAGGCATTTGGCGTTAATAAAAGCTTAGAGAGCGTAATTTATGATTTCCAGGGAGATAGTTCTTATCCCAATCTATATCTCTTAATTACAAACGAATTTGGAGATACTATTGGTCTTATCTCTTCTATTCTTAGAGGAACTCATGCTCGAATACCAACAATTGCTGTAAGGCGAGAGTGGCAAAAACGAGGTATTGGGAGATTGTTGTTATCGGAAATCCTAAAACGATTAAAACAATCAGGAGCTGACGATGTGCGGCTAACCGTAGAAAGTACAAATTATGTGGCAAGGTCGTTATATAACAAATTTGGTTTTCAACAAGAATATAAGAGAATACACTATGTAACTACATTTTTGCCTAAGTTGTGAAGCAGACTCTATTGAACTAAAGGGAACCTATAACGTAGGAGATTGCTATGCAGCAGTTCCTCTTTTCTATTGAGGTAACTGGCAGATTAGTTGAATGTTAATAATATAACTGTCATAATAAGGTTATTGTAAGATTTTGGAAAGGGTTGAAAATGCAAATGTTGTCAAGTGCAATTGGACTTTATTTTATGCCAGTTATTGGTTTTATTTTTATGTATTGCTTTATCACAGTTGTAGCACAAAAGGAGCATAACCACTTATATAAAATCATCAGTTCTATATGTTTTGCAATAATTGCATGGACAATAACGAGCTTAATGATGATTTTGCATTAACTGAGCAGAAACGTTTGAAAGATGATTTATGAGTACATTGTCTTAAGAACGGTTACGATAGTGGAGGAGATGAGCAAGTAAATACAATTATTCAAAGGAGAGTTAATATGACAAAAATACTCCATATATTTGATGATGAAGTGCATGAAATCTCAATCCTCCTTTATTTAGACCCACAAGATCCAAATGCTCAAAAATTCAAACCAGAACAATTCGACTATTCAATTGAAAGTTTAAAATACATAGAAAAATATCTTCTGAAAAGTAGAAAAGAAAATTGGTTTAATGAAACATATAATAGAATTGTTTTGCGATGTGGATCTTATCTTGGTGAGGTAGTAAAGAAACATTCAAAAAGAGAGTATCATTGGTTTGATTATAAAACAGCAATGATTTTTGAACCATCTATTGGAAATTATGAAAACTCAATAGGAATTCACTTTGTTCTTTCAGATCAAGATAGAACAGTATTTCCGCTTACAAAAATTGAGAAGTTTATTAAAAATAATAAGGAAAACTCGTTAAGGAGCTTTGCTCAAGTACTAAGTGAAATTTGATAGATAAAGCTTCGAGGTCGATAGCATCAGCTAACAACATATTCACGATTTAAGTCATTCGATTATTAGGATACAGAGGGGGTGAAGCTTGAACAGGTTTGTAGTTTATATAATTGCTAGTATCGCATGTCTTATCATACCATTATTCGGTGTTTTATATGGAATTTGGGATAGTAACCAACCTAAAATAGGACCAGTAGGCGATGGGAATGCAAATCCTACTATATTTCAATTGATACCAATCTTTACGACTTTTCTGCTTGGAATCATAAATTTACCCATAGCTATATTCCGCTATAAGAAACATAAAAAATCAAAAAGTAGAGTAAATTGAAAAGCCTGATTAAGGGCAGTATAGTTGCAATCGGAAAGGAAACACGGGAGTTTCGTCGAATCAGTATCAGACTAATAATGTGGCCATGGAGTGATTCGATGTATACTTTACGTGGTTTAATCTTCTATAAATAACAAGGCTTTAATCCAGTTGATCTATTCTGGAATCAGAGACTGTCAGGCGAATATGTAGTTGGAATTCGTATGCAAAAGTCGCTCATCAGCATATGATATGGTTGCTTAAAATAAGGATTTGAAACGTATATCGAAACGACTATGAAATTAGTTTTGAAAGGCAGGGTGACAAAGTTGAAATTTGGGGAGATAATTGGTAAAGGCAATACGGCAACTGTATATGAATGGGAAGAAGGTACGGTGCTTAAGCTTTTTGATCAGGGCTATCCTTCAAATGCAGTAGAAAGAGAGTTTCAAAACGCAAAGGCAATCAATGATATGAACTTTGCAAAACCAAAGGCATATGAAATTATTTATTACGAAGAGCGAATAGGTATTATATATGACAAAGTGGAGGGCGAATCCCTGTTGGATTGGGTTTTGGAGACAGGTGATCTTAAGGGATGTGCGGAACATATGGCAAGGCTTCATAAGACAATCATTCAGAACAGAGTTAACAATGTACAGGATTACAAAGAGTTTTTAAAATCAAATTTATTAAACATATCATCTGCTAATCTATTGGAACAAGAAGGAGTACTAGAAATCCTTGATAAATTAAATGATGGAGATACACTTTGTCATGGTGATTTTCACCCTGGTAATATATTACTATCAAACGGGCAAACAATGGTTATAGATTTCATGAACGTATGCCGTGGAGATTTTTTATATGATGTTGCAAGAACTGTTTTTTTGGTGGAATATACGCCAGTTCCAGCAGATGTAGATGATAGGGAAACACTTCTGCGATTTAAGAAAACACTGGCAGACTTATATCTTATCGAAATGAATGTTACCCGAGAAATGATACTTGATTATCTATCTGTGATTATTACGGCTAGAGTAGGTGAATGCCCTAACGAATAGGTCATCACTAAATACATTATCTGGGTATTTACAAACATGATTTATTGTGTTATCTTTTCTAGGATTAGATAGCAATTATTGGAAAGGGTGATGGGAAATGACTAATAATAAGACGTTTTATACATCAAAAGAAAATAAAATTATTATGAGCACAAATTTCATTGCCCCCACTTATCTGAATATATAAGCAACGCTTAACTTTAAGCATCGCTATATAAAGGGCCATGGTGAAAGATGCCATGGCCTTTTTGTGTTCTCAATTTACTGAAAAGGAGCCAAGAGATGAATACAATAAGAAATTTTTATGCAAGTGAAATCGAGGAATTTAAGGTTGTATTACGTACCGTTTATAGAATAATTTATGAATATCAAGAAGATCGAACCCAAAAAAATGAAAATAAAATGCGTGAAGCCATTCAAACCACAATACCTTATCTTATGTTATTTAAGGAACATATTCCTGTGTATAAACAAAAGTATATCGAGTTGTTGGAAAATCAATACCAGCTGAAGCCTTATGATTTGATTATTTGTTTTGATCGTGCCATCTATGAACTCCACGCTCGCGTGAAGACAGAAAAATTTCATGAATTACCTTGGAGTAAAGAATTACGTGATCTATTGAACGAAAGACAGGAAATAAGCAATAGTGGCTTCACAGGTAGCAAAGTTGCCGTAGCATTTATCACTAGTGGAACAGGTGCATATCTAGGAATAGTGGAAGGGCCAGCTTGCGTCGTTCTTGACCGGGACGACTTGTTGAAGCTAAAGCAGGGGGATATCCTGGTTACACCAATGACAGATCCGGATTTTATTAGCGTGGCACACTTATTATCGGGCCTGATTACAGATCGTGGCGGTTTGCTCTGTCATGCAGCAATCTTAGCCAGGGAGTTAAACTTGCCATGTATTGTCGGGTGCAGGGATGCTACTCAACAAATTAAAGATGGGGAATGGATTCAAATGGACTCCCGCACGGGCATTGTTATGAGGTTGATGTCATGAGTGTCGTATTGTTAGACAAAGCAATTGAACTATCTTCCTTTGGGGGAAAAGCCTTTCAATTAGGCTCTGCCGTTCGGTCAGGGTTACCGGTGCCACATGGATATGCTATTTCATATGATTTGGTTAATCAGATTGTAAATGGCAATAAGAATGCCTTCAAAGAAATTGATCTTATTATTGGAAATCTAACTCTACCTTTTGCAGTCCGATCTTCGGCTATAGATGAAGATGGCTTAATGTCCAGCTATGCTGGGATATATAAAACCATCTTGGGTATTAACGATGCAACTGGTTTATTCAGTGCCATTAACGAGATAGCTTGCTCAGGTCAAGCTACTCAAGCGATCGCCTATCGTAAAAGATTAGGTTTAACCGCTCCTTCTCAAGTAGCAGTAATCATTCAACAAATGGTTTGTTCAGAGCTATCAGGCGTAATATTTACGAGAAATCCTTTGACTGGCATGGATGAGCGTATGATTGAGGCTTGCTGGGGCTTGGGGGAAAGCATCGTTTCTGGACGAATTACTCCAGATCGTTATACGGTTAACAGAGGGGCTACATCTATCGAAATATTTACGGGCAGACAGGAAACAGCAATTTACCCAGCTAAAGAAGGTGGCACGAAGGAAGTCAAACTTGATAGCCAGGGAATTAATAACGCATGTTTATTAGAAAATCATATAAGACAACTGGATCATCTTGCAACACGATGTGAACAAATTTTTGGAAAGGATCTTGATATAGAGTGGGCTTTCTCAGACAACCGGCTTTATTTATTACAATGTAGAAAGATAACGACGAGAGGGGGAATATCTCACTAGATAATCCATTTCTAGAATTGCCTAATCCAATACGATGATATATTAGAAAACCATTTATTAAACTAAAGGATACTATATTGGAGGAGCTGCATTGAGGCAGCTCCCTTAATAATATCATTGAAGTAACGGGCAGTAGAGCGTAGCGGCCAACCAACTAAGTGGTTGCTTACTCTCAATTGTTGGGAGGAAAATTCTATTCTTTCGCGAATTCATTAGACATGCCGAAGTTACGAATTTCGCAAAAAAATCGCGGTAGAGCATTGGAAAGAGCATTTTAGTTTTCTATATCTTCATAGAAAGGTGATTACGCATGAACCAAAGACCGTCAGAAGAAGAATACGCCGGGGACGCCGGCGAGTATATCCGGTTGGTGCCGGAAGGCAACATTATCGACATTCTGCTCGTCCAGGAAAAGCAAATGACCGAGCTGCTGGCATCGTTGACCGAAAGCCAGAGCGCCTATCGGTATGCGGAAGGAAAATGGACGCTGAAAGAAGTCGTGGGCCACATCGCAGACAGTGAACGCGTCATGACCTACCGCCTGCTCCGATTTGCAAGAGGGGATCAGACGCCTCTGCCCGGTTTCGACCAGGAATTGTTCATTCCTCCTTTCGGAAGCTGGACAACCGCGCAATTGGCCGAAGACTACCGGGCCGTACGGCAATCGACGATCACACTGCTGCGCGGGTTACCGACGGAGGCGTGGTCCCGCAAGGGCACAGCTAACAACGTAAGCATTACCGCGCGCGCCCTCGCTTACGGCATCGCAGGACACGAGCTTCATCACATGGAGGTCATCCGAAATCGTTACTTGAGTTAGTCGTCCTTACTTTATGGCACCTTTCCCGCCCCCTTCATAGACTGATATGAAGAGAGGACAAGACGGGTTGAAAAAAACAGCAGAGATTGGTTGCTGACTGGAGTATTGTATAAAAACGAATAGCAAATAATTATCTCAAACAAGAAAAAGTCATTCAACTAACGAATTACGATAGTTCAATAAAGTAGCGGCAGTCTAAGTCATTATTTTCTCATCCAAGACTGCCGCTGTTTCTATTATTAAGGTCAGTCTAATACTTATTTTACGAAGTCTGACGATTTTGTAATGCGGAAATCCGCGTATGATCAATACATCCAGTCTAGTGCTTTATTTTTCTTGAACACATTATGCCTTTTCCAATATATCACTGTACTGACTTTCGATCTCCCGCAGCTTTCCTTTCGCTTGCGCCTCTTCATTCCCAAGCTGTGATACCAAACGCCCAATCTCCTTTAATTTGTCCGTGACGCTCTCCAATGAATCGTTAATTCTGCCTTGAACCATCCAATCGGCAATAAGCCCATCAAAGAAAAAATCAGAAAACTTCAACAATCCGCTAATTTCCAAATCAGACGAAATCAAAACCTGCACATCCTTCAATTCTTTTGCAAATTGACGCAAACGGTTTTGCGCGATACGAATGTGACCCTGCGCGTCGTCCATCCGTCCGTGCTTGATCGCTGTCGATATCATGCCTCCACCCAGCATATCGTAGGTGCCCCAGTTTCTCGCCGATCTCAGACAATCTTCGGCTTGGTCCAATGATTTCTGCACAAGCTCACCGGCACAAACAGCTTCTTGCAGCTCCTTACATACGATGGCTAAATTTGTCTTCTGCTCGGACAAGATCAATAGTTTGCCGCTCGTCTCCGGGTAATTATTGGCACGAATCAATTAAAGCCAATTGATTATCTTGAAGACTTAACGATTACCTTTGACATAAACAAAAAATGATTTTTGTGAGGGTGTTATACAAAACATGATTAACTGCGTAGTTCAGTCCAGCAAGGTATGGGCAATTCCCAGTGATACCATAGCTGCGGGATATCGTTATACCGTCGGGCTTAAATCGGACGGTACGGTGGCGGCTGTGGGTTGGAATAAGCATGGCCAATGCGATGTAAGTGGCTGGCGCGATATTGTAGCGGTTGCTGTGGGTAATAATGAATATGGCCAATGCGATGTAAGTAATTGGCGTGGCATCCAACTGCCCGGCAATTAGTTTCCATATATAAAGCGTAGTTCTATGTTCAGTGACATTTTAGAATAGTTTAGTTATATTCTTTCTGACCCTAATGATTCGTGGCATGATGTGAAAAAGTGGGTTTTTAGGAGGAATTTACATGTATAATTATATTTGGTCAGGTTTGAAGGTCAGATTACGAGCTATTCTTACCACCGATTGGGAGCAGTTTCATAATAACGATTTTGATTCCGACGGTGCTAGGCTTTGCGATGTAATACATTAATTATAAATTGATTATTCAATTGTCTATGTGTAAGAAGTTGGAAGTTTGTATTAACAACGTAAACTGAGAATGTGGCTGTACCAAAAGTCTAGCGACTACCATTGATAACTAACAATATTAATGTATTTTTGAATATACAAACACTTTAACACTTATTTCAGGTACCGCTTCAAATTATTTTCGGTTGAATATACAAATAGTGGTCGAAAAAAAGTAGATGGTGGTATATTCGGATAAAAAAGAGGCTATACCGAACCTGGTGAGCATTGACTATAATCTGGAGATATACTATTATTCGAGGGGATTAGCGGACGCTATGTTAGAAGAAGAAATACGCGTTAAAGAGCCTTTGGAAAGTTCTGAGGCATATAGAGTTGTCCACTATAGGCAGCTCGAATCTTGGCTGAATCTAGAATTAGAGGCGGCTGAGTCAAAGCGAACCCGCTATTTTCAACCTGATTACAAAGATACTCAAACCTACATCCGTTCCCTTACTTCTTATCGTGATAAGCTTCTTGATACAGTCGGCTATCCACCTCTCTTGTTGCAATCCGCAAACATGCATGTTAGGGAGGAATTCATTGGGGAAGACCCGTATTGCCGCATGAGTAGATTATTTATACCGGTTGCGGATGGTATGGAGTGTTATGGGATCTTTATGACTCCGAAACAAGGAGTGGCTCCATTTCCTCTAATGATGGTTATTCATGGAGGAGGCGGAGCTCCCGAGTTAGTATGTAATCTCGAAAAAACTAGTAATTATGCGGAAGCAGGAAAAAAATTCATCCAAGAAGGGTATGCAGTATTTGCGCCTTTACTCATTTTTAAGACGGAGATTGAAAGTGAAATTCCGAATCGTGTTCATTACATTTTAGATCAAAAGGCAAAGTTAATCGGCACAAGCTTGGTTGCTATACAATTATGGAAGCTTCAGCAAGGTTTAAGTTATCTCCTTACCAAACCGGAGATTGATAAAAATAAGGTAGGAGTGGCTGGACTTTCTTATGGGGGCTTCTACTCATTGTTACTAGCAGCAATTGAGCCTCGTATCGGTTGGTGTATTTCCTCTTGTTATTTAAATCAACGGGAAGCTGTTAATCGGAATCGACCAGATGAATTTATGGATTGGAATTGGCAGGGTGCCCTCTTACTATTCAGCGATGTAGAAATCATAGGTCTAATATGTCCGAAAACTTGTATTATTGAAGTTGGATGCCAAGATGATCTGTTTCTAATTGATGGGGCTAGGATAGTTGCTGAACAAGCTAGTAAACATTATGAACGATTACAATTGGAAGATCAATTTCACTATATTGAATTTGAAGGCGGGCACGAGTTTAATTTGAAACAAGCAATTGAAATTATGAGAGATGAATGGAAGTAATGAGTAATATTCTATCCATCTGTAAACTTACGTCTTCTTTAGCTATAAAGCTGAATGATGACGTTTTTGTTTAATATTCAACATTTTAGTTACAATAGGTTTAAGAGGATTGACTGGAGGAGCTTTGCCATGTATAAGGTGCTGATTGCTGAAGATGAAATGCTCGTACGCCTGGGATTAAAGCATTCAGTAGCTTGGGATCAATATGGGATGCAAGTTGTGGCTGACGCCGAGAATGGGCAGGAGGCTTGGGAGCATTATGAGAACCTCCAACCCGATATCTTGATCACAGATTTAAAGATGCCACTGTTGCATGGGATGGATTTGATCGTTAGAATTCGAGAACAAGATAAAAAGCTTAAAATCATTATCCTATCATGTTTGGATGAATTCGATATGGTTAGAAAAGCATTGTCTCATGGAGTTTCTGATTACATACTTAAATTGACCATGACTGAAGCAGAGATTGGTAAAGTGCTGAGTAAAATAAAGCATGAGCTGGATGAACAAGCGGGTAGCCGTTCATCTTTTCCCGCATTAAAACGTGAGGATTTAGTTGAGCGCATTGTGAAAGACTACTTATTCCGTAATTTATATAAGAATGAAGAATTTACAGATATATTGAAAAAATTTAATATTCAGACTGATTCTCCACTTCTTTTGTGCATGATGGATCTCGATCAATATGATCTACTGCAAACTCGGTTTCAAGACGAACGCGGTCAATTAATCCGTATGTCTTTGTTAAATGTGTTGGAAGAAGTAATCGCAGGCAGAGGGTTGGCTATTCATGATGAAGGCCAACGTTATTTGCTTATATTCAACTTCCCGCAACAAGATGGTAAAGAGTCTATCATGCGATCCTTGGATGAACTTCTAGAGGAAATACGCAAAGTATTTCAATCTTATTTCAATGTGACCGTAACTGTTGCTGTCAGCAGTATCCATGAAGGCTATTCAGGTATGCGAAGCCAGTATAACGAATGTGAAATGCTCATGAAACGAAAATTCCTGAGGGATTCTGCCGCTTTGCTATTACTCGAGGAGAATGCTGATTTTGAAAAAGGCCAGCACCATTTGCAGGTTGAAATAGAGGCGATCCGCAAGGAAGCAGAAGCCATTGGGCAGCTGCTTCCTCAAGAACTGAATAAGCTGATCAATACGATACTTGATGAATCATTTACTTCGATTAATCCAATAAAACGATTGTTTATTCAGTGGATGCATTTCTCGTTGCTGCTTTTAGGATTAACGCCGGATGGGTGGCCGAGGTTTGTAAACGAGTATTCCGATCAAATCGAACATTGTATGACATTCAAGGAAATCCTTCGCGTCTTCAGGGAATATCTGCATAGCTTATTGCAGTATCAGCAAAATCGCAAACAAATGAGCTATGAAGTTGTGGCTGTCATTTCCTATATTGAAGCCAATTATCATCGGGAGTTGAGCTTGAGTGAAGCAGCAGAAGCCGTGATGCTCAGTCCGAATTATTTAACTTCGTTGTTTAAGAAGGAAACGGAGCTTAATTTTCTTGAATATCTAATTAATTTCCGAGTGGAGAAGGCTAAGGAGCTGCTACTTGGAACCTATCTCAAGTCTTATGAAATTTCGGAGAAAGTTGGTTTCGAGGACCATAGCCACTTTAGCCGAACCTTCAAGAAATGGACAGGCCTATCACCACGTGATTTCCGTCGAAGATGGGTGAATGATTGGGTCGAGGAGGTAGGATCAGATGCAAACGAGAAAGCTTAGAACGCAGTTGATTGTCTCATTCATGCTGACTAATATCGTTATTCTGTTCGTCAGTTCCTTAGTCATTTATGACCGGATGATGACAGCCCTGCAATCCCAGAATGAGAGTGCTACTATTCAGACCTTTCGGCAAGCGGAATATAGTATCCAGACCTTTCGCAAGGAGGTCGATAAAATTTCCAAATTGTTAATTGTAGAGCCAATAACGATGGAATATTTAGAGAATCCAGCGACTACCGAAGCCTCGATTATCACCCAGACAGTGGGTTTATTCAATAAAATTACTGAAACCATGCAGAATTATGAGTACATTCAATCGATTTACATCTATACGGAAGATGGCAGAATAATAGGCATGGATGACAACAAGAGTAGAGTGTTCACGGACCTGTCTCGAAAATCACCCTTTTATACTTCAGTAGCCTATCAAGTCGGACAGAGATCGTTCCCGAAATTAGCCTGGGTTGGAGGATATACCTCAGCCGATTATAACTTATCGGGTAGAACAGATTTACCGGCAAATTTAATTTCGGCAGTAAGAGGCATAAAAACGCCTTATCAGAAGCAACAAAGTGCCACCCTTATCATTAATGTACGGCAGAGCATGCTTACCTCTATCTATCATACCGCTTTACCAAGCTCGATTAATACCGAATTATATATGATCGACGAAAGAAATCTTATTATCTCCCATGAGAATGAGAGCTTGCTCCTGAAGCCGAGTTTAGTTACCAAGCCAGATAATCAAATGACTTTCGGCAGCTTTACAAACAAGAAGGACAAGGAGGTTAAACAAGTCGTTTATTATACAATGGAAAACACGGGGTGGACCCTAATTAAAGAAATTCCAATCTCCGAGTTTCTCAGAGAAATTTCCATTTTGCGAATATTCGTTATAGTAACCTTTCTTTTAAGCATAGGAATTGCTCTATTTTTATCTTCCTTCTGGCTTAGACGTATTCTCTCGCCACTTCTAGAGCTGGTTGAAGGCATGAAGCTATTGGAGCGGGGAAAGATTGGCCTTCGAATTAGGGAATCGTCACGAAATGAATTAGGTATATTGGCTCGTCATTTCAATAGAATGTCGTCTAGTATCCTTGAGCTCATTGATCAGAACAAAAAAACGGAATCAGAGAAAAGACGTACGGAAATTCGATTGCTGCAGTCTCAAATTAATCCGCATTTCCTTTATAACACTTTGAACACGATTAAATGGATGGCAATTGTGGCTAAAGCCCCAAATGTCGTAGCCAGCATTACCTCATTAGGCAGAATTCTATATCCCATTTATAAAAACCCCTCGCTATATACGACCGTACAGGATGAGAAAGAGTTTACCGAAAGCTATATATCCATCATGAACAACCGATTTGGTGAGAAGATCATTACCGTATTTACGGTAGAGTCCGGATTAGAGAATAATCCGATTCTGAGGTTTATTCTGCAGCCCCTCTTGGAAAATTCGATTCAGCATGGATTAGAGCCCCATAACCATCGTGGTAAAATTGATGTGCATATTTATAAAGAATCCGAAAAATCGCTTATTTGCAGTGTCTCCGATAACGGTATCGGAATCCTGCCAGAAAATTTGTTGTTGATTCGTGATCGAATGTACAATATTGCGGATGAGGAAGAAAGAGATGGCAAAGGATTTGGGATCTACAACGTACAAAGAAGGATTATCCTCCACTATGGAATGATAGGATACGGATTGACTATCAACAGCGAACCTGGAGAAGGAACAGTTGTGCAAATTCGTTTGCCGCTCGATCCTGAACCTGAGCAGAAATCGTAAGATTCATCATCTTTTATGTTAATAGTTTCAAATTAGGGTTTGAAATCAGTCCTATGACTTCAAAAAGTCGTAAGATTGTTTATTTCATTCCCTTTTTAATTTCACTACAATGAAGCCTATAGACAACATAAACAGACAACAAGGTATGGTGAGATGGGAATGAGAAATACTAGATTGTACTTATTGTTACTTGCACTTCCGTTTATTGGTTTGGTATTTATCTTCAATTATGTTCCTTTGTTTGGTTGGATTTATGCTTTCTTTGATTACAAGCCGGGAATACCTTTATCGAATAGTCCATTTGTAGGGTTTAAATATTTCGAGCTGGCGTTTCATGAAGGTAGTGATTTGTGGAAGGTCATGCGTAACACACTAGTGTTGAGCTTGCTGACAGTTGTAACAACACCATTACCCGTAATCTTTGCGATATTCTTAAATGAAATTCGCAGCCCGCGTTTCCGCAAGCTGGTCCAAACGATGACGACCATTCCTAACTTTATTAGTTGGATTCTGGTATTCTCGATTTTCTTCACTTTTTTCTCAGTCGATGGAGGTGTCGTGAATAGCTTGTTATTGAAATGGGGATGGATTCAAGAACCGACGAATCTTCTCGCCAATGATAAATGGGCATGGATATTCCAAACGATTATCACGGTATGGAAAACAGTTGGTTTTAGCGCCATCATCTACATAGCAGCCATGGCAGGGATCGATCCTGAGCTTTATCAAGCAGCCAAGGTAGATGGAGCGGGTAGATTTAGTATTATCTGGAATGTGACCGTACCCGGATTGCTCCCGACTTTTTTCGTCATGCTGATGCTTGCAATTAGCAATATGTTATCGAACGGATTTGAACAATATTATGTTTTCTATAACTCTTTGGTTTCGGATCGACTGCAAGTGTTAGATTATTACGTGTATAAAATTGGTTTATTGAACAATGATTATTCCTTTTCAACGGCGCTTGGTGTTTTCAAAACCGTTATCAGTATTCTCCTACTATTCATAGTGAATGGACTATCCAAGAGACTCCGAGGTCAATCGATTATATAAAAATCAAGGTGGTGAGAGCGACATGAAACAAAACGACATAGGCTTCCAAACCATCAATTATCTGGTCTTCATTCTGATTATGATAGTGTGCATATACCCATTCTACTATCTGTTTATTTATTCAATCAGTGATCCTGTACAAGCTGCCAAAGGGATCTATCTTTGGCCCAAGAGCATTACGTTTGAAACGTACATTCAGATGTTTAAGCTTGAGAAAATATCTATCTCTTTTGGAGTTTCTGCGGCACGAGCCATTATTGGCACTATTGTTACTGTTTTCTGTACCACACTTTTCGGCTATTTATTAACCAAACGGGAGATGTATCTTCGCAAAACCGTTTATCGGTTTGTGGTCATTACACTATATCTCAATTCGGGTTTAATCCCTTGGTATATCACAATGAAAGAGCTTGGCCTCAAGAATAACTTCCTGCTCTATATTCTTCCGACAGCAGTTATTGGCTTCTACCTGATCCTCGTAAAAACATATATCGAGAGTCTTCCTCCTGCACTCGAGGAATCGGCCATGATAGATGGAGCAGGCTACTTGACTATTTTCATGAAAATTATTTTCCCAGTATCTGTTCCAATTATTGCGGCAATTGCAGTATTCAGTGCTGTGAACCAGTGGAACTCTTGGACAGACAACTATTTCTTAGTTAGCGATAAACATCTGCAAACCTTGCAGCTAACCTTGTTGAATTACTTGAAGGAATCGGAGTCATTAGCTAGTGCTTCATCAATGGAGCTGACAAGGCAAGGCGCCAAAATTAGGCTAACACCTATGACAGTGCGCGTCACCATTTCCATGATTGTTTCTATACCGATTCTGCTGGTTTATCCGTTTCTACAACGTTATTTTGTCAAAGGAATCATGCTTGGAGCAATCAAAGGTTAGTTGCAAGTCGGTTCGATCAGCCCAGAAGCTGTTGAATATATAGTTTTATACTAAGGGAGCGATGGACACAAATGAAAAAGAAAAGCATTTTAGAAAAGAAAAGAACTATGAGTACAATTATGGGATTAGTTTTAGTTGCTTCGATTTCATTGGGAGTTGCAGGTTGCGGCAATAAAAATGAGGCGGACAACACACCGCAAGCAAGCTCAAGCAGCGACAGCAGTGCGAGTCCTGAAGCCACAACCAAAGTTCCAACCCCGGTAACCTTGAAAATTTCAGGTCCGACTGGCTCTTTCGCTAAAGACTATCCGAGTGGTGTTCAGAATGATGAAGTTGCTATCGAAATTGCAAAGCAAACTGGCGTTAGCTTGGACTTCGAAACTCATCCCGACGATCAGAAGTTTAATATTATGCTTGCTAGTGGGGATCTTCCTGATATTATCGTAACGGAAAAGAAGTATATAAAGCAGTTAATTGAAGGAAATAATATTATCCCTATGGATGACTTGCTTCTCTCAAATGGCAAAGATATTGTTGCCGAAAGTCAGAATAAACTGGACTTCAGCAAAAAGTATCTTAGCAATGAAACCAATAAAGTCTATTTCATCCAAGGCTTCGACGGCCCTCCTGCTAAGCCTGATAACTATAGTTCTGTAGCACCTGTTATCCGCTGGGATCTTTATAAGGAATTAGGTTATCCGGCAGTGAACACTACAGATGATTTATTAAACGTGCTTAAACAGATGCAGGACAAGCACCCTACGAATGAAGAAGGCAAGAAAGTCTATGGCTTATCCCCTTGGATTGGAGATCAAGCTTGGAAGCTTTGGAACGTTGTCACCTATTTTGGTTATAACGTGAAAGGAACTAATGAGGGTTCAGCTAATCATTTATTTGATATTGATCCCCAATATAATGCAAAGAGCTTAATCACTGAGAATGACAGCAGCTTGTGGACCGGTTTAAGGTTCTATAACAAAGCTAATCGCATGGGCATTCTAGATCCGGACAGCTTTACACAGAAGTTTGATAATGCAGGGGAAAAAGGCAAGAGCAATCGTGTGCTTTCATCATGGGTTGCTTGGTCACTTGGTGGCGCTAACGAGAATTTCGTGAAAGCGGGTCACCCTGAAAAAGGCTTTGAATCCTTGCCGCCAATGAAAGGAACTAGTCAATACTTAGGTCATTATAATGCGCTAGGCCAAGAAACACGCTTGTATGCCATCTCCAAGAATAGCAAAAATCCAGAAAAAGCGATGGAAGTTATTAATTTTCTACAATCATCAGCGGGTTCAGAGTTACTATGGAATGGTGTGAAGGATGTTCATTGGAAATTGGATAATGGGAAACCAGTCGTTCTTGAAAGTGTTCTCCAAGCTTCTAAGAGTGATCCAGATTTCGAAGCGAAAACAGGAATTCTTAAGTATACCAATTTCGCTGGGCATGGAAATGGTTATGTCGATAAGACTCTTAATACAACCGTTAGCTTCCCGTCTTGGTCGGAATATACACGTAATACCATGTCTGTACTTGATAAAGACTTCTCTGAACACTATGGGGTTTCTTATCCAGGCGAAGTCGTAGAGAAAATGGTGGAAAAAGGTGACGCTAAGCTGTCGGCGTTTAATACAATTATTGATTCTCTATTGCCAACCGCACCGGATGACATCAAACGTATTGACGATAAAATCATGGAATATCTCGTTAACAACTACCCTAAGGCAATCTTGGAAAAGAGTGACGAAAAGTTTGAAGCCAAAAAGCAGGAAATGATTGATGATATTATGAAAATGGATTATCAGAAATCCTTCGACTTTTGGAGCAAAGCAATTGTAGAGGCACAGACAGAAGCGCAAAAATATAATTAATCACATTGAAGAACCAGGGGCGAAGCTCCTGGTTCAATTACAAATACAATCATCTAGGAAATAAGGCTAGCGTGAGAAGCGGGGATTATAAGGATGACACGACCAAAGAGTAATAGAAAAAATAAGCTTATATTAAAATATCCATCTTCGGTTTGGGGGGCGCGCTGGAAAGAGGCTTTACCATCAGGGAATGGCAGTATCGGGGCTGCTGTTTATGGGGGGACCTATGAGGAAACAGTCATGATTTCGCATGAGGATTTATGGTGGCAGACAACAACTCCGGAAATGCCCGATGTTAGCGATAAACTAGCTGAGGTACGTCAATTGCTTATGGCAGATAAAGCCGTTGAAGCGGACCAAGTATACACAAAAGCCTTTCAGGAACGGGGTTATTCACCAAGTATGGGTTGTCCTCTACCATTGGGGGATTTAAAAATCTATATGCCGGGTAAACAAGCTTTCAAAGCGTACAGCCGTAGTCTGGATATGGAAACGGGCGAGGTTGTTGTAAGCTGGAAGGACGGAGAAACCCAATTTGAACGTGCCTTATTCGTTTCTCGCAAACAGGATATCGTGGTTTGTGAAATAAGATCTAGTGGATCAGGTACAATTGAAAGCTTAATTAGCTTGGATATACATGACCGCAATGATGCACGTACAGCGGACAATCGCGTTCTATCACCCTTACCGCAGAACATGGAAATGAAGGTTGAACTGCCTTTTATTCAATATGCAGCTAGTAACGACGATGGTACTGATTTTGGTGCAGTTGCCAGAGTTATTCCTTTTAATGGACAAGCCCTAGCGGATTTGGATGGATTAAGGGTCAGCAATGCAGATTGTGTATTGATTATTATCAAGCCCTTTATCAAAAGAAATCGAGTAGAAGCTTGGTTGGAGCTTAGTAACGAGCTGTTACAAATGGAAGATAACTATGAACAATTATTTATACCGCACGCAGCAGAACATGGGGCTATTTTTGGAGCAATGACCTTCGATATTGAAGCTGAAGATCAAGGAAGTTCGAATGAAGAGCTTTTACTTGAAGCCTATCAAGGAGAAGCACCTGCTGCACTCATGGAGAAAATGTGGGCATATGGTCGTTATTTGCTGATTTCAAGCTCGCGGGAAGGCGGTCATCCATGTTCTTTGATGGGTTTATGGTGTGGCGAGTACTCCGGATATTGGGCTTTCAATATGGTAAATGAAAATTTGCAGATGAATTACTGGCAAGCGCTTTCTGGGAATATGCCAGAATTGCTGTTAGCTGTTTTTGATTATTTTGACAGGTTAATAGATGACTTTAAAGAAAATGCGCGCAAATTATTCAACTGCAGGGGGATTTATATCCCAGCACCAACAGCTCCAGATTCTGGGTTGCTCAAAACCTTATATCCTCACATTATCTATTGGACAGGTGGAGCAGGTTGGGTCGCCCAGCATTATTATGATTATTATCTCCATACAGGGGATCTTGTCTTCTTAAAGCAACGCGCTTTGCCATTCCTAAGAGAAACGGCTTTGTTCTATCTAGATTTTTTCACAATCGGAGCAGATGGATTTTTTATCAGCTCGCCATCTAATTCCCCAGAGAACACACCAGGAAATTATTGGAAGGAAGAGCTTAAGGATGGCGAGTATGAAGGTGTGGTTATGGAGACTACGATAAATGCCACAATGGATTTTGCCATTGCCAAGGAGGTTTTCACTCATCTCATAGAAGGAAGTAAGATTACAGGTTTTCATTTAGAGGAGATAACAGATTGGGAAGCAAATCTTAAGCGCATTCCAGACTATCAAATCAATGAAGATGGCGCAGTAAAGGAATGGATGCATCCTTATTTTACAGATAACTACCATCATCGTCATCAATCTCATCTATATCCTGTGTTTCCAGGGACTGAAGTTACACGTGAGAATAATCCGGAGCTATACGAGGCATTTATTGTTGCGCTCAATAAACGCTTAATTATTGGGTTAAAACAACAGTCTGGCTGGTCTCTGGCACATATGGCGAATATATTTGCTCGGATGGGCGATGGGGAGCGAGCGATAGAGTGCCTGGATATCCTCAGTCGTTCCTGTCTGTTGAATAATTTCTACACCTTATCCAATGATTGGCGTGGAATGGGAATAGGGATGGACATGGGTTGGGCACCTTTTCAAATTGATGCTAATATGGGGTGGAGTGCTGCCATACAGGAAATGCTGGTTTTCTCTGTACCAGGGACAATTTCAATCTTGCCTGCCATACCGAAACGTTGGAGGAAAGGTAGTGCGGGTCCTTTATTAGCAAGAGGTGGGATTGAAATCCTATTGAGTTGGGATCAAAGAGCAGGTACTATTGATGTGGAATTGCTATCCAAGGGAAGTGACCAGGAAATTCAAATGGTGTTAAATGAGGCAATGCTGCTTGATCAAGGGGCGAATAGCAGCGGCTTGAGTAAATCGTTTCATTTGTTCTTGGTTCAAGGGATTAAGCAGACTTTTAATTTTCGCAACTCGGAATCATTTAAATTGTAACCGCATTCAAGTGTTTTTCTAAAACGATTAAACGGAGGAATTAGCATGGTTAAAATGTATAAAAAAATGTTATTAGTAATGTTAATTGTAACGGCAACTTTTGTAAGCTTTTTAATAATTCCCAAGCACAGTTTTGCAGCTGATACGGACTGGATGTATGATGCCAAGTGGGGTGTCTGGGTTGATTATATGGCGGATGATCGAACAGACGAAACACAATCAACTTGGACACAATTATCGATGAACAGTACGGTTTGGAACAATTTAATCAATAATTTTGATGTAACTGGATTAGCTAACCAGCTGGCTGCGGCTAAAACAGGTTATGTGACCCTAACACTTGGACAGAATTCAGGATTCGTGCTTTCTCCGAATAGTACTTATGATTTGCTTATGGGGTATAGCCCTGCACGAACCTCTACCCGTGATTTAGTTAATGATCTTTATAATGCATTGAACCCTAAGGGAATTAAGCTTATGCTGTATATCCCAAGTGCCAAGCCTGGAGATGATTATTCAAATCCAACTGGCTGGGCTAATGTAATTAGAGAATGGTCAGTCCGCTATGGCACCAAAATATCCGGTTGGTGGTTTGACGGCTATTACGGACATACAGAAGTTACACAGCCTTTATCGGATGCAGTTCATGCTGGAAATCCAACAGCCGCTATAACCTTTAACCCTGGAGTAGGCATTTCAGCAGTAGGTAGAGGAGAAAACTATACAGCAGGTGAAATTAATGATTTAAATGGAAGCTGCGGTTCACAGTATATAAGCAATGGAAGCTACAATGAACAATGTAATATAACAACCTTTTTAAGTAATTGGTGGGGAAAAGATGGATTTAACAATTCAACTTGTTGCGGAATTCCATCAGAGCTTGTGGGAGTAAAGGGACCCAAATATAGCAACGCTTACGCTACCAGCCGTATCAAAACCATTATAGATAGTGGTGGTGTTATCCAGTTGGATGTTCCGATTATGAATTCAGGCTTAATCTGGAGCTCCTATTTATCCCAGCTAAATGCAATCGGTGCTCAAAGCTATAGAGACAGTGCAACTGCAACTAATCTTGCCTTAAATAAGACAGCAACAGTTAGTGAATATTACAACAATATGGCGGAATATAACGGTGCAAAAGCTGTTGACGGAGATGGAGCCTCGAGATGGGCCACCAATGATACAACAACTACTGGATGGCTGGTAGTCGACTTTGGGACTAATATTACATTTAATAAAACGATAACTAAACAGTTTGATCCAGGTGGACAAAGAATTAAAGATTATAAGATTCAATATTGGAATGGAAGCAGCTGGCTAGATGCTTATAGCGGTACAACACCAGCTTTGAATCAAGCAGATACTTTTACAGCTGTGACAGGCAGTAAAATTAGACTTAATATTCTGAATATTAATGGTACGATGGGTCCATCCATATGGGAATTCGAGGTCTATAATACAAATCCGGCAAACCTCGCATTAAATAAAAATGTTACAGTTAGTGAATATTACAACAATATGACGCAATATAATGGTGCAAAAGCTGTGGACGGAGATGGAGCAACCAGATGGGCAACCAATGACATAACTACCAGCGGTTGGCTGGAAGTCGATTTTGGGACGAACACCACCTTTAATAAAACAGTCATTAAGCAGTTTGAGCCAGGCGGGCAGAGAATCAAAGATTATAAAATCCAATATTGGAATGGAAGCAGCTGGTTGGATGCGTATTCCGGAACAACTCCGGGACTTAATCAAGCAAATACGTTTTCAGCAGTAACAGGCAGTAAAATAAGGCTCAATATTGTAAATATAAATGGAACCATGGGTCCTTCGATATGGGAGTTTGAAGTTAAAAATCAGTAAGTTCATCATTTTTAAAGTGAAGGAGAAACTGAAAGTAGTCTATTAAATGACATTAAAGCAGACGTTCGAAAAGCAGCAGCATTTACGAAGTCTATTTTCGATGAAACGTATGGTGGAGACGGTTTTATCCATTCACCCGACGGTAAGTCCATCGTATATTACAAATATCGCGAAGCCCGATATAACGATGGAGCGATATGGCTGGTTACTACCGAGGGGAAAAACCGTTAATTATACAAGGATAACAATAAAGGTATACCTCAAAAAAGATCTAGCTGAGACCTCACTACCAATTGCTGATTGATTAAGCAGTTGGTTTTTTTTGTGATGCCTCCTTTCAGTAGATTAGACAACTAATTTGTTGTTTAGACCAAATACATGATCAGATAAAGCGGTTACAATATGAAAGGTAGGAAGCCAAATTTATGTGGGGGGAAAGTATAAATGAAGAAACGCTCCAGCTTTGCCATCAGTATTCTGATTATTATTTCATTAATTCTAACAGCTTGTGGAGGAAATAAAACAGCAACAACCAGCTCCGCTCCGAACAAAACGGAGGCTCCGGCAGCCGCTGGAGCAACGAACGACGAAGCTTTCACGTTGAAGGTAGGTGCGTGGTTTCTCGATGATTTGCCACAAAGCACGGATTTTAAAGCAGCGTCAGAGGCTAAATTTAAAGAGATGTATCCCAATGCCAAAGTCGAATGGGATATCCTCGTCAGTGAGAAATATTTTGAGAAAATGAAGGCGGAATTGGCTTCTGGAGTAGGCGATGATGTCATCTTCAATCAGAATATTCCTGAGTTGGCCAAAGCCGGATACTTGGCTGACTTATCCGATCAGCCTTGGGTTGGTACTGTATTGGATGCTACTAAGCCTTCCATTACCTTTGAAGGCAAGACTTATGGAGCCGCACAAACGGTTGCAACCTTCGGGATGTTCTATAATAAGAAGATCTTTGCGGATTTAGGGATTGCCGCTCCGAAGAACTGGACAGAATTGATGGACGCTTCCGAGAAGATCAAAACAGCGAAAATTGTTCCGATGGTAGGCGGATTTAAGGATCAATGGACCTTGTCTTACCTGTTAAGCGGACTTGCGGAAATTACTGCACAGAACCCCAATCTAGAAGCGGACTATTACAACGGCAAGGCTAAGATTAACGGACCTGAGCTGCAAGGTGCATTTGCTAAATTAAGCGAATTTGCCCAAAAAGGCTATTTAAACAAAAGCGCATTAAGCATCGATTGGCCGCAAACCCAGATTGAATTCGGCTCAGGCAAGGCAGCGATGCTTTATCAAGGAAACTGGCTGCCGGGTGTAATGGCGCAGATTTTCAAGGATAAAGGATTTACACCATTCGAGGTTGGTTTCTTCCCAATTGCCGATGAAAACGGGAAAATATTGATGGGAGTCGGCCCGGATCATAGCGTTTCGGTCAATGCCAAATCGAAGCATTTGCAAGCTGCCAAAGACTTCCTTGCCTTAACGCTTTCGCAGGATGTGCTTTCAGTGAACTTGAAGAATGTTGGGCTTCCCGGATTAAAAGGAATTACAGCAAGCTATGATCAACCGGCAATGAAGGAAATCAATGATGCGTTGCAGAATAATCCGACTACCTTGCACCAATTTATTTATGGCTCGTTTGCGAAATCTGCTGCAGATGGCATGGTCCGCATGGGAGAAAAGATCATTGCCGGCGAAAAAGCCGAAGGTGATCTCGATGAAATTCAGAAGAACTATGATAAAGATAAGGCATCAATTATCCTGCCTTAGTTCTGTAAAAGCATAATAACATTCAGGCCAATTGCGGAGAGGTTCACGTGCTGCAGTTGGCCTGTAACTTAGGTGGTCCTACGATGAGAAAACGTAAATCTCTGCTCCATGCAATCTATTTTATTCTGCCTGCTGTTATCCTGTTCTTGACCTTTGTTTATTACCCTTTCATAAGCAGCTTATACTACTCGTTTACCTTATGGGACGGAGTCAGCAAGCCTGTTTATATTGGGTTGGAAAATTACAAGAATCTGTTTGACGATAAGCTCGTGATGCATGCGGCTTTAAACACTTTTTATATTGTACTGTTTGGCGTGATCATCAACAATCCGCTCTCGCTGTTTATGGCGCTGCTGCTGCATAAACCGTTAAAAACGAGAAGCCTGCTCCGTACTGTTTTTTATATCCCTGTTGTCATAAGTATGGTCGTTATTTCGGTAGTTTGGGGAAATTTGTTGCAATATGAAGGTGTGGTAAATGAGGTTTTACTCCGCTTGGGCCTTGCTGATTATATCAAAGATTGGTTAGGCAATACGGGAACATCTTTGATTGCGGTTATAATGATTAATGTTTGGTATGCCACCGGATATGGGGCTGTGATTTATCTGGCGGGCCTCGAATCGGTACCTTCCGAGATTTTTGAAGCTGCGCAAATCGATGGCGCCAAAGGCTGGAAAAAGTTCATTTATGTGACGCTGCCCTTGGTTATGCCTTCTGTTACGATCTGCACCTTCCTCGGTATGGTGGGCAGTCTGAAGTTCTTCGATCTTCCTTATGTGCTTACCAATGGCGGCCCCGGCGATTCTACATCAACATTGGCTTTGGTCATTTATAAATTTGCTTTTAAGAATTCAAACTTTGGTTATGCCACGGCAGCGGGTATTCTATTCATGATTCTTATCCTGATCATTACTATGCTGCAGCTGAGCTTTACGCGAAAAAGGGAGGTTGAATACTAGTGAGTGCAAATCCTGCAGTCTCCTCGAAAAAAAGCAAGCTGGGTTTGTATGTGCTTGAAGTCATCCTGCTAATAGTTGCGATATTTTACTTGTATCCTTTCTATTACATGCTGGAATCAAGCATTAAGCCTGCCAAGGATTTCTACATTCCCTTAAAGCTGCCAAGCCAGATTTTCTGGGGAAACTACCATTTGGTTTTCGCAAAAGCCAATGTGCTTGAGGCCTTCACCAATACGATATTAATCTGTTTGGGCACTATGCTTTTGCTCGTCGCTGTCTCATCTATGGCGGGCTATAAGATAACGCGAAGAAGTGAGAAGCTGTTTCAAATTATGTTTTTTATATTTTTATCGGGACTGATTATTCCGCTGCAAACGAACATGGTTCCTATTTTCAAGCTAGGCATTGTGCTTCATTTAATTAATACCCGGACCTTTCTGATTCTATTGTATACGGGGACTACGGTTCCCTTTGCAACTATGCTGTATGCCGGGTTTACGAAGAATATCCCTCTGGAGCTTGAGGATGCGGCAAGTATAGACGGCTGCGGACCGACCCGGATGTATTGGGCGATTATTTTTCCGCTGCTTTTACCTGCTACAGGAACCTTGGTGGTGACGACTGTCTTCTGGTTCTGGAATGATTTTGTCGGCCCTTTGCTATACCTCCAGGATCCGCATAAGATGACCTTAATTACGCAAATTTTCCGCTTCAAAAGTGAAAGATCCAGCGATTGGGGACCGATATTCGCACTTTGTTCTCTATGCACCTTGCCACTGATTGTGCTGTTCTTGTTCACACAGAAGTACTTGCTCCAAGGCTTAACGGCGGGTGCCATTAAAGGCTGAGCCATAATGCCAGAAGGCCTGAGACAGTTAATGTTAAAGGCTTTTTGGTGTGAAATGTGCTAAAGTAGGCTTTACAATAAGCGGATTAATAGAGGAGAACCATGGCTAAGGTACCTGTAAAAAAACTTGATTTTCTTAATTTGGCGCCTTACGTAAGGTATGTTCAGGTATATAACTCCAATGAAGAATATAAAGTACCGCCGCGGGTGATTTACGATCATGAAATCGTGTTTATGCTGAGCGGGAAATTCGTTCATTATCTGGATGGAATTCGATATGAGCAGCAAGCGGGAGATGTGTTCTTTCTGCGTCCGCACGTAAAGCATTCGACGAATATTATTAAGGGCGAGAACATCAGTTATTATGCCGTCCACTTCGATCTCGAGTATATGGGGGAGCAGCTGGATTTCTCCGCCATTGATGTTTATGCCAACGTCGATTACCAGCATATTGATTATGTGCCTATAGAGGAAGAACTGTCGGAGAGGCCTGTTATCGAGCTGAGCGAAGTGATGTTTCCGAGTCTGATCCAGGCAAGGGAGCCTCTGCTCTATATTCAAGCTTTTCGCGAAATGCACGATATTTTCAACGAGAAGCTGTTTGGGTATCATTTATTCCTGCGTGCGCATTTGCTGCGGATTCTGGGCTATATGGTAAGAGATGTAACAACTCCGTATGGGGTTAGAAAAGAATTTTCCCATCGCACAGAAATTACGGAAGCCATTCAATATATGTATGAGCATTACAAGGAAGAGCTGGATTTCAACAATATTCCACAGGCTAAATATTTATCTCCGAACTATTTTCGCTCCTTGTTTAAGGAAGCTACAGGGAAAACTCCGTTGGAATTGCTGACGTTTCTGCGAATTGAGCAGGCCAAAAGCTTGATGCAGGAAGGCAAGCATTCGGTCGGCGACATCTGTTATTCAGTAGGCTACCAAGATATTCATTACTTTAGCAAGCTGTTCAAGAAAATGGAGGGAATGTCTCCCAAGCATTACATAGATTCATTGAATGTGCTTAAAAGCTGAAAAGTGTGTTGAAAAGAACAAGAAGATAGTTGGCTAGACCAAATACGAATCGTCCCTTACATCTTACAATGGTTAAGAAAGGAGACGATAGGAATGTCTTTAAAAGCACAAATTGGGGTTTATTATTTTCCGAATTACCATGCAGATCCAGTAAATGAGCAGCGTCACGGGAAAGGCTGGAACGAGTGGGATTTGGTGAGAGCGGCTACACCGAGGTTTGAAGGGCATCAGCAGCCAAAGGTTCCGTTATGGGGTTACGAGAATGAGGCTGACCCTCTTGTCATGGCTAAGAAAATTGATGCTGCCGCTGATTTCGGGATTGATAGCTTTATATTTGATTGGTATTGGTACGATAATGCGCCGTTTCTTAATAGAGCTTTGGATCAAGGCTTTCTGCAGGCCGGCAACAATGAACGGCTGAAGTTTTCAGTGATGTGGGCCAATCATGATTGGATCGAGATTATGCCGGCAACCCGACATAAACCGTATTCGGTTTTAGCCCAAGGGGCTGTTTCCGAGCAAGAATTCATTCAGGCTACTAATTATATGATCGAGCATTATTTTGCTCATCCTTCTTATTGGCGAATCAATGACGGACTGTACTTCTCTGTCTATGAGCTGATGAAACTTGTTGAGGGCTTTGGCAGCTATGCGGAAACGACGCGAATATTGAGCGGCTTTCGTGATAGAGTACGTGCTGCAGGATTAGGAGAGCTCCACTTGAACGCAGTGGTTTGGGGCATTGCGAACCTGCCTGGGGAACAGAAAATTGAAGACGTAAACGGTCTGTTGAATGAGCTGGGCTTTGACAGTATCACATCATATGTGTGGATTCACCATGATGAGCCGGTGGATTTCCCGGCCACAGATTATGCCAAATATCGCGACGTAGCCTTATTAAATTTCGAGAAATTCACCACTGAATATACACTGCCTTACTTCCCGAATGTTTCTATGGGTTGGGATGCCAGTCCGCGCACCATTCAAAGCGATGTTTATGATAATTTGGGTTATCCGCACACACCTATCCTAACAGGAAATACTCCTGCAGAATTTAAAAAGGCGCTGCAAGCGGCCAAGGATTTTTTCAGCAAGGGGCTTTCCAATCCACCCGTACTGACGATCAATTCGTGGAATGAGTGGACAGAGGGAAGCTATATTGAGCCGGACACGGAGCATGGGATGGAATATCTCGAAGCGATTCGCGATGTTTTCGGAAGCTGATGGAGGGAGCGAGGGCAATGGACTATTCCAGCGAACAGATGGATGTGGACTTTAGCAACCTGGCTCCTTATGTCCGTTTTGTGCAGAAATACGAAGGTGACGATACGTATAAGCTGCCTAGAAGAATTATTTATGATTATGAAATTGTTTTGGTGCTGCAGGGAAAGTGGATTTATACAATCGATAATCAAGGATATGAGGTCAATGCGGGGGACATGCTTATTGTTCCCCCTTATATTCAGCATTCCTGTTATGTGCCCAAAGGCGAGTCGATCCAGTATTATGCGATTCATTTCGACCTGGTTTATCTTGGGAAAAAATTCGATTTCTCCGCAGATGAGATTTATAATTCTGTGGACTATCAGCATATTGATTTTGTGCCGGTGGATGATGAACTGACGGAGCGCCCTTTGGTCGAATTTAGCGAGGTGAAGCTGCCTTACTGGGTACAGCTTAAGGAACCGTTTTTGGTTGTATCGCATTTTCAGGAAGCATTGACCACATTTACGGAAAAGCCTTATGGCTATATGATTAGTTTGCGCTGCACCATGCTGAAGATTATCGGGTTTATCTTGAAGGAGCTTACAACATCCAACGGAGTAGATAAACAGCATTCGCACCAAGAGGAAGTTACCGCAACGATTCAATATATGTATGAGCATTTAACCGAAGAAATTGATTTTAATGATATCGCCCACTCGCTTTTTCTCTCTCCTAATTATTTTCGGACTTTATTCAAACAAGCTACCGGCAAATCAACCGTTGAATATTTAACCTCCATTCGTCTGGAGAAGGCAAAAGCATTGATGCAGGCTGGAAATCTAACGATAAAAGCCATATCGGAAGCGGTTGGGTACAATGATTTGCAGTATTTCAGTAAAACATTTAAGAAGTTCGAAGGTCTCTCGCCAAAGGGCTATGTCCATTCTCTTTCCATTCATCCGCTGAGGTAAATATTAAGTGAATAATACAAGTGATTTCGTAAAATAGACCCATTACATTTCTTTTGGCAGCGCTTACAATTAAACGGTAGATCCAAATAACTTATACAGGAGGTTTATAATGGTAAAAGGAATTAATGTGTGGAAAAAGAATCTGGCTTCGCCTGGACGTCTAGCATTGGCTTGTTTTCTTGCTTTGTTGATCTGGTTGGTTTGCATGATTCCGATGATGGCGCATGCCGCAAATTCAAATGGAACTGCTGTAGGTGTTATCCGCTGGGATGCCCAAATCGGAAGCAGTGCTACAGGGACTTTGGCAGGAGTAGGTCCGGATGAGGAAAGAGCGATGGCGCCTAGTGTCTGGCATTTCAGGCTTCCCTTCTACGCAACGGAGCCAACAGCAAATTCAGATACAATGAATGGGACTACGCAGGCAATAATGGATCAGGAGATCGCCTATGCCAAGGATGCCGGAATTAATTATTGGGCATTTGACTGGTATGGAAGCGAAACGGGCATGCAAACGCAAAGAAATTTATATTTATCCAGCACACATAAGAATGATGTGAATTGGGCGATCATCATGTTCACGCATCCTTTATCTTCAACGGATCAAACCTGGTTGATTACGCAATTCCAAACCTCGAATTATCAAAAGGTAGCAGGCGGCAGACCGCTGGTGTATGCCTATAATTACTCCGCTCTGGTGGATACCGCTCAAATTACCGCTATAAGATCACAAACGTTTGCAGCCATGGGCGTCCAGCCTTATATCGTTGCGTTGGATTATGGCAGCTCCAATGCCGCAGCTTTTGCTGCGCAAATTGGCGCAGATGCTGTCAGCAGCTATGTGACTACAGGCAGCAACGGAAATGCTTATTCTATCGGAGCATCTGCTGAGCAGTCGAATTGGAATAACTATAAAGCGACTGGCTATCCGGTTATTCCTTGGGTTACACAAGGATGGGATCCAAGGCCGCGGATTAATTTAAGCAGTCCGCCTTACGGCTACGCTTCTTATCCTGCCAATAGCTATGAAACGGCTTCGACGCCGACTGAGCTTGCGAACCAGCTGCAAAGTGCGATTAATTGGAATGCCAATAATGCGGCTTCAGCACCGGCAAATGCGGTGTTGATGTATGCCTGGAACGAGTTCAGCGAGGGCGGATATATATGTCCTACGCTCATTCCTGGCGGGGGAGGAGTTAACCGCAACTATCTCGATGCGATCAAAGGCGTAAATACAACACCGGTTGGGGGAGGCAGCTCCTTTGTAACAGGCAAAACACTTTCCGGTACTATCAGAAACAACTATGGCGATTATGTAGGTACAAAGATTACAGTAGGAAGCACGCCGATAACGGTCACCCAGCTAGGCCGATATTATGTGGCAGGCAACAGCGGCACGCATACCCTAAAAATAGTCAATGCCAGCACCGGTGCGGATTTGGCGAGCTCCGTAATCAATATGAGCACAGGAACGGCGGATGGTTTGGGCTTCAAGTATGTCGCACTCAACACTCCGCAAACCCTCGCTGCAAACACGGCTTACTATATTGTTTCTTTGGAGACGAATGGCGGAGATCAATGGTATGACGGGAATACAGCTTTAACGGCAACAAGCGCAGCTGTCATTAACAGCAATGTTTATAAAAACGGCAGCTATGTAACCTCCGGTTCAACCGGGAACAGCTTTGGGCCAGTAAATTTCAAATATACGAGTGGAACCAATCTGGCATTAGGCAAAACGTACAGTGCATCCTCGCAATGGGATGCCAGTCAAGCGGGTGCAAAGGCCTTTGACGGATCCAATAGTACAAATTGGCAGGCGGGTTCGGGAACTACCTTCAATGGCCAATGGGTTCAGGTGGATTTCGGGTCAAGCACAACCTTTGGCAGGGCGGTCATTAATGAATATCTGGATAATCGGACTTCAGGCTACCGCATTGAATACTGGAATGGGTCAAGCTGGGCTACAGCATACACAGGAACCACAATCGGGCCTAATAAAACGGTAACCTTTACCCCGGTTACAGGAACCAAAGCAAGGATTTACTTCACATCCGGATTATATACGCCGATTATTTTTGAGTTTGAAGTTTATAGCAGCTAGCTGGGATTGAAATAAAAAAAACGATTGGTAGATTTGCAGGTGTAAATGACAAAGAGGTTGATCTTCAAGTAGTTTAAACTACTTGAAGATCAACCTCTTTTATATTATTTGACAATTAGTAAACTCCTCCAGCCTATGGGGGAGTTTGTTCCTTAAACAGCGCAGAGCTGAATAAAAAGAACCCAGCAGGTTTGCAGGGTTCGGATATATAAATAAATTGTGCTCAAAGCAATACTATGATATATTTAAAATCGTATCTGTATTTTTAAAAAAATAAAAAAACGTAGTAATTATTCTCTACAAATTAATCTTACCACAAGATTTCACGCTTGTCAAACGTTCTTTTTTTCTACAAAATTTACGGAGAGTGAGTGTGTTCAGGGATGATGAACTCAAATGATTGGCAGCAAGAGCAGGAGCGACTTGATCTGATTACAGAAAAGCTGAAATCAAGAATTGTTGAGCTGGAGCCTAAGGTAGATCAACTGAGTAATCAGGCGGCAGACATTCGAAAACGGTTTTGGGAAGAAGTTACGGTCAATACGAGCACGCATGAAGATTTTGAAGAGTCTTATTTTACAATCAAACAGCAGTCCGCGGTGTTGTCCGAGCGGGAACGCAGTCACCAATTGAAGCTGCAGCAATGGAAAAATATGAACCGTCTGCTGCCATCTCCCTATTTTGGGCGGATCGATTTTGAAGAGGGTGGCCTAGGCGTAAGCGAGCAAGTTTATATCGGTGTGTCCTCCTTTGTTGATGTAGATGGTATGAGCTTCCTGATCTATGACTGGCGTACACCTATTGCGAGTTTGTATTATGATTATTCTCCAGGGGCGGTAGCCTATGAAACGCCGGGAGGGCTTATCACTGGAAGGATGGAGCTGAAGCGGCAGTATCAGATTCGCGACGGTCAGCTCCAGAATTTGTTCGACTCGAGCTTGACGATCGGCGACGAATTACTGCAGCAAGTGCTTGGCAAAGGTGCGGATGCACAGATGAAGAGTATCGTGTCGACTATCCAAAAGGAGCAGAATGCCATCATCCGCAACGACAAAAGCTCGATGCTCATTGTGCAGGGAGCGGCTGGAAGCGGGAAGACCTCTGCGGCCCTTCAACGAGTGGCTTACTTGCTGTACAAAAACCGTGAGAGACTCAAGGCCGATCAAATCGTCCTATTTTCGCCTAATCCGCTGTTTAACAGCTATGTATCTACAGTCCTTCCCGAGCTTGGTGAGGAGAATATGCAGCAGACGACCTTCCAGGAATATCTTGAATATTGGCTGGGATCTACGGTAAGTCTTGAGGATCCGTTCGATCAGCTCGAATATGTGCTGACAGAAGAAGCAACGCCAAGGTATGACTCTAGACTGAATGGGATTCAATATAAGTCATCAGAAGCTTATCTTCAAGCTCTCCAAAGCTATGCAATGTGGCTAGGGCGGGAAGGCATTCAATTCAAAACTATCCGGTTCCGGGACAGAGATTTGATCACCATCGAGAAAATGAAATCGCAGTTCTATAGTTATGACCCCTCAATCCGTCTGGTCAATCGAGTCGGTCTGCTGCAGGAGTGGCTGTTGCGAGAACTGACCTTGCTGGAGCGCAAGGAGCAGAGTGCGTTTTGGGTACAGGAGGAGCTCAACTATCTCGACAATGAGGATTATGCCGCAGCATATAGCATGTTGCATAAAGAGAAAGGTGTCTTTGACTTTGCTGAAGAGTATGCCAAGGTTCAGGAGATACTGAACAAAAAGCGACGGGGAGACGAGGGTGACTTTGACTTTGTCCAGCAGGAAGAAGACCTGTTGACCCGCTTGATCGTGAAGGAGCATTTTAAACCGCTGAGACAAAGTGTAAAACGCTTGCTGTTTATAGATATGAATGAGCTATACCTTCAATTGTTCAGAGACGATGCTGCTTATCGGGAAATGACGGGTGTGACCGAAGTGCCTAAGCTTTGGCCGCAAATCTGCGAGCAAACCACGGAAAAGCTGAGCAATCTTGAGCTTTTTTATGAGGATGCGACACCATACCTGTTCTTAAAAGAACTTATTGAAGGCGTTCGGACAAACACGATGGTTCGGCATATTTTCGTCGATGAGGGTCAGGATTACTCGATGTTTCAATATGAATTTCTCAAGAAGCTATTTCCCCGCGCTCGCATGACGGTGCTTGGAGATTTCAATCAGGCCATCTTCACTCAGGCAACGAATTTGCACGTGGTGGATTCACCACTGATTCGGCTTTATGGCGAGGCGGATACAAGTCAGTTCTTTCTTGTCCGCAGTTATCGTTCAACCCGCGAGATTGTGGAGTTCACGAAATCGATATTGCCAAGTGGGGAGACGATTGTACCCTTTGAAAGAAGGGGGAGTAAGCCGCTTCTAGTAAGAGTGGACAGCAGCGAAAAGCGGGCAGAACGAATGGCAGCGGATCTAGCGGCTCTTCAGGCTGAAGCCTTCGCTTCAATTGCTGTTATTACGAAGACGGCGACCGAGAGCAGAGATGTCTATGAGACATTGGCGGCTCAGGGCTGCCAGGAGCTGAAGCACATCACGAAGAAGACTCCCAATTTCGCTAAAGGAATTCTGGTAATTCCCGCGTATCTCGCTAAAGGAGTTGAATTCGACGCCGTACTGATCTACGATGCTTCTTCACAGGCCTATCAACGGGAAAGTGAGCGAAAGCTCTTCTATACAGCATGCACGCGAGCGATGCATCGGCTTCTTCTTTACACGACGGGGGTATGGACACCCTTTATTCAGGGGTTGGATATCTCTTTGTATAAGGAACAGCATTGAGGACTTTGTTTGTGTGCTTAATTGGATTTGCATCTGGATTGTATAAAATGATGACATGAAACTAAAGATAAGCGAGTCAAAAGCATCCCTTTGCATAAGATTAGAAAAATATGAATAAGGAGTTAACTTTATGACTTATATCTCATTGAATAATGACGTTCTTACATTTATCAATGTATTCACAGTTGAACCCGAAAATCAGGAACGTCTAATCGAGTTGCTTACCAGTGTAACAGAGGTCTCCGTTCGACACGCTCCTGGATTTGTTTCTTGTAGTCTCCATCGTGGTAAAGAGGGGACTAAAGTTACCATGTATGCTCAATGGAGAAGTGAAGAAGATTACCAAGCTATGCGAAATGACCCCAAACCGCTTCCCTATCTTCAGGAAGCATTGACAATAGCTACGTTTGAACCAGGTATGTATGAAGTCGTCCAAACATTTGAACCATCCTAGGATAGCCCTTACAAGCTCATATCGGTCTACCGCAATGCTCGCCATTGTGGTATTTTTGCATTTTAGAGAAGGTGGGTTTTGATGGATAGCATTTAAAAAAATATGAGTGGCTAATAGATTGCTTTTGAAAGACTGCAATGATATGTTGTTTCCAAGGAAACATAATTTTAAAATAGTAGAGGAGATGAATATATATGGGCATTATAGAAAGCTTGGCAAAGCGCTTCTCACGAAAAGCAATTGTAGTAAATAAACAGCAGATTACCGCTCAAACGTACCATATCTCGATTAAATTGCAAGACTCGAAAGCCCTTTCATACAAACCAGGGGAATTTCTGCGTCTGATGGTTGGTCTGGATCAACCGGCTAAGCTATCTGAGATGCTTCGGACCTATTCTGTTTGGAATTATGATGCAGGCAGCCACTGAAAGAACAAATTGAATTATTTTTAGAAAAGTCTGTTGGAACTGGTATGCTGTATGTTGGCGGTGATGGGCGGGTTTGTGTTGAATTGCACAAGCATTTCAAGCAAACCTTGAATTGGAGCAATCAGCAAATCAAGTCAAAGCCATTCTGGATCCCAGGTAAAAAGGGGCTCGAATAAAGTGTTTGTATGCAGAATCGGAGGTAAGAAGAATCATGGATGATCAGGAAAAGAAGCTTTTTTACATTAAGCTGCAGAAGCTGATTAACCAGTTTGAAGCTTATGAAGAGGTTGAAAAAAAACGGATGTTGCCGCTCGCCGCCCTATGGGGCATATCTAATGTTAATCGCAGTCTAACCATATCTGAAATCCATTTAGTGGAGCAAATCGGATTATTGGAAAGGGCGAATGTCACACGGCTTGCCGAAAAGCTGAAATTGACCAAAGGCGCAATTACCAAAATCAGCACTAAATTGCTTGCAAGAGGCTGGATTGAAAAATTAACAATTGAGGGCAATCTGAAAGAAGTCTTCTACCAGTTAACCGACCAAGGCAATTTGGTTCATCATGCTTATATTCAATATCATGAAAGAGCAGAAAATCAATTTCAGCAATTCATTCAAAAATATACCGATAATGAGCTGCAGTTTATTGAAAGGTTAATAGGTGATTTAACAGAAGTCATCGATTATTCTATGAACCTTGATGGGATGAAGTAATAAAAGGGGGCATTAATTTGGATAGCATAAAACTCCTATCTACTTAAATAATATTGGTCTCAAAGCTCTGTCCAGCTGTTCTACTAACAGGTCAGGAAGCTTAATATGAGTATTTAATTACTGACATGCTGTTGTCAGTAAGATACCTATATAATTAAGTCAACTGTGAGGAGGGGGGGGGCTCATAGATTCGCCACGATTTGTTCCCGCATTGGCAAAAAAGATTGCTGAACTTGGAGGTGTGCATACAATATTCCTCACACATTACGATAATGATGAGCATACCGATGCAGAATTATTCGCCAAAAGATTTGGAGCAAAGCGTATAGTACACATAAATGAACAATCACGAACCATAAAAGCAGAAAAAGCTGAACATTCTATTGAAGGTACCGAACCAGTTGAATGGATTCCAGATTTTCGTTTTCTAATCGTTCCAAGGCATACCACGGGCCATATGGTTCTTCTATATAAAGAGAAGTTTTTGTTTACAGGTGATCATCTGTACTGGGATAGAAGTACACAATCGCTTGGAGCTAATCGTGAATATTGTTTTTATTCTTGGTCTGAATTAATAAAATCCATGGAACTACTTACTAAAGTGAAATTTGAATGGGTGCTGCCACGTCATGGTGATCGAATTCATCGCGAGGAGACTGTGATGAAACAAGCGATGGTGCGATTACTCAAACAAATGCAATTGACCCTATAGCATTCCGTATACGATAATTCAACAGAATAATGGCATTGCAGTTTAAAACTTTATTATTTAAGTTTTAGGCTTTTTTTTGTTCGACATGCCATCACTGTAAAAACGGTCCGCATTTATTAAAACTTAATAATTCTTTATCTTTTCTTAGCGGAAAATTAAATTTTTTATTCTATGATGATAAGACGAAAAAAACAAATAGAATAAAAATTATTTGGAGGTATATGGCATGAAAAAAATGGTGATCACCTTACTAAGTCTTACAATTGCAGGGAGTATGCTTGCAGCGTGTACGAATAAAGCCGAAAGTGATACTACAGAGCAGGTTTTAAGAATTGCTTCAGCTTTTGGCAATGATGAAGATTTTATCCGCGAGCAATATACACAGCTTTTTGAGCTAGCTAACGAGAATATTAAAGTAGAAGTTATTACTACGGAGAATATCGGTGGTAAGAGCATCGAAGATCCAAGTGATCCGGATGGCTCGAAGGTTAAATCATCGCTTGATATCATGATGGATCTGATGGAAGGACCTAATCCGCCAGATGTAGTTCTTCTGGGAGCAGAGCAAATTAAAGCCATCTTGAGTAAAAACTTACTGGCTCCACTAGATGCACAGATCAATAAGACCAAGTTTGACACAACCGATATTGTACCACTCGTACTGGAAAGCTTAAAAAGCTTTAGTGAGGATGGTCAGCTATATGCCCTTTCACCTACTTTCAACTCGTCAGCCTTGATTTACAATAAGCAAATGTTTATTGATGCCGGCGTTACAGATTTACCTCGTGATAATATGACATGGGATGAGGTTTTTGCTTTGGCTAAACGACTTACTCATGGTGATGGAGCAGATCATAAGTATGGAATATCGTTATCCTCTCAATCCAATGATGGCATGTTATATGAATTGCAGCCTTACATTCAACCCCTTCAATTGCATATGTATGACGAACTAGGTGAGAAAATGACCGTAGATACACCGCAATGGCAAGACGCGATTACAACACTGAGCCAATTGCAAAAAGATAAAATCATCCCGTCAGGAGATAACCCCCCTAAGGGACCCTTAGATTATGATGACTTTTTGTCGGGACGAGTAGCGATGGCAATCGTCAACTACGGGCAGTTGGAGCAGCTGAACAATGCTAATAAGAATGCGGATGCTATCAAAGGCTATACAAAAATTGACTGGGATACAGTAACTGTTCCTAGTTTTCCAGAAGCACCAGGAGTAGTAGCCAATATTGGCTTTAACAGTTTGATGGCGATTAATGCGAAATCAACAAATTTAGAGACCGCCTGGAAATTCCTTGAGTTCTCTAATGGTGAGAAATGGGCACAGTTGAAATCCCATAGTACATACCAAATGGTTGCTCGCAAGAAATACATTCAACCACAGTTAGGTATAGATTTTAATATTGCTGCTTTCTATAACAATATTAAACAAGCACCAATGTTTGATAACAATAAGCTGTATCGGGAGAAAACGAATATTTGGGTAATCGATCAAATTGGGCAAAATATTCTTCAGGATATAATTACCAATAAGAAATCGGTTAAAGAGGCATTAGTGGAATGGGAGACTAAAGGGAATTTAGTGCTGCAGAAAATCAAAGAGAATCCAAACGCAGAAATAGATCCTTCCTTGTATCAGTCTGATGATCCCAATAATCAAGCACCAGGAGTTCATTGGGGGGGATAAATCCGCTTTTTTGGAACTCTAGTAAGACGATGATTTCATTGATATACTTACACTAAAATAATTTATATTTTAGGAGTGATCAATATGGAAGTTTTTGCAGAATTTTTAGCGGGTATTGATAACCCGGATCATCGGGAACGAACCGAAGAAGTTTTTACTTGGATAACAAAGAAATTTCCGACTTTAGTGCCGAAAATCGGGTGGAATCAGCCTATGTTTACCGATCACGATACATATATTATTGGTTTCAGTGTAGCCAAAAATCATATGGCTGTTGCTCCTGAAGCTGCAGGGATTAGTCATTTTTCTGATGAAATTGAGAAGGCTGGTTATGATCACACTAAGCTGTTGATGCGTATCCAGTGGAATAGTCCGGTTGATTTCTTATTACTTGAGAAAATGATTGAGTTTAATATGTTGGATAAGGCAGACTGCTCAACTTTTTGGCGGAAATAAAAGAAGGCAATAAACAGCGGCAGTCATGAACTTTATTGTTCATGGCTGCCGCTGCTGTTTTAATTGATGGATCAGACTCCGTATGCATACACGAGTACCATAGCGGTAGCAATCGAAGTTATCACAAAGCCTGGTAAAGCTTCTCCAAAAGGCTGCTTGACTCTTATATGTGTAAGGGCTGCCACCAGCATCGTGATGCCAATCCCAACACCTGCCCATGCGGCTACTATCGGATGCCAGTATCCGATGATAAGCCCGGCTGCCCAGACTAGTTGAACAAGTCCTGTAACAACTCGAAACCATTGCGGCAGTTTAATCGCCTCGAACATATCAACAAAGCCTTTCGCACCGACCAGCTTGCTTCCTCCGCCAAAGGTCATAACGGTAATCAGAAAACTTTCTAAAACAACAAAAATAATATACATAAGTGCAATTCCTCCTTTAAAAGTTGATCCAGACGGATCATTTGGTGACTTGATTATAGGACACTTTATGGTGTCATGTCAACGTGGAAGATCAACTTTTTATAATCCTCCCAAATTTTTTATAAGCTAGTAGAAAATCATAGAAAATATATATACGAAATGTCGTTACTCATGATACTGTTGAAGTAACATTTTCCTTAAAGTTGAAAATATATAAATTAAAGATGGTAGTTCGATTTGCTGGATTTGGACAAAGATTAGTATCATTAGTAATTGACGGTTTTCTGTTGTCTCTTTGTTATTTTATCATCAATTTCCTTATTACAAGGAGGTTCAACTACTATACAGCTGAAAATTCCGATTCACTTGTCTTAATTCAACTAGTTGCAGCGTATTTATACTTTACTATTTTTGAAAGCTCAGAATACCAGGCGACTCCTGGGAAATTAGCTCTTGGAATAAAAGTAGTGAATCATAATATAAAAAGAATTAGCTTTGCACGTTCAAATGCAAGGTTCATTTCAAAGTTTCTGAGTTATATAACATTGTTTATTGGTTTTCTAATCGCTGCTTTCAATAAGATACATAAGGCAATCCATGATATAATTTCTAAAACATATGTCATAAATACGAATCCTGTGAAAAATAAAATCAGAATTATAAAAGAAAGTGGAAATCTTAGAGGGCAGTCAATTAAACTCAAAAAGTAGGGTTAGAGGATAGCCAGATATGGAAAGGGGGTAGTAGATGAATCCAATCATAGTTATTATTATTTGTTTAATTTTTGTTGGATTACTTTTAGTACTGCAACATTTATTATTTGCTTTCTGGGATAGAAAAATCGATAACGTAAAAATAGGGCAGTATGAGAAACTTGAATTTCCTTGCTCCAAAATTGGCTTTTATATCTTATCAAGTTTTCTGGTTATCTTTGGTTTAATTTTTCTTTATAATTTAATTTTATTAGAATGGTCATTTATAGTTTTAGGATTTACAATATTATTCCTTGGTTCAAGTGCATTTGTATTATACTATCCATTTTCAAGAAAGATAGTTTTAACAGATACGGAAGTCTTTTATCAAGTAAGAGGAAGAATAATCTGGAAAGTACAATTTTCTAATATTAAAAGATTAGTTGTTATTCATTATAATAATTTATCTGTTATTCATGATAAAGATAATAAAGAGTATAAAATTGGTCATTTATATAAAAAACAATGGTTACTCTTGGGAATAATAAATTCGAAGGTCAAAATGAATGTTTAAAGCTGATGGATTCTTAAATGAATTAGACATCAGCTTTTTTATGTCTCAAGGTTCGACTGACAGGATAGCACAACAATTTGCTTCAGGTTAAAGTCATTATTGATTTAATTGGGTATAAGTATCAATAGGACACTTTTCGAGGAGGCGATCGTATTGAAGAAAACCAAAATAATCAAGATAGCAATTGTTCCGGTGTTGCTTATGATTCTTACTGCCTGCAGTACAGATCAGGCTGCAAACACGGTTGTCACGCAAGAGCCTGAGAACACCACCACGGTCATTGAAGTTACCGACAAAGAAGTAGGCAAGCCCGATGTTTCTGTGGGAAAAATTGATCATTATGAGAACATAGCAATCTCAGACTGGATGGATGAAGAAACGGTTGTTATTTCAAAAGAAAACAAAGATTTGGGCAAAATGAGTCTGGGAGAGCTGGCGGAATTCTCTCCCAAAAGCCTCTATCTCTACCATCTGGATACCAAACAATACGACCTGTTAAAAGAACAGAAAAATGCGTTTTTGGGCGGTGCTTTATTATCGTCCGACAAGACGCATCTGCTATATAGCGAATTCTCTTTAGGCGATCCCGTCTATCACGTGATGGACCTGGATACTTTGGATTCATTCGGAATCATGGGAGATCCGATCGCAGGGGCTATGAGCGCCAATTGGGCCGATGATGATACGGTAATTGGCCCTGCCTACAGCGGTGGTGCTTTTACGGCAAGTACTTCTGGGGAGATCGCAGCTGTGGATGGGTTAAGTGGAGAGGCCTTGGTTATTGTCCAAAAAATGAAAAATAAGATTTATTACAATACCAATTCTGATGAATCTTTACAAGTGCTGGATCTGAATACGAAGGAAAAGACTAGCTTGAATCTGGATCATGTTTACAGAGTATTCCCGTCGGCAGACGGAAATCAAATGCTCATTTTGCAATATAACGACCCCAAACTAACGCTGATCCTTTGTGATGCAGACGGGGGAAATCGAAAAGTCATTGCGGAAGGTACGGAGCTTAGTGGTGTTTCATGGTCACCGGATCAGCGAATGATTGCCTACAGTCTTGTGAACGATACAACTGTTAACGGCCTTTATCTCTACGATCTGTTAACCGACAAGTCTACCCAGATCGCAATCGATATCGAAAATCCGACAACCTCTTGGAGTCCTTCGGGCAGAGAATTGGCATATACCGAAATGAGTGGGAACCAATCTAGCAGCAGTATTGTCCATTTAACATATTCGTTAAATAATTAAAGAGGATATCCTAATAATAGCTCAATATAATAATGGCAGAATTGAACTGAAATATAAGTTCAATTCTGCTTTTTATGTGAGGTGAATAACATGTCCATTATAATCAATATTGATGTAATGCTGGCCAAGAGGTAAATTACATAACAATAATAATATATTTTTGTATAACATTAATATATTGTAAAACAATAAATTTTATGCTAGAATTGAAAGAAATAAATAAGGTTAAGGAGGTCTATCATGAGCAATGAACCTATTATTAGCTTGCGTCATGTAACGAAACGAATCGGCCGTTCCACGGTCATTGATAATCTTACTTTCGATGTTCCGCAGGGTGAAATTTTTGGGTTTTTGGGACCTAATGGGGCAGGTAAGACCACTACTATTCGCATGATGGTGGGCTTAATGTCCATTACCCAAGGTGAAATTTTTATAAAGGGAAAGAATATTAAAAGTGAGTTCGAGCAAGCGATTCGCCATGTTGGAGCCATTGTAGAAAACCCGGAAATGTATAAGTATCTGAGCGGGTATCACAATCTCATTCATTATGCACAGATGGTACCTGGCGTGACTAAGGAACGAATCGATGAGGTAGTCGGTATCGTAAAGCTGGAGAATCGGATCCATGACAAGGTGAAGAAGTACTCGCTAGGGATGCGGCAGCGATTAGGCGTAGCACAGGCGCTATTGCATCGTCCATCGCTGCTCATTCTGGACGAACCGACCAATGGATTAGATCCGGCGGGCATTCGGGAGCTTCGCGATTATTTGCGCCTATTGACCCGCACGGAAGGAATTACCGTTATTGTCTCCAGCCATTTATTATCTGAGATGGAGCTGATGTGTGATCGAGTCGCTATCCTTCAACAGGGCAAGCTGGTCGATGTGAAACCGATTCATGAGTTTATGCAATCGGCGGAGCAGGTGCAGACCTACGTCATTGAGGCTAAGCCAGTCGAAAAAGCATTAAATGCGTTGAAAGAAATGGAGAATGTGAAGGAAGTAAAAGCTCTTCCTGAAGGACTGGAGATTGAGGCTGAGAAGGAACAAATTCCGGATATCCTAATGGATCTGATTAGATTAGACATTCGAGTCTACAGTGTCCAAGCCCAGCGTCAATCCTTGGAGGATCGATTCTTGGAAATGACAGGAGGCGGACAGATTGGTTAATCTTATACGGAATGAAAATATGAAGATTTACCGCCGGGTTCGAACGTGGATTATGATCGGATTCATGATCTTTTTGCTCATCTTAGTAAACTCAATGGAACGATACAATGACGGCAAGGATGCACAGAAGGGCTCCTGGCAAGAGAGTGTTGCTCAGGACAAACAATCCAGATTGGAAATCCTGAAGCAAAAAGACTTGGATGAGGAAAACCGCAAATTCAATGAAGAGCAGGTTGCCATCTTCGATTATCATCTAGAGCACAATATCCAGACGGAAAATAACACGATGTGGGATGGAATCAATGGATCGGCGGGCTTGATTATCTTGATCACGTTATTTACTGCCATAGTGGCAGGGGACAGCTTGGCTGGTGAATTCGCTAGCGGTACGATTAAGCTGCTGCTTATCCGGCCAGCCAGCCGACTAAAGATTCTTGTGTCTAAATATATCTCCGTGATTCTTTTCGGGATCCTGCTCTTGATTATTCTGTTTATCGTTTCCGTTGTAATAAATGGAATTCTCTATGGATTTAAGGACATCAACTTGCCCCTAATAGGTATCAATACCGATGGAGAGGTTGTAGAACGGAGCATGGTTGCGAATCTCTGGAAAACGTATTTGTTTAGTAGTGTATCAACGGTTATGATCGTGTCGATTGCTTTCATGATTTCGTCGGCGTTCCGCAGCAGTGCGATGGCGATCGGGTTTTCCCTCTTTTCTTTGTTCGCGGGTACCATTGCTTCGAATATCATACAGCGCTTCGCTTGGAGCAAGTATTTTTTGTTTGCGAATATCGATCTGACCCAGCATCTAAATGGCCACCCTTATCAGGAAGGGATGACCCTTGCATTTTCGATTGTTGTACTGAGTGTTTACTTTATAGTGTTTAATCTAGTGTCTTGGCTCGTATTTACAAAGAGGGATGTTGCTGCGTGACCCCTGGGAAATGTAGCATTAGCATAAAAGAGGTAACCCAAATGAAGTCAACCGTATTCGTTATTGGAGAGAAGGGGAACTGTTGAGAATCAGAGTGTTGTAAGCCCAGGCAGTTATAGTAATCATCTTGCTAGGGATTGGGTTGAGAGCATATGCTTCTGTGCTGCCCCATTTTGTAGCGGAGCATTTTGGCGATGCCCTATGGGCGGCGATGATCTATTTTGGCGTGCGTGCCTTGTTAGTTCGAATGTCAGTTCTGCAAGCCTTCCTCATTAGCCTTGGATTCTGTTATGCCATCGAGTGCAGCCAGCTTTACCAAGCGGATTGGGTAAACAGAATCCGGAGTACGCTGCTCGGTGGACTTATTCTCGGGCGCGGATTCCTCTATGTGGATTTGGTCCGGTATTGCGAAGGAGCCATAGGCGCTTATTTGATAGATCGGAGTCTAGTTCAACGAATCGCTTAGCTTAGTAAATTTAGCGGCATCGTATATGGATTTGAACATTTCATTGACTGATTCTCTATTTACAGGTGGATGAACAGGCGAAGAGACCTGCACACAGGTGTGCGCAGGTCTCTTCGTGCATAATTGTATTAATTAGAATAAAACGATAACCCACCGATGACGGCGTAAGTTGACGACACTTCTAACCGGTATGTGCCTAGCGGTTGTCCCGTTGCCAGTGTGGTGTTCAGCGAACTGCTTTGCCCTGCTGAGAGGAAGACTGAAGTGCCTCCTACGTAGGTGCTGCCCCGGTAAAGGGAGAAGTAGATGTATGTGCTGCTCGTAGAGCTCGTGTTTGTAAAGCCAGCGCTGACAACGATATTATTCGACATACCGGATTGCGTATATGTTTGGAAGAAAGCAGGCGTCGCGACTCCCTTGATCGTTTGGGCAGTTTGGCCAGTGGCATTGCGGGCCACAACCCTGATCGAGTACGATCTGCTAGGCGTCGCGGACAAAGAATAGCTCGTCGCGGTCGTCGTCGTATAGAAAGCGCCATCGACGTACAGATCATATTCGACTGCATTCGTGGAACTCCAGTTCAGACTGATGGAGTTATACGTAGTGCTGGAGGTGATCACCGGCGCTGACGGACAACCAAGCGTCGTCACGGTAGACGTGGTCGTACTTGAGTAACCGGCGCTGCCTCTGACTTCGAAATAATAAGAGGTACACGGGCTGAGTCCCGTGATAGGATAGGTACTCGTATAAGCGGTAGACGCATAAAAGCTGCCGTTTTTAAAAATTTGCACGGCAGTTTCCCCAGATTGCAGCGTCCAGTTCAGTTGGAGCGAATTGCTCGTGACGCTGGCAGTGGAAGCGCCAGTGGCCGCGTTTGCGGTAAAAACGGGAACGAGTGACAGAATCAAAACCAAACCCATTAATAACTTAAGCATTCTTCTTTTCACGTAAATACACCTTCTTCTATTAGATTTGTTGATGCCATGAATCCAAACAGTTTATAATTAACCCCCTTTTCCTTTTATTTGGTCATTCTCCTTGAGGTTACCACCAGATAAGTGAAAGCGCAATCATTTTTTTTGGAAATTCCTAAAATAAATGGACATGTGGTATGGCCTACTCATTTTGAGATCAGCAGGAGCCTAACTCTGAAAAACAGATACGGACACCATAGCCTCTATATGGCCGATATCACTTAAGATAGAAGGTTAACGGACCTCACAGCACCTATTTTCTAAAGAGAAGATAGTTTTCAGCGAAAGTGTTACATTAACGGCTCCTATGTCCGCAAGCAAGTCAAAAAACGTTATTTTCTTTAAATAGCGGCTCCTATGTCCTTAAGAAAGGATCGACTTTTTGCGTAAGGGGTAAGTAGCTGCTCAAGCTATTTAGAGAACTTAGAAACTTAGTTTGTTGCCGATAACGCCTCAAAATATTCTATAACATAAGTGACGATTGAGTAAAGTACAGACTTCGTGCTGCTTCGGTCACATGCTCCAGCCCTGGATTATTTTTTTCTTCTACATTGCGAGTGCTATCGCTCAACCTGTCATGGGAAAGGCCAGTGATTTATTCGGCCGTAGGAAGATATTTCTTATCGGGCTCGTCGTATCTTTCGTTGCATCCCTATTAGCTCCACTATCACCAAGCTTTACGTGGCTCATAGTGTTTCGCATTGTGCAAGCTATCGGAACAAGCATGATCGTTTCAGTTGGAATGGCCATTGTACGCATTCATATTACGGAGAAACAAGCGACAGCACGTCATATTCCTCTCAGGAGCGGCAGCAATTGGACCTTTTATTGGCGGGATCTTGATTCATTGGTGGGATTGGGCTGCTATTTTTCTCGTCAATATTCCGTTTGTAGTGGCGAGCTTTCTATTAGCTTGGAGGACTATTCCTAAGGACGAGCCTTCAGAACCTGTTGCACAAGGCATGTCCTTTCGAAAATGGATTAATTTGATTGATGCGTCAGGGATTCTGCTCTTCACAGTGGGTCTGGTCGCCCTACTTATTGGAACACTGTCAGCAAAATCATCTGGGCATGTCTCATTGGTGCATGTCATTATCGGGGTAGCTTCCGGTTTATTCATGACGTCGAGATACTTGGGGACTATTCTTTCTTCACTATTGGTAGGCAGTGTAATGGGGGATAAGTTCAGTGCCACGGGATTTCGAACGCTTGGTGTTATCCTTACGGTCATTGCATTGTCCTTGGTATTCATGAGTTGGCGGCGCAGGGAGTCGGGGCAATTTTAGACTGCAGGTGTTCATTTGGTCAGTGACATAATAGTGGTGGAAAGCTCAAATTTAAGCTATCATAACGGATATAAACTCATAGGATGGGGCAATCAAATATGTTGAGATATCTGGGCGGAAGTCGTGTTTGTATTAGTATAAGTCTATGAATATGCCCATTTTAGCCACTAAGCTGTATATCCCGCTTCCGCGGGTTAATGCTGTCCCTCGACCACGCCTGATAGAACGTCTGAACGAGGGTATAGACCGCAAGCTGACCCTAATCTCTGCTTCCGCTGGTTTTGGCAAGACTTCACTGGTTAGTGAATGGGTTGCCGCTTGTGATCGACCTATTGCATGGCTGTCACTGGACGAAGGGGATAACAACGCTATACGCTTCCTGACTCACCTTGTCGCTGCACTGCAGACGATTGCCGAGAATTTTGGAGGAAGCGTGGTTAGTGCGCTCAATTCCCCACAACCTCCACCAATCGACACGATTCTAACGATCCTGCTCAATGAAATTTCATCCCTTCCTTATAAATTCGTCCTTGTTCTTGATGATTACCATGTTATTGGAGCTAAACCGATCGACGATGCCCTTATCTTCCTAATCGAGCATCTCCCGCCACAGAAGCACCTAGTCATCGCCACCCGCGAGAATCCACAGCTTCCTCTGGGTCGATTACGTGCACGCGGCGACTTGACTGAGTTGCGCGCTATTGATCTGCGCTTTACTCCAGGTGAAGCGTCCACGTTTCTCAATCAAGTAATGGCCCTAAGTATCTCGGCCGAGGAAATTACTGCGTTAGAGAGCCGGACCGAAGGTTGGATTGCGGGGCTCCAGCTGGCAGCACTTTCGATGCAGGGACGCGAGGACATTCCTGCGTTCATTCGGGCATTCGCTGGAGATAATCGCTACATTGTGGACTATCTGGTCGAGGAGGTCCTGCATAGTCAGCCTGCCCCTGTCCGGAACTTCTTACTTCAGACCTCTATTCTCGGTCAATTGCATGGTCCGTTGTGTGATGCCGTCACCGGCCAGGAGGATGGCAATGCGCGTTTGGAGGTCCTCGAGAGAGGTAACTTTTTTGTCGTCCCACTGGATGACAGGCGTAATTGGTATCGCTACCACCACCTCTTTGCCGAGGTTCTCTCTGCGCATTTGAGGGAGGAACAGCCTGATCAGGTAGCTACGCTCCATCGGCGTGCAAGCATGTGGTACGAACAGCATGGCTCGGCATCCGATGCGATCCGCCACGCACTGGCTACCGAGGATTTTACTCGAGCGGCAGACCTTGTTGAGCTGGCATGTCCAGCCATGTCCAAGACTAGACAAGAAGCTACAATGTTAGGTTGGATGAGGGCTCTCCCTATCGAACTGTTCCACTGTAGGCCCGTGCTCAGCGTTCAGTATGCCGGGACATTATTGTCTAACGGTGAGCTAGAGGGTATTGAGGATCTACTGCGAGTCGCAGAGCGGTGGACGGAGACGATGGAAGACATGCATGAACGACCAGAAGCCCCAGCTGCTGAGATGGTCGTCGTGGACGAAGAGCAATTTCGCCTTCTCCCAGGTTCGATCGCCATGTACCGGGCTGGACAAAGCTTGGTGTTTGGTGATGTGAACAGTAGTATGAATTACGCTAGGCGGGTGCTTGACCTTGTACCTCTGGACGACTATATCCGGCGCGGCGCGGCAAATGGGATTCTGGGACTTGCATACTGGAGAGTTGGAGATCTTGAGACAGCGCATCGGACTTTCGCTGAGGGGATGGCTAGTTTGCAGCTGGCGGGGTACATCTCCGACGCAATCGGAGGTTCAATCGCTTTGACTGATATAAGGATTGGGCAAGGGCAACTCCGTCAGGCGATGCGTATTAATGAGCGGGGATTACAGCTTGCGATGGAGCACGGGGAGCCAGCAATGCGGGGAACGGCAGACATGTACGTGGGAATGAGTGAGCTTTACCGTGAGCATGATGATCTGCATGCCGCCACACAGAACCTGCTGAGGAGCAAGGAGCAGGGTGAGCACACCGGTTTCCCGCAATATCAGTATCGCTGGCGAGTTGCAATGGCTCGAATATTGGAGATTAAAGGAGATCTGGATGGTGCACTCGACCTTCTCATAGAGGCAGAATACCTGTATGTGAGTGACTTTTTCCCAAATGTACGTCCTGTAGCGGCATTAAAGGCACGAGTGTGGATCGCTCAAGGTAGGCTGGGTGAAGCCTTTGACTGGGTACGGGAGCAGGGCCTGTCCTCCTTAGACGAGCTTTCCTACCTTCGCGAGTTCGAGCACATCACCATGGCTAGGGTGCTCTTGGCCAAGTATAAGAGCGACCACTCAGACCATTCCATGCATGAGGCAATGGAACTCCTGAAGCGCCTCCTCCAAGCAGCGGAAGAAGGCGAGAGGACGGGAAGCGTGATCGAAATCCTGGTACTGCAAGCAATTGCTCACCATATGAAAGGTGACATCCCATCTGCTTTTGTGCCGCTGGAACGAGTTCTAAAATTGGCTGAGCCAGAGGGCTATGTTCGGATTTTTATGGACGAAGGTGGACCTATGGCGATCCTGCTAAAAGAGGCCGTGAAACAGGGGATCGCTGTGAACTATGTCCGTCACCTACTGGCAGCATTTAATAAGACTGAGGACAGAACGCCTGCCAAACAGGTTGTGAGCGAGCCAATGAAAGAGCCTCTAAGCGAACGTGAACGTGACGTGCTTCGGCTGCTCAGAACTGACTTGAGTGGCCCAGATATGGCTCGCGAGCTTTTTGTGTCCTTGAACACCCTGCGGACCCACACCAAGAACATATACGATAAACTTGAGGTGAACAGTCGTCGGGCAGCAGTTCGCCGGGCTGAGGAACTCGATTTGTTCTAACTATAAGAAAGTTAAAAGGTGGCGACGTTTGTCCTTGCAGCGTGCGAGCAAGCATACAACATCCACCATCCCCAGCCCTGGCACATTTGCCGGGGCTTTCTTTTTATTCCGTGCAACCTGCCGAATGACAAATCACCACATGTGGTGATGCGGACTCACCATATGAACCTGTATTCTAATGAAGAAAGAAACACATGCGACGACGTGGAGATACTTCCACAGGCATAACTTGAAGGAGGCACAGAATGAGTGAAATAAACGTATCAGCGGAGGACGGTTACGAGCCTGGATTGTACGAGATTCGCCTCAAGGGACACCTGGATACCCGATGGGCTGACCAGTTTGAGGGCATGAGCTTCACCCATGAAAGCGACGGAACCACTCTCCTCTCTGGCCTGGTGGCGGATCAGGCCGCATTACATGGCATGCTGAGGAAAGTGCGTGATCTTGTCCTGCCATTGGTTTCAGTTATTCAAGTTGATCGCAAACAAGTGGAAGATTAGGGAGAGAAAAAAATGAAAATTACAGCGTCGAATCTCAATCGTTTTACAGGATTATCACTAATTGTGGCAGGGATACTTTACGCTATCATTCAGCCGCTCCATCCAGAGGAAATTATTTCGTCAGTCACCACTAGCCTCTGGGCAATTGTCCACATAATGTCCGTGGCCATGGCCTGTTTGGGCCTGATCGGCTTTACAGGGATTTACATCAGGCAAATGGAAAAGCTCGGGTTGCTTGGTCTAGTCGGTTTTCTCATGCTTAGCATTTGGATGTTTCTCGTAATGGTCTTTACCTTTGCTGAAGCCTTTATCATGCCGATTCTGGCACCAGATGTACCGAAGTTTGTGGTGGGCTTCATAAATATGTTTGGTGAGGGAGGCAGCGAAGTTAGCCTCGGTGCCCTAGCAATTTTTGTACCGGTGGGGGGCGTAACGTATTTATTAGGTGCCTTGCTGTTTAGTATTGCAATATTCCGCGCCGGCACCCTGCCACGCTTGGCGGTCATCTTGTTTGCCCTCGGGGCCGTGTCAGCCATCCCGGCTGGGCTGATCTCGCACGAGCTCGCTCGTTATACGGCGGTGTTGGTGGGTTTAGCTATGGCTTGGTTCGGATATGCACATTGGTCTGAACTGCGAGAGAAAGACTAGGTACCATTAGCTGGAAGGGGAGCTGAAAATGAAAGCGAATGATTACGTTGAAGATCGAAACCTCGATGTGCCCCAGCTCAATGAGTTAGGGAAACCTATATCTAGAAAAACCAAAACGCGGGCAGAGTGGCCTATGATCGTCGGATTGCTAGTGCTGAGCCTGATTCCACTCGCCAGTGGTGCCTTACGCCTAACCCAGCTGGCCGGTGGCCCGGAAATCATGCCGGCCGCCGCACGGTTCGATGCGTCGCCCTTGCCGCTGGTGGTGCATATCTTGAGTGCCATTGTGTATGGCATTCTCGGCCCGTTCCAGTTCGCAACCGGTTTCCGGCGGCGCAAGCCTAGCTGGCACCGCGCGGTCGGACGGCTCCTGGTTTTATGCGGACTACTGGTTGGGCTATCAGGGCTGTGGATGACCCTGTTCTATCCTCACGCACCTGGCGACGGTGAATTGCTTTATGCATTTCGGCTCCTGTTTGGGTCGGCCATGGTCGTGTCCATCGCTCTTGGTTTTGCTGTAATCCTGCGAGGGGACGTGATCCGGCACCGCGCATGGATGATGCGTGGTTTCGCGATCGGGCTTGGTGCAGGCACGCAGGTGGTGACCCTCTTGGGTGGGGAATTGATCCTCGGCCCGCCGAGTGAACTCAGCAGAGCACTACTGATGGGAGCGGCTTGGGTGATCAACCTCGCTGTGGCAGAATGGGCCATTCGCAAGCGGACAGTCCCTCCAGCGCGCATGGCATCAACTGTTGTTTCTCATCAGCAGTAAGGTTTAACAAACAATAACCCAGTCAAACACTTTTGTGTCTTGACTGGGTTATTGTTTGTTAGAGTCAGTACACTAATACAATAATTTTTTTACATTAAGAAGGAGAGATTTGAATGAGGGCATGGGCGGCTGTATTTAAAAAAGATTTTAAATTAACAAGGACCGTATTTTTCGCGGGTCTAGTAATTAATTTATTGATGGTCATGCTATCGATATTCGTGGGGATGAAAACAGATTCTTTATTTATGTTCATACCTGTAGCAGCGGCTATTATTTTTCATGTTTTATATATTCCGATTATGTTGTTAATCAGTTTAAAGACAGAGGCAAACCAGCTGCATTTATGGCTGCATAATCCCCAACCGGCTTCAACATTGCTAAGTAGTAAATTAGTGAATGGGCTGACTATGATGGTTGTATCACTTTTGACATTATATGCGATGACGGGATTGCTGATTAAGCAGAAGTTCAGCTTAATTGAACTGTATTGGACGGACACATGGACAGCTGGATTATTATTTTCCCTTTATATTATTATAATTTCGATAACTATTGGCATTGGGGTGTTATTTCTTTGGACGTTATTCCAATTCCTTAAATTTAAGATTGGGCGTCGGAGCTGGTTAGTCGTTATCGGGACTGCCGTCATCCTATTTTGGTTAAAAGTCCTATTGGAATCCACTGAATTATATAATTTAATTGTGAATTGGGGTGTAGTCACCTATACCTTCCCTAGCTTTACAATAGATAAGCCTATACAAACATATACAGGAGAATATCTCTACGACATCATTATTATCATTGGATCATTCGTTCTGACTGCTTGGTTCTTTGACAAAAAAGCTGAGGTGTAGCAATGGAAGAATTTAATGCTTCAAAGCCAATTTATCTGCAGTTAGCGGATCGAATCAATCGACAGATTGTAAGTAAAGAATTGAAAGCAGGTGAAAAGCTTCCATCTGTCCGTGATATGGGGATAAAATACAGCGTTAATCCAAACACAATTCAACGTACTTACAGTGAGCTGGAGCGTGAGGGTATCCTGGAAGCAAAAAGAGGTCAGGGTACATTTGTTACGGAACAAGAAGCTCGTTTGGTTGAACTACGTGATAATTTGAAGCAGGAGCAGATTTTATTGTTCGTCCAGGTCATGCAGGAAATGGGGTACAGCTCACTTGAGATGATTTCTGGGCTTAAAGACCACTTAAACAAATTGGATATAGGAGATGAGTAACGTGATTCAAATGACTAATGTTTCTAAAAAATACATGAAACAGTCTGCCCTCAATGACATTCCATTAACTTTGCCCATAGGTAAAATCATTGGCATTGTGGGTGAGAACGGCAGTGGAAAATCAACATTATTGAGACTTATCGCCGGACTTTCGCTTCCCACAAGTGGAAGGGTAACTGTAAATGGAGAGATTGCCAACCGAAGAATCAGCAAGGTGGTTTCTTATTTATCGGAGCTTGATTCTTTTTATCCTATGTTCACTGTTAGTCATGCGATGGATTTTCAAGCTTCCCAATTTACTGACTTTAATAGGGCTAAAGCGGAAGAAATCATGAAATTTATGCAGCTGGAGCCACATGTGAAAATCAAAGATCTTTCGAAAGGGAACCGGGGTCGAGTAAAAGTGATGCTTACTTTGGCCAGAGAAGTACCCTATATTCTAATGGATGAGCCTTTGTCCGGATTTGACCCTATGGCCCGAGAATCTATTGTTAAAGGAATGATTTCTTATATTGACTTGGAATCTCAGACACTAATCATGACAAGCCATGAGATTGCGGAAGTTGAATCATTATTGGACTACTTCATTGCGATCAAGGGCGGATCATTACTAAGAATAGCTGGTGTGGATGAATTGCATGAATCAGAGGGTCTGGGTATTACGGCTTGGATGAAGAAGAATTATGTATAAATTGGGATTATATATTGAAAAAAAGGAGCTAATAGAATGAACGAGGTCTCTTTGTTTCGTCTTTATTTATTGAGAGGGGTATATCTTTTTATCGTCGTGGGGCTTTTTGTAAAAGTATGGCCTGAAATCATTCATCACGATACGCCGTGGGAACTGAAGGAAGGTGTAGTCAATTGCATGCTGGCCGCCTTTTCGCTACTATGCGCTCTAGGGCTGCGGTATCCGCTGCAGATGTTGCCAATACTTATTTGGGAAATGTTGTGGAAGGCGATCTGGTTGTCTATAGTTGCGCTCCCACTGTGGTCTTCCGGTCAAATGGACGATGCAACGATGAATGTTGCCATAAGCTGCTTGGTAGTCGTGATAGTTCCTATCGGCATTCCATGGCGCTTTGTGTTTGCACGCTATGTTAAGAAGCGCGGAGATCGGTGGCGCTGAGGGAAGCTGGCATGGGATGGAGTTCGAACTCTACGGCGGCAGAGATGGGCTTAGTTAACATCGTTACGTCTGGATATTTGCCATGCCACGATCTCGTTGTTGAATAGATCTTGAATCAAGGATAGGTAATGAAAGTCTGTTCCATCACTGATGTAGGTGATATCGGTAACCAATTTCTGCTGAGGCCCTATGGCATGGAATTGACGGTTCAAACGGTTAGGATACACGTGAGATGGTGTATAACTAGCCGATGAGCTGAAACCCTGCTTCTCGGTTTTGGATGTGAGAGTATTTGCCCAATAATTAAAAAGGTTATTGCAACATTTTTCAAAGGTATGCCGTCTGAGGGAGCAGAAAGAGAAAAATTCGATCAACTATGGAGATGACAGCATGAAGCCACAATTCAAAATAATAGCAAGCTCTGTATTAATTGCCAGTACTATGATGCTTACGGCATGTAGTTCAAGCTCACCTGCAGCAACAACTGTACCTACTGCGACAGCGACACCTATTGCAAGTGTATCGCCAAGTCCTACAAGCATACCGACCTCAAGTCCAACTATTGCACCAAAACCAATAGCAGTGACTCCTGCACCAGCAACAGCGACAGATGCTGCAAACAAACAAATTAAGGCTTTATTCGAACTAGCTAAAAAGGGTTTAATTCCGGATGTTAAATTTGCTGCGCATATTGGATTATTTGATGAAGTTGAGGAAGCTTGGGGGAAGGCAGACAAGACAGAGGGAGCAGGCAAAGGAATTTATGCAACCTACAGTAAGAGAAATGTTGTGATCGGCTTTAACAAAGGGATGAAAATATTCGATGTTCGTTCAAATGCCGCTAATTTGCAGAAGCTAACGCTTAAACAAATTGAAAATGCGTTAGGAAAGCCGAACAATACGACTGTTAACGGTGATGATACCATTTATATTTACAAGGTCAACGATCAATACCAGCTCAAATTTATTATTCCTAAATCAACAGGTAAGGTTGATCATATCTCTGTTTATTCACCTCAAGACACGATTAATAACATGGCTGGATAAACAGTAAATAAAAGGCACAGTTCCTCTAATTTGAGAGGACTGTGTTTTTTCTGTTTGGGGTGGTTCCTGTCACCAGCTACACGCCTAGTGAATACAAAAGTTTGTAATTGACACCACTTTCAAAAGTATATATTATATTAATAAATTGGTCAGACAACTTACTAGTTTTGTGAGATAGGGAGATATAAATTCAAATGCTAAAACCGTTAAAAAGACAAAAATTACATGAATCCATTTCCGAAGAAGTGCTTAAATATATTGTTGCGAATAACCTTAGTCAAGGGGATCGGCTGCCGCCGGAACGTTTCTTCTGTGAGCAGTTTCAAATCAGCAGAGCTTCATTCAGGGAAGCAATGAAGAAGCTGGAAGGTTATGGAATGATTGAAATCAGACCTGGAAGCGGGATGTTCCTTCGAGCTGAGAAAACCATACTTGGGGAAATAGCAGATATGAAGCTACGTGTATCGTTAGAGAAAAGATCGCTGCTTGAAATGTTGGATCTTCGAGAAATGATGGAGCAGTATGCTATAGAACAGATTGTAAATCAAAATAACGGTGCTTGTCTGGCCCAATTAGAAGAAATTATAGTCGAATATGAAAGGAAAATAAATAAAGGAGAAATTCCTCGACAGGAGGACTTTCTGTTTCACAAAACCTTATATGAGGGCTCCAACAATTTACTGCTATTGAATTTATTCCAATCGATTAAGGACTTGGAAAGTCTTTGGGCTGTTCATGTTATTGATTCAGTTAGAGTCCCTATATTCGGCAGAGAGACTGAGCCGCTGCATCGGCAAATTCTAGAAGCGATGAAAATAGCCGATGTTAAGAATGCAAAGCGAATCATGCGTAAGCATTTTGAAATCCTAAGAAAAGACTTATACACCATGGATGAAAAGCTGTTCCATTAATTTTTTTTATTATAATTGGTCAGACATCTTTCCAATTATTCAAAAACTCAAACCAATTTACGAATGGAGTTGTGGAAAATGATTGATAAAGATGAAAAGCGAGCACTTACGAAGATGGGAATGCAGACTATGCTAGCTCACTTTGGTGACGAGAATATACATGGAGCGGTTGTTCCACCGATTTTTCTAAATTCTACGTTTATTCATGAGTCTTACGAAGCATTTCAAGAGGGCAAAGGATACTACTACTCCCGTCAGAGCAATCCGACATTGGAAGTACTTGAGAAAAAGCTGGCAGCCCTGGAAAGCGGTGAATCCGCTAAAATATTCGCCTCGGGAATGGCAGCTATATCTGCAACCTTATTTCATTTTCTGCAGCAGGGTGATCATGTGATCTGCAGTGTTCCAACCTATGGCGGCACTTATGGGATGTTAGGACATTACATGAAAAAATTCGGCATAACAGTTGATTTTATTGATTTTCGCGAAATGGAACACGTACGTGCTGCGATTAAACCGAACACAAAATTAATTGTTTGTGAGGCTTATTCGACCTTTTTCATGGAGATCTTCGATCTTTCAGCTGTCGTAGCAATTGCGAGAGAGCATGGACTGCGTACCATTATTGATAACACCTGTGCGTCACCTGCTTTCTTGCGCCCGCTGGAGTGGGGATTCGATGTAGTGATCCACTCCGCATCCAAGTATCTGGGAGGACACAGTGATGTTATTGCTGGAGTTGTGATAGCATCCGAGGAGATTATGGAGAGCATCAATCAAATGGAATATCCTTTATTTGGCGGAGCATTGGGTCCATTAGAGTCTTGGCTGGTTGCAAGAGGCTTAAAAACCTTTGGATTGAGGATGAAGCAGCATGCCAGCTCAGCTTTGGAGGTCGCACAGATGTTAGCGGAAAACGCCAAAGTGGCGAGAGTTAACTTTCCATTCCTGCCTAGCCATGAGCAGCATGAGTTAGCGAAGAAGCAATTTGACGGGCCATCGGGATTATTAAGCTTTGAGCTCCATGGCGGTGCCGATGCCGCAGCACGGGTGATCAATCGACTGAAATATTTTAAAATCGGTGTCAGCTGGGGTGGATTTGAAAGCTTAGTTTATTCTCCAGGTATGAGTGGGCCAAATGAACAATTTATCGATACAATCTACGAACCCCGAATGGGTCATCTGATCCGTATCTCTGTAGGGCTTGAAGATACGATTGATTTGATTGAGGATTTGAAGGCGGCTTTGGAATGGGCTTAATAACGAATGTAGAAGAAGGGCAGGGATTGTCATGAGCATATCAAACATGGACTTTTATCAAAAATTATTGCAAAATCCGCCAACAGCAGCAAAAGGATTTACACGATGGTGGTGGTATGGCGCAGCAGTGACCAAAGCTGAAATTCACCGCGAGCTTACCTTCATGAAAGAAGCTGGGTTAGGCGGGGTTGAAATTCAAATTACTTATCCCCTCCAAGAGGACTCTGAAGAGCTAGGAATTAAGAATCGGCCTTTTTTCTCGCCTGAATTTTTTGAAATGCTGGATTATACGCTAACGGCTGCTGAGGAAATGGGACTTTTTGTAGATATGACGCTCTGCTCTGGCTGGCCTTTTGGAGGTCCTTTCGTTCCCACTGACATGGCACCGGAGATTCTGATTCCCTACCAAATCGATGTTATGGGACCTTGTGAATATGAGCAGGATTTTACGACGATTTTGGCTGGAACACCTTCCAAAGCTGTAATGGGTAAAGTCGAGAATGGTGTAATTGTTGCGAATACGTTACAGGATATTACAGATCATTTGGATGAAACCTGGCTGCATGGCTGGGCCTGGGGCCATTGCCTCAATAAAGTTAGCATCCCGGAAGGACATTGGAAAATATATATCTTTGTTACGAGTAAATATAAGCAGCAGGTTGGCGTTCCAGCACCGGGTATGGAAGGGAATGCGATGGACCATTGCCGCAAGGATGTGTCTGACTTTTACTTCGCAAATTTTGGTGACCCTTTGGTGGACAAGCTCGGAGAGGGGCGGATTCGTGCTTTCTTCTGCGATTCAATTGAATTGGCTGGCAATAACTGGACCAATATCCTCCCAGAGCAATTCATGCTGCGCAGAGGTTACGATTTGACGCCTTATATGCCGGCACTTTGGGGAAGCATAGGCGAACTGACGGCAGATATTCGTTATGACTATTATAAAACATTTTCGGAATTAACCATTGAGAACTTCTTCCGTAACTTTACAGCTTGGAGCCACTCCAGAGGGGCTAAATCGAGAATACAGGCACATGGGACCTGGGGCGATATCCTGCAGGCCTATGCGGCTGCCGATTTTCCGGAAGGTGAAACCTTCGGCGAGAATGACAAGTATGAGGTGAATACGGTTCATCGCAGATTGGCTTCCTCCGCGGGACATGTATACGGACGCAACATCATAACGAACGAAACGTTCACGTGGCTGAGGATGCCGCGTTTTATGGAAACACTGGAAATGATGAAAGCGGCCGTTGATGCGGTATTTTTGGATGGCATTAATCAAATTGTGAACCATGGCTACTCCTATTCGCCTGAGTCGGTAGGCAAACCTGGATGGGCTTTCTATGCCTCATCTTTTATCTCTCATAACAATACGTGGTGGGAATACTATCCGCTGCTTTCCTCTTATATACATACCGTTTCTGCCTTTCTGCAAACAGGGGACAGCTATTCGGAGGTTGCCATCTATTTGCCTCAAGCCGATATATGGTCTTCCATGCCAATGGCCGAGCTGCATTTGGCGATGAAGCTGGAGGAGCATATAGGTAAAAGCCTGGTGAATCAGGTGCAAAAGTCAGGCTATTATTTTGATTATCTCAATGATGAAGCGATTACCGCCTTATCTCATATTTCAGACACAGGACTGGAAATTGGCGCGAACTGTTATAAAGTGATGATTTTGCCGAAAGTCAGCCGTCTGCCGCTCGATACAGCTTACAAATTACTCGAATACGTGCTTGAAGGAGGCATTCTCATTGCGGTAGGTGGACGTCCTCGTACTGTACCAGGTTATCTCGGTAGACAAGAGAACAATGAGAGCCTCGAGAGAATTATGGATGGCTTGTTTGAGGAAGAAACCGGAGTTTGGCGAAAAGTAGGGAAAGGGAAAACAATCATAATCGAGAATGAGAGTGAATTGGTCCTTCGTTTAAATGAATCAGCGGCTCCTGATGTTGTGATTGAACCGTTTGGAGAAGCTATGCATGATAGTCAGCCTGCACAGACAATCGGTTATGTGCATCGAATTCATGAAGGTGGACATGTGTACTTTCTAGCAAATGTTAGCAGTCAAGAGCAGAAGGCACGTATTCAGTTTAAATACGGAACGAAAGCTGCTGTTGTTCTGGATCCAATGACACAGAAGACAATTCGCCGCATCCAGCTTTCACTGGAAGTGGATGCAGCCAGCATTGAATTTGTGTTCGAGCCTTTTCAGTCATTCATGGTCGTATTTGACGAAGAACTTCCAGAAACAGTGGGAGTGGAGGATAACGGAATATTAACGGTAATTGAACAGGCTGCCCAGCATATAGACATTTCGGATAGCTGGACACTGCGGATTCCGAAAGCTCATTTTGAACAGGAGCTAGCGACGTTGCAAACATGGGAACAATTCGAAGAAGTGAGATATTACTGCGGCAGTGCCTTTTATGATAAGAAAGTGTCAGTACCTGCGATGCAGCCAACAAGTAGAATCTGGCTGAATTTGGAAGGCGTCCATGATGTAGCGGAGGTTTTTGTGAACGGCCAAAGTGCCGGTGTTCTCTGGAAAGCGCCGAGGCGTCTGGATCTGACCGAATGGTTGAATGAAGGTGAGAATGACCTGCGTATTAAAGTAGTCAATGTGTGGATTAATCATATGCTTTCTCCAGATCTTCAGGAGCCGAAGCCCGAAGGGCCATTATCAGAGAATTGGCCGTATTTTACGGTAAAGATGAATCAAATTCATGACAAAAGACTCTATACCACGAAGGAAAGAAAACATGTCCTAGCACCGTTACCTTCAGGACTTTCGGGAAAAGCATCGCTTAGTATCATCGGATAATTCAAAAATCCCACTGACATTATTACTGTCGTCAGTGGGATTTTTGGTTTTATTAGTTAGGAGTGATTGCTAATGAAATCAAACAAGCCGTTCAATCAGCAATTCCGCCGTTTTACGCCCTTGTAAGGCCACCGATAAATCTGTTTGCAGCATCGCAATAGTAATTGCTCCTTCAACCAATAGATAAATGCCGTTAGTTAAATCTTCCTCGCTCTTCACATTAGATTGATGAACCAAATCCGAAATGAAATCCTTTAAATAAGATTTATATTTCTGTGCTGCCTCATTGTAGGGATGAGAATGATCCGAAAACTCCGAAGCTGTTTTAATAAATGCACACCCATTAAAATCAGGTTCTTTGAACCATAAGCCAAGGACATCGAATATGGCTAATAATTTCCCCTTAGGCGTTATGCTTAATTCGTTCACGGATAAACTAAACCATTTTCTCCATTGTTCATCTTGTCTTAATAAATAAGCCAAGACTAACTCATCCTTAGATTCATAATGATTGTACAGTGTCATTTTGGCTATATGTGACTCAGAAACAACTTGGTCAACACCTGTTGCCCGAATTCCCTGCTTATTAAATAAGCCTGAGGCAATATTCAGTATGTGTTCCTTTTTGCTCTTATTCATACCCTCACTCCGTTCTGTACAGACTTGTATAAATATTGTAACCCTTTTATTAATGGATATCAAGAATATTTAAGTTGTTTTGAGGAAATATTAAATAAAAAGGAATGGATAATAGCAATAATCATAAGGTGTTATCGCGGATTTAAACGCAGTTTAATTAATCTTGCCGATTTTCACTGTTTATTATTTTATTGAATAGTAAAAAATATACACTTGATTTTATACAGACCTGTATGTATAATTCAATCCGTGGACACCACAAAAGAAAAGAAGGAGGTGGGAAATAGATGATGTATGAACTGCGCGTTTATGATATCCATCCAGGAAAGATGAAGGCTATCCAAGCAAGGTTTAGAGATCATGTCATTCAATTATTTATGAAGCATGATATGAAAGTGACGCAATTCTGGGAAGATTTAGATGAGGCAAATAACCGCCTTTATTATATTGTTGAGCATGCTAACTTGGAGATGCGAAACCTTAATTATGAACGTTTCCGCAACGATCCTGAATGGATTGAATTAAGACGAATTACAGAACTCGAAGGGCCATTAGTTAACAAACAAGAAAGCATATTTATGAAGGATGTAGCATTTTTCAAAAACAAATAAAAAATAAGGAGCAATTAAAAATGAAAACTTTAGTAATCGTTACTCACCCGAACATGGAAGCATCCAACTGGAATAAATCTTGGCTGGAGGAATTGAAAAAGCACAGTGATATCACTATTCATGAATTATATAAGGAGTACCCGGATGAAAATATTGATGTTTCTAAGGAGCAGAAGCTGATTGAAGCGCATGACAGGATTATTTTTCAATATCCGCTTTATTGGTACAGTACGCCACCATTACTTAAAAAGTGGTTTGATACCGTATTGCTATACAATTGGGCTTATGGACCAGATGGCAGTAAAACTGCAGGTAAAGAAATAGGTGTAGCAATCTCGACATACGGCTCAGAAGAATCGTATCAACCTACTGGGGCAAATCGCTTTACTCTACAAGAAATATTACGACCAATAGAAGCGCTTGTTCATTTTATCAATGCCTCTTATCTGCCTCACTTTTCACTAAGCGATACATCTACTGTTACTGCAGAACGCTTAGCACAGAGCAGTATCGATTACATTCAGCATCTTAAAACGGTAAAGCCAGTTGTGGTTGGATAATGAAGGACTTAATAATTGACGTTTATATGGATACGATGTGCCCCTGGTGTCGTATGGGAACAACTAGTCTGTTAACCGCTTTGAAACAATTGCCAGAAGACACAAAGGCAACCGTCCGTTGGCATGCATTTCAGATCAACCCTAATATTCGTCCTGAAGGGGAAGATTATCGGCAGCTTATGATTGGCAGATTAGGCGGGGCTGCTCAATTCGCAGCAAGAATGAAGCAATATGATGAAAATGGTGCTAATTATGGCCTTAAATATAATATGGATATTGTAAAATATACACCTAATACTACTTTATCCCATCAGTTAATTGCTATTACTCCAGCTGACCAGCAAGTGCAATTGATTGAAAAAATATATACGGCTTATTTTGAAGATGGTATTGATATCGGTAATATAGATGAACTTGTAAAAATAGCAAGTGCAAACGGAAGCTCTAACGATGCTGAGCTAAAATTGCGGCTTACTAAGGGTGATGGGATTGAAAAAGTTGAATTAGGACAACGCAACGCAGAAAAGTTGGGGGTCAGAGGCGTTCCTTATTTTGTAATTAATGAGGAGATCAGCTTATCTGGACTAAAATCACCTGATGAATTTATACAAGTGTTTAAAAAGGCAACTCAAACTTCATGAATAGGATGTGAACTAACAGATGGATATTAAGGGAAAAGTAATAGTGATAACTGGCGGTAGCAGCGGTCTTGGGAAAGCTATGGCGATTGAGATGGTAAAACAAGGAGCGAATGTAGTTATTAATGGACGCAGCGAACAAGCGTTGGCGGATGCTGCAAAGGAAATCGATCCCACAGGTAAACAAGTCCGGTTTGTTGCTGGTAACATTGCAGATTCTAAGACCGCGCAGCGCTTAATCGATGAAGCTTTAGCTCACTATGGACGTATAGATACTCTAGTTAATAATGCCGGAATCTTCATGGCTAAGCCATTTACGGAGTATTCAGAAGAGGACCTGGCCGTATATTTATCCACTAATGTCGTCGGCTTCTTCCACGTTACCCAACGCGCGGTGGCTCAGATGCTGAAACAAGGAACAGGACACATCGTTAACATTACAACGAGTCTGGTTGACCACGCGATAGCTGGCGTACCGTCCGTACTTGCTTCATTGACGAAGGGCGGTATACAATCTGCGACGAAATCATTAGCGATCGAGTATGCTACCAAGGGAATTCGCGTTAACGCGGTATCACCAGGGATCATCAAAACGCCGATGCATCCCGTCGAAACCCATGAAGGCTTGTCTTCGCTTCATCCAATGGGACGCATGGGTGAGTCACATGAAATCGTCGATGCGGTCTTATATCTGGAGTCAGCCAAATTTGTAACGGGTGAAATCCTTCATGTTGATGGTGGGCAGAATGCTGGTCACTAAGTAAATGCAGCTGCAGATTCTAATCATATCAAATCCATAAAGGGGAGATTATCGATGCCAATCGTTACAATTCAAGTGACTCGTGAGGGCACTGCACCAGATCGTCAATCTGTTACGGCGGAAGAAAAGGCTGCGCTCATTAAAGGGGTTAGCGAGCTTTTGCTCAATGTACTGAACAAGCCGTTAGAATCTACGTTCGTAGTTATCGAAGAGGTTGACACCGATAATTGGGGTTGGGGTGGACTGCCTGCATTGGAGTATCGCCGGCAGCTTGCCGCTAAGATAAAGTAGTAGTCACTTTATATTACTATAATGAACCCAGTGCCGTTTTGGCACTGGGTTTGGTGTTATAGAAACTTTGAATAATGTAATTTAAGGAGGAGAAATGGTGAAGAAACATGCGGTCATCCTGCTTTTTGGAGGTATTGCTGCACTCATGGTCGCTATGGGCGTAGGAAGATTCGCTTTCACGCCTATTTTGCCTATGATGCTAGAGGAGCATTTGATCTCACCTGCACATGCAGGATATCTAGCTTCTAGTAACTATTTGGGTTATCTAGTAGGAGCTATTGCCCTAACCATCTACCAACCTAAGCGGCTTGCCAGTTTTCTTCTAGTTGGGTTATTGATAAGTGTATTAACCACATGGGGGATGGCTGAATTCAATGGGTTAGAAGTGTGGATGTTGTTGAGATTTTTGTCTGGTGCAGCGAGTGCAGCGGTATTTATTCTTACCTCAAATATTGTTCTAGAGTATTTGTCGCCTTTTCAAACTGGTTTTTTATATGGTGCTGTTGGGCTTGGCATTCTGTTGACGGGTATATTTGTACCTGTGTTTGCTCAACATGGTGATTCATTTTTCGTTTGGAAAGGTTTGGGCTTACTAAGTCTTATCCTTGGTGTAATAGCTTGGTTTCTATTAAAGCAACAATCATCTTCAAACCAAATACCTAAAGCATCTTCCATTGCCCAGCGGCAAGAATCAGTTAAACAAATTTTAGTATTCATCATTATTGCTTACAGCTTGGAAGGTCTGGGTTATATCGTTACAGGTACTTATTTAGTGGCTTATGTGAAGAGCTTTTCTAGCATCACGAATATTTCTTCGTTAAGCTGGGTTTTGGTAGGCATTGCTGCGGCTCCTTCCTGTTTAATTTGGTCAATCCTTGCTTCTAAAATCGGTCATAAAAAAAGTCTGATCCTGGCTATGATCCTTCAAGCAATAGGAATCGCCATCCCGGTAATAGTACCATCCTTAGCCAGTGTTTATGTGGGGGCTTTGTTATTCGGTGCCACGTTTATGGGGATTACAACACTATCGATAGCTTTTGTGAAACATGTGGATTCCAAAAATAGTCGGAAGCTGGTAGGTTTGCTTACTGCATTCTTTGGATTAGGCCAAATAATTGGACCTTTGATTGCAGGGTTTCTTATCTCCGGCGCAGGAAATTATAATACAGCTTTAGTTGGGGCAGCACTTGTAGTTCTTTTGGGAGCAATGATTTTGCAATTTGGCATCAGACGACCACGCTACGTTTAGCATAGTCATGTGCGAACCAGGGAAGATTTGCTTCGCTGTTCTTCACAATTATTTGTATGGGCTTAAAATGGGAATATTAAAGTTAATATCGGTCATCGTTATGCCTTGCAGATGTATGAAGGGATATGAGATAAGTGAGTTCAACTGTACTTAAAAATCAGTTCTAGCGGCAGAGAAATAACACTTTACAGGATCAATAGCGGGGAATGTTGTCCACTTATGATCAATAGTATTCTAGGTGAAAGTGAATATGAAGCTTCTGCCTGTGTCGAAACACCCTGCCTCGCCATGCTGATTCCAGTAATCACCTTCCGAGAATGGATTGACCGGTAACAGCACCCAAGTTACTTATAACTCTCATAAAAATCCATTCTCAAGAGATATTTTGCGAATTATCGCAGATTTTTGTTGTTCTAGCTGGAAAACCTCCCGTTAATATTGCGTTTTTTGAGTAAATTCAGCAAATAACTGGAAAAGCTCCATGTAAAAAAGGGACTTTAGCTGTTCTGTGCTATTTGAGCTGAATTATCAGGAGGAATTCCATTTAAACCATAAAAACAAGTCTGAATCTACTTATTAACATGAGAAATTCCATGTAAATCATCTGAGTAGGTAGGAGTCATGATTTACGGACGTTTACATTCTTGATGGAGGAACGAAGGCTTGGAAAGATGCAGGACTTCCTATTAAGGAATTTGACGAGAATTAATAAAGCGTAGTACAGGAATAACAGAAATTTAAGAAAAACTTTATGTTTATACTCATTTCTTTTTTATTAGTTTTCCTTATCCTAGAGTTACTGAAGGATTAGGAGGATAATAAAATGAAGAAATGGGTTTTTTGGCTTATTATATTATTACTGCTGGGATATGGATATGTACAACATAAACAGAAAATCGTTATTGAGAAACCACCGGAAGAAGAGAATCAATCCCAAGATCAAGAGGTGACTACTCAACAGAACGAGCAAACCATTAAGGTAACAAAAGCTCAGATTTACAAGGGCAATTTGTTGTTGGTTAATAAGGACCATCCTGTACCAGATGGGGGTGAAGCGACGGAAGAGGTCAAGTTGTCTGAGCATAGAGAGCTGGTGAATGGATTCATAGTACTGGATAAAACGATTCAGCTGTCGCCAAGCTTAGTGCAAAGATTTTCGACGATGATTGGAGCCGCAGCTATTGATGGGGTTAGCCGTTTTTTAATCAGCAGCGGCTATCGGGACAATACAGAACAAAATCAGCTCTATCAGCAAATGGGATCTGACTATGCGTTGCCTGCAGGCTATAGTGAACATAATTTAGGGTTATCGCTAGACATTGGATCTACGGAAGGTGAAATGAATTATGCATCCGAAGGAAAGTGGCTGAAAAAAAATGCATCGAGTTATGGCTTTATCTTGCGTTATCCGAGTGATAAAACGGCAATTACGGGCATTCAATCAGAGCCCTGGCATTTTCGTTATGTTGGTCTGCCGCACAGCGCAATTATGCAGGAAAAGAACTTGGTCTTGGAGGAATATTTGGATCTCTTGAAAGCACAAAAAACGATTACGACTACTATTGATCAGAAAAGCTATGAAATTACTTACTATCCGATCTCCGAAAACACAAGTATTCATGTACCAAAGAATGGCAGCTATGAGATTTCAGGCAACAATATGGACGGTATTATTGTGACGGTGAGCTCCTGATGGGGCTTCAAGAAGGTGAGGCGACAAAAATGAAGCAAAAAAACATATTTTATGATATTAAAATTCAATTGATGTTTGCTATATATGTATATGTACTTTGCAAAGTTGTGCTTTTTAAGTTTGGTTCGATTGACATGACATTTCTCTGGCAGCAGCTAAAGATTAGCTTAGTTAATCCTGATTATATATCAAGGCGAATACACCATGGCAATTTGACTCCATTTAAAGAGATATCAAGAACGATGAATGAGTTATCGAGTCATGATTTATTCTACCTTGTAGGGAATATCGCCATATTTATGCCATACGGTATTCTTCTTGGCTTATTATCAAAAAACAAAAAAATATCCTTTATTGGTGCTTTTATACGTTCTTTCGGTTTAAGTCTTTGTTTGGAAAGCGCGCAGGCTGTATTTTCCATAGGAAGCTTTGACGTCGATGACCTCATTTTAAATTCTAGCGGAGGCTTGATTGGTTTCTTTGCTTTCAAAATAGGTATATTGCTTATGGGAACCACCCTAAATGTTACCCGAGCAAAAAATAGGCCCGTTTAGCTTGTTATGAGCTAATACGGGCTAAAGTCATATAGAATAGGAATAAATCTGCTACAATAATAGGAATACTATCGTGATATAGGGGTGGAATAATGAAGGCGATCACAATTCTGATAGCGGATGATGAGGTAGAGATTGCCGATTTGATCGAGCTGCATTTAGAAAAAGAGGGCTACAGCTGCATTAAAGTATACGATGGGCAAGAAGCTGTATCTGCTTTTCAGACGAACTCGATTGACTTGGCGATTCTAGATATTATGATGCCGAAGCTGGATGGATACGAAGTTACAAGGCAAATAAGAGCACAGCATCATCTGCCTATTATATTCCTCAGCGCCAAAACGACTGATCTTGATAAGATTACAGGACTGGTAAGCGGAGCCGATGATTATATGACTAAACCGTTCAATCCGATGGAGCTGGTTGCTCGTGTGAATGCTCAACTGAGACGTTCCTCGTTGTTTAATCAAACTGCACAAACGAACAAGCTTGCTTTAGAGGCAGGCGGATTGATCATCTATCCCGAAGAACACACTGTGTTTCTATATGGCAAGCCTATTGAACTAACTCCAAAAGAGTTTGATATTTTGTATCTGCTAGCCAGTTATCCCAAGAAAGTGTATAGTGCGGAAAACATCTTTCAGCAGGTGTGGGGTGATGCATACTATGAAGGCAGCAATACGGTCATGGTTCATATACGCACCTTGCGCAAAAAACTTGGAGAAGATATTCATCAAAACAAACTGATCAAAACTGTTTGGGGAGTGGGATATACATTCAATGGCTAAAATCAGTCGAAGCTTTCGCTTTAAAATGGTTGAGCTCTTTGGAATAAGCATGCTTTTTTCTGCTGCCATTACCTATTTGCTCTATAAAGCTCTCCAACTCTATTATTCTACAACCAAGTGGGGAAATCCACTGACTAAAATTCGTTTTTTCATAAGAGATATAGGGGATGTTAACTTCTTTTTGCTTATTTTCATTCCTCTATCGTTGTTATTATTCTATCTCATCACCAAACGTTATGCAGCTTATTTTAAAGAAATATCCAGCGGGATTAATTTACTGGCAAATGGAGATTTCAACAACCGTATCCGTATACAATCAGAAGATGAAATCGGAGATATTGCGAGAGACATTAATTTGGCAAGTGAAAAATTGCAGCAGGCTTTAGATAGAGGCGATTTTGCAGAAAACAGCAAGGAGCAATTGGTCTTAAATTTGGCGCATGATTTGCGTACACCACTGACTTCTGTTTTAGGTTATTTGGATTTTATTCTTCGGGACAATCAATTGACTAGTGAGCAAATCCAGCACTATACGAGCATTGCCTATACCAAATCACAGCGTTTAGAAAAGCTTATTGACGAGCTATTCGAAATTACGCGTATGAACTACGGCAAGCTTACCTTTGAAAAAAAGCCAATTGATTTGAGTGAGCTCCTCATCCAATTGAACGAAGAATTGTATCCTGTTTTTGAGAAAAACAACCTAGGTACTCGATTATATATGACTCCACATCTAACTATTTGGGGGGACGGAGAATTGTTGGCACGTGTTTTTGAAAATCTGCTGACGAACGCCATTCGCTATGGAAAAGATGGCCAGTTTATCGATATTCATTGCAGTCTTGATGCAAATGATGTGGTGATTCAAGTGGTGAATTATGGAGATTGCATCCCGCAAGAAGAACTGCCGCATATTTTTGAAATGTTTTATACGGGTGATCAAGCGCGAACTCATCGCGAAGGCAGCACTGGACTTGGTTTGTCCATTGCCAAGAATATTGTTGCGCAGCATCAAGGCACGATTTCCGCCCAAAGCAGCTTAATTCGTACGCTTTTTGAAGTGCGTTTCCCGCAAAAATTTGTACCCGAAGAAAACGTTTAGCTACTGTTCCATTCATTTTATGAAAACTTTATATTTACCCTACTTTTTCTTTTATCAGACTCCCCTATTCTAAATATAGGAATGGGAGGAGGAGCTGGAAATGAAGAAGTGGGGTTTTTGGCATAACTTCATCACGAAGAAGACAATAAAAAAATGGCTTCGTACGGATTCAGCAGCAGCATGGCTATTTCTCGCACCAAGCGTTATCGGTTTCGCGCTGTTTTATCTTATCCCGTTTGCCATTGGAGTGTTCTATTCTTTTATAGATAGTACGGTAGACAGTCATTTTGTGGGATTGGATAACTACCGCGAGCTGCTTGCGAGTGGTTCCTTTCGAAAGGCGGCATCCAATACGTTTTATTTTAGTGCGATTAGTGTTCCGCTAATCCTTGTGCTTTCACTAGCTTTGGCGATGCTGCTGAACAAAAATATTTACCTGCGCAAATGGCTGCGGACTGCCTATGTGCTGCCGCTTGTTGTTCCAGTCGCCTCGATTATTCTGATCTGGCAGATGCTTTTTGATTGGAACGGTTCGCTAAACTTCTGGCTGAGCGGCTTCGGATTAGCGCGAGTAGATTGGATGAAGACCGATGCGGCGCGAAATGTAATCATTGTCGTTTATTTATGGAAGAACATTGGCTATAACGTAATTTTATTCTTGGCAGGACTGCAGCAAATCCCTAAGGATTATTACGAAACCGCGCAAATTGAAGGGGCGGGGCGTTTACGGCAGTTTAGCAGTATTACGCTAGTTTATCTAACCTCGACGATGTTTTTTGTAGTCATAATGTCGATCCTTAATTCGTTTAAAGTATTTCGCGAAACGTATTTGATCGCAGGCGATTATCCGCACGACAGTATATACATGATGCAGCACTATATGAACAATATGTTCGTGGCGTTGGATATTCAGAAGCTGACTGCGGCGGCGAACTTGATGGTCGGCTGCATACTGTTGATCGTCCTTGGATTGTTTGCAATTGAGCGGCGGTATCGGCAGTTCATGGAATAGGGGGAAGGAAAATTGTGCTAGTTGCCAAAATATTGCAGAAGGGTGCGTTAACGCTCGTTATGGGAGTCATAGCCGTGATGTTAGTATTCCCGATTGTTATTACTTTCACAAATTCGCTTATGACAGATCAGGAAATCGACCTTAACTACGGACCTATAGGACAGATGGACAAAGCGGTTGCCGGGAGAGCAAGCCCTTTCGTGAATCTTAAGCTGCTGCCAGATCAAGTGACCTTGGAGCAGTATGGCAATGTGTTGCTGGACAGTCCTAGATTTCTTATCATGTTCTGGAATTCGGTAAAACTGGTGGTGCCGATTATTGCAGGACAAACCTTAGTAGCAGCACTAGCCGCCTACGCATTCTCCAAGCTGCAGTTTCGCGGACGCGAGCAATTGTTTCTCGTCTATGTTTTGACAATGCTCATGCCATTTCAAGTGACTCTAGTTCCGAATTATATTATGGCGGCTAAGCTTGGTTTGTTGAATAGTAATGGTGCGATTATATTACCCGGTATTTTCGCAGCCTTCGGTGTATTTATGCTCAGACAATTCATGCAAGATATTCCTTATGCTTACATAGAAGCGGCCAAGATGGATGGAGCTAGTCATTTGCGAATTTTCTATAAAATCATTATTCCAATGATCAAGCCAGGGCTGGCTGCACTTGTTATCCTGCTGTTCGTCGATTATTGGAACATGGTAGAGCAGCCGCTTATATTCTTGGACGATCCGTTCAAGCAGCCGTTGTCGATTTATTTATCCAGGATTAATGGAGGAGGAATTGCTTCCGCCGCATCGATGCTTTATATGGCTCCAATGGTGCTGCTGTTTCTATATGCGGAAACGTATTTCATTGAAGGCATTCAATTGTCTGGCATCAAAGGGTAATTTTGGGGGAAAGGAGAACGACGGAATATGGAGCTGGAAAAAGAGCGGAGTGATCGCAAACGCAAAAGAATCATTCTAGTGGTGTTCATTGTTTTTATTGGATTGCTATTATTTTTTACGTTGTTCAGCAACACACTGCAATCATTGAAATTGCCGAAAGTGATAACCGAAAAGCCGGTAAAAGGGAGTCTTTTATTTACGATTGAAGACAGTGGTATATTACAGCCGCTAGCCGAAGCGAAATTATCAAATCCTGCTGGCTGGAAGGTAAAGCAGCTGCTCGTGAAAGACGGAGATCATGTGAAGATGGGGCAAAAGCTAGTCACTTATGACAGCAAGACTGCCGAACGAGAAGTGGCGGATGAGGTGACCAGCTTGGACAAGCAGAAAATGGAGCTGCAGAATATTCAAGATCAGTTTATTCAGTCAACTAAGGAAGGCGACGAGCTCCAAATTCGGACTGTAAGACGCGATATTGAGATACGTAAACTTGATCTGGGTACGCAAGAGCGGAAAATTAATGAGTTAAAGGATCGTCTGGCCAGCCAACAGGAGATAATGGCTCCTTTTGACGGTGTGATTACTCAATTGAATGGCGTAGAAGGGTTACCATCTACGGGTGAACCGGATGTTATTATCTCGAACAGCAGATTGGGTTATCGGTTGGATATTTCTGCGGATTCAACGTTCTTATCTAGCTTAGCGATTTCAATGGGAGAAAAAATAGACGTTGAAGTAAAGGCAGTCCAAGATCAACAATCCCGTATGATCGAAGGCACGATAGAAGAAATTGGAAATGCAGAATCACGATCCGAGAGCTCAACTGAAGATGAAGCGAGCACGCCTCAAACGATCCCGCAGAAGACTCTTCGCATAAAGGTCGTTGATTCTGAGCTGAAGGGAGGTGAGCAGGCAGAGATCAAACTCGAGAAACACTCGCACCAAGAGGGATTGGTTATCTCCAATGAGGCTATTCATCAAGACCATGACGGGATGTTTGTTTATAAAATTGAAGTGCAGAGGGGTGCACTAGGCAATGTCTCTGTTGTCCGTAAAGTCCAAATCCAATCCAGTGAAACTAATGGCAAAGAAACCATGATTCAAGCGGATAGCCTCTATGAGGACGACCTTATTATTCTCGAAAGCAGTGAGCCTATACAAGATGGAGATCGTGTTCGTCTGTAATAATTAAGCATTTATTTAATAAAAACTTGGAGGAATTCATACTATGAAAAAGTGGTTAGGTATGATATTGATTGGTACTTTATTGACGGCGATGACTGCATGCGGCGGTTCTGGAGGCAGCGCGGAACCGGCTAGTACGGAGAAAGTAGTAATTAAAGAAGGTAAAAAGGTCGTTACTTTGGCTATTCAAAAGCTGCATGCTTTGGATAAATCGAGCGCATTTTACCAGACGGCAGAGAAAAAGTTTGAAGAAAAGTATCCCGACATTGATTTGCAGATTCAGATTACAGAGGATTATGAAAAATACCAAAAAACGACGAATGCAGCACTGCTATCAGGGAAAGGTCCGGATATCTTCGAAATAAGCAGCTTGCCTATCGATGATTATGTGAGCAAAAAGCTTATCCTGAACATGAATGAGTCCATCGAGCAAGACAAAACGCTGAATAAAAGCGATTTGCAAATGAATATTTTGGATGTAATGAAGCAGAATGGCGGTCTGTATGTCATGCCTTTAGGGTTCTCCCTTCGGGGGTTCGTTGGCGATGGCGACATTCTTAAGAACGCGAATGTCGACGATAAGAATTGGAACTGGAAAGAGTTTGCAGAGATTTCGAAGAAACTGGGGGATAGCGGCACGGAACGCCGCTACGCTTTAGCGAATGACCCGCCGGAGCTTCTCCTCCAAGAAATGATTGTGGATAATTATGCAGAATTCGTTGATCATACAACGAAAAAGGCAAAGTTCGATTCTCCCTTATTCCTGGAAGCGATGCAGCAAATTAAAAAAATGTATGATGATCATGTCATGACTTCTGAACCAGCGGATGTAGGTAAGCAAATGTTCTATTCTATCCGTTTGCAATCGCCTGCAGATTTTATAAATGCTTCACATATGTATTTCTCAAATCCAAAGCTGCTGCAAAAACCAGAACAAAAAGGTGGGGCGAGGATTATACCTGTCTCCCAGCTCGCTATTAATACCAACTCTCCAGTTAAAGTGGCGGCTTGGGAATTTATTGCTTACTTGTTATCGGCTGATGGCCAATCCTTGCAAGATAGAGAAGGATTTTCATTGCTTAAATCTGTGAACGAGAAGCAGCTAAACGACATTCAGGAAAAAGTTAAAAGTGGTACGTTCAAGCTTTCAAATGGGAAAGTACCCAAGGTATCGGATGAAGAATTTATGCAGTTTAAACAGCTCATTAGCACTGCGGATAACTATTCAGATGTGAACGGTAGTCTAATTTCTATTATTGGTGATGAACCCAGAGCATTCTTTAGCGAACAAAAGTCTGCAGAGGAAGTAGCCAAGCTGATCCAGAACAAGGTGACAACCATTTTAAACGAGTAGCCAACATTGAAGCTGAAGCAGCGCACCTCTTGCGCTGTTTTTTTGCGAATCTAACTGGAATCCCTCCCGTTAATATCCATTATTCGGGCAAATTCAGTGAATAACTGGAAAAGCTCCATGTAAAAAAGTACCTTTAGCTGTTTCAAGGCTATTTTCGCTGAATTATCAGGAGGAAATCCATCTAAATCGTAAAAACCTATCTGAATCCATTTATTAACGGGAGAAAATCCATATAACTCATCTGAGTGGTAGGAGTCGCTTATAGCATGTATCTCAATATTCTACTATTATAGAGTGAATAGCTGTAAACATATTTACTCAAAAAGGAAGTTATTTCAGAAGGGATTACGGGCTAATGGGCAGAACTAAAATAGAAGTGTATTGGGGGACCTGGGTACATCTGATTTTCCAGAACAGGCCGCTCTATCTAGCCGCTACAAAGCAAGGCTTATGCTTAATCACCCTGCCGAACGAATCATTCGAAACGCTGAGAACATGGGTCGATAAAAAAATACCCAACGCAAACCTGATCCAAAACCCTAATCTGCTATCGGAATATATTTACCAGCTGCAGGAGTATTTTGAGGGAACACGCAAAGAGTTCACTTTCCCGATTGATTTTCGAGGAACAGCATTTCAAATTTCTGTCTGGGAAGCACTAACCCGTGTCCCCTACGGCCAAACTCGGAGTTATTCGGAGCTTGCGGAAGCTTTGGGCAGTCCTAAGGCGATCCGAGCTGTAGGAGCAGCGAATGGCGCTAATCCCATACCCATCGTAGTTCCATGCCATCGTGTCATCGGCAAGAATGCAGCACTTACCGGATTCCGAGGCCGTCTGCAGATGAAAGAAGAGTTGCTTCAAATGGAAGGGTTTAATGACTTTACTAAAAAAGGGCATACACGCTTTCTGTTTTAATTAATAATCGGGTATGAATTGTACGGGGGGATAAGAAATGGAAGTTGGCTTGAGGGAACAGTGGATTGAAGAAGCTTGGGGTAAAGTTGTTGCCAAAGTAGAGAAATCAAGCAAGCGAATTGGAGCCACTTTCCCCTATGCTTCTCTGAACGGAAAGTATATTGCGGAATCGGCAGATTGGTGGACATCAGGATTCTGGCCCGGACTGCTCTGGCTTATTTATAGAGAGAATGGCAATGAAGATTTGCTTAAGATCGCTGTATCCTGTGAAGATCAGATGGACGAGCCTTTATTAGAATATGAAAAGCTGCATCATGATGTCGGCTTCATGTGGAGCTTATCTTCGGTAGCCCAATATAAGCTTGTTGGCACAGAGATGTCGAAACGACGTGGGCTGATGGCAGCTAGTCATCTTGCTGGACGATATAATGCCAAGGGACAGTTTATTCGAGCATGGAATGGTGAGAACCAGCAAGGCTGGGCGATTATCGATTGCCTGCTCAATTTGCCATTGCTTTATTGGGCAAGTGAAACGACCAACGACCCGCGCTTCCGCCATATCGCTGTTGCTCATGCGGACACCGTTCTGCGTGAATTTATTCGCCTAGACGGTTCTTCCCATCATATTGTATGTTTTGATCCTGAAACTGGAGAAAGAATCGAAGACAGAGGAGGGCAAGGTTTTTCCCCAGATTCGGCATGGTCACGCGGTACGGCTTGGGCGTTGTATGGGATGGCGTTAAGCTACCGATATACCGGTCATGTTAGATTCTTGAATGCGGCAAAACATGTTGCCGATTTCTTCATAGCGAATATGCCCGCGGATCGTGCGCCATACTGGGACTTTCGTGCCCCAGAGGAGGAAGAGTTGGCATACGATACGTCAGCAGCTGCTTGTGCAGCAAGCGGATTGTTGGAAATCAGCCGATTTGTCCCTAAGGATGAAGTTCAACAATACGAAGAAGCAGCGAAGCGAATTTTACGCATTTTAATTGAACATTATGCCTCATGGGATGATGATGAGGAAGGGATTATTACAAAAGCAACAGCCAATTTTCCGAAGAGAACCTTTGTGAATGTACCAATCATTTATGGTGACTATTTCTTTGCGGAAGCTATTACGAAGCTGCGTGGACGTACGGAGTTGTTCTGGTAATCAAAGGAAAATGTTTGAGCGCCAACAAAATTAATCTATGAATTTTGAAGGGGGAAGAATTCGATGAAACCGAATGTAAGTGCATTGGGAAACTGGTTGGCATCATGGTTACAAGAAGATGGGGCTATTCACGGCTTTCATAATCATTCGGTATGGGGCTCCAACCCATACCGGTGGGCTGATTTCACAAGTGGACACAGCACTTGGGCCAGTCCGTTAATGGCTGCTTTCTGCCGAATTGCTGCTGAACAAGGGGATCCAAGGCTTAAAGACCAAGTGCTGCAAATGATTCAGTTTCAAACGTCTCGGTTCCAAGAAGACGGGCAATACAAGCACATTGGTTTTCAGGTTGGTGAGATGTTAAATCAGGGATTAATACATAATATGATGCCAAACGTCGCTTTGGGGCTTACGGCGATAAACGGGCGTTCGTGGTTACCGGCTGAAGCGTTGGAAAGCATTCGAAAGGCAATGTTGCGCAATTTAAACGCTTGTGATGTGATTTATCCTTTCAAAGAAACGAGGAATATTAGCAATCAGGAGTACTGTCGTTTGTGGGGAAAGCTGCTATTTCAAGCGGCATTTCCAGATTCACCTTGGTCCGGCGACATCCAAAACAATTTGAACTTTATGATCGAGCATTATCATATCAGCGGAATTCCCGATCAAGATTGTGAAGCGACTTACCGATATTTGGGGGATGCAACGATTATTGAGCCTGCGGAATATTATGGGTTGATGATAGCCCCTTTGGTATTGGCTTACGAAATGTTTGGAGATCCCAAATACTTGCAGCATGCCGGTGCACTATGTCGTCATGTTGTTCGCTGTGCTTGGAACGATCATAGGGGGCAGAAACGATTTCATCGCATGTGGTTGCTCGCGGGGGCCGAGTGGAGAAAGATGAACGGTCCTATGCTTATCGCAGGAATGGGGATGTCGCTCTACGGCATTGAGTGCTATTTAGCACATTCAGAGGACGAGGAAATGGCTCGGTTTCTAGAAGAATGTGATGAGACCTATGCTTTTTATCAAACACCAAGAGGTTATTTCGCTTCAGCAACCGGCTGGCAGAATGAAGCGGATGTTGCCCCAAGCTCAGCTTGGCACACACATGATTTGTACTACTTATTACATCGTCATGGACTGGATGAGAACATGGCTGAAGGCCTTGAAAAGCCCAATCGTCGGATGTCCGTTCTGCTAGGTGATCAATGCATGTGGGTAGAGGATGACGAACATTGGGCAATTAATGATTATTATTGGCAAGATGTCTATAAGCTGATTGGCCGTAAGGATGAGGTTACTTTTGGACGCGATACTGGATGGGTGGGCGGAGAACGTAAGCTGCCAGAGCATTTTTTGTTTCCGACCCAGCCTGTATTCGTCAAAACGGATGAAGGCATTTATTTAAAAGCCGACTCTATCGTTGCTAGTAATATGGATGTTAGCAGTATCGCAACTGTGCCTTATCTGGGTTTGTGGGAATGAACCCAAGTGCAGATAAGTGGTTATAAATTCCGATTGCGATACAGCAAATAGATGAAGAAAGGTGCGCCGACTCCGGCGGTAAACACCCCGACCGGGATATCGTAAGGCAAGAAAGCCGTTCGCGCTACCGTGTCAGCGAGGATGACGATTAATCCGCCGATCAGAGCCGAAACAGGTAGAACACCGCCGAATGAAGGCCCTATGAGTTTCCGGGTCATATGAGGTGCGATAAGTCCGACGAACGAAATCGCCCCGCCAACGGATACGGCAGCTCCGGCCAAAGCAACACTGATCATGAGCAATGTGAACCGTTGTCGCTGGACGGCGCTTCCTGCGCCAGCTGCGATTTCGTCGCCGAGCTGAAGCACGTTCACGTTTCTGGCGAAGATGAAAGCGATTGGAATAAACACCGCTACCCAGGGTACAAGCATCCATACGATGCTCCAATCGGTGCCGTACACGGTGCCGGTAAGCCATACATAAGCTTGCGACGATGTATAAATCGGATTAGTAACAAGCATCACCTTGGTTAAAGATGCTAGCAGGAAGTTCATTCCGATCCCGATTAGCACGAGACGGATGGCTGTCACACCATTCTTCCAGGCAAGCATATAAATGACGATCGAAGTGATGCCAGCACCTACTATCGCGGCGACCGGCAGCCATACGATGCTTACCGTTCCTGATAAATAGCTGATGAAGGCGACCGCCGCGACGGAAGCGCCACTCGTGATGCCAATGATGTCCGGTGAAGCAAGCGGGTTGCGGATAATGCCCTGCAAGATGGCTCCGGCTACCGCGAGTGCGGCGCCAACGAGAAATGCAGCTATTATTCTCGGAAGGCGGATCGTCTGAACCACTAGCTTATGCTCTTCCGTACCACTCCCGAACATCGCCCTAATGACATCAAACGGATGAATCCGCATATCCCCGAGCCCAGCGCTCAGCAGAAATGCCGCAACACTGGCGATGATAAGCAAACATGTAATCATTAATGATTTCTTATGGAGCAAAAAAGAGATAGGGACTTTATCGAATCGAATTTGTGTGAGATTCTTCACTTATTAACGATCCCCTTTCTGGCGATCGCAATGAATGCCGGGATGCCGATGATCGCAGTCATGACGCCGACCGGAAGCTCAGATGGCCAAATGACAAAACGAGCAGCAACATCGGCTGCGAGAACGATAATGGCACCGATAATTGCGCTGTATGGAATGATCCAACGATAGTCATTGCCAGCAAACTGACGGGCGATTGTAGGTACGACCAATCCAATAAAACCTACAGGTCCTGCAACTGCAACAGAACTGCCAGCGAGTACGATAATAATTAGTCCGACAGCAAGCTTTACTAGCAGCGTCCGTTGCCCGAGCCCTTGCGCCGTATCTTCGCCTATCGTCAGTACATTCATATGCCTCGCGATCACAAACGCAGATAGCCAACCAGCCCCCATGATAGGCAATACGAATTTCAGCATCTCGAGCGATCTGCCCGCGACGGAACCGGTTAGCCAGAACATGACCTCCTCCAAGCCTTGCTCGTCCAGTACGAGCATCCCTTGCGTGAACGAAGAGAACAAGGCACTTATCGCGGCACCCGCTAGTATGATCTTCACTGGTGTCAAGCCGTCTCGCCCAAGGGATCCCAGCAAATAAACCGCAATCGCAGCGATTCCTGCACCAAAGAAAGAAACGCCTGTAAGAATCGGTAGTGAAGTTACAGACAGGGTAGTGACGAAGAGCACAACCATGAATGATGCGCCGAAGTTGATGCCGAGTATGTTGGGATCAGCAAGCGGGTTTCTCGTTAGCCCCTGGATCAACGATCCAGCAATGGCTAAGCTCGCTCCAATAACTGCTGCTGTTAACGCTCTCGGGAATCGCGATGTTTGCACGATAATGTGAGCGGTTGAAGTGCTGTCGTATTGTGTGAATGAATAGTAAACATCAGACCACTTGATAGAGGTGAAGCCGTAAGCCATACTGGCAAATATGCATGCAAGCATAACGATAATTCCAATAATAAGACCGACAGCCTTAGACAGGCTTCCGGTAAACAACCTTTCCATGATCGACGCTCCAGTCTCGTGACACATAAAAGAATGAGCCTGATAATACGGCCCATTCTAATATATCGCAATGTATACGAATTTTATAGATCGAAGTAGAAGTACAGGTCGTCAAGCACCATTTTTGCGGCTGTTGCCCCGCCGGATAAGTTCCATGTGATGTCGTTCACCTTATAATATTTACCGTTTTTGACGGCTTTGAGATTGGTCCATAGCGGACTCTTCTGCCATTCCTCTTGAGTCTTGAACTCGTCTCCACCTTGGTTGCTGGATGTAATGTCGAAGATGACATCGCCTTCAGCAAGCGGAATCTGCTCCTGTGAATCAAGATCGATGAAAACTTTTCCGGGAACTTGCTGTGCTGCCGGTCGGCTCAGACCAAGCTCAGCAAGAATGGAACCTGCGAAGCCAGTAATATAGATACGGGCTGAATTGTCGTCGAAGAAACGAACAAGCGATACTTCAGTATTGGCACGGCTGCCTATTTTGGCTTTAAAGTCAGCTACCCGTGTATTCCAATCGTTCATGAATGTTGTGGCTGTAGCTTCTTTATTGAATGCTTGCGCAGCTAAGTCCATATTCTGTTTCCATTCAAATAATTGTCCTACGAAGACAGTAGGGGCGATTGCGGAAAGCTGACTGTAAATTTTCTCGTGACGAGTTTTCGCTCCGATAATCAGATCCGGTTTCAAGGCAACGATCGCTTCGATGTTCGGCTGGAGCTCACTGCCAAGACTTTTAACACCGGCCATGTCCGCTCGAAGATAGTGATACCAAGGTGTTTGCACCCATGATTCTACAGCACCTACGGGTTTGACGCCTAAAGTCAACGTAATGTCGACCATGCCATTAACAAGGACAACGATGCGTTTCGGAACAGATGTGAGCGTCGTTACTCCCATGGCGTCGGTGATTGTGCGTTTTGTTTCAATACTGGCTGTTTTCGTGCTGTTGTTCCAGTTGACCCACAGGCCGAATGTTTCGCCTAGGAAGCGGAGTGGAACGAGAGTGCTGCCGTTTATCGCGACAACTTTGGTACCGAGAGTTACGGATTTACCATCTATAGTCGCTTGGTCGCTGCCCAGAGTCAATACTACATTCGTATTGCCCCTCTTCACAGTAACCTCTTTCGTTGTCGGTTCGTAGCTAACGGTGGCGTCAATTTTGGATGCTAACGCTTTGTAAGGAATCATCGTGAAGCCGTTGATTATTTGCGGTTGGACATCAAAACTGAGTTCTTGACCGTCTAGTACAACTTTGACAGGTGTTTCGGCTGCGATAGAAGCTATCGGAACGGAAACGACGGCTAGCAGGATAGATAGGGATAAGGCAATCGTGCGTATTTTTGACTTTAGCATGGGGAAATAAATCCACCTTTCAATTCTCTATTACAATAATGATTATCATTATCATTAAGAATGAATATAAAACGATTCTCTTACAGTTGTCAAGAATAATTTTCCAAAAAACCCTGCAAGTCCTTCATTAGCCGATTTTATCGGCCAGCTGGCGGAATGCTTGATATAGCTCGTAATCTAGCTGCAGCATCACCTTAGGGTCAATTATTTCACCGGATTGCAACTCGTTTAATAGAACTATTTTATCTTGCAGAAAGTCGACCATGTCCGGGTAGGAAGCTGCTACGTCAGCCTTCATCCCTTCCCAATTCTGCACGATTTGCAAGGAAACGCTTTTCATCTTCGTCGAATCGTTGGTTTCCGCAAGCTGCTTTAAGTCTTTAATAAGCGCTCGGATCTGTTCGATGGACTTTTTTAATTGATCGGCTTCCGGGGCTTTCTGAGTGGCTTGTTTCGTGCTTTTGTCCATAATCGAGCTTGTTACAGCTTTGCCTATGGATTCGTTACTCTTCTTAGCAGCCTGTATGGTTTGGGACTTGGTCGGTTTGATGGTTGGCGCACTCGTCTTCTCTGGTAATTTTTCCTCTATTTCCTTAATTTCCTCGATTTGTTGAGTTGGCGCTATACTCGCTGAATCAGCTTGAATATCCGTTTGCGGCTTTTCCGTTTGTAAGGGAGATTCATTTGGTATTTCACTTGGTTTAATCGTTTGTTCCTCTATCTTTGTATATCTAGTTGAAGACGGAGATGAGCTGCAGCCCGCCATTAGGCACAGTGCTACTGCGAATGCGATGATGAATAATCTTTTCATTGGGAGTCCTCCTCTATTTTTACTGCAAAAATACTTCTAAACGTGCTAGGCTATTCTATAGGAAAAGGAAATTATTATCAATCATTATTTTGATAATAAGAATCAGTCTCATTGACAATGTAGCTAAATTTAATTTAAAATGGCAATTAAAGGGGATGTTCGGTGTGAACGCATTGGAAACTCGTGACTTATCAATCGGCTACGGAAATCAATTTGTATTTCAAGATTTGCATCTGTCTATAGAGAAAGGCAAAGTCACAGCTTTTATCGGAAGCAACGGCTGTGGCAAATCGACGCTTCTGCGTACGATGGCGCGGTTACTTAAGCCACAGAAGGGTAACGTATTGCTAGAGGGACATAGTATTGCCTCGCTGCCTACTAAGGAAGTGGCGAAACGGATGGCGCTGCTGCCGCAAGGACCTACTGCACCAGAAGGATTGACTGTCCTTCAGCTTGTCAAACAAGGAAGGTATCCTTATCAAAGCTGGTTACAGCAATGGTCTAAAGAAGACGAACGCAATGTGCGTCAAGCCTTGGAGACGACAGGATTGACTGAGCTGTCGGAGCGGACAGTGGATTCGCTGTCTGGCGGGCAACGGCAGCGTGCATGGATTGCGATGGTATTGGCGCAAGGTACAGATATCGTACTGCTGGATGAACCTACAACTTATCTGGACCTGGCACACCAAATCGAGGCGCTCGATCTGTTATATTCCCTTAATGTAAGTGAGGGGCGCACGATTGTTATGGTCCTTCATGACATTAATCTCGCTTGTCGCTATGCACATCGTATTGTGGCTATCAAAGACCAAAAGGTTTATGCAGAAGGATCACCAGAGGAAGTTGTGACTGCTGATTTGATCGAAGCTGTTTTCAATATGAAATCGAATGTGATTAAGGATCCACTATACGGAACTCCGCTTTGTGTACCGCATGGCAAGGGAAGAATTATAACGTAAATAGGAAAAACGAGGGCATTTATGTTTAAACCACAAGAAATGGATCAATTAGTTAAAGATTATCGATTGACGCTAGAACCATCTCTAGAGCGAAGGTTCTCTATTTCTGCGATTGATTTATTGGACAAAGACAAGTGCCTGGATTATTTGGACAAGGTATCAAGCATATTCGAAGCATCAACAGAAGCTGCTACCGCATCGTTGTTTGCCAAAAGATACAGCTTTTTGACCATTGCTTCCAGCTTGTATGCGATGAGTTCGTTTAGCAAGGGGATGGATTATTCGATTGGGAATTGCCATATCGAATCCATTTATAAAGGCCAGGCTTGGCTACCGAAGGTACGTTTGAGCAATATGCAAGTCTCTCAGCCCGATGAAGGCAATCGGAATGAATGGCGAGATCAAGTCATTCGCAGTATCTTTGCCGAGAACATTGACAAGGCATGGCGATCCATTTCCAAGTCAGCCCATATATCAAAGGCTATTTTATGGGAAAATACGGCCATCTATGTGTATTGGCTGTATGAGAACACATTTAGAGAGGGAGCTAGCGACGATCAATTATTGCGTATTCAAAATGATTTTGAGTATCTAATTAATGATGCACCGGCTCATCTTTTTGGAGAAAAAACCAATCCGCTAGCCAAATTTAATACCCCAAAACAAGTAACCCTCGCCTCAGCTGAGCCAATCCGTATTCGTAAAACATGCTGCTATTACTACCAGGCATCAGATGAGCCTGAAGATTATTGCCCAACCTGCCCCAAAATAAAACATGAACCGGTTTCCATAGGATAGCTCATATGGATTTTAAAAAGCACTTTGTTTCCACTGGAAACGAAGTGCTTTTTTTCGATACACAATTATACAAAAATGAAAGTGTTTGACAGGATGCATCGCAATTTATTATGATATAACTCGTAATGATACTGAAAATCATTATCAATTAGACGGAAAGTGCAGATTATCCTGCTGTCGTCGGGAGGGGTGTTGTGAATTAGCATATGGTTAAAAATACGCATAATAAACTAATTCTAAACAAAGCGAGGGAAATGGGGATTGTTTGCAAACCGTTAATTCCAGGGTGTGAAGATTTTATAGAGCTATCGTATCAGGGTAAGAACATTATTATCAATAAGACAAGAACCCACAAAATGTCCTTAATGGCGGGTTTATTAGCCAAGAATAAAGATGCTTCCAATCTGCTGCTAAGAAGACGCGGATTGCCTGTGCCGGATTATATCGTGGTGTCCGAAACGAACGAAGAGGCGAAGCTTTTTTTAAAAGCATATGGGTTAGTGATTGTGAAGCCTTTGGATACAAGCCGCAGTCTTGGAGTTACCTTGGGCATCCGAAAAGAAGACGAATTAGTCCATGCCATTAAGACAGCGTGCCTTTATAGTGAAAAAGTAATGATTCAAAAATATGTCGAAGGCACTGACTATCGCGTGCTGGTAATAGCTGGAAAGGTAATAGGTGTCTTGGAATATCGACCGGCATTTATCGAAGGAGACGGACGCTCAACGATTGAGCAGCTGATTCACGAGCTGAATGTGGATCAATTGAGACGCAATAGCGTAGGAGAAACCGGATCATTCCAAACAATAAAGCTTGAGTCGCAGCATTTGCTCATGCACCTTAAGGGGCAAGGTAAAGCTGTTGCAGATATTCTGGAGCAAGGGAATCGGCTGGAGCTGTTCTCAACTGGTAATATTCTGGCGGACGAGATAAGTGAAATCGTGATGGATCAATCTGCCCTTATTTGTCGATTCAACGCGAATATTGCGATTGAAGCGGCAAACGCATTGAACATTGATGTTGCCGGTATCGATATACGTTGTAAAGATATAACTCTTCCGCTCGATGAGGCAAATGGGGCGATCCTTGAAGTAAACGCTTTGCCGGATATGATCGATCCGCACCTTTTCTTTCAAGGGTCTTCTCCTGATGTGTTCGAGATTTATTTGCAATACTTATTCGAAGAATAAAAAAGGAGTGTTCCACTATGATTTCCATAGAGACCGGGAATGAATATTTACAGCTGCAGAATGACTTGGAGTCCAATGCTAAATCTTATCCGGTTCGTTTCCCCCTTGTTATCCAGAAAGCAAAAGGCATGATCATAACGGATACAGAAGGAAAGCAGTATTATGATTGCCTGGCAGGTGCAGGTACATTAGCTCTCGGCCACAATCATGATGTCATCATTGCAGCAATAAGGGATGTTCTGGATAAGCAAATCCCGTTACATACATTGGACTTAGCAACACCACTAAAAATAGCTTTCATCCAGGAAATTTTCTCTATTTTACCTAAAGAGTTAAGAGGCCATGCCAAAATACAGTTTTGTGGACCGACTGGGGCGGATGGTGTGGAAGCAGCGATCAAGCTCGTTAAGAACGCAACCAAAGGCAAATCTATTCTGGCCTTTCATGGCGGCTACCACGGCTCGACGCAAGCAACAATGTCCATGAGCGGCAACCTGAGCAAGAAACAGCATCTGCAAAGCTTGCTGCCGGATGTTCACTTTTTGCCATTCCCCTATGAATATCGTTGCCCATTCGGTATAGGTGGAGGGATGACTGCCCAGATCAGTATTCAGTATATAGAGAATTTATTGGATGATTGTGAGAGCGGTATTGCGGCTCCTTGCGGTGTGATTATTGAAACTGTTCAAGGCGAAGGGGGAGCGATTCCGGCTGATATTGAATGGCTGCGAGAATTACGGCGCATCACGGCTGAGCGAGGAATTCCCTTAATTATAGACGAGGTCCAAACAGGCATCGGCAGAACTGGCAAAATGTTTTCCTTCGAGCATGCCGGGATCATTCCGGATGTGATTATTTGTTCGAAAGCGATTGGGGGCAGCTTGCCTATGTCGGTTATGATTTATAAAGAAGAATTGGATCTATGGAAACCAGGCGCACATACAGGTACATTCCGCGGTAATCAGCTGGGCATGGCGACAGGGCTTGCGACATTGAAATTTATTAAGGAAAACAATGTGCTGGATAATGTCAAAGAACGTTCTGATCAATTATTTGAAGTGCTTAATCGCTTGAAGGAGAAACACGAAGAGATCGGTGATGTTCGCGGAAGAGGCTTGATGATTGGAGTCGAAATTGTAGATCCGCAAGGCAACAAAGACCGCCTTGAGCATTATCCACCAAATGGAGAATTGGCAACGAAAATTCAGGATAGGTGCTTTCAGAACGGTCTCATTATCGAAGTCGGAGGGCGCCGCTCGGCCGTACTGCGTTTCTTGCCGCCATTGACGATTACAGCAGATGAAACAACGAAAGTTTTAGCTATTTTTGAGCAATCTGTTGTTGAAGCTATTGAAGCATTGCGATATAAATGGTAATCGTATCCGGCCTTAAGAAGCATTCTGTTTTACTTGCCGTCCTTCTCGGCGCATTTTCACTGGTTTTGACGAATAGCGCTTTTAATATTTTGCTGCCGAGCTTCGTTGAAATGTATGGGATACCCACTGCATTTAGCAGCTGGATTATCATCCTGTATATTCTGGCGATGACGATTACAATGCCGCTGACTTCGCTTGTGGTCGATCGTTTAGGCAGGAAAAAAACCTATATTGCTGGCATTGGTTTATATGGCTTGTTTTCAATATTAGGCGGCTTGTTCAGCCAGTATATCGAAATCGTGTTATTGGTGCGGGTGATGCATGGTATCGCGGCTGGATTGATGATTCCTTTGTCATTGGTGCTGCTGTTCGATTATTACGGCAAAGAAGTGCGGGGAAGAGTGGTTGGCGCATGGGGAATTCTGTTGATGATCGCTCCAGCTATCGGCCCAACACTCGGAGGCGCGATTATTCAGTTCGGAGAGCTGAAATATCTATTTTGGATCAATGTTCCTTTTGCACTTTTTTCATTCCTGTTATGCTGTACGCAAATTAAACAATACCCGCCGGTCCGCAGAAAAACTCTGCATCTGCAAGGAATTACTTTGATGGTTCTAGGCATTGCATCGCTAAGTTTGGGGATACAAATGTTCTCAAATCCAACTGTTCCCAGCTGGATACCTTATGTACTCCTTATATTGGGGGCAGCAACACTAGTTAGCTTTATTCGTAAAGAGAATGTCAAGGAAGAACCTTTAATTCGGTACAGCTTATTGAAGCGCAATCCCGTGTATACAGTAGCGCTGCTGATTTCTGCGATCCAGGATGCCGTGATGTTTGGCGTGATTTTCGTACTTCCGTTAATCTTTCAAGAGGTGCTTCATTTATCGCCTTCAATGACCGGTGCCATGTTTATTCCAACAGCTCTATTTACGAGTTTATTCGTTTGGGTTGGCGGCAGCTTGGTTGATTCAGGCAAGTCTCTGAAATTTATCGCTTATGGCATTGGGTGCATAGCGGTTTCGGTATTGGCATTTGCATTTGTCCCACAAGGAGTTTCATTCATTGTTCTGCTCCTTCTTATGTCATTGAGAGGAATCGGCAATGGTTTGTCCGATATGACGGTGACAGCAATTGGGCTAAATTCGTTGCAGGAAGAAGATTTACATGAGGGGTCGGCGTTATCGAATACGATACAACGGCTGACCTCGTCATTCGCCATCATGTTATTAGGCTTGTATTATGACGTTCGCTGGCAAATGGTCGTGCAATCGGGAGAGCTCGCCGAGCATGCGAAATGGACGATACTAAAAGAAGAATGCATCATTCTAGGAGTTTTAATGATACTTACCTTGCCGCTTGTGTCACTTCTAAACAGGAAGAGAGAGGATATCGTTGTTGCAAACGGAAAAAACACAGTGGCTTAAGAGTCAGTCGCAAGCCAATAGGCATACATGCAAGACCTTATTAAATTGTTATATCAGAGAGTTTTGTTGTGAGAATACTACTTTTTTTGCAACGAACCTTCAAGAAATGACTTATGTGTTTTACTTCCCGGCGAGTGAAGTCTCCCTCTCTGGCAAGCTTTCCTACTATTCAGCTATTAGTGAGCATGAATACGAATATTTTTCCGTAAATCACGGACAGGGGTTGGACTACGCTGATTTAGTAGAATGGATCGTGAAAGAAATCCGACAGCAGCATTCGTTCATTACGGATGAGAAGGCGAGCAATTTTTCCAATAAAATGGCTAACAGCTTTCGAAATATGGCCTTATTCTTAGAGAATTCGATCCATGAGCCGATTCGGGATTATCTGTCATCCGAACAATCCTTGCTATATGGGCATCCTTTGCATCCATTTCCTAAAAACACACTAGGTTTTTCCGAGGATGACGTGCGGAAGTTTTGTCCGGAGCTTCATGTTTCTTTTCAGCTTTGCTATTTGGCTGTAAGGAAGGATGTCTTTCGAGAAGAATGGGTATTGGGACAGAAACGAATGGAGCTGCACGAAAGTGTCTTAAACCATGCGCAACGCAAACTGCAAGAAAAAAGGGATGGATATGAAATTTTGCCGATTCACCCTTGGCAATATGAGCATGTTCAAACCATTAACGCCGTGAAGGACTATATTCAGGCGGGGAAAATCATTTTCCTTGGAAGCTGCGGTCCGTTGTCCTATCCGACATCTTCGGTACGAACTGTGTTTATTCCAGCAATGAGCTGCAACCTGAAGCTGTCGTTAAATATTCAGATCACCAATATGATGAGAAACAACAACAGGGAACAAATGCGAAGAACCCTGGATGCGGCCAATTACCTGTTGAAAAGCAATTGTTTCGACAAAGATCGGTCTACTCGAATTGCCTATGAAAAAGGCGTCTGCACCTGTCACTTTGAGAATGATGAATGGACGAAATTGTTTGCAGTCGCTTATCGTCCAATTGAGTTCGATGAAACCTCGACCTATGTACTGTCTAGTCTGGTTGAGGCTCCCATGCAAGGGGCATTGCCTCGCTTATTTTCGTTGATGGATTATCGCCAAATCGATCCATGGTTCCAGCAATATTTGGCGATATCCCTGCTGCCGATCGTCCGCATAGCGGAAGAGAAAGGGATTCATTTTGAAGCGCATTTGCAGAACACTTTATTAACCATTCAGAACGGCATGCCCCATACTTTTATTATTAGGGATTTGGAAGGCGTTAGTGTGAATAGGGAAAAGGTTGAAGCGAATTTGGATACAACGGGAGCTCTTTTCTATTCCAAGGAAGAAGCCTGGGCGCGCACGACATACTATTTTGTGGTGAATCATTTAGGCTCATTGATACATGCCATGGCTAGTGGAGTAGGAGTAGAAGAAGAACACTTTTGGAGAATTGTGCGCGAAGCTCTTGAGCAAGAATATGAAGAAAGCAGGAACGAATATGTCCTGCATTTACTAACGGCAAACGTTTTTTATGCAAAAAAGAATCTGATGAGCTGCCTTGCAGGGAATAGCGAGAAGCCATCTTATGTTCAGGTGGACAATATCATGAAGCGTATTGGGAGTGAAGCAAATGAAACAAGTAAGCTATCTAGATAAAGAACAGCGGACTGCCTTTGATGAGGTAACAGAGAGAATCATACGGCAGACGATGGAATCCCTTCTATTCGAAGAAATCATTAGCATTGTCCCAAATGAAAAAGAGTGGTCATTCACTGGGAAAACGGTAGATGGGAACATAGTTGAGTATTCATGCGAAGCCGCTGAAAAATGGTCTTTCGGCAGAGTGAAAATCGTCAAAAACTCGATCAAACGAAAAGCTGAGCCATGTACCAGCTTATATGTCTTCCTTGAAGAAGTGATTCAGAACCAATTGGCAGGGGCGCACACGACTTCTTTTATTCATGAATTGCTGGAAACCTTAGCGAAGGATACCCAGTCCAAGGAATTCCAGCCAGCCCGGATTCCAGATCAAGATCAGCATTATGAAGCCTTGGAAAGTCATATGGTCGACGGTCATCCGTATCATCCCAGCTACAAATCAAGACTCGGATTTTCGTTGAAAGACAACTATGCTTACGGTCCTGAGTTTAACCAGGAGGTTTCTTTACAGTGGATCGCGGTAAGTGAGATGTGGGCAGATGTTTCACTTTCTGATGAGGAATCATTGGATGAAATTTATAAGCAGCATCTAACGGAAGAAGATAGACTCAAATTCAATCTTGTAATAAAGGAGAAGGGCAGCAACGATAAAAAGTATGTATTCTTTCCCGTGCATCCTTGGCAATGGGAGCATCCCATGCAATCTATCTTCGTTCAGCATCTGCGGGATAAAGATATTTTGCATCTAGGCACATCGAGTAGTCCATATAGAGCACAACAGTCGATCCGAACATTGGCTCATCGGGGTAATGCGGCTGCCGCCTATATTAAGCTGGCGCTGAGTATAACGAATACTTCAACGAGTCGTATTCTCGCACATCACACCACGCAGAATGCACCACGGATAAGCGACTGGCTGAGCAAAATTATTCAGAACGACAGGCTGTTGCAGCAGGAAAGGGTTCATATTTTAAAAGAAGTCATGGGTATGTCCTTCCGATACGATCAGCTGTCCCCGATTCAGTATCGTTCAGCCTATGGAATGCTTGGGGCAATTTACAGGGAAAATGTGTCGACCTATCTGGATGAACAGGAGGAAGCATGGCCATTAAATGCACTGCTGCTTACTCAGAAAAATGGAGTGCCGTTTATTCAAGCGGCGATTGAGCAGTATGGGGTGGATAAATGGAGCGATGCGCTGATTAGGACGGTGACGCTTCCGATCATCCACTTGTTGTACGCTCATGGGATCGCGCTGGAATCTCACGCGCAAAATATCATTTTGGTTGTGGAGAATCATTTTCCGAAAAGCATCATTCTTAAAGATTTGCATGACAGTGTTCGCTATGTGCCTGACAAGCTTTTGCAGCCGGATTGGGCGCCTAAGTTAAACCCAGAGCCAGAAACACACCGGAAATTTAACCGATATTCCTTTATTCAGGCGGAAGCGGTATCGGAGGTTAGGGACTATACCTATGACGCATTCTTTTTCATTTGTATGACTGACATTTGTTTGACGTTTGAAAAATTTGGTTTGAGCGAAGCCGATTTCTGGCGCAAATGTACCGCAACAATTTTGAGTTATCAGCAGGATCATCCGGAATTTAAAGACAGGTTTGAAATGTTTGATCTATTTGGGGAGGATGCTTTAATTGAAGAAATGACGAAGCGGCGAATCTACGGAGATAGCGAATTGTACTTCCGCAAAGTGAAAAACCCTTTGCTGCGGGCAAGGGATGCCTTGGCATGAGAATAAATAAACTAAAGCGAAAAATAAACAATAATGAGCCTGTATTTGGTCTGTTTGTATCTATACCGCATCCGATTATGATTGAGCTGATTGGCTATGCCGAATATGATTTTGTCATTATTGATTATGAGCATGCAGCGACGAATATGGAAACGATTGAAAATATGATTCGCGCTGCAGAGCTATTAGACATTACGCCGCTTGTGCGAATATCGAAGGTGGATCGGATTGAGATCTTGAAAGTGTTGGATTGCGGCGCCCAAGGTATTGTAATTCCTAATGTGGAGTGTAGAGATCAAGTAGAAGAAGCCGTACTTCACACTTATTATCATCCAATCGGCATGAGGAGCTTAAATAGCGGCCGAGCGGGCGCTTATGCGAAATATTCACTAACCGATTATATCGCGGAAGTGAATGAGGAGCTGATGATCATCCCGATGATCGAAAGCGTAGAAGGTGTAAATCAGAGTGAGGCGATCTTGTCTGAGCCGTACGTCAGTTTTGTTCTGGAAGGAGCGGCAGACCTTTCGCAATCGCTTGCTGTACCTTGGGATACCGACCATCCCGAGGTACAAAGGAATTTAGAGCTATTATATGAAATGTCTCAGCGGTGCAAGGTGCCATATGCTGTCGTATCAAGAAGCTTGGAAAGCCATAGCAGGTGGGCGGAAAAGGGAGTGAATATTTTTGTGCTGGGGGATGATCGCAATACTGCATTCCGGGCTTATCGCCAAAAAAGGGATGACTATCTAAGCGTTATGGAGGGGAAATAATGAATAGCCATAGCCAAATCAAGCAATGGATTCACTGGTGGCATAATCAAAGCGAAAAACCAATATGTGCTTATGTGTATGATTTAGAGGGCATTAGAAGCCACGTCAAAAATATGCTTAGCACCATGCCTAAACAAACTAGCTTGTTTTATGCGATTAAAGCCAATCCAGACAAGAAAATTATTGAAGCACTATTGCCATTAGTGAAAGGATTTGAAGTGGCATCGATTGGTGAATTGTTGCTAGTCAGAAAAATTTCTGAAAGCGTGCCGATTTTATTCGGCGGACCAGGAAAGAAAGATGATGAGCTTGAGATGGCCATTAGAACAAACGTTGCTTATATTCATGTAGAAAGCCTGCTCGAGCTGCGGAAAATCATTCTTTTAGCCAAATCATGGAGTCGGCATATTCGAATATTGCTGCGGATTAATTTAAGAACAAACACATTGCCGCAAACTAAAATTTCGATGGGCGGCAAACCAAGCCAATTTGGGTTGGATGAAGCTTTTATTGAAGAGGCAATCGCGATTCTAAGAGAGTCTGATAATCAATACGTTCATTTCAGCGGGTTTCACTTCCATTCCTTATCCAACAATCTGCAGGCGGAGCTGCATGTGGAGATGATTCAGTTTTACTTGCAGAAGGTGGAGAAATGGAAACGGTCGTACGGGATAGATGTTCAGGTTGTTAATGCAGGCGGAGGTTTTGGCGTTTCTTATGATGATAAGCCGGGGTTTGATTGGCAGCTTTTTACCTCTTTGCTGGCTGAGAGTGAAGGATTGCGGGCTTTGGGAGAAACTCAGCTTTTCTTTGAGCCAGGAAGATTTATTGTCGCTGATTATGGTTTTTACGTTGCGGAAGTCGTCGATATCAAACAGTCGCAAGACGAGTTTTTTGCTGTATTAAGAGGAGGTACGCATCATAATCGGTTACCGGCATCCTGGGAGCATAATCATCCATTCTGCGTTGTGCCTACAACAAGGTGGCCATATCCTTTTCAACGCACAGAAATAAACAATGCCAAGGTCACGATTGTCGGAGAGCTGTGCACACCCAAAGATCGGCTTCATACAGATGCTGAATTGGAACAATTACGAGTGGGAGATGTTCTGCTATTCGAGAAATCAGGCGCCTATTGCTGGACCATTTCCCATCATGACTTTTTAGGTCACCCGCATCCCAAATTTTATTATATAACGGAGGGAAATTAGGATGATCCGATCGATAACGCAAATCCGGAACAGAACTGCCGAACAGCGGGTAAGAAAGGATTTAATGGATGCATGGATTGCCGAACAATTTTTCGTTTTCGACACTCAAACAACAATGAAGCTTTCAGATGTGCCTGAGCTTGCGCAGCAGCTTTATCCTGAATATGAACGAGCTTTGATTTATGTAGGTAAGATATGCTTTCTCATCGAGGATAGCTATCGGCAGGGCTATCAATGGATGACTGATTCGCCTATATATCTGAAAGTAAATGATAGCTGGAACGAAATTCAGTCCCCGATCGAGCTCAGTCAAGTCGTATTGCGTGAGGCATTATCTGAAGAAGCATATGCGCACCCAGGCGTGACAGATTTTCTGGACGGGTTGGCTATAACCATTCAGCAATTAGGCTTAAGTTTGGAGCGGGCATCGTATCCCAGCTCCTTCACTCCACTATCCGCATACGACTGGCATGTGAAGGGTGAAATGATATCATCCTTGCGTGACAGGCCTTTTCATCCGCTGTCCAAGGCCAAGATCGGTTTTACACCGCAGGACTATCAGAATTATATGGCCGAGTTTGGCAAAGAGACAAAGCTGCATTGGGTGGCAATAGCTAAGACAATGGTTGTAATAGGATGTCCGGAAGATGAAATGGAAGCTCTTGATGTGTTGAATGTTCAGCAAAAGAAGATCATTAACAATGAATTGACACAGAAGGCGATATCGAAACAACAATACACGATTATTCCTGTGCATCCATGGCAGCTGGCGCATAAAATTTTGCCAGATTTCCAAAAAGAATTAGCGGACAAAACTATTATCATTTTGGATTCGCAAGCAGGAGATTTCCTGGCGACTTCTTCGATGCGTTCTTTCACATTACCTTATGCATCAACCTATATGCTAAAGCTGCCGATTAGCGTGAAATCTTTAGGGGCTGCGCGATATTTGCCAGTCGTGAAATTGCTAAACGGGCTTGTTGGGGAGAAAATGTTTCGGCAGGCCGTAGCTTGCGATGAAACCCTTGCCCATAAAGTTTTCTTATGTGAAGAGAAGCATTGGTGGGGATATATGCCAACGGATATGGGGCTTTTTGATGACCATCCTCGACATTTGGCTGCACAGGTTAGAGTTTACCCGCAAGAAATTTTACAGGATGGTTATAAAATCATCCCAATGGCATCTTTAGGGGTGGCGTTGAATGAACATCATTTTCTAACGGAGATTCTTGGGGGAAACCTGTCCACAGAAGATGTAATCGACTTTTATACCGAAGCTGCCGCTATGTTCTATGATATTACGCTGAGATTGTTTAAAGTCGGGATTGTACCCGAAATACACGGTCAAAATTGCTGTCTGGTTTTGAAGAAAAACAAGGTCAGCGGTATGTTGTTTAGAGATCATGATTCCGTGCGCTTGCACCAGCCTTATTTAGATAAGCATCAGATTCAGGACCCTGGCTATCATATAAGGCCTGGTTATTCGAACAGTCTATATAACGAAACGCTGGAAAAATTAGTTTTCTATATTCAATCTTTGGGCACGCAAGTTAATTTGGCTTCAATCATGGAGGCATTATCAGAGTCTTATCATATTCCGGAGAAGCATTTTTGGGAGATTACAGAGGCGAAGCTAAGAGAAGCTTTACATAATATCGATATTCCCGAAGCTGATAAAAATGTATTGCGCCATGCGCTGTTCGAAAACGAAGCCTGGCCGGTGAAGTTAATTATCCGACCATTGCTGGAAGCAGATGGAGTGCCGGGAGCTATGCCTTCCGGAAAAGGAGTGGGGCACAACCCCTTCTATTCTAAGACACCTAAAGCTGAATAACAGTGATTTCAAGCAGGAGCCTTTAACAAAAAAGACGATTATCCATTCTAGAACCTGAATGGGCAATCGTCTTTTTGTGACCAGCTTTCATTCCATAACAATTGAATCAGAAAGATGCTAGAATAGAGCAGGTAGACTGTAAAGGAGTGAGTAATGTGGAAAATAATCAAAACTGGGCAGGTAACTACAAGTACAGCGCATTGGAGCTTCATGTCCCGGAAAGCGTTGGACAAGTGCAAGAATTAGTGGCACGCAGCAGTCGAATAAAGGTGCTTGGCACGCGCCACTCGTTTAATGGAATTGCAGATTCTACCGGAAGCCTTCTTTCGCTTCAGAAACTTAACCGAGTGATAGTATTAGATCAAACGAACAACAAGGTAACGGTCGAAGCTGGGATTCGGTATGGGGAGCTGTGCCAATATCTTCATAGCAACGGCTATGCACTGCACAATTTGGCGTCATTGCCGCATATTACCATAGCAGGTGCATGCGCAACAGCAACACATGGTTCCGGTAATCGGAACGGCAATTTGGCTACAGCGGTTCATTCCATGGAGGTTATAAAAGCAGATGGAGAAACGGTCGCGTTCTCCCGTGAACAAGAAAGTGGGGTAATCGACGGAGCAATCGTTGGACTTGGGGGATTGGGTGTAGTTACGAAAATCACGTTGGATGTGATCCCGACATTTCAGATGAGTCAGTACGTCTACGATAATTTATCTCTTTTGCAGCTTAAAGATCACTTTGAAGAAATTTTCTCCAGTGCTTACAGTGTCAGTCTATTCACGGACTGGAAGAAGGCTTCGTTCAATCAAGTTTGGCTAAAGCAGAAAATAACAGCACAAGCCTCAGCTCAGCTTGGGCCAGAGTTTTTCGGAGCGACACGGGCAAGCACGAATCGGCACCCCATTCCAGGACACGGATCAGAGAATTGCAGCGAACAGCTGGGCATAGCGGGACCGTGGTATGAACGGATGCCGCACTTTCGCATGGATTTCACCCCAAGTGCTGGAAATGAGCTGCAAAGTGAGTATTTTGTGCCTCGTCAAGATGCCTATCATGCATTGTGTGCGCTTGACCAGATACGGGAGCACATCTCGCCACTCCTCCTTGTTTCCGAGGTTCGCACGATTGCAGAAGATAATCTTTGGATGAGTCCTTGCTATAAGCAAGATTCGGTTGCGTTTCATTTTACCTGGAAAGCTGATTGGGATGCGGTCCAACTAGTGCTGCCGATTATCGAAAAGGTGCTTGAGCCATTCCATGTTCGTCCTCACTGGGCCAAGCTGTTTACTATGCCCTCTGCCAAACTGCAATCGCTCTATGAGAAACTGCCTGACTTTCAAGGGTTACTTCGTCAATTTGATCCTAAAGGAAAGTTCAGCAATGCCTTTTTGGAAGAATATATTATGAAGAAGAACATCACATGAGTGAGATTGCTAAAACGCCACAACCACCTTATTATGCCGTGATTTTTACATCTGAACGAACAGATGGGGATAACCGATATGCAGAAATGGCAGACGAAATGGTAAAGCTTGCATCGATTCAACCAGGATTTCTCGGTGTAGAAAGTGCTAGAGAAGGATTAGGTATTACTGTATCTTACTGGGAGTCTCTAGAAGCCATACAAAAATGGAAACAAAATGAACGACATTTGGCCGCACAAAGCCAAGGTATTTCGGAATGGTATCTCACCTATAAAACAAGAGTTTGTAAGGTCGAAAGAGATTATGGATTTGAAAAAGTCTAACCAAGTCTAGTAGAGGACAGGGAGGGAACCATGCTCCACTGTTCTTTTTCATTTATTAGCTTAATGGATAGAGTATTCATTCGCTGTTCAGCTAATTGAATTAACTGTTCTTCTAGGTTACTCCGTTCTTCAGCAGTAATTTCGTGATCCATATAATACTCGTAAATCAACATATATTCGTCTACAAATTCACTATCCTGCATAAATAAACACTTCCTTCCGAGACACTTCTCTATATTAATTAACTTGGACAAATTCTCGTAAATATATACAGATAAAAGGAAGTTTAGCGAAATCTTAATGAATTCGTTATCTTTTCTTAGTAGAAATTTAAAGCCTTTACTCTATGATAGGAAGACTACAAAATCTTCTGGAGGTACATAGAATGAAGAAAACAACGATAACCCTATTAACTCTATTAATAGTAGGGTCTATGCTTGCAGCATGTACGAATAAACCCGCGGCGAATACTACAGAGCATATATTACGGATTGCATCGGGTTATGGGATGGATGAAGAGTATTTCCGTGAGCAATATACAGAGCTTTTTGAGCTTGCTAATGAGAATATTAAAGTTGAAATCATTCCTACTATGGATTATAGCAATACCGGACGTTATAGCAACGGGACTTCGAATGATCCCAATGAGCCGCTGCCCAAAACCTCACTTGAAATCATGATGGACCTGATGGAGGGACCTAATCCACCGGATGTTGTTATTCTGGGAGCAGAGCAAATGAAAACAGTCATGGGCAAAAATTTACTGGCTCCACTAGATGCACAGATAAAAAGCAGTAAGTTTGATACTACGGATATTGTGCCAGTCGTCATGGATAGCTTGAAAAGCTTTAGTGAGGATGGTCAGCTATATGCCCTCTCACCTAATTTCGACTCACCGGCTTTAATCTACAATAAGCAAATGTTTATCGATGCTGGAGTAACAGATTTACCCCGCGATAAAATGACATGGGACGAGGTTTTTGCACTTGCTAAACGGCTAACTCACGATGAAGGAGTGAATCATAAATACGGCTTCTCCTTCTCCTCCCAAGCAAAAGGCGGTATGTTCTATAGCATGAAGACGTATACGGACGCATTTCCCTTGCAGATGTATGATGATTTAGGTGAGAAAATGACGGTAGATACGCCGGAATGGGAGAGTGTGCTTACTAAATTGAACCAGCTGCAAAAAGATAAAATTATCCCATCCGGCGAAGATTTGAAATCAATAAAAGAAGGTAATGTATCAAGTGATGGTGGAGGAGACAATCAGGAAGGACCCTTTTCTTATGATGATTTTATGTCGGGGCGAGTGGCTATGGCAATCGTGAATTATGGGCTATTGGCTCAGCTGAATAATGCTAATAAGAGTGCGGATACTATCAAAGGCTATACGAAAATTGAATGGGATGTAGTGACAGCGCCGAGCTTTCCAGATGCACCAGGTGTAGTCGCCAATATTGGGCTTAGCAATTTAATGGCCATTAATGCTAAATCAACAAATTTTGACGATGCCTGGAAGTATCTTGAGTTCATCAATGGCGAGAAATGGGCGCAGCTGAAATCCCATAGTACTTATCAAATGGTTTCGCTTAAGAAGTACATTCAACCACAGGATGGTATAGAGTTTAACATTAAAGCTTTCTATGAGAACATTAAACAAGCGCCAGTAGCAGATTATAATAAGCTGTATCGGGATAAACAAAATATTTGGACGATCGATCAAATTGGGCAGAATGTCTTAAGTGAAGTAATTACAGATAAGAAAACAGTTAAAGAAGCCTTGACGGAATGGCAAACTAAGGGAGATCTGGTGCTGCAGAAAATCAAAGAGAATCCCAATGCACCGATAGATCCATCCTTGTATCAGTCTAGCGGCACTAATAGTGGAGCACCAAAAGCTAATTATGGGGGATAGAGTGCAGATTGAATTAAATGCAATGGCTAAAATCTTAGAATTAGAAATCTACCTGCAAATATCCATTTAGATTGAACAAAATTAACGATTTGAAGAGAGGTACCTGCAAAAATCCATTTAGATTTTCCAGAAACTCTTGAAATAAGAGTTTTTGAGCTCTTTTTTAAAATCTGCCTGTAGATTTGCAGTTAGATTGTCTCAAAACCACGTTTTTATTAAATGAAAATGTATATTTGTTGTTTCATCTCAAAAAACTCCAATCTTTTGTAAGGAATTTCGGCAACCTCAAAATCTATCTTAGAGAGGCTCTTAGTAAATGAGACGGGTCAACCATATTCTTTGTGAAAAGAAATTAATAAAAGGGATTCACACATTGGAAGTTCCAATAGGTGAATCCCTTTATGAAGGTCATTTTATACTGTGAATATGAGTTTGTTAATGTGAAGCTGCATATTCTTCCATCTCAGCTGCCGGATCAAATTGTTCCTTGCTCATGGCTATTGCTGCCACAAGTGCGATCACAGACGGGATAATAGCCCAAGCGAAGGTTTGGACGAGTGACGAGGAGAGTGCCGCTGTAATCTTATCCAGAACATCAGTGGGAATTAAGTCCCGAGTTTCCGGAGTTAAGATTTTACGCGGATCGCTTAGATCCACACCATCCGGCACTGCAGCACCGCCGCCGAACACGGATCCTAATTTATTCATAAACACATGGCTTTGAATAATCCCGAAAACCGTAATACCAAGCGTCATTCCTAGTGACCGCATGAAGTTAAGCGTCGAGCTTGCGGAGCCGCGTTGTCTTGCGGTGAAGCCATGAATTGCTGCATTGCTTAACACAGAGAAAGAAGCGCCGATTCCAAGACCTACAAGAATCATGAAAATCGTAACCATGAATCGCGTGGAATCAGGTGTTAATGTAGTGAGTAGGGCAATTCCGACAACAAGCAACGCCAATGTTGGAATCATAATGGAGCGATACTTAAACTTAGCAAGCATGGAACCGCCACCTGCAGCAGTAACGACGGTTCCGAGCATCATCGGAAGCAGAACCAGCCCAGAATTTGTTGCAGATCCGCCAAGTACGCCTTGCATGAAAATTGGAATGTAGATGGAGGCTGTAATAAACGCTGCTCCACTAAAAATCGCCATGGCATTACTAGTTGCATAGAGGCGATTTTTGAACATGCCAAAGGTGATGATCGGTTCTTGTGCACGCAGTTCGATAAATATAAAACCAATGACAAGTACCGCAAAAGCTGTGAACAACCCTATAATCATACTGGAGTCCCAAGCATATTGCTTACCGCCAAGCTCGAGTGCGAACATCAGGCAAACGATGGATGCTACTAGCGTGAATGCGCCAAGGTAGTCGATTTTTTGCTTGGAATGCTCGACAGACTCTTTGTAAAAGAAAGCAATCATCACGAATGCAATAAGACCTAGCGGTAAGTTTATGTAGAAAATCCAAGACCAATGGATATAATCCGTCAGATAAGCCCCAAGAAGCGGGCCAAATATACTCGATATACCAAATACGGCACCGAATAACCCACCCATTTTGCCTCGTTTATCCGCAGGAACCACATCAAACATAATTGTGAATGCGATCGGCATTAAAGCACCGCCGCCAATACCTTGAATCGCACGATAAATACTCAGCTCTACGATGGAGTCTGCTGTACCACATAAGGCAGAACCGCCCATGAATACAATAATTCCGAAAATAAAGAAACGCTTGCGACCATACATATCAGATAATTTACCGAAAATCGGCATACCAGCCATCTCTGCTACCAAATAAGCGGAAGTCACCCATACTAATTTGTCAAAGCCGCCTAGATCACCAACAATCGTACCGATTGCGGTTGCTACGATAGTATTATCCATCGATGCCATAAGAATAGCCAGCAGCAAACCTGCAAGTATAATACCCATTTTATTACCCTTAACCATCTAATCTTGCTCCCTTCAAATTTCTTCTGCTTCTATAACAATACCAACTAAGCCCGCTTTAATCAAAGCTCTTTTAAACAAAATCCTTTGTTGCTTACCCCTTTGCAATTTAGCACTAATTCCGCTAAGATAAACTTAATTAATTGCACGTTAATCTAGTATCTTATTTATAAAAGTATCTAGATTTTAAAGATAACTATATTCTAAAAGGAGGGGTGTCTTTTGTCAAGCGATCGGCACGTTCAACCAAGAGATTTACAGGAACAATTCACTTTACGCATGCGAGGCCTGGGAGCCCGAACCGTCCTATACCAGCAAAATGTCGCTGCTTCTCTAGGGTTATACAATAATGATTTTTTATCTATAGATATCCTGCACGAAAAAGGCCCCATCACCGCCGGTGAGCTGTCCAAACTAACGGGGCTTGCTACAGGCAGCGTTACCACATTAATTGATCGGCTTGAAAAAAACGGTTTTGTTCGCAGGCAGAACGACCCGAACGATCGTCGAAAAGTGATTATTGTCCCATTGTATGAGAATAAAGAGGAGGTTAGCCGTACATACCTTCCGCTTCATTCAGCGATGGTTAAGCTGGCTTCCTCATATACAGTTGAAGAGCTTGAGCTCATTACGCAATTTCTTGGCAAAGCAAGCACGGTACTTGAAGATCAGATTCAACAACTCAGTTCGACGGCACGCAATTAACCTTATCCAGTAGATCTTTAATTAATCCGATCGATTCAAGAAATGATATAACCTATAATTAATTCATAACTGAATTCAGGTTTTATTAAAAAGGAGTTTATTTTCATGAACGATCATTTAGAACAATTTGCTCCTTCGACACAATGGATTTGGGCAAGCCCTGGAGAATTAGGCGCTTGGTGGATGTTCCGGAAAGCATTCTCCGTTGCGAAAGTGCAAAAAGCTGAATTAAATATGACGGCCAATTTTTATTATATTGTGTATATCAATGGTTCAATTGTGGCGAGGGGGCCGTAGCGCTCTTATCGTTTTGCCAAACTGTATGACGTTATTGATATCACACATTTGCTGCTGGCGAATCAGGAAAATGTAATTGCTGTCCTCACCGCAGAAATGAGAGAAAGCAATACTCCAGCTGAACCTGCTCCAAGCCAAGGCTTACTTCTACTAAAGGGTATACCGTTACAACAGGTATATTTCGCGCGATCGGGCAATACAGCACCAACTGGGAGGATATATTCTCCTTGGTTGTCATGGCCTCATTTCGGTATTGCTAATGTTCTTATTTATGCAAAAGTTCTTTATTGCTGGCTTGACTGAAGGATCGATTAAAGGTTAATAAATTAATAGGACGAGGTGAAGCAGTGGAAGATTTACGTGGGAAAATAGCGATAGTAACGGGCTCTACGAGTGGGATTGGAAGGGCAGCAGCTGTTGACCTCGCTCGAAATGGAGTAAAGGTGATTGTACATGGAATGAACGAAGAACGTGGCAAACAGGTTGTTGATGAGATTAGCTTATTTGGTGGCAGTGCGGTTTTCGTTAGACAGAATCTAGCACTTCCGGAAGCTCCAAGCGAGCTTGTTAAACAAGCCATTAGTCACTGGGGTGCACTCGATATACTAGTAAATAACGCGGCACTAATCTGCAATAAACCTTTGGAAGAAGTTCAGCATGAGGATTGGGATTCGCTATTTGCTGTAAATGTCAAAGCGCCTTTTTTCCTAACGCAGGCAGCACTGCCTTGGTTAAAACAAAGCGGAGATGGCGTTGTCATTAACGTCAGTTCGATTAACAGACTTGTAAATTCACCTAATAATCTGGTTTATGATGCCATGAAAGCTGCACTTAACCATATGACCCGAGGGCTGTCTCTAGATTTGCGCAAAGCAAATATCCGTGTAAATGCCATCATGCCAGGAGGTACAGCTACCCCAATGTTAAATGAATGGTTGAAAAAGGTAGACTATTCATCAGAAGAAATTGAACAAATTTATCGGCATGCACCTTACCTGGCAACTCCCGATCAGATATCCAAAGTGATTGTTTTTCTAGCAAGCAAACAATCAGATTGGATCAATGGCGCAGAGATACCGGTTGATGGAGGCTATTACATTGGAGAATAAAGAAAAGCCTATTCAAGTAAAGGCAACCGAGCAATTGACACCCCCTCAGTGGGCGTTGCAGCAGCAGCAATTGTTTCAAACGTTGAACAAAGCGGCAGAGGAATTCATTGCACGTTACACACATGCAGACGGCACCTTGATTTGGCGAAGTGATTGGCCTGGTATGGACGGCTCAGATGATCCCTATGAAGGTTTTATGAATTTGGCACTCTTGTATGTTTTAGGGGGAAGTACCGAATTACATGAGAAGTCACGCAAAATATGGGAAGGCATAACATGGCAATGGACAGAATATGGCCAAATCCATCGCGAGTTTGATGCTTACTATGATTGGATGCATCATGGTGAGGGTTATCTTTATTTGTATTTTCTCGGATTAGCAGGTCCTGCGACACCTAAAGATCGCCAGCGTGCTGTGCGTTTTGCCAATATGTATACAGGCGATGATCCGGAAGCTCCTAACTATGATAAGGAACGTTTGCTCATTCGCTCCCCTTTAACGGGCAGCTTAGGTCCGAGATTTGAGGTAACCGAGGAAGATTGGAGCACGCATCGCGGTATTTTAGATGATTACTTGGCTCCATATGAAGATATCCCAGGAGTTGATTTTGCCAGCCGAAAGTGCCCATGGTCGGATGATGAAACCTATAAACAACTGATACAGATGATGAATGAGCGAATGAACCGTGGAGATGTTCCGCTAAATTTGAATTCTACGAGCCTGCTAGCGCATGCTTTTCTGCATACAGGAGAAGAACGGTTTCGAGACCAGATCGTCGATTACTTAGGTGCTTGGGAAGAGCGAACGCGGCAAAATGGCGGTATTATCCCCGACAATATTGGCTTATCCGGTGAGATTGGCGAATATAATGATGGCAAATGGTGGGGCGGGTATTATGGCTGGCGTTGGCCACATGGTTTTATAACGATTATCGAGCCTTTGACGAATGCCTGTATAAATGCGGTCTTGCTTACCGGGGATATGGGGAAATTGCAGCTGGCGCGAGAGCAGTTGGATCGGAATTGGGAGCTGCGTACATTACAAGAGGGTAGATGGGTTGTTCCTTACAAACATTTCGATAGCGGATGGGGAGATTTCCGTGAAGCAACACCACAATATCCCGTTTATCTGTGGATGATTTCCATGGCAGCAGAAGATCTTGAACGAGTTGAACGGATTCCGAAGAATCATGATTGGAACGAAGTTATCGTACCAACCATGTCTGGGACCGACAAGAAAACCGGACGGAATACAAAGCATTACATTGGCAATACACAGCCCTGGTATCAATACATTCGTGGACTGAATCCGGATTATCCGCAACAGATCTTAGCAGCGAATTATCAGCTAATAGCTAGCCAACTGGTTAAAATGCGTTCAGCTGATGGCGACCCGCATAACTGGTCGCAGAAGTACAATGAAGGTGACTATTCCAGCATCCATGCATGGCAGGAAATGTGCCCACTCTATTTTGAAGGACTTGCCCAGCTGACCTTAGGGGCGCCGATGCACATTTCACATGGCGGGCTGCAGCATGGACGTGTTAGGTATTATGATGTTGAAGCGAAACGTCCTGGATTACCTGCAGGCATTTCCGCTTTGGTGGAAAAGCTGACTGCGGATTCTGTTACGCTTCATCTGGTCAATACGAGCTTATTCGACGATCGGTTGTTGATAGTTCAAGCAGGAATGTTCGGGGAGCATCGGTTTCTGCAGGTTGAGCTCATTAATCAACAAGGCAATATAACGGATACAGTAACCGTGAATGGAAGATGGCTTCAGGTCTCTATTCCAGCTGGGACAGGTATAACTTTGCATGCATCAATGGAACGATATGTGCATTCACCTACTTATGATATGCCTTGGGAGACGAGTGATAAGCCTTTGTTGATTAGTGGACGTGTAAAAGCTAATTAAAAGCAATGCATCCGAAGTACTTCAAAAAGGTCGCATTGCTTATGGCTAGACATCACCATCACACTCATTAAAACAATAAGCTCTAACCTTCCTAATAGGAGGTTAGAGCTTATTGTTTAATCAATTAGAGATTATACATTCTACAGCCCCAATGAATTTACGCTTGAAGCTTCGCAAGCAGCTCCTCAAAACGGTCCATGAGCTCAATCGCACCTTCTGCCATACCTGATTGAATAACCCCATCACGAATCTCTATAGAGGGAAACAAGGATACTTCTGTCAGCTTCGTCTTGCCTCCAGGTTCCTCTTCGAATGTTACCGTTACAAGCCCAACTGCAGGCAAGCCTTCGAATTCATACGTATTAACAATCCGCTCGGGGGAAGCGATTTCGTGATAAACCCCATTGAACGCGTACTCATTCCCGTTGCTGTCGTGCGAAACGTATCTCCAGACACCGCCTTTTCTTACTTCCATTTTGTCCACTGATGTTGTGTGGCTACGAGGTCCCCACCATTCAGAGATAGAATCAGGGTTAGTGAAAGCTTTGAATACAAGCTCGCGTGCCGCGTCGAAGCTTCGAGTTATGACGATTTCTTGTTTTCCCGGTTCAGCAATAATGGTCGTTTTTGTCATTATAATTTCTCCTTTTAGTTATTATTAATTACTTGTCGTCTTGATTCTGATCCATTGCTTTTAGTTTGTTCAGGTAAGCGTCAAACCGCTCAAATTGTTCTTCTTTTACGCTGATAAAGGTCTTTAGCCAGCTGTCTAACTCGGTGAACTGCTCCGTTCGCAGCATGTAGATCCGCCGATTGGCAATAGCCTGAACCTGGACAAGCCCTGCATCTGTCAGAACACGGAGATGCTTAGAGGATTGCGGCAGTCTGAGTCCAAGCTGCTGGGCGATCTCCCCCACAGTATGTGCACCAGCATCACGCAACAGTTCAATGATATTCACCCGATTAGGTTCAGCAAGAGCGCTCAGGGTTGCTGTGTTCATGGCTTAATCTCCCTTCGAATGGATGTTTACAATATACCATATAAGGAATGTTCATGTAAATGAAATTTCATGTAGAGGAAACTTCGTTCCGCCATTCAACAGCATTCTATCTTTCCCGGCATAAACATCAATTGAAGGTAGGTAAATCAGCAGGAATTTCAGAAAAAAACACTAATAAATGGTAGGATCTGCTTATATTAAGCCGATACGAAGATTAATATACTTATATTTAATTCGAAGAAATGTTATGGAGGGATGAATGTGAAGTTGTTCAAAAGGATAAGCTTGGGTTTTATAGTGTTCTGTTTATCTATTGTCGTGTTTTTACCTTTGTCCCCAGCTCATGCAGATGTAAGTCTTACAGGCTTCTTTATTGAAAGCGGCGAGAAACCTTATTTGGCAGCGGGGCAAACGATCTCTTTCAGCTTTGGGGATGATCGGGCAATCGGAACTTCACTTGATTATGCACGTGTTTTCTATTCGATTGACAATGGATTGAATTGGATTCCCGTTCTTGAGCTTCACAAGGAGGAATATCAGGGCTTCGGAGAATACGGAACCTTCAAGCTTCCGATTGATGCTGCAGTTACGTCGGCTCGGCTGCGTTTGAGCACCAGCTTTACCCCTTTTATTGGAGGTGTAAGTTATCCCAAGGTAGATGTAGGACCGTTTAAGATTATGCAGCCCGGTGGTGCAAGCGATGCAGTCGCCACAGCTAATGCCGACGGATCGGTTACCTTAACGTGGAACGATAACTCCAATATGGAGTCTTATTATCAAATTAATCGGACTGGAGGCACTGGAGGTGATAAAACCTTCTATGTCAAAAATACAATGGATCACATTGGACCTCTCACCTACGAAGATAAAGGGACGAATAATCAGGAAACTAATCTCTATTTCTATACCTTATTTCCAGTGATTGATCAGTTTGCATTGCAGGAAGATATCAAGCCGGAAGCCCAAACCGCGATTGTGCTGATCAAGGCCCGGCCTGGCATTCTGATAATCAAAGATATTATTAAGAAATCCGATGTCATAGACAGCATTGCAACTAAACTGCCTAAAAACTACGTTAAAGTCGATAAAGGCACAATTTTAAAGACAATGCCCGATATAATCGACTCGGATAAAATTTCTGCTGAGATCAAACTTCCAGGATTGCCTGGCAGTGGGGATGGTGATGGAAAGAAACCTGTCGATCCAGCTGGAAGTAAACCAGATGATACGAAGAGTGGAAGCGGGACAATGAGTGGAACAACTGCACTAACAGATGAGAAACTGGAGGAGCTTGTGAAGGGCTCTAGTGGCTGGGCGAAGGCGGAACTGAAACAGGCCATTACACTGAACCTCTATATAGATGCAGTTATCGGAAACTACCAGCAGCCCATTACACGGGAGCATTTTGCGGGGCTTGCGGTAAAGCTTTATGAATTATTAAGCGGAATTATAGCAGAGGAGATTTCACCAAATCCGTTTACAGATACGACGAGCTCAGATGTATTAAAAGCGAATAAGGCAGGTATTGTGACCGGTATATCTGCGGGTATCTTTGCTCCCAATGCAACAATTACCCGGCAGGAAATTGCCGTGATGCTAATGCGCACAGTAAAGGCGGCAAAGCCAATGCTGGTGCTCGATACGAGCAAAAAATTTGAAGCAGCAGATGAAGCAAAAATAGCCTCTTGGGCAGTCGAGGCCGTAAATTGGGCTTTAAATTCTAATATCATGAGTGGTATAGGTGAGAATCGAATCGACCCAACAGGCAATACCACGCGAGAGCAGGCTATAGTGCTGGTGAAACGTGCCTATGTGAAGCTGTTGCAATAGACTAAGTAGATCTAGATCTTTATCCCACCCAAGCTGGCTCCGCTGACGAATAATCGCTCGATCTTCTTCTCCACGGTTGGATCTGGGATTAATGGCGGGGCTTGATGAGGCTTGATGCGTGCATCAATAATCAGATTATCACAGGCCCAATGCTTATGCGCATAGTAGCTATTCACACCATAGATATCATTGGCAGGGTTGCTGCGTGTAAAGGTAGCCCAGAAGAAATTCGGAATTGTTGCACTCATGAATGAGCTGTCATCACACAAAATAATCATTGGACAGGCTGTAAGCACCCCTTTGGTATGAATAGCTTCAGATAAACCTTGTAATTCCTCTTGAGCTTCCGTGTAACTTGTAAATGCAGCTCCTTGGATTGCTACTACTCCGGGCATAACCAAGCGAGCATTTTCGAATCCGCGCAGCTCATTCAAACCCTCAGGTACTTCCGTGCATAATTCTCTTAATACATCTCCATAAGCAGCAAAAACGACTTTACTGCCTTGATTTAAACCAGTACCTGAATAGTCAAGGGTATCTATGGTTGTATTCGTCTGAAAATGAATGTCTCGCTGCAAATCAATCCGCGCTAGAATATAGGTTAGAAAACCCACTTCATCATGCGTATCTAAAGGCTGTTTGTCTTCGGCTGTGATGAATAAATATTTCGCTAGGCTCAGCTGTCCCGTACCCAATATGCGATTGGCAATTGTGAGTATTTCGGTTGGTTGTTTGACTGGTTGATAGGGGGTATAGCGCTCACTGCCGATTGCAAATAGCAAGGGATGCACACCTGCAGCATCTACAGCGTGGACTTCCTTAACACCAGGAATTTCCTTCTTAAGCGAATCGCCTGTCAGCTCATGGATAAGCTCGCCGAAGGAGGTATCCTCCTGCGGTGGACGGCCAACAACGGTAAATGGCCAAATTGCATTAGGCTTGGCATAGACTTTATGTACCTTCATTACAGGGAATGGATGGGTCAAGCTATAATAGCCCAAATGATCGCCAAATGGACCCTCAGGCTTAGTTTCGCCAGGATGAATTTCTCCCGTTATCACAAAATCAGCATCATTGCTGATACAGAAGCCATCCATATAGCTATGCCGGAAACGACGTCCGCCAAGTAAGCCGGCGAAGGTAAGCTCACTCATTCCTTCAGGTAAAGGCATTACGGCTGACAAAGTATGTGCAGGAGGTCCGCCGACAAAACAACTGACTTTTAGCGGCTTGCCTTGTTTGATCGCTTTGTCCTGATGGACTCCAATACCGCGGTGAATCTGATAATGCAAGCCAATCTCTTGATTCATTTCATAGTCATTACCGCTTAGCTGAATACGGTACATGCCCAGATTCGAATTCATAATTCCTGGTTTTTCGGGATCCTCCGAATACACCTGAGGCAACGTAATAAAAGCACCACCGTCCATTGGCCAATGCTGGATGAGTGGCAGATCGGCAATGCTGATTTCCTGTGCTGCAGCGGGTAGACTTCCGGATTTTTTCATTGGCAGGGCTTTCCAAGCCGCGAGTCCAGTACTGATATGTTTAAAGGGATTTTTCAAGGCTTTTGTCGGATCATTACGTAATGCCATTACGTTCTGCACGGCATCCAAGGTAGAACGAAAAATAAACTTGCTGCGCTCTAAGGTGCCGAAGAGATTAGATACCGCACGGAATTTTGAGCCCTTTACGTTTTCGAATAATAAGGCAGGTCCGCCGGCAGCATAAACCTTCATATGAATGGCCGCCATTTCCAGATAAGGATCAACTTCCTCATTAATCCGGATCAAGTGGCCATGCTTCTCTAAATCAATGATGCAATCTTCTAAATGGCGATACATATCGGCTTACTCCAATCTCTATGTGTGTTCCTGGATTTATATTGTCGTTCTAGTAGACATTTTACCATTCCTGTTGGGCATTTACTATCCGCAGAATTGGGAAGATTCCTCTAAGACAACGCTATTTACAAGGGGACACTGCTGAAGAGACAGTGCAGCATTATAGGTGATAGGCTATCTGGCATTTCTTCTTTCCCCGACAAGCCACTTAAATCGATTGTGATCGATGTAATCACTGTGTGTTGATTTAAAACCGTTATCCTGCCACATCTGGAATAAGTAAATAATTAAAGCTACGCTAATCATGAGCGCATAGGTAGGTAGAGGAGCTAGTGTAGTTTGCGAGGAAGCCAAGCCTAGCTTCTGTTGGACAGGATACCATAGGAACATGTAACCCCCATCTAGAAGGAGATTGACGAGTATGTATAACCAAAAGCGCTTGTATGTGTATCTAAAAATCCAAAGCGTTGCAATGAAATAAGCGCTATATATCCACGGTACAGGGATCACATTATCCCAACCAAATAAACCGGGCTCCCTCCACCATTTATAGTAATAGGCTGCTTGATACAATAACGTATTTATGACCGTGACAAACAAGCCGACGGACATGAACCTTCGTAAATTTTCACTTCCAATGAAGAACAACGATAACCAAGGCAGTATTAAGAGAGACCATTGGATAATTTCTTTCATGAGAATCCTCCTTTTTAATTATACTTCTTAGTATTTACCTGAAGAGTAAAGTTATACAAGCTACGATACAGCCATGCCTATTATCGGAACAATCGACCTCGAACGATGCATTTCCAGAGCCGGAATGTGGCGGGTTTAGCTTGACTACGGAAATTTATTTCATGAAGTCTTTTTGGGCAATGTCGTGTAGGGGTAGGAAGAAACAGGCTACTATATAAGTGGTCCTATTGGCAGCAGGGTTTATTTCCTACTTCTATCTAGGGGGTTTGGGATGGAGTATAATGAACTAGGGCTTTCTTGACTTAGATGGTGTGCAAGTGGAACAGATACCTCCAGCAATAGAGGGTAAGCACTTAATAGAATTCTTGGCTATGGAGAAAAAGGCGGTGGGTTTGTGATGGATGCGGTAGCAGTCGGCGAGCTTTTAATTGATTTTGTGCCAAATGGCATATCGGATAACGGTAATGTGCTATTCGAACGAAACCCAGGCGGAGCACCTGCGAATGTGCTTGCTATGCTGGCAAAGCTAGGTTTGCATACAGCTTTTATCGGTAAGATAGGTAACGACCCGTTTGGTCGTTTTCTGGAGGAAACTTTGCAGCTAAGTAAGATTAATACAAGTGGCTTGGTTTTTGATAATGATGTGAATACTACCCTCGCATTTGTACACTTACAAGAAAATGGGGAACGTTCATTTAGCTTTTATCGCAAACCAGGAGCAGATCTGATGCTGACTGTTGAGGAGATTAATGTTCAGCTTATCGAGAGTGCAAGACTGTTTCATTTTGGCTCGGTTTCTATGACAGGTGAGCCTGCTAGATCAGCAACTCTATATGCGGCTAAGCATGCCAAGCAGCAAGGGAAGCTGGTTTCCTACGATCCCAATTTAAGAGAATCATTATGGAGTTCGTTAGAAGAAGCTAAAGAAATTATGCTGCAAGGCTTAGTCTATACAGATATTCTCAAAGTTTCGCAAGAGGAATTGCAATTTCTGACAGGGGAAGCCGATCTGGGAATAGCTTCTGGATGGATCGCTGAAACCTATGGAATAGAGCTGATATTTGTGACCCAAGGAAGCGAGGGTTGCTACTACCGTTTTCATCAACAAGTGGGACATGTGCCTGCATTTCAGGTTAATGCGGTGGATACAACTGGGGCTGGTGACGCTTTTTTTGGATCGATTTTATACAGAATATTAGCAGCCTCAACTGAAACTTCCCTATGGACTGTTGCTGAAATTGAAGCTGCGATCCGCTTTTCCAATGCGGCAGGTGCCCTAACAACCTTGAAAAAAGGTGCGATACCGGCACTTCCTATACTGGAGAACATTGTGGAAAAGCTTAGCGAAGTGGTTTTGTAGTCACGAGGAATAAATTAATACGTATGAAAGCTGCCGGTACCTCCATTGGGGTTGCCGGTTTTTTTATGCTATCATTAAAGAGGTAAATGTTTACATTTAATTCGATTTACGGACACTTTATTAAACCAAAAAACTGGAAGAAGTATGGTAAAATAGTGAGATAGTTTTCATCCGAGACTCTGGATTCAGCGTCGGAGAATTAAATACTTTTATGCACAGGGTGGGAAATATGACAAAATATAAAGTATTGATCGTGGATGATTCAAATGTACTTAGAAAAATGATTAAAGATATTTTTCAATTTATTATTTGATAATGCGAAGGATCGAATATATGTTGAAGATTTCTTATTAAGATGCAAGCTAGTATTGCGGAATAAAATGAACCTGAGCTTTGAGAGAACCATACAATCCAATGAACAAACGAATCGTTTGATTATGGAATCCTTCTCGCAATTTCTGAAAATGGAAGAGGACTTGGCGATTGTGTTTGAAGAGCTGCAGAAAACGATTCGCCAGCATAATAGCATGATCTTAAAATACAAAAAAGTCGATGATCAGTTTATTTACACTTTTTGTGAAGGGATACTGCTGCAAAGATACTGGATTGAAACTACGGATATTCCGGGTAAGAGTCTAGATGAATTATTTCCTGAAGAGCTAGCTAACTATATGCTTCCTTATTATGAACACGCTTGGAAACTTCCTGGACTAATTAGCTTTGAGATGAAATGGCGCGGTATTCAGCTGTTAACACTTCTAAGGCCTATTTTTCGTGACGGGCAGATTACAGGGGTCATTTCGGTAAGCTTTGATAACACTTTACAAGTGAATATGAAAGAAAAAATGAGCTACTTGACTGATTATGATCACCTCACAAGACTGCCAAATCGTACTTTTCTTAATAAACGCCTACAGGAATTTATAGAGCAAAAAAGTCCAGCTCAGTTTGCCGTTTTTGCAATGAATATCGATCATTTTAGACAAATTAATGATACCTTAGGTCATGATATTGGCGATCGCTTACTTCAGGTAGTGGCCAGAAGGCTCAAAACCTGCGTTAAGGATGAACAATATTTTGTATCGCGGATTGGCGGTAACGAATTTATTTGTTTAATCCCCAAAATCAACGACATGGAAATGAATTCCTCAGTCGAACAAATCATTAATTCCATTAAGCAGCCTATCCGCATGTCGGGGCAGGACCTTTTTATTAAAGTAAGCGTTGGGATAAGTGAATATCCAGAAAGCGGCAATGATTCGGAGAAGCTCTTTAAATATGCGGATACAGCTATGTTTGCAGCAAAGGTAAATGGCAGGAATCAATTTAAGTATTGGGATGCCCAATTAAATGATCAGTTTCATAGACGAATACTGATTGAGAAGCATCTTAAAAAAGCGATTGAGAACAACGAGTTTACACTGTATTACCAGCCGCAAATTAATCAATTAACCTCGAAAATTATCGGCTTAGAAAGCTTGATTCGTTGGGAGAATCCTGAGCTTGGTTTTGTGATGCCAGGTGAGTTTATCCCAATCGCAGAGGAATCAGACTTAATTATCGATATCGGGAATTGGGTGTTAAGAGAGGCTTGCCACTTCAACAAGCAGCTCCAATTAGATGGGGTACCGCCTCTAAGAATAGCGGTAAACCTCTCGACTAAACAATTCCTTGATCCAGCTTTGAAGGATAATATTAAAATGATTCTGGAAGAGTCGCAGCTGGATCCACAATATTTGGAGCTTGAAATTACGGAGAGTATGACAATCGAGGTTGAGATTTCGATTCGAACCTTAAGAAGCCTAAAAAAGCTTGGGCTTTCCATCGCCATGGATGATTTTGGGACGGGATATAGTTCTTTAAGTAATCTCAAGGAGTTTCCGATAGATATCTTGAAAATTGATCAATCTTTTGTTAATGGCATGACGTCTAGCCTAGTAAATTCCTCGATTGTTAAGACCATTATTGCGATGTCGAAAAGCCTGGATTTGGATGTTATTGCCGAAGGTGTCGAAGATAAAGAGACATTGAAGATGCTAAATGAATATGGCTGCAGCATTGTGCAAGGATATTATTTCAGTAGACCTATTGCAGCCAACAAGGTAAGAGAGGCCTATTACGAAATTATGTCCAAGCATTTCAGTGAGGGGTTACAAGGATGAAAATTGGAATTGATGCGGGCGGCACTTTAATCAAAGTCGCATATACGAATGGGGATTTACCTGAATTCATTAAGTTTCCAATTTCCCGGCTGCAATATGTAGCCTCTTGGATTAGTGAGTTTAGTAACGCTAAGATTTGTATTACCGGCGGTAAAGCTGCTTTATTAAAAACTTATATGAATCAAAAAGCTGTAGATATTGTTGAATTCGAGGCAACTTCATCTGGGGTAAGTTATCTGCTTGCAAGGAACGATATTCCAGTGAAAGCATTTATTCTAACTAATGTTGGCACCGGCACTTCCATTCACTATATCAATAAAGGTGAGCATCAGCGGGTTGGTGGAACTGGGGTTGGAGGCGGAACTATTATGGGGCTGTCTAAGCTGCTTACGGGAATTACAGATTATGAAACTATTGTGACAACAGCATCTAAGGGCGCGCGCGATCGTATCGATTTAAAAGTAAGTCATATTTATGAAGGATCGGAACCTCCAATTCCAGGAGATTTAACAGCTAGTAACTTTGGGAATATTGCCATATTGGCATCTGAAGGTCAATTGACCAAGGAAGAGCTCCTGGCTTCTGTTGTTGGTCTAGTGGGTGAAACGGTGGCAACTGTCAGTGTTCTTGCTGCTGGTCAAAGTGGACTAACCTCCATTGTTTTTGTGGGTTCCTCTTTCATTGGGAATGATCTTCTTAAGGAAGTCGTGCAAAGATATACAGTGCTTAGAGGAGCGTTACCTATGTTTATTGAAAATGGAGAGTATAGTGGAGCAATTGGATGTTTATTGTATCTAGGTTAGAAATGAAATTGAGATGCATGGCTTTCCGTGGACAGGACCTAGATGTGCTATAATAAAGAACGGATGTTCTTAAGATAGGGGTCTTGATCGCCATGCTTGAACCAATCGCCATTGCAGTATCTGTAAGGAGCCTTGTTGAGTATGTATTTAGGAGTGGAAGCTTGGATTCTGGCTTTCGCACAATGAGTACGCTTGCAGAAGGTACGAAGGCTCATCAGAAGGTTCAGAAGCAATATGGAGAGCTGGATCAGAAAGAAGTAAGCTTAAAAGCGGAGATTTCTCATGGGGATCTCTTATTTGTCATTGATGGAAGATGCGATGGGCTGCTAATCGATGAGAACAGTGGAGTTACGATTGATGAGATCAAGTCTACTGCGAGGGATGTTGAGCGGATAACGGAGGACATGCATCCCGTTCACTGGGCGCAAGCCAAATTGTATGCCTATATGTATGCTATAGAAAATGGAAATCAGCGGATAAAAGTTCAATTAACCTATGTACAAGTGGATACGGAACACCAGAAGAAATTCGAGCAAGAATTAAGATTAGCTGAGCTCGTTATTTTTGTTGCGGAGCTTGTTGAGAGCTATGCGCCTTATGCCAGAATGGTGCAACACAATAAGCGTTTGCGGGATGAAAGCATCCGTGAATTGGCATTTCCCTTTCCTGCTTTTCGAGAAGGACAGAGGAAGCTTGCAGGCTCGGTTTTCAAAGCCATAGATGAGGGGCGAAAGCTATTCGCGAAAGCACCCACTGGGATTGGTAAAACTGTATCGACGCTGTATCCTGCTATTAAAGCGATCGGGGCTGGAAAAGCTCAGCATCTTTTCTATCTTACAGCGAGAACTATTACGAGAACTGCAGCGGAGGAAGCTTTAGCGCTTATGAAAGCCCAAGGACTGCAGATGAGCTCGGTAACCATAACCGCCAAGGATAAAATATGCTTTCAAGAGAACGTCGATTGCCGCAAGGAGGCATGTGTTTATGCCGATGGTTACTATGACCGCGTTAATGCTGCGATTCTGGATCTGATGTCCAACGAAACCTTAATTACTCGCCCCTTAATTGAACAATATGCTCGTAAACATACAGTTTGCCCTTTTGAATTTTCCCTGGATATGGCCTATTCAGCGGATGCTGTGATCTGTGATTATAATTATGTATTTGATCCGAGAATCTCCTTGAAACGTCTATTTGGGGAGCGTAAGCAGCAAACGGTTTTGTTGGTAGATGAAGCACATAATCTTGTCGATCGGGCTAGGGAAATGTTCTCTGCAGAGCTAGTGAAGAAGGACTTTTTAGAGCTGGAGCGGGAAATGAAGGGGGTTCATCCAGAAGTCCAACTAGCAGCTAAGGTGCTCAATAAATGGTTTATCCAATTCAGAAAAGAGTCTACCGAGCAATCCGTTGTCACTAAGGATAAACCTACAGCACTTATTGAGCTTGTTGATGCTTTCATTGTCCAAGCAGAAAAAGTGCTTGCTGGAGGCGGAACTAACGAGGGCAGCCCCAGACTACTGGAAGTGTATTTCTCTGCGCTAGGCTTCCAAAGAATTGGTAAGCTATATGATGGGAATTACATTAACTATGCGGAAATTGCGCGTAATGAGGTTCAGCTTAAGCTATTCTGCTTGAATCCTTCTGACTTACTCCGACAGATTGGTAAAAGCTACAGAGCACATGTTTATTTCTCGGCAACACTTTCACCTCTAGGTTATTACATGGACATATTAGGTGCGGAACAAGAGGATTATTCGATTACATTGCCAACCCCATTCGCCAAAGAACAGTGGGAGGTTTCCATTGTACCAATCTCTACGAAGTATATAGATCGAGAGCATACAAAAGCTCCGTTAGTTAATTTGCTTCAGGCACATGTGATGGAGAAGCTGGCTAATTATCTGATCTTCTTCCCGTCTTATGAATATATGAATAGTGTTTATGAAGCTTTTATGATTGATCTAGATCATGATCGAGTTCACACTTTACTGCAAAGATCAGAGATGCCAGAAGAGGAGAGGGAGAGCTTTCTCGCGGCTTTCAGTCAGAGCAATGATCATGCTTTGGTTGGGTTTGCGGTCTTAGGCGGTATTTTCTCGGAGAGCATTGATTTGGTTGGAGATCGGCTGCAGGGTGTTGTCGTTGTTGGTGTTGGCATGCCGCAGATTAGCTTGGAGCGTAATCTTATTAAAGCTTATTATGATAGGGAACAACGTAGTGGCTTTGATTATGCCTATGTGTACCCTGGGATCAATAAAGTGCTGCAAGCCGGAGGAAGACTCATCCGTTCGGAGCATGATCGGGGAACACTTTTGTTAGTTGATGATCGGTATAAGGAGTCACGATATCGCAAGCTGCTTCCCGCGGAATGGCTGGATTAAATGATGGTGTTCGTTAACTTCTCTGATATAATAATAGGGAATATTTAACTTTAATAGGTTGAATTATCACTGTAATCTACGAGGAACGATTCCAACATTAGGAGAGGTTTCAATGGATCATGCTAGGAAGACAGCAATCATAACAGGCGCCAGTCGAGGCATTGGCAGAGGGATAGCTTTTGCTTTAGCGGAGAAGGGTTACGATTTATTCATTACGCATTTGGATGAAGAGGAAGAAGCGAATGAAGTCTCAAGGCAGTTATTAGCTGATTATGGAACACAGTGCAAGGTCTTAAAGGTTGATTTATCACAAGTCGATGCGCCAGAATTGGTTATAAATACAGCGATTGAGGCTTTTGGAAGTGTACATGTGCTTGTGAATAATGCGGGAATAAGTCGCTTTAAAAGCATCACTATACATGAGGCTGCCGCTATGGACTATATTTATCAATTAAATTTTCGCGCACCTATGCTTACTACTAAATTTATCGCAAACCATATGATTTCTAAAGGGATTCATGGCTCTATCGTAAACATAACTTCATCCCGAGCAGAAAGAGCCTATCCCTTAGATGCTGTTTATGGAGGCATGAAGGCAGGTCTTCTACGAGCAACTCAATCTAATGCAATTGAATTGGCTCCTTATGGAATCAGGGTAAATTCAATCGGACCTGGGGCTATACAGGTTAGAGCTGAGTATCAGGAGTCCTATGATATACTGGGTCCACAAATTCCACTTGGTCGTGTTGGAAAGCCAAGTGATATTGGACAAACGACAGCATGGCTTGTATCAGATGAAGCTTCCTATATCACCGGGATTAATCTTAGAGTAGATGGTGGGTTGATTCTGCCTGGAATGCCTGAAAATATTGGTAAAGGTTTATAAAATAGCTTCAAAAAATACGCAAGAGGAGATGAGTAACCATGTTGAACGTAACCATTCGTGATGTGAAAACGATATTAACGGCTCCAGGTGGGATTAATCTTGTTGTAGTAAAAATTGAAACTTCAGAGCCAGGTCTTTACGGACTCGGTTGTGCGACATTCACACAACGACATCTTGCTGTTAAGTCTGCCATTGATGATTATATTAAACCTTTCTTAATTGGTAAGGATCCAGCTCGAATAGAAGATTTATGGCAGAGTGCGATGGTGAGTGGATACTGGAGAAATGGACCTATTATGAACAATGCCATTTCAGGTATGGAAATGGCACTTTGGGATATTAAGGGTAAAATGGCTGGAATGCCGGTTTATCAGCTGTTAGGCGGGAAATGTCGAGAAGGCGTTTCTGTATACCGTCATGCGGATGGTCGAGATGTGCAGGAGGTTGAAGATAACGTTCGCAAGTTTATGGATGAGGGCTATCGGTATATCCGTTGTCAAATGGGTCTATATGGTGGAAGACATGAGATCATGCATAAACCAGAAGGTGCCCTTCCTGGCGCATATTTCGATCCTGCTGCATATGCACGAAGTATTCCCAAGTTATTTAACCATCTTCGTTCTACATTAGGTTCAGAGATTGAGTTGATCCATGATGTTCATGAACGGCTTCAGCCTATTGAAGCTTTGCGCCTTGCGAAAGCATTAGAGCCTTATGATATGTTTTTCTTAGAGGATGCGCTTGCTCCCGAGCATATAGACTGGTTCAGAGTTATTCGCAACCAAACCAGTGTGCCTTTGGCAATGGGAGAGCTATTCGTCCACCCGCAAGAATGGCTGCCTTTAATTTCGGAGCGATTAATTGATTTTATACGTGTCCATATTAGTGCAATTGGAGGCATAACTCCAGCGAAGAAGCTGGCTGTCCTCTGTGAAGCTTTTGGAGTGCGAACCGCTTGGCATGGACCTGGTGATGTATCTCCTGTAGGACATGCGGCTAATTTACATCTTGATATAAGCAGCATTAATCTGGGTGTTCAGGAATGGTATGCATTTACTGATGCTGAGCGAGAGGTATTTCCTGGTTGTCCGGAGGTTAGACAAGGCTATGCCTACATCTTGGATAAACCTGGCTTAGGAATTGAGATTGATGAAGTGAAGGCAGCCCAATACCCTCCTCGTACGAATCTCCCGACTTGGACGTTGGCTAGAAAACCAGATGGAACAGCTTCAAGACCCTGAATTAGTAAAGAGCTAAGCCATCCATCCAAGGGTGGCTTTATATCTATATTCACCCATGGTATAGTTGGGTAGGTGCTCACTCATAAATAAAAGTGACATTAGAACTTAATTATAGTACATATTGTGAGGGATAAATAAATGGAATTACGTGAAAGAATAATTGAAGCAGCCAAACAAGTCATCCGAATCAATGGGCTTTCGAAAACGACAACTAAGGAAATTGCGAGAATTGCTGGTTGTTCTGAAGGCTCTATATATAACCACTTTGAAAGTAAAGAGGATCTTTTTCTCCAAGTAATGATGGGGCATTTGCCCGCGTTCCTGTCCGTATTAATGAAACTACCAAGCCGTAAAGGAAGCGGAACAGTGAAAGGAAATCTGGAAGACGTGGTGCGTGCTGCGCTTGACTTTTTTGATGTTTCCATTGCCATGACAGCATCAATGTTTACTGAACCTGATTTCTTAGAACGTCATCGCCAAGGCTTCCAACAACGTAACCAAGGTCCTCATCGTGCCAACGAGATCGTAGCGGTTTACTTGCTTGCAGAGCAGGGGCTTGGTCGAGTGAGCTCTGGAATAAACCCACGTTCAGCCGCTGATTTGCTGCTTGGAGCTTGCTTTCAGCATTCCTTTCACCTGCAATTCTTAGGTGAAGTTGAGCCTGTTGAAGTAAGGCAGGAGTTTATTGGAAATGTGCTGCAGACACTTATTCAAGGATTATTACCTGCCTAAACGGGCAGGTACATTGACAACATTATAATATCTTACTATAATAATGAGTGAGTGCACACTCAATATATACTGTAGAAATAATTGAAATAATCAATCAGCTACCTGAATTATGAGTGAGTGCGCACTCATGTATTTTTTGAAAGCAAATCTAACCAAGAGGTGAAGAAGATGAATTTAATTACAGGTTCAAAAAGCACTCGAAAGGCAATGATAGTCTTAAAGTGGATGGCATGGGTTTTTGCTGCTGGCATTATATTGCAGGTGTTTCTGGCTGGTCTTGCCTTGTTTGTAGATACTGACAACTGGGCGGCTCATGCCAGCTTTCCGCGATATTTTGCATTTCTGCCGATATTTATGATCCTATTGTCATTCATCATGCGGCTGCCGCTTACCTATCGTGTACAAAGCATTCGTTTATTCATTATGGTAGCAGCCACATTTGCCACTGCTATTCTATCTTCAAAAATTGGGTATTTGTCAGCTCTTCACCCAGTCATTGCCGTTGCACTATTTATGAGTGCGATGTCCCTTGCGAGAAATGCCAATCTGTTGCTTAAGCAAGAGAAGGTATAATTTAAAAAGGTAATTTTGGAATGAATGCTCTAATTGCTTGACACATTACTTATGCGATAGTAAAGTGGGAATTAATGAGGTGTGAATAATGAGTAAACGTGAGGATATTATGATTGCTACGCTCGATCTGATTGATGAAGAAGGCTTGCAATCGGTCACCTTTTCGAAGATTCTAAAGAAAGCTAATGTGGGTTCAGGTACAATATTTAACTATTTCAGCAGCAAGGAAGAATTGGTCAACGAGGTTTATAAAGAAGCGCGAGTACATATGGGACATTGCCTGCTGGCTGGGTACAATTCAGAGTTAAGCTTATATGAGCGGTTTAAATGTCTTCAGCTGAACAGACTACAGTTTGGAATTGCCTTCCCCAAGGAATTTTTGTTTATTGATAGCTATTCGTATTCTCCCTACATTTCACCTGAAATTCGCAATTTGGACGATGCTGGTTCAACTCTAGAAGTTTTAAATGTCATTATCGAAGGGCAGAAGCATGGGATAATCAAAGAAATGGACTCCCACTTGTGCCATCAGCTTATTCACGGTATTATTTCCTCTATTCTCAAAGGTTATTTCGTCCGAAAATACCCATTATCTGATCTTCAGGTGCAACAAACATTAGAGGCATCTTGGAAAGCGATTCTGGTATAGTCCATAAATATCATAGCCCTTGAGATCAGCTTCATTCGATCTCAAGGGCTATTACATTAGCTGTTAATTAATTTCATCGTAAAGTTCAGCGATGCTGCTATCCAATGCTTTGGCTTCATAATCTGTGGAGCGGCTGAGCTTCTCCCAACGTTCTGTTTCAGCAAGTTTTGCTTGATCAACTGCAAGAGCAATCGTTACTGCATCACTGCCTAGCAATAGTCTTAACGGGGGATTCTCCTCGTTCACTACAGCGTTGATTGCAAGTGCTGCTTTGGCTGGATCGCCATTTTCCTTGCCAGTCGTATCACGGATATGCTTCAGTAATTGGCCTACCGTAGCTTTATATTCCTCGCGTGGCTCGACATGGCTCATTGATGATCCCGCCCAGTCCGTACGAAATCCTCCTGGTTCAATTATTGTTACCTTCAAGCCTAACGGTTTCACTTCTTTTGCTAGAACTTCAGAGAATCCCTCAACAGCCCATTTAGCTGTCTGGTATGCGGCCAATCCTGGTGCACCTGTACGCCCGCCAATGGATGAAAACTGCAAGATATGCCCGAAGCCTTGCTCCCGCATAATAGGTATAGCTGCTTTAGTGACATTAATGACGCCCCATAGGTTGGTCTCTATCTGAGCCCGGAAGTCTTCGAAGTGCGTTTCCTCAATGGATGAAATGTTACCATATCCAGCATTGTTAACTAGAATATCAAGCCGTCCGAATGATTCAACGGCAGAGTTAATGGCGGAGATTGCTTGCTCAGGGTCGGTTACATCAAGTTTAACAGCGCGAACTTGATCGCCATATTGTTGAACTAAATCGGCAAGCTGTTCGGGCATGCGTGCGGTGGCAATTAGTTGATCCCCATTTGCCAAAACGGCTTCTGCGAGACTGCGACCGAAGCCGCGTGAACTGCCAGTGATAAGCCATACTTTTGCCATTCTAATTCATCTTCCTTTCGTTTTTGGATCTTTGGAATGTTTGTTCCAACCTAAATATATAGCATCCCACATCCAGTGTCAACTGGTATTTGGAATATATGTTCCAACGCGATTAGCAAAAAAGCACGGCTCAAGGCCCTGCTTTTTGCTGAATTATAAGCGTACTAGGCAATTTACTGTTCCTGAATGTTTAATGGTAGAGGTTCTAAAGCCTGATCTTGTATGGCGGGTTCTGTTAAATTGTGTAAAGGTTTAGTTGACCCATTTGAGGAAATCTTCAACTCATTTTCAAGCAATCGAATTTTCTTTTGCAGCTGATATTGGCGAACGATCCCGAATATACCCACAATAATCCCACCTAATAGAGTTGATCCTACGATGACAAGTATCAAAGGAATATTAGTCGTGCTGAACAAAAAATTAACTTGTACGGAATCTACATTGATGACAGCAAAAACCGCGGTAACAAGGGCAAATACCAGAGCTAAGATTAGCAACCATTGTGTTTTCATAATTCCAACTCCCTTCTATAATCATGCATCGGCCAACTAGCTTCTATTTAACTTACATACCGCATTAAAGTATAATTGAAACATTATCATATCCAGTATATGTAAAGTGCATGCTTTCAATACTTACTAAAGAATTAGAGGGGAGAAGTAACTGTGGCTAACGGAAAAACACCTATTTTTAGAGCAGCAAAAGGGTATCGAATAGCAAGTCGTGGAAATAAACAATGGATTTTGGTCCGAGGAGAAGACATTCTTAGAATATTCGAGGGCCGATCGCTTGAAAATGATCAAAGGAAATCTAAAATCACACACTTATTTATGGGATCAGATGCTGGAGATTAATTTCCCGGCTACTTTAACCCGTTTTACAATACCGATGTATTATTGCGCTGGAAGATATGATTACAATACACCATCTGAATTAGTGGCAAAATATTATGAAGTCATAGAAGCACCGAGGAAGCAGTTATTCTGGTTTGAGGAATCGGCTCATGGAATAAATTTTGAGGAACCAATGAAGTTCTTAACTATATGTTTAGCGATTCAGGCTGAATGTGAAATGGCAGGGCGTGACGATAGCCAAAAGCTGAATAGTCATAGCGAACGAATTAAGGAATATTAGGAATTCCTGATTTTAAACGGTCAAACTCATAAATAGCTTCCAAGGTAAAGGGGCTATTGGCATCCGGTCTCTTGAATACTCCCATATAGCCGACCTCGCGAAAAATAACATATTGCCTGTCATTTAATTGATTAGGCCGATTGGCTGACCAATAGAAATGCAATTCATAGGGAGCTTTGGACCATAACCAGTCTATATCCGGTATAGAAATGTTTCTATGAGCTAGAGCCCAAATGCGAAATAAAATCTTAGGGTCCTCAATACTCGTTTGAGTGGTAGGGCTCTTTTCTTTGATCAATTCAGCTGCTTTTTTATTGAGAGCATTGATCTCTGAGTTGTCATTAAAATGGTAAATGGCATTCACGTTATTAAATTCGGCAGAATATTTAGCATCCAGTTGGTACTGTTTGACTTCATTTAACCCAAAATTCGGCATATAGAAGTTAGTAATCACGCAAATCAAACCAAAGATAAGCGCTTTAGCCAGATAGAATCTTCTTTTTTTATTCATATAGATCAGTCCGATGATAAAACCTGCAGGAATCAGCAGCCCAAATAAATTCACATAAAAATTGCATAGCATAAAAAGGAGAAAGATTTGAAGCCACTCATTAAAATCAAGGGTTTTCCACTGGTCCCAATAAGAGAATAATAAAAGCATAAAAAAGCTAACCCAAATAATCCATCCCATAAATCCTCCGTCAAAATTACCAATTTTAAACAAGTATAGCACAAGTATTGGGAATAGTCGGTTGATAGGGGCAATTATTAAGGCACTTCAATTATAAAAGGAATTGTATATAGCTGATCATGCTGTTGAAATTGTGCCCAAATTTTATATATCCCTTTTGTCGGGAAGTTCGTTTGAAACTTGGCGGTAGGACCTGAACCACTGTTATCCGTAGGGTGAAAATGCAAGAATTGTTTAGTGTCCGCACGAATCGCGACAACATGTCCAATTGCTCCTAGGTATGGCTGTAAATGGGTGATTGGTTTTTTAGTTTTGGCGTCATTAATTGTAAAGGTCATCGCTAAATCCATGCCAGCCATTAAATGATCGAAGCTTAAACTAACTTCAATGTCATCGACAATTCGGAATAATTGCTTATCTGGCACAAGTACTATAGGCCTTGCTGAAGTATCAGCAACGGTTACCCAATGGGCTTGGACGATTTCAGGTATTCCTGTAGGCATGTAATCTGCATAAAGCTTATATTCGCCGTCAGCTGGAAATTGGGTAGTAATCTCAAACAAACCAGCACCTTTGTATTCGGGATGAATGTGGTTGAAATAAGCTAAATCCTTGCTGACTACGATAAGGTGCAGCAGTTTTTCATGAAGCCGATCGAAGGAGACGATCGGCTGGCTGCGTTTATTTTGAATAAGAATTTTAATCGTGGCATCTTGGTTCGCTAGAAGGCTTTTGGATGAAGCTTGAACAGAAAAATGGGCTATAGCATTATCGGTATCGTGGTTGTGTGCTGTGTTCATCGGCATACTCATCATCATGGTGGAATCACTCTTCATCGGCTGCATCGCAGAGTTAGAGCTGCAAGCCGTTAATAATGTAGTACATAGCACAAGTATGATACATAGGAACGCTCTGCTCATCGCTCGGCCTCAAGCGGAGGAACGACGAGAATGCTCATCCCTAAGGAGCATAAACCACAGAGGAAAATGGTTCCCCCCCATAACTCAGGAGGCCAGTCCATCGCATAATAGATACGTTCATTGATAAAATACAAGCTCCAAACGATGATAGGATTAAAGAATGCGAATAGCCGGATTAAGAGCAGGCTTGAGTTGGTTTTATGAATGCCTCGCAGCATGAAATCTCCATGAATTCCGGCAATAATCGCTATTAGTATGGAAGCAGTAGAACGACCTGAGAAGCCGAATGGGACAGCCATGAGGATTGTCGCGAATACGAATAAAAAAGTAACGGAGCCCAAAGGAAGCTTCCAACGTTTCAATAAGAGGAATACGGGTACAACGAGCAGCTGAGTAGTAATGAGGAAATCAACGAAGGCGCGCTCCTGCGCATCCTGCTCTTCGAGCATGAATATATTCAAATTGAATCCCCAAGCATACATTAGGAAGAATGAAATGATCGCCATGACCAACGCAATGGAGAGCAAGGTGGGTAAAAACTCAATGAATTTGGGAGATGGGTTCTTTTTGGTCATCCAAGCCGTTCGAAAAGGACTGGAAATAATCAGCAGAGCACCTGAGAATAGCATTAAGTGGGTTGGGCTTAATAATGCTTCGATTCCAATTTCAATCCCAAACACAATATGCCAAATCATATCGCAAATGCCGCCAACTAAGAAAATAAAAACCCCAATAACTCCTAGCCCATAACCTAGTGGTATGGCCTGAACCCAGCTGCTGGATGGCAGCTTTATTTTATTGCGATAAGTTATCCAGAATATCCAAACAGCAGAAGCGAGAAATCCAGAGTAAAGCACGGCATGCCACGGGGTGAAGAAGGTTTCGACATTCCCGTGATTGTGTGCAAACCCATCGATGAATATCCCGATAATAAGCCAGCTTCCCATAAACATAGTGATTAAATGATTCTTCCAGCTCAATGCCTTCACATCCCTGCTCATTTTAGATTATTGGCCACTAACAGCAAATCTTCCTTAGTTACATTTAAAGAGGGAGAGGAGACGGTAATTTGGATGGTTGTTCCATGCTGCTGCTCCGTCCATTGAATATCTTGCGTAGTGCCGGTTTCACTTAAATAATTATGTTTATTGACGAAGTAATAGCCTTCTATGTCGGCAACCTGAACCTTATCTGCAGAATTGAGCTTACGTTCTACTTTAACGGATAAAGGGAGAATTAAATACATAATATCGATTTGATCCTGGTTGCTGTTGCTGTAAGTTAAAGATGGCATATCCATATTAGTTATATTCTTATCATTATCTTCTGATTCTGCTTTTTGCCAGGCCATGTTTGATTTTGCAGCTACGGCTTTGTTCTTAAGCATTGTGTAATATTTATTAGAATTGGCTGGGTTTATGTTGCCCATGGAATATTCCAAAGCTCCACTTTTAAATGTGTAGCCGTTAGGCAATCTCGTCGGAGTTTTAAACTCTACGAAATTCTCTTTGGTCAGCTCTTTCCACATCTTAAGATCTGTATATGGTTTTGGAGCATTAACACGAGCTAAACCGAGACCCTGATCCATGCCTTTGAGTTTGATTTTATCCAACTCGGCCAAATATATGAAGGCGGCTTCATCTGGAGATAGCTGATTCCGAACCTCGTTAATGGCATTATGGACTTCTTTGATTTGTAATTGTGTAAGCTCAAGTGGCTTCGAACTATTCCCTTGCTTGGATTGAAGTGAGTTAACCCCATAAGCAATCCCAGCTAATACAAACAAACAGAGAGCAATAATGACTATACGTTTAAACATGGATATCGGCCTCCCCGACCTCTATATAATAGTTGTACCTTTAAAAGCATGACAAAAAAAGGTGTGAAAGCAACCTAGTTTTCATTAACTTTTAATGGACTATACGATAAAGCGGGAGTTGTATTTAACAGGAAAGAGGAGGCAGGCAAGCTTAAGAATGGGAATGAAGGAGCGAATGTGTTGGATAAACTTAAATTGTAGAGGAATGGAAAGGAGGAATACGAATATAAAGCTGGGGATCGCAGGGAAAAAGGATTGGCTGGTTTTTCTTCAAGCTGGGTTATTTCAGTAGTGATTTTCTGATCTTCTAGTACGGATGTTTGGTTCATGTGGTCCACTAAATGCAAGGGGGTTTGAATTGGAATTAAACAGAACAAGATGAAGACGATAAATACGAATAATAAGCTTAGTATTTTTCTCATCTTAACGCCTCCTCTCTTAAATACTTGCCTAAGTTTACCACATCATGAAATGGTTGACTATGAAAATTCTTACAATCTTTTAGTCTAGTTTATGATCACATGTAGTTACCTAAAAGTAACTAGCTTTAATAATAGATATTATGTTATAAAATTTTCACTACTTTTAATTTGGTATTAACTATGCCTATAATAGTATGGGCGAACAAAGCTGAGAATCATAAATTAGGAGGATGAACCAAGATGAAATATCGTAAACTAGGGAATTCTGGATTAAAAGTAAGTGAAATTAGCTTAGGCAGCTGGCTGACATACGGTGGTTATGTTGAACGTGAGAATGCGGTCAATTCAATTCATAAAGCATATGAGTTAGGGATTAATTTTTTTGATACGGCAAATGTGTATGAGCGTGGTGAAGCGGAAAAGGTCGTTGGTGAGGTATTGAAAGGTTATCCGCGTGAGTCTTATGTATTAGCTACCAAGGTATTTGGTGCCATGGGTGATGGGCCGAATGATAAGGGGCTATCTCGCAAGCACATTACGGAGCAGCTTCATGCAAGCTTAAAGCGGCTTGGCACCGATTATGTAGATGTATATTATTGCCATCGTTATGATACGGAGACTCCATTAGAAGAAACCTTGCGAGCGCTGGATGATCTCGTGACTCAAGGTAAAGTGTTATATGTTGGCGTAAGTGAATGGACAGCAACGCAAATGGCGCAAGCATTAGCCGTAGCGGATAAATATCTGCTGGATCGAATCATTGTGAATCAACCGATTTATAACCTGTTCAATCGTTATATTGAAAAAGAGGTTATTCCATTAGGTGAGCAGCAGGGAATTGGCCAGGTTGTATTCTCACCTTTGGCGCAGGGTTTGTTAACGGGTAAATATAAATCGATTAATGATATTCCTCAAGATAGTAGAGCAGCAAAGCTGGATAATTTCCGGACTAACGGCCTCACTGAAGAGAAAATTGCCAAGGTACAGCAGCTTGAGATTGTTGCCAATGAGTTAGATGTTTCAATCGGACATTTAGCGCTTGCTTGGATTCTCCGTCAATCCAATGTTTCTAGCGCCTTGGTAGGTGCAAGCCGTCCGGATCAAGTGGCCGACAATGTGAAGGCTTTGGATATTACTTTATCTGCTGAGACTTTAGAACGTATTGAAGCGATAGTTAAATAAGTTATAAACGGAGAGTGTTGATCATAGAAAAGCGCCTTTATGGTAATACAGGAATGAATGTTAGTGTGTTAGGCTTTGGTGGTGCAGAAATTGGCTTTTCGGCTGCAACGGTTGAGAATGTAGACAAGCTATTAGGGAGTGCTTTGGATGCAGGATTAAACGTTATTGATACCGCCGAATGCTATAAAATCAGTGAAGAATTGATTGGTAAAACGGTATCACATCGCCGAGATGACTATTATTTATTCACCAAGTGTGGTCATGCATCAGGCTTTGAGCATGCAGATTGGGATCCGGAGCTGCTGGAGCTAAGCATAAACCGCAGCTTAGAGCGTTTGCAAACGGATTATGTAGATGTCATTCATTTGCATAGCTGCTCGGAGGAAATATTGCGACGCGGAGAAGTTATTGAAGTATTGCAGCGTGCGAAGCAACAAGGGAAAACCCGGTTTATTGGTTATAGCGGGGATCATAAGGCTGCTTTATATGCCGTTCAGTCCGGGTTATTCGATTCTTTGGAGACCTCGATCAATATTGCAGATCAAGAGGCGATTGAACTAACAATTCCTGAAGCGCTTCGAAGAAATATGGGAGTAGTGGTTAAGCGCCCGATTGCAAATGCAGCTTGGAGATCCGGCCAAAAGCCAACAGATTCCTACCAGCATACTTACTGGGATCGCTTGCAGCAGTTGAAATATGAATTCTTAGAGGCAGAGCAGCTGAATGAGTCGGTGGGAACTGCGCTTCGTTTTACACTGTCCATCCCAGGCGTGCATACGGCCATAGTCGGTACAGCAAATCCAGACCGTTGGCTGGAAAATGCCAAGCTGGCTAATCAAGGCAAGCTGCCGCAAGCAGCTTTTGATGCTATTCGTAAGAAATGGTTAGAAGTAGCTAAAGCAGATTGGGTCGGACAAGGTTAAAAAAATTCTAATTTAAGCAAATAACTAAACAGTTTAATAGCGAAACAGCCAAATGACTAACAGTCTTTGGCTTTTTTTTTCATTCACTGAGCTGAAAACCAAATGTTAGAAAAATATTAGAAGTTCTAATATAGAACAATACACTTTGATTATAATAAGTATTTCCTATTGTAAAATAATAGCAATAACCCTATACTAATTTGAAATTGCTAAAAATGGATTATTTAGTAGGGGGAAGGACCGTCACATGCTGCTGGCTTATTGGTATATTGCAAAAATGCGTATATTGACTACGCTTGCCTATCGGTTCGAGGTTTTTGCTGCGGTGGGCAGTCAATTGATTTTAATGCTTGCCGCCGTATTTTTATGGAAATCGGCCTATTCTGGAGATGCTCCGTCGACTTCAGTGGAATTGGACCAAATTGTCACGTATTCCGTTCTTTCTATTCTGCTGGGCTCGGTATTCATTTGTAATGTGCAGGACACGATTTATAGCAAAATAAGAGAGGGTCAAATTGTCGTAGATTTTTATCGACCTATCACATTGCTGGGATGTTATCTCGCTGATGATCTTGGCACGATGATGAGCTCGGTCGTCAATAAAGTGCTGCCGCTTTTTCTGCTGGCTTCGATCTTTTTTGAAATGCCTCTGCCCGTTTCATTTACTAGCTTTCTATTGTTTGTACCTTGCTGCGTGTTAAGCTATGCGATCCTTTGGTTGCTTAGTGCGATTGTTGGATTAATAGCCTTTTGGGTGATCGAGCTTGGCAATATGGGTATGGTCAAAGATAGTATCGTGCGGATCTTATCGGGAAGCATCGTACCACTTTGGTTTTTTCCGAGCAGTGTTCAGACGATTTCTAAGTTTCTGCCTTTTCAATATACCTATCAAACACCGCTTGCCATTTATATTGGTGAAATCAGCCCAATAGATGCCATGAAGGCGATGGGCATTCAATTCGTATGGATTGCTCTACTCTATATACTGCTCTATGTTGTCTGGAACAAAGCAAAGAAAAAAACGCTCATTCAGGGGGGATAACAATTGGTTTCAACAGTACGGCACTATTATTCCGTTGCGGCCTGCTTTGCTAGATTAGCTGTACAACGGCAGTTGGAATACCCGATGTTTCTCGTGAGCTGGCTATTGATGATTCCGATCCAATATTTTTCTGGCGCGTGGATGTTGAAAATCATCATTGAACGATTCCATTCTTTGAATGGATGGGAATTTCCTCAGCTTGCTTTCATCTATGGGTTAGGATTACTCAGTCATGGTCTTATGGTTGTCTTTTTTATCAATACGTGGCATATCGATAATATGGTGATTCAAGGTACCTTCGATAGGCTGCTGCTGCGGCCAATGAACGTTTTTTTTCAATTGGTTGCCAGCTATATAAACTTTATCGGACTGATTGACCTGATACCGGGTACGATCATTTTTATCTATGCGAGTCATCTGGTTGGTCTGGATTGGACTTTTCTCAATATCCTTAAACTAATTCTAATTATCATCGGCGGTATGTTCATTCGCGCAGCTTTATTCATCTGTTTAGGCTCTGTTTCCTTTTGGACCAAACGCAGTGCTTCTTTAGTTGGCTTCACACTTACCTTGCTTGAGCGAACAACGATGTATCCCTTGAACATTTATCCATTAGCTTTGCAGATGATCTTCACGTTCCTTATACCCATTGGTTTCATTAGCTTCTATCCAGCCAGCGAATTTTTGGGACAAGCAAGTGGGTTTCACATTCCTCTTAGCATGGCTTTATGGACACCGTTAGTTGGAATCATCTGTTTTATGGTTTCACAATTTATTTTTAGAATTGGAATGAAAAAATACGAGAGCGCTGGATCGTGAGGGAAAACCAATGGCTGTAATTGAAGTAGTGGATTTAGTCAAAGAATATGTGATTACGAAGAAGGAAAAAGGGTTGCGCGGCTCACTCAAGGGTTTATTTTTCCCTGAAAAGACAACGATTTGCGGTGTAGACAGCATTAGCTTCTCCATAGAACGAGGGGAGATAGTTGGGTATATTGGACCAAATGGCGCTGGGAAAAGCACAACGATTAAGATGCTTACAGGAATCCTCCATCCTACATCAGGGTCTATTCGGGTTTGCGGTATTTCTCCACAAGAGGATCGCAAGGCTGTAGTTAAAAAGCTAGGTGTTGTCTTTGGGCAGCGAACGCAATTATATTGGGATTTACGCTTAGGCGAATCATTTGAGCTGTTAAGAAGAATTTATCAAATCGAGCAAACGGCATATGAAGAAACCCTGCGTGTGCTAAGTGAAGTTCTGCAATTGAGTGACTTTATTGACACGCCAGTACGCCAGCTTTCGCTCGGTCAAAGGATGCGCGGGGATTTAGCCGCAGCGATGCTTCATTCTCCGGATATCCTATTTCTCGATGAGCCTACAATTGGATTGGATACAGAAGCTAAGCATGCCATTCGGAATTTCATCATCGATATCAACCGGAGCCGTGGTGTAACGGTGATTCTCACAACGCATGATCTCGATGATGTCGAGCAGCTTTGCAGCCGTCTTATTGTGGTAAACCATGGTAAAATTGTTGAGGATGGTCCTATTCAATCGATTATTGGAAAATTGACACCCAAACGTCTACTAGTAATCGAACTACAGCACCACTCTGATGATTTAACTCATCCATCTGCAGAAATCGTCAAACAAGAGGGACTCACCATATGGTATCAATTTGAGAAAACGAAAATTACAGCGTCAGAGCTCATTTCCGACTTATCAAGAAAGCTGGCCATTCAAGATTTAAGCGTTAAGGAGCCTGATATTGAGGATGCCATCCGTGAGGTATATAAGACGACAGCTAAGGTTTGACCGTCTCAAGCTCGGAAAGGGATTTACTTTGTGCCAACAAAAAACAGCGGAAGTCTAGGATTGTATTCTCACAATCCTTAGCTGATGCTGTTTTTTTACTATGAGGCATATAATAAATCCGCAGGAATAAAGTGTAATATGAAATTGAATCCGAGAGGAGTGAAAACGATGACTTCTTTCATATATCCGTATATCGGTTGGAAGCAGCAAAGCACCAATGTCCCTGTCGTCTTTCCGCCGCAGCTTCGTAAATGGAGGCTCAATCGTTACCTGATAATGGTCTGAAAGGACAAGCCTGAAGGACGTTAAAGTTGCCAACGATACCGCTCAAACTTTCGTGAGCATACGAGAAGTGGCTTCCTAGAACAGAATCATCATAGTGGCTTATTAGTATGTTTCTAAAAATTAATAAGCCTAATATTTGTGCTAAAAATAGAGCTAGCACCGAAAAATACTAGTTACGCACAATATTTATGCGTATTCTCGGGAATTTCTTGAAATATCAAGGTTGTTCCTCGAAATTAGCATCATTATTGTGCTTAACACCTAAAATGCCGGTTGAGTAGACTCTATACGCATAATTTTTGTGCTTACAGATAAATTTGTATGGTTGTGGAAAACGCCAGCATGAAAACACTAAAATAGTTACTTTTCATCCACGAGATAACTTTCCCAATAGTCTGTGGCTGCCAAATGGCAGCCTTTTTCTCAACTCTGTGGAGTGACAGAAAATAAGAAATATTAAACGAGAAAATTTCTCTTTTTATATAGGGATCTCGCCTTTATTGTTGAACCGTACGATTAAATGGGCGTGAGGAGGAGATAAGCTTAATTGAAATCAATCATTCAACTACTGCATTTTGGCTATCATCAGATGATGAGCTGCCTATTTCCTGTTGCGATCTTTGGAACTTTAGCTCTCTCTAACGTAATAGCGGTACCTTTCATTCATCGTTATGATGCCATTTTACTTATATTGCTTGGAGTGCAAGTCTTCATGTACCTTAGTGGACTAGAGACACGTGATGAAATCAAAGTAATCTGTATCTTTCACTTTATTGGATTGCTGTTGGAGTTATATAAGGTACGGATGGGATCATGGTCATATCCTGAGCCTGGATATACGAAGTTGCTCGGTGTCCCGCTCTATAGCGGATTTATGTATGCAAGTGTAGCAAGCTTTATGTGTCAGGTGTGGCGGAGATTGCGGATGGATATGACAGGCTGGCCTGGGCTTAGGCCTTCGGTGCTGCTAGGAGGAGCAATCTATTTCAATTTTTTCACACATCATTTTATTCCCGATTTTCGTTGGTTGTTGACTGCACTTGTGTTTATTATCTTCTGGAAAACACGGATCATTTATCGGGTACGGACTATAACTTATCGAATGCCCTTAACTCTCGCTTTTTTCATTGTAGGTTTTTTCATCTGGTTAGCAGAAAATATAGCCACATTTTTTGATGCATGGAAATACCCTGATCAGCACGAAACCTGGCAACTGGTTAGTTCCAGCAAGATCAGCTCATGGTTCCTTCTAATAATCATTAGTGTTATCATCGTTGCCCAACTTAAGAATGTTAAAGCTACTCGAGCAAGGAACGGTCCAAGATCCTGGTAAGATTGCAGATACGATAGTGGAATTATTTGTTGTTGAGCAAATACTCTAAGTATGGAATAATAATGCATTATAAGGCAGAAGAAATAGTATTAAGACTATGAAAGACAAGACAGGCTTTGATTCGAATGCATTTTCAAAAGATAATAAAATTATAATTAGTTATAAAGATACAAGTGAAAAATAGGGATACTGATGTGGGGGCTGCGACATGTTGAAACTATTCGAGTATAACTGGCAAGTTCGCAAAGATTGGTTTGACTGGTGCGATACGGTAAGCGAGGAAGAGTTGCTGAAAAAACGGACTGGTGGTATAGGATACATCCTTCCCACGCTATATCATATTGTGTCAGTCGAATATGGCTGGATATGCGGTGGAATACAAGAAAAAGCGATTGAAATCCCTCCGTTCGAGGAAGTAGCCAGCTTGCAGCAAATAAAAGATTTTTCCGCCCGTTGCCATGTGGAACTCGCTCCATTTGTCTATGATTGGAATGACAGCCTGGAAGACCGAATTATGATTGATATCACGGATGAAGGGGAACGGGAAGCCCATAAATACGGCGAAGTGATACGGCATGTGATCGTTCACGAGATCCACCATGTCGGTCAATTGTCTATATGGTCACGAGAAATCGGAAAGAAGCCGATTACTGCAAATTTGATTGGCAGAGGGTTATTCGATATATAACGTTTATATATCCTATTCACAGCTTACTTTTCAAGATAATTATGTGTACATAGGAAGGGTCTCCGTTTTACCTTCTCACCGTGGAAAAGGAATTGGGAAAATGATGGTAAGGTACATTGAAAGTCTTGCAAAGGATAATGGTCTAAGTGAGGCTAGATTAGAAGTTCGGTTTTCTGTACCGAGTAATGCAGTATTTTATAGGGAGACGATAAAAGGATATGGAAGGTTCGAATCAATGGGATGCAGAATGGGAAGTATCCGAAGAATTGGCTCAAAAATTAATAAGTAGTCAGTTTCCGCAGTTAGCAACAAAAGGCGTAAAAAAACTAGGATATGGCTGGGATAACACTGTTTTTCTTGTCGGGACCGAATATGTATTTCGCTTTCCAAGAAGAGAAATTGCAATTAATCCTTTAAGGATGGAAGGAAAGATACTACCTGAGCTTAAAGATTATTTATCCATTGCTTATTCGATACCGCTATTTTTTGGGGAAGGGGATTTTAATTATCCTGCACCCTTCCTAGGCTACAACTATTTACCTGGAGAGTTTCCAATCGGATTATCTGACAAGCAACGTGCGTTATCAGCAACAACGCTGGCGCAATTTTTAAAAAGCTTACACGCATTCCCTTTGCAAATTGCCCAAGAAATTGGAGTTCAACTTGACCATAGGAATCTGACTGATATTGCAATGCGTAAGGAAAAGCTGCAACAATTCATTTCCAACCTTGCCCTTCATCTTAGTGAAGATGAGTATCATGCTATATCGAATTATTTGGAACAGCTCAGAACGGAAAGAGTGAAACAAAAGCACGTATTCCTTCATGGTGACCTTCATTTTAAAAATATGCTGGTAGACGAGAATGGAAGAGTTTCAGGGATTATCGACTGGGGAGATATCAATATAGGACATCCTGCTTGTGATTTGAATATTGTGTATAGCTTTTTACCTCCAGAAACGCGTTCTGACTTTTTCAAAGAATATGGGGACGTAGATGAAGAAACGAAGATATTAGCTCGATTCATTGCAATATTTATTCCCGTATTGATAATGATGCAGGCAATTGATGATAAAGATGAAAAGGTGGTTAATGAAGCAAAAGTGAACATAAAACGTGCGCTCGCAGATTAATGATCATCTATAGCCATTACAAACGGGGCATCGCGAATGCCTCCTTTTACTGTTCTCGGAGAAAAATTAACATTTGGAGGAATTAGAATGAACGAGCAGCTAGGGTTTAAAGCAACAGATCGCCTTGTAATTATCAACGCGGATGACTTTGGCATGTCTACCTCATCCAATAAAGCCATAATAAATATGCATTTAAACGCTGCTATTACATCCTCCTCCGTTATGATGCCATGTAGTGCTGCAATCGAAGCAGTAAGCTTCTGCAAAGACAATGACCAAGCTCATGTGGGCATTCACTTAACGCTTACGTGCTCTGAGAATTATCGCTATAAACCAGTATTCCAGCATCACTCTTTAGATAGCTTAATTATGGAAGATGGCTGTTTCCCTAAGGATTTAGTAACACTTGAAACAAGCGCGGACAGTAGCGATATCGAATTAGAGCTGAATGCCCAGATAGAGTTAGCCTATTCTTTAGGAATTAAGCCCACACATCTCGATAGTCATGATGGAAGCTTATTAGGGCTGGCAACAGGGCGTGATTTTCTCGAAATTGCTTTTGATTTATGCGAAAGGTACGAGCTCCCTTTTTTGCTGCCAAGAAAAATTACAGAACAAAGCTTTTTCACACAGAATCAAAAGGATTTATTTATTAAGAGAATCGAATCTGCTGATAAGCGTGGAATTCTATTGATTGATGACATCTGTGCGCTTCCGTATCATTTGGAGGGGAATGAAACCTATGAAAGTTTCAAAGCAAAAATGATCCATAAGATCAAGCAGATTACAGCAGCTACGACACAAATAACCATGCATCCAGCATTAATAACCGATGAGCTAAAAGCAATTACGGAGCATTATGAGAAGCGGGAAATGGAATATAGTCTATTTAACGATCCAGATATTAAAGAGCTGTTTGAACAGGATGATATTAAATTGATCTCTTGGAAACAAATTCGGAATTTACAAAGATCAACCAAAAGCGGAAATTAAAACGTATTAGAGGATTTTACCCCTGTATGATTGAAATGTTAACCTGTTGGCTGTGGTGAAACGAATTTATACTAAGAATAGGTTAAACCGCTCAAAAGAGACCAGGGGGTTCTTAAAATATGAAAAACTTGCTAAACATGAAGAAGAATCTAGTGGGGGTTATCACTGCAATCATATTGACAACAACCGTGTTGGCGGGCTGCGGCACGGAGAAGAAGGAGGAAACAGGGGGTACGAAAACGACAGCTCCGGTTGCAACGAATGCACCAAAAGCAAAAAAAGTTAAGGATGGGATTAAACCTTTTACCGTTAGCCTTCGCCATATTAATGTGAGGGATACTCAGAAGAAGACATTAGCGATGCTGCAGGATGTTGTCGACAAAACATTAAAGGATGTACCTGGATTAAAAATCGAAATGGATGGTGTGGAAGATACCGTTAACCGTGACACTAAGCTTAAAGCTGAAATGGCTGCTGGCAACCAACCGAATATTTTCAACTTATTTGGTGGAGATGATACGATAAACTATGCCAAGGCAGGACGGCTATTGCCGCTTAATGATATTCTTGCCAAGCTTAATCTAAGCGATCAATTCTTTGACTTAAGAGAATTTACGGTAGATGGCAAGATTTATGGATTGCCGGAAGCGGGTTATGTAGAAGGCTTCTATTACAATAAAAAATTATTCGCCAACGCTGGAATTACAGCGCCTCCAACAACTTGGGATGGGTTTCTCGCTGATTGTGCAGCACTTAAAGCAAAAGGCATAACACCTATCGCAATGGGCGGCGGTGCTGGAGATGCTTGGGTCATTAATATGCTATTCAATAGCTTGTTCGTTGGCTTAGGTGGACCTGAGCTTCAAGAAGGCTTCGCTAAAGGAACAGGACAATGGACAGATCCGAAGATTGTCGATGCTTTTGCTAAATTAAAGGACTTGAAAGACAAAGGCTTCATTGATACCAATGTCCTTGGCTTGAAATATGCAGAAGGCCAAGCTAAATTCTATACTGCCCAGGCGGCTATGTTGTTTGATGGATCATGGGCAACATCCGCTATCGTGGATCCAACGAAATCTACAATGGCAGCAGACGCTGGATTCTTTCGCTTCCCGAATATCAGTGGGGCTGGCGATGGGCTTATCAACGGCGGCTGGTCTAATGGATATGGTTTCTCCAGTGTTCAAACGCCAGATCAACTAGCTGCAATCGAAGCTTTTATCAATAATTTCTATAATCCAGCTATGCAAACTAGACAATTGATCGATGACAATCGAATTCCTTCTATGAAAGGTGTCTCAGATATTACGGGTGCACAGCCGTTGGTTGCAGAAATTGGCAAGCAGCAGGCATCCGCAACCAAAGCCTATCCAGCTTTTGATGCCTTAGTGCAAGCGAAGGTAAAAGCAGTTGTAGAAAGCACGGTACAAGAATTGCTAGGCGGGAAATTAACACCGGATAAAGCAGCAGAAACCATTCAAAAGGTACAGGATTTAGCAAATAAAGCTCAAAAATGATTTTTACATCATAGAAGGTAGGAGCAAGTATGAACAGAGTATTGCGAAATCCGCGGGCCTATGTTTTGTTTGTTGTGCCTGCCTTGGCTTTATACATTATCTTTTATCTTGCGCCGTTATTCAGCTCTCTAAGATACTCCGTGACAAGCTGGAATGGGATTAATGAAGCTACCTTTAATGGAATAGACAATTTTGTGAGAGCGTTTGATGACCCTAAGTTTTGGATTGCGCTGAAAAATAACCTATATTTTGTGCTGTTCTCTTTATTTGTTCAGATCCCGATTATCATTTCTCTTGCTCTTCTAGTGAGTGGCGTTAAACGAGGATTGAATTTCTACAAGGTTGCTGTGTTTCTTCCAAGTATTCTTTCGACAGCAGCAGTCGCGATCATTTGGCAATTCGTTTATCAGCCCGATGCTGGGTTGTTCAATCAGATTCTTCATTCTCTAAACTTGGATTCCTTAAAAACAGTCTGGTTAGGCAATGAACATACGGCTTTTTGGGCGATCATATTGACCAATGCATGGCAGTGGACGGGATTCTATATTGTTCTGCTGCTGGCCGCTATATTTGCTGTACCTAAAAAAATCTTAGAAGCAGCAACCATCGATGGTGCCGCTGGATTACGTAAAGCTTGGCTAATCACGATTCCATTGATTCGTCCCGTCATTGTGGTTATTATGCTCCTCTCGATTACAGGAGCTATGAAAGCACTGGATATCGTCCTAATCATGACGAATGGTGGACCATTTGGTACAACCGAGGTTATGGGAACCTATATGTATAAACAAGCCTACCGAGGTGCTGATTTTGGTTATGCGAATACGATTGCAATCCTTATATTTTTCTTTACTGCGTTACTCTCCTTAATCTTTCATTTGATTTCACGGCAAACAAAGGAGGAAATGTAGGTATGGGCAGATTGTTTCCTAAATGCATTCCTCATATTATCCTAATGACTTATGTGATCGTTGTGATTTATCCTTTATTTTTCATCCTAACAGCATCTTTTAAGATAAATTCAAACATCATCCTGCATCCTTGGGGATTGCCTAAACCATTGATTATTCAAAACTACATCGATGCTTTATCCAACAATCTTATAGGCCGTTATTTCTGGAACAGTCTATCAGTTGCAACTATCGCGACGGCACTTTCCATTTTGCTGGCTGTGACAATTGCTTACGCACTCACCCGTATGAAATTTCCATTATTCAGTAAGATTGTTTATGGTATTCTATTGTTAGCTCTATTAATTCCGCCAGCTTCCTTATTAATCCCACTCTATATAATGGTGAAGGATTTAGGGCTTTACAATTCACATTTAGCCTTGATTTTGCCGTATAGCTCCTTTGGAATCCCGTTAACAGTCTTTGTCATAGCAGCATTTCTAAAGTCGATTCCGACAGAGCTGGAAGAAGCGGGTATTATGGATGGATTGTCTGCTTACGGTCTCCTAGGCAGAATTATTATTCCATTGACTCTACCAACCTTGGTTACCGTATTTATTCTGAATTTCCTCTCCAATTGGAACGAGTACATTATGGCAAGCTTGTTTCTATCTAATCAGCTTCTACGAACACTCCCAGTGGCGATTGTTTCATTTTCCGATAAATTCAATATGAACTACGGTGCTTTGTGCGCTTCGGTTATGGTTAGTGTTATTCCAGTGATTCTGATTTTTATATTTTTGCAGAAGCAAATTATTGAAGGTGTTACGTCAGGCAGTATAAAAGGGTAGAGGGGGACGGCGAGTTGGGCTTAAACAAGAAAATCCTCTTGGCTTTTGTTATGCTAATTATTCTGCCTCTCCTTGGAGTTGGATGGTTAACTTATTCGACTTCACAAACTCTAATTGAAACCAAATACGGTGAACAAACGGAAATAACACTTAAAGCAATCAGTAAAAATATCTATTATGTGCTTAAGGAAGTTAATTACTTTTCAGATAATTATGCGATTCTCAATAGTGATATTCAGGAAACCTATCGAGTTCTCAATACATACGAGGATAGCCAAATCGATTTACGTTATGAAAATGGTTTTGAAGCTAAGCTGCGCCGCAGTTTTCTTTCTTATTCGCCCATTCAGTCGGTAGCCTTATATGCAAACAGTGGAGCGACGATCACAGCTAGTAATATCTATAATTCTCTGATTACCTATGCACAATTGCGACTAAATCCCGTTTTCAAGGAAGTGCAGCAGCTAAAAGGTATTCCTCTTTGGATTGCGCCAGGAGAACATACAGAACTGTTCGGCAAAGATGCCTATTTCTATCAGCTTCGTATCGTCAAGGATTTCTATAATACCTCGGATATAGGCACTTTATTATTGCAAATTCGCTTAAACGAGCTCGAAAAAATATTTCATTTATATAACTCAGATAATGTGCAAACGACTCGGTTTATGCTGGTCAATAAGGCTGGGTTGGTGCTATTTGACAATAACGAGGAATTACAGGGAACGAATATATTAGAGAATATTGAAGAACCATTTGTATTAAATACTTCGAAGATCAGTCAAAAGATTCATTTTCAGAATACCAAAAGCATTATTACTAGCCACGAAGCAGAACTAGGCGAATTAGGAGCTAAGGACTGGATTATCGTCTCGATTACCCCGTTGCAATATGTCACTGGGCAGATCAACTTGGTAATTCAATCCGTTGGGGTAATCTTAGCGTTATTCCTGATTTCTGCTTTAATTTTCAACTTCGCTTTCGTTAACAGCATCATCCGCTTCATTCTAAGAGTAGCACAAGCCATGAAGCGAGTGGAGCGCGGCGACCTAACTACTCGTGTCGACAGGATCGGCAAAGATGAAACAGCTGTATTGTCTAAAGGCTTCAATAGCTTTGTTGCCCGAATTGGCGAGCTGCTGGAAGAAGTCAAGCTAGAGCAAACACGGAAGAATAAAGCGGAAATGATGCTGCTTCAAGCCCAAATTAAGCCGCACTTCTTATTTAATACGCTAGAGTCGATCAATATATTAGCCGTTCGCAACGAGGGGGCTAAGGTCAGCCAGATGGTGCATCGTTTAGGCAATATTCTGCGCATCAGCTTTCATGGAAAAGAAGAAATCACGCTCAAGCAGGAATTTGAACATTTATGCAGTTACCTGGAGATTCAGAAATATCGCTTTGAAGATCTGTTTGATTACCAGATCGAAGCGGATGAAGAGGTAATGGAGTGCGGTATTCTTAAATTAACGCTGCAGCCTTTGGTAGAAAATTGTATCCAACATGGGTTTGAAGGTATTGAGTATAGAGGATTGATTCTAATTCATGTTTATATCGAGGGGGAGCGGCTCATGATTCGAGTTCAAGATAATGGTATCGGCATGAGCAACGTGATTTTAGCTGGTTTTCAGTACAAAATGTTTGAGGATATGGCTGAAACGGATTCGGCGGAGCATGTGGAACAACGGGGATTAGGTGTCCGAAATGTTGCAGACCGCTTAAGAATTCACTATGGCAAAGAGTATGGCCTGTTTATTTGCAGCGGAGAAAATCAAGGAACGACCATACAATGTGTATTGCCAAACACGAAGCTAGGTGACGATTATGAAGCTTAAAGCCCTATTGGTTGATGATGAGATTAATATTATTAAGAACCTCAAAGAGATTATTCCATGGGAGCAAATGGGCATTGAAGTGATTGGGCTGGCGAAGAATGGTGTGGAAGCCTTGCAGTATATTCATGCAGAATGTCCGGACATTCTACTCACCGATATTAGGATGCCGTTGATGGATGGTTTAACTCTGCTGCAACGAGTCCGAGAGTTGAATCAGGATTGCGAAATTATGATATTAACCGGCTATCAGGATTTTGAATATGCACGGTCAGCGCTGCAATATGGTGCCAAGGATTATATTCTTAAGCCGATTCATTATGGAGAATTGGAAGCTAAGATTCAATGTGTGGCTTTGGAAATAAACACACGCAAATTACAAAAGAGTCGGCAGGCGGAGAAATGGCGTAGTGTCATTCATTTAGCAAACGAAAAGGTGTTGTTCGATGTTCTAATGGATTATACTTCATCGGATAACGCGCACTTTCTGCTAACCGGTGAAGAAATTGATTTGGAGGATCCGGATTATATTCTATTCTTAATTGATGTGGACAGCTATTCGTTGATGTCGCGGATTTGGAACCAGCAGGAGCGCAAGCTCTGGAATTTTGCTGTTCGCAATGTGCTGCAATATGCCTTGCATGAATATGGTTTATATTACGCTGTTCTACAGATGAGAGAAGGGGAATGGTGCGTGCTGGTCGAACAGCACAAGGCACATCCTTTCAGCGATGTAGAAGCTTTCAAGCGTTGGGCAACGATTCTCCAGCAGGCTGTAAGTGAATTTGTCCACCTGGATTTAAGTGTTGGCATATATCTGGAGCCTCTTGCTCTATCCATGTTAGCGGATGCCTATAAGAAGGTGCAAAGAAGCTTGAATTTATCACCTAACGCTAATCAGATTATAGTCGTCTCAGCGGATGCCTCTGAGATCTCCAAGCCTAATAATTCCTTATGGATGTCCATTGAAGCTATGGTCTCGGGACTCAAGCAAGGCAATCGTCAGAAGGTTGAAGAGGGGATGCGCGAGCTCAATGCTAACCTGCAGGCGATTTCGGGTCAATCCTTCAAGCAGGTGGAACGCATTTTGCATTTTCTTGTCTTGCATCTATTGCGTGAGATGCGGGAAATGGATCGCATCGGCAAATTAGAAGAAGAAGCTATATGGATCAAGCTCGAAAGCAGCTATGGCGCCAAGGATTTACTTGTCGCGGTTAATCAGCTGGTGGATGATTGCTTGAGTCGAATGTTAGGTCAGAAGACTAGCAAGGTGTTGATGTTATCCGCAGAGGACTATATCCGGCGGCATCTAGTCAAAGATCTGGGGATCGAGGAAGTAGCCGATTATCTGGGTATCAGCAGCAGTTATTTCAGCTTGTTATTCAAGCTGCATGCGGGAGAAACCTTCGTTGAATACATTACCCGCCATCGAATGGAAATGGCTAAATCCATGCTGATAACCAGTGATAAAAGCATTGCCAAGATCGGAATTCTTATCGGGATCGCCGATCGCCGTTACTTCACCAAGGTCTTTCAGAGGTATACGGGCTTCAAACCCTCGGAATATCGCGATCACACTTCTTATATGCAACATTTACCAGAATCTCCTCGTCTGTAAAAATAAAGGAGATGATTTGGAAATGAAGCTTAATCTACAAAGTAGAATTTTTGTTGGTTTTACGGCCGTGTTATTAGTGTTGGTTGTCGTTTTTTCGGTTTCGTATTTATCAACACCTCGTCCTGTACTTGCTGCCGAGGAAATGAAAGCCCCTGATGCCAAGGCCCTTGAAACCCACACGATTAATGTGGTCGGTGAAGGGAAAATATCAGTAACACCGGATGTGGCTTATCTTTCAATTGGATTGTCTACGAAAGCAGCGACCGCCAAAGAAGCACAAAGCAAGAATGCTGAGGGCTTCATTAACGTGCAAAAAGTTTTGTTCGATACTTACAAATTGGACAAAAAGGATGTCGTAACCTCTGGTTTTCAGGTTCAGCCTAACTATACCTATACTAAAAATGATGAACCGAAGATTACCAGCTATTCAGCTAATCAGACCATTCAGATTACCTATCGAGATCTTGCCAAAATTGGTATACTTCTTGATGATTTATCAGCAGCAGGAGTTAACCAAATGAATGGGATCCAATTCGATACCGAGAAACGCCAAGAGTATGAAATACAAGCGATAGATAATGCGATGAGCAATGCTGCTTTAAAAGCTAAGGCGATTGCCAAGAACGCAGGCAAAGAATTAAAGGGTGTGATTAATGTTGTACAAGGTGGTGCAAGTGCCATGCCGATCAATATTAACCGTGGGATGATGGACACGATGAAGCTAGCATCGTCAGAAAGCATAGCTACATCCATTTCAGCTGGTGAATTAAAAATCATTACAACGATCACCGTTCAATACGAATTCTAATCGTTTCAACTTCCAGACAACAATAGCTTGCGCAGATAGGCTGTAATCTCAGGCGATTTGCCGCGGCGAATCATTCCTTCGACTTCCTCCGTATTCATATTATCAACCAGTCGAACGAAATTCTCCATGGCATTAACACCTTCGCGTACAGCCTCTAAGCTATCTTCACGGTAAGGATACTGGTCAATCGACAGCCAACCGTCATAGTTGGTCTTTTTTAGCCAGTAGAAGAATTCCAAGGTTTCAATTGTATGGACGCTGCCGACAATCATATCATCGTCCCAGAGGCGGAAGTTATCGTTCATATGGACATGGAACAGCTTGTTTCCGTATTTTTTCAGTAAAGCGACGGATTCAGCAGGGGTTTCATAAGCATTCAAGGCATGGCCAAAATCAATCGTTACGCCAACATTGCTCGTGCCCACCTCTTGAGCGATTAATAATGAAGTCGCGACCGTGCTTAGATAGCTATGGGTACGCGGCTCTTTTATTTTGTATTCCAAGCTTATTTTTACATCGGACCGATACTCGCATACCTCTTTAACCCCTTCAGCAAACCAATCGCGTTCTTGAATATAATCCCCTTGAAAAAGATAATCATAGCCATCCTGGCCAGGCCAAAGACTAATCAAATTACCTCCAAGCTCGAGCCCTGCATCAATCATTTCTTTAGTATGAGCGACGGCTTCAGCACGTATCGCAGGATCCTTGGCTGCGAAGCTGCCGTATTTCCACTTCATTTGCCCAAAATGATCAGGTATAATCGAAACTAGCTGTAATTGATGCTCATCGAGATACTTTTTGATTTCCTTAACATTCTTATCCGTCACATGCCAAGTCCCAATAAGCTCTACTCCGGTAACCTGGGGGATTTGCTTGACCCGCTCGAATAATTGCTTGATATCAAAAGGAGCGCTGTACCCGGTTGTTAGAAAACGATCCGCACACGAACCTACATTAGATAAGATCACTGAATATTGTGCCATTATGGATTCCTCCTGTTATAAAATGTTCTCGCATTTCAATTGTATGCTTTGCAGGAGCCACTGTCTTTGCAGAGAATATTGAGGATAAGCGTTTAAATAAAGCGCTTTCTACCAAATCAACCGCCGCATGTTAGCATCGATTTGTACTAGGTTGACTTTACTTCAATTCGTTAGGGGGCGAGCAAGCTGCGAATCCGAAATTATAACTATAATCAATCGCCATCTGTGCAGGAATTCGAAGCAGGCGGTATTCATCCTTATCATGAATTACTATACATTCAAACGGGCAAAGTTCAGCTTACTTGGCTTCATCAAACTTACGAGGTTTCAGCGCCAGCTTTGTTCATACTATCGGCAAATACCCCACATCGGATGGTTCAGAAATCTGTGCAATATGCTTATTATTACTTGGAATTGGAATCAGCAGAAGAGAGTTTGTTTCCAGCGATTGCAGAGGCGAGAATTTGGAATGCCTTGCAGGGGAATTTGGAGATGACCTCAGCTGTGGTAAGGTTAATCATAGATTCGGCTGAGCTGCTAGGAAGCCTGATCAAGCAAAAACAAGCTTTCCCTGTGAAAGCTTTCGAAACCATCGCAAGCCATGATATTAATAAAATAATCATCCTAATCAAGCATCTGCTGCAAACCATGGTTAATCCAAATTCACAGCAGATGCTTGCAGACGAAAAGCATTCGTTTAAGCAGGCTATTATCGAAACGTTGATGCGGTACATGGAAACCTTCTACTTGGAGGACGTTACACTAAAAACACTCGTCGACCAAGTCCATTTAAACCCCTCTTATCTAATTCGGTTATTCCGTGAAGTGCATGACATGACACCTTTTCAGTATTTGAATACGCTGCGAATGAACGCGGCAGTCAGCTATTTGCAAGAAAGCAAGCTAACCATTCAGGAAATTTCCAGCTTATCCGGCTACGGCAGCATTCATTATTTCAGCAGACTCTTCAAGAAAAAATATGGGATTAGTCCTTCTTTATGGCGGGAGAAAAACTAGGATAACTACCAAGAAATAAATGGAAGAAATGAGGTATACTTAGTTGGATGGAGTTATCTTGGAGGCGAGTATATTTTGAAGAGAGTCATTATTTGCAGCTTGTTGCTTGTACTTGTTGGATGCCAATCAGAGAATCCAATAACATTTAAGTCGAACGGAGAGAACAGATAGTAGATACGAAAACCAATTTAACGACTGACCTTGAGAGGTGAAAACTTGACGCATGTTAGAATAAGATGTACAGGATTAATAGTAGAAAATAATTCTATACTCTTGGTTGAATATGATGATAATGGTATTCATTATAATTTGCCGGGTGGGGGACTAGAGCTTGGTGAAACAATATTAGAGGGGGTTGCCAGAGAAGTATTTGAAGAAACCACAGCAGAAGTTGAGGTTGGACCGCTGGCACTAATTTATGAGCTTGCTCCGCATAAACAATCTGGCGACTATAACCCCATTGAGAAACACTCATTGCACCTCATTTTCGAATGTTCATTGAAGAATAATTCCAAACCACAATTACCTCAGAATCCAGATCTTAATCAATCAGATGTCAAATGGATACCTCTTGAAGAGTTGAACTCCATTTTATTAATCCCAAATATCAATCAGCAAATAATTAACTATATTAAAAATAAAAGAAATATCGATTTCATTGAGGATTATCAGCTAGATAGACTTCGTTTAGAGCAGAAGTAATTATAAATTTGTTCTTAGTTTATTTGTTCTGAAGCATAGTAATAAATGGCTCTAACTCATGTTATAAGCCAATCTTACTTTTAGTTTAGCAACTTTCCCTGCTAGCATACGTCTATTAATGTAAATAAATGGATTGAGGTGTTAGTGTGAAAAAGTTTATTTTGGGTTTAACAATTGGAATCATTGTGTCTATATCATCTGTAGCTTATGCGGCAGATTCAGTATCAGTCAACCCAAAGGATCATGGATATGAAGTGTTAAATAACTTTAACATTATCGCTGATGCACAATTCACTGCAAAAGCAGGACATCTCAACGTAGTAAAAGAAGGCGATCACACTAAAATCGAAATTCAAATATATACAGCAAAGACTGATATGGGAGACGAGCATACGGGAGAAATTGTTTTCTGGGATGATCAAGGTAAAGTTATGGAGAAGATTCCCTACTCATTTGATTTACCAAATGGAACGAATATTATTAAGCAGCAATTAGTTAGCGGAACGAACCAAGATGAATTTGCTGATATTGAAGCCAAAATAACGCCAATAGCTAAACCAAGCGAGATTCAATAATGTTGAAAAGACAACGGAAAATAGTCCTCATCGGATGTCTAGCAGGATTAATCTTATTGTTAGGAGCCGCTTGTCAGTCGGAAAGCAAGCCATTGCAAAATAGCATAATACCTGAAATAAAAGATTCAAAACCAACCATTGTTGCTGAAGGAACTGTGGTTATTAACGGGATAAAGCAATCGATAAGCATACGAATGAAAGATGGCAAGGAAATTTATGATTCAGATCCTGGAGCTTTTCAAGGAACCTTTTTGTTTGGAAGCTTTGAAGTGGTTGCCACTGATCCAGCAGGTAAGGAGCTTGCTAAATTAGGCTTGAATGATGTTTTTGATGGTGGAGAAATGAATTTTCGGAAAGAGCTGCCTTTTGAAATTCAATTTGATGATTACAATGAAGATGGGGAATCCGATTTTACGGTTGGGCAATGGGGAGGCAGCAATGGGAATTTCTATTCTATGCTCACCATCAGTTCAAGTGGTTTTGAGGTGCTGGAAGAAAACATATACTCTGCTGATCATCGCCCATCCATCCGCTATCGCAAAATTGCAGGAAAAGCGTTTCTCAATAAATATTATGATCAAATAATAGGTGCTGATATGGATGTCATCCATCGCTGGAAAGACGGAGCTTTTCACAGGGATATTCCTACAAAATCAATTGAAGGGGGTGCTGCCGGTGTTGAAGGGGAATCATGATGCAGATAAATGGACGGTAACTTTATCGGCTCATAGTACTCGCTAAGCATAGTAAAAAGTAATAGATAGTAAATATAGGGGTGATTTTCTCTGAAAAGAAGATTTGTATATATGATTATAATATTCGCAGCTGTGCTAATTCAAATTCCTCTACATTTTGGATATGCAGTGGGGGACTTTCTTTTTAGAATATTCGGATTTTCACCATGGACTAAAGGAGATCAAGGTCTACACTTACCATTTATTCTAAGTTCGATACTTCTCATTTGGGGGATTAAAGGTGTTCTGGAATCTTCTCAGCCTGAGCGCCGAAAGTTATTAAAGCGTACAGTGATAGGCTGTATTGCTCTGATTTTACTTTTACCAATGATCGTGGAGAAAGCTACGTTTATGATTAGACATAATACTACGGGGTTGGCATCCATCGATTACTCCAAGAAAAAAAGTAAATGCAGCTATCTATCAGAAGAAAAGCAGATTAAGGCTAATTGTTCATTTACTTTATATAATTACGGTAATTTGACTACAATTACATTGAACCCAATTATGAAAAATAGCTTATCTGCTTTTCAATTCGAACCTATAGAAATCTCGATTTCACCTCATAGCAAGGTAACACTAGGAATGCCATTCTTGGCAAAACAAAGTAATGGAAATAGCCTTTACGGAGGGGTGTCGAATAATATAGATTTGGTCATAGCTTTACCGTAAATCCATCATCTAGGAGCTGAGTGTATGAATGAAAGATTTCCAAAGAAAATTTCGAGAAGGTCATTCTTGAGTACATCGGGTAAATTAGCTTTGGGGGCAACGGGGATTATGGCTGGGAGTGCCGGTTTGTTCTATTATGGGCAAGTCACGCGAAAACAGAAGCCTCAACAGGAACGTCCGGGTAATATTGTCGAGCTAGGCCAGTTTAGCCAATTAAAAGCTATTAAAGATGTAGAAAAAGCAAATTACGAAGGAACTATTCAAGACGCGTGGGTCACTAAAGCAGTTAATGGCTTTGTTTATGTGAGAAATGACGCTAATGGAGATTTACTCATTATGTCACCTGCATGTACTCATTTGGGCTGTAGTATAAATCCGGTACCTGAAGCGCAACGTGGTGGGGGAAAGGGGCTTTTCTTCCTATGCCCTTGCCATGCTGCCGAATTTGATCCTAGCGGGAATTCAGTTAAAGGGGTACTTCTGGGGTTAGATACCTATAAACCGATTATTTCTGATAACAAGGTATACATTGATATTTTAGCGTCAATTAAAGGCCAGCTCCGGAAGCTGTGAATAACTGATCCTCGCTCACATCAAATGGTTCATTTTTTGCCTCCTTTGTAAGCTGAGTTGGGGTGAAATGAAAATGGACTTTTTTTGTCTGCGCATTGTAGTCGCTAATTATTTCCATGTATTCTACCTCTCTTAACATAATGCTGACACATTCTTATATTAAACTAACCCTAGAAACAACATTCGAGAGGAGAAATAAATCATGAAAACCAAACAAATTATCATTACCCTAGGTATCCTGTTGGTTGTTAGCGCAACTATTGGACAGCTGACTTTAGCTGCAAAACCAGTAGCAGATGTAAGGGGACAAGCCCAATCAGCAATAAAAGGAGATCCACAAGGAGATGGTCATAAGCAAGGCTCTAAAAAGCCGAAAAAAGCTGGGTCTGGATCTAAAGAAGGTAAACCACCTGTTGGAAATGGGGATGTAAGTGCAGCCGTATATGGCGATAATTCAGTAGTAATCTCAGGTGGGTTTGTTACAGATCCGCAGGATCATGGCAGACCGGTAGTTCTGATTGCCGCAGCTCTTGGAGTTCCAACTGAAGTTTTTAGAGATGCTTTTAGCGGGGTAACTCCAGCAGGGCAGGGAAGCGGGGGGCCAACTTCGGAAGAGGCTCAGAAAAACAAAGCTGCACTATTGAAGGTACTTGCTCCCTACGGGATCACAAATGAGCGTTTGGACGAGGTCTCCAACTATTATCGCTATAACGGCAGCAAGGGAGAAACGTGGAAAGTGACTAAAGCTACGGCAACCGCAATAGTTACTAACGGCGTCGTGACAGGTATTAAAATCACCAATCCAGGCTCGGGTTATTCTTCTAACGCAACTATAACTGTAAATGGTCCTAATGGTAAAATCACAGCAACAGCAACTGTTGTGTACACGAAAGATTTTAAAACAAACGGAAGCATCTCAGCCATTACAATTAAATAACCAAACAATTTTGCCGTCCACTTGGGCGGTTTTTTGTTATTATGATAATAGGACTAATTAGCCTTTCTAAACAAAATCATAAATTATTTTAAAATAAATTGTCTAAAATTCTTACTTGCTTGGCATCTAAGAAGTGAGGGGCATAAGAGAGGAGGTGAAACAGTTGTCTATAGAAGTAGATTTGGAGATTTATAATGCAGCACAGGAGCTGACGGATGAGGCTTTAACTATTTGCGCAAGGGGCGGGAATAGCGAAGCATTTGGCGAGCTGGTCAGGAGGCATCGTGCTCAAGCTTACGGTGTTGCTTCCGGCATATCTCAAGATCCTCATTTGGCAGAAGATATCGTTCAGGATGCACTAATACGAGCATTTCTGAAATTAGGTACACTTTTGGATGCATCCAGCTTTATTCCTTGGTTCCATCGTATTGTGCGCAATCAGGCCAATTCGCGCATGCGACGGGGCGGACCTCATGCTAAGGAAAAGCCGCTGACTCATTTAATAAGTAAAGGTGCCGGAGATGAGAATATGCAATGGGATCATTTTGACAATCTCTTTGAATTTATCCAAGCTCGTAATGGCGCAAAAGCTCAAGATGATCATTATGACATCAATCCAGTGGATCAATTTATTCATAAGGAGACATTGGGACAGCTGCTTTCACTTATCTCTGCCATGCAGCCTCGTGAACGGGCTATGATGGAAGCTTACTTTTATCAAGAGCTCACACCAAATGAAATTGCAGCCTTATTCAATGCATCCTCAGCAAGTGTTTATAAAACGATCTCGCGTGGCAAGCAAAAGCTGCAAAAAGAAACCATACGACTCACAATTAATGAATATGTACGGGAACGCCGGTCAGAGGGAAAGCCAATTAGCAAGGTGATTGATAATAAAACGATTTTAATCTAAAAAATGGAGGCTTGGAAATATGAGTATAGAAGTGAATAATGATCCATGTGCAGCAACCCCATCCGATTATAAAATGACTTGGACCAGTGCGGCACAGGCAATGTGGGCAGCGGTAAAGCTAGCGGGTAAAGCGGAGCTGGAGCTATATGAAGTTATGGGTTTAACCGGACACGCGTTCCGGATTAATATTAATCCAGAGAATGTCGATATTGCAGGACCAACCGCATATCCTTGGGAGACATTCTTCGCTAAAGGCTTGAAGAATATTGGCTTTAACACTGCTTATGTCCGAACAGCAGATTTCACACCACCGACCCCAGATCAATTAACTCGCGCCTTAAAGCTTGTTCAGAAGAGTATTGATCGTGGCGTTCCTGCGATTTCATGGGATCTATTCGTTCCGGAATTTGGAGTGTTATATGGGTATAATGACGAGAAACAAGAGCTTCAAGGCAAGGATCCTAATGAGGATGGAACGCTGCTTTATGAGAAATTAGGGCGAGGCCAGATTCATGAATTATTCGTGATGATTCTTGAAGAAGAAATCCAAACAACAGCGCTATCGCTGATTCGCGGAGCGCTAGAGATAGCGATTGATCATGCGCATCGGCGTGAACACTCCAATGAGACCCCACCCTTTCAGAATGGACTTGCCGGATATGATGGATGGATCGAAGCTTTTGAAGCTGGAAAGGTCAGCGAAATTGGAAATGCCTATAATTTAGCAGTTGTAGCTGATGCTCGGGCGCATGCGGCAAAATTTCTACAGGAGATGGCTGATCGCTGGGAATCCGACGGGAATTGGGGCGAAGCTGTTGTTCTTATTACACGAGGAGCGGCAGGGCATTATGCGAGAACGACGGATGCATTGAATACTTTGCTGGCAGTATTTCCTTTTCCACAAGGGGGGGAGCCGAATGATGCTGAGACGGCAAAAAAGGCAATTGCAGTCTTGCAGACTGCGAAAGCAGCTGAAGCTAGTGGAGTTGAGGCTTTAGAGCGTTTATTGGCAGAGCTGCCTGAGTAAATAACAAAAGGGACAGCGAGAAGCGGCTGTCCCTTTTGTACGTATAGATTAATTCAGATCTATTAGTTTGATTTAGCTACCGTTGTGATCATCCAACTAACTCCGTATTTATCCACGGCTATTCCGAATAAGCTGCCCCAGAATTCCAGCTTCAAGGGTGCCTTTATTTGACCGCCTGCTGCTAGATTATCAAAGGCAGAGTGGGCTTCATATTCGGTCTCAAACTCTAGATTAAGATTTATGCTGCTCCCGTAATCAATGGCTTCATTCAAGTTATCGGACATGAAGAATGCTACTCCTGCTACACGAACACATAAATGGATGACCTTGTCTTTGTTTTCTTCAGGCGCATTGGGAAGATCGCCATAAGTCATAATGGATAAAATTTCGCCGCCAAGTGCTTGTATGTAATATTCAGCTTGTGCTTTTGCTTCATGAGAGAAAATATAAGTCGTGTGTTTTGCCATTTGTTTAACAACCTTTCATTATTGGATTTTACTCTTGCTCATAATATAGCTTAATCAGAATATTCTCGTCAAGGTATATGAATGGTTTTATATGTCAAATAATCTGCCGCCCGTTGATTCGAACAAGCGAGAATATATTTTTAAGGCATAGGTATCCGTCATCCCCGCAATGTAATCGCATACGATTCTAGCATTGACTTTATCTGAGCCCTTAATCCAAGCCGCTCGGTCCAATTCAGGAAGGAGCCTTTTATCCTCGATCATCGCCTCAAACAATCTATCTATAATGATGCCGCCACGCCATTCACTCGTTTGAACACGCTGCGAGAATATAACATGTTCCACAACTAGGTTCTTAAGATCCTCCAATAAACTGTGGTTGCCCTCGGAGAGTTCAGCGCAATATTTCAGCCGATTTGATAGAAAATCATTTCGTTTTGTTATTCGTATATCCGTAATAAAGGCAGAGATTAGGTCAGCAAACAGCTCATTTATGCGAGATTTGGGATCAGCAGGCAGTATAAAAGCATCGATCGCTTCGATAATTCTATCCGAGCAATTGGCTTTACGATTCTGCAGAGTTGTGACCAGCAGCTCTAGATCAATCAGCTTTAATTTCAATGCATCCTGGAGATCATGTGTGCCATAGGCGATATCGTCTGCCAGCTCGATGATCGTGCACTCCAGTGTTTTGGTCATTGTTTTAATATGTTTATTTGTATTCGGCTTGGATACCTGCATGAAAAATGCTTTCTCAGCTTCAGTGAAATCGGCAATTAACCACTCAAAGGCGGCTAAATCCTCATCAAAAAAACTGCTTTTCGGGGGTTCATCCTTAATGCTGGGATGGACTAATGAGCTAATTACTGCGGGATATTTTAGAATGGATAGAAGGGTTGCTCTCGTTAAGTCGAGTCCAGTACCCTCGCTGCCTTCAAGGTTAGTTAGCAGCCTGAAAGTATGGGCATTTCCTTCAAAACCGAGTCCGAATGCTTGCATATGCTTATGTAGGGAACGTTCACCTTTATGGCCAAAAGGGGGATGACCTAAATCGTGAGCCAAAGCGGCTGTTTCGATAAGTGAGGTATCCAGTTTATTGTTATTCTGCAATTCGGGAGCTTGTACATTTAAGGTGGTTGCAATTCCTCTAGCTATCTGAGAGACTTCTAGAGAGTGGGTCAGTCTTGTTCGATGAAAGTCACCTTCGCCTATTCCAATAACCTGGGTTTTGGATTGCAGCCTGCGAAAGGTCGAAGAGTGAATGATTCTGCCAAAATCCCGCTCGAAACCGTCGCGAACAGATAGTCGTTGTCTAGCTTTCTCAGAGTCAGCTTTTCGCTGTTTGTCGCTATCGGAGTAAAATGTATTTTCCAAGTTCATTAGGATCAAAGGGGCACCTTCTCTATAGTTGTTTAACTACAGTATACCGAAATCGATCCACGGTTTATAGTTCATTGGGAAAAGGATGAGATGAAATTGGGTAAAATTTTTGTTTTCTATGGCCCGTCTGCTGCGGGAAAGTCGAAAATCCAAAAAGCGCTAACGACAGAAGCCTTTCCGCGAATAATTACTTCCACGACCCGAGCTCAAAGAGTGGGTGAGGCCGATAGGGTTGATTATATTTTTATGACTGCTGACTTATTTCAGGAGCATTTGCGCAATGGGGATTTTGTGGAGTGGACCCTCTATCATGGCGAGCATTATGGTACATTAAAAGCGGAAATAAGTAAGATGCATGCAAGTGATAAACAGGCACACATCATTCTGGATTTAGCAGGGGTGGTTTCGCTCAAGCAGCTGTTTACTAACACAGTCGCAATTTATATAGGTGCTGATATAGACAGTATTAAACGCAGATTAGTAGAGAGAGAAAGCTCATCTGAAGAAGTAGACTGGAGATTGAATAAAGCCATAACGGAAGAATTAACCGCCACCTACACTCAACATGCTGATTTGATTTTCTGGAATAATGATGATATGGCTTTCAATGAAACGGTTCGTCGTGTGCAAGAAGCTATTGGTATTAAAGGAACTTTTGAAACACATGCCGAATGACATCGCCACGACTTATAATACCCACTAAAACACCTCTGCGTTCAACAGGTACTTTCTTAATTTTCTTCTCGCCGAGGATGGTCGCAATCTCTTCAATAGGTGTGTCCCATTGAACCTTGATGACTTTCTTCTTGGCAATTCCCATTACATTCAGATTGAGAATGCTTTTGGACCGCTGCGCAAAATACTCCTTATCCAGCTCATAAACCTCTGCGAAATTATAAAAATCCATAGTCATGTGCTTTTTGCCAATATACCGCATAATATCCCCGTCACTGATATAAGCTAAGATTTCATTGCGTTCGTTGACGATGGGGAGTCCGCTAATCCGATGATCGCTAAACTTTTCAATCACGGTTTTTACTTTATCGGCTTCTTTGACTTTGTACACTTGACTGATCATAATATCGTGAGCTTGCATACGCTGCTCCTTCTTTCTTTTTTCATTATGTCCATGCAGCTATCTGTTGGGAAGTCTGATCTTCCATCATATTCAAAACAGTCTGTACTGTGCCAAGTACCATTATTATACCAGATGCTTCCAGGTTATACTGGATTCGATTCATGTCTTAAAAGTGTAAGTATTCTTCGGGATAATAGCAATATATTGTCTGCTTAATCTAATTACATAACAAGAATTACCTTGTACACTTAGACTGTGAGACGTAATACAATAAAAAACAAAAAATATTGAGAAGTTAAAATGTAAGCGCTGTATCAGTTGTTGATTAAGGGAATACAAGATTTACAAGGCTTTCAAAATACTTGCTTGATCATCAGAAGGAGGAATAGTTATGTTATTAAGGTTGAAATCAAACAAATATTTGATCTGGTTTATAATTTTTTCCACGGTGTTAATAAGTGTAAATGTAATGAAACCGATTGTTGGCTTTGCTGCAACTCAGGCAACCTATTATGTGAATCCATCAGGAGGGAGCGACAGCAATAACGGGACGTCGACAGGAACTGCTTTTGCTACAATTGCCAAAGCACGGGATGTTGTTCGTACGATAAACAGCAGTATGACTGGCGATATTATCGTGAATTTAATGAATGGAATGCATACATTAAGCAGTACTTTGACATTGGGAACAGCTGATTCAGGCACGAATGGCTATAAAGTAATTTATCAGGCTTATGCGGGAGCGACCCCTGTAATTAGCGGCGGTGTTGACATTACAACAGGCTGGACGTTGTTTGACAGCGGCAAGAACATTTATAAGAAAACAGGGGTGAATTGGAGCTTTCGCCAGCTATATGTAAATGATACACGTGGAGTTAGGGCCCGGACGCCAAATTTGACCGATGAAATTACAGGAGCTCCATACTTGAGTGCTACCAACAGCTCGTATCCGTATACAGTGAACACGGCTGATATCGGCACTTGGGCTAACAGCGGTACAGCTGAAATGGTTATCGTCAATCATTGGAGCCAATATCGCGGACGCATATCCGGTTATTTAGGTAACACAGTTAGCTTCAAGTCTCCGGAAAACGGTTTTGCCTTTAATCATCATGGTCAGGGATCATCAGCACCTTATTTCTTCGAAAATGCTTATGAGCTATTGGATGCTGCAGGGGAATGGTTCTTGGATTCAGCTAATACGACATTGTATTACAAGCCGCGTGCTGGTGAAACGATGAATACGACTTCGATTGTTGCACCGAAGCTGGAAACGTTGGTTGATATTACTGGAACTAGTGCTGGAAGCAAAGCACACCATATCCAGTTCAATGGTATAACCTTCAAGCATAGCAATTGGCTTGCACCTAACAGTTACGGTTATGTCGATAATCAAGCTGGATTCCGCTATCAGACAACAGGAGGCGGCAGCAATGCAGAGATCCGAAATACAGCGCGATATACGGCTCCTGTGTCAATGCTTCAATTAAAGAATACAAGTAACATTACATTAGACCACAATACCTTCAAGTTCGCAGGCAGCTGGGGGGTAATGGGGTATGAGGCTACCGACAATACCTCTATTACGTGGAACTCGTTCACAAAGAATGCAGGCGGTGCTGTAGCATTGGGAATTGCGGGAGATCAATGGGATGAGCAGTCAAGCATGGATGGACAAAGCATCAACGACACAATAACCAATAATACAGTTGATTCTACAGGGTTGGATTATGCGGATATGGTCGGAATTGGTGCTATGTTGCCTCAGAATATGACTATTTCTAAAAATGAAGTAAAAAACCTTGCTTATACCGGCATTACAATCGGCTGGAATTGGACAGATAACGAGCATGGCATGACGAACAACCAAATCTTTGGCAATCATATTCATCATGTCAGCAAGCTGTTGGATGACGGCGGTGGAATCTATACATTAGGTAAAATGACTGGCAGTACAAAATTTTATCAAAACTATATCCATGATTTGGCGGGATCGGCATATAACGGCGGGTATCCGATTGCTGCTATATATTTTGATAATGGAAGCGCGTATAAGACGGCAGAATATAATGTGCTGAACAATACCAGCTGGACGTGGTTTGCCAACAATCCGCCTAATCATGACAACTACTTTCAGAATAATTACAGCAACGTTTATTGGGGATCTTATTCAGGCTCGAATACGTTTCAGAACAATACAGTCGTATCTGGTCAGAGCTGGCCGCAAGCAGCATTGGATGTAATGAATGGAGCTGGTCCTGGTGGAACACTCCCTGCAACACCAACGCCAACTCCTACGCCAGTGCCAAGTATAGCGTCCAGCGCCACATTCACGGCGTCCTCAGAATTCAGTGCAGCGTATGCAAAAACTAAAGCAGCTGATGGCATTATCGGTGTGCATGATAGCGGCGAATGGGCTTCAGCAGGTGAAACAACACCTTGGATTACGCTAACCTGGTCATCCAGCAAGACCATAAACAACATCAAGCTGTATGATCGCCCGAATTCTACAGACACGATAAATGCAGGCACATTATCTTTCAGCGATGGTTCAGCTATTGCTGTGGGTGCTCTTGATAATGCTGGGGCGATGAAGGACGTTTCCTTCTCTAATAAAACAGTAACATGGGTGAAATTTACAGTCACTTCAGGAGCTGGAACTAATGTTGGTTTGTCCGAGATACAGGTTTATTCTGGATCAGGCGCAACTCCGACGCCGACACCTACTCCCACACCAGGACCGGGATTGATATCACAAGGCAAAACAGCGACAGCGTCCTCCCAATATTCTTCCTCATACATTCCAGGCTATGCTGTAGATGGCAGCAATACAACCCGCTGGGCGCAAGGCTTTAGCCTGCCAGATCCATCTTGGTTACAGGTAGATTTAGGCGCCAATTATAATATTACGAGCACCAACACCATGTTAGAAATGCCTAGCGGATATAAATATAAAATTGAGTATGCCGCTGCAGCTGCTCCTACAACTTGGATACTTTATGCAGATCGGACAGCAAGCGTATCCACTCAGCAATCGTATACGGATACTAATGCAGTTACCGGTAGATATGTCAGAGTAACAGTTACTTATTCAAGCGGATATGGTGGAAGTATTTTCGAATTCAAGGTATATGGGACTTAGTGAGTCAAGATTATTAGACAACAATTGGGAGCACTCGCGCTTATACAGGCGGTCTGCTCCTTTTTTCTAATCAATCCTGATGACTAGAATCTAGTGATCGTTTACAATAAAAGCATACGAGGTGGTTTATTTGTTCACATCCAAGCTGAGCCAAGATATTGAAATCTATTTAAGCCATTATTTAGCCACTATATCCGGTGAACAAGTTAGCTTTAGCGTACATTATTGGGGGTTGTATCCTAAGCATTTGGACAATCCGGTTCATAAACATTCCTGTTATGAGGTTTGTTATGTTATTTCGGGTGAAGGCAGCTATATAGAGGAAGAAATAGAATACCCGTTATCAACAGGGACGCTTTTTCTATCCCGTCCACATCTTTGGCATCAAATCCGCAGCGAACAAGGACTTGCTCTTGCTTTTGTAGCTTTTGAAGTCATGGCGGCTTCAACGGTCACAAAGGCGGTAAAAGCCTTTCATCAGCTGACAACTACAACTAATTTCATAATAAGGAACGCTGAGAATCTGCCTTCCGTTTTGTTATGGCGCGCCTTGCTTGAACAAACAAGTAGAATGAGACTGATCTCGGATGACTATCTGAAAAACATGGCGCATTGTTTATTGGTTTCCTTCTTAGAGGCATTTGTGGAGAATAACGTTCAAGAAATTAATTTGGACATGCATTCCATTATTCAAGTAAACCAAATAAAGCTGATGATTCGCGATAATTTAGAAAGATTACCTTTGATCAGCGACTTAGCTAAGCATGTATATATATCGGAACGTCACTTATCCCGGTTATTCCTTGAGCATACAGGTCAGAACATTACCGAATACATTCGTGCAGAAAGGATGAAATTAGCAATTGGTTTACTGAAGGCGACTAAAGAATCCATGAAAGGGATAGCAGAAAAATGTGGCTTTACAACTGTACAATATTTTACCAAGGTTTTTTCAGCCGTAACCGGAGTATCTCCAGCGCGATATAGAGACAATTTTGTGGAAAATGAAGCGAAAATGAAGAATAAAGAAAAGTGAAAAGAATTCTGTATTAGAGCTATTTAAATAAGATAGATGGGGTGGTTAATTATGGTACTTGAAACAGCAATTGAATTACGGAAGCTAGGCAGCTCGAATTTAATGCTCTCCCCACTAGGACTCGGTTGCTGGCAATTCAGTAATGGGAAAGGGATGGTCGGCAAATTCTGGCCCGTATTACCGCGAGAAGATGTGCTTAAAATTGTTCAGATTAGCTTACAGGGTGGAATTAACTGGTTCGATACGGCTGAAGTATATGGTGGCGGGCAATCTGAAGAAATGCTGGCATATGCTTTAAAAGCAGCAGGCGGGAAAGCGGCAGAGGAGGCGTATATTGCGACAAAATGGTGGCCCATATTCCGCACGGCTCGGAGTATCACATCTACAATTGATGAACGCATCCGCTTGCTGGATAATCGGACGATTCAGCTCTACCAGGTGCATCAGCCTTATTCTTTCTCTTCCGTGGCTAGCGAAATGAAAGCGATGGCTAAGCTAGTTGAACTAGGGAAGATAAAGAATGTAGGTGTTAGCAATTTTTCAGCAGTGAAAATGCGCGAAGCAGACCGCGTGCTGCGCGAGCATGGCCTTCGCCTAGCATCGAATCAAGTCAAATACAGCTTATTGGATCGCAGAATAGAACAGAATGGAATTCTCGATACAGCCAAAGAACTGGGGATTGCGATAATTGCTTATTCACCATTGGAACAAGGAATACTAAGCGGGAAATTTCATAAAAACCCTGAACTTGTGAAGGCCATTAAAGGTCCGCGTAAATGGGCATCAGGCTTCCGTACTTCTGGTTTACTGAAATCAAAGCCACTGATTGATGCACTCGAAGAGCTGGCACTGCAATACAAGGCATCTCCCTCACAAATTGCGCTTAACTGGCTGATCCATGCAAATGGAGGTACAGTATTCGCTATTCCTGGTGCATCGAAGGTCCATCATGCGGAAGAAAATATCAAAGCAATGAGATTTAAACTGACTAATAGTGAAGTCAAAGGGCTTAGTAGTATTTCATAAATAGCAACAAATCCCATTTTTAGTCGTCTAATATAGTATACAAGACTAAAATACTAAAAATGTGAAGGAGAAAATGATGAAATTTAAATCGATCATCTTATCTTTTATGGCTATATGTTTAATGATTCCTAACGTAATTACACCTGTATCCGCAGCAACTTCTGAAGTGAAGGTATCCATCCCTAAATTCGCTGTTGAAGTAAACGGCAAGAAGATTGATAATCTGCATGCGTTATATCCAATCCTTACTTATAAAGAAATCACATACTTCCCGATGACTTTGAACTATGCTAAATCGCTGGGTCTTTCGGTGCAATGGAATAATAAGAACGGATTATCAATCCAGTCACTTGCTTCAAGGACGCCGATGAAGGCAGACAAGCTAGGCAATAATAGCTTAACCAAGACATATAAGGCTCAAATTGCAGCTTTTCCAGTTCAAGTGAACGGTCAGAAGATCAACAATACAACTGAAAAATATCCACTTCTGGTGTTTCACGATATCACTTATTTTCCGATGACATGGCACTTTACTAATGACTTATTTGGTTGGAGTACAGAGTGGAATTCTATATCAGGCTATCATATTAGAGGTACTCAGAATCCGGTGTTATCTGATATTTTCTATGATGATGCTAGCTTTTTATATGTGAGATCTGGTACGGAAAGCATTTATAAAATCAGTAAAGCATTAGATGGAAAATATACACTTCTTAGCGAGCAAGAAAATGACACGATTATGGAAAAAGTCCAAGTAAACGACGAAAAGAATGCAGCGCCTCAAGCTGTTTCAACCGATGGGACAGTAAGCTTAAAAGGTGATAATATCTATTACAAGGAGCAAGCAATTATCCCGCTAGAGTCATACTTGAAAAAAATTGAAGAGTCCAAGAAGACCGACTCAGAGACGGTGTCAGGAATAGACTACAATGCTAACTTTACAAAGCTGGATGATGCGAATTCTCTCCTGAGCGTAACCGTTTTATATCTAAATCATATTCCAGCTCCATATACACCACATGAAAAGTTTGAGTTTGTGATTCATAATGATAAAGCTAGTAAAGTTGAAGGTTATACCCAGTGGGTGGAGAAGTTGATTAAGAATCAGGATGGAAGCTTTTGGATTTCTAGCTCTGCACCTCTTAAACATGATTTGGATACCAGTAATTTTGATAGAATAGCCCAGCTTGCGCTCATAGATAAGGATGGATTATCTTACAATATCAATCAACAGCTTAAAGTGCAGGATATTGATGTACTGTATGCGGATAATCAATCTTTACTTATTAAAGCCTATAATGATCGATTAGCTCCAACAAGGCCAATTAAAATAGATGGATTCTATTCCATAGACACTCAACTGAAGGCAACCAAAATGGCAGATTCCATACCAGGTATCGGCTACGTAGATATCAACAAACAAATTTTCGTGCTAAATCCAGACAACAACACCATCACAAATGTAACTACGAAAAAAAGCCACAAATGGTGGGATTATGAGCTGAGAACTGATTTATAATTAAATATTCGAAGGGGGTTAGCGGCAATGGGAGTAACATTCAAGACTAGTTTAATGCAGGCTGAAGGGAAAAATGCCACGGGTATTCAGGTGCCAGAGGAGGTTATGGCCTCGCTTGGCGGAGGTAAAAAGCCGAGTGTCACAGTTAACCTAAACGGATACAGCTATCGTAGCACAATGGCTGTTATGGGTGGAAAGTACCTTATTCCTGTCAGTTCAGAGCACAGAAAAGCGGCGGGTTTAAGCGCAGGTGACCCTATTGAAGTTACCCTCGAATTAGATCTGGAGATAAGAACGGTTGAGGTTCCAGATGACTTAAGATCGGCCTTATCTGCAAAAGCTGGTGCGATCGAAGTATTCGAAGCTTTAGCATTCTCCAAACGCAAGGAATTTGTTCGTCAGGTAAACGATGCCAAAACTCAAGAAACCCGTGAGCGACGCATCTCAGGAATCGTTGCCAATCTAGGAGTTTAAGTTTCGTGTACTAGAAATATAGGGTTATTGCTATAAAATGGGAATAATGCTATATTTCTAATTAGTTTAGATGAGCAGAGCTGAGTTAGAAGAGTTAGATGAGACGAGTCGAGTGAGGTTTATTAGTTTATTTGTTAATGACTTTTTTCAAATTTCATTTTTACCCTCTGTTCCTCTGAGAAAAAAGGAGGAATTCCATTGAGCATTTCATCAAACCTTTTGTTAAACCCCGAAAAGAAAGTTTATCTCTCCTCAGGAAATATCGAAATCACACGTTATTTAGAGCCATTGTTGGTAGAAACAGCACTGAATGAAATTTTAGAAGCGATAGATTTCAGTAAAGGTGCCTTGTTTACAAGTAAATATGAATATCCAGGCCGCTATTCTCGTTGGGATATAGGTTTTATTAATCCGCCTATTGAGATTTGTTCCTACGGGCATAAGTTTACAATTAGCGCTTTGAATGATCGAGGTCATATTCTTCTTGCTGCCATTGAAGAAAAGCTTAATTCGCTAAAAGAATTGAAGGTTAGTAAAGTAGATGGGATTATCGAAGGTGAAATTATTGCCGCCGCCGTTATTTATGAAGAGGACCGCACCTTGCAGCCCTCCATTTTTACTCTAATGCGTGCGATTAAAGAGTTGTTTTATTCGACTGAGGATGCTCAATTAGGATTGTATGGCGCTTTCGCCTATGATCTTATTTTCCAATTTGAGCCTATGGAATTAAACAACGCTAGAGCTGAGAATCGGCCTGATTTAGTATTATATATCCCTGATGAATTGGTAATCATTGACCATCAAAAATCTATTGCCTATAAGCTTTCTTACGAATTTAGCTATGGCCAACAAACTACCGAAGCTTTACCACGAACTGGAAAGCCGACTAAACGGATTCTACAATCAAACAAAGATCAGATTAAACCCTATAAAGCAGGGAAATATGCGAATTTAGTTAAAGAAGCTATTAAAGCTTTTAAAGTCGGTGATCTATTCGAGGTCGTTCCTACACAAACACTCTATGAGAGCTGTACAGAACAGGCCTCTGAGGTTTTTGCAAAGCTGATGAAAATTAATCCCAGCCCATATGGCTTCATTATTAATTTAGGCAGAGAATACTTAGTCGGATCATCCCCTGAGATGTATGTAAGGGTTGAAGGCAATCGAGTAGAAACCTGTCCAATCTCTGGAACAATCAAACGTGGTGCCTCGGCAATCGAAGATGCGGAACAAATAAGAACGCTGCTGAATTCTCCTAAAGAGGAAGCCGAGTTGACGATGTGTACAGATGTGGATCGGAATGATAAATCGCGGATTTGTGTGCCAGGCACTGTGAAAGTAATAGGCAGAAGACAAATTGAATTGTATTCTCATTTGATCCATACGGTTGACCATGTTGAGGGGCGTTTAAGTCCACAATACGATGCATTGGATGCTTTCATCACACATATGTGGGCAGTAACTGTTACGGGCGCACCGAAAAGAGCGGCTGTTCGTTGGATTGAGCAGCATGAGGAGTCCCCGCGAAGCTGGTATGGCGGAGCTGTTGGGTATTATGCGTTTAATGGGAATCTGAATACAGGACTTACCTTACGTACCATTAAAATTAAAGATGGCATAGCTGAGATTACAGCCGGAGCCACCTTGCTCTATGATTCTGTCCCTGAAGAGGAGGAACAAGAAACGCTTACCAAAGCAGCTGCTCTTGTTCAAGCTATTCGAGCACGAGCTGATGCGATGCGAGACCCTGCTGCCAAAAGCAAAGCCTCCAATGAATTGGGGCTTGGTAAAAGCATCCTTCTGGTCGATCATGAAGACTCCTTCGTGCATACTCTTGCTAATTATTTCAAACAAACGGGGGCTGAGGTTAGAACTCTAAGGTCCACCGCAGCACGTGAGCTTCTTAGATCAGATGAGCTATTTGATCTGGTTGTGCTTTCCCCTGGACCAGGCCGACCCGAAGAATTTAATTTAAATGAAACAATAGAGTTATGCTTAAAGCGTGAAGTGCCAGTTTTTGGCGTATGTCTGGGACTTCAAGGACTTGTTGAGCATTTTGGAGGTGAATTAGGTGTTTTGGAATATCCCCAGCATGGCAAAGCCGCGATCATTGAGGTGCTTCATGCAAGCTATTTATGGGAGGGGATGCCAAACCATTTTAAGGTGGGCCGTTATCATTCCCTCTATGCTTCCAAGGTTCCAGATTGTCAGACTATTACTGCCGTCTCGCAGGAAGATCAGGTAGTAATGGCTGTCGAACATAAGACGCTGCCCATTTCTGCTGTGCAATTTCATCCGGAATCGATTCTTGCGCTTGGCAATAAAGCAGGCATGTCTATCATCGAAAATGTAATTAAAGCTATTTTAGGGAAAAAGAATCATCGCATAGTAGATAACCGCCGTTAAAGTTACACTACTGAATAGAGTTGAGATCAAGACGGTTTGAGCAGCAAATTCAGGTTCGTTTCCGTATTCTAAAGCAAGAGAAGCGCTATTGCGTGAGGTTGGAATTGCACTAGCAATCCATAAAGCTTGCGCAACCGTCCCATGTAAATCAAGGATATATATGATGCCATAAGCAATAAGTGGTGAAATAATCAGACGAATAAAACTGCTGAGCAGCACAGTTCCTGTGTTGCTATTAAGCTTTAATGTGGCAATTTGGGCTCCGATCGATACAAGGGCTAAAGAAAGCATGCCGTTAGCTACCGTATTCAGCGGAATCCAAACAAAGTCAGGCAGCTTAATCTGAAACAAATTAAATAACAAACCTAGAATCAGACAATAAAGCACGGGCATTTTAATAAATTGGATTACTGTTCGCATTAAACCCATAGTTGCAGAGCTTGCGTTGATAAGACCATAAGTAAAAGTAAGGAATAGCTCAAACAGCACAACCATCATCTGAATGGACAAGGCCAATGGATTATGATGAAAAGCCAGATCATTGACAGGAATGCCAACGTTGCCATTATTGGTTAAGACAATACTATTGGAGAAGCTGGATTCCATTGGTTTGGGATGTTTACCAAGCTTGCTAACGAGCTTGCCAATTAAGAACAAGACTAAAAACTGCAGCAATAGAAAACCAAATACATTCCAGAGCAACGTAGTCGTTGCTTTGGCCTCATATATTTTCACAAAGGTTAGTGCAGGGATATAGTAATAGAGGATCAGCTTGGAGAAAGTCTTCATATCCAAATGAAAAGCCCGCTGTAGGATCATCCCTACACCAATTAACAGAATAATCGGCATAATAATTTGCTGAATGATAGCTAAAATCATCATGAGGAGCACCTACATTCGTTTTGACCTAGTATATTTTAAACAACCTTATAATTCTAATATATAAAAACTATTTTGATCATAGGTAATAGCTATTAGGATTAGTCTAATACCAAATTTTCCTTAATGAGGTATATTATTTTTGATGTTTAATATAATTGCGATAGATTTTAAATATTGCATTTATAATATTATTAATGTATACTTTTTTCAGCGAAGGGGGTATGCAGATGCTAAAAGATAAAAAGAAACCGTTGTATCAAACAATCATCGATGATTTGAAGAAAAGAATACAAGCGGGGGAGTTTGAACCGACGCTGCCTTTCCCTTCACAAAGTGAATTGACCCAAATGTACAATACCTCAGAGATAACAACAAGAAGGGCATTGTTGGAGCTGGCAAACGAGGGGATTATTTATAGAACGCAGAAGAAAGGTACATTTTTGCGATTGGATGACAACAAACAGATAGTTAAATCCAACCTCCAACCTAATATAAAGAAGATATTTTTTGTTTACCACACAGATAGCTTGATTATTTTTGAGCGACGCTTTTATGGTGACTTGCTGGAAGGGTTAAAAAAAGGTAGTGAAGAAAACGGAATTGAGATTCAAATGTGGGATATGGGAAATAAATTTGAATTGCCAGAAGAAGATGACATAGGGTTCATTTTGCTTCCCAGTCTACCTTTAGCAACTGAAATACCTATGGAAATATTGAAAAAGTGGAAAGATGAAGATCGAAAGCTGGTCACCATCCAATATTATTACCCTCACTTGCAAATTCCTTATGTCATTGTTGATAACTTGACTGGCGGCTATTTAGCTACTGAGCATTTGTTAATCCATGGACATACAAGAATCGGTATTATATTAACGGGGAAATCTTTTTTTGAGATCAATCAAGAGTTTTCATTTAGACTTCAAGGCTACAAATTAGCCTTAAATCAGCACAATATTGAATTTGATATCGATCTAGTTTGTGTAATGAGTGGAAATGAAGAAAGTGAAGCCATGGGTTATCAAGCGTTTCAGCAGCTGGCAGATTTGCCGAATCCACCAACAGCGATCTTCGCAACGAGTGACTACAAAGCAATTGGTGTACTTAAAGCTGCGAAGGAGCGGGGCATATCCGTACCAGAAGATCTTAGTGTGGTAGGCTATGATGATATTATGATCAGCCAGTTTGCATCACCTTCCTTAACTACTATTAGACAGAATACCGATCTTCTTGGTAAGAAGGCAGTGGAGATGTTAAATTTCGAATATCCTCGCGGGAATATGCGGGATGAGATTGTTCCTGAATTAATTGTTCGCAATAGTACTGGACCCAAAAGATAGAAACTATTTAATATAAATCAGACCGTCCGATACCAAGGATAGTCTTTTTTTTATGTTATTATTTTAATAATATATACATATATTAATTATTAATGTAATTAATTATAATATTAATTTATATGTATATTTATATTGCGTGGTTCATAGATATATAATATACTACAGGGACAATGATATGAAAGCGCAAACAAAAAATACGGTGTAATAATTAGTATGTTTTACCTAGTTTTAATATGAAAGGGATGATTTAGATGAACAAGCATTTGAAGCCGATTTCTATTTTTATGGTCATTATGATTTTAATGTTATCATTGGCAGCCTGTACTAAGAGCAGTTCTACACCTTCACCGACCCCTGAAGTATCTGTTGCACCTGCGACAAGTGCTCCAGAAACAGTGGCTCCGGCAACACCTGCCCCAGAAACACCTGCTCCAGAAACAGCTACGCCAGTTCCTGAAGTGGAATTATCAGGTGAAATAAACATTAATCTTGGCTCCACTAACAATGCCGGTTGGAATGCGATCGCCAAAGCTTATACGGCATTGCATCCAAAAGTCAAAGTTAACGTTGAATTAAAACCGGCTGAGGGTTATGCAGATTGGCTTCGCGCTCAATTATCCTCTGACCAACCGGCAGCAGATATAGTAAACAATAATGTTGTAGCTGATTTAATAAAAACCAGGTTTGTTGATCTTAAACCGTATTATGATCAACCAAATGCCTATCATAACAATGAAATATGGAAAGATGCCTTCAAAGATTTCTCTACACAGTCCGTTGATAGTATTACGGGTGGAATCTACAATATCAATTTAGAAACCGTTCAAGTAGCTTGGTTTTATAATAAATCTGCTTTCGTAAAAGCTGGCATTGCAACACCGCCAACAACCTGGGACGAACTGGTGGAAGCTTGTAAGAAATTGAAAGCCGCCGGATATATTCCTATCGGTATTGGTGGAGATTTTGACAGCTTCTGGGCGGGAAGTATGGGCTGGTTAGCACGTATTTATGCGGATTCAGCTACCCGAACAGATCTGGAGAAAGTACGCTGCCAACCTAATGATTATTGTTACGATCCAGAAGTAGATGGTGTTTGGAAAATGGATTTAGCTGATCCGCACAATGATGATGATGCCAAGGTGAATAAGAATCCATTACGTCAAGCATTAGCTGTCAAGACAGGAGATTTAAACGTTACTAATGATGGATACAAAACACTTTATACCAATTACAAAAAAATAATACCGGAATTTGTGGAGCCTGGTTTTTTCGGTACTAAGGATCCATCGGCTTACACCTTATTCTTGACTCAAAAAGCAGCTATTCGTGTTGATGGTGCTTGGTTGCTTACTTCTTTTGATAAGGATCTCAAGGATTCTACGAAAAATGGGGGAAGCAAAGATGCATTGCCGGCATTTGAATATGGAGTTTTCCCAATGCCTAACATGTCGGGTGCTGGCATTCAAGCACCGGTTCGTACGATTGAAGTGCCTATTGGCTTCATAGGAGCAATTAAAAAAGATCAGGCACATAACGATTTAGTAGTAGACTTTCTGAAATACTATGCAAGCTCCATTGGATATAGCGTTTATCTGGATGCTACATTGAAGGATGGCCAAGGCATTGCAGGCCCGCCAATTATTAAAGGAATAACATTGGAGCCTCAGCTGCAAGAGAAATTTGATGCTTTAAAGCTGTTGGGTAACTCGGAGAAAGGCAATGCAATGGGCGTATTATCGCGCGGTATTTATGATTATCAGCCATTATTGCGTGAATGGGTCAGCTTAGCCCAGGAATATTTCTCTGGCAAAAAGCCGTTGGATACATTCTTGACTGCTTACCAGAAATCGATAGATAAGAATTTTGAAAAAGCGATTCAATCACAAAAAATGGAACTGGTTGATCTGGATACTCCCGAGAAGAAGCAGCCTGAACGCAAATGATTCAAAAAAACTTAATGTAGCTAAAGGAATGAGATGTCTTCTGACCTCTCATTCCTTTTCATGAAGGGAGTGCATTGATGAATCCTTACATTACTCCAAAAACTAAGGTCATCCATTTGCGGAGATGGACTGTTGCTACGCTTGCTTTAATGGGTATTACGTTTATTCTGCTGATTTTTATTTGGTATATTGGACGGGATTTAGCAACACCAGTTGCATGGACTAAGGACATTGGATCCTTGGAGAGTGCAGTCTCCCTGCAGAAGGACACAGGATTTATTATTGGAAGCAAGAATAACGAGCTGGTGAAATTAGATAAATCAGGAGATGTTGTCTGGACAGTAAAAACAACAGGCACTGTCAAAGATATCACTTTATCCAAAGACGAAATGGAGCTTGCAGCCGTCACAGAAGATCGGTTCTTATATATAATGGATACGGCTAACGGGAAAATGAAGAAGAGTCTGCCTATTCCGTATCCAGCAATTGCTGTGGCGTGGAATTCAGAAGGACAAATTTCCGTATCTGCCGGAACAATTATCGCTGGTAAATACCGAATCTACACATTTAATTCTGCGGGCACCCAGGTTTGGAAATATGAAAGCAACGTAGATTTGCGAACGTTGGCATACTCTCCTGATGGCCAAATTTTATTCGTAGGAACGAATTCATCTCGTGTTATTGCACTCAATAATCAAGGTAAGCCCATCTGGCAGGCTCTTGCCAAGGCTCCGATTTATGGCATTTCTGTTGTAGGCGATCGTGTAGTCTATGCGGATAATTTAGGTGCTGTAGGTGCGTTGGATTTTCAAGGGAAAGCCATTTGGACTGAATCCTACAATGAAAGCTTTATAGATGTGACAGCCTCTCCATCAGGTACAAGTTTAATGCTGCTGGACGAGAAGGGGAACCTAAACCTGATTTCAGCCGAAACCGGTAAAGAAATCACCCAGCTGCCTTTGAACAATGGGGCTAAACATATTCATCTCGATCTCAGCGGTAAAAATTTAATAGCGGTTGGCGACCACATTTCCCTAGTCCATGTAGCTGCTATGCAATCCTTTGATTCCTCATCCTCTCTGCACAGTATTTTTATAATTTTAGCCATTATTATTGGATTTATCGCCATTTGTATCCTTACATTACGTCTAATGTTTTCTTCTCCCAAGATGCAGCAAAGCATCCTCTTAACGGTCAAGCTTACCTTGAAGAATAAGATCGCCTATCTATTAATTCTGCCAACTCTGTTTATGTTGGCTTTGTTTAATTATTATCCTGCTTACTCTGCCTTCTATCATTCTTTTACGGACTGGAAGCCTGGGCTGCATACTATCTTTGTTGGTTTCGATCAATTCATCAAAGTATTTAACAGCCATTATTTTTGGATTGGCATTAACAATTTGTTTTTTCTACTGGTTTCACGGTTTTTACAGCTTGCTGCTCCGCTGTTAGTTGCACTGATGATCTTTCATTTACGCTCAGAGCGAGCCAAATATTTTATGCGTAATCTGTTTGTGTATCCGCTTGTGGTCCCTAGCATTGTTGGGATCTTACTGTGGTTGTTTATTTACGACCGTAATTTCGGTGTGCTCAATCAAGTATTGGCTGTTTTTGGGCTGGAAAACCTGCAGCATGCCTGGCTTGGAGAATCGGCAACCGCTATGCCTGCATTAGCCTTTATCGGATTTCCCTGGATTGGTGCTTTCGCTTTGTTGATCTTCTATGGCGGGTTAATCAGTATTTCAAGTGAAGTATTCGAAGCGGGGATCATGGATGGTATTGGCAAGTTCAGGCGTTTTTGGAATATTGAGCTCCCTTTATTAATGGGGCAGATGCGTTTGCTATTAATCTTAACCTTCATTGGAACCATGCAGGACTTCTCTCTCGTATACGTCACTACACAAGGCGGTCCGTTTGACAGCACCTATCTGCCAGCTTTGGAGTTGTTCTTTGCTGCGACACGCTTTAACGATTATGGTTATGCTTCTGCTATGGGAATTGTACTTTTTATGTTTATTCTTGTAGGGACGATCTTTCAAATTCGCATAAAAACGTCAGATCAATGAACTTTGACCTATTCGAAAAAGACAGGAGGTAAAATTCATGCATAAATCTTCTAAATCAGCCAGGGCAGCAGTTTGGATTGCGTTAATCGTATTGACGGCACTTACTTATGTTCCTATAATCGTCATGCTTTCCATGTCGGTACGCAATAACGGGCAGATTTTTTCTGACTTTTGGGGATTGCCTAGTCCGTGGGTTTGGGAGAATTACAATGTTGCCTTTAAAGGGATTGGCCGGAATTTAGCAAACAGTGTATTCGTTGGAGGAACAGCGACGGTTGGTGTGGTTTTCTTATCTGCACTTAGCGGTTATGTATTCGCACGGCTCCGGTTTCCTGGGAAGGAATTTTTCTACTATCTTATCCTATCCCTTTTAATGATACCTGGTGTTTTAACCTTGATTCCTTTGTATGTTCAGATGTCCAATTATCATTTATTAGATACATGGTGGGCTTTATTCTTACCTTGGGTTGCTGGGGGCCAAGTCTTTGGAATTATTCTTTGCCGAACTTTTTTAGAAGCATTGCCCAATGAGTTATTTGAGTGCTCTCGTATTGACGGTGCATCAGAGTTTACCAATTTCCTGCGTATTGCAGTTCCGCTTTCTTATCCAATTTTGATCACGTTGGCCGTTTTGAATTTGGTCGGAAATTATAATGATTTTATATGGCCGTTACTTGCTATTAATGGTGAAGCGAATCAAATGGTCACGGTTCAGCTCCAAAAGGTTGGTATGACAACGAGTGGTCTTCAATATGGTCCGCGTATGGCTGCATATGTACTATCCTGTTTGCCGTTGCTAGTTATCTTCAGCTTTGGAATGAAATATTACATTTCTGGGATTACCTCAGGCGCGGTTAAAGGGTAATTAAATACAGGTAGGAGGCATCGATGAACGGTAAATTATCCGGTAAAGTCGCAATAGTCACCGGTGGTAGTCGTGGAATTGGCAGGGGCATATGTAAGGAATTGGCCTTGGCGGGAGCAAGAGTTGCCTTGAATTATACAAGCAATGAAGCTGAGGCACTCAAGGCTGCAGCGGAGATTGAAGCATTCGGTGGCGAAGTGCGTATCTATCAAACGGATGTAGCCATTAAAGCTCAAGTAGATGAGATGGTGGCAAATGTAAGAACGGATTTTGGAGCGATCGATGTTCTGGTCAACAATGCAGGCATTTGTCCTTTTCTGGACTTTTTTGATATTACAGAAGAAGCGTGGAATCGCACTATTCAGGTCAATTTATCGGGCATGTTTTTTACATCACAAGCTGTTGGTTTGCATATGAGGAGTCAAGGTGGCGGATCTATCATTAATATAAGCACGGTTACTGCAGCTCGCGGCGGCTATAAACAGGTTCATTATGCAGCGAGCAAAGGTGGGGTTAACTCATTGACGAGTTCAATGTCTAATGCATTGAGAAAGTATGGGATTCGTGTGAATGCAATTCTTTGCGGAGGTGTGCCTACAGATATTAATGTAGAGCAAATGGCAGAGCTAAAGGCTATACAAAGCCAATCTCCAGCTGCGTCGAGAGACCCTTTTGAGCTAAGAGACCATGGAACTCCTGAGGATTTAGGTAAAGCAGTGGTTTATCTGGCAGCAGATGACAGTATATGGGTGACAGGGGCATTGATGGCGGTGGATGGTGGAGCATTGGTAAGATAACGTAATGCGAAAGGAGAATTTCTAATATGGCAATCGAATTTAGAATGAATCTATCCCAGTATCAGCTGACAGAGGAACAGAAATTTTTATTTGATCTTAAAGGGTATATTGTATTTCCTAATGTGTTTACGGATGAACAGGTTGCTGCAATGAAGGAGCAGGTTGAACAAATCAATCAAGCGAAGCAGAATCGAAGCGCAGCAGAACAAAGGGCTGGCATAGTCCAGGGCTCAACGATTCCTGGAGGTCCCACGGAAGTCATACTAAGCAATCCGATTGTTAAAGGAACCCTCCATCATTTAATCGGACCGGATGTCAGACTGGATCAAGTATTCTCTGTTGTGAGAGAGCAAGGGCAAGGGGATATACAAGGGCCGCATCAAGGAGGGCCAATGCGCAATCCGCATTTCCATTATCATTTTACTCAAGGGCAGAGCTATTCCGGATTAACGAGAATGGTAGTGGAATTGAATGCTGTTGGTAAGGATGATGGCGGAACTGTTTTTCTACCTGGCAGCCATAAAGCTAATTTAGCCGTTCCTGCTTCGCTTCAGGAAAAGAAGATAAGCTATCCCTTTCCTTTTGAGGGTTATGAGGCTCCTGCTGGATCAGTAGTTTTTTTTAGTGAAAATACTTGCCATGCAGGACCAGTATGGACTAACCCCAATCATCCGAGAGTGGCAATTCTGTTTGCTTTCTGCAATATTGGCATGCGTTGGCATCGTTACAGCAATGTAACCCAAGCGGTGATTGATAAGCTTGGTCCTGAAGCGCGCTGGTATTTTCGTGATGTGTGGCCGTGGGATAACTCAGGTGCTAATGAGGGTCGGAATCAATTATTAGTCAATGAGGATGGGACGTATATTGCATCACCCTAATGATTGCTGAGATAGCTCGTTGTAAGAAATATTGGGAGGGATTAGCTTGAAAATTACCCATGTTAATGTATTTGTTACCGGAAAAAGCAAAGTCGAGACAGAAGCGCATGCCAAGGCTGGGCAGGACTCATCCGCAGAAAAGCCGCTGCCGAAAAAAGGATCATGGTTATCAGAAACGGTTATTGCTAATCCGATGTCCATACATCCTGAATACTTTGATCGCCGATCCTTATGGTTAGGGATGGGAGGTAGAGTTATTGTGCAGATTGAAACAGATGCGGGCGTTACCGGATATGGTGAAAGCACTGGTGGGCGTGGCACTGCGGCCATTATTAAGGATCATTTAAGTCAGTTTTTGCTGGGCAAGGATCCCTTCCAAATCGAGAAGCATTGGGATATTATGTTCCGCTCCTCCATAACCTACGGCCGCAAAGGTTCACCCATTATGGCAATCTCGGCTGTGGATTTAGCACTTTGGGATTTGATAGCGAAAGCAAGAAACGAGCCTTTATATCAAACGCTTGGCGGGGCTGTTAAAGATAAGGTTCAGGCTTATGTAACAGGCAATGATTTCGAGAAAACCAAGGAACGCGGCTTTATGGGACAGAAGCTTGCCATGCCTTATGGGCCTGCATCTGGTAAGGAAGGAATGGACAAGAATGTTGAGCTGGTGCGCCAAGCCAGAGAGGCATTGGGTCCTGATAAAGAAATTATGCTCGATTGTTTTATGGCATGGAATGTGGAGTATACGGTGCGGATGGCTGAATTGGTTGCTCCATTTCGTGTGAAATGGATTGAGGAGTCACTCCCGCCAGACGATTATGCAGGTTATGGTGTTATTAATCGCAGAGTCACATCAGCTGCAATTGCAACGGGTGAACATGAATATACCCGTTATGGTTTTCAACAGCTGTTGGATGCGCGGGCTGCTGAAATTCTCCAGCCGGATATTTGCTGGTGCGGCGGCATTTCAGAGGTTCGCAAAATTTGTGCGATGGCTTCCGCTCAACATATACCAGTTATTCCGCATGCAGGTGGACTGCAGCCTTGGGCATTGCATTATATTTTTGCGGAGATTAATATCCCTTATGCAGAATTCGCTTATATCAATGGAGCAGATGTCGATAATTATGACCCAATCTTTACAGGGATTACGTCGCCCGAGAATGGCTGGTTTTCACTTCCAACAGGAATAGGAGCAGGTATTGAGCTAAGAGAATCTGCTTTTGATTATCTTTATGACGTGTAAGCTGGAGGGTTAGCCATGACTCATAACTATCACATACAATGCTTGAAAACGGCAACGCATACTGCACCGGAGCCGATCTTTCTTTATATGAAAGGCTTTGATCGGACGAGGGATGTCAATTGTTACTTCTGGTTAATTCAAGGGGAAGGAAAGAAGCTCCTTGTTGATACGGGCATGGGCGGAGAGTATCCCAAGCAGTTTGTAGAAAGGGCCAAGAATAGTCAAATCGCTTTCCCAGTTGGACCTGGCGAGGATACGGTTAGTTTATTGGCGAGCCATGGGCTTCAGGCAGATGACATTGATATGGTCATTCTAACTCATCTTCATTATGACCATATTGCGAATATTCCACTGTTTACCCGTGCTGTCATTGTGGTTAACGGAGCAGGCTGGGAGGTGGCAAGAAATCCAATTCATCCCGTATTCGATCAATTTCCGCTGGATTTATTGGCTTATATGGCTAATGAAATGAAAAGCCAGCTGCGTTTTGTCGGAAAAGAGGAAGAGGTATTGCCAGGGATTCGTGTCATCTGGACTGGAGGTCATACGGCATGCTCGCAAGCAGTACAAATCTCAACGAAAGTGGGAAGTGTTGTTTTAACAGGGGATGTTGCGTATCTCTTCGATAACCTAGAAATGGATTATCCGATTGGGTTGGGAGTTAGTCTTTATGAATCCGTAGATGCCTTGAAACGCTTGAAGCTTGCTGGAGATCTCTTGCTGCCGGGACATGATAAGGAGATTCTAACACGATATCCAGATGGAGTTATAACATGAATGGATGGAGCTTGAATAAAAAAGGCTATTGGATCATTTCCTCCAATAGCCTCTTTTCACGTTTTACTGCTGATCCTTGGCTTTCCCGATTTCTTCTTGAATGGTGCCTTTTATTTTATCGAGCTTGCCTTCTGCTTGAAGCGAGTAATTGTCGGTTGCGTTGCCAATCTGATCCTTGACTTCACCTTTTATTTTGGAAACTGCACCTTTAATCTTATCGCTCGTTCCGTTATGTTCTGTCATAGTTAACATCTCCTTTTATTTGATAAAGACTTTTACCCGTATAGATGGAAATTTAAACAGGTTATTTATTGTAGAGTTTTAATGCTACACTGAAGTAAGCTTAATACAAATATAAATTAAGGTAGGGATATCCAATGAATTCATTCGGTTGGTGTACCGATTTAAAAGATGCTGAGCTGCTTGCCAAACTTGGATTTGATTACATTGAACTTGCCTTGGCTCCAATGCAGCTTGAGAACCAGGAAGAATATCGCCGCCAGCTTAAGCTTGTTCAGCAATCGCCACTACCAGTAAAAGCGTTCAACGTTTTTTTTCCACAGGATATCAAAATTGTTGGGCCAGCTGCTGATGTCGAACGTATTCGACGATACATAGCGACTGCGGTTGAAGTTTTTGTCAAAGCAGGGGCAAGGATTGCCGTATTGGGAAGCGGTGGAGCTCGTACCATTCCCGAGGGCTGGGAGACTGCCCGCGCAGAGGAACAACTGTTGCAGGTGCTAAATTGGTGCGCAGCTGAAATGAAGGATACCGGTGTGATACTTGCGATTGAACCGCTCAACCGCAAAGAATCAAACGTCATCAACAGCGTTGCGGATGGCGTGTATTATGCGAAGCAAATTAACGATCCGGCGGTGCGGGTTTTAGCGGATTTCTATCATATGGATGAGGAGAATGAGCCGCTTAGCACATTGCGGGAGCATAAGGATTGGTTAGCACATATCCATCTGGCGGATACCGGGAGACGGAACCCTGGCTCGGGGCAATACGATTATGATACCTTTTCTGCGATTCTTAGAGAAATCGGCTACTCCGGCATGATTTCCGCAGAATGCAAGGTCGAGCAACAGGAGAGCGAAATGGTCGATAGCCTTCGCTTCATGAAGAGCAAGTGGCGATAAGTAATAATAAGTAAAAGGAAACAATCCTCTAGGCTCATTTCATATTGCCTCAAAACCTTATATTATTAGAAGAAGCGCATTAAAAAGAATTTAATACTAAGGGTGATCTATAGTGGATAGTAAAAAAGCTGCTGGTGAAAAAGCTGCAGAATATGTTAAGAATGGGATGAAGATTGGATTAGGTACGGGCTCAACTGTATATTGGACGATTGTTAAGCTTGGCGAAATGGTGAAGGAAGGTCTGCGAATCGAAGCCATACCAACATCAGAGCAAACAGAGAAGCTCGCAATTGAATTAGGCATTCCGTTATTTAAGCCGTATCCAAGCATGAAAAAATTAGATTTGACGATAGATGGCGCAGATGAAGTTAGCTCAGACGTAAATCTCATTAAAGGTGGGGGAGGTGCGCTGCTAAGAGAGAAGATGCTTGCTAGCTACTCTTCGGTATTCATAACCGTAGTGGACCATTCCAAATGCGTTTCTGAGCTTGGCCATTTTCCATTGCCTGTTGAGGTTGCGAAGTTTGGTTGGGAGCTTACAAGCATCCAAATTGCACGATTGGGCTGTGCACCGACTTTGCGAATGGCCAATGGAGCTCCTTTTATTACGGATAATGGCAATTACTTATTAGATTGCCCATTTGATACGATCACTAATCCTGCCGAAATGACAGTGAAGCTAAATCGCATTCCTGGTGTAGCCGAGAACGGTTTATTCGTTAACATGACCAATATACTAATTGTAGGACGAGCCGATGGAATGGTGCGAATTCACGAGAACTAGAATTCTTAAAGATCTTCTTGACAGAAGTCTTTAAATATTATATCTTTAATTTAAGACATTTAATCTAAAGATATATACGGGAGGTGAACATTCATTGTCCATTCCATTAGATGATGCAGCAGCAAGCTCACTTAAATTATTCGTAGTTCTATCTAAAGCCTATAAGACGCTTATGGACCAAGCCATTAAAGATATGAAGCAATATGGTTTGTCACCGTCCGAATTCATGGTGCTCGAGGTGTTGTATACGAAGGGAAGAATTCCTTTACAGCAAATAGGCGAGAAGGTCCTGATAACCAGTGGAAGCATTACGTATAATATCGACAAGCTAGAGAAGAAAGAGTATCTCAAGCGAGTACCTTGCAAGGAAGACCGCCGAGTTATTTTTGCAGAGCTTACGGAAGCCGGTAATGAATTTTTCAGCCGAATCTTTCCAGAGCATGCCGCCTTGATTCATTCCATTTCTAATGGAGTTAACACAGATGAGAAGAAAACTGTGATTGACTTGCTGAAGAAACTGGGTAGAGGTGCGGAACAAGCTTAATATTAATAGACTTTAACAAGGAGGTGTGTTTTTATGCAAGCATTGGTTTATACACCGGCTATGCAGGGAATTGGCGAATTTGATGGCGGGAAAATCAAGGAACAGAAACCAATTGGTTTTCCAGGTGAGGGAGCCGTTGTTAAAAGAGTAGGTCCCTTATTTTATTGGGCATGGGCATTCTCCAGTCAAGAAGCGATGATTGGTTTACATCCCCATCAAGGCTTTGAAATAATGACTTATGTGGTTGAAGGCACTGCTTTTCATGGTGATACGCTGGGAACCCAGAGCACAGTTGGCGCAGGCGGAGCACAGGTTATGCAGACGGGCTCAGGAGTGAGTCATCAAGAGAAGCTTGGAGCAAATGCGGAGTTATTCCAAATTTGGTTTGAGCCAGAGCTATCGCAAGCCGTTAAAAGACAGCCGACCTATCGACAACATGAGCATGAGGATTTCCCGCAAATCAGCAATGATGCTGGATATTCGGTTAAAACAGTGATTGGCTCAGGCGCTCCAGTTGAATTAGTGGCAGATGTGAAAATGTGGGATGTAGAAGTGAACACTGGATCGCTATACCATCAAAAAGTAGCTGCCGGATATACATTGACTGCTTTAGCAATCCGCGGTCAAGGAACCTGGGCAGAGTCGGGTGAAGCTAAGCATTCGCTTGATTTTCATCACAAAGACTTTATTATTGGGGCCGCTACTGTCGATACAGAGTTCGAGATCACAAACACAGGAGATGACAGCCTAAGGCTGATCCTGATTGAAGTTCCCGCTACAGTGGAATATCCACTTTATCATAAAAGGTAAGATCCCTCGATAATTCGAGGCTAGGTTTTGCCATATATCTTTAAATTAAGACTTTTAAAATAAAACTAATTGGAGTGTGATTGTAATGGTAGCATTGGGATTATTATTAATTCGTGTAGTTGTTGGGGTTTTATTCATCGGGCATGGTTCACAAAAGTTATTTGGTTGGTTCGGCGGGTATGGACCCAAAGGGACTGGAGGTTGGATGGAATCAATCGGTATTAAACCAGGTGTGCTAATGGCTGTATTTGCTGGATTACTGGAATTGGTTGGTGGAACACTACTTACGGTAGGTTTGTTTACACCTCTAGCTGGAATATTAATTGCTTTGGCTATGCTTGGTGCGATAATAAAGGTACATTATAAGAATGGCGTTTGGAACACTGCTAATGGTTATGAATACACACTTGTGCTTTTTGCAGTGGCTATTGGTATTGCATTGATTGGCTCTGGCGACTACTCACTTGATAACCTGATTAAATAATTGATTTGTGATTTGAGGAAAATATAGGCTAATATTAATAATAAAAAGGAGTGTTTACTATGACATTACAAACAGCTGGTATTCATCACGTGACGGCATTTGCGAGCGATCCACAAGGCATTGTTGATTTTTATGCAGGTATTCTTGGGCTTCGGATGGTTAAGAAAACAATTAATTTTGATGCACCTGAGGTCTATCACTTATATTTTGCTGATGAGGCAGGGAGCCCAGGCTCGATTATTACTTTCTTCCCATCTCCAGGATCTCGCAAAGGCAGAATCGGTGGCGGCCAAGTAGGCATTACGTCATATGCTGTGCCTCAAGGCTCTCTTGGCTTCTGGGAAAATCGCTTGGCAAGCTTTGGAGTTGCAACTACTAAAATTAGTCGGTTCTCTGAGCAATATCTTCAATTCACAGATAAAGAAGGATTAGGTCTTGAGATCGTCGAACGTGCAGAGGGTGCTAAGAGCACTTGGTCCTTTGGTGGAATTACACCAGAAGAAGCGATTAAAGGCTTCGGAGGCGCGGTATTATTCAGCACTAACCCGGCTAAAACAATAGATGCCGTTGAAAACCTGCTCGGCTTTAAAAAGGTCGGAGAAGATGGAACTTATGCAAGGCTTCAGTCCAATGGCGAAATTGGCAATGTGATCGATATTCCACTTGCAGCAGTAGAACGCGGCAGTGACGGAGCAGGAGCGGTTCATCATATCGCTTGGCGTGCTTCAGATTTTGAACAGCATTTGGAATGGAGAAGTGCAGCAGAAGCGTACGGTTATCATCCGACCCCTGTTATTGACCGCCAATATTTTAATGCGATCTACTTCCGTGAAGCTGGAGGGATACTCTTTGAAATTGCAACAGATCCACCAGGATTTGCGAATGATGAGCCTGCAGATTCATTAGGTGAAAAACTGATGCTGCCTGAATGGTATGAACCGCATCGTGCCCAAATTGAAGGCAATCTTCAGCCTATAAAAGTAAGAGTAGTGGAGGCGAATCAAGCATGAGCATGAAGCATATCTTCCAGCAGGGAACTCGCCAAGAAGCTCCGACTTTAGTTCTTTTTCATGGAACGGGCGGAACGGAACGAGATTTATTGCCGCTAGCTAAACAAATTTCTCCAGATTCCTCGATCATTAGTGTGAGAGGGAATGTGTTGGAGAATGGGATGCCGCGCTTTTTTAGGAGATTGGCAGAAGGCGTGTTTGATGAAGCTGATCTGATCTTCCGCACTAAGGAGCTCAGTGAGTTTCTAGATGAGGCAGCCATCGAGAACGGGTTTGATCGTGATAACCTCGTTGCGGTTGGTTACTCCAATGGTGCCAATATTGCAGGCAGTCTGCTGTTTCATTATAAGCATGCGTTTAAAGCTGCAATTCTTCATCATCCGATGGTTCCGTTAAGAGGACTTACACTTCCAGATTTATCTGGCATTCCGATCTTTATCGGCGCAGGGAGCAATGATCCGATCTGTACGCCGCAGGAAACGGAAGAGCTGCAAGAGCTGCTTAGTGGAGCGGGTGCAGCGGTCGAAGTACATTGGGAACGCTACGGACATCAACTAACTTCTACCGAAGTAGCTGCGGCTGCAGCTTGGTTTCAGAAGCAGTGGAAGGACTAAATCGTTTCTAAATAGGAGCTAATTATGATATCCATTGATCCGACCACTCAAACCGATAGAGAGAATTATAAGCTGTTGATTGGCAGTATTATTCCGAGACCCATTGCTTTGGTTACAACACTTTCTCAAACTGGAGTTTTGAACGCAGCTCCTTTCAGCTACTTTTCCATTGTTTCAAGCCAGCCTCCGTTAATTTCCATAGCTGTTCAGCGGAAGTCGGGTGTAATGAAAGATACGGCTAGGAATGCCATCGAACAAGGTTCGTTCGTTGTTCATATAACGGATGAATCAATCATTCATCAGGTTAATGAAACAGCAGCTAATCTGCCTTCAGAGGAAAGTGAAGTAGAGCGAGCTGGTTTTACGCCAATTGCCAGTGAAGTGATAGATGTACCGGGTATAAAAGAAGCAAAAATTCGAATGGAATGCTTGCTGGAGCAATCGATTCCATTAGGTGGTTCGGGTAAAGAAGGCGATGAGCCAGCTTGTGATTTATTGATTGGACGAGTCGTACGTTTTCACTTCGATGAAGCTGTTTATGAGGATGGGCACATCAATCCAGATAAGCTGAATCCAATGAGCCGGCTGGCTGGGAATGATTATGCTAGTCTAGGAACACGGCTTACATTGAAGAGGCCTTAATAAAATATGCAGGAAAGCCGGAGGCAATGCTTCCGGCTTTTTTGGCGTGGATCGATTCGGTCAAGCATGAGCTAAGCAACTCTTCAATCGAAGAATGATTTTTCACTAATAGGTGAACATTACTGATATGTCCTATTGGACTAGAAGGGTATTAGGTGAGCTAGCTTGAAGGAAAGAAAAAAATGGGATTTGGCTGCTCTTGCATCAATTCCACTAATTATGACGCTTGCCAATTCAATGCTAATTCCCGTGCTGCCGCTAATGCAAAAAGAATTACATATATCGTCGTTACAAGCTAGCCTAATTATAACGGTGTATGCTGCTGTTTCTATTGTTTTCATTCCGGTTGCAGGTTATTTATCAGATCGTTGGGGACGAAAAAAAATAATCATTATCGGTCTGTCAATTGCCACGATTGGCGGATGTATTTCTGGGTTCGTTGCGTGGTTTGGGAATGATCACGTTTATTTGATTATTTTGCTCGGACGATTTATTCAGGGAATTGGAGCAGCCGGAGCCTTCCCAATAGTCCTACCCTTGGTAGGCGATATGCTTGAAAGTGAAGAGGAAGTGAGCAAGGGGCTTGGCATGATTGAGACCTCGAATACATTTGGCAAAGTAATAAGTCCAATTCTGGGTTCAGTGTTAGCCTTAATTGTTTGGTATTTTCCCTTGGCGGTAATTCCTTTTATCTGTTTGATCAGCATCGCAGCCGTTCTAATCTTAGTTAAAGTGCCTAAGAAGGATAATAAGGAGCAGTCCAATAGCTCGGTTAAAGAGTTCATAACTTCGATTAAAAAGCTGCTTTTGGAGAAGGGGCTCTGGGTTTATACTGTTTTTGCAATTGGCTGCATCTCGATGTTTATATTGTTCGGCTTTCTCTATTACCTCTCCACGATACTTGAGGATACTTACCGTATTTATGGGGTATGGAAGGGTACGCTGCTTGCGATACCATTAAGTGCAATTTGTCTGGCTTCCTTTTTGACTGGAAAATTTGTCGGTAAGAGCAGACCAAGAATGAAGTGGTGTACATTTGTGGGTGCCGTCTTGTTGCTTGCATCTATGCTATTGATCGCATTGCTTTCCACTAAGAGCTTATTTATTCTGATCACATTATTATTTATCAGCTCTGCTGGAATAGGTATCATGCTTCCTTGTCTCGACGCTTTTATTACGGAAGGAATTGAAAAGAAACAGCGAGGTACCATTTCATCGCTTTATAGCAGTATGCGATTTATTGGGGTTGCTCTGGGTCCGTTAATAACAGCTTTGTTCTTGAATAAGAGCATGCTGTTATTCTATTCCTTCGCATTATTAGCATTGATTTGCGGCATCCTGACACTTGTCGGAATTAAACCTGCTCCTGAAAATTCAGCTAATTAGCGTCTGGAGAAGGGATTCTAAAGCTAACCGTTGTACCGACACCTTTCTTACTCTGAATAACAAGTCCAGTACCATAAATTTGCTTCAAGCGGCGATCTGTATTGAACAAGCCAATGCCTTTTCTTTTATTAGCAACAGAATGAAAAAGCTGACTTTGTTTCTCTTCACTCATTCCCACACCAGTATCTGTAACTAAAACCTCTGTGTACTCTGCGTATTGGGCAATTTTAATGGTAATGCTGCCTCCATCAGGAAGCTTCAATATACCGTGCCGTACAGCATTCTCAACAAGCGGCTGGATAGAAAGCGGAGGGATTAATAGCGGTATGCCCTCATCGATCTCCCAGATTACCTGCAGCTTGTCTTCAAAACGTACTTTCTCGATAAATAGATAAGAGCGGACGAGATCAAGCTCATGGTTAAGTGGCACAATACGCTCCAAATTTCTAAAATCAAAGCTTGCCCGCAAATAATCGCCAAACACGCTAAGTAATTCACGCATTTCATCGGTATCAATCTCACTGAGTGCTGCAATGGAGTTTAAGGTGTTGAATAAGAAATGCGGTTGGATTTGTGCTTGCAGCCACGCTCCCTCCATACGAAGCCGTTCAGCCATCGATTGTTTAACATTGGTCAGAGCGCGTACACGAGCTTTTAATTCTAGGGCATCCATAGGCTTTGTTACATAATCATTTGCTCCTGATAAAAACCCTGTGTATATATCTTCAGGTCGGCTGCGTGCAGTCAATAATAGGATGGGAAGCTCGGCGATGGAGAAACGTTCACGAATAAGCGCAGATAATTCATAGCCAGACATATGTGGCATCATGACGTCGGCAATAATTAAATCCCATTCCCGGGAATCTAATTTGGCTAAAGCATCCTTTCCGTTTCTTGCCAATACTACGTCATATTGTTCAGCAGATAGGATATTGTTTAATATTTTTAAATTAAGCGGGTCATCGTCAACGGCGAGAATTCTTGGGCGATCTCCAACAGCAGTAGCGTTCAAGTCATAAGGTGCTTCTGGAAGGATAGTGGATAAGGAGGCAGCAGTTTCTGAATAAACCATAGCTTCCGTATAAATAGTATTATCCTTTTGGCTAGACGAATTGGACAGAGGGAGTATAACAGTGAAAGTTGAACCGGCTCCAGGAGTCGAGCTGACTTTTAAGCTTCCATTAAGCAATTCAATCAGCTGTTTACAAATACTAAGCCCGAGCCCAAGTCCACCGCCCATAGAAGTTACGGAGGAATCCCCTTGCTCATAAGGCTGAAAAATCCTTTGCAGCAGCTCAGTATTCATTCCAATTCCAGTGTCTTCAATTATAATATGCGCTTTTCCATCTATAACTTCTGCGGAAATAGTAATAAAGCCTTCGTTGGTGAACTTCACAGCGTTATGGAGTAAATTGAATAAAATTTGAATGAGACGGTTTTCATCAGCTTGTACTTTTGGAAAAGAATCTCGGATGCTTTGAACGAAGCTTATGGGCTTGTCCTCTGTCATGAACCGGAGCATATCCAGAACGCCAACCACGAGAGATTGCAGCTGAACATTGGTAAATTGGATCGAGAGCCCTTTTTCGCGAAGGCGGTTAAGATCAAGTAGATCGTTGAGCATAAAAGACATTCGACGTCCTACACTAATTAGAAGCTCCATATTTTTAGTGTTTTCAGCATTTAAGGAGTTTTTTTCGCTGTCTAAGACATTCTGGGCTATATTAATTATCCCGTGAAGCGGATTACGCAATTCATGAGATGTGTTCATCAGAAAATCATTCTTTTGTTTATCAGCAATTTGCAGCCTTTCGGCAAGTCTTGCAGTCTGCGCCGTGTTTTTGAAAAAAAGCTTAAACCAATAAGAAGCAAATCCTAGAAAAGCAATGGTAATATCAAACGGATAATAGATTAAATCCAAGGCACCAAAATTCTTAGCAATCCCCCAGCTAAGATTAATTGTAATACCGACTGAGCCAAGCAATAAAAAGATAGCGTCTGAATTCCCTCTTCGAATAGCAAGTATCATAAGAAGTGGGATCGTGAAGATGGGCAGCAAACTAATCAAGAAAAAAAGAAATTGGAATTCTGGAATGAAATTCATTGGTTTTACAACATCAATGATGGCAGCGATAATGCATGCAATCGAGAACCAGCGTAAAGCTCGAATACGTTTATATTCAGGGAACATTTCTAGGGTGAATTGGATAATGAAGTAGGAAAGGCAAATATAGGCTAGAAACCACAGCTTGGTTGCCCATTCGAAATTGATTGGTAGACCGACCAGCAATAGGCGATCATCGTCCAGCAGAATCGAAAATATTGTACAGATGATCAATAGTGAAAAAGAAACCAATGCCCATTGTCGTGTTCCTAAATAATAAAGTAAACCAGCATATAAAAAATGCAAAGCTAGTACCACACATAATAATAGCTGCATGTCTCTAGAAAAGAATCTCTCATTCGTTATAGCTGTATCATAGCCAAATTTAATGGATTGGACGATTCCACCCGGATTACTCATGGTGCGATCATTAGAAACAAGTATGACAAGATCAATTTCGGACGTTTTTGCTATAAAGGAAGCTGAGTAAGGAACGGTCCGTGAGATATGCTGATCATATTGCTCAGAGGGAGTTCCTGAGTCTGCTATCAATTCGCCATTTACGAAAACCTTAGAGGCTGTTTGAATGAGCGGAATTCGGATCCCGTAGGCATGTTGATTCAAAGTATCTAACTGGATTTTTAAGCGATATGTGCCATAGTCAAAAGATGAATCTGTTGTTCTTGGGAAAGCGGCATCCCAATAGCCAGGTACCTTAAGAAAGCTTTTGTTTTGAGAGAGTGAGGGTGAACCTTTAACGGCTGGGTCAATGAATACATAAGGGTAGAATTCCCAATCACCTTTTAAAGTTATGGTTCGGTCATCTGGCAGCGCCCAATTTCTCAGATCTAATATACCTTTAACGGCTTTGGGATGCTCCGGTACAGCATGGTAATTGATCCATATCAGACGAAAGCTGGTCAATGCTAGCGCAAACAAACCGACAATAATGAATATTTTACTCCAGGACATGGGACGATTCGATTCTATGTGAAAAACCTCTTTTCAAAAAGTATATACAGGGTTGTATCGGTTAAATGGGTTTGTTTAGTGATATTAAGTTTGGAAAAATCGCTTTTGAACGCAGTAATAACCATTAGCTTAAGCTAATGGTCTCCACTGTGAGCTGGAATCTGAAGGAGTGCGGCTGTAAATTGCTAGTCGTTTATTTTTTAAACTCATCCGTGCTCGCAATATGGTGCTCTTTAGAAAGCCTGGCAAATGGCTCAGTCGGAATAACTCCCGGTGGATTATAGTTGAATTCATCAGCACCACGGACAAGATAAGCTTTAAACTGCGGTGCTTTAGTAAGATCACATTTCACATTAGTGCCTGAATAGCGTACCGTCAAACCATTCCTCCAACGATCGGACTGATTGGCTGGAGAGCCATGAACAATCGCATCATCATGTAGTGATATCTGACCTGCATGGAGGATTAATGACTTCGCATCCGCTTCGTTAAAGGTACCTTGCTCCAGCTCCAAGGTTAATACCGAATCTCCCGAGTTGCTTGTATGTGTAATTAAACCCGCTTTATGGCTTTTGGGGATGATTTGCATGGCTCCATTATCTTCATTTACATCGGTAAAAGCCAGCCAAATCGTCACGGAGTTGTGCGGATGAAGCGGCCAGTAGTAAGCATCCTGATGCCAAGCTACTGTTTCTTTAGAATTAGGAGATTTGGCAAAAAATTGTGATCCCCACATATAAAAGTTTGGCCCTAGAATCCCTTCAACGTAATCAAGAATCTGCGGACGTGTACACACATCATATAACCAACGGCTCGAGATATGCCATTCACGAATAGCCATCATTTTCTCGCCTGGTTCCAATAACGCTTCCAGGTTTTTAAGCTCAGCATTAAGCTGTGCCATCTCAGCAGGACTGAATACCGAAGGCAAATTAATTAAATACCCCTGTCCATGATAAAAAGCTTTTTGTTCCTCCGACAATGAGTAATGAGCCACTTGAAATCCTCCTTTAAAAGTTTTATATTATTGCGTAATACAAAATTATATTACTGCCCGTATACATGGAAGTCAACAAAAAAGCTCTCTCATTATGTGAGATGAGCTTTTTTGTTGTATAGTCTATTTAAAGACAGACAAACACATTATTTATGGAGAGTGACAAATATGAGCAAGCCATTGCGATTAGATCCACTTTTTAATGATCATATGGTTATTCAGAGGAATAAAGCTTTTGTAGTTTGGGGAACAGGGCCAGATGGAGAGAGGGTGACCGTTTCCTGCCGCGGCGAAAGTGCTTCTGATGAGGTTCAGCAAGGCCAATGGAGAGTAACACTTCCGGCTATGGGAGTAGGGGAATCCTGTGAGCTGATTGTGCAAGCGGCAGATAGTACAATCACGTTAGTGGATGTTGTTTTTGGAGACGTCTGGTTAGCGGGTGGGCAATCCAATATGGAATGGTCTTTGAATAAAAGCAAGGATGCCAACTCTGCGATTGAATCAGCTAATTTAGCTTTGTTGCGTTATTATGAGGTGCCGAGGGTTGCTTTTGAAGTTGAGGGGATTAAATTTAAAAGCAAATGGAAAACGTGTACTCCCGACAATGCCGGTGATTTTTCAGCAGTTGCTTATTATTTTGCACGTGATCTTATTGCATCGGAGCAAGTACCGATCGGGATTATCGGCTGCAATTGGGGGGGGACCTCCGCTTCCTGCTGGGTCGAAGAGGAAGTGTTGCAGGCAGATCCAGAGCTTTCCATTTATCCAAAAGAATTTTCGGAGCAGATGCAGGGCTTTGATTGGCAAGAATTCAAGCTGGTAAATAAGGCATACAATGATGCGGTTAACCAACACAATCGAAATTTCGAGGCAGGGCATACAGGAGATGAGCTTGGGTTGTATCCATGGCCGCCTCCAATGAGTCCGCAAAGCTTCATGCGCCCAAGTGGTTTATATGAAACGATGCTGCGAAAAGTATTTTCTTTTGTAATTAAAGGTGTGATTTATTATCAAGGTGAAAGTGACGCACATCGTCCGGAAATGTATAGTCATTTAATGGAGGTTCTTATCTTAGATTGGCGTAGACAGTGGAAGGATGAAGAGCTTCCGTTTCTATTCGTGCAGCTGCCGATTTATGCATGCAACAACAATCCAACTGGTGAGGAATGGCCTTTAATTAGAGAGGCGCAGCAGCAAGCAGCAGACCGGTTGTCTAATACGGGAATGGCTGTATTACTGGATTGCGGTGAACCCGCGGATATTCATCCGATTGATAAAAAGCCGGTTGGTGAGCGCTTAGCTTTACTGGCATTAGATAAAGTTTATGGCAGAGCGATTAAAAGTTCGGGCCCAGTTTATAAGGAGTTAATTATGGAGGATGAGCAGGTTGTGGTTCATTTTGATTACGTAGAAGCGGGTTTGTTGATTCGAGGCGGAGGTCGTTTGGCGGGATTTGAAATAGCTGCTGAGGATGGAGAGTTTCATTTAGCAGATGCTGAGATTGATGGTAAAACAGTAAGGGTTAGTAGTGAGCAAGTTACTTTGCCGCGTTTCGTTCGTTATGGCTGGGCCAATGTCACGGATGCAAATTTGATAGGCGTGGATAGGCTGCCGGCTGCGCCGTTTCGGACAATCAACTGAGAATTATGAATAAAGAAAAGAAACACCGGTTTAGAAGGGAACAGCAGATATGGAAGCAAGTGAAGAATTTTTTGATCGTAAAAAACAAGAATTAAACGTTACTTTAAATGAAGTGCAGAAGCAGGCAGTGCTTCATGGCACTGGACCACTGCTCCTGTTAGCTTCTCCTGGATCAGGTAAAACGACAACAATTATTATGCGAATTGGCTATCTTATAGAGGTTTCAGGTGTTGATCCAGCAAGAATTAAGGCGGTCACGTTCAGTAAGGCATCGGCTCTTGATATGAAGGAGCGTTTCAGTCGTTTCTTTCCTAGACTCCCGACAATTGATTTTTCAACTATTCATAGCTTGGCTTTTGAGGTAGTTCGAGAGTATTATCGCAGTACTAGAACGAATTTCAAAATGATCGAGGGCAGCCTTGATGTAACCGAAGAATCCAATTGGAATGCGGATCATCAGCCCTTGCACAAGAAATTCATTCTCCGGAGATTGTTTAGCACGCTTGCGGGCGAGCCTATTACCGATGATCAGATGGAAGAGCTGAGTACTTACATTAGCTACATTAAGAATAAACTTATTCCCGTTGAAAAATGGGCTTTGGTTAAATGTGATGTGCCTAAAGCCGAGCAAATTCTACTAGAATATGAAGCTTTCAAACGATCAGGTACAAGCCAGCTGCTAGTAGATTTTGATGATATGCTGACGATCGGCAACGAGGCTTTTGAGAAGGATGCCAAGCTATTAAGCAAATACCAGCAAAAATATGACTTCGTGCTTACGGATGAAAGTCAGGATACTTCCTTGGTGCAGCATGCAATTATTGAAAAGCTAGTGAGCAAGCATGGGAATCTCAGTGTTGTGGCAGATGATGATCAATCGATTTATAGCTGGCGTGGAGCGGAACCGGCGTATTTACTTAATTTTAAAGATGTTTATCCGCAGGCAGTTACCTTATTCATGGAACAGAACTATCGATCCTCCCCGGATATAGTTAATGTGGCAAATCAATTTATAAAGCGCAATAAGAACCGTTATGAGAAAAATATGTTTACAGTGAATGCTCCTAAGGAACCCATTCAAATTCAAAGCTTTGCCGACTATCAGCATCAGGTCAAATATCTAGCAGAAGCGATTCGCGAGGTCGGGGAGCTGGGCGAGGTAGCTGTGCTTTTTCGCAATAATTCTTCTTCGATTACATTGATGAACGAGTTTGAACGTGTGGGTATCCCTTTCTATATTAAAGATGCGGACAATCGGTTTTTCTCTCATTGGGTTGTTGAAGATATACTTAACTTTATGCGGATGACTTTTACCGATAAGCGTTCCGATCTATTGGAGAAAATTCACAATAAACTAAGCGGGTATGTGACCAAGCAACAAATTCAGCAGCTCAAGGAAATTGACAACAATGAGTCTGTTTTCGATAACCTGTTAAACCACGTACAGCTGCAGGACTATCAGCGCAAGATTCTCCAAGAGTGCAAAGAAACCTTTCAGCAAATGAAAGGCATGCCTCCGGTTGAAGCGATTCGAGTGATTCGTACTAGATTAGGCTACGAGAAAGCGATTGAAAAACTCTGCGAGCGGTTTGGCTTTCGTAAGGATTATTTGATCGGTATCCTTAATACACTGGAAGAAATTGCGGATACACTGCCTACGATGGAGTCTTTTGCCAAGCGGTTGAAGCATTTAGAGCAGGTGATGAAAAATGCGAAATCCAGCAAGCATCAGAATGTAGTGACCTTATCCACTTTTCATAGCTCGAAGGGATTGGAGTTTAAGCGTGTCTATATGATTGATTTAATTGAAGGCGTGATGCCCTCGGAGGATGATAAAAAGAAAAATGCCGAAGGTCAAATGCCGTTGATGGAAGAAGCTGTTCGCTTATTCTATGTGGGAATGACACGGGCGAAGATTAAGCTCGAGCTGCTATCCTATACGAAAAAAGATGGAGAAAAGGTCGAGGAATCTACTTTTATTAATGGAGTTAGGCAAATTATCGACCCTCCTAAACTAGTAACGGCTGAGAAAATAACCAAAAAGGAATATCATCTTAAAAATATAAATGCCATTACAGCGATTTCGGAGATAGCAGAAGGCATCTGGGTTCGACACGCGACTTTTGGACTGGGTATGGTGATCAAGCTTGCAGGTAAAGTGCTTGAAATCAAGTTTGCAGATGTAGGAATGAAGTCTTTTTCTAGTGAAATCTGTATTGAAAATGGACTTCTGGAGCTTGCTCAAGCAAAGAAAGTTTAATAGGAATAGTCATAAAGTGAGAGTGTTGAGAGCAGTTTTGGTAATTAACCCCATGCTGTTTCAACGCTTCTTTTTTGTGTTAAAATTAGAATAGAATGTTGTAGAAAGGATAAGATGCTAGATTAGTACATAGTTAGGCTCCTATTCAAACTCAAACTTACAACTAGAAGGAGTAAAAGATGAAGAAATTCTACCTATTGTCTGTGTTGGCAATGCTGTTGTCGCTTAATTTTGGATCCATTGGTAATGCAGAAGATTTAATGCTTACTCAGGATTCGATAAGCGCCGCCGCACCTTGTACCAGCTATTCAACAGACCGAGATAAGCTTACAGCTAGTAATTCTAGTATCGTCGATAATGGCAATGGAACAGCCACTGTAGCTTTCAGCACGACTATCAATTGTATGCAGGTAAGCTTTTCCTCATACGCATATCCGGCTGGAGTAATACCAGCGATCACAGGTGCACCTTATGCAACACAAATCCATTTTGATGGAGAATCTATTAAGTATTCTACAGCAGGCTCTTATTCTATTACTATAGATATTCCAGTTTGCGCGCCATATCAACTGGATTTATATACAGGGCAGCTGCAGACACACTTGCAAGCTAATGGACATATTATAGGTACCAACAAAGCTTCAAAATTGAAGCGTACGAGTACAGAAGCGGATAGCTCACTTTGCTCGGTTGTGACACCGCCGCCAACGGCCACGCCAACGGCAACGCCGACAGCAACGCCAACGGCTACGCCGACAGCAACGCCAACGGCAACGCCAACGGCAACGCCGACAGCAACGCCAACGGCAACGCCATCGGAAGCGCCGACGGCAACGCCATCGGAAGCGCCGACAGCAACGCCGACGGCAACGCCATCGGAAGCGCCGACAGCCACGCCGACGGCAACGCCATCGGAAGCGCCGACAGCCACGCCGACGGCAACGCCATCGGAAGCGCCGACAGCCACACCGACGGCAACGCCATCGGAAGCGCCGACAGCCACGCCGACGGCAACGCCATCGGAAGCGCCGACAGCCACACCGACGGCAACGCCATCGGAAGCGCCGACAGCCACACCGACGGCAACGCCAACTATCATTACATCGGATGATGACGATGTACCTACAGGTGCCGTTCCAACACCTGATGTTAATGAAGGTGTTCCAAATGCACCGGGTGCAGGCAGCAATCCCCAGAGTACACCTACTCCTGATGAAATAATAACCGTAGGGGACGAAGAAGTTCCTCTTGGTGTTCTTCCACAGACAGGTGAATCCAGTCGATTGCCCTATTATGTAGCAGGTCTAGCGTTTGTAATTTTAGGAGTAAGATTAGTTAGAAAACGTAGAAATTAACTGACACTGGAGTAAAGAGGGGATTTTCCTTCTTTACTCTTTTTTTGTTTTGGGAGGAAATCTCAGCATACCAAATAAGGTCATAAATTCTACTTATTCTGACAGCCTGATCGAAGTATAAGTACATTTCATGACCTTATTACGACTCTCTGCACCAAATTTAACGCCTTACAGGAATGCTGAGCCAAAGGGATAACAGTCAAAAGAAATAAAAACAACGATCAAAAACAGCAGATGAACATTACTCCCCATAAACAAATTCCTCGATAATCAACGGAATACCCTGAGTTAACATTTCAGAATTATCAAAATATAGAATCGATGCCGGAGGCAGCTTCCATTGAATTTCTCTGCGGATAAGAGACGGACTAAAGCTGCTCCAATTCTCCAGCTTCCAATCATCTAAAGCAGAGTTTCTCTCCTCAAGACGATCACGATAAGCCTGATCATCGGGTAGATAGATAAACAGCACCTTAACCTCAACAGTCTCCAAAGACAATCCTTGCTTCGAGAGCTCTAGCTCAATCCACAAAGGATCCTCTAGCTCTTTAGTAAAAGGGCCAATTACAACAGCATCTATTCCAAGCTGGAGATTCTCAAGCGCAGCATCCATCGTTATTCTATAACCAAGATCACGGCAATATTGCTTATATATAGGCGAATCTCGATCGTTTGGATCTAATCCAGATAGGGTCATGATTGTTTCTGCTGCAGGTCTAGATAAGGTATCCATATCGAAGAAAGCGGCGCGATGCTTCTTCACCAGCAGTTTAGCAAGCGTGGTCTTGCCAGCGCCAGCAGGGCCTAAGAAAAAAACTAATTTGGGCATGATAGTGGATAAACCTCCAGATAAGTATTTTAGAAGCCGACTTCTTCAATAAGCATACCACATTACCCATTCCAAGCTGTATGAGGTTTAATGGCAATTCCTTCATAGTTGTTTTACAATGAGTAAAACGACTAAACGGATATCGAGCAATCCTAATTGTTGGACGTTAACCGTAACGAAGGATGTTTACATTGAGTGAAGCAGCTACTAATGCGAGACCAATAGATAATAAATTAATTACAGGGCCGATTGCCAGTACATTGTTTTTCTTTGCGATGCCTGTGTTGCTGGGAAATGTGCTGCAATCGCTCAATGGATCTGTTAATTCCATTTGGGTAGGGAAGTTTCTTGGTGAAAATGCGCTGGCTGCAACCTCAAATGCAAATATAATTATGTTTTTTCTCTTAAGTACGATTTTCGGAATTGGGATGGCTGCTACGATCTTAATCGGTCAGAGTATCGGTGCTAAGGATGTGGACAAAGCCAAGCGGGTTGTCGGAACAAGCGCTGTATTCTTTGTTATTCTTTCGATCTTCATTACAGCACTAGGGGCTGTGTTTACGCCGCATATCTTGGTTTGGATGAATACGCCAACCGAGGTTATGCCGTTTGCATTGGATTATATGCGGATTATGTTTCTAGGGATTCCGTTTATGTTTGGCTTAAACTATGTGATGACTGTGCTGCGTGGCTCTGGCAATTCGAAGACTCCATTTTACTTTTTATTGCTTGCAGTTTTTCTTGATATTGGGTTGAATCCGCTGTTTATTTTTGGAATGGGTCCGTTTCCTGAGATGGGGATTGCCGGTTCAGCATTATCCACGGTGATTGCTCAGGTTGTAAGCTTGGTGCTATTGATTATATATCTATATAGAAAACAGTACTTTCTGCGAATTAAGCGGGATGAGCTGTATCTGCTTCGTTTGGACCGTGAAATATTAAGTGCATTAATTAAAAAAGGTCTGCCGATGGGGCTGCAAATGATTGTAGTCTCCTCAAGCGGAATTGCTCTAATTAATCTTGTCAACACCTTTGGGGCCGATTCAGCCGCTGCTAATGGTGCTGCGATGCAGCTTTCAAGCTATATCCAGATGCCTGCCATGGCGCTTGGTGCTGCTGTATCGTCGATAACTGCACAGAATATAGGAGCTAATAAATGGGATAGGGTGCATCGGACGACCTTGATCGGGGTTATATACAATTTTCTGATGGCAGGCGTTGTTGCGGGGATTATCTATGTATTCAACCGTGAAGCATTGTCGTTGTTTTTGCCTTCTAATGGTCCGGCAATTGAGATCGGGATCCAGATTAATAATCGGACCTTGGCTGCTTTTGTATTATTTGGAGTTTATATGGTTGTTGCGGGGGTTATCCGTTCCACTGGTTCTGTTATGGTGCCATTGTTAATTACATTTACAGCACTTTGGGTCATCCGAATCCCACTTGCTTATTATCTTGCCGATCAGTATGGCTTTAATGCACTCTGGTGGAGCTTTCCGGCTAGCTTCGGGATGGCTGTAGTTGTAACTTGCTTGTATTATTCCTTCGGTGGCTGGAAAAAAGCGAAAATGATCTAATGGAGATGAAGAGGATGAAGAAAAAGACACATAATGCTCCTAAACAGGCAACCAATCTAGATAAACCTGCTACATTAAAAGATCTTTTGAATCCAGATATTATTAAGAAGCTGCAAGATCAAGTGGATCAAATGAAAGCAGCTGAAGCGGCTGAGCAGGAAAAAGTGCGATTACAAGCACTGGAAGCCAAAAAAGTCGAGCAAAAGAGACTTGATAATGATTTTGAATATTTACTTGAAAACAGCAGCATGGATTGGCGGAAAAATAAATAATAAGGATAGCAATCCAATTCGATTTCAGCTACGATTAATAAAGTAAGTTTACAATTAAATAGCTGAATAGGAGTGTCCAAAGATGGCGAAAAAGGGATTGGCAATCGGTAAGAAAGCAGCTCCATTTAAATTGGATTCTACACAAGGGATCAAGTCATTAGAGGATTATAAAGGCAAGCCGCTGGTGATTGTTTTTTTGCGGGGCACCTGGTGTCAGAATTGCCAAAAGCAAATGCCGGAATTAAATGCATTTTATGAAAGATTCCTCGAAAAAGGGGTTAATCTAATTGCCATTGCGGGTCAGAATTTAAAGGGGATTAAGGTTTACACCGATAGCTTTAAGATTAAATTCCCGATTCTTTCTGATGAAACCAGAGAAGTCATTAAAGCCTATGAGGTTTTTACACCGATTAAATGGGATTCATTTCGCATCGCTATTCCGAGCACTTATATCATTGATGAACAACAAAACATACGCTACTCCTACATAGGTGAAAATCAGTCCGACCGCCCTTCAGCACAAGAGATTCTCGAAATTATTGATACTCTATCCATTGCTAATAACCATCATTCGATGGATGATGAGCTGCCGATTTTTTTATCGAATATGAAAGCGACTTTGAGTTATGCGAGCAGCTCCGCTACCTATGTCACCCAGAACGTGGAGAGTAATCTCAGCCATATGGAAGATTTAAAGAATGTTTCTTTGAAGAATTATGCGCAGCTGGATGGATTCGTTGGTTCTTATCATGATAAATATGAAGAGCTTAACCAATATAGCTTGAAGCTTAATACGACCTCAGATGAATTCACTAATATTCAGCAAATGAATGATATTTTAAGTGGGAATATCCTTAAAACACGTGGTTTAATGGACGAATTAATCAGTATGACGCAAATTGTGAATGAAATGAGCGGAGTGATTACTAAGATCTCGAGCCAAACCAAGGTGCTTGCACTCAATGCTTCGATCGAAGCAGCGCGAGCGGGTGAGCATGGTAAAGGCTTTGCGATTGTTGCACAGGAAGTAACCAAGCTGGCTAATGATACGAAGGATTCGGCGATGAATATCACCACGCAGCTGCAAGCGATTGATGATAAAATCAATGAGAGCTTCTCCTCCTTCACTTCCTTTGAAGAAACGATGAATACCGTGAAGGAACGAATTACGACGAATTCGTCCAATATTATTCAGATATCAAACGGAGTTAAACAAATTGCAATCGATACGCTGCAGCTTGGCAATGAACTCAATGAAATCAAGGAAAGCCAGCAAAAGACGCAAACGGATTTAAGCAAAATCCAAGAGGTCGAAACGACGATTAATAGTGAAGTTGTGGGGATTCTTGCAGACATGCAATATCATGTAGAGCAGCTTAATACGATAGATGAGCGCAGCAGGAAGCAATAAAATTAGTAAACAGCAATTATATAAGACCATCAGGACTTCATGTCTTGTATGGTTTTTTTGTTGTATAATGAACTCCATTAACTCGAAATAAGGGAGATAGACCATGCATATCTTTGCACATGCCTTCCAATGGTTTCACGATCGACGCATACGTTCGAAGATTTTTTTGGTTTATTTGCCCTTGATATTAATACCTTTGCTTGTACTTGGCTACACATCAAGCATCGTTTATTCCAATGCAACTATTGAGAAAACGAAAAAAAGCGTGGCTGATACCTCCTTCCTCATTCAAACCCGGCTCAATGGGATTATTACGAATGCCGAAAGCTGTGCAGCCATGCTTACGTTAAATTTAAATAAAATCATTTCTTTAACCGATCTACCAACAGACGATAATTACAATTTACAGCGTTATACACAGATTACCAACCAACTGGCTTTTGCTTTGCTGGTATTTCCAGATGTCGAATCAGCCGTTTTACTAGATACACAAAATCAGTTATATGGAACAACCCCGGAAATTGAAGCTAATGCAGAAGCTGCTTTTGCAAGTAAGCTTTATGAGGAAACGCAGAAAACCAATGGACGCAATAGCTGGTTCCCCATGGAGAAGCGTGATTTCCTCGTTAAGCAGGCTAATGAACCAGTAATTACCTTAGGTAAAAAAATCTTTAATATCAATACAGGCCAAGAACTAGGTATTCTATTTCTTAATATCAGAGAGAGCTCACTTTCATCGGTGTATCGGACTAATCTTGGAAACGGAGAAGGGGATTATTTTATTACGGATGTGAACGGAACTGTAGTCTCGTCACTGGATTCCCAAAGCTTATTGAAGCCAGTTGCAGATACAGAGCTCAGGCAATGGATTATCTCCAATGAGGAGCGGACGGACGTTCAACAGATTGCTGCCGGGAAAATGCTGTTGGCTAGCAGTACGTTCGAGCGGCTTGGTTGGAGAATGGTAAGTGTAATTCCGATGAGTCAGCTGATGGCGGAGACCGAAAGAATTGCTTTGTTGATTCTGATGATTGGCGTTGTTTGTTTTATATTTGCTGTTTCGGCAGCAGGCATTTTGTCCAAGCTAATTTCCAATCCGATCATAAAGCTTTCTAAGAGTATGAAACGGTTTAGCGAAGGGAACTTGAATGTGGTGATGGAGGTCAATTCGAAGGATGAAATGGGCCTAATGGCGTCGGGGTTTAACACGATGAATCGGACAATCAGCCAGCTGCTGACCAACATTAAGCTTGAACAGAAGAAGAAGCGCGAATACGAGCTTGCTTTGATTCAAGCCCAGATAAAGCCGCATTTTTTATATAATACGCTTGATGTTATTTATGCACTATCGGAGCTGGGAAGAGTGAAGGATGTTCAGAAAACGACAAAAGCACTAGCAGATTTCTATCGAGTTACCTTAAGCAAAGGCAAGGATAGTATTACGATTGAAGAGGAAATGCGCAATGTGAAGGATTATTTAGCGATTCAGCAAATTCGTTATTCCGATGTATTTGATTACACGATTGATGTGGATAACGCCGTGCTGAAGCATTCCATTCTCAAGCTAACGCTGCAGCCCTTAGTGGAAAATGCAATTTATCATGGTTTAAAGGAAAAGGGGGAAATGGGAGCCCTAGTGGTTAAGGCTTATTTGGAGGATGAATGGATCAAGCTGCAAATTATCGATAACGGTGTAGGTATGGATGCGGATAAGCTGGCAGAGGTTTTGCAAACGAATGAAAGCGGGCAAGCCCAGGGAATGTCTTATGGGCTGCACAATGTGGACCATCGGTTAAGACTGTATTTTGGCGAGGATTATGGGTTGATCATAGACAGTGAAAGGGGAAAAGGGACGGTTGTCACGGTACGAATTCCGCTCGATTTCCAAGGTGAATGATATGCAGAAAATTATGATTGTCGACGATGAAGCTATTTTTCGTGATTACTTAAGGCAGGCAATTCCATGGGGAGATTATGATTTTGAGATTTGCTGTGAAGCGAAGAATGGAGTGGAAGCACTTGAGTTGATGCCTATTCATCTGCCGGATATCGCCTTGGTCGATATTAATATGCCTTTTATGGATGGGCTGCAGCTGACCGAGCAATTGAAGGCTCGCTATCCGCGAATGGGAGTTGTGCTGATTACGGGGCACAGTGAATTTGAGTATGCCAGAAAAGCAGTGAGATTAGGTGTGGAGGATTATATTCTCAAGCCATTCTCCAAGGAAGAGCTGATTCTGACCATGCTTAAGCTGCAGAAAAGCATCATTGAAGCGCAGGAGGTTAGCTTAACGCTTAAAGACAATCTGGCCCTGTTGAAGGAAGGAATTCTGAATCAGCTGATTGGCAGTGATTACAATGATAAGGATGAGATTACGGAGCGAAAGCTCGAGGGGATTGGCTTTACCCCTTATTCCAAGTGCTTTCAGGTGACTTGTATTGAGATAGATAATCTAGATCAGAAATGGAATAAAGCCAGTGAGAAGCTGCTGTGGAAATATGCGGTTACGAATATTCTCAACGAACTGATGGAGATATCTGGCAACCATTATGTGTTTAATGGTCCGGAAGGCCGCATTATCTGCATTCTTGAATTTGAGCGTGAAAATGAGGAACGAAAGTCGTATCTAGAAGGGTATGCCCAACTATGCGCCTTGATAAAAAAATACCTTAAATTTACAGTGACAATAGGCGTGAGCAGCAAAAAATCAGGCTACAAAACGATTCGCGCTTCCTATCTGGAGGCATTGGAGGCACTTCAGCAGAAGTTTATTCTTGGCAATGACCGCTTAATTGAATATGGGCAACAGCTGAATAATACCGTGACAAGCGGGTTTATTTCTATGGAGACGAGTGAGCAATTACTGATTCATTTACGAATGGGTGAATGGGAAGCTTTGCATATAAAGCTTAATTTGATCTTCGAGCAAATTCGGCAGCAGCGACTGTCGATTGATTATACGTATGTGATTTGTATGGGACTGGTTTCCTTATGTTTGTCGTATGTGACAGAGAAAGGGCATCCGATTGAGGATTGCTTCGGTGAAGACTTTTTTCCCTATAATGAGATCATGAAGCATGAATCGATAGAAGCTGTGCAGCAATGGATAATCGCGCTTTTTCAGCTTTCCATTCAGTATACGAAGCTGCACAAACCAACCAAATCCAACAAGATGGCTTTGGCAGCCAAGCTCTATATTGAGCAGCATTATTCGGATCCGGAGCTCCAGTTGGAGGAGGTTGCTAAGCATGTGTTCGTAAACTCCAGCTATCTGCGTGCCTTGTTTAAAAAAGAAATTGGCATGACCCTAACCGACTATGTAACTCATGTGCGGATGCAGAAAGCGAAAGAGCTGCTGAGTCGTGGAAGCAGCAAGCTAGCAGATATTGCCGAGCAAATTGGCTATAATGATCCGGCTTATTTCAGTCGCTGCTTTAAGAAATATTATGGGTCTTCCCCCAGCGAGTATGAAAATTCGAAGAAATAGCCGACTAAGAGGATGCGCAGATAATCCAAGAACACAGCGTTTTGTGCATTAATTAGCTGGCTGTTTCCCTGTATACTCATAATTGTTCCTAAACAATATCAGGGAGGTTTCACAATGAAAAAGATTTTAATAGTGGTTTTATGTTTCAGCATTATGATCGTATTGGCAGCTTGCGCCGGTGTTAAGGATGCAGTAGATACAGCAGCGCCATCGAGCGATGCAGCAGCATCAGTTGCACCAGCAGCAACGGCAGCACCAACAGATAAGCCAGCAGATAAGCCGGTAAAATTACGCATTTATGCGCAATACGCTGACGAAGATACTAAGACTCCCTATGATTATGCAGTGGCAGAATTAAAGAAAGAAATGCCAAACGTTGAATTAGAGCTTGAAATTCAAGCTCAGGATGATGGACAGAAGTTAAAGACTTATGCAGCAACAGGCAATTTGCCGGATATCTTCCAAGCAGGCTTGGATCAAATCAATACCTTCAAAAAATCCAATAACATTCTTATGTTAGATGAATATGTTGATAAATTTGGCTTTAAAGACAAAATGCAGCCAAGCGCAATGAACACTTTGTACACAGAAGATGGTCATGCTTACGCCTTTCCATATGCGGGTAATGAGTTGATCTTGTTATATTACAACAAAGAGCTATTCGAGAAAAATAACATTAAAGTGCCTACTACTTACGATGAAATGATGACTGCGGTTAAAGGATTTAAAGCAGCTAACATTACGCCTATGGCTTTGTTCGCAAAAGAGAAATGGCCGGATGTGGCCTTATATGATATTTTCGCATCACGCTACAGCCCAGCAGGTATTCTTGATTTAGACAAAGGCAAAACACAAGTAACCGACCCGATTTATAAATCGGCAGCACAAAATATAATTGACTTAGTGAAAGCCGGTTTGCTTCCAAAAGGAGCAACTAACTTGAACTATGATCAAGCAGCGGCCTTGTTCCATGAAGGCAAAGCAGCGATGTTCATTAATGGGCAATGGGAAATTGAAGCGGCAACTAAAGCTTTAGGCGATAAAGCAGCTTATATGTACTATCCTGCGGCTGATGCAGCAAGCTATGAGAAATCCAAATATGCCTTCAGCGGCAGCGGTGGTCCAGGTGGTTATGCTGTTTCAGCTAACACGAAGGATAAAGAACTAGCAGCTAAGGTGGCAAGCTTCATTTCGTTGAAGTATGCCGAATACAAATACACTCAAAGAGCTAACCCGATCGTAGCTACAAAAGTAGACATTCCAGTAGTAAAAGCTTTCCCAGCGATGATGGAGCAGCTTTCTAAAGATATCCCGAACATTACTAGCACAACTGCTTTTGCTTGGGGCTTATCGAATCCTAAATTTAAAGCTGCTTTGGAAGACGGCTCACAAAACCTGATGACAGGCGCTTATTCAGCAGACAATTTTGTTAAAGATTTAGCAAATGCAATTAAGTAAACCAGATTAGCTTATACAACTCACACCGGTTTTTAATAGCCGGTGTGAATGTATTTTAAGGTACGGGAGGAACTGTTAATGAAGAGTTTTATGGGGAATAAGCTGGCGATTGCGATCTTTATTGTGCCCACCCTGCTGTTATATTCAATCATCGTATTTTACCCGATTCTGCAGGTGTTTTTCCGCAGCCTTTATGAGTGGGATGGCTTGTCGGAAGGTACATTTATTTTTCTGGATAATTATAAGCAGCTGTTTCATGATCACATTTTTTATACCGCTTTATATAATGGGCTGGTATTTGCCGGTATTCTGGCTGTGCTGCAAATTGGGATCGGCACGATTCTAGCTTTGACGATTGCTAATGCCAAATTCCGAGGCAAGAAAATCCTGCGAATCAGCTATTTTATTCCCGTTGTTCTATCGATCACAGTAGTTTGTCAGCTTTGGTTAGCGATGTATAACAGCGAATATGGACTTTTTAATAAAATCTTCGAAGCCTTGGGTTTATCGTATCGTCAAGATTGGCTGACTAATGAAAAAACAGCGATTTATGTGATTGCGCTAGTGAATGCCTGGCAGTTCATGGGGTATCATTTCGCATTGCTGCTGGCAGCAGCCAAGTCCGTGCCTGAGCAATATCTGGAGGCAGCGCGAATTGATGGTGCAGAGGGCTGGAAAGCACATTGGAAAATAACGATTCCGCTTATGTCGGAAACCTATAAATATTGTTTGGTGCTTGCTGTAACAGGCGGCTTAAATGCTTTTGCCAATATGTTCATTATGACCAGCGGTGGTCCAGGTACAACAACCTATACCCTGACTTACTTGATGTATCGCTCCGCTTTCCGTGTTGGCGAATTTGGCTATGGCAGCGCAGCGGCCGCATTTCTCGTCATTGAATGTCTAATTGTCACTCTGGCGATTAATCGGTTGATTGCAAGAGAAAGAATCACCTATTAAGCATATGCTGATCCTAATTAATGTTCAAGAAACTCTGTCCGGAAAGGAATTTACGCTATGAGCTGGGCTATGAAATTACGCAAAAACCAACCGTTTTTCCAAATCTTCCTCTGGGCTTACGCGATAATATCCGTTTATCCACTGATATGGATGATTTTCTATTCTTTAAAAAATAATAATGAGATTTTTGTGACCAATCCGTTTGGCTTCCCGACTCATCTTCGTTTTGAGAATTACGTGGAGGCATGGACACGGTTTAATGTTCCGGTATATTTTTTCAATAGTATGCTGGTTTCTGTATTAACGGTTGTCGGAACTATTACGCTTGCAGTGATGTTTTCCTATGCTTGTGCGAGAATGTTTTGGAAATTTAGAGAAACTGCCCGTACTTATGTTATTATCGGATTATTCGTACCGATTCAAGTGATTATTATTCCACTGGCCATACTGGTGCGGGACTTTCATTTATCGAACACACTGGCTGCGCTGATTGTCCCTTATATTGCTTTCAACCTCAGCTTCTCCACGCTCGTTTTTTATGGGTTTTTTCGGACTATTCCCATTGAGCTTGAAGAATCGGCGTGTATCGATGGAGCTTCCATCTATCAAACCTTTAGACGTATTATTCTCCCGATTGTTAAACCAGCGATTGCAACGATGATTATTTTTGTATTCTTGAATGCTTGGAATGAATTTACGATTGCACTTATGTTAATTACCAAAGAAAGCTTAAAAACATTGCCGCTCGGCTTATTGTTCTTCCAAGGTCAATTCACGACAGATTGGGGAGCAATGGGAGCAGCCATGACTATAGCCAGCTTACCAACTGTGCTCCTCTATATGTTCTTTAGCAGGCAGGTAGAGAATGCCTTGACGGTGGGATCGGCAGTGAAGGGGTAAGGTTCTATGAAACAAACGTTTGTAATGGCCATTGACCAAGGAACGACGAGCTCGCGTGCTGTATTGTTCAATCATCAAGGGGAGCCTGTTCATCTGGCTCAGCAGGAATTCAGACAGTACTTTCCCCATTCTGGTTGGGTTGAACACGATCCTGCAGAGATCTGGCAATCTGTGCTGAATGTGATGACAGAGGTGCTGCGAAAATCGGGAGCAACGCCTGACCAAATCGCGGCTATCGGTATTACCAATCAACGCGAAACAACGATTGTTTGGGATAAGGCAACAGGCAAGGCGATTTATCCAGCGATCGTATGGCAATCACGGCAAACCTCGGCGATTTGTGATGCACTCAAAGCGGATGGCCATCAAACGATGATTCAAGAGAAAACAGGCTTAGTGGTGGATGCTTATTTCTCGGGAACGAAGATCAAATGGATTCTCGATCACGTCGAGGGTTCTCGTGCCAGAGCGGAGCAAGGTGAACTGCTGTTTGGCACAATCGACTGCTGGCTCATCTGGAATCTGTCAGGTGGGTTGGCCCATGTGACGGATTATTCGAATGCATCGCGAACGATGCTCTACAATATTCATGAGCAGCAATGGGATGAAGCTATATTGCAGCTATTGGATATTCCAAGGCAAATGCTGCCTGAGGTGCATGGATCTTCAGAGATATACGCCCATACTGCTGAGTCGTATCTAGATGGCTGTCGAATACCTATTGCTGGTGCAGCAGGTGATCAGCAAGCGGCCTTGTTCGGGCAAGCTTGTTTTGAGAAAGGTATGGCCAAAAATACCTATGGTACCGGATGTTTCATGTTGATGAACACGGGTGAAAAAGCGGTTAAGTCACAGCATGGCTTGCTTACGACAATTGCTTGGGGAATAGACGGCAAGGTTGAATATGCACTGGAGGGCAGTATTTTTTCGGCTGGCTCGACGATTCAATGGTTAAGGGATGAGCTTAAGCTGATTGATTCGGCTAATGATACGGAAGCAAGCGCTATGCGAATTACATCTACTGAGGGAGTCTATCTGATCCCGGCTTTTGTCGGTCTAGGCACCCCTTATTGGGATAGTGATGTGCGTGGAGCGGTATTTGGTTTGTCGCGTGGTACGGGCAAGGACCATTTGGTGCGTGCCGCCTTGGAATCGATTGCTTACCAAACGAAGGATGTATTAACTGTGATGGAGCAGGATTCGGGAATTCCGATTACGGTCCTGCGTGTAGACGGAGGAGCATCAATGAATGATTTTTTGATGCAGTTTCAGAGCGATATGCTGGATACACCTGTTGAACGAGCGGCAGTTAGTGAAACAAGTGTATTGGGCGCCGCTTATTTAGCGGGTCTTGCTGTAGGTTTTTGGGGTCATAAGGATGAGATTACGCAAATGTGGCAATTGGGACATTACTATGAGCCTAAGATGCTTGAAGAAACCAGACAGAACTTATACAAGGGCTGGAAAAAAGCCGTGCATGCAGCAATTGGGTATAAGGCATAGAGCAAGCATTGAGCATAAGCCCCCAAAGGATGGTAGCATAATGGATAAATCTACAGAATTCTCAGGCAAGCGCCGTAACGAAATTTTAGCCTCCATGGAGCAGGAAACGTTTGATTTGCTGATCATTGGAGGTGGCATCACAGGTGCAGGCATAGCTCTTGATGCTAGCGTTCGCGGGATGAAAACGGCACTGGTAGATATGCAGGACTTTGCAGCGGGAACCTCAAGTCGTTCCACCAAGCTTGTCCATGGCGGTCTGCGTTATCTCAAGCAGCTGGAGTTCAAGATTGTTGCAGAGGTCGGCAAGGAGCGCGCGATTGTTTATGAGAATGCGCCGCATGTCACAACGCCAGAATGGATGCTGCTGCCGATAATTAAAGGCGGTACGTTTGGCAAGCTGGCTACATCTTTGGGACTGAAGGTTTATGATTTCTTAGCGGGCGTGAGGAAAGGCGAAAAGCGGCGAATGTTAAATCGCGAGATGACACTGCAGCTGGAGCCGCTGCTCCGCAAAGAAGGTCTTAAGGGCGGCGGATACTACGTGGAATATCGTACAGATGATGCGCGATTAACGATTGAGGTGCTGAAGGAAGCTGTGAAGCGTGGTGCTATAGCGGTGAACTATTGCCGCGTGGAGCAGCTTATTGTCGAGAACGGCAAGGTAGCAGGCGTGCAGGTGAAGGAGCAATTTACTGGAGCGGTCAAGCAAATTCGAGCTCATTGTGTGATTAACGCTGCCGGACCTTGGGTGGATACGATCCGTGAAGTGGATGGCTCCAAGCAAGGTAAGCATGTTCAATTAACCAAAGGAGTTCATTTGGTGTTTGACCAGCGGAGGTTTCCATTAAAGCAAGCTACGTATTTCGATACAGCAGATAAACGTATGGTTTTTGCAATTCCAAGGGATGGCAAAACCTACATTGGGACAACGGATACAACCTATACAGGAGATATTGTACATCCACAGATGACAGTGGAGGATCGGGATTACATTCTCGCTGCAGCCAATTTCATGTTCCCAACACTGGAGCTTACTGCGCAGGACATTGAATCCAGCTGGGCTGGGTTGAGACCGTTGATTCACGAAGAGGGTAAATCGCCTTCCGAGCTGTCACGTAAGGATGAGATTTTTATTTCCGCTTCAGGGCTAATTTCTATCGCAGGCGGCAAGCTAACTGGCTATCGCAAAATGGCAGAACGCGTGGTAGATCTTGCAGCAGAAGCTATTGCTACAGCAGTTCGCAGGTTTCCGCGAAGTTCTACTTCGCAGATTAAGCTATCAGGCGGTGAGGTAGGCGGTTCTCAGAATTATGAACAATTTATTAGCCGTACAATAGCCAAAGGAATTCAAGCTGGCTACTCTGGAAGCGAAGCCGAGCAATTGGTTAGAAGGTATGGTTCGAATGCTGAGCTAGTATTCGCTATGCTGGATAACCACAAAGGTCTTCCGCAAAATACAGAGCTATCCAAAGCAAGATTAGCTTCATTGTATTACGCCATTGAACATGAAATGGTGGTTACACCTGCTGATTATTTCGTGCGACGGACCGGTGAATTGTACTTTGATATTAGAGCGGTGCATGAAGATAAGGATGCGGTAATCTCATTTATGGAAGCTTACTTTGGCTGGGAGCATGCTGAGACAGAGGAACACCGCGCACAACTGGAGTTGCTCCTCAAAGATGCTGTTACACCAATAGACTCACAATAAAGAAGAAGCCGACAATTTCCTTGCTAAAAGGAGAGTTTCGGCTTCTTCTTATTACAGCACGGTACTAAGCCAATTTCCCAGCTCCCACTCCCACCCAAGCGATATTAAATATCTCTACAGACAGTTACTTCAACTAACTTAGATCTGTAGCGATAAATTTGAACGCTACAGCACAGCACTTAGCCAATTCCCAGCTACCACTTCCACCCAAGCGATATTAAATATCTCTACAGACAGTTACTTCAACTAACTTAGCTTTGTAGCGATAAATTTGAACGCAACAGTCAGTACTAAGCCAATTCCCCAGCTTCCACTTCCACGCAAGCGATATTAAATATCTCTACAGCCGATACTTCAACTAACTTAGCTCTGTAGCGATAAATTTGATCGCTACAGCACGGTACTAAGCCAATTTCCCAGCTCCAACTTCCACCCAAGCGATATTAAATATCTCTACAGACAGTTACTTCAACTAACTTAGCTCTGTAGCGATAAATTTGATCGCTACAGCACGGTACTAAGCCAATTTCCCAGCTACCACTTCCACCCAAGCGATATTAAATATCTCTACAGGCAGTTACTTCAACTAACTTAGCTCTGTAGCGATGGCGTTACAGTTCCTCTGCTATCTTACTGCTCACTTCTTAACCGTTGTTGTTTTCCTATAGGTAAGCAATTCGGATACTGTAACGAAACGGTAACCTTTTGCCTTTAGCTGAGGAAGGATTTGTTTCAATGCTTCGATAGTTTGAGTTTCGCCTTCGACGTAATCATGCAAAAGCACGATATCGCCGTTACGCGTTTTTTGAATAACGCTGCTGACGATTCTATCAACACCAGGCCTGTTCCAGTCCTTGCTATCCTGATGCCAAGACCACATGATCATCTGATAGCCTGTTTTTTGCAGGACATGAATGAGATTTTCGCTATAGAAGCCTCCAGGAGGGCGGAACAAATGTGGCTTAAAGCCAGTGGTGTTGATGATCGTTTGCTCTGCTTTGAGGATTTCTTTATGTATGCTGTCTTCCGTCATTCGTTTATTAATATAAAGGTGATTATAGGTGTGATTAGCCAGTTCATGTCCCTCAAAAACCTCTCTTTTGGCTAGCTCGGGGTACATATCCACCTTCTTGCCAACTACAAAAAAAGTTGCTTTCACCTGATATTGCGCTAAAAGATCGAGGATAGTGGGAGTGTCTTCTGGATCGGGTCCATCATCAAATGTGAGTGCTATTATTTTTTCGCTGTTGGGTACTTCCCAAACAATATCACCCCGTTTTTCATAGTAGTAGCGGTTTTTGTTGATAAGTGGCGCCTCTTGAGCATGACTAAGCGTACCTGTCATTAAAGCTGTTATTAGATAAGTGCTGCTTAAGATACCCACTGTACCCTCCTGAATGTTAGTTAATTTGTGCATGTGATTGCATAGGTTTTCCCAAAAACAGTCATAATAATCGAAGGATTTGGGAATAACATGGTAAGAAAGGAGTGGGCTAAATGTTCACTAAAGCAACTAAAGTAATGGTAACACTTGTGTTTGTATTTTCTCTTGTTACAGCAGGCTGTACAAGCAATGCAAAGCATCAAGTGAAGCAGCAAGGAACCACGATGCAGCAAGCTCCAAATAATGTAAACATGAAAATGGATAACCGTTTTGATATTGCTCAAGCTGCGGCTGATCGGATTATTCGAATTACAGGTGTAAAAGGTGCAAATGTGTTAGTGACTAAACATAATGCTTATGTAGCAGCAGTAGTTAATACGCCTGCTAATCAGATTTCGAGAGCTCTTGAGGATCAAATTGCAGCAGAAGTGCGCGCAACAGATCCGACTATTAAGAATGTTTATGTTTCAACAAATCCTGAATTCGTTGATCGAGTTAAGCAATATGTGTATGAAGCAAGAACTGGTAGACCCGTTTCTGGTTTCTTTAATGAATTGAACCAAATGATCCAGCGGATTTTCCCAGTTTCACGTTAAGATCGAATAAACAGTTAACCCCAGCTGAAGAGCTGGGGTTATGCATTATTCAGATTATCTCATCTATGTTGTTTAAACTTCTTCCGCAAGCTGGCTTGCACGAGAGCTGGAGCGGGTTACTCGCAGCGAAGCGAGAGCTGTTGCGGCAGCGACTGTAACTCCGACTGCCCCCATCCAAGTAATGGAGGATAATGAAGCTTGGTTAACGACGATACCTCCGATTCCCGCACCAGCAGCCATTGCAAGCTGTACAGCGGAAGTGTTCAGACTAAGCATAATGCCAGTAGCTTGCGGAGCTAGAGTCATTAAATGGTACTGTTGAGTAGGACCTGAAGTCCAAGCAGAGAATGCCCATAACATAAGTATTGGGAAGACTAGTGCAGGCGACTGAGCAGATAACGACAAGAGGACAAGAGCTACTGCGTGAAGCAGCATACCACTAACTAGTGTACGAGGGAATCCCCATTTGTCAGTACTATATCCGCCGAGCTTAGAACCAAACAAGCTAGCGATCCCGAAAGCGAATAAAGCTATACTAACCGTTTTTCCACTCATACCTGTAACAGTAAGTAAAAAAGGAGAGATGTAGGTGTAGACGATAGAATATCCAAAGATCCAGAAAAAGGTAACCATTAAACCTACTGCAATCTTGGGTTGTTTCATCAAAGCAAGCTGGTTGCGAAGCGGTACCGGTTCATCTCCATTTGATCGTGGAATTACTATTAGAATAAGGAGCATGGCGACTAAACCTAATAAACCAATGCCTCCAAAAATCATTTTCCAATTGTAAGCGGAAGCGACAACTCTCCCCAATGGAACACCGATAATCAAGGAGGTGCTAAAGCCCATAACCAGTGTCGCAATCGCGCTTCCTTGCTTCTCAGGAGAAGCCATCTTGGAAGCTACGGTTAAGGCGGTAACAACGAAAACCCCTGTGCTAAGTGCCAAGACAATTCTTGATGCGATCAGGAATTCAAAGCCCGGTAACGCGACGGCTATTATGTTTCCTACTACGAATATAGCGAGCGCGTAAAGTAACAATTTGCGTTGCTCCAAACGGGCTGTGAACGCTATAAGAAAAGGAGTCCCGAAAGCGTAGGTAAGTGAGAAAACGGTAATTAACTGTCCAGCGGTGGATACTGAAACTCCTGTATCATCGGCTATCTTATCTAGAATGCCTGCAATAATAAACTCTGACGTACCTACTAAAAAGCTGACAGCAGCCAGTAAATAAATTTTCCATGCGTTGGACATGATTTTTCTTCCTTTCTCCATCTAAAAATTCTATATTTCTAGATCTATAGAAATAATAACGAAAAAAATTATTCGAGCAAATAAGATGCGTACTTTTGGGCAATTTCGCGATTCACACTGTAATAGATATAGGTTCCGTCCTTACGAAGATCCAGAAGACCACAATCCATTAGCTGCTTTAAATGGTGTGAGAGAGTTGAGCCAGCTACGGATTCGAGTTTGCTCCCAATATCAGCACAGCATAAATTCTTCTCCTCTACAAGCATTAAGGCAATTTGAAATCGTGTTGGTTCTCCGAGTGCTTTATAAATTTTGACAGCTTGTTGATCTCCCGCGTTAACTGTACCCATCGTAGCATCATCCTTGTCAAAAATGTTATTTCTATAAGTATCGAAATATAGAATACCATACTCTTTTTCAAATGTAAATATTAAAAAAGGAAGCCTTCGGGCTTCTTTTTGCTTAATGTGATGATCATGTTGGATGTATTGATGAATTTTCTTATGCTCTTGCAGGCGGCGGAATTGGCAAGTGGCTGGGAGCGATGAAGGAGAAGGATCCTAAATATAATTTGGTTGGCGTACCTTACCCAGTACTGAATAAAGGAGATACTCCTAAGTTTGGCCAGAAGGATTTCTCGGCACCACAAGGCGGTAATTTTGCGATCTCCCCGAAAAGTAAGAATCCAGAGCTTGCCGTTCAGCTATTGGATTATGGCTATAGTGAGGAAGGCAAGAAATTCTTCAACTTCGGAGCTGAAGGCGTAGGCCACACCATGGTAGGCGATTACCCGACTTATACGGATACAATCAAAAGCAATTACTCGCTAAACCTAGGTTTATATACTCGTGCTACAGGTGGACCAACGATTCAGGACAGACGTTATTATGAGTAATTTGCCGCATTGCCGCAGCAGCAAGCAGCTGTAGCAACATGGGGGAAGACGGATATTGATAAATACTTATTGCCGCCAATCTCAACTACACCGGAAGAAAGCACGGAGTTTGCCAAGATTATGAACGAAGTAAACACGCTAGTGGATGAAACAACGATTAAAATTATTCTTGGAACCGATTCAATTGATTCCTACGATAAATTCCTTGCAAAGTTGAAAACGTTGAAAATTGATCGTGCTTTGGAAATTGAACAAGGTGCTTTAGATCGTTATAACAAGCGCTAAATAAGGAAGGGCAGGGAGGAGTCGCTTCTCCCCCTGCCTTTTTCAACTAATAGCTGCTTATGCAGAAAGGATGGGAGGAAGGTGAAGCATGATGCAAACCACACCGAAAAAAATCAGCTTGCGTAAGTATTTTCTCAAGGACTTATTACGCAATAAACTCTTATATGTCATGATGCTGCCTGCTTTAGCTTACTATTTTATTTTTCAATATGGCCCGATGTATGGAGCGCTTATCGCCTTTAAAGACTATACGCCGTCTGTGGGGATTTGGAAAAGTGAGTGGGTCGGCTTCGTACATTTCAAGGATTTTTTTGAAGGCTTTTATTTCGGGCGGACGTTCAAGAATACGATGATGATCAGCTTGTATACGCTAGTTTTTGAGTTTCCGGCTCCTATTATCCTAGCTTTGTTAATTAACGAGCTGCGCAGCAAAAGGTTCAAAGGTTTTGTTCAATCCGTTACGTATATGCCTTATTTCATCTCACTGATTGTGATTTGCGGGATCGTTAAGGATTTCACCAATAGTGGCGGTCTTATTAATAATATGTTGGGTTACTTCGGTGGGAACGGCAATGCGATGCTGCAAAATCCTGATTTCTTTCGATCGATTTATATTAGCTCTGAGATCTGGCAGCGTTTCGGTTGGGAATCCATTATCTATATTGCGGCGTTAAGTGCCATAGATCAGGAGCAGTATGAAGCCGCGAAGATCGACGGGGCTGGCAGATGGCGGCAAATGTTTAGTGTGACTATACCAGGAATATTGCCTACTATAATGATTTTGTTGATTCTGCGAATGGGGAATTTGTTCAATATTGGGTTTGAGAAGATTATTCTGCTGTATAATCCTGCGATCTACGACACTGCGGATGTTATCTCCTCTTATGTTTACCGAAAGGGATTGCTTGAGTTCGATTGGAGCTTCAGTACAGCGGTCGGATTATTCAACTCGATGATCAATCTAGTTTTATTAATCACAGCAAATTATGTAAGTCGTAGAGTAAGTGAAAATAGCTTGTGGTAAGGAGGCGCAACATGGGCCTGAAGCCTGCGTTTACAGAAAGATTGACTGATCGGATCATTATTGGGTTCTTGCTATTGTTGGTTGTGATTACGGCTTACCCTCTGATTTATGTCGTGCTTGCTTCCGTTAGTGATGGCAGCGCATTGCTGGCGCATTCAGGTATCCTGCTGAAATCCTATGGCTTTCATTTGGCTGCTTATGCCAAGGTTCTCGAAAATCCGGGTATTCTTAAAGGTTACTTAAATACGTTCTATATTGTGTTTGCTTCTGTAGCTGTGAATATGAGCATTACCTCGTTAACCGCCTATGTTTTATCACGTAAGCAGGTATTATGGAACAAAGTGGTTATCTTTAATGGAGCTGAGATTATGAAAGCTTTATTCGAAAACTATACGCCGGATATTCCATCGGAAGAAGGGCTGCTGATGAGAGCAACTGGCAGTGTTCCGCATAATGCTGAAATTGAGGTGCCTATTATTTACGGTGATTATTTCTATGTAGAAGCGCTGTTGAAGTTAAAAGGGGAGACAAAGCTATTTTGGTAGCGAAAATAATAAATTGATCTGGGCAGTCTGGAACTTTATTTCAAGTTCTCGGCTGCCATTTTACGGCCCATTTATCCATTTCCTTTAGGGCAATTTGAAAATCACTGCCTTTTTCCGTTAATGAATATTCAACAGTTACAGGAACGGTAGGGAATACTTCACGTAAGATAATCCCGGTTTGCTCCAGATGGCGCAAGGTATTGGTTAGAGACTGGGTTTTTATAATCGCTACGTCTCTTTGCAGCTGATTAAACCGCTTAGGTCCTTTATATAATTCTGTGATGACCATGAAAGCCCATTTCGTACCAAGGATTTGCAAAACCTCGCATATATTAGAAAACACAATCTCTTCTTTAATAACCGTATTCATCTAAACACATCCTTACTATAAGTTAGTTAATCCAATTAAATGTGCAATGTCCAAATACTTTGCCTTCTTACAATATAATAGCAACGACATTATACTGTCAATTACAAGGACCTCAGCTATTCATTTTATACGGGGATCTGGAGAAGGGGTTGAAGATAATGAATCGTTTGAATATTTTTTTACTTGCTATAGGTGCTTTTGTAACGGGAACTGCTGAGCTGATTGTTGCTGGAATTCTCAACATAATTGCGGATGATATGCACATATCTATTGCACTGGCTGGGCAGCTAGTAACAGCATATTCACTAGCTTTTGCGATTGGGACTCCAATTGTTATTGCATTAACCTCGCGAATAAGGCAGAAAAAATTACTGGTTGGAGCGATGCTGTTGTTTATTGTGGGGTGCTTAGCTTCTTTCGCCAGCTCAGATTTTACGGTTTTGTTGCTGTCACGCTTATTGCTTGGGTTGAGTGCTGGAGTATATACAGTTGTTGCTTTCAGCTCAGCAGCCAAGCTGGTCTCACCTGATAAAATGGGAAGCGCAGTGAGTATGGTAGCACTTGGCATAAGCAGTGCTATGGTATTGGGTGTACCTGCCGGTGTGTTAATTACCCAATGGTGGAGCTGGCAATCTATTTTTATCGTATTAGCAGTTGTCAGCCTACTGATAACGATCGGAATGCTTCGCTTACTCTCTGAAATTGCGGGTGATGATCCTGTCCCTTTAAAAAAACAGCTAACTGTGCTAAGAAATCCGACTATTGTTGCTGGTTTATTTATCGCCTTTTGCTTTAGTACTAGCAGCTCGATGATGTATAGCTATGTTACACCTTATTTTGAAAAAATTCTTCAGCTGAAAATAGAGAACATAGGTGTGATGCTGTTTATTATGGGTATATTCGGAGTGATTGGTTCGCGCTTAGGCGGAATGGGGGTTGATAAATGGGGTGCTGTTCGCATGCTACTGTTGACTTTAGCAGTTAGTTCATTGTCTCTTGTAATAATTCCCCTAGTTACCTCCTCGATATTTGTTGGATTGGGGTTTGTAACTATTTGGGTAGCTTCATTTTCTGCTGCTGTTCCAGCTATTCAGACATATTTTATTCAACTGGCTCCGCAGTCGTCCAATTTGGTGCTTGGTTTGAACACATCGATCCTGCATTTAGGTGTAGCGGTTGGGGCGGGTGTGGGAGGACTAGTTGTCGATTCAACTTCAACTGTCCAATATAATCCGTGGATTGCAGGTTCTATTCTAGCACTCGGATTAATTGTTGCTGTGGTCACTTTTTCAATTCGCAAGAAGAGTCGTAATTCGACAAAAGCCTAATTAATAGAATATGCAATTAATAGAATTTGCAATTACATCAGAGAAATTAATGAAATGACCGAGGCAGGCAACACAATTAAGTGGTATACTAATCGATAGGTTTTAGGTAACGGTGGAAGGAGAAGTCATCGATTATGTCCTTAGGGATAGTAGAAGAACAACCCAAAGCGTTGTCGCAGCAGGTCACTCAGGGGAAGCTTTTTCGATTTTTTATCCCGCTAGGCTTATCTGCTAGCTTGGTCACTATTTCACATGTCATCATTACCAGTACATTAGCTCAGTCCAAGCATCCAGAGATTGTCATATCAAGCTATGCCATTGCGATGAGTTTGATTGGTGTCACAGAGAGACCGGCTGTCTTATTGCGGCAGACCTGCTCCAATCTAGTACGGGACAAGCTTTCTTTTAAGGCAGTATCGGATGTGGCGTTATATGTGTTTATCAGTATTATCGTTTTTGGCTTATTAATTTGCTACACGCCTTTAGGTCGCTGGGTTTTCCAGTATGTATTTGGTGTGAATGATACTCAAGTCCATGCTGTTATTGGGGTATATCGAGTGTTAATGTATGTCAGTATTTTTTCGGGAATTCGTTGTTTGTATCATGGAATTATTATCTATAATCGCAAGACGACATGGCTGACTATCGGGATGATTTTTCGTTTAATCAGTATGTATGCTGTTGCGCAATATTTCATTAGTACGGACAGCGTCAATAGCGGCAAGGTTGGTGCGATTATTTTCTTGATGGGTATGTTTGTTGAGAGCCTTTGTGCTGTTTTTGAAGGGCGTTCTTTACTGAAAAAAACCATTCCGGATAAATTGCAAGACCATCCCGTTGTAGATAAAAAACAGGTGTTTCAATTTTACCGTCCTTTGCTGTACTCATCAGCCATTGCAGTCATTGCGGCTCCTGCGATTAATATAGTTTTAGGCAAAACGCTAGATTTGAATTTAACAATTGCCTCATTTGCCGTAGCCAGTAGTGTCGTGCAGCTGGTTTTAAGTTTTTTCTCCTACATGCACCAGATTGTGCTGAATTTCTATCGGCATGATGAAAAGCAGGCGAAGATATTCTTGCGTTTAATGGGCGGTGTCCCGGCATTATTGCTAGCTGTTCTTGTCTATACACCCGTTGGAGCTTGGCTGATGCAATCTGTTATGGGTGTTAAAGAATCACTAGCTTCCCCGAGCTTAGAAGTGTTAAAAGTATTCTTGCCAATGGCTTTAATTTTTCCGTTATTGGATTTCTTGAATGGGATTTTAATGTTAACGGGGCAAACCAAGGTGATGATATGGTCGCAAGTGGCCAATGTTTTAGCAACATTAATTACTTTAATAATCTGCATAGGGTTATTTCCTAGCTTGAACGGTATCATTGGCGCGCTTGCTCAATCGGCAGGTATCGCGGGTGAATTGGGCATGGTGGTCTACATATTGCAGCGCAATAAAAGAACAATGATTTAGATCATTAGAAATTAACTAATTGGAGGCTATAAGATGACAATCGAACAAGGAACCAAAGAAAACCCATGGAAGCTTCAAACGCCACCACAATCCTCAGAATACGAAATGTACAAAAGTGAAAAAGACGGCAAAGAAATATTGGTGTGCACTGTAGGCAAGACGGTGCTGCATTACGACTATCGTTGTATTGCTGACTTGCATGAAATGCTTAAACAGCATGGGGATTGGATCGATTTAGGAAGCACAGATGAACAAAAGCCTGCAAAAGAAGGCACTGTAGAAGCATGGGGACGTTCGTTGGAGAATCCAGTAGGCGGTTGGTACGGACTGAAAAAGGGACTTCGCGGCCGCTTCGGCATGTACCTGCCTCCTTTGCTGGAAGTGTTGGGGCTTGCAGAAGTTGAGCATAATCCTAAGAATAACCGGATGCGGGCAAGGGTATCTTAAGTAAATTTAATTAAAAAAGTGGATTAGCTGATTTAATAGCTAGTCCACTTTTTTAATTGTCATTTTAATGATAAAAACCAACTCTGTACAGTATCCCAGTCAATTTTCAGTCTCAAGAATTTCCCTAATGATAAAATATATTGCTATAGTGAGTTGCTTTAATAAATATATGTCTGTAGCGATAGTTTATATCGTTGCGGGATAACACTAGGTCAAATGACTGCACAAACCAGTTCCCCAAGCGATAAAAAACATCACTACAACCAGGTACTTTAACTAATATATTACTGTAAGCATAATTCATATCGCTTCGGGTTAGCCCAACTCTATCGCTTCCGGCCACACTTTACCGATAAGGTTATTCAGGCAATTCTGAAGGAACCCACAAGCTGTGAACATCCTCGCCTTGCTCATCTCTTATTTTCAAATCTCTCAGAAACTCTACAAACCCTACGCGCGGCTTCCAGCCAAGCAACCGCTCTGCTTCAGATAGATCATGCTGTTCAACTGTATGTGGAAGCTCGATTTGATATTTACTTATCAGCTCACGTGAGCCAGGAACCATTAGTTCACACCAGTCGGGACCTAACTCTTTAAAGTTAGCAATGACTGCTTCCGGCATACCGTGGTGGGTATGAACAATGGTAGTGAATAAACCAATCTTACGCTCAATAACAGCTTGTAGTGCAGCGACCGTAGCTAGAGCAACATCACTGCGATCGACCCCATTGCGAAGTAAACGTGCACCGAACTCTAAATACGGACGTGGGATAAATTCATGATAACGAAGATTAGCTATGGATGCGCCTGTCATTTCATGATAAGCACGGGATAAATCCTCACCGATAACTTTAGTCACTCCATATACAGAACCATGACCATAAGCCATAGAAGAAGCATAGACAATAGCTTGAATGCCAAATTTACGACAGGCCTCAAACATATGAAAAGTCCCATCGACATTAACAGCAAAAATAGTTTCGTCACTCACAGGGGGCTGATGTGCCGAATGCCAAGCGGCAAGATGGATGACGGCATCGACTCCGTTTACAGCATTTTGAATATCACCAGGAGATCGCATATCGCAGCGCATAAATTCGGTGGATGGAATCACGCCACCAGCTGGTGGCATAACATCTGCCATGCGTACGCTAAAGCCTGCTTCCAAGAGCTTATGACAAATGGCTTGTCCGCCATTTCCGGATGCGCCAGTTACAAGAATCTTCATAATCGAATACCTCCTATATTGGGATATATTCATTTTAACATGTATGGGGGAGTTAGTTTAAAAAAGTAGATAAGTATCGCCTTTAAAATTTAATAATGCCATCTTAAATAGGAGATGGTTTTGAGCTAAACTTAAGGTGATAATCTTCTGCCTCTACAACAGCTCAGAGAATTGGAAAGCAAGCTGCAAAAGGATTTTCATATTTTATAAAAGGTGGTGATGCAAGAATACTTTAGTGTAAGGGCTCATGAAATGATCATCCAAAATTTGAGGAGGAATTGTTTATGTTATTTAATCAAAAATGGTTCAGAGGCAATAAGCTTATGATTGGTTTACTAATGCTCGCGCTTATAGTCACCCAGCTTGCTATTACACCATCGACTACCTTAGCAGCAACGAACTTAGCAGCAGGGAAAGCCATTACTGCAAGCAGTGCTAATAGTGGTTTTGCAGCAACGAACGCTAATGACAGTAATCTAACAACCTATTGGGAAAGTAATAATAATGCATTCCCGCAATCGATTCGCGTGGACTTGGGGAGCGCAAGCTCGATAAACCAAGTGGTGCTTAAGCTGCCTGCAACATGGGGAGCACGAACACAAACTCTTTCTGTACTGGGAAGCACGAATGATACGAGCTATACCACCATTGTTGCATCAGCAGCTTATGTGTTTGATCCGACAAGTGCTAATACAGTGACGATTAATTTTACAGCCACGAGCACGAGATATGTCAGAGTAAATATTACTGCAAACAGTGGATGGACAGCAGGTCAGCTAGCTGAGTTTGAAATATATGGAGCAACTGCACCAACTACACTACCTGGGAAACTTGAAGCTGAAAGCTATACAACCATGAGCGGCATCCAAACGGAAACGACTTCGGATACTGGCGGAGGGCAAAACGTTGGCTTTACGGATACCGGGGATTGGTTGGATTACAGTGTTAATGTGCAAAGCGCAGGTACGTATACTGTCGGTTTCCGCGTAGCGAGTCCCAATACAGGGAGTCAGCTCCAATTGAGGAATTATGCAGGCACCGTTTTAACCACGGTAACCGTACCGAATACAGTCGGTTGGCAGACTTGGACTACTGTAAATGCCAATGTAACCCTAACAGCAGGCACACAAACGTTAAGGGTTTATGTATCCAATACAGGGTTCAACATCAACTGGTTAAACTTTTCCACTAGTGCAACACCGACTCCAACACCCACAGCAACCCCAACAACTAGATCAGCATTTACTCAAATAGAAGCGGAGAGCTTCAACAGCCAAGTTGGCATCCAAACAGAAACTTCAAGCGAAGCTGGTTTGAACGTTGGATTTGTTGATAATGGTGACTATTTAGTTTTTAATAGTATTAATTTTGGTAGTGGGGCCATATCATTCGATGCGAGAGTTGCCAGTGCCGCAACGGGAGGGAACATCGAAGTCAGGCTGGATAGTTTGACCGGAACTCTTGCAGGTACTTGTGCAATAGTAGGCACAGGTGGCTGGCAGACTTGGATAACCAAAACCTGCAGTATGAGCAGCATATCTGGCGTGCATAATCTCTATCTTAAGTTTACTGGCGGGGCAGGCAACCTATTTAATCTAAACTGGTTTAAGTTTGCTGCCACATCGCCAACACCTACTCCAACTCCACCACCTGCTGGCCATGACGTTGTAGGTAAAGTTTTTGCAGGCTATCAAGGCTGGTTCAATGCGACTGGGGATGGTTCACCTAACGGAGGGTGGATCCATTGGTCCAAGAATAGCAGTGCGCCAACAGCTAACTCGAATGTGAATTTTGAGCTTTACCCGGATACTAGAGAGTACACAACGCTATATTCAACCAATTTAGCGAATTTTGGCAATGGGACACAAGCGAAGCTGTTTTCCTCTTATGATCAGAGCACAGTTAACAAGCATTTTGAATGGATGCAAACCTACAATATTAGCGGAGCTGCATTGCAGAGGTTCGGAGCTGATCTTAGCGATACCCCGAATAACTGGAAAACCAATCGCGATAGTGTTGCAGTCAAAGTAAAGAATGCAGCAGAAACCTATAACCGCAAGTTTTATGTCATGTACGATATTACCGATATGAATGCAAGCACTTGGGTAGCTGCGGTAAAACATGACTGGACAACTAACATTGTTAATACTATGCATCTAACCACCTCAAGCGCTTATGCAAAAGAAAGCGGAGAACCTGTTGTTTGTATATGGGGAATTGGATTTACAGATCGACCTGGTACAGCGGCAGAAGCAACCGATTTGATCAATTGGTTCAAAAACCAGGGGATTTATGTAATCGGTGGTGTACCTAATTATTGGCGCACAGGCACTAACGATTCTAAAACAGGGTTTATAGATGTATATAAGAGCATGGATATGGTATCACCATGGTCCGTTGGTCGTTTTGGCGGCTTAGCTGGTGTCGATAACAACAATACCAATCAATGGCAGCCGGATTACACATTCACTCAACAGAACGGGATGGCCTATCAACCTGTTCTCTGGCCGGGCTCAGCATGGTCTAATTTACAGAATGGGAATGCTCCACGGAATGAGAATCCGAGATTTCATGGTGATTTCATGTGGAGGATGGCCTACGATTTAAAGAGCGGAGGCATCTCTACAGGTTATGTAGCCATGTTTGATGAGTACGATGAAGGTACAGCTATTGCCAAAATTGCCGAGAATAGCTCGATGATTCCAACTAATCAATACTTCCTGACGTTGGATGCAGATGGAGTAGCAGTTTCATCGGATTTTTATCTTAGATTAACAGGTGATATTAATCGGCTGTTTAATAATCAATTACCGTTAACGGCTAACCACCCTACAACTCATCAATAACCAACGTTAAAAAAGCTCGCACTCCTAGGTCATTACGGCCAAGTGGAGTGCGAGCTTTATCTTGTTTTCTCTAACTAATCCCTACATATAAATCCAACTCGACTTCGACTTCTTGCAATTCTCCCCAGCTTTTTGCTATTTCAAGATTCCAAGCTTGGAGTTTCAGTTGGCGTGCAGCATTATTAATCAATCTCTGCATTTTTGCATATCGCTTTTTGCTCTCACTTCTATGACCAAAAAACCAATTAACGGCATATTTCTGAGCTGGTATCCTTAAAGCGAGCATTCCCTCTGGGACAGTACCCAATTGTGTTATCTGGACGCAAACCCAGTATCCGGCTTCATCGTCACTGCATTCCCCAGTCTTAAATGCGCCAATCATAGGAGCAGAGTCAATGGTATGTGAGATTTCAGCGAAACGTCGTTTTAATTCATGCGCAGCATGAGGAATAGCATTCGTATTTAGAAGCTCTTGCGGGTTTTTAAGCCTAAATCCAACCAAAAGCAGCTCCTCCAATTGGCTAAATCGTATCTCAAAGCTCTGCGAAATACCCACTTCATTACCCTCTAAATCGCGAAAAGTAAAGGAAGAGTAATCCGGATACCAGCTCATCGGACCAACCTCTACATTTCTGGATTGTAGAATAGCATATGTTTTCTCAATATCTCGTGAGCTAAATTGAAATATCGGTGCCTGAAGCGGGACCAGTCCCTCCCGACCCTGTGAAAGATGAAAAACATACTCTCCATCCATAAACAGCTCAACAAATGAATGATAGTCGTGAGGACCAATTTCAAATCCGAGATTGTCTCTATACCAGTTGGCGGCTTGCTCTAAATTTTTAACATAGTGGATTACTTTAGGACGTGTACGATCAATAAATGCAGATGTCATATGGATTCTCCTTTTACTATATTTCACTTTTAATTGGACCGAATACATCCAACGCGATTTTAACTCCAGGCTCGCAATTCTGATCAAAGCGGTATTTTTCAAGCACCATCCCTTTTTCTTTAAGTTCAATATTGTTCTTCTGGCGGAAAATGGCTAAGTAATCGTAAGGATCCGGGTCCATCGGGTGCGGCCCTGAATAGTGAACTGCTGCATATTCAGCTTCTGGAATCGTAAAGCTCATCATGCCATGCGGAATCTCTGCCCATTCACTAACCTGCAAGCAGTAAAAATAGGTAAACATAACATCACAGCTAAACCACGGAGCCCAGTATATGTTTGGATCAATGACATTTAGAATCTCGTTCCTTCGTTCCATGAACTGCTGTTTAGTTTTATCAATTTTACTGAAATCCCCCTCTTTAAAAGCGACAATTACGGGGAATCCAACCATTTTCATCTCACCAAGCTTAATTAACTTTACTTGTTCATCAACGTTAAGTAATGAATCCATGTTTAACCTCTTTCATCCATTTTATTAGTTAACAACCACAACTTTTTTAACTCCTGAGATAACCAAAAGCCCATGTCCATCTGGATCCGTTAGCCGACAATAGGCAAGAGAGTCCTGCTCCACAGCTGCTGTTGATGCAATCCCTTTTTGCTCTAGTGAGCTTCGTGTTACATCTAAATCGGCTGAGTAAAAGCTGAAATAGCTTCTGCCTACCTCTGCCAATGTCTCTACTCCACCGTCGTTTATTTGAAATAAGGTGATTAAATTATCTTTGCTGTTTACCCCGAGGTCAGCGCCACCACCCCAATGGTGATAAAGGGTCAGACCAAGAGCTTTTTCATAGAAATCCAATGATTTTTGCAGATCGCGTACAGGAATGAAGACAGCGCCAACTCGATCTAATAACGGATGCTGTTCGCTTTCCGGTTTATAATAAGGTGAACTCTCCTTCTCATAACAAACACCAAGCCAATTTCCGTTAGGATCGATTATTTCAAAGCTGTGAAGGTATTCATTTTCAGATATGCTTGAAAGCTTAACTCCCGCAGACTCTAATTCCTCATATGTAAGCTTCAGATTCAAAATGTGAAAATTAAAATAAGGTGCTTTGTGCTGCTCATTAATATAACGAATCGGTTTAAAGTTCATCGTTTCAATGAGCGTAAGCTTCGTAATACCATCATAAACCGAAAATTGTGCGGTGGTTTTTTCCTGAGAGAGCAGCTTTAATCCCAAGTGCTGCTGATACCAGTTAATAGAAGCCTGCAAATCTATTACGGGTACATAAATACTTTCAATTCTTTCAAACATAGCCATTTAAACTCCTCTTCTCTAACCAGATTTTCACTTCATACTTAATAAACGCAGAAGATTTTAAAAAGCATACGCTCGTAAAAAATTAATAGGAGGTTACCATCAATACATGGCCATCCGGATCTCGAAAATATAAATAAAGTGAAGAACCATCGCGCTCCATTCTGGTAAAAGAAATTCCAGTTAGATTAAGCAAATTGTAGGCTGTGAATATTTTCTCGGGGTCTCCAGCTTGAAATGCGCCCAGAAACACTTTGAGAAGATCTCCAATGGAAGCTGATTCACGACTTGATGTATGTTTAATTTTATTTGCAGTTGTTTGTGTGGAAATGAATTGCAGCTTAGCTCTTGCACGATGGAGTGCTGCTTGAACCGCCCCTTCAGTAGCATAAATGCGTTTCGCCGTTTCTTTTGCCGTGAAATGAAAGACATCCATCAGGAGTAGAACAACCGCTTGTCGTACAGGCAGTTGCTCCGCTAGAACCTCTAAAGCTTCTTGGACATCCTCAGAATTAGTTCCTGGTTCGGTTGGAACCAAAAGTCCCTCATCTAAAGGCACATCTACGGCTTTCCTTTTCCGACACCAGTCAATCCAAGTATTTTTGGCAATTCGGCATAGATAGGACGTGGTTATTTGGCGAGCTTCGTTTTTGCATAAGGATGTATAAAATTTCATTAATGTCTCCTGCAGTAGATCATCTGCATCCCAGGAGGTGCCTGTAAGCTTACGGCAATAGGCTTGTAAATAGGGAAGCCGCTGCTCCATTTCACTGTGAAAACGTTCATCTACGTTTGTTGAAAACTCAGGCATTTGCTCCGCTCCTCGCCATAATAATCAACATACATTCGACCTCCTCCCAATTTATTCCTGCCATCTGCAACAAAAAGTCGGAAAATTTAGAAAGAAGCCAAGTATCCCCTTAAAAGTTTAATATTAGCTCATTCAATTGGAAGGCTATTTTAAGCTAAGATTATGATGACCTGAAAATGCGAGATTAAGAGGAGGGATTCCGAGATTAGCTTCAATTAGTAAACCCAATCTGCGTAAAAAAGAAGGAGGACAAATTGATGTATAATTACTCATTGAAAAAACCTATGGAAAGCAAGCTGTTTAAGATTTTGTTGATGCTGTCTATCGTACTATCTCTATTAAACCTGAATGAAGCAAAAGCAGATCCGATAGTTAATGAGGTAAGTATTACACTAGGTGAAACGCCTACGGAAAACGGGATTACGGCCAGAGCCGGGGATAATGGAGATGGCTTGCAAACGGGAAGCGTAACTGGGCTTACTTATTGGCAAACGAACAAAGCCGTGGGCACCAGTTATTTATATATGAATGTCGACGACGCTTTTATTTATGATAATGTGGATCAAGATATTGAAGTGGCGATTTCTTATTATGATGAAGGAAATGGCAGCTTTTCATTGCAATACGATGCACAAGGTGAGGATCATGCTTTCAAGGATGCTCCGATTTTTACTTATGGAAATACACACCAGTGGAAAACCAAGGTTTTCAGACTGCTGGATGGCAAATTTGCCAATCGGACGGGCGGCTCTGATTTCAGGATTAACATTGAAGGCGGTGGAATTAACGCAGACCTCAATCGTGATCTATTGGTTTCATCTGTAACGGTAACTAAGCAAGCTAAGGAAACCGGAGTAAGTGTTAAGCTAGGCGCGACGCCAGTTGAGAATGGCATTTCTCCACGTGCAGGAGATAATGGTACCGGACTTCAAACGGGAGACATTGGCGGTACAACCTATTGGCAAACGAATAAAGCAGCAGGCACGACTTACTTATATATGAATGTCGAAGATTCCTTTATTAACGATAATACCGATAGTGATATCCAAGTAGCTATCACCTATTATGATGAAGGCAGCGGCAGTTTTTCACTGCAATACGATGCTTTGGGAGCGGATAACTCTTTTAAAGATGCTGGCGTGTTTACCTATGGAGATTCACATCAGTGGAAAACCAAGGTGTTTACGTTGCTGGATGGCAAATTTGCCAATCGGACGGGCGGCTCCGATTTCCGGATTAACATTGAAGGCGGCGGAATTAATGCGGACCTCAATCCAGATTTAAAAGTTTCGAAAGTAGCTGTTAACAAAGTGCTGAAGGATAATGGGGTAAGCGTTAAGCTCGGCGAAACACCCGTTGAAAAAGGGATTTCACCACGGGCTGGAGATAATGCTGCTGGACTGCAAACAGGCACAGTAGCGGGTCAACCTTATTGGAAAACAAACAAAAGTATAGGCACAAATTACCTTTACATGAACGCGGACAATTCGTATGTCTATCAAAATGCAGATAAAGATGTAGTTGTTGCCATCGAATATTATGATGAAGGGAATGGCAGCTTTTCGATTCAATATGATGCTCAAGGTGCAAATAGCTTTAAGGACGCGCAAACGGTGCATTATGGAAATACGCTGACTTGGAAGACCTATAGCTATAAACTCGAGGATGCTTTTTTTAGCGATCGCACGAATGGTGCTGATTTTCGAATTGGCATTGATGGCGGAGGGAATGACTTTCCTAACAATAAAGATTTACTGATAGCCTCTGTTACGGTTAAAACGGTAGCAAAGAAGCTAGGAAAAGCCAAGGTCATTAGCACTTTATATGAGACAAATGATGTTGTGATAGCTAATTTTAATGTAATGGATTTTGGTGCTGTTGGTGATGGTGTTGCAGATGATACGGAAAGCTTTCTTAATGTACTTGTAGCTGCAAAAGGGGATGGTGGTGGAGTCGTATTCGTTCCGTCTGGGCAATACAAAATCACGGAAAACCTGCAGATTCCAACCGGAGTTACGTTAAGAGGAGATTGGAAAAATCCTGATTTAGCTGCTGGCGTTGTAGGAACGGTATTAAAGGTTTATCCGAACAAAGGTGTAGAGGATGCTCATAGCTTCCTTTCATTGGAACAATCAAGCGGCATTACGAATTTATCAATCTGGTATCCTGAGCAAGAATATAATAATGTGGTGGCATACCCTTGGACATTGGAACAATTATCCTTGGATAATGCAACCATTGAGAATGTTACACTAGTGAATGCTTATAAAGGGATCAAGATCGGTCCAGATTCAAACGAGCTGCATTACATCAAAAATTTGTATGGAACAACTCTGAAAACAGGCATATATGTCGATGTTACTACGGATATTGGACGGATGGAAGGCATTCATCTTTCGCCAAAGTATTGGAGTGAGAGCTTGTTAACTGGTGCTCCGTCAGGGGTTAATAAAACGGTTTTATCCGAGTATATGACAACTAATTCTGAAGCTATTGTTATGGGTAGATCTGATTGGGAATATATGAGCGATATCCATATCTCCGGCTATAAAACAGGGATGAGAATCACCACAAGGGTAAATTCCTTAGAGGCGGCAAATGCGCAATTATTCCACATTTATATTGAAGAATGTAATGTGGCATTAAAGATTGAAGGTGTGAATGCGTTTGGTTTACTCATTACAGATAGCAGCTTTAAAGCAAGTGTTGGCGTTTCGCCGAAAGCCATCCTAGCTACAAGTGGCTTCAATACAATCGTGCAATTTAATACAGTTACGGTAGGCGGGAACCCATTAAATGCAGTTGTAAATGAAGGTACGGGTGTGTTGTCTTTTGAGAACAGTACGATTGAGAATTGGCAGGAGCTTAATGGTGGTTATGCGATTCATGCCAAAGCCGGCTCATTAATCTTAGGTCAAACCAAGTTCTTAAAGTCGACTAAGCAATTATTACTTGGGTCGGATGTAAGCAAGGTAAATTCACTCAACTCAGGCTATCAGCAGCAAGCTTTAGTAATCGAAGATCATAGTGATGCGGCAGAATTAAATATTCATGCCAATAGCACTTATGCTTTAAAAACGATTCCTACAAATTTGATTACGGATAAAGCTGTGCGTCCGAAACCAACGTCTAATCACTTATATGATGTGACTTCTCCGTTATATAATGCGATTAATGATGGCTCCGCTGATGTTTCCGCTATCGTTATTCAAGCTATAGCTGATGCAGCTTTGACTGGAGGTACAGTATATTTTCCAGCTGGGATTTATCGAGTCGATCAGCCTTTGGTTGTACCTGCGGGGGTTGAATTAAGAGGAATGTGGGATGTTCCACATCATACAAGCGGTAAGGGAAGCGTGCTGTTCACAAATGTTGGTGAAAATGCTCCGAACGGGGTACCTTTCATTACCTTACAAGCCAATTCAGGAATCAATGGGATTTCAATTTATTATGATCAACAAAGCTACAGCAATGTAAAGCCGTATTCTTGGACGATCCAAGGAACAGGGGCAAATGTTTATGTGATGAATACGACATTGGTGAATGTTTATCAAGGAATTGACTTTGGCAGCTTTGATACTAGCGGGCATTATATCGATTACGTAGGTGGATCACCTTTAAAAGAAGGAATATTTGTAGGCGGCGGCTCACAAAACGGCATTCTAAGGAATGTGCAGTTTAACCCGCATTACTATTCAAGGAGCGATTATCCGAACCATGTTCCAGGGGAATTGCAGGATATTGTTTGGAATTATCAAAAAGAGAATTTAGACGCTTTCCAGATTGGTGATGTGGAGAATGAGGTTATTTTTAATACGTTTGTATACGGGTCTAAATATGGGATTCACTTCTACAAACAGAACGGGAATGGACCTCACGCTACGATAGTTGGCCACGGTACGGATGGCAGTAAAAAAGGTGTCTTTATTGAAGGCGCAGATCCGGCTGGCTTGGTATTTATCAATACGGAGCTTGTCTCGATGAGTACTTCGGATAAGGTTTATGTGACGGTAGATAGTGGCTTTGACTCGGAGGCAACTTTCTTTAATACAGCGATGTGGGGTGCGCCTACTCGAAGCATCGACATCTATGGAGGTAAAGTAAATCTGCAGCAAAGTAATTTTCAAGTCGTTGGGGAAATTGGAGTGAATGCTCTGGGCGGGGATGTTACGCTGTATGATTCTTATTTCCAAGAGGCGGGAACTACGCATATATATGCTGGAACAGACATTAACAGCTTACTCGTCAATAACAACCTTTACAATGGTGGATTAAGAATCGAAAATCATTCTTTGGGTAAAGTCAGCGGGATTGATTTGTTCCCAGTTAATATTGAGATTGCGCCTATAGTGTTCCAGCCTGAACAGGCTGATGGACTTTACACGAAGCTCATCTTGTCTAATCTTATGGAGCAGCAAGCGCTAAATGGGCAAATTGAAGTTTTGGAGCCAGTTTCTTATCATGATGCGTTAATTCCGATTCATTTTGAGAATTTGGGCTTTGGCCAGCAGCAGGAAATCAAATTACCTTTTATAGTCAGTGATTCGCTGAAGCTCAAAGTAACTTTAACCGATGGCAGAAGCTTTACGACGCTAGCTCCGATAGGTCAATCCATTGCAATCCCTAAGAATACAGCGGGTACAGGCAATGTCCCAGCCATTAAGCTGGATCGTAAAGACCAGTATATCGATATCGGCAAAAAGTGGGGCGGCACGAACGATCTAAGTGCTACTTCTCAGGTTAAATGGGATGAGAGTAATCTTTATTTATCCATTGCGGTTAAAGATAATACACACTTCCAGAGCTGGACGGGTGGAGACATTTGGCAAGGAGACAGTATCCAGCTTGGCATTGATATGACTAGAGCGGCTGGTGCAGCTAGTACGAATGTAAATGAGCTCGGATTTGCTCTAAAGAATGACGGTACGGTAACCAAATGGAGATGGAAAGCGCCGAATGGCTTAGCTACCGGAGCGTACTCGGAAGTAATTGCTGCGATTACTCGGGACGATGTGACGGGTATCACCCAATATGAGATTACGCTGCCGATTAGCAGCTTGCATGCAGCCGGAGTTGCTTATAATCCAGCAGATCCAATTGGCTTTAGCTTGCTGATCAATGAGAATGACAGCTTGGGTCGCGCAGCATTCATGGAATACAACCATGGAATTGGTTCCAGTAAAGACTTTACTTTGTTCGGAGATTTACATTTGATTGAGCAGAATTATGAGCTTATGCTTGAGAAATCAGCGGCAGCCGCAGTTAATAAAGCGCAGCTTCTGCATGATCGTACGAGTATTGATGCAGCGACAGGATTTGTGAATTTACTGCAGCCTGGAGCTATGAAGCAATCGCTAACTAACACACTTAATGCATTAAACAATCCAATTGGTACTCCTGCCGGTGTGAATGCATCATTAACAAACTCAGGCGCGATTAAGATCAAATGGACGGCAATATCAGGTGCAACGGGCTACAATGTGTATAGATCCACTTCTTTAAATGGGACCTATTTAAAAATAAACACTTCCGCAATAAGCTCCAATTCATACACAAACACAGGCCTAAGCGCAGGAGCAACCTATTATTACAAAGTAACGGCGGTGAAGCCGGGAGTAGAATCGGCCCAATCCAATGCTGTATTTGTAACCTTGAAGCCAAGCGTTCCAGTTGGTCTAAATACAGCTACAAACAGCACCAGCTCAATAACTATTACATGGACGGCGGTATCAGGAGCGGCAAGCTACAATGTATATCGAGCCACCTCAAATGGTGGGAATTATACCAAAATTAATACCACAGCAGTGGGAACTAATTCATACACAAACACTGGTTTAACTGCAGGTAAAACCTATTATTATAAAGTTTCGGCAGTTAACGCCGGAGGAGAATCGGATCGCTCAAATGCCAAGTCTGCCATCACAAAGCCCAATGCACCAACTGGAGTAAAGGCAGACGACATAAGTGACGACAGCATTAAGCTCAAATGGAATGACGTATCGGGTGCAGCAAGCTACAACGTATACAGATCCCTAACTCCTAATGGTACTTTTACCAAGCGCAATTCCTCAGCAATTGGCAACAACAAATATGAGGATCGCAACTTGAACAAAGGAACCACCTATTACTATAAAATAACTGCGGTAAATGCTGGAGGAGAGTCAACTCAATCCAGCACAGTTAGCGAAACAACGAAAGGTAAGAAGAACAATCATTGAGCTAGGGCTGTTTAAGAAAAGAGGCTTGAAAAAGAGGACAAAGCGAAATCTCGCTTTGTCCTCTTTGGAGAGGAAAAGAATAAATAATGTTGAATATATATTAGGAACTAAAAATGGGTTAATGAACCAGATATTTAATAGGAGCGTGTTGATTTTAATGGATCTAAAACAACGAGAAGCTTGGAATGAAAACCATAAGATATTAACAGAAATCATATTAAAGCCTGAAGAACACTCTCGAACGATTCAATTATTTCTTTCTCAGCATGCCTTGCTGCACTCTTCCGCTATTGGGAATACGGGTAAGCTAACACTGGAAGATGAAGTATTGGCTAATCTGGATGAAAAAACATTTAGAAATTACCCAGCAGCTACTCCTGATACGAAAAACTCGATAGCATGGCACCTATGGCATATTGCCCGAATTGAAGATATGACCATGAATATTTTGATCGCTAATGATCAGCAGGTTCTATTTACTCAAAGTTGGTATGAAAAAATGAATAACGATTTTTCTCACTCTGGTAATAACATGAGCGAAGCGGAGATTGCCGAACTAAGTTCAAGAATTGATTTTCATTCGTTAATAGCATATAGAGAAGCTGTTGGCAGGCAAACACGACAAGTCCTATCTTTGTTGAAACCTGGTCAATTTAAGCTGAAAGTTGAACAAAACAGAATTAAACGATTGTTCGATGAAAATGCTGTAACGCAAAATGCTAATTGGTTAACCGACTACTGGAGCAAAAAAAGCATTGCTGGGCTAATACTGATGCCTGCAACAAGACACAATTATCTACACTTGAATAAATGCATCCGTATAAAAGATAAATTCCATAAGCAGATTAAGAATCCACTCTAATCATAAGGAGTGGCTTTTTTTATTGAATAATGCGGAGCACCTCACCAGTAAATTAGTGAAACTTTGTCCTATTTCTCACGTCTAATAATGTATGTAATAAAGTGGAAAGAGTTGAAAAAAATGAAATGGTGGTTATACTTGATCGGAATTAGCTGTTTGATTCTGTTATTGGCTGGTTCTTACTATGCTTTTCAGCAGAAAGAAATCAAGGTGGTAAGAGTTTATGGTTATGGTTCGTCTCAAGACGAATACAGCATTTTGACAAGCCTAGGTGGAGCGAATACAATACCCTGTACTTACGAGCAATACAACACGTTAAGTGATGATTCCTATATAAATATCTCGTATTCCGTTATTTACGAGCAGAATAGATGGTTTAAAAACAATCAGCACACTCTAAAATTACTTCGATTCGAAAGAGAGTTTCCTAATGATCAAAACAAACAAGTGCAAAGCTTTTATTATCGCCTAGTAGGTGAAACGCTTGAACAAGTAAACGACAATACATCCGTTTTCACGAGATTGTATGAAAAGCGTGAAAGTAATAACAATTTATTCGACGTAATTCCCCAGTCCATTGTCATTTCCAGAGTAGGTGATGTCATGCAAGCCAGGCAGCTGGTGCAGGAGCAACATCCCGAGTTTCTAAAGCTAATGAATGAAACCGTAATTGACGATTCAGTGCTGGGCAATTGGAAACGAGACGATTATCAGCAAGCTTACAGCTCGGCTTCACCTGAAGGGTTATTGCTGAAAGATATCATAAAAAGGGAGGGGTCACAATAACTGCTATATTTTGTTGATGGATAGTCATAACTAAAGAATAATTCCTATTGGGAAGCCTAACCAAAGAATATGAAGAAAATTTTGGAAATTTTCTTTTCAAGCTGCCTTTTAGACTGTAGTATATAGTAGTGAGATTTGAAGAATTAAAAGTAAAAATTGTATCTTTTCGGGCTTTAACTTATTGGAGGTGATTTGATTTGATCTTAAAATTTTTTGTGCCTCTAATCTGTCTTTTTACTATATTTTCTTCATTGCTTTTGCATAAAAACACAAATATGTGGATGTTAATCCTATCCGGATCACTTTTCGCACTTAGTGTTGCGTTTCATAAAAGGTACCCAAAGTTTCAAAAATTTCAGATTGTACTACTTGTCATATTTCACTGGTATAGTCATTTGAATTGGTGTCTGATTTTATATGACGTTTTAATTCTAATGGTTGCTCAAAAAAAACAAACGTACAAACAGACCTTACCTATTTCGCTATTATACATAATGCTCTATTCTACCGTCCGGTTAGCCTATCAACCAGTAAATACGTACAACCTATTAGTTGTAGTTTATGATTTTATTGGGGCAGCTTTAATCGTTTTCCTTTATCGTTATTTCGTCAATTTAGAAACGGAAAAAGAAAGCTATAAGGAGAAATATGCTCTTTTAGCAACACACGACCCGCTTACGAAGCTTTTGAATTATGAGGGTTATATCAATTCACTTCAAGCTGTAATTAGTAAGCAGTATAAGTTTGTATTAATTTTACTCGATTTTCAAGATTTTAAGTCCGTAAATAATCAAAACATAAGTACTGGAAATGAGCTATTGATAAATATATCACTTATTCTGAAACGATTATTTCCAGATGCGTATATGATCTCGCGTTATGGGGGAGATCGGTTTGCAATTACCACTCCGTCAAAAGAAAACATTGTAAACGATATTGAGGAGTTACTGAACTCGGATATTTTAGGATTTCAGGTTACCTATAGCATTACCCAATTTCCGCAAGAGTCAACCTTGAAGGAAGAAATTGTCTCTATAGCAGAAGAGAAGTTATTTCAACTCAAACGGATTAAATGGTTGAAACGAGAAGAGGATTTATTCCGATCTGAGAAAATGAGAGCCGTTGGTGAATTGGCGGCAGGAATGGCACATGAGATACGCAACCCACTTACAACAATAAAAGGCTTTATGCAATTTTCGAAACAAAAAGGGTACAATATTGGACCTTGGTACGATATTATTATGAGCGAAATAACCAGAATGAATGAACTAACAGCAGAATTTCTACAGTTTTCAAAACCGAATATCAGTAATATGAAGCCCGAATCCGTAACTGCTTGTTTGGGTAGATTGCTTTTCCTGACAGAATCCGATGCCGTTTTCCGCGGACATAAATTAATTCTTAAGGTTTCCGACGAATCCCTATATGTCTATATTGATCGAGATAAAATGGTTCAGGTTTTGGTGAATCTTGTAAGAAACGGCCTTGAAGCAATGAATGAACCAGGGACTCTTAGCATACGGGCTAATCGAGAAGATGAGTACGTTGTTATAGAAATAGAGGATACTGGTCAAGGAATTTCTTTATTAGAACAGGCTAAAATATTTCAACCTTTCTATACAACAAAAGAGGAAGGCACGGGTCTTGGTTTATCCATATGCCAAAAAATAGCACAGGACCACGGTGGAAGCTTGAATATTGAAAGTGTCCTCGGCCAGGGGTCAGTTTTCAGGTTCAAACTACCCGTATATCATTTGAACAATAAGTAATAAACAGCTAACAAATAGACATCAAATTCAACAAAATGCACCTTTCCTTAATCCCGCCTATATACTATGATTTCCTTAAAAGTATAAAAGGTGGAATGAGCAGACAGCAAGCCCTTCACCTTAATGAAGTTGCCTTGTCTTAAGACCAATTCCCAATACAAAAAGGGCTACCAGCGGTTACCCGCGGCAGCCCTTTTTGTATTGATCAATAGTATCCGTTTGAATAAATAGCTATCTGATTGTTATTGAACTCTCGGTTTTCCGAGAGAGTTTATTGGAATACCAATGTTAACTATCGAACAATCCCCTTCGAATAAAGTTAGCGGTAATCGGCTGCTTTCCGACTTCTCGCGACCAAACGGACAATTGTCCGATGTGGTGGATCTCATGGGCGAGAACATGTCGCATTATCTCCCCGTATTTGAAGCTCTCTGATTCGTCCGTTGCGTTTTCGTCAGCTAAAATAAGAGTTTCCATGCTGCTGTTCCAAGTGTAAATGAATGAGGCGATTTCCTCATGGCACCGTGCGGAATAGTCTCTTAACTTTTGCACATTTGCATAGTCCTCGAAAGAAGGCTCTTGTGGCTCTGGCTTTCCTTGCAATCCACTTATCCAACTGTACTCGACATCCACAATGTGAAACAACGTATAGAGAATGCCGCCTTTTCCCCCTGTGCGTTTTTTAAGCAACTCTTTTTCTGTCACCGCGTCGCACCAGTCGAACCATTCTTTGCGTACTTGCCAGTTATACTCGTATAGTTTCATCATGGCGTATAGCCTCCTGTATTTTTCTACGAAATAGGGTTATTTTCTTTATTCGCTAAATCATTAAGCTTTCCTGCTATCAAGGAGCTTGCAGAATAGAGAGCAATTTTTGACTATCATCCTTAGACAGCTTCCCATAATTGGACGGTGACTGTGATACCACTTCTAAGATGTCCTTCTGGGGTGAGATCCAGATAGCATAAGTCACGGGTTCGTATGAAATAGTGGGGTTAATATTGATGGGGTTAATTCTGTAATCAGGCTGACGGGACATAGATACCGTTGCATTTTCCCAGGATACTTTTAATAGAATGCTCATTACTATTCCGACGGTTTCATTATCCTCAATTTTCTTATAAACGGTGTAGTTTTGCCCATCTGGTTTAGGTTTACTTAGGTGAATATTTAAGTTTTTGTTTTTTGGAAAAGAACCCCCTTGGTCACATGCCGTTAAAAGGCTCATGCTAATCAGGAGCAGTAGTCCAACTAAAAAAGATTTTCTCATATTATTAGCCTCGCTTAATTGTTTTATTTTCCCATATATCTCGTTGTTTAACTAACGAAACCGTCTCTAATAATGTTGCAGACACTGAGAGGCAGTGCCATAGAATCAGAAATGACAACATCATCGTATTCTCAACTTTTTTACAGAGATTATTCTATTCTTTTAACAGCAATTCAACGTTAGAATGAACAAATCAAATACGAAACGGCTAGAGGTGAGAGCGCTTCCAAATTAAGGAAAGATTATTATTTGTCCACTGCATTTTGCAGAAAATCTAAATTAGAAGGAGTTTTATTTATGAGTTATTGGAGAAAAAGGTTAAAGAAAGCATTAGTGCCTGTACTAGCCTTGGCGATTATTACCCCATCGAGCATGATTTCTGGCACGGTTTCAGCAAGCCCAACATCCCACGCGTTTAATACGGCGACAGGTGCGCTAAATGTAGATTATGCTTCTTATCTTGCCAAACATGATGTAGTTTTCAACTCGCCAGTTACGGACACAAAAAGTGCTTTGACTGTAGGAAATGGCCGAGTAGGTGGTATGGTTTGGGATACAGCCAATGGAATTACTATGCAGGTTTCTGGTGTAGATGCTTCTGAGGAAGGCTTTGCTTCGCAAGGCTTGGTCAATTTGTATACGAATCCAGGATTGAATACCGGTTATACGAATTATCAACAAAGGTTTTCTTTATACGACGGTACTCTTACTACTAAATATGATACGAACCGCACGGTTACGATTTTGGGTTCTCCCAATTCTGAGGTAATGGGGATCCATGTGGAAGACAGCCGATCTGGCTTATCCAACGTTTCACTAGATTTGAGTTTGTGGGATGTCAGCGCATTTGGCGGAGGGGATGTGCCGGACATTAATACATGGCGCACGGTCTCGACTTTTGTTGATCCGACAGTAGTTGGCTTTAGTAGAGGGCAAACCGATGCGAATCATTTTGGTTATACGATGGCGGCGACGGTTGAAGGGGCTAGCTTCACTACTCAATCCGTTAATGGCAGCAAAGTAAGACTGAATATCACACCTTCCTCAAGCTATACGATCTGGATTTCCACGGCCAGCAGACTTAATGCACCAAGCTTCGACTCGGTTACTCAAGCCAAAGCTCAGGTAAATAGTGTTAAAGCTACAGGTTATTCCACGACCTTAACGAATTATAAAAACTGGTGGCATAGCTTCTGGAACAAGTCCTTCGTACAATATTCGAATGCTTCGGGCGATGCGGATTATCTAGAGAATTTTTATTACCTCAGTACTTATATGATTGCTGCTGGTGGATACGGCAATTATCCCAACCATTTTATCAATGGTGTGTTCAGTGCAGTGAATGACAATGATAGCGGCAAATGGAGCAATGCTTACTGGTACTGGAATCAAAGGGATGTTTATCATTCATTCTTGACTTCCAACCATGCAGATATGGTCAATATTTTTAACAATTTGTACAGTCGCAACTTCAACACACTTAAGTCATATACCATGACAAGATATGGGATTGACGGCATCTGGGTACCTGAGACGATGGGCTGGAATGCAAGTGCATCGGGCACAATCGGCAGTGATTACACCCAGGACACCCTTTCAACTGCTGCAGAAGCAGCGCTTAATATGTACGCGCAGTATAAGTACACGAATGATTCCTCCTATTTAAGTAATACCGCCTACCCGTTTATGAAGGAAGCGGCCAAATTCTATGCAAGCAAGCTGTCTTTCAACAGCACTACCGGCAAATATTATATGGCATCCTCTAATGCCCATGAACAGCATTGGGATATCCAGAATGCCATTACCGATTTGGCTGCTGTGCGAAGTTTGTTCCCTAAGGTTATTCAAACCAGTTTAACACTTGGGCTCGACAGCACCTTGCGTACTACGTGGCAGAATGTGTTGAATAATTTGATAGCTTATCCAGTTGATCCAGCCAATTCAGCAAAATATTTTCCTCATACTGCACCATTATCACAGAATCGGAACAATGAGAATGTGGTTTTAGAGTTAGTGTGGCCTTACAGTGTTAGTGGGATTGGAGCAGCAGATTATCAAACGCTAGTTAATAATTACAACAGCCGACCTTACGGCTACGGTTCCAATAATGTTTGGGATCCCGCGCCAATTCAAGCAGCACGGCTTGGGCTTGGCGATGAAGCGTATCTAGGTATGAAAAAGATGATTGAGAGGTATCAGGACTATCCAAACGGTAGGACGACGAATTCGAACGGTGAATTTGAATATTTAGGTGTCCACCTTTCAGCTCTGAACGAAGCCCTCCTACAAAGCTATAATGATAAAATTAGAGTTTTCCCAGCATTGCCAGGTGATACTGCTTTTGTCAGTAAATTTACTCTACTAGCCAGCGGCGGTTTTCAAGTAAGCTCTGAGAAAGAAAGCAATGAAATCAAGTATATCGGGATAAAAAGCTTATATGGGAATACAGCTACCGTAATCAATCCTTGGGGCACTCAACAAATTCAGGTTAAAAGAATGTCGGATAACGCGATAGTATTGACTTCATCCAGCAACGAGTTCAATTTCAGCACAACTGCCAATACGGTATACGTAGTAGAAAGAACGGCTAAGCAGCTGAGCAGCTACACCTACCAGGGATTAACCGGAAGTGTGAATAATGGCGTTAAATTGATCACTAGCAGCGGAGTAACTAGAACTCTAGGTAATGGAGCTGCGTATGTAGGGGCAAAGCCGACTTTCTATGATGCAGCTAACTATAGTGGAACTGGGGTTTCACTAGCACCGGGTAACTATAGTATCTCTCAGATGACAGCTGCAGGAATTGCCAATGATAGTGTTTCATCGCTTAAAGTTCCTGCAGGCTTAACGGTAACTGCTTATGGTGATGGTGCTTTTGATGGAGCGTCATGGACTTTTACTTCTGACAACAGCAACCTTGCTAGTACAGGGAATGATAATTCAATTTCATCTATTAGGATTACTGGATCTGGTACAGCCACACCAACTCCTACACCGACTCCTACACCAACACCTGGAGTGTTGACTATTCCTGGGAAGATTGAAGCTGAAAGCTATAGTGCGATGAGTGGCATTCAGACGGAAAATACATCGGATACAGGCGCTGGACTAGATGTTGGATTTACCGATACAGCGGATTGGTTGGATTACAATGTTAATGTACAGAGTGCGGGCACGTATACGGTTGCATTCCGCGTAGCGAGTATTAATACCGGGAGCCAGCTGCAATTAAAAAATAGTGCAGGTACTGTATTAACCACAGTTACTGTACCGAACACCGCGGGCTGGCAAACATTTACGACAGTTAATGCCAATGTTACTTTAACCGCAGGCAACCAAACATTAAGACTATATGTATCTAATGGAGGATTTAACGTAAATTGGCTCAACTTTGCCTCGTCAGCAGCTAGCTCTGTCACTTTCTATCCGAATAGTAGCTATGGAGGTACGGGAGTGGTTTTGCCAGTGGGCAGTTACACCATTGCTCAGATGCAAGCCGCAGGAATTGCCAACGACAGCGTTTCATCGATCAGAGTTCCATCCGGCAGAACGGTAGTCGCCTATGGCGATGGAACCTTCGACGGACCATCGTGGACATTTACTGCAGACAACAGTAATTTGGCCAGCACAGGCAACGACAACACCATTTCGTCATTTGTAATTAGTTAATTAAAACAATAAAAATCCGCTGCAGCCAACTTTCTAGGTGAGTGTTCCGGATTTTTTTTGTTTTGTGTGGAAACTCCATACCGCCTCTACGCTGTAATATCGCAGTTGGTATATAGAGTCGAAAATCGATACTACTGCAGTAAAGTAACCTCGAAGTTAGTCAGTAGAGTCGAAAATCGACACTGTAGTAACAAAGTAACCTCGAAGTTAGTCAGTAGAGTCGAAAATCGACACTGTAGTAGCAAAGTAACCTCAAAGTTAGTTAATAGAGTTGAAAATTGACACTACAACAGTAGAAGTAACCTCAAAGTTAGTAATGTCGAAAATACTCCTCTTTAGAAAAAGTAGACATTTCTAAAGAGTTGTTTTTGTTTCAAAAATTAAAAGTTTAATTTCTGTATTCACTGAGTTTGGTATTAACCCAGTTGAGAAAAGAATAGTGGAAGGTTTGCATGTTGAGTGGAAAGTTTACGTGCCGCCTTTGAATATTGCGTCGTTACCACTTGTTTTATTTCAATAAAAAAGGATGCAATTTCAAGAGTGGCTGGAACCAACATGCAAATCTGCAACGGCTAAAATTTCTTAAGTGTTTGTTTCCAATTCCCCAGAAACAGAGAATTATCGACTTTTTTACATAGATTCCTCCATTCAGCAGAAAGTTGAGCTGACATATAATTGGGTTAAGGAAACGAGGTGATAGCAATTGCAGAAAACACTAGTAACCATGCAAGGAATCGAGAAACACTTCCCTGGTGTACATGCACTTAACCAATGCAAGTTTGAATTATTGGCGGGTGAAGTACATGCGTTAGTTGGTGAGAATGGGGCAGGGAAATCGACGCTGATGAAAGTACTCACGGGTGTTTACCAGAAGGATGCAGGCCAGATTTATGTGAAGGGCAAGGAAGTGGAAATTCCGAATACTAAAGCGGCGCAAAACATGGGCATCAGCATCATCCATCAAGAATTAAACCTAATGCCGGATCTAACTGTCGCACAAAATATATTTATTGGGCGTGAGCCTCTTAGCAAATTTGGATTATTCTTAGATGAAAAAAGGCTGAATGATCAAGCACAACGGTTATTTGATTCAATGAATCTGCAAATGGACCCGCGCACGCAAATCTCAGAGCTGACGGTTGCTAAACAGCAAATGGTCGAAATCGCTAAAGCGCTTTCCTTCCAATCCGAAATCTTGATTATGGATGAACCAACGGCAGCTTTAACAGATGCTGAAATCAACGACTTGTTCCGAATCGTTAACCAATTACGTGACAAAGGTGTAGGCATTGTCTACATTTCACATCGGATGGAAGAGCTGAAACGACTAACGAATCGTGTAACTGTCATGCGGGATAGCTGCTACATTGATACTTTGCAAACGAATGATGTTTCCATTGATCAGATTATTTCCCTGATGGTGGGCCGGGTCATATTCAATGAAGCCAAGCCATCCTCGGATAAAGTTGGAACCGAAACAGTGCTTGAAGTAAAGAACCTTAACAAAGGTGCTGCAATAAAAAATGTGAGCTTTCATCTTAAGAAGGGTGAAATTCTCGGATTTGCTGGACTGATGGGAGCCGGTCGGACTGAAGTGGCACGAGCTATTTTTGGCGCAGATCGGATGGATTCAGGAGAGGTTTTTATAAAAGGCAAAAAGGTCCGAATTAAAGATCCACATGATGCAGTAAGGCTGGGAATCGGCTATCTTTCCGAGGATCGCAAACGTTTTGGAATTCTAGTAGGCATGGATGTTAAGACGAACATTGCGATTACTTCATTTAAGAAGTTTATGACCTTCACGGGGTGGATGAATAAAGGCAAGATTCAAAGCAAGGCTGAGCATTACGTCGATGCGCTAAAAATAAAGACGCCTTCGGTACACCAGTTGGTTAAATTTCTCTCTGGGGGCAATCAGCAAAAAGTGGTTATTAGTAAATGGCTGACACAGGATTGTGAAATATTGATTTTTGATGAACCAACACGCGGCATTGATATTGGAGCCAAAAGTGAGATCTACAAGCTGCTAAACGAATTAGCAGAACAAGGAAAATCGATCATTATGATCTCATCGGAGCTGCCGGAGATTTTACGTTTAAGCCATCGCATTATTACGATGTGTGAGGGCAGAATCACGAGTGTGTTAGCGAATTCGGAAGCATCCCAGGAGCTCATCATGAAATATGCCACTATGCGAGCAGATTAGGGGGGTTAACATGGAATTAGCCATTTTAAAGAAAAGCAAAGCCGTGGAATCCGGAGCCACACAGAAAATATTAGCCTTCGGAAGTTTAATTCTTTTACTTATCATCTTCTCAGCAGCTTCAAGTAACTTCTTTCGTTTTGATAACCTTGTTGCGATTATGTTGTCCACAGCCGTTATTGGTGTTCTAGCTCTGGGGTCAACCTTTGTTATTATAACAGGCGGTATCGATCTTGCGGTGGGAACAGTCATGACATTCTCCGCAGTTATGACGGGCGTACTAATCACCTTTTGGCACACTTGGGTTATTTTTGGAGTGGCAGGCGGGATTGCAACAGGTGCTTTTTGCGGAATAGTCAGTGGTGTTCTAATCGCCAAGTTGAAAATACCGCCTTTTATTGCCACCTTGGCGATGATGATGGTTACCAAAGGGCTTTCGTTGGTAGTTTCGGGAGCTAAGCCGATTTATTTTAACGATACACCTATATTCTCAAAAATCTCTATGGGTAACATATCGGCTTCAATAATCCCAGGCTTTGAGATTCCGAATGCAATCCTGTTATTCTTTGGAGCAGCTATCTTTGCAAGCATTATCCTCTCGAAGACAATCATTGGCCGTTTTAATTTCGCAATTGGCAGCAATGAGGAAGCTACAAGACTTTCCGGCATTAGTGTCGATAAGTGGAAAATAATCATCTACACGATTACAGGTGCATTTAGTGGACTGGCTGGTGTAATGATGGCTTCGCGCTTGAACTCAGCCCAACCGGCTTTAGGAGCAGGCTATGAATTGGATGCCATTGCCGCCGTTATTATTGGAGGCACCTCACTTAGTGGGGGCAAAGGATCCATTCTTGGCACCGTTATTGGGGCTTTAATCATGAGTGTTCTAATTAATGGCCTGCGTATTCTATCCGTTAAACAAGAATGGCAAACCGTTATTACAGGAGCCGTTGTTATCATGGCTGTCTATGTGGATATCATGCGTCGCCGAGGCAAGTAATTAAAGATGCTGTAGTATCTCCGCAAGGAGTTCTATATAAAAAACAAACCGATAGGGGAGATTCAATTGAAAAGTAAAAAGTTAATTATGGTTATGGTCTTCATGTTAGCTGCAGCAACTGTACTAGGTGCATGCGGAAAATCAGACAAAAAGACCGAGGCAACAGCAGCTCCAGTCGTAGCAGCAGCAACTCCAGCACCAGCAGCTGATGGCAAAAAGCTGTACATTCCCGTTATTTCAAAAGGCTTCCAACATCAGTTCTGGCAAGCAGTTAAGCAAGGCGCTGAAAAGGCTGCTAAAGAATTTAATGTAGATATTACTTTTGAAGGACCTGATACAGAAGCACAGGTGGATAAACAAATCGAGATGCTGCAAGCAGCATTAGGTAAAAAAGCAAGTGCAATTGCTTTCGCAGCATTGGATAGCAAAGCCGCTACACCGCTTCTTGAGCAAGCAAAAGCTGCAGGCATTCCAATTGTTGGTTTTGACTCCGGTGTTGATAGCGATATTCCGGTAACTACCGCAGCAACGGATAATGTTGCCGCAGCAGCACTTGCAGCTGACAAAATGGCTGAATTAATCGGTAGTGAAGGCGAAGTTGGCCTAATTGTTCATGATCAAACGAGCCGTACAGGTGTAGATCGTCGAGATGGATTTATGAACAGAATGAAAGAGAAATACCCGAATATTAAAATTCTTAACCCCGAATATGCGGGTGGAGATCAATTGAAGTCAACCGATGCGGCTAAAGCTATGATTCAATCTCACCCTAACTTAAAAGGTATTTTTGGAACTAATGAAGGTTCAGCAATCGGTGTTGTTAACGCTATTACAGAATTGAAAAAAGACGGCAAAATTGTAATTATCGGCTTTGATTCTGGAAAAGCACAAATTGATGCGGTTCGCAGCGGCCAAATGTCAGGAGCAATCACACAAAACCCAATTGGAATTGGCTATGAAGCAGTAAAAGCAGCCGTACAAGCAGTAAAAGGCGAAACAGTTGCCAAAACGATTGACACTGGATTCTACTGGTACGACAAGACTAATGTAGATGAGCAAAAAATCAAGGATGTTCTTTATAACTAAATTTAGTTTGAGTCTGGAAAGAGAATAATTTCAAAGAGGTTGCCTACCCAGGCAGCCTCTATTCCATAATACAAACTGTGATGGAGGTGAAGGATGATGAAAATATCGACCCGATTAAGCCTATTCATTGTTTGTTTATTGTTTCTATCCATTAGTGGCATTAGTTTCATTAGTTATAAGCAATCCAGTAATGCCATTCAAACCAAGATTGAACTATACTCAGAGCAAATAATGAATCAAGTGAGCCAAAATTTGCAGTTGGATCTGAAGCATTTAGAAAATACAATGGAGGATATATCGTCTTCCGAGGATATTCAAGATGGTCTAGCGAACTATAATGCTAAGCCTGAGACCCAATATGTCGTTGATAATAAAGTCAGAAAGATACTAACCCACCAAGTTGTGCTTATGCCTTATATAAAAAGTGCTAATATTGCTATAGACTCTAACACTATTTTAGGCTTGGGTGCAGACTATCTGGAAAAGAGCAAGTATACTAGTATAGTAGATATGGCAAAGAACAACTTTACTTTCAATTATTCGCTAATTAATGACCCAACAGGAACACCGCTTATTTCAATTAGTAAGCGCTTTAAATCAGCAATAAATGGCGCCGTGCTTGGGACAATTGTACTCACATTGGCAGAGGAGCATATTGCTGATATATACAGACAAATTGATATTGGCAAATCTGCAGATATTTTCATCATGGATGAAAAAGGATTGATTATCTCCAGTCGTGACGGTGCAAAAATTCCAGTCAATCAGCTATTAAATGAAGCAACACTAACGGAAGCTGTAATCAGCCACAATGAAGCTAGTAAAACCACATTTACAAGTGCTTTGAAAGGCATCGATTCGCTTATAGCTTTTTCGCCGATTGAGAATTCGAATTGGTTTGTGGTGGCTTCGATTCCACAAGCTTATCTCGATGCTGAATTAAACGCTTCTGCCAAAACGAGTATATGGCTAGGGTTAATCTGCCTGATTGTCTCAGCAGCAATTGCCTATTTGATCTCATTAAGCATTTCATCACCTTCCAAGAAAATTCTCTACGCGATGAATGAAGCCAAAATAGGCAACCTGAACATCCAACTCAATGAACGGAAAAAGGATGAAATGGGCCAGATCGCTGCGAGCTTCAATGAAATGATGATCAATATTCGTTTGCTGGTAAAGCAAGCTACTATTTCCACTCAATGTATCATAGAGCAATCGCAGGTCATGGATTTAGCTTCAGGCCAAATGCGTGAAACAACGGGGCAATTCGTTACTATTATTTCACAGATTACACAGGGTGCAATCGAGCAAGCAGAAGAGGCTAGCCATAGTGCAGCCAGCATGAATGATTTATCGGAAAAAATGGATTTGGTCGGAGTGAATGTGGAGACGGTCTCAGCAAATGTAGAGAAATCCAAACAAATCAGCGAGAATACATTAGACATTGTTAGAGTCCTTAATGAAAAAACCATAACGGTAAATATAGCCTCACAAAGAATTGTTCAAGATATTCAGGATTTTAACGAGGACATGAAGCATGTGAAGAATGTAGTGGAAGTCATTAGTGATATTGCCACTCAAACGAACATCTTGTCGATCAATGCATCCATTGAAGCAGCCAGAGCTGGGTCAGCTGGAAAAGGCTTTGCCGTAGTTGCCCATGAAGTGAAGCGACTTGCTGAGCAATCCAAAAAGGCATCCGTGAGTATCAATCAAATGATTTCGCAAATTCAACACAAATCCGAGCTGACCGTGAATTCAGCGATCGCTGCAAGTGTGATCATCGAGGACCAAAGAAAAGCAGTTCAAGCTACAGATGAATCCTTCCAAACCATCTCTACTGAAATGAACCATATCTCTGGTTATATTCGCAATGTGAATCAAACGGTTAAGGAAATTTTAGCTGTAAAAGTAAGAACATTAGAAGCGATTGAGGTTATCGCAAGTGTTGCCGAGCAAACAGCAGCCACAACAGAGGAAGCTTCTGCAAGCACGCAAGAGCAGCTGCACAGCGCCAATGAGCTAGCTTCACTCTCCCAAGAGTTGGGTCAAACCGCTAATAGGCTTTCGGAAGCGATCTTTAAATTTAAAATCGATTGAATTAGGGGGTAAACAGATGTATAGGATCATTATTGCTGATGATGAAGATGAAGTAAGAGAAGGCATCAAGCTTAAAACCAATTGGGCTGCTTGTGGATTCGAGCTAGTTGGAGACTATGATAATGGTCGAGAAATATACGAAGCTATGGAAACGCTGCAGCCTGATGTGATTATTACCGATATCTGTATGCCCTTTATGGATGGACTCCAGCTAGCTGATCTGATTGCCAAGCAATATCGCGATGTGAAGATCGTTTTTGTGACTGGATTTGAGGATTTTGAATATGCCAAGCAAGCGATTAAGCTCAATGTGAAGGACTATTTATTAAAACCGATAAATGCTCAGGAATTTATGAATCTACTGCTTAACATCAAACAGGAATTGGACGAGGAGCGTAAAAAGAAAGAGGATTTAAACGATCTTAGGATCCAATTGAATCAAAGCTTTCCGCTGTTCAGAGAGCGGTTTCTCGATATTATGATTACTACACGGATGCCAAGAGCGGAAATGGAGCGTAAATTTCGTTATTTTCATTTGTCGCTTTCAGGTCCGTCCTATATTGTGCTTGTTGCAGACATTGATGAGTTTATTTTGGATTCACTAGAAGACCCCGATACCGAATCCGAGCTGCTGCGCTTTGCTTCATTTAATATTTTTAAGGAGATTGTTGAGGATCAGAATGGCGGGATTGTTTTTCGGACGCGTGAGAATAAGATTGTTAACTTAATTGCTGGAGACGCCGAGGAGATTCTAACCCTAAGCCAATCCTTAGCTGAGAAAGCCAAATATAATATTGAGAAATATTTTAAAATAAAGCTGTCATGTGGAATTGGTAGAGTGGTGTCCGATATCGAAGGGCTGGGAAAATCCTATCAAGAGGCGCTTTCTGCGCTGGATTATCGCTTTCTGGTCGGGCGCAATAAGATTGTTTCGATTAACGATTTGGAGTTTGGTAAAAGCTCAGACTCGAACAGCTATAATGAATGGGAAAAAAGACTTTTGTCAGCGATGAAAACGGGCAATAGCGTTATCGTTTCGGAAACGATTCTCGAGTGGATGGAGGATCTCAAAAGCTCGATGTATTCGATCGAGAAATGCTATGGATTAATTCATAAGTTTCTGATTTCTTTAATGAATCTAGTGGAAACTACAGGGTTTGATCACTCTGTCATATTCCCCACAGATCCATTCTCACAAATTATTGGATTGAAGACTTTGGATGACGTGCAAGCCTATTTAATCAATACCTGTAAAGCAATCATCACTTATCTTTCGGAAAAACGGACGGATGTTACTAAATCGCAAATGCTGCTGGCTGAGGCTTACGTACTCGACCATTATGGCGAAGAGGAATGCTCGATTAATCAGGTTTGCAGCCATATTTATATGAGCATTAGCTATTTCAGTGCACAGTTTAAACAACATACGGGGAAAACCTTTGTCGAATATTTAACTCGTTTAAGGCTCGAGAAAGCCAAGGAACTGCTGCAGATCACCCAGCTAAAAACCTACGATATCGCATCTAGAGTGGGTTATGAGGATCCGCAGTATTTTAGTGTGATTTTCAAAAGAAATACGGGGATGACTCCAAAGGAATATAGAGCATTGAAGAAAGGAAGTCTCTCTGTATGAAGATCTGGCGTATTTTCCAATTCAAAAGCATTCATACGAATATTGCCTTTGCTTTTTCCATTATCATTCTCTGTACCACGTTGATTCTGAGTGTCACCTCTTATCGACTGTCTGCGGATGCTGTAACGGAAAATTCATTGGAATATACGGCTGAGCTTATTGAACAGGTTAATACCAATATTCAAACCTATGTAGGGAATATGGAGAGTATTTCGGCCCAAGCGATTGGTCATATTGCTCTCTCGATGCAGAACTCGGATGACATTGGACAGCCTTCAACAAATAAGCAAATTAGTGAATATTTTCGGTCTATTGTGGCTTCGCGCCTCGATATTGTTTCGATTGTGTACATTAATTCCAAAGGAGTTGTGGTCTCGGATCGCGAGACTCCTGCTTTTAAACCCTACAATGAGCTGATCAGTCAAGAGTGGTTTAAGGAAGCCAAAGAGGCAAAAGGGAAAGTCTCGCTTTCGTCGTCACATGTTCAAAGTATCTATAAAAAGGACTATAAATGGGTTGTTTCGATGAGTCAGCTATTGCCGGCGGGTACAAAGGTCAAAGGTGAGCAGGCTGATGGAGTCCTGCTGGTGGATCTCAACTATAATGTCATTACTGATTTGTGCAAACAGATTCATCTGGGCAAAAAAGGCTATATCTTCATTCTCGATTCAGAGGGTGAAATTGTCTATCATCCAGAGCAGCAGAACATCTACAATCATTTGAAGACAGAAGCGATTACAACGATCTTCAACTCCGCAGACAGCACGATTAAGACGGGGAAAACGAATGAGAATAAAATTTATACAATTCGTACTGCAAGCTTTGGTTGGAAAATAGTCGGGGTATCCTACCCGGATGAATTGGTCGGGAAAAAGCAGAAGATGCAGACCTCGGCTGCGGCATGGGGCTTGTTCAGCTTGATTATTGCCTTAGGCTTTTCTATTATATTCTCTTTAACCTTGACTAAGCCGCTTAAAAAGCTTGGAGCTCATATGAAGCAGGTAGAAACGGGAGATTTTGATACGCGGGTCACGATTGAGAGTACGAATGAGATTGGCAAGCTATCGCGAACCTTTAACATGATGATTGGCAAAATAAAAGATTTGATGCAGCAGATTATGGATGAGCAGGAAATGAAACGAGTTAGTGAACTGAAGGCACTTCAAGCGCAAATTCATCCCCACTTTCTTTATAATACTTTGGATTCGATTATTTGGATGGCTGAGATGGGCAAAGTGGAGAAGGTCGTGGAGATGACCTCCGCCTTATCCAAGCTGCTGCGGACAAGCATCAGCAAGGGCGATGAGCTAATCCCAATTTCAGTAGAATTGGACCATATCCAAAGCTACTTGACCATCCAAAAAATCCGCTATCGCGACAAATTTACCTTCACCATCGATATTGATCCCGATATTATTGAGTGCTTGATCCTCCGAGTTGTGCTGCAGCCCTTGATTGAGAATGCGATCTATCATGGGATGAAAGCTAGGGCGGATAAAGGATTCATTCAAGTAACGGGCCGCAAGGTCGATGGAATCATCGAACTGAAAGTAATGGATGATGGACCTGGTATGGACCCGGAAAAAGCACATAACCTGTTGCTAAGAAGCCCTTCCGAAGGCGGGAAAAGTATGGGACTCCAAAATGTAAATCAACGGATTACCTTGTTTTTCGGCAAAGCTTATGGGTTAACCTTTGAAAGTGAGCTAGAAGAGGGGACGACAGTAACCATTCGAATTCCGATTCTAATGCAGGAGGTAAGTGAAGGTGAATAAAACCAGATACCTATTTATAGTTGTAATTATAGTGGCTGTTGGCACGTGGGCCGGAATAAAGCTAATTTCTGATAATTTGGAGCCTGGGCAAGAATTGATTTATTTTGTGCCAAAAACCATGGATAGCCGAATCGAGTTCTGGCAGGTCATGAATCAAGGAATTGCCTCAGCGGCTAAAGAGTTTAATGCCGAAGTGCGGGTATTAGGAACAGACACAGAAACCGATATTGAAGGCCAAATTCGGCTTTTGGAACAGGCCATAGCTGCTAAACCAAGCGCAATTGTTTTGGCGGCAACCGACTATAACCGCTTAATTCCAGTTTCGCAGAAAATCCTCAAATCAGGCATAAAGCTGATAACAGTAGACTCTGGATTAAACGGCGGGATCTCAGCCAGCTTTATTGCTACTGATAATTTTGCAGCTGGTCAGAAAGCTGTGGCCAGCATCCAAAAATGGATTGCGGCAGATGCTTCCATTGCAATCATTAGTATCGTAAAAGGCTCTGCAACAGCATTGGAGCGGGAAAGCGGAGTGCGGGACAGCTTGAAGGCATACAAGGATGTAGAGGTTTTGGAAACCTATTATAGTGAAACATCGGAAGCTAAAGCCTACGACATTGTGAAGACTCTAATTCAGGAGAATTCGAAGCTAAAAGTGATCTTTGGGTTAAACGAACCGGCTACCGTTGGAGCAGCGAAAGCAATTAAAGATCTTGGGGTTGAATCACGCGTTAAACTAGCCGGATTCGATAGCTCGATGGATGAAATCGCACTGTTGGAGGATGGCTACATCCAGGCAACAGTTGTGCAGAACCCATTTAATATGGGGTATCTAGCGATTCAAACCGCGCTCCAAGTAAGCGATGGGAAGAAAGTTAATAATCGGATCGATACGGGTTCCGTTGTTATAACTAAAGAGAACATGTTTACTAAGGAGAATCAGAAGCTCTTGGTTCCTTTTGCGGAGAAGTAGCGATTTAAAGGCAGTGTTCAGCATAAATGTTGCTTAGCCGGTTCCCTTGTAACAATGAGACTGTTACGGACGTGAGAGCCGCTATTTCCTCAAAAGTGACACTTTTAAAGCGCTTACGGACGTCAGGTACGCTATCGACATAAAAACGCATATTTCTTCGCCTATTTAGGACAAATAAGTGCTCCTATGTCCGTTAACAAAAAACATAGGAGATAAATGTTGAAATAAGCGCTTCTAGGTCCGTAACCACGGCCATCCTATTCGGCGATACAGCGTGACAGTATTTATAGCACTCTTCTTGCAGTGATATAACGTTTCTGATAATCTGCTAAATTCAGATTACCAATGGTAACACCATTTGTAGAACCTGTCGTATTATGAATAAATTTTCCATTACCCATATAAATCCCTACATGATTGATTTTTCCTGCTTTACTTACACTAAAGAATATAAGATCGCCTTTTTGAAGGTTCTTTCTAGCGATATAAATTCCTTGCTTGCTTTGGGCAGTAGATCCCGATTTTAAATTAATGCCTTGTTTGGCAAATATGTATTTTGTGAAAGCTGAACAATCGAACAATAGCTGTTTAGGGTCATTTGCACCAAATTTATACTTCACTTTACCTATTGAGCTTTGGGCTGATGCAATAATCTTATCCGCTTTTTTCTGCGTTGATGAACTCGTTATTGCCTGTAAATTCACCCCTTGATTTGTAGAAGCTTGTACCCTAATATTGCTCATTAAAAAGGAACTAGAAAGTAAGATCGAAACGCATCCTACACCAACAATTGCTTTTTTAATTAGTTTTTGTTTAAACATGATTCCTCCTGAATTGCATATTTTAAGGATTTAATTAGTATATCATTCCAATTTTTAAGTTGTTAATGGTAAATCTGTCCACTAAATAATAAAACCGCCATTTGAATGGCGGTTGGAGAGATTATGGCTCATCGATATATTCTTCTTTAGTTACAATGTCTGGAGCTGGTTTTTTCTCATCTTCAAGCAAATTTTTATCCGTTTCACAGTTAACAATACATTTTAGTATTTCTTCGGAATTATCTTCAATATTAGTATATTCAACCATTCTAATTGCCTCCCCTAAGCGGATTTTCGATATGTAATATTACCGATCAAGCTATAGTTTAACCATTATTTAGTGGATTATCCGTGTTAGCAAAGAACGCAAAAAAAGCAATTGTCGCTTAGATGACTTTTGCTTTTTTATATTTTATTTATAGGAATACAAAATTACTGGTGATGATGCCCTGGCTGTCCATGGTGTTCAAGATGTGGGTGATGGTAGTGGTGGATGTGGTGGTGATGATGGTGATGAACGTGATAGTGGCCGTTATGATCTTGTTGAGGTTGATGATATACAGGTCCATGACCTTGTATCTCTGGACGAACTTCATTTTGCTGGAAAGGATTAAAATTTATATCATTTAGGTTTTGATCTGGGTTACTCATCGGTATCCCCCTTTCATTAGCTATGCCTCATACTATTCATTATCGAGTAACAAGGGCACTTATCTATACAAAATGGGCAATTGGAAGAATAAAACTCATATATTTAGGCACCATATAACGAAAAAATATAAACGGAGGAAAATATATGAAAAACGCGGTATATTCATCGTCTGAGATAACGGATTTTAAAACTAAATCCGAACATTTTCTTCCATTAGATTGGTATAAGAAAATGCTGGAGGAGAATCCGGTTTATTATCATGCAGGCACGGACACTTGGAGTGTTTTTAAATATGAGAACGTTAAACGAGTGCTGACAGACTATGCATTATTCTCAAGTGTTCGCCAACGTACCCTTGTCAGTGCCGGATCTGGTACAGAGGAAGGAACTTTTCCAGAACGAATAAATCTCCATGATAGTGACCCACCTGAACACCGGAGGTCACGTTCTTTACTTTCGGCAGCTTTCACTCCTAGAAGCCTACAAGCATGGGAGCCACGTATTGAACAGGTAGTGAAGGATTTGATTAGCGAGATGGAAGCTAAGACGGTGATAGATATTGTCAAAGATTTTACAACCCCGCTACCGATCATAATAATGGCCGAGTTACTTGGAGTTCCGCATAAAGACAAACTGCTTTTTAAGAAATGGGTCGACATTCTGTTCATACCGTTCCATAAGGAAAATGTTGAAGAAGTTAATCAGCAGAAGGGGAGGGCAGCAAAGGAGTTTTTTAGTTATTTGCTTCCTTTCATTGTCGAAAAAAGAACACAAATTTCGGACGACATTATTTCGGATTTGATTCAAGCTGATTTCGAGGGAGACAAGTTAACGGATGATGACATTGTTAGAATAACTATGTTTATTCTTGGGGCAGGCATAGAAACAACCAGTCACTTGTTAGCTAATTCATTCTACTCTTTGTTGTATGACGATCCTAAACTTTATGATGAATTAAGAAGCGATATCGATCTCGTACCTAATTTTGTTGAGGAGATGCTGCGTTACCGTTTTCAAATCAGCAAAATGGACCGTACTGTGAAGGAAGATAATAATGTCTTAGGTGTTGATTTGAAGAAAGGTGATGTGGTGGTTGCTTGGATGAGTGCAGCAAACATGGATAAGGATGTCTTTGAAGATCCATTTACATTAAACATTCACCGTAAAAACAACAATCGACATCAATCGTTTAGCAATGGACCGCATATCTGCATCGGTGCACCTCTAGCGAGAATGGAAGCTAACAAAGCTTTTAGAATTTTTATTGAAACATTCTCTCACATTGAACCTGTCCCTGGGTTCGATTTGGAGTCGAATTTAAAGCTCGCAGCTGCTGGTCAAACCTTATTGAGCTTACCAATGAAGGTACTTCGCTGGGACGAGCCCGAATAGATAACCGGATTATAAAAAGTAGAGTCAAACACGGATAAACCCTTCTTTCTTAGAAGGTAGGGTTATCTGTGTTTGACTATTTCATAAGTACTCAAACATGACTTAAGTCATATTTTTGAGCATATTATGTAAAATAATGGTGGGATTATTACTTTTGTAGTGAACTTCATCATCTAGTATGGAACCTTATTATTACTTATAATGGAGTTAATCAATAGGAATGCAAGTCTGATAGATTTAAAATATAAATTCCAAGGAGAGTGATTTATGATAAACAAATTAAGATTACTCACATGTTTGCTGCTAATTTGTGTTAGTATACCCGTTAATTTAACATTTGCTGATCCTCCTTCTATTGATCGTGAAGGAGATGGTATTCATATTGATGATATTGTTTTTTATAATCTATCTCATTCAGGAGATTCTTTAGAAATACGAAATTTATTGGATCAGATTGTCCCAATAGTAGCGCCAAATGGTGGCCCTGGCCCAGTGGGATACACCTTTTGTGCGTATGAAGGTGGAACGTGCAGTTTTTCTGGGACCGCGATTGTAGCGTTTGGAGCAGAAGCAGGTGAAGTGGGAAATAAAGTGGGCTATTATAGTTATAAAAATTTCAGATCGACTACTTCTTGCGACAATGGAATATTTGGAGATCCGATAGGTGGCGTTCAAAAGTCCTGTTACTATCTTAATGTAGCTGACACAACGTCTCCTGTTCTGACCATGACCGGAGAATTAACGGTTAACTTGACGTACGGAGCGAGTTATGTGGATTTAGGAGCAACAGCAATAGATGATTTCGATGGCAATCTAACAGGGAGCATCGCCGTCACAGTCAGCAACAATGTTAATGAGGATACAACATTGAATACCTCAGTAGCAGGAACCTACACTTACCATTACAATGTGAATGATTTGACGGGAAATCACGCAAACGAAATAAAAAGAACTGTAGTAGTTGCAGCAGAAACATCAACACATGACCCACTATTTAATATAGCGATTGGAGCTACAGCAACAGCTTTAACTACGTATGAAGGCTATTCTGCGGCAAAGATTAATGATGGGAGTAATGATACTTCATTGGGTCAACCCTATAGTTGGACAAATCTCGCTGTTCCTGCATTGCCGCAATGGATTGAATTGGATTGGGGTGTGAATAATAAGACTTTTAATCGGGTTGAGCTCTATACGAGCAGCGGCTATGAAATAAGGGATTATCAAATTCTATATTGGAATGGTTCTTCTTGGGTGGATCTATTCACAGCGGAGACAGGAAATACATCCGTACATCGCACGCACATTTTTACTACTGTAACGAGTTCAAAAATACGTGTGGTAGGCAATAGCGGACCCTCGGGTCAACTTCAACACATTCGGGTCAATGAGTTAGAGGTTTATTTGGATTAGTCGAATAAAGGTATGAGAGCACCCTAACAGGTGTTTTTTTTTTATGTGAAAAATAAAGATCCTTAGTAAAAATCGGAATATTATGGTATTTCCAGGGGCAATTTAACTACAGCGAGCCGATTTTCAGTCTAAAGAAATTAATTTCAAACTAAGGAGTGGCCTTCATGCTTCGTTCTACAGAACATGATCGAATTTGGTCCAGGTTGTTTCGAAATCACAATACCCCGTTTACACACAATCGCCCCCTACATATCATGATCATTGTGTTTATGTTTATTTGGGTATTAACTGCCATTCATCCTGTAGATTTGAAAGATTGGATAGTCGAAAATGTCCCATTAATACTTTTTATTGGCGGGCTTGCCTTTCTATACAGAACCTTTGCATTCAGTAACTTGTCTTACCTGTTGATAATGGTCTTTTTAGTACTACATGCGATTGGTGCCCACTATGCTTACCAGCATTCACCGATAGATAGTTGGTTTAAAACAGTATTTCATACTAAACGTGGGGTTTATGACCGTATTGTACATCTAGCATTTGGCCTACTAATTGTCTATCCGACAATGGAAATTACCGTACGTATCATGAAACTGAGGAGCGTTTGGTCATACGTAGTCACTTTTGGATTAATCATGGCTTCGGCAGCTTTCTTTGAAATTGCAGAGATGCTGGTGGTCACACTTCTGGCTAATCCAAAGCTAGCAGCGAAGTATCTAGGATTTCAAGGTGATCCAATGGATACTCAGAAGGATATGCTGATGGCTATGATCGGTGCTATTCTGGCAATTGGGGTAATAGGTTTTTTGCAATATCGCAGGAGTTGCAAGAGGAAGTAGAGAAATTATTAATCCATAAAAATATGTATATTATTATCATGAATTATCGGTAGGAAGACTGTACAAATAAGGTTGGCGTATTGATATAATGGGGCTCAAGTATACTACAGATGAGATAATTGATGCTATAAACGAACATGGGTATAGAGCAAGAACAAAAGGAAAGTGACAGGAGATGAATATTATGAATTGGTTCTTAAAAAGTCATTATGGTCTTTTCTCACATTTCACGTATCGCAATAGTACAATCCATCAAACCATTTTTCCGGATGGTAAGCATCCTGCGAATTTGGATGAGCTTGGGAATAATTTTAATGCGGTGCAATTTGCTGAGGATGCCGATTTGTTTGGTGTCGAATATGTGGTCTTTACTGCATGGCATGCTGCTATGAATGTACTCTATCCAAGTGTTGCAAATGATTCATGGCGACCAGGGCATTCAACGACCCATGATGTAATTCAAGATTTGATTAATGCATTAAAGCCTTATTATATTAAATTAATACTGTACATACATGTTACGGATGGTATGGATTTTACTGATGCTAACCAAACGGCAACCGGATGGGACGATTCGTCGAACAGCTACCTTGTATGGAATAATTATGTGAATGATGTCATCGCAGAAATGGGTAATCGGTACGGCACTGGAATCGATGGTTATTGGATTGATATGGTTTTTGATACTACTTCATTTGGTATAAAAATTGACAAAGCCAGACTTCGCACAAGCCTGCTAGCTGGAAATCCGAACCGAATTATAATTGGCAACGGTGGCTATGGCGATGGTCCTATTGTTTCTGATGGCGTAGTAACCGATTATGTAGCGAAGGAAATGTTTAATATACCTGTAGATAATGGTGACTGGCAAGCTACTAATAATCATATCGCGACAGTAACAACAATAAAAGGCAACGACCCTCACTACTATTGGTGGGCCTCCATTCCGCAAGGGATCAATGCCCTCTTATATACTCCGGAAAATATGTTCCGATTCACCGTATTGCAAGCAGGTGTGAACCGAAATGGTGGGGGTATGCTTTGGGATGCGGGTAATTATGCGGGCTTTGAAGCTTAATGGGAAGACGGTGTGAAAACAGGCTTAATTAAGCTTGGCGGTTATATCAATGCCGTTGGTGTTTCCTTAAAAAATGTTTATTCAAGCACATCCTATGTAAGTGAAAGTGGTACCACACTAAATAGTTTAGCTAATGGCATTGTTGCCACCAAGTCAATTGACGATACAGTCGAATATATCCATATCTTGAATCCGCCAAGCGGTGACGTATTGTACTTACCTGCACCTAGAGATGGTAAGCAATTCATTAATGGGACTATTTTAAGCAATGGACATGCAGTAACTATTTCGCAAAATATATCAGGTGTGACTATCACCAAATCCGTGACTGATGTTTGGAGCAGCTTGGATACAGTGATTAGAATGGAAGTAAGCAGCGCCACAATCTAATAACGTGTATTTCGATACTCAGTTGGGGTAAGACCCATCCATTTTTTGAACTGTTTTGAAAAATAGAGCGGGTCGGCATATCCAGTTGCAGCAGCCACTTGTTCAATTGAGAGATGACCGTGAAGCAGAGACTGGGCGCGGCGCATTCTTATTTGAAACAAATAAGTCATAGGTGCGGTGCCGGTATATTTATGAAAAAGCCTTGTCATATGAGAACGATGATACCCAATCGTAAGGGCTAGCCGCTCTATGGAAATAGGTTCATGATAATGGGTATTCATCCAACGGATCGCTTTGGCTATGTTACCTGCTCCTTCATTGCTATTTTTCAGAGGTATAGCTGTATGCAATGATTTGCCATATTCAGCGATTAAAAGCTGGGTATAGGCTTGTGCTTGAAGTTCGGCAATAGCGGAACGGTCAAGAAAATGGCGCTCGATAAGCCGTAGGAAGGCTGAAATTCTGCGCTTACCCTTTGCTTCAACGACGGGCATATCTATAGAAATCCCCATTTCGTCCAACATCTGATAAGCTGCACCACTGCGGAAGCCGACCCAGTAATAATGCCAGGGTGAGTCTATACTGGACTCGTAGTCAACAAGCTCATCTGGAAAAATAAAAAAGCTGCTGCCTGCACTAACCGTATAGCGTTGCCCGCGGCACTGAAAGAAACCTTGCCCGCTTACTACATGATGAATGAGACAATAGTCAATAATCTGGGCACCGACGCGGTGTCCTGGTTTTGTTATGTGTGAACCGGCGGTAAGCACCGTAATGGAGCTTGATACCGGGTTGGGTGCTAGAAATGAGATATGCGAAAGAGACATTGGATTCCTCCTGTAAATCATAAGTGTGCATGTACGCCTGCAACATTTGTCCATATATATGCTTGGATTGTCTCTGTTAATAGGTGCGGTTTAATTCTACAATAAGGTTACTAGACTAGTGTAAGTAATTTCTTTTACGAGAGCAATTAATATTCGCAGATTGATTATTGTAGCGAAAAGGAGCAGGGTTAAATGTCAGCTGAATGGATGCATACCAGTTTCGAGGACGGGAGTCTTTCCGCCCAGTGGAATCAGATTTCGTTAAGTGGAGTTAAACCGCAGGCGACATTATGGATTGGGGAAACGGAGCATTTCTACCAATGGAAACCAGTGGAAATGCCGGAAGCGCTTATAGCAGATAGAGAAACATTCGCAGGTGCAGCAACGGATTATCAATTCATCTGGCGTGAAGAGGCTGGTTACGAGTGGTTCTGGTCGATAAGTATACTTAAGGATAAACCAGGTTTTACGGTCAGGGCAACGTTTACCAACCATTCCGGGGAGCCGATTCGCTGGAACAACTTTACATTGCTTCATTCCGTGGATAAAGGTCTGGCTTGCAAGGGAGATCCTTCATCATGGCATTTATCGCCATTTGCCCACGATTTGAGGGTAGGTCATTTGGGCGAAACATTAATAAGCAGCAACGAATCGACTGTTGCGATGTGGGAGGGGTTCGGTATGCCTGTCCCTCATGCGCTGGAAACCGGAAGCAAAGCAAATGACGGACGATGGCGCAGCTACGAGGATTATGCATCGCTTTATACCGATCAAGGCAGGCAAGGGATTGTAATTGGAGCGGTTGGAGCACCGGAAGCGGATATTCGTCTTGATTTTCAAGTTACGAAAGGAACAATGAAGCTGGTTGCCACTAGTGAAATGTCCGGGATTATAGTTTATCCTGGTGAAACTCGTGAAGCTCAGGAGCTGCTAGTGTTAGGTGGACCTTATGTGACAGCTGCTGAAACAATGCTGCGTTGGACGGCGAACACTCATGGAGCACGTACCTCAGCAGGAAGCCGGTTTGGTTGGTGCAGCTGGTACGATTTGATGGATAAAATTACAGAGTCTTCGATCCTTGAAACCACGGAGCGCATAGCTGATTTGAAGCAGCGATTGCCATTTGACGTTATCCAAATTGACGATGGCTATCAGCTTGAGACCGGTGATTGGAGGTGTAATCATAAATTTCCTAATGGCTTGTTGCCTATAGTCCTTAAAATCAAGGAAACCGGTGCAGAACCAGGTATTTGGCTAGCTCCTCTGGCAATGCATGACCGCTGCGGTCTGCTGGGCTTGAAACCGGATTATTTTCAGCGAAACGTTAAAGGCGAATTGGAAGGCCAGGCTAGTAACTGGGGCCCTACATCTCATTGGCTTGATCCAACTCATCCGGAAGTAAAGGCAATGCTGCGGCAGATGATCCAAGACAAGAAAGCGGACGGATTCACCTATTTCAAAATAGATTTTAATACAATCGGGCGTAAAGTCCGACTTTATGATAAGCATAAAACAAGACTGCAAGCTTTCCGCGAGCTTTATCAGCTGTATCGTGAAGAGATTGGTGAGATGGGCTATCTGCTGGCTTGCTCCGGTTTCACCCGAGGTGTTGCTGGGTATGCAGACTCAGCACGAATCGGTCCAGATTCTGCAGCTTTCTGGTCAGCAGCGCATTCTTGCACTATATTGGAATGTATTCGTTCTGTCGGCATGAATGCTATTGCCAATGGGATATTGTTTGCCAATGATCCAGACGTCACCTATATCCAGCCGCGCAATGCATTGACGGAAGATGAGTTGCGGACGTGGCATGGCTTCGTTGGCCTATTAGGAGGACTGTCGCTCGTGTCCGAACCGCTGCAACAGACTACTATGCAATCCCCGGAAGCCATGCGCAAGCTGGAATGGCTTCGGCCGTCATCACCTGAGCGAGGTTTGCCGCTCCGACCGGGCACTGAACGGAACACTAATCATTTTGGGTTCATTTCAACCCGAATGGAGGGAAACCGCTTCATAGCGATACAATTATTCAATGATGCAGAGCAGTCAACGGATATACCGTTAGATTTCCCTGGACTTGACGAGTTTGATAATAAGTTTCATGCGTGGTCGTTCTGGGATGGTGCCTATATAGGTTTAATAGACCGCTCCTATATCAGCCGAGGTATTCCGCCACATGGATCGCGCCTGTTGCGATTGACAGCCGCGAATAGTACCAGTCATCCTTTATTAATCGGCTCAGATCTTCATATCTCACTGGGAGCAGCTGAGATTGCCGAGGTTAGAAGTGATGCTGAAGATTCGACGTATGAGATTACGTTCACCGATGCGGGTACACGATCAGGTAGGTTATATCTCTATGCGGAGCAGAAAGTTTCGCTTATAGCAGCTAATGGTTGTAACTGCTCGGTTCACGCAACCTCAACAGATCATGTATGGTCCATCGCAATTGAGGGAAGAGCAGGGAATGAGCAGTGGGTCAAGCTAGGGGGATCGGATTAAGCACGAACCTTAATGAAAGCAATGAAAGCAATAATCATTCATTCACCAATATAAAGCTGTAGTGGTAAAAAGTATCGTTACAAAGATAAATTAGTAGAAGTAACTTGCTGTAGCGATATAAATTATCGTTTGAGTAGCAGTGGATGAGTGGTGGGAGCGGGTCTAGTGCTGTAACGATATTAAATATCGTTACAAAGATAAATTAGTAGAAGTAACTTGCTGTAGCGATATAAATTATCGTTTGAGTAGCAGTGGATGAATGGTGGGAGCGGGGTCTAGTGCTGTAACGATATTAAATATAGTTACAAAGATAAATTAGTAGAAGTAACTTGCTGTAGCGATATAAATTATCGTTTTAGTAGCAGTGGATGAATGGTGGGAGCGGGGTCTAGTGCTGTAACGATAAAAAGTATCGTTACAAAGATAAATTAGTAGAAGTAACTGGCTGTAGCGCTATAAATTATCATTAGAATGGCCGTTGGTAAGTGGAGTGTGCTGTCCCTAACTAATTCAAAAAGAAGACCGCCCGAACAAAAGGCGGTCTTTCCTATTTTTCAACAAAGAGTGCGGCATATTCTTTCGGCGTAATTCCATAACGGCTTTTGAAAAGCTTGTAGAAGTAGGATTCATTCTCATAACCAACTTTATTAAGAATGTCATAGACACTCTTGTTTGTATTTTTCAATAAATAGGCGGCTTCTTTCAGGCGTACTTCAGTGATAGAATCACTAACGGAAAGACCGGTATTTTCTTTGTAGATTTTGGCAAGCTTGCGTGAAGGTACATTTAGAGCGTCGGCAATCTGATCCAGGCAAAGTCCATTGTCGATATAGCTGCTTTGAATAATTTGATTGGCTGTATCGACAAGCAGCTGCTCTGTATTTACACTAACCTTATTCTCATCTGTGTCGAGCTTGTCATGCAGTGCGGCATGTAGCTTGTTGAAGCATTCATCAATAGTTTCGTATGTACCGATTGACTTCAATATTTCCAGCAAGTTGTAGCTGTCGTTCGTATCCGTTGTATTCATAGAGCGCAACCGATTTCGAATGGCATCAATTAATTGCAAGAGCGAGGACATTAGAGACTCATATTGCATTCCGCTTAACTCCAGACGAATGCTTTCCAAAGCAAGTCTGATCCCCGCCATATTGCCTGTATCTATATTCTCCATCAAGGCTGCCTCAAGCTTCTTAGACAAGGAGCTAAGCTTATTAGCTTCATTTGCACCAAGCAGTTTGTCCGTAATCAACCCGCGAGGTCCATAGACAAACCTGTAATGTGAATTATAAATTAAGCTGCGGTACGCTTCAGGCAGCTTGGAAAAGTCACCCGCCGAACCACTGACCGTTATAGTAACGGATAAGCTGCAATAATGTAAAATGTTCGCTTGCGCTTCTTTAATTTTGGCTACAAGTATGTCCTTGTTAGTTATTTCATTTCGGTAGGGGAGCAAAATAATAAGATCCTTATCGTTTAGCGAAACTTCTTTGACATTACCAAGCGAGATCACGGTTTCCTGAAAAATGTTAGCGACAGCATATTTAAGCAGGTTGCGGTCATGCAGATTGTAATTTTGCTGGAATTGGGTGAATCCGTCAATCTGGACCAGGATGAGCAGATAAGAATTGTCGTAACGGAAGTCTGAGTCCTCTTTGCCGAAGGCATCTTCGAATTTAGCTCTGGATATGAGGTTGTTATCGGTCAGTATGCTTTTCAAAACATAGGATTTCATAACCTGCTGCACATTTTGCTTTTCTGCATTATATTGCTTCAATGTTGCAGACAAGTCTCGATACGTATCGCTCAATAATGAAATTTCATCCACGCCTTGCAGAGGAACTGTTAACGGAGATACTTGTCGGATAAGACGCGAAATAGGGTTATAAACAATACTCGAGACCATCAGGGAGAATAGTAACGCCAAAAGCACGGTAATGAAAAATATGGTTAGCAAAAGCCAGCGAAACGTCTTTAAATACTTGTAGACTATTAGGGTAGGCTGTATTTTGAAAAAAGTAAGCTTCTGGTTAGGCAATTGCAAGTAAGTAATGACATAGCTTTGTCCTTCAAGCTTTTGTTCGAACGAGCCCGATCCTGCCTTGTCGCGCTTCAAATGATCCTGATATTCACGCAGCAGCGATTCCTTAAGGTTAGGGACGCTGTTTTTTTGCTCGAGAAAGCCACTGATATCACTATAGATAAAGATACTTTCCTCTGCTTTTTCATTAAAAAGATTAATTTGGTTGATATTCTCATAGATCCAATCTGCATTGATATTAATGGCAACCGCTGAATCAATCTTTGCAGGCTCCCCCGAAGTTTGGTAAATCAAATAGGTAAAGACCGTTTCTCCCACCACTTTGGCACCAAAAGTATTGTCAAGTGAGCGAATGATCGGTTTCATTCTCGGTGTATCCGGATAATTGGCAATCATTTCTTTCATGCCCACGTCATTGAAATCAAGTCCTTTCCCAGCATAAAAGATGCGGTTGTTATAGCTGTTATAGAATCCAATCGAATGAATAAAGGAATTGGAAGCGATTACCGATGTCGTTATGCGATTGATTTGGTTGTAAATTTCATCGTATTGCAAATTACCGGTATCGTTAAGTATGGTTGAAGATTCAGGATTGACAAACAGGTATTTAGTCAGATTTTGCACAGTGGAATCCATGAGCTCAAAATTGAAACGGGTTTGGTTCAGCAATTTCGCATTATTGGCCGTTTCTATTTGAAAAAGCATTTGTTTACCATAAATATAAGAAGTAATGAATAAAGCTCCGACGAGGATAATCACAAAGATGCTTACCGAAAGCATTATGCGCAAATAATATTTCTTTCTATATAATGAAGACGTTTTCGGAAACTTCATGTGGTTACTCCGTTCTCTGTTCTGTAAGTGTCTAGACTCTAATGTTACTTATTCTACTGCCTTTGTAAAGGGTTTTAACGATTTTTACAGTCGATGACAAAATGTACAGTGCCAAATTGCAGGCCGTTGTCAATTTGTGCAGTTCCGTAAGTGAGAGGCATCTTGCATAATAAGGGTATCAAACCGAAGTCAAACAGAAATCAGCTTTCAGAAAGGGATCATGAAACCATATGAGCAAGACAATGAGCAGACGTATACATCGTTTTAAAAGCAGCCTAGGACTTTCATTTCTGGCATTACCGGCATTTCTCTATATTCTAATATTCAGTTATATACCCTTGTACGGTCTGATACTTCCTTTTAAAAATTATACCTTTACAAAAGGTTTCTGGGGTAGTCCATGGATCGGGTTTACGAACTTTGAATTTCTGTTTAATTCAGATTTGCTGTATATTCTCCGGAATACGGTGGTTATGAATGGATTATTTATCACAATTAATGTAATTGTTGAGGTTGCCGCTGCCTTATTGCTGTTGGAGATAGGCAGACGAGCAACCAAGACTTATCAAACAGTGCTGTTCCTGCCTTACTTTATTTCATGGGTAATCGTTTCCTATGCAGTATATGGTTTTTTGGATCCGGATCTTGGATTAATCAGTAAATGGCTAACTGCATTAGGCAGTGAACCCATTATGTTCTACAACGAGCCCAAGTATTGGATTTTCGTATTGGTCATCGCTCATGTATGGAAATTTCTTGGTTATGGTACTTTGATGTATTATGCGGCGCTAATGGGTATCGATCCAGAGTATTACGACGCTGCCAAGATCGATGGGGCGAGTAGGCTCCAGCAAGCGATCCATATCTCGATACCGATGATCCGACCCATCATTATTATCATGGTTATTCTCAGTATCGGCAACATTTTTTACGCTGATTTCGGACTATTCTATAGTGTGCCCCGGGACAGTCCGATGCTATATCCAACGACAGATGTTATTGATACCTACGTTTTCAGGGCATTGCGTTCGCTCGGAGATTTTGGGATGTCATCAGCAGCAGGCTTGTTCCAATCCATCTGTGGGTTTATTCTCGTGCTGCTGTCAAACTATCTCATCGGTAAAATCAGCAAGGACGACAAATTATTTTAAGGTGGCATGATCATGGAAACCCCAATAGTTACTGAAAGATCAACGAGAACCTTCTCCACACCAGAGCAAAAAAGATTCAGCTTTTTCGTGCATATCATTTTTATTCTGCTATGTATTGCGGTTATTGTCCCGTTTCTCATCATTCTGATGGCTTCTTTCTCGGAAGAAATGAAACTGATCCGCGAAGGCTATTGGATTTGGCCCAGAGGTTTCACGTTAGATGCCTATCTTATTGTTTTTAATAATGGGAACCAATTGATGCAGTCTTATAGTGTAACTATTATTTCCACTTGTGCTGGAACTCTAATAGGATTGTGTCTTATGACAACATTAGGGTATGTGTTAAGTCGTAAAGATTATCCCTATGTTGGATTTTTATCCTTCTACGTTTTTTTCACTATTTTATTCAAAGGCGGTCTGGTTCCCTCTTACATTCTGATTACTAAATGGCTTGATATGCAGGATACGATTTATGCATTGTTTGTCCCAGCGATGGTCAATGCTTTCTATATTCTAATATTAAAAGGGTTTCTCAAAAGCATTCCGGATGCCATTTACGAATGCGCCAAGCTTGACGGAGCAGGGGAACTCCGTATTTTTATCCGTATTGTGGTACCATTATCGACACCTGTAATCGCCACGGTTGGGCTGCTCATGGCTCTGCAATTATGGAATGACTGGTTCGCCAGCCTGCTCTATACCGAAAGCAATAGTCTGTTGACACTCCAGGCTATGCTGAACCGAATGCTGAACAGTATTCAATTCTTGAACGTCGTTAAGCCAACTGGAATGTCAGGCTCCATTTTACCGGTTAATTCGTTCAGAATGGCGATTTGTGTACTGGCTATAGGACCTTTGCTGTTCGTGTTTCCCTTTTTCCAGCGCTTCCTGACTCGAGGGCTGACTGTAGGTTCAGTAAAAGGTTAGAGCATATTAGATGTGTGGTTATAACCGATCGTGCAAACAAGTTTGTTTACATGACCGATTAACATAGACTCCAGATGGATTGTGGCCACAATCGTATAGGAGTGATAGATTTAAAGAAAGATGGTGTTGCTGCGAGTAAGGTGATTTACAATGATACAAGGATGCTTTAATTATGTTAAACAATTATAAATAGGGAGGCTATTTCATTGAAATATTTAATGCGAAAAAGACTTGTTGGTTTGCGGATTTCAGTTCTATTAATTTTGGTATTATCGATTGTACTTGCAGGCTGTGCCAACACCAATAAGAAAGAAGCGGCTTCTCCTGCAGTCAGCGATGATAAAACCAGTTCGTCTAGCACTCCTGCCGAGAACACACCACCTCCTTCAGCTGATATTTCAGAATTCGTTGAGCTTATCTGGTATATGCCTCCGCCACTTGATCCACGTCCGAATGAGGCTAATGTTATGAAAGCTGTTAACGAGGTCCTTAAGGAGAAAATAAATGCACATGTAACGATAAAATTCGTCGATTGGGCTACGTATGTGCAGAAAATCAAGGTTGCTGCTTCGGCTGGTGAAGAATTCGACCTGTTTAGCGATCTACTCGGTACACTCGGCTTCAGTCAGAACGTCTCCAGCGGTATTGCAATGGAACTCGATGATTTAATTAATAAATATGGTCAAGATATCGTCAAAAAAGTGCCTAACCAAGCTTGGCAAGCTGTCACAAGCCAAGGTAAGAAATACGGGATAGCCAACCCAAGCGCATGGGTGAACTCGTTTAATATTGCTATGCGTAAAGATATTGCCGACAAATATGCGATCGATTACGCCAGTATTCATTCCTACAAAGATTTAGAGCCCGTCCTTGAAAGCTTAAAAAACAAGGAGCCGGATATGATTCCCTTCGTAGGCTATGGACCAGGGTATGCCGCTTTCCAACAGACCTTTGACAAAATATCCCCCATGATAGGTTATGATGTCGTTGACGGTAAATGGAAAAGCCAGCTGGAAGAACAGACATGGATTGATTTAGTGAAGATGATGCATGATTGGGCGCAAAAAGGCTATATTCCCAAGAAGGTCATTACAGATGCCAATGCAGAATTCAAAACGGGACGGTATGCCGTTGCTTCTTATCATATTTATGATCCGTCCTTTGTAAAAACAAGCACAGATTTTGGAGTTCCTATGGTGGCCACTCCGCTTGATTTCCATAATGTTGTGACAGGTTCGAGTATTCGTACAGCGGTCAGCTATGTCAGCACAACAAGCAAACACCCGGAGCGGGCGATGATGCTGCTTAACCTGATCTATTCCGACAAGGAATTCTTTAATAAATTCGCATACGGTGTTGAAGGTGAAGACTGGAACTATGTAAGTGGTAAAGGCACTGACAATCCAATCATTAAGACAAGTGAGAAAACAAACTGGGCTATGTGGCATCCGTGGATCGGAAGCCTCTGGGATCAATGGCCTTCGAATTGGAACAGCAAGGAAGTATTGGACGGTCTGAAAGCTACAATTGATAAGGCTGAATATTCACCTTATGCAGGCTTTACTTTCGACTCGACACCTGTCAAGAAGGAAATGGCACAGATCGATGCGATATTCCCTGAGCTTACCCCAGTATTTCTAGCGGGCGATGTTGATGCAAGTATTGCCAAGCTGAAGGAAAAAGTGGATAAAGCGGGTCTGAGTGAAGTATTGAAAGAGATCCAGAAACAGGTGGATGCCTGGAAGGCAACTAATTCGTAAATTAGCCACTTCAAAAATAAGGTAAGATGCAATATAACATTTAATTAGCGAAGAGGCTGTCAAAGAATGGGGACAGCCTCCCGCTAACCATGGTTTCTCAAATTTCTAATAGAGGCGAGGGATAATGATGAAAAAGTTAACTATTAACATTTTTTTAGTAAGCGCATTCATTTTTACGGCGGCAATTTTTCTTATTCATACTCCGACGGCCAATGCATTGAATACTACTTATTATGTAAATAACAAAGCTGGCTCAAATTGTGCGAACACCCATGCAGGCACAGCTCAAGGATCTCCTTGGTGTGACTTCACAAACGTCAACAGCCGTACCTTCGGCGGGGGTGATCAGGTACTACTGGCTAGAGGTGCCACATGGAATCAGCAAATGACAATTAACGGTTCGGGCACATCGGCCAATTATGCGATTATCGGTGCCTATGGTACAGGAAACAAACCAGCGATTCTCCGCAATAAGAATGAAGCTGACCGCGGAATCCGCATGAACAACCCTTCCTATTGGCAGGTCTCTGATTTGGAGGTAGGTAATGCCGGGACGGGCATACTGGTGCATTATGATACTAAATTCCATGATGGTCTGAGATTTAGTAATCTTTACCTGCATCACAATTCCGGTATCACGCGAGGTGACACAGCCAGTGGAGCGGCTGACCATATTTATTTTTCAAGTGGTATTGTATTTACTGGAAATATTGGTGCACTTGGAAGTAGTGAATATGTACTCCGCGACGTTATCCTGGACACTATTGAAGGCACCAAGAACATAAATTCTATCAGCTTTAATTGGAATAACAGTGGTTCCGTTACATCCAATCAGCATTTAACCACACAGGATGTCGTCATCAAGAATATCTATCTGCATGATGATGACGGGGATGGACGAAGCTCAAGCTGCAGCCAGTCGCTTGACCTGATTAATATGACGCGTGTTGTGCTCAAGAATGCCAATCTGGACAATGTGGCAGCCTGTTATGCACCACAAGGAACAGCAGCCATCTTATTGGGACGCGTCGACCATGTGGAAATTGTCAACAGTATGATTCATAATACGCCTGTGACCGGCTCAGGCGATGAGACGGGTATCGATTTTGAGATGGATACGGACAATGTAACCATTCATAATAATTATTTTGGGAATAATGCTGGAGCAGGTTTTGAGCTATTGAACATCGCTCCCGGATATACCGTTTCGAATACCTATTCATCAGGCAATACATTCGTAAATAACGGACATGGAGCAAATCCTGGTGGTGGGATGGCTACTGCAGGTAATTCCTCTACATTCCCAACTGGAACCGCAAGTAATAATATTTATGCTGAGCCGAATGGCTTTAATACGACCTGGTATAATGGTAGCTGGCAGAATTACACGTTTACCAATAATAAAAATGCCATTGATACCGAGATCTATTCTGCGCTTAAAGGTTTCAGTGCTACGCAAGGAAGCAACCGTTGGTCCTATCAATATAAAGTGAGCGGAGTATGGAATAATTCAACGTATGACAGCACAAACAAAAGATGGTCTGATGGAAACCTGAATATTGTCAGCCAGTTCTGGCAGCATCCGGAGAATTGCTCAGGCTGCGATTCTGCCAGAGTGTGGACCGCTCCAATGAATGGAACAGTGAGCATCCGTGGTTGGGTATCCAAATCTAATGCTGGTGGAAATGGCGTGCTAGTGCGGATTACGAAGAACGGAACACGAATATGGCCTGTAGCTGGAGACCAGACAATAGCAGGCAACGATGAGCTTGGAGTGAATACTGAACTGGATAATATAACTGTAGTCACTGGTGATTTGATTCGGTTCGAGGTGGGCAATAACGGCAATTATTCTTATGATGCAACAAGCTGGGCTCCAACCGTTGCTTATCCGAGCTTGGGCTTCATGATGATTAACGACAATGCTATATCATCCTCAAGTTATGTGGGTCCAGGCTGGATCTATGATCCAAACCGTTCAGGCTTAGGTGATTATGCAGGAGATGAACATTACACACAGACCAATAACGAATATTTTGAATACACGTTTACAGGAACGCGAGTCGACTACATTGCCGAAAAAGCATCAGGTGGTGGCAACATTGATCTCTACATCGACGGTGTTTTCCAACAAACGGTCAATACTTATAACGCAACACGTTTAGTCCAGCAGGTTATTTATAGCAAAACAGGACTAAGTAACGCAAGCCATACGATCAAGGGAATCAAGAAAAGTGGTTCTTACATGGAAGTAGATGCTTTCAAGGTATACTCGTAGAATTAAATGGATTACCAACCCAAGGACTTCCGCCACCTATTTAATTAGGAAACGGAGGTCCTTTTTCTGTTCCAAGATCTACCCTCCCCAACAAAACCGATTAATTTTTCACTATAAAAGATAATATACCCTCATATTTGCAGATGCCATCTTAAGGTAACATAAATGGTAGGAATATGCAGATGATGTCTTCAAGAGAGGTGATTAAGGGTGGGAAGTATTACGTTTAGCCATATATTTAAGCACTATAAAGGAGAGTCGCGTCCTGCAGTCAACGATTTTCACCTGACCATTGAGGAGGGGGAATTTCTTGTGCTGGTCGGTCCATCCGGCTGCGGTAAATCAACAACATTGCGTATGTTAGCGGGGCTTGAGGAGATAACAGACGGTGAGCTGTATATTGATGGAAAATTCGTCAATTACGTTTCGCCAAAGAACCGCGATATTGCGATGGTTTTTCAAAATTATGCGTTATACCCGAATTTATCCGTATATGAGAATATCGCGCTAGGCTTAAAGCTGCGTAAAACAGCGAAGCATGACATCGAGCTAAGGGTTAATCGCGTGGCGAAAACCCTCGAAATTTCGCATCTGCTAGATCGCAAACCAAGTCAGCTGTCCGGAGGACAGAAACAGCGGGTAGCGTTAGGCAGAGCGATTGCGAGGGAGCCGCAGGTGTTCCTGATGGATGAGCCATTGTCGAATTTGGATGCTAAATTAAGAGCCCAGACACGGGCGGAAATTATAAAGCTGCAAGGTGAATTGAAGCGAACGATGGTTTACGTGACTCATGATCAAGTGGAAGCGATGACAATGGGGACGCGAATTGTGGTTATGAAGGATGGCATTATTCAGCAGGTAGCAGCACCGCGCAAGCTGTATGATGAACCGGCTAATCTTTTCGTCGCAGGCTTCATCGGCTCGCCGCAAATGAATTTTATTGAGGGTAAGGTAACTTTGCAGGACGAGCGGTATTATTTTGAAAATAAACGCATGAAGCTCTTGATCCCTCAACAATTCGATGCTGATTTGGAAAGAGCATTGAGATCATCGCGCAGCTTTGTTATGGGAGTTAGACCGGAGCATGCATTGCTTAAGCAAAAGGATTGGGCAGCGACGGATGATGATTATGTACAATGCGTTGTCGAGATGACGGAAGTTACTGGGGCCGATTCCTATGTATATACGAAGATTGGTGATACGGCGGTCATTGTTAGAACGGATCCCGATACAGTCTACCTGAAGGACGAAAAACCAGCCATAGGCTTTAATATGAACAAGGTGCATTTTTTTGATGAACAATCCGGCGCCTCGATAGGGGTCGGGGGAGATGAAGGATGAGGAAGGGGAAACGACTTAGCCTTTTAATTCGCCTGGCTATATTTGCTTTGTTGATTTTTGTTTTATTTCGCTGGTTATCTGGCGGGGAGGCTATCATGCAGGCTTCAACGGTAAGCGTCTCGAAGCTGCTGTCGTTCGAGGAGCAGGGCTTACCCACTTATGCGAAGCTGATGTTGAAGAGTCCGGATGCTGCCGTCACAGTTGTAGATGCTCAACAGATCAGCATTCCACCAGCTTCGTTTAGTGCCTCTGCACCTGAAGCAACGCTTAAAATCGTGGACGAATCAGAGGGTAAAGCTCTGCAATGGGTTAACGACCAAGGCTGGGTGGAATGGAAGTTTACGGTTGCGCATGCTGGGTGGTACGAGCTGAGTTTGGATTACAAGCCACTCGAAGGCGGCAATACCTCAGTCGTTCGTGGTGTGCAGATTGACGGGCAATATCCATTCGCAGAATCACAGTATATTGAGCTGGAACGCAAATGGAAGGATGCCAAGTATCCTTATGCTCAGAATGAAATTGGTCAAGAGATTCGTCCTCAACAAACGGAGCTGGTGGGCTGGTCGGCCAAAGCGGCAGTTAATTTATCTACTTCTTCAGAGCCGTTGTTATATCGATTGGAGCAAGGAGAGCATACGCTCAAGCTGGTCGGAGAGCGAGAGGCTGTTGCGCTTAGAGCAATCACTTTTCAATCTAAAAAAAGCTTGAAAACATATGCCGAGTATGAGAAGTCCCATCCAGCATCAACCTCACAGGTTAATTGGTCAGAAGTAATTGAAGCGGAGCATTTTAAACAGAAATCGAGCTTGGCGATTCAAACCGATCACTGGTCAGAGCCCTATATCTCTCCAGATCCGGAAGGACGGATTAAGTATAACGTGCTTGGAGGCCAAAGGTGGCGCTTGCCTGGTGAATGGGTGGAGTGGGAGCTTGCTGTGCCTGAAAGTGGATGGTATGAAATCGATTTAAAAGCTTTTCAAGCTTATCGAAGCGGCTTCAAGGCTTATCGAACGATTGCTATAGACGGTGAAGTCCCCTACAAGGAAATGCTTCATTATGGCATTGATTCGAAAAAAGAATTTGAAATCGTCCCGCTTCAAGAGGCCGAAGGCAAGCCCTATCGATTTTATCTGGAGAAAGGCCCCCATACACTGCGTATGACCGCAGATGCATCTATGCTGCAGCCGGTTAGTCTGGCTCTCAAAGATACGCTTGAGCAGATCGCGGCTTTTGATCGACATATACGTCTGTTGACGGGCAATTATAGCAATAAATCTTTTGATGCAAATATGGATTCCACCCGAACGTGGAATATGACCAAGTTTGATCCAGACATCGAGAAGAAGCTAAAGGGATTAATCGACCATTTACTAGATATTCGCGAAGCCATTAATGGCTTAAACATGAAGAACTCGGATATATCGGAAGCGATCAAGGGCTCTGTTGATATCCTCGCGATCATGCTGGCTGATGTGGATCAGATTCCTAATAAAATCAATGATTTTGCGACGATTCAGAATAATATTGGCACTTGGATGTCGACTTTGACGCAACAGCCGCTGCTCCTTGATTCAATCGCGGTGCATACCTCAGGAGCTGAAACCAGCTTAAAAGTACCCACTGCACTATCCCGAGTTCCGTATGGCTTTGTTGAATTCGCGCGTTCTTTCTACATGGACTATGACATGCGCAAGCATAACAAGAAAAAGGCGTTAACGATTTGGGTACAGCGCGGTCGTGATTATGTGGATTTATTGCGAGAGCTGGTAGATCAGGATTTCACGCCTAAGACGGGAATCGAAGTCAATATTAATCTAATGCCTAACCCGAACATGCTGATTCTTGGGAATGCAGCTGGAGATGTGCCCGACATTGCACTTGGAGTTGGCGAGGCGACACCTGCGGATTTCGCAATGAGAGATGCAGCCCAGGATTTGTCGGTCTTTCCCGATTTCAACGACGTATTCGATCGGTTTATCCCTGGTGTGCGGCGTGCTTTGACCTATAACGGCGGAACCTATGGACTTCCCGAAGTGGAAAATTTCCAGATGATGTTCTATCGGACGGATATTTTTGAAAGATTGAATTTGAAGGCCCCAGATACGTGGGATGATGTTTTCAATATCCTGCCTACCCTGCAAGAGAATGGGATGACGATGAATTATCCCAAAGCGGATTTCATGACGCAATTTTTTCAGAATGGTGCTGATTTGTATTCGCCAGATGGCTTGAAAGCAAATCTGACTAGCGATGCAGGGCAGCAAGCGTTTAAACGTTGGACGGAATTGTTCAGCAAGTATAATCTGCCGATTGAGATTCCGGCATTCTTTCAGCATTTCCGGGATGGCGACATTCCTATCGGGATTGGCGATTTCAGTACTTACTTGCAGCTGCAGGTAGCAGCCCCTGAAATAACGGGCCATTGGAAAATTGCACCGTTGCCGGGTATTAAGCAGGCAAATGGCGAGGTAGCGAGATGGTCTCCGCAAGGAGTATCAGCAGCGATGATTATGCAGAAAAGTGAGCGCAAAGATGAGGCATGGGAGTTCTTGAAATGGTGGACCTCTAAAGAGGTACAGTCGCAATATGCAAGTGATATTGAATCCTTCTATGGGATTGAGTTTCGCTGGAACACAGCTAATATTGAAGCAATGAAATCACTCTCCTGGCCGAACGACGACTTGATTGCACTAAGAGAGCAGACACGCTGGGCTAAGAATTTGCCTTATGTTCCGGGTTACTATTTTCTCGCTCGTGAAATGGACTTTGCTTGGAATCGAACCGTTATGGATCGAATGCCTGCCCAGGAATCACTGGAACAAGCACAGCTTTCTCTGCAGAGGGAAATGAACCGTAGACAGAAGGATTTTGGAATCGAAGGCAAGGATGGGCTGCACATTCAGCAAATTAACAAACCTTACGAATGGGAGGGATCGCTTAAATGAATACAGAGCTTTCGCCTACTCTCCCTAAGGCTAGAAGATCGTCAGGTGTCCGTGTGAAATTGAAACGGTTTTGGTTGGATCTTAAGCGTGACAGCTTCTGCTATCTCTTTCTTGCACCGTTCTTAATTTGTTTCATCATGTTTATTGTCGTTCCCGTGGTTATGGCTGCAACTCTCAGCTTTACTTCTTACAACGGTTTTGGATCACTGCGATTTATCGGATTCAGCAATTACATCATGCTGTTCACGCAGGACATTATCTTCCTAACCAAGGCTATTCCCAACACGTTTCTGTTCGCATTAATTGTTGGTCCTGGCGGCTATGTGCTCTCATTCCTGTTTGCCTGGTTAATTCATCAGCTGCCGCTCCGCATTCGTGATTACTATACGTTGGCCTTCTATGCTCCATCGATGGCAGGCGGCGTGGCATTATCCGTGGTTTGGATTGCTGCATTCAGCGGAGATCGTGTGGGTTACTTGAATCATTTTCTACTTGAAATAGGCTGGATGGATAGTGCGATTGCATGGCTGCAGAAGCCAGAATATTTACTGAAAATCATGATTATTGTTTCGCTTTGGACCAGCTTTAGCGTTGGGTTTCTAGCGATGCTTGCAGGGCTGCAAACGGTGAACCGTGAGCTTTATGAAGCGGGGCGAATTGATGGGATATCTAGTCGGCTTCAGGAAGTTTTCTATATTACTTTGCCATCGATGAAGCCGCAGCTGCTGTTCAGCGCAGTAATGTCCATTGTCACAACCTTGAAAGCAGGTGGCATCTCTACCCAACTGACAGGCTTGGCGATAACACCACAATATGCGGGGCATTTGGTTATCAATCATATCGATGATTATGCTTTTATCCGTTTTGAGCTTGGCTATGCTTCCTCTATCTCTGTGGTCCTGTTGGTTGTCAGCTATTTTGCGATGAGATTCGCTTATCGGCTGTTCGGATCTAAGGAGGAGTTATAACCCGATGATACGCAGATTGCGCAGGTTGACTCTATTCGATGTAAGCCTAATTATCGTCTTTACGGCTCTAGCCGCATTCATGTCATTGCCGATTATCTTCATTTTCAGCAATGCCTTTAAGCCACAAAGCGAGCTGTTCTTGTTTCCACCGCCGTTTCTGGTAAAGAATCCGACGTTTCGCAGCTTCGAGCTGTTGTTCTTTCACGCGGCGAACTCAGCGGTGCCGTTTACGAGATACCTGTTTAACAGTATTCTGGTCGCTGGTATGACCCTTGTTAGTGTAATTATCGTCAGTACGATGGCGGCATTCGTGCTTGCTAAGTACGCGTTTCATTTTAAGCATCTCATATTGGCGCTTATCACCTTGTCCCTGATGTTTGCTTCAGAAACAGTAGCTATTCCGCGGTATCTGATTATTAGTGGATTAGGGATTAATAACACGTACTTTGGCCATATTTTACCAGCTATTGCATCTCCAGTTGCTGTATTTATGCTAGTTGGCTTCATTTCACAGATTCCAGGCGAATTGTTGGATGCAGCGCGAATTGACGGTGCTAGCCGGTTTGGAATATTCACCCGCATGGTGCTGCCGTTGTCCATTCCCGCAATTGCAACGATCTCGATTTTTACGTTTCAAGGTGTATGGGGAGATGTGGAAACCTCGACCTTATTCATGCAAGAAGAGACGATGAGGACACTGGCCTTCTATGTCAACAGCTTGCTCAGCGGTCTGCAGAATAGTGTTTCTGGACAGAATGTGGCTGCAGCTTCAGGGCTGTTGATGTTTATCCCGAATTTGATAATCTTCCTGCTCTTCCAACGGAAGGTACTTGAAACGATGATCCATTCCGGAATCAAGTAATTCAAACCAGCAAAGGATGTCGGAACGATGAAGAGATTTCTAATTTTACTGCTTTTGGTTGCGGCAGCTATGTCTGTCGTTCCAGCAACTATATATGCGGAGCTTCCTTACCGCACACAGTATTATGACAAAAATTTAGGCCAATGGCTGCGCGTTCAGCCCATCTATACTCCAGCAGAAGCGCACGGAACCCATCTTAATGAGCCTGTCGATCTTCAGGTCGGGGTGGATGATAAGGTATATGTCGCTGATAAAGGAGACAACGCTATAGTTGTGCTCAGCAACGACGGAGAGCTGCTGCAGAAAATCGGTGATAAGGATGGAAGCGGTCAGCTGAGCGCTCCTGAAGGAGTGTTCGTCACGCCTGAAGGAATCATCTATGTTGCGGACTCAGGCAATCAGCGAATCGCTGTATTCGACAAGGCTGGCAAGTTTATTCGGGAATATAAGAAGCCTAAATCCAGCTTTCTGGTGAATGAGCATTTTGTACCCATCAAGCTGGTTGTTGATCGTCGCGGTGTTATGTACATTGCTTTGAATTCCGCTTATCAAGGCTTGCTTCGCATGGATCAGGCTGGAGAATTCATGGGTTATTTTGGAGCTAATAAAGCCCAGCAAACGGTGCTAAATTGGTTGAAGAAGCTGATTCTTAATAAAGAGCAGCTTGCTAAAGAACTAGCCAGTCTACCTCGTCCAATAACAAATATAGCGTTGGATAATGATGGTTTTATCTATACGGCAACAGCTGCTGGCAATGGGCCAGGTGCCATCCGCAAGCTGAATGCGGGAGGTGTTGATGCCTTTAAGAATATGACCTTGAATCATGGATTTGGCATCATTGATGTAGCAATTGATCAGAATGGCTTTCTCTACAACATCGACAATGATTCGCGAAAAATCAACATTTACGATCGATATGGAGCTGCATTATTTGCTTTTGGCTCGATGGATAATGAAACGCAGCAATATGGTGTTCTCGGGTTTCCAACAAGCATTGGCATTGATTCTAAATTTGCGGTTTGGATTTCGGATAGTCGGACTAAAACGATTCATAAATTTGTGCGCACGGAGTTTGGTGTGGACGTAATGAATGCAATTACGTTGTATATGGATGGCAAATATGAGCAAAGCAAGCCTTTCTGGGAAAAGGTTTATGCGCGCAATGATATGTACAACGGCACCTTCGAGGGATTAGGCAAAGCGTATCTCCATGAGAATAACAATCACGAGGCGTTATCCTTCCTAAAGGCAGCTTTTGATATAAAAGGGTATTCCAAAGCTTACTGGCAAATTCGCTTGGATTGGCTGCAGAGTCATATTATCGGATTGGTAGGAGCATTGGCTGGTTTGTTTATTCTCTGGAAAATAGCCCGTCTGGCATTCAGAAAGCTAGCTGCTGCCCGCCGTCCGCTATCCGTTTATTGGCAGCGTTCGTGGAGTGATTTGCGCAATTTGGGTTATGTTATGCTCCATCCCTATCATGGATTCTATCGTTTGAAGGAAGCGCGGGTAACCCCGTGGATTATTATTCTAATCCTCATTTCTGTCCTGTTGGTTAAGCTTGCGACGATTTATTACACAGGCTTTCTATTCCATCCCGTTGAGCTGGCCAATATCAATGTTTATAGCAATCTGCGATTGTTCGTGCTTCCGTGGGTGACTTGGATTATTGCCAATTATCTTGTTTGCAGTGTGAAGGATGGGGAGGGGAAGTTCAGAGAGGTGATTCAGGGCAGTACCTATGCGCTAGCTCCTTATCTATTCTTTTCGATTCCTACATTGATATTGTCCAACATCGTTACGCTCGATGAGCGGGTTATAGTCGATTCGCTGGGCACGATTATGTATTTATGGATGGCTGTTATGTTCATTGTCATGACGCAGGTTATTCATAATTTTGATTTTGTGGAGACGCTGAAGAATATCGCTATTACGGTATTTGCGATCGGCACGATCTGGTTGTTTGCTTTCATTGTGTTTGGTTTGTCTTATAATCTCTACGACTTCTTCTACCAGCTATACAGGGAGGTGACCTTCTAGAATGCCTACGCTCATCAAGCGCCTGCCTTTTCCTGTGAAATTGGCTGCTATAGCTTTTTGTATTCTTATCGTGTTTATCCTATCTTTTCTGCTCAAAAATCACGGGACTTCACCTGCTGCTGCACTTGAAAAAACGGGAATCTCGACAACAGATTTAGCAAGAGTTCCTCTTTATACTGGCTCAGAGTGGAAGCCGACTGTGGAATCAGATGGTTATGCCAAAGCGTTAGAGAACGATACCTTTGCTTTATATATTCAGCCTAAGAGCACCCAGATTGTTTTGATCGATAAACGAACTGGTTTCCGCTGGAGTAGTAATCCTTCGGAGGAGCAGTTGAAAAGCCAAACCGTTAAAGGCTTGCTATTATCCAATCTGAAATCTCCTTTTGCGCTGACCTACGTTAGAACCAAGGGGAAAGACCAAACGATTCGTGAGGTTATCAATGCACTTGATCCAAAAATACAAATGGTCCTTACTCAATCAGCGGCAGGCATACAGGTTGTTTATACCTTCCCAGAAAGGAAGCTCAGCTTCGCGATTCAGTACGAACTAACTGCAAAAGGGCTTAAGACGCGTATTCCAACGGATGGGATTAAAGAGGAAGGCGAGTTTTCTGTATTCAACATCGATTTATTGCCTTATTTCGGAGCTGCTTCATCCGATGAGGATGGCTATGTATTCGTCCCTGATGGACCTGGCGGTTTAATTCGCTTCGACACCAAACGGGCTGACATCTCAAAAGGCTTCATTCATCAGGTTTACGGTTTTGAAGTGACCAACAATGGCAATTGGTACCGATCTGGTGAATGGCGTGAGGACATTGCATACCCAGTATTCGGGATGAAGCGGGGCAGCAATGCGTTTATGGCTGTTCTGACAGAAGGTGGAGATTCAGCGAACATTGCTGCCATGCCTCCGGGAGTGAAATCGACCTTGTTCAACGTTTACTCCAATCAGATTTACCGTGAAGAATATTTGTATCGGATGAGTCGGCTTGCTGCTCCTGCTAAAGCTGTACAGAAGCAAAGATTGGAAACAGACCGTGAGGTCGAGTACCGCTTTTTGAATGGAGCGGATGCTGGCTATGTCGGGATGGCGAAGTCATATCGCGAGTATTTAACTGAAACAGGCCGCTTTAAAAGTTTGTTGAAGCCTGTTGAACATGTTCCGCTCAACCTGAAAATCGTCGGAGGAGACTTCACAGAAGCCTATAACCGAATCCAATACATTCCCACAACTACCTTCTCTCAAGCAGGCGATATCGTGGATGGACTAAGGAAACAAGGAGTCGCCAATCTAAAGGTTACCTATTTTGGCTGGAAGAATTTAGCGGCCGATAATAGGTATGAGCCCTCCCCGATTGAGAAGGCTATTGGTGGTGAAGATGGGGCACGTGAGCTGGCAGCCAAGCTGAAGAAGCAAGGAATTCCATTGCTATTCACGGAGGACATGGTTTGGGGAAATACTAAAACCTCTGATTTATCAGGCAAGTCAAATGGAATACGTGGAATCGATGGCACGGTGTTCATGGAAGAGGGTTGGTTCGTCAATAAACCGGCAAGCACGGTAGCAAAGGCTTACGACACTATAAAGACACTGAAGTCTATTGGCATATCGGGTATTCAATACAACGATCTAGGCAGCTTTGTGTTTCACGATTATGAGCCTTCGGGCATCGCCACTCGTGCTGAAACGATCAACATATATAAGGGGTTGCTCGCTTACACCAAGAAAACTCTCGGATTGGCAGGCGTTTATCGTGGCTACGACTATTCGGTCGGTCAGGTGGACTCGATAGATTTACTTCCTCATGAATCTAGCTATGATTTCATGATTGATGAGACGGTTCCGTTCTATCCTATTGCCCTTCATGGCTATGTACCTTATTCATTTGGTGATGGGAATTTGCGGAACAATGTAGAAGCTGAATTTCTCAAGGCCATTGAATATGGCGCCGTGCCTTCCTTTATTCTGACACATGATGATTCCAGAAAGCTAAAATACACCTGGACCAGTGGGATTTTCAGCAGCCAATACGAGAAATGGTCAGACAGAATCGGAGATGAGTACAAGAAGTTCGATTCCCTCTCCAGCTTGTTCGCCCAGCAAATTATCAATCATGAAAAGCTGGCTGCAGATAAATTCGCGACCACTTACGAGGATGGAACTCGTGTTATCGTCGATTATGCTCAGAAAACGTTCGCTATAGAGAAAGGTGGGGGCGTTTAATGCAAACGAAGCTTAAAATTCGCGCAGCACGTCTTCATCTTTGGAAACGTTATGGTGTAGGACTGCTGTTCATGCTTCCGTGGATAATCGGGTTCTTATCCTTTGTCGTGATCCCCATTATCTGGTCGTTGTTCATGACCTTGAACAAAGTTAGGGTCGGGGTTGGCGGACTCAAATATAAGTGGGTCGGGATGCAGAATTTCCGGGATGCCTTCATTAAGGATAATATTTTTCCGATCCAGCTGATCACTTATTTTCAGGAAATGCTGCTGATGGTGCCGATCATTGTGATCTTCGCCTTGCTCATAGCTTTGATGCTAAATCAGCGGTTTCCTGGACGCTTCATCTACCGCGCCTTGTTCTTTCTTCCTGTTATTTTTGCGACGGGTCAGGTGCTGTCAGAGCTGTTCGTGCAGGGGTCAGGAGAAATTCCTTTCCTCGAGCAGTACAATTTGCTGCCGATTGTTGAACAGTACGTGGGTAGGGAGTTTGCCGCAACGGTCATGGATGTTCTAAGCAAGGTCGTACTTATTCTCTGGTACTCAGGTGTACAGATTCTTATATTTATTGCTGGATTTCAGACGATCTCGCAAACGATTTATGAGGCGGTTCGAATTGATGGTGCCTCTCCTTGGGATAGTTTTTGGAAAATAACACTGCCAGCTTCCATTCCCTTCATCAGCTTAAACGTGCTCTATACGATCATTGATCTGTTCACATTCCCGCTAAACCCTGTGATGAAGCATATTAAAGACAATATGTTCAAGATCGAAACGGGCTACGGTTATGCGAGCGCGCTTGCCTGGATATATTTTGGATTCATCTTCGCTCTGATCATGCTTGTGTTATGGCTATTCAATCGCAGTCTCAAGACCAGGAGGGCACATACATGATAGCGAGCTTAAAGCTTGAACTGGAGAAAATGACTCATAACGTGAGGACATTATTGTGGAGCCGCAATGCTCAAAGAATCAAAGTTCTGATTATGGGGCGTAATTTATCGGACGGGTTACTCGCCAAGCTAATCATCTACCTGCTGCTCTCCATTGTCGCTTATCTATATCTGCAGCCCGTGCTTTATATGGTCAGCACCATGTTCAAAACCCTCAGCGATCTGCTGGATCCAACGGTTAAGTGGATTCCTCGTGAGGTCACTTGGGAGAATATAACCAAAGCTTGGAAGGGGCTGCAATACCCAATAGCTCTGAGGAATACGGCTATCCTCTCGTTGTCTTGCTCGATTGTTCAGGTGTTCGTTTGTGCGATGACGGGGTACGCATTGGCTAGGTTAAGCGTGCCTTTTAAAGGCTTGATTACGGCGTTGGTTATCATGACCTTTCTCATCCCGCCTCAGATCATCATCATTCCGCTTTATGTGATTTACAGTAAGCTGCATTTACTTAATACGATATTTGTCTTTCTTGTTCCCGCTATTTTCGGGCAAGGGCTTAAAGGTGCGTTGTTTATTCTGATTTTTCGCCAGTTTTTCAAGGCACAGCCTATGAGCTTAGAGGAAGCTGCCAAGCTGGATGGAGCATCTACGTTAAGATTGTTTTTTGGAATTATGCTGCCTTTGGCTCGCTCGGCTTGCTTGGTCGTGTTCCTCTTTTCCTTCATCTGGTATTGGAACATGTACTATGAACCGTCGATGTTTTTGGCCAAATCTTTTACACCTCTATCGATTCGATTAGATGGGCTGGAGCAAGTGCTGAACCCGTCCTTGCTGGGAAATACCTTTACCATAACCAACCCAGTCACGGAGAGCACGAAGATGGCAGCCGCATTCATGATTATTTTACCGCCTATCCTTGTGTTTATGTTCTTGCAGAGATGGTTTGTTAGTGGGATTGAAAGAACAGGCCTGGTGGAATAAGGAGATTTAGCGAGAGGAGTGATGGCCGGAAAGTCAGCTTTGTTAGCCTAGTTTATTGCAATAATTCTGTATAACTAGAACCACAAAAACCACAAATTTAAGGGAGGAATTACAATGAAGAACAAACGTTTAGTAGGTTTTATGTTGAGTATTTTATTGATGATGACCGTATTTTTTACCGCATGCTCGAGTGGTGGAGATGAAGCAACTAAAGAAACAGATAAGGCAACAGCAGCACCTGTAGCTTCAAGCGGGGCAACAAAAGCACCTGAAGAGGCCGTAACGGCACCGCCTGAAACCGCTCACGAACCGGTAACATTAAAGCTGATCTCTTGGTCAGATTCCTACACCGAATTATATAAGAAGTTTAATGAAAAATACCCATGGATCACGATTGAGCAAATTCCGGTTAACAGCCGTCCAGTTATGGAGATAATTGCGACTCTGGAAGCAGCAGGCACGCCAGCTGATTTGACTTGGATCGATTCCGATTTAATTACCTTTGATCAAAATGGCTTGATCGAGGATCTAACACCTTATCTAGAAAAAGACACCTCATTCCGCGATATTCAATTGCCAACAGGCTTCTTCGATACAATGACGTATAAAGGTAAAAAACTAGCTGCGCCTTTTGTTGATGTGCCGATGTGGATTCTTGTAAACAAGGATCTACTGACTAAACATGGCGTGGAAATGCCGAAAAACGACTGGAGCTACGATGATTTCCGCGATGTAGCCAAGAAGTTGACAGATCCAGATGCTGGAGAGTATGGCTTAACTACACAGCCTGAATTCCAAATGCGCTTATTGAGCACCAAAGCAGTTGCGGATGGGCATGCTGCAAACCTGCAGTTTATGAATGCGGATTTGACACAAAGCGTGCTTAATACACCAGAAGTGATTAATGATGTGAAATGGCTGCAGGACTTCGTGACTAAAGACGGTTCGATGCAAAGCTATGCAGCTGCCAAAGAAAAGGGCGATGTTTCCGCTCAGTTCATTAATGGTAAAACAGGCTTCGCTATCGGCGGAGACTGGGTACTGCCTGGATTGAAAAAGGATGCTAAATTTGCTTGGGACGTTCTCCCTTTTCCAAAAGGTAAAGTTAGTCAGCCTGGTTACACGATCTACGGACCACTTTCCTTACTTAGCGGATCCAAGCACAAAGAAGAAGCTTACTTATGGATCAGCTTCCAATTCTCTAAAGAAGCCCAAAAATGGAAAATCGATCAAGGGGCCAATGCATCTGTAATTGATCCAGAATTAACAGCTTACTATGATCAATCCCCAATGTGGCAAGGCAAGAATATTGAAGCCGTCAAAATTGCTCAGAAAAACGCCGTAATCCAACCGGGTGCTACAGTTCCTGCATGGGGCGAATACAACTGGAACAATATCATGAATGATGTTGTAATGGGCGAAGGCGACATCAACTTGATCATTCCAGAGACGGAAGCTTGGAACAAGAAGACGCTCGAGGTTCGGGATAGTTTGAAGTAAGGTAAACAATCACCAACACCCTAAACCATGTTAGTTGTGGCGTTGGGTGTTTTTGAATTGTTGAAAAGCCAGGAAATAGAGGGTGATTTGCGAAAAGAGCTAACTTTGTACCATTAAGTTTAAGATTGACTCCTACTAAAGCAGGGTGGAATTTATGTAAAATAGTATCAAATATGAAATGAGGGGTATTCAGGATGATTAATGAGAAACAAATTCATAAAACGCTAGGCAAGCTGAAGAAAATCGAAGAAGTGTATTTGCCTTATATTTTTCAAAAAGTCGGAGATGTTCCTGTACGTTATATGGAAACTAGCGAGCACTTGTATGAGGTTCCTAGCGAAAATGATTCGTGGAAAAAAGCACATAGTGGGTTGGCGTGGGGGAAAGCTTGGGAGTCGGCTTGGTTTAAAGGTACTTTTGAAATCCCAGCAAGCTTAAAAGGCAAGAAGTTATTCGTCAGCGCGCAAACAGATGGGGTGGAAGCTTTTTTCTGGGTTAACGGCAAGCCTAAAGGGATTTTCACACATGCCAAAGAAGCTGAAAATAGGGGAAACCATCATACCCTGCTATTGGCGGATGAGGCCAAGGTAGGAGCGGTTTATGAGCTTGCTTTTGAGGGCTATGCAGGCCATCCTTGCTTTGGCACACAGCCCTACCAAACCTACCAATCCAATGATGGCTATCATGACCGCTTCGAGCGAGTCTTTCAATCTATCGATATTATGATTTGCAAGGAAGATGTTAAGGATTTTGTGTTCGATTTACGTACCTTGAACCAATTATCCAGTTCAGGAAGAGTTGATGAGTTCCGGAGGGGGCGAATAGTTAACGCACTGCTGGAAGCATTTACGGTTCTTGAGCAATCACCAGATGAAGTGTCAGAGGACATCTGGCGACCTGGGATTAAGAAAGCTTGTGAAATAATAAAGCCACTTTTGCAGCAGAAGAATGCGGATTCCGCACCAAAAGCAGGCATAATCGGACATTCTCATATGGATACGGCTTGGCTGTGGACGCGTGATGAAACGATTCGCAAATGTGCACGAACCTATGCCAATGTGCTCTCTCTTATGGAGCAATATCCGGAGTATACCTTTATTCAAAGCTCTGCATTTCACGCAGAGCTGATGCGCCGCCATTACCCGACTATCTTCGAGGGAATGAAGCAGCGCATTGCTGAGGGGCGATGGGAGCCAAACGGCGGCGTTTGGATTGAGTGTGATTGCAACCTAGTCTCAGGTGAATCTATGGTGCGCCAGTTCCTCAAGGGGCAGCGTTACACTCGAGAGCATTTCGGTTATACAGCAGATACCTTCTGGCTGCCAGATACATTTGGTTACAGTGCAGCCATACCGCAAATTATGGAGAGCTTCCACGTGCGTTATTTTCTGACGACTAAGCTTTCTTGGAACGATACGAATCGGTTTCCATACGATACCTTCCGCTGGCGAGGGCTGGATGGAACAACCGTGCTGACTCATTTTAACAGCATCCATTGCTGGCCGGACGCCGAGACATTGATCCAGCGAGTTTATGACACTACACAGAAACAGGTAGTGGACAGTCGTTTGATTTCATACGGCTATGGTGATGGCGGCGGTGGTCCGCAGTATGAAATGCTGGAAGCGGCTAGACGTATGAAGGATGTGGAGGGTGCTCCGAAAGCTGAGCATACAACCGTCAGCCGCTTTATGCAAGAGCTGGAGCAAACAGCAGTTAATCCACCGCTGCATGTAGGTGAGCTCTACTTCGAAGGGCATCGCGGGACGCTTACCCAGATGCATCAGATCAAGCGCAATAACCGTAAAGCAGAATTTGCAATGCAGAATTTGGAGCTTCTAGAGGTTTGGAGCTGGGTTAATGGAGGAGCTGCTCCTTCTGCAAGACGAGATGAAATTTATGAAATTTTGCTGATTAATCAGTTCCATGATATTTTGCCAGGCACATCCATTCCAGAAGTACATGATCGAGCGATTAGCGAAGTCAATGATATCATTCGTGAAGCGCAGGAGATGACAGCAGCATTGTTAGCAAAAGCTGTTGTTGCCAAGCCAGAATCGATAACGGTTTGGAATACACTTAGCTGGACTAGAACGGGCACAATTGCTGTAAATCAAATTCCAGATGGGTTTATTCCAGAGCAAGCTTCGTTAATTAGCCAACGGATTGAAGATATAGCTGGGCGAAAAAGCCTGTTAATTGGTGGAGTGGAGCTGCCAGCCTTGGGAGCGCAGGTCATTGACCTTAAGCGTGTAAGTGTAAGTAACTCTGCGGTGGCTAAAGCTTCACCTTTTCAAATGGTAGGCAATCGCTTAGAGACTCCTTATGCAATTGTGTTATTTGATGAAAATGGCTATATTGTCTCGTTTATAGATAAAACTTCAGCTCGTGAGCTCAGGGGCAGCGGTTATCCACTCAATGCTTTTCTAATGGGTGAAGACCTTCCGGGGGCTTGGGATAATTGGGATATTGACCGAGATGTTTTTGGTAAGCTGAAGCTGCAAAATACGCTTATCTGTCGAGATGTCGTGGCGGATGGTGAGCTGCAATTTAGGATCAGAAGTCATTATCGTATTGGGCTTAATTCTGCGCTTAAACAGGACATTGTCTTCCATGCCAATAGTCCGCAGGTGGATTTTGAAACGATTATCGATTGGAGAGAGAAGCATCAGCTTCTAAAGGTAGGTTTTAATGTTAATATTCTGGCTCATAGTGCACGTCATGAAATCCAGTTTGGGCATGTGGAGCGTCCAACGCATACCAATACGACCTATGATCAAAGTATGTTTGAAGTATGCGCACACAAATGGACGGATATCTCGGAAAATCGTTTCGGTATTGCCTTGCTCAATGATTGCAAATATGGGGTATCCGTTGATGGTTCCGACATCCGACTGTCCTTGCATAAAGGCGGTACTCACCCTGATCCGCGTGGTGATGAAGGACTCCATGAAGTGACCTACAGTCTGCTGCCGCATCAAGGTGGCTTTAGTGCAGAAACCGTTATTCGTCCGGCCTATGAGCTGAATGTTAAGCCTTTGGTGGCATATGGCAGCTCAAACCGCGAGATTAATTCCTTTCTTGAAGTAGGTGCTTCAAATGTGATTTTGGAAACCGTTAAGCCGGCAGAGGTTGACAAAGCCTACATTATCCGCCTATACGAAGCAGAGCGTTCCGCTGTTAATGGCATGTGGCTGAGATTCAACACGATTCCAAGCAGAGTTACTCTGGTAAATATGCTGGAGGAAGAACTTTTGGAGCTTCCTGTTAATGGGGCTGAAGTGTTACTGGATTTCCATGCATTTGAAATAAAGACAGTTAAGGTGTTCTTCTAAAAGGTGCACTTCTGCACCTTATATCATCGATCTGGGCCCATTCCGATAAATGAGGTGCACTTATGCACCTTAAATCATCGATCTGGCCCCATTCCGATAAATGAGGTGCAATTCTGCACCTTATAACATCGGTCTAGCCCTATTCCGATAAATGAGGTGCATTTATGCACCTTATATCATCGGTCTAGCCCTATTCCGATAAATGAGGTGCAATTCTGCACCTTATATCATCGGTCTAGCCCTATTCCGATAAATGAGGTGCAATTCTGCACCTTATATCATCGTTCTGGCCCCATTCCGATAAATGAGGTGCACTTCTGCACCTTAAATCATCGATCTGGCCCCATTCCGATAAATGAGGTGCAATTCTGCACCTTATATCATCGATCTGGCCCCATTCCACTTCTGCACCTCTGTAAGTTGCCAGCATCTTTAGCCCCCGCCCATAAAGGAGATTAGACTAATGTGAAAAAAGCTAGAGTGAAGATAATACTGGGTTTTCTATTATTAATTAGCTTTTTTCTAGTAGGCTTCTTTGTTGTTCCACACCTTCAGTCAACTAAAGTTCCTGCCAAAGAATTCAAAGTGCTCGTTTTCAGTAAAACAGCAGGTTTTCATCATGATTCAATTCCTGCTGGAATTGCAGCTATCCAAGCATTAGGTAAGGCGAATGACTTCCGAGTCGATGCAACCGACGATGCGAGCCAATTCTCAGCAGACAATTTAGCTCAATATGCGGCGGTCGTTTTTCTGAGCACAACAGGCGATGTGTTGGATAAGGCTCAGCAGGCTGCTTTTCAAGCGTATATTGAATCCGGGCATGGCTATGTGGGTATTCACTCTGCCTCCGATACGCTGCATTCTTGGTCATGGTATGGAGATCTGGTTGGAGCATTCTTCACGGATCATCCGGCTGTTGCCCAAGCGACGGTGAAGGTAGCGGATAAAGCTCATGGTTCCACGGCAGATTTACCAACCATCTGGTCACGAATAGATGAATGGTATAACTATCACCATAATCCACGGGGTTCTGTTCATGTACTCGCAACTGTAGATGAGAAAAGCTATACTGGCGGCAAAATGGGCTTTGATCATCCAATCTCGTGGTGTCAAAAGTACGATGGCGGTAAATCGTGGTACACGGGAATGGGGCATGCCATTGAAAGCTATACAAGCGATTCTCAATTCCAGCAGCATATCTTAGGCGGAATTCTGTGGGCAGCAGGCAAGGTCGAAGGGGATTGTTCAGCAACAGTTTATTCTAATTTCAATTACCAGAAGCAGGAGCTCATTTCTGCTGTTCAAGCACCGATGGGCTTTGATTTTGCACCTGATGGACGGATGTTCCTGATTGAAATTGGCGGCAGAGTCCGCGTCTATTCCCCAAAAACAGAGGTGACTAAAACGGCAGTGACCTTGAAAACGGTCAGCGGAAATGAGCAAGGCTTGTTGGGTATTGCGCTAGATCCTAATTTTGCTGCCAACAATTGGCTTTATCTCTATTACTCACCTGCTGGAGCGACAGAGGAAGACCGCATTTCACGTTTTACAGTGTCAGGCGATACGATCGAGTTAGCTTCTGAAAAGCTCTTATTGAGCGTGCCCACCCAAAGAGCAGAATGCTGTCATCATGCAGGGGATTTGGAATTTAGTGCCGACGGCAATTTGTATCTTTCTACCGGCGATAATTCGAATCCGTTTGCTTCAGATGGGTTTGCACCACTGGATGAGGGAGCGGGCCGTTCAGCATGGGATTCGCAGAAATCATCAGCCAACAAAAACGACCTCCGTGGCAAAATATTAAGAATCCGACCGCAAGCGGATGGGACCTATACGATACCAAGCGGCAATTTATTTACGGATGGCTCAGGAAAACCTGAAATTTATATCATGGGGGCACGGAACCCGTTCAGGCTAACTGTTAGTCCTTATGATAATACGCTTTACTGGGGCGAGGTTGGACCTGATGCTGGTGCGGATAATCTGCTGCGAGGCCGTAAAGGCTACGATGAAATCAACCAAGCAAAGACAGCTGGAAATTACGGCTGGCCTTATTGCATTGCTAATAATAAAGCTTATGTGGATTATGATTTTGCTGCGCATAAGTCGGGAGTTGCTTTTAATTGCGATGTCCCACTCAATAATTCTCCCAATAATACGGGCGGGCAGAGCTTACCAGCAGCACAAAACGCCTTGATTTATTATCCATACGGAAAGAGCATTGAATTTCCTGAGATGACGGACGGAACTGGGCGAACTGCTGCGGTAGCATCCGTTTATAAGTTTGATGAGGCGAACACCAATGTTTTTAAACTGCCAGCTTATCTGGATAAGTCGCTGATTATTTATGATTTCTCACGGCAGTGGTTTAAAGAGGTCAAGCTCGATGACAAGGGAGACTTACTGAAAATCAACCCTTTTCTAACTAATTTAAATTTTGACCATCCGATTTATGCAAAAGTAGCGAAAGACGGGAATCTTTATATCGCTGAATATGGGAGTGGCGGAGCAGACGGCAAAATATCGCAAGTCATTTACACAGGCGGTGGAGGAAACTTAGCTCCGACAATCGAGGCATCAGCTGATAAAACAAGCGGTTTAGCTCCTTTACTAGTCACCTTCAACACAAAAGGCACAGTAGATATGAATGGTGATCGAATAACGTACGCTTGGGATTTTGACAATAATGGCACAACGGATTCCACAATACCTAATCCAAGCAACTCTTATGCGAAGAATGGGAATTACAAGGCTAAGCTAACGGTTACCGACAGCAGGGATGAAGCTGCTTCGATGACTATCCCGATTACAGTGGGGAATAATGCGCCAGTTGTGACCATTACCACACCATCCGCAGGCGGATTCTTCACTTGGGGAGATACGCTTAATTACACGATATCCGTTACAGATGCAGAAGATGCAACAATCGATTGCTCCAAAGTTAAAGTAACTCCCGCGCTTGGGCACGATGAGCATTCTCATCCTGACGCGACCCAAACGGGCTGCACAGGTTCTTTTAAAACAGCTTTAAGTGATACTAATATTGAGAATACCTTTTATTACCTTACGGCAGCTTATACGGATAACGGCGCGACTAATGCAAATCCCGTAACGGGAGCATCAACGATTAAAATTCTCTCCAAAGATCGACAAGCCGAGTTTTATGACAGCTGGAGCGTAGGAGCTCTTCAAACCGAAGCGACAGCGGACAAAGGTGCAGGCAGCAATCTCGGTTTTATCGAGAATGGGAGCTGGATTGCTTATAAAGACATGGACCTAGCTGGAATGAATGGTATTAGTGCAAGAGTTGCTTCAGCGGGTGCAGGTGGAACCATAGAAATGCGTGTCGATTCGATAACGGGGACACTGCTCACTACCCTGACCGTTCCCGTAACAGGCAATTGGCAAACCTGGAAGGATGTATCAGGTAAGCTAAATCAGGTACCGACCGGTAAGCATACTGTTTATTTTGTGTTTAAAGGGAAGGCTGGTTACTTGTTTAATGTGAATAAATTTGAATTTTATTAAAGAAGCTAATTTTAACCTTAAAAGTTTAATATTGTCTCCTATTATTGGGATATCACTTTAATATAAGATCATTATGAGAAACAGCAAGGGTAAACTTCACTTTATGGAAACGCTTGCAGAGAGCGCCGATTAAGCAAAGGAGGTAAGTGGTGCGAGCTGGATGGATAGCAACCAGCTCTTGGGTAGTTGAAATTGGCGTTATCTGTTTTAGAAATTTTATTAGTACCTAGCAGTTAAATTTATTCGGAAAAAGGAGTGTTAACAATGAAAAAATCTTTAATGGTTCTGGCTTTAGTTATGATTATGGTAGTAAGCAGTGCAAGCTTGGCGTTCGCAGCAATCAGTCCTTATGATAAGATTTCCCCAAGTGAAAACACAGATCTGAATAGTGACACGGGCAAGCATGATGATGGAAAAGGCCCAAGAATTGAGGAAAATGATAAGAAAAACTTAGGCTACATTAAAGCTGGCAACTATGCCAAATTCGGCGGAATAGATTTTGGTGCAGAGGGTGCATCGAAAGTAAAGGTTGAAGCTGCAACTCCAAATGCTGCTGGTGAAATCGCATTCGTGTTGGATGATCCCAAAGGCGCACCATTTGCAACGGTTAAATATGAGTCCTCAGGGGATTGGCAGAAATATGTATGGTCTGAAGCAGATGTTACAGGTGTTACTGGCGTACATGATCTCTACGTAGTATTCATCAGCGGTGATGTGAATGTAGGCGATATTCAGTTCGTAAAAGCTAGCGGTGGAGCTGAAGCCGCTGTTCCTGCTGCCGACAATCCAAAAACAGGTGATGCTGGTGTGATGCTGTATGTTCTGCTTGCAGCTGGTTCCGCAGCGTTGTTATTTTCGGTAAGAAAGTCATTTATTAAACAATCGTAATTAAACGGATTTAATCAACACAACTACCTAAAGGAGGGGATGTTCTCATGTCATTGAAAATGGCGGAGGAACGTCCCTTTTTAAACGAAGAGGGACGAGTGAATCGAGTAGCTGCACATTGGATTAAATGGTGTGTACTGAGTATTGCTTTAGCTGTATTCCTATTTTCCACCTATAAAATTGTGGCATATGTAAATGCCGGCTCTGAGAACAAGAAAACTTATGCAGAAATAAGAGAATTGTATGTTGCCGGACCGCCTAAAGTAACTCAAACAACGCTAGTGACCTCAACCTACCAACCATTTAGCTCGGATGATGATTTACATAATGAGCAGGTCCTACCTGAGAAAAAACCTAATCCTAAATTCCTTGAGCTGCTTAAGCAGAATGCAGAAATCGTTGGATGGATTAAAATTAACTCCACTAAAATTGATTATCCAGTAACGCAAACAAAGGATAATGAATTCTATTTGGACAACGATGTAAACAAAGTTAAGAATCCAGCTGGAAGTATCTTTATGGATTATCGGAATTTAGCGGATGGGCCAAATCGGAATATAATTATCTATGGCCATGACATGCGTACAGGTGCTATGTTTGCTAATCTACTGGGTTATCAGAGTAAATGGAATTTTGACAATAAGTCGATTATTGAATTCGATACACTGTATGCGGATGAAAAGTGGCAAATATTCTCTGCTTATACAACGGATTCACAGTTCGATTATATAAAAACAGATTTTCGTACGGATGTGGAATATTTGGCTTTCTTGAAGACAATTCAGGCTAAATCGATCCATTCAACCTCTATCGAGCTTACCGAGACAGACACCATTATAACTTTATCGACATGCTCAGCTGCGTCTAAAGATGCGAGATTTGTAGTTCATGCCAAGCTGATTAAGGAGGAGTTATGAAAAGATTCACGTGGATTGTCCTATGTTTTAGCTTGATTTCAGGCTGTAAATCGGAAGCAGTAATATCGAGCAAAACCGAGACAACGCCAGTACCGTCCTTATCGACACCTATACCTACACCAAAACTGATTAGGGATGGGGATGTCTTAGGCAAGGTTTATGCTGGCTATCAAGGCTGGTTTAATGGAGTGGGTGATGGGGCGAGCAATGGTTGGACTCACTGGTCTAAGAATAGTAAGGCTCCTGAAGCCAATGCCAATACCCCTAATGTAAATTTTGAGCTATATCCGGACATTAGAGAGTATTCAAAGCTATATAAAACTAATTTAGCTAACTTTGGAAATGGACAGCCTGCTATGTTGTTTTCGTCCTATGATCAAGAGACGGTTAACAAGCATTTTGAGTGGATGCAGACCTACAATATAACAGGTGCTGCCTTGCAGCGATTTGGAGCAGAAGTGAGTGACAAACCAAGTAACTGGAAGAAGAATCGCGATAGTGTAGCTGTAAAAGTGAAAAATGCCGCGGAAGCGTATGATCGTAAATTTTATGTGATGTATGATATTACAGGAATGAATGCTGAGACTTGGGTAAATGCGGTTGAACATGACTGGACCACTAACATCGTAAGTACGATGAATCTGACGGGCTCAAGTGCTTATGCCAAACAGGATGGGAAGCCAGTTGTTTGTATCTGGGGAATTGGGTTTAACGACCGACCAGCTGACGCCGTGCAATCTGCCGCAATCATCCAGTGGTTCAAAGACCAAGGGTTTTATGTGATCGGCGGGGTACCCACTTATTGGCGTTCAGGCAATAAAGACTCAAAGCCTGGTTTCGAGGAGGTTTATAAATCACTAGATATGCTATCTCCGTGGTTTGTTGGGCGCTTTGGAAAGCTTGAGGGGGCGGATCATTTCAAATATAGCCAATGGAAACCCGATTTCACCTACACCGAGCTTCACCACATAGATTATCAACCGGTGCTTTGGCCGGGTTCTGCATGGTCTAACTTAACTAAAGGCAAAGGTCCTAAAAATGAAAATCCGAGATTGCACGGCGACTTTATGTGGCGGCAGGCTATCAACTTAAAGAGTATCGGGATCTCAACGGGGTATGTGGCGATGTTTGATGAGTATGATGAAGGCACAGCCATTGCCAAAATAGCCGAGAATAGCTCAATGATCCCAACGGATCAGTACTTCCTTACCTTAGATGCAGATGGAGTGGCTGTTTCAGCAGATCTCTATCTTAGGCTGACTGGCGATATTAATCGACTGTTTAATGATGAAATTCCTTTAACCCCGGAGCATCCGACAAGTCATCAATAGAGTGTTAATAGAAAATGCGAAGACGCCTTAAGATCTCTTAGGGGGTCTTCGTTTTTAAATTCCATTTCTGTAAATCTAACTCCCCGCGTCCACTGCTACTCTAATCAAATGAGGTTTAGTTGATTGGCGAACAATCAAATGAGAAGGCAAAACAATTTTTTTGCGTTCCTGCAACGGGTTGTTAATTAGCGAAATGAGCAATTTCGCGGCTTCCTTGCCGATTTCTTCCTCTTGCTGAACGATGACAGTAGGTGGGATTCGCGATAGCTCGGAGTACTCATAGTCATCAAAGAAGACTAAGGAAAGCTGGTCTGGAATGGGGAGATTGAGCTTAGCTGCAATATGAAGGACATGATTGCCAGTACCCGTATTCTCGGCAAAAACAGCAGTGATTTCGTTGTGTTCTTTCAAGAAATTCTCAATATCATCGGCTCCTGCGTTCAAAAGTCGCAGGTTATGGTGGATCGGAAGACCGTGATCAGATAGAGCTTTTTCATAGCCAATCAAGCGTTCCTCCACACTTGCGGTTCCGTGCTGGCTGGAGCTAATAAAAGCGATTTGCTGGTGGCCTTGTTCAATTAAGAATTTAGTTCCAGTATAAGCACCACCGCTGTGATCGGAGCAAACGCTATTAGCGGCAATTCCGCGCATTTCCCGATCGATAAGGACAATGGGAAAACGTGATAAGGTAAGCTGTACAAGCTCTTCATTAAAATGCTCACCGTCAACTGGGAAAATAATAATGCCTTTGACCCCGAGCTGGATCACTTGATGAATCAGTTCTTTTTCTCTCTGTTGGGTATCATGTGATCTATAGAACAAGACATTATAGCCGGATTTAGCTAGTTCTTCCTCAACACCACTCAATAAGTTAGCCGTAAATCTATTCCTCAACCATGGCATGATGTAGGCAATTAAGGGTGGAGTGTTCGGATTTGATTCTGGTGTGAGGAGTGTGGGTTCTCCAGCACCAGGTGCTGAAACGAAGCTGCCTCGCCCTTGAATGCGATAAATTAATCCCTCTTTGACGAGAGTCTTAAGTGCATTTTTTACAGTGATTCGGCTGACACCAAATTGATTCGCAAGCTCATTCTCAGAGGGTAAGCGATCACCAGATTGCCAATGGTGCTGTTGAATCTGCTCAAGAACAAAGGTGCGAAGCTGAATGTATAAAGGAATGCGTTTATCCATAGATACCAAGTAGATTCATCTCCAAATTATTATTATACCAAATATACAACTTTTATTCGTAAAAGTAAACATGAAAGCGGTTGATTTCCTTGTTTTATCGTGATATATTCTGAATATAATAATCAATGTACTAATTAGTTATAAAGGTTTATAGGGTATACTATTAAGGGGTGCAACTATTGCTTCTTGAAAAAGGGTGAGATGTTCATGTACACACTATTAATTGTCGATGATGAGAAGGAAATTCGCGAAGGCTTGAAAACGGTCATTCCCTGGAATGAGTATGGAATTGATGTCGTGTTAACAGCAGATGATGGGGATACGGCTTTGGCGGTCGTCCAAGCAAATCATATCGATATTATCCTGACAGATATAAAGATGAATCGCATGTCGGGGTTAGAGTTTATCAAGAATGTGTATCGGGATAAACTATTCGCCGCTAAATCTATTGTCATTAGCGGATATGATGATTTTGAATCGGTGAAGGAAGCCATGAAGCTAGGGGTAATGGATTATATTTTAAAGCCAATTAATATAGACGAGCTGCAGCAAATTATCAGCAAGGCGATTAACCATATCCAAACTGAGCAATTTGATAAGCAAAATCAATTATTTCGTGACAAACAACTAAATCATGCGATTCCGCAATTGCAGGAGCAATTTCTCAGAGGGCTTCTAGATGCGGAGCATATTGTTGAATCGGATTGTTGGATTGCGGATCAGCTGAAATCTGTGCAAATGGAGTGGTTAAAGGACCATGCATTCGCGCTTTTAGTGCTTGAAGTCGATGATTTAAAAGCCATTGAAGAAAAGAAAAAGTATCGCCGTGAGAAAGAATTGGTTATATTCGGTGTTGGAAATGTGATCAATCAAACCCTCAAGGAAGAGTGCTTTGAGCCATTTGCCTTATTCGCAGATAAGAAAGAACGCTGGGTGCTATTGGTTAATTATGAGCAGAACAAGGAGCTTGAGGTGATCGAATCACTGGCTAAGCTTATTATCGAGCGGTTGAATAAATATGTAAAAGTTAACGTGACTATAAGTATAAGTCCAGATGTGGAGGGGGTGAATAAGCTCTATTCTTCTTATCATAAAGCAATTGAAATTCTCGAACGTAAAGTGATAATTGGTGGGAATCGGTTGATCGGATCAGATGATATGGAGGAGGAGAATAACAACGCTCAAGTGACATTGCGGAATGTGGCAGAAGTGGTCGATTTAATTAAATTTGGGACTGAAGCTGAAATTGAAGAATGCTTTCGTTCATTCTCGACGATGGTTAAAGGCTGGTCTTTTACTAATATTAAAGATATTCAGCAGCTTACTTTCGAATGGCTCATTGAACTGTTTAAAAAAGCGGAAGCAGCTGGCTGGAAGGAACGCTGGCGCGAGCAAAATTTAATTGCCGTCTGGGAGCAAATGGAGCAATTCGATACGTTGGATTCCTTGCAGAAATGCACAATGAACTATGTAATTGAAATTGCAAGAAGCTTTAAGCTGAATCACCAGCCTAATAATCAGATTATTACAGAAGCAGAAGCCTATATATCGAAGTATTATGCGGATAATTTAACGTTGCAGCTTGTTGCGGATCATGTGCATATTACACCTGTGTGGCTTAGCAAATTATTCAAAAAAGAGAAGCAAACCCCGTTTCTCGAATACTTAACTGCTGTCAGAATTGATAAAGCGAAGCTGCTATTAAATGATCTTCAGTTCCGAATTTATCAAGTGGCCCAGGAGGTAGGGTACAAGGACTCGGTCCATTTTACCAAAATATTCAAAAAAGTTGTAGGGTATACACCGAAGGAATATCGCAATATGCGAGGCATCCATGAAGAATAAATCCTTTCTGGTCAATTCGGTATCAGTCCGCAAAAGAATCGTTGTGTTGTTCTTTATTTTTATTATCCTGCCTTTCATCTTCTTGGCCTATTATTCCTATAATCAATCCGTTAAAGGCATTTCCGATGCTAATGCATCGTTTTCGCTGGATTTTCTAATCCAATCTAAAAAAAACTTTGAAGATTATTTAAAGGATTTAAACGAACAAATGAACACTTTGATTGGGACTAAAAAGCTGCAGGATCTGGTGATTGCCAAGCCGAAAGGCCCTGCCGAAGAGGAAGCCTATGCCGCTGAATTGGAGGATTTCATATACGAGAAGAAACCCATTGTAGACGCTTATCGGATTCGAGTTTACCCGCTCCTAACGGTACCCTATTTTGCTTATATTCATCATTTCTACTATGGAAATGATATTAGCAATGAAAACTGGTTTACTGAAGTGAAGAAAACGGGCAGACCCTCTTGGTATTTATTCATGCCAGCTGACAATGCCGATTTGTATCCTTTTCCAATTATCTCCTATGTAAAACGCTTTACGGGTCTATATGATAACGTACCTCGAGGCCTTATTATTGCGGATTTATCAGAGGATAATATTTATCGATATATGTCGACACCGCAAAGGCTGAATGGGCAAGAAACCTTTCTGCTCGACATTCATGGAGTCATTATTTCGCATCCCGTGAAGAGTAAAATCGGCACCATCCTTGAATCCCCAGAGTTAATAAGCTTGATAGACTTGAGCGGTGAAGGTACAGAAATCATCAAGCTGGGTAAAACCAAATTTCTCGCTACTTTTGTGAAATTAGAGCAGCAGCCATGGACCATGGTAAGCACGATACCTCTAAGTGAAATGACAAAGTCGATTAGCAAAATTAGCAACGTGACGTATTATTTTATCTTAGGCTACATTCTCTCCTGTATCATTATGATTCTTTATATCACGAATTTTTTCACTAATCCAATTGTGCATTTGGTACGATCGATGAGGAAGATGGATAGCAATAACGTTGCCATGCCTTTGCAATATTTAAAAAGACAGGATGAGATTGGTCTGCTTTACCGCGGATTTGATCAAATGCGCAGCAAGAATTATGACTTGATTGAAGAAGTCCATAAATCCGTGAAAACTAAAAAAGAGCTTGAATTTCAGGTGTTGAGCCATCAAATCAATCCGCACTTTTTGTACAATACCTTGGAGTCGATTCGCTGGAAAGCGGAGCAAAGCCATATGAAGGAAATCAGTGAAATGGTTTCTGCATTAGGTAATCTACTGCGTTTAAGTCTCAATCAAGGTCAAGAGCTAACCACGGTTAGCCGAGAGCTTGAGCATTTAAGAGCTTATATTCATATCGAAAAAGCACGCTTAGACAAACCATTTCGAATTATGATCCAGGTGGATGAGGATACGTTAAAGCTGCCTTTGCTGAGACTCATTTTTCAACCATTAATCGAAAATGCGATTCATCACGGGATACGCGATAACCCGGAAACAGGGAAGATTATCCTAACAGGCAAGCTTGAAGGCAATAATCTTTATTTTGAATTAATCGATAACGGCAAGGGAATACCACCGCATATCATTGAGGGATTGAATAATCCGCCGATGGATGGCATGCAAGCTAAGAATACTAATGGAGGTGTAGGGCTTTCAAATGTGAATAAAAGATTGAAACTATATTTTGGGGAAGCGTATGGGTTGCAAATTATTTGTGAAGAAGGCAAAGGTACGAAAATTATTATTAAGCATCCGGTACTTCCAGAAAACTATGAAGGTTAACAGGAAACGCTATATCGTAAAAATCGATATGGCGTTTTTGTTTCCTTAATGCTAACAAGCCAATTATGTGCCTGTAAAGTTTATGATCGTCTTATAGCAGAGCAGCTTCATTAACTAGTAAAATAGACTTATGAAAGCTGAAGAAGCCAAGCAGGACGGTACTAGTCATCATAAGAAAGGTTGATCAGAATGAGGGGATTGGACATGCAAACACAGCAGTTTCCTGTTAAGAAACGCAAGGGAGTTTGGCATGAATTAAAAAAGAATGCATCTGTGTATATGATGTTTATTCCAGTAGGGGTATTGCTGCTGTTATTTAATTATTTTCCAATGGCCGGACTGGTCATAGCGTTTAAGGACTTTAATTTCACTAAAGGGATTTTTGGAAGCGAATGGATGCAACCGTTTTTTAGTAATTTTGATTACCTATTCACTTCATCAGCTGCTTTTAGAGCGATCAAGAATACGATTTTCCTTAACCTGCTGTTTATCTTGTTTGGTTTAATATTTGAGATCGGGTTAGCTTTGATTTTCAATGAAATCCGCAATAAATACTTTAAAAGAATCTCGCAATCCATTACGTTTTTACCTTATTTTATTTCTTGGATTGTCGTGGGTGTGTTTGCGTATAGCATGTTGAGCGATATTGGTTCTCTCAATTCTTTCTTGAAGTTCTTAGGCATCCCGCCAATTGATTTCTATAACAAACCAGGTCTCTGGCCGATCATTCTCACCTTTATTATTCGTTGGAAGGTCACGGGTTATGGAAGTGTGATCTATATGGCAACTCTAGCTAGCGTCGATTCTTCTTATTATGAAGCTGCCGCAATTGACGGTGCTAACAAATGGCAGCAAATTCGCCACATCAGCTTGCCCATGCTCAGGCCAACCGTGATTATTCTAACCTTGCTGGCTATTGGGCGGGTTATGAATGCAGACTTTGGAATGTTCTATGCGGTTATTGGCGATTCTTCTCCCTTATACCCAACCACGGATGTTATCGATACTTTTGTTTATCGCAGCCTACGAGTTACGGGGGATATTGGAATGGCTTCGGCAGCAGGTTTTATGCAATCAACTATCTCATTTATTCTAATCCTTGGCAGTAATCTAATCGCCAGGAAATTGGATCGTGATGCCGCTTTATTCTAGAGAGAAAGGGGGATACCCAAATGGTTGCCAAAAAATTCGATATTGTACAGATCATTCTAATGCTCCTGGTAGCTGTATTTTGTATCTTTTGCTTAATTCCGTTCGCAATGGTGATTAGTGGATCGTTGAGCTCGGAAAGAGATATTTTTCAATATGGGTATACGTTAATTCCGAGAAATCCAACGTTATTAAGCTATAAAATTCTCTTATTGGGATCTGCTAGAGTAATTAATGCCTATAAAGTGAGTATTATTGTTACGGTTTGTGGGACACTGCTAGGTCTGCTTGCCAATACCTTAGGCGCTTATGCCATGGCAAGAAGAACGCTGAAATATAGGAATATTCTCTCGATTTATGCTTTACTCACCATTATGTTTAATGGCGGTTTGGTTCCTTGGTATATCATTTGTGTGAATTATCTGCATCTGAAGGAAACTTTATTTGCTTTAATTCTGCCTGCAGTTGCCAATGCCTTTTATATGTATCTCATACGCAATTATCTGTTATCCATTCCGGAAGAAATGTATGAATCCGCTAAAATCGAGGGAGCAGGAGAATGGCGAATTTTCGTACAAATTATTATGCCGCTTGCTAAGCCTGTTCTGGCTACTATTGGTCTTTTCTTTGCTCTACAGTATTGGAATGATTGGTTTCTCGGGCTTATGTATACAGATACGCAGGAATTACAGCCGTTACAGCTGATTCTTAGAGTACTCATCAATAATGTTGATTTTCTTCGCACCTCGGCAAATGCTAGTGAAATGTCTCGTCTGTCTGCAGCTATACCCTCAGAGGGAATTAAAATGGCTGCAACTATTATTACGATTGGACCTATCGTATTCGTGTATCCCTTCCTGCAAAAGTTTTTCATCAAAGGAATTATGGTTGGTGCAGTAAAAGGGTAACTATTACAGCTATACTGTTAACGGGAAACAAATTTGCCCGTTAACAGTATCACCGCTGTTTAGTATAAATATTAATAAAGGGAGCGTTCAAGATGCAAAAAAGACGTTATTTTATGTTAGCTTTGGCTTTATTCTTGATGTTAAGTATTGTGCTTTCCGCTTGTAGTTCTAAGAAGGACGTAGAAGAAGCTGTTCCAACTACTGCTCCACCTGCCAGTTCAACTGCTCCTGCAGTAAGTGCTTCGGCCGCTCCTCCAGTAACGCCAGCAGCTGATGAAAAAGAAGTTACGCTCCGCTTTTATTTTGGGGGAGATAAAAAATCAGCTACGGATGAGATTTGGAAAGCAGTAAGCGATTATGTGAAAGCCAAAGGGCTTAATGTTAATTTCAACATCAGTACAATACCATTCCCGGATTATAAACAGAAAATGCTCGTAATGGCTGCTTCTGGCGATGATTGGGACATGAATTTTGATGGCGATTGGCTCTCGATTTTCCAAATGGCTGCCAAAGGCGGATATATGTCGCTTAATGACCTGTTGCCTAAATATGCACCAAACCTTTATAAGAAATATCAGGATGCAGGCACACTTCAAGCTGCTACTGTAAATGGAGAGATTATTGCGCTCCCATGGACAATGGAAATGAATCAACGTATATTCGCTAACTGGCGGTCTGACCTAGCAAAGAAAGCGGGTATCAATCCAGCACCAGGTGCGATTAAAACGATTGAAGATGTCGATAAATTTGTACATGAATTTAAGAAAGCTTACCCGAACCAAAAGTTTGGTAGAAGCGGTCCTTTGGACTTAATTCAGCCTAAATATGAGTTGGTTAAAACAGATTGGCATTTCTTGTACTTTGATGTCAATGATCCGTTAGTGAAGCTTGTTCCGATTGAACAAACCCCAGCCTACAGAGAAGCGATTAATTTAGCGGAAAAATGGAAAGATGATGGAATCATCAATAGTGATGCATTGGTTACTAAAGAAGATGGCGCAGTAGAGTGGAGAAATGGTAAGAATATCTTTACGATTACTTCCCATGAATGGACTTATAATACGATGAACTTCTCTGAGCCTGGTGCTGAAAGAGAAGGAGCAGAAATGTATCCGGATAAAAAACAAGTAAACCGTACAGCATTAGCTAATGTTGTCGCGATTAATAAAAACTCGAAGAATGCAGATAAAGTACTGCGTTTTCTAGATATGCTGGAAGTGGATCAGAAGCTTTATGATCTTGTACAGTATGGTATCGAAGGCAAAACTTATGTTTTGAATGGCAATAAAGCAGATTACCCTGCCGGTATGGACGGCGGTTCGAGTAATTATATGGAGTGGGGCGGTCAATGGGCGCTTTGGAAGCCGCAATATATGAGACCAAACCCAAGCTATCCAGATGGTTTCTGGCAGAAGGAAGCAGATTTCGCACATGAACCAACGAATATCGTAAATCCAATTGATGGATTATTGCTAGCTGAAGATAACGTGAAAACAGAAGCAGCGAAACGTGACCAGCTGCAGGATGAATTCGGTAAAGCCTTAGAGCTTGGAAGTATTCCTAAGGGTAAAACAGCAGATCAAGCCGTAGATGAATATATTGCTAAGCAAAAGGCAGCAGGTGTTGATAAATTTGTCGCAGAAGCTCAAAAACAAGTGGATGCATTCTTGGCAAGCAAGAAGAAATAAAAGGTAACAATTACAAAAAGCGTGCTGCTTGTAGAGCACGCTTTTTGTACATTAGGAGGGATGGAAATGGCAAAAATTAAAGAAGTAAGATGTATCCGTACGAGAGCCAATTTAAGCTGGACGATTGTAAAAGTCATTACAGATCAGCCTGGTTTATATGGAATCGGCTCTGTCTCAGACATGTACAATCCAGGTGCTGTAGTGCAAGTGATTGAGCAGCTGTTTGCTCCAAGATTAATTGGCAGAGATGTCAGTCAGATTGAAGATATTTGGCAAACGCTGTATACCAGTGGCTATTGGCGTAATGGAGCATATCTCCAAACAGCAATTGGCGGGATTGATATGGCTTTATGGGATATTAAAGGCAAGGAAGCGAATATGCCTGTATATAAGCTGCTCGGCGGAGCCTGCCGTTCAGCTGTCCCATGTTATGCCCATGCGGGCGGGCAAGATATAGAGGAGCTCATAGATGAAGTTTCTCGCTATAAAGAAGCAGGTTATTCCGTTATTCGCTGCCAGTTTGGCAGCTATGGCGGCGGGGGATTTGTCTCTGGTAAGCAAGCTAATTTGCCTGATCCAGCATGGGCTAGTCAGGTATTCGATGAAGCCTTATATATCCACACCATTCCAGACATGTTTGAAAAGCTGCGAGTTAAGTTTGGCATGAGTATAAACTTTACGCATGACGTGCATGAGCATCTATCGCCTATAGCTGCGATTCAATTATCGAAACGCTTGGAGCCTTATAGCTTGTTTTTCTTAGAGGATGTGCTGCCGCCTGAACAGATAAGCTGGTATAAACAGCTGAGACAGCAAAGCGCCACGCCTCAAGCAATCGGCGAGCTATTCACGAACCCGCAAGAGTGGGTTCCGTTAATTAAAGAGCAGCTGATTGATTTCATTCGCGTTCGGGTTTCGAAGGCGGGAGGCATTAGCGCTTGCCGCAAAATTGCTGCATTGTGCGAGGCTTTTGGTGTGCGCACAGCTTGGCAGGAGGGTGGAGAGAATGATCCCGTCAATCAAGCGGCAGCGGTGCATTTGGATATGGCCATCTCTAATTTTGGAATCCAAGAGATTAATCATTTTCATCCAGAAGAGGAAGCAGCTTTCCCAGGTCTTATCGAACGAAAAGGCGGATATCTATATACCAATGACAAACCTGGACTGGGGATTGATATCGATGAGGAAAAAGCTTCGCTGTTGGTAGATGATGAATGGAAGAATAAAGCGTATCATCGTCCCTATCCGACGGATCGCAAGGCAGATGGAACTATTGTAAAACCATAATAGAAAGGGAGACTTATTGAATGAAGAGCATTGCAGTTACTGGAGCAAGCGGGAAGCTAGGCAGTTGGGTAGTTAATGAATTATTGGAGTATGGGTATAGAGTGATTGCGCTAGATCAAACTAGATCAAATAAATTAAAATGTGAGCAAAGGATCATCGATTTAACCAAGCTTGGGGAGGTTATTGGCGGGTTGAAAGGAGTAGATGCCGTCATTCATTTGGCAGCGATTCCGGCACCTGTGATGTTTCCGCATGAGGTTATTTTTAACAACAATGTGATGGCTACCTATAATGTTCTAGAAGCCGTTTCTATTCTAAAGATACCGAAGGTTGTAATAGGATCGAGTGAGTCGGCTTATGGATTTTGCTGGGCTCCTCAACCGTTTTCTCCTTTATATTTGCCTGTTGATGAAGAGCATCCATTACTACCACAGGAGTGTTATGGATTATCGAAAGAAATCAATGAGCGTACAGGAGCGATGTTTAATCGTAGAGCAGGCACACAGGTTATTGCAATGCGATTCTCGCTTATTCTAACCATAGAAGAATATGCAGCTATGCAGGAGAGAATTAGTAAACCGGAGAATTTTAAACGGATCCTTTGGAGCTATATTGATATTAGAGATGCAGCCGCAGCTTGCCGGATTGGGATAGAAGCCGATGACTGTAATTATGTTAGCCTCAATGTTACAGCCAACGATACTTTAAGCGATTGGGAAACGAATCGGTTGCTTGCGGAATTCTATTCAGACGTGACTGATCTGCGATGCAGCTTTATAGGGCGTGAAGCGGTAGTGAGCAACGAGCTTACTAGTCGAATATTGAATTGGCGTCCGCGGTATTCATGGAAGGAAAGTTTGACGGTATCTTAGTAGCGAAGCTGGTTCCTGAGTTTTTGGGAATCAGTTTTTTTGTGGGAATAATTAGCAACATTTCCATGCGGTCTGCGTCTTAGAAGATGAGGTGATTAAGTTGAGGAAATTTCCAATAGTGGGGCTTTTATTACTTGTTCTATTGGGCGGATGTTTGGGTAACGGGAATCAAGCCGAAACCATTAAGAACGTCGATGAATTTAATAGCTTGCAAAAGGTTGCTGAGGTGAAACAAGGTGATTTTATTTATCGTTTGATCTCGGATAAAGAAGAGTATAAGGGAAATGAACCCGTAAAGCTATACGCGACTATAGAGTACATCGGAGAGCGGAAGGAAATTACGCTTTTTCATGGATTTACGCCTCTTGGCTTTCAGCTTCTCGAGAAAACACGGAATTATAAGATTGACCAAGCTATGCCTGCCATCTTAAAAAGTGCCGTCTATAAAAAAGGCGTGCCTGTTCGTACTGACTACACGAAAAGTGGAGGTTATGGTGAGACGGACACTAAAGCTTATACTAACTTTATTAAAGAGCTTTGGAGTGATGGCTTACCTACTGGTTACTATGTAGTAGATGGAAGCGCCCAATTTTATACAGAATCTCCTGTAGGTGCGGAACCGGATAAAAACCAAATTATGATTAATGCTCAAATTGATTTTAAAGTGGTGCGTTTAGTAGGATGATCTAGTCACTGCATGAATGTGAATGTGAATGTGAATATCGGGCTGAATTCCATGTAAATCATAGAAACAAATCTGAATCCATTTATGAGCAGGAGAAATTCCATGTAGATCATCTGAGTGGGTAGGAATTATGATCACTTTAAAATGATTTTCTCAACTACCTGCAAATATACAGTTACATTGGATAAAATCAGCCTATTAGTGTGATCTACCTGCAAATATACAGTAAGAATTCCATGGAAATCCTCAAAACGCCAGTTTTCAAGCTATTTTAGAGAAACAAACTGTATTATTGCAGGTAAACACCTAGTTTTGAGTAATTTTGTGTAATCTAACTGTATTATTGCAGGTTGGTTTAGAGCGGAAGAAGAGATTAAACGGTTTGAGATATATATAACTTACCTTGGGCAACCGATCCATTCATTCGGTTGCCTTTTCCCATAAGAAATAAATCCTAATATTGACAACTATGGTGTATTAAACGTATAGTACATCTATGGTGTATTAAGTGCTTAATACATAGATGGGATAGGAACAGGGGATGGGCGGATGAATGTTAAGTTTAACAATCGGGATCCAGTTTATCTGCAGGTCGTTCGGCATTTTAAAGAAGAGATTGCCACGGGTAAGCTGGCAGCGGGTCAGGAGATTCCATCTCGTCGGGAGCTAGCGGGTTTGTTTGAGATCAATCCTAATACGGCACAAAGGGCATATAAGGAAATGGAATCTCAGAGTTTGATTACAACAGAAGGCAATTCACCAAGCCGAATTACCAAAGATGAGGGGGTTCTTAAGTTGATTCGATCGGAGCTGCTGCAAGAAGCAGTTGGCGTATTCGTCGGTTCTGTGATGAAAATTACGGAATCAATGGATGAGCTGCTGCAGCTGGTTAAAGAGAAATATGAATCAGAACGGGCTAAACCGCAGGAGGATGTCTTATGATTGAACTGAATCGGATCAGTAAAAAATATGGGAATAAGCGAGTCTTATCTGAAGTCTCATTCGCAGCGGAGAAGAGCCAAATTACATGTCTAATTGGTTTAAATGGCGTAGGTAAATCCACCATTCTTAAAGCGATCATGGGACTAACGCCAATAAATAGCGGGAATATCCTGATCGACGGACAACCGATTAATCATCTAATTTATGAGAAGGTTGCTTTCATATCAGATACACTTACGATGCCTTCATCGTTAAAGGTAAGAGAGACGATAAGCTTTATGAAAGATTTCTATGTGAATTGGAACGGGGATCGTGCCCGAGAGCTTTTAGCTTTCTTCAAGCTTAATGAACAAGATCGGATCGGAGATTTATCTAAAGGAAGTGCTGCCAAATTAAATTTATTGCTCGGATTATCGCTAAATGCCGATTATGTGCTAATGGATGAGCCTTTTTCTGGGATTGATTTGTTCAGTAGAGAGCAAATTGCCAAGGTATTTACTAGTGATTTGATGGATGAGCGCGGTGTAATTATTACTACTCATGAAATTCAAGACGTCGAGCATTTAATTGATAAGGTGATACTGCTGGATCAAGGTGCTGTTCTGAAAGAATTCAATACAGAGGATATGCGCTTGCAGGAAGGTAAATCTGTAGTAGACGTAATGAGAGAGGTGTATCAAGCATGAATCGCTTTTGGAAGCTTCTCAATTGGGAGCTTAGCCGCTTTGGCAAGCTTTACGCTGTATTATTACTCGTGATCTTAGTTCTGCAGTTCACTGGAGTTTTGTTATATTCCTTTGGAATAATGAGCAAGTTTAATGCCCAAATGGATGGAAATTTTTTATCGCTTAGCCAGTATTTGCAGAAAAATGGGGTCACTAATTTAGAACAGTATACAAGCTATACAAGCTATAGCTTATGGTTTGCTGCACCCATTGCTTTGGGGGCGGTAACACTTATTCTGTACGTTCTTTTAATTTGGTATAAAGAGTGGTTTGGCAAGAACACATTTGTCTATCGCCTCCTCATGCTGCCTACCTCAAGAATGAATATATATTTAGCAAAGCTCAGTGCGATTGTTTTATTCGTGCTAGGTCTTGTGGCTTTTCAGCTAATCATTCTTTATCTACAAATGCTCACTTTTAATGCCATTATTAATCAAGAGTTAAGACAATACATATCGATGGCAGAGCTGATTTCCCGAAATAGAATGCTGAGTGTATTTTACCCTTGGCATTTCATACAATTTTTATTTTATTATGGTCTGGGCATTACAGCCGTTATTGTTGTTTTCACCTTAATTATGCTAGAACGCAGCTTTCGAATCAAAGGTATTGTGGCTGCTGTCGGGTACGGAGCAACGATGATTTTCTTGATTCTAGCGCCAGTGGTGTTCAGGGATCATTGGGGCAGGGATTACTTCTATCCTAATGAAATATTCTTCACAGTTGTAGTAGTGATGGTGTTAATTTCTAGCGGATCGTTATGGTTCAGTTCATTTTTGCTAAATAAAAAGATTAGTGTATAGGATTATGCTTACGAAGCCAGTTTTACAAGTAAAACTCTTAGGGGGGAGAATATGAAGCGTTATTGGAAAATAGTCGTGCTAGTTCCATTTATTCTATTATGTATCGGGACTTATTATATAAATTCTACTCGTATCAATTACCCAGATTATTATCTCAAGCTTCATGCTGGGGATGAGAAGGAAGCAGCCGGGGTAACCCTGGAAGCTAATCAATCACTAACGATCAGTACTCTAGGAAGCAAGTATGGAAGTAATAGTTCTTATTGGAGTCAACTAACTTCACGTTATGCCAAAATCCCAGAGATCGAAAATTTGAAAAAGCAGTACCGTCAATTCATGCGGGGCAAGAATGATTCAGGTGCTTTTTATGACGATGATAAAGTCTTGTGTTATGTGGAAACCGACTCCGAAACTAGGGATAGTTACAATTTTAAGATTTCAGTCTATGATAAGAAACAGAAGCGCAATGAATACTTTAAGATTGGAATACCAAGAAATGAGTATAAATCCATTAGGGTGGTTGATGTTCAAATTGTTGGGCGAACCTTAAACCTCATTACCAATAACGCGACTATAATCACGAATGTAGCTCATTCTGAGTTCCATCACTATAAAATTGATTTGGATAAGAAAAATATAGCGTCAGAACAAAATATTGCAAGCAGTGACATTTCTAAAACAGATGATCCAGTTGAAATGGGCATCTATTACGAGTCAAAAACGGCGACCAAGCCTAATCGGTTTACGGTGTTTAGTATTAATCATACGAAGCAACAAGTAGAACGTAAGGTCGCTTCTGGCACTATTGTAAGCAATCGTCAAGAGTTGGCTTACTACGATATGCAGAGCGGCAAGCTGATACCCATTGAGGTGAAGGCAATTAATGATTTGTCGGAGATGAGCATTTCCTATTCCCAGAGTAAGCTAATGCTGACTTCTCAAACAGATTCGAATGAAGTTAGAGTCATTCTTTATAGTTTAGCTGATGATAAAATTGAAATTGATACGACAATTGACACTAATGGTTCTCTGAACAAAAATGAAAGAATTAACTTCGTGGTGAATGCCAAAGATCGTTTGTACATGACGGGAAATATGGTGCATGGTACTGAAAATAATTTTACTGTATTAATTGCGGATATGAAGACTGGCCACATTCTTTACGAAGGTTATGTAGCACGGAAGGACAATATGCCAACCAGAAACATGATATTTGAGGGCTTTAATATTCAGTAAGAATAGAAGGGGAAATGCGCCATGGTCAGAAAATATTCTATTCTACTACAGCTAATTGTTCTGATTGTATGTTCCATTATTGGGATGCTGACCGTACCTACTATTAGCTATGCTTGTTCATGTGCAGAAACAGGCTCAACTCAGGCTGAGCTGCAAAAGCAAACAGCTGTTTTTAGTGGGAAGGTAACAGCAGTTAGCAAGCCGTTCAAAGTATTGAATCAGACTGATGAAGAATCTGTAAAAGTAGCTTTTGAGGTTTATCGAGTATGGAAAGGGGAGATAGGGAAGAAGGTAGCTATCTCCACGGGAGTATATAGTGCAAGCTGTGGATTTACTTTTGAGAAAAATCAGGAATATTTAGTTTTTGCTAATGGTGATATTTCCAACTTGGAAGCTAGCTTGTGCAGCAAAACACAAGCCTTTCTAACCGCAGGGAAAGATATAGATGGTTTAGGTACAGCGATATTAAGCCCCATTGATGACCCCGTTAAAAGAAGTACGATGTATTACACGTTTGCTGTAGGTTCGTTAGCACTTGTTATACTCAGTTTTATAGTGGTTATGCGGAGGAGATTGCGCAGCTGATTTGATATACATCTAGAATTATAGCTGTATTTAAGTTAAACTGGACTCAGCGGAAGCACCGCCAAACGTATTTTTACGTATTGGCGGTGCTTTTTTGCGTTAAGAGAAGGAGGGGGACTACTGCGCTTTCTAGCAAGATGGGATATAATAAACAAAAGAAGATGAGTGGATCGAGAGTTTAGTAGGGAGGGAATTAAAAGTGAATTATGATGATAAACCACAAAATCCATTACTAATCAAAGAATCAGGCTGGACTCTTGAGGATTATTACAAGCTGCCTGAGGATGGGAATCAGTATGAGATTATTGATGGAGTACTGGAGCTCAAGCCATCGCCAACGACCACGCATCAGCGGATTAGTCAGCAAATCTTTGAGTTGCTAAGGGATTCTTGCAAGAATGAATATATTATTCTACTAGCACCTGTAGATGTTATTCTCTCAGAAAGCGAAACGCGACAGCCGGATTTGTTGATGGTCCATCGTTCACGTGAATCAATTGTTGAAGTACATGCTGTAGTTGGGCCACCGGACTTGGTCGTAGAGGTACTATCACCTTCTAGTGTGAAACGTGACAGGGTAATGAAGCTGCGCAGCTACGCGCATTTTGGTGTTTCAGAATACTGGATTGTTGATCCGTTACATGTCACTATAGAGCAATATGTTTTGAGGAATCTAGGTGAGCCTTATGAGCTGGTAGAGGTTTATAGCGCAGATGAAATTGTGGTCTCTCAGCATCTGCCTTGTGTTGGTTTTAAAGTGAAGGATGCGCTAACCATTCGGTAACATATTCATATTGAATTGCGATTTAGCTGTTTTTTACGAAATGTGCTTGGTGACTCGCCCGTTACTTTTTTGAACATCATGCTGAAATAGTTTGCATTCTCATAGCCCACTTGTTGGGCTATTTCTTGTACCGTTTGCTGGGTATTCAACAAGAGCTTTTGAGCTTCACCTACGCGTCTTTGAATCAAGTAATTAATCGGTGTATTGCCTGTTTCTTCTTTAAAAATGTGCGAGAGATAATAAGGGCTGATATATAGCCGGTTGGCTATTTCGTTTAAGGGAATATCCTTCGTGTAGTTTTTATCAATATATTCTTTGATTTTATAGCCTAATGAATCAATAGAAACCGCTTGTTTTGGCGGGGTTTGAGTGTTGGTAATCCGAATGACAGAAATGATCAATGAAACCAGGTTGTTCTGGCAAACGGTCTCGAAGCCTAGGACTTGGGATTTAAGCTCTTCAAAAATAGCCGAGATGTAGCTTTCAACCTGATGGCTATAAGCTCCCGCATGAATGACGGGCTCGAGATGGTTAGGGACAAGAGTTCCGGGTTCCACCCCTTCAATTGCCAAATTACCGATACCACAGAAATAGGTTTTGAGCGGATGCTCGGGATTGGATTGTTCCTCATGCAGGATACCCTGGTTATAGATCAGAATATCGCCTTTTGTAGCTGTGAAGGATTGATTGCCAATCGTAAATAAACCCTCTCCCTCGCTAATGTAAATAATTTCACATAAATCATCATGCTTATGACTAGGGAAAACCCAAGTCGGCTGCTCATTGATTTGTCCAGCATAAAGCAATATAGGAAGCGAATCGTTAGCAAAAATAGCTTGCTCGGATTGCTTTAAAGGGATTTGTACCATGGTAGATGTCCTCCAGCAGTTAGTCTTTTCTCATTATAACAAAGGAGTAGCTTAAACAGAAAGACAAGATAGCTGAGATACTGCACAAGATATCGAATTCTTTATAATGCGCTTTCAACTTATACTGAGTTTAGGCGAGTTGCTCGCTTTACTATTTGGGAGGATGGAGTTTATATGCCATTAACAGCTAAGATTCAGGAAACCTTTGATAAAGGTGGAGGCATTTTTCGATTGGCTCCTGTGTTTGTTCCACGTCGGTTTGCGCAAGCAGGAAAACGGCTGAGATTGCATCCGGATGATTATTATGCACTTGGCACCAAACGGGGCTCAATTAAAGAAAGATGGTTTTCATCCGTGATTTCCGCAATGAACGGACCTTTAGCGCCAGCGGATGAGGGAATGAGTTATGTGGCTGCTAATATCGACGGGACGGATAAATTTCTGCTTCGCGATGCGATTGCCTCATTAGGCGCTGCTGTTATCGGTCAAGAGCTATACGACCAATATGGCACGTGGCCGATGTACTCGAAGTTTTTTGATTTTGAAACGCCGTTATTTCACCATCTTCATTTGAATGACGCGGCTGCTGGTCTTGTCGGTCGAATAGGCAAGCCTGAAGCGTATTATTTTCCGCCTCAGCTGAACAATCACCCGGGTTTATTCCCTGTAACTTATTTTGGGTATGATCCTGATGTTACCATGGATCAGGTCAAGGAACGCTTGCTGCAATTTGAATCAGGCGACAATCGGATAACGGAGCTTTCACGTGCTTATCGAATTGAGCTGGGTACTGGCTGGTATACGCCGCCAGGGGTTGTCCATGCTCCAGGCTCCTATTTAACTTATGAGCCCCAGTGGAACAGCGATGTGAATTCTGTACATGAGAATATCGTTTCAAGTGAAGTTTACCCATACGAATTCCTAACGGAAAACTGTCCCGAGGAAAGTAAACTCGATATTGATTATATTCTAAGTTTAATGGATTGGGAGAAAAACGTCGATCCGCATTATAAAAAGCATTACTTCCGCCCGCCTATCAAGTGTGAGCATTCGGATGAACAGCATATTGAAAAGTGGATTACTTATGGAAATGAATATTTTGGCGCTAAGGAGTTAACGATTTTGCCTGGGCAGACTGTACTTGTTAAAGACCCTGTTGCCTATGGAACGATATTGATTCAAGGGCATGGCACTTTTGGTGTTCATGATGCTGAAGCTGCCTCGATGCTGCGTTTTGGCCAGATGAGCGGAGATGAATTCTTCGTTAGTGAAGCGACTGCAAAGGATGGAGTTACGATAACCAATCGCAGCCATTGGGAGCCTATGGTTTTCTTGAAGCATTTTGGACCCAACTATCCCCAAATGCCTTAAACTCATATTATAAGGAGTGAATGAAGATGTTATTACAAAATTTCGAGCTAAAAAATGCTAAGATTAAAGCAGATTTCTTAAATATTAAGCAAAACCAGCCAGAAAAGCTGCAGCAGCGTTTGAATTTTTCCTGGAGCAATTGGGGTTTTGGAATGGAATCCTTGAAGGAAACGGCTGTGCGACTGGAACAAGCTGATATCCATTATATTGAGCTGCACGGTAATCATTATGGTCCGAATTTAGGCTATAAAGTAAAAGAGACCTTAGACATTCTTGGACAACATCAGATTAAAGTGGGCGGTACTTGCGGCATGTTCTCTGCGGATAACGATCTATCGAGTAATCGAGCGGTGCATCGCCAAGCAGCTATTGATTATATTAAACGTGAGCTTGAATTTACAGCAGCGGTTGGCGGAACGTATTTGCTAGTTGTACCAGGGGCTGTCGGTCGGCCTAAAGCTTATGACCAAATGGAATTTGACCGCAGTGTAGAAACCCTGCAGATTGTCGCGGATTTGTTTGTGCAATACAAGATTAAAGCGGCTATCGAGCCGATTCGTTCAGCAGAAGCCAGCTTTATCCATACCATTGCCGAAGCACAGGAATATATTAAAGCTGTTGGCCATCCTGGGGTGCAGCATATTAATGCTGATGTCTACCATATGCAAGTGGAAGAATCGCATATTGGTGAGGCATTGATCGCAGCAGGAGATCAGCTGGTCAATCTGCATATGGCAGATAGCAATCGTGGGGCACTTGGTGACGGTTCGCTTGATTTAGATACCATTATTATGGCGTTGTATGTATTAGGCTTTAACCGGGAAGGCAGATATTTTACACCTGAGCCGCTAGGACCTGGCGGTGATCCTTATCCAGCGATGTACGGCAAACCGGATAGACGATCACTGGAGCGTATGGTACAGCAATCTGTGACTTATTTCCGTGAGCGGGAAGCGGCTTTACTGATGTAAAGTGGTTGTATTGTTTATAAATGTCAACTTTCGTAGTATAATGACCTAGATTATGTGAAATTTATCTATGAAGTTCATTATAGAAAGAGTTGATTGATCAATATGAGTGCTTTTGCTAAATTAGTTGGGAAATTTCCACTCTTTGAGGGCTTTGATCAAGAAGAGTTGGACGCAATTTCCAGTCTGCTTATTGAAAAACGCTATCCTCGCGGCAGCTTATTATTCACAGAAGGTGCGCTCGGAGATGAGTGCTACATTATTAAAACAGGAACCGTAAAGATTTATCGGATAGATGACACTAAAGAAGTTACTTTAGCCTTATTGCGTGAGGGTGATTATCTAGGTGAAATGGCGATGATGAGGAAAGGCTTAACCCGTTCAGCTACAGCTGAGGTCATGGAAGCAAGCGCGATTTATTCATTGAAAGGCTCCGATTTTGTAAGCTTCCTCGAGGAAAAGCCTAAAATGTGCTTGAAGCTGCTAGAAGGAACAATGGAACGTCTGCGCCGAGCGAATGAACAAATCTATGATTTAACATTCTTGAATTTAAGGGCACGCATTCTTAAAGCGATCATTCGACTAGCGGATGAGCATGGCATCCAAACAGATGAAGGTATGCGTATCCCGATTAAATTATCGCACCAGGAGCTGGCAAATATCACCGGAGCGACTCGTTTTGCTGTCTCAAAGATAATGGTTGAGCTTAAAAACGAGCAAATCATCGACATCACTAATCAAATGTTTACCATTCTTCAGTTAGATCAAATGCGCAAAATGTATGCTATAACTATATAATAGATTGCTAGACTGGCACCTGCTTATTGGGAGCCAGTTTTTTTTTTTTTTTTTGATTATATATAAAGCTAGTTCTAAACTTCATTTCTTTTACATAGAATATAGGTAGTTTATATATATTATTTGGTAAAAGGAGCGAGTGGTTAATGGGGAAATCCAGAAGGAGATTGCTGGTTTTGATAGTCAGTTTAATTATGTTGTTTACGTTTGTAGTACCCGCAATGGCTGCTGATGAGAATTACAGAACGGTTGGTGTTACAGTCGATGGGGTGAAATTAGATGCGACGGCGTACATAGTTGATGGCAGAACAGTGGTCCCTTTGCGAGCGATTTTCGAGAAATTGAATGCTGCACTATTATGGGATAGCAAGGATCGTTCGATCACGGCTACTCGTAATGGAGTTACGATTTGGTTAGCCATTGACAACACCAAAGCCCAAATAGGAGATAAAGCTACGGTTCTGGACGTTCCTCCTTTATTAATTGATAGCAAGACCTATGTGCCATTGCGTTTTGTATCGGAGGCTTTAGGTGCAGAAGTCACCTTTGATAATGTAAAATTCATTGCGAGTGTAAAATCTTCAAAAAGCTGTTCTTTACAAGGCGGGCAAACCCATTCTGGCTATATAACACCGGGTGGAGAAACCTGGGGTGTTTGCGGAAGTCCACATTTTGTAAAAGGCGCGTTCGAGGTTAGTGGAGCGGACAGTCCTGTATTGACCATTGAAGCTGGTGCAACAATTCGTTTTGAAGCCGGTGCGCATATTTATGTTGGTTCTGAGAGTAATGGAGGCTTAGTTATTAAAGGTACTCTAGATTTACCGGTGTTGCTAACAGCAGATTCAACCAGCCCTTTTGCTGGTATATGGGGAGGAATTAGTTTTCTGTCCCATACGATTAGAGGTGAAGCGATTATTGAAGGAACCAAGATTGAATATGGGACATCTCCAATTACAGTTGGCTATACAGATGATGCTGTTGAAGTGACAGTAAAGGACACGACCATTACTAACAGCTCGAATAGTGGGATTATCCTATTAGGCAATAGCCGTCTTTCTGCGGATAGTGGTAATTTGACGATTAGTGGAACAAAGGTAGATTCTGACGGTATGGGCGGCTATCCAATTGTTACAAGTGGACGGGGATCTGGGAGTATTCCTGCTGGAACGTATTCAGGCAACGTTTTTGATTATATTAATGTTTTTAATCCCGGAAGTGTAGGCCAGGATATCATAACCAATACCACATGGCATAATGTAGGCGTACCTTATCGTGTAAGCTTAGATGTTTATATTGATAGTCCAGCTTATCCGATCCTTAGCCTTGAACCAGGTGTGCAGGTTTATTTTGGACGAAATGTTAGCTTGAGCGTAAATCAAGGTGGTATAAAGGCAGAAGGTACAACAGATTTACCGATTACTTTCTCATCTAGGGATTCATTTGCTGGATCGTGGAACGGCATAAGACTGTCAGTTAATGCTAAGCCTGCGTATTCTATATTTACTAATAGTCTAATTGAATATGCTACATTTGGAATTGCCTTTGAATCCGATCTAGGCCCAGTTATTACAAACTCGACCTTTCAGCACAATAAAGCAATGGGCATTTACCTGCCATTTATAGAGGGTGGATCGAATTATGTTACTACAGGCGGGAATGTTTTTAACGATAACCCGATAAATCAGAATACAGATTAATCGATCTAACTTAAATAACTTATTATGAAAAATAGAGCGCATGCTGGCAACAGCTTGAGGCTCTATTTTTTTCTCTCAAAATGAACTGTACATATTTTAGTGAAGCTTGTTATGATGCTAATTAGAACTAGTTTTTACTGTTTTTGGCAGTTTGGAATGAGAATGAACCTTTTAGCTGTCGGGGTTGTTTATAGGTTGTACGAGGAAAGGTGGTGGGATATGAACGAAAAGGATTTGTTTGAGAACTATAAAAAGGAAGTATATAAAACCTGTTATTTTATGTTACATAATAAAGCAGATGCTGAGGATGTTTGCCAAGAAGTATTTATTAGTGTATTTCAACATGATTGGAAACGAGTGGAGCATCTCAAAACGTGGCTGATGCGTGTTACGGTAAACCGTTGTTTAAATCATTTGAAAAAAGTCAGCCGCATTAAAGAAAAGGAAGTTAGATTACAGCTTCAGCCGTTTAAACCTGTAGAAAAAGCTACCGAGCTTGTTGTTGAAGAGCGAGAGGCTGCTAAAGCTTGTGTTCAGTTATTAAGTCAGTTGCCTCTAAAAATGAGAGCAGTGGTTTCCTTGCGATTTATGAATGAGTTAAGCTTGAATGAAATTGCTGATATTCTGAGGATTCCATTAGGGACAGTGAAGTCGCGCCTGAATAAAGGCCTGAAGCATATGAAGATTATTGTGGATATAGATGAAAAAAATCAAGGAAAGGACGGTGATAGGTATGGACAAGGTGGAGGAAACATTTACTCAGTTTCAAAATGACGAGGTACAGCTGGATTATCCGGATTTTGATGCTATGTGGGGGAGGATAGAGGCCAGCTTGCCAGAACCAAACAAGAAATTGATAAAGGTGCCAGCTTCTGCTCCGAAATGGAGATGGCTGCAGCATAGAAAAGTTGCGGTTATATCTTCGTTAGCGCTTTTATTGGTGGCGGCTCCGGTGCTTGCGACGGTAACCAATAAATGGGATAGTTTGTTTAATTATCGCAGCGGAATTCAGACTGCCTTGTTGAGTGGATTAGGCCAGAACATTGATCAATTCGTAATTAATGATGGTGTTAGATTAACATTAAAAACAGCGATAGTTGATGATAATCGAACAGTAATTATTTATACGATCAGCTCAGCAATAAAAGCAGCCGACTACTTGAAGTTTTCAACTATGGAAATTAAAGATAGTCATGGGAGAGTCATCGAAGGTATGCAAAGCCAGACATGGGATGAGGCTAGCCAAACGTGGAACGGCTACTTTGAAACGGATTGGTCGCCGGACACGCAGCTTTCAGATGTGCAGTTTACAGCTAAAAATTTGCAATCCTTTTCTGGTGTGAAGCGGGATATCGAGTTTAATCCACTTAGCGAAAAAACGAATCTGTTTACGATCAAGCAGGATGGGATTAATGAGGTTAAGGTGGAGTCTTTTGTCCAAGGCGATCAAATCATGCTCTCTTCAGCGGTTACCTACTCACAAAAGGATGTTAAAGATTGGACATACCCGAGCATTGGTGTTTATAAAGATAATGTGAATGTAAGAGGTGTAGGGACCGATGTAGCTGGAACGCCAGGTGAGCAGGGGGAGGTTATGAGGAAGCAGTCTTTTAAGTTAGCGGATCTTGAACAAGCTGATCTTCAATATAAGCTGCTTTACACTCGTGAGGAACAAAGCATTAATAAAGTGTGGGCCTACAATCTGCATCTGGATAAAACTGTAATGCTTAGCGGTACAATTAAACGCACGATGAACGTTCCTTTAGTAGCTTCAGGTGCGCGGCTCGATGTGGAGCAAATGACCATTACACCTACTCAAATAAAAATTAAGGCTAGACATGTGGAGAGCGATAGATTTCACGATAGATTTCCTTATGTGAACTATGCTTTGGATGTAGATGGGAAGGTGTTAAACGGCGGGGAGTACACATTTGGCAAATATGATCCGGAATTTTCTTATTACCGTTTTGAAATTCCAGTTGGCTTGAAGCTTACGAAACAGTCGTCGATATTTTTTGTAGCTAAGTATGAAAGCCGAGCTTTTCGAGATGCCAAAGAACCTATACTACTTAAAGACATTAGTGAAGAAGAGAAATCGCTGACTACACTAGTTGGTGGATACACTGTAAAATGGACCTACTATAAACGTGATGGTAATCTTTATGTGCAGAGTGAATGTGAGGATCCAAGCTTTGGCGGAGTTAATCAGACTTACATGGGAAAAGGCGCGGATGGGATGAGTGGCAAGCAAGTAAGTCCGCATTTTAGTGGGGATGGAGTCAATACAGGGCTAGATGTTTATAAAAACTATGCAGGTACTGATGCGGAAATATATATTTTCTGGTATTACGTTGAGAATCCTAATAAGGAAATAAGAGTTGAATTGAAGGAGTAGTTGGAAGTGAGTGGTTAGTTGCAGGGATAGAGGGAAGAGAAAGGCATCCTAAGGTGGTAATTAATCTGCCAGAGGATGGCTTTTTTTTGCGCGAGGCTGCGCTTAATCTGGCAGCGGAGCGGGATCTGAGGATTTAAAGCGTCGCTGCCGCGCTAAATCGAGCGGAGCAGCTCGATCATACTTGGTAACTCCAAGTGCTCTGCCCAGCCGAGGGCAGTTGAGCCATATATGCGATCGGCTATCTCCATATTGGCTCCATGACTTATGAGGAATCGAACCATCTCTCCATTTCCTCTGGCTACTGCTCGGTGAAGAGGTGTAGCTTGACCATCGAAGCCAGATGGCTGAGCATTAATGTCAGCGCCACAATCTAGAAGATATTTTACTCCTTCTATATTCCCAGCTATTACTGCATAAGTAAGTGCCTGCTCAATAAGCTCATCAGACTGTCCGGCAGCCAAGACAGCAGCATTTATTGGTGGAGTATGCTTTCCAGCACCCTGAAGCAACACACGATTAGTATCTAAGAAGGCTGAAAGTAAATCTATCCGACCAAGTCCTGCAGCAAATTCGAGATTAATTGTTGCTCCTCGTTTGACTAAAGTTTCTGCAACCTGTGGAAACCCATACCACAATGCTTGTGCCAGAGGACGCAGGTCATCGTTCAGTCCATTCACAGCTGCACCTGCATCGATGAGTAAGTTAACGAGGTTGGAGTCATCATTACTGGCTGCCCATTGTAAGCCGGATTCTCCATGAACCGAATTTATTGCACGTGCATGAACATCTGCACCTGAGGCAATCAAAGCTGAACCCGTTTCAATGGCTCGCGGATAATGGCCAGGAAAATCACATAGATGATGTAGCAGCGTACGACCTTGTAACGAGCTAACTGTAGCTAATTCAGGCTGTTCTTGCAGCAAACGTTCGAGAGTTTCCACATCACCTGTTTTTACCGAGCGAACTGCAATCGGGAATGTGGAGGAAAACCTCGCGTCTCTCGATGAATCATCAACTATTCGTTCCATTGGATCATCTACCTTCCATTTGCATTTACTTTGAATATATAAGATTGGTGACTTACTGACAACTAGACAACCACAAAGTGCGCTAACAGGTACACCTAATTTTCTTATACTAACTGGAAAACCTCCTGCTAATATAGCATAAACGCAGTCTTATCAGCAGTTAACTGGAAAATATCCCTTTAAAATAACTTTTTTTACGAATATATCGATTTACTAAAACATTATCAGGAGCAATTCCATTTAAATGATCAGAATAGCCATTCTTCAAGTAATTAACAGTATGTTTTCCAGTTATTGATTCTAGGCAGAGGGAATTCTTAAACGGAAAAGTTGTATATGAATCAGTTAAATTTGAAGCTGAAAAAACGTCCAAAACTATTTGGAAGAATCAAAATCTTAAGCCAAAAAGCCGCCCCAGTCCCAGTTGCAGCGATATGAACTGCAAAGCTAGGGTTAGAGCGGCTTTTAGGTGCTTGTTATTTTAACGACGTTTGCGTTTAGGCAGCGGGCTAGCAGGTGCATTTAAAGCTTGAGCTTGAGCAGCAACCGGTGTTGTATCAGACAAATGTTTAAGCAAGGATTGACCTTCAATATCAATGTTAGGCAGAATCCGATCAAACCATTTCGGGATATACCAAGCGGAACGGCCGAGAAGGATCATAACTGCTGGGACAAGAGTCATACGGACGACGAATGCATCGACCAGGACACCAAAGGTTAAGGCTACACCCATTGCTTTTGTAATCGGATCTTCGGTAAAAATAAAGCTGGAGAATACAGCCGCCATGATTAGACCAGCAGCAGTTACTACACGACCACTGTGTCCAATTCCCATAATGACGGATTCACGCGCTTTCCCCGTATGGATATAATCCTCGCGCATCCGGCTAACTAAGAACACTTCATAATCCATAGCTAAACCAAACAATACACCGGTAACAAGTACAGGGAGAAAGCTTAGAATTGGCGCAGATTGCGACATGCCGAGTACCTTAAGAAAGTGGCCATCTTGGAAAATAAATACCACTACACCCAATGAGGAAGCAAGACTTAGCAAAAACCCAATCACGGATTTAAGCGGAACAAGCAAGGACCGGAAAACTAGGGCCAAGAGTATCAAGGCTAAACCAACTACTACTAAAGCAAATACAGGCAAGGCCGAATTCAATTTAGCAGATACATCAATATTGACCGCAGTAGCTCCAGTAATATAAAGGTCTACTTCTTGAGCCTTCTGTAAGGCGTCCATATCATTACGAATATAATGGACTAAATCGACAGTTTCCAAAGTGTTGGGACCTGTTTTGGGAATGACGCTGATCAGTGCGATTTTATTCGTTTGGTTCCAGTTGGGCTGTGCTACAAAGGCAACATTCGGCAGAGCAGATAATTCTTTCATTACGGCTTGCGCGGCTTCCGTGGGAGCTTTTTTGCCAACTACATCGATAACGACGACCAAAGGTCCATTAAATCCAGGACCAAAGCCTTTTGATAGCAATTCATAGCCTTTTCGTTCTGTTGTTTCTTCAGGCTTGGCTCCGTTATCAGGCAAACCTAATCTCATATGGAGTGCAGGGAGACTGACAGTAACCAGTGTGATAACAACGATTAGGATAATAATTACCGGATGCCTTGAGACAAAACGTCCCCAACGAAGTGAGACGGTTTTTTGGTTAGCAGCAGTAGGTGGCTTGCGAAACAAGCGTGAATACTTAGCTGGACTGATACGACTTCCTGCCATACCTAGCACAGCTGGAATTAAATTGATTGCGATTAAAACGGCGATTAGAACGGTGAATGAAGCGGCTAATCCCATAATGGAGAGGAATGGCACACCGGTTATTGATAAGCCTGCAAGGGCAACAATGACTGTTAAGCCTGCGAATACGACTGCACTACCCGCAGTACCAACAGCTCGGCCAACGGACTCTTCTAATTCCAAGCCTTCAGCAAGCTGTTGGCGATGACGCGAGACAATGAAAAGCGCATAATCAATTCCAACTGCCAAACCTAGCATGATAGCAAGAATGGTAGCGGTCGATGTCATCGGAACGAAGCGGGAGACGAATAAGACACCCATAATCCCAATTCCAACGCCTACAATGGCTGTAAGAATAGGAAGACCAGCTGCTAGCAAGGAAGCGAACGTAAAAGCAAGAATGGCATAAGCGACGAATACGCCAATGACCTCTGGAACAGGGCTGGTTTCAAAATCTGTGAGTTGAACAGATCCGCCAAACTCCGTTTGTACGCCTGCATCACGAGATATTTTGGCGCTTTCGACGATATGCTCTTTGGACTCTCTAGATACCTTTTGTGTCTCGGCTTTATAAATGATATCAGCGAAGCCGATCGTTTTGTCTTGATTTATCGTTTTAAGATTATAGGGATCGAGAATAGCGACAACCTCTGTATCCTTCTTGGCTTGTTCGAGGGTAGCTGTGATTGTTTTCTTAACATCTTCCGAGTCCAAGGTTTTGCCGGCAGGGGCAGCAAAAATCATTCGAACATTACCGCCATTGGCTCCTGGAAATTCTTTGTTGAGCAAATCGATCGCTACTTGAGCTTTTGTTCCTGGAATCGAGAATTCACTGCTTGTTGCACCTTTGAAGGATAACCCAACGACAACAGTTGCTAAGAGAACAAGGATCCAACCGATAACAACTAAACGACGCTTGCGATAAGACCATTTTCCGAAACGATAGAGATATTTAGCCATAAACGACTCCTTCTTTTTTCTAAAATTATTGGTTTAAAGCATAATGCTCTAAATTGTTCAGGTTGATCAGGATTTCTGCGAGGCCTAAGCTCTTGAGATGGCTGATCATTGCTGTGGTGATAATGGGGTCTATCTGATCTTTTGTTATTTCATGGTCTAGGACGGTTAGGTAAGACAATGAGGCTGTCTTTATCTTAGTTTCTAGCTTGGATTGTTTAATATAAACACGGATGGACTGTACAGCTTTCAGGCTATCTTCATAGGAAAAGCTGGTGTCTGGCGAACAGGGATTTGCATTATTCTCGGATTGTTCCTTATTGAGTATGGGCTTCTGTTGCTTCCGAATCATTCCATCAACCAAGTCATCCAAACGATCCATAAAAAACCTAGTTAACTCTGTGGATTCTAGCTGAACCCGATCCATGTATGTGAAGTGTTTGACAACAGCTTGAATAATAATCGCCGCATCGAATACATAGGGCTTCGCATCATCTCCATAAATTGCCAATATACTTTGGCAGTACCATTGAAAATCGGCTTTGTGCATGTCGTTCAAAAAAGCCTTCATTTGGTCATTGACCATTAAATCCGTTTCATTCTTTAAAGTAGCGATAAAATCACTATATTCCAGTGTGACTTGCAGCATGTGCTGAAATTGAGCGGCTAGTCTTTCTCGAGGTGTGAGATTTATGTCATTAGCTACTGAAAGAACCCCGCTCATCATTCGATCGTATTCATGCTTAATCGCCACAAAGAGTAAATCTTCCTTCGATTTAAAATAACTATAAACCGAGCCTTTTGCTATACCGGCTGTATCGACAATTTCTTGAATTGAAGTGGCATGAAACCCTTTTTGAGCAAAGCATTTAATCGCTGCACTAATAATCAGCTGTTTTTTATCCTTCAAGGCACACATTCCTTTCTTATATTATTTTAAAAAATGACCAGTCATTCTAGTTGATGGAGTAAATATAGCGTATTATAAAAATTATTGCAAATTAATGACCGTTGGTTCATTTTTGTGGTAAATGCTTCCCACGATCGATGATAGGTGAGAAACTATAGAGCCAGAAACTGGCGTTATTTTCCTCATACATAATTACTAATATTTATACAAATGATAACTGAAACAAGTGAAAGGGGTTTATCATGAAATTTCAGTTAAATGCTTCTGAGATGACTAATTTATGGACTACCTATATTAGCAATTCAGCTTCTGTAATCATTTTGCGTTCATTTCTACACTACGTGGAAGACTCTGATATAAAGACGTTTCTCGAACAAGGGCTGCAAAACGCCGTGAAGTCTGTTTCAGGTTCCAAGCTTTTTTTGGATCGAATCCATTATCCCCTCACCGAGAGTTTTGGTGAAGCTGATTTAAATTTAGCTGCACCTCGTTTGTATACGGATAAGTTTTGCTTATTCAGCATTAGACGTTTGTCCGAATACGGAATGATTGTAATTGGTATTGCCTTGAATACTTCCTTGGATAAAGAAGTGAGGCAATTTTACTCTAATCTGCTTACATTGAATATTGCTTTATATAATCAAGCCAGTGATCTTAGTCTGATTAAAGGGATCGAATTCTCACCTCCGCATATTCCAACTCCAGAGCAGGTCGAGTATTTAAACAAGAAAACGGCCTATAAAGGTTTCTTAGGTCATCCACGGACAATCAATGGACTAGAAATTAAAGAGATTGTCTTTAGTCTAGTAGGAATGATACATGCTGAAACTATACTGCTGGGGTTTAGTCAGGTTACTAAATCCAAAGATATTCTTAAGCATCTCTTAAGAGGTAAAGAAGCAGCATCTAAACAAATTGGGGTGCTGCAAACTATATTGAAGGATGATGACTTGCCAACATTTCCAACTATTGAGGATGAGGTAACTCAAGCAACAGAAGCTCCATTTTCAGAAAAACTTATGATGTTCCTGACTATTTCTCTGTCACAGCTTACACTTGCCAGATATGGGATTGCGGTTAGTCAATGTGGAAGATCGGATATCATTGTTGATTTAACTCGACTTATGGCAGAAACAGCAGATTACTTAAAGGATGGATCGGACCTCATGTTGGAAAAAGGCTGGTTGGAGCAGCCGCCAATGGCAAGCAATCGGGATGCTTTAGTTAGTAAATGATTTTTTTTTGGATTAAAGTTAACGTTGACGTTAACGACAGTTTATTCTAAACTAGAAATTAGAGATTGCTTACGAGGAGTGATTCTATGGTCTGGTTAAAAATCGATGAGGTGGCGAACCGAACAGGCTTGACGAAGCGAACGATTAGGTACTATGAGGAGCTTGGGATCTTAGCTCCGCCTGAACGCAGCGAAGGCAGAGTTCGTTTATATACGGATGCACATATTGAACGCCTGCAGAAAATTGTCAATGCTAAGGATGTCCTAGGCTGTTCTTTACAAGAGCTTCAGCTGTTTAACTCAATTGGGTCGACGCTTGATGCTCAACGTCAGGATTATAAGCTTCACTATAAAGACTCCGCAGATATCGCCGAAAGAAAAAGCAGGCTGCTGGAAATGGATCTAAATGCAAGTAAACAGCTCGAGCTGATTGCCCTAAAAATAGATAAAATTCACGAGCTTCGCACTGATTTGGAGGATTTACGAATTCGGATTCGCGAAGGCATTGCCAAATTAGATGATGAAAGGAAGTAATTCTAATGAATAGTACGTCCGTTTCGAATCAAGCCAAATGGTGGATTCTCTCGGTGACGAGTCTCGGTACGTTATTATCTGCATTGAACTTCAGTACTTTAATTATCGCGTTGCCCGATTTAATTACTGGCTTGCATACAACAGTCCTTCAGGCTATGTGGGTTATGCTATCCTATATGGTTGCTCAAACAATTTTCGTCCTAATTGCAGGCAGCTTGGCAGATCGATTTGGACGGAAGCGTCTCTTTATATGGGGGATGATCTTATTCACAATTGTTTCCTTAGCATCCGGCTTTGCAGCTAATTCGACCATTTTGATTATCATGCGAGTGCTGCAGGGGATCGGTGGTGCAATGGTTATGGCGAACAGTACGGCTATTGTGGCAGATGCTTTCCCTAGCAAGCAATTGGGTCAGGCATTAGGAGTTAATATTATGGTTGCTGCAGTTGGGCAAATAATTGGGCCTGTATTGGGCGGTTGGCTTACGACGGCATATGGCTGGGAGTGGACCTTCTGGTTTAATGTTCCTTTTGGTTTAGTCGCTGTGATTTGGGGGATTCGGATCATGGGCTTCACAGATGTCAAAGTATCCACGTTGAAAAAACGCTTCGATGTATGGGGCATGGTTACTTATATGATCTCTATCTTTGGGTTGCTGCTAGCTCTGACCTGGGGACCCTTGCAAAGCTGGAGCTCCCCTGTAGTATGGATCTCTGCTATTGCCTTTATTCTTGGATTCCCACTTTTTCTCCGTATTGAAAAGAAGCATAGCAACCCTCTGCTGCACATTCCATTGTTCTTCAATCGGATTTTCACACTTGGCGTTGTATCTGCAACTTTAAATGCGATTGCTCGCATGTCTGTGATGTTCATGCTGATTTTTTATTTTCAGGGGGCACTTTCTTATGATGCTTTAGATGCGGGTATCCTAACTATACCGTTAGCGATAGGGATGTTCGTCTTCTCGCCATTATCGGGTTGGATGGGCGATAAATATGGTGAAACCCTGCCAGCTACGCTTGGTTTGGGAGTTACTCTTATTGGCTTAATTGGGTTGGCGCTGGATACAAGCTTATCTACACCCTATTGGCAATTAGCGCTTTGGATGAGCTTGGTGGGGATTGGAGCAGGCTTGTTTAATTCGCCGAATTCAAGCAGTGTTATGAATGCTGCAGGTGTTAAATTTCGTGGTGAAGCATCCGGCATCCGTTCGTTGACAGTCAACATGGGCATGATGTTAAGCATTGCTTTCACGATGCCATTGATTACACATAGTATGCCGCGTGAAGCCATGCTGGCGATTTTCTCGGGTACAAAGGTAGGTCTTGATGATGCAGGTTCAACCTTGCATAGCTTTATTACGGGGTTGCACGTCGTATTCTGGGTGATGTCAGCCTTGCTTGTTGTGGCGACGATCCTCTCGTTTATGCGAGCTGGAAACAAGAAAGCTGAAGCTGCAACACATATTACAAATTAAAAAGATGAGGTGTTCAGATGCTAAAATTAAGTGCTTTGGATCATTCACAAATCTGTGAAGGTCGAACAGCTGGAGATACATTGCTTGAAACAACGCGACTTGCTCAAGAAACTGATAAATTTGGCTACACCCGTTTTTGGGTAAGCGAGCATCATTCTTCTACGGCGCTTGCCCATTCAAGTCCCGAGGTTTTAATCGCACATATAGCTGCAATGACTAAGCGCATTCGAGTTGGCTCGGGTGGCATAATGGCTACCCATTATAGTGCTTATAAGATCGCTGAGAATTTTCGTTTGCTCGAAGCTTTGCATCCAGGCAGAATTGACTTAGGTATAGGCCGCGCACCAGGTGGAACACCCTTATCATCCAGAGCGCTGCAAGAAGGCAAATATAATACGGGAGATCAGACTCCTCAGCAGGTGTCCGACTTAACCCATTATTTCCATGATAATCTCCCTGCGGATCATCGCTTTGCCGGTTTGCAGGTTTCGCCGGTTATTCCAACAGTACCTGAAATTTGGATGCTAGGCTCTAGTCAAGGCAGTGATCGAATTGCTGCCCAGCATGGGACGGCATTTGCTTACGCTCAGTTTTTCGGAGTTCCACAAAGCGATCAATCGATAGCTAGCTATAAACAGAACTTTAAGCCTTCGATCTTGAATAAAAAGCCTCATGCTCTGGCGGCGGTATTGGTGATTTGTGCAGAAACCGAGGAAGAGGCCAATCGTTTAGCGATGAGCAGTAATTTATTCTATCTGAAACTGGAGCAAGGCAGATTACTCGATACCTTTCCTTCTGTACAAACAGCTGAGGATTACCGCTATACCCCTAATGATCTTGAAAATATTGCAGCAAAAAGCCACCGTAGAGTAATCGGCACACCAGCGCAGGTAAAAGCAAAGCTGCTTGCGATGAGCGAGCAATATGGAATTGATGAAATTATGGTCGTTAGTCCGATTCATAATTTTGCCGATCGGGTACGTTCCTATCGATTACTGGGAGAAGTATTCGAGCTTGATAAACAGCATTAATCCTATCCATTTATATATAGAGCCCAGCTCCAATCGAATCCTTTGATTGGCTGGGCTTTTTTTTTGAGAAAATAATGGTAAACTGGGAGCAAGTATCAGAAATAATCAATTGAGCGGGGAAAATACGGATGACAACGATCTTAGTGGTGGATGATGATGCGCATATTCGTGAATTGATTAGCTTGTACCTCACGGATGAAGGCTTAAATATCGTTGAAAAAGCAAATGGAGTCGAAGCACTCGAGTATGCTGCGTATTATCCAATCGATATGGTGATCATGGATATCATGATGCCGCAAATGGATGGCTGGGAGCTATGCCGCAAGCTGCGGGAATTAGGTGATATGCCGATCCTGATGATAACGGCCAAGGGGGAAGCGAACCAACGGATTAAAGGATTCCAGCTTGGTACGGATGACTATATAATCAAACCATTTGATCCAGTGGAAATGGTCCTGAGAGTTAAAGCGTTGTTGAAGCGATATCGGATTTCGGTTTCTCAGATTATCCAGCTTGGACCTATCAAACTAGATAAGAATAAATATGAAATATATTTCGAAGATACGGGTGAATCGCAAACACTGCCACTTAAAGAGTTTGAACTACTATATAAATTGGCGAGCTATCCGGGGCAGCTTTTTACGCGAGACCATCTCATTCAGCAGGTTTGGGGAGCTGAATTTGAAGGGAATGAACGCACGATCGATGTACATATTAACCGATTAAGAGATAGATTCGAGGCTTTCACGACCTTTTTCAAGATTACCACACTACGCGGATTAGGCTATAAACTGGAGGTTTATCATGATTAAATCTTTATATGTGCGTGTAGTCATTACATTTATTGCTACGGTGATGCTTAGCTTAATCCTAGCTTTTTTCTTGGCTACCTTGCTGTATAAAAATCAGATAACCGCTCTTGCCGAGAAGCAGCTGATTGTAAGCGGTAAACAAATTATTCAAAGCTATCAGCAGTCGCAAACGGATGATTTAGAAGGTCTAGCTCAAGATGCAGGCTTGCTTCTTAACTATAGAGTGCAAATTTATGATGATAAAGGTGAAGCTGTCCGCCCCCAGGGTGTGAATAATCAAAAACTAATCATGACCAAAGATCAAATTCAATTTGTGTTAAATGGGGGAGTTTATCGTGGTGAGCCACATGGAACTCCAAACAAGGGAGCGCCGGAAGGCTTAATAATTGGGTTGCCTTTTAAAGTGAATAATAGTTCGTATGCCTTATTTATTAAACCGGATATTTCGGAGATAACTAAACAATTTGGTCAACTCTTACGAACTGTCCTTATCATCGTGCTAATAATCGGCAGCTTGTTTATTGCGATTGCAGCTAGATACTTAGTTAAACCATTGCGCCAATTAACAGAAGCGACACGTAAGCTGGCTAAGGGGGATTTCAGTGTGCATGTGCAATCAAAGCGCAAGGATGAAATTGGCATTTTGACCACAAGTATTAATGATATGGCACAGGAGCTGGGCAGGCTTGATCAAATGCGCCAGGATTTTGTAGCCAATGTCTCGCATGAGATTCAGTCGCCTCTCACTTCGATTAAGGGCTTTTCCAAAGCTTTACAGAATAAAGCATTAGACGAAGTGAAGCGAATCCATTATTTGACGATTATTGAGGAAGAAAGTGAACGGCTTTCAAGGCTAAGCGAGAACTTGCTGAAATTATCCTCTCTACAATACGAGCATCATCCGTTTCATCCTCACTATTATCGTTTAGATGAACAGCTCAGGGGGGTCCTTATTGCTTGTGAACCATTATGGGCCTCAAAGCAGCTGCAAATTGATCTAGAGCTGGGGGAAGTTTCGATTCAAGGCGATGAGGATCAGCTTAATCAGGTATGGTTGAACTTAATTCATAATAGTATTAAATTCACTCCAGATAAGGGCGTAATTAGTATTAAGCTAAAAGCAAAAAGCAGCAATGCTATAGTTACCCTAACAGATTCAGGCATGGGTATTCCTGCTGAGGAGCTTGATGATATTTTTAAACCTTTCTATAAAGTCGACAAAGCAAGATCAGATTCAAGTGGCGGGAGCGGTTTGGGCTTGTCCATTGTTAAACGCATTGTTGACATTCATCAGGGAGATATTGAAGTTGTAAGTCCTCCGGAGGGAGGTACTTCAATAATTCTTAAGCTGCCTCTTGAAGGCAAAATGTAATCTGTTGTTTATATTGTGTTTATAGTGCTCGTTTATAGTTGCATTACTATGAATGAGGAGAGAATCAGATGAGTGGAATCAGCAGATTTAGTTTAAAGAATGGTGTAGCAGTCGTAATTCTATGTGTGCTCGTACTGGGATATGGACTGTATTCCTCTACGCAAATCAAACAACAAACCTTTCCCGATATTAGTTTTCCAGCCGTATTCGTGCAGGTCAGCTACCCTGGAGCTTCGACTGAAGAAGTGGAGGAAGAGGTTACAGCACCTGTTGAGCAAAGCTTATTAAGCTTTAAAGACTATGATTCATTGACTAGCACATCCGCAGAGAACGCAGCTAATATCTCCTTAACCTTTGCTTTTGGGACGAACATGGATACCGTTACCGCAGATGTAGAAAGTGCGATTGCTAAGCTTGCATTGCCAAGTAAAGCTAAAGTAAGTGTTATGCGGTTTTCTGCTGGATCACAGCCAATCTATGAGGCAGCGATCTTCGCGGCAGATAGTAATAGCAAGGTAGATTTACAGAATCTTTTAGAGAATGAGGTTGTTCCCAAGCTAAGTAAAATTGCGGGTGTCAATTCGGTTGAGCTAAAAGGAACCAAATCCGACAAGCTGAATATTGAGGTTGATAAAGCTAAAGCGAGTCAGCAGGGTATCTCATTAAATACGATTCAAGCTGCGATTCAAGCTCTCGATTATGCACTTCCGCTTGGTTCAATTAATCAAGATTCAACGACGATTCCTATTCGTTTGGTAGGTAATCTGAGTTCGTTGCAGAAAATAAAGGATTTACAGCTATCTCCAGCACCTAGAGGGGCTGCAGGTCTAGAAGCAGCGCCAAAAGTAAAGCTTTCGGATATTGCTGCAATTACAACAGTAGGAACACAGGATCAAATTACAAGGTTTAATGGCAAAGAAAGCTATGTTATGCATATTACCAAAACCCAGGATGCCAATACGGCAGAAGTAAGCAACGAAGCGAAGGCTATTCTGGCACAGTTTAAAACGGATTCCAACTTGGACATTCATGTAATCCAGGATCAAGGGGCGGAAATTGAAAAATCCGTTGCTGATTTGATTCGTGAAGGCCTATTCGGAATTTTATTCTGTATCATTATTATTTTCCTATTCTTACGAAATGTCCGCGCAACGATTATCTCGATTCTTTCCTTGCCGATTTCGATTTTCGCGACAATTGCTCTATTGAATCAAATGGGCTATACGCTAAATATTATGACATTAGGTGGAATCGCGGTATCGATCGGTCGGATCGTAGATGATAGCATTGTCATTATTGAGAACATTTATAGATGGCGGCAAGAGAAGGGGACAGAGCTGAAGGGCAGAGAGCTTGCCTATCGTGCTACCAAAGAAGTGATTGGGGCCGTTGCTTCGTCTACGATTGCTACGGTTGTGGTTTTTCTTCCGCTAGCCTTCGTCAGCGGGATCATCGGTGAGTTCTTCCGACCTTTTGCCATTGCGGTTGTCAGCTCGATCATTGCTTCGCTTTTTGTAGCTATGATGCTGATTCCAGTGATGGGTGCAAAGTTTTTTAATAAGGTTAAACCACACCATGCAGAAGGCAAGCTGATTAAGCATTATGAAAAATGGATTCGTGGCGCTTTAAACCGTAAGAAAACGGTGTTGGCAGTGGCTACGGCATTATTGGTTGCTTCACTCGGCACGATTCCATTGTTAGGGGTTTCCTTCCTGCCGGCTGGCAGTACCCCAGCAGCAGAAATTGCGTTAACATTGCCATCGAAAAGTACTATTGCCGAAACTAACGCTTTGACCATTAAAGTCGAGGAATATGTAAAAAACTTAACAGGAGTCAAGGATTATCAGGTTTCAATCGGTGGCGGAGGCGGAAGAGGTCCTTTTCAATCGGCAGGAGGCAACACCAACAAGGCAACGATTGATGTTCAATTCGCAGCAGATACCGAAATGGACGCTATGATGGATAAAGCGAATGTGGAGCTTAAGGAGATTGTTGTTGCAGCGGTTCCTAACTCAACCGTTAATGTTAAGGCAGGGCAGCAAGAAGGTCCACCGTCTGGGAATGGGATAGATGTAAGCTTGTATTCCAGCAATCAAGAGGCATTGACGAAAGCTGCTTCACAGGTGAATGATCTGATGAAACAGAACACCAAGCTTAAAGACATAACGAATAACCTGCAGGATGTCACACCAAAATGGGTGCTTTCATTAAACCAGACAGGCATAGATGCGAATGTTTCTGCTTTTCAGGTGATGCAAGCTGTGAATGAGCAGATTAGACCTGTCGATGTGGGGACTTATACATTGGATAATAAGGAATCATCCATCACTATGTCATACGCTCAAGCGATTTCCAGCAAGGAAGAGCTTGAGAATATCAGTATCCCCACAGCCAGTGGAGTGATGAAATTGCAGCAAATCGCCGATTTGGCAGAAACGAATGCACCTGTTACTGTTAATCATGACGCTGGTAAAGCCTATGCAAAAATCAGCGGTACGATTAAAGGCGATGCCAGTACTTCATCGGTTACAAAAGAAGTCCAAAATGATATTAAAAGCTTAGCTTTGCCCGAAGGTGTTGAAGTTAGCTTTGGCGGCGGGCTTGCGATGATTACGAGTGGATTCAGCAGCTTGGGCATTGCGATGGCATCCGCGATTTTCCTAGTATTCTTAGTGATGAGCATGACCTTTGGCGGTCTGAAAACACCATTAATTATTCTATCCTCGTTATTATTCGTTCCAGTTGGTTCATTGGGTGCCTTGCTTGTAACGGGCCAATCTTTATCGATGAGTGCGATGATTGGAATGCTAATGCTCGTAGGAATTGTTGTGACTAATGCGGTCGTCCTGCTTGATCGCGTGGAGAAGAATTGGAAGACAGGTATGGAAATGACGGAAGCTATTGTTGAAGGCTCGAAAAATCGGGTTCGACCGATTCTCATGACGGCTTGTGCGACAATATTAGCGTTGGTTCCCCTAGCTTTATCTGATTCTAGCTCAGGACTTATCTCTGGAGGGTTGGCTATTACGGTTATTGGCGGGTTGTTTACTTCAACCTTATTGACTTTGGTTGTTGTTCCAGTGATATACCAGCTTACCGGTAAAAAACGCAAACCGAGTGAAGATACCTTTTAAAAATGAGGATTTGATCCGAAAATAAATGGATGAAAAGCGTTTCTATTAGAAAAACTACCATGAAAGAAAGGAGTGGTAGCATGAAAGCATTAACATATCAAGGAATGAAGAAAGTAGAAATCAAGGAAGTGCCAGATCCCACAATTCAAAAACCAGACGATGTTCTGGTTCGGATAACGACGACTGCGATTTGTGGCTCGGATTTGCATATCCTTAATGGGGAAATTCCTAATATGCCTAAGGATTTTGTGATTGGACATGAGCCAATGGGAATTGTTGAGGAAGTGGGGCCAGAGGTTACCCGAGTCAAAAAGGGCGACCGTGTGATTATTCCCTTTAATGTAGCTTGTGGCCAATGCTGGTATTGCAATCATCAATTGGAGAGTCAATGTGATAATTCTAATGAATTTCTACATGGGGATACGGGTGGTTTTTTTGGTTACTCAGAAACGTTTGGAGGATATGCAGGAGGACAAGCTGAATTAATGCGTGTGCCCTATGGTAATTATCTACCATTCAAAGTACCAGAGGATGCCGAACTCGAAGACGAACAAATTTTGTTTCTATCTGATATAATGCCAACCGCATTCTGGAGCGTAGATAACGCTGGAGTTAAGCCGGGAGATACTGTAATTGTACTTGGATGTGGCCCTGTCGGACTATTAACGCAAAAATTCGCTTGGCAAAAAGGGGCTAAACGCGTAATCGCCGTGGATCATGTTAAATATCGCTTGGAGCATGCCCGAGTGACGAATCATGTCGAGGTATTTGACTTCAAGGAAACGGACGAACTATGGAAGCATCTCAAAGAAATAACTGGCGGAGGCGCTGATGTAGTAATTGATTGCGTTGGATTAGACTCTGAGAAAACACTGCTGGAAAAAGTAGAAACTATGCTGAAGATGCAAGGGGGCGGACTCGGGGCGTTTCGAATGGCAGCAGATGTTGTGCGAAAGGGCGGAACCATTCAAGTAACCGGCGTGTATGGAATGAATTACAATATGTTTCCTTTTGGGACTTTATTCGCTCGCAATATTACTATAAAGATGGGGCAAGCCCCTGTAGTCCATTATATGCCGGAGCTATACAAACAAATAAAAACCGGGAAGCTCGATCCGACAGATATTATTACACACAGGTTAAGCTTGTCGGATGCAGAGCATGGATACAAAATTTATAATGATAAAGATGAGTCATGCATTAAGGTGGTATTGAAGCCGTAAAAGAATACTTGTGAACAAACACACTCAGGTCATAAGTAGATTGAGTGTGTTTGTGATAGTGTTAAAAGAATATCGAATTTTTTATCCCGGGAAATTAACCAATTCGGAGCTGTGCATTAAGGCAATTACGATTGCCAAAAGCATCAATATAACCGCTGGGAAGGTCATTGCAAATGTATGTCTAACACGTATATGAGCTGCAACAGCACAAAGCATTGTAAAGCCTAACCAAATTCCTGCCCATGCTGCCCAGCTTGGCTCCCAAAAACCAATAATAATCCCTGCTACTCCAACATATTGCACGAGCCCTGTCACCACTCTAAACCATTGCGGAAGTCGCAGTGATTTAAAGCTGTCCACCTGCATCTTTACACCAAAGATTTTCGTTGCGCCTGCCATTAGAAATATAAGACCTAGTAATGCTTCAAGTATGATTGCTAAAACGTCCATTTTAATTTCTCCTTTTTATAACTTACTTTTTTAAACTAGATAGTACTAAATATGCGTCTCCGAAATAAGCACAGTTAAAGCAATAAAAAAATGCGGCAAATAATTCAACCACAGCTAGCAAAAAAAATATAAATGTCATCTCACTATATAACTTACTTTTACAAACCTCCTTGTAATAAATATGCGTCTCTAACTAAAGCACAGTTAAAGTGATAAAAAATGCGGTGAATAAATCTAACCGCAACTATCGTAAGCACATTATATATCTAACTCCCGTTAGGATGCAAGAGTTAATTAATACTCCATTATTTGGCTTTATTACTGAAATCAACATCCTTCATCAGGTCTGATAAAGTATATTGCTGGAGTACTTCAATTGTTTTCTGCTCTACCTCGAGCATAACGGCTTCCAAATTACTGTCTAGTTGTTTTCCAGCTTCACCGCACTCTTCTGCGATTTCTTCATCCGATTCAGAGCCTTTAACTGCCATATATATTTCAGCAAGTGTCAGCTTGTTTGCTGGGATTTTTAAGTAATACCCGCCATCGCGCCCTTCTCTGGAATCAACGATAGTAAATTGCGCTAAGAGTGCCATAATTCTACGTAAAAAAGTAGCATGAGAATTCACTTGGTTTGCAAGGGTTACACTCGATAAGACTTCACCAGTTTGGGCGAGCCAAATAAGTGCATGAACGGCAATTCCAAAACGCGCAGGGCCAATTTGATTGATTCGACTCATTTTCATTGTGGTATCCCTCCTAACCCAATTGTACCTTAATAAGCTGCGACTAACCAATCAATCACCAAGCTGGCAATAAAAGCGAAAGTTATTAGGACAGTTTCGTCATAAATCCTTCCATGAGTACCTCTAAGCCGAAGCGAAATTCATTATCTAAATCGGAGTTTGTCATATAAGTGCCAAGCCGGATCATAAGTGGAAAGCGTTCTTTAGGCAAATGCTGATAAAATTCTTGATGGTTTCCACTCTGTTTATCGAGCTGAGCTTCCTTCACATTGGGTATGACAGAATGCTGAAGCTCTTCGACCACAAAGCCAAGCACGAAGTTTTTCAGCATGGATGCCATCCATGGTATTTGATTATCTTGAAAGCCTGCGAGTACCAACACTTCGAAAAGCTTCTCAATCTGAGTCAAGCGACCATAACCTGGAGCATAGTTCCAATTGAATAGCTCTACGGAATTTCGATAGCTTTGCAGCACTTTACGGAAATGATCTCCCCAATATAAAATTTGCTCCTGCCAGGGGAGAGAAGCATCTGCCCAAAGCATATCCTCACAAACTCTATCGGCAAGCAGCTGCAGCAATTGGTCTTTATCCTTAACATGGTAGTAGAGGGAAGCTGTCTTAACGCCTAATGCATCCGCTATTTTTCGCATGCTCAGCTCTTTTAAACCTATTTCACTCAATAATTGTAATGCTATATGTGTAATTCTAGCGGGATCCAAAGGTATGTGTGCGGACTCACTAAGTTCATTTGAACCAGACGAATTCACGGAATAGATTCTTCTTCTTGCCATTTATATATCTCCTTCGAGTCTGTATAAGAAAGCTTGCATAGTTAGTTTAACTTCTTGACAATTATAACACAGCGAGTTAATCTAATGGTATTAAATTAAATCTAATACCATTAGATTACGGAGGTCGGACTACAATGCAAACACTTAAAAACTATTTCTTGGATGAACCAGAGAGTTCTATTCAAAGCTTGGTGAAGTATATGAATCAGGCTCTATCAGAAATATGGGAAGTTGTATTAAAGAATAATGAGGCTGAGCTTACTCAGATGTTTGTGGATTATGGTGACCGCGCTTATGGGGCTTATATCCAGAAATTTATGGGAGAAATTGGTGAGCAAGTCAATCAGGCAGGTTATGAGATGAAGGCTGGGTTTAATCTGGCGAACTCTATTGAAAGCTGGGGACCTCCAGAAGAACGGGAGCGCTGCGTTTGGTATGTGATTAACGATGTAACAGGAACACCTTTAGGATCAGCAATCCTGCAAATTTTTCATTCCCCATACTCGATTTCATCTTCCGCAAGCACCGCGATTCTTCCTGTTAGAGGAAACGGAGAGGGAAGCCATTATAGATGCAATTTCATTCGGTGGTAAGCGTTTGGAGAGTAATAACTCGAGATATTCTGATTTATTAGTTGAGGTTCAAAAGCAGAAATGGGAATACGCAACAGAAGTCGGGTTAAGCGATTATACGCAAATTTACCATGGAAGAAAAGTGCCTAATTATGATTATGCCCTGGCACTTTGGGGGCGTAATGGTTGGGAGCTAATCTCGATCATCCCGCAAAATGATCGATTAATTGCCTTTTTCAAGCGTCCTACAGCATGATCCTCTCCGACGTATAGGTAAAAATCGCATAAAACAAAGCCAAGTCATTTAGAGACCTGGGTTTGTTTTATGCCTGAGCGCTTTATAAGAATACATATTTTGATCAGCTACATGTATTAAATCATCCAATGTGATCGCCTCATCAGGATAAACGGCTAATCCAATCGTAACGGATACAGTTATTCTTAGATCTTGAAAAGTTGTTTCAAGCTCGTTGTTAATCTTATTAATCATGTTCTCTTTGCTCTCGTCATCGGAAAATGCGGAAAAGGTTAAAAATTCATCCCCTGCCCAGCGAACAAGCATATCTCTTTTCCGTGAATGAAACTTGATAACGTTGGCAATTCGCTGCAGCACCTGATCACCAATTTCATGTCCATAGTTATCGTTAATATGTTTAAAATCATCGACATCAATAAAATAGAGGATCAGCTTCTCACGGTTTCGATCTGCAGCAGCGATAAGCTTAGGGAAGGTTTGGATCATATATCTTCTGTTATGCAGCTTAGTTAACACATCTTTTTCAGAAAGAAATTTCACATGGTCATACTGTTTTCCAAGAAGCCAAAAGACTAATATAATAACCAATCCAAAAAAAGGAAACTGGTAAATTGGAACGTCATAATTAAAATGTCCATAAATCCTTATAACAAAGATGATGATAATGGCGATGGAAACAATGGCTATTCTTCCTGTATACTTCATCGCAGTCCTCCAAGTTCCACAAGATGCAATTCGTTCAGCCTGATTTACGAATAATGAGCTCAGCAGATAGAATAATTTTCTCACGAATAGTATGCCCATTCTGCAGTTTGCGCTTTAAGGATTGAATAGCTCTCATCCCCAAGGGCTCTTTGGCTAACTCAATGGTAGTCAAAGAAGGGGAGGTGTCTGCAGAGGCTTCGATATTATCGATCCCCACGACGCGGCATTGATCGGGAACAGTAATGTTGAGCCGCTTAAATGTAAGCAGCAATTGCATGGCGATCTGGTCATTGGCACAGAGAATAGCATTAGGAAAATTATGCGGCTCCCATGCTAGAATCCTTTTTTCGAATTGCTGCTGCCAATTCCTCATCGCAAGCGAAATGCTCCACTTCTGCAAGCTGCATCGCTGCTCTGGATTGGCTTTATTCCACTCTTCTATAGCAAGCTTGCAGCCCCACCAACGCTCTTTAAAGCTGACAGCAAGACTGTCACGACCGATAAAGATCAACGAAGAACAGCCTTGCGCAATAAGATGATTGCATGCGATTAAAGAGGCTTCCATGTTGGCATTAAGAATGACATCCGCCGAGATAAGCGGATCTTCATGATCGACCAAAACTATTGGCAGACCAACGTTTTGCAATACTAACAGATGGCTTCGCTGTGAAATGCCAATAACGATGATCCCAAGCGGGTTTTTGGCATGGTTGACTAAATCCGTAAAGGTACTCAGATTTGTTGAATTATCAATAAATGAGTATGTCCATCCCATCTCTCGACAGCCTGCCTGCAAGCCATCCAGTACTCTTGCCCAGAAATTAGTCTCTTTACGGAATTCCTCTTTCATATAGATGAATACGGTACTGGTTACCGCAGGTTCTGAATATTCCAGTGAAAGCCGTCCTGATACGGCAATCGGCTTCACTCGGTAGCCTAATGCTTCGGCTAGCTTGAGAATGCGCTGCCTTGTGTCATTGCCGACACCTGATTTGCCAGACAGAGCCTGAGAAACGGTGAATTTAGAGATACTAAGCCGATCAGCAATTATTTGCATGGATACTTTTTTGGCCATGAGTAAGCCTTTCTTATTAAGAAATTGAAAATATATAAATATAGATTGACATACGGATGGAATAGAGTTAGATTGTGTGCGAAAGTAGCTTGTCTTAGCTAACAAACCTAACAAAATAGTAGCAGAATACATGGAGTGTTACAAGGAGGAAATATGAAAAAAATAGTTATTTTTTATGATCCTGCATTTCCTTATGCCGGAGCAAGACCAAGTGAAGCTGATGTAGAGAAATTGCAAGAGCTATTTACTGTAACAAGAGCGGCGGATCTGTCGAGCGCATTAGAAGCGGCAGATGGATATATTCATTTGCATGGCCCTTACTTCCCTAAGGAAAGCTGGCCTGCAATCCTTAAGCATCTCCGTTCAGGGAAAGGGATGCTTGCGATTGGCGGAGCTCCATTTAAGATTCCGGTATATCTGGAAGGCACTGAGTGGGTGCAGGAAACGGCACAAACCGCTTATCATCAGCAGCTGCATATTCATGAGGCGCTGCATGCAGATGAGGGACCCATTAAACGGTTGGTTTATAATCCGGACATTCCTTTGTTTCTGGGCTACGAGAAGCTGTTCACTATCGAACCGACATTTGGTTTGATCCTGCATGTGACACGAGCGGCAGATGTTCCCCATGAATCTGGCTCGGCTGGTCCAATGGATGCGCATTTATATCCCTTGCTCCTAGGAGTCGGAGTTGAGCCGCTTGAGCGAGAGTATGCAGCTCCGGCAGTTTTATTGGAACACACGAAGGGCGAGTTTGCCGGCGGGCGCTGGATTTTCATTAATCAGCAGCTTCGTCAGCTATTCTGGCAGCAGGAAGGCATTGAGGCGCTTAAGCGTTGGGCAGGCTTTATTACCAAAGGTGTAACGGAAATGTGGCTGAAACCGAATTATGCCATGTATGAAGCGGATGAACGGGCTGTATTAAACTTGCAAGTCCAATCTCTCGCACCTAGTCAGTATGCGTCAGCAATAACTTGGTCATTTCATCTGAAGATTTCGAAGTCCTTGTCATCGGAGGTGCAAACTCCAGAGCCCAAATACAACTATTCAAATGAACATTGGTCGGAAATTTGGCAGACGGAGTGTTTGCTGAAGGTAGACAAGGAATTGCGATTTGAACGGATTCGCTTGCCCTTTTCGCTGGAAGCAGGCTTCTATATAGCGGAGTGTGAGGCTGTTTCAGAATTAGGAGAAAAACGCATGCTGCGGCAAGGCTTTTGGGGTATGGATACCCATTTGCTTAGAGCGGGTGAACCGCTAGCTTGTGGCCGAGATTATTTCATTAAGGACGGCAAGCCATTTCCAGTTGTAGGCATGACTTATATGACAAGTGATGTAGCGCGTAAATTTCTCTTCCTGCCGAATGTAGCCGTATGGGATCGCGATATGGCGCAGATGAAGCGGGCGGGAATCAACTTGATTCGCACTGGAATATGGACAGCTTGGCGTCAGGTTATGTTTGCAGACGGCCATGCATATGAAGAAACCCTGCGGGCAATCGATGCTTTTATATTGACGGCAAAACGCTATGAATTAGAGGTAACCTTTAACTTCTTTGCGTTTACTCCGGAAAGCTGGGAGGGGGTTAATCCGTATCTCGATCCACGGAGTGTGGAGGCGCAAAAGCGCTTTATTGCTTCCATTGTATCCAGGCATGTGGAAACAACGAATGTGCATTGGGACTTGATCAATGAACCGTCGATGTTCGATCCGAAGCGGATCTTCAAAGGACCGCGGACGGTAAGCGATCGTTATGAACGCGAAGCTTATATTGCCTGGCTGAGAGAGCGCCATGGTGCGATTCGCTTGCTGCAAGAGCGGTGGAATATGACTCCTGAGGAGCTGCCTTCCTTTGAAGCAGCCCTGCCACCTGAACAGGATGATATTAGCTTCAATACAACAGAAATGCTCTCCAAAAAAGGTGGACAGTGGTTGGACTATTCTCTGTTTACGATGGATATGCATAATCGTTGGGCGGAGCAATTGATAGCTACGATTCGCAGCTATCAGCCTAAGCAGCTGGTTACCGTTGGGCAGGATGAAGGGCTTGCAGCGCAAAGGCCTTCACCATTCTTTTACGCGGAAGCCGTGGATTATACGACAGTCCATACCTGGTGGAAAATGGATGATCTTGTATGGGACAGTGTATTCGGCAAAGCACCAGAAAAGCCGACCCTTATTCAAGAAACAGGGATAATGTATGTTGAAACACCGGATGGTCGAGCTAAGCGAAGTGAGCATGAGCTGCGCAATATATTGGAGCGCAAATATGCTTATGCCTTCGCGAATGGTGGTGCTGGAGCTGTACAATGGATTTGGAACGTTAACTACTATATGAACAATGTGAACGAATCGAATATTGGCGCATTGCGTGCAGATGGAACGGAGAAACCGGAAGCATCTGTTTCCTATGATTTTGGGGCGTTTATCGGCCGAATTCGCGATTTGTTTAAGGATCGGGAGCTCGAGGATACAGTCGTTGTTTTTCCGTATTCGAATGACTTTTCTAACCGTCCGTTAGCCTATAAAGCAACGACAAAGTCGGTTCGAACGTTAACTTATCGGATGAACACACCACTTCGCGGCTTAGGTGAATACCATTTGGAGTCGCTGCAGGCTTATGTGCCAAAGCTGATAATTGTGCCTAGTGCCCATAACTTCAGTGATGAAGCCATGCAACAGCTGGTCAAGCATATTGAAGTGTACGGCGGCACTTTATTAATAACCGGTCCGATTGGATTGGATGCTTATTGGCATCCGACAACCACGCGTCTGAATGAGAGCTTAGGGGCAGGCGATGTAGTCAATTTATTGCGGGAAGAAACACTGAGAATTGAAAATGTGGAATGGCCGGTTTCCTATGGAGAAATGCGCATTGCAGATAGCTGCAAGCAGCTCATTGCGGAATCAAGCGGAGGTGTATCCAAATTAGTGGAGGCTAAGCTTGGCGAAGGCCAATTACTCTGGTGTCCCTTGCCTATTGAATTAAACGAGGATCCGGCAGTGATAATTGCTTTATATCAATATGCTATACAGCGGGCGAACGTTTCAGTTGAGCTGGAATGGTTATCTGGCGAAGGCTTGCGCGGGGTATATGGCCGTAAGCTGCTATTATCCGGCGGCAGCTTGTTCGTTTTCGTATCCGAGTATAGCAGCGACACCGAGCTTGCTGTGCGAGATCCGCGTACAGGAGCCAGTTACTCATTTAAACTGGAAAGTGAGCGTTCTGTTATGTTTGCTACTGATACAAAAGGACAGCTTCTTGACGTATATCGCCCGCTGGAAGTTCATATTACAGTGAGCTTGGCCTAGACAAAAGGAGCTTGTATGAGGACGGCATATGTATTCATGCTTATACCTAATTTGTGGTAAAATAGCCACGCAAGGGTTAAGATAGAAAACATATGCCAAATCCTTAGTTAAGGTGTTGAGCAATAGATGTTTTTACGTGAAATTATTAAAATGAGTGAAAGAATTCAAAACCACAATCAGTATCCATTTGATATCCCTTCAATTAAGCTGCTTGATAGACTATCATTCAGAAAAAATGTAACGTTTTTCGTAGGCGAAAATGGTTCAGGTAAATCTACATTATTAGAGGCGATTGCTTATCAATGCGGGTTTAATACTGCTGGAGGCGGCAGAAATAACCAATATGAGCTATCAGCTTCGGAGGCAAAGCTAGGAGACTTTATTAGACTCTCCTGGATGCCTAAAGTAACTAATGGATTTTTCATGAGAGCAGAATCATTCTATAATTTTGCTTCCTATATCGATGAATTAGCCATAGAGGATCCCAGAATTTATCAAAATTATGGTGGGAAATCGTTACACGAGCAATCGCATGGGGAATCCTTTTTAACCTTATTCAAGAATCGCTTTGGACAAAAGGGGATATATCTCTTGGATGAGCCGGAGGCAGCACTTTCCCCCAAAAGGCAGCTTTCATTCATAAGTATAATCCATGAGCTTCAAAAAAGTGGACAAGTGATTATTGCAACTCATTCTCCTTTACTCCTTGCTTACCCTCATGCCGAAATATATAATTTCAATGAAGGCCCTATTCAATTAATTAAATATGAAGATACCGAGCATTATCAGATAACACGCAGGTTTTTAGAAAATAAGCATTTTTATCTTAACGAATTAATCGATTAATAGTAATAATAAGCTGCCGCTGAATAGGAAACGAGGTGAGGAAAATGCAGAGGTTAATCAAGTTTATCATAGAGAATGTGCGGACAATTAAATTTACTAAAACACCGAGTGGGACAAGTCTGTCTAAATTAGATCATACAGACTGTATTTTCCTGTGCCTATCGGATTGAGTACATAAAAGTAGTTAATACTTTTATTGTCATCCTTAAGCTATGGAGTGCGGTCCATAGCTTTTTATTATGTTTATAGAGGATGAGAAAAAGTGGAATTACCTAAATTGGCTAGAAATATTCCGTTATTTTATATGTATATGAGCTTGAACTCTTTTATTCTGGATAGAGGGATATGGATGTTGTTCTTAGCATTCAAAGGCTTTACTCTAGCCGAAATTGCCTTGATAGAATCTGCGTATCATTGTGTGATCTTCTTATTGGAAATACCGACGGGTTATATTGCAGATCGTTATGGCAGACGAACTAGCTTATTCTTAGCACAGTTAGCTGGAATTGGCTCAGCAAGCTTCTTATTGTGGGGAGATCAAGGCTATACGATTATTATCGGTTTTATGCTGGGAGCGCTAGTTGGAACTCTGCAATCGGGAGCGACGAGCGCGATGATCTATGAAACTTTATTGGAGCTTGGTAAAGAGGCAACGTATAAGAAGCAGAATTCGATACTTTTGGCAGTTGGTTTAGTTGCTATGAGCTTGAGCGGAATGACTGGCGGAGTTTTATCAGATATAAACTGGGGATGGGTATATGGAGGCAAAATTATGCTGCATCTCTTGACCTTAGGTATTGTTTTATTGCTTTTTGAACCGGCCTTACACAAGGACTCCTCAGCAGCTGGTAAAAGGACTGCGTTCTCACTCGGACATCAAATCAAAGAAATTTATCAGTATATGAGAATGGACAGAACATTTATTTCTTATAGCTTTTATGGAGCTGTATTGTTTTCAATGGCGTGGTCGCTTACTTTTTATAGTCAGATTATTTTTCAGTCTATAGGGCTGAACAACTCTACGATTGGATTTCTAAATGGATTGGAGACCTGGATTGGGGCTGGGTTCGCAGCTGTTGCCTTTATTGGAGAACAGTTTATCGGAAAAAGAGGATCGATGTTGGTTTCTGGATTAGGATTCACCCTATGTTTGCTCGCTTTTTCGATATCAGGTAATTCAGTTGTGTTGATTTCTGCCTTTTTTCTGATGAGTATGTTTATAAGTTATATCGAGCCGTTGTTAGAAGCTTATCTCAATGAGTTATTGCCATCCAATATAAGAGCTACGATGTTATCTGTTTTTGGGATGATGATTTCAAGCGGGATGATGATCACTTTTACTACAATTGGATTTTTAGCTGATGCAGCTAGCTTGCCCATAGCCCTGCAAAAGTGGATCCTAGTATGGATTCCATTGTTTGCGGTTGTATGTCTCCTAGCAATGAAAAGAGCAGGCAGTCTGCCTGGGAAATGACTTCAATAAAACTTCAGGATTACTCTAAAAATACAGCTTGTCTACTGTTTCATTCTTTGGGCATGGGGTTAAATAGAAATTAGGAAGACCATAAAAACCCAATAAAATGCATAGGAGGAAATAATTATGAGCCAAGTAAACCAACAGAAAATTGTAGGTGTCTTTCAAACGGAACAAGAAACAACAAGGGCAATTGAAGAGCTGAAGCTTCAAGGATACCGTTCAGATGAAATCTCCATTATTGCTAAGAATAAAGATGTAGTGGCTACTGTTACGGAGGAAACCGGAAGCAAAGCACCGGAGGGAGTAGCAGCAGGTGTGGCTGCAGGTGGCATGCTGGGGGGATTTGGCGGTCTTTTATTAGGAGTAGGAGCTTTGATCATACCAGGAGTTGGCCCTTTTATAGCGGCAGGCCCAATTGTAGCCATTCTTACTGGAGCGGCAGTAGGCGCTGGTGCTGGTGGCTTGATAGGCGGCTTAATCGGCTTAGGGATTCCCGAAACGGAAGCACGTCAGTATACCCGTTATGTAGATGATGGCCATATTCTTGTTATGGTCGAATCCAAAGCTGAGCGAAATGGTAAAGTATATGATACTTTCCGCACACATAATTCTGTAAATGCCAGTTCCTATGATCGAGCTGGAGTAGATAACCCTTGGGTTCGTTAATACCGAATTTTATAAAATACAGATTTAAAATGGATAGGGCATCGGTTGGTTCTGATGCTCTATCTTTTTTTTCTACAAATTATCCTCCATCAGCCGTTTCAGTTTAGCTTCCGTTTTCGAATCCTCAATAGGAGTATAGATACTGCAGCGTAAATCCACACTGCCTTGGACCTGCAAGGATGTTAAATTAAACAGCATTTTTCCTACCTTTGCGTGCCGGAATTCTATGAGCACCTCGGGTGCAGAGCTAACATCACTTTGATTCCATTGTTCGAGAAATTCCGGATGAACCTGGCTCATGTCTTCAATAAATTGCGAATACCATTTATCTGCTACATAGTGGCCATAATACGCCCGAAAAATAGACAGAAACCCTTTGACAAAATGCTCCCAGTTTACAGCCAAGCTGCGAAATTCTTTTTTGGTGAACAGCAGCTGAATCATATTGCGTTCCTCTGCAGGAATCTGCTCAAAGTTGAGAAATACATGGGAAGCAGCCTGATTCCATCCCACGATATTACATCGTCTGTCTGAAATAATAGTTGGACAGTAACGGAGCTCTTGTAAGATACGAGCTAGGGAGGGGCTGATTACATTCTTCTCATCATCCGCCAGCAGCGGTGGGGAGCCAGTTTCTAAAGCCAGATCGAATAAATACCTGCGCTCGTCCGTTTTTAGCTGCAACACATTGGCAATTGAATCCAACACAGAAGCGGAGACTTTAATGTCTCTTCCTTGTTCAAGCCAGGTATACCAAGTGACGCTAACTCCAGCTAGTTGTGCCAATTCCTCACGGCGCAGCCCAGGGGTTCTTCTTCGTGTTCCTAAAGGCAGTCCGACCATATGTGGATGGATCTTAGAGCGTTGGATCCGCAGAAAATCGGAAAGTGCTTCAAGTCTGGTTTCTGGTTTCATCGTGTAGTCTCCTTGAAAGCTTATTATTATAGTAGTTATTATACCAGTATAATGAAGCACTTGTTATAGGATAAAATTCGGGTAATACTAGGGTAAAGAAGTTATAAGAAGGAGTCATTACTATGGAAAGAGTTGTTATAACAGGAATGGGTGTCATATCTCCGCTTGGCAATAATGTAGAGACTTTATGGCGAAATTTAATTGAAGGCAAGTCTGGCATTACAGCTATTGATACTTTTGATGTTGCCAATTCTAAAACAAGAATAGCAGGACTAGTCCGAGATTTCGATGCGGAGGGAATTTGGGGACGCAAGGAAGCAAGGAAGATGGATAAGTTTTGCCAGTTTGCACTTGCCGCAGCTGAAGAAGCTCTCGAAAATTCTGGGCTTGAGCTGGATAAGATCGATTTGGAGCGCCTAGGTGTTTATGTAGGTTCAGGAATTGGCGGGATTCAAACCTTAGTCGATAATGTTAATTTGTTGAATGAGCGTGGACCAGGCAGAGTAAGCCCTAGCTTGGTGCCTATGTTAATTTCCAATATAGCTGCAGCTCAAATTAGCATCCGCTTGGGTGCGAAGGGAGCATCATTATCTCCAGTAACAGCGTGTTCCATTGGGAATACAGCGATTGGTGAGGCATTTCGAGTGATTCGAAGTGGTGAAGCCGATGTGATTTTTGCGGGTGGAACGGAAGCGGCTGTGACGAATATATCCTTAGCTAGCTTTGGCAATGCAACAGCGTTGTCAACGCGTAATGATGAACCAACTCTAGCAAGCCGTCCGTTTGATGGGAATCGGGATGGCTTTATTATGAGCGAAGGCTCCGGTATTCTCGTATTGGAATCATTGGAGCATGCGTTGGGAAGAGGAGCGACTATCTATGGTGAAGTGATCGGATATGGAGCAAGCTCAGACGCTTATCATATGGTCGCTCCCCATCCAGAAGGAGCAGGAGCTTATCTTGCGATGAAAAATGCTCTGCGGAATGCCGGCATTTCTTCAGAAGAAGTGGATGTAATAAGTGCGCATGCTACAAGCACATTGGCAGGAGACAGAGCAGAAACCTTAGCGATCAAGAAGATGTTCGGCGAGCGTGCTTACCAAATTCCCGTCACAGCTAATAAATCAATGCTTGGGCATATGTTTGGTGCGGCAGGTGGAGTTGAGGCGATTGCCTTAGTGAAAACCTTAAACGAAGGCATTATCCCAGCAACAATTAATTTATCCGAGGCAGATCCTGAGTGTGATCTGGATTATGTGCCGAATGTAGCTAGACGGGCTGAGCTGAAAATCGGTTTATCGAATTCCTTTGGATTTGGTGGCCACAATGCTGTAATTGTTTTGAAGCGTTATGAGGATTAATCCTAATATCTAATATTAACAACCCGAGGGCAGCTAATAAGCTGCTCTTTATTTTGATTCAATAGCTGATTATATGTATTTTTTAAGACATTCGAATATTTTCCATAAAAGTCCATATTCTACACTTTCCGATATTTGGTTAATTTGTTAGAGTGAATTATGTTCAATACACAGTCTTTTTGAAGGAGCAATCAGAATGAAGTACATCGGTCAGCTTATATTGATTATTATCGTGATGCTTCTTCTTGGCTCCTGCAAGGAAGAGCAGGCTACAAAAGCAAGCAATGAAGACATCACAGAACTGAAATTTTGGGGCGAGGGGTCAACGGAATGGTTTATTACAGAAATTGAAACACCCCTAAAGACGAAATATCCAAATATCAAGTTTAAAATATTAAAGCAACCCACTTTAAAACAAGCTATTGAGGAAAATAACATTCCAGACATCATGTTAGAATCGGTTTATTGGCAATCACCTGAATCAGCTCAGTTAGGCATTCAGCTTGATTTAGCGGGTCTTGTCAAATCAAATAACCTGGACATGGGTAAGTTTCAGCCAGAGTTCATTGAAAAAGGTCCTACGTTCCAGCTTCCTTTTACCAGAACTCATTATGTGTTGAATTATAACAAAGATGTTTTTGATCTGTTCCAGCTTCCTTATCCGACAGATGGAATGACTTGGGATGAGGTGCTAAAGCTTGCAACTCAATTCAAAGCTGAGCAGCAAGGAAAAGCTTTCTATGGTCTGTATCTCACCTATAATGATATTCCTAAAATAGCAACGCAATTATCCTTATCCTTACTTGATCCAACAAGCAATGAACCGACATTAGGTGATAAAAAGTGGGATAAATTAATTGATATATGGACCGCGGCAGACACACCGAAAATGGAGTCGGAGAATAAGTTCTATACTTACAATCTCTTTTCAGAGGGAAAGAATGTAGCTATGGCAATTGGCGAGCCTTATGGGAATAGTGAGCAGAATGTAGGTGTAGCTTCACTGCCCGTATTCGCCGACAAAGCTCGAGGTGGTGCGGATTCTATGGCCACAGCACTATCCATCTCTACGTTAAGCAAGCATAGTAAAGAGGCATTTCAAGTCATCCAATACTTGGTGTCCGAGGAGTTCCAATTAAAAATGGCAGCTAAAGGCCAATTTGCTGCGCTGGATCAATCTATTGTTGAGCAGTCTTATGGAAATGACTTTACTAAGATCAGTCCCTCATTAAAAGCTTCCATTTATTACAATGATCCTGTAGTAATTTCAAAACTTAGTATTTACGATCATTTTAGCTCATTGCAGCCTTTTGCAGGTGGATTTCTTGATAATATCGACACCAGTATTATGTATTGGCAGTCATTCGAAGATTTAAAGGATGGAGTAAATAAGACTATATTCCGCAGTAAATTAGCAGGTAACCTCAAACAGTGGGTAAATGATCAAAGTGAAATTTTAGCTGAATATAGCAATAAGACAAAGAATCTTCAAAAGTAAAAGGAGCGTTTCAATGAAGTATATTTGTCAGGTTCTTTTGATTATTAGCTTAACGTTCCTCATTAGCTCTTGTGAGGGTATAGGGCAATCTCCAAAAACGGTGAAGAAAGAAATTGTAGAATTGAAATTTTGGGGCGAGGGGTCTAGGGAATATTTTGATAAAGAAATAGCCGAACCCATTAAGGCTCAATTCCCCAATATCAAGCTTACTTTATTGATGAAACACAATTTAAAACTAGCGATTGATGAGAATGTCGTACCGGATATCATGTTGGAACCGGTCTATGGGCAACAATCCGAATCCGTACAGCTGGGCCTACAGCTCGATTTAACAAACTATATTAAAGTGAATGCTTTAGACACCAGTCATTTTGAACCGGGTGTATTAGAGGATGAACCCATATCTTCACTCCCCTTCACAAGAACCCATTATGTATTAAGCTATAACAAAGCTCTGTTTGATTCACTTGGAATAGATTACCCTACAGACGGGATGACTTGGGATGAAACCTTGAAATTGGCCGCTAAATTGAAAACAGCTGGGAAAGGTAAATCCTCCCTTTATGGTTTATACTTAACCCAAAGTGATATTCCAATTATTGCGTCTCAGCTTTCATTAACCTTCGTGGATCCAGTAACAAACGAGCCGACATTAATGGATAAGCGCTGGGATCAGTTATTTCAATTATGGAAATCAGCGGATACTGCGCCTTATTATAGGGATAACGAGAATAGCCATGTATACTATGAGACTTTAGTTTCTCCTACTAAGGAGATAGCTATGAGTATTGTTCCTGCCTATTGGAACGCAAATGGAATAACAACTAGCCTGGTCTCATTGCCAGTTTTTACAGACAATCCGCGTGGGGGCGCCGATGCTGCCTCTACAACGTTATCAATTTCTAAGCAAAGTAAGCATAAAGATCAAGCCTTCCAGGTTATTCAATATCTGGTTTCCGATGAGTTCCAGATGCAAATAGCGAATAAAGGGCAATTTTCTTCGCTGAATAAAACGATTATAGCCGATTCTTTTGGTAGTAAAGTACCAGGCATTACCAAGGAAATGATAAATTCGCTTAATTACAATGATCTTGCTGTAAGGGTAAAACGAAGTAAGTTTGATCATTTCCAAGATTACTTGATTAAAGCTGGAGCTATCAGTCACGTTATCGATACAAGTATCCCTTATTGGGAAGCTTTTGATCATCTTAAAAAAGGCGAAGACAAGCAGAAAGTATTGCGTGGATTAACGATTTCGCTTAAATATTCGGTGGATAGTATCAAGGACACAGCGGAGGAATATAGAAAAAAGCTGGATTGAGCTGAGTAATCTCAGCTCTCGTCATGCCAAAGCAGCTGCATCTCTTCACTGCTCAGCAGCAAGTTTTCCAGCGTACCCTCAGCTTCAACTCTTCCGTCCTTAAGCACAATAATGTGATTGGCACGGCGTAAAGCTGCTTTGCGATGAGAGACAACTAGACAAGTAGATCCCTCACGTTCATAAAGCCGTTCCCACAATAACAGCTCAGTCTCAACATCCAATGCACTGGAAAGATCATCGAATACCAGCAGCTCCGGGTTTCGCACGAACATGCGAGCGGCAGCAGCACGTTGGGCTTGCCCTCCGGATAGTTTTAAGCCTTTTTGGCCAATAACGGTATCAAGTCCATGCTCGAGCACATCCAAATCTCGCTCCATTACCGCTAATCTAATCGCCTCATTTAATTGAGCTCCGTCTTCGGGTATGCCCATCAGAATATTATTCATCAAGGTGTCACTGAAGAGCTGAGGAATCTGAGAGGTGTACGCACTGCGTGGAGGTATGAAGAAAGTCGCTGCATCCGTAACTCGGGTACCATTCCAGCGAATCTCCCCTTTATCCATTGGAAGCAGGCCTAACAAGGCTCGCAATAAGGTGGTTTTTCCGGAACCAATTCGTCCTGTAATTACGGTAAACGAGCCGCGTTTTATTATTAAATCGACGCCTTCAACTCCCCGACCGGTATCTGTATAATGATAACTCAAAGCTTTAACCTCCAACGTACTCAGAAAATCAGCTTCGCTTTTAACAACAGCCTCACTCTCGGGAGGGAGCCCGTATAAATACAAAGGATGATGTTCGACCAGAATTTCTGGAGTATCCCCTTGTAACAGCTCGTTCATTCGGGTGAAGGCTACCTTAGTTTGTTTAAAGTGAGCAATAAATTTGCCGAGAAAATGAGTAAAGTCAGTGACAAAGGTTAAATAATATACAAATAGTGCAAAGTCTCCGACAGTAAATGTCGATTGCTGCATAGAAGAAGCTGCTAATAGTAAAATTAAGCCAGTACCTAAACTGATCGTATTAAAGAATATAGAATCCATAGCTAAAGAAAGCAGGCGATCTTTAAGGAACTGTTTTCTGCGCTGCTCATTCAGCGTTCTAAATTGTTCAATCACCCGTTTCTCTGCACCTGCGGCTTGAATGGCTTGAACACCATCGAACATTTCTCCAATCGCCCCAGTTACTCGTCCTGTAGCTTCTCTACTTTGCATACGATATTTCTGCAGCTTTTTAGTGATCATTTGCGCAATTGTCACGACGATCGCAATGGGGATATAAACCCAAAAGGTCATACTTGCATTAATACTCGTGAGGATAATCATCGCTCCAAGCGCAAACAGAAAATTACCTGTAACATCAAGTGTCCAGCTTATTGAATCCTCGGCTTGCTCGGTATCATCTCTGAATTGGGATAAGGCCTCACCAGGAGAAGTCGGAATTGCCTTGGCTCCGGGGTGTTTCAATATTTGTGCCAATAGATTTCTCCGCAATAACGCACTCATACTAAAGCGATGTGGAATATCTGCCAGAGCCCCGCTGAGAATTAACAAAACTCTCATAACAGCCACGGAGACGAATAGAGCAGCAAGTCCCAAAGTGCCGAACTTAAAAGCTGCATCCCCCGATATATAATCGAAGAATTCACGAATGATCAAGCCAGGTACTAAAGGGGCCAAGTAAATCAGCATCCAGCAAACAAAATTTATACTATATAAATAAGGACGATAACGGATCAAACGTCGAATATATTGCCAGGTTGTCATGTCATCACCTCTTCGATCCCTGTTTGTAAAAGTCTGTTGAAGCGGGAGCTTGGATCATTCAGCAAATGAAGCCTCTCGCCATACTCAAGCACCTTGCCTTGATCAAGAATTAGAATTTGATCTGCACGTTGAATAGTAGTCAAATGATGAGCGATAATAATCGCAGTTCGTCCCTGAAGCAGCTTATTCACTGCTTGCTCGATTAGCTGCTCTGTTGCTGGATCCAAGCGTGAGGACGCTTCATCGAGAATGATGAGCTTGGGATTGTTTAAGAAAACACGGACAAAAGCCAATAGCTGAGCTTCTCCTGCAGATAACCCACCCCCGCCAGCTGCCAATTTGGTTTCCAATCCATTAGGCAGAGAGTTAAACCAGCTAGTTAAACCCAAGTCTCCCAACACCTCGATGATTCGGGCATCTTGAATTTCTGGATCGTACAAAGTCACATTATCGCGCACAGAAGCATGGAACAACTGGACATCCTGTGTAACAATCCCGACTTGTCTACGAAGCTCACGGAGAGAAAGCGTATGGATGGGGACATCTCCGAATGAAATGCTGCCCGAATCTGGATCATAGAACCTGAGCAATAGCCGAGCCAATGTAGATTTTCCGCTTCCTGTACGTCCTAACAGTCCAAGCACCTTGCCTTCCGGCAAATGAAAAGATAGCTGCTCCAGTACACGATCTTCAGCGGTATAGCCAAAAGAAACATTGTTAAAATCAACATTGAACGCAGCTGCAGAACGAGAATTTAATTGAACTAAGGCACTAACAGACTCAGTAGCACCAGCGTCTTTAAGCTTAGAAATGGTTTGAAATAACTCCTGTGTACGAATAATGCTGGAATCCGCACGTTGGAGATCTTCGAGCTGGGTGCGAATATTTTCGATAGGCCGGTTCAGAAGCTCTGTATAATAAAAAATCATGTATAACGTGCCAATTGTCAGCGAGCCCCTGGTCCATAAGTAACCGCCAAGAATAATAATCAACGCGTTGCCAAGAGCGAAAACAAATACAGAGGACATCCACATGGAATAACCTGCAAGACCGGCTTTTCGACTTACCGGCAGCCAGTTGCGCAGCAGCTCATAGAATCTTCGCATAACGTGACTTACCGCTCCATTGGAGCGTGTGTCCTCCGTACCTGCTAAATGCTCACCGACAAAACCATAGAACTCTGCTCTAGCTATACTTACCTTGACCCAGAAAGGAGCGGCTATGGTGCGAATTTGTTTCATTATCAACAAGGCAAAAATAACAAACAAGGTCATTCCAAGCCCAATTCGCCAATCTACCTGGAACAGGACAATTAAAACACCTAGCAACAGAACCATATTGGACATCAGGGCAATAACGAAGCTAGAGAAGAAGTTAGAAAGTGAATTGACGTCTCCATCGATCCGCTCCACCATTTCGCCAGAGGTATGCTCCTTATGAAACGATAAATCCAAGCGCAAGCAATGCTCAGCCAGATCTCCTCGCAGCTCATTAGTGGCTTTCCAGCCAACATTCTCTCCTACATATTGAGCTAATAAAGTTAAAAACTGATTCAGCACGGCGGCTCCTGTAAATAAGAGAGCAGTAATAAACAGCTCAGTAGCTATTGAGTAGCTGCTTTTAGCTGCATCATTTAAAGCCTGCTCATTACCCTTACTGCTTGCAACAGCCAAGTCAATAAAGTGCCTTAATATTTGAGGGTTTAAGAGCTGCAATCCAATACTCATTAGCAGCAGCAAAGCGAGTAAAGATACCATAGGCCATTGCGGTCGAAAATAAACCTTCAGCAGAATCCAATATTGTTGAATCGGAATCTTCATTTTTGGGGATTTTGCTTTTGTCATTCCTAACTCAACTCCAAAATTATGTAATTAATCGTAAATCAAATTAATTAAAGCATATTGCCATTAAATGGTATAGATAAAAAATGAGTTTACTTATTTATTACAATCGCTATGTATAATGTTTCCAGCAATAAAAATCACTAATTATGATATGATTTTATAGCTAATAATGAACTGTATTTCAAAGGTGATGTTTAGTAAACTAAATGTAGTATTTAGAAGAGATCGAAATATCTGCAAACGCTTACGTATTAAGGATGGAGGTAAGAAATTATTTTGTTTAGGCTGATTATGCGTAAAACCAATGATATCAAGCTTCGCCATAAGCTCGTCCTCTCGATCGTTTTTGTGATGATGATTCCAGTGATGATGGTGGGTATCTTCTTGACTGTAGAGCTTCGACAAATGGCTTTAAATGATGCAACTAAGCAAACCTTAAACAATGTGGAGCGGGTTCAGAAGCAAACATTGGAAATTATTAATGTGGCTCTAGATATTTCAACGCGGCTTTTGTTTGATAACCGACTCAAGGCTTTGGCCAATACAAGCCACGAAACCGTTTATGATGTGGTTAAAGCTTATCAAGAATATCCAGATATTCGTGATAATATTCGACTGAATAAGCAGATTTCCAACATACGTCTTTACATGGATAATCCAACATTAATAAACAACTGGGAATTTTTTCAGATTGATAAAAAAACGGAGGAAGCTCCATGGTTTAAAAGTGCAGTCGATGGAAAGGGAATGATCAATTGGTATTATATTGAGGATGAGAGGACCCAGCATAAGGAACTCAGCTTGATCCGTAAAATTGATTTTTTAGAATATCACACCTTTGGGATTCTAGTTATTAATGTAAGCGGCAGCTACTTAAACTCTTCCCTTAGCCTGGAGCCCTTTGAAACGATGATTGTGGACGATAACAATAATATTGTCTCGGCCAACCGTGGTTCCTTGATTGGGAAAACCTTAGAGGATTTGAACTTCGATTCGAGTGTTTCTGTTATGGAAAAAGGCACCTATGAATCGGTGGTGGATGGGGAGAGGTCGCGGATCGTGATCGATAAGCTGCAGCCGGATTCAAGTCTCAGCGGATTAAGGATTGTCTCAGTTTTCTCTATAGCTAGCATCGTTAAAGACGCTAATCGCATCAATCAGGCAGCGCTTACTGTGATTATTATCAGCTTGCTAGTCGCTATCGTATTGATTTATGTGGTTTCGATGCTGCTATCTAACAGACTGTTAAGATTGAGCAAGCATATCAGCAAATTAGCTGTAGGAAATTTGAATGCTGTTTTGGAGATTGATGGGAAGGATGAGATCGCCCAAATATCCAGACAATTTAACTCGATGATCGGCAACATAAAAGAGCTAATGAACGAGGTGCAAGCTACGCAAATCCAGAAGAATCAACTGGAAATCAAACAAAACGAAATTAAATTTAAAATGCTGGCGAGCCAAATCAATCCGCATTTCTTGTTTAATGCTCTTGAATCCATTCGGATGAAAGCCCATCTGAAGGGAGATAATGAAATCTCAATAGTTGTGAAAAATCTAGGGAGGTTAATGCGGAGCAGCCTGAATGTAGGCAGTAAAAAAATCCCGCTCCAAAATGAGCTGGAAATGGTTCGCTATTATCTGGAAATCCAACAATTTCGTTATGGTGATCGGGTTTCATTTAATTTGAGTATTGACCCAAGGTCGCAACAAGTAGAAATTCCTCCATTGATCATTCAGCCTTTAGTTGAAAATGCGGTTATTCATGGTTTGGAAAATAGAATGGAACATGGAATTGTAAGTATTAAAGCTTACATTGTTGGAGAAGAATTACGTATCGAGGTGTTGGACAACGGACAAGGTATGGATCAAAGGAAAGTGAACGAGCTGGTAGGCTTACTAAATAGTACAGAGGATGATCATAATCATATCGGCATGCGTAACGTTCATCATCGCTTACAGCTTTCTTATGGTATTCAGTATGGCTTAAACATACATAGCCAGCCAAACAAAGGGACTAAAATCGAATTTTGCATACCTATTGGGGGGAGTTTACTTGTATAAAGTGTTAATTGTAGATGATGAACCTAATATCAGAGACGGATTAAGAACACTTATCCCCTGGGGTCAATACGGATTTCAGGTTATGGATGTTGCTGCAAATGGGAATGAAGCTATAATAATGCATCAAAGTATCGTACCCGACCTAATGATTGTTGATATTCGGATGCCAGGAATGAATGGATTAGAGCTGATTCAGAAGCTCCGGGAATCTGATCCAAGGGTACAATTCTTGATTTTAAGTGGATATGCTGATTTTCAATATGCCCAAAAAGCGATTCAGGCGAATGTGCACGCTTATATATTAAAGCCGATTGACGAAACGGAGCTTATTGGATGTTTAGTAGACATCGCCGAGACTCTCGACCTTGAGGCCGAGAACAGGCGTACAGAAGTAGATCATAAAGTATGGGAACGTGAGCATAGAGTCCAATGGGCCTTAGCTAACCTGCATTCCAAAGATATAGATGCTCAAGCATTTAGTGATTTAAAATGGGATTCATACCAAATTCTTTTAGTTAAACTCAATTCTGAACATGCGCTCGAGGCTGAACTTGACGCACAGATGAAACAAGAACTGAAATTTCGAGTGGATACGGCGGATTCGGGTATATTCTTTACTGTCGATACCTATCTAGGCGTCTTATTGAAGGATTCGCTAAAAGCAGTCCGACAAAGCCTGCTAGCTTATGATGACTTAGCGAAAATCATTCATCCTTATGGCATTCCGTTTAGTGCAGCAGTTGGAATGGCTGTGAATTCTTTTGAAGCAATCAAGTCATCCTATGATGCTGCAGCTCAGCTAATCAAACGTCAGTTTTTTTTAGAGGATAATCAAATATTTAACGAAAACACCAAACCTTATCAAAGTCGAATAAGCCAACAAATCGTGTCTGCGGAAGCTCTTGATCTGGATGAGACTTCAGACCTCCTATATTACGCAATGGATATAGGGAGTGTCGATGCAGCAGAACAAATCCTATCTGAGACGCTTCATCACATGCTTCAGACAGAGCTAACTGAGCAGGAGATAAAATCTGGGTTTGTGCGAATATTATCTAATCTGTTAGGTAAAATTTCGCTTCATAATGCAAAGCTTCAGTCGGAAACCCCTCTGTATATGGAACGGATTATTGCTATTTATCCTGTATCCACATTAAAAGAGCTACAACTGTATATGGGTAGACTTATTTCGCAAATGAATCTACAGGCAGAGCAGTTCGATTCGGATATGCTGTTGAAGAAGATGGTGGATCTGATTCGGCGAAACTGCCATGAAAACTTGAAACTGGAAACGTTGGCGAAGGTATTTAATTACAATAGTGCCTACTTAGGGAAAATATTTAAAAGCTACACAGGGGAATACTTTAACACTTTCCTGGACCAGGCACGGATGGAAAAGGCAAAGGAATTATTGGGAGAAGGACTTAAGGTATATCAAGTCGCTGAGCGGATTGGCTATACCAATGTTGATTATTTTCATAGTAAGTTTAGAAACGTAATCGGCATTTCCCCCACTGCGTATCGAAAAAGTATAGTAAAAGAAATCGACTAATCATAAATCGAATGGAAAAATGGAGCTAATTGGAAGCTCTTTTTTTTTGTCAATCCATATGCAATTAGTATATGATTTTAGACGAAATCCTTAGGGTATTGAATTAATAAGAAATCTAATATGATTAAGACATTGCTCGGAGGTGCTGGAATGGAAGCGGTAACAACAGAGGTTGGACAAAAGCTTAAAAGGCCGTCTAGATTTTGGAAAACATTTTTCAAACAAAAGTATTTATACATGATGTCGCTTCCATTTGTAATATGGGTCTTTGTTTTTCAATATTTCCCGATTTGGGGCTGGACCATGGCGTTTCAGAATTATCGTCCAGGGAAATCGTTTTTCAATCAGGATTGGGTTGGTTTTAAACATTTCATAACGCTTTTCCATGATGATCAGTTTTACTTGGTCATGCGCAATACATTAGCTATGAGTGTGATGGGATTAATTGCAGGCTTTATCGTACCGATTATTTTTGCGGTATTACTTAATGAAGTTCGTAGGCAAACACTTAAACGGTTTGTGCAAACGGTTTCTTATTTACCGCATTTTGTTTCTTGGGTTGTTGTCGCAGGGATTGTGAGTAAAATGCTCTCGATTGACGGGGGAATTATTAATGAAGCACTATTATTCTTTCATATAATTGATGATCCTATACAATTTATGGCAAAAGGCAATTGGTTCTGGGGAATCGTTACAGCAGCTGATGTATGGAAGGAAATGGGCTGGAACACCATTATCTATTTAGCGGCTATCACAGGGATTGATCCTGAGCTTTATGAAGCCTCTAGAGTCGATGGAGCATCTCGAGTAAGACAGGCTCTACATATTACACTTCCTGGGATTCGATCTACAATCATCGTATTGTTGATTATGTCGATCGGCCACTTAATCAGTATCGGCTTTGAGAAACAGTTTTTGCTGGGAAATCCATTGGTTAAGGAATATTCGGATGTTTTGGAACTCTATGCACTTAATTATGGACTAGGAATGGGAAGGTTTTCCTTTGGAACGGCGATCAATATTTTCAATTCCGTCATCAGTATCTTATTATTATTTACCGCTAATGGAATATTCAAACGTTATGCCAAAGAAAGCATCATGTAAGGAGGTCGACAGAGATGATCAGAAAAAAGAGTTATTTTAAGGCATCATCGTCAGACCGCATTTTTGATGGTATCAATTATTTGGTCATGGCATTAGTTGTTGTTGTCACTTTGTATCCTTTTCTAAATGTATTAGCTATTTCGTTGAATGACTCGACGGATACGGTCCGTGGTGGTATCTACCTTTGGCCGCGCTCGCTTTCCTTTGCTAATTTTAAAGCCGTACTAACTTTCGATGGATTGTTGGTTGGGTTGAAAATATCGATTCTAAGAACTATAGTTGGAACGCTGGTTGGGATAATGAGCGCTGCTCTAATTGCCTTCACATTAAGCCGCAAGGATTTTCAAGGCAGGAAATTTGTATCGATATTCTTGGCATTGACGATGTATTTCTCAGGTGGCTTGATTCCAGTTTATATCTTGATGCGTGACTTGGGATTGATGAATACCTTTGCTGTTTATATCTTGCCTGGCTTAGTAAGCGCTTTTAATGTATTCGTTATTCGCTCCTTCATGGATAACTTGCCGCCTGAGCTTCAGGAATCAGCAAAATTGGATGGAGCCAATGATTTTACAATCTTTTGGCGGATTATTCTACCTTTATGTAAACCTGTGCTAGCGACGATTGCGTTATTTCTAGCCGTTGGACAGTGGAACTCGTGGTTTGATACGTATTTATATAATGGTTCAAGCGAGCATTTGACCACGCTGCAATTTGAATTGATGAAGGTGCTGCAAAGCACTACAGCAGGTACGAATCAGGATGCACATTCACAAAGTATGAATCAATTGATGAATACGGTATCTCCGGAATCCGTGAAAATGGCGATTACGATCATCGTCACAGTACCCATTGTTGCTATTTATCCATTCTTACAAAGATATTTTGTTAAAGGTATGACCTTAGGTGCTGTGAAAAGCTAATCTAAGTATTCGCAGGGACGCCTGTTTATACAATATAACCAAACATTATAGGGAGGTTCACCATTATTATGAAAGCAAAAACAACAAAAATAATCAGTATTATGCTATTGTCCGTGCTTATTATTGTCACAGGCTGTACCAAAACGACAACTCCAACGACTGACGTCAAAACAACCGATACCTCACAAGCGGAATCTTCAGCTGCTGCAACAGCTCAGGCTGAAGATTTAAGTCCGATGACACTTTCGATTTTTAGTGAAGATCCAAGTCCTAACTGGAATAACATGCAGGATAGAGTGGGTAAGGAAATCACCGCAAAAACGGGAATCACTTTAAAGGCAGAATTCGCAGTAGGGGATCCTGCACAGAAGGTTGCGCTTATCGCAGCTAGTGGTGAGTACCCTGATTTAATTAGTGCTAAGGCCGATGTAGCTAAAATGGTCGACGCCGGGGCAATGCTAGATTTGACTGATTTAATTGAGCAATATGCGCCAAACATTAAGAAGCTTTTTAAGGATTATCCAAAGCGATTGCGTAATAGTCTGGAAGACCAAGCGATTTATGTGATTCCAAGCTGGGGTGGGGTAGACAATAAGTACTTCACAGCCGGTGGTGGTTTTGAAATACAGCATGCGGCAGTGAAGGAAGCGAACTTCCCGAAAATTCGCACATTACAAGATTATGAGAATGTAATTAAAGCCTATAAAGATAAACATCCGACTGTAGATGGTAAACCGACGATTGGGATTAGTTTGAATTCGGACGATTGGCATATGTATATCTCTGTCACGAATCCTGCCTTTTATGCGACAGGTGGACCTGATGATGGAGAGTACTACATTGATCCTAAAACATACGACGCAATCTATCATTTCAGACGTCCAGAGGAGAAAGAATACTTCCGCTGGTTAAATCATATCAACGATATTGGTCTCTTGGATCCAGAAAGCTTTGTGCAAAAATATGATCAATACAAAGCAAAGGTTGCTACAGGGCGCGTTATTGGTTTGATTGATCAGGATTGGGATTATGGTGATGGTGAGAAAGCTTTGAAGACAGCTGGGAAATTCGAGCTAGGCTATGGACATTATCCAGTGACCTTAAGCGAAGAGTATAAGGATCATTCCTTCCAAGATACCGGCTTCATGGGCGGTTGGGGAATTGGGATTACCAAATCAGCTAAAGATCCGATACGTGCAATTAAATTCCTTGATTATTTAGCATCAGAAGAAGCGCAAGTCCTCAATAACTGGGGGATTAAGGATACAGATTACGTGATTGAAAACGGATTGCGAACCATTCCTAAAGCAGTGAATGACAAAAAGATAAACGATGCAACCAATTTTCAAAAGGATTCCGGTATTGGCTTATATACCAACATTCAAGGACATTATGGTGATGGAGTTAAAGATGCAACAGGAAGTAATTATACAACTAATTTCCCAGAGCAAATTATCGCAGGCTATAACGATGTTGAAAAAGAAGTTCTAGCGAAATATAATGTGAAAACCTGGAAGGATTTATTCCCGAATGAAAGTGAATTCCCTGTTAAACCTTGGGGAGCCGCATGGAATATTACGGTGCCGAATGAATCAGAAGTGACCGTTCTTGCTAACAAAATGAAGGACATTACTTGGAAACGAATTCCGGAAGCGATTTTGGCTAAACCAGAGAAGTTTGATGCACTTTGGGATGCCTACCAAGCAGCTTTAATCAAGGCTGACGTTGAAAAGATGGAAAAAGGGTATTCTGAAATGGTTAAAGCTAGAGTTAAGCTTTGGAATGAATAGTCATTGAATAGGTAGTTAGCTGAAAGAGCCCTTAGTCATATAGGGCTCTTTTGGTTTTTTAATATTCGCTTGACCTTCACTCTACGGGATGGTTTATGCTTCGCAATAGGAAGTGAATAGAAGGAGTTGGATAAGCTGAAAACACTTATTAAAGACGTATTAGTAGTTACGATGGTAGAAGGTATCACTCCATTTAGAGGGGATATATTATTGGAGGGCGATAGCATTACCGCTATTCATCCGTTAATAACCGATGATGTGAATGAGGTCATTCAAGGCAAGGGCATGATCGCAATGCCTGGGTTAATTAATGCTCATCAGCATTCGCCAATGAGCTTGCTTCGCGGTTTTTCGGATGATCTCAAGCTGATGGATTGGTTGGAAAAGAAGATGCTGCCGGCTGAAGCTAGAATGACTCCCGAGGATATTTATTGGGGATCTAAGCTGGCGATGGCAGAGATGATCAAGTCGGGAACAACCGCTTTTGCTGATATGTACATCCAGATGAATGAGATTGCTTTGGCGGTAGAGGAGGTTGGGATGAGGGCTTCTTTGACCCGTGGCTTGGTTTTCCTCCAGGATGATGGCGGTAGAAGAGTTCAAGAAGCGCTGGATCTAATTGATCGATGGTCAGGAAAAGCACAGGGAAGAATCACGACAATGCTGGGTCCACATGCTCCTTATACATGCCTGCCTGAGCCATTGAAAGAAATTATCTCGCTCGCCGTTAAACGAAATATACCGATTCATATTCATTTAGCAGAAACCAAAGAAGAAGTCATCCAAATGCGCGAGAAATATCAGCAAACGCCAACGGAATATTTATACCAATTAGGTTTGTTTGAGCAAGCTCATGTCCTCTTGGCACATGGTGTGCATTTGAATCATCGGGATATCGGCTTGTTAAAAGGCATGCGAGGAGGAGTGGCGCATAATCCCGTCAGCAACCTTAAGCTAGGCTGCGGTATTGCACCTATTATGGACCTGCTTCGTTTCGGAATCACAGTGGGGATAGGTACAGATGGAGCGGGGAGCGCTTCGACTTTAGATATGTTTGAAGAAATAAAAGCGGCTACCTGGCTGCAAAAATTAGATTATGGAGATCCTACGGTTTTACCTGCTAGGCAAGTCCTTCGGATGGCAACCATTGAAAGTGCCAAGCTGCTGAAAATAGATTCTGAGGTTGGTACGCTTGAGGTCGGTAAAAAGGCAGATATTATTCTGATTGACGGCAATAAACCGCATTTACTTCCCCTTCACAATGTTGAATCTGCATTAGCTTATTGTGTAAATGGAGCAGATGTGGATACGACAATAGTGAATGGGAAGCTGCTTATGCGGCATCGACAGCTGCTTACTATAAATGAAGAGGAGCTTTTTAAGCAGGTATCCGTCCGAGCAAAGAGAATTGTCGAAGGTATTTAAAGGTTACTTTGTTAGCCTAAAGTCAATTTAGGTATAGTTAATCCCAGCTTGGATTGCTGCTGCAGAAAATCGTTAAGCGAAGCAAGAGTAATCAGGCCGGTTCCGCCCATACCTAGTGTAGAGAGCGCTCCGCAGGCATTAGCAACCATAAGCTTTTCGTAGGATTCTAATTCATGTAAATGGGCATAGATCAGTCCGGCATTGAAGGAATCGCCCGCACCAGTGGTATCAATTGGTGTGACTTGAAAAGGGGCTGCGGTTAACAATGAACCGTCCTGCTGCAGCAAGAGTCCGCCTCTTGAGCCTAGCTTTACGGCAATCCCATTGTGAGGGAAGGCTCCTGCTTCATCGATTAGCTGCTTAATTTCATTCAGCTCCATGATGTGCAAAGCTTCTTCCTCATTGGGCATAAACCAATCAGCGGCAGTGATTAACTCTTTAATTGTCTCACGATCCCACAGCTCATCAGGATCCCAGCCTACATCAAAAGAGGTGCTGATCCCAGCTAACTTAGCCCGGCGACATACTTCTATCCAAGATTTACGCATATTCTTCTGCAAGAAAAAAGAGCCGAAATGGATATGATCAGCCAGCTGATAAACCTCGTCTGGGATTAGCTCTAAAGTTAGATCGGCAATAGAACCCATATAAGTCAAGAGCGCTCGATCGTTTCCATCCGATAAGGCTAATGTAACACCCGTAGTACGTTTCGGGTCGATAAGGATATAGCTGGTGTCTACTCCCAGCTCCTCTAGTCTGCGAATACAGAACCTGCCAAAATCATCGTCCCCTACAACAGACACCAGAGCTGTCTGTAAGCCGAGACCAGCAAGATTAGCAGCTGTAATCGCCGAAGATGATCCTAACAAAACCTCGAAATGCTCGACGATTTTCTCCTTATTAGCTTCTGGAGTAACATCTTTACCTCTCACAATTAAATCAACATTCAATTCGCCAAGTACAAAAACTCGTTTCTTCATAGTTATCGTATGCCTCCGTATCGCAAAAAAAGGTTAAGCCTATTAGAAGTCTAATAAGCTTACCCTTTAATTATCCCATCGAAAAATGATCAAGTCAATCATTTATTTGAATCATACAATCATTTATTGGTCCAATTAGTTAACAAATTACGACAAGGCAATATCACGAATTTCGGCTAAGGTTGCTTCATCCAGCGTAACATCCACTGCTGGCAGTACACTTAGGATGTGACTAGGCTTACGGACTCCAACAATTGCACTTGTTAGAGCTGGATGAGCCAACGTATAAGCGACTGCGAGCTGAGGTAAAGTAATCTCAAGACGAGAAGCAATTACTTTCAATCTCTCTGCAAGATCAACATTCTTAATTAAGCCTTCCCCTGTATGTGCTTTATTACGAGAGCGCCAATCGGATGGATCAAATTTCGTATCGTAGGTATAGTTGCCTGAAAGTAAACCAGAGGTTAGCGAGCTGTAACCGACAACTCCAATGCCTTTTTCCAAGCAAAATGGCAATAACTCTTTCTCGGCCGCTGGTCTGAGGATGGAGTAAGGTGGCTGCAAAGCATCGACATGCCGCACGGTAAGTGATTCTTCCAATTGAGCTACATTATAATTACTTACTCCTACATAACGAATTTTACCGTCTTGTACAAGCTTATCCATGGCACGCATGGTTTCTTCTGCAGCTGCATGCTGATCTATGTCCGGCCAATGCATTTGGTAAAGGTCGATATAATCCGTACCCAAACGACGCAAGGAAGCTTCTGCTTCACGAATGACAGAATCAAAAGTGCCGTTTTTAGAAACTTTACCCTGCTCATCCCAGATAAGTCCGCATTTAGTTGCTAGTACGACTTTATGGCGATCTGCTTTTAACGCCTGACCCATGACTACCTCTGAATGGCCAAGCCCATAAACAGCTGCGGTATCATAGAAAGTAACGCCTGCATCGAGAGCTGCACGCACGCTGTCATTGGAGACTTGATCATCCTGATCGCCCCAGCCGCTCGCCCATCCTCCACCAATTGCCCATGAACCAAAACCAATAACCGATATCTCCGGACCATTTTTTCCTAATTTGCGGTATTTCATAAAAGTAATCGCTCCTTTATTTGGCGTGCTCTCTTCATTATAGACATTGTTTTTTAATTTAGTAAGGACTGAAATCTTTTTCAGTTAGTTACCTTAAGGTAATGGAACATGTTAAAATAAATCTGTAAATCCCAAACCTACGGAAGGGAATTCCCTAATATGTCTAAAGCAGACAATATGCTTTCCATTCTCTGGCAGTTGAAGGCTGGGAAACGATTGACAGCGAAACAGCTTGCAGAATCATTAGAAATGAACATTCGTACGGTCTACCGCTATATAGATGCTTTATGTGCAAGCGGAGTGCCCATTGTTGCTGATTCTGGGCATAATGGCGGCTATAGCTTGCTGCAAAGCTTTCGGGAGGCTCCACTTTTTTTTGATCTAGAAGAACAAAAAGCGCTTGTTCAAGCAGCTATTTTTGCGCAAGAGGCCGGGTATCCTTATGGTGATGGGCTGCGCCGAGCGATCAATAAGCTGAAAACTTATACGAATGAAGCTCAGTTGAAAGAGATCAATCGTCATAGTGTTGGTTTTGAAGTCATTCAACCGCGGGTTAATCCAGGTATGCAGTCGATTCTTCAGGAATTAGAGATTGCTGTTGCAGATGGGCTTACGCTGAACATGGAATATCATAGTGGCAAAGAGTTAACTTCCCAATCGCGTTTGATCGATCCTTATGGTTTGGTAAATTGGAAGGGCAAATGGTATATCGTGGGTTACTGTCATTTGCGAAGTGAAATACGGAGCTTTCGAGTGGATCGAATTCTGGCGCTCGAACGAACGAATGCTGTTTTCCTACGACCGGAGGCTTTTTCAGCGCGCATTTTTCTGCTTAAGGATCTGCTGCCTAGTGAGCAAAATGCTGAAGACCTCGTTACAATTCATATAAAAGGCAGGCCTGAGGCACTTAACGATCTTTGCGAGCATTGGCTGTTCGGACATGCTTTAGTCGAACGAACCCATGAAGATGCTTATTTTCAAGTAGAAAAACAAGTGCTTCTAGGGTATGTACCTCATTTTCTACTTGTTTATGGGAGAGCGATTGCAGTAATTGAACCGACTGAGCTTAAAGATAAACTGATCGAGATTTCTTCAGGACTTTTAGAGCATTATAGGGGCTTGTAGTTAATCAAATGAGTATGAAGAAAGATGGTAAACGGAATGACAATCCGCAATGTTTGGAGCCAACTTGACTGACTGATTCTGTCAGTATTCTACGGTATAATGAGGATATGAACCATTGTATCAAGGAGGCGTTTTATTTGAAGTTATTGCAAATTAGATTATTAACCGAAGATTTTAAGAAAAGTACGGCATTCTATCGAGATGTTCTAGCCTTGCCTGTGCTTTGGTATGAAGAAAGTATGGAGTATGCGTTATTCGATAATGGAGAAACGAAAATTGAATTGCTCTCAATGAAGGCGATGAACGAAGCTATTGGTGAAACGAATGAGTGTGTACCAGGCGCTCCCTCCAAATTCCTGTTGAATTTCAAGGTAGATGATGTAGATGCGACTTATGCAGAATTGTTGGATAAAGGTGTCGTATTCATTACCGAGCCGCAGGATAAGGCTGCATGGAATGCGCGAGTTGCCCATTTTCGTGATCCAGACGGTAATTTGATCGAACTCTATAAAACTCTTTAGAATAGTAAAAAGGGAACACAGCTTAATCGCTATGTTCCCTTTTATATTGTTAAAGCTTATCTAAATCATTAAACAATTGCTTAATGGTTTCTTCATCAATGCTGCCTTTTTGTTTGAATTCCAGCAGCTTTTGTTTGAGCTTTTCACCAATTTCAGCATGCTCGTCGAAAACCGTTTGGTGGGCAGGGTCGAACCATACATAACTGTCATTATCAGAGCTGTTGCGCAGATAAGGCTGCGTCCAATGTTCTGGATAGGTGAATAGCTGCTCACCTAGAACAAGAGCTAACACATCATCTGTTTCCAAGGGCATCAGATGGTAGTAGGTTTCCTTATGATTGTTATCGGCAATAAGCAAATGCTCATAATAAAACAGCAGGTAATGCTCGCCGTTAAGCGTATCTTTATGAATTTCGTATGCTTCTAGATCCGTTTGCAGCAAATCTTTAATTTTTTCTAGCCGTGTTTGCAGCAAGACGTGGGGAACCCGCTTAAGGTTTTTGAAGGATTCACTCATATTAGACCTCCTTAAGGTTATCAAACACCTTAATTATACCCATCCCAGGATACTTCTGCAAAGCTACTCTACTGCAGGAGGAATAAATGCATGGATAATCCATAGGGTACTAAAGATAATCACTATAAGAACAGTAATAACAGCAAGCACAATTTGTTTTGGATTTTTTGACATCTTATTGCCCCCATTTCTAAATATAATCATTAGACGCTTAAAAATTGAAAATGTTTCCAAATTTACATGGTTAAAAAGGATGATCTCATAGAAGGTTTTTTGTTATTATAGAGACTATAAACGTATACGAGGATTTGGAAGGAGAATCAAGCTTGAGCAATCATAAGAAGGTTACATGGTTGGAATTATTCTATGATTTGATCTATGTGGTAGCGGTCTCGATTACAATTCATGTGCTGGGGCATTCACACGAAGGTCACGTTTCTTGGGATGAGATTATTAAATATCCCTTAATCTTTTTCCCTTTATGGTGGGCTTGGACGGGGTTCACTGTATATGTTAATCGGTATGGTGAAGATAATACCCATCAGCGGTTAGTGTATATTGTGCAGATGCTGTTCGTTATTCTCATGTCAGCTAGCATTAGCACCAATTTTAATGCGAATTATTTACCTTTTTTGATTGGCTATGTTGGCATAAGATTGACTACGGTTTATATGTATGGACGGGTTTGGTTAAAGCGGCACCATTCATCTGCCATATCAAGCTATCTAGCAAAAGGTTTTTTTATCGGAGCGTTAATCAGCTTTAGCTCGGTCTTCTTTCCAGGCGATTGGAAATTTATTGTCTTATATTTGGGTATTTTAATTGATATTTTACTCCCTTTATTAGGAAGGCGGATTCTAAAAAAACATCCCGTACAGAATCATCATTTACTAGAACGATTTGGACTGATTACGATTATTCTATTAGGGGAATGTATTCTGAATATTGTGACTACGGTTCGCGAAGTTCCTATTACAACAGAAGTTGTCGTCGCAGGATTACTTGGCTTTATCCTTGCGGTTTCAATTTGGTGGCATTATTTCGAGTCTTCGGAGGAGACAGTAGGAGAAAATTGCAATGGACCTGGGCACGCGATTATTTATGGTCATCTATTTGTTTATATGTCTCTTGGAATATTGGCTAATGTTATCCGTTATGGGATTAATCACGAGCTGGAGCTTCGACAATATGCAGAGTTTGCGATGGCAGGTGTTGTTCTCTATTTGGTTGCTACTGGTTTTATATTTAATGTCCATAGTAAAGGTGGGCTTAACCCGAAAAAGAAATGGTTGTTTTTCTATATAGCAAGTGTATTAATAGTTTCCTCATGCCTATTAATTCTACCTAATGTAATAAGCGTTCTGTCAGGCACAGTCGTGCTAATTGTTGGTTATACCGTTTATTCTCGTTTGCGTTTCCGCAAGCTTAATAACTCATAGGACTATGCTAATTTCGCTGCCATCCTGAGAAAATATTGCAGTGTTGTATGCACACGTTCTTTAACCTTTAACTGCTCAGGCGCACCATCTTCTGTAAAGCCGTGCTGGCCGGAACCGATTGAAATCCATTCGGGGCAATTGATGCCATGTACATTGCGGATTATGGTTTGCAGCTGTGTGAGCGAGCTCATGCCGACAAGTCCACCTGCCGAGCTAACAGATAACACCACTTTGGAGTCAAAATGGGCAAAGCCCAAATGATCTAAAGCATTTTTAAGCACTCCAGAAATCGAGCCATGATAGTCTGGGGTACTGAGAATGATCGCATGCGATTGCAGCATAATAGCTTTCAGTTCAATTAAATGTAAATCTGTATTTAAGCTAGTGTCCGGACTATAGAAAGGAATTGGTTTTTCATACAAATCGAAGAAGGCAACTTCATGTCCATTTGAGACAAGTTGTTGTTCGATATAACGGGATAGTTTTGTGCTCGTAGCATGTTTACGATTGCTTCCGGCTACTAGGGTTATTTTCATCAGAGCTTCACTCCTTAATATATTAGTTACTTAACATAATATACAATGAAGTATAAAAAGTGGCAATCAAACTTTGTTGAAATTATAAAATAGGTATGATAAGATGCTTTTAATAATTTGATTGGAGTTGAAGAGGATAATGTGATTTTTCTTGCTGATTTTATAAAATAATAAAACAATTTAAGGCGATATTTTTTTCGTGTGTTTTATTCTTTATATGCAAGAAAGTTACTCATTCTTTTCACTCAATCAATATATCCAAATCTTACTCCATAGCGGGGTGGATTTTCTGTATTTATTTGAGCTACAAGAAAGTAACTTTCTTGTAGCTTTTATATTTTTTCATACAGGAGGATAATATCATGTCATTAATAAATGTTACAAACCTGACTTTTGCCTACGAAGGCAGTTACGATAACATATTCGAAAACGCAAGCTTTCAAATAGATACGGATTGGAAATTAGGATTCTCGGGAAGAAACGGTAGAGGTAAGACAACATTTCTCAACTTGTTGCTTGGTAAATATGAATACAGCGGAAATATTTCGGCTAATGTCAGCTTTGAATATTTCCCCTTCCATGTCGAAAACAAGAAAAATAATACGCTTGATGTAATCAGCGACAGTTTTCCGGACTATATTCACTGGGAATTAATGCGTGAGCTTTCATTGCTAAAGGTTTCTGAGGATGTTTTATATCGGCCCTTTGATTCCTTGTCCAACGGAGAGCAAACGAAAATATTGCTGGCTACATTATTTCTTAAGGAAAATAGCTTCCTGCTAATTGATGAACCAACCAATCATCTCGATAGGAATGGCAGAAAACTTGTCAGTGATTATCTCAAAACCAAAAGTGGGTTTATTCTGGTATCTCACGACAGAGCGTTTCTTGATAACTGTGTAGACCATATCCTTTCAATCAATAAGACTAATATAGAAATTCAAAAAGGTAATTTCTCAAGCTGGTGGGAAAATAAAGCGAGACAAGATAACTTTGAGCTTGCAGAGAACGAAAAACTTAGAAAAGACATTAAACGCTTATCGGATTCTGCTAAACGGACGGGCAATTGGTCACACGAAGTGGAAAAAACAAAAAACGGAACCAGAAATTCCGGTTCTAAGGTGGATAAAGGCTATATTGGCCACAAGGCTGCTAAAATGATGAAGCGCTCTAAATCCATTGAGCAAAGACAGCAATCTGCAATTAATGAAAAGTCTAAACTCCTTAAAAATATCGAAAACTCGGACAGCTTAGAGATTTCGCAGCTTGCTTTTCATAAAAACCAACTTGCCGAACTTAATAATATTTCGATTTTTTACGGTGAGAGGATGGTTTGTGCAGATATAAGTTTTACTATTGAACAAGGTGAGCGAATTTCTCTATCGGGTAAAAACGGCTCTGGTAAATCAAGTATCATCAAACTTATTTGTGGAGAGGATATAAGCTATACAGGCACCTTCAGGAAAGATAGTCAGTTGCAAATATCCTACGTATCACAGGACACCTCCCATCTTCAAGGCAATTTATCGGACTATGCTGCAGAAAACGGGATTGATGAAAGTCTGTTTAAATCTATTCTAAGAAAGCTTGATTTTTCTAGGGATCAGTTTGAAAAGGATATTTCAGCCTATAGCGGAGGGCAAAAGAAGAAAGTACTGATTGCAAAAAGCCTTAGTGAGAACGTTCATTTGCATATTTGGGATGAACCGCTTAATTTTATTGATATTATTTCTCGCATGCAAATTGAAGAGTTGCTGCTGGAATACTCGCCAACCCTTATTTTTGTGGAGCATGACAGTGAATTTTGTGAAAATATTGCTACGAAGACGATTGAACTCTAATGTTATTTTGTAAGGTCAATTGTGAGTTGTCATTGCCATGCTTCTTGCAGCAAGCTAATGCCTTCCTCGAGTTCATTGTCAGTCAGCTTACCAAAGCCCAAGAGGATTCGAGGCGCCGATAGTTCATTGGGTGTTATCGAGTATTGAGAAACGGAATAAATTTTAACGCCTTTTTTCGCTGCTCTGTTTATTAGCTCTGATTCGGAGAATCCATTAAGGACCTCTAATACGATATGCAACCCAGAGTCTTGCCCAATTACTTTTACGCTATCTCCTAAATATTTGGTGATTACGGAAAGTAGAAAAACATGTTTCTTCTGATATATCTTTTTCATTCTGCGCAGGTGCTTCTCCCACCAGCCTTCTAACATAAAACGCTCCAATGTATAGGTATGGATAATAGAAGCTGTTGGTTCAAGTGAAGCCTTAATGAGGTCGAATTTTTTCAGTAAATGCTCAGGAAGTACCATATAGCTGATTCGAATAGCTGACAAAAGGGACTTGGAGAAAGTGCCCAAATAGATTACACGGCCGTTTGTATCCAAGCCTTGAAGTGATGGAATAGGACGGCCGTGATACCTGAATTCACTATCATAATCGTCTTCTATGATTAATCCTTCCGTTTCAATTGCCCATTGAAGAAGCTTCAAGCGTTTTTGAATAGGAAGTATCATACCGAGCGGAAACTGGTGTGATGGAGTTACGAATACGAGCTTTGCTTCGGATTGCTTAAGTAATTCTAGGTTGATTCCATCCTCATCAAGATGGATAGGCAGCATATTAAAGTTAAGCTGAGCAAAGACTGACTTAGCACCATTATAGCCAGGCTCTTCGACAGCGATCGATTGTTCTTCTGACCCCAAGAGCCGACACAATAACATCAGCAGGTGCTGACTTCCGGCTCCTACAATAATTTGTTCCGCAGAACACTGAACTCCGCGCGATTGTCGCAAATATTTAGCCAATTGGTTGCGGAGGCCAAGTTCTCCCTGAGGGTCTCCATAATACGATAAGTGGTAGCGTTCCACATCCTGCATGGTTTGGTAGCTGAGTCGGTTCCAAACAGTAAGTGGGAAATAACGCAAATCAATCGTACCATTCTTAAAATCGCAGCGAGTTTCTGTGGTTTGAGGAATGGTTTTTTTGGGTTCGGTTACCATTTTTCGTATGCTTGAACGCTTGACCTTATCTTTCGCTAAGGAGAATTCCTCCTCAAGTTCAACAACATACAACCCACTTCGCGGTCTACTCTCGACATACCCTTCCGCAATCAATTGCATATAAGCGGCTTCTACTGTATTGCGGCTTATATGCAGATGTTCCGATAAGCGACGAATAGCGGGCAGGCGAGTTCCAGCAGGAATATGCTTGCTTTTGATTTCTTGTTGAAAGTAGCGATATAACTGCACGTAATAAGGGACATTCCCTTCCACATCTATACTAAGGGTAATTTCTATCATATAAGCCTCCTATTCTAATGATTTAATAGTGCAACTGACCCCATTATAAATGTATAAATTGGTTCTAACAAGAGGGGGCAGAATCGATTAAATTGGTAATAAGAAGTAAAAAGATTAGAAAAACTGAAATATATTGGAGGGGTTGGAATGAACGGTAATCATTATGAAATGGAGCAAGAAATGAAAAGAAGACAGCTCAACATCGAACGGAGCGGTAGGCAAGAGTGGAAGTTTCATGAGGAGATCATTGGGGGAAACAAAGCTACAAAAGGCAGAATAAGATTTCCATTCTTGAGTGGCTTGCTGCAGATGTTAAAAAAATGATCGGATTATTACTGCTAGCAGGCTCGTCCTGAGTCTGATATCAAGCTTTTCAAAACTAATAGACTTATAATAGTCCGTTATTAGATTAAGAGCGATTCATCATTTGGAAAAAGGTTATATTGTCATATTCGCTGGTGGGAATGGACAGCCCTATGTCACAACAGACTATCCGTCGGTACAAAGGGCTATCGAGGTCAATTGCCAAGCGATTCTAGTAGCTAAACAAGGTGTGGATGGGGTATATAATAAAGACCCTAAGCTTGAAAAAGAGGCCAAGCGGTACCAGTCACTTCATTACAACGATGTGATAAAAGATGGGTTAATGGTTATGGATCAATCGGCCTTCATACTCGCCAGAGATTATCATATGCCAATTCATGTTTTTGACTTCGATAAGCCAGATTCGATGAAGGGGATTTTTGAAGGCTTGAATATAGGTACTCTAATAAGCAGCAAGTCTAAATTAGAATTCAGTAAATAATGGAACATTAATTCCGGCGTCTACTAGCAGCTGCTAACCAATTTGGCTCCCAGCCTCGCTCTAAATCGTCTAATATTTTACCAGGTGGAACAATTTGATCAATAGCATCCAGTAAGTCAGAGCTCAATTGAATGTTAATACCTTTTAACGATTCTTGAATCTGATTCAAGGTGCGTGGCCCAATTATTGTAGATGTAATGGAAGGGTGTGCTTGGGTGAATGCAACAGCCATATGGGCTAGAGTCATCCCAGCCTCTGCTGCAACCTCTTGCAAACGGTCAATGATTTCGAATTTTACACGATTTTCTTCGCGGGATGGATCTACAACATTTCCTAGGACACTTCCTTTAAAGCGTGCAGCACGAGAATCAGACGAAGCGGTTTGGCCCTTGGAATATTTACCAGTAAGCAATCCTCCCGAAAGTGGGCTCCAGACAAGAACACTCATGCCGTATTTTCTGGTTGCTTCAAGAACGTCCAATTCAATGCCTCGATTGAGAATAGAATATGGCGGTTGCTCGCTAGAGAAACGTGCAAGATTGCGGCTTTCGCTTACCGATTGGGCTTCGGCGATTTGCCAAGCCTGGAAGGTGGAGGAACCAATATAGCGAATTTTTCCTTCCTTAATTAGATCCGTTAATACTCCAAGCGTTTCCTCGATATCGGTTTGCGGATCTGGACGATGAAGCTGATAGAGGTCAATATAGTCTGTTTGCAAGCGACGCAGGCTATTCTCGACTTCGCGTCTAATCCACAATCGTGAATTTCCGCTTTGATTCAGCCCCGTTCCCATAGACATGCCAACCTTGGAAGCGAGTATAACGGAATCGCGTCTACCTTTTAATGCTTTCCCAACAATTTCTTCTGACCCCCCCGCGGAATAAACATCAGCTGTATCGATAAAATTGATGCCTGCTTCAATAGCAGTATCAACGATTTGAATGCATTCTTCTTCGTTATTATTACCCCATGATCCAAATGCTCCTGTGCCTAAGCAATAATTGCTTACCTTCATTCCAGTACGTCCTAGAAAACGATATTCCATTATAATAAGCTCCTTGTTTTATATTTTTTGACTGTAAAGAACAGAATTGTGTGAATTTCCAGTAGTTTTCCCTTGTTTCGATATTTTATTTTTACATGATAAAATAAGTTTCTTAGATTGTTTTATTGGCTGATAGCAGCAACTCCTCTTCTGATTTTTTTCACTATACCTTTTTTAAGAATGGTCAGTCAAGTATTATTTTTTTTGAATTTGGAACGATCATAGAAAGAGAATCAAGATTTTATGAGGTTTTAGCTAGTTTTTTCTAGTTTAATTTCGCTAATTAAATATAAAGACTTACCACTTATAATAATGTGTATTGGATTATTTTTTTGATTTTCTTTATTATTAATTGACTAATCATTCTCTTACTAGTATAGTGCAACATAGGAAGTATTCTTTATTTTAGTAAGTTGTTTAGGAGGCAAAGCATCATGGGAAGACCAAGAGAATTTGATCAAGAGATGGTACTTGATAAAGCAACGGAGCTGTTTTGGTCAAAGGGTTATGAACGGACCTCCATTCAGGATCTCACTGAGCATACAGGTGTTCACAGAGGAAGCATATATGATACATTCGGCGATAAGAATGCCTTGTTTTTAAGCTGTTTGGATCGTTTTCGTCTTAACAGTAAGAAGCATCTGTTCTATATTCTGGATGAACCGGGTATTCCAAAGGTGATTTTGGAACGTTTTTTTGAAAAAGTGATCGATGGAGCAATGAGTGATTCTTGGCAGCGAAAAGGATGTCTTATGGCTAATACAGCTACAGAGCTTGCTCCGATTGATTCAAATGTCGCTAGCCGTGTTGAAGCATATAGTCTTGATATGGAAAACATGTTTTATAGCTTCTTGCTAAGGGCACAAAAGGATGGAAACCTCAAGAGCAAGCATAACCTTCGTGAGTTATCTAGATTTCTTGTGAATACTAGGCAGGGCCTGTATGTGATGTCGAAGACGGCCGGGGACAGTAAGATTTTGAAGGATGCAGTTAAGGTAGCTTTGTCGGTGCTTTCATAAGATATATCCATATAAATGGTAAGGCCTAAGCTAATATTAGGTCTTTTTTTTCTGCTGTAATTTAAGGTAATATTCCTAATGACAATTGGCTCACAAGATGAGATGATAAAAGCGGATTTCAATATTTTGAAAAGCTCTGGATGCGATTAGGTGCAAGTATATTTTTCATAGATAAAAAGGAGTGGAGTAATGCCTGCAACTAGTCGTTTTAGTAAAACCCTCATCCTTTTATTAGTCCTATTAATACTCATCGCTAGTTCAGTGCTTGCTCAACCGGTAAATGCTGCTGAGCCGCCGCCTATGAAAAAAATTCTCATATTGAATGCCCAAACTCCTGAATTTCCTATTCATACTATCTTCACGAAAGCAGTTAAAGATGAAATGCTTCGGCTTGGCTATACCAATATAGAGTATTATTCGGAATATCTGGAGCTTAATCTTTATCAAACTGAGCCTAATTATATCGATAGTCTGAGTCAGCTTCTGAAACAAAAGTATACGACTAATAAACCTGACGTGATTATGGTCAATGGCGTTTATGGAGCCCCATTTATGATCCAATACGGCAAACAATTATTTCCAGGAGTGCCCGTAGTGATCACCTCAAATGATTTTGAAGGTTTTTCCGATATGCAGCTGCCTGCTGATTATAGCGGAATATCCGGAATCATGGATTTATCCAAATCTATTCAATTGATTCTAAACAACCATTCTGGCACTAAAAAAATAGATATTATCATAGGCGCATCAGAGATTGAAGTGAAATTAATGGCTACTTTTAAAAAAAAAGCTAACTTCTATTCGGATAAAGTTACTTTTGAATACTTGAATGAACTTTCTTTTCCGCAAATACTGGAGACCGTACATAACACAGATCCACATACAGCTATACTGGTTCTTTACATTTATAAAGATGCGGCTGGAACTAATTTCGTTCCCTCAAAAGCGTCTCGCGAAGTTACCCAAAGTGCTAATGCTCCTGTTTATGGGATCTATGAGCCTTATTTAGGTGTAGGCATTGTTGGCGGGAATTTATTAAGCTTCGCCGTGCTAGGTAAGAAGGCAGCCGCGCAGGCGATTGATTTTCTTGCGGGCAATCGGACTTACGATAAGATAATTGAAAAAGTTCCAGCTAGTGCAGCGGCTCATTCAAACTTCGGGTTATAAAGAGTAATAATTAGGGAGCTTATCTTGAGTTGAGACTGGAATTTTTAATTATACTTAATTTCTGACTGTACGGAGGGTAAGGTGCCTGATATATTTTACCAAGGAGATATTCGAAAGGGGAATTTATACTCTATGCCTGCTAACCAATAATGGTAAACGACTAAAATAACTAATTTTTTAATCCTCACTTGATCAAGGGATTAGTCTGTCTGTGATTGCCATTATAGGAGGAACAATTAAATGAATACTAATATAAACAATAAAGTTGAAGAATATATGGATGCTTATGCGGCATGCGGTTATTTTAACGGTAGTGTGCTTGTAGCTTATAAGGGAAGTATTCTGCTCAGTAAAGGCTACGGATTAGCGAACATAGAATGTCACACTCCGAACAGCCCACAAACGAAATTCCGGATTGCCTCGCTTACCAAAGCGTTCACATCTATGGCTATCATGCAATTAGAGGAAAAGGGATTTCTCCAGGTTAGTGACCCCTTAAGTAAATACATTCCCGACTATCCATTAGGAGAGCAGATTACGCTGCATCATTTATTGACACATAGCTCAGGAATTACGAACTACACAAGCTTTCCCCATTTTGATCATAAAATTAGGCCGTTTATCTGGACATTAGAAAATTTGATCGATGAATTTAAACATTATCCATTGGAGTTCAATCCGGGAGAAAGCCAAGCTTATTGTAATTCGGGCTATATTTTATTGAGCTTCATCATCGAACAAATCTCGGGACAGACTTACTCAGATTATTTAAGAGACTATATTTTTAGGCCGCTTGGCATGAAAGACTCTGGAGTTGATCTCGGTAGAAAAATAGTCCTAAATCGCGCTGATGGCTACAATTTGGATAAAGAGTTTATTCATACCGTAGTCAATAATATGTCCTCCATGGTTGGTGCAGGTGGAGTTTATACAACAGTAGAAGATCTCTACTTATGGGATCGGGCTCTATATACGGACGCACTGGTTAATAAAGAAACGCTGCAACGCATATTTACTCCTTATTTCGCTTCTTACGGCGGTTATGGCTGGGACGTTTCACACTTTGATATTCACGATCAACCGAAAAAACGGATGGCGCATTATGGCGATGTTGAAGGGTTTGTCTCCTATTTTACTAGGTATGTCGAGGATGATCTTACTGTGATTGTTTTGAGTAATACAATGATTGCACCTGTCCAAGAAATTAATAATACACTGGCCAAAATTGTTTTTGGATATGAGATCTCCGCGCCTATAATCCCTGCGTTCATTGAGGATCCGAATAAGCATGAATATGCGAGGGAGTATGCTAGGGAAGGTGCGGAAAGTGAAAAGATTAATTTAACCTTTGAGGAGGATAATCTTTATTTATCTTCGAATGGTACGGATAGATATCCTGTTAATCCTGTTCATAGGCATGATCATGCGATTGATTATATCGCCGAATATATGAATGAACGACTTACTTTCTTGTTAAATGACTGCAATAAAGTGACTCAAGTTATCTATACTAATGCCAATGGCGACGCTAATTTGTATGGACGGAGTGTTTAAATATGCTGCCGCAAATACAAGTTTTGTATAATGATGAAATTCTAGCTTGGTTTTTAGAGCGATATGAGATAGACGAGAAAACGGTCCGCTTAATCGGTGATTCCGACAGCTATGTATACGAATTTAACAGAGAAGATAAACTCTACATTCTGAAAATAACGCATAGTTTTAGACGGACACAAGAGTATTTGTTGGGAGAGATAGATTGGCTAAATTATTTGGTGGATCAAGGTGTGTCGGCTGCTAGAGCAGTTGCTTCGATACATGGGAATTTGGTAGAAGTTCTTGAGGGAGAGAGTGGATATTTCCTCTCATCTATCTATGAGAAAGCTCCTGGAAGTGCTACGAAAGAAACGGATTGGAATGATCAGTTATTCGAAGAATGGGGTAGAGCTTTAGGCAAGCTGCATGCTGTATCTAAAAAGTATATTTTGAACAATGAAGCTTGGCGTCTAAATGATTGGCATGAAGAAGAATACTTAAACGTAAACAAATACATTCCTCCAAATGAGAGTGAGGTCATTCAAAAATCAAATGCCTTAATCACTAAATTGCAAAATATACCGAAAACACAGGACAACTATGGATTAATCCATGCCGATCTACAAAGTCATAACTTTAATTTGGCGGATAAGCAAATTGTAATGTTTGATTTTGATGAGGTTTCCTATAACTATTATGTTCATGATGTGGCAGTCGTTCTATTTCAGGCTTATTGGAGACCACTAAAGGAGCCCGTTGATAAACACGCTTTTGTTGAGGGATTTTTAAATAGTTTTTTAAAAGGATACAACGAAGAGAATCATTTTCAAGCGGTGTGGTTTACCTATCTTGCCGATTTTCTGAAAATCAGGCATCTTACCTTTTACATCTGCTTTTTGCAGGTTTGTGATCTGAATTCACTGAATGAAGCTGAGACAGCGGAAAGTGAGCTTGCAAAAAGAGTTATTACAGCAGAGTGGCCGATTGTGGACTTTGACTTTGTTGAATATTGTGAACGGAGATTAGCGCAATAATTTGTTTGATTAATGCCGAAGGCTCTCTTTAATTAGAGAGCCTTTTTGATTGCTTGTGTAGTTTTTTTTCGGCTAATCAAGGATATTGATTTTTAACTTTGGATAGCTGATGCCCAGCCCAATTAGATGTTTACTTAATACCTCTTTATCAAAGCTTGAATTAAAAATATCCTGATCTGGCATGAAGGTAACGCTGGTACCTGTCTCTTTTGTTACACCCGTTACTAGCAGCTCACTTTGTGGAATCCCGTGTTTGAAGGTTTGGTGGAACACCTTGCCCTCGCGACGTACCTCAATAGATAGTTTATACGAGAGTGCGTTGACCACAGCCATATTAATACCTTTCAATTCACCCGGAGCCACTACGGATGCGCTGGAGTTATAATGTCCCAGCTCAGTAAGAACGGTTTGAACTGGAGTCTTAGTGGAATTTGGCAAAGCTTGAATTGGAATTCCTCGTCCATTATCGGCAACTGTTATACTTAGTTCACCTTGGATGATTAGGTTAATCTCCGTACAATAGCCTGCTTGATGTTCAATAATGCTGTTCTCAAGCACAGCCCATAGAAGATGGTGAGGATCGTGCGCGCCTTGGTTTGTTCCTAGATAAGCTGCTGCATTATTACGGGTTTCGGTTAATTCAATATAATCGCTTGTATCAAGCAGATCTGAGCTTGCAGCAAGCAGCAGAAGGAACGGCAGTGAACGATGAGAGGGTATAGAATATTTGCCTCCGCGATCCTCTTGGACTAATAGATCAGCACCTAACAAAGCTTTAGTATGATGATAGAGCTGTCCAGTAGTACCCATGTTTAATTGCTCGACAATTTCAGGTCCGGTAAGGGGTTTCTGGAGAACGGCGGTTAAGATATCCAGGCGTTGTTTATTCCCGAGAGCAGCCAACACTTTGGCTGCTTTATCACTATCAAGGCCAAGTAGTTGACTAACATTTCTTTGTTGAGGGTCCCATCTGAAGCCGTTTGTCCCTCGATATTGACCCGAGTAAAAAATAGTGCCCATTTCATTTTCAATTTTGTTGTCGATGCTTTCATCTTTTGAATCTTCAGGCTTAGATGGTTTCTGTAAGTAGCGTGCACTAACAAAATGATTAAAAAGTTGTTTGAGCTCACTCATCTCTTTCTTAAGAAAATCCAGCTCGACACCGTAATCCCTTGAAGTTGTCAAAATACCACTCCTTATAATTTATTTAAAAACGTAATTACGTAATATAATAAATTATAACATGGGGTCTATTGAGTGTAAAGTGAAACAAGCAACATTTAGCACTCTTTGGACGTTTAACTATTAATCAGAAAATTTTTCCAGTATTAACATATTGAAATAGAAAAGGGGTTTATAAATATGAAAAAATCTCCGCTAATGATGTGCATTATTATGCTGTTTGGGCTAGTGGTTGGATGTGAAAGGGCAGGGAATGAGGAGATAGATGAACAGGTTGTCCAGCGTGTTAGTATTGCGAAGTCTCTGGCGCATGGTTCAGTAAATCCTGCTTTATTGGCGGAGTATACGAATGAACAGACTATCGAGAAATTTACCAATGCCGAAAAAACGGCAAACAAAATTCAGGGGATTCTGAATACGTCTACCCCGAATTTTGATATGACCTTCATCTTAAAGGATGAAAAAAAGAGCTTTCATTTATGGCTTAGCGAGAAAAGCGAACTAGGAATGATCATGAAAGTAAATGACACCTCTACCGGTTATTCACTCACGAAAGAATCAACAGCTGAATTGTTAAAAATCATCAATGAGAGCGTACAATTTCGAACTATTGCCTGGGCAGCTGTTGAGGAAAGTCAAAAACCTCATGTGACTGGTAACTGGGAAGAAGCATTGGTTTCTACAATAATTTTTACCGATCAATGGCTAATTCCTAATAAAGATCTTAGTAAGTTTAAGAATCAAGAATTGGTAACCGTTAATTTCTCAACAGATCAGGATGGATTACTAGGTCCAATCGTTGTCGTGATCAATCCTGTTACTAATGAAGTAGTCGGATTCTATCCACGATATTAATGCATTCGTTACTTCTTCAAAGGCAGCCATTTCAGCACGTTCTGAATATGCTCATCCCAGAATGCCCAGGAGTGATCACCAGGTCCCTCTGTATATTTCAAGCTTAGGTCTAAGGTTTCGACAGATTCACGAAACTGTTTATTATCCTCGTATAGGAAGTCTTCTGTTCCGCAAATTTGGTACAATAATGGCTTAAGCTGGTCTGACTTTGCCAGTCTTTCTGCTACAGCTATTAAATCACTGTTGCTTCCTTTAACAGTCGCGCGGTCCTTATAAATGAGTTCAGCATCCGCAAGACTCAGATCGAAAACATTCTCTGCTATAAGAGCACCGGATAAACTTGCCGCCGCAGCATATTGCTCAGGGTGATTCAATGCCAGCTTAAATGCTCCAAAGCCGCCCATAGAAAGACCTGCGACAAAGTTGTCCTCACGTTTTTCGGATAAGGGAAAGAAAGATCGCGCAATCGCAGGCAGTTCCTCACTTATGAATGTCCAAAACTTCATCCCATTAGCCATGTCTGCATAAAAGCTGCGGTGCACGGATGGCATAACCACCGCAATTCCTAGCTCAGAAGCATATCGTTCAATTGAAGTACGACGCATCCAAATGGAATGATCATCCGAAAGTCCGTGAAGTAAATAAAGCGTGGGATGTTTAGTGGCAATAACGTTTCCTGCCATGCCAATTTGGGTCGTAGTTTGCTGGGGGAGAATGACGGACATGGAAGTTGAAAGCCCTAATGCTTCTGAGTAAAAGCTACACTGAATAAATGCCATTGTTAATACTCCTTCAATTCATATTGTGGTTTTCTCATAGTATACCAGATTCAGCCAATCTTCAGCATTCCCTCAGATATAATTCAATTTGGAGTGGTATAAGAAGATGAGAGCTTGAGCCATCATTCGAATGAATATCTAACAGAGAAAAAGGAGTAGCTGTAAATGAAAGTATCAAGTAGTATTTCAGTTAGCAATCAGTATCTGTCTTCGACATCGACACAGAAAGTACACCACAAACATTCTACTAGCAATAGTGCAAAAACTCAGGATACTGTGGAGCTTAGTGCAGAAGCTAAAGCGAAGTATGCCGAAACTCAAGGTAATCTGAGCAGTGATTTTGATCCGACTACAGAGCTTTCTGCAGCAGATCAAAAAGAATTGTTATCTCAGCTGAAGTCAGATCTTAGTAGTTCAACAGAAGATGACGACATGCCAGCTGAATTGAAGGCTGCAATTGCAAGTGTGCAGACTGACCTATCGTCGGTTGGCCTGGAAACGGCTTCCGATGCAGACATCTCTGCTCTATTGACTAAAGTGATTGCTACTTTTGAAGCAGCTAAAACTTCAGACAGCGAAGCAAGTGGAAGTGGAAGACCTATTGGAGGACCAGGAGGACCACCGCCACCACCAGGTGGCGGTGCGGGCAAAAGCTCAGCTTCTAGTGACGACTCCGATACTATTCAATCTCTTCTCGATGTATTAACAGACGAGGAAGATACGAACGGTGATGGCGTTGTAGATGAAAAAGACGAGCAAACAACGGCTAGCAAAGCCGCTACAGAATTAAAGAGTAAATTAACAGACTGGCTAGCTGGCGATAAAACAACAACGGTAGGTAGCTATGATTCCCTTGTTCAGCAGCTAAGCTATATAGATTCAAATCAAGAAGAGTCTGCCTCATAAAATTGATCGTTTATACTTAAGCTCTCATTAGAATCGTATTCGTTTTAGTTCATCCGGCCGATGCTAAACACGAATGCGATTTCTCTAAAATCCCTCTTGACTTAGTTAACTGTAACAATTATAATAACAGTATGAAGTCGAGGAGGTAGCAGCAATGAATAGTGAATTTACAATCGCAGTTCATAGCCTAGTCTTGTTAGCTTACCATCCAGGTAAGATGGCTTCCAGTGATTATATTGCCCAGAACGTCGCTACCCATCCTGCAAGAGTACGCAAAGTAATGGGACTTCTGAAAAAAAGTGGATACGTGACTTCAAAAGAAGGTGTTGGCGGTGGATTTATTCTTCAAGCAGATCCGGACTCTGTAACTTTAGGTGAGATTTATCGGCTTACTTCCGAAGGATCTTTGCAGCCCAATTGGTGCTCAGGTGACACGAATATGCCATGCGTAGTTGCATCCAATATTGAAGAGGTAATGGCCAAAGTATTCTGTGATGCAGAACAGCATTTAACTTTATATTTTGATCAATTAACTATCTCTAATGTACTGAAGGAATTAAAAACCACGCAAACGAAATAACGATTAGGTTATTTTTTTATATAAACTGTTACAATTATTGTATCAGTTATATAAATTTTCACATAGATCCCATACAAAATATAAGGAGAGTGCATATTATGTCATTAGTAACCGTAACTGATAATACCTTTAAACAAACCGTTGAAGAAGGCAATCTGGTCTTAGTTGATTTCTGGGCACCTTGGTGTGGTCCTTGTAAAATGATCGCTCCGATTCTAGACCAGTTGGATAAAGAGTCTGCCGGCGCTGTAACAATTGCTAAATTAAACGTAGACGATAATCCTCAATCAGCTAGCCAATATGGTGTAATGAGTATTCCAACTCTAAAGCTCTTTAAAGATGGCAAAGAAGTAGAAACTATTGTTGGTTTGCAGCCTTTAGAAAACTTAAAGAAATTGATTCAAAAACATGCATAAGGTTTAAACTGTAATAATAAGGATAACAATTAATTTAGAGAAGAGGTGATTCCTATGCAAGGGTTAGTTAAGGATCGATTCAAAGAAGGCGATTGGGTCAGTGGGAAAACGGTCAATGATGAGAAATTTCATGGTTATATCGAAGGGCTTAATATCTTAAAAGGCACAGTTAGAGTGAAAATAACTGCCTGTGATAATGAAAGCTCAATTGGTCGAACCGCAGAATGTTTTACAGCAACATTGGAGTCTTTGCCGGTAGATATATTAAACCAACAAGGACATCTCTTCAATTTAATTGATATATCCTTGAGCGTAAGAGATGAAGCTTGGTTTATGGAATTAACTTCGCAGCTTAAAGACGTGCAATTACCTAAAATTAAGAAGCTTCAAACAAGTATTTAATACATTCATATAGCATTGCCAAAAGCCCATGATTCTCATACAAGAATCTTGGGTTTTTTGGTGTCTCTGTACATAAAGTAAAGGACAAATGTATTTTATGTCGAATTTATAATACTAGTCATTGTGGAAATAAGTGTGAAGGGGTTTTGAAGTTGAAGATAGTTTCGTATTTATTATTGACCATTTTTACTGCTCTGTTAATTATTTTGATTCCCATCGCTACCGTTTTATTTTCGGCAAACACCACTTTCTTAAAGCCTTATAATACTGAAAAATATTTAGCGGATAGCGGGATTTATGGGTATTTTGAGCAAAAGCTCCGCAACAATTTCGTTAATGAGGATGTTAAAGTCAAACAAACCGCTCTTGAAAAGCTGCAAGACAAATTAGTTGGCCAAGCATTTGATGCCATTGTAACGGATGAATTAGTTTCAAACAAAATGAGTCTAGTGCAAACCGGTTTATGGGATTATTTCACGGATAAAACAGACACAGTTTTAGGCATTCCGATTGCAGAGGTATCTACTATTACAGAAAAATTTCCTACTCTAAAAATAGGAGACCACGCAGATATTAACACTATGATTGGCCTTAAAACGGATAAAATGGAAAAGTATAAAACATACTACTCCTTATACTCTAAAGGAATCTGGGGACTATATGCGCTCATTTTCATTTTGGTGGGAATTTGTGCTTTGTTAACCTACGTCTTGAATATCACTGGTAAATGGCTTGGCGCTTCGATAGTGATTGGAGGCGCAATCGCTTTGTTCTTATGGGTTCCAACTATAATAGCTTCAGAGATGGTAAGTGATACATCAGCATCAGACAGCCTGCGCAATGGAATGTTTGGACTGTTTAAAAGTGCTAGGCATGATTTCTTACAGTGCTTAACCATTATCTCGGTCGTTGTTATTGCTTTGGGGATTGTAACAACATTTATGAGAAAAAGATTGCGAGAAGAGGAAGCTCCACAAGAAAATAATGATGTAATTACGATTCTTTAGCTTTTCAACGTAATTTGGATAAAGTATAATTGGGAATTATGAGTTTTGAAAAGGAGTATATAACATGAATAATCAAGCATATGCAGGAGAATATCAAGGTGAAAAGGCTATTTGGCTGCGTTCAGGCCATTATGAGGCAGCTTTATTGCCTGAAATTGGTGGGAATCTAGTAGCTTTCCGGGATACCACTAGGGGATTTAATATACTTCGCGAGCCTAGCTTAGATGAGATGGCTGGTTTTAAAGCAGTACCTATGGTTCATGGGATTCCGATTCTGTTTCCTCCGAATCGTTACCATGACGGAAAATTTTCATTGAATGGGCTGAACTATGAATTTCCAGTGAATGAGGCCAAAACAGGCAACCATTTGCATGGTTTCTTCTACAATATTCCATGGGAAGTAAGCGATTTTGGAACAAACGATTCAGAAAGCTATGTGATCATTGAACAGAATGTGGATGAAAAACACTCCGCTTATCCATATTTTCCTCATACTTTCCACTTTTCAATAAGATATGCTTTAAGTGAAGCGGGCTTGCGGCAAGAAGTAAGCATCACCAATCTTGGAGAGGCGGCTATGCCTTGTATGCTAGGGTTTCATACAGCGTTCAATGCACCTTTTGCTCCTAATAGCACGCAGGAAGACATCACATTTACAATGACAATTGGTGAACGTTGGGAGTTGGACAGCCGAATGCTGCCCACTGGCAGTTATCAACCCTTAGTCGCTGGTGAGCTGGCTATGAAGAGTGGTGGAGTATCGCCGTATTTCGCAGGAATGGATAATCATTATACAGCGCAGCCGCAGAATGGGATTAATGCCATAATCATTACGGATGCGAAGGAAAAATTGAAGCTAGTTTACGATGTAGGTACTGGGTATAAGCAATGGATGATCTGGAATAATGAAGCAAACGGCAGATACTTTTGTCCAGAGCCGCAAATTAATACGGTAAATGCACCTAATTTGGATTTACCAGCTGAACAAATTGGCTTAGTGCTGCTAGCACAAGGGGAAAGCTGGAATGAAACCAGCAAAATCTTTATTGAAAGCGTAGTAGGTTAAGAATAAGTTTTATTCTAAAAAGCCACATCGTTAGGGAGAGATAATCCCAAACGATGTGGCTAATGTAATGTAGCATCCAATCTTTGACTAAGCTAGCTCAGCTAATCGACGAATTTGATAACAGTGCAAGCTTACCTCACCTAGATCCTCCACAATACTATAATTCGCTAAAGCTCCAGCCACAGCACCAATACCTGGTATCATCTGCAGCAATTTACGGAAGTCGATCGAGTCTCGATATTCCTTCTGAAAGGTTTCCCAATCAAAGGATTGATAATAATCTTTGTCAGATATCCACTTAACTTTATGCTCATCCCAATTTTGAATAGTGTGTAAGAGCTGTTCGCGTTGGTCTGGATTGGTGAAGGCCATTTGGAACACAGTGAGAATAAAAATACGTTCCGAAAATTCATTCGTGTTATAACCATAAACATGAGCGAGCTCAAACAATAGCTTAAGCTTAATGGCAATAAGCGCTGGGAAATCCACAATATTGAGTAGTATCCCGCCAGCTCCAGTCCCAGCACCTTCTGCTGTAGCAATTTTCTGATATAGAGATAGTGTTTCATGAGCCTTCTTATCTGATTCTTCTAAAGTAAGCCCTAGCTGAACCTTGCCTTTAGGCGTGTATTCAGCACCAAACAACGTCGTGCGAACAATTGCTTTGACTGCAGCTGTGATGGCGTTATGCACTTTTTGCGGGATCCATGTATTGATTTTGGTACTGATTTTTTTGGAGGTTTTCTCGAAAAAGCCAGGAGGCTTAAGAAAAACGGGAATCCAATTTATAATTTGTTGCTTAATAATATTCTCATAGCTCAAGAATCCGCACGCCCTTTCATTTCATTCATTTAACTATTATACGTAAAGCAGGAGTGAGCGGATGCAAAATCCTAAATTATATTTGTGGTATGGGTTTCTAGCCTCTAACTTATTCGCGTACTTAATGATAGTATTGACTCGAGAATTAGTCTTGAAACAAGAGGGTACGGCGGGAATTATCACTACCGCTGATTTTATATTTTTACCAATATTAATGGGGATCATCTGCGCTTATTTCTGGAAGGATTTAGGATTGAGAACCAGCGGCAGATTAATTTATACCACCTATAATTTTATATTTGTTTTATTCGTAAGTGCTAAATTTATGGGTGAGGGTATCATCTGTTTAATCATCGTATCTCCATTGCTTATTGCCTTTATGATGCTAGGAGTCTGGATAGGCAAGGTTATGTTTGAGAAGGGCAAGAGGACATTGAATATTGGGATTGTATCCATATTATTTCTTGTGATCCTAGTGGATCCACTGACTCAGCACAACAATCAGCACATGGTGACAGATACGATGCTAATAAAAGCTTCACCTCAGCAAATTTGGGAGCATGTCGTTGCGTTTAAACCGATTGAAGCGAAGTCGAAATATTGGTTATTCTCAATAGGTATGCCACAGCCGATGGAATCCACAGTAGATGCCTATGCTCTTGGGGCTAATCGCAAATGTATATTCTCTAATGGAATGGTATTTGATGAGAAGATTACTGTGTTTGAGCCGAATGTTAATTTGACTTTTACGATCGTTAAACAACCAGAGGACCCAGAAATTATGGGACATATTCAAATTCAAGAAGGACAATTTCTGTTGCACGATAATGGGGATGGGACTACAACTCTAACAGGCAACAGCCGTTATGAGCTGTATGTGTATCCAGCATGGTATTATAATATTTGGGCCAAAAGCATTACGCGGAATGTACATTTAAGAGCTATGGAGCATATTAAAAAATTGAGTGAAGCGGCCGCTTCCTAATGTTTAAGTTTGTTGTAAGGCGGTTGGCTTTTCTTAAATATGTTCCTTTGCTTCCTCAGGTTTTTGATCTGTTATTTAAAATGTGGAATGGGTTGTTTCGTCCTCAGTTGAATGATTGGAACGATCAAATTGAAGCTGAAATCCTGCAAATACCTGGCATCGAGCTTTCTTTGCATAAATATGGAGGCACTCAGTTCAATTATTGTACTAAGGAATTAGGTCACCTGCACAGCAATGGATTACTGGATATTCTTACTTCGAAAGCCGTAAAAGCTGCTTATCTAAGTAAGGGACTAGCTGAGAATCACCATGTTATGCCTCAGTCTGGTTGGGTAAGCTTCTACATAGGCTCCATAGAAGATCAACAGCAAGCCGTATTACTATTAAAAGAAGCCTATGAGCGAGCACGTAATTTAGAGATGAAGCGTAACTTACCATAAAGGAGAAAGGGGAAGAGGCATGCTATTCGTCTTAATTGCTTTATGGCTGATTGCTATCACATTATTGTTATCTGATGCCAGAAAAAGCTCTATCCGTTGGTTAAGCGGCGTAGCATGGTGCGGAGGCTTCGGCGCGTTATCAGCCGTGGCTGCTGATACTCTCATTCCTTATGCTGAGCTGCATGCGCAAAGTGAGGCCGTTCTCTCGTTACTTAACCATTTAAAAGCTTATTCATCGCTGATGCAGAATTATGGTTTGCCTTATTGCTTTGTAATGTTCGCTGTTAGCTATAATCCAATCGTTTCGGACCGATGGAAGAACCGTTTGTTGCTCATATTGCTGCTGCCTATTATGGCGATGTTTATTTTCACGACTAATTATCCAGTTCCCAAGACGATAGCTGCCTTTTGGGCAATACCTTATGTGCTGGTGGGCGCTTATATTGTACTTCGCAAGAAAGAAAAGCTGCCTTCCCTCCGTCAGAATCATAGGTTTACTAGTTTAGCGGTATTGCCAGCCGTGCTCTTGAGTACCCTTACAAATTATGTTATGCCGTTTTTTGGTATGAGTGAGATGTGGCGTTACAACACTTGGATTATCCTGTTTGCAGCTGTCGTATTTGTTGTAGCGATCTTTAATTATGGCTTTATGGGCATTCAGTTTATTATTCATAAACGGAAGATGGAGTTTACATTCCGGACCATTACCTCGGGTACGAGTATGCTAAATCATGCTATTAAAAATGATGTTGGTAAAATGAAGCTATATTGCGATAAAATAAAGACATATGCAGAAGAAAGCAATCAAAATGAGCTAGCGGCAGATGTGAAGGTCATTCTTTCGGCTACTAGGCATATTCAAGATATGATCCAACGTGTGCATCAGCAAACACAAGAAACAGAAATGCGGATGGAGCCTTGTAATCCAACGGATTTAATTGGGCAAATTATTGAGCAATCGCAGCCTTTGTTAAAGAATATCCATGTGAAAACGACCTATCGCAGTCAATGGCTTCTAGAGCTCGATCCGGTTCATATTACCGAGGTGATGAACAATCTGCTTGCTAATGCAGTTGATGCGATGCCTCAAGGCGGCGAATTGAAGATTCGATTATTTGAAACAAAAAAGCAAGTATTCATTCAAGTGAAAGACAGCGGAAGCGGGATTGAGAAACAGCATTTAAAGCTTGTGCTGGAGCCCTTTTTTACAACAAAGAATCGGATGAATTTCGGGTTAGGCTTAGCCTATTGTTATAATGTAATGAAAAAGCACCAAGGCAATCTTGAAATTGATAGTGAGGTTGGCAAAGGGACTTCGATTTATTTAAGCTTTCCCAAACGAAGGAGGAGCTATGGAAACTATTAAAGTACTCATAGTGGAGGATGATCCCGATTGGTTAAAGGGTCTATCAGCCTATCTAACCAAGCAGCCGGATCTTCAAATCATAGGTCAAGCCAGCAATGTCGAAGAAGCTTTACTGGCAATCGCTAAACTGGAGTTCGATGTCGTTCTAATGGACATTATGCTTGCTAATCAAGCTGAAGGAATATGGTTAACCTCAGAAGTTTGCCAAAAGTGCCAAGCACAGGTTATTATGCTAACATCAATGGAAGAGAAAGAATTAATTTTTGAAGCCTTTCAAGCGGGAGCAATTGACTACCAGATTAAGTCTGATTTCGAAAAACTGCCTCAAGCAATTCGCTCTGCAGCCAAAAAGCAAGCCCCGATTAACTCTACAGTGGCGGAGCAAATGCGAGCAGAATTTAGAAGGCTGAAGGTTTTGGAGAAATTCTATCAGGTAAAGGAAATTAAGAATATGATTACCCCTACTGAAATGGATATACTCGAGCATATTGACCAAGGCTTTACACAAACAGATATAGCCAAAAAATTTGTTATTTCCATTCATACAGTTAAAGTTCATGTAGGTAATGTCTTGCGGAAGCTAGGTGGACAGAGCAGTAAAGACTCTGCACGAAAGCTTCGTGACCTCGGAGTTTTTAAGAAGGAAGATTCACAGAATCCCAATCATAAATGAGGTGATTATATGAGAATGGTTTCAATCGATGAAGTGCGTGAAGGAGATCGGATTGGGATGAATGTATATTCGTCCGATGGCAGATTAGTTTTACGCAAGGGCATGGTGGTTACGGGGAAATTGATAGATGGATTTAAACGGCTGCATGTGGATGGGGTCTACATCGAAGATGAGCGGCTTAAGGATGTACAAATGGAAGATAGCTTTAGCGTGCGCTTTCGCATGCATGCTATAAGCTTGCTGAATAGTGCATTTGAAGAAGTTAGAGAAAGCAAAGGCTTTAATTGCAAAGCTTTACTAGAAACGAATAATGAAATGGTTCGCCATTTATTAGCTGAGCAGAACTCCTTACTTCAAATTAATCATATACGCATGCGAACTGGCTATTTACTGGATCACAGTATTAATGTTGCCATGCTTTCTGTGCTTACTGCCAAAGCAATAGGCGGGTACTCTATACAACAAATGCAAGCAATAGGAATTGGTGCTATGCTGCATGATATTGGTTATGCCTTACCTGGATTGGAGAATCCTTACATAGAACATCCCAAGGCAGGTCATGATTTATTAATTAAGCAGCAGGATATTCCTGTCATGTCAGCAGAATTGGTCCTGCAGCATCATGAGATGATTAATGCAGATGGGTTCCCGTATAACCTCAAAGGTAAGGAAGTTAAGGAAATGGCGCAAATTTGCGCAATAGCCAACGATTTTGATCATTATGTGAATGAAATCGATCACAATCGTTTGCCTCATGAAGGCATGGATTATGTGATGACTAAAGCAGGCGTCTCGTATGATGTTCATATCGTTCATGCTTTTATGAGAGCTATCGTGCCCTATCCAATCGGGACTGTGGTTCTATTAACGAATGGAATCACAGGTATTGTTATAGAGAATAACAAAGATTATGAGTCCAGACCCGTTATTCGCGAGCTGAATAAGGATCACGAAATTTCATTAATCAATCATCCTACTCTTTTTATTAAAGAAGTTGTATCTAGTCGAGATATTTTGTTTTCCTAAATATAAGAATTAGAAAAAGCAGTTAGGATATCCTAACTGCTTTTTCTGTACATTTATTATATTGCATTTGTTAAAAGTTCTTCATCTTCATTGCTATTGAAGGCTTCACGATCGAACTCGCCTTCAGAATTTGCAACGAGTAAAGCAGTAACGGCTGTACCCGTTGCATTAACAGCTGTACGAGCCATATCGATTAGCGCTTCTACCCCTGCAACAATCGCAATTCCTTCAAGCGGCAAGCCAAGTGCAGTTAATACAACAGTCGTCGAAATTACCGCAGGTCCAGGTACACCGGCTACACCAATCGATGAAATAACACTAACGAGTACCAGAACAATGTAATCTGTCCATGACAGAGTAATATTGAATACTTGTGCCGTGAAAACTGCGACAACAGCGGGCCATACGCCACCACACCCGTTAAAGTTGACGGATGCGCCTAGTGGAGCTACAAAGCTAGCTATCCTTGGTGAGACATGTAATCGTTTTGTGATAACTTCCAAGTTAATTGGTAGAGTTGCGTAACTGCTTCGTGTTGTGAAAGCAACTGCAACCGTAGGGTATATTTTACGAAAGAACTTAATAGGATTAACCTTCGCAACAAAAAACACTAGACCGCCAAACACGAGTATAAAGTGCAAGATCAATGCGATGTACGATGTAATAATTACACTACCTAATTCCTGTAAGGTTTCCCAGCCGTATCTAGCGGTAATACCAGCTATTAATGCGAAAACTCCATAGGGAGTTAGTCTAATGATGAACTTGACTACCTGATGAAGTACCAATGTAAGAGATTGAATAAGATTAAGCACAGGTTTTACTGCTTCAGCGTTCTTAGAGCCAACTTTTATAATCGCAACAGCGATGAAAATTGCAAAAATTAGTAGGGGGACAACTTTGCCGGTTGCGGCTTCATTAATGGGGTTAGATGGTACAAGAGCCAAGATAACCTCAGAGAATGTTGGGATTACACGTGCCTTGAAGTCTTCAGGTACTACTTGTTGAATTCCATGCCCAGGGTTGAACAATAAAGAAACTGAAAGTCCGATAATGGATGCGATAGCCGTAGTTCCGAGGAACCAAGCAAAGGTCTTGAATCCAATTTTACGTAAATAATCTAAGCTTGTCAGCGAAGCGATGCTGTTAAGTACAAGTACGAATACTAGGGGGATAACTAGCATTTGAATCAGACTAATATAGATTTTTCCGAAGGTGGTAATTCCTTTGGTATCGAGAGAGTCAAGATTCTGGAAGAGAATACCTACCAGCAACCCAATTCCTAACCCAATTATTACTCGTGTGCCAAAGCTGACCCGCTTGCGTGCCAAGAAGTAAAGCAAGGCAAAAACAAATACGGAAACGATGAAGCTGTACCAATTTGTTTCAATGGCAGACAGCAGGTTGTTATTAATTTCATTCATTTCTTTCAAAGCCTCCTAAACCTATTTTTTTTATGGGAATTTACTGATTTAATATACAGAGAACGAATAAAAGTGTCAATTAAATTTTAAGAAAATCTAATTCCGACAAAAACAATAGGAAAATAGTAAATAAACATTGACAAGGCAATCTATGTCGAATAAAATAAAATAAATGCAAATGACAAAATTTACATTTTATTGGATGAAATAAAAGATGATCAATCTACTGGACCACCAGAGATTCAATTAAAGCGTGATTTCACGCTTCGTTGGATCTTTTTTTATTGCCCAATATCTATATCAGTAAAGGGAGGAAATACAAGGGGAAATTAATAGCTTATATGAAACGAAAGACTTGAAAGTTGCATCATCATTGTCATTAGTAACAGAAGCGTAAGCAACAATAAGGTTTTTAATAATAAGCTCATTGGAGCGAAGGGATGTTTTATAACCATGATAAAACTAATTTCAACAAAACTTGCATTATCAATTGGAGCAGGAGTAATTGCATTTTCAGCTTTGACTTTTGTAGCTATTAATGGAAATACACAAAATGATTCAATTACTAAAGTGAATACAGTGAATGCATCAACAACTACTACCCAACAAGCTGTACAAGGAGATCAACCCGCAGTTATTACAACAGCAACAACACAGGTAAACCAACCAGCAGCAGTAGCAATAACTGAATCAACCCAAGTCAATCAAACGGTAACTACTGATGTAGCAGCAGTAACAGTAAACCAACCAGCAGCAGAAACGACTGTAGCTGTTCAAGAGAATCAACCGGCAGCGGCTACGACTGATGCTTCTACAGGTTCAAAAGCAACAAAACAAGCCAATCAATCATCAGGAATTACCAATGCAGCACTAAAAGTAAACCAACCAAAAGCAGAATCAGCAGCTCCACAGCTGAACGCCATTGCAACTACTTCAGTTGTTAATCAACCACAAACAAATGCTAGTGTTGCACAAGTGGAAGAACAGCCAGCAGCAAACAACAACACAGTCACAGAAGAAGTAACTCAAACTAAAAAGGTTTCATTCGCAGCAGCTCCAGTTCAACAACAGAGCACAACGGCCGCAACAACAGCTTCAGTTCAACAGCAACCTTCATCAAGTGGTTCAACTGCAGCAGTTCAGCAACAATCCACGTCTTCAGCTCCTGCAACTCAACAGCAATCAAGTGTAGCTGCACCAACACAGGCAGCAGCAACACCAGCTCCAGCGCCAGTTTCAACACCAGCGCCAGCAGCAGCTGTATCAGAACCAGCACCAGTGGCTTCATCGGGTGAAGAAGAAATTTGCCCATGATAAACTTATCACAACAAAACTTATTGCAACGTTAAGTATCGGTGTAATTAGCATTTCAGCCTTGACCTATATAACCTGAAGCAGAATCGGTTCCAGTAGCTTCTTCGGATGAAGAGGTCTCAGAAGACGGATGCAATTAACATGCAATTTTACACATAATAATTAATTAGAAAGTTTGGGGAGAAAACAATGAAAATTAAATTTAAGGCATTTAACGCGAAGATTTTGGCTCTACTTTTGGTAGTTTCGCTTTTTTTACCAGTTCTTAATGTTCAAGCATCTGAAGGAATTAGTTCCGCTGGCCTTACTGCTGGCAGCTTTAGTCCCATTGGTGCTACGTATAATAAAAGTGTTAGCCATTATGATTATTTCAGTGATGTGTATCCACATTTGGGGGATACTAATCATGTTTTTAAAACAGTAACAATCGAGGATTTGGATACAGTATTAAGAAGCGAAGGTACCTATGTTGTACTCTTTGGCGGTGCTTGGAGCGACGAAACTCAAGCCGATATTGGATATATTAATCAAGTGGCTAAAGAATATGGCGTTAAAACCATTTATAACTTTGATACTAAGCTAGATGGCAAAGATTTTGATATTGCACAAACCAAGGAACTTAGTACAGTAACATCTAGTACTTACAAGGGAGTTACAACGTCTACTTATAAGTATTTTGATTATGCAGAAGTATATGTGAAATTCGTTAATACTTACTTAACGAACCTAAATACTAACACAGTTTCAGATGTTACTTATACCAAGCGATCAAACAAAGTAGTAACATCACCTGGTACCACGACAGACTCTACTATTCTAGGGTCGGGAACAGCAAAAAAAATCACCTCCCCATTTCTCTTTGTTTACAACAAAGATAATAAGGATTCGAATAATGTTAGCGCTCCGATAGTTTCCTACTTGGAGAAACATGGTCCAGCAGGCTTGGCAAGCTATAATTATAGTAACTTCTCATCAGCTAGTTCAGTAGATACTTATAAAGCTCAGTTAAGGGCTGTATTCGGACAAGCCCAAACTGCAGGATATAATACTTTTAATTCAGTTGATAACTGGGATTTTATTGCACCTGAATTTAATAAAGCCAAGGATGCTTCTGTCGGCAAAGATGTCTTTGTTAAAGCCGATGATATCTCACTTGTATATGAACATGTAACCTATCACGAATTGACTAAGCTGTTGCAGACTAAGGGGAATTATGCAATTCTATTCGGTGGATCTTGGTGCCCCAATACATCAGCGATCATCAAATATGTAAATGAATATGCGAAAAAGTATAATGTGGATAAGGTTTATTTCTGGGATACCAAGCTTGACTCAGGAATAACGGTGGGAATACCTGTGTTTGATGTAAATGGTCAGCATAATAGTACTTTTCTGCAAGTCAGGGATACGAATCATCCTTATGCAAACTTGTATGTGGATCTAGTTAAAACTTATTTAACTAACATTAATACAGAATATAATATAGCTTCTAATAATGTGAGTTATGTCAACGATGGTAAAACTGTAGTTGCAAACAAAGCACAGGTTCCATACCTATTTACGTATAATAAAGATAATAAAGATAAAGATGGTAATAGTGCTCCGATTCTTGGACACACTGAATTGATGTATAATTGGGCGAACATTCAGGAAACAGCTAATAATAATGGTATAGTAGGATTAAACAAAGCGAATTATGTAACGGCTCTGAAAACTATTTTTTCTAAGCTGGAAGCTAAACCAACAGGATTAAGAGGTATTTCACCTACTTCATCCACAGCCAATAACGGACAAATTAATGGTGTAGCATTTGGACAAGAGTACAAGCTTTCTACAGTTACTGATTATGTGTATGTTACAGGAGATAATATTACTAACTTAGCGCCAGGCACTTACAATGTAAGATATGCGGCTAAGGTAGGATATAATGGACCGGTTACTGTTTCAACTGGATCTGGAAAAGATAGAGTTACAAAAAATGTAGCACCAACCACACCAATATATGCAGCTAGCGAATCGGTAGATGTTGTAGTTCCAGCTTATTCCACTTCAACTGGTGGAAATGGGGATCCTGGAACAGGTGGAACACCAACCGCAACTCCAACTGCAACACCTGTACCGACTGCTGTTCCGACTAGTGGAACACTGGCAGTACCTTCAAAAACGGATGCCGCTACAGGAGCAACTACAGCATCAGTATCTACTGAAGCTGTTACAACCCTAGTAGAAAACGCTAAGAAGGATGCAGTTGCTGGCAAGTCCACTACCGTGGTATTCAAGGTTGCAGCGACTGCTGATACTAAATCGTCTGAGTTAACACTACCAGCGAATACATTCAGTGATTTGACAGGCAGCACTAAAGCTGACATTAAGATTGACTTTGGAATTGGCACGATCACTTTTGACTCAAAAGCAGCGGGAAGTATCCATCCAGCAGCAGGTTCAGGTGACATCATTATTAAAATTGCTAAGGTAGAGCTATCAGAAGAAAGCAAGCAAGTATTAGGAGACAGACCGGTGTATGACTTTACCGTAACTGCAGGAGGCAGCAATGTCTCAACCTTTGGCGGGGGCAGTGTAAGCATTAGTGTTCCTTATGTGCTTAAAGCGGGAGAAGATCAAGACTCTGTCATCGTCTACTATGTTACTGATGCAGGTGAATTGGAAACTATTCGCGGCAAGTTTAACGCAGCAACGGGAACTGTTGATTTTAGCACAACGCATTTCTCCAAATATATTATTGGCTATAACAAAGTAACCTTTGCTGACATCTCAGATTCAGCTTGGTACAGCAATGCAGTAGGATTCCTAGCTGCACGAGAAATTACCAGCGGAACAGGCGGGAATAAATACAGCCCGAATGCTACTGTGACCAGAGGTCAATTCATTGCTTTATTATTGAAAGCCTATGGAGTGAAGGAAGAAGCAGTAGGATCCGATAATTATGCGGATGCAGGAAATACCTATTATACTAATTACCTTGCAGCTGCCAAAAAACTTGGAATTACTGCAGGTATAGGCAACAACAAATTCGCTCCAGATGCTCAGATTACACGTCAAGATTTATTCACACTATTGTATAAAGCCCTTGATGTTCTAGGTGAGCTTCCACAAGATAAAACAAGTGCAACAGTTTCGAGCTTTAAAGATGCAAGTCAAATTGCAGGCTATGCACAAGAAGCATTCAAAATACTTGTTGAGAGTGGAGTTATCACAGGTAGTGATTCAAAGCTTAACCCTAAAGGTGTAACTACGAGAGCGCAAGTAGCGCAGGTTCTGTATAACTTGTTTTCAAAGTAATAGCTAAGGTATTGGAATAAAATCAAGCTTTGAATCCAGCGGCAAACCCGTGAAATTTCAAAATTTCATGGGTTTTTGTGCGCTTGGATCTACCATTATAATCAGATGAAAGGAGAAACAAGTTGGATTTTATAGCGGGGAATATCGCAAAAAAGAAAATTGGGACTATGACGGAGGAGCAGATAAGATCAACAATAAATGACTTAATTAAGTAGCCAATGCAGATAAGAAATCGTTCGTCCAATGAAAACGGTACCAAACTCCTAATCAAAAAGTTGTATATCCTTCTTTAGTCACATTAGTCTGCATTATCCGACCTATTTCTTTGTTTTGTAATAGAGATTACAGAATAAGACAAATCGCTATGCTACTATTTGATTAAGGTCAGTGACCTTAGAACTATATCTTGAGGTGGATGAAGTGAGACTCGTTACAGCGGATGATGTGCGTGAAGGTGATCGAATCGGAATGGATATCTATGCGGCAGATGGACGGCTGGTATTGCGGCAGGGTATGATAGTTACGACAAGATTAATTGAAGGACTCAAAAGATTGCAGATCGAAGGCATATACATAGAAGATGAACGCTTCCAAGATATTCAAGTCGAAGATGGAGATAGCATGAGATTTCGCATGAAAGCCATTTCTGCCTTGAATAATGCATTTGAAGAGATTACACAAAAGAGAAATTTCAACAGTAAATCATTGATTGAAACCAGCGAGGAAATGGTTAATTACTTGGTTGCAGAGCAAGATCCATTAATTCAGACTAAGAATATTCGCACACGAACAGGATACTTATTGGATCATAGTATCAATGTTGCGATGTTATCGGTATTGACGGCTAAAGCATTGGATTATAGTGTGGAGCAGCTGCGTGTAATTGGTATAGGTGCTATGTTGCATGATATTGGGTATGCATTGCCAGGTCTTAAGGATCCCTATCATGAGCATCCCAAAGCAGGTTTTGATATAATCCGCAAGCATCAGGAAATCCCTTTAATGGCCGCACATTTGGTATTGCAACATCATGAGAAGACCAATGGTACGGGTTTTCCATTCGGAGTGAAGGGTAAAGAGATTAGAGAAATGGCGCAAATTTGTGCAGTTGCTAATGATTTTGATCATCACGTGAATGAAATTGACAAAAATCGACTTCCGCATGAAGGAATTGAGTATATCATGTCGAAAGTAGAAACAACCTATGATATTCATATTGTGCAAGCCTTTATGCGAAACGTTGTACCTTATCCGGTTGGGACTATAGTAAGTTTGACGAATGGGGTAAGCGGAATAGTGACGGAAATCAACAAAACGAATTCATCGAGACCTGTGATTAGAGTGCTGGATAAAGATCAAACCATTTCCTTGTTAGATCATCAAACCTTATTTATTAAGGAGGTACTCTCAAGCAGGGATTTGTGTTTTTCAAGGGAAAAGGAGATTGTATAAATGGAAAGGGATATAAAAGCAGTTCTGAGAACACTCCCCTTTTTGCAGGATCTTGATGCTGGATATTTGGAATCTACCATACCCTTGTTTCAAAAAAGAAGAGTGAAAAAGGGTTCAATCATTTTCTTTGAAGGTGATGAGGGGGACGAATTCTATATTATAGAATCAGGGCTTGTCAAAATATACAGCTTTGACGGAGCTAAAACCGTAATTCTTGCTTTTATCCGTGAAGGTAATTATTTCGGCGAAATGGCATTAATCAAACCTGGTCTCCTGCGATCCGCTACAGCGGAAACGTTAGAGGCTACTGATCTCTATGTGCTGAGAAGACGTGACTTTGAGCAGCTGTTGGTTAAGAATAATAAAATGGCCTTGCAGATGTTATGGTTTACGATGGAGCGCCTGCGTAATGCCAATGAACAAATTCAAGATCTTACTTTTCTGAATGCACGCGAACGAATTTTAAAAATATTACTACGTCTTTCCAAGGAACATGGTACTTTATTAGCAAATGGTGAAATGCAGATTAATTTGAAGCTGACTCATCAACAAATTGCTGATCTGGTAGGTGCTGTTCGCGAAACAGCTTCTAAGATATTGCAGGAGCTTCAAGAGGAAGGCTTTATTACTGTGGATCAGAAAAAAATAATTCTCAAGGATCCAGCTAATTTTGAAAAAAAGGTAACAGACGTTTAAATTACAAACTAGATAGTTCACTTACATATTGAAGTAATTTCTAATTTTCGGGAAATGAATGATCAGCTTAGTGTATTTACCTTCCTCCGATTGAATAGATAGTCTATGATCAAGCTTAATGGATAATTGCAAAGCCAAATATAGTCCCATCCCAGTTGATTTGGTAAAACTTCTCCCAGACGAGCCTGTAAATCCTTTCTCAAAAACACGCTGGATATCCTCTGGTTTAATACCAATTCCTGAATCTATGAGCAGCAACCTTTTTTCTAGCTGGTCCTCCTCAAAGCTAATCAGAATTTCGCCGCCATCCCCTGTATATTTTAATGCATTAGCTATGATTTGATCGATAATAAAACCAAGCCACTTGCTGTCTGTTTGGATAAATTGTGGAGTCTCATACATTTTAAAACGAATGCGTTTATTGATAAATAGCTTGGCGTATTTTTTAATACTCTCTTTAATAATTTGATCCAAGAGTGTTTCGGTAATGAAATAATCCTTGGAGAACGTATCAATTCGCGAGTAATAGAGAGCTTGCTCGACATAATTATCAATTTTATTCAGCTCGTCCTCTAATTTATCAACCATATAGTCTACTGATTTCCCCGTACTATGCTCCATTAGCAGCCGACTTGAGGCAATGGGAAGCTTGACTTCATGGATCCATGACATGATAAAATCCTGATGATCTCTTTTTTCAGCATGCAATTTCTGTAGCCGATTGGAGTGCTCGGAATGCAGCTTTTTTAGCAGGTCTATGTAAAGTGCTTGCTCATAATTTTGTGGTTCAGGCAATGCGGTGGCAGTGTCTTCATGTGTATTCGCTATCAGCTTTTTCAGCTTATCATAGTAGGAATTGCGGTAATAGTAACCAGCAGTCAAGTAGCAGCAGACAAAAAAGAGACAAGTAATATTCGTGTATAGCAGATTATTAATAGCATGCTGGTGATTGACGCTTACCAGCATAATTAATGAAACGAAGAGCATTAGTACAACATATAAGACAAGAAAATACCGTTTATCCAAAACATAGCGAATAAAGCTCATAGGATCATATACCCTTGTCCTTTCTTGGTGCTGATGAAGCTCTCTTTGCCAAGCTCCGCAAGCTTCTTACGCAGTCTTGTCATATTGACGGTTAGCGTATTATCGTCAACAAAGCTTTCATCCTCCCACAAGCTGCGCATGACTTTTTCACGGCTCACAATGACGCCTTTATGCTGCATCAGCAGCAAGAGAATTTTAAATTCGTTTTTGGAAAGCTCGACTTTTTGCTCACCTGAGAACATGTTGCCCTCCAGCAGATTAAGGAATATGCCGTCATGCTCTAACGCTTGGGATTCTATCTCGGCGTAAGAGTAGGTTCTCCTTAATAATGCGTTAATTTTGGCGACCAGTACATCTGTATAAAAGGGCTTCTGAATGAAATCATCTCCGCCCATATTCATCGACATGACCATATCCATCGGTGTGTTGCGTGAGGAGAGGAAGATTATAGGTACTTTGGAAACCTCTCTAATTTTATTGCACCAGTAAAATCCATCATAAGCCGGTAAATTGATATCCATTAGCACTAGATGAGGTTTTTCAGTCAAGAATAGCTGCAGTACCTGCTCGAAATCAATGGTTAATACGGCTTCAATACCCCATTTACCGAGTGCTTCTCCTACCATATCGCGAATAGTAGGCTCATCCTCTACAATCATGATCTTCATAATCATCCCTCCTAATACAAGGATGGTAGCACAGACGTGACAAAAATGTAAGGTTTAATCCACAAGCTGTAAGCTGATTCGATGGTTGGTTAGTTCTGTGGATGGTAGTATGAATGCATAGAGCAGAAATCAGTAGTGGAGGTAAATGAAGATGAAATATGTTGTTGAAGCTAAGCAAATTAAAAAAGTATACGGTGCTAAGGGAATTGTCTTTCCGGCATTGGATGAAATTGATTTAAATGTTCAGGAAGGCGAATTCGTCGCGATTATGGGGCCATCGGGGTCTGGCAAAACCACTCTGCTTAATTTATTAGCGACTATCGATCAGCCCACAACCGGTGATATTCGGATTGACGGAGTAAGTATTATAAGCATGAAAGAGGAGCAACTATCCACATTCCGTCGCGATAAGCTTGGTTTTATTTTTCAGGATTTCAATTTGCTGGACACATTAACGGTGAGGGAAAATATACTGCTGCCGCTGGCTCTAGCCAGAATGAATGTTGCGGAAATGGAACGTAGAGTGGATGAAATTGCCGATACCTTTGGGATTCGTCCGATTCTTGATAAATATCCCTACCACATTTCTGGGGGCCAAAAGCAGCGTACAGCCGCATCCAGAGCGATTATTTCCAACCCGCGCTTAATTTTGGCAGATGAGCCTACGGGCTCGCTCGATTCTAAGTCAGCCACAGATTTGTTGGAAAGCTTGAAAGGATTAAATGAGCGGAATCAAACGACCATATTGATGGTTACGCATGACGCTTTTGCTGCAAGTTATTGTAAACGTGTATTGTTCATTAAAGATGGCAAAATGTTCACAGAGCTAGTGAAGGGTGAGATTTCACGCAAGGAATTTTTCAGAAAAATATTGGATGTATTAGTCGTGCTTGGAGGTGGCTCGAATGACGTTATTTAATGTGGTGAAAAAAAACGTCATTGGCAATTTTAAAAGCTATCTGATTTACTTTATTTCGATGATTCTCAGTGTGGTGATCTATTATACATTTGTTGCGCTTAAATATAGCTCTGATATTCAGAAAAGCATTTCCGCTTCCGACTCCATGAACATTATTTTTACGGAAGGCTCGGTTATATTGATTTTGTTTGTCGCTGTATTTGTTCTATATTCCAATGCTTTTTTTACCAAAAGGCGCAAGAAAGAGGTAGGCTTATATTCTCTGCTAGGTGTAAGGAAGAAAACCATTGGCAGCATGCTGTTCTATGAGAATTTGATTATGGGTTCCATTGCGCTCCTTGTGGGTATTGTGTTGGGAACGATTCTCTCGAAATTGTTTGTATTGATCTTACTTAAGCTCTTGGATTCAGCCATTGAAATAAGCTTTAGCCTATCTTGGCAAGCTATTATTAATACAGCCATAGTCTTTGCCATTGTTATTCTCTTTACCTCCATACAATCCTATCGAGTGATTTATCGGTTTAAGCTAATCGAATTGTTTCAAGCGGAAAAAGAGGGGGAACAAGCACCGAAAACTTCCGTAATTGTTGCGGTTCTTGCCATTATTCTAATCGCGTTCAGTTATTGGCTTGTTTTTCAACCGATGGAAACCTCCGCACGATTGGCGATTTATTTTTTACTGTTCATGGTCTGTATTATTATTGGGACTTTATTATTATTCCGCTCGTTGACGATTTACCTCCTGAGAATGGCGCAGAAAAACAAGGCGCGTTATTATCGGGGCATGAACTTAATTGGTACTTCACAATTGTTATATCGCATTAAAGGAAATGCAAGAATGTTAGCGACAATTGCTTTGCTTAGTGCGGTAACTTTAAGCGCTATTACGGTGGGTTATACCCAATATGTTAATGTGGCTACGCAAGCAAATAAAGAATCACCTTTTAGCTATACGTTTGTTTCGCAAGATGAAGCATTTGATCAGCAGGTGGAGAAGGTTATTGCCGGGGATCAAGCGCACCCAGTTACTGCACAGCTCGATATTCCGGTCATCAGGACGAAGATTGCTTCATCCAATTTGGAGATTTTGCCACCTAGTGTGCTGGAGGAGGATGAAAATCCACTTAAGCTGATTTCCCGGAGTACATTTAATCTAATGTCAAAAGCATTGGATAGAGAGACGCAGATTGAGCTTACAGGGGAGCAAGCAGCGATAATCCGACCGTTGTATACATCGTTTTCTAGCGCGGACTTTAGAGGATTTACACTTAACATAAAACTGCCTCAAGGTGAACAAGCTATTTCCTTTGTTACTTTGTTGAAAGATAGGGTGCTAAGCTGGAGCTACCCCGATTTTCTCGTTATCGTCAGTGATGGGCTTTATGCAGAGATGGCTAAGCAAGTTCCGCCAATTACTTATAAGGTTTACAAAGTAGCCAATGAGGAATCTGCAAGTACAGTATCCGCTCAATTGAAGGATTTGGATAGAGAGGGTGCCAAGGTAACTGCTTACTATAGTATCTATAGACATAATCTCGAGGATGCAGGCTTAGGTATTTTTATGCTAGGATTTTTGGGCTTGGTTTTTCTAGCGGCAACAGGGAGCATGATTTACTTTAAACAGCTGACAGAGGCACACTCGGATAAAAGGCGTTATGAAATTCTACGGAAGATCGGAGTTAGTAAAAAAGAAATCAGGAATTCTGTAGCAAAACAAACCTTGTTTGTTTTTGGACTCCCGCTGGCTGTGGGGATCGTGCATAGTACAATGATTCTAAAAGCATTATTAAGTATTAATTTAATTACTTTTAACTACGCTTTCCCCATTGTACTATCTGTGACAGCCTATATAATCATTTATCTTTTTTATTATGTTATAACGGTGAACTCTTTTAATAAAATTGTTAATTCGTAAGCTAGAGTAATTTGAAGCTATTCGCTTGGTTTAGTTTCGATTAATTGTTTTAATTTGTCTGTTTCTTGAAGCATCATTTGACTGCTCTCGGTAATGAATCGCAGAATAACATTAAGCTCCTGGTCTGTATATTGACTGCTCATTTGGACAGATGATTCATAGAGGGATAAGAAAAGCTTGCCCATTCTTGCTTGGCTATCCATAGCTGGAGCTATCATCACACGTCTGCGATCATGCGGATCCTTCTCCCGATTCACATAACCAGCTTTTTCGAGACGATCGATTACACCTGTGACGGCCCCTGTAGTTAGACCCGTCAGCTCGGCAAGCTTGCCTGCAGTTTGGGGACCTTCTTCTAGCAGGAAGCCCAAGCATTTGTGGTCGGTAATATTCAAACCAAGAAAGTCAGCTAGTGTCTGGTGGAATAATATGCCTCTTGTACTGGATAGTTTTAATTGCCCGATTAAGTGATCAATCAATTGAGATCGCTCTGAATTTATGCTTGACATAAATATTACCTCCGACTAATATGAAATATATCTTAGTTTATTAAGTTATTTATCTGAATAAGATAATTAATGAAGTAAGTATTCATTAATACTAAGATTATAACATAATAATCAGATTAATAAAGGAGTTGATGGTTTATGGCAGTAAAAAAGAGCAGATTGGGTATTGTAATTGCAGGTTTATTGCTAGGAATCTTTGTAGCATCCATTGATAACACAATTGTTGCAACTGCAATGGGGACGATTGTAGGGGAGCTTGGCGGGCTGGATAAATTCGTTTGGGTTACCTCTGCCTATATGGTTGCTGAAATGGCAGGCATGCCGATTTTCGGGAAGTTATCTGATATGTTTGGACGCAAACGGTTTTTCATTTTTGGATTGCTGATGTTTTTGCTGGGTTCTGTGCTGTGCGGATCAGCAAATAGCATAGTGGAGCTTAGTATTTATCGGGCGATTCAAGGGATTGGCGGAGGGGCATTGATTCCAATCGCATTTACGATCCTCTTTGATATTATTGAACCTGAGCAACGTGGCAAGATGGGTGGGATGTTTGGAGCTGTATTTGGACTCTCGAGTATTTTTGGACCCTTGCTAGGTGCATATATCACTGATTATATTGGCTGGAACTGGATATTCTATGTTAATCTGCCGATTGGTTTAGTTGCCTTTATCTTCGTTGCATTCTTCTATAAAGAATCCTTGCAGCATGCGAGACAAAAAATCGATTGGTGGGGAGCGACTACACTTGTTGGAGCTATCGTTTCTCTAATGTTTGCCATCGAGCTTGGCGGTAATAAGTACGCTTGGGATTCAGCGCAAATACTTGGATTATTCGCTGTGTTCGCAATTTTACTGATAACCTTTTTGTTTATTGAGTCGAAGGTAGAAGAGCCGATTATTTCATTTAACATGTTTAGGAATCGGTTATTTGCAGGAAGTACCTTGGTGGGATTATTCTCCGGAGCCGCGTTTATCACAGCAGCGGTGTTTATTCCGCTATACATTCAAGGTGTCTTTGGGGGGACAGCTACAAACTCAGGGCTAATCCTGCTGCCGATGATGCTGAGCTCTGTTGTAACGGCGGCGGGCGGCGGTATACTGATGAATAAATATAGCTATCGCAATCTTATGCTGCCATTCTCCGTGCTGCTGTTAATAGGAATCATCCTGCTCACAACTTTGAGTACGGAAACACCACGGTACATGGTCACTCTTTATATGATCATCACTGGATTGGGAATAGGGGCTTCATTCTCTGTGTTAGGCAATTCAGCGATTCATCATTTTGATACAGACCAACGCGGTGCCGCCAACTCGGCGATGGCGTTTGTTCGATCCTTTGGAATGACAATTGGGATTACGATTTTTGGAATCATTCAACGCAACATTTTCACTAATCGATTGACTGAATCTTTTGCTGGGGAAGGTAATGCAGCAGCTAGCACCGCCATTGGTGACCCGCGAGAAATGCTCTCACAGGCTGGAAGAGCGAAGATTCCGGCTCCGGTACTGGAGAAGATTACGGCGGCATTATCTACATCTATTGCTCATACCTTCGTTTGGGCTTTAGTTCCTGCTGGGCTGGCCATCGTCTTCGTATTATATATGAGCAATGAACGTTTAATTGTTCCAAGTGCTGCAGTGAAAACTGCTCCGGCTGAGAATCTTTAACAATAAATCAGTTGTGGCTCCGTCGATTGCCTCCTTGATGGGGCTTTCGGCGTTTTTTTGTTTATTAACTAATTAGTAGAGTTTAAAAATGTTGTTGACATGACATCAAATGGTGTCCTATAATAAACGTGTCACCTAATGGTGTCTAATTATCGCCTCATAGGCGCTACGTCCGAAGAACCGCGTACTTTAAAGAGGTGGTGAAATTAACGGCAGTCCCTTGGTTATAATTAAGGAGAGGGTCTTGTGAGTGAGAACAACCAGCATCGGGATGTGTTTGACGCGATTGCAGATCCAACTAGGCGCCGACTAATTCGTCTATTAGCAGAGGTAGAGGAGATGCCGCTTTATGAATTAACGGCACAGTTTCAAATGGGCCGTACAGCGGTATCCAAGCATTTAACAATTCTTAAAGAGGCAGGACTGATACTTGACCGAAAAGTAGGCAGAGAAACGCGATTTAGGCTAAACGCCTCGCCGCTCAGAGAAATTCAAGATTGGGTGGCTTTCTACAGCAAGTTTTGGAGTACGAATATGTTTCGCTTGAACCAACTATTAGAGGAGGAAGAAGAATGAGTTTAACATTATCATTGGATTATCAGTATACGTCATCAATTGAGAAGGTTTGGTCCGCCCTTACCGATTCAAGCAAGCTTGCCAAGTGGATCATGGAAAATGATTTTAAGCCCGTCGTAGGACACCGTTTTCAGTTTCGCACTCAGCCGACCGAATATTGGAGTGGAGTTATTGAGGGTGAAGTGCTAATCGTGGATCCGCCAAACCGGTTGTCCTATACTTTTGCCAGCGGTGAGACGCACACGGTCAACTGGACGCTGCAGGATTTAGGGGACGGGAAGGTTAACCTTCATCTCGAACAAATCGGATTCTCAAATGTTCAAGGACTCGAAGGCGCTAAGTATGGCTGGGGTAATTGGAGTAGCGAGCTTGCAAAGTTGTTGGAACAATAACCGCATTCGGTACTGTAACATCTTCTTAACCAATGCTAAATTAATAGGTACGATAGACCCGAATCAACATAAACCAGCCGCATGTAGTGTGCAGCTGGTTTATGTCTATTTTACATACGACGTGGATCGAGTTCCAAAACTAAGTCACTCAGGCGTAAACAATCTTGAAAGCCTCTTCCACTTGCGGAAGAATGGCATCCCAGGATGTATCCGCTTTTTTACTGATAGTAACGAAGTCCTTGATCCCAAATATGTTATCAATGCCTTCAATGCTCAATAAAGCCTTAGCCAACGGATGATCGGTTTCATCCCCTGCTTTTAGAGATGTACTCCGTGGACCTTCAAATAAAGTTTGATTCGTATTTACCTTGATCGAATTCGGATTCGGTGTTTCTTGAATATTGATTTCAATTGCCATAAGATTAGCTCACTCCCTTAAGCGCTATTGTAACATGTTGGATGGAGGCAAGCTACCTACTTCGTTTTCGGCGTTGAGCCGACCAAATCCAAACCACAGTACCTACTAGATATATGGGCAGCACTATAACTAATAAGGTTGCGAAATCAGCCAGATCATCCCAGCCGCCTTTATCCTGAAGTAGATTCACTACAAATAGCAAAGATCCGATCAAATAAATAGCTGCAGCGATCCAATATCGGCGAATTCCTGTTATAATAGGAGCGGCAAGGATTATGATCCAAAAGATAATATAAACAATTTCTCCTTGAAGACTCATTTTCATCACCTCTAGATCTATTATAAACTAAAAGGAGATTCCCTGAATCATGTTATTCCACGCTTATCTTCACGGTTTTATTCTGGCTTTTGGACTAATTATTCCCTTAGGAATTCAGAATTTTTTTATTTTCAGTCAAGGAGCTGTTAAGCAGCGATTTAGAGAGTATTGCCGATAGTAGTAACAGCTGGCATTTGTGACACTTTATTGATATTGCTGGCAGTTCTTGGTGTATCGGTTATTGTGCTTAGCTTTGCTTGGATGAAAACCGCTTTGATTATTGCAGGATGCCTATTTCTTGTTTATATGGGCATTATCACATGGCGCAGTAAGTCACCAAGCCCCTCCTCAAATGCAGTCGAACCCATAAGTCTGGCGAAGACAATTAGCTTTACCGTAATGATTTCCTTATTGAACCCCCATGCTATTCTAGATACGATCGGTATTGTTGGGGTAAGCTCATTAAGCTACTCGGGATATGCAAAGATTGCTTTTACCGCAGCTTGTATAATGGTGTCTTGGACTTGGTTTTTTAGTTTAGCGATTTTGGGACGGTTTGTTGGGCTGAGAGATAAATCAGGCGCAATTATTAAATCGTTCAACAAAATTTCCGCAGTTGTTATGTGGGCTGCTGCCATTTATATGATCTATATGGGATAATCCATAGTGAATCTCAACAAATACAAAAAGAACCTCTTTTCATATGAGGTTCTTTTTTGTAGTGAAAAATTATATAAAGAAACCTGCACTTAAAATGATAACTAATAAAATGTACAAAACCAAAATCATTGCAGTAGAAGTACCTACGAATGCGCTCATGGAATTCACCACCTTACGTATTAGATAAATTACAATATGCAGGATATGGACATAACTCTTGGGTTATAAATAAAGATCAAGTTACATCTAACCTTTAAATACCCTATAATTAAAGTTGAACTTATATAAGCAATCGAAAGGAACATAACCATGAAATCTTCTAAACAAATGATGAAAGCCATAGGTCTGTACAAATATTTGCCGATTGATAATCCTGAGAGTTTAATTGATGTTGAAATTGAAAAGCCGCAGTTACCTAGCAATCGGGATTTATTGGTGCAAGTTAAAGCTATATCAGTAAACCCTGTAGATACCAAAATTCGCGCGCCAAAAGATAAAGTAGAAGAAGCTCCGCGTATTCTCGGTTGGGATGTTGCAGGGATAGTGGAACGGGTTGGACCAGATTGTACGTTATTTCAACCAGGAGATGAGGTTTATTATGCAGGAAGTGTCATACGACCAGGTGGAAATAGTGAATTCCATCTTGTTGATGAGCGTATTGTGGGGCATAAGCCGAAATCATTAAGCTTCGCCGAAGCAGCGGCACTGCCACTTACTACTATTACTGCCTGGGAAGCGCTTTATGATCGTTTGAATATTTCTCATCATCCCGACGGGAACGAGGAAAAGTCGATTTTGATCATTGGAGCCGCAGGTGGAGTAGGATCTATTGCGATTCAATTGGCAGGTATGGCTGGATTAAATATTATTGCAACAGCTTCTCGACCAGAATCAATTGAGTGGGTAAAGCAGCTGGGTGCCGATTATGTGATTAACCACCATGAGCCTTTTATGCCGCAGTTGAAGAAGCGTGGCATTGAGCAAGTCGATTATATTTTTTGTTTAAATAATACAGCTCAGCATTGGAGCCACATGGCGGAGGCTATCGCTCCTCAAGGCAAGATTTGCTCGATTGTTGGCATGGGAGAGCCTGTAAACCTCCAGCCGCTTTTTGGCAAAAGCGCCACATTTGTTTGGGAGTATATGTTTACCCGAGCCATGTATAAAACCGATGATATGGAAGAGCAGCATAAACTGCTGGAACGTGTAGCAAAAATGGTCGATGCCGGTAAGATCCGCACTACACTAGTGGAATGTATCGAACCCATTAATGCTGAGAATCTGCGACTGGTCCATCAAAAGCTTGAATCGGGACACACTATTGGGAAGATAGTTCTGCAAAACTTTCCTGAATAAAGCATATAAAACTTCATGTAAGACTTTTGTAATCTATTTGTTAGTTTAAATTAAGGTGTATGGTTTATACTTCTTCTATAGATTGGAGGCGATGAGAACATGAACCAAACGATTCTGGTAGCGGACGATGAGACGAATATTACGGATGTATGTCGAAGGTACCTGGAGCGGGAGGGGTATAAGGTTCTAGTCGCTAATGATGGGATTCAAGCACTTGAGTTATGGAGAATCCACCAGCCTCACTTTATAATTCTGGATTTAATGATGCCAGGAAAAAACGGTTGGCAGGTTTGCCAAGAGATCCGAGATCAACAAGAAGTGCCGATTATTATGTTAACCGCTAGAGGTGATGAGCCGGATCGATTATTAGGCCTAACCATGGGGGCAGATGATTACATTACAAAGCCGTTTAGTCCACGAGAATTAGTGCTGCGGGTTAAAAATATATTACGAAGAAGCCAGATGAACGCGGTACCAGCCAAAGCTACAATAGCTGAAACGCTTTATTTTGAAGGCTTGACGATTTATCCGGAGCAAAGACGAGTATCTGATTTAACTAAAGATATCGAGCTTACGGCTAAGGAATTTGATGTGCTCTACCTTTTGGCGTGCCATCCCAATCAAGTATTTTCGCGTAATCAACTGCTTAATAAGGTATGGGATATAGATTTTGAAGGTGATACGACAACGGTTACGGTTCATATTCGCCGCTTGCGGGAGAAGATTGAAGCAAATCCCTCTGAACCGCATTTCATCAAAACAGTCTGGGGCATCGGTTATAAATTCGCTGAGAAGGTACAAATATGAAGCTGCGCACTTATTTATTAATTGCCAATGCAGTCAGTATAGTTTTCCTACTTATCTTTCTCTTCGTCAGCTATGATAAAATGCTGCTTAATACTCGCCAGTTTATCTTGATTTCAACGATTACCTTTTCAGTTGGCGTATTATCCGTGCTCTTGCATTTCCTGATGATCCGGCCTTTGGAGAGATCGATGCGGCTGATAGTTGCTGAATCAAAGAAAATTGCCCTAGGTAATTATCATGCTCAGGTGCCGGTTGTTGGACCCGTTGAATTCAAGAAAATGGCTAACCAGTTTAATGAAATGAGCTCACATCTGGAATTGAGCTTTAATCGGCTAAGAGATTCTGAAGTCTCTCGTCGTGAACTGATAGCCAATGTTTCACATGATTTGCGAACCCCGCTTGCTTCAATTCAATCTTATGTAGAAGCACTTCAGGATGGTGTTGTGGAAGATAAGGAAACCTATCAGAAATACCTGGGCACGATTCAGACGGAATCGATTCGTTTGGGGCATTTGATCAATGATTTGTTCGAGCTTTCTCGCTTGGATGCAGGTGTTGAGGAATTCCAACCCGAGCTTTATCCATTAGAAGACTTGATCGTAGAGAAGCTAAAAAGCTTTGCTATCCAATTCGAGCAGAAAAAGCTGCAGGTATCGGTGCATATGCCGGATGATTCGCCTTTTGTACAGATCATGCCATTCAAAATCAAACGCGTATTTGCAAATTTGTTAGAAAATGCGATTCGTTACGCACCAGATGAGAGTCATATTGAAATTACAGTAACACCACAGCAGGATCAATTCATTGAAGTCTCCATTGCAGACCAAGGTGAAGGCATAGGCGAGATGGAGCAAACACAGCTATTCGAACGATTCTACCGCACGGATAAATCACGTAATCGACATAGCGGAGGAGCCGGATTAGGTCTAGCAATTGCCAAATCGATGATCGAGCTTCATGGAGGCCGTGTCGGTGTGGAAAGTGTTAAAGGACAAGGCAGCCGTTTCTGGTTCACATTACCGAAGGTCCATTTGGAGAGGAGCTAAATCAATGAGCACATGGAAAAAATGGCTGAAGCCGCCAATAGGCAAATTTTTAGTGCAATTGCACAAATGGAACGCTTGGGTAATCGTGTTATTGACCATTTCCGGGATTGTCTTAAGCATTGGTTCAATTCGTGGAGATTTGGGCGCAGGTCGAGTTTGGTTGAAGCAGATTCACATCTGGGCAGGAGTTTTGTCGACGATTTTACTGATTATTTACCTGCCTAGAATGCGCAAGCATCTCAAACAGCTGCGTAATAAGCCGGGACAGAAATTTAATTTAAGCGTTGTCTTATTTCTGCTGGTTGGTTGGATTATCTCTGGGATTATCTTATGGCAGGGCAGAGAATTTACACCGCGTTGGAATACGGCGGCATTGGCTATCCATGATATTTTCACTTGGGTCGGAATTCCTTATGCACTTTTTCATTCGATTACAAGATCACGTTGGGTAAAAGAACCTACCAAGCGGACTATCAAAGCTGAGGAACAGATCATCATTACTGAAAATGGCAAAATTGAAGTTATTCGGCCAGTGATAACCGGAAAACCTTTTTATACTCGACGCGAGTTTTTACGTTGGGGTGTTGGCGTAGGTACAGTTATCATTGTTGGGCCGATGTTCATTAAATGGTTAAGCTCGAATGTGCTGAATATCGGTAGTGGAGATGTAGGAGGAGTTCTAACAGAAGCAGATGGAAGTCCTCTCCGGTTGGCACCTGTTCCGCTTGCAGATTCAGTAGCTGTCATTGGCGGTGGTGCGGAAGGCAGATTCCGGATCTATACGGTTACGCCGATTCCTAAATTCCACTCGGAAACCTGGAATTTCTATGTTAAAGGCCTTGTAGATAAGCCATTGGAATTCAATTGGGCACAGTTCTTGGAGCTTAAGCGCAAGGTGCAGGTTAGTGATTTTCATTGCGTGACAGGTTGGTCGGTATATCACAATACATGGGAAGGTATTCCTTTGTCGGCAATGCTCGAAATGGCTGGAGTGCAAAGCAAAGGTAAATTCGTCAAATTTTACTCAGGGGATGGGGTTTATACGGATTGCTTATCACTTGATGTAGCCAAAGGTGAAGATATCATGATTGCTGTCATGCACGATGGCAAGCCGATATCAGCTGATTTAGGCGGGCCTGTCAGACTGATTGTCCCCCAAATGTTTGCCTATAAATCTGTGAAATGGCTGCAGGGTATCGAGCTTATTGAAGAAGATCACTTTGGATATTGGGAAGTTCGCGGCTATGATAATGATGCATGGGTTAAAGCATAATATAAGAGATTGTTTATTAGATAAAAAATCTAATAGGCAATCTCTTTTCTGTTTGATATGATTGTATTTATTTGGTTTATTCGCAAGACATGGAAGAGGTAAATAATGAGAAATCGATTTCTGGTTGTACTTGTAGTTTCAAGTTTGTTAGCCGTACAATTCTGGTTTCTATTCTTGACCTTTAATAATGCTTATTACGGTGTGGAGATTACTAAAAACCACGATAACCAATATATTGTGACTGGCTTTGAAGAGGATATTAGCAGCTTAACTTTAGGGCTGCAGGTAGGCGATATCATTGTTAAAGTCGATGGTGAAGCTCCTGAAAAATATAAAATACTTAGAAAATTCCATGATATAGAGCAAGCGGGTGCAGTTACCGTTTTAAGGGACGGCGTTAATCACGATATTGTGATTAAGCATAATGGAGTTTTAAACTTTGATTATATCTCTCTTTTTGCAGAAATCATCTGCTTTTGTATGGCAATCATCATCTACTTGAAAATCCCAAATAGTAAATCGGCACGGTTTTTAGCGTTAGTATTCATTTTAATGGGTATTGTTTGCATGAGCATTCCTGCTTCATCTCGAGGGGATACTCTAGGCAAAATGTTAGTCACTGTTCCAACGGTTGCGGCACCTGTTGTGCTTTTGCATTTTTTGATGATTTTTTTCAAAGAGAAATGTAATATTCAAATGCCGCTCAAGCTCGTTTATGCTTTATATAGCTACGTAGCAATTAAAGCATTAATTTCATTAAGCTTTTTCACGCCTTTTCATAACTATGAAATCTACAAAGATGAAACCATAAGAATCTTTATATTCTTCCTTTTCGGGCTCCTAATCAATTTATTCATGTTAATCTATATTAATTTTAAATTCAGCAAGCAGAATCCATCCGTCAAACCAATCATTAAATTCGTTTGGTTCGCGTTTTTTGTCTCTTGTGCACCCATGGTGACACTATCTTTAATCCCGTACTTAATTACCCAGAAGCCACTCATTGAACCTATATTTACTTGTTATTTCATCTTGTTATTTCCGCTTTGTTTTGCCTACATGATTGTGACCGAGCAGCTGTATGATGTTCAGATCATCGCGCGACGAATTCTATATACCACATTAATTGCGATGATTCCAAGTGTGGGCATTGTTGTCTTACAGGGCTTTATTTTTAAACAAACCGCATCTTTTCAGAATTTGTTTTTCAGTTTTTTATTGATTTTGACGATTATCTCATTCCTGCTTTATCTTTTAGAGTATTTTGTAACCAAGCTTGATTCAATCATGTTTCCACACAAATATTATTTACAGATGGCACTTAAAAAAATAGCACAAAATCTTAGAACGATTAGAAGCTTTCGCGAGTTAAAGGATATTATTCTCGTAGATATAGTTAACACCTTGCAGGTAAAAGGCGGGGCTATTGTTTTTAAACATCATAATGCGATAGAAACGATCAGTGAAGGCAGCATTGATCTGGTAAAATTGGAGCAAGCTTTTAACTCGGATGAGCTAGACGATTCAATTTACTCTGTGTTTGAAATCAATCGGAATGAAGAGTATGCCAGCTTTCTGATCACAACTAAGAAGAAAAACAATACCTTATTGGGGTTAGAGGAAACACAGTGGTTGAGCTTGATTATCTCGTACTTGGCGGTCAGCCTGGAGAACTTGTATTTAATTCGTAAACTAACCTTAAGACTCCACGAGCTTGCTTCACAAATTCCTAACGAGCAAGCGGCTCGGGATGTGGTCTGGCTACGGAAATCGTTGTTTGAATTACAGGAGCGGGAACGATTTCGAATTGCCACGGACCTTCATGATACAACCTTGCAGGATATTCTGCTGATTAAGAAAAGCTTGGTTACTTACATGGACAATGGCCAAGATCGTCAGGAATTAATCGGTATTATTAAACATCTTGATCTAGTTAATGATAGCTTGCGTCAAAGCTGCTTTGAGTTAAATCCATACCTCTTACAAAGGATTGGACTTATCAAAACAATTGAAGCAGCTATTGAGCTGGATATGGGCTCCAGTAATTTTGAAACAGGCTTCTATTATGAAGGTGCTGAAAGGATTGAAAGCTTGGATATCGAAGTGAAAAAACATGTATTTCGAATTATACAAGAGTTAATCCAGAATGCTAAAAAGCATTCAAATGCTTCTAAGATATCACTCAAGCTAGCTGTTATGGAAGAGTATTTTTGTTTATTTTATAACGATGATGGGGTCGGGATGGATGTTAAAATGATTGGAAACGAGAGTAATCACAGATCTCTTGCAAATATGGGACTAGGGCTTGAGCAAATGAAAAGCCGTATCATGTACCTCAATGGACATTTAGAATTAGAATCAAACAATAATCACGGAGTTGCTATAACCGTACGAATACCTAATCTGAAAGGAATAGCCGTATGAGCAAAATAATCAGAATTCTGATCGTGGATGACCACCCTTTAATGGCGGAAGCAACGCTGCAAACATTGGAGCAAATTGATTTTGTACAGATTGTTGGTATTGCACTTACTGGGAAAAGCTGTTTGGAAATGGTGGAATTTACTAAACCTGATATCGTTTTTCTCGATTTCAATCTTCCGGATCAGTATGGGGACGAGCTTGCAAAAATAATAAAGGCGGCTTATCCAATGATCCATCTTGTTATTTTTACGGGGATTGATATTGCGCATTTATATAATCATCTAATCGGAATAGGAGTTAGCGCCATTATCTCTAAAGAATCCAGTGGCGCGCTCATAAAGAGCTTAATCACTATTCTGCTTGAAAACCATACAATATTACCGATTCCAACCTTCCACCAAATGAGGGTATTGAGGAATGAAGTAGAACCGACTAATTTATTGGATGCGGATGAAATAAAGATCATGGAAATGATCGTTAATAGTTCAACAAATGAGCAGATTGCTGATGTGATCCGTATGAGCAAGCGAACCATTGATAACTATATTCGCAAAATTTATGTTAAGTTAGGGGTTACCTCAAGAGCACAGGCAGTTATTAAGTACAATCAATTAAAGCATGTATTTGATGTTAATCTTAGGTTATAGATAGGGGATATTTATGCCAGATTGGTCTTATCGTACTTTATTCCGCCCACTTCTATTTTTAATTCCTTCAGATAGTGCAAGAGACCTTACTTTACTAGCTATGGGCAGCTTAAGTAAAATGCCATGGGGATCGCTGGTTATTCGAACCCTTGGTCATATGGAATCTTATCCGATTCTTGAAACGAGTCGCTTTGGGTGCAAGCTGAAGTATCCAGTTGGTTTAAGTGGGAGCCTAGATATCCATGGTAAGGCTCAAGCAGCACTAGCTCAATTTGGTTTTGGTTTTATTGAAGTTGGGCCAATTACGACCCTTGAAATTGAAGATAGTCGAATGATCGTGCGAGACATTGAGAATGAAGCCATTCATTATCCAAACGCATATGTAAATGAAGGACTTCAAGCCGTTATCTCTAGAATGCAGAAAAAACAAGGACACAGGCATCCGCTCATGCTGAGAATCAGACAAATGCCAGGCAGCTCTGCAGAAGAGGCAATGCTTGAGCAAATTGATATGCTAGACAAGCTAAGGGCCTACGCATCTGGCTTCTATATAGATGTAATAGATGAATTGTGGAGCCTAGAGCAAATAGAGAATATCCTAATAAATATCCGTGAAAAAGCAAAAAAACTTGATCCGGGATTGCCGGTTTTCATTTACATTCCCTTAGATCTGTCCTTGGACATTTTAAATTATTTACTGAATAAATTAGAGCTCCATTTGTGGCAAGGTATAGTTATTGGCGACTACATACATTCAGATCAAGGTTATACGGTGGGACACCGAGGATTACAGATTGGGATTGAGAAAACAAGGTTGATTCGTGAGGCATGTAAGGGTGAACTTGCCATAATTGCTACAGCAGGTGTTCATCAGCCTCAGGATGCCTTGGATTATATCGATGCAGGAGCCGATTACATTCAGCTGCATAGTGGTTTAGTTTATTCGGGACCCGGTCTGCCCAAACGAATTAATGAAGCTATTATCTATGAAAGAATTCGTACGGTGGAGCCGCATCCTATGCCGAGCTTTTGGAAAAGCTGGGGTTGGATGTGTTTATTAGGTATTGGAATGATCTTTGGTGGAGTTATGGCATGGGTGATTGCAGCAACTCGTGTAATGCTTCCATATGACGAAACATTTCTAGGGACCGCAAAAACATCACTTATGCATATGAATCATAACCTTCTGCCATTTATGTCCCATGACCGTATTACACTTGCAGGCACAATGATTTCCCTAGGTATTCTTTATTTTCAGCTGGGTAAATACGGATTAAGGCAGGGTCAGCACTGGGCGCAAACTGCCTTGCTAGCTTCGGGAATTGTTGGCTTCAGCAGTTTTTTCCTTTATCTGGGACATGGTTATTTTGATCCGCTTCATGCTTTTGTTGCTGCGGCTTTATTCCCCATGTTTATTCTTGCAATGAGAGTACGAGCAGATGAGCCTTCACGTGAGCAGCCTAATTTACTTAATGATCGCACCTGGTTTATGGCACAGTGGGGCCAGCTGATGTTTGTTGTACTTGGTTTTGCATTGGCGATCGGTGGAGCGACCATTTCTATCGTTGGGATTACACATATCTTTGTGTCCACGGATTTAGCATATTTAGAATCTACCCATGATGGAATTGGCCAGCTTAATCCACATTTGCTTGCTTTAATTGCGCATGATCGGGCAGGTTTTGGCGGTGCCTTGTTCAGTGATGCTATAGCTATTCTGGCTACATCATTATGGGGAATAAGCCAAGGTCGAAAATGGGTTTGGTGGGCTCTGGCAGCTGGTGGTTTTCCGGGATTTCTGGCCGTATTCAGTGTGCATCTTAACATTGGATATACAAACTTCTGGCATCTTCTACCAGCATTTTTTGCAGTCATTATCTATGTGCTAGGACTAATCTGGTTATTTCCTTATTTGATGAAAATAAAAATAGAGCGAGTGGAGAGGTAGGGGAGGATTCTGAAGTTGAAGCAGAAAAGAAGCTGGTGGATTCTATTTATCGTCTCCCTTGGGGTTATGATTCCATTCATGCTGCCATACTTAACCTTAGATCCGGCAAGAGCCCGTGTGGCTATTGCATCGAAAAATATTCAGTTTCCACTTTTAGTGACTCATATCATTTTTGCATTTATTGCACTAGTAACTGGCTTCTTACAATTCATTGAACGTATTCGAATTCAGTATCCAAAGCTGCATCGTTATCTCGGACGGGCTTATGTGATAAGTGTATTTATTAGCGGCTTGTTGGCGCTCGTGGTTGTATTCTATGTGGAAAATTTCACGAAGGCATTGGCTTTTCTCGCATTAACGATGGTTTGGTTAGTCACGTGCTGGAAGGGATATCGCTATGCTATGAAAGGCCAATTTAAGGAACATAGGATCTGGATGATCCGCAGCTTTGGGATAACTCTTGTGGCAGTAAGTGCACGAATAGTTGTCCCTCTGCTACTGCTTTCTTATTTTCTACTAAACGGGTTAACTATTCCCGGAGGAAGAGAGCAGATGGTTGAAGAAGTGCTGAATGTTAACATTTGGGTCGGGCTCTTGTTAAACTTCATTATTGTGGAATGGATTATTCTTAAAAAAGTCGATGCTGTAAAGTAAAAATAAACAACAAAAAGCAGCTGTTCAATCTGGCAGCTGCTTTTTGTTGTTTAATTAGGTAAGGTAACGATACTTTTAAGGAAGACGGCGTCTGTCTGTTGGTTCCGCTGGATTAGCTTCGACAAAGGTTGGGATGCTTGAGGCTTTAACTGGTGATTCTGGACTATATTCTGCTGCTGCTTCAGTCTCTGCGAGATTTTCTTTAGTACCTGATTTGAATTCGCGTATCATTTTACCAAAGCCTCGTCCAAGCTCAGGGAGCTTAGCAGGTCCGAAGAATATTAGAGCTACAGCGGCAATTATCAATAAATGGCCAGGAGTGAAAATTTCTCTCAATGGAAACACCTCTTTTCGTGGATAATTCAATTATACCTTAAATTTGCAAATAAATAATCAGCCTTCAAGGCAATTTCGTTAATATTATTAAATGGAAGCGCTAACGTAATGTGTTGGAGCTTTTTTTACCTTTTCTTACTAGTAAACATCCAGAGCGTATAGTACAATTAACAAAAATGTATCATAGAATAGCAAATACTTTAAGTAAGGTAGTGGTGACATGCCCAGACATTTGGTCGTAGGAAACGGAAAAATTCTAGTTAATTTAGATCAGAACGCGTATATCCGTGATATCTACTACCCTTTTGTTGGACAATTAAATCACGTCGGCGGATATCGTTGTCGAGTGGGCATTTGGGTAGACGGACAGTTCAGCTGGTTAGATGATCCAGAATGGACGATGAAGCTATCTTATATCGAAGACTCACTTGTAACAGATGTAGAAGCGGTTAATAATTCGCTAGGCATTACTTTATTAATGAATGATGGCGTCCATCAGCGGGATTCGATTTATTTAAAGAGAATTATTGTTGTTAATCATCAATCTCATGAACGTGAGGTTAGGATTTTCTTTAATCAAGACTTGAATATCAATGAAACTGAAGTTGGCGATACGGCGGTTTATTACCCTGCCAGCAATACAGTTTTTCATTATAAGAAAGATAATTACTTTATGTTTAATGGTATTGCTGGAGGCGAAGGTATTTTTCAGCATACAACTGGAGTAAAAAGGTTTCATGGTGCTGAAGGAACTTGGAAGGATGCAGAAGATGGAACTTTGATGGGGAATGAAATATCCCAAGGCTCCGTTGACAGTACCATAAGTCTAAGGATGATGTTGCCTGGCGTTGGCAAGCAAGAAGCTTATTATTGGATGAGTGCAGGAAAAAGCTTGGATGAGGTGAAGAAGCTAGACACTTACGTGCTTGTAAGTCACCCAGGCAGTTTATTGAACCGAGTACAGATTTATTGGCAGCGTTGGGCGAATAAGCTAGACCGCGATTATGCAGACTTAGATGCAGGCGTAATTAAGCTATTTAAACACAGCCTCTTGATTGTGAGAACGCAAGTCGATGTGAATGGAGCTATTATTGCGGCAAATGACAGTGATATCCTCCAATTTAATCGTGATCATTATAGTTACATGTGGCCTAGAGATGGAGCGTTAGTCGCTTATGCAATGTCGATGGCAGGTTATCAAGGGGTCATTGCCCCGTTCTTCCATTTCTGTGCTAAAGCATTGACACCTGAAGGATATTTATTGCATAAATACAACCCAGATGGAACCGTAGGCTCAAGCTGGCATCCTTATTTTCATGAGGGTAAAGAACAGCTTCCTATTCAAGAGGATGAAACGGCACTGGTTTTGTTCACTTTATGGCAGGACTTTCTGAAAACGAAGGATGTTGAACTGCCTCAATCGTTATATCGCAATTTGATTCGAAAAGCAGCGAGATTTCTTTATACTTATGTAGATTCACAGCTGCAATTGCCTAAACCTAGCTATGATCTATGGGAAGAGCGATATGGGATTTTCACATTTACCACTTCTGCTGTCTATGGCGGAATTATGGCTGCCTCGAATTTTGCTAAGCTATTCGGAGATGATGAGCGCAGCAAACGGTACTACAATGCAGCAGAGAATATTAAAAAGGGCATGCTGAAGCATTTGTGGAACGAAGAGCATGGTCGGTTTGCTCGCGGGATTTACCTAAAGGACGGCGAATGGATTCAGGATATGACACTAGAAAGCAGTGTTTATGGGATTTTTGAGTTTGGCGTTCTGCCTGCGGATGATGAGCGTGTCGTGAAAACGATGGTCTCGATTAAGGAAGGTTTATCTGTAAAAACCCATATTGGCGGGATTGCTCGTTATCATAATGACTACTACTTTCAACGTTCCATGGATATCAATCAAGTGCCAGGCAACCCTTGGATTATCTGTACCTTATGGGTCGCAGAGTGGGAAATCGAGTGTGCTAAATCCATTGAGGAACTAGAAACTCCACGCAAAACGCTCGAATGGGTAGTGAAATACGCCATGGAAAGTGGAGTGCTCTCTGAGCAGCTGGATCCATTGGATGGAAGTCCGGTATCGGTAGCTCCTTTGACATGGTCTCATGCCACATTTGTACTAACTGTTGTTAAGTATATGAATAAAGTAGAAGAGCTTAATAAAAAAGTGATTAATCGACTAATTAGAGATGCAGATACCATATAAACGTGCTTGTACAACAAAAAACCGCCATTTGGAGTTAATCTCCAGCAGGCGGTTTTTCGGTTTCAGGTTTATCACGGTTCGTCATTTGCTGCCAAACTGAGCCAACGGCTGCTTCTCCGCCTTCAATCCGTTCAAGGGCGAGCTTAACCTGCATTCGTATTTCAAATTCGGAATCCTCCAACGCCTCGCGAAGAGAAGGGATCGCAGATTCATCTCCAACTTCATATAGAAAACGCGCTGCGCGCCATCTGACTATTTTACTAGTGTCCTTAAGAGCTTGAGTCATTGCGCCAATTGCTGCGGGATCGCCTAGATCGGAAAGGGTATCTCCAGCTGTCCGACGTACGGCAGGTGAACGATCGACCAGAGCTTTGTAGAGATAAGGTAAAACCTCTGGTTCTTTAATATCACCGATATAGACGGCGGCCATTCTGCGTACAGATATATGCGGATCATCCAATGCTTGGGCCAATAAGGGCAAAGCTTCCATAGTAGGACGAAGCGATTTCAAAGCAGCATAACGTTTATGCCAGTCCTCATTTTCCAAAGCGGCAGATAAATCCGCTAAAGAGGTAGATTTAGAAGACAATTGTAAGGGAGAATCAGAAGCTTGGTAGGTAGCTTTTGTAGCCTCAGTGACTAATTGAGTCAGTTGTTCGTCCACATAAGTAGCTTCGAGCTCATTAAGAATTTGCTCCAGAACATCTTGTAATTCACCATAACGAATTCCATATTCCACTAGCTTGCGTTCTTGGATTAAATTAGGTGAAGCCAATCCTGCTTCTGTTGCAGCTTTAATGAAGCGTTCAGGCAATGCTGCGCGTTTCTCTTCCAACCCAGTCGATACACGAATTTGCATAGGAATCTGGCGAAACATTTGGATCAGTACTTTGATTTCACCAAATCCAGAATCAGAAGCATCACTAGAGAGTGCTGCTGTACTAGGTGCTGCTGATGGTTCAAGCTGATTCGGTTTGATGGAATCCGATTTACCTAATATCTCTCTGGCTTTTTCAAGAATAAGCTGCCAGCTTCCTCTAGATAGTCGATCCAAAGCAATGAAATCAGCGGTTTGAAAATAACTACTGACATCAGGAATACTTAAAAGCTTTTGGCCATATTCGGGTGCACTTTGTTTATTGCTTTGTGTAAAAGTGTATTGTATTCCATCTGGTAACCGTACATCTAAGTTGAGCTTCATGGAATTAGGACTTGGGGTGGGCTCCATAGAGATAATTTTCATCGCGTTTAATCCAAATCTTGAAGGCTGCGGTCTAAATACTTTTCTAATGTCTTGGTGATATCGTACATGGTATGGGAAAGATCTGAATTATCGTAGAGATGCTCACATTCCTCGCGGTTTGCTGATTCTTTTTCAAAGTCGTTCATATACCTAGCAATCTGTTCGGGTGAATCTCCGCGTTCTTGCTGACGTTTAATCAATTCGTCTCGATCTGCATAAATGAAAATTCTTATGACTTTATCGCCATAAAGCTTTTTCAGAATATTGGCACCTTCACGATTTAGAATTAAATAAATGCAACCGCTTGCTTCCAACTGGCTTTCTATATCTTCACTTTTAATTCCGTAGGAATTCCCAGCGAATTCTATGATTTCAATAAATTGTCCTTGCTCATGTGCGACATCAAAATCCGCTTTGGTTATGAAGAAATAATCTTCAGCCTCTACCTCGTTGGCTCTTCTGGTTCTGGTCGTATAGGAGAGGACCTGCTTAATATTCAAGGTAAGCCCAGCCATATCGGCAACCGTTTTACGGCCGGCTCCATTGGGTCCTGTAAAAACAAAAATCAATTCTTTGTCCTTTAATTCGTACATAGAATCCCTCCTCAGATATAGCTATATTTTACTGGTTTTTGTACCTTTGGTAAAGCGACAAGCCGTAAAATTAATAAATACTTACAAATAACTGTTGAAATATTGCCATTTTAATGGGAAGAGGTAGTGGAGAAGCTTTTGAAAGCTCATACGCACAATAATTGTGCTTATCAGGAATGCTCTAGTTGGAAAGTTGGCTATAAGCACAGATACTGTGCTAAAAACTATGAAAACCAAGGGTTCTAAGACGTTCGTCCTGTTATAGGCACAATCGCTATGCTTATAGTGTTAGTATACGAAATATGAAGCAATATTAGCATAGTTTTTGTGCATAAATAGTTAGTAGGCGTGATACTTAATTAAACTAGTAACTGATTAATTTTACTTTCATTAGCTTTATAAGCTCTTACTCGTATAGCATCCCTTTTTAAAGGAAGAATCCATTGCTTTTCAGCTAATTTTCTTAATAAGGATTGCGCAGAATTACGATGAAGCTTTAGGTGGTAGGCCACATCCTTGATGGTAATGGGCTTTCCGAGCTTTAAACACAACCGCAATACTTCCCGTTCTTGTAATGTAATCATATTTGATGGTTGGTTGACCCCGTAATATTTGCCGAGGAGCAATTGTAAATATTGAATACAACGAGTCGGGTTTTCTTTAATCTCGTCAATCGAAAACCGCAGAATCTTCCAGTCCATGGCTACTAAGAAATTCTGGCGATTCAATTGATCTGTAAACTGTCGACGATCCATTTGCTGCACATGCGGGCCAAATCCATCTGCCTCTAGATCCAGCTGAAGAAGCTCGGGATCAGGAATAAATGCATAGTCCAAGTAGTATGTCCCATAACGCATATCGGTTACAGCATACTCGGGATAAAGAAAATCAAAGTTCTTGAATGCAGGCCACCATACCTTTTTTAACAATAGTTTTTCACCGTAACCGTGACCGTCTAATAATCTTCTTAAAGACTCGCCTTTTCTAGTTGAGCCATGATGCTGGATAAATTTCTCGTATTCTTCTTCGAATGTCATTTTTCACAACCTTTCTCACTAATGGAAAAGAGAAAACGCCATTAAGACGGGTTACCGTCTTAATGGCGAGTGCTTCTCACTATAAATATAGATTAACTTAAATTAGCTATATGGTATATAAATTTATTTATTTACCTTTACGTTGTGATTTTGCGGCGAAATTACCTTTTGCTCCGTTATCTTTAGCGCTTCTGCTTCTGTTATCCGGATTGCCTGTTCCGCTTTTTTTTGGACCGCCCGTTCTTGGACCGCCAGCTTTTGGCGCACCACTTCTTGGACCTCCGCCTCGTGGTCCACCTGTACTTGGGCCACCAGTTCTTGGACCGCCGCTCTTAGGACTGCCATCTTGAGGCATATTATCCTTGCGACCATTGGATGCGGTATAAGGTGAGTAAGGAGAGGAAGCACCGCGTGGCGCTTTCGGTCTTCCTACTGGTCTTGCCCCAGCATCGCCATCCTCCGATGCTCCGGCTGGACGCCCGCTGCGCTGCTCAGGAGCAGCGGGAGCGCCGTGCCAAGCGCGATCGCGCTTGGGATCAACCTTTTCGCCTTCGGGCTTGCGCCCCCAGGCGGCTTCGTTCTTCGCTGCTGCCACCTTGGCTGATAAGCCAAGTGGCCTAGCGGCAGTGGCAGCTTCGCTGCCGTCACGGCGGGGACCTCGTCCCGCCGTTCTCTCACCGCGCTCAGCTCCCGCGCGCGGTGCTGCTGCGGCTTCGCCGCCACGCACGCGACTCGCCGCGTTGCTGAAGTTCCCCTCGCGCATTACGCGAGGCGATGCTTCGCTGCGCTCTTGGCGGAGCTGCATGCCGCTGCCTTGTCGGCCTGTGCTGCGCGGCTCAATCGTTTCGCCAGCACGTCCGATGCCAGTCGTTGTGCGCCCGCGAACATTCGCACCATTCATTTCATTCCGCCCGCCACGCACTTCACTCCGTGCACCGCGAACTTCGCTCCGTGCTCCGCCCGCAGCGCCTCTAGCTCCAGCTCCGCGAACTTCACTCCGCGCTCCGCCTGCAGCATCTCTAGCTCCAGCTCCACGGATACTTCTTTCAACTCCGGCAGCACTACGATCACCGCGTTCGCCAACGCCTGCTCTAGCAGAACCAGTCCCGCGCCCGCCGCGTTCCTCGCTGCTGCGTGCTCCACGTCTACCGCCTGTTGTTGCTCCGCGAGTTCCGCCTTTAGCTGAGCCGAAAGCTCCAGCTGTTCTTGGAGCTCGTTCGTTGCCACCTACAGTACGTTCGCCATTGCGACCTAAACCGCCTTGCTTCGAACGCTGCTCTCCGCCTAATTGCTGCTGAATGCCGCGCTCAATTTGCTCCAAGTAAGCACGGTCATGCGGTGTCGAGAAAGTAATAGCAATCCCTTTTCTACCAGCACGCCCAGTCCGTCCGATTCGGTGGATATAGCTTTCTACATCATGTGGAATGTCATAGTTAAAAACATGAGTAATGCCTTCGACATCAATCCCTCTTGCTGCCATATCGGTAGCCACAAGAATTTGGATCTTAGCTTCACGGAATTTTTTCATGACTTGCTCGCGCTTGGCTTGTGATAAATCGCCATGCAGCTCATCCGAGGACATGCCTTGTTCTTGCAATGCTTTATTAAGCGCTCCTGCACGTTTCTTAGTCCGACAGAACACCATGGCTAAATATGGATTGTACTGCTGAATCAATTTAATCAATTCGGCATCTTTCTCACGGTCGTTTGTTTCAATTACCACTTGTTCAATTTCATCCAAAGTAATCCGTTTGGCTTCAATTTGAATATCAACGGGTTCCTTCATATATTGTTTCGCTAAAGCACGAATGGGAGCAGGCATTGTAGCTGAGAATAACATCGTTTGTCTGCGTGTTGGAGTTTGAGCAATAATCTCTTCAACCTCAGCAAGAAAACCCATGTGCAGCATTTGGTCAGCTTCATCTAATACAAGCATATCCAATTTGCCGAAGCTAACGGTTTGTCTGCGTAAGTGATCAAGCAATCTTCCTGGCGTTCCAATGACGATATGCACATCGCCCTTAAGCTTATGAACCTGTTTATCTACATCTTGCCCGCCATAAGCAGCAAGCACATTGGCTCCAATAACAGGAGCTAGTTTTTTGACTTCAGCCGCGATTTGAATCGCTAATTCACGTGTTGGCGTAACAATCAAAGCTTGTACAGCTGATTTATTCAAATCAATAGCTTCCAAAATCGGCAGCACAAAAGCAAGCGTTTTCCCTGTGCCGGTTTGGGCTTGTGCAATTATATCTTGACCAGCCAGTAAAATCGGGATCGCTTTCTCTTGAATAGGGGTTGGTTCAATGACACCTGTTTCATGGAGTGCCTTGACTAACTCCTCGCGTATATTCAAACTAATAAAATCTTTTGCCATTTCAAATTATCTCCTTCATCTAAATAGGTTTGCTTTTTTACTATTATAAATCCTAAGCCGTTTAAGGTCTAAAGGTCATTTTACCACGAAACGCGGTCGTTGTCCGATTGAAATTGATATAATTGCAAAAAATAGCCCGAAAAAGGGCTAATTGACTAAAAAATGTTTGATTTGATAGCTGTTTATTTCTTTAATGCCGCCTCAGGAACACCAAATAATCGATTGACTGTGCCATTAAATTCATTTATGTGGTTATCGGAAGTGGTATCACCCCAGCCACTTTCGATAGCATAGCTGTTTAACTGGTTAATAAAATCACGGTTTGCGGAAATAAACACGGATTCAATCTGAGGTTTTGCAAGTCGCAGGACTGTCGCTATCTTTTGCTTGAAGGGTGCTGCAATGTCTTCCTGATTTTGGATAGTTTCATAGTTATTAATTCCAGTGGCTAAACGCCAATTCTCCACAGCTTGGTTTAAAGTATGTGGATCGTAGGTGCCAAAAGAAGCCCCAGTATGATTAGTTTCCTCCTGGCTTTTAGGTCCGCGGGTCCCTGTTACCGAATTATCAATGAGGATCGCCGTATAAGCATTTAACTCAGTCAGCATCACAATAGCAGAGCGGACACCGGGGATATTAGTTAGCTTATTGCTAAGCTCACGGCTATATTGAAGTTGCTTATTGTTATGGATTACAATACCGCTTAATTGATTAGAGCCGTACATACGGCTGCCGCTTTGTAAATCGGGATCGCTCAGACTGGTGTAATTCTTGCTATTCCCCCCTTTATCACCGCTATAAAAGCTGCAGGCCGGGATTATTAGAACAATTAAAGCGAAGGTGGACATTATTTTTAAAAACCTTAGAACCATCAGGAAGACCTCCTATAATCCGAGTTTTAGTTGATTTATCTATAGCATTGGTTTAAAACTGGAAATTATGCTTTAAAATCGGAGGAAAAAATGCATAAGTTCACTATTTTTAGGAAATAACCAGAAGGGGATAATATCTTTAAAATCCGCTGTTTTAGAACAATTTGTGAACTCTGGCAGGAAGATTGACAAAAAAGTTTAACAAATTTATAGTTAGTGAAGTGATTGCGTTAATTGACAGTGTATGCTAATTTTCGGTACCTGTTTAAAACAGATAAGCGGGGTTGATAAATGATGAATCGTTTTAAATTTGTAAAGCGGATATTGCCTCTATTGGGGATGCTGGCGTTACTTCTGACAGGCTGTGGTGATCCTAATCTATCGGCACTTCATCCAAGAGGACCAGTAGCAAGAGAACAGTTGGATTTGGTTATTCTTAGCTTGGGAATTATGATTTTTGTACTTGTAATTGTTTTTGCAATATATTTCTATGTTCTTATTCGTTTCCGGAAGCGTAAAGGCGACGAAAGTATTCCAGAACAGGTAGAAGGTAATCACGTTCTTGAGATTATCTGGACCGTTGTTCCGATTATTTTATTGTTGATTATTGCAGTGCCGACGGTTCAATATACGTTCAAACATGCAACGGATTATCGCAAAGATAAGGATGCCGTGCATATTCAGGTAGTCGGACATCAATTCTGGTGGCAGTTTAAATATGGTGATTATGAAATCAATACAGCCCAAGAAATTCTAATTCCGATTAAAAAGCATGTTTCGTTTGAAATTAATTCCGGCGATGTGAATCACTCCTTCTGGGTGCCGTCACTTGGCGGTAAGATTGACTCTAATCCAGGTGATGGAAGTGTGAATATTCTCTACCTGGAAGCGGATGAGCCAGGTATTTATGAAGGCAAGTGCGCAGAGCTTTGCGGTGCTTCGCATACTTTAATGGATTTTAAAGTTAAGGCTGTCACACAAGCTGAATTCGATGCTTGGATTCAGAAAATGAAAGCTCCTTTAGCTGCTGTTCCGGCTGATGCGCTTGCTGGAGAAGCAATCTTTAAAGAGAACTGCTTGCAATGCCATGCTATTGAAAGCAATGGAGCAGGCTTTGGACCGAATCTGAACGGCTTCGCTAATCGGATTGAAATTGCGGGGATACTGGATCGCAAGACTCCAGAAGAAAGCGATGCAAATCTGTTAAAATGGATTGAAAATCCTAACGATGTAAAACCGGGTACTTTAATGCCGCAGGTAATAGATAAAGCAACAGACCAACCACTTGGCAAAGATAAAATTGCTGAGCTCATCAAGTACTTAAACACTTTGAAATAAGAGGAATAGGGGGTTACCACGTTGTCACATGCTGCACATGCACATACGAGTAAGAAAGAGCGAAGCTATCTTATGGATTGGCTTACGACAGTGGATCACAAGAAAATTGCTATATTGTATTTTTTAGCTGGCGGACTATTCTTTTTGGCTGGCGGACTTGAAGCTTTGTTAATTCGTTTACAGCTGATGTTTCCAGATCAAACGCTGTTTATCGGCGGAACGTACAATCAGCTTTTGACCATGCATGGCACAACGATGATTTTCTTTGCTGCGATGCCATTGATTTTTGGATTTATGAATGCAGTTGTACCGTTGCAAATTGGCGCACGAGATGTAGCTTATCCATTCGTTAATGCACTTGGGTTCTGGCTGTTCTTCTTTGGCGGACTGCTTATGAATACAAGCTGGTTTTTAGGTGGAGCGCCGGATGCAGGTTGGACGGCTTATGCTCCTCTCTCCACTACATTTAGTGGACATGGGGTCGATTTCTATGTTCTTGGTTTGCAGATTGCCGGTTTAGGTACGCTTATTGGGGGGATTAATTTCCTCGTTACGATTATCAACATGCGTGCACCAGGCATGACCTTCATGCGGATGCCTTTGTTCACATGGACTGCTTTCATCACATCGGCACTAGTATTGTTCGCATTCCCAGCCATTACGGTTGGACTTGTTGAGCTAATGTTTGATCGACTGTTTCACGGAAACTTCTTTGAAGTAGGCAAGGGTGGAAACACCGTTTTATGGCAGCATTTATTCTGGATTTTCGGGCATCCTGAAGTTTATATTCTTATTCTGCCTGCGTTTGGGATTATCTCAGAAGTTATTCCAACGTTTTCTCGCAAAAGATTGTTTGGTTACAGCTCCATGGTATTTGCCACAGTCTTAATCGGCTTCTTGGCATTCATGGTTTGGGTCCATCATATGTTTACTACAGGACTTGGCCCAGTTGCCAACTCAATTTTTGCAGTAGCCACTATGGCAATTGCTGTTCCAACGGGAGTTAAAATTTTCAACTGGTTGTTTACAATGTGGGGCGGGCAAATTCGCTTTACCACAGCTATGTTGTTTGCAGTTGCATTCGTACCAACCTTTGTAATGGGTGGAGTTACAGGTGTAATGCTTGCAGTACCGCCAGCTGACTTTCAATATCATGATTCTTACTTCGTTGTAGCGCATTTTCATTACGTTATCGTCGGTGGTATCGTGTTAGGTGTTTTCTCAGGCTTGTTCTATTGGTGGCCAAAGATGTTCGGACGCACATTGAGTGAAACTTTAGGGAAATGGATGTTTTGGATTTTTGTACTTGGTTTCCATCTTACGTTCTTCCCTCAGCATTTCTTAGGTTTAATGGGAATGCCGCGTCGTGTCTTCACGTATGAGCCTGGTGTCGGGTTGGAGATGGGTAATTTACTAAGTACCATTGGTGCCGGTATGATGGGTATAGGAACAATAATTTTCTTATACAATATCATTATCACAGCAATGAAAAAGCCGGATGCAGCAGCCGATCCTTGGGATGGACGTACGTTGGAGTGGACAATTCCTTCTCCGCCTCCAGAATATAACTTTAGATTAACTCCATTAGTGCGTGGTCTGGATCCATTCTGGAAGGAAAAAATGGCAGGTAATAAAGAGATGACTGCAGCGGAGCCATTAGGTCCGATTCATATGCCATCGAACTCCATTCTGCCTTTTGTAATGTCACTTGGATTATTCATTGCAGGCTACGGCTTTATGTATGCTCGTGAACCGTTTGATAACACTTTATTGTTCCATTTATTCCATGATTATTATGTTTCAATAATAGGTGTGGGTATTACCTTTGTATGTATGTTCATTCGTTCGATGAATGATGATAAAGGCTGGCACGTCAGTCTTGAAGAGTTAGAAAAAGAAGGGGGCAAAGGCTAATGAGCTCACATGATATTAGCGGCGTTTTACCGGCGGAACCGGAAAAGGCAACCCTAGAGGGCAGAAATAAAATTCTTGGCTTTTGGTTATTCCTTGGTGGGGAAACCGTATTGTTCGGAACCTTGTTTGCTACATTTGTAGCGCTTCGCAACGGAACTAATGATGGTCCGACTGCCAATGAATTGTTTGAATTAGGTTTAGTGGCGATTTCAACTTTTATTCTCTTAACAAGTAGTTTAACGAGCGTATTCGCCATGATGTCCATGCATGCAGGTAAAGTTAAGTCGATGTTGAATTGGTTTATTGTTACCATAGTCATGGGATTAGGCTTTTTGATCTTAGAAATTACCGAGTTTAGAACTTACGTAGAGGAACATCATACCTTTGCAGGTAGTGCATTTGGGACCTCGTTTTACACCTTGGTTGGTTTCCATGGTGCCCACGTTGCATTTGGGGTATGTTGGATCGGATTGCTTGTTTACCAAGGTTATCGTAGAGGCCTTACTGTAGTTACTGCACCAAAATTTTATGTAGCAAGTCTTTACTGGCATTTTATCGACGTTGTTTGGGTATTTATCTTCACTGTCGTTTACTTGATGGGAAAGGTGGGCTAAGCCAATGAGCGATCATCATTCCGAGCATGCTTCATTGCCGTTAAAAAGGCATAAGACTGAAGGGCCACAGAATCACTATCTGGCTTATATTATCTCTATTTTACTGACGATGTTATCGTTTGCTATTGTTATCTATGGTGGGCTTGACCGCTCTTTCTTAATTGCTTTCTTGTTGGGTCTTGCCATTACTCAAGCTATTTTTCAGGTATATGTATGGATGCATGCTAAGGAAAGGGATCATTTATTCCCTTTGATGTTCCTATTTACTGGAGCTTTTGTAGCTGTTACAGCTTCGATTGCTGCTGTTTACTGGATCTGGTGGTAAAGTCAAAGTGCGCGTTTATTCATTTAAACGCGTCTTTTCTTTTTAAAATCCTAAGAAAGTATAAGGAAATTTCTATACTGAACTTAGAATTCCGGACAAACGCTCCGTCTTAAAGACGGTGTAAAGTTTATCCTTGGGAGGCAAAATAAATATGGATTCAATGCACGATATGTCCGGCGGCTTTGCTGCTATGTGGAGTCCGGGGCTATTCTTAATATTGATGATCATAACTTATGTATACTTTCAGTTGATTGGCCCTTTGCGCCAACGTTTTGCAGGTTCTTCAGAAGTGAAGCTAGGCAAAAAACTGCTGTTTGTTACATCAATTGTAATTCTCTATATTGCACAGGGCAGTCCGATTAATTACTATAGCCATGGAATGATCTTTAGCTTTCATATGTTCCAGCAAACCTTGATTTATTTAATCCTGCCGCCGATATTCTTTATCGCGATGCCGGATTGGTTGTTGCGTCCGGTGCTGATGAAGGCATTCGTCCGTAAATGGATATTCCCGTTTACACATCCACTAATTGCCGGCTTATTATTCAATTTGTTATTTTCGTTTTATCATATTCCGCTAATTTTTAACTACTCTTTTGATCATACCTTTATTCATAACACGTACCATTGGGTACTAGCGATAACAGCTTTTATGATGTGGTGTCCGGTTTTCTGCACATTGCCTGAATGGAAGCGTATGTCCGATTTTCAGAAAATGGGCTATGTATTCTTTAATGGGGTCCTGTTAACGCCAGCTTGTGCCTTGATTATTTTTTCAGATAATTTGCTCTATCCAGCTTATGTTCAAGGCTCACAAATGATTAATTTCGTATTGCCGCCTATTGAAGACCAGCAGCTCGGTGGAACGCTGATGAAAATTATTCAAGAGATAGTTTATGGTGTAGCTTTGGCTTATATCTTCTTTAACTGGTATCGGAGAGAGAAGAAAAAAGAAGAAGACGATGAAAAAGAAGCTTTTGGGGAAATTACTCAACGAAACCCATTGCATTCGTCACTGGCAACAAGCAACAATTAAGTTTTCTTGAGTTGCCTGTTAACAGTATAATTAATACGGTAGAGTGATGGGGGATTTGAGATGCATACTATATTACCATTAATGTGTACGACTTTTATTGCGATCAGTGGGATCTTGGTAGCAATCGGTTGGTACCAAATCATAAAAGGCCGAAGGGAACTTCATCAAAAGTTCATGACTGCCGGTGCAATTTTTGCGTTAATCTTTTTTCTGTTATATGTATCACGTACGATATTTCTTGGTAATACTGCCTTTTCAGAATCAGCTCCAGTCGCAGTTCGCGATGCCTATTATATCTTCCTGCTCTGTCACATTATTTTTGCAACCACTTCGGGTGTATTCGGGATAATAACTTTATTGCTAGCTTATAAGAAGAAGTTTGCCAAACACAGGAAAATTGGCCGTTACACCGCAATTATGTGGTTAATTACTTCTCCATCGGGAGTTATGGTTTACTTGTTGTTGTATGTATTTTACCCAGGTGGGTCGACTAAGCCTGTTATTGATGCTATCCTAGGCTAATAAAATTAACTAATAGAACTCTTTCTTCTGCTGTATGCAGATAGAGGGAGTTTTTTTATTCCGGTAAATTAGTTTGAACTAATCTAAAAAATTAAAATGGGAGGGGCGCAAGTTCTTCCTTTTTGATTGGAAAGGTTAGAAACTTGATGCTTAGTGGGGGCAAGTGTACGCGGTAGCAGCTCGGCTAAATTAGAGATTTAAAGCGTTCGTGGCGCGTTAAATCTAGCCGCGCGGGTGAAGAGGAGGATGTAAAGCGCTCACGCCGCGTTAAATCCAGCCGCGCGACAAGAAAGGAAGATTTAAAGCGTCCGCGCCGCGTTAAATCCAGCCACGCGACAAGAAAGGAAGATTTAAAGCGTCCGCGCCGCGTTAAATCCAGCCGCGCGGCTAGAAAGGAAGATTTAAAGCGTCCGCGCCGCGTTAAATCCAGCCACGCGACAAGAAAGGAAGATTTAAAGAAACGTCCGCGCCACGTTGGAGTATCCTTCAATATATATTTTTAAATTGCTGCTGCAAAATCATAAAAAATGGGTAAAGTACATAAGAAGACAATTAGGATGGAAACTGAGCGGATGGGATACAGGTCAGAAGGCTGCGATTCGTATAATAAACAAGGCACATAGACAAAAATTAAGAATTACGAGAAGCAACCAAGGAGGCTGACAAATGGATTATAGAGTGGAGAAAGATACTTTTGGCGAAATCAAGGTGCCGGCGGATAAGCTTTGGGCGGCTCAGACACAGCGCAGCTCTGAGAACTTCCGGATTGGCATCGAGCAAATGCCAATCCTCGTGATCCGCGCGCTGGCGATGCTCAAGCGCAGCGCTGCTTTGACCAATCAGAAGCTGGGCAAATTGGGTGCAGCCAAAGCAGATGTGATGGTCGCAGCGGCGGACGAAATCATTCAGGGCAGATTGGATGAGCATTTCCCGTTGGTCGTTTGGCAAACGGGCAGTGGGACTCAATCCAATATGAATGTGAATGAGGTGATAGCCAATCGGGCGAATCAGCTTTTGACTGAGCAAGGCAGCGATTTGCGAATTCATCCGAATGATGATGTCAATCAATCGCAAAGCTCAAACGATACCTTCCCTACTGCCATGCATATAGCTGCGCTCATCGAGCTGGAGGATCATGTGCTGCCGGCTGTTGCCAAATTAAAAGCTACGCTCCAAGCAAAGAGCGCAGCGTTCATGGAGATAATTAAAATAGGCAGAACCCATTTGCAGGATGCAACTCCATTGACGCTGGGACAAGAAGTTAGCGGTTGGGTGCGGATGCTGGAAAAGGCGGATAGCATGATCCAATTAAGCGCGGTTTTCTTGCGCGAGCTGGCAATTGGCGGCACGGCAGTGGGCACAGGCATTAATGCTCATCCGAAATTCGGTGACTGGGTAGCCCAAGAAATTAGCCAGCTTACCGGTAAAAGCTTCACCTCCGCGTTGAATAAGTTTCATGCATTAACCAGCCACGATGAGCTAGTTCATGTTCATGGTGCGCTAAAAGCATTAGCAGCGGATCTGATGAAGATTGCCAATGATGTCAGATGGCTTGCAAGTGGGCCACGCTGTGGGATTGGTGAAATTTCGATTCCAGCCAATGAGCCCGGGAGCTCTATTATGCCTGGCAAGGTTAATCCAACGCAAAGTGAAGCATTAACGATGGTCGTCTGCCAAGTAATGGGCAATGATGCTACTATTGGGTTTGCGGCTAGTCAGGGGAATTTTCAGCTTAATGTGTTTAAGCCTGTGATAATCTATAATTTTCTGCAGTCTACTCGGCTGCTGACAGATTCAATCCTTTCGTTTAATGACCATTGTGCAGTAGGTATTGAGCCAAACCTGGCAGTTCTCCAAGCAAATTTAGAACGGTCTCTAATGCTGGTTACCGCATTAAACCCATATATTGGTTATGAGAATGCAGCACGAGTAGCGAAATTAGCTCACGCCGATGGGATCACACTTAAAGAAGCAGTTGTAAAACTTCAATTATTGACAGCAGTCCAATTTGATACTTATGTGAAGCCTGAGCAAATGATACATCCACAGAAATAAGATGTTCACCAAATAGTGCTGAAACCATATAGACATACACCCAAAAAATAGATATAATAATCGATACTGATAATCATTATCAGTATCTATTTTAATGAAAATTATTCCTCGAAATAAGGAAGGTATGTATGTCATCTCAACAAGAAATTGCAGCACACTCCAAAATTAAGCTTCGTTCACGTCCTTTGGTCGCATCTATTATTTTGTTCGGTGGATTTATCGCTGTTGTACTGGGACTCGCTGTTTCCGTATCTGTAGGGGCCGCAGATATTAAGCTTGCTACAGTATGGGAAGCTATTTTTTATTTTGATCTTGATCTTACTCAGCATCAAATTATTCGAGAGCTGCGTCTTCCGAGAGCCGTTGCTGGTGCTTTGGTTGGGGCTTGTTTTGCAGTAGCAGGTGCTATTATGCAGGGGATGACCCGTAATCCACTAGCAGAACCAGGATTGCTCGGAATTAATGCCGGTTCTGGATTTGCTCTAGCTTTAGTATTTGCTTTCTTCCCGGGGCTCTCTTTTCTCAACATTATGCTATTTTCCTGCTTAGGTGCGGGAGTCGGGGCAATATTGGTTTATGGTATTGGGTCTTTATCTAGAGGAGGATTAACACCGGTTCGTTTAGTGCTGGCAGGAGCTGCTGTTTCGGCATTACTCGTTGCACTTAGCGAAGGAGTCGCCATTTATTATCGCATTGGCCAAGATTTAGCCTTCTGGTATGCTGGAGGATTAGCCGGTACGAAATGGCTGCAAATTAAAATCATCATACCTTGGATTGGAGGGGGGCTGTTAGTTGCGCTGCTGCTTTCAAAATCTATTACTTTACTCAGCTTAGGGGAAGATGTAGCTATTGGATTGGGACTAAGAACACGCTGGATTAAGCTAATCGGCATGCTTACTGTGCTTGTTCTTGCAGGGGTATCTGTATCCGTTGTAGGTTCAGTAGGCTTTGTCGGTCTAATTATTCCTCATCTTTCTCGTTTTCTAGTTGGTGTAGATTATCGTTGGATTATCCCGTGCTCCGCAATTCTCGGCAGCCTGCTGATTATCTTAGCTGACATTGGTGCAAGAATGGTCAACCCGCCTTTTGAAACTCCGGTTGGGGCGATTATTGCTTTAGTAGGCGTACCGTTCTTCCTCTACTTATCTCGCAAAGAGGGGAGAGAGCTATAATGTCAAACAGCCTGGAGCATCGCAAACGAGTTCGAACCACATGGGTTCTATTGATACTTGGTATTTTGATTTTAATTTGTTTTGTGATAAGTATGAATACAGGTTACATAAAGCTGACCCCGTTAGAAGTTATCAAAACCTTATTCGGTGGAGGCACAGCTAAACAATCACTGATTTTATTTGATTTTCGACTTCCGCGGATAGTTATTTCTATTCTGGTTGGTGCAGGGTTAGCTGTGTCTGGTTGTATTTTACAAGGGATATCACGAAATGCATTGGCTGATCCTGGTATTCTCGGAATTAATTCAGGAGCTGGCTTAGCGGTGGTGTTGTTCATCTCGTTTTATCCATCGAATGCAGCGGCACCTGTTTTTATGCTGCCATTTCTAGCCTTAGTAGGAGCAGGGCTTACAGCCTCATTAATCTATTCACTAGCTTATAAAAGGCACGAGGGATTATCACCTAATCGTTTGATTCTCGTGGGGATAGCTGTTGCAGCCGGCATTAGCGCCGCGATGATCGTCTTAACACTACGATTGAATCCACAAAATTATCAAATGGTTGCCATTTGGCTAGCGGGGAGTATTTGGGGTACCAACTGGAAATATGTCCTAGCTTTGCTGCCATGGATTGTCATCCTCGTTCCTTATGCCTTATACAAAGCACGCGTTATGAATATTCTAAGCTTGGGAGATCAGACAGCTGCTGGATTAGGTACAGCGATTGAAGGTGAACGTTTGCGGTTATTAGCAACGGCTGTTGGCTTGGCGGGAGCTTGTGTAGCTGCCGGGGGTGGAATTGGCTTTATTGGCCTACTCGGCCCACATTTGGCAAAACGTTTAGTAGGTCCCAAGCATCAAGCTTTATTGCCAGCCTCTGCTTTAATAGGCGGCCTGCTGCTTATTGTAGCGGATACCTTAGGCCGATGGATTCTCCAGCCTTCTGAGATTCCAACTGGTATTGTAGTAGCTGTCATTGGAGCTCCTTATTTTCTTTATCTGCTTGCTAAATCTAAAGCATAAGCAGCAAGGGAAGTCTCTAAAAGTTTGGAAAGGGGATGTATTCATGGATATAAACAAACTCGAAACCGATTTTCGGATTACTTTGCAGAGCAATACAGACGCTATATTTTCAATGGCTTTGATAGATTTGCTTGAGCCTAAGAATATGATTCAACTATTGGAAACTTATACACCGCTCCTTAAAGCTAGAGGCAATGAAGCGGCTGCGGCCTATTTTGTCAGTTGGTTCAGTAGTGTGCCTTTGGCCTTGCAATATAGCATCTCTGCTAATAAGGCGGTTCGATTAACTTTGGCTAATTTAACTGTTCAGATATTCCCTGTAGGTGAGTACCACCAATTTTCCTTCAAAATAACAGATTATGAAACACAGGATGCACCTATAGCTGAAGCTGAGCGGAAAGAATGGCGCAATCAAATTTTAGCGGAATTTTATACGGAGGCCACAAAGCCGTTGTTTGAAAGATTGGCAATTGAATCAAATATGGACATTGGTCAGATCTGGGGTCAGCTTCCAACAAAATTTAATTATTATTTAGCCAATTGGTTGGAAGAGCTGGAGAATGAGGGTCTCAAGGCTAACTTGGCGAATGATTATCATGCACTTGCACATGAGCTTAAAGCCGATGTATTTGGCCGCAAGAAGAACCCTTTTGATGTCCAGATTCGCTGGGTTGAGGATATTAGGAATCCTGGCAAGCAGATGCGGATGAAGAATGCCTGCTGTCTCTATTATCAAGTGGGAACGGGTGAATACTGCTATACCTGCCCACGCTTGAAGGAAGAAGACCGCGCGGAGAAAAGAGCTCAATATCTTGTTAAATAAAAATAGGACGAAATTCCAGTTATCATCTTGATTCTGGAATTTTTTATGTGTATACTGTATATATTGATATAAACAGTAGTACAGTGGATGAAGGAGGTACATACGATGCAACGATTGCGGAAGAGCTGGTTTTTGGTTCGATTTGATCTCGTAAGGCACGGTATGGGTTACATATTGTCGGTATTATTTTTTGGATATGGATCAGGAATGGTTTTAATGATGTTTCAAGATATGGAAGGCAAGGATGCAAGCAGTTTTAATAGCGCGAATCTAATTATCGATCTTTATTTTCTTTGCATTCTTGGGCTAAGCGGATTTGCTTTTGCAAGTCTTTATTATCGCATGTATTGGCGCAGTAAGAGCTTCTCAAAAAAAGCTATTTTCCTCAAAAGCTATCCGATTAGCGCACGAGAAACAGTGGAGAGCAAGATTATGAGTGTAATTATCCACGTAATCGGTCAAGGTGGAGTTTTCTTCTCTGTCATGTATTTTGGACCATCCCCGCTACAAGAATTGTTAAGTGTGTCCCAATATTTTGAATTTATTATTATGTGGCTTGCTTACGCTTTTGTATGGGGATGTTTCTATGCGTATATGGAAATTAGTTTTTCGGAGAAAGCTTATTTGTGGGGCTGTATCGGGATCGCGATATTATATTCGCTAGTGCTCTGTTTGGGATGGTTAGCAGATTATCCGCTCGTTCAACATTCTATAGGCTGGATTCAACAGTATGGGATATGGGCTCCACTTGGTTCTCTGGTTGTGAGTGCTGCAGCTTTATTAATATTCCACAGAGCTGGGATTAAGAAAATACATTCAAGAGATTTATATTTATGAACATACCCATTCGTGTTTCAACAGACAGTGCGGAGCCTCTATATCACCAGATTAAAGAGCAGCTGCGAGCGCTGATTGTCAGTGGGCAACTGTTGGAAAACTCTTTGCTGCCTTCCATTCGCGATTTAGCACAGCAGCTTGCGTGCAGCGTCATTACAATTAAACGGGTTTATCAGGACTTAGAGAATGAAGGATTACTGCGAACTAAGCAAGGCACTGGAAGCTTTGTAGCGGCTGTGGGGCAAATAAATCGTGAGCAATTTAAGTTTGATGCCGTTTATAAAGCGATGAAGGAAGCCGTTCGCCAAGGGCATAATGTACAGTGCACCTCAGATGAAATACGAGCGATTCTGGAGCAGATTCTAAATGAAAGCAATGGAGGTGCGAGCTTATGACGAGTATCTTATCCTTAAGCCAGGTTACCAAAAGGATTGAAGACAAATTTACGTTGGGTCCATTGGATTTAGAGATTGAACCGGGGGTTATTGTTGCACTTGTAGGTCCTAACGGCTCAGGAAAAACCACGCTTTTCCGCATGCTAATGAATATGGTTCAATCCGATAGTGGCGAGCTCAAGCTGTTTCATAAACAGTATCCAGCTGACGAGGTTTCAATAAAACAGAAGGTTGGTTATGTGTCGGAAACCAGTGTCATTCATGAAATGTTCAAAACCGTATCCGATGCGCTGAAATTTGCTGCCTATTGGTACCCGACCTGGGATGTGACCTATAGTGAGCTTCTTTTAGAGAAATTTGAGATTACTAGAACAGATAAACTTAATGGTCTATCTAAGGGGACACGCCGTAAGCTCGATTTAATTCTCGCCTTGGCCCACCACCCGGATTTATTATTGCTTGATGAACCTTCGTCCGGACTTGACCCATTCGCATGGCGGCTTATGATGGAGGAAATGGCACATTACATGGAAGCAGGTCATCGCACGGTGTTTATGGCTACTCATATCATGGATGAAGTCAGGAGATTAGCGGATTATGTGGTATTTCTTTATCATGGCAAGCTGCTTGGCTTCTATGAAAAGGATGCTTTATTGGATGGTTGGAAGACCATTTGGGTAGATCGTTTACCTGCTGCTTCCGCGAATATTAAAGGAATTGTCGCTGTCGAGCAGGATTCTTCTATTAAACTGATTAGTGATTCTGCACAAGAAACCCTGCATTCATTAAAGGCTAATGACATTAACGTGATCAAGACGCAGTCTGTAGACTTAGACGAAATATTCATGCACTTATTGCATAAGAATAATTTGGGATCGAAAAGAGAGGGGAAATCAGGATGAATGCTTTACAGGTAGAGAAAGTTACTAAAAACTACGCTGATAAAACGGCAGTGAATGGGATTGATTTCAAGCTAGAGCAAGGAGAAATCTTCGGTTTACTAGGAGGCAATGGGGCGGGGAAAACAACTACTATGCGGATGGTACTAGGGTTGATATTACCCGATCAGGGTCGAATTCTGTGGAATGGCAAGCCTTATAATGATGAGCTTAGACGTTTGATGGGGTATCTTCCGGAGGAGCGAGGACTATATCCCAAGGTTAAAGTAAGCGATCAAATTCTCTATCTGGCTGAGCTGCGCGGAGTGAAGCGCAAGGATGCAGATGCTAGCTTGAAGCGGTGGCTGGAACGTTTTGAAGTGCCGGAGTATTACAACAAAAAAGTCGAAGAGCTATCCAAAGGCAATCAGCAAAAAATTCAATTTATCGCGGCAGTGATCCACGATCCTGAAATTCTGATTTTGGATGAAGCTTTTAGTGGATTGGATCCGGTTAATGTTGAGCTATTGAAAGCAACTGTTCTGGATTTGCGCAAGCAAGGGAAAACAATTCTTTTCTCCAGTCACCGGATGGATCATGTTGAAGAGCTTTGCGAGAAGATATGCATTATGCATAAGTCGAATACAGTGCTACAGGGGAACTTGCGAGATATCAAAGGTGCCTTTCCGAAGGAACGTATCCTGCTGGATACGACGGCTGCCATTAGGGGCTTGGAGCAAATTGCTGGTGTAGCTAATGTGAAGAAACTGGAATCAGGCGGTTATGAAATACATATCTCGGATATGAAGGCTGCGGAACCTATATTAACTCTAGCTATGCAGCAAGCAAGTATTCTGCGGTATCAGATTATGGAGCCCACGCTCAATGAAATCTTTATTAAGAAAGTAGGAAACTACCATGAATAGTATTATGACGGTGATTAAGTTTACATTCATGAATCGCTTTCGTGCCAAATCTTTTAAGATAATGACGGTTATTTTTATTCTATTAATCTCGGTCTTGGTTAATTTACCTAGTATCATTTCAGCATTTTCTTCGGATAAGCCAACCAATGTGGGGGTATTGGCTTCCTCCTCATCGGATATTCCTGCTCAAATCCAGCAATATTTTATCGAAAATCCTGATATGAAAATAGCCATAGTCCCTATTCCAGATACTAAGTCAGTAGAGGGGAACGAGAAAGCAGCAAAAGCCCAAATCGAGGCTAAGAAAATCAAAGGTTATCTGCAATTGTTCGACGATCCTGCTTCCACTTTCCCAAAAGCAATCTATAAATCAGAAGGAAGCATGGAGTATAGCATTAAGAATAAGCTTCAAGCGGGACTGCAGACGATAAAGCAGGAGCAGATTCTCAAGGACCTAAAATTGACAGAAGAACAAAGAACAGAGCTCAATACGTCTGTTGCGATAGATACCGAACAGATTACCATTAAAGACGGTGGAACTAATCAGGGGAAAACCGAAGAACAAATGGCTGTCGCTTACGGACTGGTTTATGTTTTGTTATTCCTGTTGTTTATGTCCGTTCAGCTTTTCGGAAATTTAATTGCAACAGAGGTCACAGCAGAGAAAAGCTCACGTGTTATGGAGCTGCTCATTACTAGTGTGTCTCCATTGAAGCAGATGTTTGGTAAAGTAACGGGGATGTTCCTGTTGGGAATGACGCAGCTTCTCGCATTTGGTATAGCTGTAGCTATCAATATCCAGCTTCCGAATAATCAAGATTTTTTAGCTGATAACAATATTCATTTAAATGAAACACCACTTAGCTTACTGCTCTATTTTGTTTTATTCTTTATTCTAGGATTCTATCTGTTTGCCATGCTGTATGCAGCTGTCGGATCACTTGTCAGTCGTACCGAGGATCTCGGGCAAGCTGTATTGCCGATAACCTTTCTGTCGATTGGCAGCTTCTATATCGGGATTTTTGGATTGAATGCCCCGACGTCAAGCTTTGTAACGGCAATGTCCTTTGTACCTGTATTTACACCCTTGATTATGTTCCTGCGCATTGGAATGACTGATCCCGCTGCGTGGCAAATTTGGTTATCAATCCTATTGTTGTTAGCCACAATTGGCTTCGTTAGCTGGCTTTCAGCTAAAGTCTATCGCATTGGTGTTCTGATGTACGGGAAGAAACCTAGCTTTAAGGAAGTTTTTAAGGCTATGCGGGCTTATAAGGCTTAGGGCGGATTGGTTATGGAAGAGAAAAATAATATTGTACGTCGATAAAAACCGTGAAGGCTTGATGCTTCGCGGTTTTTAGTCTGTTTATGGTTAAATCTTTCATTATTCTTTCATTTGCATTTAGTAGACTTAGATAATATTAGTTTTCGAAATCTAAAAAAATCCTAGTAAAGAGGAGTAAAGAAAAATCATGCTTACAACTAGAATAAAAGAGGTTTTAGTTACCATTCTATTAACTGGAGGAATGTTTTTCACCTTATTATCACTTTCTTATCCATTTATGTCCCATGCATCGGCTGAGGTTCCAACTCCTCTAACATCTTCATGGACGTACTGTGCTAGCGATGGTGAATATTGTTCGTTTACGGGCATGAAAATCGTGGAATACGGTTGGAATATGGGACTTGGGGCAGAACTATGGATAACAAAAAAGCTGAATGCTAAAACGTATACGCTCACTGATGGTTCATCTGTAGAGGGTGTATTATGCAATGCTAATGAGTTTAGTCCTGTCTCCGGCGGCCTTGGTTTTAATATTTGCATGATCCGCGACCTTGCCCCTGCGCTTGATACTATCTGGTCTGCAGCTGTTGGCGATGACAATAAGTCCGTTACGGTTACTTTTTCCGATAAAGAGACGCAAGTGGGCACACTGGATGATTTAAAAAAGAAGATCAGGATCAAAAGAACCGACGAGGCTAACTTCAAAGAGCTTGATTCGGAGGATTCCGTTAGCAACTCTACAACCGGAGTGGCTAGTACGCTCCAGATCAGCTTCAATAGGCCGTTAATGGGCTTGGACAACCAAATTCGAATAGATGCAGGAGCGCTTGCGGATATTGGAGGGGATGTTTTCGATAGGGCGATTGAAATTAACGATTTACCGGAAAATGACCTGGGCGTTTGGCAGGATGTGGGCAACCGAGGCTTATCGGTAGGCAATACATTAGACATGTCACTAATCTCCGTTAACAGTACTCCGTTTCTCGCCTATATTGATGGAGGGGCTGGCAACAGGCTTTTTGTAAAGAAATACGATGGAAACAGTTGGGTACAGGCGGGGGATGCGCTTTCCACAGGGGCGGTAGGTCTCCAAGCGTTTACACGAGGTTTTTCGATGGCCGTTTCCAATGGTACCTTATATGTGGCTTACTGCGATGCGGCAAATGGATTTAAAGTTTCCGTAAAAAAATACGTTGGAAACAGTTGGCTCCCAGTCGGCAATACGGATGTTTCGTCTGGTCTGGGATACGAGATGTCACTCGCAATCTCTGACGGCATTCCCTATGTGGCATATAATGACAATGTAAATTTAGGTAAAATAACGGTGAAGAAATACAAGGAAAGCAGCAACGGTTGGGTGACATTGGGCAGCATGGGATTTTCGCAGAATGCGGTTTCGCAAATATCATTGTCAATCAATGAGGGTATCCCATACGTAGCCTATCGAAACGAGAAACCGGTTCGTGTTAATCATAATGGTATGTATTATGACGAGATTGAGTATTCAGGTGTGTTTAAGAGATTCGATGAAGCCAGCGGAAGCTGGTTGGATTTAGGGAATTTCGCAACGGGAGGATTCTCAACTACGTCATTAAATATATATGACGGCATTCCTTTTATCGCCTATGTGGATTGGCTGACCGGTTATGGAGTCACACTGAAGAAGTATGAAGGAAATAGTTGGACGAGGGCAGACAACAACGCGAATTTTAAAGTAGGCGACTCGAGTAATATCAGTTATACTTCCTTCTATTTTTCCGAGGGTACACTCTATGTGGCTTATAGGGGGATTGACTTTAAAGACTCAGTGAAGAAATATAATGGAAGCAGCTGGGTATCAGTAGGTGTCTTGAATGGGGCGGCGGTTCTTGGTAAGTCCTTATACGTCGATAACGGCGTTCCTTATTTGGCGTATTCTGACTTTCTTATCGCCGGAGTGTACAATGATGGTAGGAAGCCAATGGTTCAGAAATTCCTGCTGACACCGTCTACATTGACGGCAGATACGACGAGCAACGATACAGTAAGCCCGATAGAAGTTACATTTCTTGATTTGGCTGCATGGCGAAATGTTATTACCGCAGTGAAGTACGGAACAACTGTGATACCGCCAGCGGATTATACAGTTAGTGCAGGGAAGATCACATTCAAACCAGGTGTGCTGGCAGTAGGAACCCGCTTGATCACGGTATCGGCAGAACTTTATGCAGATGCAGCTGTAAGTCAAACGATGAACCTGAGACCGCCGAGTTTAACGGTGGACACTACGGTCAATTATGTTGTGAATGCAATTGACGTTACTTTCCCAGATGATGAGGAGTGGCGGAGGGCAATTGTGGCGGTGAAAGATGGCGCACAAACATTGCCGTCGGAGAGCTACGACGTCGCAGCAGGAAAAATTACGTTTAATGCAGGTACCCTTGCTGAAGGTGTTCACAGAATTACCATATTAGCGACTGATTATTTAGAAACAAGCGTAAATCAGACGGTAAACTGGATCCCATCACCTGCCTTAACGGCAGACACGACGGACAACAATGCGGCAAGCGCAATCGAAATCACGTTTACGGATGCTGAAGGTTGGAGCGATGAGATAACGGCAGTTAAAGACGGTACGAAGACGATTTCGATAGCGAAATACAGTATTAACAACGGGAAGCTCACGTTAAAAGCAGGCGCATTATCACTGGGCAGCCATACGATCACCGTATTAGCTCCTAATTATGCGGATACGAGGGTAAGCCAAATTGTATTCCTGAAGCCGCCGACTTTGACAGCGGACACGATGAGCAACAATCTGTCGAACGCGATCGACATCTCGTTCACAGATGATGCGGCATGGCGTTTAGCGATCACGGCAATCAATGACGGAGCGACGATACTGCCGACGCAGACTTATACCATTAGCTCTGGGAAGATCACTATTAAAGCAGGCGTATTGGCAACGGGCAGCCATACGATTAAGGTAATGGCAACGGGTTTTAGTGTTACGACTATTAGTCAACCTATATCATCGAGTAATGTGGATTTGAGCGGCTTGAGTGTAAGCAGTGGTTCGTTAAACTTTGCACCGATAACGACGAGCTATATGATGAGCGTAGTGAGCAACGTTGCGAGCATAACTGTCACCCCTACTTCGGTAGATGCAACGACGAGCGTAACAGTTGCGGCAAATGGAGGAACAAGTGCAGCTGTAGCAAGCGGTCAGCCAAGTGCTGAGATTCCGCTAGAAGTAGGAGCGAATAATATTCTTGTGGTTGTCAAATCGCAGGATGGCAACAATACGAAAACTTACACAATCCATGTCATTAGGATTAGTAACGATGCATTGCTGTCCAGCTTGGCTGTAGATCAAGGTACATTGGCATTTGTTCCGTCGGAGCTCGATTATACGGTGGAAGTGGCTAACACCGTTTCAAGTCTCAATTTCACCTTAATTAAAACAAACCCTAATCAAACTCTCACGGTTACAGGTGCGACTAACAGCACGGTAACAGGAAATGTGTATACTTATAGCGCTTCTAACTTGATTGTTGGATCTAACCCGATTCAAATTAATGTTACAGCACAAGATGGCATGACGATGAATCCGTATCATCTCGTAGTGAACCGTGCGCCAATAGCCAGCAGCAATTCAGACTTGAGCGGTATATTGTTGTCAAACGGAACACTAAGTCCTGATTTCGCATCAGGAATAACAGCCTACACTTCCAGTGTGGATAATGGTGTATCGAGTCTTACCGTAACAGCGAGTGTTTATGACAGCGGTACAACGATGACCGTTAACGGAATTACAGCAACTAGCGGTCAAACGAGCGGTATTGTAAACTTAAATGTTGGAACTAACCCAATCATCATAATCTTGACAGCGCAGAATGGTAATAACAAAACGTACGTGCTTACTGTGACACGTGGTGCAAGGGTCGAAGAATCTGGCAATAATGGTGGCGGTTCTACAGCAAATCCTGCATCAGGTACTATAGCACCAAGCGATCCCCCCATTACATCCGATGATGGTATTTTAACGCTTCCACCAGGTAAAACGGGCGAGGTTAGTTTGAAAAATGAGCTCACGATCTCTATCCCAGCTGATGCTTCAGAGAAAGAACTAATAGTATCGATAGAAAAAATAATAGACACTAAAAATCTACTAACAAATAATGAAGTTCTAGCCAGCCCAATCTTCGAGATTCTAAAAAATTTCTCGGAAAACTTCAGTAAACCGGTAACGTTGAAATTATCTTTTGATCCGACAAAATTGAACGGCGATCAAAGAGCAGCTATATTCTATTTTGACGAAGCAAAGAAGGTATGGATAGAAGTTGGCGGTATAGTAAGCGGTGATCATATTATTGCAGAGGTAAACCATTTTACGAAATATGCGGTATTTGCAGTTGGCCGAGCGGTAGAAATACCAATAAAAGATCCTTCAACTGAAACGAAGCCGAATTTGAAATTTAGCGATATAACTGGGCACTGGTCTGAAACTGACATCAAGCTAGCGGTAAGCAGTGGAATTGTAACGGGATATCCGGACGGTACGTTCAAGCCGAATCATACTGTGACGCGTGCGGAATTCTCCGTCATGCTGGTGAACATGCTAATGTTGCAGGGAGCTGATGTACCACTGACTTTCACTGATACAGCCAAGATCGGAGCATGGGCGCAGAAAGCAGTCGCGTTGGCGGTACGAGAGGGCATAATTAAGGGCTATGTGGACGGAAGCTTCCGCCCTGATGCAGAGATAACACGTGCTGAGATGGCAGTGATGATCGCAAATGCTTGGAGTCATTCTTCTAATAAGGCGGAGGTAACAACAGGCTTTGCGGATGACAAGGACATTGCAGCGTGGGCAAAAAGCAGCGTTGCCTTCTTGAAGCTAGATGGTATTGTACAAGGGAATAGTAATAATCAATTCGCCCCTCAAGATCTTGCAACAAGGGCAGAGGCTTTAACAGTTCTACTGAAGGTTAAGGCACAAATAAGCAAATAAATTAAAATTATCAAAAAAGGTTTCTCTAGTGCGGCAAATATGCCTATTAGAGAAGCCCTTTTTTTTGCTATAAGTCTCATTTATAACCGTTACCCACATTTACAATCTGATTAAACAGCACATTAAAAATCCCCTTGCATCGGCGGTAAACCGAGCGCAAGGGGATTTTTGAAGGATTCTTTAGTTGATCAGCTTGGCTGTTTGGAGTAAATTACTCAAAACTTTTGCGATTGCTTCACGAGTAGTTGGTTGCTTAGGGTTAAAATAGAAGCTGCCCTTGATTTCAACACCTTGCATCAATCCTGCATCTGAAACTACTTGAATGCTTTCTTGTGCATAAGTGCTAAATTGAGCGGAATCTACGTAAGAGTGACTAACAGATCCTACGGGTTTTGCTAAGTTGAGCAGTTTCATGGCTCTAGAGAGCATCACGGTAAGATCCTGACGGCTAATCTCAGCATTAGGTTTAAAATTACCGCTTATGCCTGTTACAAGACCGGCTTGATAAGCAGCTGCAACATCTTGCGCGAACCAATCTTTAGTAGTTACGTCGCCAAACGGTGCAAGCGAGGTTTGCTTCTGCAAGCCAAGAGCTCTGACTAGTATGGAAGCAAACTCTGCACGTGTTACATTGCCTTTTGGTGAGAACTTGTTAGTAGAAATTCCATTTAGCATAAATTTGTCCGCAAGTGATTGAATTTGGCTCTTTGCCCATGAGGTGTCAATGTCATTAAACGTTATATGACGCGACGCAGCAGCATAAGTTGAGAAACCAGGGCGACTAATCGTAATAATCGTTGCTCCATTATCGGTTTGCGTAAATTGTGCGGGAATGGAGTAGACATTGTCTCCTTCTATATACAAGGCACCGGCAGTACTTGTATCAATTCCTTTGTCTAGCAAAAATGATCTTTTGAATACTTGATTAGCAGGCAGCGAAAGTGGAGTTGTAACCCCATTGATTGTTGAGCTTGCTTCGAATGAATAAGGTGTTCCTAAAACGGTAGCATCCGTATATTCAGTAGTAAAAACAGGTTTGCTAGTTTCATCCTTCTTAATCTTAATTGCAAAATCAGCACCAGCAGGAACACTGTCAAATGCAGAGAATGAGGACGAGATGGAAGCATCATTGTATGAGAATACGATGGTGCTATCCTTATTCGCATCTTTCAAAAGCTTCAATTGGGAAGCTGTTAGCTTCAGCTGTGCTTCAGTGGAATCAGCTGAGGATACACGGATAACGAAAGCGGATGATGTTTGTTTTGCTGCTTCCAATGCTTTCTTAACATCGTCATCTGTAACTGTTGCAATTAATTGGGTTCCTTGCAGCTCGGTTTTGGCTGGCAATGAAACCGTTGGTTGATCTTTTGGAATTACGGATCCAAGTACATCCTTATTGCCTGTTTCAGTTACTGGTGCAGGTGTAGGTGTAGCCGTTGGTGCAGAGGTAGGCGCAGGAGTAGTATCGCCACCACCAGGACCGCCGGAACCAGGCGTACCGCCACCAGGATTACCGGTATTAGGATCTTCTTGATTTGGATTAGGTACATTTTTAACAAATATCGTTTTAAAATTATAACCATGATCTTCGAAAGTATATGTGTCAGGATTATAATGATAGACAAATATACCTAGCTTGTAAGTGCCATCTTCCAGATGCCCCACTTGAATTTCTCCGGTTTCTGGATCTTTTAATATGCCATAACCACCATCAATGTCGGGAATAGTTATATTACCAGATGGAAGAGCTTTATATTCGTGTGTAACTTCATCTATATCTTGTATGGTTGTCATTATACCAATTAATTCATCATTTACTCCAAAAACAGCAATTTCCATAATGTTATTAAGATTAGACTTAAGGTTTACTGTCATATCAATTGGAGTATCTGAATAAACCGTTCTATCTGTGAAAGTTACATTTTGAATTTCAAAATCGTTATTCGCAGAATCATCTCCAACATGGATAACGAATGGAAGATGCAAGGCTGGATAGGCTGGATTATTATTTTCCAGAACCACTTCACCTTCATATACACCATGAGCTGCAGAAGATATAGCTTCAGCTGACAAGGTGAAGGCATGCGTGCCTGCTACAATGTTGCCATCAACATCTTTTATTGGCTCAACTGTAATTTGGTCTTGAGTACCTGCATCAAGCCCACCAAGCTTCATTGTAATATTGTTAATATCCGGAGTCTCGATTGGGTGATTAGGGTCGGATGTAACATTTGCATGCATGAATACTTTAGCTGAGTAAGTTAGCGTGCTGTCGGAAGTATTCTTAAGCTGAAGAGGCTCAGTAACCTCTGTTCCTGGATCCATCATGCCAAAGCTCAAATTGCTAGCTTCACTATCCATTGTTATTGGATTCATTTGACCATCATAAATCGTAATCTTATTAAGAGCTTGCAAAAGTGCCGGGGTTTCAAGTGCTTTGGCAATGTTTGCGCGTCCGGATCCCTGAGAATAAACATCGTACAGAGTACCGTCATTCACGTCCGTTTTGATTTCATCTGCGGTATTAGCAAGTGCAGCACGAACATCGAATGGTGTCCATTTATACGAATCATCGCTATGCTTATCCAAAACAAGCAATGCAAGTCCTGCAATATGCGGTGCTGCCATACTTGTACCACTTTCACGACCATAAGCAGTTGTGTAGTCTCCGTAAGGATGCGCATAGGTTCCATCTGCATCTTTCCCATAAGCTGCCAGTGTGGAATAAATGTTCACACCAGGAGCGCTAACGTCTGGCTTGATGCCATAATTGTCATCCGAATTTGGCCCTCTGGAGCTGAAATCTGCAACCGTATCTCCGTAGAGGTCTACCTTTTCAAAGCTAGGATCAAATGTAAATGTCAAAGCATCAGGATGCAAGAGCAATTCTCTTGCAATTTTTCGGCCTTCTTTTCCAGGCATATCAATTAACGGAATGTACTTAGAGCTATCGCCAAGTGCGGCTATGGAGCCTATTGCTTCATTTCTACCATCAATATTATCTGATAAATCGGGTACCATAACTTCAAGACTGGGGTCTGGTTTATATCCGTTGCCGTTGAAGATAACTGCAGCTATGGCTCCATGCTTCTTAGCGATCTTGATTTTGTCCTCAAAGGCAAGTACACCGCGAGAGATGAAGGCTATTTGACCCTCTATTTTCCAAATCGATTCCTCTTCGTTAAATTGTCCTTTGTCTGTATAATCACTGTCCTCACCGAAACCTACATATACAGCTTTCAGCGGTGCGGTTCCTAAACTACTATTAAAATCGTTATTATGCGGATCCCATGCAACCAAATTAAGAGGTTCATAGACAGCGTTTGTTACGGAGTTGCTAGTTTTTGCTACATATTGCACGCTAGAGTTTGTAGTCGCGGCTACGGAGATAGCGAGCTGAGCTGAGGCTGGAGATCCCATCGAATAATAATATTTACCCGAGCTTCCATCGTTCCCATTAGCAATAACTGCGACAACTCCCGCTAGAACCGCATTGTTAATAGCGATCGAGTCAGGAGAGCTAGCATCTTTACTTCCCGCGCTGCCTAATGACAGGTTGATTACATTCATGCCATCCTTAACGGCATGCTCTATTCCATCAATAATCTGGGCCGATGATCCAGAGGGTGCTGTTGCTGTGTCATCATCTGATTTTGCCCCCAATACTTTGTAAACATGAAGCTCTGCTCCATATGCGACACCTCTCTGTACAAAATCAGGAGTCGTATTCAAAGCTCTGCCCACAATGGTTCCCGAAACGTGGGTTCCGTGCGAGGAACCTGGGTATCTAATATGATTCGGGAAATCCTCATAAGGATCATCATCACCATTAAAAGCGTCATAGCCATAGACATTTTCTGATACATTTTCCGGTGTTTTAAACGCAGTTTTTAAATCAGGGTGGAGATAATCGACACCAGTATCAATAACCCCTACCTTTAATCCTGCGCCTGTAATGCCCTGAGCCCATGCTTTGTCCACTCCAAGCCGTATAAGAGGATTCATATCATTGGCATACGTACTATTCGTTACGGATATACTAGATTCCGGGTCTGAAATAGGGTAATAGAGTAAGTTTGGATGAATGTCCTTCACACCAGCAATTTTAGCCAATTGAGGAATTTGATTAGCACTTACGGTAACTTCAATTCCATTAAGAACCGTGTCGTATTTGTAATTGACTGTAACAGGGATACCTTTGGCACGAGCCGCACTTAAAAATGCAGTTTGCTCATCTTGCACCTTTTGCTGAGTGAATTGAGCAGCTAATGTGCGGTTTCCTTGCTTGGCAGAATATATGCCCATAGCGGCGGGCTGCGCGTTGAATTGAATGATGACATTAATCTTATTAGTTGAAGCTGTGTTGATGTCTGATGAAATAACAGAGTGCTCTAAGCTGTCCGTTTTGGAAGCCTCACCTACAGATTTACTTTTTAAAGCCTCTTGAAGTTGAAATTGCAAGTTTCCGAGATTAATAGGAAGAGCAGAATGAACGGAACTGCTGGCAGCTGAAACGGTTTGGTTTACAAGTCCGCCTAGTAAGATAGTGATGGCTAATAGGGATGTCGATTTTTTGACAAGTGATTTGATCAAGTTCATTTACCTCATTTCAAACAGGATAGTGGTGGTGCCTGTGCTACTCGGGGATTAGGATTCCGAATTGAAGTTATTCTTATTGTTCTCTACCTTTAAAGCGAATCAGTTCAATACGTCAAGCGCATCAAATGTTATAAAAGTTCCTGTAGAGAGCGGATTTTTTTCCGCTATATTAACCAATTTAATTTTATGTCTTGTATTGGAAAGAAGGGAAGAAGTAAACACAGGAACCTGGTATTTTGATTTGAAGCTATACAAATCTACTGTTTGGATAATATTGTCATCCAAATAGATGTATGCTTTTCCGCGATTTTTGCCAGTATTGGACAATAGAGTTACTCTAGTGCCTGTAAACAAAATTTCCACAGAAGCATTCTTAGAATTTGAAAACTTCTCAGCGCCACCAGTGAAATTCGTTCCATAGTTTACACCCCAAATACCTTTATAAGAGGCTGATGTGTCAAGCGAATTCATCAAATTCGAAACTATAAAAGCATCTACGTTAATGAAGGTACCTTTAGATTCTGGATCTTGCTGACCGGTCCATTCTATCTTGATTGTATGGCTTCCGGATTTTAAAGATTTCTTAAGAACTGACTGACGATCCAATGGAGTTTCACTATAAAGCGATAGTAAGGCTACTTGTTCACCATCAATAGAAACTTTGGCAATTCCGGAATTACTATTCTTTGAGCCGATCCATTCAATTTGGTTTCCTTTAAAGCTGAACTCCACGTTTCCTGAAGATTTGAGCTGTTTCAATGCTCCACCCGAAAATAATGAATTAGCATTGGATGACCAAAAACCATTGAATAGGAGTGCCCTGTTGGTTTCTTGAAATGTTCCCCACTGGTTGTTTGATATAACGCTCAATGTATATTTGCCTGAGCCGTTCAGTGCATTGACATTGACATAATAAGTACCAGAACTAGTTACCGTATAAGAAATGGCTTCGTTAGAAGTATTCTTATTCTTGGAAGAAGTGATTAATTCTTCGCTGGAGGTAATCGTTGTTGCAGAAGGGTTATATAAGGCAAGATTAAAGTCGGTACCTGGCTCACCAGATAGAGAGAGACTGATTTGATCGCCAGCTTTTAGATCAACAGCATAGACAGCATTCGGATTGGATGTTGAATCAAGCCTATTGCTGACTGATGAATCTTGAAGCGGGGTACCGGGAATGTCTTTATCCCATACAGCCCTGAAGGCGTTAATCATATTACCGCTTACTGTTTTTCCGCTCAAGGAGCTAAGAGGAGTACCGCTATTCATTAATCTGTTCCTTACAGCTGCAGCATCCATTTTAGGAAATTGACTGAATACTAGAGCTGCCGCACCTGCAGCATTAGCAGCCGCAAAATCGGGACCTGTTTTATAACGATAATAACCATTGTTATATTCCAAATTGATCTTAGTAATGGACGGATTGGTTGAAACGGTATAATTGAAATATATGTTGTAATCTTTCAACTTGTATGGCTCTGGTCGATCTTGATAAATCGTGTTCTTTGAGGGAATGATAGCACCGCCATCCCCGTAGGTATCTTCACCTATTTGAAATACGTTTAAGGTATTCTTAACAAATTCAGTGTTGCCCATCGTATCGATTGAATCTTGACCAGTTAATAATAGACGGCCACCGTTATTTAAGTATTTCGTTACATCATCTTGGTCATGTTTTGTTAAAAAAGTTCCTTGGGATTCTTCTCCAAGTTCATAAACTGATGATGTACCTGTAAACCAAATCACAATATCATATCGTTTGAGCTCATTAAAGTCAGGCCCGTCTATGCTCTGGTCTTCTGGTGTTATAGTACGAACATTGGTGTATCCTGCCTGCTGCAGCATGTAATTATAAATATTTAAAGCTTTCAAACCACGCTCACCACTAATACCACATCCGGGATCGCCACCAGGGTCTCCAGCTACTATAGTTTTAGTGCTGCAATAGCCTCCACCTTCGTTACCACCAACGACATTGGTATCTTGCACCAAAAGCACTCTCACAGCCGAATTAGCTGTTGTACTATCCGGTTTTAAGTAGTTCATCGCAGTGTCAAACATATCTTGTCGTTGTGTGGGATCAAAATCATCTTCAGAGCGAAGTCCTATTCCTCCACCATAATTATGGATTGGTACTTGCTCAAAGCCTATTCCGTTATAAATCGCCTTGTATTCCTTGTTTGAGCCTTCTGCAGGCTTATGAATTTCCGCAGCAAAGCCAATTTGATAATCTGGAGATTCGGATAGGATATAGTCTCCAGGTGCCGCTACGTCTACGGTTTGTTTTCCATAAGCTGTATGATAATTACGTCCAAAAATGTCTGTGTAGCCGTATAAATTCCCACCTCTGTCAACAGCTGTAACATTAAGTACGTTAGGGCTTTTAAAAGAGCTCGGATAAGATGGAGTAAGATCGGTATTAAGGTCTACACCTTCGCCGGCACCAGATACAATGAGCATTGTGGATTGCTCTATAGCATCGCGCAATACTTGACTGTAATCAAATGTAGGAGTAGGGAGATAGGCGATTTTAGCTCCATTGTTTTGCGCATAGGTAATGGCAGCAGCGGCATCAAGTATATCTCCTTGCAGAGATCCATTTTCGTCAAGCTTAAAGAACTTGAGCGGCATAATTTTTACATTCGGAGCAACTCCGCTTATACCAATCTCATTCGTTGAGGCTGCGATAACACTGGCAATCTGGGTGCCATGAAAATCAGTGAATTTATCATTGAGATCGAAAAGAGAATTGTCATTATGTGCAAAGTCCCAACCATTCACATCGTCTATGTATCCGTTATGATCATCGTCTACATGGTTGTTAGGGATTTCTTTTGAATTAATCCAAATATTTTGAGCTAAATCAGGTAGAGTCGTTTGGACGCCTGTATCAATTACAGCAACAATGATGTCGCTGCTGCTTTTTGTATTACCCCATGCTTCAGGAACATCCATGTCGATATCAGGTGTACCGGCTGGAGCAGTGTCATTATTAAGGGTTTGTCCTGTATTGTTCAACGCCCATTGATTATTATAGAGCGGATCAATGGCATGGACCGGAGTCGGTGCATTGTCATATGTTCTGGAATATTCGTTAATGGCTTGTTTAAAATTGGGTTCATTCGTGATTTTGGGGGGGAGAACGATATAATCGGGTTCCGCATAGAGGACATTAGGATCTTTTTTTAACTCCTCTATAACACTTTTAATATCAGTCCCTTTTTTGAGGTTTAATACTTGAACGTCCAAAGAGCTAATTGTAGTAATGTTTACAAGCTTATTTGTAATCGTACTGGAAAGCACAGATGCTGTTTTAAAATTTGATTTATATTTCATAAGTACACGATCAGGGACGTACTTTGCGATTACATTTTCTGTGGTTGGAGCAGACTTAGCGGAATTTTCCGCTTGATTGGGTGCAGCTGCAATCGGGTTTATGCCCATGCCAAATGCTGGTTGGGTCAAACTGAATGCCATAAACATTGAAGCAATTACAAGTAAGGATTTTCTTTTCTGCCTATTCAACGTTGTCACTTCCTCTTTTAAGTGTAATGTTACCTGACATTGTCTTTCGTGGTTGCTAGTTTGCTGATCTAGTAGTTTATTGTTGCGCTATTCACCGTCCTTCTTATTCATAATTAGGTGTACGTATTAGTGCGCATTAGTACGCATAACTCAACCATGGAAGATATAGTACCACAGAATATTGCAAAAAAATACAAAAATATATAACGCGTTATGTTATATAAGGTGACGCGTTCCTGTGGTAGAGAGACCAAGCGATAATGCGAAAAAGTAAATAACAACCCCAAAAAAACGGATAGAGTTTCTGGGAAAAATGACCCAATACCGCACCAGTACTGGGATTTAGATGTCCGAGTTAGATTGGAAAGAAAGTTTAGTGATAGCTCTCTTTTTTTTCATGTTGACAGTTTTAAACTATATCACTATATTATATTTTGTTAGAATAAATAATTATAGGATAAAACAGTTCATTTTGATTTACAGGATTATGGTAGAGTTATATAATAATAGCTATTAAATATGGGGACAAAAGATGCTCTTTTTTTATAAATTAATTATATTAAAGGAGAAGCTTATGTACTTGAAGAAAAAATTCCAGTTTCAACGGCGAATGAGCATTCAGAGAAAGATATTTATTGCCTTCATACTTGTCATGATCATACCTACTATGATTATTAGCATAAGCTCATATCTAATCTCCATTCAAATATTGAAAGAAAAAGTAAGCCTTTCCTTTGGTGAAAACCTTACTTATTTAGGAAATTCAATTGAACGGAAATTGCTGGATATTGATAATTTAACGGGTCTCGCAGCTATCTGCAACCGATGTTCAATTAAAGGAACTCTATGAAACACTCAAAGACAGAATGTTTAGAAAAGCAAATAAAGTTGTTGTCCAAAAAATAGCAAAAACTTACTTAAACGGCAAGGGCATAGTGGATGATACATTAAAGCTGGCAGCAAAACAGGAAATCGATAAGCTTCGCCAGCGACTGGAACAAGGTGAAGACTTCGAGGTAATATGGCAGGAGTGGCAGCAAGAAGAGAAAATTAAAAAAGAAGAAGCGCAGCAGGAATTGAGTGAAGCTTCATTACGTACGGATTTAAACGTCTCACCGAAGCTAAGAGATATTGCTAATCTACTTAAACAGGATGAAGTTAGTCAAGTGTTTGATGAGCCTACACAAAATGCTTTTTATATCATCAGATGCATACAAAAAGTCGCTGGAGGATACAAATTGTTAAAGGATATAAAAAGCGATGTTGAACATCAATTTGAAGAAACGAGCTATATAAGCTATATGGATAAAGAGGTGGGAAATTCACAAATAAATTTTTCCAAGGACGGAAATCATTAATAAAGAGGAGATTTGTCAAATGGCATGAGCTGCGTGATTTTCAACACTAGTTGAAAATCACGCCTTTTCTTTATATAGTTCAAAATGTTTTAATAAAAACTTGCCATAATAATTTATTTTTCGACAAAATACAACAAAATATTACCAAAATTTGTTGTATAGTGGGATTACTGTGAAGGATTTGTATAAGGGATTGAAAATTCATCAGATAGCAAATATACTTCGAAAATTAGGTAGGTGTTAAGTTTTGTACAAAGTTCTTAGCTTGACATTATTGCTTTTCTTTTTTTTGAATAGCTTAGTTTACGCAGAAGAATCTTCATCGTTTCTGAAGAGATATAATATTTCTATAAACGATGCAATTGTAGAAGGTGAAAAACTAAATATTATGGAAGAAGAATATTTTATTGTAGCTCAGAGGGTTAATAATAATACAATGTTAACGGCAGCGTCTGATTTATCCTATATCTATGGTGAAAGTAAATTAGCTAGCTTGGATAAAGAAATAAATTTATTGATTAGTGAGCTTAATTCTACCGAGGCATTGATGAATAAAAGCAAAGAAAAAGAAGTGAAATATATTATGGAGCTTGATTCAAAATATAGATCTATTGTGAGTAATATAGAAAATAAACGTCAAGCGAGAAAAGTATGGATGGAACAAACAAAGTTGAACAATACAGTACCAGTGAAGAATGCAGATCAGGATAAGAGCAAAATGAATGCTTTGAGTAATCTTGTGGATGAACAGAGAGATAAATATCATAGGGCTATCACGTATTCGGATTTAGGGGAGATAACAAATTTTAAGTCACCTTTAGAAATCCCTGTCATTGTGACATCTCCGTTTGGGGTAAGAATGGATCCATTAACTAACAGTATTATGAAATTTCATAAAGGATTGGATATGCACGCACCTTTGGACACCTCAGTTTTAGCGGCGTTTAATGGCTATGTTGAGGAGGCATCACAGAACTCTCAGATTGGCAATTATGTTATTATCGACCATGGGAATGGCATTAAAACTCTTTATGGCCATCTGAATAGTTATCATGTAGTTAAGGGGCAGAAGGTGACTCAATACGAGATCATTGCTAAATCAGGTAATTCGGGTACTGAAACAACAGGCCCACATTTGCATTTTGGAGTTTTTATTAATGGAAATGCTGTAGATCCCGAAGTGTTCATTAATCAAATAAATTCCTAGACTAAATATCTGCAGAGATGAGGTTTGATAATGATAGTTGTTTCCAAGATAAGATACTTGCCCATTACAATTAACACATTAGTTTTATATAAAGATGAACATTTTTATTATCTAAGCAGGGATGTCTATGACCAAGCATTACTCCTAATGAATAATTATCCGATTTTAAAGAATCTTTCAGATATATTTGAAGGTTCCAAAATGAATGATTCAACGGTTTCTTGGTTTTTTGAAAAAGCCCCTCACCCTATCAATATACTGGCGCCCTATCTTTTTCTTGTGAATGGACCCGTGGAGCAAGATATTGAATTATGCTGCGGTGTGCTAAATGCCATTACAAACATGTTAAATGTACGAAGTTTTATAAATAAACCAAGTGAAATCAGAAAAAGCGTCTCGTTCTCTCTTTTAATTAAAGAAGAATACAAAATCGAGTGGAACCGCTTCTTTTTATCTGCTTTGCCTTATGAATCACAGAACGATATTAATGATGCAGATCAAAGTGAAAGTGTCTATTCCCAGGTTGACTCTAGTTTGTCGGAATTGGACTTTACTTTCAATAAAAAGAATGAAAAGCAAGAATTATTAAGTTTATTAGAGGGGGGAGGACTTAAGAAAGAGGATCTAAAGGGAGTAGGATTACCTAAAACCTCATCTCAATCTGAAAGAAGGACAATTAAAAACCTATTAGAGTGATTCATGGATAAGTTTATTAAGTAGGATTAGAAAAAATGGAATGGAGTGAATAACATGCTTAGTAATCATGAACAAGTACAAAAGTCAATGTCAATCATCGTTAAAGAGATACAAACTCTTTGTTTAGATTTGCAGCAGCTTCGGGTAATTTATGATGAGGCAGCTGATGAATGTGACTTAACGTTTATAAAAATTCTAAAGGATAAATATGAATTATTGGAGGATGAATTTCTAAAATTAAGTGGAGTAGTTACAGATGTACAGGTTGGATTAGTAAACTCAGCCAAAGAGTCTCCATTAATTCGGAAAATAGTATAGGAGGGAAAGTAAATGGGAGGTAAAACGAATATTTTTGATGTAAGACAATTGGAAACTATATATCTAGAAAGTCGACGTTTCGGTCAAAAGGCTGAAGCTAGCATGCAAAGAATCCAACTTGAGCTTTCAACGCTTAACGATCCTTCCTTTCAAAATGAATTATCTGCTGAACAGGCTATTTCTGCTCGGGAAGCCATTTCCAATATGAATGAGGTTATGGGGGTTCTTAAGGAAACGCTTATGTCTACGAATATCTTTATTGAAGGGAAATTAGCTGGAGCTGCTCAATTAGCTCGAGATAAGCAGGAAGTTTCCTCAACGGCGGACAAATTTTCTGGCTTCATTAAGCATATGAATTTAAAGAAATAATTTTTAGCGAAATATATAAACACATATTACTAAACAAATGACGATGAAAGTAAAGAATAATCCCCAAATTGTGTTTTGATTTCTTGAAGTGCTCTTTTCTCTGGCTTCGTAGTCCATAAGTGTATCGTGTTTAGGAATGATAATCTCTTCACTGAACTCACCACAAACTAAGGATAATAAGGCTAATTCGTCTTCAAGGGTGAGTTCAACATGGCTGATTTCGGCGGCTGCCAAAACCTCGATCGATTTTTTAATATTGTCTTTAATAAGACCCAATCCATTATCACATAAAAAATAAGAGAATGGACCTGGAATAATCTTGTCTTTACCGAATCGAGCTGAGAATTCAATAGCTGATAATTCACTCGTTTTCACTAGAATCCCCCTTACAAATACTAAATAAAGTACATATTTAAACAAGTTTAAAGGATCTTGAATAAAATTAATAGGGGGAGAAGGATATGATTAGCAACAAAGAGCGTCTGGGCTACATGGTTCAGCGAACTCCTCGAATTATACCAGCCATTCAAATAAGCGAAATTAGTATTGAGAAAAATTCCAATAGATCGAGTAAACCCTCGATTTCATGGCTTAATATGTTATTTCCACCTATAGCGATGATGATGATGACTGTAATTACTTCCATATTGATGAAATCGAAAACGATGATTTATTCGGTTGTGGGCATGACTTTGATTACTATAATTGTTTCCATTGTGAATTATGTTTCTTCGATTCGTAAACATAAAAAACAAGAAGCCGAGAAAAAAGCTAAATATATGGAATATATGGATATGGTTGTGCAAAAGCTGCAAAGCGCAAATGTGAATCAAAAGGAAGTCATGTCTTTAATCCACCCTAATACAGATATCTGTATCGAAATCGTGAAAAACATGGATAAGAGCTTGTGGGAAAGAACTTCTATTGAAACAGATTTTCTTCATACTCGGGTAGGGATAGGGACTCAAGCTTTAAAGCTAAAGGTTAAATTTCCACAAGAAAACAAAGCATTAGATGAAGAAGATTTACTTCTAAGCGAGCTAATGAAGAAATGTGAGCCATTAACAGTTGTGAAGGATATTCCTTTTGTGCTTCCGATTCGCGATATTGGGATACTGGGGTTGGTTGGAAAGCGTAATAGATTAAGTGAGGTAATCAACTCGTTGATTCTTCATTTAACTACACATCACGGATATGACGAGGTTAAAACGATATTTATATACTCCGAGGAAGAGAAGGAGCAATGGGAATGGCTTAGATGGCTGCCGCACGTTTGGAGTGATGATCAGCAAACTAGATTTATGGCCTCAGACTCAACAAATGTTCTAAAAATAGTAGAAGAAGTACAACAACAACTGAAATCTCGCGAGTCACGAAAGAATGGGTTTTCAGAAAATAGTAACCAGAATCGATTGCCCCATTATGTTTTTTTTGTTTTAGCGCCGGAGCTTCTAGAGAGTCTCGAATTTTTTAATTATTTACTCTCCAATCAACCATCACTCGGATTAACAAGTGTATTTCTTACGGAACGCATAGATGTAAATTTACCATTGAATTGTCAGACTATCATTGAGGTTTCCGATAGGATAGGCATTATTAGAAGAGATCAGGCCCAAGTATTAAGCGATTATAATGAGAATATAATTCTTGATTTTGTTGGTAAGCATAAAGCCGAACAATTCGCTCGACAATTAGCACCAATTAAATTAAAAGAAACGGGGGGGAAGAATAAAATTCCTTCACTAGTTACTTTTTTAGAGTTATTTCAGGTTGAGAGAGTGGAAGAGCTAGGTATTCTAAATAGATGGACTAAGAATCAAGCTAATCGCACAATGGCTGTTCCATTAGGGAAAGAAAGCGGCGGTAAGCTATTCATGTTTGACATGCATGAAAAATTCTATGGCCCACATGGTCTTGTAGCAGGTACTACAGGCTCAGGAAAAAGTGAGCTGCTGCAAGCATTAATTCTAGCATTAGCAGTAAATTATCATCCACATGAAGTATCCATGGTCATTGTTGACTATAAAGGTGGAGGTATGGCTAATGCCTTTATTGGGATGCCACATTTAATTGGAACCATAACTAATTTAGGTGGTAACGAAATAAACCGTGCGCTAGTTTCTATTAAAAGTGAATTAAAGCGTAGGCAGGTTCTTTTTGGAGAAATCGGTGTCAATAGCATTGATGCCTATATTGTTAATTATCGGGATGGAGTCGCAAAGGAACCATTGCCTCATCTCTTTATCATTGTCGATGAATTTGCGGAGTTAAAGTCGGATCAGCCTGAATTTATGGTTGAGTTAGTCAGTGCAGCACGTGTCGGCAGAAGCTTAGGTATTCATTTAATCTTAGCTACTCAAAAGCCTTCTGGGGTAGTAAATGATCAGATATGGAGTAATTCTCGTTTTAAGCTTTGCCTAAAGGTCCAAGATGTGTCAGATAGTCAAGAAATGCTAAAGCGTCCAGAAGCGGCTGAAATAAAAGAGAAAGGTCGCGGATATTTACAAGTAGGTAATAATGAAGTTTTTACTTTATTTCAATCTGCTTGGAGTGGCGCACCTTATCAAGTAAACGAAGTGATAGAGTCTGATCAAACTTTTTATAAGATTGAATTGAATGGGAATCGGACAGCAATTAAACGCAATCAAGTTGTATTACTATCAGAGGGGAAGAAAATATCACAGCTAGATGCAGTTGTAGAGCAAATTAAGCAAGTAATAAAGGACAGTGATATTAAGGCTGTAAAGCCACTTTGGTTAATGCCCTTACCAGAGCGATTATCTTTAGAGGATTGCTATAATATTAAAAATGTAATGGGAGAAAAGACCAAAAGAAGCGCATCGAAGGAAGGCTTAACTTTCACAGTTGGAATTGTAGACAATCCAGCAGCACAGATCCAATTCTCCTTACAAATGGACTTAGGCAAAGAAGGGCATATTCTAATATATGGTGTACCGAATAGTGGAAAAACCACGCTCTTAAAATCAATAATTATCGATCTTGTTACTTCGTATACAGCAGATGATTTGAATTTGTATTTGTTGGATTTTGGATCACGCACATTAGCTGTGTTTCATGAGCTTCCGCATTTAGGGGATGTCCTTTATTTAGAAGAAGAGGACAAGCTTTTAAAGCTATTCAAAATGCTTACGCAGGAATTGGAGAATCGCAAACGATTATTTGCTGCAGAAGGTGTAGGGAACATCTTTGCATTTAGAAATTTATCAAGCTTACCGATACCGGCTATAGTAATTATTCTGGATAACTTCACAGCCTTTTCAGAAAATTATAATGATGCAGTGGCTTTTTTAATTATGTTGATACGTGAAGGTGGCAATTATGGTATTCATTTGATATTAACTGGAACATCCGGCAATACATTTTCTTATAAAATTACTCAGAATGTGCGCCAAAGTATCACCCTGCAAATGGCAGATAAGAATGATTATTATGCACTTGTTGGGCGAACGAACGGACTTGAGCCTGCTAATGTTCCGGGTAGAGGGTTAGTGAAAATTGAAATGCCACTTGAGTTTCATACAGCTTTACCTTATGAAGGAGCAACAGATGAGGAAATAGCACTTGGGATTCGTAAACAATGCAAACAAATTAATCAAAGCTGGAAGGGAAGGAGAGCTAAAAAGGTTCCAACTATCCCAGCTAAGTTAAGTGCGGAAGAGTTAATAGGCAGATGTAATATAGATAATATTCCCGAAAATGAACTGACCGAATTATTTCCAGTCGGGTTGGAATTGGAAGAAACCTTGCCTGTATATTTCAAGCTTGAGGAATTTTTTAGCTGTCTGTTTTCTTATTCTGACCTTGCTCAGGCTAACCAAATGATCCATGCCTTGGTTCCTATTTGGCGTAAATCATTTGAAACACAGGAAATTTTAATACATGTAATCGAAGGGATCAAATCACCGTTACAATTACTCAAAAAAACACTGGAAATTGATTCATACATTATCGCAAGTGATCCATTACAGGAATTTATTGATCGCATCATCGATGAAATGCAAACAAGGAAGGATTCTATTCGCGAGGCTTCAGCTAAATCTCAAGACCCCGATACATTTGATGAGTATCAGTTTATTCAAAAGCATTATTCAAGACAATTTATTTGTATAACGGATTTACAACATGCCAGTAAATTAATGAATGAGGATATACTTAAAAAAATGGATAAAATAACTATGTTTGGTAACGGACTAGGGATTTACTTATTCATCTGTTCGCCAGCAAATGATATCAATAAACTGAAGAATACTTTGGATTTCGTAAGTCCATTATTGGAAAGAAAATGTGCGATTGTCACAGGTGGATCACTGCAGCAGCACACTGCCTTTTCACAAGAAATGAACGGAATACCCTATTCCGAGCAAAACCGTGATATGGGTGAAGGAATTGGCTGGTTATTCCGCAAAAATCAAAAAGTAAAAATAAAATTGCCAATTTAGTTGATAATGTCTAAAATTGCAAAATATTGACGTAATTTAGCAATTCGTATAATATGGAAATAGGTGGCAGGGAGGGAGTTTTTTGGTGCTTACAACAAAAGGTTCTATATCCATTTCATCAGGTGAGCTCAGCTATTTAATCGCAATAATTGGGGGGAGAGTTCTACCAGGAATAGAAATCGATTATTCCTCCTTATCTACAGCCGAACTTAAGGTTGAATTGGCCGATGTCCAGCGAAAACTGGAAAAGAAACTATTAATACAAGTTAATTTCGACGGAACTCTTGAAATTGCTAGTGATATTTTTGAAGAGCTTTCTATCATAGCCTTTTGTAGTAGAGTAATTAATCAGACAGTTCGAATAAACGGAGTGATAAAGTCTTATCAATACTTCTTTCGTGAGAGCGAACTAGTTGAATTAACTCAAGACCAAACAGAAGCTTATAGTTTTAAACGTATTTGGGCATTACATGACTTGCAAATGATGATTGTTGAGAGAAATGGCCTACAAGCGGCCTATGAATTTGAATTTAAGCAAGAAAAGGTAGATTCGGTTAATAATCTAACCCATTATTGCACTCTAAATTCTTTTACAATTCTTAATGATTTAATAGACGATGTTAGAGAATCAAGCTTCATCATAGCCGACAACAAATTGTTGCGAGTAAGCTTTAATATGATTCCTGATAATGAGCCCCTCATATATTCTCTTGTCCCGATTGAATTTAATATGATGATGACACAAACCACTCAATTTATAACAGGTAAGGAATGATAATATGCAATCCTCCTATGTTTTTGGAACTGTGCCAAAGATTAATCCACTTATTACAAGCTCTAATGATCTTGTAACTGAAATGACTCTAAAAACGGCTAATATTTCAAGCTACTGGAATGAATTTGGCCAATTAGATTTCCAACAAAAGTGCGAAAACTGGATTAAAGATATGGGTAAGTTCAAATCCATGCTCGAATCGCTTCAGAGCAGTGTGAATTCAATCGCAGTTACTTTGCAGGCGGAGGAAATTCGTATCGAAGAAGCAAGGCAGGCCCAGCTTAGAAGAGAAGCTGCAGAAAGAGAAGCTTCTGCAAGAAGACAAGCCGCTGAACGAGAAGCATCAGCGAAAGTAGCAGCTGGAAATAAAATTGTGAAATAATATGAGATGGATTTCTTCTTTTTCCCTGAAACGGAAAGAGTTTAAATAATAGAATTTAATTTGAAGGGAATGGTTTAAATGGCAACAGATATTAAAGTATCATATGGAGAATTAGAAGGAAAAAGTCAGAAAATGTATGGTTTTCAAACGGAATTTGAAACTTTAATAAGAAATGCAAATGACTTGATTAAATCACTCAATGAGGCTTGGGATAGCACGGCACAGAAAAATTATGCAGAGGAATTCGGGCGTTTGAAAACATCTGCAATGGATCCACTTCATCTAATGTTAGGTGAATATGCCAAGTTTCTACATGATTCCTCTGATATCTACCTAAAAGCTGATGAGGCAATAAGCAAAGCTCTTGGTAAAACAACAGCAACAACAGGATTTTAGTTAATAATCTTAAAAATGGCTATGCAATTTATGCATAGCCATTTTTAAAATTATATAAAGAAATTGTTATACATAGAAAACTAGAACAAGAATTTATGATAAAAGGTATTTTTAAAGGAGTGTTTAAACTGATAGTTGAATTGACCATTTTTGAACAAACAGATAGCAGTAAATGGTTGGATGTTGGGCTGCAGGACAATATTTCGATCAAGGAATATTTACCACAGCTTATTTCATTATTCCATTTAGATCAAGAAAGTGAACAAGGTCAGGTGTATTTTGAAATTCAAGCCGCTGATTCTGAATTAAAATGGATGAACATCCCTTTATCCAAATGCTTAAAGGACTTCTCGATTGTTAGTGGCGGGTATATGCAAATTTCGCGGCATATTTCTTATTCTTCGGCCGAACAACAATCCCCGCTACTTGGCTGGAAACCAATAACGGGTATCCAAGAGGAAGCAACCGTTAAGTCTTTTTTTAAGAAAAAATAAAGTGTTGATAAAAGGATGGATACAGCATGGAATATAGGACTCAAGCGACGCAAGGGAACCCGGCACTTATCATCTATTTGCTTGATATAAGCGGTTCAATGGGATTATTAAAAGGTGAAAAACGTCGTTTGGATATTGTAATGGACGCATTGAATGTTGCATTGACCCAAATGGTATTCCGCTCAACTAAAGGGAGTAGAATTTCACCCAGATATCGTGTTGCGCTTATCGCCTATAGTGATGAGGTTCATGATTTGCTGGGAGGGATCAAAAAAATAGATGAGCTTATGGCTATCGGAGGTATACCTGAGCTATCGACTCAGAGATTTACTAACACGGCTCAAGCATTTCTGTATGCAGAGAAATTATTGCAACAAGAGCTGCCGCTTATACAGGATTGCCCAGCTCCGCTTGTTTGTCATATGACAGATGGTATTTATACAGGAGACGACCCGGAACCAATCGCGCGTAGAATTATGGACATGTCTGTAAAGGATGGCCACATTCTAATTGAGAATATTTTTATTTCAGATGATCTGCTAGAGAAAGAGATTGAGCAGCCCAAACGTTGGCCAGGCATTATGGAGAATTCAAATTTCCAAGATGATTATGGATATAAGCTTAAAAAAATGTCTTCTGTAATTCCAGAAAGCTACCGTGAGATGATGATTGAATCTAACTATAGCCTTACACAAGGCGCCTTACTTATGTTTCCAGGCACAAATCCTGATTTGGTTTCGCTTGGCTTTCAAATGTCTGCCGCGACTCCGATTCATTAAATCATGAAACCGATCATTAGACTACCCCAAGAGTCAGAGACGGAAGTCCATGCTATATCTAATTCGATTTGGCAGTATCAATATGCGTATTACCGATCGTTGGAGTCAAGAGAAGTAAATGACCCAGGACAGGACTATCTAACTTTTCTGGCAGCTGAGAATTGTATGCTTATTACAGTGTGTGATGGAGTTAGCCTTTCCTACTATGGTGATATTGCGGCAAAGTTTTTAGGAGATCAGCTGTTGAAGTGGTTACTTGCCTATGATCATGCAGAGTTAGATAGCTTATCCATACAAGCCGATATAGATAAATACTTGCGAGATATTACTTGTGAGGCAACCGAGCTTCTGGATAAGCATGAACTGCCATCTCATATTCAAGGTATTCTGCGAGAGGTGCTTGCAGCTAAGAAGGAGCATGGCAGTGACTCCGTATATGGGGCTGCTCGTGTGGATCTTCCTAGCGCCTTATATCCGAATGGCAGAATTCTAATAATATGGCAAGGCGATATTCGTATTCGATTATGGAGTAGTGATGAAGAGTCAACGGAAAGATTAGGCGATCAATTCCACACCTCGCATAGATGGAACAGTAGATCAGGTCCGGTAGGCAGCTCACCCCATGTGTATTGTAATGATTTATTAAGCTTTGGTACAAAAGGTCGTCTCCTCCTATACTCGGATGGATTGGATCAATTGGATTCTCTGCAAATACCGACCTTAGAAGAAATTAAGCATACATTGAATATAACAGCACAGAACCCTTCAAGCGATGACATGTCTTTTTTTAATGCTTGTTGGGATATGGCTTTAATAAGGAGATAAGAAGATATGGGTTTTCAGCCTTCAGTTAATGAAAAGCTCGTAATTGATGGGGAGACTTATACGATTGGCGAGCATCCCAATGCAAGAGGTGTGCCGTATGGTCAAGAAGGCCGTCAAGGAACGGTTTATTTAATGAACTCTGAGCATAAAACAAGGAAAAAGGCTATCAAAGTATTTCGTGCTAAATTTGTAAATCCTTCGATGGTTTATCATGCTAAGCAGCTTGCAAAATTTAGAGATGTCGTAGGGCTTGCTGCATGTCAACGTTTTGTAGTGACGCCACAGAACACGGCTGAGTTGCTAATGAAGGAGCCAGATCTTCTATATGCCGTTGTCATGCCTTGGATTGATGGCCCAACTTGGATGGATATTATATTGAATAAGGTCCGGCTTAGTAAAAAGCAAAGCTACAAAGCAGCATTTGCATTAGCTGAAATCTTAGCTGCAATGGAGCAGCGTGGACTGGCGCATTGTGACCTTTCAGCACCAAACCTTATTCTGCCGATGCTAAGTGAGGATATAAGTAATGTGAAGTCGGAGGATTATGTCCAATTAATTGATTTGGAGCAAATTTATTCAACGCAATTTGAGCGGCCGGATTATGTGCCAGCAGGTTCTCCGGGATATGCTGCGCATAATGGAATGCCATCTAATGAAATGTGGAGTGCTTTTTCTGATCGTTTCTCGGGGGCTGTCCTGTTAATGGAGATGTTAGGGTCTTGTACAGATACTTTTGTTGATCATGCATTTGGTGAAAGCTTCTTTGCTCCTAATGAAGTCAAGAGTAATTGTGAACGATACCATCAATTAATTAATGCAATTCGTCCCATATGGGGAGATACAGTTGTTACTCTCTTTGCTAGCGCTTGGGAAAGTGAAGGACTAACACAATGTCCAACCTTCGGTGAATGGTTAATTGCCATTTCAAAGATTAAACAGCCTGGCATGGAAGAATCGTTAAATGCTCCTGTAATAACAGAAACGAACTCCGTAGGGAATTCCAAAAAAGGAAAAGGAAGTATGGATGAAGATCTCTTTAAACAGGCCAAGGAGTACGAGTTAATTGGAGACTATAAGGAAGCAATCCGAATATATCGCTCTATTCAATCGCGGAATCTACATACAAGTCTTGCTAAAGAGATAGAGATCGCCATAAATTTATTGGAAACTAGCAGGAAGAACAATAAAAAACAAAAAACAAATAGTGCTTTCTTTCAAACAATAGGTAGGCTAATTACTTCAAGAAAAATGAAAAAAGTAACCGTATTCGCCTCACTAATAATCGTAATAGGTTTAATTGGGTTCTTCTCTTATTCCTTCATTCATAGCCATACGAAATTGTTTACAGCGTTCAAGAGCTCCACCACTGCTAAGCCTACTCAGTCATCAAGTGCTGCTGATCCTGTATTAGAAAGCTTGAAAAAGCAATTAGCGGAAAAAAATAAACAAATTGATCAACTTACAGAACAGCTGAAACAGCTGAAAAAGCCGCAATCTCAAAAAACTAAAGAAGTAATTAACCAATTAAATAAGGATTATATAGAGATAAAAAGAATTGCTAATTTGGACCCTCAAGGTAACTCTAATTTGGAAAAGCAGACGTTGGATGCTTCAGTGGTCTATTTGAATCACTTTTTTGATTTTGTTAAAAACTCATTTGATCTTGACCAACATTTTGATAAACAAACTACCCTCGTCGAGGGATATTACTTTCCTTATATTTATAATGATGGCCGTAATTCACAGCTGAATTTACAATTCTTTAAAGATTATAAAAAGAAGTTCTAATAGAATAAATATAGCTTTGTCACAATTATAGGAGGTTATTATGCCAAACAAAGCTGTATTCCAAGATGACTCGATGCAAAGGTTATTCGATGGCTTAACGGCCATAACCGATGATGCCAATTATCTGCGTAATGGAATAAACGGATTTGTAAATCAGCTAGATGGTCAATTATTAGCTCAAATCTCGGGACAAACCTCAGCTGCGCAAGCACTGATTAGTCAATTAACGACCCGCGCGGAAGACATGGCTGGTTTTATTAAATTTGCAATCGGACAATTACAGGAAGCAGAGCTAAAGAATAAGGCTGCTGTTACCGCATTAACGAAAGTATCTGTAAAAGAGAACTTTTGGGATAAATTAGTGCATGGAGCAGGGGCAAAGCTAGGTGCAGTGGAGAAAAAAATCGCTTCGGGATTACATAATATCGCAACGACTCTCACAGATACGAATCCCATATGGCTTATTTTAGCGCCTATACCGACCCTGCTGGTTGCTGTAGCAAAATCGTTTAAAGTGAAAATAAAAGAGAGCACTTTTGAAGCTCGTTTAGGAACGTTGAAGGAAGATAATCAGGTTAAATATTTGTTGAAATTAACGGCGAATGGAACCGAAGGTGAACAGAAATGGGCAATGGGTCAAATTGAACAAATTATAAAAGCCTTGGATGAAATTGGTCGCTGCCAAGCGGCACATGCCATGTATACCAAGTTTGGAAACAGGCCCTACAAGGACAGAGCTCATCAGGAAGCAATTAAAGTAAGAGAGAAGCTCGCAAAGTTAAATGTGGCGAGTGTTTATTATGAGGAAGGTAATGATTTCTCTGCTCGTTATAAAGGCTCCCCTTTGTTGGCTTGTCATTACAACCCGATGAAAAGTGATCATTCTGAGCTTCCCGCAGATAACCAATTGCGTTATTTAATTGAGACAAGCGCATTAAAGGATGGAATGGGGAAATGGGCTAAAGGCCAGATTGGGCAGATTGAAGCACTTTATGCCATTATTGGGAATGCCCAAAAAGCACTGCATTTTATAGGGGATAAAAGCGGTAAAGCGAAAGAAGAGAGCAAGATTACAGAAGCACGGAATAAGTTGGTTAAGGATTTTCATCTTGATGCTAAATTTATTGATGGGGTTGATTTCACTAAATATGATATGCAGCCTAATGTCGGGGGAGTACAAAATATAAAAAATACTAACACGATTAAATCAACGGGGAATTATGACAAATTTTTAGAGTTACTTGCAAATCATGAGTCATCAGGAAATAAAAATCCATATTCTGTGGTCAATCAAATTGGATATCTAGGTAAATACCAAATGGGTGAAGCTGCTTTGGAAGAAGCGGGATTATATATAAAAGATATATCTAGCAAAAAAAATGATTATATTGGGAAATGGACAGACAAAGCAAAAAAACTTGGTGTTACAGACAAAAATTCGTTTCTAAATAACCCTGAAGCCCAAGAAATAGCTATTAAGGACTTTCAAAAAAAAGTATGGGAGTATGTAAAAAAATTCTCACCCTACATCGGAACTGAGATTGATGGAGTAACTGTTACTGCATCGGGGTTGCTAGCGGCAGGACATTTGCTAGGAAGTGGGGGATTGATTCAATTATTTGGTGGGAAAAAATATTTTGATGAGGACGTAAATGGAATACCTGTAGATGATAATGGGACTCCAATTACAAAATATATGAAGGACATGGGTGGCATTGATTTGACAGATTTACTTGGCTATAATCCTGACTCTGGTAAATTAGACAATAATGCTGCAACTAAGCCAATTAATACAGAGATAGATAATGACATCAAGGGAGGTAAAGTACCTCTTCTAAAGCAAGGGGATATTGCCTCCACTTACACAGGTGATGATAAAAGCGACATATCGTTCTTAAAAAGTTTCGCTCATTATGCTTGTTATGTAACCTCTATTACTGCTGTAGTCAACAGTGAGGGGATGAAGATAAGTCCGGGGGATTTTGCTTTAATATGCAAGATAGAGCGAAATCCGGGGGATACACAGTTTGATTTGCAAAAATTGCCAGATGGAGTTCACAGCCAAACAATAGCTTTCAATGAAGTTGAACTGAGGAAATTATTAGAAGAAGGGAAAAAGCCTATTATTCGATTTGGGACAGGGACTAATACTCATTTTGTTGTTGCTACAAGAGTCGATGGGAATGGGGACGTTATAGTTATGGATCCTGCTGTAGGAAAAGAAAGAAAAATGGACGAAGCCCATAAACTTGGAGTGAAAGCAACCCAAATCCGTGTTATAACAGTAGATAATTAAAAGATGAATAGAGGAAATAGCATGCGGAAAGTTATTGTAATAGCGTTTTTTATAATTCTAAGTGCTTGCGATAATAGCGGAGGTAATGAAGAGAAACCTACACAAGCAATGGTATCTAATGGTACTAACACTGCTGTAGTTTCTGCTTCAAGTCCTGCAATGAGTGTCCAACCGCTGGCTTCATTAAATGCGGAAGTTAAGGGTAATGCAGAGCAATGCATGGAGTCTTTAATTAAAGAAAGAGATAAATATAATGTTAAAGGGACAGATGACAAGGATAAGTTAGTAATGAACAGTATTATATCATCACAGTTATATTTAAACAGAAAATATGGAGTGCTTTTCGATATTGATAATAATACAACTACTGATTTAGCATATGATCCATTACCTATTTTCTTTGATAACAAGGCTGACGTGAAATTGGTATATCCAAATCTGAGTTACCAAACAACATCGATCTCTTTAGATTTCAATGTAGATACGTTTAATAAAATGATAGTAGATTGGAGTGGTACTCAGAAACCGTGGGAAGTCGATGCAAGTACTTTAAAGGTGCTAGACGGCTGCTCCATTTTGCCCTTTAAGGAAATTAAATTTTCCAGTGAAGGGGGAGCGAAACGAAAGATGATGCCTCAGAATAGAGAGTCTAATTCCTTTGATTATATTAACACATTAAATATGTGGAGTGATAGGGATAATGCCTCAAAAGAATATAATGATAAAATAAAACAAGCTAATGAGAAATTTGAAAGCTCAGGAGTTAATCAACAATTTGTTTATTTATATTGTAATAATTGTGAAATAAAGTATTTGGTTCTTAAAAATAAAACAGAGGATAAAGTTACGGAACTTGTATTTAACCAAGTAGAGGTTAACGAAGGCTGGCATACGTTTATGGCTGAAACTATGGAGAGTCCGTGGTTGGATTTTCCGCCTTACTTACTTGACAATCTTAACGGAAGCACACAATTCATTCTAAATGCAAATGATCAAATTTATAATTTAACGAACCAATATGCTAGACAACCTGTATCTGATGATTCCGCAAACGCATACGGAAAAGATCGATTAAACTTAGCAGGAAATTATTACGCAGGACAATCTCTTCTTACAATAGATTTGTACGAAGGGAATTTAATAAAGGGTAGCTTGAGTTATGCGAGTAGTCATTTAAGTAAAATAGCAAAAACCGAATTTTCGGGTGAATTGCATGATAATAAACTTGAATTTAATTTTGAAGGTGATGGTTATGTGGCGGGGGAAACTAGTAAAGGAGTACTTACTCTAAACGAGGATAGTATCAAAGTAGAGCTGCAAATTCATCATAATAATAAAGGCTGGTCACTACCTGATGGGAGTATCCTATTCTCGAAATCACTAAAGGAATATACACCTAAGGAGCTAACTACAGAAGAGTTAAACATTATTGATATTGAAAATTATATTGATTTTTATGTCGATGCTTGGACAGTTGCTGTAAACGATAATGATTTTGGCATTATAGGCGATAGCTTTGTTGAAGGAAGCGAGATATATAGTATAGAAAAAAATTATGTACAAGAAAGCTATGCCAAAGGAAGTAAACTTAAACTTCGAGATTGTGTAAATCAGACGAGGAAGATTAATAAAAATGAATATGAGGTAGCTGTTACAATGAAGGTACAGATTACCGAAAATGACCAGAAAAGTACAAAAACGATGAATAAAGTATTTACAGTAGATTATCAAGACAGAATAGCGAAAATTAGTAAGATTGAAAACCAGTAAATATTTATGTTTAATTTCTGAATTATATAAAGGGTACCCATACGCTTACTCCTGCAGTAACCCCTCCAAACAAATCAATTAATGACTTTACGTCTTATTTTAATATGTCAAAGCAAGATCCGATTAATAGTTTAGGTAAAGGATTCCAAGAAGGGACAACATCAATAGAAAAATCACATTTAATTTTCCCGATTCTTTTTTACCAAACCTTAGGACTAACTTTTGTATTCGGCAACCAAGAGAGTTCGAGTAAAGTCATGCACATTATGGTGAATAGTGATGTAGATATTAATAATATCAATATAAATGGTGCAATTCCAGGAATGAGCTTTGTGGAAGCAGAAAGTAAATTAGGGCAAAAAAAGAGGAAACTTGGGTTTCTACCGAGGATGATAAGTCATACAAAATCGAATATCTAATTGATGGGCTCCAATATAAATTTATTTCACAATATTCAGATGGCAAATCTTCTGAATTAGTAGTTACTAAGCAAGCAAACAATATTTCTTTAGAGGTTAGCAATGAAAATATTCCTGTTTATCACAATAAAGCTTTAGGATTCTCCATTCAATTTCCGGAAATGTGGAAGGGAAAATATATCATAAAGGAGCATGAAACAGGCATTACAGTTTTTCATAATACGAATAAAGCCACGATGGGGCAATTTTTCTCCATATCTATCTACGGTACTGAAGCTGATTGGAATGAACTCATGCAAACCGAAGAGGATGGATGGCCATTCAAGAAACTTGGTATAAAGGATGGAATGATACTCGTGAAAACAGGACCGTCTGATGAGCAATATGATGCCAGCACAGTTGAAGGAAAGGAACTTTCTGAAGAATACTTTAAACTAGCTGAACAAATAGACACAATACTATCTAGTTTCAAGATAATTTGAAAGGAAATATAGAAAGCTTAGATATGCAGGTAGTAAAAATAAAAAAATAGAGACTAGCGAATAGAACAGAATGGTCCCTATCTTATTAATAAGACGGGGATTATTTATGGTTGATCATAAAGTGGGAGGAACAAATAAATGTGGAAAATGGTTTTATTGGCAATTTTGATTATATTAAGTGCATGTGACAATAGTGGAATCCAGGGTGAGAACATTTCACAAGTTTCAGAATTAACCGAAAAGGGAACTCCGTTAGTTTCATCAAAGCCAGAAAGTAGTGTAACTAAGGAACCAAACACACCTTCTCCTTCAAGTGTTGAGGCTACTAATATCAATCTCATTGAGAGTTTCATAGATTTTTATATCTTCTCATGGGCAAATGCAGTAAATGAGAATGATTTTGACTCTATTAGTGCTAGCTTGGTTGAAGGCAGCGAACTCTATAATTCAGAGAAAAGCTATATTCAAGAAAGCTACAACAAAGGAATCAAAATTACACTTCTAGATAATGTAGATGAGACACAGAAGATTGGTGAAAATGAATATAAATCAACTGTAACGATGAATGTAGAGATCATAGAGCAGGATAATAAAAGTACGCAAACCTTCAAAAAAGTGTTTATAGTAACTAAACTAGATCAAGAACGGAAAATTAAACAGATTGAAAATATAATAGATTCTATTTCTGAATCAACTAGATGGATTGATTTTTCGACAAAAGAATTTTTAAGTGAAAGAAAGCTTGTCCAAGATTTTTATAAGGATGAAATCAATGAGATACGAAAGGTAGAAGGTTCTAACCAAGAGCTTGATTTCTCTATGGCCTTGGAAGACTTAAATAGCGATGGGGTTAAAGAAATTATTGTTGCGTTACATGATCTAATCTTCACTGGAGCTAACTCGAATAGTAATATCCAAATATTCGAAGTTGTTAACGGGAAGCTACAAGACCATATTATTGGACAAGCCTATCTTGCACTCGATGAAAATGGGCATCAAAAGGAGCTAGGGATTCTGAATAGTGAGAGTAACAAATGGAAAGATATTACGTTAAATAAAGACATTTTTAAATGGGATGGTCAAAACTATCAGTAATCTCTTAGGGGGAATGACAACCCTATCTTCGTTACAAATAATAACAAGTACAAGAATTCACTGTTATTTGCAACAATCCACTCAAAGAGAACTGGTGTTTTACATGGAGTTGTTGGTTTTCCTAATAATGAAGTAACAAGATACTATGAGCCAATGGTTTTTGGCAGTGAGTCTGGATTTACACCCCAAGTACCCGCTACTGATATTGGTCCCTCAAATAAATCAGTTGATGTTAATCGAGAAACATGGGAAACCCAATTATCAGAATACTCGAGAGAATGTAAGGAATCGTTAATTTTACCAGCCACTATAAAAGAAAGTCCATTTTTTCAGTATAATAATAAGATTTATCCGTTTTCTAAAGAGAACGATTTTATAGCAGGTGTTGAAGGGGTAGGGTTTGGTTTGGACGAAAATGGTAATTATTACTTCCCAGAAGAAAAGAAAATACAAATCCCTATTCTTTTTTATTGCCCAGAATGCAAGAAGTTGATTTTGACGAAAATTCGTTTGCAATCGCTGATTTATCGAAAATACATTCTGACCTTCCTCCATTCATTAGTGATCGTCCATCAATTATTCAAGTAACAATAAATGGAGAGAAAATTAAATATGTTAATCAATAAATGACAACAACTACAGAGGGGAAGTGAGCCATTGTTAAAGAAAACAATAGCAACAGCAGTGGTATTAGCAGTGATTTCATCAACAACATTATTAGCGGCTACTGAATTACCAGCACCTATAAAAGGTCAGATGATGATTCCAGTCATCGTAAATGGTCTTAAAGTTTTATTCCCAGATACGGAACCCTTTATTGATGACAATGGAAGAACGATGGTTCCTGTGCGCTTCGTATCAGAGAAGTTAGGCGGAGAGGTTAAATGGGATGCAGCATCTAAAGTCGTTACAATTACGTATAAATCAAAAGTTATTACTATGCCACTAGATTCGAAAGAAGTAACTATAGATGGAGCTTCTATTACTCTTGATACATCAGCCGTATTAACAGAAGGACGTACTATGGTGCCTTTACGTTTTGTAAGCGAAGCGATGGAAGCTACAGTCGTATGGGACGAGCCGGCTCATGCTGTGCAGGTAAATGACGCAGCATTTACAGCTAAAGTTGCATCCGGAGAAGTGAATCTTGATCCTTGGGGGCGACTGTTGGCTACTAATCCAGATCCAGCTATAGTGAAGGATTGGAACACATTGGCTGATCTTCCAAGTATGGCTTATGAAACTATAGTTGAAACTGTTGGTTTAGCAGATAGAAATAATAAAAAATATTTCGATGTCAATAGAAATAATATCTTTACTTCTAGAGAAAGTTTGGATAGATGGTCTAATATGATACGTCAATATTATGTAACCGTACTAAATGTAGATTATAGAACAATAAATGAAAAAACGTTCTATGACGCTATTACACCACTAATTCTAGACATTAATTACTCTGACAATCTAGTATACTATGTAAATTTGTCAATTACTAATTATGTTAAATTTATTAAAAATAACCATGTTGTCATAAAAGGTTATGCTGATCCAGAACCTTATCTCACGAGGCAGGAGAATTCGTTACCAATAATAAGAACTCATTTTAAATTCGAGATTATTCAATCGGATGATCGGACACAGTCCATATTAGACTCTTACCATGTATCAGATAAATCAGATAAAATAGAATTTAAGAGAAAAACATGGTATACCGGATATTCGGATGTAAGGCTTATAACTACTGCTGGGAATTATCAAGAAGAGCATATGTTTATTAACGTTAATCTAGAGAATATGTTTTTGACGGATCAATATAAATATGAGGTGTTGGAGTGAGGGAATAAATAGTTCTTACATGACAACAACTACAGAGGGGAAGTGAACAGAACCAATGTTAAAGAAAACAATCGCAACAGCAGTGGTATTAGCAGTGATTTCGTCAACAACATCATTAGCGGCTACTGAATTACCAGCACCCGTAAAAGGTCAGATGATGATTCCAGTCATCGTAAATGGTCTTAAAGTTTTATTCCCAGATACGGAACCCTTTATTGATGACAATGGAAGAACGATGGTTCCTGTGCGTTTTGTATCAGAGAAGCTAGGCGGAGAGCGGCTGAACACCCTTATGCTGGACGCTACACCTCTTAACGAAATGATCTCATAGAATTGCTAGATATTGCTCTTGTTTGCTCCATTTTTCACGGTTTACACCTTAATATGTTTAGGCTGTACGAGATTTTTCTTCAATGCTTCGATATATTCATAGGGTGATAGGTCATAAATACTCCCATGGATCCGTTGTTGATTGTAATCTTTTATGAATTGAGAAACGATCTCATAGACCTGTGGATACGTTTCAAATTCATGGCGTTGGTAGCATTCCGCTTCCAAAATAGAATGAAATGATTCAATGTGAGCATTTTTATTTGGCGTTCTAGGCGGAATCCGCTCATGAATCATTTGAAAGTTCTCGCATGCATCTTCAAACAGGTGGCTGATGAATTGTGGACCATTATCGGAGCGTATAAAAGGTTTCTCTTCCTGTGGTTTCCCGAATAATTGACGCTTCATAAGGGCCTCCTGAGTGATCTGAACCAGATGTTTAGCCTCACAGGTTAAGCCAAGATGATACGAAATAATGGCACGATCAAACACGTCTATAATGCTCATTATGAAGAAGAAACGGTACTCGCCAGCAATCCATCCGTACTTAATATCGGTCTCCCACAATTGATTGGAGCCGGTGATTAAACGGTTGTTAGCAAGTCTTCTTGGATGCTTATTCTTTAACTTACGCTGTGGACGTAGGACGTTCATAGACTTACATAGCCTATAGACTTTCTTCTTGTTAATCACAAGTTTGTGGCGTCTTCTAAGAAGCACAGTGAGCTTGCGGTAGCCGTAGGCTGCTCCCTCACCCGCTATGAATTCCATCAGCCATTCTGTGATCTCTTCATCACTTACGGGCTTGCCATCTGCTGTATAAGATAAACCAGGTGCGGGGCGACCGACCCTGTGGATAGGTTTTAATTCCGCTTTATTCACATGTGCATAATACGTCGAGCGTTCGACTTCCACCACACGGAGCACTAAGGTAATACAATGCCCTTGGACAATATATTTGTGGGCAATCTCTATTTTATCCGCAAGTTTGGGTTCGTTTTTTTTAGTAGGTCTTTGAGAATTTCTCTTTCCAGAGCTTGTTCCGCTAGTAGCTTCTTCAGCTTTTCATTCTCATGCTCTAACTGTTTATAATCATCAGGGGTAGGTATAAACTGGGCTTGTCTTTTGCTAGCACCATCTAACTTATCCACATCCTTACGATTTAATTCTTTTGCCCATCGCATGACCATCTTGGGATCCAGTTCGTGCTGTCTGGCTACTGCTGTAAAGTTCCCAATCTCTTTCCCTTTTCGAATGATATCCATCTTAAAATTAAGATCATACTGTACTCGCTTCATAACGTTCCCCTCCGTCTAATATAATTATATTTGATTAAGGGGTGTACTGTCCAAGTCTCCTAGGGGGCTAAATAGAGAGGTTAAATGGGATGCAGCATCTAAAGTCGTTACAATTACGTATAAATCAAAAGTTATTACTATGCCACTAGATTCGAAAGAAGTAACTATAGATGGAGCTTCTATTACTCTTGATACATCAGCCGTATTAACAGAAGGACGTACTATGGTGCCTTTACGTTTTGTAAGTGAAGCGATGGAAGCTACAGTCGTATGGGACGAGCCAGCTCATGCTGTGCAGGTGAATGACGCAGCTTTTACTGCTAAAGCCGAAGCTGGAGAAGTGAAGCTTAATCCTTGGGGGCGACAGTTGGCTACAAATCCAGATCCAGCTATAGCGAAGGATTGGAACACATTAAATGATCTTCCCAATATGGCGTATATAAATGATGTAAGAAGTTTAATGTTTTTAGGAGACCTCAATAATAAAGAATATTATATAGCATACAAGAATGATGCATATACCTCAAAAGAATATTTAGATAAATGGTCTAATATGATACGGCAATACTACGTTACGGTATTAAATGTTGATTATCGTACCATTGATGATAAAGCTTACTACAATGCAGTTAGATCGTTATTAGATCCTTCCAGAGATGATATAGAAGAAGAAACTGAAGATGTTATTAATGACTATATAAAGTTTGTAAAGGATAATCATATTATAACCGTAAGCGTAAAATACTCCCCACCTAAAAATATGGATTATTCTATGAGATAATCTACTTCAGATTTAATGAAGGAGGCTATCTTATGGATAGTAATCAACGAACTCAGGATTGGATAACAAGAATAGCAGACTTTAAATCCAGTGGACTTACGATGGCAGCGTGGTGCAAAACTCATGAGCAAAGTATGCATCAATTGAAGTACTGGCTCAAAAAAATGAATATTTCCGTACGTCCAAGATCCTCTTCTTCCACGCATTGGCTGCCTGTTGCTCTTCCCAGCAACAAACTACAAATAGACGGGACAGGCAACCTCGTTGTTCGAGTTGGCTCTGCGAGTATTGAGGTTCCAGCAGACTTTAACGCCAATCTACTTCGTGACCTTGTACGCACATTAACTTCATGCTAAATGCTTCGAGCATCGAACGTGTTTACCTCGCTTGCGGCAATACAGATCTGCGCAAATCAATTGATGGACTCACCGTGCTGGTTAAAGAAGGCTTTGCGTTGGATCCCTTCTCATCCAGCCTCTTCGTATTCTGTAATCGCAATCGAGACAAACTCAAAATTTTGCATTGGGATCACAATGGCTTTTGGCTCTATTACCGTCGGCTGGAACGCGGTACATTTCGTTGGCCTTCTTCGAATACAACTCCTTTAGTCGTCGGTTACCGTGAATTGCGCTGGCTTTTGGATGGACTTTCACTTGAGCAACAGCAAGCGCATCCTTCCGTTACCGAACGCACCGTGATCTAACTTCAAGGAACAGGAAGTTCGAGATTTTGACAAAATTGTTGAAAGGAAAACGGTGAGCTAGGTCGAAAAAGTTAGATATGGAAACCACAACGGATACGTCCCACCCTACAATAGAAGAGTTACAACAACAAAATATAAAACTGGCCAAACAAAACGCCGAACTGTCTGCGAAGCTGGCTTGGTTCGAGGAGCAATTCCGTCTCAGCCAGAAGAAACAATTCGGTGCATCAAGTGAACGAACGCATCCGGATCAATTGGATCTCTTTAACGAAGCCGAGTCGGATGCCAATCCCGCTGCAGAAGAACCAACGTTGGAATCCGTTACCTACAGCCGCAAGAAACAAAGCGGACAACGAGAGGCCATGGTTGAGAATTTACCTGTAGAGACGATCGAGTACCGCTTGTCCGAAGAAGAACAAACTTGTTCATGCTGCGGTGGAAACTTGCATGAAATGAGCACTGAAACGCGCCAAGAACTGAAGCTTATTCCTGCTGAAATTAAGCTCGTGAAGCATGTGCGTTTCGTTTATGCTTGCCGTCGCTGTGAGGTCGAGGCGACCACGACACCTGTGGTTACAGCACCGATGCCACGTCCGGTTTATCCGGGAAGCCTAGTCTCTTCCTCGATGATGGCTTACATCATGAGCCAAGAATATGTAGAAAGCATGCCCCTTTACCGTCAGGAGCAGCAGTTTGCACGACTTGGCGTAGCCTTGTCCCGTCAGACGTTAGCCAATTGGATGATCCATGGTGCAGATACTTGGTTGCGATTGCTGGTTGAACGCATGCACGAGCATCTGCTTCAAAAGGACATTCTACATGCAGATGAGACGACCTTGCAGGTGCTGCGAGAACCAGGTCGATCTGCAGAGAGCCAGTCTTATCTTTGGCTTTATCGTACCGGGCGCGAAGGTCCGCCAATCATTATCTATGAGTACCAGCCAACACGAGCAGGGGAACACCCGCGCAAGTTTTTAACGGGTTTCAAAGGTTACCTGCATGTTGACGGTTACTCGGGATACCACAAGATAATGAATGTGACCTTAGTCGGTTGCTGGGCTCACGCCCGTCGCAAATTTGATGAGGCCCTGCAGGCATTACCGGATCCTAAACGATCCACTCCTGTAACTGCCAGTGAAGGTTTAGATTTCTGCAACCGTCTCTTCGCTATTGAGCGAGAGATTAAGGATTCTACACCTGAAGAGCGTACAACCATTCGAATGGCGCGTAGTCGCCCGATTCTGGATGCTTTTTCAGCATGGCTTCGTACACAGCGATCTCGCGTTTTACCCAAGAGTAAACTCGGGGAGGCAATTATTTATTGCCAAAACCAATGGGAGAAGCTCGAGACTTTCATGAATGACGGTCGCTTAGAGATCGATAACAACCGAAGCGAACGCTCGATTAAGCCCTTTGTCATCGGTCGAAAAAACTGGATGTTCAGCAATACGCCTCGCGGTGCAAAGGCAAGTGCCATGATCTATAGTATGATCGAAACGGCTAAAGAGAATGGATTAAATCCAATGATCTACCTGACTTATCTATTTGAGAAACTCCCCAATTTAGAAGACCCAAAAGACACGAAAGCTTTAGATATGCTATTGCCCTGGTCACAGACTTTGCCTCTGACCTGTCGTGTATTCAATAAGAAAACCACTTAGTCCCCGTCCTTTGTACTTGTGCAAGGTGGGGGCTGTTTTACGCTTACGCTTATAAATATTACTTTGTCTACGCGTATTTTCGGTAATCTGTTCGATCACTTCTTCGTCCCTAAACCTGGTTCCTACCCTTCCGCCTTTGGTAGAAGTACAGGACTCTTTTTGTCCGCAAAAATCAAAGGCTCCACAAGTATAACGCCTATACTCTTTCCCATCTTGTGTTCCATTCCATTTGAAAGGTAATTCATAACCCAACGGGCAAATATATCTATTGTTTATGGAGTCATAGTTAAAGTTCGCTTTATCAAATCCACTTGCCACTTTGTTTTGCTTTCCCTTTTGTGGCTTAATTAAGAGTTCTGTGCTTTCATCGACAACGTCGATGATTTCAAGGTAATTATAATAGCCTGTATCGGCGACAATTATAGTTTTTTGATCACGAAAAACCTGCTTTGTATTATACGCCATATTAGACAACTGCTTTTGATCGTTGACCGTGCAGTCCACGATTAGTTTATACTTGCTGTCCACTGCAGTTTGAACATTGAAACAAACTTTATGCTTTCCGTTAGTTAGGGTATTCCCCCGGTAGATTCTTGCAGTCGTATGCACCAGGTAGAGCTGGTGGGAATTTTTTCTGATATTGATAGGAACAGGCTAATACATAATGCTTGCCTCCATAGTCTAAGGTCGGCTTTATTAAATCGCTTTTCATTTAAATAGTTATTAAAGCTGGATTATAGAAAGTATGTGCATCTGGTATCTGCTTTGGCACAAGACGATTGAGTAACTCCATCTGGACAAAATATAGGGGGGAGGGCAAATTGGTAATGGAGTAATACCGTCTGGGCACATACGTTGTTTTCCATGGTGAAAGGTTACTGCTCTATCGTAATAATCCCGCAAATCTATTCTGGCTTGCTTAGAGAAACCATTGGGTGATCCGCCTACTGCATCTCTTATTGCCGCTAAGGTATAATATTTTGTAGGCTGATAAGAATTGGGCTTCATCTTTACTCTTTATTGTACTCGTCCAATCACCGCTTTTTTTGTTTACAATAAATAGATCATCTGTACTGTCATTTACAATTATATCATCTCCTCAGTCTTGAGCGAGACTATCTTCGTAAAGATATTAAAAATGAATTATTTAACATGATAAGAGAAATTTCATCATTGCCATTAAAAGAGGAGTTAGACCCCGAACATATTGAGCAAATTGTAATAGATATCGAACGATTTAAAGAAAAAAGTGTAGATATCTAAGAGTGTATAACTAGGGGCTACCCAGTGCCGAATGAATCTATTATTCAACCAATAACAGACTCAACCCATGTATTACCATTACAAAGATTTCTTAATTTCGCTTGTACGTATAGTAATGCTTGAAAAGTATAACTTGAATGACGCTAAAGCGTTACATGAAACAGGTCAATTATGGTCAGATACCACCATAATTAACCTGTTTTTTGTTATCTTCTTTTCTCACATCTTTTTAAAATGGAACGCAACTAGATGCGAAGGCTACTATATTATCAGGACTTATCTGACTATAACATCTCCCACTGAAATTTAGTCGGGGCGGCTTTTTTACATGTGATATCGAAAATTCACCTTTAACTTCTAAATTGCTTGGCTTATCTATGGTGTTTGCAATATTAGGCCTTGGGGACTATTTACGTTTGTTGACAAAAGTGAAAAGTAATATTTTGGTGAATTATATCGCTTTATGGAGTATACTGATGTAAAATTGTGGATTCCAAATAAAAGAGTAGTTTCTAAATATGGTAACTAACGGGAGGTGTTTATGAGCGAGGATTCCATGCTAAGGTTATTCAAAAACTTAACGGCCATCAAGAACAGGTTTGTCAGTTGGAATTTGCTGAAAACCTCTTCATTATATAATGATGATTTATGAAGCTAGGGAACATTGGGAAAATACCGGGGCTACCGAATGAACAGGTAGTGTCAACCAAATTGCAATAACTACAGAGGAGAAGTGAAACATATGTTAAAGAAAACAATAGCAACAGCAGTGGTATTAGCAGTGATTTCATCAACAACATCATTAGCGGCTACTGAATTACCAGCACCTATAAAAGGTCAGATGATGATTCCAGTCATCGTAAATGGTCTTAAAGTTTTATTCCCAGATACGGAACCCTTTATTGATGACAATGGAAGAACGATGGTTCCTGTGCGCTTCGTATCAGAGAAGCTAGGAGGAGAAGTTAAATGGGATGCAGCATCTAAAGTCGTTACAATAACTTACAAATCAAAAGTTATTACTATGCCACTTAATTCGAATGAAGTGTCTATTGATGGAGCGCCTATTACTCTTGATACGTCAGCCGTATTAACAGAAGGACGTACTATGGTGCCTTTACGTTTTGTAAGCGAAGCGATGGAAGCTACAGTCGTATGGGACGAGCCGGCTCATGCTGTGCAGGTGAATGACGCAGCTTTTACTGCTAAAGCTGAAGCTGGAGAAGTGAAGCTTGATCCTTGGGGGCGACAGTTGGCTACTAATTCAGATCCAGCTATAGCGAAGGATTGGAAGACATTGACCGATCTTCCTGATATGGCTTATGAAACTATAGTTGAAACTGTTGGTTTAGCAGATAGAAATAATAAAAAATATTTCGATGTCAATAGAAATAATATCTTTACTTCTAGAGAAAGTTTGGATAGATGGTCTAATATGATACGTCAATATTATGTAACCGTACTAAATGTAGATTATAGAACAATAAATGAAAAAACGTTCCATGACGCTATTACACCACTGATTCTAGACATTAATTACTCTGACAATCTAGTATACTATGTAAACTTAGCCATTATTGACTATGTTAAATTTGTTAAAAATAACCATATTATTACAAGGGGTTATGCTGATCCAGAACCTTATCTCACGAGGCAGGAGAATTCGTTACCAATAATAAGAACTCATTTTAAATTCGAGATTATTCAATCGGATGATCGGACACAGTCCATATTAGACTCTTACCATGTATCAGATAAATCAGATAAAATAGAATTTAAGAGAAATACATGGTATACCGGATATTCGGATGTAAAGCTTATAACTACTGCTGGGAATTATCAAGAAGAGCATATGTTTATTAACGTTAATCTAGAGAATATGTTTTTGACGGATCAATATAAATATGAGGTGTTGAAGTGAGAAAACATTTAAGTCGTTTATTAATAGTGCTAATTCTCATCTCTATGTGCTATCCCTATGCTGGCGATATAAATGTAGCTTCAGGAGATGAAATAATTGTAGATGACAGTGTAAAGGATCTATTTAAAGTAAGTAATGATACGGGTGATTGGACGAGTAAAGTAAAAAGTAAGGAGGGATCTGGAGTAGTATATAGAACAGTATCTTGGATAGTAAGAAGAGAGGCTAAGAGCTGTGATAGGTCTAAGGATAGTACACCAAGGACTCAGACATCCGGAGAGTGTACGGCTTTAAAAGTAGCACCTGATGAAAGTAAAGATGATTATGTGGAATTTAAAATGTGTAAAACTGGAGAATCGGTACCTACTGCAACACCTAAACCGACAGATACTATAGACGACATAACAGGTTGTGATGGTAATCAGAAGGAAATTAAAAGAGAAAAAGGAAATGACGGAGCGTGGTACGTTACTAATGAATTTACAATAAAGGCTGATAGAGCCAGTTCTAAGATTGAAAGAACTAAAAATCTTAAAAATATTAAGGAAGGCGCGCGTGTATATTTATCTGCTATTTTCCAAGTTGTAGACAAGCCAAATTCTTATCGGACTACAAGGTATTACACTTTACAAGCAATAAGAGATGCAGTAGGAGGATTACCCAATGGTTTCTCTAAGCAAGCCAGAATAGATTTGCGAGATTATTACGATAGACCCGTAACCTTTTATTCTGAGAAAACCATAACTTTAACTCCAAGCTTTAAACTGGAAGTAGAGTACAGACATATAGGTGACGGGGCTATATTAGCCAGTCCGTCTCCAAAGCAGATACCAGATGCAAATACCTTTTACAATCCAGCATTAATAACCATGAAAATGAAAAGCGATTTAATAAAGCCGACCTTAGACTACGGAGGCAAGCATTATGTATTAGCTTGTTCATACCAATATCAAAATATAGACAAACCAAAAGCTCCTGAAGCATACGACTGCAAAAATCTACCTGGGGATTACCCTAACTTCTTGCGCGATAAGAATACGATTGAACGTAATCCGCCAATGGCACTAGGTGGAGAAGTGGTAACGCTTATCTATAAAGATCCAGGCTGTGACTGCATTGCCTCCCCAAGAATAGATGATCAACCCAATATCAACGGTGAGATATTTCAGTCTAAGATTGGTAAGTCCGTTTCAATATCTCCAAACTTTACCGACTCTGCTCCACAATTAGATGATTGGAAGGACTATCTAGGAGGATATACTGATTTTCGGATTAAGATTACTCCTACTAGAGCAGATATACCTGGAGGCAATAACACAGGAGCTGTACCGATATGGAAGCCGACTAAATATACTGCTGGGCAATGGGTAGCTACAACAAAAGCTGAAATATTAGCGTGGATGGGTGGAGCTACTGGGCCACTCTATACAGATGATCTATCTAATTATCCTATTCCAGCTCCAGGTAAGGTCGGATTCAAGTATGGTATAAAAGTAGAGCTAGAGAGCTCTAAAGCTGGATTACCTACTGCCATTAAGACATGCTTCGACAATAATGGAAGTGCAGGAGGCTCTACGTTAATACCTATAAATTTCTTTAGAAAAGATCCTTCCACTATTACTTATACATCTACGCCTTCTTATTGGTCAGAGATTAAAGATACCAGTCCAGGTAATGAGACATTCGAGGCGATGGCTGGAATACCTAGTACTAGAAGCCTTTACTTTGCATCTGGTGGATCGGAATATATAGTAGATGTTGAGCTGAAGTATACTCCAGGGGTTACTTCTACTAGAAAATACCAGTCCATATTCCCGGCAATTGAAAGTGAGTTTATAGATGGAGATAAAGCTAAAGACTACACAGTACCCACTGCACCGGGAGCTAATGGTGGAAGCAATTATACTATAAATGCACATAACGGAGGAACGGTATACGCAACATGGACAGGTACTACCTCTATGAAAACCTCGCGGACTTGGAGTGATCATCAAGCTAATGGAGCAGATAGCTGGGATGATAAGGCTTACGATGATGCAAAGAAGCAAGCAGATGATTATGTGACTGCTCTTAACAAGCATACTATCTCTCATAAAGCTGCTAGTGATAGTGTAGATAGAACATTCAAGAACTGGGGCGCTTCGATAACGGCTAACAGTAATACTCATCCAGAAAGTACTGTAAGCATTGGGCACAAAGAAGAGGCTGAAGTAAAAGGTTCGTGTGGAACAGCCCCTCCTGCTATAGATCCTAACAATTGCATTATCAAGAATAAGATCGATTATCAGGCTACAACGGGTAGCTCTGCTACTAATGGTCAATACACAATAACGGTCACAGGGCATATACCGGCTCAAGTAATAGACGGTCCTTCGAGCGTCTATACTATGCCTGCAGTTCAAGATACATGGACTCAGACTGTAAAATATGATTATATGAAAATAAAGATGGCAAAAGTATGGAAGCTAGATCAAGCCTCTGTTACCGGTATGACGGAGATAACAGGGCAGAAGGAGTTTAAAGCTACAGTAGTTGCAGGAGATCCGAATATATTCCAAAACATAGCCGCAACGGATACGAGCCAAGCTGGTAGATTGCGCTACTCAAGAGATACTATTCAGCACGATTCGGTTGTTTATAATGAGACAGGTAGGACTAACAAAGATGATGGACATGGGTGTAATGATTACGGAACTTGTGCTCCAGGTCAAATGAACGCTAGTTGGGCTAAAGGAATTAGATACACCAACACTTCATATTCTAATGTAGAAGACTATGAAGTTATTCATTCTTCCTCTACGGATAAGACAACAACGGAGTATGCTCAATTCAAAGCTAGAAGAGAAGCTCTAGGCAATGTGACAGTAGTATCGGACATGCTTATATTGCAGACTTCTTCCGGAGATCAGAGTATTATGTACTTCCAAAAACCGTCTGCAACTAAAGAGGCGCAGCAAAACTATCCTGATGTTAATTCTACTGAAGCAGAAATGTGGGATACGAATATCAAGTCTTTTGCAAACCAATCAAAAGATGCTATTAACATTGGCTCCTATAATGGAAGGTATTATGATACATCAAATAAGTATAGCAAAAGAACTTATTCCGATGTAGCTACCATATTTGATACAATGCCCGCTGGACTTAATAGACCAGCGAGAGTCGGTTCAGCAATGCTTCTGGACAAGACATCAATAGATATGATAGACACCCTGCCTAATGGAGAATACAATACAGGAACTTCTAAGGTATTCTACAAGAATGTTCTTGACTATGATTTAGACGGGACTGGTATAGATAGATATCCGATTACCCAGAATAGTAATTTCGATGATGCTGTAGGAGTAGAGTTTGCTTCCAGTTATTCACCCTCGCATTCTAAAGTGAATAATATTGTCATACACGATCCAGTTTCTTCCGAGAAAGCAATGGTCATGTCACTTGACGATAGTTTCGATCAGAGAACAGCAGCATCCGCAAATCTAGGTGGGAATGTAATTGCGGATGTAGTTGAATATGAGAAAGTGTTAAATCCAGCATGGAGACCTAATCTATTGGCAAACGGGGATGCAGAATCCATAGGGAGCAATGGAGCTATTAATGGCTGGAGCACTTGGACGGCTACTCCGGGAAGTAAGGTCACATTTACCAAGCGACAAGGAGATGAATGGGTTCAATCAGGGTTGACAACCTTTGAGATTAATACAGACCCAAGAACGTCAGGTGTAGATTATTCAGGCTCTTATTACAAGTCTGTAACTGCAATCCCTAATACGCATTACACCTTTACGGGACTGTTAAGCTGCCATAGATGTGAAGGTTTTTTTAGGGTAGAGGATATGGATGCTGGAGGTAATGTAATTACAACTCATGATAGCTCTCTATCGGTCAATACGGGAACATTTGTGTCAAAAACAGTAACTATAACCACAGCCAGCAACGCAGTTAAGATCAGAGTGCAAATGGTGAAGAGTATTAGTTCAGGAACGGCGAGTGGTAGAGATTACTTGTTTGCAGATAATTTAGTTCTTAACAATACAGGATCAGCTTCCCAAATGCCAGACCCAAGCTATAGTACGGTCAGTATTCCTAATCCAAACAACGTAGCTCCGGTGAATTATAGCCATACAGGATCTGCTCAAACTTTTACAGCACTTGTTGATGGGAAATATACGTTAGAAGTGTGGGGAGCTCAGGGAGGGGGATCTTATGGTGGTCAAGGTGGATACAGTAAAGGAGATTTGAATTTAGCCCAAGGTGAGGTGCTGCATATTTACGTGGGGGGTAAAGGATCTGTAGGATCAACGGGCGTGTATTCTACTGCTACAGGAGGCTGGAACGGTGGAGGCGATTCTTATGGTGACCTTAATGCGAGTAGTGGCGGTGGCGGTACCGATATTAGGAAGGGCGGGACTAGCCTAGCTTCGAGGATTATCGTGGCAGGTGGAGGAGGAGGTCAAGCGGATAACGACTCTGCACACATGGGTGGTAAGGGCGGAGGTCTAACCGGTGGGAATGGATATACAAATGATATGGGAGCACAAGGTGGAACTCAGACTATTGGTGGAAGCATTAATGGAGCTTTAGGAATAGGCGGGGACGGTGATTCCGTAATTGATTCTCCAGATAATGGTGGAGGCGGTGGAGGCTATTATGGTGGAGGCGGAGGTAAAGCAGATGAGGGTTCAGGCGGCGGTGGTTCTGGATATATTGGTGGATTATCTAATGCTTCAACAACAATAGGAGGCAGGGGGGGGGATGGCTATGCGACCATCTCAATGTCGAATATAGATATCGAGCAATTAAGCGATCCTGGATTATTAGGAATACCTGCTGAGGCTTATTCATTAGTAAAGAAAACCACACTAGCAAATGCTCCTGTTATTATAGGAGGGACATCATTTACTCCAGGTAATTTTGTCAATCTAGATCATGAGTTCGATGTTTATTTTCCCAATAAAGGTGACTTTGCGGGGACAAATGAATACGGAATTGCAAGTACAACGGATTCTCGAGGTAAAGGCTTTATAGATGATATGGACACCACGAAATGGACAAAGTCTAAACTTATTAAATTCGAGTTCGATGTTATTCTAAACCAAGTTATGTACAGAGCAGACACGTGGATAGACTTGCCTATTTCTAGTCCTAATGACAAGTATACTTTCTATGTGCCATTATCTAATTCAGAGCGAAAAAGCTCAGTAGTAGAGTTTAAATCTATAGCGATTAATGGAGAAGAAGATAATGATAATCCAACTAATAAAGCTAGATACAATGAACCTAGACCTCATGCAGCTAGACATAGTTCACTAATGAGAAAGTCAATTGATGTTGTAGGGAAGATAGGCAACTTTGTTATTCAAGACACTGGGGATTATAGATTTTCTAATCTATTCAAAACACCAGTTGCACCTACTACGTGGTTTGTAGATAATGTGATCAAGAAAGTAGATCCTGATAATCAGAATGAAATTATGGGCGATCTAATTAATATTAGAGGCGAATTAGCTACTCCTGCTAATCATTATTTGGACACCTATGGATTTGTACCCGATTATAATAGTGAGCCTATACCATTGCCATTATCTCCAGAAAAGAATAATATACCAGTTTTACGAAATCAGCCTATGCGAATTGGTTATAATATTCTAGCTAGTATCCAGACTATTGGAAACTATTATGACAGCTTGCAAATTATCCCATATTATTACACCTTGGATACAGTAAGCAAAGTAATTACTCCAGTAGATGTATATATGACTAATAAAGGAGATCAAGTTCCTATTAATAAGAATGGGGTAGTTGTCCCTGGGTGGGATCCCACTAAAATATTCCAGAATATATTCGCCATAAATTGGGAGATTGAAGCAAGTAGGCGAAGTGTTACTCCAGCGGAAATGGATAATACGGATGGAGCAACTATGGCTGCTAGTCTTAACACTCCAGAAGTCGCTGGGGGTAAAACAGATTCTCCGTACGGAGGGTATTATCCTTATGGAACAGCTCAAATTCTCTACCCTACGGGTAGAAATAGAACGTATATTGGAAGCTCTACTACTAATAGAAATACGGGAGCTTTTGATGCCAATCCAAATGGAACTGTGCCTTATGAATCTTATGCCCAACAAGCTCAACGCTGGCAATTCACTTTAGGGTTACCCTCATCAGCAACTTGGGTAAAAGCAGGTTTACCTTATACTCAAAAAAATGTAGATGATATGAAGAGTAATACTTTGGTTCTAGTAATGGCAGTAGATATAAAGGCAGCGGGAGATACTTATGCACTTCAATACACGGTTCCGGGAGGCAACAAACCTGTGAATATAAATGGTACTTCTGTTCCTACTACTTCTATAGCACAGTCGGTAATAGCAGTTTACTCTACGATGAAGTCTTCTGCAGATGATTTGCATGTTTCTGGAACACACTGATGATTTATAAGATTAGCTAACAGCTTGCCAAAGCAAGCGTTGAATAGTCCCCATCCTAGTAACTAGGTGGGGGCTATTTACGTTCGCTGACATAATTGAAAAGTAATATTTTGGTGAATTATATCGCTTTATGGAGTATACTGATGTAAAATTGTGGATTCCAAATAAAAGAGTAGTTTCTAAATATGGTAACTAACGGGAGGCATTTATGAGCACGAACAAAGCTGTATTCCAAGAAGAATCGATGCAAAGGTTATTGAATGGCTTAACGGACATAACCGATGATGCCAATTATCTACGTAATGGAATGAACGGATTTGCAAATCAGCTGGATGGTCAATTATTAGCTCAAATCTCGGGACAAACCTCAGCTGCGCAAGCACTGATTAGTCAATTAACGACCCGCGCGGAAGACATGGCTGGTTTTATTAAATTTGCAATCGGACAATTACAGGAAGCAGAGCTAAAGAATAAGGCTGCTGTTACCGCATTAACGAAAGTATCTGTAAAAGAGGGCTTTTGGGATAAATTAGTGCATGGAGCAGGGGCAAAGCTAGGTGCAGTGGAGAAAAAAATCGCTTCGGGATTACATAATATCGCAACAACTCTGACAGATACGAATCCCATATGGCTTATTTTAGCGCCTATACCGACCCTGCTGGTTGCTGTAGCAAAATCGTTTAAAGTGAAAATAAAGGACAGCACTTTTGAAGCTCGTCTAGGAACGTTGAAGGAAGATAATCAGGTTAAATATTTATTAAAATTAACGGCGAATGGAACCGAAGGTGAACAGAAATGGGCAATGGGCCAAATTGAACAAATTATAAAAGCCCTGGATGAAATTGGTCGCTGCCAAGCGGCACATGCCATGTATACCAAGTTTGGAAACGGGCCCTACAAGGACAGAGCTCATCAGGAAGCAATTAAAGTAAGAGTGAAGCTCGCAAAGTTAAATGTGGCGAGTGTTTATTATGAGGAAGGTAATGATTTCTCTGCTCGTTATAAAGGTTCCCCTTTGTTGGCTTGTCATTACAACCCGATGAAAAGCGATTTATCTGAACTCCCTGCTGATAATCAATTGCGTTATTTGATTGCGACAAGCATATTAAAGGACGGGAAGGGAAACTGGGCTAAAGGCCAGATTGGGCAGATTGAAGCCCTTTATGCCATCATTGGGAATGCCCAAAAAGCACTGCATTTTATCGGGGATAAAAGCGGTAAAGCTAAAGAAGAGAGCAAGATTACAGAAGCACGGAATAAGTTGGTTAAGGATTTTCATCTCGATGCTAAATTTATTGATGGGGTTGATTTTACTAAATATGATATTGATCCAGTTATTAATACGCCTCAAGGAGGATCGGATAATGTAGGTAATGCATCTTACTGGAGGGATAAGGTTGTTGAATTAGCAAAATTATGGGAAGGTAAAATTCCATATTGCCTCGATGGAAAAATAACTACTCAAGTATTAGATTTACATAATCCTCCGCCATATATGGATTGCTCTGACTTTACATCATCACTTTATAAAACTTTGTTTGGAATTGATATTGGATCAAATACTAGAATACAAGTTACTAGAGGAATAGAAACAGAATACAATGATTTAAAACCAGGAGATTTAATTCTTTTTGATTGGAAAACCAATGGAGAAGGGATTGATCATGTAGGGATTTATATTGGAAATGGAAAGTTTATTCATGAAACGGGTACTAATAGTAACCCTAATCATCTATCTGACATCAAACAAAATATTGTAATAAACAATCTTGAAGATAATTGGGGAAAAGGTTATGGGAAAATAAAGAGCAATATTAGTTCTATTCGAAGAATTATCCAAGATGACGCTACCATCATAAATATACAAAAAGATGGAAAGAAACCTCTACCTTTAGGTTATCAAAATCCAACTGACCATACTGAAAAGGATATAGAAAGTACTGTTGGAGCACCGTCAAAGGGCTCAACTAAAGGTGATGATAGTAAGCTTGGAAGCTTATCTGCAAAATATGAGTCAAATGGGAAACCAGGCTCAATTTCAAGTGGAAGCGGGGACATAGGTGGAGCTTCTTACGGTGCCTACCAATTCGCTAGTGCCTCTGGGGTTCCTCATACGTTTACTCTTTGGTTAAAAGGCATAAATGATGAATTCTATGATAGTCTATCAAATGCTTATAAAAAAGATGGTAACAAGTATGGAGAAAGCTTTAATGCAGAATGGAAAGCCATTGCAAATGAAGACAGTTCTCTGTTTATGCAGCTGCAGCATGACTACACAAAACAAGCTTACTATGACGTTGTAGCAAAAAAAGTACTTAAGGATACAGGAGTTGATTTTAATAAGAAAAGTGAGGCTTTAAAAAATGTCTTATGGTCAAGGGCAGTTCAACACGGAGTTGGTGGAGCGCCTGTTGTTATTGAGAATGCATTTAGTACTTTAGATATGTTATCTGCGACAGATGAGCAAATTATTAGAGCCATATATGCAGAAAGTGGAAAAGTGGTGAATAACGGAAAAAAAGCCATAATTGAAAAAAATGGTGTCTCGGTGAAACAGAATATGGATAAAGCTATAGATTATGCAAAAGAACAGGGTATTTATGGTAAATACCTTGGGTACTTTAGTGGGAACTCGACAGAAGTTCAAATTAGTGTATGGAAAAGATTAAATATAGACGAGTTAAACGATGCATTGAAATCGTTAAAAAATTAGTCGTTTATTAATTCAGGTTAGAATGTGAGGGATGATTAAATGAAGTTTTATCTAATACTATTAGCTTTAATGTTTATACTAACATCATGTAGTAATAATGATCCAGCAAATAACGAAAAGCCAAGTCCTTCAGTTGTTAATGGATCATCTAAGAATGAAATTGCAACTAATGCGCCTTTAGATATTGACAAATTAGGCGGGGCAAAGGCAGATGATTTTTTTATTAGTGAGCTTGTTGCAAACTATGAGAATTTATTAATACAGGCTATAAATAACAATGAGTTTACAGCAATAGAGAATCTTTTAATAGTAAATAGTCCTTTATATAATTCACAGAAAAAGCTGGTAAAAGATTTATATGCTAAAAGGGTGCAAGAGAAAATGGTTGATTTTTCAATAGAAAAAATAGAAAGCTTAGAAAAAGAAGGGACATACAACGTATATGTTAATGAAAGAATTGCAATCAAGTATCCGGATAAACAAGATTTTGAAACGAAAGAGTTTAATTGGATATATAAGGTAGTCGAAAGTGATGGGAAGCTCGGATTAAGTGATATAGAAAAATGGGTTAGAGAGACAACTCCAATAGAAATCGGAAATGGACCAATTATCTACAAAAATGAAAAAATAGGCTTTAAAATTAATATTCCGAAATCTTGGAAGGATAAATATGAAGTTAAAGAAACAGATGATACAGCAATCATTTATTATCAGCCAATTAATAAGAATATAGAAAAAGCGATATTGTTTGAAATCGATATTTGGGGAACTGAAGCTGAATGGAATGATTGGTGGAATAACGGAGGTGAATCACAAGCGGTTCCATTTAGAAAATTAGGCATCGTTAAAGGTCATATAGTTACTTCAACTGGACCTTCAGAAGCAATATATCAAGGAAGAGCTGAAGCCAAGGAAGATTCTGAACAATATGATAAATTATTGTTAGATATAAAAAATATTTTAGATTCTTTTAGAGTTCTGAAATAAAATAACGATAGCTTCAGGTTGTCAAACTGAAAATGAAACAAAAATTGATTTTACTGCAGCCTCCACACAAGTCAAAGAGGATAACTCCCTAGTTTCTTCATCAAAACCTAATTTAGATATAATTGAAACTGTTTTCGTACTAGACAATCACCAATTGAGTTTGCAAATATGCTAGCAGAAAATGGGGATGTAGATTATATATATAAAACACATGATGTTGAGGATAATATATTAGAGGATGAATATTATACCATGCTAGATGAGTTTAAAAATTCAATATTAAAAACATTTAAATTTATCAATTTATAGGAAGATCTTTATAGGGCAAAGTGGAATAGAAGAGAGAAGAGAGTCCCTGAATTCAAGAGTTGGAGGGTTACAAAATATATAAAAATCAGTCTATTTTATAGTAAGCGTAAAACAGCCCCCACCTTGCACAAGTACAAAGGACGGGGACTAAGTGGTTTTCTTATTGAATACACGACAGGTCAGAGGCAAAGTCTGTGACCAGGGCAATAGCATATCTAAAGCTTTCGTGTCTTTTGGGTCTTCTAAATTGGGGAGTTTCTCAAATAGATAAGTCAGGTAGATCATTGGATTTAATCCATTCTCTTTAGCCGTTTCGATCATACTATAGATCATGGCACTTGCCTTTGCACCGCGAGGCGTATTGCTGAACATCCAGTTTTTTCGACCGATGACAAAGGGCTTAATCGAGCGTTCGCTTCGGTTGTTATCGATCTCTAAGCGACCTTCATTCATGAAAGTCTCGAGCTTCTCCCATTGGTTTTGGCAATAAATAATTGCCTCCCCGAGTTTACTCTTGGGTAAAACGCGAGATCGCTGTGTACGAAGCCATGCTGAAAAAGCATCCAGAATCGGGCGACTACGCGCCATTCGAATGGTTGTACGCTCTTCAGGTGTAGAATCCTTAATCTCTCGCTCAATAGCGAAGAGACGGTTGCAGAAATCTAAACCTTCACTGGCAGTTACAGGAGTGGATCGTTTAGGATCCGGTAATGCCTGCAGGGCCTCATCAAATTTGCGACGGGCGTGAGCCCAGCAACCGACTAAGGTCACATTCATTATCTTGTGGTATCCCGAGTAACCGTCAACATGCAGGTAACCTTTGAAACCCGTTAAAAACTTGCGCGGGTGTTCCCCTGCTCGTGTTGGCTGGTACTCATAGATAATGATTGGCGGACCTTCGCGCCCGGTACGATAAAGCCAAAGATAAGACTGGCTCTCTGCAGATCGACCTGGTTCTCGCAGCACCTGCAAGGTCGTCTCATCTGCATGTAGAATGTCCTTTTGAAGCAGATGCTCGTGCATGCGTTCAACCAGCAATCGCAACCAAGTATCTGCACCATGGATCATCCAATTGGCTAACGTCTGACGGGACAAGGCTACGCCAAGTCGTGCAAACTGCTGCTCCTGACGGTAAAGGGGCATGCTTTCTACATATTTTTGGCTCATGATGTAAGCCATCATCGAGGAAGAGACTAGGCTTCCCGGATAAACCGGACGTGGCATTGGTGCTGTAACCACAGGTGTCGTGGTCGCCTCGACCTCACAGCGACGGCAAGCATAAACGAAACGCACATGCTTCACGAGCTTAACTTCAGCAGGAATAAGCTTCAGTTCTTGGCGCGTTTCAGTGCTCATTTCATGCAACTTTCCACCGCAGCATGAACAAGTTTGTTCTTCTTCGGACAAGCGGTACTCGATCGTCTCTACAGGTAAATTCTCAACCATGGCCTCTCGTTGTCCGCTTTGTTTCTTGCGGCTGTAGGTAACGGATTCCAACGTTGGTTCTTCTGCAGCGGGATTGGCATCCGACTCGGCTTCGTTAAAGAGATCCAATTGATCCGGATGCGTTCGTTCACTTGATGCACCGAATTGTTTCTTCTGGCTGAGACGGAATTGCTCCTCGAACCAAGCCAGCTTCGCAGACAGTTCGGCGTTTTGTTTGGCCAGTTTTATATTTTGTTGTTGTAACTCTTCTATTGTAGGGTGGGACGTATCCGTTGTGGTTTCCATATCTAACTTTTTCGACCTAGCTCACCGTTTTCCTTTCAACAATTTTGTCAAAATCTCGAACTTCCTGTTCCTTGAAGTTAGATCACGGTGCGTTCGGTAACGGAAGGATGCGCTTGCTGTTGCTCAAGTGAAAGTCCATCCAAAAGCCAGCGCAATTCACGGTAACCGACGACTAAAGGAGTTGTATTCGAAGAAGGCCAACGAAATGTACCGCGTTCCAGCCGACGATAATAGAGCCAAAAGCCATTGTGATCCCAATGCAAAATTTTGAGTTTGTCTCGATTGCGATTACAGAATACGAAGAGGCTGGATGAGAAGGGATCCAACTCAAAGCCTTCTTTAACCAGCACGGTGAGTCCATCAATCGATTTGCGCAGATCTGTATTGCCGCAAGCGAGGTAAACACGTTCGATGCTCGAAGCATTTAGCATGAAGTTAATGTGCGTACAAGGTCACGAAGTAGATTGGCGTTAAAGTCTGCTGGAACCTCAATACTTGCAGAGCCAACTCGAACAACGAGGTTGCCCGTTATATCTACTTTTTGTTTGTTGCTAGCGAGAGTAACCGGCAGCCATTGCGTGGAAGAAGATGAGGAGCTTGGACGTACGGAAATATTCATTTTCTTGAGCCAGTACTTCAATTGATGCATACTTTGCGTATGCGTTTTGCACCATGCTGACATTGTAAGTCCACTGGATTTAAAGTCTGCTATTCTTGTTATCCAATCCTGAGTTCGTTGATTGCTATCCATAAGAGAACCTCCTTCATTAAATCTGAGGAAGATTATCTCATAGAAAAATTCATATTTTTAGGTGGGGAGTATTTTACGCTTACATTTTATAAATAACTTAAATAAAACAAACTTAGGAGAAATGAGAATTATGTTTAAGAGAACAATAGCAACAGTAATTACATCAGCACTTATACTAATATCTGGAGTAGTATCTCCTTCCGTATTTGCAGCAAAAGAATTACCAGCGTCAGTAAAAGGTCAAATCATGATTGCTGTTATTGTTAATGGCCAGAAGGTATTATTCCCAGATACTGAACCGTATTTGGACGCTAACAGCAGAACTCTAGTTCCTGTACGTTTTGTATCAGAAAGCCTAGGAGCAGAAGTAAAATGGGATGATAAAACTCGTACAGTTACTCTTAACTACAAAGGAAAGAAAATCGTTATGCCACTTAACTCTAAAGATGTATCGATTGATGGTACTAATATTACTTTAGATACCGCAGCTGTAATGACAGACGGTCGTACAATGGTTCCTTTACGCTTTGCATCGGAAGCAATGGATGCTGATGTTAAATGGGATGGAGATTCTCATTACGTAAAAGTTAGTGATAAAGCATTTCAGGCTAAAGTAGATTCAGGAGAAATCAAACTTGATCCTTGGGGTAGAATGTTAGCTCCAACGCCCCCTGCTGTAATTTCCAAAAATTGGAATGTCTTATCCGATATTCCATCTTATGTATATACGATTTCTACCCCTAAGGGAGGTAGTGGTATAAGCAATAAAAAGTTATTCGAAGAGGATTGGAAGGGATTAGATAAATCTATTTTTTCAGTAACTGAAAATCAGATTAGAGATTACTATCTTGCTGCCCTGAATGTAGATTATAGAACTATCGATGAAAACACATTTGTGAAGGCTATAGTAAAAGAAATGACTTTTCAGAATGATGATTCTAGCATTACAGAAGCTGCAATGAGATCCTATGTTAAATTCGTTAAAAAGAATCACATAGTAATTATCGGGTACGCCGATCCAGAGATGTATTTAACAAGGTATGAATCAGCAAAGGTCGTAGTTAGAACTCACTTTAAATTCAAAGTAGTTTCTTCAGATAATGTTACTGAGGCTCTATTAGATAGTTACGATCCATCGATCACGTCAGAAACATTTAAGGTAGATCTAGGTAAATGGTACGATGGTTATGCTGATGTACTATTTCATAGAACAGTAACTGACGGTCATGATTACTCAGGTATAGCCTATAATGAAAATATGTTTGTTACAGGTGCATATAAATACTCAGAACTATAAGAGAAAGAGAGCCATAAACAGTGAAAAAGATTATTCTGCCTACTAGATCAATAGTATACTGCTTGAGAGCACTAGTTAAAAAGTAATATTTTGGTGAAATTTATCATTTTATACAGTATACTTATGTTAAATTATGGATTACAAATAAAAGAGTAATTTCATAAGATGGAAATGAACGGGAGTTGTCCTTAGTCCGAACAACCTGCATTGCGAAATTAGAATATGTCATACTATTCATTATTTGCATATAAATTCTTTTATTTTGTCGAATTAACTTATATACCAGATGATTACAATGTGTTATTGTAAATGTATCTGATGGATTAATTTCCCACTAACAGATCTAGGAGCATACAAAAAAGATAAAAAGGGGGAAGCTTGGTATGATTTATGGAGCTTCATTGGGTCCATATGTTAAGAAAGCATTGCTGGATAAAGGCTTTCAAACAAATGTAAATAAGATTATCGAGAATCTTCCGTTAGATCCAGAGATTAGCAACATGGACGCTATCGTGCTAAGCCCTAAAGATATGAATGGGATATTGGGACGTATGCTGGAAGCAGCAATCCAAAAAAAACATGCATCCGTAAAAGTGTTATTTTTCTATCAAAAAGAAAAAGAAGCTGCATTAATTGACGGAGATGTTAAAAAAATAAAAATTGTAAAAGTAACTATAGAAGCCATAGGGGAGGGAATTAGCGAATTTTTTCAATTGAATCTAATTGGCGGAGATACAAGAGTATTCGAATCAAGTGACAATCGTATACATAATAATTCAGAGAGCTTGGTTGATGAACGGGATAATAGCGGTGATGAATTAATCTCGATACCTATTTTGGCATTAAAGATCGAGGAAGACATTCAAGCTGAACTTGCAATTACTGTATCGCCCGAAGAGATTCTAATAGATAAAAAGCCTATCGAGCAAAGAGTGATGGAAATGGGGCAATTTGCAGATTTCGCTTTTTTTAAACAATCCTTGGAAAAGGATGAAATCTTCAAAGATCTCATGCAAGAGAGTACACAGTACTCGGGCTTAGTAAACTTACTGGAAGTAATGGATATCAGAATAGCCCATATCTTTAAGGACACATCCTTGACCGCTGAATTAAAATTTGAAGAAATTAAACAAATTGGTATAGATCGCTCTGCCTATCAAGGACTATTAAGCCACATTGTTGCAGAGAAAGTCATTTCCATTATGGTCGCAATCGTTAAATCTGCAGAAGCAACAGTAGACGCTCGTATAGACAATGTTAGAAAAGCATTAGATACCATTACAACAGTGAAATTGGTGTACGAAGACCAAGGAAAGCTGCAAGCATTAATAGAGTCAAGATTAAGTATTCAGATGGATCTTATGGAGCTTTCTAAAGAAATTATTGAAGTATATAAAGCTATGGACGAAAGTGTAAATGATCTGTTAGGTAATCTAGATGAAGATCTTCCGTCTAAGAATATTTATATCAACGAGATCATGAAACCACTTAAACCTTTATTTTCCTCACATAATGTCGCTGCAATAACCAGTAAATTAATTGGTGACCTGCAGAAGAATAGAATATCTCTCTCCATTATGGAGGATAAGGTCAAGAGTCTTGTGAATCTTGTTTTTAAGTTATGTGAAGAAGATGCAACTATTATTGAGTATCAACAAAAATTAATTAATCTGCTGCAGGCTCAACGAGTAGAGGATGTAGTAATTGTAGATAGTGTTATCAAAAATTCACTCCGCATTTTCGTGGGAGCATCAGATACTGGAAGAACGGCTACTTCAGTTACTTGGTCAGGAGTCCTATCGCGTAGACAGAATACTCTATTGCTTGATCTTACAAAAGATTCAAAGCTTGGACAATATGGATTGATACCTCTAAGCTTGGATGATTTTATGAAGGAACGAATAGAACGGCCTTTTCTATGCTTAGAAGGAAATCTCGATAATAATTTAGAAAAAATAGATGAAGTGGTGGCAGAATTAAAAACACGCCTGAATTATTATGCGCATATAAATGTCATTCTAGATGCGAGCCAAATTGATCTCTTGAATCAGCTGGCGCCTTCTGCATTGTCTGTACATTTTATTACGGATTGTACTCCTAGAGGGACAAGGCTGTTAAAACGCGCTGTAGAAGCATTTACGGAAGAGAATATCGCTATAAAAGTAATTCTAATCGATCCACCTGTTGAACCGATTCGCTTACTTTCCGATTTAAGTATAGATCCGCTTATTGCCAAATTAATTATTATCCCTCGATTGCAGTATATTCGGGTATGTTCGCTGACTAATGCCAAACCTTATGAAAGTAAAGAAATTGTTGAGATATTCGAGGAAGCCTTCAGATAATAGAATTTCATTGAATGAAAAGGATAGGATAGTGGAATATGATCAAGACATATGCGTGGACTCTGTTTTTCGTTATCCTTTTAGCCGGAGTTTATGTGTGGAATCATTCAAATACAGGCTTAGATCCGGTTATAAAAAGTATTATTAAAAACTATCAAGGTATAGATGGAAGGATTCAAGATGATTCAATGGGTTCATTAGGTTTGAAAACCATAGATGATATTGGATTCAGAAAAAAAGAATCTATTTTAGAGGTATGGTACGGGAAGCAAATATTTAAAGCAAATATTAAGAATAAAGAGGTAATGGAAGCATTAATAAAGTTAGATTTAACAGTCGCTTTCGACCCTTTAGGAAATGTACTTCTAATGTACAAAGGGGAAGTGGTGAAGGAATATGAATAAACGAATAATGCTAGCTATTCTGCTGATATTATTTGCAACGGTCATTATCTATTTGCTGCCATCTAAAGCCTCGGAGAACGAACCAGTCCTTAAGGGTATTGTTATAAAAGAAGTAGAAGCAAAGGGGGAGCATTATATAAAATACGTTTTGGGTGATACCGTTTATTTGGAAGATATGAATACCCAAATAAGCACACCTTTAAGTAAAGCAACTGGCAAGGTAAACCCAAGGTTATTAAGGATGACTGGACATGCTGTTACTTCGTACACCAACATCTTCGATACTAACTTGATAGATCCTGTAAGCTTGAAGAATGGTATAGAGCATTCTATCCCATACACGTATAACTCAGCAATGGATAAGAGTTTTAACTATTTGGAGACTTTGGTTTCGGACGGATGGAAAATAGTCGGAGATTATAGTGATAATACTTATATTGATTATTACATAAAGAAAAATAATATTGTTTCCAGAGTAATCATTCTGGAAGATAGTATGAAAGTATTTTATGGAATTAAAAGCGAACTGCCGGATCCTATGAATTATATCAAAGATTTTAAGGGTGAATAATAGTTCATCCTTCTATCCTTATGTGAAAAAAATGTAGAATTGTAAAAATATCATAAATTTACTTATTCGCCATATTTCGACAACATTTTACAAAATTTCATGTTATACTGCGTAAATCATTTAAATTTCAATTATTACCAAAAATTAGCTTTTAATATGAGCCAAATGTACTGTGTGAATTGTTATTAAAGATTGTAATACATAAATGGGAGATGTTTACGTGAATATAGAATGGAACTTTAAGACCATTGCATTAATTGTTCTAGCTGCATTAGTACTGGTGGGTACGAATGTTGGTCAGTATTTTGTACTATGGGGACCCAAGCAGAAGGCAATAACAGTGAAGTACGATAATGAGGTAGCTGTTCTACAAGCAACAATTGACAAAGTGGGACCTTTGGTGGGGATATGGACAATTAAGGATGGAATAGAAGGAATCTCTCCTGGTAAGAAAGTTGAAGAGTCTGATCTGACCGTTAAAGAAATTCCAGAATCTTTTATAACTCAAAGCTTTATTCTAGATCCTGAGTCGATAATTGGAAAGTATTATAGAGTCGGTATATCAGCTGGAACACCTTTAAGCAACGATTTGGTTATGGTTGATCCAATGGATGACACTACAAGAGAGTTTGACGTTGTTTCAAGTGTAATGCCTATTGGATTGAAAATTGGAGATTATGTAGATTATAGAATTGTTTATCCTTTAGGGGAGGATTTTATAGTTCTGCCGCATAAAAGAGTAGAAGCCATTAATGATAAAACGATAAAAATAAAATTAAAAGAAGATGAAATTCATTACTATCAAGCATCCTTAATTGATTATTTCTTGCAATCAGATGAAGGGGCTACCTTGTATTTAAGCAAATACGTGGAGCCAGGGATCCAGAAAGCGGCAATTCCTTATTACGCAGTACCCAAGAATATATTGGCTATAATGATTGCTGATCCTAATATAATCAAGAAGGTAAATGCTGCAATAAATGGTACCACTAGAACAATTATAGATTCAGGTGTTTCCAACGTTTCTCCGGAAGATGGAGCCGTTATTGCAGCTGGTCGTGATGAAATTGCGGGTAAAATAGATGGCGGGTCAAGCCAACTAAAGAGCGAGGAGCAGGCTAATAAAGATGCTATAGCTAAAGAAAATGCTGCATTGCCAGTGCCAACTCCAGTACCAACACAAGCGCCACCAGCTTCATCGGAACCATTGAACAAATCAACGGATAAGATTGAAACCTTACCTACGCCTCCAACCTTAAATATTGGGAAAGGTGTTGTCGAATAATGTTGATTGGAGTCTATGGTTTTACTGATAAACGTCCTGTCATATATGCACTACTGAAGCTATTGCAAGCTACTGGGGATGTAGCGCTATTCAGTAATAATCGTCATTATAAGAGATTATTGGAGAATGGTGAATCACAAGGGCATATGGCAAACATACTGATTTCCGTATCTGATGCTTCTCCAGATGAGATATTTGAACAAGTGGGATATACCGTTGATGACTTTGAACATATTATTTTTGATATGCAGGATACCATTCCTGACAACTTATCATTAGTTTTTTATGTAAAGAGCTTTAGCCCAAATGAGGATGAGCAGTCATTTTTAGAGATTCTGGGTGCTTATACAACAATTAAAATGACTTATGACGGTAAGCGGGAGAAAGAGGCTATTAATGTTCTACCTATATCTCAGCTCTGGAGAAGTATTGAGGAAATAGAAACGTACCATATATTATCTCCAATGCCTTCAGTTAATTTGAATAAAGGTTTAGCTGCAATGTTAGCTCCTAAATTGAATATTAAATTAAAAACAGCAATGACTATTCTAACTAGGAGATGGAATAAATGAGAATATCCATTATCTCTCCTGACCGTAGACAAGGCGGTACAACGATCAGTGTGCTTCTTGCATTAGCATTAGCTCAAACACAGAATTTGACTACTTGCTTAACTTATACAGGGAATAATAACAACTCAATTGAAAGCTTTCTTGGACTGAAGCAAATGGAAGACAAGACAAGAAGCCTCACTCAGGTAATTAAATTATTAGAAGCACATGCAATATCAGGTGATGAGATCTTGGATTATTGTACTCAGATTCCAGGAGTACCTAACCTGCAAATTATGGACACAGCATCAGACACCATTTCGGATGCGGATAATACCAAGCTTTTAAAATTTGTAATTGAGAATTTAAACCATCAAATCGTGATTACAGATATAGCTACGGAAATATATGACGAGGTCACTAAATCTGTTTTGGACAATTCCGATCTGATCATCATGGTTCTTACTCAATCAAGAGATGTAGCGAATAAACTCAAGTATTGGGAATCGGCTGAAGTCATGAGTTATTTGAACAAAAAAGGCTTGGTTTTTATCTTTAACCAATATGATCCTTATGTTGAAGCATTCAGGGACACGACGAAAAGAATGAATATCAGGCATAGACGTTGTGCAAAAATCAGCTATAACGCATTTATTAAACGTACAAGTAATATGGGTAAATTGCAGACTATTCTACCCTTTATTATGGATAAGGATCCGCGTGTTATCGAATTGCATAACGATTTAAAGGAATGTCTTATGATCGTGTTAGCGAATCTGGGAAGGAAAATGATTTGGCCTCAGTAATAGAAAACGAATAATAGGCATAAAGGGAATAGCTGATGGGGGGAAGCAGATTTGAGCTTGAATACAATACTTATACTCATAACCTTCATAAGTATAGCGATAATAGTTGTGCTGCTTTATTTAAAGTCCAAAAGAGAAAGGCCTGACATTGAACAAGCTGACAAACTAACTATAGATAGATTATTGGATATTGTGAAATATAGCTTGGCTGATCTAGTAAAGGATGAGAATCTCTCCGGATTAGCGGATGAAGAATTTGAGTCCATGTACAAAAGAAAAGCGCGAATTCAGGATGCCATGCGGAATTGTGTTTATGGTATAGATTCAGCCAAGCTAATCGTACAAGATCTGATCCGAAGCATTGTCGCTGATTTATTAAAAACGGAGAAGGATATTCTAGATGTTTATGATTTTAAAGCGAGCAATCTGGATTCGCGAATTCAATTTGAAATATTAATGTATTACTACAAAAAGTCATTTGGTAAAGATGCGTTAGCTGAATTGATAAATGAGTATAAATTAGCTAGGGATCGCTATGAAATTGAAGACAAATCCCAAGCTTCTTATCTTGTTTTAGATGAAGATATAGATGTCATTTATAAAGAGAAAAATTATGAGCTGACATATCCTGTAATGTTGGATTTATTATCTATTATGATTTTTCAAAGATATAAAGGCTTTGGAGTTATTGATACACTTCGTGAGATGAATATCAATGGATTCAACTGTGGAACCTCGGGCTCGATATTAAGTGCTTTACTCAATAAAGATAAGAAAATTATGAAAGCACCAAGATCAGTTTGGTTATATTATAACGGCAAATACATCCACCTTAGATTTCTAACGTTTAATTCAGAAGAGGAATTAAGACGGGTTGTGCAGCTGTTGTGCCGCTATAACAATCCAGGTCCATTAACAGAGAAACGTGGGTTTCTGGTTAATACGATGTACGACAAATCTAGAGTGCTAGCGATGAGACCGCCGGCATCCGAATATTGGGCTGTATTTGTAAGAAAGTTTACGTTGAGCGATTCCTCTCTACCTGCACTTATAGATAAGCCTTATGTTAATAAAGCATACTTGGCAATTAATATGGTGATGTATCTCATGATGGGTCAAATTACGTGTGGATTTACTGGGCGTCAAGGTGCAGGCAAGACTGTTATGATGACCGCTGCTGTTAAATACATTGATCCAAGATATACGATACGTGTACTGGAAATGGCACCGGAAATGTATTTGCGAGAGCTATATCCAGAGAGAAATATATTGTCTGTTCAGGAAACCGAATATGTTTCAGCAGCAGAGCTGCAGGATGCATTGAAGAAATCAGATGCGGCAGTTTCGATTGTAGGCGAGGTTGCTACTGATCCTATTGCGGCTCGAATGATCCAAATGGGGCAGGTTGCTTCCATATTTACTATCTTCTCACATCATGCTAATGTGGCTGAGCAATTGGTCTATGCCATCCGTAACTCACTAGTAAATGCCGGCGGGTTTTCAGGGAATATGATTACCGCGGAACAACAGGTTATTGATGTAATTCGAGTGGATATCCATCTTAACTATACGACTAGTGGTCGCAGGTATATAGAACGTATATCTGAAATTGTCAGGCTGGATGTCAGCGTGCCCTACCCTGAATATGATATGAAGAACCCGCTTCACTCTATGAATGAGATTACCAAGGAATACTATACTCGTCAGACAGATCGCAAGACTTTTACAACTAGAGATATATTAAGGTATAACCTCGAAACGGATACCTATGAAACCATGGAATGGTTTACCGCAGATTTGACTCAGAAAATGCTCGATGTAATGCCGTTGGATAAAGTAAAAGATTTCAAAAAATTTATTCTGGATAATTGGAACTTGTAAGAAATGGGGTGAATAATAGTGATTTTCTTAATTATAGCGATCATTCTTACAGCTTGCTTTGGCGTTACCATGGTTGTTATGTCAGATCGTAAGAAAGCAGCCTCCAGAAAAGGCGCTTACAATAAGAAGAAGGGCATAATATCTTTATCCACATATCTCAGGCTAAGTAAGTTCTTAGATGAATTCTTCTTAACACGAGGTGGTTACAGAAAGGTCAGGACTAGAGTAGCTGAACTATCCGTTTATACAAGTCAGGAAATCCAAGTATATGCAGTAAGGGTTTATGCGATCGCCACTTTTTCTTCTGTGGGATTGGTAATACTAGGCGCACTCATATTTAAAGATTTGTTCTCGACATTACTAGTCTTGATGTATGCCATTATTATGAATACTGTTCTGGTTAGTAAGCAAATTGATAGTGTGCATTTCAAGCTGCTTAAGCAATTATCCATGGCGCTGTCTTCCTTAAGGCAGAATTACTTAAGATTAAACTCTATTCCTGAAGCAGTTGCGGAGTCGGATACAGGCTCAGAAATTCATCGAGCCTTTGAAGACATCTACTTTATTCTGACAGATATTGACGGGAAGAAGCGTTTGGATGAATTTTATGCGACTACACCCTTCAAGCTGTTATGCACATTAGCCGGTGTATGTTACATATTGAATAATTCAGGTGATACCAAGCTGCGAGATGGCTCTTCAAATTTTCTACAGGCAATGGGCATGATGGCAGACGAAGTGAATTTGGAGATCAGGCGGATCTCTCTACAAAAAGCGAGATTTGGTATGCTGGAATATTTGCCAGTAGCCCCCTTACTTGCCATTGGAGTTATCGAAGGTTTTTTTACATCGATTATCCCAGGTACATCCGTCATTTATAGCGGTGCGATTGGTTACATCTCGCGAACAGTAATTTTATTAGCATCCATTGTTGGGTATATCGTGATCGTGAAGGTGAATAGTGCAGTATCTGTTAAAAAGGATGATAGAAATGCTTTAATAATACGGCTGCTTAAGCGTAAGTGGTTCTCCGATATAGTGAAAGATATGATGCCCAAGAAACAATTTAAAAAAGCCAAAAAACAACGGATTATCAAAGGTGCGCTCAGCATGACCGATTTACGGCATATGTATGCCACCAAAATAATGTTCTCTTTATTGGCTTTCTGTATAACGATTACTTGTTTTTTCTTTGCTGTTAATTTAGGCAAGCAATTTGTATACAAGAATGTTAAAGAAGTGTCATTGGTTGGAGGAGAGAAGCTAACTGCCAAGGATGTAAAGATCAGAACAGAGATGGACAAGCTATATCTATCCATGCCAACTCTACCATCAGCCAATGAAACCAAAGAGTATGTTAAAGCTAAGCTTCCTAAATTGCCTGCATTTGACCAGGATGCCCAAATCAAGAGATTGCAAGAGAAATACACTAGCTATCATAATGCCTCCTTTAAATGGTGGATGATCGTAATAGCCTTCTTGGTAAGCATGGGTGCTACCAAGATTCCAGAAATAATGTTAAGAGGAAGAGCGTGGCTGTTAAAAACGGAAAGTGAAGAAGATGTGCTGCAGCTGCAGACCATTATTGCGATATTGATGAATACATCTACAGATACACTGGATACTTTATTCTGGCTAGAGCGGCAAAGCAGAGTACATAAGAATGCGATATTGGATGCTTATCACGAGTATCCGTCTAATCCAGAATTAGCGCTTAATCGCTTAAAGGCTAAAGCTGTCCTTCCGGGATTTAAACGACTAGTGGACAAGCTTATTCTAACGATACATCAAATAACTCTAGCAGAGGCCTTTAGTGATTTAGTTACAGAAAGAGATCATGTTATGCGGATAAGAGAGATCTCACAGAATACGACACTCAACAAGAAAAGATCGATGGTTAGTCCGTTAGCAATGGCGCCGCTTGTTCTGACAGCGATTCTATATATCCTTCTACCTCTTGGTATTCTAGGGTTCAAAGAATTTATGGCAGCTTTAGCTAATGTACAGCATTAAAGCAAGACATATAAAATACGGCTTGAAGGGGGTGAGATGATTGAAGTATTCCATGGATGCCTACTTCCATGCTATTAGTTTTAATCATCGTAGGAGTATGTATCTATTAATTTGAACGTAGTAGGAGATGAATTTTGATTAACCTGCAGTAAAAAATAGAATAAAAGGAGTGAGTAATCAATGGAAGGCGAATTAGGATCAGGAGCCAGAATAGCAATTGCACTAATCGTAATAGGAGTTATTATCTCAGTAATCTTCGTAATACTAGGTTTTACAAGAGGAACAACCAATCAAGGGATCACAACGGTTCAGAACTCCATGGACTCCATGTCTTTAGCTCAATTTGATGATTTTGATCAAAAAATTCAATCGGGCACGCAAGTAACCTCGGCTATTAAATTATTCGAAGGTAGGCCTGTAGCGACTGTTGTAAGAACAAAAGCTCAGATGACAAAAGCTATTGATACTGGGTTTAATTATGGAGCAGAGCTAGTGGGCACAGATCCTGTAGGAACCACAAGTCCACTTGTTCTCCCTTATATAACTGATGCGCTGACTAAAGTTTCTGGTAATTCTTGGTACGTTAACGATTTGTCAGGAGCTGGTCAAATTAAATATAACATGAATTATATTCCAACTACTAAATCAGGAACGGATACATTCATTCGTCCTACAGCTAAATTTTTAGCTGAACTTATCAAAGATAATACAGGGACAATTGTAGGGATTTGTTTCACACAACAATAAAAGTATTAATATCTTCATGAGCTAATACTAAAATACAAATTAGGAGTGAGTAATCAATGGAAGGTGAATTAGGATCAGGAGCCAGAATTGCGATCGCATTGATCGTAATTGGAGTTATTATTTCGGTGATATTCGTAATTTTGGGGTTTACAAGAGGAACTACCAATCAAGGAATCACAACTGTACAGAACTCTATGGATTCGATGTCATTGGCTCAATTTGATGATTTTGATCAAAAGATTCAATCGGGTACGCAAGTTACCTCAGCAATTAAATTGTTTGAAGGTAGACCTGTTGCTACTGTTGTGAGAACGAAAGCTCAAATGCTAACAACTTCTGGTACTGGTAAGGGTACTACTGGTCACAATTATGGAGCACAGCTTGTAGGCACAGACCAAGGAACAGTAACACCTGCAGTTGCGGCAACCTTTATAACTGCCGAGATGGCTAAAGGTGCTGGGAATTCTTGGTTTACAGTGGATTTATTGGGCTCAGGTCAAATTACTTATAATATGATTTATATACCGACTACTAAATCAGGTACTGCAACTTTTATACGTCCAACTGCCAAATTCTTAGCTGAATTAATCAAAGACACCACTGGAACTATTGTAGGTATTTGCTTCACACAGCAATAAACTTCCTGTTGTTAAGCTTCATGAATTTTTCTATCATTCATGAAGCTTATAGAGTAGGAAAGGGAGGGTGCTAGATGAATGAATGGCCAGCAGCCATTTGGGCTGGAATAAGTGCAATGACTGCAGCTCTGGTCTTAAGCTTTATCGTAGTCCTCGGACATCTGGCAAGTGATAGTGCCCGTATCCAACAGGATGATGATAATGCAGTAGCCATTGTCAAGGAGTTGCGCAAATATAGCCAGTTTAATGAAACAACTGGTTTACATGCGCAGGATGTTATCTCTGCAATTGCAGAGGCCAGGGGGACACCTGAAATATGGGTGGATACAGACATTGGTGTGAGTACAACCTTCAACACCAACTGGAAGTGGGTATCTTCAACACCCCCTGCAAAGTTTGGGACAGCCTATTTAACCTCGATATTTCCTATTACAGCTATATATGATGGACATTTGACTAAGGATGCCAACGGTGCAATTACTCAAATAGAATTTAGGAGGCAGTAAATTGGATAATGAGGTCAGTAATAGTGTCCATATCACTATAAGTCTTATAGTAATGAGTGTAATCATTGGTATGCTAGCCTTATTTACTGTAATGAGTCAGAGCTTCGGGAGGCAAGCAACAGCTTCTATTGTAGATACACAAGCGGAGACCTATGCTACTGAATTGATTAATACAGCCAATTATGGCGCTGTTCCAGCCGCTTCTGTATATGTAATGCTGCAGAAAAATGCCAGTGCGATTCACTCTTTTTCAGGCTCGATAAATACAATTCCAATTACGAAAGTGGATGATTTAACTCGGTTCTTCCATATAAAGGTGCGACTTACTTTGACAAAAATAAGTGATATGTACGATGTAGTGATAAAGGAGGAATAGCGATGAATGAAGCCGATGACGCCTTCGATATCATTTCATTGATTATGGTATTAGCGATTTTTGTTCCTATTATGGTTTATTGTGCTATCCCCTATTTCCAAGGCGATGTAGGTGGATTTGGTGTGCAAATAGAGAAAGCGGCTTTGGGAAAAGAAAGTGAGATAGTGCCAACCCCAAGACCCATTACTACTAATGATGTCATGCTTATGTTAGTCGTTGCCGATAAGAATGCCCGGGCGCCCCAAAAGATTAGAATAAGTCTTTCTGGTCCATCAGGCATCCATACAGAAATCCCTTTAGATGCTGAGTTTTTTAGCAACAGAGCTTTGAAGCTGCAGGATGCAAAATTAGTCATGCCAACAACGGTACCGATTTACTTGCAATTATATTCCGGTCCTTCCATTTCATCGGATATGTCAGATCTATCAGGAATGAGATTTTGGGATGTAAAACCACAGTGAACTGGGAAAATAATTTATAGAATGAGGAAATATATGAATATTTTTGGATTGCTTATTCCTTCTTTTAGAAAAGGGACTTATGTTGTTGTTAAAGAGGCTACCTGTATCCGTGGAAAAGAGGCAGAGTTATTGTTTCAGCATTTGGATCCAGCTAATAAATATGCAAGAAACTTATACGGGTTTCCAAAACGCGGTTCAAAAGGGATCATTGTTGCTTTAATAAAGTATAAAAATACATTGGGGAGCACTTCTATTTACTATGGAGTTCTGATTAAAGAAACCCTTTATGCATTTGAGGAAAAGGATTTAGTAAGGGCATAAGGAGGGGCAGCTTGTCATGACAGATATATTCAATAAGATACTGGGTGTATTATTGGCATTTACACTTTTGGCTGGAGGCCCTCTTGTCATCAATACGATGGGCAAGGATTTAACGATGAATCGAAGTGTATTAAATGAGATGACTAATCTGATTAATAAAGTGAGTGATGATGCGAGGCTCTCTCCCATTGATCTATCGGACTTCTATTTGGGTGTTTCTTCTTATGGGATTACTATGGATGCTACTGTAAGAAGATATGTGAAAACCGTTAATCCAGACGGAAGTGGCGGAACCTATACGTCTTATGTGCTTACTGATGACGTTAGTAAATGGAATGAAGGAGATATCATTAAAGTTACAGTAAAAGCCATAGACTACACGGCAGCACAAAGAATACAGTATAGACTGCTGCACCTAAGCCCCCCTAAATTCGATCAGACATTAGCCGGAATGGTGAGGAAGTAGGTAAAGTATGAGTAGAAGCTTTGGTATAGTCAATATTGTAGTTATCCTTTTCATAGCTGCTTTACTTACGGGGTACATGAATTATATACATAAAGAAAATGACGAAATTGAAAGATTAAAGCTATCTTATGCCATTGATTATTCCACTGATGCTGGAGCCGCAGCAATGCTGGAAACCGGAAGTCTGGATATGGACTATACCAAGAATAAATCATTCACAGTTGATCCACAGCTTGCCTTGGATACATTCTTGGATGTCTTCTGTTTCAATTATGATATGCAGCCGACCGCAGAGAATAAAGCATTAATTAAAGATTATATCCCAGTCGCCACTGTTGCCACTTTCGACGGATTTTATTTAGCGTCCCAACAACAGGTGAAGAATGGCGGAGGCAATTATCCGGATGATACCAATATTAATGCAGTCCCTAAAGATGTTGGCTGGGATTTAATATTCGGGATGAAGATGCCTTATACCTATAATTTCGGAAGCACTAGTTATGCTTTGAATATGGGACTGGATTATTCTTTAGCCTTAACTGGGAGCAGTTTAACCAAAGAATTCGGCTTGCCACCAACAGCTGCAGGAACTATGTCACTAACGGAAGCGAAAGCAACCATAAATACGATTATATCTAATGATATGGCGTACAGTATTGATAAAACAAACGAATTGAATCCGAATTGGAAGAATTCATTCTATATACCGAGCCAGCTAACCACATTTAGTGGGGTTAATCCAATTGAAGGACCAAGCTTCATAGTGCTAGTTCAAGGGCTGAATATAACGACTTCTCGGCCTATTAGTGGTTTCAGTCTATCAGGTTCAAAGATTGATGCAGTAAGAATGATTGCTGGGTATACTCGTGGGGGAATAAAGTATTATTCATATGTGGATAAAAACCCTTCTGGATTCGCGGGATTAACAATTGAGGACCTCTTTACTACGGAGAAAGCAGCAGCTTTAAAGGGATACTATTTTGATACGGAATTTATGCAGTAGTTAGCTTTAGTAGTGCTTTGTTTGATTGAAAAGCATAGCGAATGCCCTATTCAGGAAAAAAGCAATCCTTCAGCTCGATGGGGTTGCTTTTTTGTTAGGCAGAATAAGTAACTACTTGACTTGCTTGTCTCAAATCTAGTTAAACGCGTATCTGTATCTCTGAGCATGACACTATCTCTGTAGAGTTATTTAGTGACATATCACTGACAAACGACAAAATTAGGAAAAAGTATTGACACTTTGGTGCAGGCTTATTACAATGTAAAAGTAAGTAAAAAAATTGCGCAACTATTTACTTACAACACATTCGACAGGATTGTCAAAACTGAGGGGGAAAAAAGGATGGCAAGGAAGAAAATTATTACCACTTTGTTAAGCGCTTTCTTAATTTTAACGGTTGCACTAGCTGGATGTAGCAAGAAGGATACACCAGCTGCTGAACCAACTAAGGCAGCTTCTGGAACAGCAACTGAAGCTCCAACAGCAGCGCCAGCAAGTAAAGATCCTGTAACATTAACTCTAGCAATTTGGGATACAAATCAACAAGAAGCAACAGAAGCGATCACGGCAGAATTTACAAAAGCAAATCCTAACATCACTGTAAAGGTAGAGGTTACACCGTGGGGAGATTATTGGGTAAAACGGTCTGCAGAAGCAGCGTCAGGGACTTTGCCAGATGTTTTCTGGATGCATAGCGGGCAATTTTTGAAATATGCTACAGGAAATTCAATTAAGCCAATTACTGATAAAGTAAAGGCAGGCGAGCTTGATTTAAACAATTACGTTTCAAACTTAGGCAATGTATATACAGTTAATGATGAAAACTATGCAGTACCTAAGGACTTTGATACTATCGGTCTAGCATACAACAAAGAAATGTTCCAAAAAGCTAACATTCCTTTTCCAGACGACACTTGGGATTATGCTAAATTAGCTGAAGTTGCCAAAAAATTATCTGATCCAGCAAAAGGAATTTTTGGCTTTGCTGCAAAAGCAGATACACAAACCGGCTACTGGAATGACATTATAGCATTTGGTGGATCCGTTCTTTCTCCTGATATGAAGAAGTCAGGTTATGATTCACCAGAAACAATTGAAGCATTAAAAGCTAGATATCAAATGATCGTAGATAAAGCATCACCAACTCAACAGCAAATGTCAGAAACAGATCCGCGTGAAATGTTCAAATCAGGCAAATTGGCTATGATGTTCGATGGCTCATGGCAGATCAACGATATCTACAGCAGTGAGATTATTAAAGGCAAATGGGATTGGGCACCGCTTCCAAAAGGCAAGGCAGGTCGTGGAAATATTATCAATGGTTTAGGCTACTCCATGTCAGCTAAAGGCAAACATCAGGACGAAGCTTGGTTGTTAATGAAATTCTTGGGCTCCAAAGAAGCAGCGCAAATTTTTGCTGATAAAGGAACTGCGATCCCTGCATTTAAAGATACACAAGATGCTTGGCTTAAATCCAAGCCGGAATTAAATTTGAAGGTATTCCCGGAGCAAGCACAAGAGGCTACTCCATATCCAGCAGGTTCTAAATCGTATCCAGTATGGTTTGAAAAAGAAGCAGCTATTATGACTCCTGCATTTGGCGGTAGAAAACTGATTGAAGATGCAGCTAAAGAAGTTGCAAAGATGATGAACGACGCTATAGCTGCAGAGAAATAATCCATTTTTCAATCAAAATTAAACCTAATGTAATTGGCTCTTAGATTTATGAGAGCCAATTACATTTTAAACTGCTGCAAGGAGTGTTTATGATGAGTCTTGCCAACATCGAGACAGACGACCCAATTAAACCTATATTTAACCGTAAGCAAAGGAAGATATCGAAGTTCAGAGATCACTACTTGCCTGCCTATATTCTAGTCATACCGACCGTACTTTTGGTTGCTTTTTTTTATGTGCTCCCAACCTTGATGTCTTTATTTTATGGGTTTGTAGAATCTGAAAACTTTGGGTTGAAGAATAAGTGGGTTGGTTTGAAAAACTATGAGCGATTATTTCATGATAAAGAATTTTGGGCTAATTTAGGCAATACCTTTCAATACGTTATTTTGTTTGTTCCGCTGGTATTGATCATTGCCACGTTTCTTGCCTTATTGCTAAATCAAAAAATTAAAGGAATATCCGTATTCCGGACGATTTACTTTCTTCCGCAAATTACACTTCCTGCTGCGACAGCGTTGGTTTGGGTTGTTTTGCTTAACAGGGATTATGGGTTGCTTAATAAAATGCTTGGAACTGATATTGGTTGGCTGTCTGATCCCAAGGTGGTCATGTTTTCTTTGGTGCTTACAGCTGTTTGGGGCAGTATTGGCTTGAAAATGGTTATTATTCTCGCTGGCTTACAGGGCATATCTGTAACTCTATACGAAGCTGGACTGCTTGAAGGCGCTACTGGCTTTAAAAAGTTCCGCTACATTACTTTACCTTTGCTTACACCTACTTTATTTTTTGTTGGTATTATCTCAGTCATTGAAGGCACGCAGGTTTTTGAAGGTATTTATTTCTTACTTGGTCGAAATAGCGTTGTTCTAGAGGATGTTCGTTCCATTGTTTTTTCTTATTTTATTACGACTTATCGCCAGAATGAACCGAATTATGGGGCAGCAATAATTAATATTCTCTTAATCATTAACTTGCTATTAACAGCCCTCCAATTTCGTTTGTCGAAAAAATGGGTATTTTATGAATAGGAGGCGATTTTTTGAGTACACGTGCTAAATCCGCGGAACGAACGAATTATCTGGCTCAACTAGTACTTGTAATCGTGGCCATTTTTATGCTCATTCCTTTTCTTTGGATGATCCTTTATATATTTAAAACGGTGACGGAAACAACACAAATTCCTTTTAAGTTTTTGCCTGCTCATTGGAATAATTGGCACCACAATGTTTCTAATGCCTGGAATAAATTACACATTGGCAGATTATATTACAATACGATTATCTCAGCCTTTTTTCGAACAGTCGGGCCGCTTGTCTTGAGTACAATGGCCGCTTATGCGTTTGCGAGAATTAAGTTTCCTGCCAAAAACTTTCTTTTTATGATTGTCATATCCGTGATGCTGGTGCCTAATACAGTTTTTTATACAGCACAATACTTTATGCTCAATAAGATGCACTTGGTCAATACGATTACAGGACTATTCATTACAGGCTTGGTTAGCCCATTTGCCACATTCCTGCTCCGCCAATTCTTTTTAAGCTTACCTTTGGAATTAGAAGAAGCGGCTGTTCTTGATGGATGCAGCCATTACCAAATTCTTCGTTTAGTTATGCTTCCTCTGGTTACCCCGGCTTTAGCGGCAGTAACGATCATTCATATGCTATGGGCATGGAACGATTTCACTTGGCCGTTTATTATTAACAGCAGTGCTGATAAGTTGACTCTGGCTGCGGGCTTGCAGAACCTTGTAGGGCAGTTTCAAAGCGATTATCCAACTTTAATGGCAGGCGCGCTTATGACCGTTATTCCAATGATTCTTGTGTTTGTTGTTTTCCAAAAGCGCTTTATTGAAGGGGTTGCTTTTACGGGCTCCAAATGACATAGGAAAACCTTCTTTCTCTACGATTAGATCAGTCACGACCGTAGGGGAGAAGGTTATCTTGGAGTCTATATTTTTTTGCATGAGCTTCTTTCAATTAGCTCTGTTTTTAAACTAATATGAACCATTTCAATGTATTTATTATTAATTAAGTCAATAAGCAGCTTTACAATTAATTGATTAATATCATATCGGAATCGTCTGACAGTTGTTAGAGGTGGAATCATGAATTCCGATAATTTGAGATCATCAAAGCCTACAATTGAAATATTATCAGGTATCTTTAGATTAAGCTCGGAAATGGCTTTCATCGCTCCGAATGCAATAATATCGTCAAAACAGAATAGAGCGGTTACCCTTGGTTTTTCATTTAGGAGCGTTTTAGCTGATTCATATCCGTGTGCAAGACTAAAAGAACCATGAAGGATTTGTGTCTCTGAAATCTGCAAATCTAATTGTTGAAATGCATCCATACTGCCCTGCATTCGATTGATATTTACTAAATGATCTACAGGTCCTGCAATAATACCGATATTTCTATGGCCCAGATTATATAAATAGTGGATAACACTTTTGGCGCCATCGTAATTGTTGTAATCAATGTAATTCCAGTTCTTCTCTATGTTTCTTCCGTTTGTTACAACATAAGGAATGTTATTGGCAATTAGTTCATCGACTAGCTCATCGTTTGTGAACGGGGCGAAAATAATCGCTGCGTCAATTGAATTCTCTTGGATCATTGTGTAAGACATCGAGGAACGATCTATTTTACCCGTATTGGTAGTCAACACTAGCGTATGGCCCAAGCTTTCGAACTCTTCTTTGAGGTTGTTCAAATCAACGGAAGAAGCAGGATCATCATCTATAAAATCGTTCTGGTTGGGAATAAATATCCCAATTGTGTAAGATATGTTGTTGAGTTTTTGAAGCGCCGTGCTTGGTGTATATAGATATTCTTTAACTATATCAAGAACTTTTTGTTTAGTTATTTCGCTGAAGTTACCTTTATTGTTTAAAATTCTTGAGACAGTAGTAACGGAAACGTTGGCAATTTCAGCGATTTCTTTTAATTTAATCATTGGTTTTTCTATATCCTTTCCCAATAAAAGTGTATTTTTAAAATATATGCGCAACTTATTGCATTTTATATTTATTTTATTCTTTTTTGTAAATTGTGTCAACGAACGGAAGAATCTCATGATTTATATGAAAAAAATTATATATTGACAGGCTCTGAAAATAGGAATAAGCTACTGAGATAAAATAGTTGCGCAATTAATTTACTTACTATCAAGAGGATATTTTTATTGAGGAGAATCTGACATGGCTACCGAAAAAAAGATTAAACTATTAGCGGATGAATATTGGTGGGGAGGGGTCGTGAACGATGGTTCCTTTATGCCTTATGGAAATACGGACTATTCGCGTGATTTGCGGGACATGGATGAGAATCAGGCGTCTCCATTGCTCTTATCTAGCAAAGGAAGATTTATATGGAGTGAGCAGCCTTATACCTTTACTTTCAATCAAGATGAACTAGCCATTAATGATGCAGACGGTTCTATTATATTCGGGCAAGAACATCAGAATCTGGCTACAGCCTTTAAACACGTCTCTCAAACTTACTTTCCGCCTTCTGGAACCTTTCCCGATCCACTAGCTTTTTTGGCGCCTCAGTACAATACATGGGTAGAGATGTTCTACGAGCCTACACAGGAAAAAGTAATTCAATATGCAGAATCAATTCTTGAGAATGGATTTCCTCCAGGCGTACTTATTCTAGATGATAATTGGATGATTGACTATGGCAACTGGGAATTTAATAAAGCCCGGTTTCCTAACCCCAAGGAAATGATTCGCATCCTGCATGAGCTTGGATTTAAAGTTATGCTTTGGGTATGTCCTTATGTAAGCCCAGATAGTCCTATGTATCGATCGCTTAGTAAAAAAGGCTATTTGCTGCAAACGGAGAATGGCGAGTCTGTAATACGTCAATGGTGGAATGGTTATAGTGCAATGATTGATTATTCAATGGAGGCAGCTGTTGAATGGTTTCACGAACAATTGGACTATCTTGTTAGCAGCTATGGAATTGACGGGTTTAAATTTGATGCTGGAGAGCCAATGATTTCAGAAGCAAGCGATGCAACTAAGCACTTATGGAGAAATCCTTTTGCAAATAACGATGATTGTGAGGCTTATGCCAAGCTTGGAACCAAATATTTGCTTAGCGAATATCGCATGTGCTGGAAGCTAGGCGGGCAATCTCTGATTCAGCGTCAGCGAGATAAAGCCCATCAATGGGGAAGTAAAGGTTTGATCGATATTATTCCAAATGGCATCTTGCAGGGTTTAATGGGCTATCCCTATAATTGTCCGGATATGATAGGCGGGGGATTGGATGGAGACTTTAATTCGGCAGATTTTATATTGGATAAGGAGTTATTTGTCAGGTATGCGCAATGCTCAGCCTTGTTTCCGATGATGCAATTCTCATTAGGTCCGTGGCGGGTATTGGATGGAGAGTATTTAGAATATTGCAAAGATATGATGGAGCTTAGAAAAGAGTTAGGGCATATCATTCTGGAATTAGCCGTAGAGTCCTCTAAAACGGGTGCTCCTATTATGCGGCATCTGGATTATGTTTTTCCAAATGCGGGCTTCGAGCTTATAAACGATCAATTTATGCTAGGCGATCATATTCTTGTGGCACCTGTGCTTGTTAAAGGGCAAACAAGGAGATATGTTCATTTCCCAGTTGGTACTTGGCTCGGTGATGATGGCTCAATTGTACAAGGGCCAACCTTTGAAGAAGTGGATGCCCCAATTTCAAGGCTTCCTTGGTATCGAGAAGCTGGATTTTCTATTCATACTTAACGGACTTCAGTCGTTATATTTGTCGGAATAACGCATCTGTGTTCCTTTAGCATTACTAATAGTCCCTAAGTTGCTCTAATCCACTCTTATTTGTTAATCGACATTCTCTAAAAACGAGTAGCTGAAGTTATGTGGCTTGCTCGTTTTTTTTTTAATAAATTAGTGTTATTGAGGACTAAAAAATGATTGACACACGGTTACCAAAAAGCATATAGTAATGATGAAATAAATTGCGCAACAATTTTACTAAGTTTAGATTGGAGTGAATGCCATTCGGACAAGAGATTATTCATCGATTATGGATCAACTTGATAGCGCTCTCATTATTGATTAGTAATGCTATCAAATCAATTTTAGCAGAAGCTTTTACAACATACATATAAAGGGTCAAGTGTCGTAGGTAATATAATTAAGGGGGAATTTAATTGGAAAAGTTTGTTTTTCATTACGCAAGGAATAAGTTTATTAAGATTCTTACAGTCGTTAGTTTAATAGCTTCACTTTATATGAATATCGTATCCGTTGCTTCCGCAGCATCTGTAGGTGTACCAGTGCTGCCCTTTCCTAGTCCAACAATAGATGCGTCATTAAATGTGCATGAATTGACGCATGCTCCTAGTCCTTTAGACAATCCACTTAAGGGTTTTGCGCCATTCTATCCTTGGCCAACCCAATCTTTTCCACATAGTATAGAATGGGTTTATGTACCACTTAAAGCAGTAATGAACGGTGCCAACTCATTTACCTTTGACACAGGATTAGAAGCGCAATTAAATGAAATCGCAGCAAGAGGGAAGCATGCAGCGGTGAGAATTTATCTTGAATATCCTGGAAAGGAAAGTGCAATTCCGGACTTTATTGCTGCTAGCGGAGTAGCAATGCGCAATAATGCTTCTTTTAGTCAGCTTGAACCGAACTATGACGATCCGAAAATGGTGACATATCTTAAAAATTTTATAGCGGCATTTGGAACCGAATACGATGGTGATCCAAGAATCGGCTTCATTCATATGGGACTCGTCGGGTTATGGGGCGAATGGCATACTTGGCCGTATGATGACGATACAAGCGATGGGCTGCCGAATTATATGCCCAGTAATGCTACAGTAGAATCATTAATCAGTGCTTATGATACTGCGTTTAATCAAACAAAGCTGGAAATTCGATATCCAAAGCTGCACAATGCAGTGAATTATAACATTGGTTATCATGACGATTCGTTCGGCTATAAAGAAGGAAACCCACTTCAAAGTGTTACTCAACCTGAAAGCATGGGTGGATCGTATTATTCATTCATGACCCATATGCTGAATGCTGGTGCGGAGAATAAATGGATAACTCAAAGCATCGGCGGGGAAGTCAGACCAGAAATTCAAAGTAATTTCTTTAGCGGTGGCAGCAATGTAGACAATGCAATGGATGACATTGAACTAAGTCATGCGACTTGGATGATCAACCAAGGTGGAATCAGTAACTATAGTGCCAGCAATGCGGCTGTTGCTGAAGGTGTTAGAAAAATGGGCTACGACCTTTACGTGGAAAGTGCTCACTATAACAATGTTCCTGTAGGAGCACCGCTTAAAGTTGGTGTCAGCATCCAAAATCAAGGGGTCGCACCCTTCACCTATCCATGGAAAGTAGAGCTTGGCGTAAAGGATGCATCGGGAAATATTATTAAATCATGGGATACTGCATGGGATATTACCAAGGTTCAGCCTTTGCAAATAAGAACGTACCCAGAATGGAATGTTCCGGGGAATCCGAAGTATGTCCCTTTTGGGCAGCCTTATTATTTTGATACTACAATTGCTTCACCTGATTTGGCAGATGGCTATTATTCTTTAGTTATGAAGGTAGTCAATCCTCTAGAAGCGATCTCTAGTGCTGCTAAAAAGCTAAGATTTGCAAATCTAGAGCAAAACTCAGACGGATGGTTGAATTTAGGAAATGTGCTTATTGGTGAATGTGAGGCTCCATGTGCGCCTCCAACAACACCTCCTACAACACCACCAACAACAACGCCAGCGCCAAGTAATGATTACTTATTGGAGGACTTTAGCGATGCTTCACGATTCTTGGAACACAAGAATGCTAAAAACTCATGGACAACAGCAGATTCATTTGCGACTGTAAACGTCACCGACGGGGCAATAGCATTGAAATATAACCAGAGCGGATGGTTTAACAGTGGTATCAACCCCGATGATGTCAAAGGATATTCGAAATTAACTATTCGAATGAAAGGACTCAATGGCGGAGAGGAGAACGACTTTTTAGTAAAAATTGGCGGCGTTCAAAAAACACTTGCTGCTATTAGCGGAGATACGATCACGACTAGTTATAAGGATTTTACGTTTAATATAGATGACAACGGTGTAGACCGGAGTAATATGTGGAGTATCGAGCTATTATTCAATCAAGGAAAAAGCGGTACCGTATATATAGATGATATTCGTTTTTCAAGTGGAGGATCAACACCGCCGACAACACCACCAACAACACCACCAACAACACAGCCGACAGCACCGCCAACGCCAAGTGATGATTACTTATTGGAGGATTTTAGCGATGCTTCACGATTCTTGGATCACAAGAATGCTAAAAACTCATGGACAACAGCAGAATCATTTGCGACTGTAGACGTCACTGACGGGGCAATAGCATTGAAATATAACCAGAGCGGATGGTTTAACAGTGGTATCAACCCCGATGATGTCATAGGATATTCGAAATTAACTATCCGAATGAAAGGACTCAATGGCGGAGAGGAGAACGACTTCTTAGTAAAAATTGGCGGCGTTCAAAAAACACTTGCTGCTATTAGCGGAGATACGATCACGACTAGCTATAAGGATTTTACGTTTAATATAGACGACAACGGTGTAGACCGGAGTAATATGTGGAGTATCGAGCTATTATTCAATCAAGGAAAAAGCAGTACCGTATATATAGATGAGATTCGTTTTTCTAACGCAAGTGCAGCACCACCAACAACTCCAGGTGCGGGATCGTCTGTATCATCTGTAATCGATGATTTCGAAGCTTACGCGGACGATGCCGCATTGCAGGCGGCCTGGACGGAATCTTGGACGGAACTGCCAGATGGAGATATCGGCATAGATTCAATTTCGAGAACATTGGATACGGCGAACTATTCGAATGGAACCAAGGCGCTGAAGCTATCGGTAGCTAATTCCAGTTCGACCTGGTCTAACATTCAACATCCTATTCCGGCAGAGAATAGCGATTGGTCTGGATATGATGGTGTAACCTTCTGGGTAAATAACACCACAACCAATGATACGGCAATGAATTTAAATATAGCGCTGATAACTTCCGCAGCAAATGGAGAATTTAATCTAAAAACAAACGGATCAGCTATGATTTCGACTGTAGAAGGAGGGTGGGAAACTGCCGCGTTTGCTGGAGGTTCGCTGCATCTAGGTGCCAACTATCAAGGTATGATTAGAATTCCTTGGGCTCAGTTTGCGCAGGCGACTTGGCAATGTAGTGATCCAGCAGACTGCAGTGCTGAATTGGATCCGAGCGAAGTTAATGCGTTTCAATTTGGTTATAATCCATCGCAGTATACAAACAATATTATAAGTATAGATGAGCTTGGACTTTGGAGAGCGGAGAAGAAGTTGGACGATTTTGAGTCATATGCTGATAATGCGGCATTGCAAGCAGAATGGAGAGAAACTTGGGCTTTGCCGATATCAGGTCCAGTTATGAGAGCATTGGGTACATCGAATGGCTTGAATGGAAGCAATGCGCTGAAGCTCACGACAGTTAACCCCGATGCGACATGGATTAACATTCAACATACAATTCCGGCAGAGAATCGCGATTGGTCTGGATATGATGGTGTAACCTTCTGGATGGATAATACCACTACCGATGATAATTTATTGAATTTAAGTGTTACACTTCTAACCGATGTGGCAAAAGGAGAGTTTAGTTTAAAAACCGCCGGCTCAGCTTTAATCACAAGTGCTGTAGGCGGTTGGCAAACTACAACGTTTAATGGAGGTTCGCTTGCGGTTGCTGCCAATTATAAAGGTATGGTCCGAATACCTTGGGATCAGTTTGTGCAAGCAGCTTGGCAATGTGATGGTAATCAAGCAACATGTACGGCTGAGCTAGATCCGAGCAAAGGCCTTGGCTTCCAAATTGGATATAATCCATCCCAGCTGGTTAATTCCGTTATTGGTATGGATGAGCTTGGATTATTTGCTAACACAGCCAGAAAGAGCGGAGGCGGAACAACTACACCACCACCGACACCGGTCCCACGCCCTCAGCCTCCAGCTTGGGCTACAGAAAATGGAACGCAAGCGTTGCAATATAAACAAGCGCCAGTCGATAATCCGTTAAAAGGATTTATCCCATTCTATGATGCTACTGAGGAAGCCTACTATAAGGAGGGGGACAATTGGCGGGATGCCCCTTCACAAATGCCCTACAGTATGGAGTTCTTCTATTTGCCGCTTAATAATATTATGAGTGGACTAGACCAATTTAACTGGGATGACATGGATCAAAGAATTGCAGATATTGCATCTAGAGGTCATCAAGCCGTATTCCGTATTTACTTGGATTACCCGAACAAAGCTTCTGGAATTCCACAATTTTTGCTGGATGGCGGACTGGAAACATATAACTATGATGCTTACTTGAATGGAGACGATGCTACTAGTGTAGCACCCAATTACAATGATCCTAAGCTGATGGCTGCATTGGAGAACTTCATTGGAGCTATGGGTGAGCGGTATGACGGAGATTCACGAGTTGGATATATCATGACTGGTTTAATTGGTTTCTGGGGAGAGTGGCACACTTATCCATATGATGGACAGACTATTCCAACGGGTTCCAGTGTACCTAATCGAAACTTGATGCCTTCAAGTGAAAACCTTAAACGTGTTCTAACCGCAATGGATACAGCATTCAACAAAACGATGCTCGTTTTAAGATATCCGATGGCAAATGCCACATTTGAGACAAAAGATTTCAATATTGGATATCATGATGATTCGTTTGCTTTTGAGACACTGCCTTTAAGTATGGGCGGGCAAAATTGGAAGTTCTGGGGTCGTGTAATTGATGCAGGTGATACTGAGTTTTGGAAAACTCAAAATATGGGCGGCGAGGTAAGACCGGAAACACAAGTGAAAATGTGGAATCATAATCCGCCTATATATAATGAACCTAGCCAACCGATTGATGGCCAGCAGGGAGAAGATTTCAACACAAGTGTGAATCTTACTCATGTTTCTTGGTTGATTAACCAAGGGGTATTCCAAGTTCCATTGGAAAGCGAGCCATTAGAGAGAGCCAAAGAGGGTTCGCGCAGTATGGGGTACGATTATTATGTTCCAGCTGCTTATTTGGACGGGGCAGATGGAGATTTGAAGGTGGCAATGGAAATCCAAAACGAAGGCGTTGCGCCATTCTACTACAACTGGAAAGTCGAGCTTGCTGCAAAATCAGGAGACAGCATCGTGAAAATATGGGAACCCCAATGGGATCTGCATGGAGTGCTGCCCAATGATAATGGGTTTAATCACAATAAGTTATTTGAATCCTTGAGTAATCCGGATTTAAGCAATGGAAACTATGAGATTTTACTTCGTTTTGTGAATCCACTAACCGAAGTTAATGCAGATGCTAATCATTTTTATTTTGCGAATGAAGAACAAGATGGAGAGGGATGGCTGAATCTCGGCAGTGTAGATGTAACGGGTGGCTCTGCACAAGCGCCGATAAGAGTTGAGAATTTAACGGTAAATACAACAAACCAAATAAGCTTGATTCTTGGTTCAAGTACTCAAATCGGTACTACACTAGCTCCCGAGAATGCGAGTAATAAAGAGATTGCATGGACTTCAGGAGACAATAAAATAGCCTATGTTTCGTCAAATGGCTTGGTTACGGGAGTCGGACAAGGTCAGACTGCAATTAAGGCCAAGACTTCTGATGGCAATATTGAAAAGGTATTTAATGTAACAGTTGCACCAATTCCAGTGCCAGTCTCAAGCATAAATGTCACAGGAGCCGGAAGCGCAATAGAAATTATCAATGGCAGCACCTTGCAGATGAGCGCAGCTGTATTGCCTGCGAATGCGAGCAACAAAGAAATAATTTGGAGTGTTGCTGCAGAAACAGGTGCGGCCACAATCAGCTTGACAGGAGTGCTAACGGCAACCTCAGTTGGTACCGTAACCGTCAAGGCAACCGCACAAGATGGATCCGGAATCGTGGGGGCAAAAGACATAACAATTACATCGGCGCCTCAAGAACCAACAAATCCAATCCTTATAACAAGCATAAATGTCACAGGAGCTGGAAGTGCTACAGAAGTAACTAGTGGTAGCACCTTACAGATGAGTGCAACTGTATTGCCTGCGAATGCAAGCCAGAAAGAGGTGGATTGGAGCGTTGCCTCGGATAACGGCATGGCCGCAATCAGCGGGACGGGGTTGCTCTTGGCAGTCAAAGTCGGTACCGTAACCGTCAAGGCAACAGCACAAGATGGATCAGGAATTCTAGGGACAAAAGTCATAACAATTACGACAGCACCAACACCAACACCAACACCAACACCAACACCAACACCGGCACCAACAGCCAAACCGACAGCTACACCAACAATTGCACCAATAGCTACACCAACAGCTTCACCAACACCAACACCAACACCAGATGCTTCCAAGGAACTCAAACTAGGTGATGATGCAGTGAAGTCAGTCCAAGGAACTGATAAAAATGGCAAGTCAGAAACAACAGTTACGATTGATGCTCAAAAACTCAATGATGCATTCGATTTACTCAAGAGCAAAGAAATTGGAGCACAAACGATTGTCATTGATGTAAAAAATTCTGGAGGTACTGCAATAATTAAACTTCCTGCTTCCGCATTTATTGATGCATTTCTTAATACACCTAACGCAAACATAAATGTACAAACGGATTTGGGTAACTATGAAATGCCTATCAAAGTTTTAGATATGGCAGCCTTAGCACAAAGTCTTGGTGTAAATGCTAAGGATATTACGATCAATGTAGTCATTGAAAAAGTAACGGGAGCTGAAGCAGAACAATTATCAACTACTATCGAAGGTGAAGGTTATACCTTACTTACACCTGCATTAGATTTCAGCATCACTGCCCAGGCAGATGGGAAAACGGTTGTAGTCAATAATTTCGGCAGTACGTATGTAGAAAGATCAATTATCCTGCTTCAATCCATCGATTCGACAAAAGCAACTGCTGTACTTTATGATCCTGAGAAGAGAACATTTAGCTTCGTCCCAGCTACTTTCAAAGTGGTTGACGGTAAGACGGAAGTTGTAATGAAACGTAACGGAAACAGTATATATACGGTAGTTTCCAACAATAAGCTGTTTTCTGATTTGGACGGTCATTGGGCAAAAGATGATATCGATCTGTTAGCTTCAAAGACGATAATCCAAGGAATATCAGAAACTAATTTTGTTCCGGATGTTTCGATTACACGCGCAGAATTTGCGGCAATTCTCGTTCGTTCTCTTGGTCTATCCCCAGTTAATACACTCACTAATTTTAGTGATATTACTAATGTGGACTGGTATGCAGGGATTGTTGCAACAGCGGTTAATGCAAAGCTACTTGAAGGCTACGCAGATGGTAGATTCAAGCCAAATGATCCAATAACTCGCGAACAAATGGCGGTTATGTTCTCCAGAGCATTGAAGTATGTTAACAAATCTGTTGATGTTAAGGATAAACAAGATCAAATTCTAGGCAATTATTCAGATAAAGGAACTATTAGCTTATGGGCAAAAGCTTCGTTAGCCGAATTGATTGAAACTAACATTATTCAAGGAAAAACAGATACAACTGTTGCACCTGTGGACTTGGCAAGCCGTGCAGAGTCTGTTGTCATGATAAAACGCTTTTTGCAATATTCACAATTCATTAACTAAATAAACAAAAGCTTGTCTAGGCTGCCGATCCTATCGGCAGCTTTCGCAGCTTTATACGCACAATTTATGTGCATAAAGATAAAAAATTTAAAATGCTAACTAACGAAATCTATAAAAAAGATTGACTAAGCTTTCATTAAATTATAAACTAAGGAAAGGAAAACAATTGCGCAAATAGTTTCCTAAATCATTTGCAAAAAATAACGGTACCGTTTTGGATTGCAATAGTTGTTAGTTTTAATTATAGGAGGTAATTATAAATTTATTTTTCTTAAATATCAAAAATGTAAGCGCAATCAAAATGGACAATAATAATCGGAGGCAAATTTATGAAAATCGGAAAAATCTTTGCACTTGTGGTTGCTTTAACGCTTGTTTTTGGAACATTGAATTATAGTAAATCTAATAATACTGTAAGTGCTGCAATCGGTAATATAACCGTCAATCCTTTAGAAACATCCGAAGCTTTCAAAAACCCGAATATGGGGTTTAGACCCTCTGTATATATTGGGAGCAACACATTCCCAGATAAAGAATATACATCTATTTATAAACAATATATAAGATATACGGATCTTGAAAACTTCGCATCGGATTCCGTCCAAAAAATCAAGGATTGGAGCAATACAGCATGGGCTGGAATTGAAGCCAGGAACATTAAAGTTGTTCCGCGTGTTGTTATCGTCTATCCAAACACCGGAGAATTTTGGGCGGATGGAATTCCAAATAATGATCCTGTAGAAAGGTGGACATCTGATACCTATAAATCACGAATGGTGGCTTTTATTGCAAAGCTGGGACAGGCTTGGGATAACGATCCTCGTGTAGCAGCCATTGAGTTAGGGTTGTTTGGGAATTGGGGAGAACAACATATATGGCCGCTTAAATTCGCCGATGGAACAGACCGTATTCCTTTAAGTTTCCAAACTGCATTCGGCAATGCTTATACAGCTGCTTTTCCCAATAAAAAAGTAATGATACGCTATCCGGATACCTTTACAAGCTATAACTTTGGTACCCAGTGGGATTCCTTTGCTCTACCGGATGACGCAACAGGCGGTAATGGTGAAATTTCAAGAGATAATTGGAGAACGCAGATTAACAGCGGAGAAGTCGCATATGATTGGGGAAATCAAGCCAATCTTGGGGGAAGCCCAGATGGAACCTTAGGCAGCACTGCCAATACCAATTATGTAATTGATTGGATTATGAATACTCATACATCCAGCTTGGGATGGATTGCTGAATATAATGCTGGAAATCCCACCGTTGAAATTGGGGCAACCGCGATGCAGAAAGTACTTGGTTATAGATATGTAATTAATCAAGCTACATTCTCCGGAAACGTTACCCCTGGGCAAACGATGAATGTCTCGCTCAGCATAGTGAATAAAGGTTCATCACCTATGTATTATAATTGGCCAGTTGAAGCCTCGCTTTTGAGGGCTGACAAGTCAGTTGCTTGGTCGGGTACTTTCAATACAAACATTACGCAGTGGTTGCCAGGTACGAATTGGAATAGTTCTTCAAGGACATACAGTAATGCCCCTGCGGTCAACACAGTATCAGGCGCGTTTACAATTCCTTCGAATCTAGCTGCCGGAACCTATACCTTAGCTGTGGCTGTACTAGACCCTGCGGGAAATAAACCAAGTGTACGATTTGCTAACACGAACTATTACAATGGTGGGAGAACGCCGCTTGGTAAGGTTGGAATCGGACAAGACCCGAGCGATCAAAACTTAGGAACGTTTAATAGCCTAAAGAGTGATAATTCCTTGTCTTACAGTCTTACTGGCGGATCAACACCAACTGCAACACCAGCACCTACTGCAACACCAACCGCGACACCAGCACCAACAGCGACGCCAACCGCAACACCAACGCCAAATTCAACATCGTATGAAGCAGAAGCGAGTGCAAATACATTGGCGGGAGCAGCAGTTATAAGTACTTGCACCACATGCTCAGGAGGAAATAAAGTTGGGTACGTTGGCAATAACAACGGGACGTTGCAATTTAATGGCGTGAATGTATCCACCGCAGGAACCTATACACTGAAAATTAACTATTTGAACGGAGATACCAGCAGGTCAGCTAGTATTAGCGTCAACGGAGGCTCTCTCGTGACGTTGAATTTCGCAAACAGCGGGGGATGGACAACAGTAGGCACTTTGCAAACAAGTGTAAGCTTGCAAGCCGGAAACAATACGATTAAGTTAAGCAATGCGACGGGGTATGCCCCTGACTTTGACCGGATTACAATAGTTGGCGGCACTGGAACACCAACACCGACACCAACTGGAACACCATCGCCAACGCCAACACCAACGCCGGGTGGAGGTTTGTATTTGGATACCTTCAACAATGCTGCATTATGGCCAGGTACCAATAGCTTAGGCAAATGGACAGGAGCAAATTCATTTTCGAATGGGGCAGGGGCAGGAGTTATTAGCAGTGGAGCATTAGCCTTGCAATATAACAATACAGGATGGTTTGGAAGTGATATAAATCAAGATATTTCAGCGTATACAACTATGATTATCCGAATAAAGGGAGCTGTTGGAGGTGAACAGACCCACATCAATGTAAATATTGGCGGTGTGACAAAAACTTTGGCTCTGTTTAGTAGTAATACGCTTACGACAAGCTATAAAGATATTGCTTTTAATTTAGTCAGCAATGGGGTTAACAGAGTAACGCCAGGCAATGTGGCTTTATCATTTTCGAATGGGTTCAGCGGTACAGTCTATATAGATGAAATTAAATTCCAATAAGTTGTTCATCGCAGGCTTCCTTCTAGTAAAACGAAGGACGCCTGCATCTTATTTTAAAAAAGCAGCAGGGGGAGATACAGAGTATGGGGAAAATCAAAGCAGCATTAATCGGCGCAGGGCAAAGGGGTATGGATGCTTATGCTTCATATGCATTGAATTGTGCGGAAGATATTGAGTTTGTTGCCGTAGCTGATATAAGTATAGAAAGAAGAGATCTATTTAAGCGAACCCACGGTGTTGTTGAGGAGAATTGTTTTGCATCTTGGGAGGAGCTTCTAGAAGGGCCAAAGCTGGCTGATGCTGTACTTATATGTACACAAGATCAGATGCATTTTGAGCCTGCGATTCGGGCTTTAGAGAAAGGGTATCATGTACTGCTGGAAAAACCGATGTCGCCAAGTCCGTTGGAATGCCTCATTATGGGCGAATATGCTGAAAAATATGAACGTGTATTTTCTATATGCCATGTGCTGCGGTTTACGGAATTCTTTACGAGTATCAAAAAATTGCTCACAGACGGTGCTATTGGCAAGCTTGTCACCATTCAGCATACAGAGAATGTGGAGCACCGGCATCAGGCTCATAGCTTCGTCAGGGGGAATTGGCGGAATTCGCAAACCTCCAGTCCGATGATTCTGGCTAAAAGCTGTCATGATATGGATATTCTGTTGTGGCTGGCCGATGCGGATTGCACAAAAGTGTCGTCATTCGGGTCACTGACTTATTTCAATAGTAAAAATGCCCCTGAAGGCGCACCGTTACACTGTTTAGACGGCTGTCCGGTTCAGGATGAATGTCCTTATTATGCACCGAAAATATATGTTGATGGGAAAGATTGGATGGCAAATGTTCTGCGCTCTACAGTTAGCAGTGATTCAGGCGATGAAGGCGTGTTACAGGCTTTGAAGGAAGGGCCATATGGCAGATGTGTATTCCATTGTGACAACAACGTAGTTGATCATCAGGTAGTAAATCTGGAATTTGCTAATGAAGTGACAGTTGCTTTTACGATGAGTGCTTTTACACATGAGGGTGGTAGATCCGTTAAGTTAATGGGGACCCGAGGCCAAATTCGTGGAGATATGGAGAAAAACGAAATCGAAGTGACCAGCTTTATTACAGGGAAGAAGGAAAAGATTCTCTTGGATGCACCTGCAGAAGGACATGGGGGCGGCGATCATGGGATCATGCGGGATTTTATCCGTCTTGTTCAAAGCGATGGGAAGGAAGTTGGGCTAACGAATGCAAGAGCTTCTGTCCAAAGTCATTTGATGGCTTTTGCTGCAGAGAAATCGCGTGTAGAAGGCCGAGTCATCTCGATCACAGAGTACATCAATGAGCTGAAAAGAACAGAAGGGTCTCTGTCCGTAGGAGATTGATGGGTATTTGTCCAAGTGAAGGGAAGAGGAGTGAACTGCCAGTTGCGGCAGCTCGCTCCTCTTCCTTTTTGCTGCTCGCGGGAGCCGTCACATTAACGAGAGACTCGAAGAATTTATTCAGGTTCCTTGTTTATTTACAAAAAAAAGATCATCTGTCATATGACAAAGTATGACAATTGCTACTGTTTGCTTCGACATTTTTCTTCTAGACTAAAACTAAGTTAGTAGGCTCAATTGATTAATGCAAAGGAGGATTAAAATAAATCATCGGCTAAATTTTGCAATCGTGCTTATTTTATCGCATTAAAACTACAATTAATGAAAGAGTGTGAGAACTATATGAAGTCCAAACGTATTCTATCCTTATTCATGGCTATATTACTTATGGCAGCGCTTGTCCCTGCTTACGCTTTTGCGGATTGGGAAAGCCAAGACAGTAAAATTACATCGGACGACAGATGCCCCATTAATTCAGTTGGGGAAATTAGAATATGGCCAAAGGTCATTATCAGCAGCCAATCCAACAATTCAATCGTTTGAAAACATGTATTCCTGGATGCTCAACAATTTTTGGGAAACAAATTTCAAAGCAACTATTGGCGGGTTTTATGAGTTTAGATATACCGTGTTCTGGGGCGAAAGCGATAGTACGCCAAAGGACCTTGTGCAAAAATGCTTCCAGTTCAATTCAGACTTGATTACTTTTCGGAGCTCTTAGTTTGTTCGAAGTTACCCAGTTTATAGACCCTTGGCGTTAAGCCGGTTATTTTCTTGAAAGTACGGAAAAAATGCTTATCGTCCTTAAAGCCAATTAAAGCGGATACTTCACTAGCTGTGTATTGTCCTGTCAGCAGAAATTCTTTGGCTTTATTGATTCGATAGTTAATAAGAAAATCTGTGAAATTCTGATTGTATACTTTTTTGAATTGCCTGCTTAGATAGGGGGAGCTAATAAATAGTTGTTTAGAGACTGATTGAAGACTAATATCTTCATTGTAATGCTTTAGCAGATAATTCATTGCTTTGGTGATTAACGTATTATTCCATGTGCGATCATGAGTAGTGATTTCTTCAAAGCATTTATCGCAGATATAGGCAATAACTTCAAGCATCTCCTGAAAGCTTGTACAATTGTTAAGCTGCTTATACAGCTTTATTTCGCTATAGAACAACTCCTCGGGGTGTAATTTCAACTGATTCATCAGCTTGAAAATAACAATTGAAATGTGGAAATTTAATTTCATGAAATCAGCAGGTTCACCTATTCTATTCTGCTCTTTCGTCTGATTATATAAGCCAGTGATTAGATGAAGGGCAGACGCTTTATCACATGCCTCCATAAACAATAATAACTGGGTTTCAATTTCATAATCGATCAGTACTTTAGGGGACAGTGATTCCTCGCGAGCTTCGATATATTTAAAAACTTGATTTCCGCCTTTACCGAGGTTAGACAAGGTTGCTTTCTTGGATTGAGCATAACTGGTATGCAGATTTGATACAGCTTGAACCTCGCAGCCGATCCCGATGGTTATGGTAAATTTCATCAGCTTACTGATTGTTCTAACAATCTCTTGGCAAGCTCCTGTTATTTGCTCTGGCAAGTTTGGATGTACAGGGGAATTAAGCAGAAAGCTAAGCGAGCCTTCAGACTCAAAAGGATGCACGTTTATGTTTAGCTTGCCGATTATTTCTTCGGTTATATTCTCGATACAGAATAGGAACAATTGAAGATCAGGATGTGTATGGAGGGCAATAAGCTGATTTAAAGAATCAATATTTACGGAAATTACGATAAAAGCTGAATAGGGAAATGTAATATCCACTCCTTTTAAACGTGAATTGAAGTCTATTTCATTGAGTTGGAGACTATCATTTTCGATCCATTCTTTAAGGATATATTTCTTGGAAAGCTCCTTATGTTTCCTGGCATTTTGCTCTGTTTCATTGAGCCAATTATTAGCTTCTTTTTCTTTATTAAACAGAAACTCGACGCGCAGTAAACAGCCTTTGAGATCCTCTATGTCAAAAGGTTTAAGAAGGTAGGATAAAGCTCCGTTTTGTATAGCAATCTGGGCATATTCAAAAGACTCATGACTGCTGATAATTATGAAAACAATCTTGGGGTAGGCATTCTTAATTTCTTTAAGCAGAGCTAATCCATCCATCCGCGGCATTCTGATATCGGCCAATATTAACTCAGGCTGAAATTCGTTGACTATTTCCAATGCATGGATCCCATCAACTGCTTGTGCGACCTGATGATTACCAATCCCTAGAATATCTTTAGCAATCGCTTCTCTCGTAAATTTTTCATCCTCGACGATCATAATCCTCATGTTTAACCCTCCAAAGTCAGTGGTAAATTAATTCTTACAATGGTTCCTTCGTTTAATTTACTCATGACATGAACACCAAATTCATTCCCATAAAACAATTTTATTCTCGAGTTGACGTTAGAAATCCCGACAAAATTTCGCGCAGGATTGTTCTTATCCAGTGAAGGAGATTCCGCCAAAAGAGCATTCAATTGATCTAGTTTCTCCTTATCCATGCCTCGCCCATTATCTTCTATATAAACACTGACCGTATTGGTGTACGATTTCAAAGAAATATGAATGTTGCGTTCTTCCGCATTGTCTTCTAGCCCATGAAGTATGGCATTTTCGACAAGTGGCTGAATCGATAATCTCAGAATCTCCGAGTGTAATATGTCCTCATCGACATCGAAGGATATTTGAATGGTTTCGCCAAAGCGTAATTTCTGCAAGGCTAGATACTTTTTAACAATTTCAATTTCTTCTTGAATGGTAACCACAAAATGTCCGTAATTTAATGAGTAACGGAAGATGTCCGAAAGATACTGGACCATTCTCGCAGCGTTATCAGCATCATTATTTTGAATGACAGCCTTAATAGTAGAGAGTGTATTATAGAGGAAATGCGGATTTATTTTGCTCTGAAGCGATTCAATTTCCGATTGCTTTTGATATAATTCCATCTCATATTTTTCCTTAATCAAGGTGGTGACATTCTCAGTCATTGTGTTGAAACCACTAGAAATTTCTGCGAATTCATCGGTTCCTTTTACAATGGTTTTGGTTGAAAAATCACCCATTTCAAATTTTTTAAATGACCTTTTTAATTTAATCAGAGGGGCTGTGATATATCTTGAAATGATATTGGATGTGACAAGCACAGATAGAACAAGAAAGATTTGCAATAAGAGAAACGACTTTGTCACCACACTGAGCTTATCAATCACTACGGATTTAGGTACAATCGTGATCACTTTGAAGCCTAAGCGAGAGGAATTGCTAACAATTAAATGGGATTGATCATTTTCAAATACGACTTGTTTTTTATCGGCAGTTAGCTGCTTATGGATATCACTGACTAATTCGGTTAAAGAACCTGTCATTTTCTGGCTGGTATAAAGTAGTTTATCATCGTTGTTTAAGATGATCACAGTTTCATCAGGATCGACTTTCCCATCTGTAACGATACCGCCGAATTTAATCAATTCTTGGGTAAAAATCGAAATTCCGATCGGAGTATTGCCTGAATTGTAATCCGATAACAAGCGGTAAACGGCAATGACATCATTGTTTTTGGGAGTTATGCTATTGTTCTTGAAATAAGTATTGAGGTCAATTATGGCTGTTACGGGAGCACCATTTTGTTTAATGATTTCGTCTAAGGGCAGCTTGGGAATCTTGCTGCTTCCTTTAATGATATAACCGTCTAAGTTGACATAGTTCATAATATCGCCATTCAGCTGAGCAAGTCCAATCCCGTTATAACGATCATTGTTGTAGAGAATACTTGTGAAAAATTGATTCAAGCGATTGGCAGTAAGGGAATAGTTCTCATCTATACTATCTTTTGTGTAGTGAATGTAATCCTTCATATCCGTGATATTATAAACAATGGCTTCGGTTTGCTTCTGCAGGCTGAGAATATTCGTATCAATACTGTCCGAAATTTGGATATTCAACTTTTTCTTCAGATCAAAATAATTGGATTCCAATAAATTCTTCGAGTATATCCACGAAAAGGTTGTTAAACCAATGGCAGGAATAGAGGTGGCTACAATGAGCAGGAGAAATATTTTGATGAAAATCTTTTTTCTAATGAATGCAATTATAAGTTTAATAACCTTCTCCTCCTACTAATTGAAGTCTATCAAACTATGGTACTCCATTTCGGTAAATCCTTAAAGGCTCTGAAACGAACAGAACATAATAAAGCACTAAATAGCAAAAGTGTTAACTATCCGCTTTTGTTGGATCAAAGCTATAATACATTTATCAGGTGCACACTGAACAATTACTCACTAGGGGGAAATACCAACCATGTTCAAATCCAAATATTCACTCGTTGCATTACTTCTCGCTTTTACACTAATCCTGCTAACGGGATGCGGCAGTGCAAAGACTCCTGAAGCCACTGGCTCAGCAGCAAGCTCGGCACCTGCCAAAGAAACAGCAGCACCAGAAACTGCAGCACCAGAAGCAACCGCGAATGCAAATGAGGAAGCCTTTGAAATCAGCGTAGCTCATTGGATGCTTAATAAAGACAATGCCAATGCTGGCGAATATATGAAGCAGGTTGAATTGAAATACAAGGCTACTTATCCGAATGCGAAAATTGTTTGGAACCCGATTCAAGGGGAAAAGTATCACGAATTGTTGAAAGCACAGCTTGCTACGAAAAGCGCTCCAGATGTCTTTTTTCATCAAAACGCCTTAGTTGCTTTTGCTAAAGCAGGTTTCCTGGCTGATCTTTCCGACCAAGCATGGGCTTCGCACATTCTGCCAAGCGCTTTAGGCGAAGTTAAATACGGAGGCAAAGTATATGGTGTTCCGGTGGATGTTTCAGGCTGGGGAGTATTCTACAATAAAAAGGTATTTGCGGATCTTGGACTTACAGCACCAAAGACCTTCCAGGAATTCTTGGATTTAAGTGAGAAAATCAAAGCCGCAGGCATTACCCCTGTAACTTCAGGATATAAAGATGGATGGCCGATTGCAGGCTCATGGTTTTCATTAATCAATTTCGTGTTCGGTGCCGATCCTGATATTGCTAAGCATTTATTCGATGGTACAAAAAAAATCAATGGCCCTGAGTTTAAATCGATGTTTGCGGCTTATGAAGCTATGGTTAAAAAAGGCGTTATCTCCAAGAGTATCTTGAGCACAACGTATGACCTAGCTGTTCAACAGGTTGCCGAAGGCAAAGCGGCTATGCATTTTAACGGCCCATGGGTAAACAGCTTTGTTGCCGATAAATATAAAGTGGATCTGGGCTTCTTTACAATACCGGACGATAAGGGAACGAACTTTGTTACTTCTGCAACCAATGCTACGGTGTCCTTAAATGCGAATTACCCTAACAAGGAGCGTGGACAAGACATGATTAATGCATTGATTGATCCTGCCATTCTTGCACCGTTTCTAGAGAACAGTGCTTTCAGTGGTCTAGATACTTTTATTGTTAAACATAAGACAACCGGAGGGCAAGAATATTCCGAGGCTATCGGCAAGCAAGAAGGTAAAATGCAGCCGTCGATTTGGCTACCGCCTTCCGTAACGGAGCTTTTAAATCAAATGACTACTAAAATCTCTTCAGGAAAAAGTGTTTCAGATGATGATCTCGATGCAGCAGATAAAGCGTATCAACGTGATAAGGGTTTATTGAATATTGAATAATTAGAAATGATTTATGATTTAGCAAAACGCTGTGAAGCAAGCTGGCCTCACAGCGTTTTTTAATAAATAATGCAATCTGGTTAGGCGGTTAATGATGAAAAAAAATCAAATCGATTATCTCTATCGAATCTTATTTATTACTCCTGTTGCCATTCTATTAGCGATTTTTGTCTTATATCCATTTTTATCTAGTATTTATTATTCTCTTACCGATTGGAATGGAATCTCAAAGCCGAATTTTATTGGTTTAAAAAATTATAAAGACTTGTTCGAGGATACTATATTCATTCAATCCTTAAAGAATATCTTCATGCTCACATTTGCGGGGATATTGATTATGAACCCTCTGTCCTTAATTTTGGCTATGTTATTATGCTCCAAGGTCATTAAGGGACGTACCTTGCTGCGAACTATCTTTTATATTCCTACTATTATCAGTTTAGTTGTTATTTCGAACATATGGGTAATCATTCTTGCCTACGACGGTATTCTGAATAATTTATTGCTTTGGTTAAATTTAGAAGGGCTGACAACAGATTGGCTCGGAGACTATGATAAGACCATTTGGGTTCTGCTGTTCATTATTATTTGGCAAGGTATGGGGAATTCAATCGTTTTTTATATGGCTGGTTTGGGCAGTATTCCTGCCGAATTAAACGAAGCTGGAGATCTGGATGGAGTTACCCTCTGGACCAAATTTCGTCATATCACCGTTCCTTTGCTTATGCCTACGGTAACGATCGTCTCTTTTTTCCAAATATCAGGTATGCTCAAGCTGTTTGATCTGCCATTTATTATGACTAAAGGTGGACCGGGTAACGCAACCCTAACTCCAACCATGCTGATCTATAATCAAGCTTTTCAATTTAACGCTGCTGGATATGCAACTACAACTGGGGTTGTGCTGATGTTCATCATTATTATCATTTCCTTTGTTCAGCTCAAGCTGACAAGATCTAGAGAGGTGGAATATTGAAAAGCTTAAAGCAATCAAAACTGTCGACGAGTATTTACACACTATTGATGTATATATTAGCTTTATTCTTTATCTATCCATTTTTCGTCTTGTTCGTTTCCACCTTTAAGGAAGAGAAGTATATCTTTGATCCGAGCTATATCCCTAACTTTCTTGATTTTAGCAATTATCGCTTGGTATTTTCTTCTCCCACCTTTTTTACTGCTTTGCTTAATACCGTTCTTATCTGTGTGGTTACACTTTTTATTCTGATTATTGTTTCTTCTATGGCAGGGTATGTGGTTAGCAGATCCAATGAATTCTTGTTTAAAAGCATGTATTATATTTTTGTATTTGCTTTGATTATTCCTACACAGGCTAATATGGTAGTGTTGTTTAGGCTTGGAACAACCCTCCATATAATTAATACAATCCCTTATCTTATTCTGCTCTATGTGGCTGGCAATGTTTCCTACACATCTTTAATTTATGCAGGGTTTACCAAGTCGATCCCGAGACAGCTGGAAGAGGCGGCTTCGATAGATGGGTGCAGCAGACTAAAAACATTTATTCTAATTATTTTCCCCTTATTGCTGCCGGCAACCGCAACTGTAGTCGTTGTTGAGGTATTCTGGTATTGGAATGATTTGCAGGGGCCGTTAATTTTCTTGAATAATGGCAAGGTGCATACATTAATGCTTGAAATCTACAACTTCCGCAGCTTTATCGGGAGTACGTCTTACACCACAACAGCGTGGGGGCCAGTATCTACAATTTGTTTAATTGCCACAATTCCTGTTCTGATCTTTTTCATGTTTACCCAAAAATATCTATTAAATGCTTTAACGGTTGGGGCAATCAAGGGTTGAGTAAAGTAAATCTCCGTTTATTATAAACGGAGATTTTTCTATATTACGTTATAAGATATCCGTTTATTTACTATAAAAGGCTGCATAATTGGGATAAGATTAAGATGGGCAACCTCACGCCTAGAAAAAAACGGGGGGCTTTCTTATGAGTTCAAAAAATGGGTGGAAACGGCATGGATTTATTAAATTGCTTACCATACTTCTGGCAATTACGATCTTACCGGTAATTGTATCCAGCTTTTTCTCGTATCAATATTCGATTAACAATGCGAAGAGGCAAGCAGAAAATTATAGCAAGCAGCTGTTAAATCAAACCTTAAGCACCCATGATGTCATGTTTCAACAGATGCAAGCTTTTATTTTTGAGCTTCTGCTGAATTATAACAACTATAGTGAAATTATTAGACAAGCGCCTCATACAACCAAAATTTTTGAGCTTTATGATTCACTGGGCAGGAAGAAGCTCGCGAACGAAAACTGGCTTAAAAATTTTTATTTGGTTGATACCTCCTCTCAAAAGCTATTTTCCTCAGAAATGGGCTCGATCTATAATTTTGAAGATTTTACTGACCCATACTTGTTAAAGATGTTTGAAAATCAAGGCAATAGTCTGATCATCAACGGGTTTTTCAAACGAACCAGCAGCAACGGCCAAGAGAACCTCAGTTACATCATTCGCTCTTCGGCAACCAGCGGACATTCCGGCTACATCGTAATTGATATTGATCTGAGTAAAATAACCTATGCCAAAGATAGCGGGAACGATAAATACGGCTATCTGTTTGTAACGAACCGGAAGGATGAGATGTTAACCAACGAAAGGGCTGATATCTTTCAGAAAATTATTTCCGGTAATAAAGCGGGGAAATATTTTGATATCGTAGCCGAATCTAAACTCTCCGGATTGAAGTACCACTATGTCATTCCCAAACAATTGATTACCGAAAATAATCGTATTTTACTTTGGAGCGTGCTTATCCTTTGCTTGGCATTCAGCATTTCTGGTGGTATTGCAGCTTGGTTGGGTTCGAAAAATATATATAAACCGATGGGCAATCTAATAAGACATATTCGACAATTGGTAGGCGAACCCAATGAAACTGCAGAATTGCCGATGGATGATTATAATTATTTGGAGCAAATCTTTAAAAATTTGAATTTGGAAAATAAAGAATATATCCATACTATACGTACAAATCAAAATCTGTTTAAACAAAAGCAATTGTCCTGCTTGATTAATGGAGATATCGCTGGTTTCCAATCATTTGAGGTCCCGGAAAAGGTAAGAATGCCGCTTCTACACGAAAATTATTCGGTAATTTTTATGGAGATTGAGGGGATTCACGAGTTTAATAAGAAGTTTACATCGCTTGAGCAAGAATTAATGTACTTTGCGATTGAAAATATTACAGAGGAGGTATTCGGTGAATTTGGCTTTGCTATGACTTGCCGGATCGAGCCTTATCGTATTGTAAGCGTACTCAACTTCTCCGAAGGTGTGCAAAGTGTTGACGATCATGAAAGTGTCAGGAAAATCGAAGAGCTAAGCAGATTAGCACAGGCTGAGATTGAGAGGCTGCTTGGCATTTCCACCAGTATCGGATTCAGTGCAGCTGTTAAAGATATTCATGCCATTAAAACGGCCTATCAGCAGGCGATCATTGCGAATTCATACAGGGTCTATTTTGGAAAGGGGAGCATTACCTATTATCAGAATGTAGCTGTAATTGATGATGTTAAATTATTTGATAGTAAAACCATACAATGGACCGAGATTAAAGAACAATTAAAGATATATCTGCGCATGAATGAATGGGATAAAATTGAGGACTGTATTTCGCAAATTATCGAGAACATTTCATTTGTCGGGATTACGCAGGTGGACTTACAGTTTATTTTTCTCCAATATATTGCTTGCATTTCGGATATTTCCAACGAGTCGCTCATTCCGATCTCAGAAGTATTTGGCGAGGATTTTAGCTTTGATCGCAATGTAAGTCAAATAGCAACTATGGTAGAAATGCAAACGGAAATGATTCGGTTAGCCCAAGAATTGCTTGTAAAATTAGATCATAAGAAAAGTCACATTCATCAGGAGCTTATCGATAAACTTTTGATTTATATAGAGGAGAATATTGAGAAGAACATCACTTTGGAATCTCTTGCCGCGAAAGCTTTTATGCATCCCACTTATTTGAGTAAAATTTGCAAAAACATAACAGGAATTGGGTTAGGAGAGCAAATCGTCCGGATCAGAATCCAGAAAGCAAATGAACTGCTCCTGAATACAAATATCGGAATCAATGATATCTCCATACGAGTAGGGTACACCAACCCGCGTGCATTTTACCGATTATTTAAGGATCATACTGGATACACGCCGGGCGAATTTAGAAAAAAAGTCTCGTTAAACAAGATAGTTTAAGTCAAGGGGGTCACAATTATGGTTATTAGCTTAAAACGAATGGTCGGGTTGTGTTTAATAATACTATTAGTCGCAGCGGCTGCAGGCTGCAACGGAATTTCGAGCCTGGATTCTGCAGCCACTACGCCAACCCGTTCACCGGCTGAGACAATATCCAATACAACCGATGACCAAATCTATGAGATTAAATGGCATGGTTCATTTCAGCTCCAGAATATTGAAGCGGATACTTATGTGGAGCGAATGCTCGAAAAGAAATTCAATGTAAAAATTACTTTAGTTAATGCCAACATGGATAAGCTGAAGCTAATGGCGACCACCAATGATTTACCGGATATAATAAGGCTTGCTGATCCAAGGGATGTGAGTTCTTTTGCAAACACAGGCTTTACCCTTGAGCTTCCGCTCGAGCTGCTGAAGGAGCAAATGCCCCATATTACAAATTCAATTAACTATTCAGACCCAAGCTTATGGGGTTTGACCAAAACCAATAATAAGAATTATGGAATTCCGCAATATCTGTCTATCGTGCCTTGGGATGCGGAAATGACCTGGCGCAAGGATATTCTTGACCTTGCAGGCATTGCCAAGGTACCCGCTACTATTGCGGAATATGACGATGCATTCCGTATTATTTCGGATAAGAAATTGGAGATCATTGCCCAAACCAATCCTGAACTTAAAGAACTGTATATGTTCTCTGCTCCGGACATTCAATTCTCGCACAACCAGTTTACCTGGCTCTTCGGCGCATATGGATCAATGCCAGGCTCCTGGCAGCTGGATGCTCAGGGCAAGGTAGTCCGCGGTGAGACTTTGCCTGGAACGAGAGAAGCATTGGCAAAGCTTGCTGAATGGTATAAATTGGGATATATTGATCCGAGATTCGTTACAGATCGATCTCAACAAATCGACGCCAGTTACTATTCGGGAAGGATCGTCATGACAACGAAAGGAATCGGTGATGTCGTTGCCAAGGAACCGAATGCTTTGCAAAAGGCATTGCCCAGCGTTCAATATGTGAATACGACCGCTCCAAAGGGACCAAATGGACATGCCGGCATATGGTCTTGGGGCAAGCGTCAAAACTTTGTCGCTCTATCGTCCGATCTAAAGGCTGACCCAAAGAAGGTCAATAAAATATTGCAAATCCTTGAAGCGATTGCTTCCGATGAAGAGCTCTATAAGCTGACTCAGTGGGGAGAGGAGGGCAAATCATACACCATAATTGACGGTGTTCCGAATCAGCTTCCGCCCTACAACTCCCCGCTTTCTGCGGAAAGCTCTGCGATGGGGGCACTCGGAGCCGGAATCGGGTTGTTTGGCCCCTTCGGCGAGACGGAAATAGTCAACAAGTTTTTGGATCCCGTCATGGTAAAAGAATGGAAGGAAAAATACTCGGGGAAACCGGATGTTACTTTCGCGCTTGAATTACCGTCAACTAATGTGTTAGAGCAAAGCCTTATTGAAAAGTGGGTAGAAACCTTTGTATCGATCATTATCGGCAATGCACCTTTATCCGCTTATGATGATTATCTCCTATGGCTGGACTCCCATGGCGGAAAACAATTAACCGAAGAAGCTAGTGAACTGTATGCACAACGCTTTAAAATCAAATAACATTTGCAAGAAAAAGCGCATCCCGGTTCACTTTGATAAGTGGAATGGGATGTTTTTTGTTTTGATATATAGGAATGAGCACTAATCTTGGAGAAAGTCACTAACCACTTTTTACCATTTAGAGCAAAGTTATATCGGAATGCGCACTGATATGGGGGATTGTCACTTGTCGCTGATAGGCTTTCTAACTAGTCTATAGGAGAGAAACAAAATTAGGGGAGATGAGGCTAATAAAAGCAATGCTGCAGCTTTTAAGATACATTATTGGGGATTAGTCAGACAATTTAAGCATTACATATTTGTTTTTGGAATGCCAAGCTTAGTCAAATAAATGGACAAAAAAACAGGAGGATGGACAATGAATAAGAGTTTTACGAAAATTTCCAGTTTAATACTTATACTTGCGTTTACATTAACCACTTTTGCAGGCTGTACAAAGGATCCTAAACCAGCGGTAACTGCTACAACAGCTGCAAACTCACCAGCTGCAAACTCACCGGCTGCAACTCAGGCAGCAACGGAGTCACAAGCACCAGCAGAAGCTGGCAAGTATTATGATATGTATGACAAGGTGCAGGACAGCTCGGAATTGCCGGATTGGACTGGAAAGCAGCTGAAATTGAAGGTGTGGTATGCACATGGTACAGGCGATGCCAAGCGTACAACATCCGAATCAGATGTTGTTTCCCCAGAATTCAAGCGGGTAACGGGCATTGAATTGGATAAAGATGCATCCTTCGATAATGGAGGAAATGAAAATACAGTGAAAATGGGGATGCTGAATGCATCCAATGACTGGCCGGATATTGCTTTTTCTTCAGGATTAGGGCCATTCAAGGATTTGCTGGCGGCAGGCAAGGTTTATGATCTGACTGAGCTTATTAAGCAATACGCTCCTAATATGGCGAAAAGAATGCCAGCGGATCTATTTCCGTTAATAAAAGAACAAATCACAAACAATAATCAAACGGGTGAAACGTTCGGCTTTCCAACTATGCTTGGTGATCCTGACAAATCTTTAAAGAAAATGGATCCTTCTTATATAAGCCCCAATGCTCAGAATGGTCCAAGCGGCTTCATCTATGTGAGAGATGACATTATTAAAAAGCTGTATCCAACTGCAAAAACGCAAAATGAAATTGACGACTTATATGTGAAGAACGGGAAGTTCACGAAGGAAGATCTGTTTGATATCCCGCTTAAGACAAAAGATGATGTCTTCAAAATGCTATATGATATCCAGGCTTTGATTAAAAAAGAAGGAATCAAGGAGAATGGCAAGCCTTTGCAGGTTTCCTACGCATATGGCGGAGGGGATAACTGGAGTGCTTTTACTTCATTGCTTCCAACTCTAGAAAGAATTCCGGCAAATAATAATTATTTTACTTACTATGATAAAACATCAAAAAGCTTGAAGTTAATGTTTCAACAGGATTTTTTCAAGCAAGCTGTGAAGGGATTTAATAAATTGGTTCAAGATAAAATTATGGATCCCAATTCATTGCTTGAGAATAACGCTACGCATCTTGAAAATTTAAATAATGGTCAATATGCTGTCGTTTATCTCAATGATACTCCAGATGAAACCAAGCTGAAAGCTGCTGGTAAAACCTTCAGATATAGAAAGGTTTGGTTGGATTCTCCGGTTCAGACAGATAAATTCATCTCACCGTCCGGACCTACAGGAATTAATTACAGCATTCTTATTTTTAAAGATAAAGTAAAAGAAGAAGATCTGCCGCAAATTATTCGTTACCTGGATTATATGATGTCCGAGGTTGGAGAGAAAATGTATACTTGGGGTCCCAAAAGTGCCGGTCTTTTCAATGAAGTTGATGGGAAAAGGACTTTCAAGGATAAGGATTTAGAAGATGCCATGGTTTACAATAAGGACAATGGCAGCTCGGTTAAATACAATCTTAACAATACAAGATTAGCTTCCACTAATGGGTTTGGCAACACTTGGCCGTATTACCCGACTTACATGTGGGGAAATGGCAAAGTCGCTCCACTGTATACGTATGAAAAGGTGAGAAGTCCTGGAGATGCTTTGGCATTCTTTGATCCGGGCAATTTACCAGGGAATACGCAAGCAGATATGGCGACAACTCTCAAAGTAGATTCAGCCATTTGGGCATTCTTTTCCACAGTTCCTTCTGCTAATGAGTTTTGGAAGGGTAGAGATGCTTTAGAAAAGGTCTTAACCAAAACAATGACAGCTAAGAATGACGCACAATTCGAAGCATTATGGAAAACGTTCAGCGATCAGGCAATTGCAAGCGGCGCAACACCAGCAACACTAAAAGATATTAATGATTACTTCGCGAAAGAAAATGCAGGGATTCTGAACTAAAACATATCAGTTCACAATGAGATTACCTTGGCTATATCAGGCATTTATTAATCCTGATATAGCCAAGGATTACTATTTTAACGAAGGGGGCGGATATTCAACTAATCTGATTTTTTTATTAAGCGCTTTCATTCTAGGAGGTTGACATTAATATTAAATCAAGATGAGCTCAGAATAAAAAATGGAGGTATGAAGATATGTTGAAAAAATTTAACATGCTTGTTTTATCACTTGTAATGGTATTTGGCCTATTAATAACGAACATAGACAAGGCAGAGGCAGCAACCTCTTATTATGTAGCCACTACAGGCCTTGATACGAACGCAGGTACTTTGGCATCACCTTTCCTGACGATTCAGAAAGCAGCAACGGTTGCCGTTGCCGGGGATACGGTCAACATTCGCACAGGCACTTACCGCGAGACGATAACGCCTACGAACTCTGGTACATCAGGCAATCCAATTACGTACCAGCCGTATAATAATGAAGTTGTTACAGTTAGTGGAGCCGACACGGCTAATGGCAGCTGGTCTATGTACAGCGGAAACATCTATGAGCGGACGATGACGATGACGAATGGCTACAACAACTATATGACCAATAACACGACGTTGTTGGCCAATCAGGTGTTTGTTAACGGTGCCATGATGATCCAGGCTCGCTGGCCCAATTTGCCCAATTCGGATGATCTATTCAACCGCAATGATTATCGAAATGCAACACTTGGTACTTGGTCAACAACAGGATCGCAGACGGTTAACGACAGCGGCATTCCAAACATTGCTGGAGGCTGGGTAGGCGGTACCATTTGGGTCAATGGCTGGTATTATACCCAAACACGCAACATTACAGCTCATGCAGGCCCGTTGATTACTATGGATGGCGGTCTCATCAGTCCTGGGGATGGGAAATTTAGAAAATTTTATTACTTGACCGGCAAGCTCGGAGCGTTGGATGTAGCAAAGGAATGGTTCTACGACGGCACCAAGCTTTATCTATATCAGCCGGGCGGTGGAAGTCCGACCAACGTTGAAGTGAAGAAGCGCAACTACGCTTTCGATCTTAGCAACAGATCCTATACTACAGTCAAGAATTTGAAGATATTCGCGGCTACAATTATCTCAAACTCGAGCAGCACCAATATTACATTGGATGGGTTGACTGCCAAATATATTAACCATGGAGTGACCCTGACAGAATCTGAAGTGACCTATTCGCACACTGGACAAAGCGACACTACGACTGGAGCTACAGGCATTCGCCTGATGGGGGCTAACAGCATTATCAAGAACAGCGATATTTCGTTCAGCTCCGGTATGGGGATTATGCTGGGAGCGGGCAACACGGCGACTAATAATCTGGTACATGATATCGATTATGACGGTTCATATGCCAGTGCAATTGCGCCGCTCAGCGGGACCAGTGGGCAGCAGATTACGTACAACACGATCTATAGAACGGGGCGATCCAGTATCGACATGCGGCCGCCGAGCAACCAGAACGTGAATATCGGCTATAACAATATGTATGACTTCGGGATGATCAGCCAAGACTTGGGTGCGATCTATTCTTGGGATGAAGCGAATTTGACTGGAACACGCATCCATCACAACTGGATCCACGATTCTAAAGCCGTTCTCGGTGCGGAAGGAATACAAGTTGGAATTTATTTTGACCAGGGTGCTGGCCCGACACAGTCAGATCATAATGTACTCTGGAATAACGTGACAGCCGACTACTACGTACAGCATTTAACTTCAGCCGACTCTCAGAAAATCTACAACAACACTATGGCTACTTCTTCCTACGCTTCATATGTAAGTTATTCTGCCGGTTATGCCAATGACAGCATGAAGAACAATATTTACCGTGACGAAATAATTAATATAAATGGGCTTGTGGTTCCAGAAACTAATATCGATCCTTCGACAACATCCCTTAATATGGGGACAAACCCGTTATTCGTAGGTGCAGGAACGGCAGGACTTGATTTCCGCATACAATCGGGATCCCCAGCTAAGGACACCGGGGCTGTCATTGCAGGGGTAACAGACGGATATGTGGGGAGTAATCCTGACAAAGGCGCATATGAGTACCTTGGAACAGATTGGGTTCCTGGCTATGTTGCAGGTGGTGGACCAACACCAACGCCTACACCAAGTCCGACACCTCCTCCAGGCGGAACAACGGTTTATGAAGCAGAAGGCGGAACTTATGCAGGCGGATCTGGCCAGCAAAGCGCATCTAATGCATCGAACGGTTTAGTGGTTGGTGGCATTAATGCAGTAGGGGCTTACTCCCAGGTTAGCAATGTAAACGGTGGTGCCGGAGGAAGCGCAACGCTTGTTGTCCGATTCTCTAATGGTTCCGGTGGTGTGAAGACATTGAGCTTATACGTTAATGGAGTGAAAATCCAGCAAACAAGCTTTGCCAATACCGGAAGCTGGAATACGTTTGCGGATACGGCATCTATACCGATTACACTTAATTCTGGAACCGGCAACACGATCAAGATTCAAAGAGATGCAGCCGACACTCCTGCGGGGGATATCGACAAATATACCGTAACGACATCAGGCACGCCGACACCAACGCCGACACCAACGCCGACACCAACGCCGACACCAACGCCAACTCCGCCGCCAACGACAACAATCAATGACACGGTGACTGGCACCGGACAGAATCAGTTTGAGTATGTGGGTGCAGGCTGGGCTTCAGGAGCGAGTGTTGGAGCGTACTTGGATAATGAACACTACTCTGGCACCACCAATGATTACTATAACGTAGATTTTACAGGAACGAAGATTACCGTCTATTCGCAAAAATTCACTTCTTCAGGTATTGCCGCCTATTCCATTGACGGTGGGACAGAGACCAATGTGGATCATTACAATGCAACCAAATTATTAAATACATTAGTATTTACGAGCCCTACATTAACAAGCGGCAGTCATACGCTTAAGGTCAGGGTAACTGGGACGAAGAATGCCAGCTCATCGTCTTACTGGCTTGTAGCCGACAGAGTGGTTATAACTCCTTAGCAGGTTGTCAACATGATTAACAGAGTCCTCCGGTCATTCAATGATCGGGGACTTCGTTCGTATTACAGAGTAATGGATGGGAGCTAAGTTCTAGCGGATTACGCGCTATTATTGGCTTAAGTCATTTGCCTTTTTTAAATGGCTTAGGCTAAGTTGTATCGGATTACGCACTGATATGGGGGATAGTCACTTGTCACTGTATTGCATTCTAACTAGTCTTAAGTAGAGAGTTAAACTGTATGATCAGATCTGAAAGGAGTGGTGCTTTCTCTAGAATCCATATGAGGATTCACATTTAAATGGTTATAATGCAGCACAAATTTGAGGAGGTATTAATTGACATGCATTTACTAAAGCTGAGTTTAAACAAAAAGTTGATTAAATTGGCAATTATTATTCTTATTAGCGCTTTTATTGCACCTGTAGCTCCATTTGGGATTACACACTATGTACATGCGGCTGGAACGCTCTATTTCGTAGGCGGAGCGGGTGCTTCTGACAGCAATCCGGGTACACCTTCCCAGCCTTTTGCGACGATCCAGAAGGCTGCCAACGTGGCAGTAGCCGGGGATACGATCAATATCCGTACTGGCATTTACCGGGAAACGATCCTACCAGCCAATTCCGGCACAGCCGGCAATCCAATCGTTTATCAGCCGGATGGAGCTGCCGTAGTAACGGTAAGCGGAGCGGATATCGCTGATGGCGGTTGGTCGGTTCACAGCGGCAATATCTACAAGAAGACGATTGCGATGACCAATGGCTATAATGCCAATATGACCAACAATACCACTCTGATGGCGAATCAGGTGTTTGTTAACAGTAAGATGATGATTGAGGCACGCTGGCCGAATCTTCCCGATTCCGATGATTTATTCAACCGGAATAATTTACGCGACGGGTTGGCGGCTACTTGGTCAACATCAGGTACCCAGACGCTTACTGATGCAAGCATTCCGAGTATAAGCGGCGGTTGGGCAGGCGGCACAATCTGGACGAATGGCTGGTTTATCTCGCAAACCCGCAACATTACCGCCAGTACAGGTTCACAGCTTACACTCTCAGGCGGTTCGATCGCTCCGGATTTCAGAAAGTACTACTATCTGACCGGGAAGCTGGGAGCATTAGATGTGGAGAAGGAATGGTTCTACGACGGCACGGAGCTTTATCTGTGGCAGTCAGGCGGAGGAACTCCCTCTACTGTGGAAGTAAAGAAACGGAATTATGCTTTTGATTTGAGCAATCGATCCTATATCACGATCCAGAAGATTAATTTGTTCGCAGCGTCGATCACGACGAACACGAGCAGCACGAACATTACATTGGATGGATTGAATGCCAAATACATCAACCACGATGTGACCTTAACGGATTCCGACGTTAATTACTCGCATACTGGGCAAGTCATTACAAATGTAGGAGCCGCAGGTATCCGCTTGATGGGAGCTAACAGCATCATCAAGAACAGTGAGGTTGCATACAGCTCCAACATGGGAATTGTGTTAGGGGCAGGCAACATCGCGACCAATAATCTGGTGCATGACATCGACTATGATGGATCCTATGCCAGCGCGATTGCGCCAGTCAGCGGGACTGCTGGGCAACAGATTACTTACAATACGATCTACAGAACGGGACGGTCAAGCATCGACTTGCGTCCGCCAAGCAATCAAAACCTCAATATCGGCTATAACGATATGTACCACTATGGGATGCTTAACATGGACATGGGCGCGATCTATTCATGGGGTGATTCTAATCTGAGCGGAACTCGTGTCCACCACAACTGGATCCATGATTCGAAAGCACTTTTGGATGGGCAGGGTATCCAAACAGGGATATATTTTGACCAAGGTGCCGGACCGGTGCAATCAGACCATAATGTGCTCTGGAACAACATGACAGATTATTATGACCAGCATGCCGAGAACAGTGTTACTCCGCAGGTCTTCACACTCTACAATAATACGTTCGGGTCAACGAACTATGCTTCTTACGTGACCTACCAAAACGGACAAACCGATATACTGACCAACAATATTTACCGTGATGAGGTGCTTGTCGTCAATAATTCGACGCATTCGCTCAATAAAACCACGTATCCCGAGTTTCTGAACGAGGGTAACGGCGGGCTGAAGTATCGCTTGAAAACGAATTCGCCGGCAGTTGACACAGGGGCTGAGATTGCAGGTGTAACTGATGGATTTAAAGGAAGCGCCCCGGACATTGGTGCGTATGAGAGTGGCGATACGGATTGGATTCCGGGCTACTCAGCAGCGGGTTATGTGCCAGGATATTACGCCACCGAATTGCCGATTCCAACACCGGCCCCAACGCCAACGGATACATCGGCTCCAGGTACTGTAACGGTCAATGATGATGTGACAGGCACTGGAGAAAATCAATATGAGTACGTGGGAGCCTGGTCCGCAAGTGCGAATACAGAAGCGTATTTGCAAACGGACCACTACGATAATGCGGCCGATGATTACTACCAGATCAGGTTTACTGGAAGCCAAGTGAAGGTATACGGCGAGAAAAATGCTTCTTTCGGTATCATTGCGGTATCCGTTGACGGTGGACCAGAAACTTTGGTGGATCTGTATAGCTCGACCAGGGTCGTCAATACGTTGCTTTATGCGAGCTCTACGCTAACCAATAGCAGCCATATCGTAAAAGTCAGAGTTACTGGAACGAAGAATGCAAGTTCAAACAATACTTATACGACTGCCGACAGAGTTGTCATTACAACGGGTATCGTCACAATCAATGACGATGAAACAGGCACCGGAGAAAACCAATATGAATATGTAGGCTCATGGTCTGCAAGCGCGAATACGCAAGCCTATATGCAAACGGACCACTACGATAACGTAACGAATGACTACTACCAGATCAGGTTCACAGGCAGCCAAGTGAAAGTATATGGCGAGAAAAACAGCTCATTCGGTATCGTCGCTGTGTCCGTTGATGGCGGACCGGAAACGCTTGTGGATCTTTATAGTGCCACCAGACTGGTTAATACATTGCTTTATACCAGCCCAACATTGGCAAATAGCGGCCATACGGTTAAAGTCCGGATTACCGGAACGAAGAATGCCAGCTCAGGCAATACTTATACTACTGCCGATAGAGTTGTCGTCACACTCGGGGTTACGCCGCCACCAGGCACTGTAACGGTCAATGATGATGTGACAGGCACCGGGCAAAACCAATATGAATACGTAGGCGCATGGTCTGCAAGCGCGAATCCGCAAGCTTATCTGGAAACGGACCATTACGATAATGCGGCCAATGATTATTATCAGATCAGGTTTACCGGAAGCCAGATCAAAGTGTACGGGGAGAAGAATAGCTCCTTCGGGATCGCAGCGATATCCATTGACGGTGGAGCAGAAACATTGGTGGACAGCTACAGTGAGGTGAGGATGGTTAATACGTTGCTCTACACCAGCCCTGTATTAGCCTATGGCAGCCATACGGTTAAAGTCCGCATTACCGGAACGAAGAATGCTAACTCAGGTAACACTTATATTACTTCTGACAGGGTTGTTATTCATACCGGCTCCAAATATGAAGCGGAAAATGCTTTGCTGACAGGAGGAGCCGTTGCAAAAACAGACCATACCGGTTATTCCGGAACCGGATTTGCCGGCGGGTTTGAGAATGCTGGCGCTGCCGCTGCCTTTGCTGTGAATGCGGCAACGGAAGGCAGCAAGGATATCACATTGCGATATGCAAATGATAGCACCTCGATTGTAAGTGTTTTTGTTAATGAGGCCAAGATCAGGCAGATTAGCTTGCCTGCTACAGGCGGTTTCGATAGCTGGAGCTACGATACACAGGCATTAACACTGAATGCAGGGGATAATACAATTACCTATAAGTACGACACAAGCGATACCGGTGCTGTAAATCTTGATTTTGTGAGTGTGCCGATTGAAGAGGCTACTACGCCGGTGCCGACTCCAACGCCAGTACCGACTGGATCACCGACTGCAACGCCAACACCGACGCCAACTCCGGTTCCAACACCGACACCAACGCCGGAGCCAGTGCCTGATCCGGGAACCAAGTATGAGGCGGAAGATGCGGCACTTGCGAATGGGGCTGCGGTCAATACGGACCACACGGATTATTCGGGAGCTGGATTTGTCGGCGGGTATGGAAATGCTGGCGCTTTAACTACTTTCACAGTAAATGCGGCGACTGCAGGAAACAAGGATGTCACCTTGCGCTACGCCAACGGCAATAACACATCATCCTTAAGTGTTTATGTGAATGGTGTGAAGATTAACCAGATCAGCTTGCCGGGTACAGGAAGCTGGGATGCATGGGGATACAAAACGGCGAACTTGGCTTTAAATGCAGGGAATAATACGATTACCTACAAGTATGATGCAGATGACATTGGTGCCGTGAATCTCGATTATATTAAAATAGCATTTGATGTGTCGCCTGCTCCTGAGCCAGGAACCAAGTATGAGGCGGAAAGCGCTGAGCTTGCAAATGGGGCATCGATCAATACGGACCATACCGATTATTCCGGAGCCGGGTTTGTTGACGGGTATGGGAATGCTGGCGCTACAACTACCTTCACGTTAAATCTGGCGACAGCGGGAAACAAGGATATCTCATTGCGCTACGCTAACGGTAATAACACATCATCCTTAAGTGTTTATGTGAATGGCGTTAAGATCAAGAGGACCGCATTGCCAGGAACAGGCAGCTGGGATACGTGGGGCTACAAAACGAATACATTAACCTTGCAGGCCGGTGTTAACACAATCGCCTACAAGTTTGATGCAGGAGATATTGGTGCGGTAAATCTCGATTATATCAGCATACCATTTGAGTCTACTCCAACACCGACACCAAGTCCGACACCTACTCCTACGCCAACAATTCCACCATTATTCCAGAATAATGTTGTGTCAGGTGTCACAGGAACAGGGACAGCAGAGATATCCAATCCTGCTGGAGGATACACATTGAATCCGAATTTTGCTTTAGCTTTCACCAGCTATTTTGATCAACAATTCAGTGCGCAGCCTTTGCCACAGGCAGTTGTAACGCCAAGTTCGGTTACAGCGGGGAACAAATCCGTTTCGCAAAACAGCAGTACAATGGCATTGCCGAAACAGGTTTATGCAGGCTCGGTTTCAATAGCTAATGCATATGGGACGATGTCCATTGGTGATTCAACGACCGTAGGAAGCACGGCAATCTACGGCGGAACCTCCTGTACCATCGGAGCAACAACGAACCTGACCATTTATGGGGATGTTGTGTGTAACGGACCACTTGTCTTTACCGGTTACATTAACGGTTTGACGATTCATGGCAACGTGATTGCGGCAGGGGGTATTACATTTAATTCAAGCGTAGGCTCGTTTACGATCGATGGCAGCTTGAGCTCTCAGGGAAGCGTTGCCTTCCAAGGCAGCAATATTGCAGCGGGCCAAATCAATGGCGATCTAATCGGGCATGGCATCAGCTTTCATGGCTTCTCGTCGTTAGCGGTTTTAGGCAATGTGAGCAGCACGCTGGATTTTATGCCAAGCAGCGGGAATTATACAAGCTTCACGATTGGCAAATCCGTATATGTCACGGGCAACTCACAGTTTTCAACCTTCAATAAAGTGGCGATCCAAGGCTCTTATTATGGAAAAGGCGGCATTGATATGCATAACCAAATATCCGGTAACGGTTTAACCGTTGGCAAATCGATGCTTTCTAGAGATTCCGTAAACTTCCATGGCATTGGTGCTCCCGTAAATATCGGTAACTTTATTGGCGCATTAAATCAGCTTAATTTCAATAACAATATTTCGGGCACGGTGAATCTAGGCGGTATAACCGCTGGGAAAGTCAGCATATACAATAATTATGCTCCAGCGAATATATTCATCAATTACAATCCACCAACAGGTGCACAGGGATGATAAGCGGCATTTTATTAATTTAAAAAAGGCGAACCTCCGTGCTTTTCATAAACGGAGGTTCTTCCTTTTTTCATAGCGTAGTTTCTCGTTATTTTATCCATAATTTAAATTGACCTACGGCTGTATGAAAATTTTTATAGTTTACAATCAATCACATCTCCTTGACATTTTGTAGCATAATAAGCTTGAATAAAGAGATGAAGTTTATGGAGGTGGCAATTATGGCAAGAGGACGTCCGCGTGCTTTTGATACGGAAGGGGCTCTAGATTGTGCGCTTCATATGTTCTGGGAGAGAGGGTTTGAAGGTACATCTGTGGCTGATTTAACGGAAGCTATGGGGATTAATCCTCCAAGCCTGTATGCTGCTTTTGGAAATAAGGAAGAATTGTTTATTAAAATTCTTGATCGATATGCGGAGGGACCCGCTATATATATGCGAGAGGCCTTTGCAAAACCTACCGTACGCGAGGTTGTAGAAGGATTGCTGTATGGCGCTGCTGAAGCTACAACTAATCCAGCTACTCCTCTTGGATGTTTAACTGTGCAAGGAGGTATCTCATCTGGAGCATCGGGTGATGCGATCAAGCAGGAATTAAGTGCTCGTCGAGCAGGAGGCGAAAATGCGCTTAAAGAACGGTTCGAACATGCAAAAATAAATGGGGAAATTCCAACTGATGTTAATGCTGAAGATCTGGCAAGCTTCTATGTGACCGTATTCCAAGGAATGGCTGTACAAGCAGGTGCTGGTGGAAGCCGCGAGAAATTGATAAGAATAGCTACTAATGCCTTACGTCTTTGGCCATCTTGAACGCAGAAAATTAATAGTATCCCCTTTAAGTAAACAGTGAAAGCAAGACACCTACTGTTAAACTTAAAGGGGTTTTTTTATGGGCAGAATATCAGTGAACCGCTTAGGGTGTTTTAAATTAAGGAAACATTTTCTTTAAAACAGACCCTATTTTCGCTAACTCTTAAGCTGTAAGGTAATTTTACAGTAAATAACGCAAGAATGGCGCTAACATAAAAAAAATTTCGCTATTAACGCCATTCTTGCGTTATCTGCCTAATAATTCACCCATACAAGTTGTTTTTAGGAAAATCATAACACTAATAGCGAAATTCTTTCCCTAAGAATAGCGGGTCAGATAAGGACTAGAAAGTTACGAGGTTGAGTTGGCTTTTAATTTCCATTTGACATAATATTAGTTAGTATATATATTTAGTGAGTGCTACATAATTAACTCAAACATTAATTGGGAATGGAGGTATACATCTTGTCAACGACATTAACTCACCAAAGTATTCCTTTATCTACCGTTATGCGTGAACGTCGTGCTGTCAGAACTTACGATCCGACATTCAAAATAGCTAGAGATGAGATTAAGGAAATATTGCGAGAAGCCATTCAGGCTCCGTCTGGATCCAATTTGCAGGCTTGGCGCTTTTTGGTTATTGATTCACAACCGCTGAAAGAAAAGCTGCTGCCAATTGCCTACAATCAAAAGCAAGTGGGGGATGCATCGGCTGTTATTGCAGTACTAGGTGATTTGGAAAACTTTAAGTTCACAGAAACAATCTACGATCGTGCTGTTAAAGCGGGACATATGACTGAGGCTGCAAAAGACTCTAAAGTTGAGGGTACACTAAAAATGTATGCAACATTTCCTTACGAGCTTACAAGTAAGTACGCATATATTGATGGCGGACTCGTATCCATGCAATTGATGCTTGCAGCAAAAGCTAGGGGTTACGACACCGTGCCTATGGCTGGTTATGATGTAAACAAGTTTAAAGAAGCATTCGGAATTAGTGAGCGTTACGTTTCAGTCATGCTTATTGCTATCGGAAAAGCGACTAAAGAAGGACATCCTTCCATTCGCTTGACCGTAGATGAAGTGACAAGCTGGAATGAAATGTCATTCTAATTCAAATTTAGTTATTTGGAGGATTGAGGATTAAGATATGAGTACTGCCAGTAACCTTATAGACACGCATCTTAAAATCTGGTCTGATACAAATCGTGATCGACGCAGAGAGTCGATTAATGAGCTCTACGCTGAGAATTGTAAGGTTTATGACCCTTTTTATCCGGACGTATTTGTTGGCCGCGATGCACTAATGACATTAATTGATGAAGTACAGCTGAAGTTTCCTGGGTTTGCATTTAGCATTATATCTGGATCGCTAGATGAACACCATGGAGCAATAAAACTTAGCTGGTTTTATGGGCCAGCTGAAAATCCCAAAGCAATCACGGGTCAGGATTTCTTCCTTATTGAGGATGATTTAATTAGCTCGTTGTATATTTTTATTGAAAAACTCGCGGACTAATTAGTATTAATAATTATTTGAAAAAACTAATGCAACATGAGGAGATATACACAATGACAAAAGTATTATACGTAACCGCACATCCACTAGACCACAGCGTATCCAGCAGCTTGGCTGTAGGCAAGGAATTTTTAGAAGCATACAAAAATTCAAATCCCGATGATGAAATCATTCTATTAGATTTGTACAATATGGATATTCCGTATATTGATGCCGATGTATTCAGTGGCTGGGGTAAGCTTGCTAGCGGCTCAGCTTTTGATCAATTAAGCCCAGAATCTCAAGCAAAAGTATCACGTTTGGGTGAAATTGTAGATCAATTTGTTTCTGCAGATAAAGTTGTTGTCGTCAATCCAGTATGGAACTTTTTATTCCCTCCTATTCTAAAAGCATATATTGACGCGATTTGCGTAGCGGGAAAAACATTTAAATTCAATGAGGCAGGTGTTCTTGTAGGGTTAGCGGCTGACAAAAAATTGCTGCACATTCAAGCTTCCGGCAGCGTACTTTCCGAAGGTCCTTTTCAAGGCTTTGAATTCAGCCACCGTTACCTGACAGCTATTGCACAATTCATCGGAATTCAATCTATTGAAGTTGTTTATGTAGAAGGTGCTGGTGCTTCACCGGATAAGGGCGCGGAAATCAAGGAAAAAGCTATGCAGAAAGCACGTGAATTAGGAAAAAGCTTCTAAACAGAAGCGATCATATGATTGATTTTTTAAAGTGATGCGGAAAGGCCCTAAGCCATAAATTGGCTAGGGGCTTTTCTGCGTGGAATTCCTGTCTTATTTCGCAACTTTCTGATCAAATCCCCCTTTCACAACCTCTAGGCCAGTTGCAAGGGCACCGCTCTTTAGGGCAGTCAAAAGTTTCTCAAGCGTAATATCGAATGGCTGGTTTGGATTACTTACCGCAGTCAGAAGTCGTTGGCCGATATTCTCAGCGCCGCTTCTCATAGTAGCTTTGATGATAGGTTTGGACTTTTTTATAACTTTCTTGAAGATTTTTCTCGGGATACTAGACATGTGTCTCACCTCCTTCCGAAAATCCGGTTCCCCAGAAGTAATGGTTTTTATTCTAGCGCCGACTTTTTTTATTCTTGCGGCGTTTACGACGAAGAGCTGCTTTTTCCTTTTTCTTCTCTTTTTCTACCCAACGGGAGAATGCGTTGCCGATAGCGAGAGCAGCTCCTACCAACATCGACGAGAGGCTCTCGGTCTTGTTGTCTTCAATCTCCGGTTTGCCTTCTAGTGACTGCAGATTTGTACTAAGGAGCTGTTGCATTTCTGGATCTTGGGTTTGGTTCTCCAACCTTTTCCAGCACATCTCAGCATCCTTGTTCCGACCGATTCTGTGGTACGCCTCACCGAGATCATAGACTACTTGCGAGTACTTCTCAGGCTCGAGTGTGCCCTCTTGGCGCATCTCTTGATCGATAAGGAAAGTATAATCTTCAATTACCGTCTGTGTTCGGCGGAAATGCTTCTCCGGCAGCTTGAATACAGCTTTGCCACGAAGCAGTCGGATCAAGCTGTCCTCCGGAGCGGCGGCTACCGCTTTGTCGAGAAGCTTCAAGCCGTTTTTCGACCATTTCAGTTTTTCTAATGGTTTTGTTTTATCCCGAGCAATTAATAGCATTGTGCCGCCATAATATGCGTTGACAAGCGGGTGGGCGGGATTTTCTAATCGCAGCTGTTCAAACAGCCGATTCGCTTCCTGAACGGCGGTTACATCGCCTGCAACGGCATCCCTATATATTTGGGCAGCCTGGTCGAGTCTCTCATTAAATGAGTCAGAATTATCTTGGTTTTGGTTTGTCAATGCTTTCCTTCCTCTCTAAACGTTATTTGGGAGAGACGCTGCAAGACCGCATTCGCTTTGTCCGGTTTTCCAGCATTTTGATAAGCGGTACTGAGGTTTTGGATTACCTCTCTGACTTGCTTTTGGGTAAGGTAACTAGCGTTTTCTTCATAGCGATCAAGAAGGAAGGTGAAGTCCTCGATCGCCGTTTGCAAGCAATGAAAAAAGGACTCCGGCAGTCGCAGACAGACGTTTGCGCGTAACAGCCGAATTTCTTTATCGTTCGGATCTGAATTAATGGCCCGATTCAAGGTATCAAATCCTTCTTGCGCTTTATCTGCTTTTTCCAGAGGTTTAACGGAATCTCGCGCTATTAGAACTAGAGAGCTTCCATAATAGGCTTCAATTAGTGCATTGCCAGGCTCAGCCTCACGGAGTTTTGAGAGATGCTGGTTTGCGCTTTTCACCGCGTTTTTGTCTCCGTCTACACCTTTATAATGGAGCTTTTTGGCTTCCTCGAATTGTTTTTTATGTTTGCTGTCAGTTGCTATTTCTATCACCCTCCCTATGAAAAGTCATGATGAATCACGAGAATCTGGTATATCTGTTGTACAGGAAGCGATACAAAACGGGAGATTCCAGACTCGGGACTGAATACATGGATGCCACTGTCCAAGCTGCGTTTTGCAGATTCTTGTGGTATTCGCAGAACATGTCTCATTCTGCTTTGTCCGATAAAGATCGTATCATCCGTTATAGCAATTCCCCGCGTAAAGCCCGTAACTTGAATCTTAGTCTGGTTTCCAACAACTGCACAGAATGACATGGAGTCGCAATAAGTCAGTTGGCCTTCATGCACCATAACCGTATGAGGCATATGCAAATCGCTAACGACGATATGATTCGCTGGCGCTATATCCAAGCGTTTATTAGGTTGAAAATCGGTTAGGTCAATAGCGACTATCCCACCGTTTTTTTTAGCCGGATCCAGATACCATTCGTCATAAGGAGAAAACATCGAAGCATATAAGATGTTTCCTTCTAACCAAATATCATTGATATGATGAACATCTTTATCTGCTGGATTGAATCGAATTTCTCCTATTCGCATGAATGTATCGACCTCATAGCAACCAATCGCATTGATTTCCGTTTCTACGACAAGTACAGCTTTATCATTCAGCTTTGCGATGCCATGAAAGTCGAGTTTCGGGTGTTTCGTTGTAGATATGAGCTGAAACCGATGATTCATAGTAATAATCTGATTGTCATCAGTCGTAACGATGAGTTGGTCATTTACCCACGTCATTCCTAAACAACTGGCAGTGAACAGCTTCTTTAAAGAATTATGTTTAAAATCTAGTAAAAATAATCCCCCCTCATCCGAGCTGCTAGCCGGACAGCTTATTAGAAGCCGTGTGTAGAGATGTTGAAAATCTGGGCCTTGCTCCAATCCGTATAGCAACACCGATATGTTCCCTCCTTCCTTCATGCTTCCGGAAGCTTCATACTTGATACGATATGTGACTCTCCCATATAGCGATTGGATGAAATACTTACTTTTATAAAAATATACGCTTGTCTGAGTCAAGTCTTTATTTCTTGCATTTAATACAGAGAGAGTAACTAGGAAGGAGGGAAACAAATCAACAACATGATTAATGAAGGATAAGTAGAAAGAATGCTAGAACTGACGCAGAAATCTGCTAATAAAACGGGATCAGCATAGTTGTTCAGGGGGAACGGAATAGGGGGGAGAACTTGTCAGAGAGCAAGATTACATGGTGTCCATCCATTATTGTAAGAGATGACCGCTACCGATTGAATAATCACAAAAGCTGTGTATTGTGGTTAACGGGACTCTCTGGATCTGGGAAATCAACTTTGGCCTTTGAAATAGAAAAGGAGCTTTATAACTTGAATTGCCACGCTTATGTCTTGGACGGGGACAATATCCGTCACGGTTTGAACAATGATCTTGGTTTCAGTCCGGATGAGCGTAAAGAGAATATTCGTAGAATAGCGGAAGTGGCCAATCTTTTTGTAGATGCAGGAATTGTTGCCGTTACGGCATTTATTTCGCCTTATCGAGCGGATCGTGACATGGCACGATCTATTTTTCATAAAGGGGATTTTATAGAGATTTATGTAAAGTGTTCGCTTAGTGAATGCGAAAGACGTGATCCAAAGGGACTGTACAAAAAAGCTAGAGTTGGTGAAATCTTAGAGTTTACTGGGATTTCGGCTCCCTATGAACCTCCAGTTCTGCAGGAGATAACAATAGAATCGGAAAGGCTAACGGTAAGCGAATCAGTTACCCAGATCCTAGACTTTTTAATATTCCATAACTACTTATATAAAGTGTGAAAAAAGATAGGAGGATTTTTATGAAGTTGCAATCCCATAAGATGACGGTTTCCATTGACGAGCATTCATCCCATTTGGAGCCATTCAAAGTTTTTTTCAAGCAATTGGATGATGAAGGAGTAACTATAGAAAAACTGCCTCGGCAAAGAATAGAAGACTATCAGTTGAAAGCTATTAACTCTACGCTTGCTCATATTTGGAACCGGAATGAATATTACCGTTCACAGCTGGTAGCGGCAGGCTTCACAGAACCGAAAATCGAAAGCCTAGAGCATTTAACTTCTATACCATTGTTGAAGAAAGCCGTTATAAGAGGAGATAAGCAGAAGATCTTGTGCGTTGATCATAAAGAAATTGGTCAGGTTCACCTGACAAGCGGGACCTCGGGGGTACCGACTTATACCTCCTACACCTTAGCTGATCAATATATATACGACTTGCTGCCGAAATATTTGGAATTGTTTAAGGAGTCGGAAGTGGATGTGGCGGCAATCGCGCTGCCGTATGAATTTGCGCTGCCAGGTCTTGGATTCCAGCGGTTGTTTCAATTTGCGTTTGGAATGGCAGTGCTGTCGCTTGGTAAAGGCGGATACATGGCTCCTGTCGATAAGTCATTGGAATTAATGAAGGAATACCAAGCTACAGTCCTAGCTACGACCCCTTCCTATGCAGCGCTCTTGGCGGAAGAAAGCGAGCGGGCTGGCATTAAAATAGGTGAAGATATCCGATTGAAGAAAATTTTACTTACGGGTGAAGGCTGTTCTGCCACCTTCCGAGAGCGGCTGGAAAAATGGTGGGGATGCGAAGTATCTTTCTTCTACGGCTCAACGGAATGCGGGGGAGTTGCTGTTGAATGTAGTGAACACAATGGGTATCACGTGATGGAAGGACATGTAAAAGTAGAAATCATCGATCCGGTTACGGAGGAACGGCTTCCTAACGGCAGAACGGGTGAAATCATTGTGACGACACTGCTGCGCGAAGGAATGCCAATGGTGCGCTATCGCAGCGGGGATATCGGTAATATCCAAAAATCCAATTGCGCTTGCGGCATCACAATGGATCTTCTGCACCTGAGAGGCAGAATGGAGAACATGCTGCACCTGGGAGGTGAGGACTATTCTCCATTCATGATAGAACACTTCCTCATGGAAATCCCCGATGTGGGTATGTGGTATCACTTCAAGTTAAATCAAGGAGTCTTTAAGATTGAAGCTGAGCCATTTCGGACGGAATTAAGCGACGAGCAATTGGCAGCGAAAATCCGAAAGCATATGTCTGACCGGATCGGGATTGATTGCGAGGTAGAAATCAGGCACGATATCCCTCGTACATTCGGTAAAGCGACCCGTGTATTCATTTAACGGCATGGAACAAGGAGGTAGCCTTATGACCGACAGCAGTAGGGAGCGGGAGGAGAAGTTCAAGGATTTATTAATACGCCTTGCTAAATCCCCTCTGTACAAGGATAAATTATCGCCATATAACCTGGATAGCATTGGATTAGACCGCATACAAACACTGCCGTTGACAACAAAAGATGATCTCCGGAAAGCCGGCACTTTCGGTCACCTTGCCGTTGAAATGAAAGAGATTGCGCAATACCACGAATCAACCGGTACGACAGGAGAGCCTTCTGCTTCCTGGTTTACTCAAGAAGATTTGAGGATTGGCGGAAAACAGCTGAAAGAATGCGGTGTTCGCTTAATAGCGGAAGATCTTGTGCTGATTCGTTTTCCCTATGCATTGGCACTACCCGCTTTCTTAATGCAGCAAGCAGCATGGCAGTCGGGAGCAGGGGTGGTTCCAGCAAGTGGTCGTACTTTAGTAACGCCATATCCGAGAGTGCTGAATCTTATGAAGCGTCTTCGAGTCACTGTGATGGCGGGACTGCCACGCGAAATGGAACTGCTGGCCGAGACAGCGCGTCTAGTTGGTTCCGTTTCGAACAAAGATTTTCCAGCACTGCGGGCTATTTGCGTTGCCGGTGAATTGATGAGCGACAAGCGCAGGGAACATATAGAAAAACTGTGGGGCGTGCCTGTATATAATATGTATGGTTCGACGGAAACAGCTAATATCGCTGCCATGTGTGAATATGGTGCGATGCATATCGTGGAACAGGATTTTTTCGTGGAAGTGCTGAATGAAGACGGTTCAGGTCCGGTTACTCAGGGTGAGAGAGGGTTTGCCGCGATTACAACACTTTCCCATCAGGGTTCTCCTCTGTTGCGATACTTTAATGAAGACATTATCTCTGTTGAACCTTCCTTGTGTGCTTGCGGTCGATTAGTAGGAAAACTGGTGCACTACGGTAGAAGTAAAGATCGAATTGTTTTCGGTGAAACCATTCTCGACGCCTTGGATATCCATGAAGCCGTATATTCGTTGTTTCCTGCTCCAGATGCTTGGAAGGTGTTGGAGCAAGAGAACGGGCTGCACTTTCTTCTTGATTCTCATGAGTCTGGAAAATGGCCAGAGGAGTATATCCGTTCTCAATTATCGTATAAGCTGCAAGTGCCTGTCACTATAGAGATCATTGCCGACTCAATGTTGCTCGATCGTGCTGCTCTCGTGAGTTATGTTTCGTCGACAAAGCCGGTATATATTCAAAAGCTTGATCGAAGCGGGCAATCGAATCATACGGCAGATAAGGAATAAGGAGATTAGTTAGCCAGGATAAGAAGGGAGTGTTCGTCATGAACGAAAAATTGCAACAATTACTATCTCAAATGGATGGAGTTAACCGCCAATTGCTCCAGCTGCTGGGCGAACGGGCACGTATGGTCAATGAAATTGTTGAAGAAAAGAAAAGTCAGGGCATAGCGGAAGAGGAGTCAATTGGCGACCAACAAATACTAATCGAGCTTGCAAAACATAGCTTGGCAATTCCTCAAGGAAAAAAAGCTGCTGAAACAGGCCGCAAGCTGCTCGTTAGTCGCCATCATAAGAATGAGGATACGATCATCCATATCAAAGGCACCGAATTCGGAGGTTCCTCTCACGTTACTGTCGCCGGTCCTTGTTCAATCGAATCTAGAGATCAGCTTCTGACGGTTGCGGTCGCTTTGAAGAAAGCGGGAATTACGGTCTTGCGCGGAGGTGCATTCAAACCGCGAACTTCTCCGTATGACTTTCAAGGGCTCGGCGAAGATGGCTGGAAAATCATGAAGGAAGTTGCTGATGAAATTGGCATGGTGACTATCAGTGAAATCATGACTCCTTCCCAAATCGATATGGCAGCTCGTTATATCGATATCTTTCAGATTGGTGCCCGCAATATGCAGAATTTCGATCTGTTGAAAGCCGTCGGCCAAACCAAGAAACCTGTACTACTGAAGCGCGGCCTTTCCGCAACGCTGGAGGAGTTCATTCTTGCCGCAGAATATATCCTATACAACGGCAATGACCAGGTTATGTTAATCGAGCGCGGGATACGTACCTTTGAAAAATGGACTCGAAATACGCTAGATATTTCTGCAGTTCCCCTATTGAAACAGGAGACTCATCTTCCGGTACTTGTGGATATTAGTCATGCCACCGGCCGTAAAGATATCCTGCTTGCTTGCGCGAAAGCTGCTCTAGCTGCAGGCGCCGACGGGATCATGGTCGAAGTGCACTCGAATCCAGAGGCTGCACTCTCTGATGCGAAGCAGCAGCTCAATATGGATGAGTTTAGCACATTCTGGAAGGGGCTCCGCGATTCGGGCTTGTATCATTGACAGTGTCGCGAAGTGGCACGAAAAGACATTCGGTTAATGGAGGAGAGTGTATGACAGATATAAATTCTATTAGCAAGGACTCGCAGTATGAAGATGAGGCTTTGGAATTTTTACACGGGTTGATATTCGATATTCTTTTGGTGACGGACGGACGTACGACGGATATTCTGGAAACATTGTTGAATGAAAAAGTACTCGTTACTGTGATTCGACAAGAGCAAATCAATGAAGAATATGCCGATCTTCTGGGTGAATCGTCCGGCGCTCCGTATTATATTAGAGAATCTATCTTAATAAGCGAAAAGAGCCACTTTATTGTATCTCACAATATTGCACTTGTCATTTCGAAGCATGTGCCGCCTTCTTTGTTTGAGAAGATTGCGCATCAACAAGAAGGGATTGGAAAGTCAATTAGCTCTATTGGTTTGCAATCATTCAGAAAGCTGGTCGACTCCGGATATAAAAGTGAGGAAGAAGCTGTCGATTTATTCCAAAAGCCGATCAAGCTGCGTTTTCCAGAGCTGTGCCATAAAGTTCCTTACAAGAGATACTCGATTTATTTCGGACTTTTACCAGGGATTCAGATGCTTGAATATTTTAATCCGGATGTCGTCAGACGCCGTTTGAAACAAATTATCAAAAATAAAATTGGAGGGATGAATCATGAGTGACGAAACGACAAAAAAGCAGAAGCTAGCAAATAAGATATTAAAGATGGTGGAAAAAGAAAAAGTAAAAGCAGAGAAGAAAGCAATGAAGCAATTAAAGAAAGCGGAAGAAGAAAAAGTAAAAGAGCAGGAGCGCCTTGAGAAACAAACACTGAAAGAGGAAAAGAAAGCAAAAGAGCAAGCAGAAGAGCAAGCAGATGAACAAGCAGATGAACAAGCAGAAGAGCTAGCAGAAGAGCAAGCAGAAGAGCAAGCAGAAGAACAAGCAAAAGAGCAAGCAGAAGAGCAAGGAGATTAATATAAGGCTTGTATGCTGAGACTGCTCCCCTGGAATTCGCTAGGGGAGCGGTCGTTTAGTTTTTTCTGTTAATTAGGTGAGTGTCCTCGATATTATGGGTACATGCATATAGTTCGGAGTAATTCCACTACTGTCCATTCCCAAGGTACAAATCAGTACATAAGAATATGGAGAAAGTAGTGAGACATGAACTGGGAGGGTTAAATATGGATAATCCTAAAAATGAATCAGATGAGATTCCGAAGGAAGCTACGGAAGCAGATCCATCAGCAACAGAAACGGAGACAGATCAGGATTGGAAACAGTTTATCCATGCAGAACAAGAAAAATTTCAAAATCGGGAAAAAATGGAGCAGAATCCTATAATCAAAGAGGGTGAATCCTCAGCTGAAATACTTGCTTCCATCCTAGTAAAGATTCCAGTTAAACGTATAGTGGAATCGGCGGTTGAATTCCTTAATAAGAAAGTATCCAAATCAAAGAAAAAGTCTAAAAAGTGATCTAGCCCTTATTGTGAAGGGTTATTTTTATTATTATTCTTCGCATTGCTTCTATATTGATTAGGGGTTACTCCATAAACCTTTTTAAAGAGTGTGAAGAAATGACTGCGACTTAGAAAACCTGATTTTTCCATAATATCATTAATGGTCTCTTCCGTATTGGCAATCATCTCGCCTGCATTGACTAATCGAACGTTATTGATATAGTCTGTCATTGAGATTAGACGATGTTTTTTGAATAGCTTGCCCAAATAAGAGGCAGATAGATTAACCTTTTCTGCAATTGTATCAAGCGATAAAGCCGGATTTGCAAAGTCTTTATCAATGATTGAGGTCACATCTTCTAAAAGCTTAATATATTTGTTGTCTTTCTTCGATTCCAACTCAATAGATAAAGATTCAAACAAACTATAAAAGTCGGTTTGGATTTTTTCCAAGGTTTCAATTTTTTGCAGCTTAGCCAGATAAATATTTAGATTGAAATTTACTTTTAGCGAATGATTGGCTTCTAAGACTTCAATGGCAGAGCGGATGGACAATAGCAAGCGAATCAGCACGGAATTGAGAATGGTAAAGCTATACTGTGAAGCATTTTGGATAATATCCGATAATGCTTTTTCGGCTTCGATATGCTGGCCTTGGATAAGGGAATCTGTCATTTTTTTATCCAGCTCCTGTGGATACTTATAGTTCTCATCGAACTTTATATTTAAATTTTCTTGGAAAATCAGTGACTTATAGCCAAAAATCAGTCTGTAATAAGATAAATCTAATGTTTTTAAATATTGGTGGTTCAGCTCGTGCAAGGTTTCAAAGGCTTCACTAGATGTGAACGAAATCGAAAGATTCAAGAATTTTTGGGCATTTTCTTGAATTTCTATAATTAATGCAACCAATTGTTCATTTTTTGACGGTAAGCCAGGCAAGCTATAGTTGATTAAGACAAGTATTTGATCTTCTTCTATATCAATGCACTCATGCTTATATACCTTGGAGAAAATTTCAGAAACGATATTATTTAGCCCATATTTCAATAAGCCTCGATCTGTAAGGTTGAAGTTGGCATTGAATTCGGCAAAATGATCGAGTTTGATTAAAACCATGAGAAACGAATCCTTCGGCTCGAGCATAATATTATATTTGTTAAATTGCTTTTGGATTCCTTCAACCGAATGCAGACCTTCCGTATTAACCATTTTTCGCAAAAAGTTTTGTTTCTTGTAATAATAATCATTCTTTTTCTCAGATTCTAGGATGTTGTAATTTTGAATGACTAATTTAATAGGGAGATAGAGCCTGCGGGAAAAATAAAACGACAGGATAAAGCTGCATAGAATGAAGATTAAAACAAAAAGATAAGTATTATGCTTCATTTTATTAATATCTTGAACAATGTAAGGATACGGTGTAATACTAACTAATTTCCAATCAAATACATCTGTAGCTGTATAGGTTACAAATGAATCTACACCATCGACATCCATCCGCAGATAACCTGCTTTTTCTTTAGAGGCATTGATCGCTTGGATGTAATTTGTGTTGCTTATGTTTGTTGAAATCGGATGCAAAGAGTCATCTGATAGCAGTTGGCCGTCATGGTCTACAATAAATGTCCGATTATGGCCGCTTTGTCCAGATGTGCTGATGCTTTCTCTAAGCGATTCTTCGGATATATTGAGAATAATCGCTTCACTCACTTTTCCACTTTGAACTTGAGAGTCGAAGAAAAGATAGGAATAGACATAAATGAATTGCTTAGCTTCTGCATCTTCTAACTCACTTATCGCATTTGGGATCTTTCTAAGCACCATACTATGCGATTTAATGTGGTAAATGTCATCTAGAGTAGTGAATATCCCACTATCCATGAAGTTGGAACGATCATAAACAAAGCGTAAACCAGGATATGCGTAAATATTATGACCATTATAGATATATATAGATTGCAGGAAAGGATAAATGTTTTTATAAGAAAGTAATTTGTCCTTGTAAGTGGTGTATTTATCTGAATCAACATCTGAATATAAGAGATCTGTTATGGTATTGTCGAAGAATGCAGTGGTTGCAAGTGAATTGGCAGTTCGCTCCATAACGCTAACGTTGCGGCTTGTGTTCTGCAGGTCTGTTTTTTGCTGATTGTAGACCATAGAAAGTGCGAATTTCTCGAAGTTTTTAGTTAAAAAGGAAGATTGCACAAAAATCACTAATACAGAGCTCAATAAGAAGGGCATTAATATCGATAAAAACAGCTGGAATGGGTTTTTCAAGATGAAATTTTTAAGCATGTTTGCAGCTCCTCCTAATTGAAAATATTACTCTATGTAATAAAAAGAATTCAAAACGAATGAAATAAAAGCAAAAAACGCGAATTACAGTACAAAAACATGCTTTGAGAACTCCAAATTTGCTCGAAAAAGAACTAATTTATCGATTTAGAAATTGTTTGTTTGCCAAAAGGAGGTTATAGTTTGGGACATGAAACAACGATTGATGGAAAAACAAAAATGAAGAAAATGGGTTAGAGGGGTGAAGCACAGTGAACAAAAAGAAAGGATTCATGTTTTATCAAAATTATAGAAAAAATATACAATTGAGTATGTTAGCGCTTCCAGCCATTCTTCTAATATTTATATTCTCGTATATCCCAATGGCAGGCGCATTCATTGCGTTTAAGAGCATTAACTATGAACTTGGCTTATTTCACAGCCCATGGGTAGGCTTCGAGAACTTTAAATTCTTCTTCACTTCAAGCGATGCTTGGCTGGTAGTAAGAAACACGCTTTCCTATAATATCATATTCATCGTAGTTGGAACATTCCTTTCTGTCGTATTCGCTATTCTTCTAAATGAAGTTCTCAGTACTAAACTAGTAAAAATTTATCAAACGATCTTTTTCTTTCCTTATTTCTTCTCGTGGATCATTGTAGCGTATATGGTATTTGCCTTCATCGGGCCTTATGGAATCATATCTATGGCGATGGCAAAAATGGGTATCACAACCGAATTTTATACGACAACCTGGATATGGCCTTTCTTGTTAACTTTAATTAATATATGGAAGGGTCTGGGCTACGTCAGTATTATCTTCTATGCAGGTATCTTGGGTATTTCACAGGAATACTTTGAAGCTGCTGCGATTGATGGGGCTACTAAATTCCAAATGGTCCGCAACATTACGATTCCACTGTTAATGCCTTTAATTATGATCCTATCCTTACTATCTATTGGTAAAATATTCTACTCGGATTTTGGTTTATTCTTCTTCGTTCCACGGGAAATTGGCCAGCTGTACCCTGTCACGCAGGTTATTGATACCTATGTTTATCGGATGCTAAGAGTTTCAGGAGATCTGGGGATGTCATCTGCGGTTGGTTTATTCCAATCTACAATGGGCTTTATTGTAGTTATGCTTAGCAACTATGTCGTGAGGAAAGTAAATGATGAAAACAAAATGTTCTAAATAGAGCTTGATCGTATGAACGAAGTTTTCTATTGATATCACTAAGGAGGTGGGAAAATGTTGCTTAAGAAGATATTGCCTCAGACACTAATTAATACATTGTTCATCTTATTTAGTCTCTCTTGTATAATCCCACTTATAGCTATAATCTCGATTTCATTCTCGAATGAAACGGAGATTATGAAGAATGGATATAAGCTGCTTCCGCAATCATTTGATCTTAATGCCTATGCTTATATTTTATATAAACCCCTGCAAATATTAAATGCATTTAAAGTTTCGCTTTTTATAAGTGTCTTTGGAACCTTCATTTCAGTGCTGATTATGGCAGGAATTGCTTATCCCTTGGCACGTGAAGACTATAAATGGAAAAACAAGCTTAGCTTCTACGTGTTTTTTACAATGTTGTTCAATGGTGGGTTGGTTCCAACTTATATCTTAATCAGCAATTACCTGCATTTGAAAAATACGATTTGGGTGCTGATCCTGCCCTATTTGGCAGCTCCGTGGTTTATTCTAATCCTGCGCTCTTTTATGCAGAAGATTCCGCACAGTATCATCGAATCCTGCATGATAGATGGTGCCAGTGAATTTAGAACGTTTTTTCAAATTGTTATTCCGCTTGCCAAACCAGGACTTGCCACTGTCGGATTATTTACACTTCTGACGTATTGGAATGATTGGTGGCTGAGCCTGCTTTATATAGAGAAGGAAAGCTTAGTACCCTTGCAATTTATGTTATATAGGATGATGAACAATATTCAGTTTCTAACTAGCTCGTCGAATCAACTGCCGCCAGGAATGGTGAATGCAGTGCTTCCTTCAGAATCAGCGCGTATGGCAATGGCAATCCTTGCAGCTGGGCCTATGCTGCTAGTGTTTCCATTCTTCCAGAAGCATTTCGTTCGCGGTTTAACAGTTGGCGCAGTTAAAGGGTAGCTTATTAATGGAGTCAACTCCATTGTAAGAATAGATCAAAACACTATAGAGGAGGATTCAACTATGTTAAAAGGATCAAAGTTTTCAAAAGTGGGGATCGTTGCAACAATTATGGTATTGGTTCTAAGCATGCTGCTTTCCGCATGTTCCAAAAAAGAAGCTACTACAGAAACACCTGCTGCATCAGTAGCAGCAACTGCAGCAGCGACGGCAGCACCAGCTGAATCAGCAGCACCAGCAGCTTTACCTGAAGTTAAATTGACATGGTACTTCCCAGGGAATTTCCCACAACCAGAGCAAGATAAAGTATTTGAAGAAGTCAACAAAGTCTTAAAAGAAAAAATCAATACTACAGTTGATTTCAAGCCAGTTGGTTTTGGAGAATATGAGCAAAAAATGCAAGTTGTAATCGCCTCAGGTGAAGCTTACGATTTGGCATTTACTTCAAACTGGATCAACAATTACACCTCAAATGTTGCTAAAGGCGCTTTCTTACCTTTGGATGACTTACTTGTTAAATATGCTCCGAAGTCATTCGCTTCCGTTCCAGAAGCGTTCTGGACAGCTACTAAAGTAAAAGGAAAAATTTACGGATTTGTGAATCAACAAATCTCTGCAAGAACGCCTGACGTCGTTATTCCTAAATCATTGGTGGATAAATACCAGCTTGATACAAGTGCAATTAGCGGAAAACTTTCTGTTGATAACTTATCTGCGCTTGAGCCGTTTATTCAAGCCGTAACGAAAGACGATCCAAAGAAACCGTTTATTACAGCTCTTAGCCAATTTGGAGATGGATTTAATTTTGAAACTATTGCAGGGATGAATGTTCCAGGGGCAGTCGTTTATACGGATGATACTCTTAAAGTAGTTAATCAATATGAATCTGCTGAAGTTATGAAATTTGCTGCTTTAATGAGAGATTGGAATAAAAAAGGATACTTGAACGCAAGTGAGCGTATTGCCAAGAAACTTGATAACAGCCAAGACGATTTAAAAGCTGGTAAAGCAGGCGTAATTATTGGTGGTGCTTATAAACCAGGTGTTGAAGTTGTTATGGCGGCACAAGCCGGATATCCTACAGTTGATATCCCAGCGGGGCAAGCCCACCTTACTACAGGCGGAATTATTGCTACGATGCATGCAATCAATAGAAATTCGAAAAATCCAGAAAGAGCTATGATGCTGCTTGAGCTATTGAACACGGATGCTGATCTTTATAACCTTCTAAACTTCGGAATTAAAGACAACCACTTTAAAATTGATGCAGACGGTTTCATGGTTCCTGGAGATAACAGCAAAGCATATGCTCCAAACGTGCCTTGGATGTTCGCTACGAATTACCTTGCATTTGTAGACAAAGGAATGCCAAAAACAGTTTGGGAAGATACTAAGAAAGTTAACGCTGATGCAGTTCCTTCCAAATTATTAGGGTTTACATTCGATGGTACTCCAGTTAAAGCTGAAATTGCTAAAACTAGTGCAGTATACGATGAGTACTACAGAGCGATTGAACTAGGTGTTGCTAGCGAAGCTAAATATACGGAATTCGTTGCAAAACTGAAAACAGCTGGATCCGACAAGGTTATTGCTGAAATGCAGGCACAAATCGATGCTTGGAAGGCTACGAAATAAGCTGAGTTACTAAATGAGTTGATCTTCAATCATCTTCATGGATTGAAGATCAGCTTTCATTGTTATTAGGAATTTTCAAGAACAATATAGGTTTAATGTTAAATTACATATGTCTCGCATTAACATCAAAGAATCAGTTTTACATAAGTTTGTTAAATTTTATTAATAATCGTACATGATATATTATAAATGCAGAAAATGATTTACATGATATGAAAACATGGGCTAAACGAACGGAGGAACTATGAGTTTTAATCACAGAAATTTATCGAAAAATATGTATCCTTCATCCTTTTGGGGAGCTAAATGGAAAGAAGCCATACCTGTAGGCAATGGAGTAGTAGGTGCTTCGGTATATGGAGGTGTGTATAAAGAAACGGTATTGCTGAATCATGCGGATTTATGGACTCAAGGCATTACAGCTGAGCTGCCTGACGTAAGCGACAAACTAAGATCTACACGTGAGCTGTTAGCTCAAGGGAAAGCTGAAGTCGCAGATCATGTTATTGCACAATCCTTGAAAGATGCTGGCTATAACGCTGAACATGCGCTGCCGCTGCCTCTAGGCGATTTGCATATTATCATGGATCAGAGTAAAGGCTTTGAGGATTACAGCCGGACGTTGGATATGGAAACAGGGGAGGTTTCCGTTTCCTGGTTGGAAGGAAGGATTAGATATGAACGGGTTTTGTTCGTTTCAAGATCAGATGATGTCATCATATATGAGCTGAGTTGTTCAGAGCCGGATCATATTTCTTGTATCCTGAAATTTGATGTGCATGGCAATGGTGAGCCAGAACAATTTAAAACGGCTTTGGAGAGATCATTGTCAGAGAGTAAGCAATCATATGGCGAAGATAATTATCTCTATTACGCTGTGAAGAATGATAATGGTATGGATTTTGGAGCAGTAGCTAGAGTTGAGCTTGATGGCGGAAGTATTACGAATAAGAATGGATCCTTGCAAATCCAAGAGGCTAATCGTGTTCTGATCTACATTCGATTGTTCGTGAATGGTGCCAGACAAGAGTGCTGGCAAGAATTAAAAAGTGGATTGAACAGCATGACTTCTGATTATTTCACTTTATTGGAACGGCATGCGAGTGAGCATTCTCGCTTATTCCACGCGATGAAGTTTAATCTCCATGCGCCCGATAGAGATCGATATAATGAAGAATATTTGATGGATGCGTACAAGGGCAAGCAATCATTGGCGTTGATGGAGAAAATGTGGTCATTTGGCCGCCATTTGCTGATCTCCAGTACTCGGGAAGGCGGTCAGCCTTGCCATTTGTATGGCCTGTGGTGCGGCGAATATAACGCGCTTTGGGCATTTCATATGGTCAACTTGAATTTACAAATGATTTATTGGCAAGCGTTAAGCGGCAACATGCCTGAGCTGCTGCTCCCAGTATTTGATTATATGGAAGATAAGCTGGAGGATTTTCGCACTAATGCCAAACGCTTATTCGGCTGCCGAGGGATCTTCGTTCCTGCGCCGACGACACCTGAATCAGGTTTGTTGAAGATTACATATCCACACATTATCCACTGGATATCAGGTGCGGGCTGGATTGCTCAATTCTATGTGAAATACTATCAATATACATTGGACGAAGATTTCCTGCGACAACGGACTTTGCCCTTTTTATATGAAACTGCTTTATTCTATGAAGATTATTTCACGATTGGCGAGGATGGCTTTATTGTCATAAGTCCCTCCATTTCCCCTGAAAATACGCCTAGTAATTACGTGAAGCAGTCGAATCTAGATGGGTATGAGTCTGGCGGAGTTATGGAAACGACGATGAATGCGACCATGGATTATGCAGTAGCTAAGGAAGTATGGACGAGCTTAGTAAATTTGGCTCCAATAGCAGGTATGTATGGAGATGAAGTTGCGAAATGGAATGAAATGCTGGCACGTATTCCAGCTTATCAGACCAATGAGGATGGAGCTATTCGGGAGTGGATGCATCCGGGCTTTGACGACAATGATCAACATCGCCATTTGGCGCATATCTATCCGTTATTCCCAGGCTCAGAGATCGATATGGACAGCCCTCCAGGGCAGTATAATCCGTTCGTTAAAGCCGTGGATAACCGGGCAAATGATCGTACGCTAAGAGAGCAATGTGCATGGTCTTTCATGTATATTGCCAATGCGTATGCCCGTATGGGGAAAGGAGAGGAAGTGATTAAAAGCTTCGAAAAGCTAAGCAAAGCCAATCTATTGAGCAACTTATTTACATTATGCAATGATTGGCGCGATATGGGACTGACTTTCGAGATGCCAGCAGCGCCATTTCAAATTGATGCGAATATGGGCTGGTGCGCTGTTGTTCAAGAAATGCTGGTGTTATCCTCACCAGGGAAAATTCGTGTTCTCCATGCTTTACCGCAAAGCTGGAGCCAAGGTAAGGCAGGCCCGATGCTGGCACACGGCAGTATCGAAGTTACACTTGAATGGGATTTAAGCAATAAGGAAGCTCAAGTTGAATTATGCGCAACCAAGATAGACCAGACTATTGAGTTGATTGTAGGTGATCAAAGAACAAAGATTGAGCTCAAGGCTCAAATTCCAAGTGTGTTTAAATACGAATTATAATGGAGGAATAAGGATGAAAAAGTTATTTTCGCATGTTCTAGTTGTCTGTATGCTGTTCACCATGGCCAACTTGATAAGCTTTTCACAAAATGCTTCCGCAGCCGTCCAAGCTACTTACTATGTATCACCTACAGGCAGTGACACCAACCCAGGCACGCTAGCCCAACCTTTTCTAACCATTGGGAAAGCTCAAACCGTAGTTCGTACGATCAATAGCTCTATGACAGGAGATATCCTGGTTTATCTTAGGGGAGGAACCTATGCACTCTCATCGACCTTTACCCTTACTTCGCTGGATTCGGGAACCAATGGCTTTAATGTCATATATAAAGCCTACACCAGCGAGAATCCAGTTATAAGCGGGGGAACTCCAATTACAGGCTGGATACTGGATGATTCTATAAACAATATCTATAAAGCAAATGTAGGAACCTCACTGAATACAAGACAGTTATATGTGGATGGTGTTAGAGCCATACGGGCAAGAGGGCTGGACAATCCCGCAGGCTTTACCATGACAACAAACGGATATACTTTGCCATCGACGGGTACCTACGCCAATATGGCGAGCTGGGGCAATAAAAGTGAGATTGAAACGGTAAATAAACAAAGCTGGATGAGTAAAAGATTTGGCTTCAGTACGATTACGGGAACAGCTGCAATAATGAAAAACCCGGGATGGACAGATGCGACCATTAATGGCAATAGTCGCGGAAGTATAAGCTGGATAGAAAACGCTTATGAATTATTGGATTCAGCTGGAGAATGGTACTATAACCGAACAACAGGATATATGTTCTATAAGCCGCGTACCGGAGAGAATATGTCCACTTCGACTTTCATTGCTGCTAAACTGGAAACTTTAGTCAATGGCGCTGGAACACTGGCTTCGCCAGTTACTAATATTCAGTTTGACGGGATTACCTTTGCTTATAATACTTGGCTTGAACCAAGCGGCAATAACAGCTATGCAGATTTTCAATCGGGAGTCGTGTATCGTGACCTTGGTGCAGCATATACAGAACATCAATGGAGTACTAATCAATATAAGACACCTGCTGGTGTAACCTTTAAAGCGTCAAAAAATATTGTGATTAAGAACAGTACGTTTACTCATATGGGTAACGCAGCCTTGAATTTTGAGTACGGCAGCCAAGACAACCAGATTGATTATAATACGTTTTCGGATATTTCGGGAAATGGAATTAACATAGGCGGTGTAGATGTTGCTGACCACCACCCGACCGATGCAAGAGTAATTGTGAAGAATAACGTGGTGTCTAATAACACGATCACTAAAATCGGTGTTGAGTATTTAGACAATGTCGGAATCTTTGTTGGTTATTCGGAAGGTACTGCGATCACGCATAATAAACTTTACGATTTACCTTATACAGGTATTTCTGCAGGTTGGGGTTGGGGATTTATAGATACTTTGGGAACATCGGTTGCCAAGAATAACGTAATCGATCACAACCTTATTTATAACTTTAACCATACTTTGAATGATGGCGGGGGAATATACACCCTAGGCAGTCAACCTGGATCCGTTGTGTATAGCAATTATATTTATGATGATAAGAACCAATATGCTTTTCTTTATCGAGACAATGGCTCGTCCGGTTTTTTTGATTCAAACAACGTCTTAAGTAAGCAGAACTCAGGCACAAACAATTGGTATTATACGAATCCGAATCCTGCAGGTTATTTTTCAGCGCATGACAACAACGCTTATTATAACTACTATTCATCAGGAATGAGTACTTATCAGACTGGCGGAACCAACGTTGCAGCGAATAATACGGCAGTTGTGAGCGACGCTTGGAATTCAACTGCACAAGCCATTATTGCAAACGCTGGCGTAGGCGGCGGTGATGGACCAACACCTAATTTTCAAGTTCCAGGCAGCACGACTTCCGTTTTACTCTCACAAGGTAAAACAGCTACAGCATCATCCTTTGCTTCAAGTACGTTTGATGCCTCCAAGGCTGTAGACGGCAGTACTACTACACGCTGGACACAATCCAGTGGAGCGGCAAACCCGACATGGTTGAAAGTAGACTTAGGCGCTAATTATTCGGTTACAAGTGTGATTTCAGATTTTTACGTTGCTTCAAGCAGCGGAAATAAGTACAAGATTGAGTATTCAACGGATGATGTTAATTACACGATGTATGCAAACAAAATCGATAACTTCAAGGTAACAGGTGCGGATTCAAGATCAGCAGTTACAGCCAGATATATGAAAATCACGTTTGCGGATACTCAAGGACTGGATGCTTCGCTGAAGGAATTTAATATTTATGGAGATCCAACACCGATTATGAGTCCTATTTCTCAAGGGAAAACGGCGACAGCATCTTCTAATTATTCAACTATATATGATGCAGCCAAAGCAGTTGATGGCGATATGGCATCCAGATGGGCACAAGTCAGTGGAGGTGCAGATCCGCAGTGGTTAAAGGTTGACTTGGGAGCGAATTATACGATTACCAGCACGAACACGAATTTTCATTTGCCTTCAGGGCTTGGCATGAAGTACAAAATTGAATACTCAACGGATGACAGTACTTATTCAATGTATCTGGATCATACGGGAAGTTATGCAACACAATCCTCTGTTACGGATACGAATGCAGGCTCCATTACCGCGCGTTACATGAGAATCACGTTAACAGGAACACAAGGGCAAGGAAGCAGCCTCTATGAGTTTAAGGTGTTCGGAAGCTCAGGTGCGCCTTCGGTTCCGGTTTCTCAAGGTAAAACAGCCACAGCTTCATCGATTTATTCTGGCACTTATGATGCTTCTAAAGCTGTGGATGGAAGTATTTCAACAAGATGGGCACAAGTCAGTGGCGGGTCTGATCCGCAATGGCTGAAGGTTGACTTGGGTGCCAATTATACGATAACCAGTACGAATACGAATTTTCATTTGCCATCGGGACTTGGGATGAAGTACAAAATTGAATATTCATCTAATGATAGTACCTATTCCACTTATTCCGACCATACAGCAAGCTATACGACACAAGCGTCTAACACAGATACCAATGCGGGCTCAATTACAGCAAGGTATATTCGGATAACCCTTACAGATACACAGGTTCAAGGCAGCAGTATATACGAGTTTGCCGTGTATGGAAGCCTGAGCAGCACACCGGTATTGCTCTCACAAGGTAAAACAGCTACCGCTTCTTCAACTTACTCCAGTACTTATGATGCTCCTAAAGCTGTAGACGGCAACTCTGGAACTCGCTGGGCACAAGTAAGTGGTGGGTCAGACCCACAATCGTTGAAAGTAGATTTAGGCTCCAACTACTCTATCAGCAGTGTGAATACGACATTCTATCAACAGTTGGGATTAGGGGAGAAATATAAAATCGAATATTCAACAGATGATAGTACTTACAGCATGTATTACGACCATACCGGAAGCTTTACGACCCAAACCTCGAACACGGATACCAATGCTGCTTCGATAACAGCCAGATATATGAGGATTACATTAACGGCTACGCAAGCTCAGGGCAGCAGCATTTATGAATTTTCTGTTTATGGTCAATAGGTCTATGGTCAAAAAAAATCACCGTATCATCGACTTAGTGCGATGATACGGTGATTTCTATTACAACCCTTCTCTTACTAGTGACGATAGCTTCTTATAACGTGCATAATTTGCTTGGTAGATTTCTGTTATTTTTGGGTTGGGGTAGTAGGTTCTTTTAACTTTTACGAGCTGCTCTACAGCTGTCTCATAGGAGGGATAAACACCTGATGCAATACCTGCAAGAATGGCAGTACCCATCGTTCCTGCCTCGCTAATTGCTAGAGTCTCCACTTTTCTTCCCATAATATCTGCTTTCATTTGCATCCACAGCTCAGATTTGGCTCCGCCGCCAACTGCTTTTAAGGTGTCGACTTTAATACCTGCGAGCTCCAAGCACTCTAAATTATAAAGCATCTCATAGGTAATACCCTCCAAAAGTCCGCGATAAATATGGGCAGGCGTTGTCTCAAAGCTTAACCCGTAGATCATTCCTTTTGCAGCGGGATTCATAAACGGTGTTCCTGAGCCAGCGAAATGCGGGATGACCAGCAGCTCTGTGGGGTCTGTTCCAGCCAGTTCATTAAAAATATCATAAACGCTTATTCCTCTGCGACGCGCTTCGGCTGCCTCTATTTGCCCGTAGCATTCTACATACCATTTTAATAAAGAGCCCCCCGTAAAATTAAAAGCGTAGGTGAGATAGTGGTTGGGGAGCGTGTGTGGAGCACAATTGAAATTATGCTGCAGCATCGATTTATTCAATACAGGCTGCTTAAATGTAGGGACTATACACTCGACAGTTCCGATTCCATCAATGGCTTGACCCGCTTGTAAAACTCCCGCTCCAAGAGCAGCACAAGCTTGGTCATGTCCTCCAGCTACAACTAACGTTTTTGGTGAGAGACCAATGGTTGCAGCGATTTTCTTGCTAACTGTTCCAATAATGTGACCAGAAGGAACTAATTCAGAGAATAGATGGGAATCGATTCCAGCAGCTTCCATAATGGCCGGCTCCCAAGCTTTCTGCGTAATATTCATCGCCATCGTTCGGGAAGCTAATGAATAGTCAATCATGGCAATTCCCGTAAGCTGATAAGCAATAAAATCTCCGAAGAGCATGAATTTCCATGTTTTAAGATAAATCTCTGGTTGATGCTCTTTGATCCACATGATTTTGTTAATGGTGTACATCGGATGAACCGGTATGCCGGTTAAAGCCATAATCTGCTCTCCGCCCAAATTCACTTGAAGCCGTTTAGCCTCAAGCTGTCCTCGGGAATCTGTATACAGGATGCTGTTGCCCAAAACTTCGCCATTCACGCCAACAGGAACAGCCGATTCTCCAAATGAAGAAATCGAAAGCGCCTGAATAGGAGCACCCTGATAATCTCGGGTTACTTGATAAATCACTTTTTGAACAGCCTGCCAAACCTCGTTTGGATTTAATTCTGCATATCCGCTGTGAGAGTGGATGATGGGATAGTCTTGATAGGCAAAGGCAATGGCGTTTCCTGCTTCATTAAACAATGTACATTTGCTTCCAGAGGTTCCGATATCTAAACCCATAAGTGACATTTTAATTGGCTCCTTCTTTTAAAGCGCTTTAAATAAATTATAGTATATTTTATTATGTTTGAAAATACCTCGGTATATTAATAAAAAATAATCCGTTTTATATTGAAGTTTGGCTAAAAAAGTTTTACAATAATATTTAAAGCGCTTTAAATAAAATTAGGTTTATAAAAAGAGAGGATGTTTATTGATGCTAACTAGAAAACAGGTAAAAGAATTTCAAGAGCACTCCAAGCAGCTTTTTCTTGCAAATGGGATTGTGCTGGCTGCTCATGAAGTGGATCAAATTGAGGTTGCAGATTTTGGCTTGAACGAGTTTGAAGTTACAGGGCTTGGACTGTTGGTTTATGTGAATACACCGCGAGTTTGTGCCAAGGAGCTTATTATGCTGCCTATGCAAACCTGTCCAGAGCACCGCCACCCAAGAATCGATGAGCATAATCCCGGTAAAGAGGAAACTTTCCGCTGCAGAGCAGGCAAAGTATATCTTTTTGTCTCTGGAGAACGCACGGATCAGCCGCTGGCATTGCCCCCGAAAGATAGTGAAGCCTATTACACCGTATGGAATCAGGTTGAGCTGAATCCAGGGGATCAATATACGATTATGCCAAATGTGAAGCACTGGTTTCAAGCTGGACCTGAAGGTGCAATTATCACTGAATTTTCTACAACTAGTTTAGATCAATTTGATATTTTTACCGATCCTAATGTATCCAGATTCACGACGATCGTAGAGTAATAAGAATAGGAGGACATACCATGCCAAACGTGCCGATGAAAGAAATGCTCCAGGATGCAGCAGCAAGAGGGTATGCTGTTCCTTGCTTCAACGCGATTAATCTCGATATGATTCGCGGTATTATTCAAGCAGCAGAGGAGGAGAATTCCCCGGTTATTCTCTGCCATGCCGAAATCCATTTCAAGTACACACCTTTGGAGCAAATTGCCCCGATTATGGTTGCAGCGATGAACAATGCCAAGGTCCCCGTTTCCATTCTGCTCGATCATGGCAAGAGTTTTTCCGCTACTATGAAAGCAATGAAGCTGGGCTTTAACGCCGTTATGTTTGATGGCTCCGAATATAACTACGAGGATAATGTGCAGCGAACAGCTGAGGTTGTGAAAATTGCGAGAGAGTTCGATGTTTCCGTTGAAGGCGAGCTTGGATATGTGACAAGACCCGTAAGCGGTGGTGCTGAAGGAGCAGATGATGATTCGATTATTGATGATACCTCCTATTACACGGATCCGGAGCAAGCTGGAGAATTTGTTGAACGAACAGGCGTAGACGCGCTGGCAGTTGCTTTTGGAACCGTTCATGGCGTATATCTCAAAAAACCTAATCTAGATATTCATCGACTAGGCCAAATCAGAGACAATGTGGCTGTTCCCTTGGTTATGCATGGGGGATCAGGGCTTAGTGAAGTTGATTTCTCTGATTCCATTCATCAAGGAATTGCCAAAATAAATTATTATACGAACATGGCATTAAAAGTAAGCGATAAGCTTAGAGAGCAATTGATTGAAAAGCAAGAGCATGTATTCTATCATGATATTATGATGTCTACCATTCACGAGTTCAGTGAAGATGCACGACAGGTTATGCGAATGTTTGGCAGTCATCAGAAAGCCTAAATTCGGAAGAGGATCGTTATGATTACTTTAAAAGATGTCGCGATTAAAGCAGGCGTATCGGAAGCAACTGCTTCTCTAGCTATGAATAATAAAAAAACAGTCAACGCAGAAACAAGGAAAAAGGTGCTTGAGGTTGCTGCTGCCATGGGCTATATTCCCAACAGTATCGCTCGGGGGTTGGCTAGAAGTAAAACGAACACCATTGGCTTGATTGTTACAGATGTGCAGAACCCCTATTTTGGCGGAATTATTGGTTATATAGATGAGTATTTAAGATTGGAGCAATATAATTTTATTCTTTCGGTTTCTAATGATGATCTCTTGAAGGAGAGTCAGATCATTGAGAGCTTTATTCGCCAACGGGTAGATGGGGTGATTATCATCCCTGCTCAGTCACCTAGAGCGGACTTTCTTTCTTTTAACCAATTGGATTTGAATAAAATTCCTTATGTATTCTCGACAACCTATGATGAAGGCTGGGAGAGCCATGCTGTCATGACGGATTTGACAAAGGGTTCTTATTTATTAACGAAGTACTTGCTAGGCTTAGGCCACAGATCCATTATGGTATTAGTCAGCAGCAATCGGACGGTTTCGATTTCTAAGCTTCGTTTGGACGGGTGCATGCGCGCTTATGATGAAGCTGGTTTGGCGTGGGATACAGTCAATATTGTGGAGTGCAGGAAGAATGATTTCAATTCCGGCTACAAAGCGGTCATGAACGAGTTGAGTAATGGAAATAAGCCTGATGCGATTATGGCGATTAACGATATTATGGCTTTAGGGGCTATGAAGGCGCTCAAAGAATTAAATTTGAAAATTCCAGAGGACATATCTGTAGCTGGCTATGATGATCTGATTTTCTCGTCCATTTCAGATATTTCGTTGACTACAGTACGTCAGGATATTGCGGAGATTAGCCATGAAACTGTCCAATTGCTGCTTGATCGTATTAAAGGAAAAGATCTGATACCTAGAACCCGATTCGTTCAGCCTGAGCTAATTATCCGCCATTCGACTGGGGTTCGTACAGAGTGAATATAGCTATTCAATGCTCTTATTGTGTACAATGAGAAGGAGTAAGTAGTATTAATCTATGTATGAAACGGGAGGAAACAAAGTGGGTAAAATGGAAGTTGGTTTACAGCTGTATACGCTTCGTGATCAAATGGCTATTGATCTGGAAGGTACCTTGCGTCATGTTGCTGCTCTTGGTTATAGTGGTGTGGAGTTTGCCGGTTACTTTGGAAGAAGTGCACAAGAAATTCGTAGTCTCTTGGATGAATTAAACCTTAAAGCTATCGGCAGTCACATTGGGTTAACGAATATTAGCGAGAATTTGCAAGGTGAAATTGATTTTATCAAAACGATCGGTGGCAGTTACTTTACTTGCCCGAGTGTGCCAGAGGAAGATCGCAAGGATGCTGCGGGCTGGCAGAGCTTGTATGCGATTTTTCAGAAGACTGGTGAAGAAGTAGGCAAACAAGGTTTGCAGTTCTGCTACCACAACCATGCCTTTGAGTTTGATATTCAAGTTGGCGATGAATTTGCGTTTGATGCTTTATATCAAACGACTACAACCGAAGCGGTTAAGGTAGAATTGGATGTTTGCTGGGTCCAATTTGCCAAACAAGATGTTCTGACTTATATCGAAAAATATAAAGGTCGAATTCCTTTATTACATTTGAAGGATTTTACGAGAGATGAACAAGGGCAGTTAAAGACATTGGAGCTAGGGCAAGGTGAAGTACAGCTTGACCAAGTAATTGATGCTTCTGTCAAAGCGGGTGTGAAATGGCTGATTGTGGAACAAGACAGCTGCCAGAATCCTCCGCTCGAGAGTATCGCTAACAGTATGAATTGGTTGCGTTCACAAAATTCGGATACATACATTCTTAGATAAGCAGTGAAGTGCGTCGATAAATTTAATAAGGAAGCAGAGGGGCTGTTAACTCATATGAGTTAACAGCCCCCTCTTTTTTAAATAAACTACTCTTAATAATTTCTTAATATAACGAAAACATACCGATTACAATACGAATATATACTTACTTAGGATCAAGACAGCATTGAGTGAAATGTTGTTTAATTTTATGCGGCCACGAATGGTACAATATTTCTATATTATGGAAAATACACGGCATATTGTTTCATAACCGTGTTTCATAATTTAACAAGAGAGGAGATTTGCACTATACGTTGACGGGAAGGGCAGGCAGATAAAATGACAAAAAGGTGTGGATTTTAGAGTGAATAGAACTATTTTCAATACTGGAAAGAAAACGTTGGTAATCCTTGCAGTGACTTTGGCGCTGTTTATGAGCTTTACAAGCTTGGCATGGGCCCATTTCACTTCAACAGGTTATTCAGATATTACGGTAGAGGCCAATACTTTAAAGTATGGCTTGTTTTTCTCGGATCATGACCTTATCCAAATTTTCCCTGCAGACAAAGATGGCGACGATAAGCTAAGCAACGAGGAACTCGCTGGGTCAATGGACAAGCTGAGTGCGTTAATAGATGACGGACTAATTCTTACGGGAGACGGTAAACTCGGAAAAGGAATAATAGAAAGTGCTAGTCGAGTTAAGAGAGCCAGTATGGATATGATTGGCATTAATATTCAATATAATTTTGAGGCGCCCGTGAAGCTTTTTATGGTGCAATATGATTTTTTTTGGTATGGCGGAATCGATCCGGCCCACCGCAATTATGCAACAATTCACTTTGGAAGCCAGACAATTGAACAGGTACTGAATAGCGAGAATTATATTATTCAGCTTCAAGGAGCTGATACCGCCCCAGCTGCAACATCTGCCGATACTGTCCCAGCTGTAACATCTAATGAACCTGTGAAAAACCTGTCGACTTCCTGGATGACAACACTACGTACATATACAGTTATGGGCATGGAACACATTTGGTCTGGGATTGATCATATGTTGTTTCTGTTAGGGCTAGTCCTAGCATCGGATAAGCGAAAATGGAACGTGGTGAAGCTGATTTCAGCCTTTACAGTCGGGCATTGTATTACACTTGCCTTATCCTCATTCGAGCTCGCTTACCTTTCTCCGAAAATTGTCGAGCCATTGATCGCGTTGAGCATTGTGTATATTGCGGTTGAAAACATTTGGAAAAGAAAGCAAAACAGTCCTATTGGGGTTACTTTACTATTTGGTTTAGTACACGGCTTTGGATTCGCTGAAATATTGAGAGGAACGCTGACTGATCATATGGCACTTCCATTATTCTCATTTAATCTTGGAGTGGAATTCGGACAACTCGCTGTACTGGCAGTTATTATTCCGGCGCTTTGGGCGCTCGGCCGTATCCCGGTCAAAATCAATTGGGTACGCTACGGTTCAGGTATCATCGGTGTATTTGGGCTGATCTGGTTAATAGAGCGAATCGTGTCTCTATAAAAATTTATTATTCATTACATTCTACTAATTGAAGGAGTGTTTAGATTTTGTTTAAAAGAAGCTTTAAACGTTGGATTTCATCTATTTCTATAGCAACAATAATACTAGGCTCTGTAATCCAGCCAGCAATGGCTGAGATGGATATTACCGCTGGACCTCCAGCTCCTAAGCTGTTGATTACTGAGCTGGTTCCGGATTCTGCAAACGTAAATTCGAAGGATGCTTACGAATTTATTGAAGTTTACAACAACTCTGATGTGCCTGTAAACTTTAAAGATTACGATCTGGCTTATCGTGCTCCTGGACCATCTGTTCCATTGATTTGGTCAGCAGGAAGCGGAGACATTATTATTCCAGCTAGAAAACCCTTAGTATTTTGGGTTATGAATAGTGAAAGTAATCTTCTAACTGCCGATCAGTTTAATTTAAACTACGGCACTCACCTTACAGAAGGTACCAATCTATTTCGAGTCGTTGGTGGAGCTGATGTTGCTACTGCAGGTGGCATGTCTAATACCGCAGCTAGAGATCTCATTATTCAAGACAAGGCTAAAGTGGAAATAGCAATTGCCTCTTATCAGAATGACGCACAAACCGTGCCTGATAAAGGTATCTTCTACAAGCTGCCAACGGACGGGAAGAATATGGTGATGCTGCCGATGGCAGGTTCGTTTGCAGCAACTCCAGGAGATGTTGGAGCTTTTCAGGTTTCGGATATCTATGTGAACGAGCTGCCAGTAATTACGCATACCCCTCTTGCAGTGGCTAATCCTGCTGATAATGTGACAATTAATGCAAAAATAACGAATGCAGAGAACATATCTGGAATGGATACTGTAACAGCGGCGATCTACTATAAATCGTCGACGGAATCCGTTTTTAAAGCAGTATATATGACCTCTTTAACGTTAGATAGCTTTAAAGGCCAGATCCCGAAGGCATCACTAACAGGAGCTCAGCTGCAATACTATATTGAAGCTCGGGACAGCGCTAATACGGTAAAATCAAATGTTTATTCCGTTGCAATTGGCGATGGAAGCTATGACTATACAAAGGTGCCACCGTTAATGGTAACAGAGTTGGTTCCAGACAGTGCCAACGTTACAGGAGTAAGCAGTGATGCTTACGAATTTATCGAGGTGTATAACAACACGGATAAAATTATTAATTTTAAAAACTACAAATTAATTTACAGATATATGGATAGCAATCCGATCAAAGATGTAGAGTGGTCTACTGGAGGCCAGAACATCTTGATCCCAGCTCAAAAATCAATTGTTTTATGGGTTATCAATAGTGCGAATGGCGCCTTAACTACTTCAGATTTCAATGCGAACTATGGTGGAAGTGGTCTTGTAGAGAATGAAAACCTATTCCGTATTTTTAACGATGGCATGGCTAATGGAACTCCACGCGGAATAGTCATAGAAGATGTTACAGGTAAAGAAATTTCTGGCTCTTATTACGAGAATGATGATCAAACACAGATTAACAAAGGGATATTCTACCGATTCCCGATGGATGGAACCAAGAATACGGTTATCACAAGCGCGGGTGTTAATAATGCAACCCCAGGTGTGGTAGACGCATCTCAGGTCCCAGTGAATCCAGTGACATTGGCGGAGCCGCCAGTAATAACACATACTCCGGTATTGCAGGCAGATACTGAGAATGACATCAATATTGATGCAGCTATCAGTAATGTTGGACCAAACGAAACGGTTAATGCAACTGTATATTACAAGGTATCCTCCCAATCTGCATACCAATGGGCTGTGATGAATTATTCGGCAAGCACTGGATATCATGCAGCTATTCCGAGGGAGTCCTTGACGGAAACTACTATTGATTACTATATTCAGGCTAACAAAGGTGATCTTACAGTTAAGACGGATACCTATACCGTGATGGTTAAGCTTCCGGCATTTGATCCCCAAAAAGTACCGCAGCTGCTTGTAACAGAAGTTGTTCCTGACTCAACGAATGTCGGAAGCGCAGATGGTTATGAGTTTGTGGAGGTATATAACAATACCGATCAGGCGATTAATTTCAAAGATTATGTTATTCGTTACCGTTATACAGATCTAGGACCAGATGGTGATGTACTATGGCCTTCCGTTCCAAACGATTTAGTAATTCCGTCTGGAAAAACACTAGTATTCTGGATTATCAATACCCAGAATGCAAGTAAAACAGTTGCAGATTTCAATGCCATTTATGGTACGAGTCTAGTTGAAAATCAGAATATTGTACGGATATTCAGTGATGGTATGGCCAATACAGGACCACGCGGTCTAGTCGTAGCTTCCAATTCAGGTACTGACATTTCTGCGTCCTACTATGTTACCGATGCTGAAACCGTAGCGAACAAAGGGATTTTCTACAAATTCCCGGTTGACGGCAGCTCGAAAATGATTAAATATAGTGCAGGTCTTCTAGCAGCTACCCCAGGCACAGTCAATTCGGTTCAAGTACCTGGACAGCGAGTGCATTTGATTGCAGATACTATGAAACCCGAAATTACAGATAATACAGGCAAGACCGAAGTACCGCAATCGGGGGACTTTGAAATCTCCGCCGATGCAAATGACGATCACCAGGTTAAGACAGTACTGCTTTACTATAAAACGGACAAGCAAGCAGACTATAAGAAGGAATACTTGACCGAAAGCTTTGCAGATACTTTGTACCATTTTATGTTTTATTCTCCTGATCTTATTGGAAATACATATTTGGAGTATTATTTTGTCGCTTCAGATGGGACCAATGAGACCAGCACAACGCCAGTCAGGGTTAACATTACTGGAGGCCCGGATCATTCACAGCTTCGTTTGAATCTAAAGAATGGTGATTTTGTATCAAATAATAAAATCATTAAAGCTAATGGTGAAAATGTTGATCCGTCCAAGCTGAAGTTATCTATTGATGATAGTGAGCTGACGCAATCCACATTCACTGCACTTGAAAATGGAGCTTATTTTGCTTTCGATGCAAATGGTGTTAACTATTATTTCAAGAACGGTGTTACGATGGGCCAGGATATTATGCAAATCTTCCAAGACCCGATTAACAGCTATACAACCTTATCAGTACCCATTCAGGCTGACCGCTTGAAAGAAGGCAATAATGTTATTGCAATCAGGGCGGGTACAAAAGCGTCGCCTTTTGATGACAGTCCAGAAGAGAACAAAGATAATTTTACAGTAAAGAATGTCCGACTCGTATTGGCGGACGGCACCCAAATCTATGATCCTAAATATGCTAATGCAGTTACTATTATTAAAATGGGTGACAGCGGTGCTGCAGTTCCGGTCATTGAATTCAGCTTCAATTTGCTCGCGAGCAAGCTGACATCCAAGGCATACGATTGGAATACCAAAACAGCTAGCGATGGGATTCATAAAGTATCTCTAACAAATGAACAGAGCGAAACGATTACCGCAAACGTAACAATTGACAATACAGCGCCAGTCATTGTGCCTTCAGTAAAAGAAGGACAATTGTACCGAGGTCCATTTACAATTAATGCTGCTGTAACTGATGCATACTCTGGAGTAGATAAAGTGGAAGCGACATTGGATGCCAAGCCGCTTACTATGCCGTTTTCCACTTCCTCCTCGAAATTAGCTGCTGGCAATCATGTGCTAGTGGTTACGGCAACTGATAAAGTCGGGAACAAAGGTACTTCAACCATTAAATTCGCAGTGCCTGATGAGAACCCGATCGCTCCGGTGCTTGTTTCGCCAGAGCAAGGTGCAACTGTACTTGCTGGTAACGTTAGGTTGACTGTTAAAGTAGCAGATCCAACAAACGATGATCTGGACGTTTCCTTTTACAGAGGCTTCAAGTACGATGCCAATGTGCAAAATGACTTTGTCAGCTATCATGGCGCGGCTGTTACAGAGCCTCCAAAGCAGCAAATACCAGGTGGCGAAACTGCCTTTACTCAAGAGGATTACCAGAAAATCAGCAAGCCTGATGGAGACTACCTGATTGATAATTCCGTTGAAAAATTCCCTTATCAGCGCTTTGAGGTTGCGATAGATGAATCTGTCAAAGCAACGGATAAAGTGAACATTAATTGGAAGGGTAAATCACTCGAGGGACGCAAGGTCTCGCTTTATGCCTGGAGTTCAGCAAAGATGAGCTGGCAGGTGCTAGATTCTAAGATAGCTGGCACTGTTGATTTTGAGCTAACAGCTGATGTTGAGGCTGGGGTTTATGAGAATGGAAATAAGATCCAAGTTATGGTTCAGGATGAAATTGCTGTAGTTCAGGATGATGGCGGAAGCTCAGATAATTATGACTTCTCTTTTGCCTGGATGTCCGATACGCAATATTATGCGGAGAGCTATCCATATATCTTTCAGGATATCGTAAAATGGATCGCTGACAATAAAGAAAAGAATAAAATTAAATATGTCATTCATACAGGCGACATTGTCGATGATGCCGATCAGCAATATGAGTGGGATGAAGCTAATAAAGATATGAAAGTGCTTGAGGATGCGAAAATTCCTTACGGCGTTTTGGCTGGTAATCATGACGTTCTTCATCAGGACAACGACTACAGCTATTACAATAAGCATTTCGGAGAAGATCGTTTTAAGGATCAACCGACCTATGGTGAATCATACGATAACAACCGGGGACATTATGATCTGATTTCTTCCAATGGAAATGATTTCATAATCGTTTATATGGGTTGGGGTTATGGTGATAAAGAGATCGATTGGATTAATGAAGTGCTGGCGAAGTATCCTAATCGCAAAGCGATTTTGAACTTCCACGAGTATCTTTTAGTATCAAACAATCGTGCTCCGATGGCTGATAAAGTATTTGAGCGTGTCGTTAAACCGAACAAGAATGTGTTTGCCGTATTGTCCGGACATTATCATAATGCCTTGCTGCATCAGGATGCGATCGATGATGACGGTGATGGTGTACCTGACCGTAACGTATATCAAATGCTTGCAGATTATCAAGGAGCGCCAGAAGGCGGTCTTGGATACATCCGTTTGCTGCAATTCGATATGAAGAATGATAAAGTCAACATCAAGACCTACTCACCTTATCTAGATGACTTTAATTTCTACGATACAGATGAATATCCAGGTAAGGATGAATTTTCTATTAATTTAAATATTCAGCCAGTGACTAAGCAAGTAGCCACCGATTATATCGGGGTAAGAGTATATTCTGATCAGTTGATCCAGAAGAATGAAGGGGTCATAAGCGGCAGTAATTCATCTGCTGATTGGAATGGACTTGCAGATAAGGCAACCTACGAATGGTATACATCCGTACAAGATGTATACGGAGGCAATAAGCTCTCGGAAATTTGGAAGTTTACTACTGGAACACCTCCAGCTGCTCCAAATGTGACCGTGAACGATGAGACGAATATCGTAACTGGCTTAACGACAGCGATGGAATATAAGCTGGATAGCGCAGACTATGTCATGTACAATCCGACGATCTTCAATGCGTTAGACTTAAGCGGAATTCATACCTTGTTAGTGCGCATAGCTGCTGATGAGAACACAGGAACACCGGCTGGACTTGTTACAACATTGATATTTACGGCACCACCGGGGACGCCAGCTGCTCCAAATGTGACCGTGAACGATGAGACGAATATCGTAACTGGCTTAACGACAGCGATGGAATATAAGCTGGATAGCGCAGACTATGTCATGTACAATCCGACGATCTTCAATGCGTTAGACTTAAGCGGAATTCATACCTTGTTAGTGCGCATAGCTGCTGATGAGAACACAGGAACACCGGCTGGACTTGTTACAACATTGATATTTACGGCACCACCGGGGACGCCAGCTGCTCCAAATGTGACTGTGAATGATGATACGAATATCGTAACTGGCTTAACAACAGCAATGGAATATAAGCTGGATAGCGCAGATTATGTCAAGTACGATGCGACGATTTTCAATGCGTTAGATTTAAGCGGAATTCATACCTTGTTAGTGCGTATAGCTGCTGATGAGAACACAGGAACACCAGCTGGGCTTATCACAACTTTGGCATTTACAGCAACACCGGGAACGCCAGATTCACCAGCTGCTCCAAATGTGACCTTGAATGATGTCACGAATATCGTAACTGGCTTAACGACAAAGATGGAGTATAAGCTCGATACTGCAGACTATGTCATGTACGATGCGACGATTTTCAATGCGTTAGATTTAAGCGGGATTCATATCTTGTTAGTGCGAATAGCGGCTGATGAGAACACAGGAACACCGGCTGGACTGGTCACAACTTTGACCTTTACACAGGCAACAACGCCACCACCAACATCACCGCCAACGTCTACGCCGACACCAGCGGTAACACCGACACCAATTCCAACGGCAACTCCAACGCCGGAGCCAATGGTAATCGATAAAGGTATCGATGGAGCAGTTTCTATTCCAACTGCGATGTTGTCTGTAAGTCAAAACGGTAACACAACGATTACACTGCCAGCGGATACTTCGGAAATTAAATTGCCGTCTAATACAGTGGAACTGTTAGGCGATAGCAAGCTTGAATTGAAAATGGACCATGTTTCTCTAAATATTCCAACTAATTTAATTAAACAATTAACCGGATTATTGTCAGCAGATGAGCTGAAAGACAGCAGTATTTCATTAAAATTAAATCCGTTGTCCGAATCACAAGCACAAGATATTTTAGATAAGAGTCAAACCTCTCCAAAAGATAGCATTAAACGAGCAGGTGATATCTACGAATTTAGCCTTTCCATTACTTCTAAAAATGGAGCTAGTGCAAATCTATCTAAGTTTAATGAGCCGATCACCATTCGTTTAAAAGTAGATAGCTCTAGTGATATGAACTTAACCGGTGTATTCTATATTTCCGATTCTGGGGAGTTGGAATATGTAGGCGGAGAGCTTGTAAATGGAGAAATAGTAGCACAGATCAATCACTTTAGTAAGTATGCGGTTTTGGAGCTGAACAAGAATTTTGACGATGTGGCTAGCAGCTATTGGGCATCCAATGTGATCAAAGGATTAGCAGCTAAGCAGATTATTAATGGTGTTACTGCAACTACCTTTGAACCTGCAAAAGATGTGACACGAGCTGAATTTGTCTCACTTCTTGTCCGAGCATTAAAGCTCACTGATAAAGGCGCGAATGCATTTAAAGATGTATCGGCAAATGATTGGTATGCAGATGCCGTTTCCATTGCCACTAAAGCTGGAATTGTGAATGGTGTGAGCGGGAATTTATTCAAACCAAATGCTCCAATTTCTCGTGAAGAGATGGTTACCATCATGATGCGTGCTTATGCAGTAGTAAATGGAAATCCAGATCAAGGTACTACAGAATCCTCTTTCAAAGATGATGCGAAAATATCTGCCTGGGCTTCACAATATGTAAAAACGGCAGTAGCTTTAAACTTAATAAAAGGCCGTACATCAAGCACATTTGATCCGCAAGGCATTACTTCGCGTGCTGAGGCAGCTCAAGTGATCTACAATTTGCTTAACAAATAATTGGACAATGCTCATTGAGTAAAAATTTTGACGGCCTTAATCATTTTCCGCGCTTGCCATACTTGACACTTATCAAGATAGTGTGTGAAAATGATTTAAGGCAGCATAATTTAACCTAAAGTGAGTGGTCGCGATGAAGGATAGGCGCAAGCAGGATACCGGACAATCGCATATAACCCTCTTTTTTAAAGGGACCGAGTGGAAGTTAACAACTTCCGCCCGGTCCCTTTCTTTAGGTACAGCACGAAAGGGGACAAGAAAAATGATCACAAATAGAGAACAAGGCATAGGTGATGAAGAGGCAGCTTCAGCCTTATTAAGTGGTGAACAAATGTCTACTGAAGCATTAGCATCAGTAGTAATAGATGGAGAGCAGCTGACGCCAGAACTGGTGGCTGAGGTAGCTTTTAACAATAGACCTGTAGTACTTTCTATGGAAGCTTTCAAGCGAGTATTGGAATGTCGCAATATGGTGGAGGAGCTAGTCACCTCCGGAAGGGCTGTTTATGGCGTTACAACCGGGTTTGGAAAATTCAGTGATGTGCGCATTTCGCCAGAAGACGCAGCGCAGCTGCAGGTCAATTTGATCCGCAGCCATGCCTGCGCAGTCGGCACCCCCTTACCTGAATCAACTGTTCGCGCACTGATGTTATTACGAGCAAACGCGCTCGCCAAAGGCCATTCCGGTATACGTCCAGTAACCTTACAACTCCTAATTGATTGCATCAACCATGATGTGCTCCCGGTTGTTCCGGAACAAGGTTCACTTGGCGCAAGCGGAGACTTAGCACCCTTGTCTCATTTGGCACTTGTGCTGATGGGAGAGGGAGAGGCCTTCTACAAAGGACAGCGAATGCCGGGCGCAGAAGCTCTAGCAATAGCAGGTCTGACCCAAATCGCCTTGCAAGCCAAAGAGGGACTTGCGCTCATTAATGGGACACAAATTATGACTTCAATCGGAACTTTGGCGTTTGTTAAATCGGAGCGCCTTGCGAAAATCGCAGATGTAATTGCTTCGCTAACGGTAGAGAGTTTACGCGGGATACCTGATGCTTTTGCTGATGAAGTCCAGCGTATACGTCCTTATCCGGAGCAAATCGGTGTGGCTGGAAACCTGCGTACGTTGCTAGAAGGCAGCAAGTTGACAACTCGGCAGGGAGAGATTCGAGTACAAGACGCCTATTCGCTGCGCTGCTTGCCACAGGTTCATGGAGCTACACGCCAAGTTCTCTCTTATGTACAAGATAAGATAACCATCGAAATCAACTCGGCGACTGACAATCCGCTGTTATTCGTCGATAAAGGTCTTGTTATCTCCGGTGGCAATTTCCATGGTCAGCCGATTGCCTTTGCCATGGACTTTCTAAAAATTGGCATGAGTGAGCTGGCGAACATTTCTGAACGCCGTACTGAGCGGCTGGTGAACCCAGCTCTGTCAGGAGGGCTGCCTGCTTTCCTAAGCCACAATCCAGGCATTAGTTCCGGTATGATGATTACACAATATGTCAGTGCATCACTCGTATCGGAGAATAAAGTTTTGGCTCATCCCGCAAGCGTTGACTCAATCCCATCCTCGGGGAACCAAGAAGACCATGTATCTATGGGTACAACAGGAGCTAGACATGCAGTGATAGTAGTCGATAATGTGTCGAAAGTGTTGGCAATCGAGCTGATATGCGCTGCTGAAGCAGCTGATTTTGTCGGAGTGGAAGGTCTCGCTCCAGCAACTCGCGTATTGTATGACAAGCTGCGTATGCTAGTTCCACCGGTCTTGGAGGATCGGTCTACTTCACGAAATATTGAAGACGTAGCTAATGCTCTGCTGGAGGGTGAATGGTTGAAAGCCGTTGAAGCGGTGTCTGGTTCACTTTTCTAATCTAAATTCCATTATGAATGAATAATATAAATAACCTTTTGGGAGGGAATAGGTATGACTGCTAATATTGAAACCAATAAAAAACGTGAAATCCGCGCTCCTCGTGGTATCGAACTATCTTGTAAAGGATGGGTGCAGGAGGCTGCGATGCGTATGTTAATGAATAATCTCGATCCGGAGGTTGCCGAGCGCCCAGAGGATCTTGTCGTGTACGGCGGAAATGGCAAAGCTGCGCGTAATTGGCCGTCTTATGACGTAATTGTGCGCGAACTGCAACGTTTGGAGAATGACGAAACCTTGCTAATTCAATCAGGGAAGCCTGTCGGAGTCTTCAAAACGCACGAGCGAGCACCACGCGTACTGCTTTCGAACTCGGTGCTCGTACCAAAATGGGCGAACTGGGAGCATTTCCGTGATTTGGAGCAAAAAGGTCTCATGATGTACGGTCAAATGACGGCAGGAAGCTGGATTTACATTGGCACACAAGGTATTTTACAAGGAACTTATGAAACCTTTGCTGAAGCCGCTCGTCAGCACACAAATGGTACACTCAAGGGCACTTTGACCCTGACTGCAGGCTTAGGAGGAATGGGCGGCGCACAACCGTTGGCTGTTACCATGAATGATGGGGTTGTCATCGCTGTCGAAGTTGACCGCACTCGCATTGAGCGACGTATCCAAACTCGCTATTGTGATGTTCTTGCAGAGACATTGGATGAAGCCCTGGAAATGGCTAATAAAGCGAGAGAAAAGGACAAATCACTAGCAATTGGCCTGTTAGGCAATGCGGCGGAGATCTATCCGGAATTTGTTCGACGCGGGATCAAGCCAGATTTTGTAACGGATCAGACATCGGCCCATGACCCGTTAATTGGCTATATTCCTGCAGGATACACACTAGAAGAAGCTTCTGCTCTACGCGATAAAGATCCGAATCAATATATAGAGCTTTCTAAATCCAGCATGGCAATTCATGTTCAAGCAATGCTGGATTTGCAGCAAATGGGTTCAGTAGTGTTCGACTATGGTAATAACATTCGTCAAGTGGCGTTTGATCAAGGTGTAACAAATGCATTCGATTTTCCTGGCTTCGTACCAGCCTATATCCGACCGCTTTTCTGCGAAGGTAAAGGTCCATTCCGCTGGGTCGCACTCTCCGGGGATCCCGAAGACATACGTAAAACAGATGAACTCATCATAAAGCTATTTCCGGAAAATGAGCACCTGCACCGCTGGATCAAGATGGCAGGTGAACGTATAGCGTTCCAAGGACTTCCGGCACGGATTTGCTGGCTCGGATATGGCGAACGTGAAAAATTCGGCCTCGCATTAAACGAAATGGTAAAGAATGGTGAGCTGAAAGCGCCGATTGTTATAGGGCGCGACCATTTGGACTGTGGATCCGTGGCATCTCCAAACCGTGAAACGGAAGCAATGAAAGATGGCTCAGATGCGGTTGGCGACTGGGCGATTTTGAACGCACTGATCAACACCTCTGCGGGAGCATCTTGGGTATCCTTCCATCATGGCGGAGGAGTTGGCATGGGCTATTCCCTGCATGCAGGGATGGTAATCGTAGCAGACGGAACGGATGAAGCAGCAGAACGCTTACGTTGTGTATTGACTTCAGATCCGGGAATGGGAGTCATCCGCCACGTGGATGCCGGTTATGACGAAGCGATAGAAACGGCAGAAAAGCACGGCATTTGTATCCCAATGCGTGATCATTGTTAGAAAATTAGGTTTAGCAATTAATAGGAATTATCTAAGGGGGAAAATGCGCATGGAACCGATTGATTTGCTTGTGAAGGGTATCGGTCGTCTCTTTACTCCACCGGGGAATGCACCTCGTTATGGAGCAGAAATGCAGGAAATTAGCGCGATTATAGACGCTGTAATTGCGATTCGTGAAGGGAGAATCGCTCTCTTCGGACCTGTACATGAGGTTTACCAACTTCTTGAAGGTGTTGAAATTCGGAGCACAATCGATGTTGGCGGACGTATGGTCACTCCAGGTCTGGTCGATCCGCACACGCATCTAGTACATGGTGGTTCACGTGAGCATGAGTTAGTTCTGAAGCGTTCGGGCGTGCCTTATTTGGATATCTTAGATCAGGGTGGCGGCATTCTGAACAGTGTGAAATCCACCCGTGCTGCCAGTGAGCAGGAGCTTTATGACAAGGCATCTAAGAGCCTTAAAGAAATGCTGCTTAATGGAGTTACTACTGTAGAAGCAAAAAGCGGCTACGGACTTACATTGGAGGATGAGCTGAAGCAATTGCATGTGGTGAAACGTCTCAATCAGACTAATTCAATCGACATCGTCTCGACATTTATGGGGGCACACGCTGTACCAATGGAATACAAAGGGCGCACAGAAGAGTATGTAGATCTGGTCATCGATAAAATGCTTCCTAAAGTAGCTAGCGAAGGGCTTGCTGAATTTTGCGATGTTTTCTGCGAAGAGGGTGTTTTTTCGGTTGAACAGTCGCGCCGAATATTACTGGAGGGCAAGCGTCTTGGACTAATTCCAAAAATTCATGCGGACGAAATTGTTTCTCTTCATGGTGCTGAACTAGCAGGAGAAGTAGGTGCGATCTCGGCAGAGCATTTGTTAGCTGCTACGGATGAAGGCTTAGCTAAATTGGCAGAAGGCGGCGTGATTCCGGTGCTTTTGCCAGGCACTTCGTTTTATCTCGGACTATGCAAGCACGCGAGGGCGCGAGACATGATTGATAAGTTTAATTTGCCAGTGGCGTTATCTACGGATTACAATCCAGGATCTTGTCCGACCGAGTCGATACAGCTCATCATTATGCTGGCGTCCCTGAAATTGAAAATGACGCCAGAGGAGATCTTGACCGCATGCACGATCAACGCGGCAAACGCACTTGGCCGCGGTTCTGATATTGGTTCTATCGAAGTTGGGAAACGGGCAGATTTGACGATTTTCAATGCGCCGAACCTTGCTTATCTGCCATATCATTTTGGCATTAATCATACGTTTGGTGTGATTAAAGACGGGCAGGTAGTCGTCTGGAACGGCCAAATTACGGCATTAGAAAGGAAAAAGGAGGAAACAGTGCTATGAGTCATGAGATCCCTTTTCTGAAATCACCAGATCAAGCTATATTTCGTGATCATATGGAAACCAAGGTCGCACAATGGATTTCCCAATGGGACGGATATGAACAATTACTCGCAGGAGTCATCGGTATTCCTTTGTCCAAGCCCTCAATTTCTCATTCAGGCGCCTCGACAACACCGGCTGCAGTTCGTGCGGCATTTAAATCTTTTACTACATATTCATTGGAATATGAGGTTGATCTGCAGCATTTGAAGGTGCGCGATCTCGGTGATATCCAAATGCATGTGACAGATATCTCAGAATGCCATCGTCGTATTGAGGAGAGTTTGCGTGCACTGTATAAAGCGCAGCCTAATCTCATTCCGCTCATCTTTGGCGGCGATCATTCCATAACCTTCCCTTCACTGAAAGCATTTGTTGAGCGGCACCCTGGGAGGAAGGTGGGTATTATCCATTTTGACGCCCACCATGATGTTCGCAATTTCGATGATGGCGGAGTTACGAACGGGACTCCATTCCGCAGCATTATCGAATCCAATATTGTCGAAGGGCGTAATATTGTGCAAATTGGCATACGGGGTTTCATGAATTCGAAGCCTTATCACGACTATGTGAAGAACAAAGGTGTACATGTTTATACCTCGCGAGATGTACGCACCATGGGCATTAACGCTGTGCTCGATAAAGCGATCGAGCTCGCAGGTGACGGCACCGATGTGTTGTATGTGAGCTTCGACATGGATGTAATTGACCAAGCGTACGCACCAGGCTGTCCGGCAATAGGCGCAGGCGGCATGGAGCCATGGGACGTGCTGGATGCTATGTATCGACTGGGTGCATTGCCGCAAGTACAAGGTTTGGATTTTGTTTGTATAGATCCAACTGTTGATGTTCGCAATATGACCTCGCGATTAGCGGTGCAGATCATGTTAAGCTTCTTAGCAGGATTGGCGATGAGAACTTAAGCGAATTTTTTTGACAAGTTTCCCCCTTCCCAAAATTAACCATCTATGATATGTTATTTTTCGACAATAACGTTTATTAGAAGAAGGGGACACAAATTAATGAAAAAACCATTTAGTCTTAAATTCGTTAACTTTTTTATAATTGCCAAGCTATTCTTTTTTTCCTTGTATATTTTATTGCTAATAACTCTTGTGTATATTCATCCGATTGAAGGGTTTTGGTATAACTTTAAATTGGGGGTTTTAGATGCAATTACAGGGGATTCCGATATAGTGCTCACTGACAGCGAAATTGCAGAAGCTATAGGGGAAATGATAGGTAGTATTTTAATTCCCACTATTTTAGTAATATTGAACATTCTATTTATCCGAAAATTTATGTATAAAATGACGGTTACTATGTTGGTTATACAGGTTTTCTTTGCTTTTTCCAATAATATTTTTAGTGTACTCTTGAGCGTTATTTTGCTATTCATTGTTTTATTTAATAAGAACACCAAAAATTATATAAAACAAAGGAATGCAATAGAAAGTGATCCTATTGCCCTTGAAAATCCTCCGTATTAATAATGGTATCAAAAACAGGACATCCCTTAATGGCGATGTCCCGTTTTTTTTGTGTTTCCTATAATTCCAAAGTCTCACCAATAGTTAACGCTTGTCCTTTTACTCCGCGTTTTGCCAACAATTCAATGAATCCTGGCGCATCCTGATTGATCATCGGAAATGTATTGAAATGAATGGGTACAACTAGCTTAGCGCCTAACCACTCTGCAGCGATCGCCGCATCCTCAGGACCCATTGTGAAATGTCCCCCAATTGGCAGGAATGCTACATCAATGGAATAAAGCTCACCGAACATTTTCATATCCCCAAAAAGACTGGTATCTCCTGTATGGAGAATTGTCAGACCTTCCACACGGATGATGAAGCCAGCAGGCATGCCGGCATACATAATTCTTTGCTCATCCTCCAGTACAATTCCCGAGCTGTGGAAGGCTTGAATCATCGTCGCTTTAGCAAAGCCAAGATCAACGGTGCCTCCCATGTTCATTGGAATCGTCTTGACTCCCTTCCAGCCCATATAAGTAGCCAATTCTACAATTGCTACAACGGGAGCATCATTGCTCAAGGCAATCGGTTCGGCATCCAAAATGTGATCCATATGTGCATGAGTTAATAATACAGCGTCTGTTTTGATGTCGTCAGGCGTGGAAATGGCTGCTGGATTCCCTCTTAGAAAAGGATCGATAATGAGCGATTTGCCTTCTGTTTCAATTTGTATACACGAGTGACCATGGTTAATAATTTTCATTGGTATCCCTCCTATATTTCTATTATATCTCTCTTTATCCCTTTTGAAAAAGGAAGGTCTTATTCACTCCATTTTGAGATCGCTGTAGAGTAATATTAAGGATTAGGTTAGTATTAAAATTAGCAACGTATTGAAGCATTATGGCGTAATGCAAAGGGAGTTGAGGGTATGGAAGATATACATGTGGATGATTCCTTGCCATTTCTGCATAATGCAGGTGACATCGTTATTCAATCTGGCTTCGTACTTGGTCCGAGGATAATTAGAGATTACGAGCTGGTTTATTTTCCTGAGGGGACCCATTCGATTTATAAACTGGGGAATCTGCCATTTATCCTCGATGAACCATGTTTCATTTTTACCCGTCCAGATACGATTCATACTTATCATTTTGCTGCAGATAAGATTGTACGGCATATGTTTGTACATTTCGATTATGCAGCACTGCGGAATGCAGAACCCAGATTCCAATTGCTCTTACAGGACGGCAATCATTTTCCGGCACTCCATCAACCGCTTTTACCTGGGATTATGAAGAAAATACTCTGGATCGCCAACCACCAGCCTCCTTATTGGAAGCGACGAATGGCGGTTTTATTGGCAGCATTGCTGGAAGAATTATCTTCGGTTTCAGGTCACACACCTGAGGAAACTGCACCTGATCTGCCCATCCCAATCATCCGTGCCATTGAATATATGGAAGAGCATCTCTCGAGTCCAATAACCATTGAAGAGATTGCCCAACGTTCAGGGTGGTCTCATGAGCATTTTACAAGAGTATTCGTTGCTAGTGTAGGTATAACACCTAAGCGAATGCTGCTCGAAAGGCGGCTTATTCGTGCTGAAGGAATGATGATGAAGGGTGAAATTACGGTCAAACAAATCGCCTTCTGGGTAGGTTTTCGTGACGAGCATCACTTCTCCAAAATGTACAAACGAATTCGTGGAATGAACCCATCTGATTATATTAAACGCTGTAAAGACACTTTATTCCGGCATACCGCCATGATATCCGATCCACAGACCCCGTATCCGGTAAATCGTCATATTCTGATCAATACCTATATCAAATAAACACATCATTTTGCGGTTTTGGTACATTGAAAACGTTCACACAAGTGGCTAAAATGAAGAATATAACTAGCAGATAGGATAGGAGAATAAGCGCTATGGGGAAATATTATATGCCGAAATCCCGTTCACGGGAAAACCGCTACATGGTTAGTGTTAAAGAGTACTCCCATTATCAGCGAGAAGGTTACCTAATAGTAAGGGGACTTTTGTCACCAGAAGATATTGCAGAGCTGTATGCTTTTGCTGAGAAATCGAGACTTCAAAAAGAAAATTCTAACAAAAGCTCTGAGAAAAGGGATGCAAGTCCACTCGGGGAAGAGTTTGCACAGGCGACTCGAATTCATATGCTTTCCCGATTAGATGAGGTAGCGGAGCGAGGAATGCTGCATCCGCGTATTCTTGATGTAACAGAAGCGATTATCGGACCTGATGTATATGCGGTTCAATCAATGCTGTTTCTTAACCCCCCTGGTAAAGGTGGTCAAGGCTGGCACCAGGATGCTTGTTATATCAAAACTCACCCGGATACACTAGTTGGTGCATGGATTGCGCTCGAACCAGCGGATGAGGAAAACGGCTGCTTATGGGTCGTTCCCGGATCCAATCATGAGCCTATTTATCCGCCAGTTGAGGTTGGTGGCGGTAATGTTCATGCGTTAGATTCGTTTGGGGATCTGAATACGGTTCAGAATGTCAGCCATCTGGATGATGAAATCAATACCCTTTCGAAGGTAGTGGCGAATTACCCGCCAGCGATTTCAGTACCTTTGAATGCAGGGGATGTACTATTCTTCCATTCACATTTATTGCACAGATCCTTTCCTAATAAGTCAGTGGATCGGTTTCGCCGCTCCTATGTATGCCACTACTGTAATGCTAGATCATGGATTCCTTGGGATCATGATGGGTATGAAGGCGATTCAGGCAATTACAGGCAGATTCTCGCTCGCGGTAAAACGCATATGCCGTATGCTGCACCAACTTACGGTACTGAAATATTCTTGGCCGATGAAGACAATGAGGATAGTGTCACCATGGTAGGTACGGACGATGGCATGATGATGCCGATGGGGATGGAGAAAGACAAGTGATTATTAACTAGAGTACAATAGAAAAGGCCATCCCAAGTGAACGATTACTGGGGATGGCCTTTTCTATTGTAGGGTCAAAAAGCTGCTATATTTGCTTCCGATAACCGCCAGGAGTTTGCCCAGTCCATTTCTTGAAAGCGTTATGGAAAGCGACTGGCTCGGAAAATCCAAGCGCATAGGAGATATCGCTGATTGAAAAATGTGGGTTTCTAAGATAGCTCTCAGCCATGTTCTTGCGGATTAAAGCAAGCAGATCCTTGAAGGTAGTATTGTCCTTTTTTAATTGCATCTGAAGGGAGCGGACGCTATAGCCAAGATTGCTAGCTATATCCTGGATTCTAGGAATCGTTCCGTCGAATTTTTTGATAATCGCATGGCTAATCATTTCTGAGAATGATTGCTCTAATTTCAAAGCACGTATCATTTGGACCGCATGGTCCTCCACAATTTGCAACAGCTGCTGATTGCGATAAATAATCGGTAAATTCAAAACACTTGAGTCAAAAACAAATGCATTTTCCTGTTGACTGAAGGTGAGATTTGTGCCGAACAGACGGGTGTAGGGCTCGATATCAAGAGGTGTATTTTGTGTGAATGAGACCGTTTTTAATTTTAGCGGATCGCCTGTAAGCTTCTGAAAAGAGCTCATTGTTACGGTTATCCCATCGTTTCCTGTAGTAGGATGGGCAGCCCCAATTGGCAGTACAATGTGGCTTTTATGGATGATTGCTTTGGGAATTTCACTCGTCCGCCGGAAATGAAGTAGGGGAGTTTGGAAAGGTTTTAGCCAACTTGTATACAAAATAATTTATATGTTGACATACTGCGATTGAGCTATTAAACTTCATAGTGAAAAGCTAAAAAACAGGCAGAAGTATTATCTAATTCACGGATAAAAATGGAGGGTACTCATGAGTATGACGGCGCTCACAAAAGAACAAATCGATTTTTTTGAAACGTTTGGCTTTATTAAATTCCCCCAGCTTTTTGCAGATCGTTTAGACTGGATTTTGGAGCAATTTGCCGATACCTTTCCTCAAGAAGACAAAGCAATGGTGCATGATGGCAGCAAGAGAACCTGTGTAGTGCCTTTTATTGATCAGAAAATGTCTACTTTGTTGGATGACCCACGTATTCTGGCAATTGGCTCTTCCTTATTAGGCGATGATTTTAACTACATGGGCAGTGACGGCAATTATTATACGGGAGATACCGGATGGCATCGTGATGGTTTTCATAAGAAGCATAGGCATCTGAAAATTGCCTTTTACTTGGATCAGCTGGATGGGAATTCGGGTGCGTTACGGGTTATTCCGGGGAGCCATCGTGTGCATGACCAGTTTGGCAAGGATTTAACGGGGACAACTGGGAAAAGCGAAACCTTCTGGCAGGTAGCTGGTGCAGATGTACCCGCTTATGTATTGGATGTAACGCCAGGAGATGTGCTCGTATTCAATCATAATACCTTCCATTCCTCATGGAACGGGAATTCAAATCGTCGAATGTTCACGATTAATTTATGTGAGCGTTATGAGGAGCAGGACCTTCAGGAGCTGCGAGACTACATTTCGAGCTTTGATCGGTTCTGGTTGGATCGTGTATTCTCCGAAACAATGAGGAATACCGCTTCACCAGAAAGAATGAAGCATTTGGAGCAGGTTATGGCTAACGACGGACATTTGGCAGCATTAAGCGCGGAGAAACGCCTTACTATGGCGGAGCCTTCACGGGGTTAGGATCTAAGTAAATCTATCAAATTGTAAAAACCACCTTCGGTTATGGAGGTGGTTTTAATTTTAGTACGTTATGAGATGTTTAGAAACCACCTAGAAAATGAACTATCTGCAAAAATCCATTCTCCAGAGATATTCTTGAGTAATATCGCTCATTTTTTTTGCTCTAACTGGAAAACCTCCAGTTAAAATTACATTATTCGGGCCAATTCAGTGAATAACTGGAAATGATAAATTCCAGATAAATTCTACCCATTATCGCGATATTCCTGAGGTGTTAAATTGGTTTCCCGTTTAAAGAATCGACCGAAAGAGGTGGCGGAATCAAAGCCTGCTTTTACGGCGATTTCCTGAACCTTAAGCTTGGAATGCTTGAGCAATTCTTGAGATTTTATCAGTCGCAATTGGGTGATATAGTGGGAAATCCCTTGCCCAGTATGTTGTTTAAAAAGCCGAGATAGATAAGTTGGATTTAGGTATACAATTTCCGCCAATCGAACCAAGGATAATTCCTCATCGAGATGCCGGTCTATGTATGCCTTCAGCTTAGTAACCAGAAATTCGGCGCCTTCTTCACTCTCTTTATTCCGATCCTCGAGCAATAAGAGGATTAATTCTTTTAAATAAACAACGGCTTGCTCCCAGCTGAGATGGGCATCTAAGGAAAAGAGCTTGTTCAGATCCTCAGTTAGTGCAAGCTGGCTCCATTTCTGATGCTGATTGATATAAGCCAGCAGCATGTAGGAAATGCCATTATAGGTTTCATGCAGAAACGGGTTGTTGTGCTTCAATTGGCGGGTGAGCTCAACTAATTCCTCGAAGTCATTCAATAGACGATGTTCCATAATTAAATCGGATGACAAAAGCTGCTTTAGCTTACTCTGGGCCTTTAATTCAAGCTCGCTTTTAACCGTGCCCTCTTGAAAATTGCGGGTTACTTCATCCGTTAAGATCATTTCTTCGCGTTGACCAAAGCCATAGAAGAGAATCTGACGGAGCTCAGCATACTTAACAGGAATCCCATTCCAGTCTATAGTCGTACTGCTTGCTACAAAGGAAACCGGCAATTTTAAATACTTTTGACAAGCAGATTGAATGGATTCCAGTTGGCTATGCACATAACGAATCCATTTATTCGGAGTGGAGCCCCATTGACTTGCAGGGTTCTCCTGAAGACAGCTAAGCAATGATCTATGGTCCAAGGTCATGCCAAAGTAATTAAAGTCCTTCAAGAATTCCTCCGTAATATTCTGCACAGCATAATAGAGTAGAGCTTTATCAGCATCTGATATCGAAGGATCCCAGCGATCTACCCTAGCTATGATTAACAGCAAAGGCAGCTTGGCATCAAACTGAATTTTCAGTTCGTCAAGCCGATGCTGTTTCACTGAATTCAGTCCGTATACGAGCTTATGGAAATAATCCTTTTGTAAAGTAACTAGTGATTGCTGTAGTTTGCTTTGTGTCTGTTCATGAAGATTATCTATTTCAGATTCACGGCTCAGCTCTGTCATCGCTTTTTGAATCGCTTGAAGAATGACCTCATCACCATCTGTTTTGAGGATATAATCTACACTGCCATTGCGAATTGCGGTTTGAATATAGTTGAAATCATCGTAGCCGGAGAGAAAAATAACCTTGCATTGCGGCCATTGCTCGATAATTCGCGCTTGCAGCTCCAATCCGTTCATCCCCGGCATCCGAATGTCACTTAAGGCGATATCAATTTTAACTCTATTTAACAGCAGTAATGCTTCATCTGCAGAATGAGCGCAATAGACCTCTAATTCCAGTGAGGATTCTTCAACCAACAGCTGCTTTAACCCTCTTACAATATTCGGCTCATTATCTACGATCATCAGACGGAACATCGTTGATTTCCTCCTCAATTGGAATCATTACTACTACTATTAAGCCACCTAGCTTACCTCTGTTTACCTCGAGATTTGCCGCATTTCCAAAATGAAGCATCAGCCGCTGTTTCACATTAAGCAAACCTTCACTATCGGTCATTTTATCAGACTGTTCTAATTGAGCCCGAATCATTTCTAGCATCGTATCGCTTAATATTGTTCCATTATCCTCTACAGATATTTCAAAATAATTCGCGTTCTCAGCAAAAGAAATTTGGATCAGTCCACCTGTTGAGTTATCCTCTAAACCATGTTTATAGCAGTTTTCAATCAAGGGCTGCAGAAATAACTTGGGTACATTTAATGCAGTGAACTTTTCCGGGATCATTCCGAATTCCACCTGTATATGATCCTCGAAGCGAATATTTTGGATAGCAACATAAGATAGGCAGAAATTAATCTCCTGTTCTAGAGGGACAAAGTCAGCGGTTTTAGTCACATATTTAAAATAATCCCCAAGATTTTTCGTGAACGGGATGACTTTATCCAGTTCATGCATTTTGGCAAGACGATATAAATTGAAGAAGCAGTTATAGAGAAAGTGAGGATTAATCTGTGATTGCAATTGCTTGAGCTCTGCTACCTTAACCTGATACTTTTGGACATAAACCTCATTGATAAGCTCATCCAGCCGGAATACCATCCGATTAAATTGTAAGTAGAGGTAGTTAAATTCATCCTTGGATCGATAGCTTAGCTGAGTTGACAAATTACCTTTTTCGACATTCCTAAAAGCACCTGTTAATTGTTTGAGAGGCGTATGAATCACCTGATAGATTTGATATGAAAAGAGCAGGATGACGAGAATAGAGGCGATCGAAATCCACCATAGCCAGGTGGCAAATTGCTTGATGGGTCCAATAAAGCTATTCTCATCTACAAATATCGCTAGAGTAAGGCCAAGCTTTGGGGACTTCTCATAAAAAGCATAATATTTGGTTTTATTAGATTGAAAGCTTTCATACCCACTTATTTGATTAGCTAATAGATTTTGCTTGATTGTTTGCTTGGTTTTCTCAATATTAGCGGGTATGTTGCCCCCGATTTCATTCCAGCTAAGATCCTCGTTCATTAGCATGGCTCCACCGTTTCCATTGATTGAAAAGCTAGATAAGGATTTTTGCAAGGCAGAGCTTGAGATCTGCAAACCGAGAGTAAATCCTTTACCAATTGAAGTAAAGCTGGGATAAGGTCTACTCATCCATAGGCTATTATTAAATAGAATAAACGGAGAGGAATAAGTATCTGTAAGCTGATTCATTGCAGCAGCTTCATCAGGATGGATGGGGTCGAAGCTGGCAGCAGAAACTTTACGGTTGAAAGCGGGAATGTAAACAAAGGCATCCTCGACATAAGAACTCATATATTTCAAGATTGTTAGTTTATTTTGGACACTCTTAAAGGTTTCCGTATACAGCTGATCTGACATGAAAGATGAAGTATAGGCCAGATTATTGATATCTTCATCGATGAGATACTGTTGCTGAATCGAAATTAGGGGGGCGAAGCTATATTCTAATGCTGTTAAATAATAATTTACTTTGGCCTGCATCGAGCTTGTGATTTCATTGCGAACCAAGCGCTCACTGCGAATATTCGTCGCAAGGCTAATAATAATTAACGGAATAATGATAACTAGAAAGGTTAGGACAAGCTTAGGGAAAATATTCAGGTTATTGATGAATCGCAAGAGTTTCACTCCTCTCAGCTGGGTAATTCTAGTATAGCTTGAATTGCTAGTTAGACAAAGAGGAGACCGTAAAAAGTTGAGGATTGTAGAGTGAATGTAAAGGAATGTAGAGTTTAAGGCAATTAGTTGAGGAAGGTAGAGTTGAAGTAAAGAAAGGATGATATTCATTAGTAAATCACTGCTTTATTGTTAAAGCATCAACATATATGGCTGCAATTCGTCAGCGAGATGTTGAAAAAATGATAAGGTTGGAGTGTGTATATGATAATGCTGAAGCACTTTTATGTAAAATGGTTGCCGCTTGTCTTAACATTTGCTATCGTGGTGAGTTTTCTCTCAGGAATTCCCGCAACGGCTGCCATCGATTCCTCAGGAACAGTTACTGCTTCGTACACTTACCACGGTGATAATGTGAGCCAAGTAAATGATGGGATTTTGTCGTATGATGACTCACCTAAAAACCGTTGGACCTCCTATGAATCACCTAATTCTACGGATTGGGTACAAACTGAATTCACAGAAGCAGTAACGAAAAATACAGTAGGTATTTATATATTTGATGATGGGGGAGGAATAAAAGCTCCAAGTTCTTACGATGTCCAATATTGGAGTGGAACTACTTGGCTTAGTGCTTCGAACCAGGTTAAATCTCCTGCAATTCCCGCAGGAAACGAACTGAATACAGTTGTATTTAGCTTGGTATCTGCAACTAAATTTCGTGTTCTGTTTACACACCAAGGCGCGAAAAGTGGCGTGACGGAAATTCTTTATGTGGATTCAAACATGGAGGCTCCACCAACAACGCCAGCAGTTCCCTTAGGCATTGCATCTGCCTCCTACACCTTTCATCTTGATCAAGTTAACCAAATTAATGATGGAATTATATCGTATGACAGCTCGCCTCAAAACCGCTGGACTTCCTATGAATCACCTAATGCAACAGACTGGGTGCAGACGAATTTCGAAACGGATAAGCTTAAGGATACGGTAGGTATTTATATTTATGCAGATGGGGGAGGGGTAAAGGCGCCAAGTGCATACGATATCCAATACTTGAATGAAAGTGATGTTTGGGTTAGTGCTGCCGGACAGATCAAATCACCATCAATCCCGCTAGGCAATGCTTTAAATATAGTTTCATTCACACCAGTTGTGGCTGCTAAGTTCCGTATCTTATTTACACACTCCGATGCGAAGACGGGTATAACCGAGATTGTTTATGTGGATTCAACGACTCAATCTATCCCTGCACCTCCGTCATTAGGGATTGCAACGGCATCCTATGCTAATTCTGGTGATCCGGCAACCAAAATCAATGATGAGATCATCTCGTTTAATGATTTTCCACAGAACCGATGGACAGCATATGGCTCCCCCAACTCTACGGATTGGGTACAGACAGAATATGAAAGCGGCAGATCGAAGAACACGGTAGGCATTTATATTTATGACGATGGGGGAGGGGTAAAGGCTCCAAGTGCATACGATGTCCAATACTGGAATGGAACTTCATGGGTTAGTGCTGCTAATCAGATCAAATCACCCGCTGTACCTACCGGCAGTGTATTAAACCTGGTTACTTTTCATACTGTAATTGCGACAAAGTATCGTATTCTGTTTACGCATCTGCCTGGGGCAAAGACAGGAGTTTCGGAAATAGCTTATGTGGATTCAAATATGGAGCCAATTCCAGTAGCACCACCGGTGATAATAGTGGAACCGATTATAAATATAATATCTCCTGACTATGGTTCAACGGTCTCGGGTATGGTAACTATCCAATTTAAAGCGCCTGGAATGAAGAATCTTTGGGCAAGAGCTTGGCATCAGCCCGATGCAACGCACACGGATCCCAATGGATATGATTCCAGATTTCAGAATGTGATCCCAGATGCTGAAGGGAATGGCACGATTACTTTCCCAGCGGATCAATTCCCGCATGGTCCAACAACGATAATATTAAACAGCTGGAATGCGCCAGAGGGAGATGCTTCTTTCACTAAAACCGCTGACAGCTACCTTCAATTGTATAATCAAGGTGGAGTCACATGGAATCAAGGAATTCCAGCTGCACCGCCACAAGCTGCGGGTATGCAAATGCTGTATCAAGATGACTTCAACTCAGCGTTGTCTATTTCCAAAACAGGCGCTGGCACTAGGTATGCTTCGCTTAAACCGGATTGGCCTAATGGAGCCGAATTTGGTGAAGCCATTTTTGCGGATCCGATCGATAGTGTTAATCCATTCTCCATTCTTGGAGATGATTATCTGCGTATTCGGGTAAGTAAAGCTCCTGAAGGATACGTAGATCCACAGGGCTGGAATCGTAAATTCGTCGGTGGTCTGCTCTCCTCCGTCCGGCTTGACGGTACAGGTATTTCAGCTACAAATGGTTACTTCGAAGCGCGAATTCTGATGCCCGCCGGTAAAGGTGCTTGGCCAGCATTCTGGTTGATGTCCAAGGAATCTACAGGACCTAATCATACAGCATCAACTGCTGAAATCGATACAGTAGAAGCATATGGACATAATCCTAGCGGAGCATGTCAAGCCAAACATTGGTGGTCGGGCAGCCCAGAATCCCATCAAACCAATTGCTCATCTACAAATTTTGCTTATGGGGATAATGCTTCCACATGGCATACTTACGGTACTAAAATTACACCAACAGAAATCATCTATTACATCGATAATGTTGAGGTTTGGAGACATTCGTCTTTTGCCCAAGCCAATACACCGATGTATTTCATGCTTAACCTCGCTCTTGGCGGTGGATGGCCGATTGACCTTGCAAAGTATAACAATCAAATCGATATGTTTGTTGATTATGTAAGAGTTTTCGAGCCTGTATTAGGTGGAAGTCCAACACCAACACCGACTGCAACACCAACACCAACAGCAACAGCAACGCCAACACCAACACCAACACCGCTCCCAGTCGGAACAGCCTCTGCATCATACACTTTTAGAATGGATAACGTAGATCAGGTCAATGACGGCATCATTTCTTATATCGATACTCCTCATAATAGATGGACTGCTTATGAATCACCGAATGCAACGGATTGGGTTCAGACGGATTTTGGCAGCAGCATTACTAGGAATAAAGCAAACCTCTACATTTATGATGACGGAGGCGGTATTAAGGCTCCTAGCAGCTATGACGTACAATTTTGGAATGGAACGAGCTGGATTAGTACAGCCAATCAAGTTAAATCACCGCTATCGCCAGTTGGAAGCCAGTTGAATAGTGTTAGCTTTACTTCGGTATCTGCAACCAAGTTTCGTGTTGTGTTTACCCATCCAGCAGGGGCGAAGTCAGGCTTAACAGAAATTTCTTATGAAAGCACAGGTGGAACAACACCCACACCAACACCAATTCCGGCAATTTTTCAGAATAATATTGTTTTTGGAAGCGCAGGTACAGGGACAGCAGAAATAGCTAATCCTGCAAGTGGGAACACATTGGATCCTAATTTTGCAACAGACTTCAATAGCTACTTTAATCAACAATTTAGTGCACAGCCGTTGTCACTTGCCATTGTTACTCCAAGTTCGGTTACAGCGGGAAATAAATCTGTTTCGCAAAACAGCAGTAACATGGCTTTGCCACGGCAGCTTTATGCCGGCACTGTTTCGATTTCAAACGCATATGGGACGATGTCCATAGGTGACGCTTCAACTATTGGGACTACAGTACTCTATGGCGGAAGTTCCTGCACCATAGGAGCGACATCTAACTTGACCATATATGGGGATATCGTGTGCAACGGACCGCTTACCTTTACTGGAAATATCACTGGATTGACGATCCATGGAAATGTAATTGCAGCAGGCGGCATCACTTTTAAATCAAGTGTAGGATCATTTACGGTTGATCAAACTATGAGTGCACAGGGAAGCATTGTCTTCCAAGGAAGTAACATTGCAGCGGGTATTATAGGTGGTGATTTAATTGGGGCCGGAATTAGTTTTAAAGGCTTCACTTCCCTATCTGTAGCGGGAAATGTGAGTAGTACGCAGGACTTTATGCCGAGCAGTGGGAACTATACAAGCTTTATTATCGGCAAATCCTTGTTTGTTACCGGCAAATCCCAATTTTCAACCTTCAATAAAGTACTAATCCAAGGATCTTATTACGGAAAAGGTAATATCGATATGCATAATCAAATATCCTCAAATGGTCTTACCGTGGGTAAATCTATGCTTTCTAATGGATCTATCGATTTTCACGGTATTGGTGCCCCAGTAAATATAGGCAATTATCTAGGTGCCTTAATTAAGCTGAATTTTAATAATAATATTTCTGGCAATGTTCATCTCGGCGGTATAGCAGCAGGGCAAATAAACATATCCAATAATTTTGCTCCAGCTAATATTTTTATCAATTAGGATGACAAAACCAATAGTCCTTTTAAAAGCGGTGCTGCCGCTTTTAAAGGATTATAAAGCGAGTTTTCAACAAAGTACTTGAGGAAGGTAGAGTCGATATAGAGAAATGCTCATTTACTCAGCATTTACACTGGATTAAACTTATTACATAGGTGAAAGGAGGCGGAATTACACAGAAGTATGCAACTAGAAATTTTCTGTTCTAAAACTCAAAATTGAAAAGGAGAATGTAAATGATGATCGCTAGACAGCTTAAAGCCAAATACATTTCTATCGTATTAACACTGGTACTTATGGCTTCTTTTATTTCGGCAATTCCTGCTTCAGCAGATGTACCAGGAACAGCAACGGCCTCGTACACTTTTTTTATGGATAATGTGAGTCAGGTCAATGATGGGGTAATCTCTTATAATAATTCACCGCAAAATCGCTGGACTGCCTATGAATCAACCAATGCTACGGACTGGGTTCAAACAGATTATGCCAGCAGCTGGACTAAGAATAAGCTTAGCCTATACATTTATAGTGACGGAGGCGGGGTAAAAGCTCCAGCCAGCTATAATGTGCAATACTGGAATGGAACAGCATGGGTAAATGCAGCCAGTCAGGTGAAATCGCCCGCAGCCCCAACGGGAAATCAATTAAATACGGTTACTTTCACAGGAGTCGCGGCAACCAAATTCCGTGTTGTCTTCACTCATGCAACTGGAGCGAAAACAGGTGTAACGGAGCTCCTCTATGAAAATACAGGTGGGGCAACACCAACGCCTACTCCAACTCCAACAGCCACACCTACGCCAACTCCGCTTCCTGTGGGAACAGCCTCAGCCTCTTATACCTTTAGTGGAGATAATGTGGCTCAGGTCAATGACAGTATAGTTTCCTATACGGATACACCTAGAAACCGTTGGACAGCTTATCAATCGCCTAATGCTACAGATTGGGTCCAGACGGATTTTGGGAGCAGCAGTACAAGGAATAAAGCAAAGCTGAATATTTATGATGATGGGGGCGGTGTTAAAGCACCAAGCGGCTATAATGTACAGTACTGGAATGGAACTACATGGGTAAATGCAGCCAGTCAAGTTAAATCACCAGCTGCACCGGCCGGCAATCAATTAAATTCGGTTACTTTTACTGCTGTATCGGCAACCAAGTTTCGTATCGTTTTCACTCATCCTGCTGGAGCGAAATCGGGAGTAACAGAGATTTCATATGAAAATACAGGCGGGGCAACACCAACGCCTACTCCAACACCGACACCGACTGCAACGCCAACTCCTACAGCAACACCCGTACCAACAGCTACACCAACTCCTCCGCCTGGAGGTTACACTCCCTATGAGATTACGGTTACCTCACCAGCGATTGGTTCAACTATCAATGGAACCATTACCGTGCAATTCTACGCACCAGGAATGCAAAATGTTTGGGCAAGAGCCTGGCATCAGCCTGATGCCACACACACGAATCCCAACGGTTATGACACTTGGTTTCAGAATGTGGCACCGAACGCAACAACAGGCTTTGGGCAAATCACTTTTCCTGCAGATCAATACCCACATGGACCTATTACCATCGTTTTAAACGCCTGGGATACGCCGGAAGGAAATCCAAACTATACTCATTCAGATAACAACTATTTGCAGCTTTATAACAATGGAGGTGTTGTTTGGAATCAAGGCATACCTGCCGCACCCTCACAAGCTGCTGGTATGAGTATGTTGTTCCAAGATGACTTTACTTCTGCATTGTCCGTTTCTAAAACGGGTGCAGGAACTACCTATACAAGTCTTAAGCCAGACTGGCCGAATGGCTCTGAATTTGGTGAAGCAATATTCGCAGATCCTGCTACAGTAAACAATCCATTTACCATATTGGGCAGTAATTATTTGCGAATACGTTCAAGTAATGCACCTGCAGGATTTGTAGATCCACAAGGCTGGAATCGTACTCATTTAGGAGGCATGCTCTCTTCCGTTCGTTTGGATGGAACTGGTATTGCTGCCACAAATGGTTACTTTGAAGCACGTATTCTAATGCCTGCTGGGAAAGGAGCATGGCCTGCATTCTGGCTGATGTCCAAAGACAGTACGGGGGCTTCACATGTTGCATCCACAGCAGAGCTAGACACTGTTGAGGCGTACGGGCAAGACCCGTCTGGAGCTTGCAGATCTGTACATTGGTGGTCAGGCAGCCCGGAATCCCATCAAACCAATTGTTCATCCTCGCTCTTTTCTTATGGCGATAATGCTTCTACTTGGCATACCTATGGGACTAAAGTGACTTCAACTAACATCTTATTTTATATTGATAATGTCCAGGTTTGGAGTCAGCCTACTTTTTCTCAAGCTAATACCCCCTTATATTTTATGCTAAACCTTGCACTGGGTGGAGGCTGGCCGATTGACTTAGCGAAATATAACAATCAGATAGATATGTATGTGGATTATGTAAGAGTCTTTCAATAAGTCTTGAAGTTGCTTTAAATGAATATTCTGAATCGAAGACTCTAGCCTTTTGGCTGGGGTCTTCTTTAATTAAGAAGTTGAGAAATGTCTATCGAATGTAGAGAAAGGATGATATATTTTGTCGAGAGACTATCTTACTATTAAGCCATAAGGAATCATCCTTATCACATTATCAGGGAGGCAAAAACAAATGAAGAAGAATGTTAAGAAATGGTTGAATCTATCCTTTATTTTACTACTTACAGCTGCAATTGCGGCATGCAGTAATGGGAAAGCAGTTGAAACAGCAAGCCCAGAAGCAGCGGCAACAGCTGCACCAGGAACAACAGCACCAGAAGCTACACCGGTAGCTGCAGTAGAAACGGCTAAGCCTGATCCTAATGCTAAGTATGAACCGGCTATCGAGATAACGACTGTGAGAAATCAAGAACCATCGGATAAGTTTAAAGAAGGCGAATCCTTAGACAATAATGTTTGGACAAAAGCTTATGAATCCGAGCTTGGAATCAAAGTTAAAAACTTATGGGTTGTAACTGGAGCTCAATATGAACAAAAGCTAAACCTATCGATTGCGGCTAATGATTTACCTGATTTTTTTCGAGTTAACGCTAAGCAATTTAGACAGCTAGTTGCAGAAGATAAACTTGAGGATTTAACAGGTCTAGTGAATGACTATGGATCAGCACAAACCAAAGAAATGATCGATCGCGGCGTTAATGCAAAGCTTGCAGCAAGCGAAAAAGGCAAGCTGATGGCGATACCACATGCTGAAGATTATTATGGCGGAGCAAATCTATTATATGTTCGTACAGATTGGCTGAAAAAACTAAATCTTCCAGAGCCTAAGACTATGGATGATTTCCTGAAAATTGCAAATGCATTTACAACACAAGATCCAGACGGCAATAAGAAGAATGATACTTACGGTCTTGCTGCTTCAAAGGATATTCTCGGCGGTTACCCTGACTTGTCCGGTTTCATGAACGGCTACCATGCATATATGAAAATTTGGGTTAAAGATGCTGCAGGCAAGCTGGTATACGGCAGTGTTCAGCCAGAAATGAAAACGGCTTTGGCTAAGCTGCAGGAACTGTATAAAGCAGGAGTAATTGATAAAGAATTTGGGATTAAAGATGGCGGTAAAGCGGCTGAATTGCAAGTAGCTGGTAAAGTAGGGATGAGTTTTGGGGCAATGTGGAATCCACTTTGGCCATTACAGGATGGAGTAACTAAGGACCTGACTGCAGAATGGACGGCTTATCCGATTCCTTCCGCTGATGGAACACCAGCTAATGTCCAAACAGATGCAAACTTTGATGAGTTCTGGGTAGTGAAAAAAGGTGCCAAGAATCCGGAAGCTATCGTAAAAATGTTTAATTTCTATAATGAAAAAATAGACGGAGATAAAGCACAGCCTGATATTTATCAAACTTCTGGAGGTATTGAAGTTTTCAAATATGCTCTAATGTCAGGTGGATATGGAACAACAAAGGGTCTACTTGCTATTCATAAGAGTGTTGTTGATGCGCTTCAATCCAAAGATGCAAGTAAATTGAATCCCGAAGGAAAAGGCTACTATGATAAAATTCTCTTATTCCAAGGCGGCGATCGCACCAATTGGGGAACAAACAAAGTGTTCGGAGATGGCGGTTCTTGGGCTGTGATTGGTCAGTACTATGATCAGAATAAGCAATTGACCAAAAACGAATTTTTTGGACCACTAACTACGACAATGACTGAGAAAAATGCCATATTAGAAAAATTGACACTAGAAACTTTTGCGAAAATAATTCTTGGTGCACCAATTACTGAGTTTGATAAGTATGTAGAGTCATGGAACAAGCTTGGCGGAGAGCAAATTACTAAAGAAGCTAATGAATGGTATGCAAACAAATAAGAAATAGTTTACGGGGAAGGTCGGAGTATTCCTCCGGCCTTTCCTAATCTTTGAAAAGTTAGGTGGGAGATTAGTTATGAATAGTAAACGGTTCGGACGTGAGTTTCCGCTTCATCTAATGGTGCTTCCATCCTTCATACTTGTACTTATTTTTAGCTATGGTCCCATATTGGGATTAATCATTGCTTTTAAGAAGTATTCTTTAGTTAAAGGTATATTTGGTTCCAAATGGAATGGCTTCGAAAACTATACTTATTTGTTCCAAATGCCAGATATATGGATAGTCATTCGGAACACGGTCTATATTGCAATCTTAAAAATACTAGCAGGGTTAATAGTTCCCATTACCGTTGCTTTGCTTTTAAATGAAATCAGGATGGAAAGATTTAAGCGTTGGATTCAAACGATGATTTATCTGCCGCATTTTCTTTCATGGATTATATTAGGTGGTATTCTAATTGATATTTTGTCGCCATCTTCAGGAATTGTGAATCAGCTGCTTGGTGTGTTTGGGATTGATCCCATCTTCTTTCTTGGAAGCAATCATTGGTTTGCAAATGTAATGGTCACATCGGACGTTTGGAAGGAATTTGGTTTTAGCACAATTGTTTATTTGGCCGCTTTAACAGGGATTAATCCATCGCTTTATGAAGCTGCTGTTATTGACGGTGCTAACCGTTGGAAGCAAACGATGAATGTCACACTTCCTGGGATGGCGCCAATCATTGTGTTATTGGGCACCCTGAGCCTAGCAAATGTACTAAATGCAGGATTCGACCAAATTTATAATCTTTATAGCCCTCAGGTTTATGAAAGCGGGGATATAATCGACACTTGGGTATACAGGCTTGGCATCCAGCAGGCTCAATATAGCTTAGCAACAGCAGTTGGACTATTAAAATCATTTGTATCCGTCATATTGATTTCCAGCTCCTATTATTTAGCTTACAAATGGGCAAATTATCGGATTTTCTAGTTGGAGATAGGAGGATTCGTCGTGAAGCAAGCTTCTTTATCTGGAAAAATATTTAATGCAGGCAATTATATCTTTTTATTCTTAATGGCTGTGATCTGTTTGCTGCCTTTAATTAATGTCTTTGCGGTCTCATTCAGCTCCAGCACAGCAGCAAGTGCAGGCTTAGTTAAGCTCTGGCCCGTGGAATTTACTTTGAAATCCTATGAATATGTGCTGCAGAAGCCTGAATTTCTCCGAGCATTTGGGATTAGTCTGCAACGGGTTGTTCTTGGCACAACCATCAGTATGATTCTGGTCACTTTTCTAGCCTATCCTTTGTCCAAAGAGTCGAAAGCATTTAAAGGCAGAACTTTCTATGCATGGTTCTTTGTCCTGACGATGTTAGTTAGTGGTGGATTAATTCCGTGGTATCTTATTATCAAAAGTGTGCATTTATTAGATAGCCTTTGGGCGTTGATCTTGCCAGGAGGCGTGGTTATATTCAATGTTGTGCTGCTGCTAAACTTCTATCGCGGGCTCCCTAAGGAATTGGAAGAAGCAGCTACTGTAGATGGGGCCAATCATTGGACCATTCTCGCAAAAATATATATTCCTTTATCCGGTCCAGCTTTGGCAACAATCCTGCTGTTTACGATGGTGGGGCATTGGAACTCATGGTTTGACGGATTAATTCTGATGAATCGGCCTGAGCATTATCCCTTGCAAAGCTATTTGCAAACGGTAGTGGTCAATCGTGAATTTAGCCTGCTTGACCCAAACGATATATCTTCGCTATCAGAAGTATCCGACAGAACCTTAAAAGGTGCACAAATTTTCTTAGCTGCTTTACCGATATTAGTTGTATATCCTTTCCTGCAGCGGTTTTTTATTAAAGGTGTGGTAATGGGGAGTGTTAAGGGATAAAGCTTTGTATTTCAATTGGAGGTATAGATTATATGGACATGATTAATCGAGCTGAAGTTGAGCATTTAGCAACACCTCATAAATGGGGGCGTCAGGTAGTTCAGGGGTCAGGCATTGCTGGAAGTTTTGATGAAAAGGGCGTTGATTGCCCGTTTGTTTTCTATCACAATGACTTATTTCACATGATGTATATTGGGTTCAATGGAGAGGGCTATCAAACGGCGCTGGCTACAAGCTCGAATTTAATCGATTGGGAATTTCAAGGACTTATGTTGGAAAGATCGGAAACATCGCATTGGGATCATGTAGGTGCTGCGGGCTCATGGATTCTGCTGGAATCGGCTGATTTATACACTTTGCCGAAGCTTAAGAAAATAGACAATAAATATTGGATGATCTATCATGCCTATCCGCAGGTTGGCTATGAATCTGGCGGGGCAGTTATGGGATTGGCTTGGTGCGAGGATGAGCTGCTGCTGAATTGGCATCGGCTTGAACAGCCTGTTTTCACCTATGAGCAAGGTGCAGAATGGGAGCAAGGCGGGTTGTATAAATGCTGTGTGATCGAAGCTCAAGATCAGTATTGGATGTTCTATAACGCCAAAGAGAAAGCAGAATGGCCATGGAAGGAAGAAACAGGCGTGGCTGTTTCTGAGGATCTAATCCATTGGACACGAACTGAAGAAAATCCACTAATGACTGTTAAGGACGATAGCTTCTTCAGCCAGTATTACAGCGATCCATGCATTAAACATGACGGTCAGCGCTGGGTCAATTTCGGCTTTGGTTTTGATGGGAAGCATGCCCAAGGAGCTTTGGCTTTGTCCAATGATTTATTACACTGGGATAGCTTACCAGAGCCTTGGATTCCGATTGGAGGTCCGGGTGAATTGGACGAAATACATGCACATAAATCTTCCGTAATCTATTGGCAGGATACTTTATACCACTTTTACTGTGCCTGTCGACCCGCAAAAACGGGTGATCCAGCGACGATTGAATACAATGATAATTACCGAGAATTCAGATGTATTACAGTGGCTACGAGTAAGAAGCTGGATTAATGCAAAGGGACAGACCTTAAAAACGGTTTGTCCTTTTGTGGTTTTTTAAATTGGAGAAACGGGCTTGGGATTTGCATATAAATAGGATTTTATATCATGGCCCACGAAAGCCTTCCAGATAATAAAGTTGTACGGGTAGGTCCAATCTATATCCGGTTGAGGTTCATCAAATATTTGGTGGAGCCTGCTGTTATTGAATAATATAGATCCCCGTTGGTCAAAGGCTACACCGTCGACCCACAGCATTCTGTCATCCGAGACAAAATGATTAAAGCTGTTGCTTTCAGGTGAAAAGAAGCCAACTCCCTTCCCTTCCACCATAGTATAAAAAATATTCCCTTTATTGTCGCCACGCATGCCATCGCTGTTAGTGCCTTTGCTTCCAAGGGATCGCACAGCTTTACCTATTTCCTCTAATGGAGTGTTGGAATTTCTTAGCAGTAAAGTATCAATAGCATATAAATTTCGCCCTGTTACCTGACAGTAGTAGAGAGTTAAGCGATCTGCAGACAGAGCAATTCCATCGGCCCCTATTTTTAGGGGCTTCTTTCTATATACCGGTTGGTAATCTATTTCAAAATGAAACCCAGGAAAGTCTTGCGTACTATAGTGCTGATCAAGCACTCTGCGGAACGTTTTAGTTCGCATATTAAAGATAATGATTCCACCGACTACCGGATGGTCGGTCCAGCCGTTCCCTGAATCAGTGATATAGACATACCCATTAGTATTATCAACGACCAGGTCATTGAGAATGGAGGTGCGATAAGGAGCAATTTCATTCGGGATGATTATAGAAGTGATTAGATTATTAGTATTTAAATCCCATAAAACCAGCTTCTGTGAACTCTCAGGTGAAGGGTTAAAATCGATTTTACCTTGATCCAATATCCACATTCGATTATATTCGTCGATTTCATATCCCAATACGGATTGCAAGGCATTTAAGCTTCCGGCTTTATTCCATTCCCAGCTTGGAAAAGCTTCTAGATAAGGCTTTCCATTCTGGATGACAATTCGATTCAGTGTAGCTGGAATACCTTGGGCCCAACGCGGAACCGAGACATAGTAGTTCCCTTGCTGGTCAACCTTGACCCCGGCAGGCATACACTTCTTCCAATATTGATTATCCTCAAATTCCTGCTTCATTTTTTGATCCGCAAAAATCCAGTCCAAATGATTCCAATGAAAAATTATTTTGAATTGACCTATTTTATTTGAGTCCAAATTATTGAATTGGGTTAGCCCCTTATTCTGCATTTAGCGTCTGCCCCCTTATCTAAGGTATATAGCTAGATATATGCCTAGGGTACAAAAAGGGTTAACGAGCTATGAGCGGAAGATAGCTAAATTAATAATGTAATTCTTACGAAGATATTAACAGAATATAACAAATTTTTATCGGAATTAGCAGGCTGCCATTTAATAAATTGTAAGCTTAATGTAAGGATTAATTAACAATTGCGTTAGTATCTTATAATATTTACTCGTTAAGGTTAGGAGGAAGAAAAAACCATTTGGGAGGAATAGAAAATGAAAAAATTAACTAAAATCGCAGCAGCTATTTTACTAACTTTAACATTATTGGCACCTGGATTTGCTGCTGCAGATGACATGAAAGCAATGGTCGATTACAGTAAAGTAAAAGTAGTAACTAAAAGCAAAATGGAGCTGGTGCCGCTGAGAGAAATAGCAGAAAGCCTTGGATATCAAGTTGCATGGGATGCTAAGACTCACTTTATTACATTGACATGTACAACGATGAGTAACTCTATGATGGATGACAAGAAGATGGACGACGGTAAAATGATGGATGATAAGAAGATGGATGACGGCAAAATGATGGATGACGGCAAAATGATGGATGACGGCAAAATGATGGATGACAAGAAGATGGATGACGGCAAAATGATGGATAACAAGAAGGTGGACGACAGCAAAATGATGGAGAAAAAATATATGGTGAAAATTAAGGTAGGCAGTAAAAATATTACTGTGGATATGTCCGAAAAAATGCTCTCAAGCGCACCTACAATAATTAATAGCAAGACGTATGTTAGTAAATCATTCATAGAAATGTACTTAGCCAACAAAACGATGATGAAATAGGTAGATATAAACCAATATAAGACCTTCTCTCAAAAAGTTAATTAATTGAGGGAAGGTTTTTTAATGGACTTTTTTAGGTTTTATTAGCGGTAGTATAAAAAAACAATTTGTGTAGATATTAACATATGTTCACATAGACAGCTTAGATTTTGAAATCTATTTTTAAAGGATGTATGTACATACATGTTTAACACAATATTATTATGGACGATTTTTATCTCATCATGGACCTCATTGTGTTTCTTGAGTAAGTGGACTATTAAGCGATTCATGCCAGTAGCAATTTTTGGCTCACTTTTAGTGACGTTACAAAATGAGCTTTCCTATACGTTTAAATGGTGGGTTGTCGAAAAAACTATATTTCCTTGGGTTATTACCTATGTGCCATTTGTTTATGGTGCCTTTTTAGTGGGAACCATCTGGATATTTCACTTTACCTTCGGGAGGTTTTGGTTGTATTTAATAACTAACATCATTATGGATTTATTTTTTGCTTTTCCTATGAATTATTGGTTTAACAAATTAAAGCTATATCAATTAGTTAATTATACAAGTTGGAATGTTTTCTTCACATTTGTAGGTTTATCTATTGTGATTTATGGCTATCAGCTTTGGCAAGAAGGAGTACTAATAAAACCAGCTCAGGAGGAGGATAAAAGAAATACAAAAAAAATCGACTTTAATTACTGGGGTGGCAGTAAGAAACGTGCCCGCTAAATGGATGGCTCCCTCAATAACATTAAAATTTTATCAAAACATCAACCATTCTATATCCGGTTGATGTTTTATTATTTTATTCGGGTCTTACTGTTCTCCCTTTTTCAATTCAGATGAGCTTTCGAGCAGGCCTAGTTTTCGGGCAATAAAAGGTGTTGTACTTGCTTGCAGCAGCAGAGTAACTAGGATGGCCATAAAGACGATAGCAGACACCAGCTTTCCTTCAGCCAGACCAGAGCTTGCGACAATTCCAGCAAGTGCGGCAGCGATAACACCTGTTTCCCTTGTCCAGAAGAAGAAAAGGACTTCCGGGCGCGTCCATTTGGCTTTGGAATCGGGTAAGAGACTCGCAAGCACGGTAATCGGTCGGGCTACGAAAATGAAGATGGCAATAACAATTAAACCTAGCCATCCATATTGTTTCAACGCAGCAAAGTCGACCTGACTTCCTAATAAAATGAACACTAGCATACGCAGCTTTAAGCTCACAGCATCAATGAATTGGTGGGCTGCTTGTTCTTCTTTAGGCAATACAGTTAGGCGTAGAGATTTGGCATTTCCAAACATTAAGCCTGTAACAAAGACACTCATAAAACCACTTGCATGAATCTGTTCGGCCACTAGATATGATCCTAGAACAGCTAATACTACGACCATGGGGGTAAATTCACGTAACAAACCCCGGTCATTTTCAGAAATAAGAAATGTCGCTACAAATCCGATAATAGCCCCTACAATAATTCCACCCAATGCAAGCTGGATAAATTCAAATCCGATAGAAAATACTCCAGCATCCTTGCTTGAGAATAACAACCCAAATACTACTGTAGTCATAATTGCACCTGTTGCATCGGTGAATGCGGATTCTGTGATAACGGTTTGAGCTACTTTCCTGCGAATCGGGAACTTTTGAAATATCGGAACAAGTGCTGCTGGATCTGTGGAAGCTAGGATTGAGCCAAGCAGCAGAGCAACCAGAAAAGGAATATTAAATATCCACATGGCTGCAAAAGCAACAATAAATGCAGTAATTACGACACCTAAGGTAGACAACAAGCTGATCGTACGCCATACTTTCTGCAATATCTCAAAGCTGGTAATAACCCCGCCATGAAAAATAATAAAACAAGCTCCGAACAATAAAATCATCTGGTTCATAGTAGACTCAGCATGGATATCGACAAGTGACAACACAGAAGGACCTAGCAAAATGCCTAATACAATGAATATCGCAACATCTGGCAGTCCTAATTTCTCAGCCAATTTCCCTCCCAAAGTCCCAATGAGAAAAATGATAAATAATGCCAACAGATAATGCTGTGCTAATAATAATGTTTCCGAATGCATGTGAATAGCCTCCAGTAAGTGTTTGATACCCATAAATCTGAAATAACCCCAAAAATGACAAAGAGAAGCCTGCATTGACAGGCTCCTCCAGTGTGGTTCTATTCTTCTGTCTGTTATTATATAAGTATTCTCACCTTCAATGCAAATATGTATCGTCAATGTTATAATGCATTTATCATGGACCAAGCCTAAGAAGCGTGGTTTTCCGACTTTTTTGATTTAATTAGGAGGCTCTTATGAATTGGATTGATATCCGTAAATGGAAGTTTACACCGCCTCAGGTGCTTGTATTGGGCTTTGCTCTAATGATTTTGATTGGGACATGCCTATTGGCTTTGCCGATCTCTTCTGTTCATGGTACCTCTTTGACCCTTATCAATGCTTTTTTTACGGCTACATCTGCTACTTGTGTCACTGGACTAGTTATCGTCGATACAGGAACCCACTTTACGATTTTTGGACAAATAGTAATTATTGCATTAATTCAAATTGGCGGATTAGGATTTATGAGTATGACGACTTTAATCGCTTTTGTCCTTAAGAAGAGAATTTCGTTTAAAGAGCGGCTTCTATTGAAAGAAGCTTTGAATCAGGAAAATGTAGATGGGATTGTCCGTTTATTTCGCAAGGTGCTAGTGTATTCCCTTTCTATTCAATGTGCAGCAGCGGTTCTTTTTACTATCCGATGGTCATTCGATCTCGGGTTTTCTAAAGCGCTTTACTTTGGAGTCTGGCACGCAATTTCTTTTTTTAACAATGCAGGGTTCGACTTATTTGGTTCTATTAATGGCGAATTCAGCTCTTTAACTGGATATGCAAATGACTTTATCACGAATTTTGTAACTATGGCTTTAATCATTCTAGGTGGGTTAGGTTTTATAGTTTTATCCGATTTAATTGAATTCAAGAAGGTTAAGAAACTTAGCTTGCATTCCAAAGTCGTTCTCAGCATGACAGGCTTTCTTATCGCTTCCGGGGCGATTATTATCTTTATTCTTGAGTTTACGAATCCTCACACTATGGGGCATTTATCTTTTGGAGGCAGAATGCTTGCTTCCTTCTTCCAATCTGTAACGCCAAGAACGGCTGGTGCCAATACACTGGATTTGAGCAGCTTAAGGCAAGCGACCCAGTTTTTCTTGGTTATTCTGATGTTTATCGGTGCATCTCCTGGGTCGACTGGAGGCGGAATCAAAACCACAACCTTTGCCATTCTAATTGGCGCAGTGATTGCGATGATCCGCGGTAAAGAAGATATCGTTTTCTTCCGATTCCGCTTGGCCAAAGAACGCATACTTAAAGCGATTACGTTAACCATGCTTGCATTATTCCTTGTAATTTTTGTAGCCATGGTATTATCCACCACTGAGGATGCTGCCTTTATAAGAATCATATTCGAGGTAACATCAGCGTTTGGAACAGTAGGTTTATCATTAGGACTTACCCCTTATCTAACTGTTTTCGGTAAAATCATGATCAGCTTAACGATGTTTGCAGGGAGACTTGGACCCATAACAATGGCTTACGCCCTCCAGCCTAAACAAGAAAAAGAGTTATATCGGTATACCGAAGGGAAAATTACGATTGGATAGGAGACTGGCCATGAAAAAACAGTATGCGGTGATTGGCTTAGGTAGGTTCGGATCAAGCCTGGCTAAAGAATTGATCGAGCTCGGTTTTGACGTTTTGGGTATTGATAGCTCAGAGCAAACTGTTGAAAAATTGAACGGAATACTCACCCGTGCAGTAATTGCTGATTCGACAGACATTGAGGCTTTGAAAGCACTAGGCATTGGTAATTTCGATTGCGTTATTGTGGCGATTGGCAATGATATTCAATCCAGTATTTTAACTTCGATGCTCTTGAAAGAATTGGAAGTAAAAACCGTAGTAGCCAAAGCACTCACCGAACTACACGGCAAGGTATTGAATAAGATGGGGGTCGATCGTATCGTTTACCCGGAAAGGGATATGGGCATCAGAGTAGCGCACCAGCTGGCATCTCCAAATCTGTTGGACTATATTGAAATATCCAAAGATTACACGGTAGCCGAGCTTTCCGTTCCTAAACGTTTGTCTGGTCTATCCCTTAAAGAGTTGGATCTCCGTGTTAAATATGGCTGCAGCGTTATTGCAATTAATCGTAAAGATAGTGTAACCATTGCACCTATGGGAACAGATATCTTAAATGATTCAGATGTAATGGTTATTATCGGAAATAACCAGCAAATCATAGATTTTGAACGTGAATTTATTGATTAGTCGATTTGGGAGATGAACAGTTTTCTTTAAAGAATTTCCAGTTCTATCAAAGCAAACTTTCTATTATGTCCTACAGGGGAGTCGCATTCATGCAATTCTTAAATAAATATATACGCAAGTTTCGCAAGCAATTTGGGCTTGCTTTTATCTTCTTGTCCTTCGAGGCTTTGGCAGATTTGATGCAGCCGACAATCATCGCCAAAATCATCGATGTTGGTATAGCTCAGAATAATCTGGATTATGTCCTGCGTATGGGCGGCTTGATGCTGCTGATAACAGCCGTAGGTGCAGTTGCAGCCAGTGGCCGCAATATTGTGGCCAGTCGGGTTTCGCAGCGATTTGGCGCAGACTTACGTTCGGATATGTTTCGCAAAATCCAAGGCTTTTCCTTCGAGAATTTGGATAAATATGATAGAGCTTCTCTAGTAACCCGATTAACAGGTGATGTGACCCAAGTGCAAGTGTTCGTTAATGGGCTAATGCGCATCTTCATGAAGGCGCCCTTATTATGTATAGGTGCGCTTATTATGGCGATACGTCTGGATCCTCATTTGGCTATTGTGCTGCTTATCGTGGTTCCACTAGTAGGCTTGCTCATTGTGATTAACGTTAAGGTAGGCTTTCCTTTTTTCACCAAGGTACAGTTAGCTCTTGATCGGATGAATAGTATTATCAGAGAGTACTTATCGGGAGTTCGGGTTGTAAAAGCCTTTAACCGCTTTGATTATGAGGTGGGCAAATTTGATAAAGCAAATGATCAGTACCAAGAAAGATCCAAAACAGCATTGCGTGCCTTGGCCATATTCACTCCAGGCATAACACTAACCGTCAATTTTGGAATTGTCGCTGTGGTTTGGTTCGGTGGTCTTCAGGTTAAACAGGGGCATATGCAGGTAGGGCATATCATTGCTTTTACTAACTATATGACACAAATTCTGTTTGCCTTGATGGTCATTTCAATGGTATTTAATATGTTCGTGCGGGCTAGAGCTTCTGCAGTACGAATCGGCGAAGTGTTTGCGGAAGAAAATAAGATGTCCTGGAAAAAGGAAGCTCCAAAGCAAGCTGAGGTTAAGGGTAAGGTTGAGTTCAAGGATGTTGCTTTTTCTTATGAAGGGCTTGAGGGTGAGCCTGTAATTCGTCGTATAACCTTTGAATGCAAGTCAGGTGAAACAGTGGGGATTATTGGTTCTACGGGCTCTGGTAAAAGCAGTCTAGTTAGCTTGATCCCGCGTTTTTATGATGCAAGCTCTGGCTCTGTCGAGGTAAACGGAGTGGATGTGAGAACGATAGATCCGAAGCTTTTAAGAGAAAAGGTAGCTATAGTTCCGCAAAAAACGGTGTTGTTCAGTGGCAGTATCCTTGAGAATATCAGATGGGGTAAAGAAGCAGCAACTCTGGAGGAAATCGTGCAAGCAGCTAGTATGGCTGAAGCTAATTCGTTTATTGCTGAATTTCCAGAAGGCTATGAGACTAGATTAGGCAGAGGCGGAGTCAATTTATCAGGCGGGCAAAAGCAGCGGATTTCAATTGCGAGAGCTTTGGTGCGGCAGCCGGAAATTCTGATTCTCGATGATTGTACAAGTGCTGTAGATCCAGTAACAGAGGCGAATATTAAGCAAGCTCTGAAGAGCTATGCGAAGGATCTTACCTGCTTGATTATTGCTCAACGAATTTCCTCCGTGATGGATGCTGATAAAATAATAGTCTTAAATGAAGGTGAAATCGTCGGGATGGGCAACCATGATGAACTAATGAAAAATAATCTAGTTTACCAGGAAATCTTCCAATCGCAGGTCGGTAAAGAGGTGCATAAGAATGTCTAAAGCCAATCAACCATCACCGGAGCAAAAAGCCCAAGCGGATGCTGCCGCTCGCCCTAATCCACTAGGTAATATGGGAAACTTTGGCAATCGCGGCGGAGTTAAAGTTAAACCGAAGAATTTTAAAGGAACCATAGGCAGGTTATGGGCGTATTTTGGCAAAGAACGTAGATTATTAACGATTATTTTCCTACTGATTGTGGTTAATGCGATCATAACCTTATCAGTGCCCTACCTGCTAGGCTTATCGATTGATGCTATGTCCATGTCCACGACGACGCATGGTTTGTTCAATATGTACTTGCTTAAGATAGTCATTTTGTCTCTGATTGCAGCCTTTATCGTAGATGGAGCCCTCACCTTTCTGCAAAGCTGGCTTATGGCAGGCGTAGCCCAACGAATTGTGGCAAATTTACGGCTTAAATTATTCGATAAGCTGCAAAAACTGCCTCTAGGCTACTTCGATTCGCGATCGCATGGGGATGTCATGAGTCGCTTAACCAACGATATCGACAATGTCAGTACAACGATTTCGCAGTCCACTACCCAGCTCATGTCGAGCTCAATAGTAATTGTCGGTTCGCTCGTGATGATGCTGGTGCTGAGTCCTTTATTAACATTAGCTAGTTTAATTACGCTGCCTCTGGTCATTCTACTTGCTCGTACGATTACCAAAAGAACAAGTCTGCTCTTTAAAGATCAGCAGGCAAAGCTCGGACAGCTCAATGGCCACATTGAAGAAACGATTTCAGGTATCCTGATCATTCAAGCCTTTAACCATGAGGCTAAAGCAATTGATGAGTTTGATAGGGTTAATAATCAGCTTTCTGAGGTTGGCTTGAAGGCGCAGATTTGGTCAGGCTTTCTCATGCCTTTGTTAAGTGTAATTAATAATATTGGCTTTGCGGCAGTTGCTATTGTCGGTGGGGTATTGGCGATAAACGGACATATTACCGTAGGAGTCATAGCCAGTTTTCTGAGTTATTCTAGACAATTTGTTAGACCCTTGACGGAGCTAGCTAATACGTACAATGTGCTGCAATCAGGAGTGGCAGGCGCAGAGCGGGTTTTTGAAGTATTGGATGTGGATGAAGAAACGGATGATAAGCCAGGTGCAATTGTCCTGCATAATCCTCGAGGTCATGTCGTGTTTGATAATGTCAGCTTTGGTTATAGACCGGATGTGCCTATCCTGCAAAATGTTAGCTTTGATTCTGCAGCAGGAAGCAGCTACGCTTTTGTTGGTCCTACGGGTGCAGGCAAGACAACGATTGTTAATTTGCTGACCAGATTCTATGACGTGACAAGCGGGGCAATTTATATAGATGGTGTGGATATTAAAGAATACACACGTGACAGCTTAAGAAAATGCTTTGGGATTGTACTGCAGGATACTTATTTATTCTCAGGAACGATTATGGAAAATATTCAATATGGCAAATCAGATGCTACACAAGATGAGGTTGAAGCGGCGGCAGTTCTGGCTAATGCAGATTCATTCATTAAGCGATTGCCAATGCAATATGAGACCCTATTATCTGAAAATGGAGGCAATTTAAGTCAAGGTCAGAGGCAGCTTTTGGCAATCGCACGTGTTATTCTGGCAAAGCCGTCTATTCTGATTCTTGATGAAGCTACCAGCAGCATCGATACACGAACAGAGCTGCATATACAGGATGCCTTATTGAAAATTATGCAAGGACGGACCAGCTTTATCATCGCTCATCGCCTTAATACCATTCGTGATGCGGATAGTATTATGGTTATAGATCATGGCGGAATTGTTGAGAAAGGCAATCATGAGCAGCTGATAGCGGCGCAAGGGACCTATTATGGGATGTTCCATAATCAATTTAAGAATCTGCAGGGTGTTTAAAATTAGGATACTATGTTACCTTAGTTAATGGGATAAACTAAGGTTGAGCTGTGAAAGATACAACTTAACCAGATACAGGATCTTTCATTTTCGGGGGTGTGAACAGATATGAGCTTCAACATGTGGGGGAATGTAAAAGCCTTTTTTTACGATTACTTAACTTTAAAAAAGCGGATTATTATTATCTTTTTATTTAGCACATTGATTCCTTTTATTTGCATAGGGCTGATTTCTTATTATACGATCTACTCGATTCTTACCAATAAAATTCAAAGCGGTATTCTAAGCAGCTTAAATCAAGTTGAGCTTTCATTAGAGAATACGATCAGTAATTTAAACCATGTATCCCAGCAGCTTGTTTCTTCTCAGGGAAGCGTAGTCAAAAAATTAGACCAATTGTTATCCGCCGATGAGGATAAGCCCTACGATCGACATCAAATGAAAAGTGATTTGAAGGAAGAATTAAGTCTTATCTCCTTTACAAATCCAAGTATCGGATTAACCTTGTTCTACTTCGATAAGGATCACTCCTACGACCTTGAAAATTCGGGTGTTAGAACAAGCTTTTCTCCGGGGAAATTACCGTTGCTTGCCCGATATTCTGAAATTTCCTATTATGGTCCCCATGTAAGCAATAACCAATTCGACAATCAATATGTGTTGTCCGCTTTAAGGAAGGTTGATTTGTCTAATCGCGATGATGTTTATGTTTACATTGAAACTGGGTTCCATTTTACGCAAAGCATTCTCGATAATGATCAAACGGGCGGTAAAAAGTCCCACTTATTCCTTGACAATAACGGTAGAATTGCTTATAGCGAATTACCAAATTCGTTTGCAGTAGATACGGCATTCCCAGGATTTGCAAAAGAAAAGTCAACCGGCACCTATAACGGCTTTTACTGGTTTAGACAGGCAAGCACACAAGGCTGGAGCATTGTCTCGGTGATCCCAAAAGCGGATTATAATAAAGAGATGAATCGTTGGTTTGTGCAAATCCTCTTATTTTCCTTGGTTTTTTTAGCGATGAGTTTATTTCTAGCTTGGCTATTATGGAAAATGGTGTATCGTCCTTTGAATAGCTTCAATAAAGAAATAAAGCTTATGGCGCAAAACCAGATTCAATCAACCACACCAAGAACAAAAATACCAGAATTCGATTTCCTCCTGAAACAATTTCGGCAAATGAAAGAACAAATATGGAATTTGTTCGCTGAAGTAGAGCAGAAAGAGCGGCGCAGGGCCGATCTTGAAGTAGAGAAGCTGCTCTATCAAATCAACCCGCATTTTCTGATGAATACGTTGGATACGGTACATTGGCTGGCTGTTATGAACGGGCAAACCGAAATAGATAAGCTTGTATCGTCTCTAAACAAACTGCTGCATTATAATTTAGGCAAGCTGGGACAAGCATCGACGATTCAAGAGGAAATTGAGGCACTGAAGCAATACCTTATTCTCCAACAAATTCGTTATGATTTTCAATTTGATGTGCAGATTCATGTGGATGAAGCTGTTTTAAAAATGCCAATTCCGCGGTTTATCCTACAGCCGCTCGTGGAAAACTCGCTTTATCATGGTTTAAACGACGATGGTTATATCCGGGTTGAAGTAAGATTAACGCATACAGTCAATATTACCATTCAAGATAACGGGTCAGGGATGTCAGAGGAAACAATTCAAAATTTATTGAATAACCCAGAGGTTGAAAATAGGAAGGTCGGCATGGGTATAGGAATGAACTATGTGAAGAGAATGATTGAATCCCAATATGGAGAGCTGGCTCAGTTGAAAATTGAAAGTGTTCTAGGAAAAGGAACGAGCATTTACTTAAGCTTGCCTATCTTGGAGGTGGAACGGAAAGATGATTAAAGTAATGATTGTGGATGACGACAAATTAGTCCGTAAGGGACTTATTTCGGCAATGCCTTGGCAGGATTTTGATATGGTCGTGGTTGGAGAAGCAAGCAATGGTGAAAAAGCGCTTGAGCTTTTAGAAACGCAATCCGTGGACTTATTGCTGACGGATCTTGCAATGCCTGTTATGTCAGGAATTGAATTGATAAAACATGTGCGGAATCGGTTTCCACAGATTTATATTGTGGTGCTTACGCTGCACCAAGATTTTGAATATATTCAGGAAGTGCTCCGATTAGGTGTTATTGACTATATTGCTAAGGTTCAACTCGAAAAAGAGCGTTTTGAAGAGGTGCTTGCAAGAATTCACAATCGTATTGCCCAGGAATCCCAAAAGAGCGCTAATCATAATGAAAAATATCTAGATGATCAGGCTTATATTCTGCTCTCACTGAATGGCCTTAATCGAGATACTTGGGTTGAGGACTGGAATAAAAGCGCTGAACATGTGATGGTTGAAGTGGATCTTAACCTTTGGCTTTGGGTAAAGACGGATGATCAAGCCCAGGATACAGGCTTAGTGAAGCTAGCGCAGGAAATCAAGGCTAAACCAGAATGGTCTCTCATACATGTGAACGAGCTTAACGGCAGAAGTATCAAGGATGTCCATACTCGGCTGAAGGAGTTTAGGGAAAAAGAATTCTTCTACAGCTATCAACCGGACTCAAGTATAAAGGCTGTAGCGCTTTGGGAAGTGAATAACAGCTTGACTGGCCGGGATGAAGAAAGCTTGGAGCAAATCAGGGAAAATTGGTCAGCACACGAATGGATTTATCAAGATGCCGTATTCAAAAGCCATGTGAATGATTTGAAAGAGCTGCGTCTGTCTCAGCCAAAGCTGCTCGGATTGCTCTATGCCTTAATGGATAAATGGAATTTAATCTTATTCCCAGTCAGCTCATTGAAAATTCAACTTGAGGGTTCGTTTGCTTCTTGGCATCATGTTGAGGCATGGTTTATGAATACACGTCTAATAATTCGGAATGCTATAAGCAAGACCTCATATTCGGATGAAGTTATGGAATGTATTATAAAAGCGACCTATATCGCTCATGAAGAAATGGACCAACAGATCACAGCCGCTAGTATCGCTAAGAGAGTCAACATGAGTAGAAGTTATTTTAGCCAATGCTTTAAAGAAATCACCGGGATTAATTTTAGCGATCATTTACGACGAATTCGTCTTGAGAAGGCTAAAGAATATTTGTTGTTTACGAACAAGACCATTCTCTGGATTGCCGAGCATGTTGGTTATTTGGATGATAAATATTTTAGCCGTACTTTTAGAGAGCATGTAGGCATGCTGCCAAGCGAATATAGACAGAAAAGCAGTGGGGTTAGAGATTTGCCCGATAAATAGGGGGAAATATGTCCGAAGATTAAGGCTAAGCGGTCTAGACGGAGATAATTCTCGGTAGATTGTCTCTCTAAATGTGGAACCGCTTTCTATCCAAACAATCGATTCTTATGTGATACCTTTAGCATGTAGACAAATTCTAAAAGCGAAAGAAGGGGCACACATGAGCAAGTCAAAACAACGCATCCAGATTTTACTAGCAGGACTGATTCTCGTAGTAAGCTTAAGCGCATGCTCGAGTAAGACAACAACTTCTACTGAAACACCAGCTGCTTCAACAGCAGGAGCGACGGAAGGAACACAAACTGCAGCAGCTGGCAGTGCAGCGGATCCATTCGGTAAAGCCGAAAAGCCAATTACGATCAAAATCGGTAAAGATGTGGACGCAGCGGATAAAAGCTTGCCAGCTGGTGACTCACCGGAGAGCAATCCATATACACGCTATATTAAAGAAAATTTGAATATTGATACGAAAATTGTATGGCAGGCTCAATCAGGTAAGGATTATGACCAGAAGGTGAATTTGGCGATTGCCAGCAATGACTTGCCAGATGCATTGGTTGTTAAAGATACGCAATTCAGACAAATGGTTAAAAGCGGACAGCTCGCAGATTTAACCGAGGTTTATAATAAATACGCTTCTCCGGCACTAAAGAGCATCATTGAAACAACTAAAGGGCTTGCACTTAAGTCGGTAACTGTTGATGGTAAAATGTATGCTTTGCCAAATGTTACAACCGAATCCGATATGGTCCATATGATGTGGATTCGCAAGGACTGGTTGGATAAATTAGGCTTGCAGCCGCCTAAAACGATGGATGACCTGGAAAAGGTAGCGAAAGCTTTTGTAGAACAAGATCCAGATGGTAATGGAAAAGCGGATACGATTGGAATCACAGGCCCGCAATTGGGCGGTTTAATTAATGCGGATTTCATTAACCCCAACAATAATAACTATGGTTTCGATCCGATATTTGGCTCGTATCATTCTTACCCTGGCTTTTGGTTGAAGGGCGCTGATGGTAAAACAACTTATGGCTCGATCCAGCCTGAAACGAAGCAAGCACTTTCCAAGCTGCATGATCTTTACGCTGCGGGATTAATTGATAAAGAAATGAGCATTCGCAAGGATGCGCAGGAGCTAATTAAGAATGGAACATCAGGCATTTATTTCGGTATGTGGTGGGCAGGCGGATACGGACCCTTGGGAGATGCAATCAAGATCAATCCAAAGGCAAACTGGCAGGCCTATACGGCACCTCTAGACGCCAGTGGTGAATTTACACCGCACATGGGCAACCCAACTAACCAATTTCTTGTTGTTCGCAAGGGGTATGAACATCCTGAAGCAGCGATCCAGATGGAAAACCTTTTGCTAAGAGATGAATCTAAATTCGATGTTAGTGTGAACATTGGCAATTATCCATTGCGTATTGTTTTTGCCCCAATGGATGAAATGGATGTAACTTATAACATGTTGAAAGAGGTTTTAGCAGGCACAAAAACAGCCGCGGAATTAGATATTCCCGGATATAAGCTCCTTAAAGATGATGCTGAAAATGTAAAAAAAGTGAAGCTAGAGCCTTATGATAAGTACGACATTCAGTACTGGGATCCAAATGCTGATCTGGGAGTATGGAAACGGATGTATTCTACTTTTGTAGGGGTTGGAGCACTTCAGCATCCGTACAAAAAAACTTACAGTGTTACTTATGCACAAACCAAAACGGTGGAAAGCAGATGGGCAACGCTTGATAAGCTAGAAAAGGAAACCTTTCTAAAAATTATTATGGGTGCTGCGCCAATCGATTCTTTCGATAAGTTTGTTTCAGATTGGAAGAAGCAAGGCGGAGATACAATTTTAAGCGAAATAGACGCGGATCTTAAATAAAATAATTCTCGAACAGGGCGTCAGACTTGCGCTGACGCTTTTCTCTTCAGAACTGAGAATGGAAGTGATAAGAAGATGATTTCTAAAGGATACGCCAAGCACTATTACCTAATGCTCCTTCCAGGATTTATTTGGTTAACATTATTCAGCATCGTCCCGATGTTTGGGATAATGATTGCTTTCAAGGACTTCAATCCGGGAATCGGAATGTTGAAATCTGCTTGGATCGGACTTGAAAATTTCGAGTATTTGTTTTCGCTGAACGATAGTAAGACCGTTTTTTTCAATACCCTATTTATTGCAGTGATGAAAATTATCGCGAACATGATCGTGCCGCTAGTTTTTGCACTGATGTTGAATGAATTGCGCAGTACCATTATGAAAAGATGGGTTCAAACGATTGTATATTTGCCTCACTTTTTATCTTGGGTTATTCTATCGGGCATTTTATTGGATATTTTATCGTTTAAAGGTCCAGTTAACAGCTTATTAGCTAATTTTGGGATCGAACCTGTTTTATTCTTTGGCAGAGCAGATTTATTTCCTTTTATCATTGTAGGCAGCGATGTTTGGAAGGAGTTTGGATTTAATACGATTATCTTTTTAGCAGCTTTGACAGGTATTAATCCTTCTTTGTACGAAGCGGCTTCCATTGATGGGGCTACCCGCTGGAAACGTTTATTGCATGTCACGCTTCCTGGTATTGTTACAACGGTAATTTTGCTTTCTGTACTTAGCCTCGGCAATGTCTTGAATGCCGGCTTTGACCAAATTTTTAATCTGTATAATCCGCTTGTTTATTCAAGTGGAGACATTATTGACACTTGGGTTTACCGTACAGGCCTATTGAATTTGCAATATGGTTTAGCAACTGCAATGGGACTTTTAAAATCCGTCATTAGCTTTACGCTCATCACGACTTCTTATTTCTTGGCGGCTAAGTTTGCAAATTATCGTATTTTTTGACATAAAGGAGTATTCCTATGATTAGAGAGACAACACTTGGCTCCAAGGCATTTGATGTTTTACTTATCCTATTTCTCGTAGGTACAGCGCTGTTATGTGTGCTTCCCTTGTGGTACACGCTGGCGGTTTCATTAAGTGATAATGCAGCTGCTTCTGCTGGTCAGGTCAGTTTTTATCCAAAAGGGTTTAACTTTGGTTCCTATATAGAAATTATGGGCGACAGTAAGTTTTTTAATTCGTTTTGGATTTCGATCCAACGTGTGGTTTTGGGCTCTGGGCTTAACTTTATCGTTATTATTCTCTTGGCCTACCCCTTATCTAAGAATGCAAGGAATTTACCATTCCGTAATCTGTTAATGTGGATACTCGTTTTTACAATGCTGTTTAACGGGGGATTGGTCCCGTGGTATCAAACAGTTAAATCCTTAGGTCTGATTAATAATATCTGGGCGCTTGTACTTGGAAGTGGTGTTCCGGTTTTCAGTGTAATTCTTGTGATTAATTATTTCCGTAATTTGCCTAAGGAATTGGAGGAAGCGGCTTTAGTGGATGGAGCTGGCCCGTGGTATATGCTGGTGAAAATTTATATTCCGCTTGCCGTTCCTGTGCTTGCTACTGTAACGCTGTTCAGTATTGTTTATCACTGGAATGAGTTTTTTAACGGCCTTGTATTAATGTCCAACGCCGATCACTATCCTCTGCAAACCTACATTCAGCAATTAGTTGTTATTGTAGATGCCAATACCATGACCGCTGAGCAGATCCAGCATATGAGCGAGCTTTCCAATCAGACGCTGAATGCGGCGAAGATCTTTATAGCCATGATACCGGTTTTGATCATTTACCCGTTTCTGCAAAGATTCTTTATTCATGGGATTACATTAGGGTCTGTTAAAGAATAACGGTATTCCATATTAAGCTGGAAAGCATCATGAGCAATCATGGTGCTTTTTTTGTTTTTGAAAATATAGAGCAAAGTGACTTTTCTCACATTCGTTTAAAGTCTCATCTCCTATAATGGAGTTATAGACGTATGCTGAGGAGCGATTAAAATGGATCATGCAAAAACAAGAATTCAGATGGAGCTAAGCACTCATCCTTATTTTCAATTTAATGCAGCTATTGAACGCTTGGAGGAAGAACACAGAGTGCTGCGTGAAAGCTTGCAGGAGCTGTGCACCCTTGTAAAGGCCATTGATTATAGAAAAGATACTACAATTTGGGCCGCATGCATGACTGATTTAAGACGGAGAATTGCAGATTTTAAACAAGCTTTAGAGAAACATTCTTTTTGGGAGGAAGAGGTATTATTTAAGCTGGTAGATCAGTATTTTGATGAAATTCCAAGCCTATTCGGGCTGATTGAGCAGGAGCATGAGCTAGTAGATAAATTTATGGATGCTTTTATCTCTGTTGTAGATCAGAACATATTAGCTGTCAGTCCCAAGGATGTTGCCAAAATGAGCGCTTATTTACAGCTAGCATTGAGCAGTCTGCTTGAGCATTTCAAGAAGGAAGAAGATATCATGGCTTCACTTGCTGATTTTTCCAACCAATATGGCTATTAAAAGGAGGAAATTACGATGATTACATGTAACGATTGCGGAAGAATAAATGAGGGCAAAGAGCTGGGGAAAAGCTGGATTTGCGAGGATTGCAAGGAAGGTACTGAAGAATTAAAGGATTCATCCATTAAGCCAATAGGTGATTAGAGAAAGGCAGGTAGAGCTATGATAACAGGACTAATAGTAGTAGATGGAGCTTTTAAATCAAAGATTTTTCTAGAACATACTCCATGGCTTCAGGATCAGATCAAAATCATGCGGACTTTATGCAGCGAAATTATCGTTGTCACTCAGGAACCCAAGCCGTTTTATCAGGTGTTGGATGTAGGTGTTCGTTTAATCACAGATTGCCTACCGGGAAAAGGCCCGCTCAGCTGCTTATTTGCTGGCTTTAGTCTAGCTCAGTTTCATGATGTCTGGGTAGTGAATGGTGAACATCCGTTTTTAAATGTAAGTGCAGTTGAGCAGCTGCTTGATCGGAAAAGATCGGGTTACGATGCCGCAATTCCAATGGTTAATGATGTTTTATATCCTTTGCATGGAGTTTATGATCGTAGGTGTGCTGCGAAAGCTTTGCCGTTATTGAATAAAGGAGTAACTAAAGTGGAAGCTTTATTACAAGAAATTCGCTGGAGTTCATTATCGGATGTAAGGCTAGATGCTAATGCAATCGTATCCTAATAATAGAGAAAGAAGTGATTTATGATGCAATTCGAGATGTTACATCCGATCGATCAACTATTGATGATAATGGAAAGAATTTATGGCTATGGCATGACAACAACCTCTGGAGGGAATTTATCGATTCTGGATGACAATGGAGATATCTGGATAACTCCTGCAGGTGTTGATAAGGGTTCTTTAACTCGTTCTGATATAGTTTGCGTAAAACCGGATGGCACCTTAGTGGGTAATCATAAGCCATCCAGCGAGTATCCCTTTCATAAACTGATATATAGAACAAGACCGGATATTAAAGCAGTTGTCCATGCACATCCACCGGCATTGGTTGCGTTTAGTATTGTTAGAAAGATCCCCAATCTACATCTATTGCCGACAGATCATTTAATTTGTGGGCGTGTGGGGATGGCCGATTATGCACTTCCGGGAAGTGAGCAGCTGGGTGAAAATATAGCCAAGGTTTTCGCACAAGGTACGGATACGGTAATGCTGGAAAACCACGGTATTGTGATCGGCAAAAAAAATCTGCTATCCGCTTTCCAAGCCTTCGAAACACTGGATTATTGTGCGAGATTAGAAATTAAGGCGAATCGAATGGGGACTCTCAACACTCTTACCGATGAGCATCTTAATAAAAAACGTGATGTGCTGATGAATGAGTTTGTACCTGCAGGCTATTCAGCTAAAGAACGAGAAATTCGCCGAGAAATGTGCAAGCTGATAAAGCGCTCCTATGATCAACGATTATTCACCAGCACCCAAGGTACTTTTTCACAAAGAGTGGATCATCAGTCATTCGTAATAACCCCATACGGCTTGGATCGCAAATATCTCGAGCCTGAGGATTTGGTCCGCATTGAAGACGGTAGCAAAGAAGTTGGTAAGAACCCAAGCCGATCTGCCTTATTGCATCAATACATCTATGATACACAGCCACAAATTGATTCTATAATCATTGCGCATCCACCCAACATTATGGCTTTTGCGGTTACGGCTAATATTTTTGATTCGCGAATTATTCCAGAGAGCTATATTTTATTGAGAAGCATGCCTAAATTGCCTTATGGAGCTACCTTCTTAACGCTAAAAGACACAGCTGCCATTTTTACGAAAGATGTCCCTATTGCGATAGCAGAAAATGATTGTGTAATTGCTACAGGAAATAGCTTGTTAAATGCATTCGATCGATTAGAGGTAGCGGAATACAGTGCTAAGGCGATTATCTCAGCGAGATGCTTGGGAAATATTGTGCCTATAGATACGGCCAAGATTAAAGAAATCGATATAGCGTTTAAGCTTTAATTTAAATGTTAAAGGCATATTCAAATTAGTGAAAACTTTCACATGAGGTGTGATAAAAGTCACTGTTGATTAAGTTTAAGCCGTTCATAATAAGGATATGAGATGGATAGAAAGAATATGGAGGCGTTAAATATGATCGTAAAAGAAATTAAGATTAATGAACCTAGTGCGGCAGAAGTGGAAGTTAATCGTTTGGTTAAGCAAGCAATAGCAGCCCAGGAAGAATTTATGAAGATGGATCAAGAGCAAATTGATCATATAGTGCAGCATATGGCTTTAGCCGGTCTTGATCGTCATATGGTGCTGGCTAAGCATGCAATTGAAGAAACTGGCAGAGGTGTTTATGAAGATAAGATCACGAAGAATATATTTGCAACAGAGTACATTTATCATAGCATCAAGGCTGAAAAGACAGTTGGTGTAATTGAAGATAACCCTTACGAGCATTATCAGAAGGTAGCAGAGCCAGTTGGGATTATTGCGGGTGTTACTCCGGTTACTAACCCAACGTCTACCACGATGTTTAAATCTTTAATTGCTATAAAAACGCGGAACCCAATTATCTTTGGTTTCCATCCTTCAGCACAAAACTGCAGTGCATCGGCTGCGGCCACATTATTGGATGCTGCGGTTAAATGCGGAGCTCCTAAGCATTGCATTCAGTGGATTGAGAATCCATCCATTGAAGCCACATCCTTGTTGATGAATCATCCTGATGTGGCCTTAATTCTTGCAACGGGTGGTCCGAGTATGGTTAAAGCAGCCTACAGTACTGGAAAACCCGCGTTAGGAGTGGGTGCAGGTAATGTGCCATGCTTTATTGAAAAAACAGCCAACTTAAAGCAAGCGGTCAATGACTTAATCTTATCGAAAACATTTGATAATGGCATGATCTGTGCTTCCGAGCAAGCGGTAATTCTTGAAGAGCCAATATATGAGCAAGCTAAGAAGCTAATGATGGAGATGGGTTGTTATTTTCTGAATAAAGCCGAAACGGCTTTGGTTTCCAAACTGGTCATTCATCCAGAAAAATGTGCGGTAAATGCCGTTATTGTCGGCCAGCCTGCTTTAACAATTGCAACAATGGCAGGGGTAGCTGTTCCAGCCGATACGAAAATTTTAGTTGCTGAAATTAATGGCGTTGGCCGGGATTTCCCATTGTCTGCAGAGAAGCTTTGTCCAGTTCTAGCTTGCTACAAAGTGAAAAACGCCGAGCAAGGAACAGAACGCGCTGCTGAAATTGTAGCCTATGGCGGCATGGGACATTCGTCGGTTATTCATTCTACAGATGATAATGTCATTAAAGCTTTCGCGGCAAAAATGCCAACAGGTCGAATTATTATTAATTCGCCTTCAACACACGGTGCGATTGGTGATATTTACAATACAAATTTACCTTCGCTGACACTTGGCTGCGGCTCGTATGGCCATAACTCGACCACTTCCAATGTAACAGCTGTTAATCTTTTGAATATTAAAAGAGTTGCTCATAGAACGGTGAATATGCAATGGTTCAAGATTCCAGCTAAAGTTTATTTTGAAAAAGGCGCAACTCAATATTTGGAGAAAATGCCGGATATCACACGAGTATTGATTGTTACAGATCCGATGATGGTTAAACTTGGCTATGTGGAACGGGTAGAGCATTATTTGCGTAAACGGAAAACACCGGTTTTAATTGAGATTTTCTCCGAGGTGGAGCCAGATCCATCCGTTGATACAGTGGACCGTGGAACAGCAGCGATGAATCGGTTTCAACCCGATTGTATTATTGCGCTTGGCGGAGGCTCTCCAATGGATGCAGCAAAAGCGATGTGGTTGTTCTATGAATATCCGGATACCGACTTTCAATCGCTTAAACAGAAATTTATGGATATCCGCAAACGGATTTACAAGTATCCCAGACTAGGAAAGAAAGCACAGTTCGTGGCGATTCCTACGACTTCGGGTACGGGTTCTGAAGTGACTTCCTTTGCTGTAATTACCGATAAGAGTAAAGGCAATACCAAGTATCCTTTGGCTGATTATGAGCTAACGCCGGATGTGGCTATTATTGATCCAGATTATGTGTATTCATTGCCTAAAACAGCGGTTGCTGATACTGGAATGGATGTATTGACACATGCGATTGAGGCTTATGTTTCCGTTATGGCAAGTGACTTTACAGACGGATTAGCGATGAAAGCTATTCAATTGGTATTCGAATATTTAGAATCTTCTTTTGCTACTGCTAATCCTTTGGCCCGTGAAAAAATGCATAATGCTTCATCTATCGCTGGAATGGCGTTTGCCAATGCATTTTTAGGCATTAACCACAGCTTGGCGCATAAATGGGGTGGTGAGTATCATACGGCTCACGGACGTACTAATGCAATCCTATTGCCTTATGTTATTCGATACAACGCATCCAAACCAACCAAGTTTGCTTCGTTTCCGAAATATGATCATTTTGTTGCTGATATTCGCTATGCAGAAATTGCACGTATGCTTGGTTTACAAGCTCGTACAACAGAAGAAGGTGTAACTAGCCTGATTGATGCAATCGATAAGCTCAATAAAAAATTGGGAATTGAAGAGAGATTTCAAGACCTTGGCTTTGACCCGATGCAATTTGAAGCAAGAGTTGATTATTTGGCAGATCGTGCATTCGAAGACCAATGTACCACCGCGAATCCAAGAATGCCGCTAGTTACGGAATTAGCAGATATCTATCGTCAGGCCTTTTATGGTAAAGGCACAATCTAAGATTATGCTTACGAAGAGAATTTTTTGAAGAAAATTCTGAGGAGGTATTCTAAATGACAATCAGGGCTGAAGTGAAACATATAGAATCAATCGAAAAAAAGGCTTGGCTAGGTTTTAAACCGGGTAACTGGGAGCAGCAAATTGATGTGAATGACTTTATTGAACAGAATTTGACTCCTTATCATGGAGATGCTGCTTTCTTAGCCCCTGCTACAGAAGCTACGAAATTTCTATGGCAGAAAATAGCCGAGCTTACTCGTTTAGAGCGAGAAAACGGAGGCGTATTGGATATCGATTTGAATACGATCTCGACCATAACCTCTCATGCGGCAGGGTATATAGATCAAAGCAAAGAGCAAATTGTCGGTATGCAAACGGATGCCCCTTTAAAACGCTCGATTCAACCCTTTGGCGGCATCCGAATGGTGATTGATGCCTGTGAAGCTTATGGATTCCAACTGCCTAAGGAGATTGAACAAATTTTTACGGATGTTCGTAAGACGCATAATCAAGGTGTTTTTGATGCTTATACTACAGAAATGAAGACGGCCCGTAAAGCAGCTATTATTACTGGCCTTCCTGATGCCTATGGCCGTGGGCGTATCATCGGTGATTATCGTCGTGTAACCTTATATGGTGTGGATTTTCTGATTGCGAACAAGAAAAAAGACTTGCTGAATTTAGAAAATAAAACAATGACAGACACTATTATCCGTGCACGTGAAGAGCATTCCGAGCAAATTCGCAGCTTGCAGGAATTGAAGGTTATGGCACAAAGCTATGGCTTTGATATTTCTAAGCCCGCTGCAAATGCTAAAGAAGCTGTGCAATGGCTTTACTTCGCTTATCTCGCAGCAGTCAAAGAGCAAAATGGAGCGGCCATGAGCTTAGGCCGAGTATCGAGCTTCTTAGATATCTATATAGATCGTGATCTCAAGAACGGGGTTATTACAGAGAATGAAGCGCAAGAACTGATGGACCATTTTATAATGAAGCTGCGGATAGTTAAGTTCCTCAGAACTCCAGAATACAATGAACTGTTCAGTGGCGACCCAACCTGGGTTACGGAATGTATTGGCGGCATGGCATTAAGTGGTGAAACACGTGTGACTCGTAATTCTTTCCGGTTCATGCATACTCTTTATAACCTAGGACCTGCGCCAGAACCTAATTTAACCGTACTGTGGTCGGAAAAGCTCCCGAAAGGCTTTAAAGACTTCTGTGCTAAAGTCTCGATTGAAACAAGCTCGATTCAGTATGAGAGTGATGACTTAATGCGTCCCTATCATGGAGACGATTATGGCATAGCCTGTTGTGTTTCTGCTATGCGAATTGGCAAGCAGCTGCAATTTTTCGGAGCACGTGCTAATTTAGGCAAAGCATTGCTTTATGCGATAAACGGCGGGATCGACGAAAAGCTAGGTATTCAAGTCGCTCCTGCCACTGCGCCGATTACCTCTGAAGTATTAGATTACGATGAGGTAATGCAGAAATATGAGGAAGTATTGGAATGGCTTGCCGAACTCTATATAAACACATTAAACGTAATCCATTACATGCATGACAAATATAGCTATGAACGCTTAGAATTGGCACTGCATGATGCTGAAATTCTACGTACCATGGCTTGCGGAATTGCTGGATTATCTGTTGTTGCCGATAGCTTAAGTGCGATTAAACACACCAAGGTTATTCCAATCCGTAATGACAAAGGCATTGCTGTTGAGTTCGATATAACGGGTGAATATCCGCAGTTTGGGAATAATGATGATCGTGTTGATAAAATCGCACTTGAGATTACTGAATTATTCATGAACAAGCTGCGAAAGCATCATACGTATCGAAATGCGGTTCCGACTCTGTCTATCCTGACCATTACATCTAACGTCGTTTATGGGAAGAAAACCGGGAGCACGCCTGATGGACGTAAAGCTGGGGAGCCGTTTGCTCCTGGTGCGAATCCGATGCATGGCCGTGACCGTAAAGGTGCTTTGGCTTCATTGAATTCAGTCGCCAAAATTCCATATGCTAGCTGTCAGGATGGAATATCCAATACTTTCTCGATTATTCCAAAAGCACTTGGTCGGGAGGAATTAACACGAATTGATAATTTAGCATCCTTGCTAGATGGATATATGGTTAGTGGAGGACATCATCTGAATGTCAATGTGTTTGATCGCTCCAAGCTGCTGGATGCTATGGAGCACCCGGAGAACTATCCTCAACTGACCATTAGAGTATCCGGTTATGCGGTAAACTTTATTAAGCTAACTCGGGAGCAGCAGCTGGATGTCATTAACCGGACATTCCACGGTACGATGTGATGAAGGGGCGCATTCATTCGATTGAGACCTTCGGTGCCTTGGATGGACCAGGCATACGTTTTGTATTATTCATGCAAGGCTGTGCTTTGCAATGTCAATATTGCCATAATCCAGATAGCTGGGATACGACGATTGGGCGTAAAGTTGAGGTTGAGGAGCTACTAAGCGAAATTGAGCCTTATCTTCATTATTACCGCAGCTCTGGCGGGGGAATTACCGTAACGGGTGGAGAGCCGACTTTACAGGCGGCTTTCTTAGCTCGGCTCTTTAAAGAAATTAAAAAACGTTGGGGTCTTCATACGACCCTCGATACTTCAGGCTTTTGTGAGCCAAGCCATCTCAAAGGTTTGATGGAAGGGACGGATTTGGTTTTGCTGGATTTAAAGCAGATAAACCCGGAAAAGCACCTTTTATTGACAGGTCAGTCCAATGAGCGGATTCTCCAATTCGCAGAGTCTCTCTCCAAAATTCATAAACCAGTGTGGATTCGTCATGTGCTTGTACCCGGCCTCACCGATGATTATGCGGACTTGTTTGAATTAGGTCGTTTTATTGGCGGTCTCAGCAATGTGGAACGCATCGAAATTCTCCCTTACCATCGTATGGGAGTATACAAATGGCAGCAAATGAACAAAACATACCCTTTAGAAGGTATCGAGTCGCCAACAGATCAAGAGGTGGAGCGTGCTAGAGCTATTATTGAGCTAGGGCGTGGGTAAATTTGTATAAGAGTAGATATAGTTGCTAACGTCATTTCCGATATACCGGGGATGACGTTTATTTAGATTTGCCTGTAATGCTGAAAAACTCTCTTGAGCACTAAAGTAACCAAGAAAGCTGACTGTAATGCTGAAAAACACTCATAGTGCGACCGAACCAGTAGAGTAAAGCGATATGGCCGCTTTAAAACCAGCTCTCCCGTCGAATGGGTGAATTTAAAGCGACGGCGCCGCTTTAAAACTAGCTCTCCCGTCGAATGGGTGAATTTAAAGCGACGGCGCCGCTTTAAAACTAGCTCTCCCGTCGAATGGGTGAATTTAAAGCGACGTGGCCGCTTTAAAACTAGCTCAATCGCCTAAAGGATGAATTTAAAGCGGCGTGGCCGCTTTAAAAACTAGCTCAATCGCCGAAAGGGTGAATTTAAAGCGGCGTGACCGCTTTAAAACTAGCTCGACCGCCGAATGGGTGGATGCAAAGCGCCGAGGCCGCTTTAAAACCAGCTCAGCCGCCGAATGGGTGAATTTAAAGCGACGTGGCCGCTTTAAAACTAGCTCAATCGCCGAATGGGTGAATTTAAAGCGACGTGGCCGCTTTAAAACTAGCTCAATCGCCGAATGGGTGAATTTAAAGCAACGTGGCCGCTTTAAAACTAGCTCAATCGCCGAATGGGTGAATTTAAAGCGACGTGGCCGCTTTAAATCTAGCTCAACCGCCTATACCCCTAAACCCACTAAGGGGTTTTAACTGTAAAGTTCAGGAGATTCCCTGATTACTTTAAACGGACTCAAGCGGTAAGATAAGGGTATAGGATTTAGAGGAGGCAGCGGCCATGATCGATATGCGTGAGGAGTTAGAAATTTCGGGTGAAACAGCTGATTTTTTTGGAGAAGAGAATTTTGCGAGGCTTCAAAGCATCATGTATCCCAAACAAATTGCTCGTGGTGCATTTCTGTTCTGGGAAGGCGATCTGGCTGATAAGCTTTACTACTTACGATCGGGGCAAATTCATTTAACTAAATCAACTGCAGAGGGTAAAGATTTAATTCTTTCTATCCTTCAAAAAGGGGATTTAATTGGTGAGATTGATGGGAGCGAGGAGACACTTCATAGCTTTAGTGCAATTGCCATCGAAGCCGCTGATATCGGCGTTATTCATAAAAAAGATCTCGACATACTCCTATACAGACATGGAGATTTCGCGATCCAATTTATTAAATGGATGGGCTTGACTCATCGTACAACCCAATCTAAGTTTCGTGATTTATTGCTTTTTGGCAAACCAGGTGCATTGGCCTCTACATTAATCCGCATGAGTAATACTTATGGTGAGAAGCTCCTAGATGGGATTCATCTAAAGCTCAAGCTGACAAATACAGAAATGGCAGATTTAATTGGTACTACACGTGAAGGTGTAAACCGTATTCTGAATACATTAAAAGATGAAGGAACGATTAGCCTAGTGAAAGGTAATATCGTCATTCATCGCTTAGAGGATTTACGTAAAATGTGTAATTGTCCAACTTCCCCGCCTTGTCCTACAGCTATTTGCAGACTCTAATCTGCAAGGGTTTTCGGAGCTGTAAGCACAATACGAGTACCTTTACCTGGCTCTGAGAATATTTCAAGGCTCCCGCCGATACCTCGTGCTCGCTCGTCCATACTGAATAAACCAACACCTTTTTTGTTGAGCTCTCGTGAAAAGCCTTGGCCTTCGTCGTAAATTTGGACTTCAATCTGATTTTCTGTTTCGATCAATTTCACAGTGGCTTCCGCTACATCTGCATATTTACTAATATTCGTCAGAGCTTCTTGAATGATGCGATAGATTGTTGTTTCAATCTGGATATCTAACCGTTTCCGTAAATTCGATTCAAAAAGAATCCGGATAGCAAAATGCTGGGTAAAATTATCAATATAGGTTCGAATTGCAGGTGTGACCCCTAAATCATCAAGCACGGATGGACGAAGCTCCCAAGCGAGACTGCGTACTTCTTCGATAACAGTGGAGACACTACGCCTTAGCTTTTCCAGCTCTGTATTCTCCTGCTGTGAAATAATCCGATCCAATTGAATTAATAGAGCAAACATACTCTGACCGATCCCATCATGCAGCTCACGAGAAAATCGTTTCCGTTCTTCTTCCTGTACATTCAGAACCTGCTTCATCATCATCTTCAATTCTTCTTCTACTCGCTTAAGCTCTGTAACCTCATTGCGAATCGCTAGAAACTGGTAGGGCTTGTTCTTATCATCCAAAAAAGGCACGATTGTTGTGTTAACCCAATAGTAGGTACCATCCTTCGCACGATTCTTAATATCCCCTCGCCAAATACTGCCAGCTGAGATCGTCTCCCAAATATCTTGAATAAAGTCTTTAGAATGAAAGCCCGAATTAATAATCCGATGATCTTTACCCAAAAGCTCCTTGCGTGAATATTGTGAAATATCACAGAATTTATCATTTACATAGAGAATCTTCCCATGATGATCGGTAACGGCGACAATCGATGATTCATCCAAAGCAAATTTCAAGTCTGCCAATTGTTTAAGGGATTGCTGAAGCTCATAGCGAAAATGGATATCCATCTGTTGGGAATCCATCTGATCTAGCAGCGTGTTGACATTCTGGCCAATGACTTCAGGGAATATTAGGTCCAAGTCTCTATTCAAAATTCAACAATCCCTTCTTCATGGCAAATTTGACTAACTCCGGTCGTGTCTTCAAACCAAGCTTCTCCATGAGATTGCTTTTATGGGTTTCTACTGTTTTTACACTAATGATTAAATGTTCTGCGATCTCTCTATTGGCATAACCCTTGGCAATCCAGCCTAAAATTTCTTTTTCCCGATCAGAAAGGGTATCGTAAATATCTTTATTTTCCCCGTTTTTAAGTTTTTCTAGATACTCGCTCATTAAACGCTTGGTTGCCGTTGGGTATAGATAAGCATCCCCTTGAGCAATGGAATGAATCGCTGTAAGCAGCTCTTCATGAGGTGCGTTTTTAAGAATGTATCCGGAGGCACCTGCATGAATCGCACGAAACAAATATTCATCATCGTCATGCATCGTTAAAACAAGGATTGCGATATCTGGAATCAGCTTCTTTAACTCAGTCGTTGCAGTCATCCCATCCTTGCCATGAGGCATGCTTAAATCCATTAGTACAACATCAGGCTTAAGCTCTAGTGCTTTCGCAATGGCTTCATTCCCTTCAGCTGCTTCTCCAATGACCTCGCGCGTTTTATGATCATTTAACAACGTTATTAGTCCAGAACGGACAATCGCATGGTCATCTACAACTAGAATTCGAATCATCATTCTCACCTCTTGATTTAGATTATATCATGCTCACTGGAGAAGTTGCTCAAAGCGATCAATCAAATTTGAGACCAAGTGCAAATCATTGTCTTCATAATAACGATCGGAGCGATTGCCAATCAGCAGCACAGCACGTGTTTCATCCTGTAATTTAATAGGTACTGCTAGTGCGGTATGCAAATGTTCGACCAACATAATGGGATAATCGTGCTGGAGACGTGATAACTCTTTTTCATTCATGACCGCATCAATAATGATGGGGCGTCCTAGCTTCATGACAAGTCCTGCTAAACCACGGCCTAGCTTTTGGGCTAATCGTTTGTAACGCTCATTAGTATTTCCTGAGACGTACAACCAACGAATCCGGCTATCCTGTAGATCAATCCAAGCTAATCCCGAAAAATCACTCGTTGTAATCTTACATAACGAATCCAATTCTTGTTGGATTTCTTGATCAACATTTTCTTCCATTGAAGGATAGATCATTTGTCTCACCTCATTCCACCAGGCCATAACCTAATTACCCTAGGTTATTTAAGTATAGCTTTAGTTGTAGTTATTGTATTTCGGGGAATTCCCTGATTTATAGGATTGAATTTGCTTAGTGAAAGATAGGGGGTTTGCACGGTAAGATTCAGTGTTTCTCCCGATAACAATAGGACTCAGCTCGCGGTATGATGATATCAGGAAAACAAAGAGGAGCTGGCGATCATGATTATGAATTGGCTAAGAGGAAGTAAATATGCAGCGGTATTTTTAACATTGGTTCGGTTATATGTTGGGTATCAATTTTTGAAGGCAGGCTGGCACAAGATTACTGGAGATAAAGCATTTGATGCATCTGGCTTTCTTAAGGGTGCGGTCGCTAAACCGGTAATGGAAAGTGGAACACAAGATCAAGTTTATCCAAACTTTGTAGCGTTTCTCAATCATTTTGCTATACCTAACGTAAAGCTATTCAATGTAATGGTGCCTTGGGGTGAGCTATTCATTGGCATCGGATTAATTCTAGGAGCTTTGACTACAGCAGCTGTATTCTTCGGAATGCTGATGAACTTTACTTTCATGCTGGCAGGGACTGTTTCTAGTAATCCATGGTTGATTTTACTAAGTATCTTCATTATTGTGGCTGGTGCAAACGCAGGTAAATTTGGCGCCGATTACTACATTCTTCCTTATATTCGTCAATGGTACGGCAAAATTGTAAAGCATAACAAGGATGAAGTGACAGGGACTCCTTTAAAGCCTCATTTAAACTAAAAGATAAACTATAAAAGTCACAAGGAGCTGTTGAAGATGCCATATAAAAAAATTCTGGTAGCGTATGACGGTTCCAAAGCATCAGAGGATGCAATCGAGCAAGCGATCATGCTTGCTCGAGATAATGAAGCAACACAGCTAGAGGTTATACATGTCTATAATATGCCAACAATTATCATTGGAGAAGCTATCTTTACACCTGCACCAGGCCAGGAAAAAGAAGCTATTGCCTATTCGCAGGCTATTGTTGAAAAAGCAAAAGGCCATCTAAAAAATACGCCGCATAAAACCGTGACTTTGCACAAAGGAAATCCAGCAAAAGTTATTCTGGAACAAGCTGACGAAACGCATTGTGATCTAATTGTTATTGGAAGTCGCGGACATAGTGGAATTAAGGAATTCATGTTAGGCAGTGTCAGCCATAATGTAGTGATGCACTCTAAAATACCAGTGCTCATAGTGAAATGAGAGTAGAACGAGACCATAAAAAGATCGCTTTTACTCAAAGCGGTCTTTTGCATTTCTATTGATCATTTATTAAGCTTTTTCTGGATCTGATAACAGCCTGCATTCCCGGAAAGCATAGTGTTTACATCCGATACAACGATTCGTATCCAATTGAGTTAGGGCATAATCAATCGCTTCGCCTGTATGCTCGAAAAAGTGATTTTCACCAATGATTGGATAAAGGCCTGTTCGTTTCAGGACATCTTTAGGCTGATGTTTCATTCCTGAAATAAGCACCTGACCAGAAAATGATTGGAAATGCATCACTAGACTCGCAATATTGGCTTCACCCGTCGTATCCATAAAGGGAACTTTACCCATGCGTAAAAGCAATATCTTGGGTCGAAGAGTTATTGTAGACATTAAGGCTTTCCCAAAAATATCAGCTGCCCCAAAGAAAAGGGCGCCTTCAATGGTATATATAGTAATTTGTGGACAGTCATGATCTTCTCCAACCATATGGGGGTAAAGCTTCTCGTGCTTGACGGTGGGATCCGGAAGGACCTTAACCACGGTGAGCATTTCACTCATGCGTTTTACAAATAAGATGACAGCCATTATAAGTCCTACCTCAACAGCGATTGTTAATGTAGTGAAAACCGTCAATACAAATGTAAGGATAAGGACTATGGAATCGGTTGTTTTAGTTTTAAGCACATGGACAAATTCTGCTCGTTCACTCATATTCCAAGCTACGAGCATTAAAATTGGAGCTATGCTGGCAAGTGGGATATGGGATGCGTAGGGTGCAAAAAGGAGAAGCACAATAAGCACAACTATTCCATGAATAATCCCTGAAAAAGGAGATACAGCGCCATTCTTAATATTAGTTGCTGTTCTAGCTATCGCCCCCGTAGCGGGAATGCCGCCAAAAAAAGGTGTAATCATATTGGCAATGCCTTGCCCAATAAGCTCGCGATTGCTATTATGACGGGTTCGGGTCATTCCATCTGCAACAACAGCAGACAAAAGCGATTCAATACTCCCAAGCATAGCGATTACAAAAGCTGGGCTAAGCAATTGCTCAATACGCTCCCATGTAATATCTAATAAATGAAATGCCGGTAATTGGCTGGATATCGCACCGAATGATGAGCCAATTGTCGCGACATCACCTTTAAAGAACACGAAGGCCACTACACTTGAAACAAGGATCCCGACTAAAGATGCTGGGATCTTCGAGAAATATCGAGGTGTTAGCAATAAACAGCATAAACAAATGATCGCTATGATTACACTATTTAGATGAATAGTCGAGAGATGAAGCAACATATCTTTCATATTATCTAGAAACTTTTCATGACGCTGCAGTCCTTGTAAGCCAAGGAAATTAGCAATTTGGCCACTGAAAATAATGATAGCAATCCCAGCTGTAAATCCGATCGTAACAGGTCGAGGGATAAACTTGATTAAGGCACCAAGCTTAAATAAGCCCAATAAAACAAGAATAACTCCAGCCATAAAGCCTGCAATCAGCAGGTTTTCATAGCCATATTGCATGACAATGGCAAAGAGGATTGGAATAAAAGCTCCCGTAGGTCCGGCAATTTGAAATTTGGACCCTCCAAATAAAGAAACCAGAATACCAGCGACGATGGTTGTATAGATGCCATATTCCGGTTTTACTCCGGCAGCAATAGCAAAAGCCATCCCTAATGGAATGGCGATTATGCCTACAATCAAGCCGGAAACTAAATCCTTACGAAATGCAGATACAGTATATCCATAGAACCTTCCAGTCCATTTCATGATAACTAACCTTCTTTTCTGGTGTTTTCGTTCCGCATATCCTCCAATAAAGATATGGTATCGACGAGATGATTATCAAAAATGGCTTTAGCGACTACTAATAAATCTTTTATTAAAGGATCGCGAAGCGAGTAGATCACAGAGGTTCCATCTTTAATGCCATATACAACGTTTTTGCTGCGCAAAATAGCAAGCTGTTGAGATACTGTAGAACCTTCAGAGCCTAGAATAGCCTGCAATTCATTAACATTTTTATTACCTTCACTTAATAGCTCTAATATTCGAATTCTCATAGGATGTGCAAGTGCTTTGAAAAATTCTGTTTTAAACTGGAGAATTTCACGGTTCATTATATTTACTCCTTAATATATATGAATATTTAAATATAAGAATATTATAACACAATTGGTTCAATAAATCTTTCAACTCTTATGTATCCTAAATTGGAGGAATTTATATGTCTTATCATAAACCTCAGCATATTGCAGAATTAACGGTAGAAACGGGCTACAAGAAAGCAATGCTGCCGCTTACTGAATTGCTTGTATTGGGCTTCCTTGGAGGAGCTTTTATTGCGATTGGTTTTCTATTGGATATTCGCATTGTTGCTACAATGCCAGCAGAGTGGGGAAGCTTCGCGGGATTTATTGGAGCTTCCGTGTTTCCTGTAGGGCTTATTTTGGTCGTTGTAGCGGGTGGAGAGCTGTTGACTGGCAATATGATGGCAGTTCCACTTGCTTGGATGGCTGGAAGAATAAAAGCACACCATGTGTTGAAAAATTGGCTGTTAATCACTTTAACTAATTTTGCTGGTGCTTTATTCGTCGCTTACTTTTTCGGGCATGTATTGGGCTTAACAGAGACGGGAGCTTTTCTAACCAAGACGGTTGATTTAGTAGCTCATAAGCTGGATGAAAGCTTTTTGCAGGCTTTTGTTTCTGGGATTGGCTGCAATTGGCTTGTCGCTTTAGCGGTCTGGTTAGCTTACGGTTCAGATGATATTGGTGGTAAAGTGCTTGCCATTTGGTTTCCAACCATGGCGTTTGTAGCCATCGGCTTCCAGCATGTCGTGGCTAACATGTTTTTAATTCCGGCTGCAATTTTTGCAGGTTATTACAATTGGGGGGATTATCTGCATAATTTTGTAGCTGTTTTTCTGGGCAATGCGGCAGGTGGAACCATTTTTGTAGCAGGCATATATTGGGTGGCTTATCTGAGGAAAACACATGAGCTGAAGTGATTTTCATCACTGTTATGCAATAATGGTGCGAGTACTATAAGAGGATAGGATCAATTCTATAATGGAATGGAGAATGATAGTTATGTATAGAAAGGAACTAATTTCATCCAACTCTCTAGAAACTGCTGGACCTACGAAATTTACGAATGTAGTAAAGAGATTAAAAGAAGAGCATTCATCTCTGGAGGAGAAATTGAACCACCTTTATATAAAAGCGGAGCAAGCACAAGGAAATCGGGATATGTCAGTTACTTTGAATTTACTGCTGCTTTTACGGGTTGATGTCAAAAACTTGATGAAGGAGCTAGGCGCACACGAGGAGTGGGAGGAGCTGCAGGTTTATCCAATTGCCTCAGCCTATTTTAAACAGCGAATTCGTCCTTCTATCACACCTTCTATCTGGGTATTGGAAAAAGAGCATGAAATCGTCAAGCAATGTTTTCAGCCCTTTCTGCTGTTATCCAAGGAGATCATTGCCACTGTAGAAAATAATCAGGCTAAGGTCTTTAAGCAGTTGAATCTCTGCCTTGTATATTTACTTCAAGGATGCTCAGTGCTGCAGGAGCATATAGAGCTTGAGGAAGGTTTAATTTATCCACTTGTGGATGAGATTATTGCAGCAATTGGCCACAAAGAAATAAGCATTTAAAAAGGAGAATAAGCTAGATGAGCTTCCCAAAAATGATCATCGAACATATGACACCCCGAATACCAGTCATGCAAGGAGGCATGGGGATTAAAGTCTCTTTAAGCGGTTTAGCAGCAGCTGTTGCCAATGCTGGGGGAATAGGTACTATCTCAGGTACAGGGATTTCAATTGAAGTGTTAAAGGAACATATTCGTAAAGCAAGAGAGCTTACCAATGGGTTAGGTTATATAGGGGTTAATGTCTTATTTGCGATGAAGGATTTTGCGGAAACCATTAAAGCAGCCATGCAGGAGAAAGTTGATTTTATTATTTCAGGTGCCGGATTTTCGCGAGATATGTATGCTTGGGGAAGAGAATATGGGGTGCCAGTGATCTCGATCGTCTCTTCTGCTAAATTAGCTAGATTAGCTCAAAGATTAGGTGCATCAGCAGTTGTAGTGGAAGGCTTTGAAGCTGGTGGACATCTGGGCACGGATAGGCCTTTATTCGATATCCTCCCAGAGGTTGTCGAAGCAGTAAATATACCCGTTATTGCAGCAGGCGGCATTCTTCATGGAGAGGATATAGCCAAAGCAATTCAAATGGGAGCAGTAGGTGTACAGATGGGATCCAGATTTGTGGCAAGTCATGAGTGCGATGCCCATCCGGCCTTTAAACAAATGTATTTGGATTGCAAGGAAGGTGGTACCGTGCTTGTGAAAACAACGGTAGGACTCGAAGGTCGTGCCATTAAAAATCACTTTACCGATATGATCTTTGGAGATAAAAAAGTCAAGATTGATAAATGCGACAGCTGCCTTAAACATTGCTCTTATCGATTTTGCACCAGAGATTCTTTAATGAAGTCAATTGATGGAGATGTAGAGAACGGACTGGTTTTTGCTGGTGCAAGAGTCCATGAAATTAGAGAGATTATGTCTGTACAAGCCATTATGGATACGTTAATGAAAGAGTATGAGTTGGCTACATGAATTCACATTATTACCCAATCATCCAATCTAGCAATTTCAACGTTAGTAACCTGCTTTGATCCCAACCAAACCAGAGCTTGCATGACCAAAGGGGAGCAATTCTCAGTGGTCAATAACTCAAAATCTACCCAACCAACGCCAACGGAATCATTGTCTTCCAAATCAGTAGAATAGGAAAGCTCTCCGCTTAAATGCTCAACTTGATAGTATATGGCAATATGATGAATATGGGTGGTTTCTTGCTTTTCTAGCTTGAAAGGAATGAGGTAATCGAGAACACCTATATTCTCTATAACCGTAATGCTTATCCCCGTTTCTTCTTTAAACTCTCTTCGGAGCGCTTGGGCTAAGGGTTCATTCGGCTCAACTCTTCCTCCGGGAAGATCATATCTATTTGTGTACGGCCCCCCGACCTTATTAATCAATAAAATTTTGCCTTCCTGAATACAAATTCCATACACACCTAGATGTTTGTGCCACTTCTCTTCCATATTACCCCTCCAGGAAAAATGTCCATGCGAATAAAGAGCACTTTGCAACGGCTGATCTATTCAATATATTAAATGATAATGGTATGCTGACAATACCACAAGTGACAGCCGATAATTGTAAGAGCAACAGTAATCAATGGAGAAAATATTAAGGGGAGCTAGTAAAACAAAAGTTTGAAGTAATATAGGTATGACTGTATTATTTTACAATAATAAAGAGCTTGTGTTATCCTATGTGCAACTAATTAGTTTCACATAGGAGGTTTTTATTCTGGAACAGATAACAGTTGTACGAAGTATATTCATTCAAGCATCTCAGGAGCGTGTGTGGAAGGCAGTGACGGAAGCAGAGCAGCTTTCAAAATGGTATTCCCCAGGTTCGCCTTGGGAAATTCCTCTTTTACAAGTAGGAGAGACAGCTTATTTTCATCATTCCCCCAACTCCTACCATGTCGGCACGGAGGTTGTGACTATGCAGGCAACGATAGAGATAGTAGATGCACCAAATCGGTTTGCTCTTCGCTGGGAGCTAGATTCAACAGATGTGGTCATGATAACCACCTTTATACTAGTAAAAGAGAATGACGGTACTCGAGTGACTATAACTGAAACGGGATATGAGACCCGTGAACAAGCAAAACCGACGGAAGCGGGATATGCGATGTCGCTGGAAAACCTGCAGGCACATTTAGAAGGAAAGAGCTTACCCCATTGAGTGCTGAGCTGATTTTTAATGCATTGGGTGATCCCTTGCGCAGGAAGCTGATGGAAACACTTGCTGAGAACAGCCCCCGAACAGCGACTCAGCTTGCGGAAATATACCCCATCACACGCCAGGGTATTCTCAAGCATCTGAATGTACTCCAGAATTCAGGATTGGTAACCGTCCAGCAACAAGGACGTGAAAAACGCTACAATATAACTCCTAAGCCTTTAGGGGAGCTGGAACAATGGGTTCATAACATTGGTGAAAAGTCGGAACAACGCTTGCTTAGGCTTAAGGAAATGCTTGAAAATAAGGAGTGATTTTTATAAAACTGACGATTAATGGAGGTATTTTAATGCAAGACAAGCAAACCGAAATGAACAGATTAGCCTGGAATACTAAAGCATATGATGCATGGTTGATTGAATATGGAGCTCCGGCTGAAGAAGCAGACAAATTAGTGGGAAATCCACAATACCCATTACGTCGTTGGTTGAAATATATAGGTGAGCCCAAGGGGCAACGAATCATTAATCTTCTAGGTTCAACCGGCAGAAAGGCAATATCTCTAGCTATTCTTGGCGCAGACGTAACTATCGTTGATATATCTGAAGATAACAAACGTTACGCTCTAGAGGTTTCAGAGGCAGCAGGTGTTAAAGTGGAATACATAAATGCAGATGTTTTGAACATTCCCAATGAAGAGGATTTAAGGGGCTTTGATTTAGTGCTTATGGAATTTGGAATATTGCATTATTTCTCGGATTTACGGCAGCTTTTCGCGATTGTCGCGCGGATGTTGAAAACGAATGGACGGTTTATTTTGACCGATTTCCATCCTGTTGCAACTAAATTAATCGATATCACTGGCGATAAAGCAGCTTTAAAATCAGATGCTGACTATTTTCAGTCGAAACTTCTCGAAGGTACTATATCTTTTCACGGGATTTTGCCAGAGGAGGAACGAAACGATTTACCCCCAGTAATGCTAAGAAAATGGACGCTTGGGGAGATACTATCCGCTTTGGCAAGTGAGGGAATGTACTTAAGGATTCTTGAAGAAGAACCTAATAAGATTCATAGCCAATTCCCAGAATTCTATACAGTTATAGCCGATAAGATTGTTGCAAATTCACCACTAATTCCAGTTATTAAACAGGAGGTTTAGGAATGTTCATTGTAAATATGGAGGGAGCCATTTATAAAGCGGGAAAATGGTTGGTTATTGAACGCAGTTTAAAGGAAGAACACGCAGGAGGAACCCTTTCACTCGTTGGTGGTAAAGTGGATGAGGAAGGAAATTCGCTGGATATTATGGAAAGAACAATTAGAAGGGAGATTTATGAGGAGGTTGGGATCGAGATTGAACTGAACCCCCAGTTCCTATATAGCTCATCTTTCGTTTTAGATGATGGCAGGCATGTTATTAATGTTGTTTTTCTTTGCGAATATGATCAAGGTACAGCTTATCCCAAAAGCCAGGATGAAGTTGAGGCTGTATATTGGATGACAAGTGATGAAATAATAGACCATCCGAAAGTAACCCCCTGGTTGATAGAGAGCATAGAAAGAGCAGAGAAACAGCGAGCAGCGACCCTATGAAATCATACGTGCCAAAGATTGGTCTCAACAATTACTGGGGAGCAAGAAAGAAGAAAGAACGATTAATCAAGTGCAATTGGATTGGATAGATTGCTTTTATAGTTCAAGCAAAAGTATGGCGTTATTAACGAATCTGTTTCGCTAATAACGCCAATTTTCTGCTTACTTATATTTAGACCAGAAAGAAAGTAAAATTCGCACAAACCACGGCAAACGCCAGCCTGCTTTATCGGCTTGCTTGGCAAAGTTAATGAAAGAACCTCCGACTCGACGCTGCTGCTTGACGGTTTCCTCATCTGTTCTCACTGTGAAACGATATCCATCCTTCAAGCCTTCTATCTTCAATTCTAAATGATCAAATTTCTCAGTGTACTGCTTTTGTGTATCGTCTTCATGGGGAATATGCTCTTTGTTTTCTTCATTCATGCTAAGTCACCTGCCTGTTCTGTTAGTGGACTTGCCATCATGCGCTCAAATTTTTTGTCTAGCGATCTATAATAAACCAGAAACGGCAAGGAGCTCACAGCTGCAGCATAGCCGGCTTCGTGGGATTGAAACGCATAAAGTCCAATTGCTGCCAGCCATAAACTGACGAAAAGCAAGGCTGTAAATTTCTGTTTTTTCTGGTAGTATTTTGTCCAGCCATTAGCTCGGCTTTGCTTAAGTGAAAGCTCACCTTGTCTAATCTGAATTTGCAGCAGCTGCTCCAATTGGAGGGGGAGCCTGAGTATAGCTTTTCCTGTTAGCAATAAAATAGGCGGAATTGAATAGCGGACGTCCTTCCTTTCATTCCCAAAGGTTTTATCTAGCATCGGTTTTGCAATTTCTTTGCCTAAGGCGAGGTAATCGACATCAGGAGCAAGGGTTGCAATCACGCCAGACACAATGCCTGCTGCTCTTCCCAGGAAGGCAAACTCTGCAGGCATTTGAATCGCATTGCCGTTAACGAAGGAACGCAGCTGCGTCATTAATGTCTGAATGGCCTGCTCGTCAAAGCTTTGAAAACCTCTGCTTAAATATAGGTTTGTTGCAGCTTCCATTGCGTCGGCAATTTGAGCTTGATCGGCAACTTTATTCACAAAACGCAGCTCAGCCAAAGCTGTCACCATTAACGGATAATTCTGCAGCAGCAACGCTGAAATCAAGCTTATAAAAGAAGTGCGTTGAGCTCGACTGATACTGCCCATCATCCCAAAATCGATAAAGACAAGCGTGCCATCTGCTTCTAAGCGTATATTCCCTGGATGAGGATCTGCATGGAAGAAGCCATCGACGATTAGCTGCTGCAGGAAGCTCGCGGCAAACCGCTGCACAATTTCCTTGGGCTTTAGGCCGTGCTTATGAAGCGCTTGAAGATCAGTAATCAGAAAGCCCTCGATCCATTCCATGACTATGATCCGCCTGGTTATTAAAGCCGTATAATATTTAGGCACTCTCACCCGTAAAGCAGGGTCAATATTACGCTCAAAGGACTCTGCGTGCTGCATTTCTTGGATGAAATCCAACTCCTTCGAAACTATCTCTACTAATTCGCTGTAAAGTCTGTCCAGATCCAATGATTTACCCCAAGAAGTAAAACGTTTTGTAAGCTTCATAACAATTCGAATGGCACGAAAATCAGCTTGGAAAATACGATCAATCCGTGGACGCTGAATTTTGATTGCTACAGCTGTTCCATCCAGCAGCTTAGCTTTATAAACAACAGCAATGGATGCAGAGGCGACTGCAGCTGTGCCAATTTCCAGCAAATGCTCGGTATAGGGAGCTTGCCACTGCGACTCAAGGACCTTTAAAGCAGCTTCTCTGGGTACAGGTGTTACCTGATCAATTAGACCAGAAAGCTCATCAGTAAAAATAGCAGGTAGCAGATCGGCTCGCGTGCTGAGGAATTGCCCTACCTTAATGAGTATGCCCTCCAAGCTTAACGCTCTTGCTTTGAAGCGCTTAGCTTGCTGCTTGAGCAAGAGCTCCCATTGCAGAGTTAACTCGCGGGGCGGCAATTTTGCTTTTCGTTGCTGAAACCACCAAATCTCCAAGAAAAAACGGATAGACATGGTGGTAATAACCCAAATGCGGTATAAACGGTTTGTTTTCAATGTTATCACCTGCTGAACGCCGAGTAAGAACTGCGTTTCAATTTGTTGTTACCTTTTAAGCGTAGCATTTTACAGAATATACTTGAACAAAATCTATACAATAAATTGATGAAATTGCGGAAATGTCAAGAATTTGTTGAAATATCTACACAAAATATCTATAATTAAGCATGGCTAAAGTTTCATACGAGGAGCAGATAATGAAGATTAAATATATGACCTTTACAAGATCAGAAGATTGGGAGCAAGCTTTGCAGAATAATCAAGATAGACCCTTGCTTTTATTGAAGCACAGTACGGCATGTCCTATTAGCAGTCATGCTTTTGGAGAATTTGTGGTATATACACAAAGGCCGAAGCCTTTAGTGGATTTTGCGCTTGTTCGAGTTATAGAATCTCGTGGAATCTCAAATCAAATTGAAACCGATCTAGTCTTGGAGCATCAATCACCCCAAATCATATTAATTAAACAAAGAAAGGTATTTTGGCATGCCACACATTGGCAAGTAACCTATGAGCGTATAGTTCAGCAGGTCAATCAACTAATCCACCATAATTCCTTTTAACCAAACAGAAGGAGAGACAAGCAAACATGGAAGTACTGAATCATCGGACTTTTTACGATATGATCATATCTGGGGCACAGGAAATTATTTATCATCAAAATGAATTAAATGCCATCAACGTCTTCCCTGTAGCAGATGGTGATACAGGCAACAATCTAGCTCATCTAATGGGCATGATCACAAGGGATTGCATGTGGGGCGACTCGTCCAAGGATACTTTAGAACGAATAAAGCTAGCTTGCATGCGCGGATCACGCGGGAACTCTGGAATGATTTTCTCGCAGTTTATTATTACGATGTGCAATTTCCTGCTGCTCTATCCCGAAGTGAAATATAAGCAGTTTCTTGAGATGTGCGAGCTTTCTGTACAAAGTGCGATAAAATCGGTTGCTGCACCCCAGGAAGGGACAGTCTTGACGGTAATGAAAACCTGGGTACGGGTAATGAAAGAAGCAAGCAGGGGTACCGAAAGCATTCAGCAAGTACTAAAGCAATCTCTTGCTGAAGTCAACACGGCGCTGGAGCATACCAAAAACCAGCTTGAAGTACTGCGTGTTCATAATGTTGTGGATGCAGGAGCTAAAGGCTTTGTGCATTTTTTAAAGGGGTTGATCGAGGTTAGATTGCAGCCTAAACCATTTAATGGAAGCTCATCTGCTAACTTAACTCTGGAAGAAAAGCCGCATGTTTTCGCGGAGCATGAAGAAATTCCATTTCGGTATTGTTCTGAATTTCTTTTTGAAACAGCAACAGACCCAGAGGCTTTGAAAGGACAATTAAGCGATTTAGGCGATTCTTTAGTTATCGTGAGTGACAATGGACTGGCAAAGGTTCATCTACATACTAATGATCCAGCACGGGCTGCAAGGATATTCTCGGACATGGGGAAATTGGTTTACCAGAAAGTGGAGGATATGCATAGGCAATATCAAGGCATTTATCAACGTAAATCTTCGATTGCTTTGGTTGTAGATTCTGCTTGTGATTTACCGCAGGAATGGATGGATGCCTACCAAATTCATATGCTGCCTCTGCAGCTCCAAGTAGGCAAGTCAACTTTCCTAGATAAGGTAACTTTGCAGCCGGACGTATTCTATACCATGCTTGAGGAAAGCACAGAGCAGCCAAAGAGCTCGCAGCCAAACCTACTAAGTGTAGAGCAGCTTTACCAACAGCTTCTTCAGCAATATGAATCCGTTGTTTCTATTCATCTTTCCAAAGAACTGAGCGGCACTTATAATGTATGCTGTATGGCAGCTGAACAAATTGACTCTGCAAGAATTCATGTAGTAAATTCACGCACATTGTCCGGCGCTTATGGTTTATTGGCTTGTCGCATAGCTGAAGCTCTCGAAACAGGAAGCTCTTTTTCTGAGATTAAGCATGCTATTAAAGGCTGGATCCCGAAATCGGAAATTCTTGTTAGTGTGCCAACCTTGAAATATATGCTTCGAGGAGGACGTGTAAGTCCCTTGCAAGGCAAGATTGCAAGGTGGTTGAGCATGAAGCCAATTGTATCTATCGATCACGAAGGAAAGTCGTTGCTATATGGCAAAACTTTTTTCTCCAAATCCAGTCAAGGTAAAATGTTTCAGCTGCTCAAAAGGATTCATCTTAAGCATGGCATAGCTCAATATGCGCTTCTGCATGCCGGCAATCCTGAGAGCATGAAGCAATGTGAACTTGAAATGATTAACATTACAGGCTCCAGGCCTTTATATATTACCAACGTATCCCCTGTGATTGGAGCAAATGCAGGTAAAGGTGCAATTAGTGTAGCTATGTTATTAAATGAGAACAATACGAGAGGTGGAGTCTAAGATGTGGTCCTTATATGCGGTAAGCAGTATTGCTGTATTGATTTTTATGGTGCTGTTTTTTCTAGTAGCCCAAATTATTAAAGATAATTCGATCATCGATATTGGCTGGGGAATTGGATTTGTTATTGTTGCTTTCGTCAGCTTTTTTCATAGCAAAGGTTATGATAGTCGGCAGCTTTTGGTGCTGATCATGGTTGTAATATGGGGCACTCGGTTAGCGCTTCATCTCTATATTCGGTCCATTGGGCGAGGCGAGGATTTCCGTTATGCGAATTTCCGCAAGGATTGGGGCAAAAATGCTTTCATTATAGCGTTCTTTCGCGTTTTTATGATGCAAGGTGTGATTATGCTGCTGCTTTCCTACCCGTTATTGCGTGTTAATGCGGTACAAAGCTCTGGCTTGGATGTATGGGCGGTTATAGGGCTGGTTGTTTGGTGCGTGGGCTTTTTGTTTCAAGCTATCGGGGACTATCAGCTGGAGCATTTTAAGAAAACTCGTACGAACAAAGATGCTATATTGAAAACAGGCTTATGGCGGTTTACACGACATCCGAATTATTTTGGTGAGGCTGCTATGTGGTGGGGCATATTCCTTGTGGTTTTACCTGTTCATTTAGGCTGGACAGCTGTGTTCAGCGCTTTATTCATCAACCTGCTTCTACTCAAAGTGTCAGGTGTTCCTTTTCTTGATAAAAGATATGCAGGCAATGAAGCCTATCAAACATACAAGCAGGAAACCAACCTATTTATTCCATGGTTCCCTGCTGCTAAGAAAGCAAAGTCCTTATGAAGATAGCCAAAATCATTAGCTTTTTGTTATTGTTGGGGATGACGATCGGTATAACCTTTGGACTGATTGAAGGTGATTTTTGGGGAGACGGCTCTGTCTTGATGGGATTGCTTTGGGGCAAACTGACTTTAGTTGATTTCTATGTGGGGATTACGCTGTTTTCGGGCTGGGTTATCTTTCGTGAATGCTCTTGGTGGCGCTCTATGCTCTGGATTATCCTGTTGATCCTTCTAGGAAATTGGACAACTTCGCTTTATGTTTTTATAGCATTGATTCAAAGCAGGGACAGCTGGTCTGCCTTTGGTTATGGCAATAGAAGAAAGTGAGTGGCTAAGATGTACAATAGTAAAATGATTGTCAAGCAGCTTGGTCTGTCAGCGGGAACACTTCGCGCTTGGGAAACACGATATGGCGTAATTCAGCCTGTTAGGACGGAGGGCGGCCATAGATTATATTCGGACGAGGACTTGGCAGACCTGCGTTGGCTGAAGATGGAGACCGAGGATAAAGGCATAAGTATTCGTCACGCTGCTCAGCAGTTGATCAAGAATAAAGCCCTGCAGGCGGAAGCCTTGCCCTTATCCAGCTACAAGACACCGGAACCAAAAGCATACTTTATAGACATGCAAAATAATCTTTATGCTCATTTAGTTGATTTTGATGCGGGTAAGTCTAATGCATTAGTTGATCTCGGGTTTTCAATGTACCAATTTGACGATATGTTCCATGAGGTTCTGGTTCCGCTAATGGCGCGAGTTGGTGATGAATGGGAGCGGGGAACCATAACGGCGGTGCAGGAGCATTTTATTAGCCATTTTGTGCAGCTGCGGTTTGCGCAATTTTTTCGGCTATTTCAGGTTGATTCAACGAAACCGAAGGTTTTAGCCTTGTGCCCATCTGGAGAACAGCATCAGGTAGGGCTGTTGTTGTTTTCATTATTCCTGCGCCGCAAAGGACTCGATGTGATTTATATTGGTGCAGATACCCCGCTAGAGGGGATCAGCCAATTAATCCTTGTTAAAGATATTCAGTTTCTCTGTTTATCATTAACGAATCCAAAACGTCTCAAAGCGGGATTGAGCTTCATAGGAAGCATCCACAAGGAAGTGCCTGAAGTGGAGCTTGTATTAGGCGGAAAGGCATTTAATGGCCTGCCAAAGGGACATTCCTTGTATCCTTATGTCATTGGGCAATCCATGGAAAGCTGGGAGATGTGGTATCAGAGAGAAGTGATTAAGACCTGATCTCCCTAACGCTTTCTCTACTAACAAGCTCAGTAGTCAGAACCTTTTGCGGGGATACGTTTCTACCTTCTAGCATATCAACGAGCATTTGAGTTGCTTGGTAGCCTATTTCGTATTTATTCTGATTAATTGTTGTCATAGGAGGAGTAGCGTAACCAGATAAACTAATGTTATCAAAGCCAACGATGGAAACATGCTCAGGTACATTTTTACCAAGTATTCGGATCCCTTGCATAGCACCTAGCCCCATTAAATCGCTTGCACAGAATATAGCCGTGATATCTGGAGCCGTTGTAAGTAGTCGAATAGCTGCCTCTAATCCACCCAACTCTGAGAACTGTCCATCACCTACAATGCTTTCATCATAAGGAATACTCGATTCCTGCAAGGCAAGCTTGTACCCCTCTAATCTTTTAATGCTTACCTCAGCTTTGGAATGGCCATTAATCATTGCAATACGGCGATGACCTTTTGTGATTAAATGGTTAACTGCCTCTTTCGCTCCATTAATATTATCGGAGGTGATTAGACCGACATTTTTCCCTTTGATAGATATATCAATAATTACAGAGGTGATAGATGAGCTCACGATTTCTTGAATATAAGCATCATCCAAACGTATGCCCATAATGATCACTCCGTCCACTCCCCGTTCATGACATAACGCCTTATAAGATTTAACCATTTGCTTCTGTGAATTAGTGCTAAATAAGACAAGGTCATAGTTCAGCTCCCCAGCTCGATCATTCATCCCACAGAGAATTTCAAAAGCAATATTATCCTTGCTGCTGCTTCGAGTGACACTTGAGAGAAGCAGTCCAATTGTATTGGTCTTCTTAACTACTAAACTTCGCGCTGCAATATTCGGGGAGTATCCCAGATCAAAAGCAATCTGTTTGATTTTCTTCTTCGTTTCTTCATTTACATCAAAATAATCATTTAATGCTCTAGAAACAGTTGTAACGGAAACGTTAGCTGCTTTGGCAATATCTTTAATGGTAGTCATCGGTACCTCCGAAACGTTTCTAATTGGTTATTTGTTATCATTATTGTAAGCGATATTGATATTTTGAGCAATAAAAACCTAATAATCAGCTAAATTAGAGATGGTATGCATAAAAAAACAATAAAAAATAGATTGATTTTTAAATTAATCATGCATATAATGGCAATACGGGGCGACCGAAACGTTTCGGAAATAATCAACTAGAGGTGATTTTCAATGGAATACAGGGTAATTAAAGAAAATGATCTCTTTCTCACTACAAACCCCAATGGTGATATCCCGCATAATAATCCCACAGGCTTAGGTTTATTTACTAAAGACACCAGGTACTTAAGCAGAATGGAATTTAGAATTAATGGAAAGCAACCGGTGCTATTAACTTCTCAGGCAGACGAGAATTTTTTAATGACATTTTTGTTAACCAATGTACCCGGTGATGCTAGCGAGAAGCTGCCGCTCTGGAGAGAATCAATTGAATTAAAACGTACAAGGTTTATCTATGATGGTGTTTTATATGAAAGCGCTACCTTCACAAACTATTATCCCAAGGAGCTTGAGTTTGAATTTTCCAGCCAGTTCGATGCTGATTTCAATGACATGTTTATTGTACGCGGCTTCTTGGGAGGCAAGGTAGGGGTAAAAAGACAACCTGCCTATGAAACGGGTAAGCTAACTTTGAACTATGAATCAGCAGATGAGGTTGCAAGAGAAACGCGAATTCAATGGGATAGCAGTGAAACGAAATACGAGGAATGCGGCATTGTCCACTTTCTCATAAAGCTTGCGCCACGAGATTCAAAAACGATCTGCTTTTTTATTGTTCCCTTTCATAATGGAGTTGGAGCCATACCACTTCCCATAGATGAGGCGCGCCATTTATTAGAGCAATCCTATGTTTCATGGAACAAGCAAACTACCCAACTGAGTAGTGACTCTCCTATTCTAAGTCGGCTTTATTATCAAGGTGTTCAGGATATGCGTGTATTGCTCACGGATCTTGGATTTGGCACATTTCCAGTAGCTGGACTTCCCTGGTATGCCGTACCTTTTGGGCGAGATAGTCTGATTGCAGCTTTACAAATGCTAGCGGTTAACCCACAGGTAGCACGTGGTACTTTGCTGACTATGGCCCATTATCAAGCAACCAAGATAGAGGAATGGCGAGATGAGCAGCCTGGTAAAATCATGCATGAAATTCGTTACGGCGAGCTTGCTAATACCAATCAAATTCCATTCACGCCTTACTTTGGTTCAGTGGATGCTACGCCGCTTTTCCTACTGCTGCTAGCTGAATATTTTGACTGGACGGAAGACATTCTGCTCGTTGAGCAGTTAATGCCTCAATTGGAAAAAGCATTGGATTGGATCGACATCTACGGGGATGAGGACAAGGATTCTTTTGTAGAGTATCATCTTAAATCATCCAAAGGCATTGCCAATCAAGGCTGGAAGGATTCAGCCGATTCTATCGTCCATGAGGATGGAAGCTATGCCAAAGCGCCTATTGCTCTGGTTGAAGTTCAAGGCTATGTTTATCAGGCCAAAACCAAGCTAGCTCCCATTCTCAGACTTCTAGGGAAGACTATCCTTGCGGATAAGCTAGAGCTTGAAGCAGCCTTAATGAAGGAGTCGTTTGAATCGGCATTTTGGATGGAAGACCACAAGTTTTATGCCATAGCATTGGATGAAAATAAAAAGCAGGTACGCTCGATCACGTCAAACCCAGGTCACGCGCTAATGTCAGGACTTATGGACCCAGCAAGAGCCGTACATGTGGCCAAAAGATTGGTAGCTAAAGATATGTTTAGCGGATATGGCATTCGTACGATGAGTGATCAATCTGCAGGGTACAATCCTATGAGCTACCATGATGGAAGTGTTTGGCCTCATGATAACTCGATGTGCTTACTTGGCTTAAGCAGCAATGGTTTTCATGAAGAAGCCAATCAGGTTATCGAAGGTTTGATGAAAAGTGTTGCAGGCTTCGAGCATTACCGACTTCCCGAATTGTTCTGCGGTTATAGTGCAGATCATGGCATGCCAGTCCCTTATCCGGTAGCATGCTCGCCGCAAGCTTGGGCTGCGGGCACACCTCTTGTTTTCATGCAGGTCATGCTGGGTATTAAACCAGATGCAATTAACAAAAGCATTTTCTTAAATCCTTCCCTACCTAAGGGAGTCAATGAACTAACGATTGATAATTTATACGTTGCTCAAGGTCGATTGTCTTTAACAATTAAACGTCAGTCAAACGGTACTTTAACCATCGATATTTCGGCTAATTCAACGGGGTACCGGATTGAAAGCGGCCAATCGACCGCAGCTGTATACAGCTAGAGCAATGCAACAATCTTGTGTTGCTTTAATTGCATAAATAGATTCATACTAATGGGAGGTATTAAAAATGAAAAAAAGAATCTCAGTAACACTCGTTTTTATTATGGCGTTATGTTTGGTTTTAGCTGCCTGCAGCAAAAAAGACACAGCGAGCACAAGCTCACCAGCCCCAACTACTGCTCCAGCTGCTTCGACAACTCCTGAAAGCGCTGCACCAGCTGAAACAAAGGCTCCTGTTGAGCAGACGACAGTAACCTTGAACGGTTGGGGATCATCACCAGAAGAGCAAACGCTATTACAACAAGTTTTAGATGAATTTCAGCAGAAAAATCCTGATATTAAAGTAAAGTATGAAGTTATTGCAGACCAGTATATGGACGTTATCAAGACTCGTTTAATTGGCGGTACAGGGCCAGATGTATTCTATCTGGATGCTTTTGAAGCACCAGCTCTAATTGCTAAGAACGTAATTGAGCCGCTTGACTCCTACGTACAAAGCGACTTTGATGTTGCTGACTTTGAGCAACCATTATTAGAAGCATTTAAAGCGGACGGCAAAACATATGGCTTTCCAAAAGATTATTCTACACTTGCCTTATTTTATAATAAAAAAATGTTTGCCGATGCGGGAATTACAGCACCACCAGCAACTTGGGATGAGATGCTAGAGATTTCGAAAAAGCTAACAAAAGGCAAAACTCAATACGGATTTGGTGCTGCTCCTGAGCTAGCACGTCAAATGTTCGTGCTTAACGCTTTTGGCGGTAAAATTTCAGATCAAGATGGCAATGCAAGCTTCGCATCGCCTGATAGCTTGAAGGGCTTGCAGGTGGTTATTGATCAGCATCTTAAAGACAAAACCTCTGCACAGCCATCTGATGTAGGCGCAGGGTGGGGCGGAGAAATGTTCGGCCAAGGCAAAGCGGCTATGGTCTTGGAAGGAAACTGGGCGATTCCCTATTTGCAAAGTACTTTCCCTGCTATTGATTATGCTACTGCTGAAGTTCCAACAATTAATGGTAAAAAAGGCACAATGGCATTTACAGTTGCTTACGTAATGAACAAAGCATCGAAGAGTAAAGATGCTTCATGGAGATTGCTTTCTTATCTTACAGGTAAAGAAGGAATGAAGACATGGACCAGTAAAGGCTTTGCGCTTCCTACTCGTAAATCAGTAGCAGCTGAGCTTGGCTTTGACAAGGATGCACTTCGTGGTGCTTTAGTTGCTGGAGGATCTTATGCAACTCCGTGGCAAGCGGGCAAAACATTGCCAACGATCATGACGAATTTCAACAACCAATTTGTCAGTGCATATCTGGGCTCGCAAACGCTTGATGCTGCAATGAAGAAAGCTCAAGAAACGGCTAACAAAGAAATTAAAGCAGCCCAATAATTCGCAATCATCTAAATAGTTTAGCAGCAAAGCAAGGGATGGCTTATCCTCCCTTGCTTTGTAACTGTTACTGACCCTCAGAAGGAGGTCCCAACAATGAAAACGACAGTACGGAAGCACAATCAGCGTAATACGTTTATGGGTTACTTTTTTATGTCACCCGCGATTATTATTCTTTCCGTATTTTTTATATTGCCTATTTTATTTGCTGTATTTCTGTCTTTTACAAAAGCAGAGCTATTGGGGGACGTGAGCTTCACCTTCAAAGGAATCGATAATTTCACAAGAATGTTCGATGATGAACGTGTGATGATTGCCTTAAAAAACACAGCACAATATGTGATTATTGTTGTACCGCTGCAGACTTTTTTAGCCTTAATTCTGGCTTCCGCTCTCAATGCCAAAATAAAATTTAAAAATGTGTTCCGTGTGCTTTTCTTTCTACCTACGGTTACCTCTTCTGCTGTATTAACCCTGATGTTTGTTTGGATATTAAACAGCCAAGGCTTGCTCAATGAGTTCCTGCAGTGGGTTGGCTTGCCTACATACAACTGGCTCGGAGACCCGGCAGTAGCATTAAAAGGAATTATGGGAATGAACATTTGGTCTACGGCACCAACCTTTATGGTTGTATACTTAGCCGCTTTACAGGATGTGCCGGATTCATTATATGAAGCCGCTGAAATGGACGGAGCAACTTGGCTGCAGAAATTCTGGCGAATTACCGTACCCATGTTAAGACCTGCCACTACGTTTGTTGTGATTATGGGGATTGTCGGAACTTTTCAGCTGTTCGATCAAGCTTACATTTTCTCTAACGGATCGGGTGGTCCTAACAACTCGACCTTAACTGTTGTACTTTTGGTTTACCAATATGCTTTTAAAAATTTGGAAATGGGCTATGCATCAGCATTAACTCTAATGCTGGCATCTGTGATTATGGTTGCTACCTTATTGCAGCGCCTTGTATTTAAAGAAGAAAAGTTGGACTAGGAGGCGAGTTAATGAATTTATCCAAAGGTAGACAATCTAAAGGCGTTTTATTGTATGTGATTTTGATTTTCTATGCAGTTATTACGTTAATTCCTTTTCTTTGGGCACTTTCTTCTTCATTTAAGACACTGGGCGAGATCGTTTCGGGCAGCATGAGCTTTATCCCCCAAAAATTCACATTTGAGAATTATAAAACGATTTTTTTGCAGGAGCCGCTTTTTTCGCGTTGGTTGTTTAATAGTGTACTTGTTGCTTCTATTGTGACTTGCTTTAATCTATTGTTCAATTCAATGTCAGGATATGCCTTAGCGCGAATCGATTTTAAGGGGAACAAATTTTGGTTTTTTATCGTCTTAGCTGTTCTCATGATTCCTGGGCAAATAACGATAATACCGCTTTATTTAATTATTAAGGAATTAGGCTGGTTAAACAGTTATGAGGGGATAATTGTCCCTGGATTAGTAAGTGCTACTTTCATTTTCATGATGCGGCAGTTTTTTCTTAGCTTCCCGAAGGAGCTTGAAGAAGCAGCGGAAATTGACGGATTGGGTCGGATTGGCACCTTTTTCCGTGTTGTCATGCCGTTGGCAAAACCTGCTTTAGCTGCACAAGCGATATTTATTTTCTTAGGTGCCTGGAATGACTTTTTAAGACCCTTAATATTAATGTCAGATAAATCGATGTTTACGTTACCTTTGGGGCTCAATACCTTTAAAGGCCAATATATTTCATTCTGGAATTTAATCATGGCTGCTTCCATGGTGTTCACGATTCCAGCTCTGCTGGTTTATGCCTTTTTCAATCGTTTCTTTATTAAAGGGGTTACGTTTACTGGGGGCAAATAAGAGTAAGGATTCGCGATCCAATAAACTAGCTTTATGAAGTGTTTGAAGCCAAAAGGGGTAGTCGAATTTTAAATTTGAAATATCCCTTTTGTACTTGGTTATAGATTGTGATTTCCGGGGATACATTTTATAATTAAATTAATGGATATCAGAAGAAATAATTATGGAACGACGTAAAGAGGCGGAGATTGAATGAGTAAACGGATGGCTAAAACCTGGGAACAAGAGCAAGAAATACTGGAGCAGATGAGGCAAGATGGAGTACCGGATGAAGATTTGGTTGTAGATGATATTCTGAGCGAGGAAGACGGCATTTTGTTGGTTCGCAAATCAACACTTACCTATTTGGCGGGTGACTATTATTTTGGCGTTAGTTATGAGATGTGGCAGGATGCGGAGATGTATAAGCAAGGAATTTATGGGGAGTACTTAGAGGACGAGGATGAAATAGCTTACTGTATTCCGCTTGTTGGCCAGGATGATGGCGAAGCGATGGAACAGTTCAGATTAGCTTTAGCAGAAATTAAAGAGTAGTCTCTCGTTTCAGATTAACATCGGATGGGTAAATAATTAAGTCACCCGATCGTTACTAATAGAGAGAAGGATTTAATATATGTCAATTGTTGAGATCAATCAGTTCGAGAAGAAAATGGAAATACGCAACATTCAAACCGAAGATATAGATGCTATTCTTGAACTTCAGGCCATTTGTTTTGCTGGGATGATTCCTTGGGAACGTGCACATTTGGAAAGCCATCTGGAGATTTTTCCGGAAGGGCAGTTTTGTGTTGAATACGATGGTACAATTATTGGTTCATGCTCGAGCCTACTCGTGAATTTTGATGAATATGATGATCGTCATACTTGGGATGACATCACAGATGAAGGATACATTCGCAATCATGACCCAGAAGGGTTTAACTTATATGCAATTGAGGTAATGGTACATCCGGAATATCGCAGAATGAAGATTGGTCGTAGGCTGTATGAAGCAAGAAAGGATTTAGCCCGTGAATTGAATTTAAAGAGTATTATTCTTGGCGGGAGAATTCCTAATTATCACCTACATTCAGATAAAATGACACCGCGCAAATACGTTGAAGAAGTCGTACTTCATAATATTTATGATCCAGTGTTAACCTTTCAATTATTAAATGGTTTTACTTTAATGCGGATTAATAAGAATTACTTGCCTGATGATAAGGCTTCACAGAAATATGCGACCATTATGGAATGGAACAATGTGGATTTCCGAGCGCATACTAAACGTCATTTTCGTACTGCATTTCCGGTGCGGATTTGTGTGATTCAATATGAAATGAAGAAAATCGATTCTTTCGAGCAATTCGCCAATCAGGTCGAGTATTATACAGCGGTTGCTTCTGATAATATATCTGATTTTGCTGTTTTTCCTGAGTTGTTTACGACGCAGTTAATGTCTTTTTTAGATGAGAAGACCTCGAGTCAAGCGATTAGACGATTAACGGATTTCACAGAACAATATATTCAACTTTTCACCCATTTAGCGTTAAAGTACAATGTGAATATAATTGGCGGCTCTCATATTGTCGAGGAAGATGATCGCATTTTTAATATTGCTTACTTGTTTCGCAGGGATGGAACGATTGAGAAGCAATACAAGATTCATATTACACCCAATGAGCGCAAGTATTGGGGGATTAGCCAAGGAAACGAAGTCAAGGTATTCGATACAGATTGCGGCAAAATCAACATTCAAATCTGCTATGATATCGAATTTCCAGAGATTTCACGGATTGCAGTTGATAAAGGGGCGAAGATTATTTTTACGCCGTTCTGTACAGAGGATCGACAGGGTTATCTGAGAGTGCGTTATTGCGCGCAAGCTAGAGCTGTAGAGAACCAAGTTTATACCGTTATTGCTGGAACAGTGGGTAACATGTCGCAAGTAGCTAATATGGATATTCAATATGCGCAATCGGGGATTTTTACACCATCGGATTTTGAATTTGAGCGTGATGGGATTGTCGGCGAGTGCAACCCTAATATTGAAACCGTAGTAATCGGCGATATTGATCTTGAGAAGCTTAGCAGACAACGCAAGTCTGGAACGGTAAGGCACTTGAAGGATCGTCGTTTGGACATCTACCAGATTAAATATAAAGAGAAATTAGATAAGCATTAAGTATTAGTAGGATCACCCCACATTTAAAGTGTTATAGGCATTGTCCGAGAATCAACGGGTCAACTATAATTAATGAAACAAAATGTGGAGGTAAACCTACAATGACCCCAATAAAAGCAAGCACCAGAGATCCAAGAGTAAGAGATTACGTAAACCCAGTTCGCATCGTGTGGACTTCTAGTGATAATGAGTCGTTTGTGGAGAATAGCGAGAGCTTGCTTGAAGGTAGAGATGGGCAAGCTACGCTTCATTCGAATAATGCCTGCATAATGAGAAACAATGGCAAGCCTGCAAGTATTCTGCTGGATTATGGTAAAGAGCTTCATGGTGGCGTGCAAATTGCCAGCTGGTTTCTAGCTGGGAAGAATCGCACGGCTAAAATCAGAGTGCGCTTTGGGGAATCTGTCATGGAAGCCATGAGTGAGATCGGTGGAGAATATGGTGCAACGAATGACCATGCCATTCGCGATCAAATTATTGAAATCGGTTGGCTTGGCGCAACGGAAATTGGCAACACTGGCTTCCGTTTTGTGCGCATTGATGTAGTCGAAGAGAATACCTTTATAGAATTGAAAAGTGTTCGAGCCGTTTATTTGTATCGCGATCTCGAATATAAAGGCAGCTTTAACAGCAGTGATCCACTATTGAATGAAATTTGGAAAACCGGTGCATATACGGTCCATCTTAATATGCAGGACTATCTTTGGGATGGAATTAAGCGGGATCGCTTGGTCTGGATAGGTGATCTGCATCCGGAAACTTCAACATTGCAAGCTGTTTTCGGCCATAGTGATATCGTACCAAAAAGCCTTGATTTTATCCGTGACCAAACTCCTTTGCCCGGGTGGATGAATACCATTCCAAGCTATTCAATTTGGTGGATTATCATTCATCATGATTGGTACATGCATAATGGGGATTTGGTCTATTTGCGTGAACAGAAGGACTATTTAATTGGTTTATTGGACTTAATTACGGAGCATATCAACGATGACGGGACTAATTCTACTCCCTCTCCGTTCTTAGATTGGCCATCCAGTGAAAATCAAGCTGGTGTGCAAGCGGGGTTACATGGCCTCTTTACACTAGCGATGAAATATGGCGCTGTATTATGTGAGCTGCTTGGCGCTCAATCAGAAGCTGAAAAATATAGAACTACAGAGGCTAAGCTCCGTCAGCATCATCCTCATCATGCGGATAGCAAGCAAGCGGCTGCACTCTTAGCACTAGCTGGAATTATGGATCCGACTGAAGCTAATCGTGAGGTTATTGCAGTTGGCGGCTCCAAAGGTGTATCCACTTTTTATGGCTATTATATGCTTGAAGCACGCGCTAAAGCAGGCGATATTCAAGGCAGCCTTGACTGTATTCGTGAATTCTGGGGTGCGATGCTTTCTTTAGGCGCGACTACATTCTGGGAAGATTTCGATATGGAATGGATGAAGGATGCAGCACGAATTGATGAGATAACTCCCGAAGGTAAAATAGACATCCACAACACATATGGAAATTACTGCTATAAAGGCTTTAGGCATAGCTTATGCCATGGCTGGGCTTCGGGTCCAACTGCTTGGATGACACGTTATGTATTAGGTATTCACATTGTGGAAGCGGGATGCAAGACGATTCGAATAGAACCTCATCTCGGTAATTTGGACTGGGTAGAGGGTACATTTCCAACACCGCAGGGTATAGTTTATGTGAAGCATGTTAAAGGTGCGGATGGTAAGATTCAAACAGAATATAAAGCACCTTCTGGTGTCGCTGTTATTTCCGTATAATGATTTTGCCATCATGGGAACTATCTTGACTTTAATCGAATGATCATTTAACCTACATTCATGAGACATAAAGATGATAATAAGAACGAGGCTATCACCCAAGCAACGATTGAGCTGCTTAACGAAGTAGGTTTTTCGGAAATCTCGATGTCGAAGATCGCTAAGCGAGCTAAGGTATCTGCAGCAACGATTTACGTCTATTTTGAGAATAAGGAGGATATGCTTGGCAAGATGTATTTGAATGTTAAGGAGAAGCTGAGCCAGAGGATGAGTCATGGGATTAATGAATCGACTCCGGTTAAACTTGCATTTGAATTAATTATGAGGAACTTAATGGCGTTTAATCTGGATAATAAAGCATACTTTATGTTCTTAGAGCAGTTTTCGACTTCGCCGCTTATTGATAAGCTGCAGCTGGGAGGAAGCGTTTCGTTGTTCAATCCACTTTTTGAGCTGGTGGAAAAGGGCAGGACTGAGAAAATATTAAAGCCAGTTAACACGCTTTTCATCCTTTCTTTCTGTTATTTTCCAATTACACAGTTAGCGAAAGCCTGCATTAATGGTCAATTAGAAATCAATGAAAAATACCTCAATGAAGTTATTCAAATGAGCTGGGATGCTGTAAAAGCATGACCTGCTCTTTTTTTATTGGGCTCCCATAGCTTATAATGAAATAAATTCAGAAGTAAGAAAGGGAGATTGGTTTATGGGGAGCTTTATGGATGAGAACTTTTTGTTAAAAGGGGAAATTGCCCAAGATTTATATCATAATTATGCGAAAGACATGCCGATTATTGACTACCATTGCCATTTAAGTCCCAAAGAAATCTATGAGAATAAACAGTTTAAGAACTTAACGGATATCTGGTTATATGGGGATCATTATAAGTGGAAAGCCATGAGAAGCAATGGGATCACGGAGGAATTGATTACTGGGAATGCAACTGATCTTGAAAAATTTGAAGCATGGGTCAAAACGGTTCCGATGACATTAGGCAATCCGCTTTATCATTGGTCGCATCTCGAGCTGCAGCGTTATTTTGGAGTCGATGAGATTATTAAGGAAAGCAATGCCGCAGTTATTTGGGAAAAAGTAAATGCTTCGTTAAATAGTGGGGGCTTTGGTGCCAGAGATTTCATTGAAAAATCAAATGTAAAAGTGATCTGTACAACCGATGATCCAACGGACTCCCTAGAGTATCATCTTAAGTTAAAGGAAGACAGCAGCTTTACAGGAAAAGTGCTTCCTTCCTTTCGTCCAGATAAAGGATTAGAGATTAATCGCAGCACCTTCGTTCCATGGATCAAGAAGCTTGAAGGAGCCGCAGAGCAGTCGATTACTAACCTAGACGAGCTACTAATGGCGTTAGAAAAAAGGATTCTTTTCTTTCATTCAGTAGGATGCAGGATCTCAGATCATGCCTTGGACTATGTCCCCTATGCTGAGGCTTCAAAAGATGAGGTCGCTGAGATTTTCCTCAAAGCTATTGGAGGCAATAATGTTACTTTGGAGCAAGAAAAGCAATATAAAACATATATAATCATATTTATTGGGAAAATATATGCCAAGCTGAATTGGACTATGCAGCTCCACATCAATGCTGCACGCAACAACAGTACGAGAATGTTCCAAAACATTGGTCCAGATACAGGCTTTGATTCGATCAATGATAGTCCATTAGCTTATCAATTAGGAAAACTATTAGATAGCTTGGATCAAGAGGATGCACTTCCCAAAACCATTCTTTATTCTTTGAATCCCAATGATTATCCGGTTTTGGCTACGATAATGGGCAGCTTTCAAGGGGGTGGCATTCCTGGGAAAATTCAATTCGGTTCTGCTTGGTGGTTTAATGATACGAAGGACGGTATGCTTGAACAATTTAAAATGCTTGCTAATATGGGGTTATTAAGCCGCTTTGTCGGGATGCTGACGGACTCAAGGAGCTTTTTATCGTATACACGTCATGAGTATTTCCGCAGATTACTTTGCAACTTAATTGGAGAATGGGCGGAGAATGGTGAAATACCCGACGACCGAGAAATGCTAGGGTCTTTCATTCAAGGAATCTGTTACAATAATGCCAAAGAATATTTTCAGTTTTAAGAGAAATAAAGGTTTATAGACTAAAGCTTTTACGGTATGCCGATGCGGTCATACCGGTAATTTTACGGAATATCTTATTGAAAAAGCGGTAATCGTTATACCCGACTAGCTCGGATATTTCGGTTACTGTTTTTGTGTTTTCAACAAGTAATTTGCAAGCTTCTTCAATTCGCAGCTTCTGGAGATAGTCAAACACGCTGATCCCCGTGATCTTTTTGAAAACACTTGAAAAATAGCTTTTGCTTAATAAGGCTTGCTGCGAAAGCTCGTTGATTTGAATCGGGTTTGAGAAGTTGCTGCGCATATATTGGATCGATTTCTGAATTAGCTCGAGCTTATAAGCATCTGGATGTGGCTGATCACGATAGAGATCCTTGTGGATTCTGTAAGTTTTAATGAGCAGCTCGCAAAGCTGCATTTTGAGAATATCAGCATAACCTTCTTGCTGGGCTTCATACTCTTTATGCATGGTTTGAAACAGCTGGACAAAATCTTTTTTTAAGCTCTCATGTAAGATTAAATCGGCCTTATAACCGGTTTCTTCCGGATATAATCCCTTCAACAGAAATAAACCCGTAATCCCTCGCATAATCGGAAGTTCGATCTGGAGATGCTCGATAAAAGCAGGCAGAAACATGCAGTTATAAACCTCAAGCCCATCCGAATTAGCGCGATCATAAGGATAGAAGCAATGAGGGGTATCATAATTAATAATGAAAAGATCGCCTTCTGTTACCGGTATAGTACTGCCATGAACGACATGTATACCTTTGCCGCGATTTACATAAACGATTTCTATAAAATCATGTGCATGCATATGCAGTGCATCATAGTTGTCATAAACATACCTATTAATCGAAAAAGGCATATTTTCAACGAAAAAGTCACTAGAGTGGAGCATGATCATTTTCTCGATGGCAATTCACTCTTTTCCTGTAGAGTATGGCAATATTATTCTAACTAACGAGCTTTAATAATCAGCTACCAAAATTTGCGCTTCACCTTCAGCGAATGTTTTATCTGCATAACCATCCCCCCATTCGCACAGCGATCTGAGAATCGGCTCAAGCGATTGCCCCAGTTCCGTAGTCGAATATTCGACCTTTGGAGGGACTTGATTAAACATTTTTCGACTAATAAGTCCAGCAGCTTCCAATTCTCTGAGTGTTTGAATAAGCATCTTTTGAGTGATACTATGCACAAGTCGTTTTAACTCACTGGTGCGTTTAGGACCTTTGATTAAATAGTATAAAACTAGCCCCTTCCATTTCCCTCCGATAACCTCCAGGGTAACTTCTAGGTTGCAATAATAAACCTTCATGCTGGACAGCCCCTTTCAATCACAATAGTTACTTTTTAGATACTATATAACTTAAAAGTGGGTACTGTTATTATAGTTTCATTTGATACATAATAACACTTGTAAGAAGTATTAAATAGTTTTTTAAAAGAAAAAATACTTGTTGCAAAAAATTAGCTTTAAAAAAGGAGAGTAATAATATGGGTAAGTTTAATGGGAAAGTGGCAGTTGTAACAGGAGGCACTAGCGGTATTGGTCTAGCAACAGCACAGCAGCTTGTTAAGGAAGGCGCACATGTTTTTATTACGGGACGCAGGCAAAGTGAGCTTGATGCAGCGGTGAAGCTGATAGGAAATAATGTAACCGGTATTCAAGGAGATATTTCCAATCTGGCGGATTTGGATAAGCTGTACGATGCAGTGAAGCAAGAGAAAGGACATTTGGACATTCTATTTGCTAATGCTGGAGGTGGATCCATGCTTCCATTGGGTGAAATTACAGAGGAGCATTATGACAAAACCTTCGACATTAACGTAAAGGGAACGATCTTCACAGTCCAAAAGGCATTGTCATTATTCCCCAATAAAGTAGGTTCGATTATCCTGACTGGTTCAATGGTAGGTTCGATGGGGATGCCAGCATTCAGTATCTACAGTGCAACAAAAGCAGCAATTAGACAGTTAATTCGCAGCTGGATTCTTGATTTGAAAGGCACACAAATCCGGGTAAATGTGGTTAGTCCTGGAACGGTTATTACACCAGCTTATGATGAATTATTCGGGACAGAGCTCAATAATGCCATGGAGTATGCCAAGTCGACAACTCCGCTAGGAAGATTGGGAACAATGGAAGATATTGCGAATGCGGTAATATTCCTTGCCTCCAATGAAAGCAGCTATATAAATGGAATCGAATTGTTCGTGGATGGCGGAGCAGCACAAATTTAATTTTTTAAAATAAGCTCTCTTTTACTTTTTAATAGTATTAGTTTACAATGATCTATATATTGCAAATACGCAATGTACATTGTGAATTATATTAAATTGTAACTAGGAGTGAACTAAGTGACTAAACAAACTTACAGAATGGACTATCCACGTCCGCAATTTGAAAGAACCGAGTGGCTTAATTTAAACGGTGAATGGGAATTTGATTATGATGACCAGCAAGTTGGCGATCAGGAAAAATGGTATCTGGCCCATGACTTTAATAAACGGATCCAAGTGCCATTTTGCTTCCAAAGCAGTCTAAGCGGAATTGGAGATACCGGTTTTCATGATATAGTTTGGTACAGAACAAAGGTTGCTTTACCGGAGCAATTTGCTGGAAAAAGAAGCATAATGCATTTTGGTGCAGTGGATTATGCGGCTTGGGTATGGGTGAATGGGCAGCTGGTTAAATATCACGAAGGGGGACACACTCCATTTTCAGTAGATATCACTGAGCAGTTAAATGATGGTGAGAATGTGATTATCGTCAAAGCTCAAGATTTTAGTCGAGATTATACCTTACCTAAAGGGAAGCAATATTGGCTCGAAGAGTCTGCCTCGATTTTCTATACTCGGACTACGGGTATCTGGCAAACGGTTTGGTTGGAGCCACTTGCAGAGACATATTTAGAGAAGGTTAAACTGACCCCAGACATTGATGCCAAAGAAATCAAAGTCAGCACATTTTTTCAAGGAAGCTTGAAAGAAACGTTACATTTGAAAACCATTATTTCATTTGCCGGCACCCCAGTAACAGAGGAAATCATCAAGGTTAATAGCAATGAAATGTCCCGTAGAATTGGGCTTCCTGATTTTAATGATCATGGCAGCGGCCGCTTGTGGTCGCCTGAGCATCCGAATTTATATGATGTAGAGTTTATCTTGCTTGACGGAGATAATGAAATAGACAGAGTGAAAAGCTATTTTGGAATGCGTAAAATATCCATTGAAGCAGGCAGAGTTTGCTTGAATAATCGATTTTATTATATGAAGCTTGTATTGGATCAAGGTTATTTTCCCGAGGGCATTCTGACACCGCCATCGGACGATGCTATTAAGCAGGATGTAGAATTAACGAAGGCCATGGGCTTTAACGGAGCAAGAAAGCATCAAAAAGTGGAGGACCCGCGGTATCTATATTGGTGTGATCGCTTAGGTTTATTGGTTTGGGGAGAGATGGCTAATGCTTCAGATTTCTCAGAAACCTACGTCCGTAGAATAACGGCGGAATGGCAGGAAGCGGTTGAACGGGATTATAATCACCCTTGTATTGTCGCCTGGGTACCGCTTAATGAGAGCTGGGGAGTGCCGAATATCTTAGTTGACAAGCTTCAGCAGCAGCATGCACTTGCTATGTACCATCTGACTAAATCGTTGGATAGTACCCGCTTAGTTATCTCGAATGATGGCTGGGAGCATGTTAAATCGGATATTTGCACCATTCATGATTATGAGAGTAACCGAGAGGTGCTAACAGATCGATATAGCTCAGCTGAAAAAGCGGTTAGCGCTTTTCCTGCAAACAGGTGGATTAATGTGCCCGGTTACCCTTATCAAGGTGAACCAATTCATGTTTCGGAATATGGTGGAATCTCATTCAAAAAAAGTGATTGGGAAGGCTGGGGATATTCCGCTGCGCAAAGTGATGAAGATTTCATTGAGCGTTATAAAGCAGTGACAGTTCCATTGCTGCAATCACCTGTCGTACAAGGGTTTTGTTATACGCAATTAACCGATGTAGAGCAGGAAATCAATGGGCTTCTAACCTATGATCGCAAGCCTAAGGTTGCTTTAGAAATCATTAAACAAATTAACGATGGAAAAGTTAATTAGCTTATAATGATTAAAAACCTCCTATTTAGTTTAATACTAAGTATGAGGAGGTGTTCATTTATGACCATTGAAAATGGTAAAGAAGATGAAATCCCAGCAACCAGCATTCCTGAAATAACACCAAAGGTCTTCCCGGAAGCAGCACCTGTCAATATTCCTGAAATATATCCACCAGAAACCCCAGAAATACCGGTTGCACCGCAATCGCCGGAGATTCCGGGCCGTACTACGCCAAATGAGTTTTGATCAAGGATAAACGGCTTTGCCGTTCTTCCGTAACAAATCGTGCACTTTCATTTGAAAAAGCAGCCCTCGGGCTGCTTTTTTGGTGAATGGACCGTATTTAAAGGGAGGCGTAGCAGAATAACTACAATTAAGGAAGGATATTCGTTATTAGATACACCATTTTCTCTATGTGGGGCTTGCATTCTGGATTTGGCATCATATAGCGAAATTATGGCGTTATCAGAGAAATCGTTTCGTTAATAACGCCATAGTTTCCTTACATCCACTAAAATTCAACACATCACCTCTTGATAGCGAAAATCAGGTATGTAATAGAGAAATTCTTTCCTTAAAATACGAGAACCCCATGAATGTATTCATGGGGCTACTTGATTTAGAAGAGGAATATACCTTCTAAGGATTAACAACTATCTCGGCGAACTGCATGCGATACTGATTAATGTCATTTGGATTAGCTCTTAAGCTGGTTCCATTAATTTTTACATACCGCGCATTCTGGCTGCTGAAGGTAAAGCTCTGTCCGACACCGGCTGGCAAAGCATAACCAGTTTGTGTTGCAACGGTGGTCCAGTTTATATTGTCTGTGGATAGTTGAATCGTGAAATTAATTGGGAAACCATATCCGGTATTAGCCCCATCATTTCTTGGATAAAGTAAGACTTTTGACAAGGCTTGTGAAGTAGTTAAATCAACGGTTACCCATTCTGTGTGGTTTGTAGTGAGACTATTTAAGCTTGACCAGCCCATGGAGCCAGGGGATGAGAATGTCAATCCATCTGTAGCTTTGGCTAGAGCCCAATCTGAGTTAGACACCGCACTGCTTGCTGTAACTGTTTTGTTCAAAGCAAGGTTAGGCGTTACCACATCCAATACGTCTAATTGCATATAAACACCGCTTGTCTTTATCCCTTTAATAGTATGGCTCCCGGGGGATAAGCTCCTGTTGCTGTAGAGCACCTGTTGTGGAATATAGCCCCCAGCGTTCAATGCGCTTACGGTCTGTTTATAGACACCATCGATGTAAATATCAATGTTGCCATAATTGACATCCTTTGAAGTAATGTAATCAATTCCCGTGCTATTGAACGTATATTCAAAATAATTCCCATTAGTCGTTGTATAATGGACATCATTGCTATAATCTCCGACATTGCGACTGCCGCTGTAGCCCCAAGTGCCCGAATAGGCAATCGATGCATCTGTATCGTTTTTCTTAATTACGCCACCCGTACTTCCTCCGCTAGCAACCATTCTAATCACTGTATCCAAACTATCCCAGTTATCTGCCGCTCCTAAAGTAAGTGTTACATTGGTTGCATTTTGTGTAATAGCGACTGCATGCCCGTTTTTCAGGATTGTTGGTGTACTGAATGTCTTGCCATCGCTTGGAGCAGGCAAGGTTAAAACTTTACCGACAGGAGGATTGAGCACATGGATATATTCAATTAAATTATTAGTAGCTTTGGTGGCGACAATTCCATTAGGCAAGCTGTTAAGCGTTGTTCCGCTTGATCTGGCATAGGAAGTGCTGGGAAATACATTTTTCAAAGAAGCGCCCACAGCATTAATATAACCACCTAACGTTTGCAGGCCTGTTTTTACCCCATCTGGCCAAAGCACGCCAAACCCTGCATAATTGCCAGCATTCCACAGCATTCCGCCACCGTTCTGATTAACACCGGCTTCAAGTACAGTGAACCGAAACATATTTTCTGCTGTATTCTTCATTTGATTGGTTCCTGTTGGTGTTGACGCCCACCATTGGCCATCCGTTGTCATTACGGTTGCTGTCTGATTATAGGTTGCTGTCCAAGTGTTGATATCCGCAGGCTGACCATAATATTCCCTCGCGGTATAATCAGTTGTTCCTCCGCCTTGGGAATTTGCAGCATCGCCGGTGCTGCCGTTGCCGACTATAATTCGATTGGAGTTTCCGGCTAGCAAGCTGGTACGAAGCCTTGGTTTATCGATCTTGGTTTGAAAAGGACCATCAAAGACCATATCAATCCAATAACCTGCGATCCCGGTCCCGTATCGATTGCCCATTTCCGTAACTACATCGTTGATGAAATTGTTCCATACTAGATAACCATTGGATGAATCATTCCAGCCTGTAGCTGTTTGATCAGCAACTGTGAAGTCATGTCCATCTGTCACATGAATATATAGCGCTAATTCAATACCATATGGCTGTAAGGCATTAATCAAATCCTGAATGACATCATGTGAGGAGGCATGTCCAGCCCCCCGCCACAGGTTCATTTTTGCACTTGGATACAAGGCATTCATCGCGTAATGCCATCCAGTAAGTGTAACATAATCCACTCCGAACGAATTAACATCCGCGGCAAACTGTGTCGCATTAAAGTTATTGCCCAGCTCATTTAAGTTCAAAGGTATAGTCCCATTCGGATAAATGGTCTGGTTGAAGGAGGAAGAACCATACGTGAAATGAGAAAACAAGCCATAATGACTTTGGGTATACCAATTGTTAGCTGGATCTGCTTGGGACTCCTTAACATGAATGTTTAAGCTGATAAGCAATAAACAGGCTACTAGGGCTGTTAAGCCGATAGTTTTGGAGCAAAAGGCTTTTAACATAAAATTTAACACATCCTTTTCATTTTTGTAATCGCTTTCATTTTTATGATAGCAACATTTAAATATTAAGTATAGCCAGTAAAAATACGATTTTTCCCTAAAATAATACGATTTTTAGCTTAAATTTCTCTGAGATTTATTTAGATAGCGGTTGGCTGTCTCCGACTGTATAATAGAAAATTGTAGATACTAACTGTGTTAAATAATGGGGGGCGGATCACAATGTTAAAGCTGCGAACCGGTCTTTTTGGAAAGCTGAGCTTAAGCCAGAAGCTGTTTCTATATTTGTTTCTCTTAATTATAGTTCCGCTTGTAAGCGCTGCAATAATAATTAACTCCAAAGCTTCTACCGTCATTACTAATAAAACATATGAGAATGTGTTTCAAACCTTAAAACAAACCCGCTTTAATCTGGAGAATATCCTCAAGGAAGTCAACTACTTATCGGTCTCTATTTTTTCGGATGATAATGTGCAGGAATTAATCAAGTTTCATTCCGAAAAGTCTTACTTGGATATGGATAGAACTAAGGTTAAGCTGCAGAAAGCTTGGGGCGGGACCTCATTTAATTCCATTCTAGGCTCCAAACCTTACATCAATTCGATTAGCATTAGCCAGGACAATGAAATTATATATCAAATAGGTGATTTAGTTCAGGAAGATGAGCGGCAATATACTCCTATTGTGACTGAATTAAAAGGCAAGGTATTCTGGACTTCTTTACATCAATTAGACTATTTGCTGCCTAACTCCAAAAACGTAGTTTCTTTACTTCGAGCAGTTAATAATCTCGATACGACCAAACAAATTGCGATCGAAAGAATCAGCTTGGATGAAGCCGTTTTGTCTTCCTTCTATGCTGGGATTAATTCTTGGCTAAAAGGTGAAATTTATATTATTGATGCACAAGGCAGGGTTGTATCTTCACAGGATAAAGCTTTGTTAGGTAAAGAGCTCGGTTCAGAGTCCTACATCCAAAAGGTGCTGGCAGATGAACAGGAAGGGAGCTTTTCGACACGTATTGATGAAGCTTCCTATTCGATCTTTTATTGCAATTTAATGGAGCCTGGATGGCGGCTTGTTCAAATCGTTCCGGAAGGTGAACTGAATAAACAATTAAAGGTCATCAACGAGTTTATTATCATTTGTATTGCTATCTGTCTATTATTTGGGATTTATTTCTCATATGCCCAGAATAAAAGCATCGTAAAACCGCTTAAGCTCTTGGCTAAAGAAATGGGTAAAGTGAAGAATGGTGTGTTTGACGTCCACTTAAAAGTACATTCACAGGACGAAATTGGCAGGGTTAGCCTAATTTTTATTAATATGATCCGACAGACGAAAGAGCTGATTGATAAGGTTTATAAAAGCCAGCTTAAAGAAAAGGAAGCTGAGCTGAAAGCACTTCAAGCTCAAATTAACCCGCACTTTTTATACAATACTTTGGACTCGATTCGCTGGCTTGCCGTTAAAAATAAGGATTTTGCTGTTAGCGAGCAGCTTGAGGTGTTGTCTGATTTATTCCGTCATGTATTGAATAACGGCGAAGAAGTAACAACAATCGGTGAAGAAATCGAGCATTTGCGAAACTATATGTTTATTCAGAACAATAGGTTCGGTGACAAAATAAGCTTTGTGCAACAAATTGATCCGCAGCTGTTTACCCAGAAGACTATTAAGTTAATCCTCCAGCCTTTAATTGAAAACGCGATATTCCATGGCTTGGAGCCCAAAATAGGAAAAGGAACGATTACTTTGACCATTGAGCGAAAAGAAAACAAACTCATCTATGTCATTGCTGATGATGGGGTAGGGATGGATGCAAGCCAAATGACCCGTATCCTGTCCCATCAAATGGAGCAAGAGCATGCCTTCGCCTTGAAAAATATTCATGATCGCATTCAGCTTCGGTTTGGCGGGGATTATGGTTTGACTATAGAGAGTGAGTTTAATATCGGAACAGCTGTACACATCATTATGCCTATAATGTCAGATGAGGGGGAATAGGAATGAAGCTGCTAATTGTAGATGATGAGATTCAAATTCGCCAAGGGCTGCGAGAAGGCATTGATTGGCAGTCTTTGGGGTTTGAAGAGGTGTTTGTTGCAGAGAATGGGATTGAAGCTTTGGAAATTTATCGCTCGTTTCAGCCTGATTTAGTCTTAACGGATGTTCGAATGCCAGGCATGGACGGTCTGGAGCTTTGCCGGAGAATTAGAGTGTTATCCACTGTAACCAAGATAGTCATTCTAAGCGGCTATTCCGATTTTGAATATGCTAAGCAAGCCTTGCAAGCAGGAGTTAGTGAATACGAATTAAAGCCGATTAAACTAAGAAGCTTAATCCAATTGGTCACCCGAATAAAGGATGATATTCTGAAAGAAAAAATAGTAGAGAAAGAGCAGCATAACAACCAAGCCAGGAGATTATTGGAGCGAATGATTTCTGGGGAGATTGCCAATCCTCTCGAAATTAAGCAAGGGCTGTTAAAGTATTATCGTCTTCAAATAGGAGATGAGCTGGTCTGTCTTGCTATTGATCTGGATCACATAGAAAGTCAAGAAATTAAACGGAGGAACGTGAGTGAAGAAGCAAGCGTGTTTCATTATTTACATAAAGAACTCAACGATTTATGTAAAACCATTCAGGGCATCGTTTATGAAAGGTCGCAGAAAGCTTATTATATTCTTGCCTCACCTCGGGATGGGGCAATGATAAAAAGGCAGCTCCCTCTTCTCTTTAGTTCCATAAATGAGCGCTTGAACACTCGATATGGAAAGTCAATATCGATGGGCATTAGCAGCCGTGGCTCACTGAAGAATCTTCAACAACTATTTACAGAAGCGGACCAGACTCTGCAGCGTAATTTATTTCATGGCCGCTGCCATTTTCTTTACTTTGAGGATATTCAGGAATATGCGCACAATAAGCATATTTATGTGCTGAGAGAGAAAGAACTAACCGAATGTATAATCCGTCTGGATTTTGAAGCAGCGCGGATTATTGTCGATGATGAGTTTGCGCGAATAAGTGAGCTTAGAGAGCTGACTATTTTTCAAGTGAAAAGTATTTGCCTGGACTTATTGAATATCTTAATCCATTCTCTGGGCAAGCAGCATGTGGATGTCGATACGAATGAATTGGATCATCTTAGGGTCATGGAAGATTATAAGATGTGGGTGCTAGGGTTCTACAATAGAGTATTCAGTGATCTATACAGCTTGCAAACTACTAAATACAATACAAGCATTACGAAAGCTATAGAGTATTTAAAAAAACATTATTCTTCGGAAATATCTATTGAAAGTGTAGCTGAAATAATCGGTATTACACCTAACTACTTCAGTCATTTATTTAAGAAAGAAACGAATATCCCGTTCAGTGAATTTTTAAATACGGTTCGTATTCATGCAGCAAAAAATTTATTGAAGCAATCCAATGATAAAGTGTATGAGATATCAGAGAAGGTAGGCTTTCAGGATATTAAGTATTTCAATCAAGTTTTTAAAAAAATAGAAGGCAAGTCGCCTAAGGAATATCGCAGTCAGGTTTCACTATAAGTCGTGTAATCCGATTTGATCGTAGTTTTTTCAGTCTATTTTGTAGAATTACAGCCTATCTTGGATTAAATTCGCCAAGCTATAATGAAAGCGTAATCAAATTGCTTGCGATAATAGGGAGGATAAAGAAAATGATTAAGTCAAACAAATTCAAAGCTACTATGGTATTGATGTTGTGCTGCTTTATGCTAGTGATTACTGCTTGCGGAAGCAAGGCTAAAGAAACCGCGGTAGATAGTACTGCAACTGCAGCTCCAAGTACTGCTGCCGCTACTTCAGCTCCAGTTGAAAGTGCTGCGCCAGCAAAGATAATCGATATTAATTTCTATGGCAAAATTGTAGAGTATACCTCGGGCGAGCCTATGGTAAAAGCGCTTCAAGAGGATTTAAAGGATAAATATAAAATCGAAGGCATTCAAGTCGATTGGGGTAATCTTGAGAAAGTTATTAAGACTGGTATTGCTTCAGGAACTCCGGCTGATGTCTATCAATTCTGGCCAGGAAATATGAAAACATTTGTAGATAACAATCAAGCTTTAGATTTGACACCATACTTGGAGGCTGATGGCGGGGCTTGGATGAAGACCTTTACCCCAGCTCTTCTGGATATTGGGAAGTTTAACGGCAAATATTATAATCTGCCGCTCTCTTCGAACTTCGCAACACTTTATGTTAATACCGCGATCTTTGAAAAAGCGGGTGTAGCCGTTCCAGATCAATGGACATGGGAGCAATTCTTAACGGCTAGCAAAACGATTAAAGATAAAACAGGTGCTTTTCCATTCGTTATTTCCAAGGATCTTCAGGACTGGTTGTTCCGCAATGGCCTGCTCAGTGTTGCTAAGAGTGAGAACAAATTGGCTGATCTTGGCGCTGGTAAAATTCCGGCCACAGATCCTATGTTCGCAACAGTACTGACAAGTATCAAACAGCTTTTTGATGCTCAGTACGCTTATCCAGGTGCTGGTGCGATTACAATTAGCCGTGATGAGGCAAAAGCAGCATTCTATCAAGGTAAAGTAGCCATGCTGGCAGAGGTATCAGCTAATGTTAAGGATATTCTAACTAATGCTAAAGATTTCAAAGCAACTGCAGTGGTTTGGCCATCAGTAGGCAAGGATAATGCTATTCTCGGCGGTGCAGACGGATTATTCATTCCAGCAAATGCTCCTCATCCAGAAGCATCTGTAGAAGTGCTTAAAGCTTACTTGGGTACTAAAATTCAAAAAATCCACGCGGACTTAGGATATGCTACAGCAAATGTAGAAGTACAAGTAACAGATCCAACCGTAAACAGTATTATGAAAATGGCTGCTTATATCTATCCAACTGAATTCACTTCATTCAGCCCTAAGATTACGGACTATGTTCAGAAAGAGCTGCTTGCAGCTTTAGTGCTTGGTGGCAAAAGCAATAAAGATATTCAAGAGGCTTTGGAGAAATTAAGACTTGCTGCAGCTGCTAAATAAACAATAAGCTTACTTTTCATGAGATAGGTTGAGCTTAATCTCAGCCTGTCTCATTTTAATATGAAAGAGAAGGTGGATAATACATGAATCCTACTGCAGATATCAAGCCGAAAGCCTTCGTTAAAGCCCGAAGCAAGCTTCATTATAAAACAAGCATAACCGGGATCTTATTTCTCATACCGGCACTAGTTATGATCGCTTATACCATCTTCATACCTACAGTATGGAATTTCATGCTGAGCTTTCAGAAATGGGATGGCTTTAAGATCTATAAATGGATTGGGCTTAAAAACTATAAAGATGTGATGGCTGATGAGACAACGCGAATAAGCTTATATCACTCCGTGTATATTGCCGTACTTTCCACTGTTGTTGCTGTAATAATCGGTGTTATGCTTGCTGCATTTATTTATCGCTTAGGTAAAAAAGAAGGTGCTGTGTACCGTTTAATTCTGTTTATGCCATCTATGCTGCCGCTTGCGATTATTGGTCTCTTATTCTCTTTTATGTTTAGCCCGGAAATGGGCTTAATCAATCAATTCTTACGGTTAATTGGTGCAGGCGCGCTTGCTACGGCCTGGTTAGAGAATAGCCATACTGTACTTCTGTCGATTATTGCGGTTGGGATATGGCGAATTGCCGGGTTAACTATGATGCTTTGTTTTGCAGCGATGCAATCAATTCCTATCTCCTTATTTGAATCCAGTAAATTGGACGGCGCTACTTACTTCAAACAATGGATCCATATTGTGCTTCCACTGATCAAACCAATTATTCAATTGTCTGTCATTTTCACCCTGGTTCTGCAATTCAAAACCTATGACCTTGTGTTTGTAATGACTGGAGGAGGACCTGGCTCCATCTCGAAAACAATTCCTTTGCATATGATCGATACCGCATTCACCTTCAATGAATTCGGCGCATCCGCGGCTATGGGATTCCTGCTCACAATCATTGTGATGCTTTTTATAGTAGTCTTTAACCGTATTCTGAAGGGGGAGCAGTATGAGTACTAAGATCAAACGAAAAGTAGATATTGCAGAAATCACCACCAGCAGAACGTTTCTATTAGTATTCATCATCCTAACGGTCTATCCGATTTTATTCGTAGCTTTGACCTCCTTAAAGTCAACAGAGGAGTTCTATACCAATGTATGGCTATGGCCGAAAAAATTTGCATGGAGTAACTTTCCAAAGGCATTAATCGATGCGCATATCGGTGCTTATTTTATGACTAGCTTGATTGTTGTTGCGATAAGTGTCGCTATTATCCTATTGTTTGGTGCAATGGCAGGCTACGCATTAGCGAGACTTCGAGTACCTTTTACTGGCTTGATTTTATTCCTGCTGTTATCGACTACTTTTTTGCCATCGGAAATGGTCATTATGCCGCTTTATATTATGATGAGTAAGATGAAGCTGCTGGGAAGCTACTATTCGCTAATTATCCCCTATGTAGGCTGGTCCTTGCCCATGACGATTTTTATATTTCATCGGTTTTTTAAAACCTTGCCTATTGAATTATTGGAGTCAGCGAGGATGGATGGATGCACGGAAGCTCAGACCTTTACGAAAATAACCGCGCCGTTAATGATGCCAGCCATTGCCACTTGTGCAATATTCAGCTTTGTTGGACTGTGGGGGGAGCTCCTCTGGGCGTCTATCTCGCTTTCCATGTCCAGCTTGAGGACCATTCCATTTGGTGTGATTTCCTTTAAGTCACAATTTGCCACAGATTGGGGTCCGCTATCGGCCTCGATTACACTCATTTTGATTCCACTTATTATCCTCTTTCTATTTGTTCAGAAATATTTTGTGCAAGGCATTACTGGGGGAGCCGTTAAAGGTTAGCTTTAGTAAATTAATCGGCTTCACTAGGGTTTTTCCTAGTGGAGCTTTTTTAAGGTTTATAGGTCGGGAAAATTAGAAATTCAATAAAATCGTAAAATATGTCTAGTAGATATTAAAAAGTGACGTATGAGCTGAGGGGCTGTTCAGGTATACTTAAGGGTACTAGAAGTATCCTAGGAGGCAGCTCTAAAATGAAGGGTAAATTTCAAGGGGGAGTCAGAAGTATTTTACTTTTGATTTTATGTTTATATATATCAGGCTGCACAATGCACAAAGCTCCCCAACCGCAGGAGTCGGCAGTCAGCAAAGTGAGGATTACGTTTTGGTCCCCGTTTAGCGGCGGAGACGGCCAATTTATGGCAGCCTTGATCCAGCAATTTAATGCGGAGAATCAAGATCATATTAAAGTGGAGCAGATTAACAATAATTCAGGCGATTATTATACGAAGCTTCCCACTGCGATTGTGACGGAAGAGGCGCCGGATGTAGCCATTATTCATTCCTCCAAATATTCACAGTATGTACCAGCTAGCTTTCTAACGGATATTGATTCTTTGGCGTTAGAGGCAGGAGTGAAATGGGAGGAATTCAACCCAGCCATTCTAAAGAGCACGGTCATTAACGATAAACATTATGGGATTCCGCTCGATACGCATTTGGAGGTCATGTATTATAATAAAAAATGGTTGCGGGAAGCGGGGCTTTTGGATCAGTCTGAAAAACCTGATCTACGACAAGGTGAAGAAGGATTTACTAGCTTTTTAGAGCGGCTCCAGCAGAATATCCCCGCCAATATTGCTCCGCTGGCTGAACCTAATGTGCGGATTGATGCCTATTGGTTATGGTATTCCCTGTATAATCAAATGAATATAGATGGTGGTAGGATGTACACCGACGACGGCAAAAAAGCAGCAATCGATAATCCATCTGCATTGAAATCCTTGCAGTATGTAAACTCTCTTTATACCAGTAAGCTCATTCCAGCCAATATCAATGATACAGTTCTTACATTCTCTGCCGGAAAGGCAGCCGTATTAATAACAGGCGTTTGGGCAACAGGCACTTTTGAGAAAATAGCTGGCTTGGACTTTGGCGTTACGAAAATTCCAGTGATCTATGATCACCCTGCTGCTTGGGGGGATTCACATACCTTTGCTATCCCCTACCATAAGAATCAAGATAAACAGAAGTCGCTTGCTGCGATTAAGTTCGCCAATTGGGTAGCGGAGCATGGAGCAAGCTGGGCGAAAGCAGGCCATATCCCAGCTGTTACTAAAGCGGTCGAGTCTGAGGAATTCCAGAAGATGAAGTATCGTCCCGATTATGCAAGCTCTGCAGATGATGTGAAATATTTCCCGAATAATCCTAAGCAGGGGAAAATCAATGATGAAATCGTACGTGAATTTGAGAAGATGATGGCAGGTCAACTTTCTCCACAAGAGGTGCTGCACAATGCTCAAAGCATTATTACTCGGAACATTCAGGAATAGCATGGGCTTTTTGGAACAGCGAATTCAATGGTTTAAGAATCTTCCTGTGGTCACTAAATTAGTTGTCATTAACTTTATTCTGATCGCTTTGCCGCTTGCTATAGCCAGCTATTTGACTTATACAAGCTATTCAACATCGATTCAAAAAAATATCGGCAGATATCAAATGGATGTCGTGAAGGAATTGACGGCGAATATTGATACCTATATGAATGAGCTGAATTTATTAAGCTTAATGCCCTACCAAGCACCTGAAATTATTCAATATCTAGCAGCGCCCAAAAAGCCGGACGAGCCGCTGCCTTTTACAGAAAGAGTTAATTTAGAGGATTTTACTAAACGGGTATTTGCGAATGGACGGGTTGATATTACAGGGATTACACTTTACAGTTCAGTTGGTGGAGCTTACGAGGTGTTGTCCGAAGCTCAGCCAAATTATTCTTATAAAAGTGTTAAAGATGAGCTTTGGTTTGCTAAGGTTTCTCAAACAGGTAAAGTGGTTTATGTGAAGTCCAAAAACGAGAATAATTACTCTTTTGCGAGAAAAATTCGCAGTGTTGAAACAGGCAATGAGCTTGGTTATGTCGTGCTTGATGTAGATAAGAATATCATTCGCAATAAAATGGAAGCCTTAACCAACGAGAATAAAAATATTATCATTCTGGATGAAACAGGAGATTTGGTTTACAAAAGCCAAGCCTTCGAGATCGAACCAAATGCCATTAATCAATATAGCGGTTCAGGGACAGTTGTGTTTCGCCAGCAGCACGATAAAGTATTGCTTTCCTATTATACATCTCCGATCACAGGCTGGAAGATGATGGAGATGGTGCCGTTAGCAACTTTACTTGCGGATACGGTCCAGGTAAGGAATTACATTATTTTAATCGGGTTGATCTGTCTATTGCTTGGAGTTATCATTTCTATTTGGATTGCGGTGCGCATTACAAATCCAATTAGCGAATTGCGTAATTTAATGAAAAAGGTTGTACGCGGCGACCTAGATGTCTCGATTCCAATCAGCAGCAGAGATGAAATTGGGCAGCTTAGCCAATCCTTTAATACCATGGTATCTAAGCTTAGTGATTTGGGCTATCGCCTATTCGAATCTGAGATTCGGGAGAAAAATTCGCAAATCGCGGCGCTGCAGAGCCAGATTAACCCTCATTTTCTATATAACACATTAGGTTCTATCAGCATGTATGCCGAAATTCAAGGCAATCGTGAAGTAGTCAAGATGACCAATAGCTTGAGCAAGCTGCTTCGTTACAGCATTAACAGTCAGAAGAGTCAGGTACCGCTTGAAATGGAGCTCGAGCATGTCAAAGGCTATATGGCTATTCAGCAAATACGCTTTGAACACAAAATTCAATTTTATGTCGAGGTAGAGCCTGAATTATTGAAAGGCTCGGTTATTCGGTTTATTCTGCAGCCTATAGTTGAGAATAGTATTGTGCATGGCTTTGAGAAAGGAAATGGTTTTGGCACAATCATCTTATCGGGCAAGAAAATCGATGACACGATGGTAATCAAGATTCAAGATGACGGAGCGGGCATGAATGCCCTGCAATTGCAAGCTCTACTAGATAAAAAAACTAGCATTGTCAATCCTGAGGAAGGAAAAGGCGGGCACGGCTTAATGAATGTACATCGCAGAATTGTATTGCGTTATGGCAATCAGTTTGGTTTAACAATTGAAAGCGACCTGGCCAAAGGCACAACAATAAGTCTGGTATTACCGTTTACGGATGTCGAAGTAATGGAGGAGAATTGAAATGCCAACCATATTAATTGTAGACGATGAAACCATCTTCCATAAAGGAATTCAGCTTATGATCGCTGAAATGAACTCCGATTGGGTAGTCATTAGTGAAGCCAGTGATGGAGTGGAAGCGCTCGAGAAAATAGCAGAGCGACAGCCTGATCTCATCATTACCGATATCAAAATGCCGCGGATGGATGGGATTCAGCTGCAATATATCGTTAAGGAACGCTATCCAGAAGTAGCCTGTGTAGTTATGAGCGGCTATAATGATTTTCAATATGCTAGAGAATCCTTGCGCTTAGGGGCGAAGGATTACTTAATGAAGCCTTTTGATCGAGAAGAATTATATAAATTGCTGGACACAATTAAAGCGGAATGGACGCATGTTAAAGATAATATAGGCAGTAAAATGGGCACAGAGGATAAACAAGTTCAGGCACAAATGCGCCAGCATGTACTCGAAGGCTTATTAACGGGAAGCGTGCATAATGCGGAGACAGAGCTGCTCGAAAGTGTTGGGATTAGCTTTCCTAAGGCCTACATTACTTGTTTGATTGCCAAGCTAGATCGCGATTCGGTTACGGATGAAAGATACAATCAGATGGATCCTTCCTTATTTTCGCTTTATATTAGGCAGTTTATTCAAGAGTTTGTTGATATTTCTATGCTGGGTTATGTTTTTATTCTATCTGAAACCCAGGTTATTGTTTTATTAAGCCACGAAAACGATATAACAATCCAGGAAGATATAGAGCAATTGACCACGCGAATTCGTCATGAAATTCATAACTTATCTAATCTTACCATTACTTTTGGAATGGGCAGTCCTGCCAAGGATTTGGAGTCGATTGCTATTTCGTTTAAAGAAGCAGAAATGGCGCTACTATATCGTTTGGTTATAGGTGGAGACAGATTGCTTTCGGCAACAACACTTGCAGAGCTGACATCTGATAAATTTGATTTTCATTCCTATGATTGGCATGCATTGAAGCAATCTGTTCAAGAAGGCGATAAACGAAATGCCAAGCTGCACACAGAGCTTTTGATCACTAAGCTATGCGAGGAATGGAAGGATCCAGAGATGATTCAACAGCAGATTTGCCAAATCCTGCTGCATTTCTATGAGTTAGCGGTTAACTTAGCCATTGCCAAAACATGGTTGAAAGGAACGGATGTCAAGCAGGTTTTGATGGATGTATGCTCCTATTCGTCCCGCAAGGAATTAATCGAGCGCTGTATGCAGTTAATTGGAGATCTGACTGATTGCATAGTGAACCGTAAGAAAAAGTTTGTAGCCAGTCCCGTTGAGCTTGTTGTGAATTATGTTGAAGAGCATTTTGCTGAATCTATCACCTTGAATATGATGGCAGAGATCGTTTATCTAAGTCCAACCTATCTAAGCAGTCTATTCAAGAGTAAACGCGGACAATCCTTCGTAGATTTTCTCACAGAGAAGCGGATGGAGAAAGCCAAAAACATGCTGCTTTACTCCGATGATAAAATCCAAGTAATCTCCGAAGCAACTGGCTTCACAAACATCCGGCATTTTAATCGCGTGTTTAAGCTAGCTACTCGGAGAACTCCTTCTGAGTTTCGTGAGGGTAAGCGGGAGTAAAATAAGCCTTCACAGGAAATTGCCTATTAAGTGCAGTCATATTATTTAAAAAGTATGTTTGAATAGCTCCAAAATTTGTTATAATGGATTAAGAAATTATTCTTAATTGAATGGAGGAATAACAGATGCAATGGGAAGAAGTGAAAGACCATTATCCATCGCAATGGGTGCTTATTGAAGCAATTGATGCTACCTCGCAGTTCAATAAACGTATCGTTGAAGAAATTTCAATTGTCGACTCCTTTAATGAAGATAGTAAAGAGGCTTTAAAAAAATATATTCAATTACATCGTGCGAATAAAGATCGAGAGTTATATGTGGTTCATACCTCACGTGAACATCTGGAAATTGAGGAGAAAATATGGACAGGGATTAGGGCAAATCCATGAAGTTAAATATGATTTATGGGTTGCCTTTTGTAGATGCTGTTTTTTCTCATCGTGGCAAAGAAATTACAGTTTCTAATGTGTTGATAGATACAGGCTCCGCAACAACTTTGCTCTCAGCGGAGATTGCACTTGAACTTGGATTGGAGCCTGAGCTTACGGATACAATTCAAACGATGCGAGGTGTTGGTGGTAAGGAGTTTGTGTACGAGAAGAATTTAGACAAGCTTACTTTGGATTCTGCATCTATTCTGGAATACACCATACAAATTGGTGATATGGATTATGGAATTCACATCAATGCTATTATTGGCACAGATTTTCTCACCAATGCTAAGATTGTTGTGGATTTAAGCGAGTTGGAGATTTACGTGAAGGTAAAATAACTTTTACAGCAGGACATATTTTAAGATTGTATAGACCCATTTTTGGGTCTTTTTTTGTTTCATATAATATGTCCATATGTTCTAAGATATCGTCATGGTAAGACTTATTAATTGCGGGTATATTAAAAACGAGTTCAAATCGAGGGGAGATTATACAAATGGTGAATATGAAAAAGTTTCAAACTTTAGGCGTTACAGTGTTGGCTTCTGCAATTGTGTTGTCAGGTTGTTCTACGAAAAAAGATGCTGAGTCATCTGCAGCACCTGCTGCTTCAACAGATGCAGCTGCTACCCAAGCGCCAGCTTCAAACGGTGAAAAGGTAAACATTAACTTCTGGACGCCATTCTCAGGTAATGATGGTCCATTCATGAAGAAAATTGTTGATAAATATAACAAAGCACAAGATAAATACACGGTAAAAATGACAATCCAGCCTAATGGAGATTATTACAAACTGCTGGATACAGCATTCGCAACAAAAAAATCAGTTCCAGATGTAGCCATTATGCATCTTGACCAAACGCCAACTTATATTTCAAAGGATTTATTGCAGCCGATTGAGGCAATTGCAAAAACAGCTGGAGTGGATCAAGCTAACTTTCCTGCAGCGACCGTGGATTATTCTACAAAAGATGGTCACTGGTACAGTATTCCTCTAGACATTCACCCACTTATTATGTACTACAATAAAGATTTGTTTAAGGCTGCTGGAATTGAAGCACCACCTACAAATCGTGAAGAGTTTGTAGCGGCTGCTTTAAAACTAACGGATGCTTCCAAAGGTGTATGGGGAGCAGCTATGCCAACATTCTGGATTCAAAACTTTCTCTTCCCAACCGTATTATTTCAAAATGGCGGCAGCTTTCTAGATGACAAAGGTAATATTGCTTATAACTCACCTGCTGGTGTAGAAGCAGTCACGTTCATGAGAAGCTTAACTACCATGAAGGTTTCTCCTCCAATCGTAGCAGCTGATGGAGATTTCAATTTATTCCAGCAAGGCAAGAGCGCGATGCATTTTAATGGTCCATGGTCCAAGGATGCATTCGACAAAGCGAAGATCAATTATGGCGTTGCACCAGTACCACAGCTTGGAACAGTTAAACAAGCAGTTTTTGGAGGCTCCCATAATTTTATAATTCCAAAGACTACGACAGATACCAATGTGCTTGCAGGTGTGGGTGATTTCTTGAAATATGTATCTGACAATTCAATTGATTGGGCAGAGTCAGGTCAAGCGGTTGCTTCTAAAGTAGTACGTGACAGCGATGCATTCAAAGCTATGACTCAACAACAGGTAGAAGTTGCCAAAGAATTTGATTATGTACAATTTGCTCCTAAGGTATTAAATTGGGGACCTATTTCAGACAGTATTTGGAGTGAATTGGCAAATGCCTTGCAAGGTAAGAAAGATCCTAAAAAAGCATTGGATGACGCAGCAGCAAAATCAACACAAGCGATGAAAAAATAATCGTTAAATAGTTATTAATTAAGGCGGGTATCCGATACCCGCCTTAATTTTAGAGTATTGGAGGGAACATTATGGATTCATCGACGAATTGGAAATCAAAGCTAACATCTAGTTTATTTATTTTACCGTATTTATTAGCTTTTCTAGCCTTTACCCTGATTCCGATCATATACGGCTTTATCATAAGCTTGAAACAATATAATTTACTGGATGAAGTACATCCCTATGTGGGGTTTGCCAATTACAAGAGTATTTTTACTGCCGGGACACAGGAGCATGATTTGTTCTTCATCGGAATGAAAGCAACCTTGAAATTTGTTGTGTTCTCTGTTCCCTTTCTGGTATTAGTCGGATTAGGCTTCGCTTTGCTCTTAAATGCTTTACCTGAAAAGCTTCGCTCTTTATTTAGATCTGTTTATTTTATACCCTTCTCGGTTTCGGCTACCGTAATGGCTGTTATTTGGAAAAGAGTATTCGATGTCACAGGTGGACTGCTCAATCACATCATTGCTCAATTTGGCTATCGAGAGTTTAATCCCATCCCTTGGCTGCTGGATACACCGTATGTTTGGATCGCATTGGTGGTATCTACCCTATGGTGGACGATTGGCTTCAATATGATTATTTTCGTAAACGCATTAAATAGTGTGCCGGAGGATCTTTATGAAGCAGCAAGTCTGGATGGCGCTAATGGTTGGGATAGACTGAAGAGTATTACGCTCCCCTCGATTAAGCCAGTGATGATTTTTGTGCTGATTACCACAACCATTGCTTCTTATAATGTTTATGCTCAGCCTAATTTAATGAGTAATGCAGGAGATGAAACCAAAGTCTTGCTGATGGGTATTCTGCAAACGGCTTATTTAGGGCGGGAGATTGGTTCTGCTTCAGCGATGGCCATTCTCATGGGCTTAACCATTATGATCGTTTCTATTATTCAATTTAAAGTTACTAATAGAAAGGAGTAGGGATACCTTGAAATCAAAAAAACTCTTTTATGTTTTACTAGCAAGCGTATTGGCAATCATTTTTATTCTGCCGATGCTGTGGATGGTTTCAAATTCCGTGAAGTCAGATATTGAGGTTATTTCACCGACTTTTCATTTGCTTCCACAAGAATTCACTTGGGAAAACTATACTAGTATATTTACGGGCAGTGATGTCGAAGTTCCGATTTTTCGTTGGATGTTTAATTCCTTTTTTGTTGGCTTTGCGGCAACATTTTTAGTTATACTTGTGGATACCATGGCTGCTTATGCACTGGTCAAGCTGGACATTTATTTTAAAAAAACATTGTTTGCGTTATTCGTGGGATCACTAATGGTGCCAGGTATAATTTCCTTTCTGCCACAATACTTGAATTTCAGTAATTTTAATTTGATTAATACGTACTATGTTCTAATCTTGCCTTATTCGGGTGCTGCGCTTGGTGTATTCTTATTGATGCAATTCTTCCAATCCTTTCCAGCAGAAATTATCGAGGCGGGTAGAATTGATGGGGCTAACAAGTGGAAGGTCTTCATTTCTATTCTAATGCCGTCATCGATATCCATTGTAACTACATTAGCTATTTTCACCTTTATGGGTGTATTCAATGATTACGTTTGGCCATTCTTCACCGTAACGGATTTGAATATGCGGACTATGACCGCTGGCGTTGCAGTAATGGCGACGGGGAGCTTTACACAGTCATATGGAAAATTGATGGCATTAGCAACCTTATCTACATTACCGACATTACTTGTCTTTCTTATCGGACAAAAGCAGTTCGTCAAATCCATAACAGCCTCTGGCGTTAAGCAATAAGCTGATTTGCTGCTGCAAAGGGAGAATAAACCATGACTATTCATTTCCGATCATTACTTGTTATTCTATGTTTGATTTTCATTATGGAAGGTTGTTCGAGCGTGAATAAAACGACTGAGTCACCAGCGATAAAGACATTTACTAATCCTATCATCGGAGACGGGGCAGATCCTTGGGTCACCTCCAAAGATGGCTTTTACTACTACACGCAAACCACAGGAACGAATATCCGAATTTGGAAATCAAAGACCTTAACCGGGCTAGCTGATGCGGAGTATAAAGATGTTTGGTTTCCACCGCTTACAGGCGGTAACACCTCGAATATTTGGGCACCTGAGCTGCATTATTTAAATGGCAAATGGTATGTATATTATGCTGCAGATGATGGGCAGAATGAGAATCATCGGATGTATGTACTTGAATCGGAAACGGATGACCCTCTGGGCAATTATATAGATAAAGGGATGCTTGATACAGACGGCAAATGGGCGATTGACGGGACAGTTTTGGAGAAAAAAGATGGTTCCCTATATTTCATTTGGTCAGGCTGGGAAGGCGATGTTAATGTAAGCCAACAGCTATACATTGCAGAAATGAGCAACCCATTTACAATCAAGGGCAAAGGCGTTGAAATTTCACGACCGACCTATGCTTGGGAAATGGTGGGTACACCAACAATTAATGAAGGACCTCAGGTACTGATGCATGATGATAAAACATTCATCGTTTATTCAGCAAGCGGCAGCTGGACCGATGATTATTGTTTGGGCATGCTGAGCACGGAGTTAAACAGTGATCTGTTGAATCCAGCTTCTTGGAAAAAGCATGAACTACCCGTATTCTCGAAAACAGCTGAGGTATTCGGCCCCGGCCATAATTCATTTATTAAATCTATAGACGGTACGGAGGATTGGATTATCTATCATGCCGCAAAATTAGCAGGCTCTGGTTGGGTAAGAAATGTCCGCATGCAGAGCTTTAATTGGGATAAAGATGGTAACCCAAATTTTGGAGTTCCAGTCACGGAAGGGGTTCAGCTTGCTGTTCCTAGTGGAGAATAGACATATTTAATGCCAAGAACAGTTAAATACTGTTCTTTTCTTCTATTATTATAAAAATAATGTTACCAATACGGCACAAGGGGCAAAAATAGTGTAGTATTTAAAGGAGCACATAACTATAAAAAAATGCATAGGGAATTGGGAGCTGTAGACTTGTCAAAAGATGAAGTGATTTTAACCCGTGAGGGATTGCAGAAGTTGGAGCTTGAACTGGAAGACCTGAAGATTGTAAAACGCAAAGAAGTAGCCGCACGTATTAAAACGGCGATCAGCTATGGCGATCTTAAAGAAAATAGTGAATATCATTCTGCTAAGAATGATCAGTCCTTCATGGAAGGAAGGATCATCACCTTGGAAAGAATGCTTAATAAAGCTAAAGTTGCAGATACCGATAATGTAGATGTGAAATATGTTCGAGTTGGTTTTATGGTCGTGCTTAATGATGTTGAAGTTTCTGAGCGAATCGAGTATCGAATCGTTGGTCCTGCCGAGGCAGATGTTCTGGAAAGTAAAATATCCTATGAAAGTCCATTAGGCAAGACTTTGATGGGCAAATGTGTAGGCGATGTTATTAATGTACCTGCACCTATGGGTGTCATTCAATATGAGCTGTTAGAAATCAGAGCCGTTTAAGGCTATTTTAAAATATTATTTTGATGTACAGGGCTTCTTGGGGGATTTTCCTAGGAAGCTCTTTTAGTTTGGATATAATCCAGCTAGCTATGGTATGAAAAAGAGGGCACGTACGCTATAATAATTTTAGAGCTTGCATTTATAAAAGAAAAGAGGATTTGAACCTTGATTATTAAACCGAAAGTTAGAGGCTTTATCTGTACGACTGCCCATCCTGTTGGATGCGCTTATCAAGTTCAAGAACAAGTGAATTATGTTAAAAGTCAGAACCCCATAGAAGGACCGAAAAAGGTGTTGGTTATTGGCGCTTCTACGGGATATGGCCTTGCTTCGCGGATTGCAGCAACCTTTGGTGCTGGAGCAAATACGATCGGTGTGTTTTTCGAAAGACCAGCATCAGATGACCGTACTGCATCAGCAGGCTGGTACAACACAATTGAATTTGAAAAACAGGCACGTGAAGCTGGATATTATGCTGAGAGTATCAATGGCGATGCTTTTTCTGATGAGGTTAAGCAGCTGACTATTGATTTGATTCGCGCTAATATGGGTCAGGTCGATATGGTCGTATACAGCTTGGCATCTCCGCGCCGGACCCACCCGAAAACAGGTGAAGTATTCTCTTCTGTATTGAAGCCATTGGGCGGAACCTATTCGAATAAAACGGTTAATTTTCACACAGGCGAAGTAACGGAAGTGACCATAGAAGCAGCGAACGAGGAAGAAATTAGACAAACCGTAGCGGTTATGGGCGGCGAGGATTGGGAAATGTGGATCCATGCGCTTCAGGAAGCTGGAGTTTTGGCGGATGGGGCAACTACACTGGCATATTCCTACATAGGACCTGAGATCACTCAGGCGGTTTACCGTGAAGGGACTATCGGCAGAGCCAAGGACCATCTGGAAGCAACTGCACTAAGCTTGAATAATCAGCTGCAAGCTACAGGCGGACGTGCTTATGTTTCTGTAAATAAGGCGCTTGTGACACAGTCTAGCTCAGCGATCCCAGTTGTGCCACTTTATATTTCCTTACTATTTAAAGTAATGAAAGAGAAAGGCTTGCATGAAGGCTGTATTGAGCAGATGTATCGACTTTTCGCGGAACAGCTGTTTAATGGCAATAAAGCAGCTGTTGATGAAAAAGGACGTATCCGTGTAGATGATTGGGAAATGCGGAGCGATGTGCAAAGTGAAGTGGACACTTTATGGAATAAGGTTTCAACTGATAATCTCGGAGAGCTGTCAGATATTGCAGGGTATCGCAAGGATTTCTTCAAGCTGTTTGGCTTTGAAGTAGATTCAGTTGATTATGAATTGGATGTAACTCCATAAAGAATAAGAAACAGCCTGCTCCCGTAAAGGAAGCAGGCTGTTTTAAATTGCAGGACTCTACATCATCGGAACATATCCGAAGTAACCAATATTCGGGTCAAAGTTTTCATTGTCATAGATTGTGCCGCTCCATGTAAGTACCACGACTTTACCTTTATCCATCTCGGATTCCAGTTCTTCCGCATGCTCCTTAGAAACGCCTACAGATCTCAGCTTAGCTCGCAATTCATCCCCGGTAGAACGGAATAAATTAGCGGTTGCTGTAATGATACCTTCTTCCGCAATACCAATTTCGTTAGCATCTGTATGTTCACTGATATGTTCAGTTCTTTTTTTATCATGTGTCAGGACGAAAATCTTTTCTTTTACATAACCTTGGCTTTCGAGTTCGGCAATCTTATTACGTGTCTCCAGGATGTTGTTAAGTGTATATACCTTTGTATGTTCAGTCATTGTGTATTCCTCCTTGATTCTCGTTTATTTTTAACAATGCCCGACTTATAGGCTTGTTATTCTTTACTTAACCATGTCATGGAGAATTGAAACAAAGCTGTCTGAATAAATGACTCGGTCAACACATTATTGCAAAGCTATGACAGGATCGCCGTGGGACGCAGAGGATCTTGTTCAAGAAACATTACTGAAAACTTACGCAGTACTGCCAAAGCTATGGCAACCGCTAAATTATCCGGTTCATTTTAACGGTTATACTCACGACTGAATTCTGTTATCATTTGAGGTATGTTACAATGTTTGGAAAAACAAGTAAATTGGAGGCGGATATTGAGTGGAAAACGATAAACTGACTTATGCTGGAGCAGGAATTGATATTGATGATACGGATGCAGTAAAGCAAAACATGGCTAAAAGCTTGATGACAAATGATAGCCGGGTTTTGAATTCACTTGGTGCTTTTGCTTCTTTATATGACTTTAAATTTCCAGAATATGAGCATCCTGTAATGGTTATGAAAACAGAGGAACCGGGTTCCAAACAAAAGCTGGCTTTTCAGCATGGACGAGTTCGCTCCATTTGCTACGATATGATTAACCATTTGATCAATGACATTATTGTTATGGGTGCTAAACCTCTTGCTGTTCAGGATGCAATTATTTGTGGCTCGATTGAAAAAGAAATAATCAGCGAAATTGTTGATGCTGTTTCATCCGCTTGCAAAGAGCAGGATTGCGTTCTAACTGGCGGCGAGACTTCTATTCAACCGGGAGTTCTGGAGAAAGGTTCTTACATTCTCACGTCCAGTATAGTTGGGATCGTCGACAAAGCGAAGATCATAGACGGTTCAGCAATCCGCAAGGGAGATATTGTCTTGGCTATTGAGTCCAATGGGATACATACGAATGGGTATACATTGGTTAGAGCTATTATGGACAAATATCCTGAAATCCTCGATATGAGGGTGGGTTATGAGAGCTTTCTAGACGCCATTATGAAGCCGCATCTCTGCTATTACAAGCCATTGAGAGATTTGTTTGGGATGGATGGTCTTCACGGAATGGCTCATATTACGGGCGGCGGGATTGAAGGGAATTTGAGCAGGGTCATTCCAAATGAGTTAAATGCAATTATTGACTTAGCTAAGGTTGAAGTATTGCCTCTATTCCAAATGCTCCATAAAATTGGGAACATAGACGAAAAGGAAATGCTCCGCACGTTCAATATGGGTATTGGCCTAGTTGTGGTTGTTGATTCGGATATAGTGGAAACCATAATAGAGCATGTAGCTTCATTCGGGTTGAAAAGCTACGTAATCGGTGAAATAGCTGATGGTAGCAAGCAGATTATTTTTCAACAAGAGTTGAGCTGGGGGGTTAAGTGATTCACTCTATGAAAAACGTATCATTCGGCACCCGCATATTCGCTTTTTTGTGGGATTATGTAATCATTTTAGGTTACATCATCCTGCTGATCGGATTATCTTTCCTTATAGAACCGCTGGTGACTCCGCTGTTTACGACAAATCCATTGTTAGCGGAGTTTACGGGGTTTCTATTTATTACACTACCTGTATATCTTTATTTTGCCATCTGTGAAGGCTCGAAAGCGCATGCAACATGGGGTAAACGAAAAATGGGGGTTGTAGTAGCTGGCATTTACGGTCAAAAGATCGGACTTGGAACCTCGCTTTTTCGTTCTGGACTTAAATTCCTTCCTTGGGAGCTAGCTCATTTCACCATTTGGCACATGGTCATTCCTTCTGAATACCCCGATTATATCATTTATTCATTATTGGGAACGGTCTACGGTTTGGCACTTGTTTACTTAATAAGCCCATTATGGAGCAAGAATAAACAAACTCTTTATGACTCTATCGCTCTGACAGTGGTTAGATTCAAGGAGTGAGGTCAAGCTCTACCATCCAACCAAACGGATCGGAGTTAACTCCTTTTTGTATACCTGTTAAAGCGTCATAAAGCCTTTGCGAAAGCTCGCCTATTAAACCGTTTTGAATTACAAGCTTATCATCCTGCCAGCTGAGTTCACCAATGGGTGATATAACGGCGGCAGTTCCTGTGCCAAAGGCTTCTTCTAAAGAACCGTCTTTACCGGCTTCATACACTTCTTCAATCGAAATTACTTTCTCAACAACAGGAATATTCCAATGCGTTAATAGCTGAATAATGGAACTCCGGGTGATACCATCCAAGATACTTCCATTTAATGAAGGCGTATAAACAGTTCCCTTGATTTTGAAAAATACATTCATGCTGCCTACCTCTTCAATATATCTTTTATGAATGCCATCCAGCCATAAGACTTGGGAGTAACCCTGTTTTTTGGCATTTTCTTGTGCGTTTAGACCTGCGGCATAATTCCCTGCTGTCTTGGCTTCACCGACTCCACCAATTACGGCGCGAACAAACTCGGACTCAACAAAGATCTTAACTGGATTCACACCTTCTGGGTAATAAGCGCCAACCGGTGACATAATGATTACGAACTGATAATGCGTGGAAGGAGATACACCTAATGCGGGTTGAACAGCAAATACAAATGGGCGAATATACAGAGATGTCCCTGGCTCCGTTGGAATCCAATCCTGATCGGCACTGATCAATAGCTCTAAAGCTTCCAATACAACCTTCTCATTTAGCTGAGGGATACTTAAGCGCTCATTAGAGCGGTTCATTCTTTGGATGTTTTTCTGTGGTCTGAATAAAAGAGTTCGTCCATCCTCCGTTCTGTATGCTTTTAATCCTTCAAAAACGGTTTGACCGTAATGAAATATTTTCGCTGATGGATCTAAGACAATGGGCTGATAAGGTACAACACGAGGCTGGTACCAGCCCTTTTCTAACGAATAATCCATAATAAACATATGATCTGTAAAATAAACTCCGAATCCCAGCTGATTCTGTGGCGGCTTGATTTTTTTAACTTTGCAACGCTCCAATTGTATTTCCAAAGGCTGAACCATCTTAACCATCTCCTTAGATTCTGTTGGCGATAGTTGAATCCTAACACCTCATCCTATATATTTAAAATATCTATTTTGTTTAATGTTTATACCTTTTAGGTATGAAAGTTGGGGTGGAGCTATGGACATGCGTCAATTAAGGTATTTTTTGATGATCGCCCAAGAGGGGCAAATTACGCGTGCGGCTAAGCTGCTTAATATGGAACAACCTCCCTTAAGCAGGCAGCTGAAGCAAATGGAAGAGGAGCTTGGTGTTAGGCTGTTTGATCGTAATAAAATGCGCTTAAAGCTGACAGCTGCCGGAGTGCTGCTAATGCAAAAAGCAGAAATGCTGCTGAATCAATTCGATGAATCAATAAAAGAGGTCAAAGAATTAGAGGAAGGCATTCGAGGCGTTTTATCAATTGGATCCGTTGTCTCCTGCATCTCACTCTTACCTAAGCAAATTGAGTTATTCAGGGAGAAACATCCTCAAGTAACGTTTAAGCTTTCCGAAGGTGATCATTATTATTTAGGAGATCAGCTGGAGAAGCGAGAAATTGAATTGATCCTAGCAAGACTGCCGTTTGAGGCACCCAAAAACCAGCAGCATTATGAGATACTCCATTTACCCTCCGATCCTTTTGTAGCCGTTATACCAAGTGCATGGGCTTCCAATTTCGGTGATCATAAGATTAAGATGAAGGAATTAGCTGGCTATCCTTTCTTAACATTGAAGACAGACAAAACAACTCGGATGCACGAGCAGGTGGTTGAAGAATGTAAAAGCCATGGCTTTGAACCAACTATTATTTGTGAATGTTCAAGTGTAGCGATCATTATGTCGCTTATAGCTCAAGGGATCGGCGCTACTGTGTTTCCTAAATCAGTGATGTCATCCTTTCCGAATACTGTGGTTAAGATGCTCGAAATTCAGGATGCTGAGTTTCAGTCAGAGGTTGGTGTTCTGTGGTTGAAGGATCGCTATCTATCTAAAAGTGCCCAGCAATTCATCGATAGTTTTCGAACCTTTAAGTGACTTAAATAACCGTCTGTGGGTGAGAACTATAAAGTAATTGATGAATATGGTTTGCCGCAAGAATGGAATTCTGCAGGTAATAATGGATCAGAGCGATATATAGAAGTACAAGTTTGGGATGACAAGCTTTTGAAAGAGTGACAGGGAATAAATGGAAGGTTATAGCCTAGCAGATGTCGAATAATAGGTTATTGTGAAACAGGGGGAAATAGAATGAAGCTTAAGATTGGTATGATTATTGCTTTGTTGATATGTACAGCTTGTCAGTCTAAGGAAGCAGATTTGGTGACTGATGTTAAGCCAGAGACTACAGTGAAACCAAAAACGGAGATTGCTGTTGCTGCGCAAACACCTCAAACCAAGAAAGAATTCAAGTTAGAAGAGTTGATACCTCAAGGTAGAAAGATAGCGACTGATTTGAGTGGAGAACCGCTTAAAGCAGAAGGCGATTTAAATAAAGATGGTATAGAAGACTTGGTTTTTATTGTTGACTCTGAGGCAATGGATGTATTAGAGAACAGGGATTTAGCGATTTATTTGGGTGAAAAGGACGGCAGTTATACTAAATCCATTTATGCTAAGAGCATTATTATGTGCAAGAACTGTGGCGGTGGGGGAATTGAGGAACCAGTACAGGATTTGGCTGTAGATAGGGGTTCAGTAGTTCTGAATTCTATGTGGGGATCTTCTACCAGAGAATATGAAAACGCTAGATTTCAACTAAGAGATAAGCTGTGGTTGCTAATAGGTTACACTAGTGGGATTTATTCCATATATGAAGAAACAGCGTCACAAAGAGATTTTAACTTAATAACAGGTGATTACATATTAAAAGCAGGTAAAAGTATGGACATACTTAAAACAATTAGCTCGGGGAAAAACTCACCACGGAAACTAGTTGAGTTAGTGAACTATGTGGGTGACCCCGATAATGAAGCTTTGTCAAAGCTGAGTAACAATGATCATATCGAATATGTTACTGAATCACCAAATCGTAAGTATGTTTTCTATATTTATTATGATAATGGTACACATAGTACAAAGGAAGTGCCTTCTCGTGTATATGTAAAACAATTGGATGCAAAGGATCCAATTGAATTAAAAGATGTGGATGATAGTATAAATTCGGTTGTGTGGTCACCAGACGGAAATTATTTATTAGTTGGTTTAGTAGCTGGAGATGAGCATAAACATCATGGTAATTTGTATAAAGCTTCTTCGATGGAAACCTTGAAAAGTATAAATTATTATGGAGATGTTACGTTCTCCCCAGATTCAACTAGAATAGTTTATTCAAGTGATGACTTAGCGGATACGAAAGTGAGCAGTTTAAATCTTGAAAAAGAGGATGAAAGGGAATCTCTGGTTATCTATGATAGTACAACGAATGATACCTATTCGATAGTTGATTCGTATGCCAGTGGTATATACTTTACCCCTTTTTGGAACAACAAAGATGAAATAGCGTACGTGGTGGAATCGATGATAGAAGGAGTGGTTACGGACCAATCGATTATTAAGGTTAAGTCTGGAAAACCTGAGCTAAAGCCTAAAGTATCTAGTATTTATCCGTTGTATGAAAATGAAAAAGGAAAATTCTCATTTGAGTTTCCAAAGGAATGGGAGAATAAGTATGCGATAAAGGAATATCAAAGCGGGATAACCATCCTACATAAAAATGATTTTTCTACAAAAGGGGAGCTGTTTGGTGTATTTGAATATGGCTCCGTGGATGAATGGAAAGAATTTTTAATAGACCAGCCAAGTGGTGAGCCTTATGTAAAGCTTGGGGTCAGGGATGGCAGGGTGTTTGTTAAAAAGTCCCCGGGTGGTGAAGTTTATGATACCAACACTTTATTAGGAAAGAAGACCGCGGAGGATTACTTTAAGCTGCTGGAACAAGAAGCTTCGATTATAGAAACCTTTAAGTTTACTGATTAAACAGTGAGAATGGAGGAGTTTAAATGGCTGGTTATGCAGAGCAAGAAGGAACTTTTTTATTGCAGGAGATTCTGTTTAAAGAACGATTAGGAATAGATATGGATCTGCCAAGAATAGCAGATTCGAACAAAGGTACTTATGGCCATGTTCTGGTAGCTGCAGGTACGAGGCAGATGAGTGGAGCAGGATTATTATGTTCACATGCCGCTCTGCGCGGAGGCTGCGGACTGGTTTCTTGGGCTTTGCCGAATCGCTTGCTGGAGCCTATGCTAGGGAGATTGCCTGAGATTATGCTGCATGGTATTGCGGACAGGGAGCGGGGCGATTGGTCGGAAGTCTCCAGTGAGGAAGTGATCCAGTTAGCCGATAACAAGGATGTTCTTGTTATCGGGCCTGGCATGGGGAGGTTTCAAGGGGATAGCGCATGGCTGCGCGCTATCTGGGAAGGGACGCGCTGTCCGCTGGTTGTGGATGCGGACGCGCTGAACATGATTGCCGACGCGACGGACTTCGCGTCGTGGGGGGCGAGGTCTGCGGCGGTGATCCTCACGCCGCATCCAGGCGAGATGGCGCGCCTGCTAGGCAGCATTCCCGTGCACGAGGTGCAACGGGAACGCACTGGCTTAGCGCGCCGCTATGCGGTTCAGCACGGAGTAACACTCGTGCTGAAAGGCACGGGCACCGTGTGCGCCACCCCCGAAGGCGTCGTGTATGTTAACACGACGGGCAACCCGGGGATGGCCACCGCCGGTGCCGGCGATGTTCTTGCAGGCGTGCTTGGCAGCCTGCTGGCACAAAAGCTGACCGCCGAGCAAGCTGCGTGCCTCGGCGTCTACAAGCACGGCGCGGCAGGCGATCGCGCCGCCGCCAAACGTCATTCCGCTGGCTCGCTCATCGCCAGCGACATCATCGAAGCACTATAATTCTCCAAGCAATATGCCTAATATTTGTGCGAATTATGGAGCGGAGGCTCCCAAAGACCAAGTTAAGCACATGGATTATGCTTATTCATAGGAAATTGTTTCGAAATCGAGGCATTTCCAGTGCATAAGCATAATTTTTGTGTTAATAGCCTCAGTTATTGATCAAGGAGGCTCTATTTGCACAATTTTTAGGCTTATAGAAAATTGATTGGTCCGCGCATCAATTCCTTCTATCTGTTATCCCCTGCGACTGAGCGAAAGGGATACAGGTCAAACAGTATTTCGCTTTTTTGTTGTACATTTCCCCACTCAAATGATTGTTGACAATCATCAATTTAAAAAGTAACATTACATCATAATTAAACGAAAGGAGCTGAGGAGTTTGCTGCGTTTTTCGGGAAAAACGGTAGTTATTACAGGTGGTGCCACTGGAATTGGATTTGCCGCTGCAGAGCTTTTTGTCCGTGAAGGTGCAAGGATTGTCATTGCAGGTCGCAGCAGTAAGGCTGGAGAAGCAGCAATAAAAGCCTTGAAAGATATCATCGAAGAACTAGTCAAGAAAGATACTTCATTTCCTTCTCACATGCCCATATACGTTCAAACCGATGTGGCCATCGAAGCTGATGTAAGCAGACTGATGGAGTTAGCCGCTGAACAAACTGGCAGAATTGATGTGTTGGTCAATAATGCAGCGATGTTCTATGAAAGCGATTTTTTGACGGAAACGACCGAGCAATGGCATCAAGTGTTTAATGTGATTGCAGACGGGGCTTATTTTTGTACAAAGCATGCAGCTAAGGTGATGGTAGATAAAGAAATTAAAGGTGCGATCGTCAATATATCCTCGATTAATAGCTACAGAGCACTTCAGAAATCGAGTCATTATAATGCTGCCAAAGGTGCGTTGGATCAGCTGACACGCTGTACTGCACTTGAGCTTGCACCACATGGGATCCGAGTGAATGGAGTAGCTCCAGGTTTTATTGATACAGGTTTATCTGTCATTGGCGGCGTAAATGAATTGGAAACCGAAGACTTCTTGCATTATTATGTTAAACAGAGGAAGATTCCGCTTGCGAGAGCAGGGTTTCCGCAGGAAATTGCGACAATTATCGCTTTTTTGGCATCCGATGAATCCTCTTATATTCAAGGAGCAATCATTCCTGCAGATGGCGGGTTATCGATTACATTTTAGAAGAATTATTCCTAACACATTTGGAGGTAATCTCAATGGAACAAAGTAAGGAATACGGCAATTGGCAGCAAATAAACGAACTAATCCGCCGCAAAATATTCGCCCCAGGCGAGACCATTATGAGCATGCTGGTTGAGCTTAAACAAGGTGGGATTGGACCTGAACACTCCCATCCACATGAGCAGCTCAGCTTCGTTGTTACTGGAAAGCTTGAATTTACGATTGCGGGTATCATCCATTATGTTTCGGCAGGCGAGCAAATTCTTGTTCCAAGTAATCAGCTGCATACGGTAGCAGCACTTGAAGATACTCAGGTTTTAGAAACATTCACCCCTTTGCGCGAAGATTTATTGAATTCAGTTAACTAAAAAGATGGGGGATTACCGATGAAAATTACTGAAGTTGAAGCGATTTATTTAAGCTTACCTGATTTGGATGCATCCAAATGTGACGGTACGCAAGATACATTAATTATCAGAATTCACACGGACGAAGGAATTACCGGAATTGGCGAGGTTGATTCATCGCCGCTTGTGGCCAAAGCTGTGGTGGATGCACCTGCTTCTCACTCGATTGCAACTGGACTGCGAAGTCTATTGATTGGTGAAAACCCGCTTGAGATTGAACGCCTTTGGGATAAAATGTATCGTGGAACCAACTACTTTGGGCGGACGGGGCCAGCCTTGCATGCGATGAGCGGGGTCGATATTGCGTTATGGGATATTCTCGGCAAGAAGATGAATCTTCCCGTTGCAATAATGCTTGGTGGCATATTCAACCCTAAACTTAAGGCTTATGCCAGCGCATTAATGCCCGATACTATTGAAGATGCGGTAAAGCTAGCTGAAGAAAACCTCAAGCTTGGTTATAAAGCGATGAAGTTTGGTTGGGGTCCGATTGGCAAGAATGCTAAATTTGACGAAGCCCAGATTAAGGCGATTCGTGAAACAGTAGGTGAAGATATTGATATCATGATCGATGCAGGCCTGGCTTGGGATTTAAAAGGCGCTTTGCGTATGGCAGAGGTCTATGAGAAATATAATTTATTCTGGCTAGAGGAACCGGTTCATTCTAATGATATTGCCGGCTATCGCGAATTATCTGACCGCACTAGCTTATCAATTGCTGGCGGGGAACAAGAAAGCGGCAGAATGGCGTTTCAGCGTTTGTTGGATGACGGGCACGTGGATATTATTCAACCCGATTTAGCTCGTGTCGGCGGATTAACGGAAGGCAAGAAAATCGCTTATATGGCTTATGACCGTCAAAAAAAGGTTGTTCCTCATGCTTTTAAAACAGGAATTTTAGTTGCAGCAAGCACACATTTTGCAGCAGCAATTCCGAATGGTTTTATGATCGAGTACACGGTTTCAACATCTCCCTTATCCCGTGATTTGATCAGTAATCCGATAGATTTTAAAGATGGTTATGTGACTGTTCCTTTGGATCGTCCAGGCCTCGGTGTAGAGATTGATGAGAAAGTATTGGAGAAATACAGGGTTAATTAGATGCCATATTCCATGAAATATAAACAAAAAGAGCCTGAGATGATTTTCCTCAAGGCTCTTTTCATTATCTTCAGGCTGATCAGGAGAAACAAAGCAAGCAATCTTCGTTATGAATATGCTGGGTCCACGCTGTAGAAATCAACTCAAAATTCTTGCCTTTTAATGCTTCAACTAATACAACATGGTCACGGGGAACCTGATTTAAATCGGTGAATTTTTGCGTGTTCTTAATGAAATGCAGGCGCAGCCTGTTTACAATACTTGCCCATATTTGCAGTGTGTAGCTGGATTCACTGAAAGCTAACAAATGCTCATGAAAGCGAATATCCTCTTCAATCAGCATGAATAAATCATTTTCTGCAGCGAGAATTGTCATTTTGGCAACTATTGAATCCAGAACATCAAACCATGCATCATCCCACTTATCGAGGTTGTATTTAATGGCATAAAGCTCGAGCTGAAGACGGATGGGGATCAATAAATCAACAATTTCCTCTTTCTGAACATCAGCAACTACTGTTTCACGATAAGGCGAGCAAACGACTAGACCCATGGCCTCCAGATCACGAAAGGCTTCGCGAATCGGTCCACGACTGATTTTCATTTGCTCAGAAATTTCTAGCTCTTTAAGTTTATCGCCAGACTTAAGATCTCCATGGATAATGGCATTCCGTATATCTGAGGCTACTTTTTGGCGTAAAGAAGGGTTTTCTTGATTTTTAAATTGAAATTGCGTCATAGCCGTTTCACCAACTTTTACTTTATTAAGCTTTAGTATAGAGGAGAAGGCTCTAAATAACAATAAATCCTGCATACTCTTGATTGTTGACAATTTTTACGATTAAGCGCATTGTACGGTATGGAACTTGAGTGTTTTTTAGTCCATCAAGGCAACATAAGACGAACAGGGATAACAGCCATGTGGCTTATCGCAACTTTGTTATCTTATATGGTTGGTGTTCATTTGGGATATGGGTTAATTGGCGTTTATTGGTGTATGATTGCAGACGAGTATGTGAGAGGTTTTATTGCACTTTTCCGCTGGAGACGTAAAAAATATTTAAAGCTCGCAGAACAGAAAGTGGAGTCATCGAATCGAGTAATGAAAACGATCGGCCAGATCTCAGAGCAACTGTAAGATAAAGTTCTTTCTGCTATAATAGGGATGAGAATGGAGTTGGTGAGCTATGCTATTTTATATCTGTGCTGCTTTCGTTGTGTTGGTGGATCAAGCTTCAAAAATACTTGTTCGATTGAATATGGAAGTGGGGGATACTCTCCCATTTTGGCGCAATCATGTGCATTTTAATTTCTACGAGAATAGCGGCGCAGCTTTTAGTTCCTTTCAAGGCTTTGGACGTTATTTTGTAATTGTTGCCCTCGCTTTAGTTGTGGGTGTCATCTATTATCGTCGCAAAGGGGAGTTACGCGGAGTATTCATTGAGCTGGGGACGGGATTTTTAGTTGGCGGCGCGATTGGCAATGCTATCGATCGAACCTTATATAATAAAGTAACGGATTTTCTAGTGTTTGGACAGGATGGCGGAATTCTCAATCTGGCGGATATCGCGATTAATATCGGGATGTTTTTTATCATGGTCCATACTTTGCTGGGTTTTTGGAAAAACCGCAAGAGCTCATCTCATGAAAAACCCCTGAATCTTCAATGAAGATCAGGGGTTTTAAATTATTTCAATACACTTCCACCGTACAAAAAGCGATATTCCCAAGCGTTTCCAAGCACTTTATCCTCGCGTACACCGCCGGATTCAATTGAATAGGTATGCAGGATCTTGCCATTTCCAAGGTAGATTCCAACGTGAGTGATCGTTTCTTTTGATTTATTAATGGAAGCATAATCGGATGCTTTAGATCCTTCATAGGACATAAAGAACATTAAATCTCCGCGTTTAAGCTGACTAATATGAGTAACATCCGTATCCAACTGTTTCACCAAACTACCTTGTGCCCGCGAATCACCAGGCAATAAATCATTGATCCCATCCAAAAAAGCTTGTCTTATGAAATCTGAACAATCAAAGGTATCGGTATCTGAACGGCTCGAGCCGAATTCATAAGGTGTGCCTAGATAGCGGATACCTGCTTGGATAACACGATCAATTTCTTCTGCTAAGGGAAGTTTGATGCCTGTGACGGAAAGGTCTGTTGTTAAGTATGTTGGGCTTGTGCTGACATAGCCTTTGATACCATTCATATCTTGAGCTCGATACCAAGCACTGTTCACTTTTTCAAGCACAAGCATTTTCTCACCGGGCTGCAGCATTCGAATCCGAGCACCAGTAGGAGAAGGCTGAGTTCTAAAGTTTACTCCTGCAATGATTTTTGCATTGGATTTTACGGTTATGTATGTATTTGCGGTCGAAACGTAGCCCCTTTTTCCTTTACTATCTTTAATGGAATACCAGTAGGCATTTACTTTATCAAGCACCTCAACAGATTCATTTTTTTGCAGGTATCGGATAAATCCGCTTGTTGTTGAAGGACCATTGCGTAAGCTGACACTTTGGACAATTTTCGCCTCTGTGATTGCTCCTGTGGCTGCTTGAGCGATAACAGGAATGAAGAGCATACTAAGTAAGACTACCATTAAACTAACCTTGAGCATTCTTCCCATTGTTGAATTACCTCCAAATTATGCCTGACTGTGTGTGTACGAGCTCTATGTGATGGAATAGGTATGGGTTTAATTATAGTAACAAATAGAACAGCAAAGAATATGCCAATATTATCATTTGATAGAAGCTAGATGATCCTTTAGTCCCTGTTAGACAAAGAACAGCCCCAAATACTTGGGGCTGAAGTCATGTGAGAAAATTCGAGAGGTAGTATTATCCAATTAGGTGGTGCATTAAACTAACGAATCACGCGCCGAGCTGTTGTGTAATTATGTCCCCACCAACCAGAATTTATATCAGAGATTGTTACACCAGGGTCTCCCCAGGTATGAAGGATTTTCCCGTTTCCGATATAAACAGCTACATGATGAACGGGTGAATAGAAGAATACAAGATCCCCAGGCTTCAGGTTATTACGCGATACATAAGTACCCACACGAGATTGATCATGAGATGAACGCGGGAGATCAATTCCAGACTTGTCAAAAATATATTGCATTAGGGAAGAACAGTCGAACCGTTTACTAGATCCTGAATCAGCACCAAATTTATATTTAACCCCAATAAAGCGCTTTCCTGTTGCGATAATATTGCTTGCTTTTGATGAAGAAATAGTTGTGTCTGCGTAAGCCGGTTTTGCTGTGAAGAACATGCTGCCTGAAACCATCATGGATAAACTTAGAGATACGGCTACAATTGATTTGGCCCAGTGTTTTTTAATTGAAGTATACATATGCTTTGTACCCCCTAGTTAGTTTATGAAGCGTTTCCATAGACATACTATACCATACGTTTTTTAACCACTATTTACTAAGCGTGCATTTAAGCCAGACGTGGATTAGCTTTTATCCAAATCATGAAAGTTTCGTGAGAATTTTCTCATGAGTTTTTTATGGTATTTTATTGAATGGTGGTATATAAGCTTTTTTTATCAAAATAGAGCTTGTCTAACTAAATGTCATAGAATAAGGAGAGGTCAAGCCTCTCCCAGTGGAATACTTTCTGTAGATTCTGATTCTGTGTTATTTCCTAATTTTACAAACTGACGGAAGTGCTTGATTCTAGATTCGCTATTAATCAGACTTGTCGATCCAATTTGCAGGGCGGAAGCTTCCGCTAAACCAATAACATCAACTCGGTTTACTTTGATAAAAGGCGACTCCTGAACAACGTTCATATTGACTTTCTCTAGAGGTAGATTAGGTTGGGGAAGCTCTTTATTAAATGATGGATAATCCTCAAATTCAGCTTCGCTCGTGAAAAAAACAGCAAACTGACGCTGAACGGCTAATGCCCGTGTGTGGCCTGAAATCTTCGCAGAATCGCCCACGATTAGCGTGGAAGCCGATGAAATACCAGATACTATAATGTAATTTACAATAGAGGTTCGCCTCATATTAACACCTACGTAATTGAAGCAAGAGGAACAAGTGGACCAATAATTAGTGATTCAGGTGGTGTGTCGAAGAGGGAGGAGAGTGTAATCACTTCTGCGTCACCAATCAGAAAAATAGACGAGCTCGATACACCAATAATGCGAATATCGCCTACTGAAATTTCTTTATTAATCACGGTATAATTCATTTGGATTCACGCTCACTTTCACTTAGCTTACTTAAATATTGATTTAAGCCACTCCAAATATCTTTTTTAACCTTATCTGTAATGGCAGCCTCGGAGTGATAGTAACGTATTCGTTCATCAATTTGGTTCCTTAAATCTTCAATAATAAAAGTGTGCTTTTCGTAGTCAAGAACCAGATTATACTGCTTGCTTAACGTTTGAAGCTCAACAGGCACTTCAGTATCCAGATATTGATTAATCTTAGTTTGAATTTGACGGAAATGATTGGTTTCTTGATTGAGCTCAGCGGTGCGTTCGTTTAGAGATTTTCCATCGATACTAAGATCTTCAATGGATTTACCTGGTGCCGGCGAGATTCCGATATTAAGTGTCCCCTCGAGCTTTTCGATTTTTAATTGGTCAAAATTATATTCGATTTTATCTACTGTAGAGGATGGCTGTTTTTTCAATGACTCTATTTCATGAAGTATGTTTTGCAGGGATTGCTCTAGCTGCAGGAGCTTCTGTGATTGCCAATTCATATGCTGAATAAGCTGCTGAGCCTGTAATGGATCCATAATATCACCCCATTAATAAAATTATGCGGGGATTAATAAATCATTCGCAGGAGGACGATTTTAAATTGGAGGGGGGAGCGGCACAAGACTAGGAACGGGTGCTGTTTCTTCCATGCTTGGTGCTGGACCTGTAAATCCACCCGTATTATATAAATTGGATAATGCGCTAATCATCCCTGAGCTGCCGATTTGCAGCACAGAGGAGTTGGTAACGGCATCGACCCTAAGCTGTTGAATGACAATGGATTGGTGAATAGTTAAATTCATCTAGAATCACCCTCCAGCTACAGTATCTATGGCATCCGGATCATTGGTATTCGTACTGCTTGCTTGGTTATTCGATATGTTAGGACCGAAATTATCCCCCGTATTAAATGAATTGGCACCCGCATAGGTTTTGGAGCTGCTGGCCAAATTAATAATGGCTACGTCGCCGATTTGCACAGTGGAGCTGGGGCCAACACTTAGAATTTTGATGTTTCCAACAATAGAAGGCATTACAGCAACACCCTTCTTTTTAGTCTCCTATCGGATATACGGATAACTTGCAAGCAGCCCGTTAACAGTATAGTCCATTGTATTGTATGTAGCTATTAGCCCATGTGTTCAAACAATCACCTCTTAAAATATGTAACATATAGTATGTAAAAAAGTGATGCAGGGAGCGATAGCTTTGGATCAATCAACCATTAAAAAGTGGGCCAATCAAGACATTTTTTCCAATAAAAAATTCCCTTTCACGAATGATAATCCATTAGAGAATTATGATTTATCATCGATTCATTCCTATGTACAGAATGTATTATCACAGGTATCTACAGGTGATGAAATGTTGAGATCTGAGATTTTTGAAACCCATCAATGGGTTATAGCCAAAATAAAGATCCCCAACAAGCTGCATCCGAAAAACTTAAGGGTTTGGGTAAATGCCACTCATGTCAAGATAGAGAAAGCTCCAGAAGGTAAAGAGCAAATCCTCAATCTACCTTGCCGAGTGGACCCTCATGCCAAAAAAGCGATATACAAAAAAGGCATCCTTGAAATCAGGATACCTAAGGTGAAATATAAAGATCGCTATCATGAAGTGTTTTTCTAAAGTGCAGGGGGCGTAAAGCTTCGCAGCGCGAATTCCGCATCAAGCATGAAGAAAGCATTGCTGTCTTTATCGATCCGCTTGAGCTTATGTATAATGCTGTCGAACATGGCTTCTTCTTCAACCTGCTCATCGATAAACCATTTAAGAAATTGAATGGTTGCATGCTCGCGATCATTCATAGCTAAATCGGAAAGATTGTAAATTCGTTTGGTTACAATCTTTTCGTGCTCAAAAGCTTGTTCGAATGCATCTAGAATCGATGCTTGTTGATTACTAGGCGTATCCATGCCTGCTAATTCCGCGCGTCTGCCACGGTCATTAAGATACTTGTACATTTTCATAGCATGAAATCGTTCTTCTTCAGCTTGTACAATGAAGAAGTTGGCGAATCCGTCCCAGCTTTCTCCTGAACAGTATGCGGCAAGTGATAAATAGACATGTGCCGAGTAAAATTCAAAGTTCATTTGTTCGTTTAAAGCTTTACCCAAGGTTTCATTCAACAAATTCGGCACACACCTTTTCATATTGATATTATCCTATTAAATGCTTTAATCGACCATAAAGCAAATCTGGAGATGCAGCTGTTATTTCTGACTTACCAATCATCACGAAACATTGCTTGGAACAGAGCTTGCAGCAGCCCAAACAATCCTTCTCCTTTTGCTTGATATCAGGAAATTCAGCTTTTATTGTATTATATACTATTTTCGAGCCTTTTTTTAAATTTCGGCAGCAATATTTTATTTTTTTCAAGGGATAATGCCCTCCTAGGATGTCACATTCACTTATGAATTAATGATAATGGTTATCATTATCAAAGTCAATGAAACAAGCTTAAAAAAGCAGCAAAACGAAGAAGTAAATTCGTTTGCTGCTTGGGTCATTAAATATATTCGCGCATCCCTTTTTCCTTAAGAAGTGTAACCATATCCTTGACTGATTGTGCTTTGTCCTTTGGACAAATTAATAGGGCATCCTCGGTATCCGCAATGATCAAGCCGTCAATCCCAATGGTTGTTATCAATCTGCCATTCCCATACACGATGGAATTACGTGTATCAATCCCAAGATGGTTGGCTTTGACGATATTACCCAATTCATCGGGAGGAAAAATAGCACCAAGTGCATCCCAGCTGCCGATATCATTCCAACCAAAATCTCCAGCAACAACGACTACTTCATCACAGCGTTCAAGAATGCCGTAATCGATAGAAATACTCTGCAGAGTAGGATAGATCGCATTAATCATTTCAGCCTCTTGTTCCGTACCCAAGTAAGTACTGAGGGGCTGCATTGTTTTGAATAGTCTTGGTAAATAACGTTTAAAGTTTTCAATGATAACGGAGGTTTTCCAGATAAATATTCCGCTATTCCACAAATAATGACCAGAAGCCAAGTACCCTTGTGCTTTTTGGAAGTTTGGTTTTTCGACAAACTCGGCAACATCATATACCGCACATGGACTTGTCATTACAGGTAAATTTTCGAAGCTAATGTATCCATAACCAGTTGAAGCAAAGGTAGGTTTGATGCCTATGGTCACAATCTGATTGGATTCCATAGCGACTAAGCAAGCTTCATCGAGTGTTTTTTTGAATTGAACCTCGTCTGTAATGTAATGATCAGATGGTAAAACGACCATTATTGAATCACCATAAGTTTTCTCAATAAATAAGGCTGCAAATAAAATACTGGCTGCTGTATTGCGTGCAATAGGTTCAACGAGGATATTGCTCTTTGGAACGCTATTGTGCATGATTTTCTGCAATAATTCTGCTTGAGATTGATTGGTTACAACGATGGTATTCTCTAACGGAATAATTCCTTCATATCTGGCAATTGTGTCATTAAGCATAATATCATTGCCGCTGATATTCAGCAGCTGTTTAGGCATTTCTTGTCGGGATAGCGGCCAGAATCTTGATCCACCGCCACCTGCGAGAATAGTTGCAAATTTATTCATTATTCATCACCAACTGTGTTATAGAATAGGATATGATGCTTTCTGAGCCCTGATTTAAATTCAAACCTGTTGAATGAATGCCATCGTAGCATCCACCCGATTGGAGATCAATTAAGGATACATGCAAGGAATTGCGGCCCAAATACCAGTCATAACAAAGATTAGCTAAATACAAATATTTTGGATCGCCCATAACTTCATATGCGTCTCGACAGGCTAGCAAAGTCTCACAAGCTTCAATAGGCTGCTCATCGAATAAGGCAGCTTCTCCATTACGCAATAGCCAGCCATTGCTGCCAATTGGCTTAAAGTAGCCCTCAGTGGAAAAGGTCTTAGAAACTAGGAAGTCGAAGCTTTCTTTTGCCGTTTCTTTGAAATCTGTGCGTCCAGTTAAGCTAGCCGCTTTGAATAACGCCCAAGGAAGCATCGCATTGCCATAAGTAATGCTATCTTCAAACCAATGCCAGTTAACACCTTTAACAATGCTGTACTGCCTATGAAGTCGAGATGCAAGCTCATCTACTAAATTCATCAGCGCAGCTCTTGGGAGGAAATTTGTGGCTTCACTTGATTTTTCTTCATAAACATAAGGAAAGCTATAATTCAATGAATCAGGCGTTTCCAACATATAACATAAGCCAACAATTGCGTAAGCCATTGCACGAGGAGAATTCAAAGCTTGGATGTGAGGGAGCGCTTGATTGATCATATACCTGCATGTATTCTGGAGGTTATCCGGTACGCTTGCTTCGGAAAGTGCAAATCCAAGTGCCCACAGTGTGCGCCCTTGGCAATCATCAGAGCCGCGCTCCTCATTAAAAATGCGATTATAATCCATGAAATTACGGAATGAGCCATCTGCATTTTGTGAATGATGGACAAAAGAAAGGTAGGTATGGATCAAATCTAAGGAAACAATATCCTGTTTGCTTTTATGCAGCAGTATTGCTGCTATTAAGGCACGGGCGTTATCATCCGTAGTATATCCTTTAGTACGATCGGGAATACCAAATTTAGTGTGCTGGAATATACCCGTATCATCGGTCAATCTACGTAAATAATCAGTTTGTAGAGAATGGATAAGTTGAACAGCCATTAAATCGCACTCCTTCTAAGGGATAGGTATTTTGCATCTAATGTACCGCGAACCAACATGGCGTATCGCTTAGCGATTTCACTCCACATCATGGTTTTGCCTAAAGCTAGGGTACGAGCTTCCATTTCTTTTTTCTTAAGGGGATTGTCTAATAAGTCAAGGATACAGGCTTGCAAGGAAGCAGAGTCGCGAAATTTCGCGAGATAACCTCTTCCATCTGCGAGCATTTCTTCTGCATATCGATAAGGTGTAGAAACGATTACACGACCATAACCAACGCCATAAGCCAAGGTGCCGCTCACTGCTTGGTCCTTACCTAGATAGGGAGTCATATAAATATCTGACATAACTAGGGATTGAATGACTTCCTCTTGTGTTAATAATTTATCAACAAATTTGACATTGTTGTCTAGATCGAGCGAATGAATCAAGTCCTTTAATTGCTGCCGATAAACTTCGCCTGTTTCCTCTTTTACTACGGGGTGGGTTTTACCCCAAATAATATACAAAGCTTCAGGATGAGTTTCGACAACACCTTTGATCGCTTCAATTCCATATTCAATCCCTTTTCCTGGACTCAAGAAACCAAAGGTTGAAATAATCTTACGATCCGTAAACCCGTAATGTTCCTTGAGATTAGCTCTAGATTCCGTGTTTACAGAAGGAACACCATGATGAACAACCTCAATTTTCTCAAGTGGGACATCATAAATTTGTATCAAGTTATGGACGGTGTTTTGGGCCATCGTAATAACCTTTTCACTGGATTCGCCAAGCCTATGCATAATGAAACGTTGTTTGGGGCTTGGTTGACTTAGCACTGTATGAAAAACGACCATAAACGGGATATTAAGCCTATCGACTAGATCTAATAAATATTCGCCGCTTTCGCCACCATAAATCCCAAATTCATGCTGAATGATTAGCAGATCTGCGTTGGAACGATTCAGCTCTTCAGCGACTTGGGCATATCTAACTCGTTGCTGTTGATCGATTTGCATAATCACCTGAGAATCATATGCGTATGACTTTCCATTATTGTTGATAGCAATCACTTTTGGAGAATTAAAGTCCTTTATATGGGCAAACTGATCAATCAAATCTTGTGTGAAAGTAGCGATACCACATTCTCTTGGTAGGCTTGTGCCCAGGAAAACTACGTTCCTTTTGTTGTTTTGTTCATTCATTACATAACCTCCTAATGGATATTTTTGTTTCCAAATAACGAGAACCTTGTAAACGATAGTTACCCATTTTTTTCACATTTGAATCAGTTAGGCCAGCAATGGTTATAAATCAGGCAAACTTACAACTTGATTGGTAAAGTATAAGTATACTGTGGTAAAGTAGCTTTTATTACAAGATGGATAGGGTGATTCGATTGACTTTTAACCAATTAAGCGTCAAGACATGTGCAGAATTGTTACAAGAATTTCAACAATTAGAGCGTTTTAAAAAGGTGGATAAGGTCGAATTTTCTGGTGTTGGCGGTAGAGATGTCTACAACATTACCGCTCCTTTTATAGATGAGGGCCATCCAGTTGTCGTGGGAAGAGTTGAGGAAAGGCACAGTGAATTCTCACAAGTTTTCTTTTTCTCATGTACGGATGATATTTGGTCTCCGCGTGAGCATACGCATACTTATAATTTGCAGGATCCGTTCATGACCCATGTGCACGGAGAGCTTATTTTTGGTGGAGTAGAGATCATTACGGCTGCAGATAATCCTAATATGATTATTTCTTGGGTAACCCAGTTTTACCGTGGAATTAACATTGATTCGTTGTGTCACTTTGCTTCAGGACCTGGCACGATGAAGGATATTCGGATGATAGAATTACAAGATGGTAGGGTGGGTGTTTTCACTCGTCCTCAAGGGAAGAAGGGTGGCAGAGGACAAATCGGATTTACGATTATTCCATCCTTAGCGGATTTAAATGAGGCTACCTTTCTTGATGCAGAGCTTCTTCAGGATCAATTCGTCCCGGAAGAGTGGGGGGGAGCTAATGAGGTTCACTTGTTGAAGAATGGCTGGGTGGGCGTGCTCGGACATATTGCCTGTTTTGATGATCAGAAAAACAAACATTACTACTCGATGGTTTTTGGCTTGAATCCGTATACAATGGAGCGCTCTCCGCTCAAAATCATTGCGGTCAGGGACGATTTTCCAGAAGGGCCGGAGAAGAGGCCTGATCTCGAGGATGTTATTTTTAGCGGGGGCTTAATTCGCAAGGAACACGGGAGAGTTGAGCTTTCCGTAGGTGTGAGTGATGCAGAGGCATACCGAATTGAGCTTCCAGATCCATTCCTTGAATATGAAGCACAGTAGGTGCCAAAACATTATGAAAACTCGCTGCCTCTAAGAGGCTGCGAGTTTTTTGGTTTTTATTAAATTTTTGTGTGAATATGTTTCAATTTTCGACAATCGGTTTATATAGAAGCAACAAGCACTATGGTTATTAATTCCAAAAAGTAAGGTAAATTTTACGTCTTTCGAGATGCAATTTTATATAGGAAGAGGGTGTCCCATATGAACAAAGTAATCCCAATTGTGCTGCTCTTTGGTGGTCTGACGATTTTTGGTGGATTCATAAGCAAAGCTATTTCACCACCTGCATTTGAGATGACAACTCAGGCAGTGACGTCAACAGTAGAAGCTAAGCAAGCAACTACTTCGGCTGATATGCAAAGTATAGAGCTGAAACGGATTAATTTGGATAAGGTGGAGCCTATGGAAGAATCCAAACCTAATAAAACTGTAAAAACAAAATTTGACTTAAATAATGTTAATGGTATTTCACTTAATGATAATGTGGAAATCGTAATTGAAAAATTAGGACAACCCATTTCAATAGATAAAGATTCTTATACTCCTGAATTGATAGTCTACACTTACGAAGAGATGAATATAGGATTTAGTGATGGAATCGTCAGTTATGTTGAAGTTTTAGTAGCAGCAGGAACCGTGAAAATTGACGGAATATCGCTCCGAATTGACTCAGAAAGCTTAAAAAAGGCTCTAGGTGAACCGGATTTTGTTGCAGAGGACGGTATCGTATTTCAACGAAATGTATTCTTAGTTAAGCTGTTTACGGATATGGAAACCCATGAGGTAACATCACTGCACTACTACCATCATTCGAATACCTAAAATAATAAAAACAGCCGTCTTCCAAGTGGAGGACGGCATTGCTATTTAATCCTTTTATTGAAAAAAACAGATTCAAAAGTGTATTATATGATATAAATATAGTAGCTCTTTCACAAGTCGTTTAAAATAAAAGGGGTCTTAAAAGTGAGTATCATTATTGTAGATGATAATTTAACGAACCAGCTAATCATAGTAAGAATATTGGAAAATGCCGGCTATAAAGACTTATTGACGGCTTCATCTGCTCAAGAGCTCTTCATACATTTAAAGATGGATACGTCCAATACTCAAGAGCTGCCAGTGGACTTGATTTTATTAGATATGATGATGCCTGCGATAGATGGTGTGGAGGCATGTCGGCGAATTCAAGATCAATCACATCTGCGAGATATCCCAATTGTTTTCGTTACTGCAATGGGGGATTCCAATAAAATGGCGGAAGCCTTGGATGCTGGGGCAATTGATTATGTAATGAAGCCAATCAATAAAATTGAGCTGCTTGCCCGGATTCGCTCGGCATTAAGGTTAAAGTATGAGAAGAATTGGCATAAGGAAAGAGACAAGCACATTAATTCGGAGCTGGAGCTAGCTAAACAGGTGCAAGGAAGTGTATTAAGCCAGCCGATTGATGATGAAAATGTTAAAATCGACGCTTTTTATCAGCCTTCTTTTGAGCTGGCTGGTGATTTTTACGCTTGGTATCGGATTAGTGAGCATCGCTATGGAATTATTTTGTTGGATATGATGGGGCATGGGATCTCTTCCTCTTTGGTCTGTATGTTTATTTCTTCCGTTTTGCAAGACACGATCAAGAAAATAACCGATCCAGAGCAGGTTATATCAGAATTAAATCGATATATGAACCGACTTAATATGCCGGATAAACTAGTTAATTATTATTTTACGGCGATATATTTGGTGTTGGATACAGAGGAGAAAACGATCGAATATGTTAATGCAGGACACCCGCCGGGCTTGGTTTTTATGGACGATCAAGTTGTTCAGCTTGAACAAAGCAGTTGTGCGGTAGGCTTTTTTGAAAAGATCAATATTAGTAAGGGGAAATTAAAGTATACGGGATCGCTGCAAATTGTGCTTTATACGGATGGTTTGATGGAATTTGTGCAAGAGGACAGAGATAGCAATCTCGAATTAGAAGTATTCACAGCTCAATTAAAAAACTATAAAGATTTAGCATTTGCAGATCTTGCGGCTAATTTTGATTTAAGAGATAATGAAGTCATTCAAGAGGATGATATCTGTTTAGTGCGTATTTCGACCAAATGAATGGTTTATTAACATGGGTGTGGGGGCCGTGGAATGAAGATTAGATCGAAGCTATTAATAGGGTTTGGTACCATGCTAATATTAATGAGTGCCTTAGCAGGGATTGGAATTAATCGTTTATACCATTTGAATGGGGCAATGGACGAAATCTATCTTAATCGATATGCAAAAGTAAGCTTGGCCTATGCTATTAGAGGTAATGTATCGACTGCATCTCGCGGTTTATTGAATATAATTCTTAACGAACCTGGATTGGATAAAGCTAAAGAAATGAAAACGACTAATACAGCTCTAGATGCTGCAGGTAAAGATTTTGCTGAAATCTATAAAACATCTCCGGATGCTGCAGAGAATAAATTAATGCAAGAGCTTATTGAGAGTGGTACCAAATATCTAGAATATAAAGATAATATATATAAATATTCAGCCAACAACCAATATGAACAAGCCGCAGCCTATCGGAAGAATTTTGGAGTGGCGATTCAACTTGATTTAAATGCCAATTTAGACGAATTGGTTAAATTTCAAGAAGAGCAAGTAGCCGCTTCCTACAATAAATCATCTGATATGAACCAAGTAGCCATTCAATTTTTGAAAATTTTACTCGGTTGTGGATTATTATTGGGGTTAGGGATCATGATATGGATTATTAGCAGCATCTCCAATGGCTTAAATCGAGTTCTTAGGGTTTTAGCTAATTTCTCACGAGGAGAGTTTGATGTCGCTTCTCGCATTCAGATCATATCCAGAGATGAAATTGGCGAGGTTTCTACAGCCTTTAATTCAATGGCCGATGAAATCGAGAAAAAACGGCAGCTAGAGCTTGAATACAATCGCAATAAGGATGAACAGACTTGGCTAAAAACGAATGTCGCTCACATGACGACTTTATTCCAAAGTGCAAAGGATCAAAAAGCAGTATCTCAGATTTTCATGAGCGAAATTGCGGATATGGTAGGGATGACATGCGGTGCGTTCTATCTCAATGAAGTTATTGGTTATGAGATGGTGCTCAACCTGCGAGGAGTATACGCTTATAAACAAATGGAAGCTCTGCCCCTAACCATTCAATATGGTGAGGGTCTAGTCGGGCAATGTGCACTTGACGCAAAGATCTTGGTGCTCAAAGAAATTCCGGAAAACTATATTCAGGTTAAATCCAGTCTGGGCAGTTTGAAGCCATCAAGTCTGCTCATTTATCCCGTGCTTTTTGAAGGTAAATTGATTGCTGTGATTGAAATGGCGACGCTCTACGAATTTACACCTTTACAGATGACATTATTGGATCAATTGTCCAACGCATTAAGTATCAGCTTAATCAGTATTCAAGGTAGAACACGGGTTGAGGAATTATTGCGAATTTCGCAAGAGCTGACAGAAGAGCTGCAAGCTCAATCAGAAGAATTGTTGCTGCAACAAAATGAGCTTAGGGATTCTAATAAACTACTTGAAGCTCAAATCGAACAAACCGAGCAAATTAATAAACAAATCGAGAAAACGAAATCAATTCTAGAGCAGCAAACCATCCAATTGTCCACATCCTCTAATTATAAGTCTGAGTTTTTGGCGAATATGTCGCATGAATTACGGACACCATTGAATAGTATGTTGATTCTGTCTCAGCTGTTGGCGGAGAATAAAGAAGGTAATATGACGCCTAAACAAATTGAGTTCGCTAGTACGGTACATTCTTCTGGTTCTGATTTAATGCGGTTAATTGATGAAATCCTAGACTTGTCGAAGGTAGAAGCGGGTAAAATAGAGATTGCGCCAGAGCTTATGCAGTTAAGTGTATTGCAAGAAGATATGCTTCGCAGATTCTCATTAGTAGCCAAAAAGAAGAACATTGCTTACAATGTTTATCTGGATAAAGTTGTTCCACAAGCCTTGTTTACAGATAGTTATCGCGTTGAACAAATTTTGAACAATCTATTGTCGAATGCCTTTAAATTCACGGAAAAAGGGCAGGTTGGTTTACATATTTCGCAAGCCGATCCCTATATTACATTTGCGGTTACGGATACAGGAATTGGTATTCCGGAAGAGAAACGTCAAATGATTTTCGAGGCTTTTAAACAGGAAAATGGCACAACCAGTCGTAAATATGGTGGAACAGGCCTAGGATTATCCATTAGTAGAGAGCTTGCCCGACTTCTAGGCGGCAAAATAGAAATAAGCAGTGAAAAAGGTCAAGGCAGCATATTTACACTTTTCTTACCTGAGCAATATGTGGAGGGTGTCGAAATAGTGCCAGCCCGATCACCACATTGGGAAACTGCCATATCTAATCTTAGTTTAAGTGATATAGAAGGCGAAATCATTGATAATCATACCTCCTTTCAGGACAATCAATTTAAAGGCAAGAAAATATTATTAGTCGATGATGATATAAGGAATATTTTTGCTTTATCTAGTGTTTTGGAGAACTATAGCATGAAGATCACATTTGCGGAAAATGGTCGTCAAGCACTGGAGATTACGCAGCAGCAGACAGATTTCGATATCATTTTAATGGATATCATGATGCCTGAAATGGATGGTTATGAAACAATAAGGTTATTGCGTACACAGCCTCAATTTGAAGAGATTCCGATTATTGCATTGACGGCAAATGCCATGAACACGGATCGTGATTTATGTATTAAAGCGGGGGCATCCGATTACATTTCGAAACCAATTCAAATCGAGCGGCTTTTAGCACTTATGGCTGAAAAACTTTTGTGAGGAGACTTTCAGATGGAATTTGATTATCCTATTAATATTCTATTAGTCGACGATCATGAGCAGAATTTATTAGCACTCGAAGCTGTGCTTGAAGAAGAAAACTACAATTTGGTTCGTGCTATTTCGGGTGAAGAAGCACTCCGAAGTATTCTTAAAGATGAATTCGCCTTAATCGTCTTAGATGTTGAAATGCCTGGGATGGATGGTTTTGAGACAGCTAAGCTGATTAAGCTGCGGGAAAAGTCTAAGAGCATTCCGATTATTTTTATTACGGCCAAGAATCGTGAGATGGAGCATCTATTCACTGGTTATTCTATTGGAGCTATCGATTACATGGTAAAGCCATTTATCCCGCAATTATTGAAGTCGAAGATTGATGGCTTTGTAAGTATGTATGTCATCAATAAAAAGCTGCAAATTCAAACGGAGCTGCTGCATCAACGCTCTTTGGAATTAGAGAAAACGAATAAAGCGCTGATGCGTACAACATTTGAATTAATTCGGACGGAAGCGCAAGCGAGAATCATTGGGGAAACGTCCATTGATACTATGGTTATTTTCAATAGTGAGGGGATTATCTTGAATTTAAATCCTGCTGCTATAAGTATGTTTGGTTACCATGAAGATGAACTGGTGGGGCAATCCATAAGTAAGATGCTTCCGATGATAGCAGAACGTGTTGATGGCTCCTATAAAGTTTTGCAGAAATATCTTGTAGATAAGCTCAGTGATGTCAAACCAATACGTAAGGATGGGACCACCTTCTACGCTGAAATTCAAATTGGGGAAGCTACGATTGATGATAGTCCGTTTTTTGCTTGTACGATAAGTGATATTACAGAACGAAAAATAGCTGAACAGGATATGCTGAAGGCCAAGGAGGAAGCAGAGCAAGCGGCACGCGTCAAAACGGAATTTCTCGCGATGATGAGTCATGAGATTCGAACACCGATGAATGGAATTATTGGAATGACGGATTTGCTGATCGATTCTGGATTGAATTCAGAGCAATTGGAGTACGCAGAGATTGTTCATAAAAGCAGCGATGCCCTTTTGAATGTAATCAATGATATTCTGGATTTTTCCAAAATCGAATCGGGTAAAATGGAGTTGGAGCAGGTCCCGTTGGAGTTAACCTCTCTGATCGAAGAAACCTTCGATCTGTTTACCGCTCAAACACGCGATAGAGAGCTTAACATGGAATATTACATTGATCAGAAATTACCTGTTCATATTCTAGGAGATGTCACTAGGCTGCGCCAAATATTGATTAATTTAGTTGGGAATGCAGTGAAATTCACCGAAAAAGGCACGATTTATGTGCTAATTAATTTACTGGAAAAGCACGAGAACTCCCTGGAAATTGAATTTATTATTAAGGATACAGGCATTGGAATCCCTCCAGAACAAATGATTCACTTATTTAAACCTTTTTCACAGCTTGATTCATCTATGACTCGTAAATATGGTGGTACAGGGCTGGGGTTAGCTATTTGCAAAACATTAGTAGAACTTATGGATGGAACGATTCGCAACGAGCAAAATGAGGAAAATGGAGCTACCTTTGTATTTACGATCCGAGCTAAAACCTATGTATATCCAGATGCTGTGAATAGTTTAACTGGCCCATCATCGATGGTAGAGGTTCCTGCTGTCAGGAAAACCGCATTATTGCATATAATGATAGCCGAGGATAATGAAATTAACCAAAAACTGCTGCTGCGTATTCTCCAAAAGTTAGGGCATTCCGTTGAAATTGCCAGTAATGGCTTACAGGTATTGGAGTTAATTAAACATAAAAAATTTGATTTAATTCTCATGGACCTGCAGATGCCGGAAATGGACGGGTTTAAAGCAACTAATGCAATTATGGATGATGTTCCTAAGGAGTCGATACCTATAATCATTGCAGTAACTGCTAGTACTTCACAAACAGATATAGATCATTGCATGGCTTTAGGAATGTCAGGGTTCATCAGTAAACCGATTAAGATAAAAAATATTGAAAAAGTGCTGGAGCAGCATTTTGCTAATCTATAATCCGGCAACAAACAGCGTCTTTTATTCTTTTATAGAATAAAGGCGTTTTTTTGTTTCAAAAATGGTTTTAACGGGTACTTTCTAATTAACTAAGAAAACAGGAGGAATCAGCATGATACTTCAAATAAGCGCGATTATTATTGCCATTGCTTTCGTTGCTCTGGTTATATATTTGATTCAGACCCTAAAATCGCTGAATGCAACCTTGGTGGTCACCCAACAAACAGTAAATCAGCTTACCGAGAAGGTTACTCAAATCGGAGCTGAAGTTACGGATGTGATTCATAGCACAAACCTAGTAACGCAGGATGTACGCAGAAAAATGAATTCATTGGATTTCTTGTTTAATTCCGTAAGCGATGTAGGGCAAATCGTCAATGTGTTCACTTCCACTGCCAAAAAACTTATAACACTTAAAGGAGGAGCTAAACGTGAAATTAGCTAAAAATGGGGAATTTACAATGAATCGACAAGAGGTTGCTGAATTTAGCGCATGGTTAAATGATCATCCTAGAGAAAGATTCAAACGATTTAACGAAGTGGTTCAAGCCTATATGAACTATCAGCAAAGCGATTTCCAAATAAATGAATGGGCACTTGATGAAGCTCAGTAACAATAGCAAATAAACGAACTCACCGTAAGGTGGGTTTTTTAATTTACATAGATCTGTAGAAGTAACAAAATGTATACTTTCTTATTATTAAAAAAACCCTTCTGCAGGGCTAGATTAGCCATGCAAAAGGGTTTAATTAGGTGGAAATTTAAGCTAGATAAGCACCTAACATCCAGATATGCTTTTCAAGTGAAGTTCTAATTTGGATCATCATATCTGCACTTGGTTGATCTTTTTGCTCTTCAGCGGCTTCGATTCCTTGGGTCAATTCTTTAGCGATTGTTTCGAAATCTTCGATAACCTGAGCCACCATCTGAGTAGCTGATTCATTTCCTTTAGCTTCCTTAATGGAAGATAGAGCCAAATGTTCTTTTAGTGTTGCAGTTGGTTTGCTTTGAAGCGATAAGATTCTTTCTGCTACAACATCAAGATGTAATCCAGCTTCCGTATAAAGCTCTTCAAATTTAATATGCAGTGTGAAAAAGTTTTCTCCCTTTACATACCAGTGGAAATTATGAAGCTTGGCGTAAAGAACGGACCAGTTGGCCACCTGCTTATTAAGTATTTCTGTTACTGGGGTTGTCTTTGTAAGTACTTTTGACATATTGTTTTCCTCCAATTCAATTTTGTTTTAGTTCTTACCTAGTTATTACCCCTTATGCCTAAAATTTAAACAGGCTATTGTAAAAATAAATCAAAATGTTTCATTATTTTGAGGATGGGTAATTAAAGTGTAGTAGCTATCATAGAGGACATACTACCAGGAGATGAGGAAAATGACTAAATTGTCAGAAGTTAAGTCGGTCAAATTATTAGAGATGCTGCAAGCTATCGATTATGCTTTAGTAGAATTGAATCTTTATCTGGATGTAATCCCTGGAGATTCGAATGCTTTACAGCAGTTCAACACACTAAACGAGCAACGGGAAGAAATTCGATCACAGCTGCACGCACAATTAGGAGCCATTAGCTCGTACAATATATTGAGTGATCCGGATAATCGGAAATGGAGCCTTGCGCCATAACTAATTATAGCTTGATTAAAAAAGTCGTCCCGGAGTTGTTTATGACAAAGGAATGACTTTTTGTAAATATTTATAATTATATGTTTCAAAACAAAATAAGTGTGGTAAGAATGTAAGTAGTCGCATATTCTATATATTGGAGGGATAATGATTCTATGAAAAAACGAATATTTTTAGGACTAATCGTGCTAGTTTCAACAACACTTATTCTAGGCTTAGCTAATGCCAAAGGAAACGTTGGACACAAAACACCGACCAATACAACAACTAACTCGACTGTATTTATACATAATATAAATGAAGCAAACGGGCAATTATTGCTTACATCCGATGAGATCCAATGGTATGAAGACGAGGAAGCCAACCTACAATTCCGTGAGCATGAAGAAGATGCCAATGAGCAGGAAGCGCTTGATGGCTACTATATTGTAAATGATAATTCAGAGCTACAATCTTTACGCATATCTCCTAATGCTGAGGTGATCATGCAAATTTATGATCAACCTGGCGTCACGGCTGAACCCGAGCTTAATCCAGATGAAGCTGTCTCGTTAAAGCAGTTTAAAGCTTTATTCAATCAAATGGATCGTTTGGATTTGCGAGATTATCCCTTTCACTTAACGATAAAGAATGGCGAAGTAATTAAAATTGTGCAACAGTTTATACCTTAATCCCATGTATATTCTTTCAAAAGGAGGCCTGACTGGTTTCCTTTTTTTTGCGTATAATCGTAGGTGGTCATAAATTTGGTAATAGTGTTATAATATCAATTAATTACAATTATGGGTTAGAGGAGATTGAGATGTTTACTAACAGGAGATTCAATATACGTTCCAAAATTATATTGGGTAATGTGATAGTTGTTATTATTCTTGCTATTAGCGTTTTTGTAGTTAATGGAAGAATTGCGGCTTTGCAGCATGAAATAGATTTTATCTCCAACCATGATATTGAAGTTCATGATGTCACAAATCAAATGGAAAAAAATGAATTTAATATGGAAACAGGTCAACGAGGGTATATTATTACCGGCAATCAATCGTACCTGGATTTATATAGTGACGGTAGTATTAAATGGGTTGAGAGTTATCAGAAGCTACATGAATTAGTTAGTGATAACCCAGTTCAACAGAAAAACCTTAGTTTGATTAAGTCAACTATCGAAGAATGGATGAGCGTTGTTGGGGATCCGACCATCGCATTGAAAAAAGCTAGTAAAACCGAAGAGTTGAATCAATTTTTTGCAGCAGATCCTGGTAAAAAGTACATTGAACAGATGCGTAACCAATTTGAAACTTTTCTGGCAACAGAGAAGAAGCTGACTACTCAACGCGTGTCTAGTGTAGATCATAGCAACTATTTGCTGAAGATTTCGCTTTATCTATTATTAGTAGTGGTGTCGCTGATCTCGATTGTGATAGCACTCATAATCTCGAAGTCGATCATTACTACTTTAAACCAAGTTAAACAAATGATTAAAGCTATGAGCTCTGAGAATGGAGACTTTAGCAAGCGGATTGAAATTACAACAAAAGATGAAATTAGTGATTTAGGTCACGCAACTAATGAATTATTAGAGAGCGTGGAAAGATTCGCATGGCTGCAGAGCAATGCAGCTGAAGTTGTCAGCTCTTATCAAGGAATTAATAATATTACTAATCTAGCAGATGCATTTATAGCTAAAGTTGCTTTACTTGTTGAAGCAAGCTATGGAGTCGTCTATATCCGTGAAGAACGGAGAATGAAGGATGAGTTCGTTAGACAGGCTTCCTATGCGTTATATGGAGAGCATGAAGCTGGACTAAGCTTTCGTTTGGGAGAAGGCTTGATCGGACAAAGTGCGTTGGATAAACGTACAATAATAATAGAGCAGGTACCCAATCATTATTATAGAATCGTCTCAGGCTTAGGTCAGGCTTCACCCCAGAGCTTATTAATTGTTCCCGTTATTTTTATGAATCGAGTAGAAGCTGTTATTGAATTTGCCTCTTTTAAAGCTTTTACTCAGATTCAGCAAACTTTCATTGAACAGATTCAAAGCAATTTTGGAGCTGCCATTCACAGCGTTACTGGACGTATGGAAGTGGAGAGATTGCTGAATGAGTCTCAAACAATGACGGAAGAACTGCAAGCTCAGTCGGAAGAGCTTCAGGCGCAATCGGAAGAGCTACAGATGCAACAGGAAGAAATGTTGATGATTAATGAAAATTTAGATAAACAGAATCAGCTTGCACTCATAAAAACAGCAGAGCTAGAGAAGGCTAAGGATGAGCTGGAGTCCTCTTCAGCTGAATTGCAGAAAAGCTCGCAGTACAAGTCGGATTTTTTAGCTAATATGTCTCATGAGCTGAGAACCCCATTAAACAGCATCTTAATTTTATCGCAAATGCTGGCGGAGAATAATCACAAAACATTGACTGTCGAGGAAGAAAGATTCTCAAAGACCATTTATGATTCTGGCAAGGATCTTTTGAATTTAATTGATGATATTCTAGATTTATCGAAGGTTGAAGCTGGGAAGATTGATGTGATTATTAGCGAATTGAATGTTACGGAAATTCCTGATTTAATGAAGCTAAGCTTTGACCCCATAGCCCAATCCAAGGCAATTGGCTTTGATGTGATTATTGGTGAAGGCGTACCAGAGATTATCTCTACAGATGGCCAGCGGCTTCAACAAATATTGAAAAATTTATTATCCAATGCTTTCAAGTTTACAGAGCAAGGCAAAGTTACGATGAAGATCGAAAAAGCTGAACCGAAGTTAGTTAAACAGCTATTACCTAAGTATAAGAATGAGCTTGCGTTGGCTTTCTCTATTATTGACACAGGGATTGGTATTCCATTAGAGAAGCAGCAGCTAATATTTGACGCATTTAAACAAGTAGATGGAACCATTAGTCGACGTTATGGGGGTACAGGTCTAGGCTTATCTATTTCTCTAAGCTTTGCACGATTGTTAGGCGGCTGTCTTATTCTTGAAAGTGAAATGGGCAAGGGAAGCAATTTCACGCTTTATTTACCTTGTTTATCCAGTAAGGATCTAAGCTCAGCCATTCAATTGGAAATTGCTGCTTCGTCCGTAATTCGACCGCTTTATCCAAGAGCTGGTGAAGTGACCGTCACTGAAAATGATATATTCCTAAATAAAAAAGTTTTGCTAGCTGAAGATGATTCGCGAAATGTGTATGCACTTGTTCATGCGTTTGAAGCTAAAGGAATTACGTTAAAGGTAGCCAGTAATGGCCAAGAGTGTTTGGATATATTGCGAGCTGATCCGAGCTTCGATCTTGTGCTTATGGACGTTATGATGCCCGTTATGAACGGATATGAGGCAATGTCAGCGATCCGTATGGATTCGATTCTTAAAGATATGCCGATCATAGCCTTAACTGCAAAAGCGATGAAAATGGATCGTCAGAAATGCTTGGAAGCTGGAGCCTCCGATTATATAAGCAAACCCATAGATATGGCCCAATTATACTCCTTAATGCGGGTTTGGATTAAGCAATAATCTTGTTATCTAGCAATCCATCGATATCCTCCTGCTATTCTGCAGGCAGGGTATTTTTTTTATTTTGTTTAAAATGTTTCAAAATATGAATAATGGGTAAGAAGATTAAACTTGAAACAGGAGAGCAGGTGTCGGACATGTTGATTGTCCTGTTTATTGTTTCCCTAATAACTGGACGAAGAAGAGTTTAGCAACGTATTTTACAAGATTATTCTAAATTGAATTTGACTAAGGGAAGAGTAGAAAGCTACTCTTCCCTACTTGCTGTTTACTAAGGTCAAGGAGAGGAAGCTTTATATGAAGAATCAGGATAATGTACTTAATGAAACAAGTAGTGACCATATCGACTCCAAGGAGCTTTTAAATGCTTTAATTGCACTCAAAAAAGGGGATTTTTCATTAAGGCTTCCTTATGACAAGAACGGAATAGCTGGGAAAATTGCAGACACGTTTAATGATATTATGGATATTAAAGAAAACTTATTCATCGAGGTAAAGAATATTGTCAATGTAGTAGGGAAGCAGGGGAAGCTGAATAAACGTTTGACACTGCAGAACCATTCTGGCTCCTGGCAGGTTTTTACGGATTCAATTAACGATTTAATTACAGACCTAACCCAACCCACTAGTGAAATGGTACGGGTAATTGGAGCCGTTGCGAATGGGGACTTGTCCAAGAAAATTACGGCAGATGTACAAGGTGAAATTCTTGAAATGAAGAATACGATTAATACGATGGTTGATCAGCTAAGCACCTTTGCATCTGAAGTTACCCGTGTGGCTCGTGAGGTTGGAACAGAAGGCAAGCTTGGTGGTCAAGCTAAGGTTATAGGTGTAGGTGGCACGTGGAAAGATTTAACTGAAAGTGTTAATTACATGGCGGGGAATTTAACCAGTCAAGTTCGAAATATTGCAGAAGTCACAACAGCAGTTGCGAATGGAGATTTATCCAAGCAGATTACGGTCGACGCCAGAGGTGAAATTCTTGAACTGAAGAGCACAATTAATACCATGGTGGATCAATTACGAACCTTCTCATCTGAGGTTACGCGTGTTGCGCGCGAGGTTGGCACAGAAGGGAAGCTAGGTGGGCAGGCTGAGGTAGTAGGTGTTGGGGGGACTTGGAAGGATCTAACGGACAGTGTAAATTATATGGCGAGCAATTTAACTGATCAGGTGCGGAATATTGCTGCAGTTACCACAGCAGTTGCAAAAGGCGATCTCTCTAAAAAAATTACGGCAGATGTACAAGGTGAAATTCTCGAGCTGAAGAATACGATCAACATGATGGTGGATCAGCTTAGCACATTTGCCTCTGAGGTTACTCGGGTTGCCCGTGAGGTTGGGACAGATGGCAAGCTCGGCGGTCAAGCTCAGGTGCAGGATGTAGGTGGTACCTGGCGAGATTTAACCGAAAGCGTAAATTATATGGCGAGTAATTTGACCAATCAGGTGCGGAATATAGCAGATGTTACAACGGCTGTGGCCAATGGGGATCTTTCCAAAAAAATTACCGTTGATGTAAAAGGTGAAATTCTTGAGCTGAAGAGCACAATTAATACGATGGTGGATCAGCTAAGTACATTTGCGTCTGAGGTAACTCGCGTTGCAAGTGAAGTTGGGATTGAGGGTAAGCTCGGTGGGCAAGCGGATGTTAAGGATGTCTCTGGCACTTGGAAAATTCTTACGGATAGCGTTAATTTCATGGCGATCAATTTGACGGACCAGGTACGTAATATTGCTGAGGTGACAACGGCGGTTGCAAAAGGTGATTTGACTAAGCAAATTACGGTTAATGCCCGCGGTGAAATTCTTGAATTGAAGAGTACGATCAATACGATGGTGGAACAGCTTAGTACGTTTGCCTCTGAGGTAACGCGAGTTGCGCGTGAGGTTGGAACCGAAGGTAAGCTTGGTGGTCAAGCTGAGGTTAAAGGTGTTGGCGGGACATGGAAGGATTTAACGGAGAATGTTAATTACATGGCGCTAAATGTAACCAATCAGGTACGTAATATTGCTTTGGTTACTACAGCGGTAGCCAATGGAGATCTGTCTAAGAAAATCACAGCAGATTTCCGTGGAGAAATTCTTGAACTGAAGAACACGATTAATACGATGGTAGATCAACTAAGTACATTTGCATCCGAGGTTACACGAGTTGCGCGTGAGGTAGGTACGGAAGGCAAGCTGGGTGGACAAGCTCAGGTTAAAGGCGTTGGAGGGACTTGGAAGGATCTCACTGAGAGTGTTAATTATATGGCGAGCAATTTAACGGATCAGGTACGAAATATTGCAGAAGTGACGACAGCAGTTGCAAATGGTGATCTTTCGAAGAAAATTACCGTAGATGTTAAAGGCGAAATTCTCCAATTAAAGAGCACGATTAATACGATGGTCGATCAGCTCAGTAATTTTGCTTCAGAGGTTACTCGCGTAGCCCGCGAGGTAGGAACGGAAGGCAAGCTAGGTGGGCAAGCCGATGTTAAGGATGTTTCAGGTACTTGGAAAGGCCTCACCGACAATGTTAATATCATGGCGAATAATTTGACGGATCAGGTTCGTGGAATTGCTAAGGTCGTGACTGCGGTAGCTAATGGAGATCTATCTAAGAAAATCACCGTGGATGTCAAAGGCGAGCTGCTTGAGCTTAAGGATACGATGAATACGATGGTGGATCAGCTGAATTCATTTGCTTCTGAGGTTACACGGGTAGCGCGTGAGGTTGGTACGGAAGGCAAGCTGGGCGGGCAATCACAGGTTAGAGGGGTCGGTGGGATCTGGAAGGACCTAACGGATAACGTTAATATTATGGCGACTAATTTAACTGACCAGGTACGGGGAATTGCCAAGGTTGTGACTGCTGTTGCAAACGGTAATCTCAAGCTCAAGCTGACCGTTGAAGCGAAGGGCGAGATTGCTGAGCTGACTGATACGATTAACAGTATGATTGATACATTGGCTACATTCGCTGATCAAGTAACAACAGTTGCCCGTGAAGTGGGTGCAGAAGGAAAGCTAGGCGGTCAAGCGCATGTGCCTGGTGCTGCGGGAACATGGAGAGATTTAACGGACAACGTAAATCAGCTTGCTGAAAACTTAACCACGCAGGTGCGCGCGATTATGAATGTAGCGACTGCAGTGACCAAAGGTGATTTATCGCGAACGATTGCTGTAGAAGCAGCTGGTGATATGGCTACATTGAAGGATAACATCAATGAAATGATTCGCAATCTTAAAGAAACTACGCGGATCAATACAGAACAAGATTGGCTGAAGACCAATCTCGCTAAATTTAGTCGCATGCTCCAAGGGCAACGGGATTTAATTGCCATATGCAGACTGATTCTTTCTGAGCTGGCACCCTTGGTTTCCATGCAGCATGGAGTTTTCTTCATTAATGAAAACGTCAATGGTGAGCAGGTGCTCAAATTATTTGCGAGCTATGGATATCAGCAGCGCAAGCAAATCTCTAACGAATTCAAAGCAGGCCAAGGTTTAATCGGACAATGCTTGATTGAGAAGCAACGCATATTGCTGACGAATGTTCCAAGTGATTATGTTGTCATTAGCTCTGCCTTGGGTGAAGCCACTCCATTGAATATAGTGCTTTTGCCAATTATCTTTGAAGGGCAAGTACTTGCCGTATTAGAGCTAGCGTCCTTCCGCAGCTTTAGTGTAATCGATCTCGGCTTTTTGGATCAATTGACAGAAAGCATTGGGATTGTACTTAATACTATGCAAGCGAATATTCGTACAGAGGAATTGCTAACCCAATCACAGTCTTTAACGGAAGAGCTGCAGAATCAACAGGAGCAATTGCAGCATACCAATGAAGAACTGGAAGAGAAAGCGAAAATGTTGGTCATCCAAAAGGCAGAGGTGGAAAGCAAGAATAGTGAAGTAGAGCTGGCTAAACAATTCTTAGAAGAGAAAGCAGAGCAGCTTGCCCTTACATCTAAATATAAGTCGGAATTTCTAGCTAATATGTCACACGAGCTCCGCACACCACTTAATAGCCTATTGCTGCTCTCTGAACGACTGTCTAATAATTCGGATAATAATCTGACTGAGGAAGAGGTTAAATGCTCCAAAACGATCCATGAATCCGGCTTGGATTTGTTGAATTTAATTAACGATATTCTCGATCTTTCCAAAATAGAGTCAGGCACGATTACTCCGGAATTTAGTGATTTGCGGATCACAGACCTAGTTGAGAATATTAAGCGTACCTTTAATCACATGGCCAAAGAAAAAGAAATTGATTTCGAGATTGAAGTCGAGCCAAACACTCCACAAAAAATTACAACGGATATTAAACGTCTGCAGCAGGTTATTAAAAATTTACTTTCAAATGCCTTTAAGTTTACAGCGCAAGGTAAGGTTACATTAAGAATGGGCGTTGTTTCCAGTGGCTGGAGTAGGAATCATGTAACCTTGAATACAGCTGAGAAGGTTTTGGCAATCATGGTCATTGATACCGGAATTGGTATACCTAAAGAGAAGCAGCGGATTATTTTTGAAGCCTTCCAGCAAGCAGATGGCAGCACAAGCCGAATCTATGGCGGCACTGGCCTGGGGCTTGCGATCAGTCGAGAAATTACAGAAATGCTTCGTGGGGAAATTACCTTAGTAAGTGAAGTTAGCGAAGGCAGCACATTTATTCTTTATTTGCCGATGAATGTGGATTATTTTGAGACTAAGGCTTCAAGCCTCCCAATAAGTATGAGATCAGCTCAAGAAGATAAAAAAGAAGCAAAGCCCGTTGTTGAAATGCTGATATCCGATTATGAGCAGCAATTTAAGCCGGGACTTCTGATCGAGCATTACAAGGAGGATATTAAAGATGATCGCAAGAATATTCAACCGGGTGATGATGTATATCTAGTAGTCGAGGATGATGTTAAGTTTGCGCAGATTCTCTTAGACATTTTACGGAAAAAGGGCATTAAAGTTATCGTTACCTCACAAGGGAGTAAAGTGATCCAACTGGTTCGCCATTATAATCCTATGGCTATTACATTGGATGTCGGGCTTCAAGACAGTGATGGTGCAACTGTAATCCATCAATTGAAGAATGATCTAGAGCTGCGCCATATCCCGATTTGTTTAATTACTGTTCAGGATGAGAGTGTTCCTTTACTGCAGTATGGGGCATTCACTTATATGTGCAAGCCCATTACCCAAGATGAGCTTGAAGTGGTTACTAGGAATATTAAAGAATTCGCCGAAAAGGATTATCGCAGCCTGTTGATTGTTTGCAATGATGAAGAACGAAGCATACAAATGGTTGAAACTATAAAGAATGATGATATCTCTATCACTGTTGTGAATACCGCTAGAAAAGCGCTGAATCAATTGAAAAATCAAGTTTATGATTGCATAGTATTGGATAATTCTTTATCAGATCTTACTAGCAACAAGCTCATTAAAGAAATTCAATTAATCGAGAAAAATACTTTAACGCCTATTGTGCTTAATAATAGTAGAACCTTGACTCCAGCGGAAGAGACGGAATTTGAAGAATTGATGAAGTTATATGTAATTAAAGAATCCAAATCACCGATCATGCTTTTGGATGAAACGGCATTGTTTTTACATCGTCGCCTCACAAGTCTATCCGCCACACAAGTGGATATATTGAAGAAGCTTCATCAGACGGATGAGCTAACGTCCAAAAAGGTACTGCTGGTGGATGATGATATTCGTAATATTTTTGCTCTAACAGGTATTCTAGAGCGTCATAATATGAAAGTCGTTTCTGCTGAGAACGGTAAAGATGCAATTGAGCTTTTACGGAAAATCCCGGATATTGACGTTGTGCTGATGGATATTATGATGCCGATTATGGATGGCTACGAAACAACACGCACAATACGTCGAATTCCCGAATTTAAATTCCTGCCAATCATTGCTTTGACAGCAAATGCAATGATTGGCGACCGTGAGAAGTGTATTGAAGCGGGAGCATCTGATTACATCACAAAACCAGTTAATACCACACAGCTACTGACTATGATCCGTGCTTGGCTGTACAGTTAATCGCTGTTATTAAAGGCTCTACGCATACATCTGCGTGGAGCCTTTTCTATGAGTATTTACCTATAAAAAAGTAGTTTTAAAATTTATGTAGAATAGATGTTTCAAAGCCTATAAAGCTGTGTATATATAAGCAAGCAACAACAAATTAGATTCAAAAAGGAGCAATTATTATGAAAAAAAGTTTATCAATGATCGGGTCTTTAGTCCTAGCTTTCACTGTTTTCTCATCCGTTGCATTAGCGGACACTGCTCCTGAAGTAACACCTGTTAAAACGGCAGATGAACAAAACGACATGCTCACCACACTAGGCATCTTCACAGGAGATGAAACAGGCGATATGAATTTGGATGGCTTCACTAATCGTGCACAAGCGTCTAAAATCGTCGACATCCTCTGGGGTCTCCCGCAAGACACTGCAGCAGCAGATAAATACAAAGATTTAAATGGATATGGCTGGGCTACAGGTTACATCGGTGCAACTTCTAAGATCGCATTATTTAGAGGAGATGAAAAAGGTAACTTCAACCCAGGAGCTCGTATTAGTATTGAAGAGCTTGCAGTCGTGTTAGTACGTGCCTTTCAATTACCGACTAGTGCAACAGACGAAGTTACGGGAAATGTAGCAGTATGGGCGAAGAGCTCCGTTGCAGCAGCACTTAAAGCAGGACTTATACCTACCGTATTTGATTACACAGCAAGTGCAACACGTGCTGATCTGATCATGTCAGCTTATGCATCATACTCTAAAATCAACCAAATTGAACCACCGGGATATGGTAATTACATAGTAATGTAATTAATCCTACAATAATAAAGAGCAGCAGGCGATCGTTGCCTGCTTGCTCTTTTTCAATACGTTTACGCTTGGTATTATAAACTATGCTATGATAGAATTATCTGTTTCATATCCACATCAATAGGTTATATAGTGTATAACAGTGAAGGAGGATTTAGATGATAAAAACATGTGTTGTTTGTGAAATTGAATTAAACAATGATAACGAATCGGATGAATTTCCAGGGTATTGCAATTTCTGTGTTGAAAATAATCATGTTATTGAGGAAGACTTACCACAAGTATAAGTATACTGTTATCGGGCAACGTATTGCTTATCTATTCGCTGCTTACTTCTGGTATCCAAGGAAGGCAGCTTGTTCTTATTTAAAAAGTTTATTCGACTTATTGAGGAATGCAAAGAATGACGTGGGAAGGAAATTGATTATGTGAAATGAATGTACAATTTGGCAAGGAAACAGATCTAACAAATGATAGACTCAAAGAATTCAGTGTTGTCGGAATAGCAGTCTCACCCTTAAAGCTGGAGGCGCTGAAGCAATTTTTAGACCATTTGGATAATGTGCGCGGCCTGTCTTATGTCATTGCTCAGTTGGGTTCGCCAAAAACTAAAGATATTCAAATAGAGCAGCTCTCCAAACATACGGAGAAAAAGATTTTCCATGCGGAAAATCATATGGAGCTTCTTTCGGATTGCATTTATTTGCTGCCGCCCCAGCATGACATAATCTTTCGTGCTGGGAAAATCCATTTGACAGAGTGTACATCCGAGACTAAGTTACTTGATATGCCGGCAGATCGTTTTATGAAGTCGTTAGTTGAAGGCTTCGGCAGCAATGCGATTGGAATCCTTTTTTGTGGCAAGGGAATTGATGGTACGCGTGGAATTGAAGCGATTACTCATGCCAATGGACTGATTATGGTAGAGGAGAAGAATACACATAAACCTTTACGTATAACGGGAAGTGATATAGAGATTGATCGCACGGATTACATTCTCTCTCCGGAGGAAATGCCCAATCACATCATTGAATATATAGAATTTTATATGAACCAGACCAAAGAATCGATTGAAGTAGAGTTAAAGACCCTGTTTTCCATTATCAAGCAGGCATCAAGCACGGACTTCTCCGTTTACAAACAGGCTAGTGTGATGCGCCGTATCCAAAGGAGGATGGGCATTCTACAATTTGAATATCTTAAGGACTATAACAAATATCTGTACCATCATGCAAACGAAGTCATTTTGCTGCAAAAGGATTTATTGATTGGTGTCACAGAGTTTTTTCGTGATTCTGACGCATTCTCCATCTTAGCAGATAAGGTGATTCCAGCCATCTTCGAGCGGCAACGGTTGGAAAAACAGATTAGGGTTTGGGTGCCAGGCTGCTCTACAGGAGAGGAAGTATACTCCATTGCAATATTGATAAAAAAACAAATGGAGGTAATGGAAGAAAGATTTGAAGTTAAGATATTCGCTACCGATCTGGACAAGGATGCCATTCATACAGCAAGCAGAGGTATATATTCTGAGAGCATTACGAAAAATGTTAAGCCAGAGCTCTTGAATGCCTATTTCTCACATCATGGAAACCAGTACAAAGTGAATAAAGAAATCCGGCAGATGGTCATTTTTGCGCAGCATAATTTGCTTAATGATCCGCCTTTTATTCAAATTGATCTAGTATCCTGTCGAAATTTGCTGATCTATTTTCAGCCAGAAGCACAAAGAAAAGTGATCTCCATATTTGATTTTTCTTTGAAGCCGGAAGCCAGCTTGTTTTTAGGACCAAGCGAATCACTAGGGAACTTAACGAATCTATTTATTCCTATAAATAATAAATGGAATTTATATCAACACAAAGAGAATAGGTACTTGTTTGCACAAAGTTCCTTGGATTTGGGTGATCATGAAAGTGACACAAAGCTGCTCCACAAGAAAAAAATCATCACTAAGCTTAAGGAAACTGAAAAAATACTTAAATTGGATACTATTCTTACAAAGCTGATTGAAGAATATGTGGCTACTTGTATTATTGTAGATGAGAATAATGACATTATCCATATAAATGGGGATGCTAATCAGTATTTATCGATCCCTAAGGGTAAACCAAGCCTAAATTTGTTTAAAATGATCCCGGAATATTTATCCATTATCATTGGTACTGCTCTTTATAAAGCACGGAAAGAGAAAAAGGAGGTCATATACCGGGATGTTAGCATAAAAGATAATCATAAAGGCCATTCTATTCATTTGACTGTTAAATCGTTGATACTGCACTCAACAAATGAAAAGCTAATGGTTCTTTTCTTCGAGGAAGCAGGGAATTTGGTAAAGAGCAGTGAAGAAATTACTAAAGAGGATAAGATTCAGCAGTCCTTCAATGTTAAGGGCAATACCGGACAACATGATGAAGATTTGGAGCATGAATTACTGCTTGCCAAGGATACTTTGCAGATATTAAACCTAAAGCTGGAAACCACAAACGAAGAGCTCGAAACTTCGATTGAAGAGCTGGAAACGGCGAATGAACAATTGATTGTTGCCAATGAGGAGCTGCAAACCACTAATGAGGAGCTGCAATCAGGAAATGAAGAGTTAGTTGCGGTAAATAACGAATATCAGTATAAAATCCAAGAATTAACGGATATAAATATCGAGATTTCTAATTTTTTCCATAGTACCAATATAGCAACTGTATTTTTAGATGAAAAGCTGAATATTCGTAAATTTACTCCAGCTGCGGTCAAAGAGATTAACTTGAAGGAAAGTCAGATTGGGCAGCCTATTGGTGATCTGCTGCACAATTTGAAGTATGAGCAGTTAGCAGATGACGCCATCAAGGTACTTCTTACGGGTGAACCTATAGAAATTGAAGCACAAAGTTTAAATGACGAATGGTTTGCGATTAAAGTCCTGCCTTATCTTTCGAGCCGCAGCTTGAAAGAAGGGGTGGTTATAACTTGTATCAATATAACGGAGCAACGGCGAAAAAGCTTCTCCAAAGATAATGGTAATCAAAGCGGCGTTTTGGAATTAGAAATGCTGGCAGTCACTAACCAGCTGTCGGCAGGAATTGCCCAAGAAATTCGCAATCCGCTTCTAGCATTAAAGGAGTTTAACAATTTGAGTGAAAGTATGACCGCTGAATTGGATCGAATTGAAGCTATGATCAATGAATTAATCATATTGGCACCGCCGCTTCAGACGGAATTTACTAATGTTGATGTTGTAGGCATACTGCATGATGTTATAGCGCTATTTGAACCGCAGGCTATTCTAAAAGAAGTGGAAATCCTGGTGAAATTTACGGTGCCTAATCTTTTCATCCATTGTGTTCCTGTCCAGCTCAAGCAGTTGTTTATTAATATTCTCAATAATGGCATGAATTCCATGCTGCAAGGTGGAAATATGATCATTAAAGTGAAGTCTGTCGACAAAACTGCATTCATTAGCTTTAGCGATAGTGGAGCCGAGACCCCAAGGCCCAGACCGTCCCAGCAGAATGAGAACGCCAGAAAAACTAGAGAAAAAAGTGAAAGGCTGAACACCATAGTAAACAATAAAATTATCGAAAACCATCAGGGTGCTATTTCGTTCAAAAGTAAGCCAGGAAAAGGAACTGTTGTGGAGATTATACTGAAGTTATAATTGTTAAAATTAGTTTAAACAAATAAAAAATAGATAGAGATTCAGATGTGATCTGAGGACTCTATCCATTTTTATTACATTGTTCAGTAAGAAGGCTGCTCTTGGCAATGTTAAAACTTAGGAATTATGTATTTGACCAAAAAATACATCACTCCGAAAAAAATGATTAGATAAGCTGCATATTTGATCAATGTAGTTAACACCATGCTTGAATCGGTTTTTTTCTCAATACGGGTTTCTTTTTTATCAATATCGTTGGATAAATTCATCGATAATCGCCCTCCCTGCTTGTATCTTCAATAAATTCTTGTTACTATTTATTTAACCATTAACCGTAGGAGTGAAACATATGAATATTGAGAAATTTATTATGGATCAGCAAGAGAATGATGAAGAATATGTGTTTTATTTGAGTGGAGAGCTTGATCTCTCAGTAGCTCCCCAATTGCGTTCAGCATTGGAATCGATTGTTAATCAGGTTGAGAAACCATTGATCCTCAATTTAAAGAATTTAAAATATATTGACAGCACTGGGATAGGTATTATCATTTCTGTTTTAAAAATACGTGATGAACTAAATGCTCCATTCACTGTTCGTGAAATACCGGCACCTATCAAGCGTTTATTTGACCTTACGGGTATTTCCGAGTTTCTTAAGGAAAATACAGAGAATCAAGCATGAACGAAATCCGATTGAAAATTCCAGCGCATGCTGATTACGTAGAGCTTGTGCGATTGTGCTTATATGGAATTGCCTCTGATATGGGCTTTTCTCTCGAAGCGATCGATGACATGAAGGTTGCAGCTGCGGAAGCCTGCAATAATGCTGTACTGCATGCAAATCCACAAGGTGAAACAAATTTCATAGATATCGTATTTGAGATAACAGAAGCAAGCTTAACCATTCGGGTTAAAGATCAGGGGCTAAGCTTTGATTTTCAGGAAACCCTTGCAAGAGAGACCTCTCTGCATAACAAAGCGGTAAACGAGCTTCAGACAAGCGGATTAGGGCTTTTTCTAATGCAAGCACTGATGGATGATGTAACTGTTCTGACTGAGAATGGTACCGAGGTTATACTAACTAAGCATATTTAGCACAAAAGCCCACTGAACGGCATTTAATCCGTAGCTTCAGTGGGTCTTTCTTTTTATTTTCGAATCAATCTTTTATAGTGATCTGCTATTGTTTCAAATACAAGGTATTCGGGTAATTCAGAGTATATACGGAGTCCTTAAAGGACAGAAAAGAAAGGGAAGAAACTATATGAATGCATGCATAGGTTTAACCATTCCAGCTAAAGCAGAATATCTGCATATCGTGAGGCTCACGCTATTTGGCATAGCTTCGAATGTAGGCTTTTCTTATGAGCAAATTGAAGATATGAAGGTTGCGGTTGCAGAAGCATGCAATAATGTCGTCTTACATGCTTATGAAAATCAAGAGCCAGGGTCATTGGAAATTCAATTTGAATTAGAAGAAAACGGTTTAAGCATTCATGTTAAGGATGAGGGCTCAAGCTTTAATTATGAACAAATGGTTAATAAATCATCTACGCTTCACGATAAGACACTGGAGGAAGCAACAGTGGGAGGACTTGGCATTTTTATGATGCACGCTTTAATGGATAAAGTCCAAGTACGTACCAATCATGGTACGGAGGTTATTCTCTCCAAACTGTTACACAGAAATGAGGACCTGGCATGAATTTAAATTCATCCCCTCTTCAGCAAAATGAAATGAATGAGTACATTAAACAATATCAACAAAGCAATTCGAATGAAATAGCCACAAAATTGATTCTATACTATCAGCCTATTGTAAAAATGGCAGCGGGTAAAATGTCGAGGAATAAACCGGATTTATATGAAGACCTATTCCAAGTCGGGCAAATGTCCATGCTTCGTTTATTTCAGCAATTTGACAGCTCGATGGGAATTCCTTTTGAAGCTTATGCGATGAAGAGCATCATTGGTCATCTGAAGAATTATTTGCGTGATAAATCATGGTTTATTAAGGTACCTAGAAGAATTAAAGAAAAAGGTCTGTTGATTCAGCATGCTGTTGATGAACTGACTGTAGCTTTGGAACGTTCCCCTCGTATGGATGAAATTGCTGATTATCTAGATCTATCGGTTGAAGAAACCATTGAGATCATGGCAGGTCGAGAAAGCTATAACTATATATCTTTGGACACTCCTTTATCCAATGAAGAGGATAGCTCATCAATTGGAGATTTAATGGGTTCACAAGCAGATGATTACCAAGCTTTTGAGATGCGTGCTGATCTAGAAGAAGCCATGGTTCAATTGAAAAAAGATGAGCGGATCATCATTTTTTTGGCGTATAATGAAGGGCAATCGCAGAGGCAAATTGCCGAACAACTAGGTATTTCACAAATGAGCGTCTCCCGTATTCAAAAAAGAGCAATTGGCAAACTGAAAGTGCTTTTGGTGGACCAAAATTTGTCATCTTTTCTGGAATGATTTTGACGTAAAGCTTCCTCTAGGATTATAATTGGTATATTATTTCTTAAATTATGTGCTTATGTACCATCCCTAATGGAGGATCGATAATGGCCAAGATCATGATTGTGGATGATGCAATGTTTATGCGGCAAATGCTGCGGAATATTATAATTGATATGAATTTTGAAGAAATATGTGAAGCTAAGAGTGGCTTAGAAGCTATTCAGCTTTATGGAGAGCAAAGACCGGATATAGTTACAATGGATATTACTATGCCAGATATGGATGGATATACAGCTGTCAAGGAAATCATTAAGCTCTATCCAGATGCCAAAATAATTATGTGCTCTGCTGTGGGTCAACAAAGAATGATTTTAAATTCTATCATGGCAGGTGCAAAAGATTTTATTGTTAAACCATTTGATAAAAAACGTGTTATTGACTCGTTAACAAAGGTATTAAATAAATGACAGATAAAACATATATGCTTACGAAGAAGGCTTTCTAACGAAAGCCCAGAGGAGGACCCAATCAATGAACCCATTACAAGAGGCTCTACAAATTTTAGAAATAGATCATTTCGAAAATCCGAATGTATATGCGCTCCGATTAAATGGGAAACGTGTATTTGTGAATAAATGGGATACAGGAACGAGCTTTCTTAAAGAAATTAAGCAAGAAATGTTGTGGCAATTCGTTGGATTATTAAAAAGTGAGCCTGGAGTGCTATCATCCATAAGCATTGAAGATTTTTTAATGGTTAAATACATAAAGCCTTATATAATAAGAATTAATTTTCCGCCTACCTCCAGTGATTACTATGTCGATATTTATAAGATAGGCTCCCCTGATAAGCTCGATAATAATATATTGCAGTTGTGGGAAGACAAGTCAGCTTATTATTGGCTAAGAGATTTTATTAATGAGATCACAAACGGATAAAAGAGACCTTAGAGAAGGTCTCTTTTTTAAAATTCTAAGAAAGTATAAATTTTTCACTTGAACTGATCTTAGAATTCCGGACAAACGCTCCGTCTTAAAAGACGGTGAAGCCGTTTATACATGAATATCAGAAGTATATAATTCCTCTAAAATGGAGAGTGAAGCCTGTATGGGAGAAAAAGTTGAATCGGACAATTCCTCGTCTTATCCTCTTAAGTCAAATGAAAAATTTACTATCATTGGTATCTCCGCTTCTCTAGATAAACTCGAGCCATTGGAGCAATTTTTAAGACAGATGGTCCCTAATAGTGGATTAGCGTTTATTGTAGCGCAAAACAGTGCTTCAAGTATTGAATTATTCCCTTTAGAGATTATTGCTAAGTTTACGGTTATGGATGTTTACTCGATTGAAGGAGATACAGAAATTCGACCGAATAGTGTGTATCTTTTACCTCCTAGTCAGAACATTGAATTTCATGAGAAAAAGCTAGTTTTGAGCAAAATGGATGAGGAAAACGGCAACGTCTTGCTTGCGAATCGTTTTATGACTGAATTAGCCAATACCTACGGAAATAAGGCCATATGCGTATTATTCTCCATGGATAGAGATGTTGGTGCTCAAGGCATTGAGGCAATTAATCAGGCTAATGGCGTTGTAATGATTGAAGAATCCAAGCCTCGTACAAGATCAGATCTAAGTGGTATTAATTATGATCAGGTTGAATACATGCTTTTACCACATGAGATGCCTTGGCATATTCTCGAATATATAAAGTTCTATACAAATCATACAAAAGAATCCATAGAGGAAGAGCGAGAGCGCTTATTTGTCATTCTAAAGCAGACAACGGGTGTCGATTTCAGTTCTTACAAACAAGCAAGTATATTAAGAAGAATTCAACGACGAATGGGAATACAAGGCCATCAATCTCTGCACGAATATAACCAATTTTTAAATGAAAATGTAGCCGAGGTTGCAGCCTTGCAGAAGGATTTATTAATTGGTGTTACTCATTTTTTTCGTGATAGTAAAGCTTTTTCAGTTATTCAAAAAAAAGTGATTCCAATGATATTTGCACAACGGAATGAAGACAAGCAGATCAGAGTATGGGTAGCAGGTTGTTCAACTGGGGAGGAAGTATATTCTTTAGCCATTCTGTTCCGCGAATACATGGATGCACATAAAGAAGAATACAATGTAAAAATATTTGCTACGGATCTAGATAAGGATTCGGTCCAACATGCCAGTAAAGGAATCTATACAGAAGCCATTAGAAAACATGTTAAATCACAATATGTTGAGAATTATTTCACACGGCGAGGCGAGGATTATCAAGTAAATAAAGAAATTCGTCAAATGATTATTTTTGCTCAGCATAATCTGCTAAAAGATCCACCATTTAACCAGTTGGATTTAGTGACATGCCGTAATATGTTAATTTATTTGCAGCCCGAAATGCAAAGAAAAGTAATTTCCTTGTTTCATTTTTCGCTTAATTCAAATGCTTTTTTATTCTTAGGGCCAAGTGAAACACTGGGTAAGCTGGCCAATTTGTTTGAAAACATCGATACTAAATGGAATATTTATCAATACAATGAAATGAATCAGTGGCTATCCCCCCATACATATGGCAGTAGTGAAATGCTCAATATTAAAAAAACGAATGATAAGAGTAGTGTAATTTCTCGATTGAAAGATACAGATCGTATTCAAAAAATGGATGCGATTTATGCAAAGCTGATTGAAGATTACGTGGGCACGTTTATCATTATAGATGACAATAACGATATTATTCACATTAATGGCAGTGCAAATAAATATTTATGCATTCCTAAAGGCAAGCCTAGCCATAGTCTTTTCAGAATGATTCTAGAGTCATTGTCTATTACTATGCATACAGCGCTTCATAAAGTAAGAAAGGAGCATACTGAGGTTATCTATCAGGATATAATGGTAAAAACGATTAACGGACCACTTACGATTAATTTAATTGCGAAGCCATTCCATATGAATTCATGGAATGAAAAGCTGATAATCATTTTTTTTGAAGAAATTATCAAGAGTTCAGATATTGAAATTAGTGATACGGGATTAAATCAGGAAAAAAGAGAACAGAGCTTCTTGCAGATCGACAAAAGTATAATTCAGCACATTAAAGACTTGGACCAAGAGTTATTTCTGGCTAAAGAATCCTTGCAAGCAACCATCGAGGAATTGGAATCCTCCAATGAAGAGTTTCAAGCATCAAATGAAGAATTAATTGTCGTAAATGAAGAAATGCAAAGCACCAATGAAGAACTGCAATCGGTTAATGAAGAATTGAAAGCAATAAACAACGAATATCAACATAAGATACAAGAGCTGACTGAAATGAATAATGATATGTCAAATTTGATCGTGAGCAGTAATATAGCCACGCTCTTTCTTGATATGAATATAAACATCCGCAAATTCAATCCTGCAATAACCTTTGAAATTAATTTGATGGATTTCGATATTGGCCGTCCATTAAGCGATATTTCACATAATTTGATTTATAATTCCCTATTAGTGGACGTTAAACAAGTGCTTTTTACACATGTAATCATTGAAAAAGATATTCAAAGTAAAAATGGAAAATACTATTCCGTCAAAATATTGCCTTGTCGCGCAGCAGACCAGACAGTGGTAGGTGTAGTCATTTCCTTAGTGGATATTTCAGAAGCCAAAAAAACAAGCGAAGAACTATTGATGCTATCTCATGCGATTCACCAAAGTCCAGGCAGCATAGTAATCACCGATTTGGGGCAAAGAATTAAATATACGAATGCAAGATATATGGAGCAAACGGGCTACCAAATGGAGGAGGTAGTTAATTTAACACTTAATTTATTCTCAGACAATCTTTCCGCAGAACAATTATCTGCAATATGGGATCAGGTTCAAGCGGGTGAGAAATGGGTAGGGGAGCTTATAAACAAACGGAAGAATGGAGAAAGCTATGCTGAGCTCGTTACTCTATTGCCTATTAAAGATGATGATGACAAAATTATTAGTTATCTAAGGGTTTCCGATGATATCACAGAGCAGAAGCATACACTAGAATTACTCTATAAATCAGATATGCTATCCGTTGTGGGACAATTAGCTGCCGGAATTGCACACGAGATACGAAACCCATTGACTGCGCTGAAAGGCTTCACTAAATTATTGGCGCCTGATACGAAAAAGAAAAATTATATTGAAATTATGATGTCTGAATTGAATAGAATCGAAACGATTATCAGTGAACTGCTTATGCTAGCTCGCCCGCAAATGCTTCACTTTGAGAAAAAGAATGTTTTGGATATTCTTCAGGATGTAATCATGCTGCTTGAAGGTCAAGCGATCCTCAATAATGTAGAAATAATCACTAAATTTGCAGATGATTTGCCTTGGATCATCTGTGTTCAAAACCAGCTGAAGCAGGTATTTATTAATATCATTAAGAACGGGATTGAGGCCATGCCACAAGGCGGGGACTTAATTATTAAAGCTAGGCTGTTGGAGAGCAACAAAATCCTTATCAGCTTTACGGATCATGGAGTCGGTATACCAGAGAACAAGATTCCCCAAATTGGAGATCCTTTTTATTCAACCAAAGAAAATGGCACAGGATTAGGTCTAATGGTGAGCTATAAAATAATTGAGAATCATCAAGGGAATATTGAGATTAAAAGTATTGTCGGCAAAGGTACAACCTTTGAGATTATTCTCAACATAATGGAAGTACTCGCTTAAAATGTACGAAAATAAACACAATTTCATACGACAATTTTCTTGTTTTGTGATATGATTTTGAATGGTTCTATTTTGTTAAGGAATTGTAAATGTGCGAATACTAGGTTTTGTCTAATACTTTCAGGAGGCATTGCATGTTAGTCATCATTATTATTGTTGTTTTGGCGCTTATGTTTGATTTTATAAACGGATTTCATGATACAGCCAATGCTATTGCTACATCCGTTTCCACAAAGGCATTAACGCCTCGAGTTGCGGTTATCTATGCTGCTATTTTAAATTTTGTTGGGGCCGTTGTTTTTGACCAAGTAGCAAAGAATATCGGAAATGGCATTGCCAATCCAATGAATTTAGATCCTACAATCGGTTTACATATTGTGATTGCAGCTTTGGTTTCCGCTATTCTATGGAATTTACTTACCTGGTATTTTGGGATTCCATCCTCATCCTCGCATACCCTTATTGGTTCAATGGCTGGAGCAGTTATTGCCGGAGCAGGAAGTGGAGCCATTAATTGGAGCGGTTTTATTAAAATTATTAAAATCTTAGTACTATCCCCTTTTATTGCATTTGCGATCGGTTTTATACTTATGTATGTGGTCAAATGGATTGTCTTAATGCTTGGAAATGGCTCTCCTAGCAAATTTAACCGTAGTTTCCGATTTATGCAAATTTTCTCTGCAGGCGTGCAAGCATTCTCACATGGATCGAACGATGCACAAAAAGCAATGGGAATTATCGTTTTCGCTTTAGTCGTTGGTGGCTATCAGGTGGATACAAGTTATATTCCCCTGTGGGTGAAAATTTCGGCCGCACTTGCCATGGCTTTTGGAACCTCCATAGGTGGCTGGCGTATCATTAAGACTATTGGCCGAAAAATTATTAAAATTGAACCTATGAATGGATTTACATCGGATATAACGGCCACATTGGTCTTACAAACAGCTACCGCATACGGTATGCCATTATCAACCACCCATGTCATCACATCTTCTATTATTGGAACAGGTACTGCACTTAGACCGAAATCAATCAATTGGGGAATTGTTGGCAAGATGGTTATGACTTGGGTAATTACCATTCCGATCTCGATTGTACTTGCTTTCCTTATATACAAGCTTTTTTACACAATATTATAGAAAATCGGCATAGCCGGTATCCTAAGCCAAGCACATTGCTTGGCTTTTCTTTTTTTTCCGCAGCTTTGGGAATTGTGTTAAAATGGTAATAGAAAGCAATATTCGACAGCATTCATCCTCTCCCCAATTCGTAAAAGAGAGCGAAGGTGAAAGTTATGCAAGCGATATCAACGGGAATTAAAGGATTGGACTTTATTCTAAATGGCGGTTTTGCCAAAGGGGCTACCGTTATTGTAGAAGGCCAACCTGGAACAGGTAAAACAACCTTAGGCATGCAATTTCTCTATCATGGTGCCAAGTATCAAGGTGAATCTGGGATTTATATTACGTTTGAAGAGCTTCCAGAGCAAATTTATGCGGATATGCTACAGTTTGGGTGGGATATTAAACAACTGGAAGCAGAAGGAAAACTACGCGTCTTATGCATCTCGCCTGATGTATTGATGGAACAAATGATTGAACCCAATGGACTTTTCGAACAAATCATTCGTCAGATGAACTGCAAGAGAATTGTCATAGATAGTATAAGTTTATTTAAATATGTTGTCGCTTTCGCTCAATCCATTCGTCCAACGATTTATCGTTTACGTAATATTTTACGCAAGTTTTCCTTAACAGCATTGCTTATCCGTGAGCAGACGGAAGAAGAAGGCGCATTCCCTCCTTTTGAAAATTATGTTTTTGATGGAGTTATTCGTTTGAAGCTTAAACCTTATATGGAAACTTACCGAATTCGTACGCTTGAAGTTCTCAAAATGAGAGGACGACAAATTACGGAAGGCGAGCATGCTTACCGAATTACTAATGAGGGCATTTACCTGTTGCCGGCTCGTTCGATGGTGGGTGATTATGCCTATGTGCAGCGGAATGAATATACACCTACTGGCATTGATAAGCTTGATGAGATGCTAGGTGGAGGGATTGCTGCGGGAACCATATATTTGTTGGATACCAATAGCAAAGCAAATTATAAATACATAGTAGCTGCGATTCTTGCCAGTCGGTTGAATATAGGTGAGAATCTCGTTGCAATGATTTCTAGCTTAAATACAGCCTTCACCTTTAACGAGTTGATGAGAATGTTTGACATTAATGCTGAAGAAGTAATAGCGCGTAAAGGACTTTACTTTATAGAACATTATAATCGTTCCTATCCGGATATGTACCTTCCTTTCGTGTTAGATGCCAGCAAGCTAACTATTGAGAACTACAAGGAATGGCTAGTGGAGCAACTGGGGCAATTAATTCGTCAGCGTGAGAATAAAGCGGAGAATTGGTTCCTATATTATGATTTGAACACAATCATTGCTGAGCATGGCAAAGATTATGTGAAAAAGTATTTTGCTGAAGAGACGGCGTTGGCTAGAACAAGAGGGATTACCGTTATCGTGCTTTGCAACTTTGCTGAGATTGGTGAAGAAATGGCCTCCTATCTACAAAGAACGGTTAATGGGGTTATCCGAACTTGGGTCGATGGTTCATATCAATATTTGCAAGTAACGAAGTCCGCTAATGGTAAAATTTCAGAGCCTATGCTCGTTGAGAATATAAGCCAGAAACCGTTTATTCGTCTGCTTTAGTCATATTCAGCATATGCTTACGAAGCCAGTTTTCTAACGAAAACTCAGCATATGCTTACGAAGATAGCTTGCTTACGCAAGCTCTTAGGAGGTCCCGATGAAAGAGGAAATTATTCTAAAGCTGCAAGTGGAATGTGTCATGTTTTTTCATAATAATCCTTATGCTTTGGAGTCGATAGAGGGGCTCTCTATGCGTTTGGGCAGAGAAGCCGAACTGTTAGAAGCCATCTTACTGCGCCTCGTCTCACTCGCCATACTAGAGAGAATCGGCAATGGTCCGCGTTCCATTTACCGATATATTCCACCTATTACAATGGAGGATAAGGATCTACAATGGAAAAGCAGTTGATTCTTCTGCAGCAGCTATTTCAAGATAGTGCTGCCATACATAACATTGCAATAATAATGACGGATACCCAAGGGAAATTTATAACGCGTCCTGTGGGTGACCCGAAATTACTGCAGCCAATGCTTGAAACAGATCATCCAGATCGGTTCTCAACACACTTAATTTCGTTAATATTTGCAGATGATCCTTTATTGTTCAATAAAGAATACGATATAACATCTGAATTAAAGGCAACCTTCATTCAGATACATACTAATAACCGTTTAGCTTATTACATAGGATTGGCTTATTCTTCCCAATTAGACGCCGAGAACCACTTAAAGTATTTTAAGACTATTACATCTGTTGCTGAAGCTTTGCTCTCGTTGGAGTCTGAGAAGGGGTGGATTCGTAAACAGGTATCAGCCGTGCATGAGTTATCGGTTATTGTTGAACAACCGCCTACTTCCCCTAAATTACATAAAATGATGGAATTGTTGTTTCATGCACATAAAGGAATTGACTTTCTAGGGTATGCGGAGAAGGAGCATGATATTGGATTTCGTGTAACCGAACTGGTTCATCTTAAGGAATCTACCCTGCTGGATGCACACTTTTCTTTAGGTGAAGGATTCCTTGGCCAGGTAGCAACTACGCGACAGTTAGGCTATTGGGAGCATATTGATAAAGATCCGCGAATAAGTTTTTTCATTCAGAATAAGCTGCATCCGCAAACCTTATTCTGTTACCCGATAATGAATAGTGATACATTGATCGGTTTATTGTTTGGCGGCAGTGAAACGGAAACGGAGATTGCAGAAGGATTATTGCATCTAGGTCAAGCTGTAGCGGCATTAATCGGAGTACATATAACATTCCAATCCTTGCGAAGCGATCGTGATACGTATTATCTTCGTATGTCCATGCTCATGGAAATCTGTAAAACATTGAGTGTTGTTAAAGACATCAAACGAGTATTATTCATCCTTGTGGATCTTAGCTTGAATTTGGTGCAGGGCAGCTTTTCCTGTGTAATCCATAAGCAGGCTGCAGATAAGATGAACATAGTATCGCGAGGTATGCCTCGGAGCCAAGCAGAGAAATATCTCAAGGATATCTCGGTTCGTTATGCGGAAACAGCGACTAACCGTTTAGATGAGCGTGCTTTTGAAGGAGCAGGGTTATATATATTTGAAGGCTTTCAAACCATGGAATTTCCGCTTATGTATGGAAATACGTTTTATGGCGTGTTATCGATTGCAATCTCAACAAGTAATGATTTTATTGAATACAAGGAATTTATGCAGAGCTTAACCATTGTTGCGAGCTCAGCAATCGATCGAATTCAAGGGGAATTATCCACATCTGCTTGGGAGGCTATCGAGCTCCTGCACCGTTCGATACAACAATGGGATCCTCCAGCTTTTATGCTTTCACAGCTTGCTAGGGAAATGATTATTGATTATTCACATGTTTCCGAGCTTCCTGCATCACAGAGTAAATTGTTAGAGATGGCGATCCTGCTGAATGCCTTTGATCCTCAATTATTAGGCAGCATTCTTAAAGCTACCCCCGAGAATGCAATATTAATTCAGTTAGCTGACGAAGTAAGGAATATTCGGGTATTACTTGAAGGCAGATCAGGCAGAGTTGAAGCTTTATCTCATAGTGAGAACAGCCAGATAGTGGCATTGACGTTATTCTATACAGAGCATTTAACAAGCTATTCAGTTGAACCACCTATTATCTTTCGTTTAGAACTTCGTGAAAGCTTTGCAAAATTCATTTCCAAAAGACAGATTGTGGATATGGAAATGTCGATTTTTGAACCCATTCTGGAGAATCGTACGGAGCATGGCGACCTAAAGCAAGCGATCAAAGCACTTAAGCTTTTATCAGCAAGAGAACAAGATGTCATTTCATTAGTAGCTGAAGGAAGAAGTAATCGAGAAATAGCTGAAAAACTGGTCATTAGTGAGCATACGGTGAAAAATCATATGACAAGTATTTTTAATAAAATGGGAGTCACGGATCGTTCACATTTAATTGCGATGGTTTATCAGCTTGGATATAATGCAAATTGAACGCAATAGGAAGTTCTTCCTATACGAAAAGCCTGATAAGACTGACTCTTTATCATTAATAAGGAGTCAGTCTTTATATTTTGGCAAGAATAGGAAGTTAGAGTGAATAAGCTGTTGTCGAAATTTGTAGAAAATAAGAAACGTTGGGGATATGTTTTTAATACATAAAAGCGCAAAATAAAGGTACAGCATGATTAGAGCGGCATAGAGAGAAAAGAGATTTTGGCCAAAGGCAAAGGAGAAGATAGTATGAATAAGAAACTGGATATGAAACAAATGATTTCTTACGCAATGGATTTTTGTAGAGATGAGCCCGCAGTATCGTTCTTACTTAGAAGAATAAGGTCTTATGACGTTCATCTATATATTCAAGCAGTAAGATCGGCATATTTTAGTATGGAATTGGCAAAAGGACTACATATGACAGATGCAGAACAAGCCATTGTATACCGTTCGGCTTTGCTTCAAGACGTAGGGAAATTGCAGCATGATAATACTAATTTCCTCAATCATCCGCTATTAAGTGTTGAATTATTACAGCCTATGATTGAGAATGGCTTAATAGATCGCGATGCGATTCTGGAGCATCATGAGAACTTAGATGGGACAGGCTACCCAAAAGGTTTGAATTGGGAGAAAATATCACTTACAGGCAGGATTCTCCGCGTTGCCGATAGCTTTGCAAGTATGATTAAATTTGATCGCAGCAATGGCGAGGTTAATGATGTCGGTCAAGCTATGGAAGAACTTTACCGCTGGGGCGATATGATGTACGACACGGATTTAGTTGATCTAATAGCTTTTTACTACAGTCCGCTTACAGTGCAGGCAAACAAAAAAGGTGCAATCAGTTATTTGTAAGTTAAAATTCATATTATGGGAGAAATTCCCTTTAACAAATGGGGTAGCTGTGTTAGTATAGTGATTATCCCTTCATAATGATCAGTTCAGTAAGGGCCTAACTTCTTAATGAAGTTGAGGCTCTTCTTTTGAGAGATGTGGAGTGAACTTTTACCGATAATGCAAGGAGGTCTGAGGTTTAGCATGTATTTAGTCAGCAAATTTAATAATGATAAAATGCTTATTATTGGTTTGTTACTTCATTTAATAGCGGGATGGATATGGTTTGATTCTATTCAAGGGAAGCACTTTCTTATCGTGGCAACTTGCGTTTTACTACTCAACATGATTACTTTTGTGAGCTTACGTTCATTTTGGCGTAAAACCATACCCTTTCAACGTTATATTCATTTGCTCAGCCTTGTATGTTGTACACTATTTATTCAAGCTACTTTTTTAGAAAGCCTTATTCCAATGCTGCATATGATTGTGATAATTGTAGTTTCCGCATTCTATTTAGTGCCTAGATTAATTTGGTTTATTTCAATGACCTATTTTCTTAGCTACTTTATCTTTATTTACAAAACTAATTTTCCTCAAAACGAAATATATGTATCAGTAGTATCCATAACCTTTATTCTATTTATTGTGATTGCCCTACATAAGATTTGCTTGATTTGCCATTTGCAAATGACCCAAATCCAAAAACTAGAACGGGATCATAATTTTGAAAGAATGGGGCAACAGCAGCATTTAGCTACAATTGGTCAGATTGCTGCGTCCATCGCCCATGATATCCGCAATCCGCTTACTTCGATTCAAGGCTTTATTCAATTAATTGAAAAGAATGAACAGAAGAATGAACAAAGCAACAGCTACCATAATTACTTTCAAATTATTCGTTCCGAAATTACCAGGATTGACACCTTGCTTCGCGAAGTATTGATGTTATCTAAATCTCATACAGCAGATAGTGATTCTTGGAGTATCATTCATTTGGATGGTTTGCTGGAACGCTTAGTTTTATTGATGGATCCGGATGCTCTAAAAAGCAATATCCAAATTCGGTTGCATTTGAACCATGCACCTGTGGTTAGAGGCTCGGAGGATAAGCTTCAGCAGGTTTTTATGAATTTATTGCGTAATGCTATTGAAGCTATCTCGGAGAATGGCAGGATCGATATAATTCTCAAAGAAACAGACGGGTTAGCCATTATTCATTTTCAAGATACCGGTTCAGGCATTGATGAAACTAGTCAAGATCACCTATTTACTCCTTTTTTCACTACAAAAGGAGAAGGGACAGGCTTAGGGCTTTCCATATGCCAGTCCATTATCAAAGCCTACGATGGAGAAATTAAAGTTCGAAACCTACCAGAGAAAGGGGCGGAATTTACGGTAATACTACCCATATAAGAATGAATTGTCACATCTGCGGTTAATCTATAGAGCATACAACTTTAAAAGAAAGAAGGTTGCTCTATGGATAAGGTACCCGTTTATTTGCAATTTGCCCATGAGAAAACAGCACTGCAAGCGTTTGATACACTGCAGGAGCTAGAATACAACGTAGAATTGCTGGAGCATGAACATGTAGAACATATTCCCACTTTGGTATTATATGTTAATAACACGGATCTAACATCTGCATTAGAAATAGCCCAAGCACATGGTGGCTGGATAGTCGAGGGTAAAAGGTCCATTCCAGAATTAGAGATCTTAACCTCCGCATATGAACTGGACTATGTACCTATTCCGGCACATGTAGTGAACGATGAAGAAATAGGGGATCCTTCAGAAGGAGATTACGATCATTTTCCGGCTGGTGTTCGATTATAGGTGATATTGCATAGCTGCGCTTAAACCTGCGGTGTAGCCTGTAGAAAAGGCAGCAGTGATATTATAGCCCCCCGTGTAACCATGAATATCAAGTATCTCACCACAAAAATATAAACCATGCATTAAATGCGATTCCATTGTTTTTGGGTCAACTTCTTTTAAATTGACCCCGCCACCTGTTACGAAAGCTTCCTCGATGGATAGGGTGCCATTGATCTGAATGGGAAATGATTTAATTAACTGGGCCATTTCCATCCATGGCTGTTTAGGAATATTGTCAAAGGTGATATCTTCTTTTAAACCAGACCTGCTGAGTAATTGTGGAATTAAACGCTCAGCTAATAATCCCTTTAGGACATTTTTAATAGCTTTTTTAGGCTCATTCCTCGATAGCTCCATAGTCTCTGCATATATTTGCTCGATTGATTTGCTTGGAAACAGATCAATCGTTAGTAATACAGAAGGATTATCAAATTGTTTAAGCTGCTTAACGACAAATTGACTGCATCGCAGAGCAATGGGTCCTGATATGCCAAAATGGGTAAAGATCATATCGCCAACATGGTGAATAATCTTTTTACCTTTTGGATTCCATACTGTTAACCCTACATTCCTCAAAGATAAGCCTTGTAAATCCTTGCTGCGAATAAAGCTTTCATTTGAGGTTAGAGGAACTTCGGTTGGATAAAGCTCTGAAATGGAATGACCTGCTTTAATCGCCCATTCATATCCATCTCCTTCCGAGCCTGTTTGTGGTACGGATTTACCTCCAACCGCTACAATTACACATTTGGTCTGAATCACATCTCCATTTCTTAGCTTTACTCCTCTAACATTTCCTTGCTCGTAAAGCACCTCTTTCACGGGACTATTGATTCTTATATCTACTCCTTGAGCTTTAACCTTACTAACAAGCGCATCTACAACACTTTTTGCTTTATCACTAACGGGAAAGATTCTGCCATTATCTTCTTCCTTCAGCTCAATGCCTAGACCTTCAAAAAAAGTCATTATATCTTTGTTGTTAAAATTGGCAAAAGAACTATACAGATATCTACCGTTACCTGGGATATGTTTAATTAATTCATCCTGCTCTTTAGCATTTGTTACATTACAACGCCCACCACCTGAGATACCCAGCTTCCGTCCAAGCTTTTCACCTTTGTCAATTAGCAGTACTTTCGCACCCTGAGTGCTTGCGGCTATACTAGCCATTAAGCCTGATGAACCTGCGCCAATAATAATTATGTCATATGTCATAGATTTGAATCTCCATTCTGATATACTAACAGTATAATTACATTGTACTCATTACTGAGGAGAAAATAAAATGCGAGATGAATTGCATTGGGGACCTTTTACGCTACAGTGGAGCATGCTAAGCTGGATTGCAGCATTCCTAGCTGGATATGGGCTTATTTATTTAATTTTTAAAAGGCACAAGAATGAACAATTGAATAATGAGCTATTAACAATCATAAGTAATGGTTTATTTACTTTCATGATCGTTTGGAAGTTTGGAGCCGTTATTTTGGATATTAGTATAATATGGACAAGGCCGCTGGGCTTGCTATTATTCACTGGGGGGCTGCAAGAGACGTATTATGGCATTATTGCAGCATGCTTAATAGTCCTTTACAGCTTACGTAAGCGAAGCATTTCAATTCGACCGCTTGCTGATGCTTTATCATGGGGAATCCCCGGTTCAGTTTGTGTTTATCAGCTTTTTAATTTAAAGACAAGTCCGCTGAGTATATATGTGTTTATCCTTGCTGTTGTTATTTTGTTAGGGTTATTTCTCATAAAGACTTTAAATTTAGGCTCAGGTAATACAGCGAAATGGTTCTGTATTAGCTTTGGCTTGGGTATGTTGCTGCTTAGTTTATTCGCACAGCCGCAAGTAAAGTCATTGCTTACTACGGATCAGATCTGGTTTGCAGCTATGGTCTTGAGTGGTTTGTTTTCGAATCCATTGCTGAATTTCATAGATTGTAGCTTCATTGTGCATCCTAATCTAAGAAAGGAGCGGGATAGTATGATGGATCCTAAAGAGCAAGATAATGGAGGATAAACGACCAGAAGGTACGGAGGACGATGCTATAAACGCATACGATGCTTTGGATGATGCAGACGAGCTGGATCCCTTTGAAATTAATTTTTTACCCCAATATAAACAAGGCCGCGGTCCCAAGGGGCCATTTATCAATCAATATGGTGTTCTAATCGGAGATCATGAGTATGTATCAGAAGAATCTCCTTTAGAACAATGGACAGAGAACACCGATCCAGCTGTTATGGCAGGAGATCAGTGGGTTCATCCCTACAAGGATATTGGCTTCCTTACTACAGAGAATCGTGAGTACTTTGAACAAGGGATAGCTCCGCAGAGTGGGATCTTTATGCACCCAGATAAAAATGCTGCCTACGGAACCAGTTTAGCTCAAGACATCGAAGAGGGAGATAAACCGGATAAATTAGCTGATAATACTGATTGATACAAAAGTGCTTTGCTTTCGTGCGCAACGGATGTATAATATGACTTAAGCAACATTTTAGCTTAATAACTTGGTTGAGGAGTGATAGACATGGCATTATCGTTCGATTCGTATATGAAGGATATGGTTCAACCCATGCGGGATGATTTAACCCGTCTAGGAATACAAGAATTACGGACACCTGATGAGGTTGTAGAGCATCTTCCATATGTAGAAGGCACCGCACTTTTGGTTATTAACTCAGTTTGTGGTTGTGCAGCAGGTCAATGTAGACCGGGCGTAGCCCAAGCACTACAGAATGCAGTTAAACCAGATCATTTATTTACTGTTTTTGCTGGACAAGATAAAGAAGCGACTGCAAAGGCTCGCGAATACCTTGCTCCATATCCACCTTCTTCACCATCTATTGCACTTTTCAAAGATGGCAAGCTGGTACACTTTATTCAACGTCATCAAATTGAAGATCGTTCAGCAGAAATGATTTCAGCAGACTTAACAGCTGCTTTTGAGAATTTCTGTCAATAAGAAGCACTTCAAGCTTGAGCCTAGCATATATGCTAGGCTTTTTTTGCGTTGTTTTTTGCATAGTATTAGCCATAAAAAGCCATTCTATTAGCAGACACTAAATCTGATTGTTTAGGAATGATGAGATGAACTTCCTGCTTTTTTGGTTGCGCCGATATAAATACAAATCAAATCCTAAACTTCAAAGTAAGCAAAATAAAAAGCATGAAGAACAAGACAATGCTAAAACAAGCTCAGATTTAGCAGTGAATTTAGCGGAGCTGCGCTCACGATTTTATGAAACACCCGATCTCATCGTTCGCCCATTTTATTCTCAGCAATTGAAATGTAAGGTTGCATTATGTTATTTGGACGGATTGACGGATAAGAATGCACTAAATACTTATATTCTTCGGCCGCTGATGTTTACGGATAACAAGGAGGAAGAGGCTTTAGTTAATATTGGAGATATCAAATATATAAGAAAATGGGAGCAGATTGATGATTCACTTTTAAATGGTTTTAGCCTTCTATTTATAGAAGGGAATTCGCAAGTAACCATTTATAACACCCAAGGATGGCCACAACGCGCGATTGAAGATCCTCAGCTTGAAGCTTCCATAAAAGGCGGTCATCAAGGGTTCGTTGAAACAGGGGGAAAGAATATTGCCTTAATTCGCAGATATGTAACCGATCGGAACTTGAAAATAAGAGAGCTCAAGATCGGAAAAAGAGCTGAAAGCACAATATCAATTCTATATATCGCTGATATTGCTCGTCCTGAACTTCTGAAAATGCTTGAAGCTAGAATTCGTAAAGTCGATGTGGACTTTATTCTTAATACAGGTGAATTAGCAGAGCTAATCGAGGATAACCCGTATTCGCCTTTCCCCCAATTCGGATTAACAGAGCGTCCTGATGCTGCAGCTTCACAGCTAATGCAAGGGCGAATGTGCATAGTTGTGGATCGTTCACCAAGTGTAATAATCGCACCCATGACGATGACCGCCTTTTTTCAGAGTGTAGATGATTATAGCACCCGCTGGTTAACTGCTTCATTTATACGCCTCTTACGTTTTTTTGCGTTTTTTGTAGCTGTTTTTTTACCAGCCTTATACATAGCAGTTATCTCATTTAATTATGAAATTATCCCGTTAAATTTACTTTTATCTATTGGTGAATCAAGAGGACAGGTGCCATTCCCCCCTATTCTAGAAGCATTAATCATGGAATTGACTTTAGAAATGCTTAGAGAAGCAGGAATACGTCTTCCAGCACCTATTGGCCAAACTGTAGGTATTGTTGGAGGGATAGTTATCGGACAAACAGCTGTTCAAGCAGGAATTGTCAGCAATATCATGGTGGTAGTAGTTGCTTTAACGGGCATTTCCTCTTTCATAATACCCAATTATGATATGTCTTCAGCTATTCGTTTGATTCGCTTTCCGATGATGCTTATCGCATCTATTTTTGGAGTTTTTGGTGTTGCATTAGGCTGGATGATTTTAATTGCCCATCTGATTTCGTTAGAATCGCTTGGCACACCTTATGGATCACCACTAGCGCCATTCCGCTTTAAAGATATGAAGGACACTTTCATAAGATTGCCTCTATGGACAATGAAATCACGACCTACAAGCGCACGGCCCATTCAAGATCAAAGAGCGGGCAATAGCCAACCTAAGGGGAATGAGAAATGAACAAATATCAGCTGAGTCAGATAACCTTTTTGCAATACGTTTATTTGATTTCTGGTATCCAGATTGGTGTCTCATTATTATATTTGCCACGTTTGTTAGCTGAAACGGCAGGAACGGATGGTTGGATCTCGCTCATTATAGGCTGGATTATTGCCGTATGTATCAGTGTAATTATTATTAAAATCATGAAAAAACATCCGGATTCCAGCATCATTGATATCTTACCGCGCTATTTTGGCAAATGGCTAGGAAACCTTATAACAATCGCATATGCCATATACTTTTTACTAGTTGCCTATATTGTAATTGATCGAACAGTGCTCTACACAAAGCTTTGGAGCTTACAGCAAACCTCATCTAGCTTGATCCTTCTTATGCTGCTGATTCCAACCTACATGATTGGAAAAAAAAGCATTCGTATTACTGGAAGATATGCCGAGCTTGTTTTTTTCTTATTTTTCTGGATGGGCATTATTTATTTGGTTCCATTAAAACATGCTCATTGGCTGCATCTATTACCGTTCATTAAAGAAGGCTGGCAGCCAATCCTTTTAACAGTAAAAACAGCATTATACGCCTTTTCTGGTTTTGAGAGCGCCTTTTTTCTCTATCCTTTTTTAACTAATAAGAAGCTGGCAACGGTGGGAATTGTGATGGCTAATACAATCTCACTGTCTGTCTTCTTACTGGTTACTTTAGTCTGTTTTTTGTTTTTCAGTCCAGATGAAATCACTCATTATTTTGACCCATCCATTGAGGTGCTTAAAGTCATCGAGTTTCGGTTTCTTGAACGATTTGATGTCTGTATGTTTATTGCGTATATATTTGTTCTTACACTAACATGGATTCCCTTGCTGCAATTTTGTGTTTTATGTACAAGTCATATCATGGGAAAAGCTGATCCTAAAAATCACTTTTTGATTGTTTTACTTCTTATATTAGCAATTACTTATTTCATTAATCCCACATTTAAGCAAAATGATAGTCTACGGAGTGTGGTGAATATATTCAAGCTAATCTTAGCCTTCATTTTTCCGATCTGTTTATTACTCTATTCGTTTCTCTATGATTATTTTCAGAGGAGGAAAGCAGCTTGAAACGTTTGATGAGTCTGTTAATGGGAGTATGTTTAATTTTTTCCACAGTGGGCTGCAGTGATCGGATAAATCTAGAGGATATTACTCTGGCATTGATGATTGGAGTTGATCTGGATGAAAACGATAATCTTGTCGTTTATATGTCTAGTCCGGTTTTCAATAAAGATGTACAGAATAAAGAAGAGGAGCATAGCTTCGTTACTAAAACCTTGCAATATTCAACCAAACAATTTGATTCTGTAGTCACAGCAATAACAAGCGGGGGTAAGCTGCAAACCTTGCTGATCGGTAAACGGATTCTAGAGCATCCAGGTTGGTTTAAGTTATTAGACCTGTCTTATCGCAATCCTAAGCTATCGGTGAACTGTGTTGTTGCAGGGGTTGAGGGTCCTTTATCGGAAGTGTTTTTTTATAAACCGCCAGATAAGCCTCGGCTAATGCTGCATATTAAGAAGCTGATTGAAACCGCACATCGCAGAAATATTACCGTATATACAACAATCCTTGAGCTTCATCGCCAGATGTACGAAAAAGGAGAAACCCCAGCTATAACATTTATTAAGAAGAAAAAAGAAATTGAAGTGGTTGGAACAGCCTTACTGGATAAAGAAGGTCAATATAAAACAATGCTAACCGCAGAAGATAATACTCTATTATCCATTCTTAAAAAAAGGAAAGTCCGCCAAACTTTAACTGTACAAATACCACAAAAAGAAAATAAAGGCTTTTTTGATACAAACTATGTATCCTTCATACTCAGTAATCCCAAGTTTAAAATAAAAACAAACTATGGGCAGGAGCAGTTCAATTATGATATTCAAATTAAAATGCCTATTTTAATAACCGAACGGTTATTTTCTATGGATACAAATGAAAAATCAAATCAACTCGAACAATTGATTCAAGACCAGCTTGATCGGAGATATGCTGCCCTATTCAAGAAATTACAGAAATATAAGGTAGATCCACTAGGATTGGGGCTTTATGCGCGGGCTTATCAATATAAGGAATGGAAAAGGGTACAAGGAAATTGGTCAGAAGCGTTCGCTGAAGCAAGAGTATCAGCTAAAGTGAAAGTGAAAATTATTGATTCTGGTAATATTCAATAAGAGACCGTGTTAATTAGGTTTGGAAGATATAACGCCATAACAGCGAGCATTGATTTCTGCAGCTCTTGCCTTGCCTGCACGGTCGCTAATGTATTCATAACCAATTGCTAAGCTAGGCTTCCGCTTGATATTATGGGCGTCTGTAGCTAGAGTGTGCACATGATTGGCAGCGATTAAGTGATTTGCATAATCCAAGGCTTCCTGACTGTTATTCCCGAGCAAGCTATCCACAGATACCTGTGTCCATGCGCCTGCGTTGACAAGCTGATTGATTAATTCGGGTTGCTTGCGAAAAAAGACATGACGCTCGGGATGCGGAATAATCGGAGTGATGCCTCGAGCAAGCAGCCATGCTACTATTTCCGGAGTTTCAGGATCATAGTCCGTCCATCGCTGTTCCAATAATACATAACGCGCATCGGGACCTAGAAAACAAAACTCATTCTGCTCCACTTGACGGTATAGAGTTTGCTTACTCTTGAGCTGAACTTCACAGCCAGGGTGCAAAGTAATCTTAATATTGTTCTGATCAAAAGCTTTTTGGAGAATTGCGGTTTTATTTTGCACATAAGCTCTAGTATTATTATAATGGATATTAAGATGAGGAGTTGCTATGATATGACAAATGCCATCTTGATAGGCATAACGTGCCATAGCCAGCGATTCCGCTAAGTCATTGGCGCCATCGTCTATTCCGTGCAATATGTGACAGTGTATATCGATCATGATGATAACTCCTCTTGAAGGATTTTCGAATAAGCATATCAAAACAAGCAAACAAAATCCATTTATTAAATCTCCCAGGAGGTAACTATGAGCTTACAAAATGAAATTATTGCAAAGCTGAATGTAAAACCGCAAATTGATGTTGAAGTTGAAATTCGCAGCCGAATTGATTTTCTGAAGGGTTATGTATTGAATGCTCATGCTACAGGATTGTTAATTGCGATTAGTGGGGGAATTGACAGCGCAGTTGCCGCAGGGTTATGCCAGACGGCGACCAATGAATTGGCGGAGGAAACAGGCAAGGATTATATGACAGTTGGTGTATTCCAGCCAAGTGGTGTGCAAGGAGATATTGAAGACAGCTATGCCGTAGCAAGGGCCTTTAATATCAAGCACCAAATGGAAACTAACATCGAAGAAGCTGTAGACGAGATTACGCTTGAAGCTGAGTATGGACTTAAGAACATTGGTGTACATAGACATTTAAGCCGTGGAGGTAAAGGCAACATCAAGGCAAGAACGCGGATGGTTGTCCAATATGCGATTGCCTTTGAGCTTAATTTACTTGTAGTTGGCACGGATCATGCTTCTGAAGCACTTACTGGATTCTTCACTAAGCACGGAGATGGAGCCGTTGATATTACACCGCTTAGCTCTTTAAACAAACGACAGGTTAGGCTAATTGCCGTAAAACTGGGTGTTCCCCAAAGCATTCTGGATAAAGCCCCTACTGCGGGCTTATGGGACGGGCAAACAGATGAGAGTGAGCTTGGGATCAAGTATGATGATAATAGTGATTATTTAGAAGGCAAAGAGATTGATCCTATCATTCTCGAGAAGATAGAGAAGCAGTACTTAAAAACAGAGCACAAACGGGCAACAATACCAGGAATCTAAGGAGATGAAAGTATGCATTCATTTAGTGAGTTGATTCAACAGCTGTTGGTTCATCAGAACGAAGTCACGATTGGTTCAGGAGACAATGAGCTGCGCGGCACTATAACATCATTTGATAAAGAGCACGCTGTGATTGTGTTCACAGATATTCAGCCGAATGGGTTAAAGCATTTCATTCCGCTAACATCTATTCGCAGCTTCGGCGTAGATGAGAGTGACGGGGGCTTAACCTGTTACCTAGACCTGTTCAAAAGATAGAGCTAACGGAGGAATCAAGGTGCAGAACTATAGCTTTCACAAATATCATGCGTTGGGTAATGATTATATTGTAATGGATCCGAATCATACGCAAATTGAGCTTACAACCGAGAACATTAAATTAATTTGTCATCGTCATTATGGAGCGGGCTCGGATGGTATTCTGTATGGCCCTATTATTTCCGGCGATGAAATTAAGCTTAGAATCTTTAATCCGGATGGCAGTGAGGCGGAGAAGAGCGGAAATGGGATCCGAATATTCTCAAGATATTTACTTGATGCCGGTTATATAACTTCAGACAGCTTTGTTTTACAAACCTTAGGCGGGCAAGTAGTGGTGGAGATTCTCAAAACTTCAGGGGAGCTCATCAAGGTAAACATGGGAAAAGTCTCTTTTCAAAGTGACGTGATTCCTATGCTGGGAGACTCGAGAGAAGTTATTGATGAAGAGATGAAATTTGGAGATGAGGGTTACAACGTAACCTGTCTTTCGATTGGCAATCCGCATTGTGTAATTCCGGCAACTGACATTTCAGAAGCGCTTGCTCGGAAGCTGGGTCCTCTAGTAGAGAATCATAGTGATTTTCCGAATAAAATAAATCTGCAGCTGCTAAAAGTAATGGATCGTCACAATATCCAAATTGAAATATGGGAACGGGGCGCTGGATACACAATGGCCTCGGGAAGCAGCAGCTGTGCCGCAGCAAGTGCTGCATTTCGCTTAGGATTAATTGAAAACAAAGTAGCCGTGCACATGCCAGGTGGAATTATAAATATCGAAATTACCGCAGATGGATTTGTATATATGACAGGGACTGTAGACAGTGTGGCACGAGGTGTGTTTACAGATCATTTTCTTAAACAGCTGCAATAAAATTAAGCGAGAAAAACGAGAGTAAATCTGTAGAGCCTGACCGTCCTTAAGGGACGGTTTTGCTATGTTATTAGAGAGAAAATTTAGTTGCCCTGTCTAAAAAAAGTTGAAGGTTGTACATAATAAGGTAGCAGGGCAAAACTGTTTCTCTAGACCCACACGATTCCGATCTGTTAAAATTCTTATGAGAACACTTTGATGGAGGAATACTGTTGAAAGCATACGACGAGATAAGACAGGGTGAAAAAGGTGCTTGGGTCAGTATTGTATCGTACTTAATGCTCTCTGCACTAAAATTATTAGTAGGCCTGGCTTCCGGCTCGCAAGCACTTTTGGCAGATGGTTTGAATAATACGACGGATATCGTTGCATCTATTGCCATATTGATTGGTTTAAAAATATCGCGTAAACCGCCTGATCCTGATCATCATTATGGTCACTTCCGTGCAGAAACGATTGCTGCTATGGTTGCATCTTTTATTATGGCAGCTGTTGGACTCCAGGTGCTTTATCAAGCGGGTACCAAGTTTTTCAAGCCAATGCTGGAAAAGCCAGATATTCTTGCAGCATGGACAGCGTTGTTCTGTGCGTTGGTAATGCTCATTGTTTTTAGATATAATCATCGCCTAGCTAAACGTATTAATAGTAAAGCTATGATGGCAGCGGCGCAGGACAATCGTTCCGATGCTTTTGTCAGTATAGGTGCTTTTGTTGGGATTATCGGCTCACAATTTGGTTTGCCATGGCTGGACCCTTTATCCGCTGTACTTGTGGGGCTTATCATTTGTCGAACAGCTTGGACGATCTTTCACGATGCATCACATGCGCTGACGGATGGCTTTGATGAAGATGAATTGGCACAAATCAGTAAAACGGTTAAAAAGACACCCGGTGTTGAAGCGATCCGCGACATTAAAGCACGTGTACATGGGAACAATGTCTTAGTTGATGTGACCATTGAAGTAGACAATATGCTCAATGTCGTGGAAAGCCACGAAATTACCGAAAAAATTGAAGAACGTATGTTAAGCAAACATAATATAGGCCATGTGCATGTTCATATAGAACCCAATAAAGATAAATTGTAACTAGAGCTAGAGCGGGAGCATCAAGTACTTACATATTCAGCTTATGTAAAACCCGATGTGTCCGCTCGATAATATCTTTGATTTGTTTAGGTGTAGTACATAGTGGAAGCCAGTAGTACAAGGTGTCACCGAGCGGTCGGAGAAAGAGACCTTCCTGTAAACCTGCTTGATAAGCTCTAAAGCCGATTCGTTCTGTGAAATCATAACGTTGTTTACTTGCTTTATCGGCGAATAAGTCAAAGGCAGCAATCATGCCTAAGCTGCGGATGTTATCGACATGGGTGAATGCACCGAAGGTCTGCATTTGTTCACGCAAGTAAGCTGCGCTTTCCTCGACCTGAGCCATGACAGGCTCGTCTTCAAAGATGCTCAGCGACGCTAAGGCTGTCGCAGTTGCGATCGGATTGCCAGTAAAGCTATGTCCATGCGTGAAGGTTTTAAGGGTTTCGTAGTCGTCGTAAAACGCGTCAAACACCGCGGTCGTACATAAGGTTGCCGCCAAGGGCATCACGCCGGCGGTAATCCCTTTGGACAGGCACATGAAATCCGGCGTGATCGCAGCGTGATCACAGGCAAACATTCGGCCTGTCCGCCCAAAGCCTGTCGCCACTTCATCGGCGATTAAATGCACTTCGTATTGCGTGCAGAGCTCACGCAAGCCCTGCAAGTACGCGGCGGGATAGATGATCATCCCGCCTGCCGCTTGAACCATCGGCTCGATGATCAGCGCAGCGATCTCGCCCGCCGATGATTCAAGCCGCTGCCGGACGGCAGCCAAGCAGTGGGCCACGCAAGCGTGCGCCCCCTGCTCGGACGTGTCCGGCCAGGTCCCAACATTCGGCGATGGCACCGAATACGCCGAAAAAAGCAGTGGGCGGAAGACGCTGTGATACGCGCCGACGCCCCCAACACTCACGGCGCCAAGCGTGTCGCCGTGGTAGCTATTCTCCACGAAAACAAACTTCGTTTTCGATTCCCTCCCCGATTGCTGCCAATATTGAAACGACATTTTCAGCGCAACCTCAACCGCAGTTGAGCCATTGTCCGAATAAAATACTTTATCCAAGCCTGGTGGAGTAATCTGGACTAGCTGCTCAGCTAACTCAATCCCTGATGGATGCGTCAAACCGCTGAACATGACATGGTCCATCAGCTCCAATTGGCGAGCAATGGCCATCTTGATCCGGGGATGGGAATGGCCATGAAGATTAACCCACCATGAGGAATTGGTGTCATAATACGAATTGCCGTCCGCATCATACAGATAAACGCCTTCGGCACGTTCGATGAGGATTGGATCGAGCTCAGCATAATCCTTCATTTGCGTGAAAGGATGCCAAACATGTTGACGATCTTTGCGTAGCAATTCTTGTTTTCTTATAGGATCCATGAGATTGATAACTCCTTTGGTTATGTTCTGGGGTACGTATAAATTTTAACTCAAATAAGGTAAACTGAAAAGAAAACGGCTATTTATTTAACTGATCGAATTATGGGAAAGAGGGTTTTCGGATGATTTATGGGGTAGGCATGGATATGCTCGAGATCAACCGCATGAAAAAAATCATGGAAGGCAAAGCGGCTAAGCGCTTTTTGGAGCGTATTCTAACTGTGGCAGAGCGGGAATTGGCAGAAACGCGCAAAGGCAGATTGAGCGAGTTTATTGCCGGGAGGTTCGCAGCTAAAGAAGCTTTAGTCAAAGCATTAGGCTGTGGTCTTGGTCAAATTGTTGGATTCCAGGATATCGAAATTTTGCCTAATTCGCTGGGTAAGCCTGACTGTACGATTTCAGCCTCCGCATTAGAAAGGTTGGGCTTCAACGTAGATTCCGGTCTACGGATTCATTTGAGCATTACACATAGTGAATCCATGGCAGCAGCTTATGTAATTATCGAACTTAGTTAAGAGGCTATTTCTAGGTCGTTAGACTTTAGAAATAGCCTCTTAACTTTTTACAAATTATATTATTTTTTAGCAGCCAGCCAAGCAGCCAATATTTGAATTTCTTCGGCTTTTAACGACTTATTGAATGATGGCATTGCATCCCCACCGTTGGTAATTTGGGTGGTTATTTGTGCTTTGGTCAGCTTGCCGCCAATCTTTTGCAGATTAGGACCGAAGTCTCCTGCTAAATCGACACCATGGCAGCTTGTGCAGCTTTGTTTGAATAAGGCTTCTGCAGCGCCGCTATTGACAGCTACAGGTGGTTTTGGGGATGGTGTTGGTGCAGCAGTTGAAGTAGGTTTAGCGGTCGCAGTTGCTTTTGGTGTAGCTGTTGCAGCTGCTTTTGGTGTAACTGTTGGCGTTGCAGCTGGTGCCGATGCTTCTGGAGTTGTGGTAGGGACAGGTGTCGCGCTCGTTTCCAATGTAGCTTGAGGTGAGGCGGTTGCTTCTGGTGAACCACTTGCTTCAGCTAGCGGTGAATTTGTTGGGCTTGCTGCAATTGGGCTTATTGCTGGAGCTGTTGAGCTTTCTGCCGGCTTATCACTACCACATGCTGTTAATGCCACTACAATCGATATAGAAAGTAAAAGTGCGCTTAATCTTCTTAGCATGATTTTCCCCCCTTATTTATTATAAATTCGCTGTAGAATCCACCCACAAGCCAGTATGCTTAATCCTCCCATGCCTTCAAGCACGAAAGGGGCATATCCTAGATACCAGATGCTCACAATAGCTGTTAAACCAAACAGCCAGAAGCCGAGCCAAATCAGCTCTCTGCTCAATACGGCACCTATTACTACATAAAAGAAAGCCAAAAACAGTGTGCAAAGTACAGGGATCACCAGGAGAATGTCAGATTCTGCAATGTACCAGAGTAACACTAAGGAACCAATCAGCGAAAGGAGTGGAAAAAGCTTTTTATAAGATTGCCAAGTTTGTGCTGAAAGCTGGGTTGGTACTATGATCTGTGAACGAAGTCGTAATATAATCAGCAAGCTGGCCAAAGCAGCAAGCAGCAAAGTTATAAGCTTGATTGTTTTCAAAGTGGGGGTTTCCATTAGAAAATCAATAATTCCACTTGCCATCCACTGTATTCCCCATATATAAAATAAGAGAAACCAAGATTTCCTCGTTTGTTGCATGAACTCACACGTCCTTTAAAAATTTTGCCTGTCAATCCAATTCTTCTTAGCCTAATTTATACCTTAAGCTCATCTTAAAGCAAATGTCACATTAGCTCAACCTTTGAGCGTTTTTTTGTCGTATAATAAGTTAGATGGTTTACTCCCAGTTAACGACAGAGAGAGGGATTAGGTTTGGATAATCAGCTGCAAAAACAATATTTTTCAACGGAGCTGCTGCTCTGGTATGAACGAAGTAAACGAGATTTGCCTTGGCGAAGAAGTAAAAACCCTTATTACATATGGGTTTCTGAGATAATGCTGCAACAAACTAGAGTGGATACGGTGATTCCGTATTTTCATAGATTTATCGAAAAATTCCCGACCGTCGCTGCGCTTGCCGCTGCCCCGGAGTCTGAGGTTCTTAAAGCCTGGGAAGGGCTTGGTTATTATTCCCGTGCTCGTAATCTGCAATCGGCTGTACGTGAGGTGCATGAACAATATAATGGGATTGTACCTAGTGATAAAGCCGAGATTTCTGAGCTGAAGGGTGTCGGACCTTATACGGCAGGTGCTATTCTTAGTATTGCCTATAATCAGCCCGAGCCTGCCGTGGATGGCAATGTGATGCGAGTGCTTTCGCGGTATTTTGCCTTGGAGGATGATATTGCCAAGCCAAGTACGCGGATTGGTATTGAGCGCTTAGCCCAAGGGCTTATCCCAGCGGGCGAAGCAGGCGCATTCAACCAAGCACTAATGGAGCTTGGGGCGACGGTTTGTACGCCGCGCGCACCGCAATGTTTGACTTGCCCGGTGCAGGTGCATTGCGCCGGACGTTTGGCCGGCATTGCCGAGCAGCTGCCGGTCAAGACGAAGGCGAAGCCGCCGCGTCCCGAACGCCGTGCGGTGGCGCTAATTGTGGGCAGCGGCGCCCATGGAGGCCAGCTGCTCATTCGCCAGCGCCCGCAGGACGGGCTGCTGGCTCGCATGTGGGAGCTCCCACATGCGGAGCTGCCTCCAGCGCGCAGCGCTAGCGCCGCCGAAGGCGTGACGCCCGCGGCTGCGCCAGCACGCGGAGCACAGCGCCGTGCGGCCCGCGGCGGTGTTCCCGAGGAAAGCCATGACGTGGTCATGGCTTTCCTGCGGGAGCACCTCGCGGCAGCCGACGGCATCGGCATCGTCCCAAAAGCATGGTTCATGAACACGGAGCACGTGTTCAGCCACATTCTTTGGGACATGTTTGTCTACCGCTGCGAGGCAGCAGCGGCAGCACTTTCCTCGGAAGCGCCGAACTCGCTTCCCCCTAACTATCGTTGGCTGAACGTCAACGAAATGGAAGAATACCCTTTTCCCAACGTATTCTTACGAATTATCAACGAATACAAGTCTCTATTGTAGGATAATAATAATTGGCTACGTTACACTGATTTTCAGTGACGGTGACTTGGTTTGTTTATGTAACCTGCTGTTAGCTCGATATTCAGCTTATGGTGACCATTAGTGCTATGTCGAGGCTAAGTATGGCTGTGATACGCTGTAAATCAGTGCATCGTGACTGGGGTTCTTGAAGCAACCTGCAATTAGCTTGATTCCGCGTATGGTGCCCCATAAAATTCGGCATTCGTTGCCAAGTTAGGTAACAAAACTAATAAACTCCTGAGCTAATTAAATAACCGCATAACGTTTTGATAATCCAAACAAAAAAAGAACCAAGCGAAGATCATCGCTTGGTTCTTCTCACTACAGATATGCTCTTACTTAGCAGCAGAATATTTAGCAGCAACTGCATCCCAGTTAACTACGTTCCAGAAAGCGGCGATGTAGTCAGGGCGTTTGTTCTGATATTTCAAGTAGTAAGCATGTTCCCAAACGTCCATACCTAGAATAGGTGTGTTACCTTCGGAAATCGGGCTGTCTTGGTTTGGAGTGCTGCTAACAACTAGCTTGCCAGCTGGAGTAACGCTCAACCATGCCCAACCACTACCAAAACGTGTAATACCTGCTTTTGCGAAATCTTCTTTAAATTTATCAAGACCGCCAAGCTCTGAAGCAATAGCATCAGCCAATTCGCCAGTTGGTGCTCCGCCAGCATTAGGTCCGATGATTTCCCAGAAAAGCGTGTGGTTAGCGTGACCGCCACCGTTGTTGCGAACTGCAGGACGAATATTCTCAGGAACACTGTTCAAATCAGTCAAAAGCTCTTCAATGCTTTTGGCTTGAAGCTCTGCATGACCTTCCAAAGCCGCGTTTAAGTTTGTTACGTAAGCATTGTGATGACGGTCGTGATGAATCATCATTGTTTGCTCATCGATATGGGGCTCAAGCGCGTTGTTCGGATAAGATAGTGCTGGTAATTGATGTGCCATGAATAAAAAACCTCCTAAAATTATGTAGTCTTTTCGTAACCATTATCCCCTATTTTTCATAACAAAGCAACATGTATGTCTGTTATGTCAGGGTAAAGAAAATGTAAACATCTTCGCTATAGATATACCCATAAAAGCAGAATTTGAAGCATAAGTTATTCTGTAACGTGCTCAAGTAAGTCGTGTAATAAAATGTAAAAAAATCTCAATTCTCTCGTAAATAGGAGCAATGAAGCGTTTACATGAGATAATTAAAGCTTTTTAAAAAAATATTTTGATTTGAAGAAGGAATTGCGTGAAATTTGTCGTATTTGTAAAGTTACCAATCTATGCAACAAGGAGAGTCATACATGAAGGTTCGTTCCTTTCAATTAGCGGATTACGTTACAGTAACGCATTTGTTAGAAAAGGTATTGCCAGAGGCTTGTTACGATGAGACTATGGAGGCCTTTGCAAGACAGTTATCATGGGATTCGGAATTGGTATTGGTAGCAGAGAAAGAACAGTCCATTGTTGGCATAATTATTGGTACAATTGATAACAATAAGGGTTACTTTTACAGGGTAGCGGTTCATGCGGATCATCAACGTCAAGGCATCGGAAAGACACTTATTGAAACGATGAAGCAACGCTTTGTTCATCGCAACGTAAGTCGGATTTTTGTTGCAGGTGATATTCACAATAAAACCTTTTTACCTGTTTATGAATCCGTCGGCTATCGAGCTACTGATTATTCGCGAGCTGAGCAACGACTGCGAATTACAAGCGGTTACTAAATCTTAAGCATATCAACTCAAACCATAGCCATGGATGAGCGGATGTGCTTTTCTTTTATAATTTACATAATTTACAGGAAGGGAGTTGCTTATGGAACCATTCTCTAACTTTATAATTAAAAGCTTTAAGCATGATGGTCACTTGCATCGCATGTGGTTAGAGAATTGGTTGGTTCCGGCTAACCTGCTTCATCCAGATCACACAGCTGAATCGATGATGGTGCTAGTGAATAGCCATACGAAAATTAGTGAAGCGGATGGCAGAGATTGGGTGAGTAAAATCCCCGTGGTCTGTTTTTTTATTCCTGGACAATGGTATAATATTGTGGCACTGCTTGAAAGTGGAGGCATACGGTATTATTGCAATATCGCTTCGCCCGTTTACTGCAGTCAGGACGTATTGACTTATATTGATTATGATCTCGATGTTATCCTGACCTCCAATGGCAACAAACAAATTGTCGATCAGCATGAATATGAACGTCACAGAATTAATTATCGTTACTCCAAGATCGTCGAATCGAAGGTGCAAGCGGGGTTAGATGATTTAATTCGTCGAATAGATAATAAAATGCCGCCTTTTCATGATGAACTAGTATGGGCATACTATGATTTGTGGAAGATTAGGTGAAAGATAAGGTGAGGATATGCCCCAATCTGTTGCGCAAGGAAATCGCCCCTATTGGGACCAATTGAAGCAAGAAATTATAGCTGCTGCATCCTCTATGGGGATCGACAAAATAGGATTTACAACAGCGGATCCTTTTCTAGAGCTTAAATCTATTCTCGAAAATCACCGTGCTAAAGGGTTTGAATCTGGCTTTGAGGAGCCAGATATTGCAAAACGAGTTTACCCAGAACTAACTCTCCCAGAACCTAAATCCATTATCGCGATTGCGATTGCGTATCCTTCAAAGCTGCCACCGAATCCCCCACGCTCGGAGCCTGGGGCTTATCGTGGAATAATCTCCCGATCCTCCTGGGGGGAGGATTACCATCATGTGCTGCGAAATCGTTTAGCGAGATTAGAAAAATTCATACATGAAAGAGTAACCGACGCAAGAATCGAGAGCATGGTCGATACAGGCGTATTTGCTGATCGGGCAGTTGCCGAAAGAGCGGGTATTGGCTGGAGCGGTAAAAACTGCTCAGTCATCACACCTGAGTTTGGCTCATGGGTATATTTAGGCGAAATGCTGACGAATCTGCCTTTCTCACCTGATGTACCCGTTACCGAAAGCTGTGGAGATTGTACGCTTTGCATTGATTCTTGCCCGACTGGAGCTCTAGTAGGTCCGGGGCAGTTGAATTCAAGCTTGTGCATTTCATTCGTGACACAAACTAAAGGGATGGTTTCAGACGAATTTAAGGAGAAAATTGGCAATCGGCTATACGGCTGTGATACCTGCCAAGTGGTTTGTCCCAAGAACAAGGGAATGAATTGGACGCATCAGCCTGAGCTGCAGCCAGATCCGGAGCTTGTTAAGCCGTTATTGATCCCGTTGCTTTCATTAAGCAATAAACAATTTCTGGCGCAATACGGCCGCAGCGCTTCATCATGGAGAGGCAAGAAGCCTATTCAAAGAAATGCAATCATTGCACTAGGAAACTTCAAAGATGAGAGCGCTATGCCGATACTAATAGATAAGCTGCTATTAGATCCTCGACCGGAGATTCGGGCTACGGCTGCATGGTCTATCAGTAAAATTGGCGGAGAACAGGCGTTAAATGCTATTCAAAAGGGAATATTGCAGGAGCAGGATCCAGCAGCGTTATATGAGCTTGAGAAGGCAAGAGACAAGCTGACTGAAGGTAAAGGAGGAATGGATAAGTGAATAACATCATTTATTATGATGAAATTGCAACGCCAATAGGTCCACTTACCCTCTGCGCCACTGAAAACGGCTTATGCCATTTAGAATTTTCTGGCTTTGCCGATGCAGCAGATACCTTACGAGTTTGGTCGATTAAACATATGAAGCGAGATCAATTTGTCAGGGATGCAGCTGCTTTAAGTGAAGTGGTTAACCAGCTTAAACAATATTTTAGCGGATCACGACATAGCTTTGATTTAACTTTGGACATGCAGGGTACACCCTTTCAACGTGCGGTTTGGCAAGCTTTGCAAACCATTCCTTATGGGGAAACCAATTCATATAAGAGTATTGGTGAGAAAATTGGCCAGCCTAAAGCAGTTCGTGCCGTAGGTGGTGCGAATAATCGCAATCCGATTCCAATTATAGTTCCATGCCATAGAGTAATCGGGGCTAATGGAGCGATGGTTGGGTTTGGTGGCGGCTTGCCGGTCAAACATTTTTTGTTAGATCATGAAACTCAACATACTAAAGAATTACAGTCACAATGAGTTGGATAACAGATGCTAGCTTAAAAAGGGTGAGACAATGAGATACGTGAATATTGAGATGGTGGAATCAGGGCAGTTTTTAGGGAGAACGATTTTTGCAAGTAATGGAGCTATTTTGTTATCCGATGGGGTGCAGCTCACGGTCTATATGATCAATACGTTAAGACGTATTGGGGTTACGATGATTTACATCAAAGAGGCGTATTTGGAAGATGTTGAAATTATCGATGTAGTATCTGAAGAGAATAAACGCCTTGTCATGCAGCGCATGGGTGAGACGTTTGATTCGTTGCGTTCGGGTAAAGAATTCAGCACCAAGAATATCAGTGTCAGCGTCGACCGGATGTTGGATGATGTGATTAAGAATAAAGAAGTTCTCGTTCAGCTATCGGATATCCGTACCAGGGATAATGAAATGTACGTTCATGCGATGAATGTTTGTACAATTTCAGCCTTAATTGGCATTAATATGGGCTTAACTCAGCAACAAGTGAAAGAACTGGCGATTGGAGCCTTGCTTCATGACGTTGGTAAAATAGAGCTAATTGTCGATGATACCTCATCTGATTTAAAAAGACATCATACTTGGCGTGGTTTTGAGCTTTTGAAGAATAAGCGTGAATTCAGCCTTCTGATTGCACATGTTGCGTTTCAGCATCATGAAACCTTGGACGGAGAGGGCATTCCACGCAGGTTGGATAGTGAGCAAATTCATATTTATGCCAAAATTGTCGCCGCAGCTAATATATTTGATAACTTATTGTATAATCCAGGTGATGGTAAACGCATGCTACCTCATGATGCTTGTGAGCTAATGATGACGATGGCAGGCACGAGGATTGACCATGAGGTTTTGATTCATTTTCTACGTACCGTATCGATTTATCCGACTGGCTCCTCCGTAAGATTATCAACCAGAGAATCAGGTGTTGTTGTGGGTCAGCATAGAGGATTGCCTGGCCGTCCCATTGTCCGAGTAGCTAAACAAGAGTTTGACAATGAACTGCAAATTAAAGAAATTGATTTAGCCAAACATACGACTGTATTTATTGATACGGTATTATCATAATTTCCGTTGAAATGTTATGATAGATGAGTACACAATTAACTTATAGAGGTGGATTCTAAGATGTGGCAGTGGATTATTCCGATTGTAACTTTACTGGTAGGCGGGATTGGCGGTTTTTTTGTAGGGGTGTATTATTTGCGTAAACAGCTGGAGAATATGCAGAACAATCCAGAAATGCTGCAACAGATGGCTAAACAGATGGGTTATAACATGAACAAGAATCAGATGACTAAGGTTCAGCAAATGATGAAAAAGCAAAAACTGAAGTAAGTTCGTTAGGAGTGAGCAAAATATGCCGTCTAAAGAGTATAGAAATACCAAAGTAGCAGAAAATCGTGAGCAGATTGAAGATCATGTTCGCGCCATTTTAAGATTAATTGGTGAGGATGTTGAACGGGAAGGCTTACTGGATACTCCAGCCCGTGTCACTCGGATGTATGAGGAGATATTCTCGGGCTATGATGCCGATTTATCTGATGTTCTTGGAGTTACCTTTGATGAGCAGCATGAAGAGCTTGTTATTGTGAAGGACATTGTTTACTACAGCCAATGCGAGCATCATATGGCACCGTTTTTTGGGAAAATTCATATCGGGTACATTCCTAGTGGGAAAATAGCCGGTTTAAGTAAGTTTGCACGATTAGTGGACGCAGTTACACGTAAGCTGCAGGTTCAAGAACGAATTACCACCGATATTGCAGATTTGCTGGAAAAAGAGCTTAAACCACAAGGTGTAATGGTCGTTGTCGAAGGCGAGCACTTATGTATGTGCGCACGTGGTGTGAAGAAGTATGGCAGTAAAACCATCACATCAGGCGTCCGAGGAATTTTTCGCAAAGATGCGGCGCTTCGTTCCGAATTCATGTCCTTGATCAAAGATTAAAAAACAGGCTGTTGAGAAGATTTCCTTCTCAACAGCCTGTTTTTTGATGTTGCGCCTGCGCAAAGGAGCTTTTAAAGCGTCCGCGCCGCTTTAAAAGCAGTCGCGCCCGCGCAAAGGAGGTTTTAAAGCGTCCGCGCCGCTTTAAAAGCAGTCGCGCCCGCGCAAAGGAGGTTTTAAAGCGTCCGCGCCGCTTTAAAAGCAGTCGCGCCCGCGCAAAGGAGGTTTTAAAGCGTCCGCGCCGCTTTAAAAGCAGTCGCGCCCGCGCAAAGGAGCTTTTAAAGCGTCCGCGCCGCTTTAAAAGCAGTCGCGCCCGCGCAAAGGAGCTTTTAAAGCGTCCGCGCCGCTTTAAAAGCAGTCGCGCCCGCGCAAAGGAGCTTTTAAAGCGTCCGCGCCGCTTTAAAAGCAGTCGCGCCCGCGCAAAGGAGCTTTTAAAGCGTCCGCGCCGCTTTAAAAGCAGTCGCGCCCGCGCAAAGGAGCTTTTAAAGCGTCCGCGCCGCTTTAAAAGCAGTCGCGCCCGCGCAAAGGAGCTTTTAAAGCGTCCGCGCCGCTTTAAAAGCAGTCGCGCCCGCGCAAAGGAGGTTTTAAAGCGTCCGCGCCGCTTTAAAAGCAGTCGCGCCCGCGCAAAGGAGGTTTTAAAGCGTCCGCGCCGCTTTAAAAGCAGTCGCGCCCGCGCAAAGGAGCTTTTAAAGCGTCCGCGCCGCTTTAAAAGCAGTCGCGCCCGCGCAAAGGAGGTTTTAAAGCGTCCGCGCCGCTTTAAAAGCAGTCGCGCCCGCGCAAAGGAGCTTTTAAAGCGTCCGCGCCGCTTTAAAAGCAGTCGCGCCCGCGCAAAGGAGCTTTTAAAGCGTCCGCGCCGCTTTAAAAGCAGTCGCGCCCGCGCAAAGGAGCTTTTAAAGCGTCCGCGCCGCTTTAAAAGCAGTCGCGCCTGCGCAAAGGAAGTTTTAAAGCGTCCGCGCCGCTTTAAAAGCAGTCGCGCCTGCGCAAAGGAAGTTTTAAAGCGTCCGCGCCGCTTTAAAAGCAGTCGCGCCTGCGCAAAGGAAGTTTTAAAGCGTCCGCGCCGCTTTAAAAGCAGTCGCGCCTGCGCAAAGGAAGTTTTAAAGCGTCCGCGCCGCTTTAAAAGCAGTCGCGCCTGCGCAAAGGAAGTTTTAAAGCGTCCGCGCCGCTTTAAAAGCCGTTGCGCCGTCGCTAAATTAAGTACTCCCGCGCAATATCTTCCAGAACATAGCTATGATTGCGATGTGTATTATCGGTTATTGGTTTAAGCAGCTTTTTCTCCATAAGTTGTCTCAAAATACGGCGGCTAAACTCAGGACCTGACTGCAGACAATGACAAGCGTCTCCAAGACGGATTGGACGATTTAACTGTAGTGCATAACGCATTACTTCACGCTCAAAGAGAGATAACTCGGAATAGGAGCCACCCGATAGTCTCGAATAACGTCCAAGCAATTCATAGAAAGCACGTCGGCATGCTTCCGCCTTCTTGTCCAGTTCATCCCAAGTGAAAGGGATGTAGAGATATCGACATATAGCCATTGTTCTCACCCGCATTCTCTCAAAGGAAAATCGATCTCGGGTGATATTATCCCCATGAGAAACAAATCCCTCACTCTCAAAAGCAAACTCCAGTGGTAGGTAGAATACATCGATAAAAATCCTCACACCAGTTGTACTCACAACTTCATACTCCAGCGTCAGACCGTCGAATGATTTCAACACTGGCCACAATACCACTTCCAAGAGTTTTTTTGTTCCAGTAAGATCCTTGTTTAACATTTCCCTCCTTTGTCCTGTAGCCCCCTTGCGCTGCTTTTCCAAAAACTCCTCATACATTTTTTCAAACAAGCTTGATCACCCTCTCCAGAAAAATAAAAAAAACGCTGCTCGCTCCGAAGAGACAAACAGCGTGTGCTTCACGCAGGATTATAGAGATGTTAATTTGTACTTAAACATTAGCATTTTTCGTTAAAGCATCTTTTAGTGGATGCTAATCTGACCATATACATATGAACTTTCGTAAAAGCATCTTTTATTAGATTATCATTTTTTACGATCAAGAGGCAAGTTTTTATAATTAAGTTTTAAAGTATCCTATAGTATCCTATAGTATCCTATAAAGAAACCTTATCAATAAATTCCATGGTTTTCTTGAAGTAGCCTTTAGGATCTGTATCATAAACAAGCTCATGCTTTGCTTTTGGTTTAATCCAGATGGTCGATAAAGCATTCGCTGATTGGTTATCTGCTAAATGCTGAATAATCGTGTAAGGGGAGCGCTCATCTTCTTTGCCATGAATAAAAAAGATCGGTACGCTGTATGCTGTGCTAAGTACTTTTTGGTAGGGAATCTGAGTAAGACCTGTGCCGTTAATATAAGGAAACATGTAATGGATCAGCATTTTTGAAGGATATTCAGGTAGATTAAGCTTACTCTTGATATTCATGAACATCGTATCAGGGGTAGCGATGAAGGTACTATCAAGAATCATTGCATTAATATCTTTGGTTTGAAGAGCAGCCTGAAGTGTCGTTCCAGCCCCCATTGAAAAGCCCCAAACTATAACCTCACTTGCCCCAAGCTGTTTAACAAATCGCACAGCCCCTAATAGCTCCTTAGATTCCTTAATTCCGCCAGTAAAAGAAACATGATTAGCTTTATTCGCATAAGCATAATCAAACATTAAGACATTGAAGTTTTTTTTATGTAAGGCTGCTGCAATTTTGTAAATGGGCATCCACGGCTCTTCACGATTGCCAGCATAGCTATGAGAGAATATGACCGTTTTAGTAGAAGACACAACACTTGGAATATACCATCCATTTAGATGAGAGGCATCTGTTAAACTAGGAAAGCTGACATCTTCATAAGATAGACCGACTGCTAGCTTGGGATTAGATCGAAGGGCATCATGAGCGGGATTGCCTAGCATCCAAGCGATATAACCATAAAAGGCAATGATAGATACAATGAAAGCGCTAACAATAATCATAGCTGAGAATAATACCGTTTTCTGTATGCCTCTAAGATGACGAACAGACTTAGTTCTTATCTGAGGTAGGGGTAAAGTAGGAAAAGATGATGATGGGGGTGGGTATACAGACATGGGGCATTTCTCCTTCTTGAGGTCTGATAAACGTTTGTTAATGGATGTGCTTTAGTGTTTTTATTGTATGCGATTGCAATTATCAATTACTATAGTAATTCGTAAATGTCAACCAAATGTAAAGAGTTTGTAATATAGGAAATATAGATGTAATGCTTTACCTTCTCTTGCGATTTCCGTTATACTAAGAGAAATCAAGTTTCACATGGTGAAACCCAAATCCTGTTAATGGTTGGGTTACTATTAGGGAGGTTGCCTTCGTGGAAGATGGGAAATTAACTGTTCGTGCGGTAGAACGTGCGATGGATATATTACTTTGTTTTGTTGATGTGAAAGAGCTGAGTTTAACGGAAATTTCCAATAAAGTCTCCCTGCATAAAAGTACTGTACATCGTCTATTGGCTTCCCTGGAGGGGAAAGCTTTTATTCAGCGTGATGGGGCTACGGAAAAATATCGCTTAGGCTTTCGACTTTGGGAGCTGTCTGCAAATCTGATTCAAAGTGATGATATGGGGGTTGTGCTGCTACCGGAAATGGAGCGTTTACGCGATCAGGTAGGGGAAACGATTTCTTTATATATTCGAGATGGCAATGAGCGAGTGCGCGTTCAAGCCGTACAGAGTAATCAAGCGATTCGCCGAGTTGCGCCTGTTGGGGCAAGAATGCCGCTTTTCGTAGGTGCATCGAGTAAAGTATTGCTTGCTTACGCAGATGAAGCTGTACAGGAGCAAGTAATCAATACAGCGAAAATAACATCCGGCCTTGACAGCAACGTACTTATTCAAATGCTTGAGGACACACGCAAGCTTGGGTTTGCCACCAGCATAGAAGAGAGAGAGCCTGGTGCCGCCGCGGTATCTGCGCCGATATTCGGTAGAGATGGGAAGCTTATGGCTTCCTTGGCCGTCTCAGGTCCTGCTAATCGATTGACGCAAACTAAGATGCTGGAGCATGTGCCTTCGATTATTGAGGCAGCCCATCGAATGGGGACTATGCTGCGATAGAAACTCCCGCCCTTAAAGGAGGCGCAACCGTTTACCCTCGTTTACAAAAGCTAAACGGACGAAAGAACCCATTAAGGTGTTTAATGAAGGTATGCTAGTAAATGCATTCATTCATCGAGGTGGGAATATGAAGGTTACAGTAGTAGGAACGGGATATGTAGGCTTGACTACGGCGGTTTCCTTAGCATATTTAGGTCATAATGTTATAGGAATAGATAAGGATGAACAGAAGATAGCCATGCTGCTGGAAGAAAAGAGCCCAATTCATGAAACAGGAATTGAGGTGCTTTTGAAGGAAGTCAGGCACAATCTTTACTTTACAAGCAACACCTTAGAGGCAGTTGGCTTGTCTGATATTATCATCATTGCAGTTGGTACGCCTTCAAGACCAGACGGAAGCGCCGATACGCAGTTTGTTGAGAATGCTGTCCGTGAAATTGCAGAAGGTTTTTTAGATGGGCACACTTACATTATTGTGATGAAATCGACAGTACCCATTGGAACTAATCGAAGGGTACAATATGTTATTGAAGCAACACTTCGTGAAAAGGATATCAAAGCGGAGTTTTTTGTCGCATCCAATCCTGAATTTTTGCGTGAAGGTATGGCACTCTGGTATAGCTTTTTCCCCGATCGTATTGTGATTGGCAGTGAACATAATGAAGTCATTGAGAAGCTAAGATTATTATTCAAACCTATATTGGAACAAACTTTTTCACCGCCTGCTTTTATTCCAAGACCTCAAGGCTATCAATTACCCCCACTGATTATAACGGATCCGACCAGCTCGGAAATGATTAAATATGCAGCGAATGCATTTTTGGCAACGAAAATCAGCTTCGTAAATGAAATTGCAGGGCTCTGTGAGAAAGTAGGAGCGGATATTGTTGAGGTTACGCGAGGTATGGGGGCAGACCCGCGAATTGGAGCGCCTTTTCTCCAAGCTGGCTTAGGCTGGGGAGGCTCCTGTTTTCCCAAGGACACAAAAGCGTTGCAAGCCTTAGCTAACGAATATGACTATTCGTTGCCTATCCTGAAGGCTGTTTGTGAAATAAACCAACGGCAAATTTATTTGATTATCGAGATGCTGCAGAAGCATCTAAAAGTATTGCGAGGAAGAACAATCGGTATATTTGGCTTAGCATTTAAACCTAATACAGATGATATTCGGGATGCTCCTGCGCTTGAGATTATTAAGGAATTATTAACACGTGATGCTACTATCAAGGTACATGATCCAATTGCGATGGTTAATATGCGTAATGTGTTAAGCAGTAATCAGGTGGAATATTGTGAGGATCCTTATGTGCTAGCTAACCAATGTGATGCAATTATAATAGCGACGGAATGGGAAGCTTACAGGCATCTAGACTACTCCAGAGTTAAAACAAATATGCGTAATCCAATTCTAATTGATGCGAGAAATTGCCTTGATGTTCATGAAATTAGAAGGTTGGGTATGATCTACAATGGCATTGGCCGGGTGTGAGTCCTGATAATCCAGGTCTAGCGAAAATTATAAATCTACCTGCAAAAATCCATGTAAATGGAACAAAATTAGCGGTTTGAAAGGTTTTACCTGCAAAAATCCATGTAGATTTTTCGAAAATCCCTAAAATCAACGATTTTGGGCTGTTTTTAGAAATCTGCCTGTAAATTTGCAGGTAGATTGTCGCAAAATCACTTTTTTATTAAATGAAACTGTATTTTTGATGTTTCATCCCTAAAAACAAATTAGTTAGAGCAAGACAAAAAAACCATGAATGCAGCTGTTATAACAGCTGCATTCATGGTTTTTTACTTGCTATATATCCAATTAAACTTAAGCCATAATTTGACGAAGCACGGTTTGCAGGATACCGCCATTGCGATAGTAATCTACGTCAACCAAGCTGTCCAAACGGACAATGGCTTCAAAATCAAACGATGAACCATCATTACGAGCGACGGTTACTTTAACCTTTTGCCCTGGTTGAACATCATTCGAGAGTCCGCTGATCGTAAAGGTTTCTGTTCCAGTAATCCCTAAAGTTCTCCAGCCTAAGCCTTCTGGGAACTGCAAAGGAAGAACGCCCATACCCACAAGGTTACTGCGGTGAATACGCTCGAAGCTCTCAGCGATTACAGCTTTTACGCCTAACAAGAAGGTACCTTTTGCTGCCCAGTCGCGTGAGCTGCCAGTCCCATATTCTTTACCAGCGATAACTACCAGGTTTGTATTATTCTCTTGATATTTCATTGAAGCATCATAGATCGACATTACTTCGCCTGTTGGCAAGTAAGTCGTAACGCCGCCTTCAGTACCAGGAGCTACTTGATTACGAATACGCACATTAGCGAAAGTGCCACGCATCATAGCTTCATGATTACCACGACGTGAGCCGTAGGAGTTGAAATCTTCTTTTTTAACGCCATTTTCAATTAGATATTTACCAGCTGGGCTTGTAGTCGTAATATTACCGGCTGGGGAAATATGATCTGTTGTAACGGAATCGCCCATTAAAGCTAGAGCTTTTGCGCCATGAATATCAGCGATATCATCTAAAACCGTTCCAAGATCAGTAAAGAATGGAGGTTCCTGAATGTAAGTTGATTTATTATCCCACTCGTACAATTCGCCTTCTGGAATCGGAATTTCATTCCAACGCTCATTTTGACGGAAAACATTTTTATATTTGGCACGGAACATATCTGGAGTAACGGCTGTGCGAACGGCATCTTGAACTTCTTTGGAAGTCGGCCAGATGTCCTTAAGGTAAACAGGCTCGTTATTAGTATCATAACCAAGTGGTTCAGTTGCAAGATCAATATTAACTGTCCCAGCAATTGCGTAAGCTACAACTAGCGGTGGAGAAGCTAAATAGTTGGCTTTAATCTGAGCATGAATCCGGCCTTCAAAGTTACGGTTACCGCTTAATACAGCAGCTACAGTTAAATCATTATCGATGATCGCGTCATTAACTGCATCAGGTAATGGACCACTGTTGCCGATACAAGTTGCACAGCCATATCCGGCTACGAAGAAGCCAAGCTTTTCAAGCGGTTCTAGCAATCCAGCTTTTATTAAATATTCGGTTACAACAAGAGATCCTGGAGTTAAGCTGCTTTTTACATATGCTGGTTTGACTAAACCGCGTTCTATAGCTTTCTTGGCGACAAGACCTGCGCCCAGCATAACACTTGGGTTAGAAGTATTAGTACAGCTTGTAATAGCTGCGATAACTACAGCACCTGTTTTTAATTGCTCAGGCTTGCTGTTTTTTTGCTTGATTTCGACGCTAGCGTTAATTTTTTCTTCCGATAAACCATAGCCGCCTTTATCAATCGGTGTACGAATGATGCTATTGAAAGCTTCCTTCATTGAAGTAAGCTCGATACGATCCTGTGGACGTTTCGGCCCAGCTAAGCTTGGTACAACCGTAGACATATCCAATTCCATAGTCGTGCTAAAAACGGGATCTGGAGTAGAGTCAGTGCGGAACATACCTTGTGCTTTATAATAAGCTTCAACTAGAGCAATATGCTCTTCTTCACGGCCAGTGCCGCGTAGATAGTTGATTGTTTCTTCATCAACAGGGAAGAATCCAACAGTTGCGCCATACTCAGGAGCCATGTTTGCGACAGTCGCTCGGTCAGCCAAGCTAATGTTGCTTAAGCCTGTACCATAGAACTCGACGAATTTACCAACAACGCCTTTTTTACGTAAAATTTGTGTAATCGTTAAGGCAAGATCCGTAGCTGTTGAACCCTCAGCTAAGCTGCCTGTTAATTTAAAGCCAACAACCTCAGGTGTTACAAAATATAAAGGCTGACCCAGCATACCTGCTTCAGCTTCAATACCGCCAACGCCCCAACCAACTACGCCAAGACCATTGATCATTGTAGTATGTGAATCTGTACCTACTAATGAATCCGGGTAAACTTCCGTTTCGTCACCGATTTGTTTAGTTGTTGCAACAGATGCCAGATACTCCAAGTTAACCTGATGGACAATCCCAGTAGCAGGAGGTACAGCACGGAAGTTATCAAATGCGGTTTGCGCCCAGCGCAAGAAACGGTAACGCTCATCATTACGTTCGAACTCTACATTCACATTGAAATCCAATGCATCAGCAGTACCAAAAGCATCAACCATAACTGAGTGATCAATAACAAGATCAACCGGAACTAGAGGATTGATTCTCTTTGCATCGCCGCCTGCACGACTCATGGTGGAACGCATAGCTGCTAAATCAACAACAACCGGAACACCGGTAAAATCCTGAAGCACGATACGTGCAGGAATGAATGGAATTTCTTTATTGAAGTCTTGGCCTTCTGCCCAGCCTGCGATTTGTTTCACATGCTCAGTTGTAATGGCATGACCGTCAAACTGACGAACAGCTGCTTCAAGCAATACTTTAATAGAGAAAGGAAGCTTGGAAATCGTGCCGAAGCCTTTAGCTTCTAATGAATCTACATGATAATACACATAATCTTTACCGCTAATGGTTAAATTCTTTTTGACTGAATAATGGTCGTTCCTTGCCATTTACTTCGCCTCCGTTAGATGAGTGACTAAAAGCTGGATTGAGTTTCATTAGATGAAACCTAATTTCATAAATAAATTATATAGCTTAAGTATACAATTTTGCATACACTTCGTAAACCCCATAAGCTCATTATTTCCTTAATATTTACTTACATGCTTCATTTACAAACATGATTTTTAAACTAGAATCATAAATTAAATAGGATGAATATTGAAAAATGGTAAAGAGGTGATCTAATGAGCTGGAATACGTTGTTAGACGAGTATGTAGATATTAGGAATCAGATGCTGTTTGACTATGATATTGGCCCTTTAGCTAGTCTTGTTGCGGATGCGATTTATTTAAATACACAAAAAATAAAGTTATTTCGTCTATACCAGCTTCAACAGCAACGTAATCTCAGAATGTTCAAACATAACTCGACCTATAATATCGTTCGCTTCGAAGAAAGAGAGAATGAAGCTGTAGCATGGATCGAGATATCTTTAAGCAATCAATATCAAATTGGAGCAGCGGTTCATATAGAAGAAAGGCTGGAATGTGAGCAGATAAGCATGCGTTCTTATAATGGGCATTGGTACATAAACCGGATTTATCCAATGCTTAGGGTTCGTCCTAATCTTCCTACAGAACCTGAGTATCCACGCGTTCCAAGCAGCTACAATCGAAGTCAGGTACAGACATACGCTCATACTTGGTGGAATTCACATAATCCCAACTATTTATTTTTTGAAAATGATGATTGCACGAATTTTGTTTCACAATGCCTCTTTGCAGGCAATGCACCAATGAACTATACTGGAAAAAGAGAATTAGGCTGGTGGTATCAAGGGAAAAAGGGTAATCAAGAGCTATGGAGCTTTAGCTGGGCTGTTGCAGATTCGCTCAATCGCTTTTTAGGCAGCGACTCCAAGGAATGGCATGCTGAGCGGGTGGATGTTCCGCAGAAGCTCACCATTGGTGATGTTATTAGCTATGATTGGGATGGAAACGGTCATTATCAGCATAGCGCGATTGTGACTGAGGTAGATGCCAACGGCATGCCCTTGATATGCGCACACACCACCAACAGTAAAAATCGATATTGGGATTATCGGGACTCTTATGCTTGGACTTCCTTAACGAAGTATCGCTTTTTCCACATGCCGGATCAATTTTAAAAGTTAATCTTTCACACATTATCAGGAGGTAATCATGAATAGAAAAATACGCGTGGGTCTGATTTACGGAGGAAAGTCTGGCGAGCATGATGTGTCCTTACAGACCGCGTTGGCAGTCATTCAAGCTTTTGATCACACTAAATACGAAATTCATCCTATATATATTTCTAAGCAAGGTGGCTGGAAAGCAGGTATAGCTTTAGAAGGACCTGTATATCAAATCTCAAATTTAACTTTTTCAGATATAGAAGATGCTAAGGGATCTGGGCAAGCTATATCCCAACCATCTACAGGCATAGAAGCTATTTTTGCAGGTACTGTCGAGCTTACCTCAACGAAATCACCGGATTTGCAGGGCTTGGACGTTATCTTCCCGCTCTTGCACGGAACCTTTGGTGAGGATGGGACTATTCAAGGATTACTGGAAATGGCAAATATCCCTTATGTGGGAGCGGGAGTATTGGCATCCGCTGTTGGCATGGATAAGATAATGATGAAAAAGGTTTTCGCACAAGAAGGCATACCGCAATGTCTGTTTCGACATTTCACACGTACGCAATGGGCTAAAGAGGAAGCATTCCATCTGATGGAAATTGAAACAGCACTGGGTTATCCTTGTTTTGTAAAACCAGCGAACCTGGGCTCTAGTGTCGGGATCTCTAAGGCACGCAATCAAGAGGAGTTAATAGCAGCCATCAGCTTTGCCTTTCAATATGACCGCAAGGTTATCGTTGAGGAGCATGTAGACGCTAGAGAAATCGAAGTCGCTGTTCTCGGCAATGATGAACCACAAGCATCCGTGCCTGGTGAGATATTACCTTGCAACGAGTTTTATGACTACAAAGCGAAATATGTCGATGGTAAATCAGAAATGGTCATCCCAGCACAAATCTCAGATGAACTGGCGGAGCAATTGCAGCAATTAGCGGTTCGTGCATTTATTGCTATTGATGGATCAGGATTATCACGTGTCGATTTCTTCGTGAGAACCTCAGATAGTGCAGTATTCATAAATGAAATTAATACGATGCCTGGTTTTACCCCATTTAGTATGTACCCGTTGCTATGGAAGGAAAGCGGTAAGCCGTACGTGCAATTGCTGGATGATTTAATTGAGCTAGCCTTGCAAAGACATGAGGATAAGCAACAAATACAATATAGTACGGATTAAATTAAGAATGGAGGCGAAACTAAATGGGATTTCAAACCGAATTTAATAGTGTATGTAAATTTAAATCGAAACAGGAATTATATGATTTGATGGAATATGGCCGGGGGAAGATGGTGAAAACTGGCTTTCGTGTCTATCCAACTGGACAAAAGGTGATTGCCTATAGCCCAGAGAATAAAGCTGTCGCAATCGTCCAAATTAATGCATCGATTGCAGAGATCAATTTTCAAGGGGAAGAAAGAACTCAAGTAGAGATGGAGTTAGTGCGGGAATTGACAACAGACGAGTCCGCTGTATTGACTTCATTGGCAGCTGAAATGTTCTTTAATGATAATTAAGAGCTATAGCACTTATATTTAATCGATCATAGGGGAAAGTAAGCTGTAAGATGATCGATTGGAGTGAGTGCGATGATAGTTCGTTTTGGCTATGTGGCCATGTCGACTTTGGTTGAGAATGCTTCACCCTCAAGAATGATGACAGTAACTAATTTTATTAAGCTAGAAGATCGCGAAGCTGCTATTCGTAAGCTAGAGCGATTAGCTTTAGAGAATTTGCACAATACCTTGCGACTTTTGCGACATAATCGTGCTTATCAAATTCAAGTGTATCGCTTCACATCCAAACTTATCCCACTTTTTGGACATGCCTTGCTGGCAGAGTGGGATCCTTTTCTTGTTTTGGCGGAGGGCTTCTCAACAATTGGCGAATTTGTACGTGATAATGAGATGCGAGTTAGCTTCCATCCCGATCATTTTACCGTGTTAAGCACACCTAGGCCAGAGGTGTTAGAGAATAGTGTAGGCGACCTTAAGCGCCATGTTCAAATGCTCCAGGCTATGGGCTTAGATAAACAGAGTAAATGCAATATACATATTGGCGGTGCATATGGTGATAAACCTTCTGCTTCAGAACGATTTGCCAAGCATTTTCTTGAGCTCGATCCAACGATTCAAGAACGGATTACACTGGAAAATGATGATAAAACCTTTACAGCAATAGAAACCTTAGAGCTTTGTGAAAAGCTTAAAGTTCCAATGGTTTTGGATATTCATCATTATCAGGTGAATAACAATGGAGAAGTGCTTTCTGATTTATGGGGTCGTATTTATCAGACTTGGCCAGATGATCTTCCTCCAAAAATTCATGTATCCAGTCCAAAAAGCATTAAAGTTCCTCGTGCACATGCTGATTATGTTGATTCCATTCTATTGCTTGATTTTATGAGAGATATTGCTTCGACTACACCGCGTTTGGATGTCATGCTGGAGGCAAAGATGAAGGATGCTGCGTTGATTCAATTGATGGTGGACCTTGCAGATATCACAGGAATTCGCATCATTGATGGTGCTTCTCTTGAGATTAATTAATGAAAGCGATAGGTATGCACTTACCCTAAACACCACTTCGTATATAAACGAACTGGTGCTTTTTCTTAAGGTCGGGAACTTTGTGGTATTTATTACGTATATTTACTATACTGAAAGTAAGTCTTTGAAAGAAAGAGCTGATATTGTTGAATGATTCTTTAGATAACGGTTACAAATTAGGTGGTAAAAGCTTTACTGTGGTAGCGATTAATACGGCTGCAACAGCGGGAGAGTGGATTAAGAGCAAGCTAGGTACGTTTTCTAACCTAGATTATAAATATTCGCCGCATGATCTGGTCACGGAAGTAGACAAAGGCGCTGAAACTTTAATTCGTAATCTGATCTCAACGCATTTCCCACAGCATTCCTTTCTGGGGGAAGAGGGCGTTGAGCCTGGTCCGGATGCATCAGCCCAAGCATTGGCGGATTTAAGTGATTCGGAATATCTATGGATTGTGGATCCAATTGATGGAACAACGAATTATGTACATGGCTTTCCGTTTTTTGTTGTCTCGATTGCGCTTGCTTATAAAGGTGAGGTCATAGTGGGTGTGATTTATGATCCATCACGAGATGAGTTATTCGTTGCCGAAAAAGGCAAAGGCGCGTATGTAAAAGGAAAGCGTATGAGTGTTTCCGCTGAAAATAAGCTTATAGATAGCTTGGTAGGCTCAGGATTCCCAGCGGATCGTAATTATGCGCTACCTATTAACTTAACAGGTATTCAAGCGTTGGCGCCGAAAGTAAGGAATATTCGTGTAGCGGGTTCTGCTGCGCTTCATCTTGCTTACGTGGCTGCGGGACGACTAAGCGGGTTTTGGGAAATCGGGCTTAATTCTTGGGATATGGCTGCTGGGTCATTGCTGATCCAAGAAGCAGGTGGCAAAGTTACGGACACGGAAGGAAAACCTTATTCACTTGGTGTACGGAATGTAATGGCTACAAACGGCAACATTCACCAGGAGCTGCAGGAAGAGTTAGGTTTATGTGGAGGAACGGGGTTTTAAGACATGCCCAAGAAGCGCTTTGAGAATTTAGATAACGTTGCGATGAATAATACATTAGCACGTCTGAGACAGTGGCGTAAGGAACGAAATGCTAAGAAAAAGGACCTTACATATAGCATACCCAAAGTAGCCCAAGTAACTATGGATGCCGCTTTGAATCAGAATTCGATTACTTGGATCGGGCATGCTACTTTTTTACTGCGTTACGGTGGATTAACCATTGTAACCGATCCAGTTTGGGCTAAGAGCATGGGCTTTCAGAAGCGCCTTGCGGAACCGGGAATTTCAATAGATTTAATGCCCCCAGTGGATGTAGTGTTGATCTCACATGGGCATTATGACCATTTAAACTTTCCATCCTTGCGTGCTTTGAAAGGTGATCCACTGATATTAGTGCCAAAAGGACTCAAAAGTAAGTTTTTACGCAAGGGTTTTCGCAAGGTTGAAGAAATGTCTTGGTGGGAGAGCAAAACGATTAGTGGTGTTCAGTTCGACTTTGTTCCTACCCAGCACTGGACGAGGCGGACACCTTGGGATACGAATAGCTCACACTGGGGTGGTTGGGTGCTGCAAGAGGAGAAGCGGACAACCGATAATGCGCCTTCGATTTATTTTGCAGGAGATAGTGGCTACTTTCGCGGGTTTGAAGAGATTGGAAAGCGATATAAGCTGGATTATGTCTTAATGCCGATTGGTGCCTATGAGCCGGAATGGTTCATGTCCAACCAGCATGTCACACCTGAACAAGCGATTCAAGCCTACATCGATGCAGGCGGGAAGCATTTCATTCCGATGCATTATGGAGCGTTTTTCTTAGCGGATGATACTCCGAAGGAAGCGTTGGATCGTTTAAACGCGGAGTGGCAGCGACTTAAGCTTGACACAGCCGCGTTGAATATTCTGATCCATGGGGAAACATTGCCTGTTACATAATTTCTGTTTTCAATTCACCTGTGACTGGATTAATTAAAGCAATTCTCGCTTCAATGGCTTGACCAGCTTCATCAGTCAGCTTCAATTTATTGGTTCGGCCTTTTTCAATAATCATCTTGACCATAGCAGGAGAAATGGATTTACCAAAGCTTTCTTTCCAGATCACGAATTTACAGCCTTCTTTATAACCGCTGCAGCCGTACCCCTTATTCCCCATGAAAATATGACCGGTACAGCCTTCTCGCGGGCAGCTGGCGATACTTTCACGACTAAGTGGAGCGGTTGATTTTTTGACCGTTATGGTTGACGATTTTTTCGTGATTGCCTTATCCTCTGCCGTCTTAGACGGCTTTTTTGTTGGTTTTGCAGGAGGCTCTGGACGCGCAAATGCTTCTTTAGCTGCTCGAGGCTGTGCCCGCACTTTGTCGATAATTAAAGTCGTAAACTTCTTAACGTTTTCCATAAACGTGGCATCAGAGGCAATGCCTTTGGATATTTCGTTGAGCCTACGCTCCCAATGTCCGGTCATTTCTGGTGAGGTTAATAACTCAACACCTGCGCTGCGAATTAGTTCGATTGCCATGCGGCCTTTTGGCGAGATTTGAATTTTCTTACCTTGCATCTCGATATATTCCACATTTTTTAAGCGCTCTATGGTTGCGGCCCGTGTTGCCGGTGTGCCTAAGCCTGAATCCTTCATGGCATCACGCAATTCCTCGTCTTCAACCTGTTTACCTGCACTCTCCATAGCTTTAAGCAAGGTGCCCTCATTATAATGCTTGGGTGGCTGGGTTTCCTTTTCCTTAGCGATTGCATCTGTACAGAGGATCTCCGTATTAGGATCAACACTAAATGAGGTGCTAGTCTCTTCTTCAAGCTCCTCTTCCTCATCTTTTCCTTTGGGTTTCTTAGCTGTTTCTTTGGCTTGATCGGCATAAATCACTTTCCAGCCTAGATCCAGCAGCTGCTTGACTATGGTTTTGAATGATTCTTTTTCGACTTCGGTCATCACAGTATGTACTTTATACTCAGCGGCCGGATAAAAATGCGATAAAAAGCGGCGTACGATCAAATCATAAATTTTTTGTTCATCAGGGGCTAATCCATTGGCTTTCTTATGGGTCGGCAGAATGGCATGATGATCCTCAACCTTGGTGGGATTGCAGATGCTTTTATTGTTTTTATTAACAAAATTTTTATTAGCATCCTTAACAAAAGTCTCGTAAGGAGTGCCGCGTAACGCATCCAAAGAACGATGCATCTCTGGTATGTTCTGTTCCGTCACATAGTTTGAGTTTGTTCGCGGATAGGAGATGACTTTGTGTTTTTCATAGAGCACCTGGGCAATGTCCAAGGTTTTCTTGGCGGAAAAAGCGTATTTGCCATTTGCTTCGCGCTGCAGCAGGGTTAAATCGAATAATTTAAAAGGGAATTCCTTGGTATCCTTTACTTCGTAGGAAGTGATGGCTCCTATTTTACCCTTAACTTTGGCGACAATAGCTTCGGCTTGCTCAGGTTTAGTAATACGATCGCCTTGCCAATTACCTTTATAGCTGGTTGTGTCCTGAGTAAAATGCCCCTCAACCTCATAGAATTTATTAGAGGCGAAAGCATCAATTTGAATCTGGCGATCATAAATAAGTGCTAAAACCGGTGTTTGAACACGCCCAACGGAAAGCAAGACATTGTGTTTGGATGTGAATGCTCGTGTGCCATTCATGCCAACTAACCAATCCGCTTCACTGCGAGCTTTGGCTGCTTTGGTCAAATTCTCGTATTCAGCGCCATCCTTAAGATTTGCGAAGCCATGACGAATAGTTTCCGGAGTCAAATCGGAAATCCATAATCGTTTTACAGGCTGCTGTAAATGAAGATGTCGTTGAATCAAGGAGAAAATATGCTGCCCCTCACGCCCGGCATCACATGCATTAACAAGATGGTCGCACTTTTTGGCTAAATCGGAAATAACGGTGAGCTGGCTTTTGGTTTTTTCATTGGGCAGCAGCTTGAAATGTTCAGGAATAATGGGGAGATCATTAAAATTCCACTTTTTATATTTGTCGTCATATTTATCGGGTTCAGCTAAGCTGATTAAATGTCCGATCGCCCAGGTGATGATATAATCGTTGCCTTCAAGATAAGTGCGATTATTGACTGCCTTAGGCTCAATAGCAGCGGCAATATTGCGTCCCATATCGGGTTTTTCGGCGATGATTAACGTTTTCATGGGAAGGGACCTCTTTCGTAAAGGAATAATGATCTTTGAAATGTACTTTGTCTAGTGTACAGATTTTTATAGCTTGTTTCAATGAATGATTTATAGTTGATTGAATATTTCTCTATGCTTCATATACATTCAATGCGCTATAGGGATACCCAATTTCCTTGTACTAACTGGAATTCCTCCTGCAAATAGCATGTAAATGCAGTGATATCGTCTTTTAACTGGAAAACGTACCTATAAAATAGGCTTTTTTACTGATAAGCACTCTTACTCAAATATTAGCGGGAGCAATTCCATTTAAATGTTCAGAATAGCCACTTTCCAAGTAAATAGCGGTATGTTTTCCAGTTATTCAAGGTAGTCCAGTACGTCACGAGCCAGTTCGTAACCAACAACACGAATTTCGTTGCCGCGTAAAGCAGGAATCAGCCAACCTTTAGCACAGAGTTTTTGCAGCATTAAAACGGCTGTTTTATGATCAACTTTAAAATGCATTTCCACATCCTTCGGCCTTATTGGCTCAACATGTACAATAGCAAATCTTATAATTTCTTTCTCAGCAAACATGGCTCGGGAGACGGGCGTTTTGCTTGGCTGGTAGCGACTTAACACCATACGCAGCAATGAAATGCAAAGCTCAGGTCTCTGCTCAACATCGTCATATGCAAAGGAGATCACCTGAAATCCCATAGCATGAAGAAATGTCTCACGATTAAGCTCGTTGCAATATTTGAAACGATCCATGTCCCTTACGTGTGTAGCGAAGCCTTTAATCTCAATTAAAAGCTTAACGAAACCTTGCAGCCAAACGAAATCAGCAACGTATGATCTGCCACGCCAATCGAGTACCTCGTATTCTGGATGCAGCTGATCAAAATTCCCTTGGGAAGGCCACCAAACGTTTCTTAGAAATAGCTGATCTCCATGCTGATGGCCTCTTTCAAGCCTGCCACGACGCTCGCCAGTACGATTGACTAGATGGTTATTAATAAATAAATCATGTGCTTTCTCAAAAGTCATGGTACTAATCCTCCCCTGAAAATAAAAAGAACGTCCTGTTGCCACTCTAAAGAGTGTAACAGGACGTTCTTCGTCACTTTATTACGATTATAATCGATATGGTTTAAGCTGTCGAGTGTGTGTACAAAATAAATACTTTACGTGTACGTTTTTATAGGTTATAATGTGTACATATAATAAAATATTTGTATACACAAAAGGAAGGTAACCATGATGACTGAGAGAAAAACGATTCAAGTAAAGCCTGATATACATGCCCGCTTGGAAAAAATGTTCAATAATGACATTGGAGCCTGCTTAGGTGTAAGAAGTACATCGGATTTAATTGAGTATCTTTGTGATTTTCATGATGAACACAACTCTTCGGAGAGTATCCTTGCCATGGAGGTTGTTAAGCTGATCCGATTGAGATTAGCCACACCATCGTCCGCGAAACTCACAGAATCAGAAATATCATCCGTTCCTTCCGATTGTTAATAATAATAAGCTATTAAGGGGGATTGGCTAATGTCTAATGAATCCATAGCAGGCTTGAGTGTAGAACATATTCAGCATAAGAGAATGACAAAAGCAAAATTAATCAACAAAGCAATTTTAATGTTTATGGGAGCTGCATTAGTAGCTGTCGCATTGGAAATTTTTCTGATACCGAATAATATTATTGATGGGGGCATAGTTGGTGTTTCCATTATGCTAGCCCATTTCATCAAGATTCCGATCGGTGTATTTCTCTTCGTGTTGAACCTTCCCTTTCTTTTCTTAGGCTACAAACAAATTGGTAAGACCTTCGCGCTTTCAACACTTTTCTCTATAGTAATTATGTCGATAGGTACCCAATTGCTTCACCCCGTTGCTCCACTTACTAAAGATCCAATGCTTTCAGCAGTTTTTGGCGGTATTATCCTAGGAATTGGTGTAGGATTGGTCATTAGGTCCGGAGGTTCATTGGACGGGACAGAAATTGTAGCGATTTTATTTAATAAAAAGACACCTTTTTCTGTGGGTGAAGTCGTGATGTTCTTCAATTTATTTATTCTCGGCAGCGCTGGTTTCGTGTTTGGTTGGGATCATGCGATGTATTCTTTAATGGCGTATTTTATTGCTTTTAAAATGATTGATATCACTATTGAAGGCTTTGACGAATCCAAAGCGATCTGGATCATTAGCGATAGGAATAAAGATATTGGGGATACCATTTCCCAACGTTTAGGACGCGGTGTTACTTATCTGCATGGTGAAGGCGGTTATACGGGAGATACCAAACGCGTAATATTCTGCGTAGTTACGAGAATTGAAGAAGCCAAGATGAAATCCATTGTGGATGAAATCGATCCATTTGCTTTCCTGGCTGTCGGCAACATTCATGATGTTAAAGGCGGTAGATTTAAGAAGAAGGATATCCATTAATTTTGGAGGAATCCGTAATTATATATCTATATTATATGCAGCTTATGGGGTTTCCATGGGCTGCTTTTGTTTTGCGCAATCCTAGCACAACAAATTCCATTATTTGTAGTATAAGGTCATATTAAGCGCGAATTTGGAGGAGGCATTATGAAATTCAACAACCGGTATTATGTTTATACAGTCATGCTACTTCTACTAATAATTATCATTTATACAATTAGTTTTAATAATGGTAATTCTTCCGATACATCGTTAGAACCGATGCAAACTGTTGAAGCACCACAACAAACCATACCAGTAGAACAAATTCCAACACCACAGCCCACAATTACTGTAAATGCAGTTGAGGAAAAGCCAATACCAGTAGTCTCGCAACCAAATACTGATTTATTTACTTATACAGCGTGTGAGGAGGACATTAAGTTTAATCAAGCTCTAGCTCAATCTAATAATAAAGACATATTCCAACCGACTGCTTTAGCAGAAGGGAAAGAATTTAGCAATGTTCGAGCCATCTCAACAAGCAAAATGACAGATGGGGCAGGTTATGGATTTAAATATGGCACTTCCTTCGCTCTACAAAAGGGTGGATCTATTCATGCATGGGGCTTACGCAGCTTCGAAACCTCAACTATTGCTTCATTTCCTAAGCTTGTAATAGGATTGCCAGCTATGGTTCAAACAGAGGGTGAGTTTGCCTTGTCTAAGGAGGGGCAGGTCTGGTTATTAAATAATGGAGAAAAACCTTATGCTATTCAAGCTTTAGATCATGTGAAAATGTTACGCCAAGATGGAAGCGGGACACTAATTGTCTTGAAAACGGACCAAACTGTGTGGGCATGGCACCGGTTAGAAGAAAATCCGCAAGGGCAGCTAGTGCAGTTTTCGATTAAACAAGCTAAGCAAATTTATGCTGGATTAAATACATTTTATGTTATCCAGGTCAACGGTACTTTATGGGAAACAGCTTCATCATGGAATAATACAGACCTAGATGATTTTAAACAAATGGAGCTGCCGCAAACGGTTAAAGCCGTACAAGTAGATTCCCTATTTAACAACAAAGTATTTATTAAATCGGACATAGGGGATTGGTATGAGTATAATCTTGAAAGTAAATTTACTAAAGTAGAAATATTGAAGGACATGGTAAAAATTGCAGGAAACTATTCTAATATAATTGCATTAAAAAAGGATGGCACAGTTTGGAGCTGGGACGATCAGTCTGAGCTAATGTTTAATGAAGGTTATACAGGTGTTTTAACTAAAGCTGCTCAATTGCAGGGAATTAAAGATGCGATAGATATACAAGCGGGGAGCGATCACTTTCTTGTATTGACAAGTGAAGGCAAAGTGCTTAGCTGGGGCAGTAATATGTATGGGCAGCTTGGCAGAATGCCATTTTATTATGACAAGCTGACCACGATTGGGACGACAAAGGGGATTGAAGGTATTGCTGCTGCTTGGGATGGACTATATCTATTTGGCAAAAATGATGTTTGGATGCTGAATGAGACCCAACAGCTTGTTCCAATTATGCAAGGGAAAGCAATAATAAAGATGGTCTCGCTTGCAGGAGAACCAGGGTTTTTAACAAATATGGGTGAATATATCCTATTCAGTTCGGGGTTAACAGTGTGTCATGTTCTGCGAGCCAATACACCCATTGTAGATATGGAGGAGGGCTCAACGGAATTGCTCATCAAACTCCAAGGTAACCAAATATTCGCAATTAATCTCGATAATTATGATAAATATCAAATTACAGAAGTAAAAAAACTCACATTTGAACCTAAATTGACTAGTAATGTGAATATGATGATGACTAACGTGCTGCCTTTTGTGTTTACAGATAAGGGTGAGATGTATGTTCAAGATCAGATAAAAGGTGATGAGTGGGTAATGAAGCCAATCACAGGCTTGCCGCAAATCAAAGAAGCAAGCGCTATTTATGGCAGCTTTTATGACCATGATGGTAATATAGCTAAGGTTATAGACCCAGCAGGTGAGGTTTATAATATAAATATAACGTTGGAGCGTAATGAAAATTCAGAGATAACCACAAAGCTCTTTAAGTCAATTAAAACAGGTGAGCGAGCAGAGCATCTATTGGGCGCTATGACAATTTCGGACCAGGGTGAACTTCAAGAGCAGGAGCGTTTTAGGTTGCAGGATCAATTGAAGGCTGGTGAGCAGATTAGTTTTATGAGCTCCATTTATGCGATTGCATCCGGTGGAGAAGGTCAATCTACTTTTCATCATGTGCTGGTTATGCAAGATGGCCGGATCCAGTGGTTAGGCTTTAGCTCGTTTTTTCATGATTTTGCGCAACCAGATCTGGTAGTTTCAGGGTAGGTATTTGGGTAAGTTTTAAGGGAATTTCTTACCCATGACATGATCTAGAGGAATAAAGCCAATGCTTCTACTGTCTTTGCTATTATTACGATTATCACCCATAACATAAATATGCTTATCTGGAACAACAACTTTCTGATCAGAACTGTATTTCATCGCTTCTTTAATATAGGCCTCATCTAGAGCAACCCCATTCCGATATACCTGATTATCCTTAAATTTAAGCGAATCTCCTGGTTTGCCTATTACTCTTTTTACATAAAAAATTGGATCAGAGCCCGAGGTGAGGAATTGCAATAAGGGGAACTCCATTAGATCATCCTTGAAGGTTCGCTTGCGATCTATGCGACTGTCAATAACCACTATATCGGAGTAATTAGGCAGATATGAAAAGGTATGAGGGAATTTATTAACTATCAGATACTGTTTATCATGAAGACTTGGATCCATGGAATGGCCACTTACCTTAAAAGGCTGGAATACGAATAAACTGATACAGAAAGCAACGATAAAGGCGATTCCTAGGGAACGAAACCAGCTCCAAATTTCATAAAGTGTTTTCATGGTTGACCTCCAAATAGTTTGAGTATCATATAAGCTAAATAAGTAATTTAATATAGCTTACTGGGCAAAAGTAAAGAACCCAAAAGAAATAGACTAAAGCTAGCAAATTGGTGAACTGGAAGCACATGATAAATAGCTCCACCTAAATTCGAAAATAGTTGCTGAAGAAGCCGCTTCTTGTGAGGGACATAAACTCGCAATTGTTCAATAGACCTGTCAATGGTGCTTTCATTGGGATACTTTACGGAATAATGTTCCAGATATAGCTGGATTTCTGCTAAATCATCGGCAATTTGAGAATCTTCATTCGTTGCCTGGTGAAAATTAGTCTTAACCTTGATTCTCTTCATCAGCTACCATCCTCCCTAGGATTCGTTTAAGCTTAGCGATTCCTTGAAACAACCGCGATTTTACAGCCGATTCTTGGCTGCTCGTTGTCTGTGCAATCTCAGACACCTTCATTTCATGATAATACTTCAGTACAATGGCTTCTCGTTGAGAATCAGATAGCTCTTGTAATGCGCTTTGGATGTGAATGCGCACTTCTTGTTGATTCAATAAATCCTCCACATTACTATACGGCTCAAAGGGCATCGAATTTTGCAAGGGTGTCGTTAGAGATTCTTTATATTGCCGACTTCGGTAATAATCTCGACATATATTTACTGCCAAGGTGAGCAGCCAATGTGCGAACTTGCCCTGTTCCTTATATATCGAGAGCGACTTCATCATTCTAATCAAAGTTTCTTGAGTGAGATCCAATGATATATGATAATCAGCTGTTCTCCGATATAAATAAGCGAAAATCATTTTATAATGACGACGGACTAGCACCTCCATAGCCGCTTGGCTGCCTTGATGTATTTCCTTGATTAGTTCTTCGTCCGATGGCATATTCTCACCACAATTCCTCGCTTTATAATGTCTTCTATAAGTATTAACGTATGAAATCGCCAAAACGATTTAAATGACAGGCTTTATTGAAAATGATCCTATAGAAAACTAGGTACTAGAAAAAGTTAATTCTTATAAACTTTGACTCACATCTGTAACATGTCTAATAAGAAGAATTATAACATGTTCCATCTGGAGGTCTAAGTATGAATGATTTTAAGAAGCGACTGCAGCACATGAAAACGGTTCAAGATAATCTTGCTAAAGAATACGAGGCGGTGTTAAACGAATACGAATCCCATGATTTGATTCAGGAGAATCAAACGCTGCGTCGAGATTACGAAGAATATAAATTACGAGTAGGTGAATTAAAGCAGAAGCAAAAGGAAATTGAAGCTGAGAATGCTCATCTAAGATCGGCAATTAAAGATCAGATAGTCGATGAGAAGCTTAATATTCTTAAGGTATCTCAGGAAAAGCTGAATACCTATTTTAGAAGCGCTACACAACCTGCCTATAATAAGCTTTATGCACTTGAACAGGAGTCCCGTCAAGAAGTAGATCGCTTAGTAGCGCGAACAACCAAGAACCTACAGGAAGAAAAGCAGGAGATCCTGGCGAAGCTGGAGCAAATATCCGCAGAGCTAAATGCTAAGGTTATTCTCCATATAGAGCTTTTGGACCTCAAAGAAAAGGATATGCTGCATGGAGTTTCTGAAGGCTACGACCAGTTGTCCAAAGAAGAGATAACGGAAGAGGTTATCCAGAAGCGTGCCAAACAAAATCAGCTTGAAATGAAAATAGGGCTAAATTGGATCAACAAGCTAGGGATTTTGTTAATTATTTTTGGTGTTGGCGCTGCCTTTAAACATTCTTACTCCCATTTTCTTAACGATTATTTCAAAGGTATTATGTTTTTTGTACTTGGCGGTTTAATGCTGGCAGGTGGCGAATATCTATATCGTAAGAATAAACAAACCTTCGCTTTAGGGGTAATTGGAGGTGGAATTGCCATCTTATATGGCTCGATCTTTTTCAGCTATTTCTTATTAGAGATCATTGAGATGCCAGCAGCCTTACTCTTATCTGTCCTCGTTACACTCTTAGCTATTGTGCTTTCTCTGCGCTATGATTCACGAACGGTATGTTCGTTTGGGTTAGTTGGCGGCTACTTCCCGCTATATTCTTATATCATCGCTTTTGATCTGCAAGGAGCAGCGGTTTATGCGGCAATGGGTTATCTAGTGCTGCTGACTTTATCAATTCTTATCGTTTCTTTCCGTAAGAAGTGGAATGTTGTACATTATATTAGCTTTTTACTAAACATTCCTTCGATGATTGTACTGATCCTATTGTCATCCAGTGATACCGTTAATATGGGGTATGCGGCTGTAACCTTTATCATCTACTTAGGCATTACGCTCGGGTATTCTTTTAAACATAAAGTGAGCTTAAGTAAGCTGGATGTGGCTTTGCTGGCGATTAATACAACGGTGAGCTGTATTGTGCTTTATTATTTGTTTGATGAGCTGGAGTTAACTGAATATAGAGGCTTGCTGGCGCTTGCTTTTAGTTTAATTTATCTGCTCCTAGCTCGCTTTATGGTGAGGATCATGAAGCATGAAAAACAAACCTTGTTACTGTTCTACGGTACTTCGTTAACCTTTGCCATATTAATAATTCCGTTTCAATTTGGAGTACATTGGTTATCCCTAGGCTGGTTGATTGAAGCGTTAATCCTCATGGCTTTTGGACACTCTGTACGAATTAAGTCGCTTGAAAAGTCAGGGTGGATGGTATTCCTCCTTTGTTTGGGAGCTTTCTATATAGAGGTACTCGCGATTGTTACTGGGGACTGGAATCCAACCGATTTTTTTAATTTAAAATATACAAGCATTATGCTAGGGCTGCTGTTAGTCATGATTTACTACTTGCTAAGTCAAAAGAAGCTTGGAGCTCATTCAGGTGTTTTCCGTAACTTTAGTGAAAAGCTGACTACCTTTAAATATTTTACATTGGCGAATTTATGGATCTATCTAATTTACGAGAGCATGCATTTTTATCATCAATTTATTCCGCAGCAATATGAGTTATATCATTTCTATGAGGTTATGGTGTTGGCTTTTATTAGCATTGGTCTGGCTTATGCTTTAACTAAAGCGATGCTGCTGTATGACAGAATCGTCAAATATTATGCGCTTTTTCTATATTCTGTCGGGTGTTTAATTGGACTTTATGTCACTGTGAAGATGCCGCTTTTAAACGATGATATGGCTCAAAATTCTTATATGGAGTACTTGGCTTTAGGTATTTTGATTGCTTTTAATGGGATTGTTTTTTTCAGTGGACGTGGGCTGTTAATTGCTTTTATTCGCCAACAATACAAGAACATTGAGCTCTATCCATTCATTCTTGCGATCTATTTATTGGGCATATCCGCTGCTTTTCTAAATGTACAGCTTCAGCTAGGGGATGTAGGATTTATCTCCAGCATTGTTTATCTAGGTTTGGCTATCAGTTATATTCTGTATGGCTTCCGCAAGAGATATGTGTACATTCGTCGTCTAGGATTAGCTCTGACATTGCTCTCAACAGGTAAATTGTTTCTTATAGACTTAGCGTATTTGGCAGAGGGCAGTAAAATATTGGCTTACTTTTGTTTCGGAGTTGCTCTACTCGGGATTTCGTTTATATACCAAAGGGTGTCTAATAAGCTCGAGGAGCTGCCGTTGGGGGCAAAGAAGTAGCTTTAAAATTAGGGGTGTTCGAATAATACTATATTATGGTAGAATTGCTATATTTATGAGTGATAATATGTGTAGGAGCCCTAGTGAGTGAATATTATAGTGGTAGTAGTGATGATTATCCAGTGCTGAGGGGAAGTGATAGGGTAGTAGGTAAAACCCGTCATGACAAGAATGACAAAGAATTGAAGGTAAAAATGTTTAGTAGAATAGTAGGTTCATAGACACATACAAAAACTTAGAGGTGCAGAAGATGAAGAAAGTAGTCAGCTCAATTTTAATTGTTTTAATGTTAGTTATGAGTTCAACCAGTGTTTTTGCAAAGAATATATTACCACCAAACCACACTCCTACAACAGTTTTCCAAGATATTGCCCCGATGTATAATGTGGATAAATCAAAGTCGTTTAGCATTAAATTAGCACTAGCAAACGATGCTTTTGATGTCTTTATTAAAGATCAGTTCGAAGTTACTACTGATCGCAATGGTGACGATCCTTTGTTGGCTGATATTAGTTACAATAAGAAAACAAAAACTATCACAATCAAGCCTGATAAAACAGGGTGGGGAGTTTACCCGAGAAAAGGTATTGATGATACAGGTGGCAGATCTTGGGGAGGTTTAGATAGATACTATCTGATCATTTATCAAGATGTTAAAGCAAAATCTGTCAAAAATTTAAAAGTTCCAAAACGTATGATGTTTACAATTGGATCGCCAGTTGAAAAACCAATTATTAAAACCGTATCAAATAGCGACGGAGAGTATTCCTTGAATTGGAACAAAATCCCTGGAGCAACTAGCTACAAAGTTTATAGTGGCAGCAGATTTAAGCTAGAGCTAGAAGCAACTGTCACTGAGCCAACATATCTACTGAATGATACTACAAATGAGAAGATATATTCAATGAACAGTAAAATTCATAGTGGTGGCGAATATACAGTAAGTGCAATAGTTAATGGGAAAGAGTCTAACATAAGTAATATTGCTAATATGGATGATTATGAATCGTCAGCACTGCACTCACTATCTTACGGTGAAAAAGCTTCGTACAGCGATAGTGATTCCATTGACTCTTTATTTGATCTACCCAGAACACTGTCAGTAGACACGCACAAATATATTTCTGCCGATGAAAGTCCCACTGGAAGCAGCACATATGTAGCTAAAATTGTACCAGTGATTTGGGATTTTAAAACAAATGTATCCGACTCCGACTACAGTGTTAGATACATTGGAAGGTTGCAGGGAACAACTTTACAAGTAACTGTTCTCCTGTCAAAAGCTCCAACTCAAGAAGAAATAGATGCTTTTAATAGTGGAGCAGTGGTGTCACCAGCCAAAAATGTTCCTTCAATTGATATTACGGATAGTATTAATGTTGACGGAGGTTTCATATCAACACCAACTGCAACTCCGACACCGACACCGACACCAACACCAACACCAACACCAACACCAACACCAACACCAACACCAATACCAACACCAATACCAACTACAACTCCAGTTGAAACAATTAACCCAACGAATACAGAAACTCCAACTCCAGTACCAACTGTAGTACCTACTGCAACACCAACGCCTGTACCTACTGCAACACCAACAGTGAAACCGACAGTAAAACCAGTTCCAACAGCCACACCTTCTTCAGGAACTTCTGATATTACTAACGTAGTCACAGCTCCGGTAGTGGAACCAGTTGATGGATTGGGTACTGCTATTATTAAAGGCTTAACAGCAGGCAACGAAAAAATTGATTTAAGTAAATATCCGGCCGCAGGGGATTCAACAGCATTGTATGATTACGTGTATAAGATTATAACTCAATATCCGTTAATCGTTGGTGAAAAACAATTTTCATATGACTATAAAACTATGTCATTGTTAGTTGACTACTCCATGACAAAAGATGAAATGACTAGACAACAAACGGAAATTAAAGCAAAAGTTAAGCAAATTGTTGCGGAGATTATAACACCGGGAATGGCATATTTGGATAAAGAGAAAGCAATTCATGATTGGATTATTGATCATGGCGCCTATCAGGATGAAGTACTAGCGGCTTACAATAGCGGTACTGATATGTCAGATATAGCGGCTCAATATTCATCAGCCTTTAGCGTCTATGGGATTCTTGTAAAAGGCTTAGGTGTGTGTCAAAGTTATGCAGAAACATTTAAAATGTTAGCTGACGAAGCTGGATTACAAACAGTTGTTATGTCCGGTAAACTCGATGGGACACCACATGCTTGGAACATGATTAAAATCGATGGTAAATGGTATCACGTTGATCCTACTAATAATGACGTAGGAATTCCCTATGCTGTTTATAACACAAGCGACAAGTTTATGGTTTCCAACTATACTTTTGATAAAGAATTTGAAATTGATCAGAACATAGCTGGATATGCTAGCCTCGATGATAAACAAGATTATTATTATAAGAATTTATTGCACGCGGAATCAGTATCTGAATTGCAAACAGCTTTAGATTCAGCCATAACAAACCATGTGAATTTCAACATTAAGGTAGATCCTTCTATGACACAAAAAGAAGTTTATGACCAGTTGAATGCAACTTTGGACGCTTCAAGTGTAACCGGAAACGTTAGGTATGGAATGGCGTTTAGAATTCTAATGGTTATACTGGAATAATAAAAATATTTATTAAATTGAAAGTGGGAACTTATCCCACTTTTTTCTTTTGCATAAAAATATAAGGCGGGTAGTTGTATGAAGAGGAAGAAACAGATTAATTAATAAGAGCTATCAACGCTGCAAAGCAAAAAGCTTGCCGCTCCGCAGGAGATGTAGTACAATCGTTCTAACCCATATGTTAACCACATATAATTTAATTGGTTGACATTTAACTTGTGGAGAACTGGCTTGAAATCATAGGAGAACTATATGCTTAGAGAAGGTATCTTTATCACTGGAACAGATACAGGTGTGGGCAAAACGCAGGTAACAGCAGGGCTGGCAGCTTTGCTGCAAAGGCTTGGTGAGCAGGGAGCTGCGCAGCGCGAAGCAGCTCAAGGTGAAGCCGCACATAGCGAAGCTTATGTGCGGCTATGGAAGCCGGTGCAATCCGGCGCAGCGCTCGGCCTGCCAACGGCGGACAGCTACCGGCTGCTGCACGGCAGCGGGCTTGCTATGCGAGAGGCGGATATCGCCTCGCATACATTTGCGGCGCCTGTGGCGCCATGGCTTGCCGCCCGCGCAGCAGGAGCGCCGCTGCAGTTCCGCGACCTGGTCGCGGACGGCAAGCGCAGGCTGCAGCAGTCGGGCTGCCTGCTGGTCGAAGGCGCAGGCGGGCTGCTCGTCCCGCTGGCCGAAGGCAAGCGGATGGCCGATCTGGCAGCGGAGCTATCGCTGCCGTTGTTGATCATCGCGCGAACGGGGCTTGGCACCGTGAATCATACGCTGCTCACAGTCGCTTATGCGCGGCAAGCCGGCCTCGAAGTGCTAGGTGTCATCTTGAATGACAGCCAAAGCGGCAGCTTTGAACTCTCCCGCCTGCCCGAGGCTGTTCAAATGGCCAAAGACAATGCCCAAATGATCGAACAGTTTGGCGATGTTCCAGTGCTCGGTATTCTGCCATGGATGGCGGAGGATGAGCACGCAGATGCAGCTGGTTGGGCAGCCTGGCGGGAGCAGTGGACAGCGGAAATCGAAAGCTCTGTGCATTTAAATGTATTTTATGATTTAAAAAATAGGAGGCAACGGCAATGATAACCATGATAAGCAATTGGAATGAGCTGGCAGATAAAGCCATTCGCGGTGAGCTATTGACGATAGAAGAAGGAGTGGCCGTGCTGGAGGCGGACGATGATGAGCTACTGGATATCATGAGTGCTGCGTTCAAGGTAAGAAAGCATTATTTTGGCAAAAAGGTGAAGCTCAATCTAATTATCAATGCCAAAAGCGGCTTATGTCCAGAGGATTGCGGCTATTGCTCACAGTCCATCGTTTCCACGGCTCCAGTTTCTAAGTACCCATTGCTAGAAAAAGATACCCTAGTCGCAGGAGCTCGTAAGGCGATGGAATTGAAGGTTGGTACATACTGTATTGTTGCCAGCGGTCGCGGACCAACGGGCAAAGAAGTCGATCAAGTGATTGCCGCTGTGAAAGAAATTAAATCAACCATGCCGATGAAGATTTGTGCGTGTCTAGGGATTTTATCAGATGAGCAGGCAGTCAGGCTGAAAGAAGCGGGGGTTGACCGCTACAATCATAATTTAAATACAAGCGCCAGCAATTTTAATAAAATTACGACTACCCATACTTACGATGATCGTGTTGCCACGGTGGAGAAGGCTAAAGCATCAGGCATGTCGCCTTGCTCAGGCTGTATCGTTGGCATGGGTGAAACCAATCAAGAAATTGTCGAGATTGCTTATGCACTGCGAGAGCTTGATGCGGACTCGATCCCTGTTAACTTTTTAAATTCAATTAAAGGCACCCCGCTTGAGAATAACAAGGAGCTTAATCCACGCAAGTGCTTAAAGGTGCTGGCATTAATGCGCTTTATTAACCCAACTAAGGAAATACGCGCTTCGGGTGGACGTGAAGTTAATCTACGCTCGATGCAGGTGCTGTGTTTGTATGCGGCTAACTCCTTATTCGTAGGCGACTATTTAACAACAGAAGGCCAAGAAGCCTCGCAGGATCACAAAATGATCGAGGATATGGGCTTTGAAATTGAGCTTTGTGCCTTGTAGTCCGCAGAGTATGAGGAGACTAGAATCATGAGCAGTATGCTTCAATGGATGGATGCGGAGTTACGACAGTTAGAAGATAAGTCGCAGCTCCGCAGCTTAACATCAGCGTCTAGTTTAGTCGATGGCTTCTTGAGTAATCAAACACAGAAATTAATCAATTTGGCTTCCAATCATTATCTGGGTCTAGATTTACAGCTGTCCGAAGAAACCCTTAAACGCCTCACAGAACAAGCGAAAGCTTGGGGGACACAGGTAGGCTTAGGCTCAACCAGCTCCCGGCTAGTTGTGGGTAGTGATCCAGCATTTATGGAGTTTGAGCAGGTTTTTGCTGCATTTAAAGGAACGGAAAGCTGTCTATTGTTTGGCAGCGGGTTTATGGCGAACAGCGGAGTGATCCCAGCTTTAGTGGGACGGCATGATGTTGTTTTTAGCGATCGTTTGAATCATGCGAGCATAGTGGATGGGATAAATCTTAGTAGAGCGGAACATATCCGTTATCGCCATCGTGATCTCGATCAGCTGGAGCAGCAGCTTAAGCAGGTTAATCCAGCCAAGCGAAAGCTGATCGTTACTGATACGATTTTCAGTATGGATGGAAGTCTTGCCCCGCTAAAGGATTTAGTAACGTTAAAAGAACGTTACGGTGCCATGCTAATGGTGGATGAAGCCCATAGTGGCGGGGTTTATGGAACGAATGGCGAAGGCTTGACGCACGAGCTTGGATTGACGAGTCAGGTTGATATTCAAATGGGTACTTTTAGTAAAGCGTATGGTTGTTACGGGGCTTATATTGCTGGCGATGAGGTCTTGCGCAAATACTTAATTAATAAAGCACGCAGCTTTATTTATACCACGGCATTGCCTCCGTTGATTGTATTGGCGATACATGATAACTGGCTGCAAGCTCAGCGAGATAGCTGGCGCCGCCATACATTAATTAGCCAAGCAGCTTGGTTTCGTGAGCAACTTAAATTAGCGGGCTTCAATATTGGCGAGAGCGAGTGCCAAATCGTTCCGCTGATTGTTGGTGCCAACGAGATAACGGTAGCTTTAAGCCAACGTCTTCAACAGCTGGGTGTAGCAGCAGTCGCCATTCGACCGCCAACGGTCCCTGAGGGCTCGGCACGAATTCGTTTTTCACTCACTGCCTCAATCACCCATACACAGCTGCAGTTGGCTGTAGATCATATTAAGAAAGCTGGGGCTGAGCTAGGCATCATCTAATTCAGTACAGAAGTAGGCTATATTATGGAAACTAATATTCTCTGGATTCATGGTTGGGGGATGTCATCTCAGATATGGGGGGATGTCTCATCTTGGTTGCCAGAGGTAAATCATCATTTTTTTAGTTATGCGGGCTGCGATACTATTGATTCATTTCATGTTGCACTAAGCGATAAATTACTAAGTGCTGGTGAGAATAAGCAATGGACTTTGGTAGGCTGGTCATTAGGTGCAATGCTTGCTCTTGAGCAATGGATGAACAGATTTGATAATCCCAAGGCTTACTCGATTCATTCGATAATTATTGTCGCAGGGACATTGCGATTTACTAATTCAAATCGACAGCTAGGCTGGCCAGAACGGGTAATCGAGCGGATGCGCAAACAATTGCAGTTAAATCCTCAAGAAACCTTGCTGCAATTCGCGAGCTCGATGTTCAGTGAGTCAGATCAGGAGAGTGCTGAATTCACTAAGCTGTCCGAAACAATTGCTGCCTTTGCTCAAGCTACAGATTTCACGCCTGCTGGACTGGATGCTGGGCTTGTTTATTTGCGGGACACTGACCTTTCCGTTCATTGGGAGGTACCCTATGTACAGCGCCCTCAATTACTATGGCTTCACGGTGCCGATGACCCGATTTGCCCAGCTGGAGGAATGCCTGATCTAAACCGTGCAGAAGTATTCGTATTCCCCGAAACAGGGCACATTCCATTTTTGACTAAACCCGAACTATTTTATGATCAAGTTAGGAGCTTTCTACATGCAAACAGACCCGATGATGCTCAATAAAAAGCTGGTTCGCCAGCATTTTGATCGACATGCCGCTGAATATGATCTTTATGCTGTAGTCCAGAGGAAAATGGCAAATCAATTGATGAAGCTGATTCAACAATCCGCTCCGCAAAAGCAATTCCAGCGAATTCTAGAAATCGGCTGCGGAACAGGGCTTTTAACGGAGATGCTTCAGCAGCAATGGGGTTCGGCCCTTATCACTGCGGTGGATATCTCGCCTGAAATGATTAAGCAAACTAAGCTGAAGCTTGGAGAGCAAGTAAGTAAAATAAGGTTTATCGCTGCAGATGCGGAGGAGCTTGTTTCAACAGATTTGCTGCACGGGGATTATGATTTAATTATTTCCAATGCGACCTTTCAATGGTTTCAACAGCCTGCAGAAACCATAAAAAGCTTGTTAGCTAAAATGCAATCTCCAAATGGCTTATTTGCTTTTTCGACGTTTGGATCTCGTACTTTTTATGAGCTGCACGATTCTTTTCGAGCGGCCGAATCTTTACTGAATCTCAAACCTACTTCACATGGACAGGCTTTTCACACCGAAGAATTTTGGAGTTCATTATTTAGTAATATCTCTTTAAGTTCATCCACTTTCAATTGGCAGCAAGAAGAACAAACGGTGTTTCATCCGAATGTACGCGATTTTCTGACAAGTATTAAGCGGGTGGGGGCAGGAAATGCAACTCAATCCTCAGGGCAGGCCCTTCAGCTTCGTCAGCTTTTTAAACAAATGGAAGCTTACTATTCGCAGCATTATTCCTCAATAAATGGGATCAAGGCTACCTATGATTTAGCGTTTGGACTATTTATCAACGAATTATAGCGATGTTTTTTATATAAAAAAAGAACCCTGATTATAATCAGAGTTCTGAACTTGGGCTTTAGGTTAGTTTTAGACTTTATTTGAATGGTATCCCTTTGCCTCAGAAGCGACTAAAGAGCTCTACCCTTGATCCATACATTTTGCAGCTGTAAATCAGCTGAAACTAATAATAAATCGGCTTGCTTGCCAACGGCAATACTTCCCATTTGATCGCTGAAGCCTAAGGTAGCAGCGGGATTACCGCTGGCCATTTGACTTACTTGAGGTATCGACAACCCGACTTTCTCAACGCAAAACCTAAATGCATCAATCATTGTTAGTGTACTTCCTGCTAAGCTATCGCCTTCGAGTAGACGGGCGACGCCGCCTTTGACCACCACTTTCAATCCGCCAAGCTCAAAAAGCCCTTCAGCTAATCCTGTAGCACTCATAGCATCTGTAACTAGCAGCAATCTATCTTGCGGTTTTGCTTTGCTCAAAAGCTGAATACAAGCGGGATGTACATGATGTCCATCAGCAATGACTTCGGCATAAATCCGATCATCCGATAATACAGCTCCAACCGTACCAGGCTCGCGATGATGCAACACACGCATAGCGTTGAAGGTATGAACTGCATGCTGTAGACCGTGTTCAACTGCTGCTTCAATTTGATCATAAGAAGCGTCTGTATGTCCGCAAGCTACAGTAATACCTTGGGATTTAAGCCAGCTAATCAGCGGCAAAGCTCCTTCCCGTTCTGGCGCAAGCGTCAGTAAACGGATAACGTCGGGATGCTGTTCGATCCAATCTTCAAGCCATTTGATTTGTGGCAGAACGATAAAGGCTGGATTCTGTGCACCGGGAAATTTGGGGCTGATGAAAGGACCTTCTAAATGGACCCCAAGCAATTGTGCGTAAGGCATATTTCCTTGCATATAATCATCCACTACGGAGAGCACGGCTGAGATTCCTTCGTGAGGTGCCGTCATAGTAGTTGCTAACATCGCTGTTGTGCCATTTTTACTGTGAAAGCCTGTGATTGTTTCTAATGACTCGCGAGTGGCATCCATGAAATCGGCTCCGAATCCGCCATGCACATGTACATCAATAAATCCTGGCAGTACCCAGCTGCCTTGAGCGTCAATAATTTTATCAACATCCGTAAATTGCTTGAGCTCAGCTTCCGTACCTACCCAAGCCATTTTGCCATCATTGACTAGCAGAGCTCCATTTTCGATAATAGATCCGTCTTGAACGACTATTCTTCCATTCTTGATTATCCAAGCTTCTGGTGATTTCATGAGAACAATACCCCCGCTTCTGCGTCTAACATAACGACTAAATTAGGATGAGTTTGCAGCAATGATGCTGGATTTTCGGTAGTTATCGGGCCTGTGAGCGCATCGTGAACGATTTTGGCTTTATCCGCGCCGCGGACTACTAGGAGAATAGTTTTAGCTTTAAGAATGGTGCCAATTCCCATAGTTATCGCATGTGTGGGAACTTGATCGAGACTGTCAAAATACCGCGCATTAGCAAGTCTAGTCTCTTCTTTGAGCTCAACAATATGAGTTCCGCCAACTAATCCGGCATCCGGCTCATTGAAACCAATATGCCCATTATGGCCTAGACCCAAAATTTGCAAATCAATTTGCTTTACCTTATCCAGAAGTGAGTCATATCGAGAGCACTCCGCTTGCAGATCAGCTGCATTGCCATTAGGGATATGGATACTCGTTTCAGGCATGTCTATCTGAGAGAATAGATGCTGCTGCATATAGGCATGATAGCTTTGATCATGGGTTTCGGGCAAGCCAACATACTCATCCAAATTAAAGCTAATCGCTTCACGAAAATGGATATGCTGCTGCTCATATAGCTTAATCAGCGCTTCATAGATGCCTACAGGTGTTCCGCCAGTTGCTAACCCAAGCACAGCATTAGGTTTGGCTTGCAGCAAATGTGCGATCAGTCCGGCAGCAGCTGTATTAAGTAGTTCATTGTTAGGGAAAAATCGAATGTCCATGTTGTTTCTACCTCTTTTTACGATATTTTTGAACCATTTGATAAGAGAGCTCAAGCTGTGGAATATATTGCGAGAAATTTGAACTGAGCAGCGCAGTGAACAAAATATCGATAACATGCAGCTGGGCAATACGGGATGCCATATCCCCGCGACGAATGCCTGCTTCGAGAGTGGAGGTGAACAATTTAATGTCAGCTTGTTTAGATAAAGTGTTTGTACCGTATTTAGTTAAACTGATTGTGGTTGCTCCACGTTCTCTGGCAGCTTGCAAGGATGCAATCGTTTCTAAAGTTTCACCCGAATAGGAAATGGCGAAAGCAACATCTTGGGGCTGAAGGTTGGAGGCTGATGTAATTTGCATATGAGGATCTGAGCTTGCAGATGCATGAATCCCAATTCTAACAAGCTTTTGGGCAAAATCCTGAGCGACAACACCTGAGGTAGCAACTCCATAAAGCTCAATCCGATTGGCTTCACTAAAAGCATCTAATGCTCGCTGCAATTCCTTAACATCAAGCATACGAGTTGTATCCGTAATCGACCGAAGGTGATTAGCTTCCATGGCACCGATAATTTTGTGGAGGGAGTTCCCAGCAACAATATCTTGATAGGATTGACTTTGTGGCTGTCCCGCCAGCTCAGTAGCTAGTTTAACCTTGAAATCCGTATATCCCTTAAAATGAAACGTTTTGCAGAATCGTGATATGGTAGCTGTGCTTGCGCTTGAAGCTAAAGAAAGATCGGCTATTCCCATGGTAATGACCTGTAAAGCATGATCCATAATATACTGCGCAAGTGCCTGTTCTTTAGCGTGGAGCTGGGAATGTCTATCCGCGATAGCTTGAATAATATTCGACATGATTCACCTCCAACTGTAAATTACATGAAAATTAATTACTGATATATTTAAATAAATATGAAAATTATTTTCGTAAATATCATATCGTATTTGCGTAAGTTGGTCAATGCAGAAAATCATAGGTTTATGGCGTGAAATCACAATTTTTATATTGATAAGGTAGTGGTATACTAGAAAAAGTTGTTTACAAATGATGATATTCAAGGAGTGAAATCTGATGGCAAAGTTCAGAGTGGGGATTATCGGTTGCGGTAATATTTTCCCCATGCATGCAGTATCGATTCAGCAAAGCGGGTTGGCAGAAGTTGTCGCTATTTGTGACATCAAGGAAGATCGCGTACGTAGATGGGCGGATGTCTATCATTGTGCCGCGTATACAGATTATCAAGAAATGATCGATAAAGCAGATCTTGATGTTGTACATATCTGTACTCCTCATTATCTTCATGCACCAATGGTCATATATGCAGCTAATGCAGGCAAGCATGTAATGACGGAGAAACCGATGAGTATTAGCATAGAAGAAGCAGAGCAAATGATTGAGGCGTGTGAGAAGAATAAAGTTACCTTTGGGGTTATTTTTCAGAACAGATACAATCCTGGCTCACTTCTTATTAAAGAAGCTTTGGATAAATTTGAACTGGGTCACATTCTCGGCGGCAAATGCTCGGTTACTTGGAAGCGGACGGATGAATACTACAGCAAAAGCGATTGGAAGGGCACCTGGGATATGGAGGGTGGCGGCGTTCTGATCGACCAAGCAATTCACACAATGGATTTAATTCGCTGGTTTATGGGACAAGATATTGAATATGTGGAAGCGCAGATCGGTAATCGTGCCCATGAAATTATTCAAGTCGAGGATAGCGCAGAAGGCGTGATTAAATATAAGAACGGTGTGTTTACCGGATTCTATGCCATCAACTATTATAGCTACGATGCTCCTGTAGAAATTGAATTGCACTGTGAGCATGCTATCGCCAAAATGGTCGGAGATAAAGCTACAATTACCTACAATGATGGCTTTAGCGTAACTCGCGATTCCGATCCTAATGAATCCGTCGATTTCGGAGACGGTGTGAAATCCTATTGGGGTGTAAGCCATGTTAAGCAAATAAAAGAATTTTATCAAAACGTCACGGATGGTGTTACACCAGCGATTGATGGTAAAGAAGCTTTCAAAACACAGAAGATGATCGCATCGATATATAAATCGGGTAAAGAAAATAAACGAATTTATTTGTAGGGAAATAAAATTAGACCGTTGAGCTAAGTGGCTTAACGGTCTTTTTAATGATCTTAGGATTCCGACTAACGCTCCGACGTAAATGCGCATAACCGTTTATACATGTATCATAGAAAATTATGTAAGCTTCATTTCAGTAGATAGCTGTGAGGGAATATACGAAAGTGAAATCACCTCCAGTATCTCAAGATATCTCAGAATTATAATTAAGGTGGAAGTTAGAGATGGAATTTGGTTGAGTACCGTGCTGTAGCTATAAAAAATATCGCTACAAAGCTAGTTTAGTTAAAGTAATCGGCTGTAGAGATATTTAATATTGTTAGGGTGGAAGTTGGAGATGGGAATTGGTTGAGTACCATGCTGTAGCTATAAAAAATATCGCTACAGAGCTAGTTTAGTTAAAGTAATCGGCTGTAGAGATATTTAATATTGTTAGGTTGAGGTTGAAGCGAGCCCGCAGGATGAGTTTGTTCTTTACTTATGAGCTCGACGAGAGCTGTAGCGCCAGAAACTGGCGTTACAAGATCCGAAAGGAACTCGACGAAAAAAAGAAGCCGAAAACTAGTCATAGTCTTCAGCTTCTACAATATTTATTGCCCTTCACTTCTCTGACAAATCCAGCCAAGCCATTTCCGTCGCAGTTAGCTCAAGCTCTGCCCCCTGCTGGCAAGAGCGCATCTCTTCCTCACTGCGTGGACCTATGAGAGCGCATGTTGGAAAAGGTTGATTCAGCACATATGCCAATGCGATCTGGATGGCACTCAAGCCTTTTTTCTTCGCGAGCTCTTCCGCTCTGCGTAGACGTTCCCAGTTTTCATCGCTATAGAAAACACGGACTAGATCAGCATTATCGCGATTCTCCGGGGTAAAGCGGCCGCTGAAGAAGCCTCTTGCTTGTGCAGACCATGAAAGCAGGGGCAGCTGGTGTTCTTCATACCACTTCAAACCCTCGGCATCAATCGAAACACAGTTCATCCAAAAAGGTTCGTTAGCCTTAGCCAAGCTAAGGTTAGGGCTGCTGAAGCTGAAGCCGATAATTCCATGCTGCGACGCATATTCCGCAGCAGCTTGCAGCCGTTCGTGCGACCAGTTCGAAGCGCCAATGGCACCAATTCGCCCCGCTTCAATATGTTCATTTAAAGCTTCGAGTATAGGACCTACAGGCACTTCCGGATCATCGCGGTGCAGCGCATATAAAGCTACGTAATCCGTATGCAGTCTTTCCAGACTTATCATTAAATCACTCCGAATAGCCGTTGCATTCACACGAGGACCGTTAGCATCATGATGCGCACCTTTGGTAAGGACATTGATTTCACCATGTTTATTATTCTCATCTAGCCATTTCCCAATTGCTTGCTCACTCTCGCCGCCACAATAAATAAAGCCAGTATCCAATGTGTTTCCGCCAATAGCTAAATACTTGTCCATGATATCGCTGACTTCATCCGGGTTATTCAATCTAAAAAAATCAGTTCCCATGATCAGCTGTGATACAGGGGCTGCCAAGCCTTGAATTGTAATAGTTTTCATCAGGTACATTGCCTCCTATATAATTATACGATTGCGTTCTCGTGCAGATTGTAAACAAGCATCAAGAACCTTCATATTAAGATGAGCGTCCTCTGCTGCGAAACGCATTGGTTTTTGTCCCCAAGCGGCATAAGCAAGATCATCGGCTTGTAGTGCATACTGATCTAAGTCAGGCACTTCTTCTTCACGACGTCCTTCTGGGGTTATTACGACGAAACCCCCACGGTTTCCTGATGTAACATAAGCGGATGGAACTTCAATGCGTCCGATTGTTCCCAAGACCTCAAGCGGATTGCGAAAATCAGCCCACATGCCACAGTCAAACGAAAGAGCCACGCCACCAGAAAACTCGATTAGACCAGAGGCCATCATATCGACATCATCATGCTCTGGTGAGAAGAAAGCATGCACCGTAGCCGCTTGTGGTTCTTCATCAAGCAGGTAACGCGCTGCACTGATTGGATAGCACCCAACATCATAGAGAGAGCCTCCTCCCATAGAGCGTTGATAACGAACGTTCTTAGCATCTTTTGCATTATTGAAGGTGAAAGCACCATGGATACCGCGAATCTCACCGATTTCACCGGATTTAATAATGGCTTTTATTCGATCGTAGCGAGGGTGGTGTCTATACATAAAAGCTTCGGAGAATTGAACGCCAGCTTTGGCACATGCTGTGACCATAGACTCTGCTTCTTCCGCATTCAATGCGCAAGGCTTCTCGCAGAGCACATGCTTGCCGGCTTCCGCAGCCCGGATAGTCCATTCCTTGTGGAGATGATTTGGGAGCGGGATGTAGACGGCATCAATATTCTTATCAGCCAATAACTCTTCATAGCTTCCGTAGACAGTTGGTATTCCACAAGCTTCTGCTGCTTTCTGTGCTTTTTCTAAGCTGCGGCTTGCAATTGCTGTAACAATTCCAGTCTTGGATTGTTGTATGCCCGGAATAGCAGAGCGAATGGCAATGCCAGCACATCCAAGAATCCCCCATCTAAGCTTATCTTTATGCATGAGATCACATCCTGTTTCTTTTATATTAACGTTATATTGTAATTGTAATACTGATAAATTAAAATATATATAACATTATTTTGTGGATTATAAAACAATATTGTTATTACAATCTTTAAGGAGCGACGAATCCAAATGCAACGGCAAAGCATGCTTCCTACATTGCAAAAGTCTACGTTTTTTATTTTTCCAGAATCAGTTGGGTATTATTATGAATTGCCGCAGCATTATGTAGAACGGCCAAATGGCTATAATTCCTACAGCCTTCATTTTATTGTATCCGGTAAAGGTTTCGTTGAACGAGATGGTATAGTACATACTTTGCATAAGGGGGATGCATTTCTTTATACACCTCTGCAAAAACAACATTACTACAGCAGTAAGGACGATCCTTGGGAAATAAGATGGGTCCATTTCTATGGGGCTAAGCTGAAGGAGTTTCTGTTTGAGCAAGGCTTTTTTCATAATATTTGGACACTTCACAGATGGAGCGAGCTAGAGGTTGCCTATAAAGAGTTATTAGTCTCAGCAGAGACCTATGGGATTTTACATCCAGCTAAGCTTTCAGCGCAGACTTATGCCATCCTCGCAGAGTTCATGAGTTATGCGATTCCCCACACCGCTAACCGTGGCATTGAGTCAACGGACCGAATCATGAACCTGCTGCCTTTGATGCGACAAAAAGCCTGCGAGCCCTTCCTTTTGGAGGAATGGGCTGAGCAGGTGGGGGTAGGTACTCATTATTTCTGTAAGCTTTTTCGCAAATCAACCTCAATGACTCCTGTTTCATTTATTACATTGTGTCGAATGCAAGTGGCTAAACAGCTATTAATAGAGCAAACGGATTTAAACATTAAAGACATTGCCCTTCAAGCGGGCTACATAAGTGCCAGTTATTTCAACGAGCAGTTTCTGAAGCATGAAGGCATGAGACCTAACGAATATCGTAAATTGTTTATTGAAAATTAAATATGCGGCTCCATGCCAAGTTCGATCCAATCCTCGCGAGCAGGTCCATATAATTCTGGCACACGTAATCCGGCTTGGCGCATGACTACAGTTATCTGGCCGCGATGATGGATTTCATGAGAACAGAGAATCCGCAGCGTTAAGCCGTTGAGCCAATCTTCACCATACATATTAGTCTTTTGCAGCAAACTAGCATCCGTCCATTGAGATTGAATAGCTAGGATCAAGCCTTGGCTAGCTCTGTTATATTCGGCTGCAATTAAGGCGGCTGAATCAGGTGCAAGCTCACCGCCTGCTGGTTCAGGAAATTCAAGTCCAGTACGAGACATCATCTCGTGAACAGTAGTGGTTATGTGCCATGCTAATTGACCGAGCTTGCGGTGATTAGGTGCGATTTGCTGCAGCAGCGATGCATCTGTTAATGTGTTGAGTACTCGCTGTGTACCAGTTGATTCTTGGGTCCAGCTTGAAACAAAATCGTTGATTGTCATAAACATAATTAGAAAACCTCCTGTTTTTTTACCCTTGGATAAGGGCAGTATTCTTAAGATCTTTATTTGCTGCTTGTGAATCATGACTTGCTGTAAGTAGACGTTCATTGCTCATGTATAAGACGAATAGAAAGCCTAACCCTGCTGGAATAATTGCCCATGCAAAGGTTTGAGCAATGGATGAGGACAATGCAGCGGTGATTTTATCCAGTGTGGAAGCTGGGATTTGGGCTCTGCCTGCTTGTGAGAGTAATTCGCGAGGGTCACCGATACTTTCTGGAGTATTTCCTTGCCCTGCAAAAGCTTCACTCATTTGACTTGTAAATATATTTCGTTGAATAATCCCAAAAATAGTAATCCCAATCGTCATGCCAAGTGAGCGAACAAAAGCAAAGGTTGCATTCGCCGAACCGCGTTGAACGGTATCAAAATGATGGATAACGGCATTGCTCAGCACGGAGAAGGAAGCTCCAATTCCAAGCCCAGTAATAATCATATAAATCGTCACCACAAAACGAGATGTGGTTGGAGTTAGAGTAGTCAGTAAAATGATGCCGAGTACAAGTAGGATTAAAGAAGTTAACATGATATTGCGATAGCTGAATTTATTCATGATCATCCCGCCAATCATTGCGGTTATAACGGAGCTAACCATCATTGGCAGCAGGACTAGTCCGGAATTAGTAGCGGTACCTCCGAATACACCTTGAATATATAGAGGGATAAAAACCACAGCGACAACAAATGCAGCCCCTGAGAATAAGGCGACTAACGTGCTTCCCGCGAATAAACGATATTTAAACATATTGAATGAGATTATAGGCTCCTCAACCTTGGTTTCTATAATCAGGAAGGTAATTAATAACACGAAGAAAGCAGCGAAAAGCCCGAGTATAGTGAAAGAATCCCACGCATATTTATTACCGCCAAGCTCAATGGCGAACATGAGAGCAACAATCGAGCTGACTAGTGTGAGCGATCCCCACCAATCAATTTTTTGTTTAGCGTGCTGCAAGGATTCTTTGTAAAAGAAAGCAACAAGCACAAAAGCCAATAATCCTAGTGGAAGGTTAATGTAGAATATCCAATGCCAGCTTATGTAATCTGTAATATAAGCACCTAACAACGGTCCGAATATGCTGGAGAGTCCAAAAACAGCTCCGAATATTCCACTCATTTTGCCGCGTTTTTCCATAGGGATTATATCAAACAAAATACTGAATGCGATAGGAACTAATGCTCCGCCACCAATGCCTTGAATCGCCCGATAGATGCTCAGCTCAACGATGCTATGGGCTGTCCCGCAAAGCACCGAACCAAGTAGAAACGTCAATATCCCAAATACAAAGAATCGTTTACGGCCAAACATATCTGAGAGCTTGCCAAAAATCGGCATCCCAGCCATCTCAGCAACCATATAAGCTGAGGTTACCCAGACAAACTTGTCCAAGCCTCCCAAATCCCCAACAATCGTTCCCATGGCAGTTGCGACAATCGTGTTATCAATTGCTGCAATAAAGATTCCTAACAGTAGCCCTACAATTACAATGTTCATATTGCTTTTCTTAATAGCCAACCTCATTCTCCCCTTCATTTACATGTTCGATTCATGTTTTCATCTTACCCCACTCTCCCTGACAGCATTATGTCAGTAATTAAATATATAGCTGAACAATTTCTTGCGCCTTTTTCATAACAGCTTGTAAGACCGATTGTGGTTCTAGAATTTTCAAGTCTGCACCATAGCTCAGTAAAAATCCATAGAGCCAGGGCTCTTCAGGCTGCATAGTGGTAACTAATATTGTACCGTCGGGCTGTACGACAATTTTATCGGCTGAGTAATAATCCTGAACCTTCGCTTTAGCTTTTGGCTGAAACAACAAGACTAAGCGGACGCACTCTGCACGGTTCGAACGCTCCCAGCGGTAATCCATATCCTCAGGAGGGATAAGTCTACGCTCAAAAGCTTCAGAAAGCTGCTGCAAATCTTTAATCCGCGAAAGCCGGAAAATCCGCAGCTCTTTGCGCAAACGGCAGTACCCATGTAAGTACCAAATGTATCGTTTCATGACAATACCCAAAGGCTCGCAATCCCTTTCGCTGTCAGAGCCTTCTGAATTTGTATAAGCAAACCGGACCAATTGAAGATCGCGTGCTGCCTTTTTTAAAATACTTAACTTCTCTTTTTCTGTATCTCCGCCATGCCAAGGATTAAGATCGATCACGACTTGCTGGCTTATGGCTGCGGCTGCACCTTGCTCTGTTTTGGACATCAGAGTGCCAACCTTATCTAATAGACTGCCTATATCCGGCTCATCTAAGGAGGGGTGCATACTTTTTAATGCAAGTATAATTGATTGCAGCTCTTCCAAAGAAAGCAGCTGTCGATCCAATCGATACTGGTCCATAATCTCATAACCACCGTCGGAGCCGGTATACGAAATAATAGGAATCCCAGATTGATTAATTGATTCCAAATCTCGATAAATGGTACGCAAAGAAACCTCGAATCGATCTGAGAGCTCTTTGGCACCAACCCGTTTCCGATTTAGCAGTAGCATAGTTATGGCAAGCAGTCGATCTAATTTCATTTGGAAGCCTCCAATTTATTTATTATTCAAAAGCTAAGGAGATGGGTATTAGTATTAGAACACTAAATTCAGTTATATAATGATTATAACTAATTTGTGTGAGGGTGGGGATCTAATGAAGAAATTTAGAGGATTTGCAATTGGGGTATTGGTGGGTGGTATACTTATGACTACGTTACCTTCATTGGCTGCAACGATGAAATATATGCTGGTTAAAGCTACATATCCGATTTATGTCAACAATACACAATATAATAGCCCGGAGCTGCCTATTCTGAATTATGAAGGGAATACTTATATTCCGATGAAGGCGATTGGTGAATTATTAGGCGGAGCGGTTCAATGGAATGCAGATCTAAAGCGAGCTGAAATATATTATGGTGGCGTGGAGCCTACAGAAAACAATGCATTTCGTAAGATTAAAGCTAGTGGGACAAATGGCAAGTATAGTGTAACAGGTGAAGGAAGGGTGTTCGAAGCTGTCATGAGTTATGCGGTAACAGACGGGCATACCTATCTTTTAGAGAAAAACTATATGTTGAATGAAGGTGGTCCTGCTTGGTCAGCATTTACATTAGATATTCAGATTTCTAAAGATAAGCTGCCTCTTAACGGCACATTATCTGTGGAATTATTCGAATATAGTGCTAAGGACGGCAGTAAAATCAATATTATTACTGTTCCGTTAGAGAGCTTTAAACCATAATTGAGCTTATTTAAGAAAGGGAGACTACTAAAATGAATATTTTTCAGAAGCTTAAAGAAGGGGCAAATAAAGCAACAGATTATGCCCAGCAAACCATGAAAACAACAAAAATCAATACGCAGATTTCTGGATTAAAGCGCGAAATTGAACGCAATAATACACAAATAGGTCATGCAGTATATGAAGCTTATAAAGCAAATGATTTAACCTTGGCAGAGGATGCAGTCCGAAAATTCTCCAAAGATAACATGATTCTAGAAAATGAAATCTCTCAGCTGGAACGCGATATTGAAGTGATCAAGAATGAGAAAATGTGTGATTGCGGCGGCAAGGCTTCCATGGAAGCAAGATTCTGCCCTAAGTGTGGGAAGCAATTCCCATTTGAACCTGAGGTGGAAATGGAGGAAGACGAAGAGGAAGAAGTTGCGCAAATTCAGACCGTTTGCAACAATTGTGGGGCTGAATTAGCACCTGAAGCTCATTTTTGTGAGAAGTGTGGAACAGTTGTAAAGTGAAATGGAGCTTTTCTTACTTTGAGTTAATATAAAAAAGCGCTAGAGTTTTTACTCTAACGCTTTTTTATATATTATATTAGGTGTGTTTTACTCCGTTGCAACTGATTGATCAGCCTGTAAGCCAACTGGAGCAATCCGTACGAAGCTTGTAACAAGATCATTCAATAGCGACTCTATTTGTGCTGCTGCATCCGTTTGACCGGAGTTTGCAAGCTCAGCTTGATAAGCGCCTAGGAGCTCATTTAGATCTTTAAGGCTCTGAGCACCGATCGGCTCAATTTTAATCTTAGCTCCTTTTGCAATACGACGCTCAATGGCAGCGATATCGAGGCCCATCTCAGGGTTAAGTCGTTGATAAACGACTCCACCTGTCATACCTGCACATATCCATGGACCTGGATCACCAAGAACAACGGCACGACCGTTGGTCATATATTCAAAAGCGAAGCCTTTTAAGTTAGCGCGACTAGCTATTCCACCTAAATGATCCTGCAGAGGAGTAGTAATTTCACCACCGAATACGACATCAGCTCCAGAGAAACGAATGCAAGCACGAGAATCCGCATTTCCTTGAATTAGGAATAGACCGTGTTGTGCACCGTATCCGAAGGATTTACCAACAGATCCATTGATGTAAGCATTATAACGACTTGGAGATTTTAGAATGGCAACTTTCCCGCCTGCGGCCATTTTACCAACGCCGTCTTCAGCTCCGCCATGTACGGTGATATTAACACCGCGAGCATTAAATGCAGCTAAACCATTTCCAGGTACAGAGCCATCCGTAAGATCAAGCGAAATCTTAGGCAAGCTATCGTAGCTGCCATCGAGGTGATCGCTAACGCGAAGACTGGAGAAACGAGCACCAAGAATACGTGCTTCAGATGAAAGCTTTGACCAAGTACGATTGACTGGAGCTTGAAAAGAAACGGCAGTTGGATAGAAGGCTTGCCCTTCAGCACCAGCAGCTAATGGAATATCTACAGTTGCCATTTCGGCAACATCATCATAATTAATCGCAGTGTCTGGTTTTTCAACATTGATGAATTGAGCAGGAGCAGGGCGTAAAATATCGGACAAATCAATTTGCTCGAGGCAACGTGCTTGCACCAATAAATCAGAACGGCCAACAAGCTCTTGCGCGTTTTTAAAACCAAGCTCTGCAACAATGGAACGAACCTCTTCGCCCATCGACCCGAATAAACGAACCAAGCCATCCACTGCAAGATCCAAGACGCGTGGTACGAAACGACGCAAGCCTTTTTCTTCGGCTTCTTCCATCGAATCAATCTGCGTAGCAATTCCGACATGGCAGGTATCTAAATGACAGCCTCGGCAAGTCGTACAGCCGATTGCTTGCATCGCGATACTTCCAAAGCCACAGCGGTTAGCGCCGAGCATCATCATTTTCACAACGTCGACACCCGACTTTAAGCCGCCATCGGACCAAAGCTCAACCTGATGACGCAGACCTGCTTCAATTAAAGCGACGTGAGCAAGCTTGGTACCAATTTCTGTTGGCAATCCTACATGTGTTAAGGAATGAATCCGTGCTGCACCTGTACCGCCATCGAAACCGGATAACGTAATAACATCAGCGCCTGCTTTGGCAACACCAACTACAATTGTACCGATGCCTGGAACAACAGGTACTTTTACAATAATTTTGGCTTTACGGCCGCTTGCTTCGCGTAATTCCGAAATAATCTGTGATAAATCCTCAATGGAATAAATATCATGATTATTGGAAGGTGAGATCAAATCGGAACCGATAGTCGCATTACGTGCTGCTGCGATTTTGGCTGTTACCTTGGAGCCTGGTAAATGTCCGCCTTCACCTGGTTTTGCACCTTGGCCAATTTTAATTTCTAGGAAAGCAACGGAATTAGCAAGCTCGACGTTAATCCCGAAACGACCAGATGCGACCTGCGCTCCACGCGTTTTTTTGTAGCGACCGAGCATATCCTTGATCTCGCCGCCTTCACCGTTCATGGTAACCATGTTAAGACGTTCACCAGCTTCGGCGTAAGAGCGGAAGGCCGTTTCATTCTGTGAGCCAAATGACATCGAAGAGATAAGCATCGGCAAGCTGTGATCACCCACAGAAATATCCACTTGCTCTGGATTCAACGGGCTGCGACCTTGTAGAGCTTTAGTATAATTGAAGTCAGTGATATGACGAATTGAAACAGGGTTCTTGATCTCTTCTTCGCGAAGCTTATCTGTGTAATCGCTATATGGTGATGTACCGGCAGCCGCTTCATTCAAGGATTTCCACATCCGTTGGAAAAAGTGGAAGTTGCGTGCTGCTTTGGCTTTTGGATCGCTGAAGTCAGCATACCGTTTCTCGGCATCCGCTTCTAGTTTGGCAAAGCTGGTACCCGCTTTTTCACTGCCCAGATAGTTAACGATATCCAGTACTTCTGCAACCTCGGGATGTAGTCCGATGGAAGAAAAGAAGCGGGTATAACCGCGCAACTCGTGAGTACCGATGGTGGAGATAACTTTTTCCAAACCTTTTGATAAAGCCGAATGGACTTTTTTTGCTGCTGGAGATCCGCTTTTACTTGATGCAGTACCGAATAATAAGTAAGGTGAAATCACATCTGCACCTAGCCCGCAAGCTACTGCAATGTCATGCAGATTACGAATAGCACCAGAACGAAGCACAATGGAAGCCTGTCGACGCAGGTTATCGCCTAAGCCTAGTTTTTCTGAACGCAGGGCAATATCAATTTTGGATACAGCAAGATGCGGTTCGAGCCACAAAAGGTCATTTTGATGAGCAAGCTTGTCGTCCAATAAGAGTAAAAGTGCTCCTTGTTTAACGGCAGCAACAGCATCATCAGCTAATTTGTCTAATGCAGCACTAATGGTAGTTCCTTTTGGGAAGGTTGTGGATAGAGTTGCTACAGCATTTGGAGAATGTGCTTGGAAAACGCCAAGCAATTGCTCAAGTGATGGCTGGCTTAAATCGGCTTCACTATCAAGTCCATTAACTCCTTCAAGCACAAGCGGAGCCAATAGCTCCAAACGAAGGCGGTTGTCTAATGCTGCGAATACGGCTGGACGCGGCCCAACAATAATTCGAGTCGAGAAATGCTCCATTTCACGGTCGCGGTCAATCGCAGGGTTGGTTACAACAGCAACGCTTTCTTTAATAAAATCAGGAATATTTTGACGTTCCCAGTGTAATGCAGCATGTGGGCCATCATGACCTAATGAACGAATCGGCTCTGCGCCGGTTTCCGACATGGTTTCGATCATTTGAATGCCTTCGCGATCCCAACCAAATGCGCTATAAAGTGAATCTGTAATAGTTGAGGCATCGTCAAAGGATTCGTTTAAACCAGTTGGAGTGTAGGATAAGAATTTGCGCATGCCTGTGAAATCTATTTTGCGGCTGGCCCGTTCCAAAACTAGATTCTGCACTTCTGGGTAAGTAACAACCTCAACTGGTTGGCCTGGATTTAACTTTACGCCGATCTTTTCGCCTGGTGCGATTGCTTTTGGTTCACTAACCATTTCCCCGACGGAAATAATCCCTTGCTCCGATGAAAAGAATAGAGATTCCTCGCTTTCTACCATCCATAATGGACGTAAGCCTAGCGCATCCACGCTATAAATACATTCGTTTCCGTATCTTGAGACAATCCCAGCAGGACCTTGGGCAAAGTGCCCCCAGATTTGACGGAAGTACACATATAAATCCTGCAGCTCTGGGCGATATAATTTCATTTCACTAATAATGGGTGGGAAAACAATTTCCATGGCTTCAAATAAGCTTAAATCAAAACGATGAATAAACGTTTCGATCGTACGGTTCATGTCCTGTGAGTCACTTCCGCCATCTACGAGAGGAACGCCAATCATATCTGCTTCGTAACGAAGCTTCTTGATAGTGTTAATCTCTCCATTATGTCCGAGCAAAGAGAAAGGCTGAACACGGAAGAAGCTGGATAATGTATTAGTAGAAAAACGGTTGTGACCAATCGTTACTTGCGCAGCAAATAAGGGATCACGTGTATCATTAAAGTAAAGTGGGAGAATACTAGCAGCACCCATAACTTTGTAAGCAGCAGTAGTGTTGCTTAATGTTGCAACATGAACGGTGAATTTGCTCTCGATGGCGATATGCAGTTCAAAAAGGTGATCCGCTGTACGCACATTGGGTTCTTCACATATTGCAGCGACCTGCCAAAAAGTAGGCTCATCCAAACGACCGTTGCTTCCAAGCACGGAGCTGTCGACTTGGTTTTCTTGCTCTATTAGAATAGTAACCTGGTGTGAGTTAAAAAGCTGACGGATCTGAGTTTGGATTTCAGCTACACTAAGCTCCAATTTACGCGGTACGAAAATATGGGCAATCGTAAAACGGCTATCAAAAGCAAGCTTGCCATCTAAGCCAGCAGCTTGCAAACGAGCTTCCCAAAGTGCACGAGGAATATCTGTGAGAATACCACAGCCGTCACCTTCGCCATTGATAAAACCCGAACGATGCTCTAGCTTGACCAGTGCATTTATCGTTTTTGCTATATTGTCGCTTGAGGGTAAACCATTCTTTTCGATGATACTGATAATCCCACAGCTGTCATGTTCGGTTTCCAAAAGATTCTGAAAATGGCTTTCGTTATGCATAATTCTGTTCATGTTGTCGGTCAGATGACTGACCTCCACCTCCTGTAGGGAATGATTTATCTGAATAATAAATGAATAAAAATACATTAATACTGCATATTTCATTTATTTAAAACTTCGTTTTTCATGGGGTATTTCACTTTAGAATATCTCTGAATTGGTAAGCCATGCGGGGCGAATATAATTTCTGACGTTTGAGCGATGGTAAGAAAATCCTTTGTCTATATGCTTTGATTCTTAAAAATTATTAATATGGCAAAGTAGTATCAGAATAACATGAAATTCAAGGCAGGACAATAGCGAGAAGGGTAAGATTGGAAATTTAGTGAAATGAAAGCGTTACCTAAATTGCATATCAGTGAATAATGGTGAATATTGGCGGTGTTGGTAAATAAAAAAGCCAATGTCATAATGCTGACGTTGGCTTTGAGGTGGGTTTTGAAAAAAAATAGTCTTGGATGAAAAATTAGATTGTTCGTGTTTTGCTCATTACTGCGAAAGCATTCTCTACGGCAGTTAGGGTTTCATCCAAGTCAGTTTCGCTGTGTGCAATAGTCATAAACCAAGCTTCATATTTGGATGGCGCAAGATTAATTCCTTGATCCAGCATCAATCGGAAAAATTGCGCAAATATTTCACCATCGGTATCTTGCGCTTCCTCATAATTGGTGATGGGATGATTGCAAAAATGAGTGGAGAAGGCTCCGCCAATCCGGTTGATGGTTAAGTCGATAGCGTGCTTATCGGCTGCGGTTTGAATGCCTGCGGCTAAGCGGGCAGCCATGGAGTCGAGCTTGGCGTAGACGCCTGGCTGCTTCAGCGCCTGTAAGCAGGCGATGCCTGCAGATATGGAGGCAGGGTTACCGGCCATGGTTCCCGCTTGATAAGCGGGACCGAGAGGGGCTACCTGCTCCATAATGTCTTGGCGGCCGCCATAGGCGCCTATGGGCAGGCCGCCGCCGATGATCTTGCCGAGCGCCGTGAGGTCCGGCTCGACCGCTTTCCAAGCTGCGGCGTCCTTAGCGTCGCCTAGCAAAGGCAACTCCTCGTACGTCTGCGCCGCGCCGTACTGAAAGCGAAACGCGGTGATCACCTCGTCGTAGATCACCAAAGCCCCGTGCTGTCGCGCCAAGCTGCACAGCCCTTCCAGATAACCCGCCTTCGGCATAACCATGCCGAAGTTCCCGACAATCGGCTCGACCATCACCGCCGCCGTTTCAGAACCCCACCGCGCAAGCGCGGTCTCCAGCGCCGCCAAGTCGTTGAACGGCACTGTAATGACCTCTTGCGCAATAGAAGGCGGAACGCCGGCACTATCCGGAATGCCGAGCGTTGAAGGACCCGAACCGGCCGCAACCAGCACCAGATCCGAGTGGCCGTGATAGCATCCGGCAAACTTGATGATCTTGCTGCGTCCGGTGTAGGCGCGTGCCACGCGAATCGTCGTCATCACCGCTTCCGTGCCGGAGTTCACAAACCTGACCTGATGCAACGAAGGAATCGCGTCCTTCAGCATCTGGGCAAAAGTTACCTCGAGCTCCGTCGGTGTCCCATACAAAAGCCCGTTCTCTGCGGCACGGCATATTGCCTCCGTCACATCTGGATGGGCATGTCCGAGAATAATCGGACCATAAGCTGCCAGATAATCGATATAGCGATTATCATCCACATCCCAGAAATAAGCGCCTTTCCCGCGCTTCATGAATACTGGCGCGCCTCCACCCACAGCCTTGAATGACCGCGAAGGACTGTTAACTCCACCAACAATATGCTTTAAAGCTTCTTTATAAAATACCTCAGATTGCTTCCTAACTTTCCCCACTAAGTATCTCCCCTTGTAACTAAAATGAATTACTCAAAATATTTCTATAGCGATAAAAAACATCCTAACAGCAGGTTACTTAAAACCAATCTGGTTCTGTAACGATATTTCATACCGTTACACCGTATGTGTCTACAAACAATAACCGTCTAAAGTCACTCAAATGATAAAAAACATCCTAACAGCAGTAACTTAAAACCAATCTGGTTCTGTAACGATATTTCATATCGTTACAACGTGTGTGTCAGCAAGCAGCAACTATCTAAAATCCTTCTAACGATAAAAAACATCCTAACAGCAGTAACTTAAAACCAATCTGGTTCTGTAACGATATTTCATACCGTTACAACGTGTGTGTCAGCAAGCAGCAACTATCTAAAATCTTTCTAACGATAAAAAACATCCAACAGCAGGTTACTTAAAACCAATCTGGTTCTGTAACGATATTTAATACCGTTACAACGTGTGTGTCAGCAAGCAGCAACTATCTAAAATCCTTCTAACGATAAAAAACATCCTAACAGCAGGTTACTTAAAACCAATCTGATTCTGTAACGATATTTCATACCGTTACAATATCATTCTCTTTAGCTATTAAGAAAATCTCAATTTGCTAAGGAGCACTTCTGCACCTTGTTTGAACGATCTCCACTCATTCTCCGAAATGAGGTGCAAATCTGCACCTTGCTTGAGTGATCATGGCTCATTCCCCGAAATGAGGTGCATTTCTGCACCTTGTTTAAGTGATCTCAGTTCATTCGGGGACACCCCCCTTAAATAAACAACAGCCGGTCTAGGTTAGACCGACTGCTTCACTTATCTTTATTTACTCGGTCACTTCTCTAGGTCACTTCTCTAGGCCAATTCCCTAGGTCACTTCCCCAACGATTCCCTTCAACCACCCGATTGAATAACAGGCTTAGGCGATGGTGTTACATTAGGTGCTACTGTAGGTACTGGTGTAGTTGTTGGAATTGGAGTTGCTGATGGTATAGGTGTTGGCGTTGGGTCAACATTTGTTACTGGTACCTCAGTAGGACTAATGGATTCAACAGGGTCTCCCGAAGGACTAGGCTGTATGGATTCCGATGGTATTATAGGCTCCCCAGATGAAGTTGGAGTGGGAGTTGGTGTTGGTGTTGGTTTTACTGATGCAAGTGGTGTAGCAGTTGGTGTAGGCTTTGGTGTAGATGGTCTTGATGTAGGTCTCCTCGTTGCAGTCGGTTGCATATGGGCAAGGGGCTGCTCCACTCCGGTTAGGGACTCAACAAACTTATCTTGAATATAGGCTTTCAATAATTCAGGATCCGTTGAAAGAACAGACGCTCCGTTAATTCGGGTATCATCTAATAAATGAGCAGGGGGAACTTGAATTCCCACAAAACCAGAGGATTTTGCATCAAAACCAAGGGCTCCAAGCTTCATCTTTTCCGAAAAGGTATCAATATTCGTTTCGATATAGGGATCAATAGCTGCAAGAATACTTGGCAGTTTAATAATGCCTGCAGTTGATTGCATTTTTTCTGAGATAGCTGTTAAAAACTTACGCTGTCTTTCGGAACGGGTGAAATCTGACATGGCATCATGACGGAAACGTACATACTGCAGAGCTGTTTTTCCATCCAATTCCTGATAACCTTGCTTAAGATGGATATCATAAACATGATCATCTTCTGCATCTTCATAATCCATATCTTTTTCAACATCGATACTGACTCCGCCGAGTGCATCGACAACGCCGATAAAGCCTTTGAAATCCATATAGACATAATACTGAATCGGAATATCCAATAAATTGCTGACAGTTTTCATCGCTAATGTAGGTCCGCCTAATGCCATTGCTGCATTGATTCGATCTGAACCATGCCCTGGAATCTTCACGTATGTATCACGCAAAATGGAAATTAATAAGGCCTTTTTAGTATTAGGTTCTATTGAAACTACCATCATTGAGTCAGAACGAGGTACTTCGTTGCCGCTTTTTTCCAGACCGCGAGCATCGGCACCAAGCACTAGAATATTAACTCTTTGTGTGCCTTCCCATTTGGGAGCGGCTAATTCCGGGTCATTTTTACTTATGTTGTCGAGTTGCTGAATGGGTGAATTCGGTTTTGCTGCACCTATATGATTAACCGCCGAGTATAGATGAATAATATAATAGCCGATAAGAAGAATTGCGATACTGCCTATTGAAATCAAACTCCATTTAATCTTTTTACGCATGATGTCCCTACCTTTACGATTCAAACCTTTTCCTTTGCTAAGGGTTGATGTATGATTTGTATATTCTTTCATTATAGAATGCCCAACTTCAGATATGCAAGTCGAACGGAGGACTCGAAATACAATGCTGGCAATAGATGTCAAAAACCTTACTAAACAATTCAAAGCACAACGCAACCGAGAAGGAGTTAAGGGGGCACTAAAAGATCTTTTTCGCCGGGAATATAATGAAATTACTGCTGTAGATGATATTAGCTTTCAGATTCCAAAAGGTGAGATTTGTGGCTACATCGGCGAGAATGGCGCAGGTAAATCGACAACAATCAAGATGCTCACAGGGATTCTTGTGCCCACTTCGGGAGAAATTCATGTGAATGGCTTTGTGCCTTATAAAGAAAGAGAAAAATTCGTTCGTGGAATTGGTGTAGTATTTGGCCAACGCAGTCAATTATGGTGGGATATTGGTGTAATTGAGTCCTTTCAGCTGCTGCGGAAGGTTTATCGAGTTAGTGAAGCGGATTATAAATCACGTCTAGATGAGCTGGTGCAGCGTCTGCAATTGGCAGATTTACTTAATCGGCCAGTAAGAAAGCTTAGTCTGGGACAGCGGATGCGCTGTGAGCTAGCTGCCTCGTTACTTCATAATCCGGCTATAGTCTTCTTGGACGAGCCGACCATTGGTCTGGATATTGTCGTAAAAACCGAAATTCGTGAGTTTCTTAAATCGATGAACCAACGTTATGAAACAACGATTTTACTCACTACCCATGATTTACAGGATATTGAGGCGCTTTGCTCACGAGTAATCATGTTGGATGATGGAAAAGTTATTTATGACGGTGGACTAGAAGAACTGAAAAATCGTTGGGGTAAGGGCAAGGAAATTGTTTTCCAATTTACCTCGGGACAGGAACTTTTTGCTTTACAGGCTTTAACTGCTGGGCTAGAGGTAGCGTGGTCACAAGAAAATGAATATGTGGCCAAAGTCTGGGTGCCAACGGAGCAGGCTAATCTCTCGGAGGTATTGAGCAGAGTCGTTGGTGTAATGCCTATCCACGATGTCAAAATCATTGAAACCAACACCGATGACATTGTGCGTGAAATCTATAAATCAGGTTCGGCAAAAGGAAAGATAGAGCTATGATGGGTGCTTATTTGGAAATGATCCGTATGCGTTTTCTGATGATGTTAGCTTATCGGATGAATTATTATAGTGGAATTGTGATTTACATCGTTAATATAGGAGCGCAATACTTTTTGTGGAAAGCGATTTATGCAGGAAATGGCAGTTTAATGGGCATGGATATGGGTCAAATGACCACTTATGTAGCCGTTTCATGGATGGCACGTGCGTTTTATTTCAACAATCTGGACAGTGAGATTGCTCGTGAAATCAAAGACGGCAGTGTAGCAATCCAATTTATTCGACCATATAAATATCTTCTAGTCAAAATATTCCAAGGCATGGGTGAGGGACTTTTTCGATTGATCCTATTTTCAACACCTGGAATGATTATTGTTTGCTTTATACTGCCGGTGCAGCTGCCCAAGGATCCTGTCATTTGGTTGATTTTTTTCGCCATGCTGCTATTCAGTTACTTGATTAACTCACAAATTAACATTTTAACCGGATTGTTTGCGTTCTTCGTGGAAAATAATGAAGGTTTGATGCGGATGAAGCGGGTTGCTGTCGATTTGTTTTCAGGGCTAATCGTACCCATTGCTTTTTTTCCGTTGTGGGCTGAGCGGATTTTACACTGGCTGCCCTTTCAAGCCATCTCATATTTACCCAGTGCGGTTTTCACTGGAAAAGTAGCAGGCTCGGCAATCCAACAGGTATTTGCTGTGCAAATTGCTTGGTTTCTCGTTCTGATTTTGCCGATTTATTTAATTTGGCGCCGTGCGCGTCATCGCTTGTTTGTGCAGGGAGGTTAAGGCATGTTATTCTATGGATCCTTATTTCTAGATTACTCCAAAAATTATATGAAAACGAAGCTGACTTATCGTGCCGATCTATGGCTTGAGATCATCTCAGATTTGCTTTTTCAAGGGATGAACTTGTTTTTTATTCTGGTTGTTTTCTTGCATACGCAATCCTTAGCTGGGTGGTCCGAGGCGCAAATTTTGTTTATTTATGGTTACTTTATGATTCCTTACGGTGTATTTACATGCTTTTTCAATCTTTGGGGATTCGCAGATAAATACATTGTAAAAGGCGAAATGGATCGTGTACTTACACGTCCTGCACACAACCTGGTCCAGCTTATCCTTGAAAATATGGATCCTGCCTCCTTAGTAGGCTCGTTGGTTGGCGCAATTATCATGGGCATTGCTTGGGCGCAGATTGGACTGCCTTTCCATGTGCTCGACATATTCGTATTTCTTTTATTCCTATTAGGATCAGTACTCGTCTATGCTGGCGTTTATATCATTCTAACGGCTATTTCCTTCTTTGTGGATGCGCAGACGGGTATTTTGCCGCTTGTTTACAATATTCAGAATTATGGCAGATATCCCGTGAAAATTTACAACAGAGCTATTCAAATTTTATTAACCTGGATATTGCCATTTGCTTTCGTTGGCTTTTATCCGGCTGCTTATTTCTTGGATGCAGATAATTGGGCAGGTTTTGCCTTCATTACTCCGCTTATTGGTGTGTTGTTCTTTACAGCCGCATTACTATTCTGGAACTTTGGTGTAAAAAGATACCGTGGAGCAGGCTCATAGATTAAATGGCAAGCAGAGAGGGAAATCACAATGACTTTAGAAATTGGCAAAAAAGCACCGAATTTTAAGCTAGCGGCTACAAATGGGGAGATTGTAAAATTATCAGATTTTAAAGGAAAAAACGTTATCCTCTATTTCTATCCTAAGGATTTGACAACAGCCTGTATTAATCAAGCCTGTGATTTTCGTGATAAAATAACAGAGTTTACTGACAATAATACTGTAATTCTCGGAGTCAGTATGGATCCCGTGAAACAGCATCATCGTTTTATCGATAAGTACAACCTGCCTTTTATGCTGCTGGCGGACGAAGATCATGCTGTATGTGAGTTGTATGAGGTTTGGCTGCTTAAAAAATTGTACGGCGTTGAATATATGGGGATTGTCAGATCGACTTTTCTAATCGATAAAAAAGGGATTCTAGTTAAGGAATGGCGAAACATTCGCGTTAAAGGGCATGTAGAAGCTGTTTTGGGGACTGTAAGAGGGAAGTAATTTAAGTAGCCGATATCGCAATAAAAAGACCAGAAGCGTTATCTGCTTCTGGTCTTTTTATTATTATTTAAAACTCAATGACTGCCCTTAGCAGCCATCCGTTCTGAAATACGTTTAAGCTTATGGTAATAGGTCATCAAATCAACCTTTGCTTTTTCAGCATCTGGTCGGCTAGGCTGCAGTTTTTCAATGCCCCAGAAGATGATCAAATGCTCGAATACCTGATTGAAGTAAGAGACGGGACCGTAATTGGCATCTTTCGCGATTACTTCCATGCGGTCTTTAAATTGCGGCATGCTAACACCTGGCATTGCAAAATTAGTCATTGCTTTGTGAATATAGTAAATAAAGTTATGATCAACAGCTAAATAACCTTTAACAGCATCGCGGTAAAAAGCAAAATGCAAGGACTCATCCTTAGCAATGCGTCGTAGTAAGCTAGCTAACATTTTATCGTGATCTTTACAAGCAATGGCCACATTATTATAAAATACTAGAGTAGCTAATTCTTGAACTGTGGTATAAACCATCGTCTCAATAGCAGTATCAAAGTCAGGTGCATACCCGCCTTCTACAACTTCCTTGCGCAGTAAATGAAGTGCATGCGGATCTGCATTTCGTGTTATTATAAGATAGGTTTCCAATAGTGATGAATGTTGGTCTTCTTCCGAAACCCAGGTGTGAACGAAATCCTGAAGTACTTTTAAAGATCCTTTGAAGGTTGTAGCTAAGTGATGATAGAAGAAAGGTAGATTTACTTCCGTTAAAAGCGAAGTTTCAACAGCCGTATAAATGGCAGGTGGAAGTGTCCTTTGGTCTATCGACCAAGGCAACTCAATAAAGCTTTTACCAAGTTCCCAAGGGATGAACTCATGGTAGCTCCAGTCAATATTGGCCGCACGTTCCTTATGCTGTCTATATAACTCTGTTAGGTAAGGCTCTAATTTGTGATCAAAAATATTAAGTTGATAGTGTTCTGGAAGCATGTTTCCTCCTAAGAGCTTTACCGAGGCAAAGCTGGCTGCGTAAGCAAAATCTAAGTTTTGAGTCTGAACTTGCTTCGTAAGTTTAATCTACGTGGATAGCCAAGCATTGGTTGCACTTTTTTACTGTAGTAAATGACTCTTTTTTGTGTCGATAATTTTATCATTTTTAAATACTACCCCTTAACATATATGTTTATGCTGACAAAGTCAATAATAGTCATAATTGACTCTATGTAAACATATAATTTATGGAAGAAGGAACTGAAGAGCCGACGGAGGTAAGATTGTTAATGTTTACTCGCTTATTCACTTTTACTGTAAGAGTACTAATAGTGCTGTTACTTCTATTATTGTGTCAATTTTACCTAAATATACATGGAATTTCTGCAATTTATGCAAAGTCTAGTGATTTATCTTCTGAGCTTTATGAGCAATTAATGCTCGGAAAAAGAATTTACCCTGCCAATCAAGAAAAGAAAACATATACAAAGCCAACGCAGCCAACGGTTTATTTAACCTTTGACGATGGACCCAGTATCCAGACACCTAAGGTATTGGAAATTTTAAAAAAGGACAAGATTAAGGCAACTTTCTTTATGGTTGGAAAAATGGCTGAAGAGCATCCAGAGCTTGTTAAACAGGTTTTTATTGCAGGTCATACGATTGGAAATCACACTTATAATCATGTTTATAAGCAACTCTATAATAGGAACCTCTTAGAGTTTTGGCGGCAAATTCAGCAAACCGAAAAAATTCTTTATTCGATATGTGGAATTAAACCAGAGCTTGTCAGGGCGCCTGGAGGAACCTATACGCATTTTGATGCCTTCTATTACTATGATATGGATGAAGCGGGTTATACGATGATGGATTGGAATATGGATAGCTCTGATTCTTCGCGTGCGAATGTACCTGCTGATGAAATCGTGGCAAAAATCAAGGGGAGCACCTTGAATCATGAGGTAATATTACTGATGCATGATGGTACAGGGCATGGTCAAACGGTTCAAGCTCTTCCAGAAATTATCGCATATTTTAAGAAACTGGGTTATGCATTTGCTCCGTTGACGACGACGGTAAAACCTGTCCAAGCGCCGCTTTCTCCCAATAAACCAAAATCTCCCTACAGCTATGAACAGTTCATCGAGCAAGAAGAACGGGTTAAACAGGATATCTTGCAGCGTCTGAAACGACCTGTAATATTGCCTATTGGTGCAAGTCTGCTTGGTGTAACTGCAGTACTGCTTGACGGAACTTCGCTGCTGCCGGACTTAGCTCTTCCTTAGCTCTTCTGCAGAGTGAGATGGGATTGACTAAATTGACATCCTGTACATAAACTCTGGCTAATTCACCGCGTTCTATATATTCTCTGACTTCCAAGGCTGATACGAAGATAGCCCCATAACCACCGATAACTGCTCTAATGGATTCGGACAAGCCATTAAACTGCAGCCCAATTCGTGGAGGAGGAGCATTCTGAATTTTGCATAAAGCAAATAATTTATCTCGAGATGAGCTTCCCTCTTCTCTTAGAATAAATGGCTCATTCATCATTTGGTCCAAGGCGACGGCCTGATCTGCATAAGGATGTTTAGTAGGCACGACAAACCAAAGCGGATCCTCGAACAAAAGCTCACTATGGATTAGTGGGTGATTGACAGCTCCTCCACCAATTACAGCAAGCTCTGCCTCATAATGAAGCAAGGACTCCATAGCATCTGTGGAGTTTTTTGTTGTTAGTGTGCAATCGATTAGAGCATGCAATTGTTTGAATTGTGAGAGCCACAATGGAAGCAGATAGTTGGCAGGGAGATAGGTTGAAACAATCTGGAGACTACCTAAATGACCTAAGTTGTATGCTTTCATCCGCGCTTCGATTTCACTTTCCAAGGCAAATAGGCGAATAGCATCCTTAGCTAAAATTTCACCAGAGGAGGTTAAGATAATGCCTCTGCCTTTGGGAGAGATGAGTTTGGTGTTTAGCTCTTTTTCCAAATTTCGAATTTGGGCAGTTACGGCCGGTTGACTGATTCGCAGCTCATCTGCTGCTTGGGTTACGCTGCCGTGCAAGGCGACTTTAGCGAATATCTTTAAGGCGTGAAGATTCACTCCTTGTTCCTCCTATTCATCAATATAATTTATGTATTAGGTAAAAATAAATATTATTCTTATGAATGGTTATGTCTTATTCTAAAGCTAACGATGCACACATTGCAACGATAAGAATGGGGATGCTACTTATGAAGCTGATTTGTTTTGAATGTAAGAGTGATTACTCCGATAAATCTTTTCAATATCAATGTCATTGTGGCGGTTTATTTCAGGTGGTTCATGATTTTAAAGCGGTGGATAGTGAGAAATTGCGCCGAATGTTCGCTGAGCGGCTTTCACAACGCATGAGTATGCACGCTAGTGGCGTATGGCGCTACAAAGAGCTGATTTACCCTGAACTGCCTGAAGCCTTTGTAACGACCAAATATGAAGGCAATACGGGCTTGTATGCTTCAGAGTCGCTCCAGGCTTACACAGGGGTTCGTCAAGTATGGCTAAAGGCGCAAAGTGAGAATCCCAGCGGTTCATTTAAGGATAATGGGATGACAGTAGCCGTTTCACATGCACGTTCCTTAGGAAAACAGAAGCTTGCTTGCTCATCTACAGGAAACACATCTTCCTCTTTGGCCATGTATGCCGCATTGGCTGGTTGTAAAGCTTATGTTTATGTACCGGAGCGTCAGGTGTCGGAGAATAAAATCAAGCAAACTCTAGCTTATGGAGCTGAAATTATCCGGATTGCAGGGACGTATGACGATGGAATCCGTTTTCTGGAGCAGAATTATGAAGAGTTAGGTCTTTATGTATGCAATTCAATCAATCCCTGGCGAATTGAAGGACAGAAAAGCATGATTTATGAAGCAGCACAATCTTTAAACTGGAAGATTCCTGATTGGATTATTGTACCCGGTGGTGCATTAAGCAATGCCGTTTCACTGGGCAAAGGCTTGAATGATTTGTACATGCTTGGATTTATTGATCATTTGCCGAAAGTAGCTGTTGTTCAAGCAGAGGGGGCGAGTCCATTTCATCGGATGATCGAAGGCAACCATCCAACACTAATCCCCGAGCTGCAGCCACAAACGATAGCTTCAGCAATGAATATTGGCAACCTACCTAGCTGGCGCAAGGCTCAAGCAATGTTGAGCCAAACCAAAGGAGTAACGGTGAGTGTAACAGATGAGGAAATTCTAGCAGCAAAGCAGCTGATAGATCGAAGTGGAATAGGATGTGAGCCGGCATCTGCGGCAACGGTTGCTGGGTTAAGGAAATTGACTGCCAGTTTGATCATTGATCCAGATGAGACAGCTTTGTGTGTTCTTACGGGTCATATTTTGAAGGATTTCGCATCTTTCCTTGACTATGATAATTGAGGTTCTATATAATTACTAAATATTATCAAGGAAACGACCGAGGAGAGAATGTGACCCATGACGAAGCCAAATGAAATAATTGTGGTCTTGGATTTTGGAGGCCAATATAATCAATTGATTGCTAGACGTATTCGCGATCTAGGCGTTTACAGCGAACTATTGCCTTATAATGTTACTGCAGAGAAATTAACAGCACTAAATCCCAAAGGAATTGTTTTCTCAGGCGGCCCATCTAGCGTTTACGAAGACAAAGCTCCACAGGTGGATCCAGCAATCTATGATTTGGGTATTCCTATCTTGGGGATTTGTTATGGGATGCAGTTAATGGCACACCAGCTTAAAGGGAAAGTAGAGCGGGCTGGCAAGCGTGAGTACGGTAAAGCTGATGTAGATTTTGCTGAAGATAATCTGCTGATTCATGGGTTAGACCGCAAGCAAACAGTCTGGATGAGTCATGGAGACATGGTTTCTGAATTGCCAGAAGGCTTCGTGGCTGATGCAAGCACGGACCATGCCCCAATTGCTGGAATGAGCCATTTCGATAAAAAAATGTTCGGGGTTCAATTCCACCCTGAGGTCAGGCATTCCATATTTGGCAATGAGATCATTCGCAACTTTCTTTACAACATTTGTGATTGTGATGGCAACTGGAGTATGGGAACGTTCATCGAGGATACAATCCGTGAAATTCGTGAAGAGGTTGGCGATAAAAAGGTACTCTGTGCATTAAGTGGTGGTGTAGATTCTTCTGTTGTTGCCATACTGCTGCATAAAGCTATTGGTAAACAATTAACCTGTATGTTCATCGACCACGGTTTGTTGCGTAAAGATGAAGGCGAAAGCGTTATGGAAACCTTTGTAGGCAAGTTTGATATGAAGGTTGTCAAAATTGATGCTCAAGAGAGATTTTTGGGCAAATTAGTTGGCATCGATGATCCTGAACAAAAGCGAAAAATCATTGGTACTGAATTTATCCGCGTGTTCGAGGAAGAGTCTGCACAATTCGATGATTTCACATTCCTAGCACAAGGTACTTTGTATACAGACATTGTAGAGAGTGGTACTGCTACGGCGCAAACGATCAAATCACATCATAATGTAGGCGGATTGCCTAAGGATATGAAGTTTAAGCTAGTAGAGCCGCTAAAAGCTTTGTTTAAAGACGAAGTACGTATAGTGGGTGCGGAATGCGGCTTACCGGATGCGATTGTATGGCGTCAGCCATTCCCAGGTCCAGGCTTAGCGATTCGTGTACTTGGTGAAGTGACGGAAGAAAAACTTAAAATTGTTCGTGAATCCGATGCAATTCTGCGTGACGAGATTGCAAAAGCAGGCCTTGATCGTGAGATCTGGCAGTATTTTACGGCATTGCCGAATATGAAAAGTGTTGGCGTTATGGGCGATGCTCGAACGTATTCCTATACAGTTGGGCTGCGTGCTGTCACATCAATTGATGGCATGACTGCAGATTGGGCAAGAATTCCTTATGATGTACTTGAGAAAATCTCGAATCGAATTGTTAACGAAGTTGAGAATGTAAACCGCATTGTCTACGATATTACCTCTAAACCACCTGCAACAATTGAGTGGGAGTAGTGTAATTCCAAGTTCAACTGCAACAATAGAGTGCAAAAAATTACTTTCTTTTATCTGCTTTGTTTAGCAAATAGGAGGGAGTATTTTTTTTGTGTAAAAACTTCCCATTTAAAACTTTATTATTAATAAAAGGCAACTACAGAGGGGGAAATTGGATCCCATCTGAGTTGCCATAAAATCATCATACTATTCTTCTTTATATTCGGATTTCGTATCAATCCCAATCATTTTGGTTTTACCATCCCATGTTACACCAATATTGAATGCCTTTGCTATATCGCGGAGCTTAAAGTAGTTATTTCCATCAATATTAAAGGTGATAAGATTAAGCAATGTTCCGTCGAGGTATACAGTGGATGCGGTGATCTTTGCTTCTTTTGATACTGTTTGATCCGATAATGCAAGTTCTCCGCCAACAGTTGTATAGGCTTTGTTCGATTCAAGGCTAATAGCATTTTTCAAATTATCAAAACCAACTCCAAATTGTTTCTCGGAACCATGTACCACTGTAGCAAAATCCCGCAATTTAAAAAAGTTATTGCCGTTGATAGTGTAGGCCTCGAAAGATATTTGTTTATCGTTAACCAACACAATGGAAGCTGTAGGAATAGCATTAACAGTAGGTTCAGACTGAATTAGGTCTAGAGTATAAACTTCTATTCTACTTTGAGCAGCATTGCCCAAATCCTTGTCATAGGAATATGTCCAAAATAGTTTTCCTTCTTTGTAAAGAGGAAGCTTAGAAGTATAAATACGAGTACCCTTCATATTCGTTGCTTCGCGCAAAGTTTCACCATAGGAGGACAATATCATATAGTACGAATTCTTAAAGCTATGGTTCTCAAATTCTTCCCACATAACAATAAACCTGTCATCATCCGTTGCTACAATCCTAGGGTTAGCCACATCCTTATCAGCCGTATATTCAGTTAACCAAATTACACCATAGTCAACCAAATCTTTATCAAGGAAATAACTTCCTGGTTGATTCCCAGTTTCTCCCTTCAGAACACGCTCTTTTCCTTTACTTAGCAAATTAGACTGAATGTCGATTGTATTCCAACTTTTGTTGTCTCCAAGATCCTTCTTTATTATTTGGATAAACAAATTTCGAGATTCATTTCGTTCATTTGGGGCGGGCGCTCCTGACAAAGTCTTTTCTGACGAACCGACTAGAGCATAGCCTTTAGTTCCTTCAGAAATACCACCCAGCTGAGAAAATGTAGCATTATAGCCGTATGGAAATGCTTCACCTTCACGGAAATGAAAAGGTTCAATAGTAGCTGAATCACCTTGTACTACCTTTGTGATTAGAAACCCACGAGGGTACGCATCCCCACGGTCTGCGTATAAAAATCCGCCATCGGAAGTGTTAATGACTTGTTGGTCAAAGGAATGGCTCGAATACGGTTTTGGCATATCGAGCGGCTCCATTGTACTGCTGCTAGCATAAACTACTTGGCTTGCCTGATGGTTCAAACCGTCCGGGCTTTGAAACATTTTTCGGGCAAAATACGCTGATATCGTACCGTTTTTATAAGCAATACTTGCATTCCCTGCATCAAAAGGAATTTTGACATTTAAATCTCCAGCCCTATATTCAGCGCTGCCAACTTTTTTACCACTCGAATTGTATTTCGTAATGATCACATTCTTGCTTGATTTATCAGATTCATCTACCGTTTTTCCCCACAACATATAATAATTACCGTTTTCATCAATTGTCGCTGCACCAAAAAGAGGAAGCTCTTTTGATATTTCAAATGTATTAATACTTATAAACTCTTTATTCAGAATAGTGATATAAACTTTATCATTACCCTCATATAGCAAATTCAATCTTCCCTGATGGTCGAAAAACTCAGATGTTCCCCCAGCAATATTATCGGTTGATCTAGGAAAATCCGAAAACGAACTAACAGTTGGGTTGTTTTCTTTCGTAACTATAACTGACTTTTTAACTATTGTATCGTGAAATTGCCTTGGAAAAACAATAACCTCACACTGATCGGAAAGACCAGATGTGGTTGTCCCAGTGATATATGTAGTGCCTGCTCCAACCCCAGTAACAAGACCACTCTCGCTAACAGTGGCGATCTTGCTATTCTGAGTAGTCCAGCTAATTTTATCGATTCCTTGTCCTGGTATAAACGTAAAATCAAGAACTTCTCCTTGACCCTGTGCGACTATGATACGCTTCTTTTGTAAAGAACCACCCACCGCTTGTTGCCTATACGGGAGATCAGCACTGCCATCCCCTGATTTAAAATTGACAGAAGTTAAATCTAAGTAAATGGCGGGACGAATTCCTATACTGTTATATGCATAGTCATTGTTGATGAATCCTTCGCCACTTACATAGTATTCAACCGAGCCATAATCATTGGAGGGATAAGGAGTCGTTAACCAATAGCTCCCATAACTAACTTCCTTCGAACCGTTGTTACTAGTAGACATGTTTTGGAACGCTTTTAACGTTGGTTTGGCGCGATAGTCCCATCCTCTGTCATAAACGAATTGCTTCAATTCATTAATTGACAGTACAAAGACCTTGTCTGTAACATTTTGATAGTAAGCTTGGTCATAATTCTCGATAACAGCTTTACTATCTTTCCACTCTTCAGATACATATTGATGTGACTCATTACCACCATCTCGTTTGTCTTTATCCAACTCAGTCAACAATACTTTGTTGGTTACTGATTTAATTGCGTTACGCTCAGCTTCAGTAAAATTACTATCAGCAAGAAATCCTTTTTCCGTGTCATAAGAATTATATCCACTATATACATTTGCAGCTGAAGGGGGATTCTGAATCCATGAGATCACGCTATCGCCGCTGTTCAACCATTGCCTAATATTTGAATCATGCCAGTAGTTGCTGCCAAGTTCGATTCTAATAGTTTCCGAGTGTTTACTGCCGCTAGAATCAAATGCTTTATTGGTAAGGATCTTCTCGGCAAATAAAAGCGGATCCCCATCTTTATCAATGTTTATTACCCTCCATAGTATGGGTTCCCCATCATATGAGCCATAATTTATGTAATCCCCTACTTTTACCATGGACGCAGCTTGTACATAATTTTGTATCGTGGGTGTTAATAATCCGTACGTGAGTAGGGCTATTAATAGGATAGCATTTAGTATTTTTTTCATAACTTGTCCTCCAATCTTTGTTTATATTTAGTGTACTGTAAGAAACTTAAAGTGGGTAGAGAAAAAGGACGTACTAACGGATTTTCACCCAATAGTACGTCCTTTACTAGTCAGTTTCACTATTGAAACTTTAATTCTAACCAACGAGGTTTGGATTAAAGTCCTTTTTTGTTGTTGTTATGCAGAAAGGGTAGCATCTTTTCCCCGATAACCATCTCTGACTTACAGACGGGGCAAGTCGGAACATTCTTAAAAGAAAAGTTGTCTCTCATCCAACCAGAGCAGCTTTCACTGCTGCAAGCCCATATGGATGTAGCTTCTTCCGGGATAATTTCCGTAGTTCTCTTCGCAAACATCAGACATCCACTCCTCTATTACTGAAATTCAATTACAGCTTTACTACGTTTTCTGCTTGTGCTCCGCGATTGCCTTGAACCACGTTAAACTCTACTGCTTGACCTTCGTCAAGTGACTTAAAGCCTTCTCCTGAAATAGCTGAGAAATGAACAAAAACATCATCTCCGCCTTCTACTTCAATAAATCCAAATCCTTTTTCTGCGTTAAACCATTTTACCTTGCCTGTTGCCATGTTTAAAACCTCCGTTAGTTTTCGTGTGAAACTCCCTTAATAATATGTCAATGATCCCCTTTATCTATACGGCTTATTTTAGTAAATCAGGAGGTATAAGTAAATTTGCATATACGGACCTTCCGATTTACAATGAAATAAGGTATGGAAGAAAGGATGGATCAATGTGGGCGTGAAATTTGCAAAAGAATATGAGGACATTATTGCCGAATTAGTGCAGGCCATAGGTGAAATGGAGGGCTGCGCTGAATTGTTAGAAATAGAGCCTCAACAGTGGGTAGAGCTTGATGAAGACGAGAGACAGGAATGCTTGCGAACTTTGGCAGATGATATCTTCTATGGATTGGGCTCAGAGCCCGTATTACCATTCGGAGATGGGCTTATTACGTATGATTCAATCAAGCATACGATTCACATCAAATATGCAGATGACAAGATTATCCGAGTGGTACATTTAATTTAATCTATGCTTTCAATTACAAGCAGTTGGCCTTGATCAATCTCAATATGAGCAAATGGCTCAATAATTCGATTGCTAACGCCTAGAGATTGTCCAATTGTAAGCGTAGCTTGATGCAATGGATACTGGAAGCCCTGTAAGGTAATACCCGTTACCTTGGAGGTAAAGGGTAATAAAGAAACATGACTAAAGCGATTGGATCTTTGAAGTCTGGTGGATTGATTAATCAAACGTATGCGATTATGCGAGTCAACAATGGTACAGGTTGTTTGACTCGGCAATGCTTGCGATAATAAATGGATATTAGCTAATGAATGATCAAACCGCGTACCTAAACCGCCATACAAGATAATTTCTTGTGGTTTTTGATCTAGCGCCCAGGAGAATGCCATTTCTGTGTCTGAATAGTCTTTCAAGACAGGGTCACAGGTTAACAATTCTTCACTATTGAGGCGAATTAGATTAAGCTCCGTTTCGTTTACGGAATCGAAATCACCCAAGGCTATATTTGGCCTAATTCCATTCTGCACTAAAAATAGAGCACCGCGGTCTGCACCAACGTATATATCTCCAAGTTGGGTATCCTCTAGCGCCCAAGCGCCTAGAGCCCCGCCTGAATAAATAAGGACGCGCTGCTGCTTCATACATGGTCTCCTTCGATTGCTTAAAGGCATTTCATTCTTGTCCGTTACTTCTTACTCTATTCTATAATAGCATATTTTATGCCTAAAAGGGTAATAAAAAAACGCAAAGCTTCGCATTATATTTATTGCAATAAAAGGATTTATTGATGAATACGGATTAGTGCGCTATTATCGGAGTATGAAGCGGAGGTACTCTTATGCTGAATCTTACTATGGATCAACAACTTAGACTCTATGCGAAAGTGATTGAGAATACACTGCAAGCCATTCTAATTACGGATATTGAAGGTAAAATTATTTACGCAAATGGAGCTTTTTTGAAACAAACGGGTTATGAATTAACAGAGCTATATGGTCAAACACCCCGCATTTTGAAATCAGGTAAGCAAGATAACCAATATTATCATGACCTATGGGAAACACTGCTTGAAATTGGACAATGGCAAGGTGAGCTATGGAATCGTGATAAAAATGGGCGATTATTTTTCGAACAAATAAGTATTAGTGCAGTTAAAGGCGAGCAAGGTGACGTTGCGTATTATGTGGCGATATCCACTGACATAACGACATACAAGCTCGAAAGGGAAAAGCTCGAAGAGGTTAATTCGGTACTGCAGCAGCTTTCTTCGATTGATGGGCTAACATCCATTGCCAACCGGCGCTATTTTGACGAGAACCTAGAACGAGAGTGGAGAAGAGCGATTCGCAAGAAGACAGAGCTTTCACTTATCATGATAGATATTGATTATTTTAAATCCTTTAACGATACATATGGACATTTAAGCGGTGATGAGTGTATTAAAACCGTTGCCCAAGTTTTGAATAGTTCGGTAAATAGACCAGGTGATCTGGCTGCGCGTTTTGGAGGAGAAGAGTTTATTGTGCTGCTTCCAGATACGGAGCTAGAAGGAGCAATGAAGGTGGCGCGGTCCATTCGGGCTACGGTAGAAGCTTTGCAAATCGTTCACGCAGGCTCCTTAATTAACGACTATGTGACAGTAAGTCTTGGGGTAGCTACCATTTCACCGGGTGTGGAGCAGACGGCTAAGGAATTGGTTTATGCAGCAGATCAAGTTTTGTATGAAGCCAAACAAAATGGCCGAAATCGCATTTCTGCAGTCCGGCCCATTTAAGGAAGTTTAATTAAGCATAATAGCGATTCAAAAGCTCTTTTTTGGATATAGCAATAATTTTGGGGACGAGCAATTGCGGTTTGGATTGCAGTCTTTTTTTGCCTTGTGGATGTAAGACGAAAAGTAATAATTTCAAATAATACCGTGTACTGATCGAGAAGATTCCAGTTGGCAAATCAATGACAGAGAACCCAAGTTTTCTAGATCCGCGGTGAATAAGACTTATTCCATATAATCCTTTGACATTGTGCCACTGGGGATCATTCTGCAGCAATAAGTTGACCTGCGGCATGAATACTTCCATTCTCCGAATAATTTGGATGGCTAAACTCATTTCACTTGTTGCATCGGCACTAAGCTGGAATAGAATACTATTATCGAGATGCAGCTCAGCTATCAGATCCCCTTTAACAATCTGTTCTCCATCTTCTAGCGTTAAAATTTCTTTTCCGGTATATTCTCTAACTCGTACTTTAAGTAACGGATTCTGCAGATCTATGGCAACCACTCGGAATAACTTAAGGAATAATCGCTCCCATAACATCCACAAGAAAACAACAGTTTGCTTGGTGCGACTTAGAATTAAGGGGGTAGGCGTTCGTCTATCCTGGTAATTCATCATCTCGTCAATCCGCATACAATGTAAGCCTCTTCGTGTAACATCTTCTAGAACATGGTCTAAGGCTTCTAACATGTAAAAAGGCGCATCATGGTCAGCGCCAAAGGTTTCACCGCTATCGTGTAATAAAATAACGGAACCATCTGTAATTTTGCGCAGCAGCTTGTTCTTGAGATTTTTCTTGCTGATTTGACTGCGCCAATCATAAGCCATTAGTGACCAGAATACGATGTGATATTGATTTTTTAAGAAAAAGTCACCTAGATTAAGAATCCCCCAGGGTGGTCGATAATAAGTAGGACGATCCCCTGTGATAGCTTCGATAATATCAGCGGACTTATGAATATGCTCTTTTTTAATAGTCCATGGTGTCATCAGCCAATTAGAAGCATGAATGTAATTATGAATTCCGATTTGATGCCCTTCATCATGAATGCGTTTAATAATAGCTGGGTTAAGCTCTGCCTTCTGACCGAGAACAAAAAAAGTAGCTTTTACATTATGTTTTTTTAATAAATCCAATAATTGGGGGGTATACTTAGGATCAGGGCCGTCATCGAAGGTGAAGGCAATTTCTCGCCGCACGCTGCCTTTGCGAAATACACCTAATCCAAATATCCTTGTTAATAACCAAGGTATGAACATATAGATTACTAGAAAGATCAGAATCCCCCATAGTAGTTTTTCACGCATGATCTTTCTTCCTTTCTAAGAACCGTATATCGTAAGTATAATCTAAGAACTTCGTCCTGCAAGCTTTCTTCTAAAAAAAAGACTGATATAACGCTGATAACGATATAAACTCCATTTGCTCTGTGGAACAATTCCGCAGCTTTCCGTTAGCAATATCGCGTTTAAAGCATCTAATGTGGAGGACTTCATTTGGAAAGCTTTGGCTTTAAGCTTCAAGGTAAGCAAGATCTGTGGATTGTGAATAATGGCAATTAATTGGTCCAATAACTCCATTTCATCTCTGGCTTGTCTGGCAACGCCTGCTTTTAATAAAAAGGCAGCATTGTCCTGCTCTTGTCCTGGGAGTGGCTTATACAGCAGCATTGGCAATTCTAATGCAAGTGCTTCCGAAATAGTCAATCCACCTGGCTTCGTAACAATCAAATCAGAGATAGCCATAATTTCATGAACATGCTGTATGTATCCAGTTAATGCTATAGAATGCTTAGAATTTTTTAATTCCTCTGTTAGCTTTTGCTTTAGTTTATGATTGTGACCACAAACAATGACAAACTGAATCTTTTTAGGTAAAGCATCGGATTGCAGCAATTGGATGAATTCTTTGCTAATCATGCCAAGACCACCGCCCATGACCATTACAATGGGGAGCTCTGTAGACAAACCGTGCTTTTCCTTAAGCCCAGTTCGATCATACTCTACACAAAAATGAGAGCGTATGGGAATGCCTGTAACAGAAATATCGGATTCTGGAATGCCATGCTCACGCTGCAGAAGCTGACTAACATGATCAGATCCCACAAGATATTGGTCTGTATGGGGGTGAAGCCAGTAGCTATGGTCGGTATGGTCGGTTAGGATTGTAACAGTTGGAACTGTTGTTAATCCTTTGGATTTAAGAATCGAAATTGCGGCAGCGGCAGAAGGAAATGTGCTTACAATGACATCCGGCTGCACTTCCTCTAATAGTTTAACCATTCTGCTCAAACTAAACGAACGAATTTTTTTGAAAATATAGGACATGGTTGTATCATTTCGGGTAATTTGAAATAAATAACCGTAAAAAACGGGAAAGTTTTTAACCAGCTGCAAGTAAAAATATTTACCAACCGAGTGCAGATGAGGATGAGTCCATGCCATGAAGTCGACAATCTCAACCTCAATATCGGGATGAGAAACCAATGAAGCTTCAGATATTGCTCGTGCAGCTTGTTTATGCCCGTCGCCATAATCACCGGATAGAATTAGGATTTTTTGTTTCTTGCATTCATTCATCGGATAGAACACCCCACTATTAATTTCAAGAATAGACACCGTATCCCTATCATGGATGATGTACTCCCTTAATTGTAGTCTATAATTATTAACATTTTATTATGTGAAATATAATTTTTTTCTTAATTTAATTTACAATACAAATAGTAAGAACTTAAAACTTCGCTATTGGTTCGTTATTCTCCTGCTTCTGAATAGAGATTACCACTATATAATGGTATAAAGAAGCATGGTATAGTTTTATAAACTGGAGGAATTGCCTTGATTAAATATGTGATTTTTGATTTTGATGGAACGGTTGCAGACTCAAAGGAGCTTGCATTTGATTTGCTAAATGAGCTGTCTGATAAATATGGATTTCGCAAAATAACAAGGACCGAAGCTAATGCTTTAATGCTGCTTTCTATGAAAGAAAGACTTAAATCTTTGCATGTTCCTTTGGTACAGCTGCCATTTATGGTCATGGAGCTTAAGAAAAATTATGCAAAGATTCTGCCATTTATTAAACCCTTTAAAGGAATCAAGGAAGTGTTGCTCTCTTTAAAGCGCCAAAATATTAAAACGGTAGTGATCTCTTCTAATTCGGTTGAGAATATAAAAAAGTTTTTAGTTAAGCATGAAATGAATTCTTTTGAAACTATCCATTCTCAAAGCAATATTTTTGGTAAACACAGGTCGATCAAAGCTTTGCTTAGCCAACAGAAAATCGGTTTGCAGGAAGTCATTTATATTGGAGATGAACACCGGGATATAGAAGCGTGTAAAAAAGCGAAGATCAAGATTATCTCCGTCAAATGGGGACTGGACCCGGTTGCATTATTGAGGAAGGCAAATCCAGATTACATGATTGATGCTCCTGCGGATATCCTTAAAGTTATTGCTTCACTGAATGCTTGATAAACCACTTTCTAACCAGTTCATCATTGAACTGAAATTATGCTCAGCATCCTGATAACCTTGGTCATAAAGTGATGTCAGTACAAGTGGATTTCTTTCCATACCTTTAGTTTGAATAGTGCGGCTAGGGCGAATCACAAAAGCTGCCTTCGATGCTTCCAGTTGCTTGATTTCATCCAAAGTTTGATTATAAACCTCGTGATGATTGTTTATAGCTTGTCCCAGCTCTTTATATCGACCATAAAACTGCCTAGTCAATAAGGGAAGAAGACGAGGCTTGCGCTGATATTCCCCTGAATTCGTAAGTATTATCACATTCATTCGATTACCATCTGAAATGGATTGCTGGATAGGAATCGGTGCTGTAATTCCACCGTCAAGTAATTGTAAATCTTGATACGGAACGATTGAAGTGATAAAAGGAATGCTGCATGAAGCTCGAATGATTTTGAATATCTCCGTACAGGTCATTTTATCGAAAAACATACAACAGCCCGACGCGCAGTTGGTTACGCCTACTTTGAAAATCTCCTTAGCATGTTGAAACGCCTCAAAATGAAAAGGCTCCAGCGTATAAGGAAGCTCATCAAAAATATAGTCTAAGCCAAGAATACTTTTTCCTCGCCATAGATTACGATAGCTTATATACCTGTGGTCATGAAGATAGTTGATATGCATGTTTCTTCCAAGTCCTTTTTGTCTGGCTAAATAAGCCGATGCATTACAAGCACCTGCTGAAACAGCAGCTACATAAGGGAAATACAACCTTTGCTCCATGTAATAATCCAATACCCCTGCCGTATAAACTCCGCGCATACCCCCACCTTGCAGTACCAGGCCGACTCCATTCATCTTCAAATCCCCTTGTGTCACTAAGATAAGCTTAGCATCCCATCCAGATTGAAGTATTATGCTTGCGCAATATGGAGCAGCATGATTATATTAATTAAACTGATCCAAAATGAATCATTTTACGAATAGATAAATAAACTCTAAAATGGGGGATTATCGATGTGGACGGATAACTGGCTTGAGAAAAATAGATTCCCCGATTTTCTAATTCGAATCGGTATTCGCCGCTTATTAAAGCAACGTTTGAAGGAGCTTGAGCAGGCTAGAAAAACAGATAATCAGTATATGCATACATTTACTAAGAGACTGCGGCAAAAACCAATAGCTGTTCATACAACAGAAGCGAATCAACAGCACTATGAAGTGCCTACCAGTTTCTTTTTTGAGGTTTTAGGTAAGCAGCTCAAATATAGCAGTGGTTATTGGGCGGATTCGGTATCCATACATAACGCATTAGAGCATTTAGATGCTTCAGAAGAGCATATGCTTAAATTAACCTGCCAGCGTGCGGGATTAGTAGATGGACAAGAAATATTAGAGCTAGGCTGCGGCTGGGGCTCGCTTTCCATATATATGGCGTCTAATTATCCACAAAGTCAGATAACGGTTGTATCTAACTCGGCTTCACAAAAAGCATATATTGATCAAGCTGCTCGTGAAAGGGGCTTAACAAATCTTAATGTAATCACAGCAGATATGAATGATCTGGAGCTTGAGGTAAAATTTGCACGTATTGTGTCCGTTGAAATGTTTGAGCATATGCAGAATTATGCTTTATTGCTAGAAAAGCTTAATAGATTTCTCTTGCCGGATGGAAAGCTTTTTGTGCATATCTTTACACATCAATCAACTGCTTATTTATTCGAAGTTCAGGATGAGACAGATTGGATGGCTAAATATTTCTTTACGGGCGGTATGATGCCTTCTGTTGATATTTTTGCTCATTTTAATCACCATCTTGTTGTGGAGCAGCAGTGGAAAGTTAACGGCAAGCATTATCAGAAAACCTGTGAAGCATGGCTGCAAAAGATGGATGCCCATCGACAAACAGTTATGCCGATTCTAGTCGAAACCTACGGTGTAGAACAAGCAACTAAATGGTGGGTTTATTGGCGGGTATTCTTCATGTCCTGTGCAGAGCTATTTGGCCTAAATAAAGGTAATGAATGGTTTGTAAGCCATTATCTATTAGGCAAGCGCGGGGAGGTTACCTAATGGGGCCGAATCCGAGGCTGAATATAGCCATTATTGGTGGGGGAGTTGCGGGACTTACAGCAGCGCATATTCTAGATCGTCAGCATCGAATTACTTTATATGAAAAGAATAATTATGTAGGCGGGCATACGAATACGGTTGTCATCCCAGATGGTCCAGATCAAGGGATTGCAGTGGATACAGGCTTTATTGTGCTTAATAATCAAACTTATCCATTATTTAGTCGGTTATTGCAGCAATTGGGCGTAGCTGTTCGTGATAGTGAAATGTCTTTCAGCTATTACAACGAGGAAAATCAATTTCAATATGCAGGCACTTCGGTGAACGGGTTATTCGCCCAAAGAATAAACCTTTTGCGACCTGCTTTTTATAAAATGCTTCATGACATTACTTATTTCAATAAAAGAGCTCTGGTTGATTTGCATAATGGTGCTTTACTAGGGCTGTCATTGGGTCAATATCTTTTTCGGCTGAATTTTTCTAAAGCTTTTATCCACCAGTACTTGTTGCCAATGGGAGCCGCAATTTGGTCGACACCTGCCTCGTATGTTATGGAATATCCGGTTGAGAGCTTTGTGCGATTTTTCAAGAATCATGGATTGCTTTCGTTAAGTAATCGTCCCCAATGGCAAACGGTTATGGGTGGAAGCCACAGCTATGTAAAAGCATTTCTGAAGCAGTTCTCAGGGGAAATTCAATTGAATGCGCAAATCGCATCTGTACATCGGGATTTATCGGGAGTATCCATGCAAATGAGAGACGGCTCTGAGCGGAAATATGATCGTGTCATTATGGCTGCTCATGCGGATGAATCTCTGAAATTGTTAGCCGACCCTTCAATTGAAGAGCAGAAATGGTTAGGAGCTTGGAAGTATTCCTCCAATCACACAGTGCTGCACACAGATTCCTCCGTGCTCCCACCGCTTAAACGTGCATGGGCTTCTTGGAACTATGGGAAAGAGAAGAATACGGGAGATAATCAACCTGTATCGCTTACTTATTACATGAATCGGTTGCAAGGACTGCAAACTCATGCCCATTATTGTGTAACGTTAAACCGTTCGAAGCCTATTCCAGCTAATCAGATCATTCGAGAATTTAACTATATGCATCCTATGTATTCTTTAGCGGCGTTGGACTCTCAAAGAAAATTGCCTGCATTAAATGGAGTGAAAAACACTTATTTCTGCGGGAGCTACTTCGGTTATGGTTTTCACGAGGACGCGGTTCGGTCAGCGGTGGATGTAACAATGAATTTTGGATTAAGCCTATGAGCCATTCACGGATTTATCAAGGTGAGGTGTGGCATGCCAGATTTAACCCTGTTGGCCATTCGTTTCAATATCCGGTATATTTCTTTTCTTTTCGACTTAGTGAGCTAGAGGGATTGAGCAAGCAGGTACGATTTTTTAGCTACAATCGTTGCAATCTTGTTTCCTTGTATGATCGTGATTATCTATCAGGGAGTGGCAGCATTGAACAAAAATTGCGTCGCATTTTAACTGAAAAAGGTCTTAATGCTGAGGTGGAAGAGATCGATTTGGTTACAACGGCCCGCTATTTCCACTATGTTTTCAATCCAGTTAGCTTCTACTATTGCTATCGAGCCGATCAATCGTTGAGCTGTATTGTTGCTGAAGTCAATAACACATTTGGCGAACGACATGTTTATGTTTTGGATTCCGCAAAAAGTTTGCAGGATGAAAGTAATAGTTATATTTATGAAGAAGCAAAAGCTTTTCATGTTTCACCCTTCAATGATATGGCAGGTTATTATAAATTTTATTTTAGCGATATTACCGAAGAAATTAAGATTAAAGTTGACCTTTACAAAGAAGGAAAGCGGGTTTTCGCAACTATGATGAAAGGTGCTGCATTGCCTTTTCAATCAAGCTCTCTGTTGAGTACGATCATGCGATACCCGCTTTCAACTGCCCTGACGATGCCGCGAATTGTATGGCAAGCAGCAAAAATTCACTGGAAGAAAGGACTTCCCATCTATATGAAACCACAACCGAGCAGTGCCATGACTGTACAAGTAGCCAAACCATCAATTCGCATCCGCATCTGTCAACGTCTTGTTTTTCGATTCTTCTCTAATCTCCAAGTAGGCTGTCTTATCATTCATTTGCCTAATCGGGAGCAGCATGTTTTTGGGGATTCGAGCTCAACGCTCAAAGTAAACTTTTACGTTCGAGATTACCGCGTATTCCTCCGTCTAGCTAAGGATGCTGATATTGGTTTAGGAGAAGCTTATACAGATGGTTTCTGGGATTGTGATCATTTAACTAAATTAATTGAGATTTTTGTGGAAAATCGGCCTTATATCAACGATAATAATTTAATATTCGCTTCATTGGGACGCTTGTTCAACCGTGTAGGGCATATATTTAATCGCAATAGCTTAAGCGGCAGCCGTAAAAACATTTCTTTTCACTACGATCTGAGCAACTCCTTTTATCGCACCTTTTTAGATCCGACCATGACATATTCCTGTGCCTTGTACAATCAGCCTGAAGATAGTCTAGAACAAGCGCAAAGAAATAAATTGAATGCAATGATTGAAAAGGCGCAAATTAAAGCAAGTGATCACGTATTGGAAATTGGCTCAGGCTGGGGAGCGTTTTCTATAGAAGCGGTTAGGCAAACCGGGTGTCGGGTGACGACAATTACTTTGTCGGATCAGCAATATGAGCTTGCTACTAGGCGGGTGCTTGATGCAGGACTGCAGGACCGTATTTCTGTAGAGCTATGCGATTATCGTAAAATGACAGGACAATTCGACAAAATTGTTTCGATTGAAATGTTCGAAGCTGTCGGGCATCAATATTATGGGACGTTTTTTCAAACCTGTGATCGGCTGCTGAAACCAAATGGACTTGTAGCTATGCAGGTCATAACCATTGCGGATCAGAACTATGAGATGTATCGTAAAAGTGTGGACTGGATTCAGAAGCATATCTTTCCTGGAGGTACGGTACCCTCATTGACGGCGATGACAGCTGCCATGACCAAGCATTCCACCTTCATGATTGAGAAGCTAGATAATATGGGAATCCATTATGCACGAACCTTGCGCGATTGGCGTGAAGCTTTTACTAAAAACCAAGCAGATATTCAACAGCTGGGCTTTGATGAAGCCTTCCAGCGCAGCTGGGAATATTATCTTTGTTATTGTGAAGCGGGCTTTAATAAGCGAGTTTTGGGAACCCTGCAATTTGTACTAACAAGAACGAATAACAGTAATCTACCACAAATGGTATAATTTCATAAAAGCATAGAAAACCGTTTTCTCCAGGCATCATTATGGGGAGGGCGGTTTTGGTAATGAAAGGATGTTTTTATGGAGCCAGAACGAATAACAAGGAGAAAATTTATGCTCAAGGGTATGGGGTTTTTTGCGGCATTGGCGGCTTTTACAGGTGGTTATGCCTTTTTCGGTGAACGATATTGGATTCAAACAAAACAAGTTTCATTAAGCTTTCCTAAATTGCCGAAGACATTTAGCGGAATGCGTATGGTACAATTTAGTGATGTTCATTTGGGAAAACATTATAGCAACCATAGATTAGAAAAGCTCGTTGCCGAAATTATGGAGCTGAAGCCAGATCTGATTTGCTTTACTGGAGACTTATTCGATACACATGACGGAGATCCAAATGATAGTATAATTCCATTGCTGGCAAAGCTTAATGCGCCTTTAGGCAAATTTGCCGCATTAGGAAATCATGATCATGCAAAGGGCAAATCAAGAATTGTTGATATTCTCACTAGAAGTGGACTTCGTGTTTTGGACAATGAGCAGAGTATTCTGGAAAAACAAGGGGAACGCATTCGGATTGTTGGGGTAGACGATATGTTTATGGGCAAACCAAATTTAAATAAAGCTTTGCAAGAGGAATTTGCTCCGTCGTTTACGTTGCTGCTGTCGCATGCTCCGGATTATGCAGATCAAGCCAGTCATTTTCCGATTGATCTCCAAATATCGGGTCACAGTCACGGTGGGCAGGTAAGGTTGCCATTTATCGGGGCGATAACTACTCCTAAATTTGGACGAAAATATATTCAAGGGCTTCACAAAGTAAAAGACAGCCAGCTTTTGGTTTATACAAATCGTGGAATTGGTACGACTAATTTACCTGTTCGCTTGTTTTGCCGCCCTGAAATAACTGTTTTCACGCTTTTAAGAGAGGTGTAATCCCTTGATTAAGTATGAGATTGTCGGTTCTAGATTGTCTGAAGAACGGATTGATATAGAAAATGAGGGTCAGTATATGGAGGAAAAGACCATCAAAGAGATTGAAGGAATTATTGAGCAGTTTGGATTGCTAATTACGCAAAAATCTCCGCTCTCCACTTTGAAGGGCTCGACACATTATCATCTTAAAATAGGTAAACAAGCTGGTTTATTGGAAGTCACCTATTGGCCAGTTAAAAAACGTCTATGGGTGGAAATCCATGATAATAGACGTGCTGAATGGAATCAAGCTATGATAAGCTCGTTTTCTGAAGCCTTGGCTGTCTGTTTCTCTGGGAGCTTGGAGCATATAGTTAATTGAATTCAATTGAATTTAAAATTGTGGATGATGGCTCTTATCTGGGAGCCATTATTTTGCATTGAGCAAAGAAGCGTACATTTCTATTTGGATAAGGCTAGTGTGCAATCAATAGATAAATATTAACATTTAATAGTATTAGAGAGAGAAAGAGAGAATAGAAGAAGAGGATTAGGGAATCAGGAGCAAGAGGAGCAAGGGAAACGAAAGTTAATTTAAAGAGATTATAATTGGCGGCAAGTTGCTATTTAGGGGGAAGCATCATGCGTTCATATAGTATTAATTCATGCTGTGGTTTAAATAGTAGTTCAAATTGCTGCTCAAGCGGTAGTTTATGCTGTGATGGTATTCCAATAAAAAAAGGCGTAACGGGAGCAACCGGGGCCACAGGACCGACGGGTGAAACTGGAGCAACGGGAGTAACAGGAGCAACAGGTGCAACAGGGGTTACTGGAGCAACGGGAGCAACGGGAGCCACGGGTGAAACTGGAGCAACGGGAGCAACAGGAGCAACGGGAGCAACGGGAGTTACGGGTGCCATGGGAGCAACAGGACCGACGGGGGCGACAGGAGCAACAGGAGTTCCGGGGGCAACGGGAGCTACAGGTGCAACGGGAGCAACGGGAGCAACAGGTGCAACAGGACCGACGGGAGCAACAGGTGCAACAGGAGCAACGGGAGCAACGGGAGCAACGGGAGCAACAGGAGCAACAGGAGCAACGGGAGCAACAGGAGCAACAGGAGCAACAGGAGCAACAGGAGCAACAGGAGCAACAGGAGCAACAGGAGCAACAGGAGCAACGGGAGCAACAGGAGTAACGGGAGCAACAGGAGTAACGGGAGCAACAGGAGCAACGGGACCGACGGGGGCGACAGGAGTAACGGGAGCAACAGGAGCAACAGGAGCAACGGGAGCCACAGGCACTTTAATTGGTGGCTCTGCGGCCAATACGAACGGAGCTACAATTCTACTAACACTAATAACCCCAACTGCTAATATACCTTTTCCCAATGCACAAAATTTAACAACTGGCATAACTGTAAACAATCCAACGGCAGATACATTTACGATAAGTGTAACAGGTAGGTACCACATCATCTATTCCGTTTATGCAACACTTACGTTGTTAACAGCTTTTCAATTATTCCGAAATGGAGTTGCGGTTCCAGGGACACTGGTAAATGCAGCAATTGGTATTGGGATGGTATTCAATCAGGTCATTATCAATGTCACTGCAGGCGATACAGTACAAGTCAGAGTAACTGCCACTTTGGCCGCAACGATTACATTAGCTGGGGGAACTACGGCAGCAACAATTTCCATTGTTCAGGTCAGTTGATGCTAACAACAAATGGGCAAATAACATGGTTACTCTGAAAAATCGTTAAAGAGATAACCTTTTCCCTCCAACTTACATTTAATACAAGAAGGCATTTTAATTCGTATGGGGGAAAGAAGGGATATCGCTGAAAAGGAACAATTGTTGTTCAAAAAAAGCTGTTGTAGCTTTTATAACCATACTATTCCTAATATGCCCTTCAAAAAATCGGAAAAAGCATAAGCGCAAATGCCATATAAAAAGAAAACGTTGTATTCGACCAAGAATCTATTCTGAGCATTGTAAAATAAGTAAAAAACAAAAGTATCCATGTTCACCATGCTCCCCAAAAGGATATCGGTTGATGCACAAGGTATGTGTACATTCATCCTGTAATTCACCCAGTAATTCATCCAGTAATTCTTCCAGTAATTCATCCAGTAATTCATCTCGTAAGGTAAAATCAGATCCACCCTATGATCCACACAAAGGGTCACCTGAAAAGCAAGTGAAGTTATTGGAAAAGGAATGCTGTGGTAATTTTTTAATTCAAAACGGTCAATCATTTCCTTTGCAATTATGGGAAGCTGGTGAAAGTTTACAAGTAGATCTAGCTCAAATTTCTGTTTTTAATAGCTCGTCCAGTACAGAATCTCTCGAAGTAGACATTACAGGCTCAGAACAAGCGAATATGCAGATATATCCAGGCAATACGGGCACATATACAGGTCAGAACATTAAAACCATTCATATAACTGCTGAGGGAAGCAATTCGATATATGTGGAAGGTAAGTATACGGTGTCTTCAACTTTTCGATTAAAGAATGAAGCTTCTTAAAAGGACCTGCCTATGTAAAATAAAAAGTGGGTTTTCAGCAAATGCACTGAAAAACCACTATGAGTATACACTATCATAAGCTATATCGAACCGTAATACAGAATTCACCTTCTGCATCTGCAGTTGAGCCCAGCGTAATCGTATCAAAACGAGAGATCGTGAAAGTGTAACTGCTTCCTGCAAGTATTGTGATTGTTTGAACAGTTCCCGCATTCTGAGAAAAGGTAATAGTCAGTGGCCCTGTTCCGACCTCGAACTTAACATATCCGGTACCACTGATGATCTGAGAAATATTATCCGAATAAATGATTTGAGTGCCAGCGGCTGGGACTACCCAGTTGGTGCAAACTTTATCTTGCACAATAGTTTTATCTGAGCAACAGCTTAGCGAGGATGTGGTTGTACATGTACTCATCATATGCCTCCTTGGTTCTTAATTATGAAATGGGATAACGAGTAGTTATGCAGAATTCTCCTTGAAAGGTGATACCAGCCGATGCCGCTGGCAGAACAACCTGGATAGCGCTAAAGCGTCGGTACGTAAAGGCTACGCTGGTTCCTGGTGTAAGTGTAATTGCTGTGCCGATGACTGCCCCAGTGCTATCAAGAACCTCAAGAGAAACATTTCCACTTCCAATGTCATATTGCAAATAACCAGTACCCACAATATTCTGAGTGATGTTGTTGGTATAGACAATAACATCAACTGCAGCTACTGCTCCGAGCCCACTCCAAGGGCTACAGACCTTGTCTTGCACGAATTCTTTATTAGGGCAGCAGCTTAATGCAGATGATGAACTATTACATCCCATATTCTGTGCAACCTCCTTTTTTTAATTTCTAGATAGTTAATGCAGAATGCTCTTATATCGCGTGGACATCTATCTCAGGTCTATTAACTTTTATAAGCCTATTATTATATTTATATGTATTTAGAAGGTTATGATTGTTTGAGTATAGAAAAAAAATGAGATGCATGAAGGCACCTCATTTCCTAATTGTGTTTACTACATTAAAAAAAGGGTTGCCCATATCCGTATCCATAACCAGGTGCTCCATAACCAGGTGCTCCATAACCGGGTGCTCCGTAGCCATACCCTCCTGGATAACCACCAAAGCCGCCTCCATAACCGCCGTAACCGTAACCGCCATAAGCGCCAGCAGTGCCAACTGCAAGAAGGTCAAATAAAACTAGAGGAATAATTGCTTTAGTGTGTACTTTCCCTTTTTGTGCAGCAAAAATTAATCTTGACCCTTTAATTCCTACTAATTTACCTGTTACTACAGTGCCGTCTTTTTTCACCGCATCAATATTACGCCCGATCCATTTTTTGGCTTCTTCTTTACTGACAGCTACACTCATTTTGTTCGCCTCCATTATGGTTATAATCACTAGTAAAGAAATCCCTACTTACCTATCATATGCATGGCCAAATGAGATGATTGGATGTCTGCTCTAGTCTAATAAAAATGTGCATTAGCACCCAAGCAATTAGTGGAATTTACCATACACTATGATTGTAAACAAACAGCATTATGCTTAATGCCTCGTTTAATTTAGGTAGAAGAAAGGAGGATTGCACAATGGGAGTAGTTGCAGGTGGAGTTGGAGGATTAGGTGGATTCACATCTACTGGTGCTATATTGGTGCTGTTCATTTTGTTGGTTATTATTAGTCGTGCTATCTTAATTTAATTAACTAAAACAAAAAGGCCTACCCGTCAGAGCAGACGGATAGGTCTTTTACAATTGGAATAACTCAATAATCGATTCCGTACAAAATTGTGGACTGTATTTAATATTAAGCTGATTATTAATCCGATTCTGCAGCAACAATGGATATTGGTCACTTAGCAGTTTATTAAACCAAGCTGCAATTGTAGCAATCGATTGAATTTCTTCACCAAAACCATTTTCAATAAAATATTGACGATTCTCTTCCTCTTGACCTGGAATTGGGCTATAAAACAACATTGGGATTCCTTTTGACATGGCCTCCGTACAAGTCATCCCGCCAGGCTTGGTGATCAATAAATCCGAAACATCCATTAGTTTATTGATATCTTTAGTGAAACCAAACAGATGAATATTCGGGTGTTTAAAGCGTTCATCCTCTGATAATTTATGTAATACCTTCTCGTTATTCCCAGTGCAGAAAATGAGCTGAATTTTATCGCGCCATTGGGCAATATAGTTCATCATTTCTTCATCATCGATTAATCCCCAGCCACCGCCCATTACTAGTACAGTTGGCATATCTTGCAGCTTAAAGCTTAATCTGGATTCTTCTCTGTTTGGTATTTCCCAGAATTTAGGGTGAACGGGAATGCCGGTTATTTGAATGACATCTGAAGAGATGCCCCGTTGAATCAATTTGTTTTTAACTTCACTAGTAGAAACCATGTAATAGTTTACCTCTAAATCTACCCAGGAGCCATGTGCATCATAATCTGTAATTACCGTACATAGAGGTGTTGATAAACCTGCTCGTTTCAATCGTGAAACAATTACGGTAGGAAAGGGATGAGTGCTAATAATTAAATCCGGTCGCAGTTGCCTAATAATATTAGCTGTTCGCGAATAAAAAAGCCGATGTAAGGCTAATGAGCTTAGACGGCTCATAGATGATTTATTATAAGATTGGTATAGCTTACCAACCAAGTTTGGCTTGTTGGTTACGGTTTTACGATAGGCTGAGAAAATCCAAGGCGCAATGGTAGGATGCTGGAAGGCTCCTAATTCAAGAACGCGAGTCGTAATGTTTTTAGATAATTGTCGCAATCCCATAGATAAGGCTTGAGCGGCTTGGGTGTGCCCGGAACCGAATCCTTCGGATAGGAGAAGGACTCTTTTTTTTCGCAAGAAAATTCACCACCTTTACAAAATATTTAGATATGCTTTATTTTTACTTTATGATAACACGTTTTACCTTTGTAGGAAATTCGAAATGATTTTTAAAAATTAACAATTTTCACATCAAAATGCGATTTTTTAAATTGATATAATTATTTCGGGATGTTAAACTATAAAAATATAATTAAGCCAAATCAAATTAGAGGTCGAATACTTGCATAGAGTGGCGTCTGGGAAACTCAAGCGCTTTCAAGTAGAGAAGGGAAGGTCGCACAAGAAATGAAGCACAATGGATTACCTCAAAAACAAGGATTGTATGACCCAAAGAATGAACATGATGCTTGCGGGATTGGATTTGTCGCGAACATTAAAGGAAAGCCATCACATGAAATCGTTCGTCAAGCATTGACTGTACTTTGCAACTTAGACCACCGTGGCGGTCAAGGCAGTGAGTCCAATACAGGTGACGGTGCAGGGATATTATTGCAAATCCCTCATTCTTTTTTCCTGAAATCCTTGGCTGATCAGGGAGTTCAGCTTCCTGCTGCCAATGAATATGGTGTGGCAATGGCTTACTTGCCGCAGGATGAAGCATTAAGGGCGCAATGTGAGCAGATTCTTGAAGGTTTTGTAGTAGAAGTAGGTCAGATTGTGCTTGGCTGGCGTACGGTTCCTACGAATAATAGATCATTGGGCGATTCAGCCGTTTCAGCAGAACCTTTTGTGCGTCAATTGTTCATTGGTCAAAGCAAGGATGTTAAAGATAACTTAGCTTTCGAGCGTAAGCTGTTCGTTATTCGTAAACTAGCAGAGAATGCTATAGCTGCAATGGATGCGGTTTCTCAATTTTATTTCGCGAGCTTTTCGAGTCGTACTATAGTATATAAAGGGATGTTAACTCCTGAGCAAGTGGATGCGTATTATCTTGAATTGCAGGATCCTTCTTTGGAGTCTGCCATTGCTTTAGTGCATTCACGCTTTAGCACGAACACATTCCCAAGCTGGGAACGGGCACATCCTTATCGCTTCTTAATTCATAACGGAGAGATTAACACATTGCGCGGTAATGTAAACTGGATGCATGCACGTCAGGCTATGTGTGAAACGGACTTATTCGGTGAGGATTTTAAAAGGATTCTGCCTGTTGTAGATAACGATGGAAGCGATTCACAGATTTTTGATAATACATTGGAATTTCTTATGCTGTCAGGCCGCTCATTGCCGCATGCAGCTATGATGATGATTCCGGAGCCTTGGTCCAAGCATGAGAATATGGATGCAGCTAGACGTGCTTTTTATGAATATCACAGCTGTTTGATGGAGCCGTGGGATGGACCGGCTGCAATTGCTTTCACAGATGGCAAAATGATCGGAGCTTTATTGGATCGAAATGGACTAAGACCCGCTCGTTATTATGTTACATCCGATGATTTAATCGTACTTGCTTCTGAAGCGGGAGTATTGAATATACCCGTTGAGAAAATTATTCGTAAGGATCGTTTACAGCCTGGGCGTATGCTAGTCGTAGATACTGTGCAAGGTAAAATTCTTACAGATGAAGAGATCAAACAGGATATTATTCATGAGCATCCTTACGAAGCTTGGCTTTCCGAACATTTGGTTAGTTTAGAAGATTTACCAGAAGCGCCGCATGTCCATGAATCTGATCACGCTACAGTGCTTAAGCGCCAACAAGCCTTTGGTTATACGTTTGAAGTATTGCGCAAAGTGTTGGAGCCTATGGCTAAGAATGGTGTCGATCCAATCGGTTCCATGGGGAATGATGCACCGCTTGCTGTACTATCCGGACGCCCTCAAATTCTATATAACTATTTCAAACAATTGTTCGCTCAGGTTACTAACCCGCCAATTGATGCGAATTTTGAAGAAATTATTACAGCTCAAGGAACAACTATTGGACCTGAGCGCAATTTAATTAACCCAGAGCCTGAAAGCTGTAGACAAATTCGGATCAAAACTCCGATTCTGAATAATGATGAGCTTGCTAAGCTGCGTCATATAGATCGTGCTGGCTTCAAGTCAGTAACACTTCCTATAATCTACAAAGTTGCAGAAGGTACTACTGGTTTGGAGCAAGCAATCGAAGAGCTTTATGTTGCTGCTGATCGTGCAATTGCTGAAGGTGCTACATTTCTAATCTTATCTGACCGTGGAGTAGACGAAGAATTTGCAGCTATACCTGCGCTGCTTGCTGTATCTGGCACACATCATCATTTGATTCGTGAAGGCACAAGAACCAAGGTCAGCTTAATCGTTGAATCTGCTGAGCCGCGCGAAGTTCATCATTTTGCTTTGTTAATTGGGTTCGGGGCTGGGGCTGTTAATCCTTACCTCGCTTTTGAAACCTTGGACGATATGATCAATCAGAAGATTCTAGTTAACATGACGCACGAAAAAGCGGTTTATAACTATTTGAAAGCAACCACTAAGGGCGTAGTTAAAGTTTTAGCCAAAATGGGGATTTCAACTATTCAGAGCTATCGTGGAGCACAAATTTTTGAAGCAATCGGCTTGAATAAAGCGGTAGTGGATAAATATTTTACATGGACAGCTTCACGTATTGAAGGTATTGGTTTAGACATCATTGCACAAGAAGTGCAAATTCGTCATCAACGTGCTTATTCTGTACAAGAAGGTCGCGATCCTGTGCTTGATACAGGCGGAGACTTGCAATGGCGTTCAAACGGCGAAGAGCATCTCTATAACCCACAAACGATTCATGCTCTGCAAACGGCTGTACGGACGAATAACTATAGTATGTACAAAACGTTTGTCGGTCATATCCAACGTGATTCCGAGCAACAGTTTAATTTACGTGGAATGCTAGCGTTCAAAGGCGATCGTTCACCGATCTCAATCGATGAAGTAGAGCCAGTTGAATCGTTATTCAAGCGTTTCAAAACAGGTGCCATGTCCTATGGTTCCATTAGCCAAGAAGCCCATGAGAGCATTGCAATTGCAATGAATCGGATCGGCGGCAAGAGCAATACGGGTGAGGGCGGAGAAAATCCAAACCGTTTTGTTCAGGATGCCAATGGAGATTCACGCCGCAGTGCAATTAAACAAGTAGCTTCAGGCCGCTTTGGGGTAACGAGTAATTACTTGGTTAATGCAGACGAAATTCAGATTAAAATGGCTCAAGGTGCTAAGCCTGGTGAAGGCGGTCAGTTGCCTGGTGCGAAGATATATCCTTGGATTGCAGAGGTTCGCGGTGTTACACCAGGAGTTGGTTTGATTTCTCCGCCGCCGCATCATGATATTTATTCAATTGAAGATTTAGCTGAACTCATACATGATTTAAAGAATGCCAATCCTCGTGCAAGAATCAGCGTTAAATTAGTTTCTGAGGTTGGAGTTGGAACAATTGCAGCAGGTGTTGCCAAAGGTAAAGCGGATGTTGTGCTAATTAGTGGTTATGATGGCGGAACAGGCGCATCTCCAGAAACGAGTATTCATCATGCGGGTTTACCATGGGAGCTTGGGTTAGCGGAAACTCACCAAACCCTCGTTTTGAATAATTTACGCAGTCGTATTGTAGTTGAAACAGATGGCAAGCTTTTAGTTGGCCGTGATGTAGTAGTTGCAGCATTGCTTGGAGCCGAGGAATTTGGCTTTGCAACAACACCGTTAATTTCATTAGGCTGTATTATGATGAGAGTTTGCCATTTGGATACTTGTCCGGTTGGTGTAGCTACACAGAATCCAGAGCTGCGTAAAAAATTCGCAGGCGATCCTGCTCATGTAGTTAACTTTATGACCTTTATTGCTCAGGATGTTCGTGAAATTATGGCACAATTAGGATTCCGCACCATTGAAGAAATGGTAGGACGTACAGATGTGTTAGAAGCGAAGCAAGCTGTTGAACATTGGAAGGCTAGAGGCATTGATTTATCCGCTTTATTATATCAGCCTGATATGCCAGATAATGTCGGTAGATTCTGCCAAGAGCAACAAGATCACGGGTTAGAGAATTCGATTGATATGCAACAGCTGCTTACCATTTGTAAACCAGCTTTAGATAATAAAGAGCATGTTCATGCCATTCTGCCGATTCGCAATGTAAACCGAGTAGTCGGTACGATTCTTGGGAGTGAAGTTACTCGCAAATATGGAATAGATGGATTACCACATGATACGATCCGTCTTCATTTTAACGGCTCAGCAGGTCAGAGCTTTGGAGCTTTCATTCCAAAAGGGATCACATTATCTTTGGAAGGCGATTCCAATGATTATGTGGGCAAAGGTCTTTCTGGTGGTAAAATTGCGGTCTTCCCGGCTAGCAAATCTTCATTTGTAGCAGAAGAAAATATCATTATCGGGAATGTTGCCCTTTATGGAGCGACTGACGGCGATGCTTATATTCGTGGAAGAGCAGGAGAGCGCTTCTGTGTACGTAATAGTGGTGCGCGTGCTGTAGTTGAAGGTGTTGGCGATCATGGCTGTGAATACATGACAGGCGGGCGCGTAGTGGTTCTAGGTCCTACTGGACGCAACTTCGCAGCAGGTATGTCTGGTGGTATTGCGTATGTGTACGATCCACATGGCAAATTCTCAACACAGGTCAATTCGGAAATGGTCTACCTGGAGCAAATTACGGAGCATTACGAGAATAATGAAGTACATTTAATGATTCGCAATCATCATAAGTTTACTGGCAGCGAAGTCGCACATCGGATCCTCGAGTCATGGGAAGAAAGTGTTTTTGATTTCGTGAAGGTTATCCCTAAGGATTACAAACGGATGTTTGAATCCATTGAGAGCGGTAAGAAATCAGGCTTAAGCAATGAGCAAGCCATTATGGCTGCTTTTGAACAAAACATGAAGGATATATCCCGCGTGGGTGGAAATTAATAAATTTATCAAATGCTTACAATGCTTACGATGCTAGTTTTGCAAATGCAAAACTCTAAAGGAGAACGGAACGATGGGCAAACCTACTGGCTTTATTGAATTCACTCGTGAAGTTCCAAAAGAAGATGACCCGCTGCTGCGGATTAGTCATTATGAGGAATTTCACCAGCATTTTTCGGAAGAAAAGCTCCAAACGCAAGGCGCTCGCTGTATGGATTGTGGAATCCCTTTCTGTCATACAGGTAAATTAATTAGCGGGATGGCAGCTGGCTGTCCTGTTAATAACTTGATTCCAGAGTGGAACGATTTGGTTTACCGTGGACAATGGAGAGAGGCACTCGATCGTTTGCATAAAACGAATAACTTCCCTGAATTTACGGGAAGAGTTTGCCCCGCACCGTGCGAAGGTTCATGTACAGTGGGCTTAAACGGCTCCCCTGTAACGATTAAGAATATCGAGCGCTCGATTATTGATAAAGGCTTTGACGAAGGCTGGGTTGTTCCAGAACCACCTGTTCATCGCACAGGTAAGAAAGTAGCTGTTATTGGTTCAGGTCCTTCAGGGTTAGCTTGTGCTGCACAATTGAATAAAGCCGGTCATCTGGTAACAGTATTTGAGCGTTCCGATCGTGTCGGCGGTTTGTTGATGTACGGAATTCCAAACATGAAGCTGGATAAACAACACGTTCAACGCCGTGTTGAGGTATTAGCTGCTGAAGGAGTAACTTTCATCACCAGCACAGAAGTGGGTAAGGATTATCCAGCTGAGAAATTACTTCAGGAGTTTGATTCGGTTGTATTGTGCGGTGGAGCTACAAAAGGACGCGATTTGCCAATTGAAGGCCGCGAATTAAAGGGCATTCATCTAGCGATGGAATTTCTGCATAAGAACACAAAAAGCTTGTTAGACAGCAAACATGAAGATGGACAATATATTTCGGCTTCAGGTAAAGATGTTATCGTTATTGGTGGTGGTGATACCGGGACGGACTGTGTAGGTACTTCGGTACGTCATGGTTGTGCAACGGTTACCCAATATGAAATCATGGCTAAGCCTCCTGAGAAACGTGCTGGCAACAATCCTTGGCCAGAATGGCCAAAGGTTTACAAAATGGATTACGGCCAAGAAGAAGCTGCTGCTAAATTTGGCGGGGATCCACGTCAATACCTGATTTCCACCAAGAAATTTGTTGGCGATGATAATGGACATGTGAAGGAATTGCATACCGTTCTTATTGAATGGAAAAAAGATGATAATGGTCGTTTCGGACCTGTTGAAGTTCCAGGCAGTGAGAAGGTTTATCCGGCACAGCTTGTGCTTCTTGCAATGGGCTTTATGGGACCTGAGAATAGTCTTTTGGATCAGCTAGGCGTGGAGAAGGATGAACGTTCCAATGCTAAAGCTGAATATGACAAGTTTTCAACAAATGTAAAAGGTGTGTTCACTGCAGGAGATATGCGTCGTGGTCAAAGCTTGGTTGTATGGGCTATTAATGAAGGCCGCGCGGCTGCTAGAGAATGTGATCGTTATTTGATGGGCTCTTCCAATTTGCCATAAAAACAGTTACGATAAAGAGGAATCGTTAACGAGCACCCCATTCAAGTGGGGAATTCGTTAGGGGCTCCTCTTTATTATTCTACTAGATTCTGTAATTCTACTAAAGGAGTTAACTTCTATGATGTATAGCAATATTTTATCTAAAGAGGAGCTTGAAGCTTTATTAACTCCTGAAGAATTAGAGGTATTTAAAACCGAACAGCAAGATACTGTCGAGCATGAGCTTATGTTGAACCCTGCTCATTTATTATTGGCTTTACGGGAATTAGAAGATACGGTTGGGCGATTAACAGCAAGAGTAGGGCAGTTAGAAGATCAATTAGCTTTAAAGCCGTTGCTCCTAGAGCCAGAAATTCTGCAAGTAGTTAATAAAGTCATCGAGACCGCTTTATTCGAAATGCCTATAGTAGGATTAGAAGCTAGTTTGGACAACAACGAATTAGATGATGACACAGTGGTAACAGACTATAGGGATGTAATCCTATCCAATGAACTAGATGAGCAACAAACTGAAATAGAAGCTGAAACTTACATAGAACCTGAGTTCGAACCACAACTAGAGGATCAAATCGAGCTCAAAACAGAAGAACTAAACGAGCAAGAAGTGATAGATGAGCTAGTTGAAATAGATGAGCTGGAAGAAAATATGGAGATATCCGAGGATGAAAAAGCTATGTTATTAGCAAGTGACTCGGAAACTATTGGTGATGAGGCAGATTCGTTAGTTGAATCAGATTCCAACCATGAACCTGATCGACTAGATGAATCCGAGCAAATTTCGGAAACAGGCTTATACTCTACTGACACTCCGCAAGAATCTAGCTTAATCTCCAGATCAGCTCGCCATCGAGAGCGCAAACCATCGTTTATGAGCAGATTACTTAAGTAACCTTGAAAAGATAAACATACGAGATCGTATTCCGAAGCAAACTTTAGGGAGTGTTCATAATGGAATTAAATATAGCTCAGCTTAGTGAAATTGGTAGTGTTATGAACAAACGAGCCGGAGAGGTTATTTTTAGCGAAGGTGAGCCAGGGCATGAGATGTATGTAGTAATTAGCGGACAAGTTGAAATTACTATACAACAGGAATCTAGATCGATTGTTTTAGGGCAAGTGGATGAGGGCGGGTTTTTTGGAGAAATGTCTTTGCTTGAAGGCATGCCGCGCAGTGGAACGGCAAAAGCAGTTGTATCCACTCAGCTAGTGGTTCTGCAGCAAGAATCCTTCCGCCAGTTTATGACTAGTGACAGTGAGTTGGCGTGGCAAGTGATGAATGGTCTATCAACTCGCTTGCGCAACCAAAATCGGGAATTTGCCCAAAGATTAGGCAAAGATTTGCAAGATGTAGCGGATCAATTGAATTCAAGTGCTCAAGGAATTTCAGGAACCATTAAGCAAATAGCAGCATCTGCAGAAGAGATTGAATTAAATGAACAGCAATTGGCCCATAATATAACAGAAATCAAAGATATCTCCAAGGAAATTAGTGAATCCCTTATGTTTATTGGCAAGGTAGCTCAGCAAACCAAGGTTTTTGGGTTGAATGCATCTATTGAGGCGGCGCGAAGCGGAGAATTTGGTAGAGGCTTTGGTGTAATTGCTGAAGAAATTCGTAAACTATCCGAGGTTTCCCGTCAAAATGCTGAGAAAATGAATAACCTGACCTTACAAATCAATGCTAAAATGGAGCAAGTTACTAAAGCTTCTAATACCAGTACTCAGAAAAGCCAAGAGCAGTCTTTGGCTACCCATAACATGGTCACATCTGTTGATGAAGTGGCAGGCATGGCGAATAAATTAGCCAATATTGCAAATTCACTATAAGAAGCTAGAATCAATTGAGGGATCCAATATGCCAGAATTACATTTGCAATTGAAGCAAGCAAAACCAGATTTTCAGCAACAGATTGAACCGGATCTGCAACAATTTGCACATCAATGGGTATGTGATATTCAACCCATTGATGATGGATATCTGTTGTTGCCGGAAGTTATGATGCGCAAGCATGGCATCTTTGTTTTTTTTATCGAAGAAGGCTGTAAGGTTTGTAGAGAAGAAGATGCCACCTCTTGGGAGGATTTTCTGCTGATGAACCTTGCCCATACCTTAGCCGAACGCCATAATGCAATCTTGAAGATAGATGGAGAAGGCAAATCCATAGATGTGGCGCCTGACAATTATGCGACCTTTGACCATTATGTGGAGACAGTGCTGGAACGCTATGATGACGTCGTTAAGGATATGAAAAAATATTGGTTGTACACCCATCGCAATCGATCTTTAAGGTAATCATCCACGCCCCTAGCATGTTGCTGAGGGTTTTTTTTAACCAATAATACGGCTAACGGGCAATTTGTTCCATTGTTGCCCGTTAGCAGTAAAGAAGCGGAGTTTTGAATCATGGAGCAAGTAAAAATGTTGATTGACCGATTAATAACAGAACAATCCTTAGTACAGGGGACATTAAGCAATCTTCGGAAAAAAACACCAGATCAAGCTACAAAAGTCCAAATTAAACCCGTTCAGCTGAAGGGCAAACAACACTATCAGTTTACTTTTACAGTGGGAGCGAAAGTCCTGCATGAGAATATTGCCGCCGAAGAAGCGAGTGATAAATTGTTAAAGCTGCTTCGTGATGAGTTCAAACAGGCCTTGCTGCAAGCGAAGGATGCGGATTATCAAATCCTCGCTAATAAACCTACCAAAGCATCCATATTGAAGAAAAGTGCAAGTAAGGCTGCTGCACCTGTGGAGCTTAGCCACAATCGCAAGAAAAATTACTTGCTAAATGAAGGGGAAGTAGTCCCTTTTCTTATAGAGCTTGGTGTGATGAATTCGCAAGGCAAGGTGCTGGCAGCTAAGTATGATAAGTTCAAGCAGATCAACCGTTTCTTGGAGATGGTTGATGATGTTGTGCCGCATTTACAGCGTGACAGACAGCTGGAGATTATTGATTTTGGCTGCGGGAAGTCTTATTTAACATTTGCCTTATATCACTATTTAGTAAACACTCAGAAGCTGAATGTTCGAATGATTGGCTTGGACTTAAAAGCAGATGTTATTGCAACTTGCAGTACTTTGGCTGCAAAGCTAGGGTATGAGAATTTGATTTTTCGTTTAGGAGATATAAATGATTATTCCGATTCGGAGCATGTGGATATGGTCGTAACCTTGCATGCTTGCGATACTGCAACAGATGCGGCTTTAGAAAAAGCAGTACGCTGGGATGCAGCAGTCATTCTTTCTGTTCCTTGCTGCCAGCATGAGTTATATGCTCAGGTAAAGAATGATGCGCTTATTCCGATGCTGCAGCATGGCATTATTAAGGAGCGTTTTGCAGCATTAGCGACGGATTCCTTGCGAGCACAGCTGCTTGATCTCATGGGCTATAAAACACAAATTATCGAATTTATCGATGTAGAGAATACACCAAAAAATCTGCTTATTCGCGCTGTAAAACAGGTTCAAGATCTAGAAGCTGCCGATGACCATCTCGATCAGAAAGCTAAAGAATATCTAACCTTCAAGCAAATGCTACAAATAACGCCTTATTTGGAGAAGGGATTAAGCGATCGATTGCAGCCGATTTTTGATAAGGTGACGCAAAATAAATATAACAGGCAAAATAATTAGTTTTTCAACCGATAAAGAAACAATTTCGTTATTAGATACATCTTTTTCTTTAATCTGCTTCAATAACCTTTGAAAATGGAACTTTAGCGAAATTTTGGCGTTGATAAAGTAACTCTGGCGTTAATAACGCAGATTATTCTTAAAAATCGAGAATTATTATGCTTTTAATCAAAAATAAAGAAAATTTGGTATGATATAATGAAAATTTTTCTATATTTCTTTAATTGCCAAGATGCTCCATATCGTCTTAGCAATGGTACAAGAATAATCGAATTTGAATGAAACCAAAGGCAATAAGCACCGTAAAATTAGATAGTAATTAACAGGTAAATGATTTAATTATTAAACGAAAGTTACTAAACTACGAAAGGAGGTGAGTCAATTGGATTTCACCATCGATATAACATGGATAACGATATTACTGGGGATTACGAGCTGTTTATTCGGCTACTTTGCCTTAAGTCCTTTGTTATATGGTCCATCAAGTCGTGTGATGAGCTTAAAAGGATTTTTCTTGAAAATGATCCCCAATGGGCAGCTGTTATCCAGCTCTAATCGTAGATTAGGAAATATCCGTAGAAGAAAACCCAGCTTAAGAATGATTAAAACCTCGTCTTTAGCAGAAGAAGCGTCGCCAACCCCCTTGTTGTTTAGCCCAAGCAATACCAAAACAAGGGAGGAATTTCTATGTATTCATGGTTTTATCCAATCGCTGCGATCTTGCAGCCTGTACTCACCTTCTTTTTCAATCTGACCCAAGATTGGGGTTTAGCTATTATCATTTTTACCTTATTTATCAAGTCCACGTTATTCTTTCTCAACCTACGCGTAGCACGTCAGCAGGTCAAGCAAGCTAAGCTTCAGCCTCAATTGCAAGAGCTCCGCAAACAAAGCAAGGATGATCCTAAAAAGCTTGCGGAAGCTAATCTACAATTATACAAAGAAAATGGGATTAAGCCATTCTCTACTATAGCTGTAGCGCTGCTGCAAATGCCGATTTTTATGGGTATGTATGGACTGTTTGTGCTTCACGGTGGTGCCATGACCTCTATGCTGGTTCCGTGGGTTGCAACACTTGCGCATGCGGATAGCTCGCATATTATGCCATTTCTTGCAGCGGCATTAACGTTTGCATCAAGTATGATTCCATTAACAAGTGAAATGAGTTTACAAACTTCTACACGGCAAAAGCTGGGAATCTCCGTATTCGCATCGACGATTTATATCTTTATGATGTGGCGCTCGCCGATTGCTCTAGGACTCTATTGGGCAACAAGCTCTCTATATGGATTGCTAGAAAGATGGTTTTATCGGACAAATGTGGGTAAAAACCTACTTTTACGCTAAAATAACTTTCCAACATATAACAACAATGGTAGTATTAAAAAAGGTCTATAAATGAGAGAAATTTGGAGGGGACACATGAGTACATCGATTGTACAGCTTAAAAATGTAACGAAAAAGATTGGCAGTAAAACCATTATAGACGGTTTAAGCTTTGAAGTGCCAAAAGGCGAGGTATTCGGATTTCTAGGTCCCAATGGTGCTGGTAAAACAACAACGATCCGGATGATGGTTGGACTTATGAGAATCACCGAAGGTGAAATTCTAATTGATGGGCACAGCATAACGAAGGATTTTGAAAAGGCAATTTCTAAGGTAGGCGCTATTGTTGAGAATCCAGAGATGTACAAGTATCTAACTGGGTATCAGAATCTAGTCCATTTTGCGAGAATGTCAGCTGGAGTTACTAAAGAACGGATTCAAGAAGTAATAAAGCTAGTAGCTTTAGAGAATCGGATTAACGACAAGGTGAAAACCTATTCCTTAGGGATGCGTCAAAGATTAGGTGTTGCTCAAGCGTTATTAGCAAGACCTTCCTTGCTAATTCTTGATGAGCCGACCAATGGTTTGGATCCAGCAGGGATTCGTGAGCTGCGTGATTATCTGCGTAAGCTTACTCAGGAGGAAGGGATCTCCGTAGTCGTTTCCAGTCATCTATTATCTGAAATGGAGCTTATGTGTGACCGTGTAGCGATTATTCAGAATGGTAAGCTAATTGATGTGCGTTTGATCAAAGAGTATACCAATGATGGCGATAAGAGCAAGGTTGTCTTCGAAGTCAATGATAAAGAGCTGGCTATTCGTGTGCTCGCAACTAGTCCTTTCACTGCTACCACTATACCGGATGGTTTGGAGTTCGCAATTGATCGCGATCAAATTGCTGAATTGAATACTTTGTTGGTTTACGGTGGAGTCAAGGTTTACAGTATCAAGACGATCACTCAAACTCTTGAGGATAAATTCTTGGAAATGACGGGGAGTGATCAAATTGCTTAATCTTATCTTAAACGAAAATATGAAAATTTATCGTCGAATACGTACTTGGATTTTGGTAGGACTTGTGCTCATTGTGGAAGGTTTAGCATTCTGGATTTATAATGAGAGCGGCGGACAGCCCTATGATCATACTCTATGGGGTGGAGTTCTGTTTATGTCAAATTTAACGATTGCAGCTTTGTTTGCAACTATTATAATAGCGGCTGATTCTGTGGCTGGTGAGTTTAGCGGTGGAACGATTAAGCTATTATTGATCCGGCCTGCAACCCGAACCAAAATACTCTTATCTAAATATCTTTCTGTTTTTGGCTTTTTATTGTTTTTATTTGTAATTTTATTCGTGACGTCGTTTATTGTATCGGGTTTAATGTACGGTTTTGGTTCTACAACAGAATTGTATAGTTATATGGGGAAAGGCAATGTTACTCATCATATCTCATTGGCAAGCCAGACCTTTCGCTCCTATGGTTTTAGTTGCATTCTAATTGTTATTATCATATCTTTATGTTTTATGGTTTCTAGCGTATTTAGAAGCAGTGCGATTGCTATCACGATATCTATCGTATTGTTTTTTGCAGGAGCCATTATCGGAGGCATTATCAGCCAATTTAAATGGGCGAAATATTACCTTTTCTCAAATGTAGACTTACAGATTTATCTTACTGATCAAATTCCAATTCCAGGATCAGGTATGACGCTAACCTTTTCCATTATTGTATTGCTTGTTTATTTTATCATCTTTAATGGTCTTTCTTGGTTTGTTTTCAAGAAAAGAGACGTGGCTTCTTAAGCCCTGATTTCCAAATAAAGCATAAATCAATCAAGCGCTGTTCGTCTAAATCGACGAGGCGCTTTTTTGTTGTCTCCGCCCTTGGTCTAGGGAAAGAATGCGACCTTTGTGAATTAATAAACCATCCCTCGGTCCATTCTTGACCGTGCTGTATATCAAGTATGCTAAGGATACAGAAATGCTTGCAAAGTAAGTTTTCTAAGAAATATCCAAGGAGGATAAAGATGACTAAGCCAATTGTACAGATTCGCAATGTTAGTAAGAAGATAGGTGCCAAAACAATTATTGATCAGCTGAGCTTTGAGGTTCCCAAAGGTGAGGTGTTCGGTTTTCTTGGACCTAATGGTGCAGGGAAAACAACAACGATTCGAATGATGGTCGGATTGATGAAGATCAGTGAAGGTGAGATATTGATTGATGGAGTAAGCATTACTAAGGATTTTGAGAAGGCTATTGCCAAAGTAGGAGCTATTGTCGAGAATCCAGAGATGTATAAATATTTAACCGGGTATCAAAACCTAGTGCATTTTGCGAGAATGTCGCCTGGGGTCACGAAAGAACGTATTCAGGAAGTTATTACTTTGGTTGCTTTGGAGAATCGGATTAATGATAAAGTCAAAACATATTCGTTAGGCATGCGCCAAAGATTAGGTGTTGCTCAAGCGCTTCTACATAAGCCATCTTTATTAATACTCGATGAACCAACCAACGGTTTAGATCCAGCGGGGATTCGTGAGCTGCGTGATTATTTGCGGAGATTAACTCGTGAGGAAGGCATATCTGTAGTGGTATCCAGTCATCTTCTATCAGAAATGGAACTGATGTGTGATCGCGTTGCCATTATCCAGAATGGAAAGCTGGTCGATGTTCGCTTAATTAAGGATTATTTCAATGAAGGGGATCAGAATAAGGTTGCTTTTGAAGTGGATCAGCCGGAGCTTGCTCTAAGGGTTTTTAGTGAAAAAACTTCACAAGTGGCTTTCGTTAAAAATGGACTTATCGAGCTTAGTTTAGACAGAGAGCAAATTGCAGAAGCGGTCGTTCTCATGGTTCAGAATGGTATCAAAGTTTATAGTATCAAACCAATCATACAATCGCTTGAGGACAAATTTCTGGAAATGACAGGGAGTGAGCAAATTGCTTAATTTATTAAGAAATGAGAATATGAAAATTTATCGCCGCCTTCGTACATGGATGCTAATTCTCCTATTAATTGCTTTGACTAGCACATTGCTTATTATCATTCACAATGAAACACCAGCCTTAAAGGATGGTAATTGGAAAGCTGAAGTGCAGGAACAAATTGCTGACGGCAAAAGTGCTCTACAAAGTGATAAAAATCTTCCAGAAGATATAAAAGCAGATATTACCGATGATATCAAAGAGAATGAATACCGATTATCTAATAACCTACCGCCATCTGATCGTTCTGTATGGGGAGGAGTACTGAACGCTGCTAATTTAATTATTATTGTAACTATTTTTACAGTAGTCATTGCTGCAGATAGTGTTGCCGGAGAATTTGGTGGTGGCACAATCAAGCTGTTATTAATTCGGCCAGCATCTCGCTCCAAAATATTGCTCTCCAAATATATTTCAATCTTGATTTTCTCCGTTTTATTGTTAGGGGTGCTGTTCGGAAGCTCCTTTCTCTTGTCAGGCTTCATGGAAGGATTCAAGGATATAGGCGTTTCACATATTTATACAGATAATGAGCATGTTATTCATCAGGTTAGTATTATTGGCCATGTTATCCAAACCTATGGATATAATTGTGTGGATTTAATTATGATTGTCACGATGGCGTTTATGCTATCTACCGTATTTCGTAGCAGCTCATTAGCTATTGGTATCTCTTTAGGGCTGCTTTTTGTAGGCTCAGGGATAGATGAATTGATTTCCCGATATAGCTGGTCCAAGTATTATTTGTTTACCAATACAGATTTATCCCAATATCTTAATGATAGTCCTCGTGTTGAAGGGATGACGTTACAATTCTCGATAGCCGTATTAGTTGTGTACTTTTTAGTCTTTAATTTATTGTCATGGTCTCTTTTTAAGAAAAGGGATGTTGCGGCTTAAATTCTGGATTTGATTCAAGCATTAAGGCAACACTTCCTATAGGGAGGTGATCTTGTGGTCTGGGTCATCATTGTGCTGCTGTTGTTCATTTTTCAAATTATGACTATTCTAGTTGCTGAGTTTCGTTACCCTTCTAAGACAGTGGCATGGTTGGTTATCCTCTTTATATTCCCGCTTATTGGATTTGTAATGTATTATTTTATGGCAAAAACGTATTCACAGAAGCGTAAATCGAAGCGTAAAGGCCAAAGGGTAATGAAGGAAATACGGCGTGATTTGCAAAAAATAGCTCAGCGGTCGGACGAAGCGGATGTGCCGCTGCATGGAGTTTGGAAGCATCAACGATTATTTGGACTGCTGCATAACTTGCCAGGATGTGTGATATGTAAACACAATTCGGTGACAACCTTCGCGGAGACTAAAGAGATGTTCGATGCGCTTAAATCAGCAATAGAGGCTGCAAAGGATCATATTCATTTTCAATTTTATACGATTCGCAATGACCTAATAGGTACAGAATTTCAACAGCTGTTGATTCGTAAAGCTCAAGAGGGTGTTAAGGTACGTGTCTTGTATGATGGGATAGGCAGCTATAGTCTTCCAAAAGGTTATGTTAAGGAGTTAACGGATGCGGGAGCTGAGGTACATAGCTTTCTGGATCCGTTGATTGCCTTTATCGATAAGCGTTTAAATTACCGCAATCATCGTAAAATTGTTGTGATTGATGGAACGGTTGGTTTTTTTGGCGGTGTCAATGTTGGTGATGAATATTTAGGAGGCAATCCTAAGCTAGGTTATTGGCGAGATACCCATTTTCAACTGGAAGGCAATGCGGTTTATTTTCTGCAGAATACTTTTTTAACGGATTGGTGTTTTGCCAGTGGAGCTGTGTTGTCGGATTCTAGATATTATCCAGAGCTGCTGGATAAAGAAAACAATCAGTGGGTGCAAATAGTTACCAGTGGCCCGGATGAGCATTGGGATGCGATTCTGGAGGTGTATTTTGCCGCAATTACGACAGCACAACAGCGGATACATATTGCTTCGCCTTATTTTGTGCCAGATGCCAGCATTTTTATGGCGCTCAAAATGGCGGCAATAAGCGGGATTGAAGTGAAGATTATTTTTCCATTGGTGCCGGACTCAGAGCTTGTTCACTTGGCTTCCTTGTCGTATATGGAAGAATTAATGCAGGCAGGGGTCGTTTTTTATCAATATGCAAAAGGTTTTATCCATTCCAAAATATTGATAATAGATGATACGATCGCTTTTGTAGGTACGGCGAATTTGGACATGCGCAGCTTTTTTAGCAACTTTGAATTGAATGCTGTGATGTTTGATAACAAGGTAATCGGCCAATTAGAAGCTGATTTCCGCCAGGATTTACTGGATAGCAAGCTAATGATCCTGGAAGAATTCCGAAAACGCTCGCGGTTTGAGAAAGCCAAGGAAGCTTTCGCTAGAACACTTTCTCCACTTTTATGAAATAATTGGATCGCATAGACTACTCTCATCATGCCCATAATAAAAATGCACTTATCCAAAATACTAGGTGGTGTAAAATGGCGGAGGATTGCGAGTCTTGTGTGGATGGGGAACATGAAGGCAGAGAAGATCACTATATGGATATTGATCGGATGATTAATGAAGGGCTTGGCGGTGGTAATGTTACTCCTCATAATGGCTTAATCGAGGAATCTACAACGGAAACCATGGATGAGACCGAATGAATTTAGATGCTGCTCTGTCGACAAGCAAATTGTTGGCTGGAGCGGCATTTTTACATTTTAATGATGATTCAACTTGGTATGTATACCTTGCTACATTGCTGGCAGACAGATATAATAAGTTCAACAATAGACGGAGGTTGAGTAGCTTGCCTGTAAACGATGAGTTTGGATTAATTCGGCAATGGACGAATCCTTATCAGACAGCTGCTATGCAAAAATCACTGGGAGTTGTTGTCGGCATTGGGGATGACGCTGCAGTTGTAGAAATGAAAGCTGGGTTCCAGCTTGTCCTTTCTAGTGATACTATGGTACAGGACATACATTTCAATGAAAAGACCATGCGAATGTCAGATGTTGGCTTTAAGGCAATGGCCGCAGCTTTAAGTGATTTGTCTGCTATGGGAGCTATCCCGAAATATGCTTTAGTATCATTAACTTTGCCCAAGAACGCGGATATAACATTATCTAAGCAATTATACGAGGGTTTATATGCATGTGCCGATCAATTCGGCGTGGCAATTGTTGGTGGAGATACGACTTCAACACTTGGAGGATGGGTCGTCACTATACAGGTCACGGGTGAAATTGAAGCGGGAATGGCGTTATTGCGTTCCACAGCTAGCCCTGGGGATATCGTTTTTATAACGGGGCCGTTAGGATGTTCAGCCGCAGGCTTGGATTATTTAAACACGGAATCTCCCTTAAAACTTGATTTGAATCAATCAGAATCTATTGAGCGATTAATTGAAAAGCATCGGCGTCCACTGCCTCAAATTCTTGCTGGTCGTACTTTATTACATAGCGGCAGCTGTCATGCGCTGAATGATATCAGTGACGGATTAGCAAGTGAGGCATGGGAAATTGCAGAGGCTTCAAAGGTTGGAATATTGTTGAATGAAGCCATGATTCCTCGGAACCCTGATCTAATTCTGTATGCAGAGCTGGCAGGAAAATCTGCAATGGACTGGATTCTGTACGGTGGTGAGGAGTATCAATTAATTGGAACCGCTCCAAAGTCACAGGTAGCGTTTATTGAACAAGAGTTTAAAAAGAACCAGCTGGATTATCATATTATTGGAGAGGTTACGGAGCTCTTCGCAGGTGTGCGCTTGCTTCAGCTGGATGACATTGAAGTAGAGATTGCGAAAAAAGGATATAACCACTTTGCCTAAGGGGATGAGTTAGTGATGACCAAGCGAACGGTTTATCGTTTTCAAGCGAATTCACTCAAGGATACAACGAGATTAGCGGAACATTTATCGGCGTATATGGATCAAGGTGCTGTTATTGCCTTGGATGGTGATCTAGGTGCTGGTAAAACAGCCTTTTCACAGGCTGTAGCACGATGTCTTGGCGTGGTGGACACGGTGAATAGCCCGACATTCACGATTATTAAAGAATATCAAGGTCGCTTGCTGCCATTCTATCATATGGATGTATATCGAATTACGGAACTAGAAGCAGAGGAATTAGGGCTTGATGAATATTTTTATGGTGAAGGTGTGACGATTGTCGAATGGGCTAATCGCATTGAAGCGCTTATGCCGGCGGAGCGTCTATCTATTTATATAGAGAATCTAGGTCCAGTGGAGCGAAGCTTTCTGTTAGTTCCTTCTGGTGAGAAATATCAAAATTGGTGCGAAGCTTTAAAGGAGAACAAATTATTCTATGATCCAGATAAATTGGAATGACCCCAAGGCACATTTCCCAGGCCGGATACTGGCGTTGGACACCTCAACTGCTGCAATGTCCATTGCCATACTTGAACAAGGTCAGCTTATACAAGAAACACATATTCATGCAGATCGTACGCACTCTTTACATTTGATGCCAATGATTCAAGAACTAATTAAATCAGTTGGGATGAAACTATCCGATTTATCAGCAATAGCTGTTGGTGTTGGACCAGGTTCATATACGGGGGTACGTATTGGTGTAACAGCTGCGAAAACATTGGCATGGACGCTTAAAGTACCCATAATTGGTGTCTCAAGCTTAGAAGCAATGGCATTGGGAGCAGCTGCCTCGGAGACATCAGTACCAAAAGAGGAGCCTCATTGGATTGTTCCACTAATGGATGCACGACGTGCTCAAGCTTATACCGGCTTGTATAGCCTAAACGGAGAGCAATGGGAATGTTTAGCCATAGATGGAATACGTTTAGTTGAACGATGGTTAGCTCAGCTTGCTCAATCGGTTCAAGTGGAGCGGCAGGTTAAGCTACAGACTAGCCCCGTACGGATTTCATTTGTAGGTGAAATGGCATCATTTCTCGAGATTCTTCAGCCATTCGTTTTATTGGATTCTTCCTTAACTCAGATAAAAGATGTTGAAATATCAGCTTTATATATTGGATTGTTAGGCTCCCTGCGTTTGGCAGCTGGGAAACAAGATGACGTTCATCAAATCATTCCCAATTACACTCAATTAACCGAAGCAGAAGCCAATCTATTGGCAAAGTCGCATTGAAAGGATGTGGAGTGGCTTGAATGAACAAAGAGGACAACACCCTCTGACAACAAATGAACATCAGTCTACACTCGAGTTTCGTTCTATGCGGATTGATGATATTCCTGCTATCTGTGAAATTGAAATTGAAGCATTCGCGACGCCTTGGACTAAAGAAGCCTTTAATAATGAACTGACAAATAATCATTTTGCTAAATATATGGTCATGGAATTGTCTGGGGAAGTTGTCGGTTATGGGGGGATGTGGCTGATCGTAGATGAGGCGCATGTTACCAATATCGCAGTTGCTGCACCGTATCGCGGACGCAAATGGGGTGAACGTCTGCTCATCGAGCTGCAAAAAACAGCCTCGTATATGGGTGCCGTTAGGATGACATTAGAGGTACGTGTATCGAATTCGATTGCGCAACGCTTGTATGGGAAACTAGGATTTTATCCAGTGGGAACCAGGCGGGGGTATTATTCAGATAATAATGAGGATGCCATAATCATGTGGGCAGAGCTGCCTAAATATGAGAGTGGTAATTGAGTAAAAGAGAAGTCCGAATAGAAAGTGAAGTGCAGGGAATGCCTACTTATATTATGGCCATCGAGACCAGCTGCGATGAAACATCCGTAGCAATTATTGAGAATGGGACTGTGATTCGTTCCAATATTGTTTCCAGCCAAATTGAAACCCACCAGCAATTCGGTGGAGTCGTGCCAGAAATTGCTTCTCGTAAACATGTCGAGATGATTACTTGGATTATTGAAGAGGCATTAAAGGTAGCTCAGCTTGAATTAAGTGATTTATCAGCGATTGCTGTAACCCAAGGGCCAGGACTTGTCGGTGCTCTATTGGTAGGTATTATTGCAGCTAAATCCCTATCCCTAGCCTTGGATATCCCGCTTATCGGCGTTCATCATATTGCAGGTCATATTTATGCTAATCAACTGGTACACACACTGGAGTATCCATTGATATCATTAGTGGTATCTGGAGGGCATACGGAGATTGTTTACATGGAAGCGCCAGGACAGTTTAAAATCATTGGGAAAACGCGTGATGATGCAGCAGGTGAAGCGTATGACAAGGTAGCTAGAGCATTAGGCCTACCGTATCCAGGTGGTCCATTTCTGGATCGTTTGGCTCAAGAGGCTGAGGAAAGTATACCTTTACCTCGAGCTTGGTTGGAATCGGATAGCTATGATTTCAGCTTTAGCGGCTTGAAATCAGCCGTGCTTTCGGTAATTAATCAAGCGAAGATGAAAGGATTAACCTTGAACTCTGGGCATGTAGCCAGGGGGTTTCAAGAATCCGTAGTTGAGGTTGTTGTCGAAAAAGCCTTGCGTGCGGTAAAAGCTTATGGTGCTAAACAATTGATATTGGCTGGTGGTGTAGCGGCAAATCGTGGACTTCGTGAACGCTTAACAGCTAGCTGCGAGAAGCTGGAAATTCCATTATTGATACCACCACTTAATTTATGTACAGATAACGCTGCCATGATTGGAGCTGCTGCATTTCTGAAATGGGAGAAGCAGCAATTTGCTTCCTTGGATCTAAAGGCGGACCCCTCTTTATCATTAGAGGCTTGGTCTGTTTAATTGCCCCTCATTTCGAGCATCCGATCAGGACAACTCATGACTTATCTGGACCGTTTTCTAACTTTGCCTCGTGCAATGCGGAAGCGGTCTTATTTTAATCGAGTTAAAGGAATTCACTTTGCGATGTAGAACAATTAAAGCTAACTACCTAGAGACATTAATGCAGACAACGTTCGCTCGAGGTAAATAAGCCATTGGGAAGTAAAAGCCATGATAAAGAACCTCAAGCTCAAAACGAAGCTCATCCTCACCTATGTATTTACGATCGTGATCCCTCTAATGATCATTGGTGAAATTATTCTGAATGTCTCTGGCGAGCAAATTCTGTATCAAGCCACTGAAACGGCAGTCGACTCCTCAAAACAAGTCAACCATAATATCAAAGAATTATTCCTCCAGTATGCTGATATTTCCAACCGGCTTTTTTACGACCAAACGCTGAAAAGCTACCTTAATCCCAATAAACAGTACGATGGTGTGCTCGAGAGTATCAATGCCTATGAAAGCTACCTGAAGCCAATCGCTTATTATGATTTCAACCTCAGAAACAATTTTGCCACGATGAAAATATTCTTTTTGAACAAAACATTGGTCCAGGATTTTAACAATTATATTTTTGCAGACGATGATATTAGGAATACAGAGGAATATAAAAGAGCAGAAGCTGCCAATGGCTTGATTACCTGGGGGTATCATGACCATAGCATTTATTTGGCGCGTGCTTTGAGTGATGTTAATAATGAGCCGATTGGTGTTGTGTCGATTGAAATTCCGGAGAAATGGGTGCTTTCACTAATTGAGGAGAGCCGCAAGGAAGATAAGCTCATCATGGTTTCAGATACTGAAGGCAAGGTGATTTCCTCAAACGATCGCAATTTAATTGGCAGTTCGATTGGGGACAAGCCGTATTTTGCAGGAATGATGGAGCATGATATTGGCAGTCTGGATTATAAAGCCGAAGATTATAAAATTATCTATAACACCATCAGTGGCGATAATTCCTTGCCCAAATGGAAGGTTATTACGTTGATACCGGTTAACAAGCTGCTCGAGCAAGAGCGGAGAATTAAACAAATTGGCATTACGGTTTGCTTAATCAGCTTGCTGGTTTCCTGTGTTATTTTTCTATTCCTCTTAGGGAAAATTACAAAGCGGATTAAAACACTTGAGCTAGGGATGCAGCGTGTAAAAGAAGGTGAGTTTACGACGGTTGCCGATTCAGGTCCACTTGATGAAATTGGTGTGATGACGCGGAATTTTAATACGATGGTTGAAAGCCTTAAACGGCTTATTTATGAGAATTATGAAGCGAAGCTTGAGCTGAAGGAAATTGCTTTGAAAAAACGTGAAGCCGAGCTCTACGCACTGCAAAATCAAATCAATCCGCATTTTCTGTTTAATACACTTGAGTCGATTCGGATGAAAATCATCAATGTCGGCGATAATGAAAGCTCGTTAATGGTTTTAAATTTGTCAAAAATCCTCCGGAAAAGCCTGAATTGGCAAGGTGAAATGATCCAGCTCGCAGAAGAACTGGAGTTTGTCCGCAACTATCTGGACATCCAGAAATCGCGATTTAAGAACAAAATTAGTTATGATATTGTCGCTGCAGATGAATTGTTGGAGATCATGATTCCCAAGCTCATCATTCAGCCTATTGTCGATAATGCGATTAAACACGGGATTGAAAACAAGCGCGGCAAAGGCTTAATTCACATTCATATCTTTGTGGAAGAAGGCAGACTGATAGTAAGTGTAGCAGATAATGGGAAAGGAATGAGCACGGAAATCCTCGAACGCTTGCGGAGCGAGCTTGCTGGAAGTGAGCTTTTTACCAAAAAAACAAGCATCGGCATCAAAAATGTCAATGATCGCATTAAGCTGCATTATGGTGCTATTTATGGGTTGTTGGTGGAAAGTATTCAGCATGAAGGCACGACTGTGACAATTATTTTGCCTGAACCTCCACAAGAAAACCTTTAGATAAAATTTAGGGGAGTCCATAATTTTTCAAATCATCATGTAGAATTTATGGGATGTTATCCTATGCAAATATTTGTACTATTTAGATGTAAAGTAAGCGCTATACAAATTGCATGGGGAGGTTTTTTTGTGAAAAGAACGAATTTTTTATCAGCAATGATTATCTCAGCATTAGTAGTAGTCCTTGTTGTAGGCTGCAGCAAAAGTACTACAAGCGATGAAGAAACCAAAGTGGCTGCAACAGCAGCGCCTAGCACTGCAGCTACAGAATCAGCTGCACCTGCTGAAGAAACAGCACCTGCCAAAGAGCCAGTAACTCTAAAATGGTTCGGTAGCCAGGTAAATAAGGCTTTAACTGAGAATATTCAGAAGGACCCTGTTATGCAGGAAATCACTAAAAAGACTGGTGTTACTTTGGATTTTGAACCCTATATGAGTGGTGACTTGATTGCAAAAGCAAGCGTTGCCATTGCCAGCGGTGACCTTCCAGACGTTTTTGTTTTTGGAAATCCTGAGCTAAGAAGCAAGCTGCTAACAGCAAAAACACTTATTCCTCTAGACGACCTGGTGAAAACAAATGCACCTGATTTAATGAAAAATGGCGAATATGCCTTGAAATTGAGCAAACTGATGCGTTCTGGCGGCGAAGATAAGCTGTACTTCATTCCAGGTGGAATCAACACCTCTGACTTTGATCCACAGTATCAACAGAATACATGGAACATTCGTTGGGATTTGTATAAAAAGCTAGGTAAACCTGAGCTTAAAACTCATGATCAGCTGCTTAAAGTAATGAAGGATATGCAGAACCTTGAACCAACTAATGCTAATGGCAAGAAAAACTATGCATTTGGGTTGTTCTTTTCTGAAGGCTGGGGCTCATGGGTTATTGATAAAGCAATCGCTAATAATGCAGGGATGCAAGCTGTAGGATCGTATACTGTATATCGTGATGTAGAGAAGGATGTCTTGCTTCCGCGTTTGACTGATCCTGACAACGTCTTCTGGAAATCAATGAAATTCTACAATAAAGCCTATCAAATGGGTTTACTTGATCCTGAATCAGCTACGATGAAATTTCAGAATTTAGCGGATAAAGGTAAAGAAGGCAGATACTTTGCAGCTCCGGCAAACTGGCTGCTAGGTGGAGCTGACCAGAACTTCATCGCGACAGGATCGCCTGAAAAAGGCTATGCTCCTTTCCTGGTTGATGCTAAATCAGATTATTTATATCTAGTTGCACTTAGTGAAGGTGGTAATCAATTTGACTTCTCCATCACTAAAGCTAACAAACATCCTGAAAGAGCAATGGATGTGATTAACTTCTTGGCTAGCTTCGAAGGCGAAGAGCTGATCTACAATGGTGTTGAAGGTGTAAATTGGAAGATTGAGAATGGTATTCCTAAGTTGACAGAAGAGGCAATCAAGGGAATCAAATCGGATCCGGATTATTCAGAAAAATCAGGCACAGAGAAATATAACAATCTACTTGTTATGTCAGCTCTCAAGGATCCTAAAGGATATTTTGCCCGATTCAAAAATATTCCAGGGACGATCGAGCAATTAATGACTGATGTACAGAAGGATTTCAGTAAAGAAATGGGCATCGATTACCCAACCCAATTCATCGAAAAAATCCCGCATTATGAAGTTTCAACTTCATTACTGCAATCGATTCAACCGGTACCAGGCTCTGACATTGCGAGCTCAGAAGCGAAAATCGGCACTTACGTTGAAAACACAGCAGCTAAAGCTATTTTTGCTAAAAACGATGCAGACTTTGAAAAGGCTAAATTGGATTTTATCGCAGATATTAAAGCAATGGGTGCGGATAAAGTATTCGAATACAACAAAACAAAATATGAAGAAATGAAAACTAAAGTTGCCGCAATGAAATAATTGCCATGCACAATTCTTATAGCTCCTGACATACGCGTCGGGAGCTATAAAATTATCAAGAATGGAGTCGGTATGATGATTCACTATAGTTCAAACGAACAAAGATGGACTATATCCAATACAAGCGCTACTTACATCGTCGGACTTCGTGATAATAAATGCCACCATCTGGGCTACATTCCAAATGCTTTTACCGAGCAAATGGAGGAGTGGATTAAGCCTCAGAAGGAGTTTCAGCCTGAATCAGAGGTACATGTCAATTATGGCAGCCGTGTTCATCATCATGGAGCAAGATGGCTGGGTTGTAACGCTAGCAGTCGGGCAGAATACCAAAGTCATACGATCGAAGAGCTTGAAGAGAGTCAAATTTTAACGATTACGTCGCTGGATTCTGTTTCTGGTCTTGTAATAAACAATCATTATACCATTTATACAAATTCACCAGCATTAGTTAGATCAGTTACTCTACGGAATATAGCAAATTTACCGATTGATATTCAGCATTTAGGCTCCTTTTCAATCTATGGCATGCCGTTTTTCACTGCAGAGCCCCCTGGTAAAGAAATTATTATTCACAGCTTTCCTACTTCATGGTGCTGGGAGGGTCAAACACAGAGCATGACCGCAGAAGAGGCAGGGCTGTTTCATAAAAATAGTCTAGGCAGCTGGCACATAGAGAGTACGGGTTCGTGGTCTTCAAAAGAATATATGCCCTTCTTTGTGATTGAACAAAAGGCGCTCGGGATCTTCTGGTGTGTCCAAATTGAGCATTCCGGCTCGTGGAGATTTGAAATAAGCGGCACAGGTGTTAGTGAAAATGGACTTTATATGCAAGGTGGATTAGGTAATTATGCTAATGCCCACTGGATGAAGCGGCTTTTGCCGGGTGAAGAGTTTTCATCGCCAAAAATATCTTTAGCTTGTACTCAAGGTACGATTGATAATGCTTTTAACGCAATGCACCAGCATCGCGCTCAAGTGCTGATTCAACGAAGCATTAACGACAGAAGCTTTCCGGTTATTTTCAACGAGTGGATTTCTACTGAAGGCAAGGTTAGAGAAGAGACCGTGCATGCTCATCTTGATGCGTTAGATGGTTTGGGAGTCGAGGTATATGCGATTGATGCTGGCTGGTATTTTCCGTTTGTCAAAGAAATTGATTGCAGCCTCTGGTATTTGTACGCAGGAGATTGGGAGCCGGATGCGGGGAGATTTCCTTCAGGTATCACAAAAACAGTGGAGAGAATTAAGCAAAAAGGCATGATCGCCGGCATTTGGCTGGAAATTGAAGTAGCTGGCACTGAATCACGTGCCTATTACGATTATGAACAACTGTTTATGAAGACAGATTATGGCGTTCTTGAAGATAACACAAGGCGATTTCTCTACTTTGGTTATGCGGAAACGAGAGCTTATGCTACAGCAGTAGTTGAGAAGCTGATAAAAGCTGGATTTGGTTATTTTAAAATTGACTACAATAATGATTTAGGCTTGGGCTGTATGAATGCTGGAATTAGTCTGGGGCATGGACTTGTTGAGCATGTTCGCGGTTATTATGGGTGGCTGGATAGTATGCGTAATAAATATCCTGAGGTCATTTTCGAAAATTGTTCCAGTGGTGGCAACAGACTCGATTATGGGATGCTCGCTCGTTCAGACTTAGCTTCGATTACCGATCAAGCCGATTGGTTTCGTTTAAGCCGTGTTTTTTATGGGGTTAGTAAATATATTCATCCTTCGCAGATGGGGAATTGGTCCGTGGTTAAGCCCGATATCAGTGTGAAAGAGCTCGTATTTCGTTTGACAAATTCAATGCTGGGGCGGATGCACCTTAGTGGATTGATTGAGCAGCTTGCATCTGAAATGAAGGAAATTGTGGCTCAGGCGATTCAATTCTATAAAAAGTGGCGGGATATTCTCAACGACGTCAGTGTTTACCATCATACGGAGGATGTATCGCTGCAGCAACTTGATGGCTGGCTGATCCTGCAAATGAATAATGCTACAAACACTAAGCTATGTGTCGGTGCCTGGAGACTTGCTGATAAGCAAAATTGTCGAACTGTCAAAATAACCGGAATTGACCCATCGAAGCTTTATAAAGTCACATCGTTTCCAGAATCAGTTGAGAAAATAATAAGTGGAAAATTGTGGGCTGATCAATTCTCAATTGAGCTGGAGTCAGAATTTAGTTCAGTGATATATGGCATAGAGCAAATAAGAAAGGCAGATGAGGTATGAGCAGCTTTGAATATAAAGGGGTCAAAACCAAGCAAATTTCGTTCCCTCTTGGCGGTTTAGGAACTGGGTGTATCGGGCTTGCAGGCAATGGAGATCTAATTGATTGGGAGATTTATAACAAACCCAATAAAGGGGGGACTAATGACTTTACACATTTTGCTGTCAAGGCAGAAGCGAATGGGAAATTAGTTGATGCAAGAATCCTTGCAGGCGACCTTGGTCCTCCGTATATGGGCGGAATGCGGGGACCGAAGACTAATCTGTTTGGTTTTGGTCCATCAAGAGCGACGATGGCAGGGGTCCCACACTTCAAAAATTTGACCTTTACTGGCGAGTTTCCCATTGCGACTGTGCTTTATTCAGACGAGTATTTTCCAGGTGAGATTACGTTGACAGCGTTTAACCCGTTCATCCCTTTGAATGACGCTGACTCTTCGATTCCTGGTGCATTTTTCGAGCTTGAGGTCACCAATACAGCTGCTGAAGAAATGACTTATACGTTTTGTTTATCGCTTAATAATCCATTAACTAAAGGAACCACCATAAATACTTATCAAAAAACAGACTCTACTCATCTGATTAAGCTTGCATCCAGTAAACATACGGAAGCTGAATTCGGTTATGGAGATCTTACTTTAGCCACAGATGGGGAGACTGTCAGTTATCAGGAGTATTGGTATCGAGGTGGAGGAGTAGATAATGTCGAAACATTTTGGCGTGAGTTTACTGCAGTTGAGCCATTGAGGAATCGCAATTATGCAGTGGCGGGTACTGATGCTACTGATGACGTCTGTTCAATGACAGTAAGCATTATTATACCAGCAGGTGAGTGTAGAAAAACTCGGTATATGATCGCGTGGAATTTTCCGAATTGTCATAATTATTGGAATCTTGAAAGTCCTACCGAGCCGCTAAAGATTTGGAAAAACTACTATGCTTCCTTGTTTGCAGATTCTACTGAGAGCGCTAGGTATGGCTTAAATAATTGGGAGCGGCTTTTCGCTGAAACGCTGGCATTTAAAAAGGCATTATTTAATTCGACTTTGCCCGAAGCTGCTATTGAAGCGATTTCGGCAAATATCTCTATTCTTAAATCACCAACATCACTTCGTCTTGAGGATGGCTCTTTTTATGGCTGGGAGGGCTGTTTCCCGGATACGGGCAGCTGTGAAGGGACCTGTTCTCATGTTTGGAATTATGCGTATGCGCTGCCATTTTTGTTTCCAAAGCTGGAACGTTCGATTCGAAATCTGGATTACCAATATAATCTTCGGGATTCTGGGAGCATGGCTTTTCGCCTGCAATTGCCGCTTGGTAGGGAGCGTTTCAGTTTTCGAGCGTGTGTTGATGGACAAATGGGTGGTGTAATCAAAGCGTATCGCGACTGGAAAATATCTGGTGACACAGTATGGTTGAAGTCAATTTGGGAGCCATTGAAAAAATCTTTAGAGTTTGCATGGTCGCCTGAGAATGAAGATTACTGGGATGAACATAAAACCGGTGTTATCTCTGGGGTGCAGCATCATACCCTTGATGTCGAAATGTTTGGAGCAAATTCATGGCTAAATGGATTCTATCTTGCGGCGCTTAAGGCTGCTTCTGAAATGGCGGATCATTTGGGAGAAGCGGATAAAGCCTTGGAGTATGGGCAATTATTCGAACGCGGCAAACAATGGACAGACGAAAATTTGTTTAATGGCGCTTACTATTATCAAAAGATTGATCTCAAGGACAAAACCTTGCTTGATCGCCTGCAAGCTGGTGAATCCTTAATGGGCAAGAACACCGATGACGTCTACTGGAACTCCGAAGCAGAGGAAATTAAATACCAGATTGGTGAGGGCTGCGGCATTGACCAGGTAGTAGCCCAATGGCACGCTAACTTGTGTGGGCTCGGTGAAATCTTTGACCGCAACCAAACCAGACAAGCCTTGCAATCGATCTATAAACATAATTTTAAAAAGAGTATGAGAGAGGTTTTTAACCCTTGGCGGATTTTCAGTATTAACGATGAAGCGGGTACGATGATTTGCGATTGGCCAGAGGGAGCTGTAAAACCGGCTATACCTTTATCTTATGCTCAAGAAACAATGAGCGGCTTCGAATATCAATTTGCCGTTCACTTGATTCAGGAAGGCTTTATTGACCAAGGAGTGGAAGTCGTTAAAGCTATTCGAGATCGCTACGATGGCGAAAAACGCAATCCTTGGAATGAGATAGAGCACGGCAGCAACTACTCGCGCTCGATGGCAAGCTATGCTTTATTGAATGCCTTCAGTGGGTTTGAATTTAACCTGCCACTGCAGATGATTGGGTTTAATCCGGTGCAGCTAGATGAGCAAGGAAGCTTTCAAAGCTTCTGGTCGCTCGATTCTGCTTGGGGCGTCTTCAGCATACAGCCAGGGCGAGTTGAGCTTAGCGTCTTATATGGTGAACTGACATTAAAAGAGCTGAAGCTCGCTTTCTTAGCAGGAGTAGAAGTTACCGGGATTTCTCTAGAAGGTGAAGCAATTCCCTTCATTCGTAACTCTATAAGCTTACTATTCTCACAAGCCGATACTATTTCTAAAGACAGTAGTTTAGTAATTGAGCATGAGTAACGCATATTGGACAAATTGACACAATAATTTCCAGGACTTCAGGTGCGAAATTTTCCTTTCAGACCTGTATCCCCTTTACATAGGCCTAACTTGAACACTCTGATTAATGAGTAATCATGAGAATTATATCATGCAAGTAAATGTATATTTATTCAATAATCCCAAATTAACTAGGAGGTTATAGTTTATGAGAAGAACATTATGGATTCATTGTAGTTTTGTTATTGCGGCAGTTTTGCTGGTATTGCTTGCGCCGTCAAATAATCGTGCTTGGGCTGTAGGTGCGAGTGATACTTTGAAGCCAATTGGTTCTGCAGCATCAGGTACGAATACAGTTTCTTGGGATAGTCCGAACAATCAATATGTGCTGCAATTTACAGATGGTACGGATACTATCAAGTATATGATTTCGTTAAATGAAACCAATGTGACCAAAGGGCTGATCGATATTAAAGCCCAGCTAAATAGCAATTCAGTGATATATCCGGTTTATTCCGGTGGTCCGAGCTACAGAAATAGCTCAGGCACTTTAATGACGCCGAGTGCATTATCAGCAGCAGCCTCAGTCTCCTATACACATGGTTTAGCAAGCAACACTGTAACTTTCACAGTAACAGACACCTACCAATCAGTTGCTAGAACGAAAATGTACACCTACCAGATTCAAGGCAAAACTTTAATAGTTAATGTCAACAGTGCTGCAACCGCAGGCAATAACAATTATGCAGGCTTGCAGCTGGAGCGCAGCTCCGCGACAACTAATGCCGCTATCAGAAGCATGGCTTATGCTGATGATCAGCCTTATGTTATGGTGGACAGCACTTATTTTTATAGTAATGTTCTCGATAAGTTCAAGTCCAACAGTACTGGCTTCACCCTACAAAGCTCAGCCTTCAGCTCGAGTTCAGTATTCGCCTCAACAGATACAACTTACGACAAGAATACTGCAGGTAATGTAAATGCCTTGAATGAAACCTTTTATGTTACTTTGAGCAATGATGTAATGGATACAATTTATAAGACTAGTAAAACCGCTTCAGCCTATCGCAACAGTTTGACAGATTTGGTTGTCCTCGATTATTGGCAGGAGGGTCACGGGTTTGGTGCGGATAACAGAAATTTGTTTGGCATGGATTTGCCATCAAGGATCAAGATCGTTGATAAAATGTTTAATGACTGGAAAATGAGCAAGGTATTAGTTCAGGATCATCAATGGCAGAGGTATTCTTATGATGTGAATTTACCAGCGCATTATCCAGCTAATCCGATGCTGGGCACTAGCACGGAGTTCGCTTCGTATGTCTCAAAGGTGAAAAGTACCTATGGTTATAAAATTTCACTTCACGAAGACTACTGGTATATGTATCCGGATGCAACGAATCCTTATTGGAATGCGACGGGACAAGGCAAAGTAGCTAAGGATGCAAGCGGTACCTATCGAAATGGCTGGTATCTTGCCGACACAGGTGTAATGTCCTATGCGATTCGTGCTGAGCAAATGAAGTACTATTCAGATCTTGAATCTACACAAATTAATACAAATTACGATCCGAATGCAGCTTATTTGGACGTGAATGGGGCTTGGCCTCCAGACAATCTGAATCAGATTTCACTTGATGCAAGCGCACCAGACTCGAAGACAATGAAGGATGCTATTATTGGCAACAAAACGTTATTCGATTCGGTTCAAACCATTTACGGAGGACCGCTTACAAGTGAAGGCGCAGGCAGTTCTGGTCGCTTCGATTCCTCTTATGCAGGTTATGTAGATGGGATCGAACGTAAAATTACAGGCGGAGCTAATGCTGATGTCATTGTGGATTACGAAGTGAAGCAGCTGCGTCCATTAATGGCTAATTTGGGAATGGGTAATAATTTTTTCCCAGGTCCAACGATTACAAATGCAGATTGGGATAAATATCGCGCGATGCTGATCGCTTTTAATCATATGGGCTGGATGAATCCACAGAGCTACGGCAGACCTGATTTAATTGGTAAAGAATATTACATGATCCAACCCTTGCAAGCGCAATATCTCGACACTTCAGTTTCTGTGAGCACCATTGAATATTGGAATGGAACAGCTTATCGCACAGTTAGTCAGGCGCTTAAAGATGGCTATGATTTTAAAAAGGCGAAGATTCATATGGTTTACAGCAATGGTCTGAATATTTATGTGAATTTTGACAGCAGCAATTGGACGGTTACTTATAATTCGGTCAGTTACACTCTGGATCAAAATGGCTGGGTTGCCGGCAATACCAGTATCAGCTTTCTTGAGTATTCTTGTTTGAAAGGCGGCGTGCGTGTAGATTATGTCGACACTACGAACCATACTTATGCCGATGCACGGGGAACCTATACTACATTCCCAACATTCACAACAAAGGGTATGAAGCTGGTTAAAAAATCAACTGGAGATACGACTGCACCAACAATTAAAAACATGAAAATTACCAACCTCACAGATACCACAGTCAGTTTCTCATGGAGTACGGATGAAAGTGCCTCAACTTTAGCGGATTATGGAACTACAACTAGCTATGGAACGAGCTATGTGGCACCGCTTGATTTTGATAAAAATCATTCCTACACCATAAGCAATCTGTCTGCTAATACGACCTATCATTTCCGTGTACGCGCAGAAGATATTGCGAATAATGGTGCTAACTCTGGTGATTTCGTGTTCAAGACATTGCCTGCAGGAAATAAAGCTTCAGCACAATTCACTGCAACGCAAGGCACGAATAATTGGTACTATCAGTATTTAAGCGGCACCAGTTATACAAACCTGCCAAGTTGGGATAGTACAAACTCAGTATGGAAGCATGCATCAGACAGCAATAACTACATTGGCGCAAGCTACCAGCATCCTGGCAGCGCTTCGGATTCCGTACGTAAATGGGTTGCACCTTCATCTGGTTGGGTCCAAGTAACGGGCGAGCCGAACAAAAGCAGCTATGAAAACATTTGGGACAATGTTATTGACGATGATGGTTTGTATGCTTATATTAGCTTAAATAATGACATCATTTGGAATAAATATATTGAATCACAGAATCAAAGTAAAAACCGTCATGACCTGACGATTTATGTGACCGCTGGCGACGTGCTTTATTTCCGTGAAAATAAAAATGGTGTTAATAGCTATGATGGCCTTAGCTGGGATCCGTGGATATCGTATATCAGCAAAACAAGCTTCACAGCATCGACTGATTACACCTCAGATATGGGCGCATCAAACTGGTTTAACCGCTCATGGGACGGCACTCTATTCCGTGAAATGACGTATAGTGGTACCTCATGGTCTGAAGGCTCGGCAAGTCTGTTCAACAATTATGCAATTCCTTCAAGCACACGAGACGCATCAAGATCGTGGGTTGCCAAAGCAAGCGGCAGCATCAAAATTACCGGTACTGCGAAGAAAAAAGTCACTGGTGGAGACGGTGTTATTGTTGATATCTTCTTGAATAATCAAAGCATCTGGAATAAAACGATAGCTGCTAGTGACACTACAGGTTACACTCATGACTTAACGATTCATATAGAGGCTGGAGATTTAGTTGAATTCCGCGTCAATCGCAACATCACTGCGACCAGCGATGATACCACTTGGGATCCAACGATTGCTTATGTTAAACCATTCTATTCAGTGGATGATACAACTTCAACTCAAGGCAATAATGGCTGGTATTATCAGAAATGGGATGGCAGCAATTATACGAATTTAACCTGGAATGGAACCTCAAGCATATGGGAGCTAGCATCAACCTTTTTAGCAATCGACACGATCAATATGCACCCAGAAAACTCTTATGATGCAGTCCGCAAGTGGGTTGCTCCGAATGATGGCAAAGTTAAAGTGTATGGGACGATTCAAAGACCAACAACGGGCGGGGATGGAGTCATTGCGAAAACAGTGCTTAATTCCGTAGAATATTGGGGATTAGCAATCGGCGGAACAGATACAACGACCAAATCCTTCTCATACTACATGACTGTTCATGCAGGTGATGCGATTTATTTCAGATTGAGCAAGAACAGCACGATTGCCAACGATACTACTGCATGGAAAATCAAGATCGAATACGATCTTGAACGTTACAAGGCATCAGAGGATTGGAGCTCAGTCCAAGGCATGCATAATTGGTCGTACCAGCGTCTGAATGCAGGGACGTATACTGATTTACCATGGATTCCACTTAACAATGATTGGGAATACTCTACTTTTTGCATTATCAGTGTTACGAATATGCACCCTTGTTCAACAGATGATACAGTAAGAAAATGGGTCGCTCCTTTTAAAGGGACCATTAGGGTGAAAGGCAATACTGGAGTAAGTGCTAGTGGTGGTGACGGAGTTGTTGTTACGATTAAGCAAGGCGCTACAACGAAATGGTCACGAACGCTAAGCGCAGAAAAATTGCCATACCTGCCTGATGCCATGTTCGCCTACGATTTAACACTGGATGTTAATGTGAATGATCCGATCTATTTTATTCTCAATAAAAATAGTACGATTACCTCAGACAGCACCTTGTTAAACCCTGAGATCATTTATACTGCCAAATAAACCAAGAAGATTATCATAATGGAGGCAACGCATATGTTTAAAGTCATTATAGTCGACGACGAGTACGATATTAGACAGGGATTGAAGAACATCATCAACTGGGAAGAGCAAGGCTTTTATATTGTCGGCGAGGCGGAGGATGGCATTGAAGCGCTTGAGGTTTACGAGCGTGAACAGCCTAGCCTGATCATTACCGATATTAAAATGCCAGAAATCGATGGTCTCAATTTGACTCGCAAGCTTAAAGCACTTAATCCGGATATCAATATTTTGATCATTAGCGGCTATAATGACTTTACTTATGCAAAAGAAGCATTAAAATACGGTGTCAATGACTACCTGCTCAAGCCAATTGACAGTCAGGAGTTGTGCCATGTACTAAGTCAGATTAAAGAGAGAATTCTCGAAAATTTAATTAGGCAAAAGAGCACTCAACAGAAGCTTGCCATGCTCAAGGATTATTTTTTCGTGAGGCTAGTTAAGGCTGAGATGATTGAGGAAGATATTATCGATACAGCTAATGAGTATGCCATAGATTTGCACTCCAAGGATTATTGCATGCTTATCATTGAAATAGACAATTACGGACAATCTCTGATTGAGCTGTCAGGCAAAGAGATTCGGCTGAAAAAATTTGCGATTCGCAACATCATTGAAGATATTTTAAAGGAAACGGACAGTGGCTATGTATTTGAGAATGAAGAAAATCGTTATAATGTGCTCGTGATCGCCAAGGATGGCAAGCTGAGCAAGGAATTCTTGCTTACGCTCTCTACTAAAATCAAGGACTGTCTGGCTGTATTTGCTAAAGAGAGCATTACGATTGGTATCGGAGTGATCGTGCATCAATATGCCAAGATTAAATTTTCTTATAAAACTGCTGAAGCTGCCATAGGTGAAAGTCTCCTGTCCATCAAGACGAAGATTTTCTATTATGATGCTGAGAACCATGTTAACAATCAGAACATCTGGAATCTTAAATGGGATAATACTGAGCTATTCAAGGCAGTGAGGGCGGATAATACTAAACAAATTCGGGCTGAGATTGACCTGCTTTTTAAAGAAATTCATTTGGTTTCCAAAAAAATCCGCAAGGATATTATTAAGTTTGCAATTTACGGCCTCTCCCAGCTGATGATGGAATATAAGGGAGATTGGCGCGAGCTGTTTAACGATAAATTTAGCCACATGGAAGAGACTTTATTGCATAGCAATCTGGCACCAATGAAGGAATTACTTGTAGAGATTTGTAAGGAAGTCAGCAGCTATATAAAGGCCAAGGAATCTAATTCAATAGATTCCATTATTCAAGAGATTGTCGAATATATTCACCAGCATTATTGGGAAGAAATCAATCTGCGCAAGCTTTCAAATCTTTTCTATGTCAATGCAAGCTATCTGGGTCAATTATTTAAAAAAGAAACAGGCGAGTATTTCAACGATTTTATTAACAAAATCAGAATCGATAACGCGACAAAGCTACTGGAAGCAAACAAACTGTCGATCAAGGACATTTCTGAAAAGATCGGCTACAAATATGTCGATCACTTTTATCGTAACTTCAAAGCGATTATCGGAGTTAATCCAGGTGATTATCGCAAAGGGATTCAGGATGCTCCGCAATGAGTCTATATTTTTTCAAATGACATTGTAGAGTTTATGGAATGCCCCACCACCCAGAAATCGTTATGATAAATACATAGACTTGAAGGGTGTGAAACAAATTTGAAAACGAAAAAGAGGCTATCTTCCAATGTGATTTCTTTGCTGCTGATGACGGTACCTTTCTTCGTATTGGTATTGATTTTTAGTTATGTTCCACTATGGGGCTGGAGTATTGCCTTCTTTGATTACTCTCCAGGTGTCAGCTTGTTTGAATCGAAGTTTGCTGGATTTAAATATTTTATCGAGCTGTTTGCCGGAGATTCGCAGTTTCTGATGGTGATGCGCAATACACTTGTACTCAGCTTTCTGAATTTATTGACAACGCCTTTGCCGATCATCCTTGCCATTATGATAGTTGAGGTGAAGATTGGCTGGTTGCGAAGGTTTATCCAAACCATTTCTTCCTTCCCTTACTTTGTATCGTGGATCATTGTTTATTCGATGTTTTTCACCTTTCTTTCTGTGGATGATGGCTTGATTAACCAGCTTTTTTTCACAAACCGCCCGATTGATATCTTAGGTGATCCTGATTGGACCTGGGCTTTGCAAACCTTTGCGTCTTTATGGAAAAGTATGGGCTGGACGGCAATCATATATATTGCAGCTATCTCTAATCTGGATCAGGAGCTGTACCATGCTGCACAGGTGGATGGAGCGGGACGGCTCAAGCAAATATGGCACATTACCATACCGGGAGTTATGCCGACATTTATCGTTATTTTACTCTTAACAATTGGAAATCTCGTTTCGACTGGGTTCGAACAGTATTACGTCTTTCATAATCCGTTGATTCACGATGTGATTGAGGTATTGGATACTTATACTTATCGACTTGGCTTGGTTCAGCTTGACTTCTCGTTTTCAACTGCGGTTGGTATTTTTAAAACGGTGGTCAGTGTGCTGCTGCTGTTCTCAGTTAATCTATTTTCCAAAAAAGTCCTGGGACGTTCCATTATCTAAAATGAGCAAAGCTAGTCGATAGAAAGAGGTGGCAACGCTATGCCGAAAGCACTAAGTGCCAAATATTTTGACATTATCAATTTATCGCTGCTCTTCCTGGTCGGAGTGGTGACGTTTTATCCGTTTTACCTGATTTTTATTCAATCGATCAGCAATCCTATGGATGTGATTAAAGGGGATGTTTTGCTGCTCCCGACTCACATAACTTTTGTGAATTATATGACGATTTTTAAACAAAGCAATATCTGGCATGCTGCATATATATCAACAGCTAGAACAGTAATCGGAACAATATTGACCGTATTCTGCTGTGCGATGTTTGCCTATGGTTTGAGTAAGGAGATTCTGCCATTTCGCAAGCTCATGTACCGCATGGTTGTAGTGACAATGTACATTAGCCCCAATCTGATTCCCTGGTATATCACCATGAAGTCACTGCATCTGACTAACAATTTTATGGCCTATATTCTTCCGTTAATTATTGTGCCGTTTTATGTGATTCTGATTAAAACTTATTTTGAGCAATTGCCGCCTGCGCTTGAAGAGTCTGCGATGATTGATGGTGCGCGCTACATTGATATCTTTTTTAGAATAATTTTGCCACTCTCCGCGCCGATCCTAGCAACTGTAGCGATTTTCCAAGCGGTGACGCACTGGAATTCATGGGTAGACAACTTCTTCTTGAATCCGGCTTCGCGCTTTCAGACCTTGCAGCTGCTGTTGCTTACGTTTCTTAATGATCAAAGCGCGGCTTCCCATGCCACAGATTCGAATTATTTGTCAAAAATAAAGGTCACACCCACCTCGATTCGCATGACGATTACGATGATAGTGGTTTTGCCGATATTTATCGTTTATCCGTTTTTGCAAAGGTTTTTTGTCAAGGGTATCATGCTTGGTGCGGTTAAAGGTTAGTTAAGATTGAAAAGGAGACATAGAATGCTATCGATTAGTTATGCTGATTATTTTAACAAGGTTCATGGCGGCTGGATTGGAAAATGTATTGGCGGCACCATTGGAGCTGCGATGGAAGGCAACAGGGAGCTGATGACCTTTACGCTGGATAATGTGTTTCCTGCAGAAATTCCACCGAATGATGATCTTGATTTGCAGATCCTCTGGCTTCAGGTTTTGGAGCAAAAGGGGGCACGTCTGGAAAGTCGTGATTTAGCAGATGCCTGGCTTGAATATTGCTGGTATCCGTTTAATGAGTATGGGTATTTCGTGAAAAACTATCGTCTGGGTATTGCCCCGCCTTATTCTGGCCATTTCAACAATGAATTCTTTAAAAATTCAATGGGCTGTCCGATCCGTTCGGAAATTTGGGGCTTTGTATGTCCGGGTAATCCCCAGCTTGCCGCTGAATATGCGTATAAAGATGGTGTATTGGATCATGATACGGAATCAGTTTATGGGGAACAGTTCTTTGCTGCGCTTGAGGCGGAGGCGTTTTTTGAGACGGATATTTTTGAGTTAATTGCTAAAGGGTTGGCGTTAATCCCGGCAGATTCTATTGTTGCACAGTGTATTCAGTTTGTGATTGACCGTTTTAATGCGGGAGTGACCTGGATGGATACAAGAAGAGAAATTTTAGTGAATTATGGCTCTCCTGATGCCTCCCATTGCGTAGAAAATGTTGGGTTTACCGTATTGGCTTTGTTGTTTGGGCGCGGAGATTTTACGGATACCATGCTCATTGCTGTCAATAGTGGTTATGATACCGACTGTACGGCTGCAACCTCGGGTGCAATTTTGGGGCAAATATTGGGTGGAGATTCAATTCCTCAAGTGTGGCTGGATAAAATGGGGGCAGAGTATGTAATGTGGTTCGATTTGCACCGCCGTTCCATGTTGATCAGCGATTTGGCTGAGGATACATGTAAAGCGGGGTTATCATTGATTCGCGATGGGTTAGTAGCGGTTAAGATAACTGAGATTCCTCAGCATATAGAGCCATCTTTACCAGTAGCACCCGCTATTCCACTATACTCTCTTGAGGTCATTTATCTGGGTAACCCTTCGATTGGATTTGGAGAAACGGCTGATGTCGAAGTGGTTGTTTTTAATCGGAGCAGCGTTGGTGTAGCTGGTGTTTTAAGTATTGGATTGCCAGAGAGTTTGTTATGTGAGAGCAGTAGTATTCCTTTGACGGTTGAATCGGGTGGGGAGTTGAAATTACAGCTGCATTTTTCTGTTCATGAAAAATTGATCGCTTTTCCTCAAAAAAATGTTGTCAGTTTATCTTGGAATGATGGTGAAACATTGTTTTCTGAAAGAAGCTTTGGCTTTTCTGGAGCAGTGCGAATGAAGGTAATTGGTCCATTTTGGGATAGCTATGATACACAAATTCATGGTGAGGTGAATCCCTATCTGAATGGCAAGCCTGCGGGCAGAGCCTGGTTTAACAACTTTATTAACATAGATAAAGCTTATATAGATGAAAATTTTGCTGACTTGGAGCAGACTGCTGGGACTTATGTGAATTTCCATACAGATAAGTTGGCATTGAACGAGATTTTCTCTCATCGTGGGCAATCTTGTTTATATCTTGTGCATAATATTATTAGTCCAGTGGCTCGTGATGCTTATGCGGTTATTGGCAATAATGATGCCTATAAGTTTTGGTTGAATGGGCAATTAACGAGTGAAGCCAAAGAGCACACGATGTGGATGCCCTACAATAATGATGTGCCGATCAAGCTAAAACGGGGTCGCAACCAGTTTATTTTCAAAATTGTCCGCTCTGATAATAATTTCGAATTCAGCATTGGTTTAAGAGGTGATCTTCCTTTTATGCAGGAGCCCAATTTTACACATTGGTACGTAGATTTGGCTAGTAGTATTGACAACTGAATTTTTGCATACTATAATCATAATCAATTCTACAAAACGATAACGCAATGATTAGGATTAGTAAGGATCATTCCTTCGTACAGAGAGCTGCGGGTTGGTGCAACGCAGTCAAGGAACTCCCTGAACTCACTTATGAGCGGTAAAGCGGAAGCTAAGAGTCCTCAGCTCTTATTAGTACGTTTTGACGGTTGACCCCCGTGATCAGGTAGCAATCCCCAAGGATTGCAACGAGTGGGTTCTGCGAAAGCTGAACCAATAAGAGTGGTACCGCGATGGTTAAGACCTGTCGTCTCTTACGCTGATATCTAACAACTGATTTATGGTTGTGTGTTGTCTGCATAGGAGATGATGGGTCTTTTTTAGTTTCTCTCCGCCCCATATCAGATAGTGATGAACAGGAACAGTAGGAATTAGCTTTCGTACAGAGAGCTGCGGGTTGGTGCGACGCAGCCGAAGGAAAATCTGAAGCTCGCCTGGGAGCATTGAGGCTGAACGGCATGACGAGAGCTCCTTCATGTTAGTAAGCCAGTACGGTTAACCTCCGTTATAAGGTGCGCCGAATCTTCGTTGTTTATGACGAATGCTTCGGACATGAGTGGGTTTGAAGCGGAAGCTTCAAGCCAACGAGAGTGGTACCGCGTGGGCTATTATAGCCTGTCGTCTCTTGATACGTTTAAGGGCAATTTATCGATTATTGCTGATTAAATGTGTTGGAGACGGCAGGCTTTTTGTGTTCTTAAAAAACTAAACTAAAAAGGATGATTCCGATGAAAAAAATACAAATATTCGATACAACCCTACGAGATGGTGAACAGGCACCAGGAGCTTCACTTTCGCCAGAAGCGAAAATTCGCATAGCCAGACAGCTTGTTAAGCTAGGGGTAGATGTGCTGGAGCCTGGCTTTCCAATTTCAAGTCCGGGAGAATTCGCAGCTGTACAGCAGATTTCAAGAGAAATGCAGGGGATAGAAATTTGCGGCTTTGCCCGTTCTGTTCGAGAGGACATTGATTCTGCGCTTAAAGCTACTCAGGATGCTGAGAAACGAAGAATTCATATGTTTCTCTCCTCCTCCGATATTCATTTGGATTTTCAGCTTCGTAAATCCCGTGAACAGGTCGTAGAAATCGCGCGGAGAATGGTTGCCCATGCCAAGCAATTCGTGGATCGGATTGAATTCTCACCGATGGATGCTACGCGTACAGGTGAAGAGTTTCTTCACCAAGTCGTTGAGGCGGTCATAGCGGAGGGTGCAACTATTATTAATATTCCCGATACGGTAGGGTACGCATTGCCTGAGGAATATGGCAGGTTATTCACACGAGTCCGCCAAGGGGTAAGAGGCGGCAATAGTGTGGAATATAGTGCCCATTGCCATAATGATTTGGGGCTGGCCGTTGCCAATAGCATAGCAGCTATTCAAGCAGGAGTAACGCAAGTGGAAGTGACTGTTAATGGTATTGGGGAGCGTGCAGGTAATTGTTCGCTTGAAGAGCTGGTTATGGCTTTGGAAACGAGAAAGCTGACACTTGGAGTAGAAACCTCGATCCAGCTTCAAGAAATTTATGCGACATCACGTATGGTGCGTAGAGAAATGAATTTTCCAATAGCCTTGAATAAACCGATTGTGGGTCGTAATGCCTTCCAGCATGAAGCCGGTATCCATCAGGATGGTTTGATTAAGAATCGGAATACCTATGAAATTATGGATCCTATTCAAATGGGGATTCCGCGCAAAATGATTATTCTAGGTAAGCACTCCGGTCGTCATGCAATTAAACATCGCCTTAGCCAGCTAAGTATAGTTATTAATGACCAGCAGCTTGAGCCGCTTTATGAAAAATTCAAAGTACTAGCTGATACACAAAAAATCGTCACAGATGCTGAGCTTGTCATGCTGCTGGATGATCCCGCACACCCCTCTCATGAAGCGTTCGAGATCCAAGATATGCAGGTTGTGTCGGGGAGCGATCGTAAACGTGAGGCTATCATTACCTTGTATGATACTCGCACAAGTAAGACCTATTCATGCTCTGCTGCTGGTGCAGGAGCGGTTGAGGCTTTAATTGGGTGTATCAAGCAAGCAATGCCTTTTGAGGCTAGGCTTGTGGAACTAGAAGTCCATTCGATGTACAATGGCGAATCTTCAAGTGAAGCAGCTGAGGGAGAAGCTGAAGTGACTATTGAAGTAAAAGGAGATATGTTTATCGCTAATGGGATAGATACAGATATCGCCTTTGCTGCAGCCAAAGCTTATCTTGCTGCATGCAATCAAGCCATTCACAAAACGCTGGAAATTGTTCCACAGATATAGTTTCACAAACGTAGGTATATAGTCCCTGGTGACTGTGAATTTTAGTTTAAATCAAGTTATCCACAGACCCTGTGAATAGTGGGGATAAGATTTGCAAAAGCGCGCGGAGCCTAAGATTAAGGAATTGTAAACAAAGAATAAGTTTTTCATAGCAAATGTGGATAACGGGGATAATCGACTTTTTTCGTTAAAATTTGCTAGAAAACATGCCAATTTTACCTGTGATTAGTGTGGATAAGTCTGTGGACAAATAAATTGTCGATATAAATTCGGAATTATAGTTATTCCGACTTATGGACAAGGATTTCAGCTAGAGAAGCGAAATTCCCGATCTTTTGTTATACTAAAATTAAGAAGATGGGGGAGGTGTCCAATGATTTATCCAGATGGAGTAAAGAAGCGGTTGCGTCGTATCGAAGGACAGGTTGCAGGTATATTAAAGATGATAGAAAACGAAAAAGGCTGCAAGGATGTTGTTTCCCAATTAAGTGCCGTTCGGAGTGCTGTGGATAAGACAATTGCTACTATTGTAGCCACCCACTTGGAAGCGGCAGTTATTCAAAAGATTACCTCAGGTGGCAATACGGGGAAAGCAGTGGAAGAAGCTATTGATTTGTTTGTTAAAAGTAAATAAGGAATTGTTTTTTAATGATTAATTATCTTAACTATTACAAGGATTTAATTGCTGGCTAAGGAAGGTTTTGCGTTATTTCATACATGAATTTCGTTAATGAGGTCAACTTAGCTTGGACCCAAAGGAGATAACGAAAAACTGGCGTTATTAGCGAAGAAGATTCGTTAATAACGCCAGTCTTTCTGTATTTTGCTGAGAAACAATGTAATGAAACATTTATAAGGAAAATGTTGTGTCTAATAGCGAAATTATTTCTCTAACAAATTAAATTCACTACATTAATCCATTCTGTATTAACCTTACTCCGCCAACAAAGCTTCCCAATCTGCATAGAAACGCTGTAAGGCAAGCTTCTTAGCCTCAATACTCACATTCTTCTCCTGCACTAGCAGATAGTCATTAAATACACCAGGTAAAGTTAGTTCATGCTCTAAAGCACTGACCTCAGCTTCTACACGGGCGATATCTGCCTCTACTTGCTCTACTTTTCGTTGCTTGCTGCGTTCTTCGCGTTTGGCAAGCTTATCTGCTTCATAATCACTTGGTTTTTCAACAGCAGCTTGACCAGCTTTCTTAGCAGCCGCAGCCAAACGTTCCGCTTGCATTTCGGCGATTTCCAGCTTCTTTTCTACATAATCATCATAGTTCCCGAGAAAAGCATCAACTCCAGAGGGGCTTAATTCTAGAATACGTTCCGCCATTTTATTGAGGAAATAACGATCATGAGATATGAAGAGTAACGTGCCGTCGTAATCTAGGAGTGAAGCCTCAAGGACTTCTTTACTATAAAGATCCAAATGATTGGTTGGCTCATCGAGAATAAGTACATTTGCATTCAACAGCATTAGTTTAGCTAGCGCAACCCGGGCTTTCTCACCGCCGCTCAAAGCGGATATTTTCTTGAATACATCTTCACCACTGAATAGAAAATTACCGAGAACTGTCCGAATTCGTGCTTCTTCTAAATGTGGGTAAGTACTCCAAACTTCATCTAGCACATTGGATTGGGGATTCAAAGTACCTTGTTCTTGATCATAGTAACCAATCTTTACATTGGCTCCCCATTTGATTGTTCCCTTGCTTTGTGAATGCTGCTCCATTAATATTTTGAGAATCGTTGATTTTCCAATTCCATTAGGACCGATTAGTGCGGCAGTATCTCCGCGAGAAAGCTGAAAGGAAACATGCTGGAACAAAGGACGTGCACTCTGAAAAGCAAATGCAAGCTCGTTAATCTGCAGAACATCCTTACCGGTAGCTTGTTCAATTTGAAAGGCAAAGTTTGCTCGCTTTAAATCACCCATAGGTTTGTCCACTCGGTCCATTTTGTCCAAGGCTTTGCGCCGGCTTTGCGCTCTCTTGGTTGTCGAGGCACGCACAATATTTCGCTCAACAAACTGTTCCATACGGGCTATTTCACCCTGCTGCTTGTCGAACTGCTTCATTTGAATTTCATAATCTGCTGCTTTAATTTCGATAAACCGTGAATAATTGCCTGTATAACGCTGCGAGCCGTGTCGTTCAATTTCATATATAGTGGTGACTAATGCATCCAGAAAATAGCGATCATGAGATACAACGAGAATAGCACCTGGATAAGAGCGGAGATAGTCCTCCAGCCAGGTTAAAGTAGGGATGTCGAGATGATTGGTAGGCTCATCCAGCATTAGAAGCTCTGGCTGCAGCAGTAACATTTTGGCAAGTGCGAGCCTTGTTTTCTGCCCTCCGCTTAATGTGCTGCATATCGTATCCGAAGAGATGGCACCAAAACCCATGCCATGCAGAATGCTGCGGATTCTCGTCTCGATTTCATAGCCGCCTTGTTCACGGAACCATTCCGAACGCAAAGCATAGCGGTTCATCGTTTCTTCATAGAGCTTGGAGTTGTCTAGAAGTTCAGGCTCAGACATCTTTTGTTCCAAAAGTCGAAGCTCTGCCTCAACGGTAAGCAAAGCGGAGAATACCTCTCGCATCTCAGCTATAATGGAACGGTTCGTATTCAGCCCGCTGTTTTGGGCGAGATAACCGATTCGAGTTTCCTTCGATTTAAAAATATCGCCGCTATCATACGACATTTCCCCGGAAATAATTTGTAGAAAGGTCGATTTTCCAGCTCCATTAACACCAACCAAACCAATGCGATCTCGTTCTTGGACTTGCATAGTTATATTCGATATAACGGACTGAACCCCGTAGCTTTTGGATATATTCGATGCTTGTAGTAACATAATTTAATGAAAGCCTCCGTATAAGAATGTAATCGTTTAACTAATCTTCTTCTAATGATACATGAATTTACAGCAACATTCACGTATGGATTTCAACAAAAGTGCGATTGATCGTATAATCATGTAAAATAAAATAAGGTAATCGTCAATCGCTTGTCAGAGAGTGGAGGTTTGTGTTGAAAGTAATGACCTTTAATATACATCATGGCAAAGGTTTGGATGGTAAAACAGACCTAGGCCGTATCCTTAAAGAAATTCTTAAGTCCGAAGCAGATATTGTTGCCTTGCAGGAAGTAGATCGATTTCAGCCTCGTAGTTATTTTCGAGATCAAGTCACTATTCTGGCTAAAGGTGCAGGTATGTTTAGTTGTTACTCACCGAGTTTGAATTTTGGTTTTAGTCAATATGGTAATGCGATTCTTAGCAAGTGGCCTATCGCATCTAAAACGATTTTTAATATGGATGGTGGATTAGAGCGAAGAAGCATCCTCATTGCCAATATTAAACTGAGCGGAGCTCAAAGTCCGAACGAGCTTGAATCTTCATTCACTATTGTTAATACGCATCTAGGTGTTCTTGCTCAAGAATATAAATGGCAAATGCCAATTTTATGCGAAAAAATAAACGAGCTGTCTATGCCAACGATTGTTTTAGGGGACTTTAATATGGAACCATCTAATGCTACTATGAAAATAATCGACCCCAAGTGGCATAGAATAAGACTACCGCGGCCTCAAGCGACTATGCAGAATGGCAAGCAAATCGATCATATTTTTACTAATAAAGGTTGCCGGGATTCACGAGCTTGGGTGCAGGAAACGGTTGCGTCCGATCATCATGCAGTTCTTGCAGAATTGCCCGATTTTCTGAAGTAGCTGGGTACGTTTCGTTATAAGAAAGTTTATGCTAAAATATAGGAAAAGAACCTGCGGAATATTTAATCCCATTAAGTAAAGGAGCGCTTGAAATGTCTTCGAGCTCATCTTCAATCATTGAGCAAAAAGCTCGATTGCGCAAGCTTATCTCCTTAGAACGTTCGTCCTTAGAAAATGATATGCGATTACAAAAATCCGAGATTATTTGTCAACGTGCGATAGAACATCTTCAATTAAAATGGAGTTTAGAGTTGCAGAAAAATTATATTTTATACACTTACATACCCTTTCGAGATGAGCTTAACATCATGCCGATTATAGAATGGTGTTGGCAAAAAGGGATTCCAGTAGCCGCACCTCGGGTGCAGTCTAGTCTTAAAGCACTAAATTTTCATTATATTAACGGAGTTAATGATCTGCAGCCGCAGCCACCTTGGGGCATACTGGAACCATTAGCCGATACTCGTATTGTTGATTACTCGCTGTATCAAGGTTACATGCTGATCCCAGGGCTAGCTTTCGATATGAAAAGAGCGCGTTTAGGCTATGGTGGTGGTTATTACGATAAGTTTCTGCAAAGCATGGATGAGCGGAACGTAAGGATATACAAGCTTGCACTCGCCATGGATTTGCAAATTGTCGAAGAGGTGCCGTGTGAGAAGCATGACCTCGCGGTAGATCTAATTATATCCGAAACCAGAGCTATCTAATTCCGTAAGAAAGCATAGAGGTGAATCTGATCGAAGAGAAAACGGATTTTACACATTTTAACGACCAAGGTCGTGCACATATGGTGGATGTTTCAGACAAGGCTAGCAATAAGCGGATTGCGGTAGCAGCTTCTAAGGTAGTTATGCTGCCCACAACACTCTCAGCGATTAAGCAAGGACAGATTAAAAAAGGCGATGTACTCGCTGTTGCCCAAATTGCTGGAATTATGGCGGCTAAGAAAACATCCGATTGGATCCCAATGTGCCATCCGCTTCCAATAACAGGTGTGGACGTGCAATTTTCCGATAATGGGGTGGATGAGTTATATATAGAAGCAACTGTAAAAACAACCGGACAAACGGGCGTTGAGATGGAAGCATTAACTGCTGTATCCGCTGCGGCGTTAACAGTGTATGATATGTGTAAAGCTTTAGAAAAAGGAATGTCTATAGGACCCACAATACTGCTAACTAAAACAGGCGGCAAAAACGGCGATTATCAGCGAGAAATCATTTAATGGATGATAAGGGGGTAGATGATGCATGCGGTGGAAGGTTGCGATTCTCACAGCAAGTGATCGAGGGTTCAAAGGTGAAAGAGAAGATACCAGTGCACAAGTTATTCGTGAGTTGGTTGAAGAGGAGCTTCAAGGCGAAATTATCGAATACCGGATCGTTCCTGATGAAATCAAAGAAATTATGGCCTCATTAATTGAAATGACTGATTATTATCAAGCCGATTTAGTGCTAACTACAGGCGGTACGGGCTTATCACCACGCGACGTAACACCTGAGGCAACCTTGCAGGTCATTGATCGTCTTGTTCCAGGAATTGCTGAAGCGATGCGAATGACCGCTATGCTGAAAAGTCCACGAGCTATGTTATCTAGATCCGTTGCCGGGATTCGCGGACAATCCTTGATTATTAATCTGCCGGGAAGTCCTAAGGGAGTTAATGAAAGCTTAGCAGCGATTATGGATCAGCTTCCACATGCACTGAATATACTCACAGGTCATCAACCGGATCACAACGAAAACACTTAAGAAGAGGAGTTGGAATGTATGGGCGCGTTTGGACCTATTCATATCATATTGATTGTTATTGTAGCTTTATTGTTGTTTGGACCTAGCAAGCTGCCGGAATTGGGAAAAGCTTTCGGTAAAACGCTAAGGGAATTTAAGAATGGTACCAAAGATATTATGAATGACAATGACGAAACACCACAAGTTCAGCCAGGAACACGTAAAGAAATTCGTTCGGAAAAAGCTAATGTGCAGGAAGCTCAATTTCGTGAAGTGAGTGAAGTAAGCACCGAAGAAAAAGTAGAGAAAAAACCACAGGACAGCCGAAGATTGCCGGATTGAACTGAAGGTAGATAAGGTTGGTGAAATGATGCAAGAAGATGCTATGTCTCTTGTTGAGCATTTAGGTGAATTGCGTAAACGAATAATCTGGATAATTGCTGTACTAGTGCTGGGGATGATCGGTGGTTTTTTTGTAGCTAAGCCTATATTGATTTATCTTCAAGAAGCATCGCCACTTGTGAATGCGACCTGGCATGCCTTTTCACCGTGGGACGGACTTAGGGTTTATATGCAGCTATCCTTTATTATTGCTTTAGTTGTTACGGGACCTGTTACGTTATATCACCTATGGTCATTCGTGAAACCAGGGCTTAGCAAAGAAGAGCAGAAGGCAACAATAGGCTATATACCATTTTCAGTGCTTTTATTCCTAGTTGGCTTGGCGTTTGCTTATTTCGTTGTATTCCCGATGGCTTTTAAATTTGCATCTGGACTGACGGGTAGCTTGATGCTCACAGAAACATATGGAATCACCCAATATTTCTCCTTTATGTTCAATATTCTGCTGCCCATCTCCTTATTATTTGAATTACCGGTAGTTGTGATGTTTCTAACACGCATTCGCTTGCTTAATCCAATTAGATTGCACAAAATGCGTCGATATGCTTATCTCGCACTTGTTATACTTTCGACTGTCGTGACTCCGCCTGATGCGCTTTCGGCGATCATTGTCGCCATCCCGCTTATTATTCTCTACGAGATCAGTGTATTGCTTTCTAAAGTTATATATAGGAAGCAGCTGGCTAAAGATCGTGTTTGGGCAGATGAGTATGGGGATAAGTAGGTTGCTCCAAGTATACTGAAGCTGCTGAATGTGTCCTTTAAGTAACCAATTTAGTGGTAGCTAGCTTAGCGAAAGAATTTCGCTATTAGTGATATGATTTTCTTTATTGTTGTGTTCAATGAGGTTTATTAGGTAAATAACGAAAGTATGGCGTTAATATAGAAAGTGTTTCGTTATTAACGCCAAAATTTCCTTGATTTCACTTAAATACCTGAGCAGTAGTTAAAATAAAGAAAATTTAGTCTGTTATAGCGAAAATTTTTCCATAACTCTGAGTGTAGAGTGAATTTATTACAAGAGTTTACTTGATTTTCCAAGTGTAATTGGATTAAAATGATCTTATAGTAATTTTTCGTGTGAAGCACACCCGAACGACAGCCTAGAGCTGCGTTTTGGTGTGTTTTTTGCATTAGAATTCTAAAAAAAATCAAATGAGAGGAGTAATTAAGATGCATACTGAGGTAGTGCGTTTTATTGCTAAGTTTGAGGAGGAGGCGATAAGAAAAGGATTGTATCGAAAGAAATTAGGTGATATTGAGGTATTATTTCTGGAGTTGGTGTTGGGACCGGTGTTTAATTATGATTTTGAAGGATTAAGTGCAGAGTTTCCTTTGAAGGATTTCAAGGGTGGAGATCGCTTTGTTGACTTCATCTATATTAGAAATGGTATGAGATTTGTTTTCGAAATCGATGGATTTACAACTCATGCACGAGACATATCACCAGGTGATTTTGATGATCACCTTTATCGTCAAAATGAACTCATACTTTCAGGGTGGTTTTTACTGCGTTTTTCAGCTAATCAAGTTAAACGTCGGGCAGAGCAGTGTCAGAAGCAAATTTTTCATGCCATTGGACATTGGTGGTCATTGAGCCATTCATTAAATAATGGTGGTGCGCATTCATGGGCAGAGCGTAAAAAAAGAATAGCTAAACTCGCTTTGAGAAGTGGAGGTGTAATACATACAAAGGATGTTGAAATAGAATTCGGATGAATTCATCGCACAGCCCTTAATTGGTTGAATCGAGCGGTTGCTGAAAACTTGCTTGTCCCTGTTAAACCTAATCTGCGTGTGATCGGATATCGCTTAATTGGCTATGAAACTTAAGGAATAATATTCGAATAGCTGGATAAACTGAAATAGGTGTGATTTTCCAAAAGGACCGTTGCAGGCATTTTGAATAAATTGTGAATGTCGTGAAAAGCACTTGCAAAATGATGGAAAACTCGGTATCATAATAAGTGTTGTTAGCACTCGTCACCTTCAAGTGCTAATAATGAGGATTATATTCAAAATAAACATAATATATCAAGGAGGCTATTTTCAATGATTAAACCGTTGGGCGATCGCGTAGTGATTGAAGCTATTGCGAAAGAAGAGAAAACTGCAAGTGGGATCGTATTGCCAGACAATGCAAAAGAAAAGCCGCAAGAAGGTAAAGTTGTTGCTGTAGGCAGCGGGCATTTGAAAGACGGAGCACGTACACCGTTGGAAGTTAAAGAAGGCGATAAAGTTCTATTCTCGAAGTATGCGGGAACTGAAGTTAAATTTGAAGGTAAAGAGCTTTTGATTATGCGTGAGAGCGACATTCTGGCCATTCTGGCTTAATAATAATTATGGGAGGTTTCATTTAACATGGCAAAGGAAATTAAATTTAGTGAAGACGCGCGTCGCGCAATGCTTCGTGGTGTAGATGCTTTAGCAAACGCAGTAAAAGTTACATTGGGTCCAAAAGGGCGTAATGTTGTTCTTGAGAAAAAATTCGGCAGCCCATTGATCACTAATGATGGTGTTACAATTGCTAAAGAAATCGAGCTTGAAGATGCGTTTGAGAACATGGGCGCACAATTGGTTAAAGAAGTAGCTACTAAGACTAATGACGTTGCCGGTGACGGAACAACAACAGCAACTGTACTTGCACAAGCTATGATTCGCGAAGGCCTTAAAAACGTAACTGCGGGCGCAAACCCAATGGTTATCCGCAAGGGTATCGAAAAAGCAGTTAAAGCAGCGCTTGAAGAATTGGTTCGCATCTCCAAGCCAATCGAAGGCAAACAATCCATTGCTCAGGTTGCATCCATTTCTTCCGCTGACGAAGAAGTAGGTCAATTGATTGCTGAAGCTATGGAAAAAGTCGGAAACGACGGCGTTATCACAGTTGAAGAATCCAGAGGCTTTGTAACTGAGCTTGAAGTGGTTGAAGGAATGCAATTCGACCGTGGATACGTTTCAGCTTACATGGTTACTGATACAGATAAAATGGAAGCTGTTCTTGATGATCCGTACATTCTGATCACAGACAAAAAAGTTTCCAACATCCAAGAAATCTTGCCAGTACTTGAAAAAGTAGTTCAACAAGGTAAACCATTGGTTATCATCGCTGAAGATATCGAAGGCGAAGCAATGGCTACATTGGTAGTGAACAAATTGCGTGGAACATTCGTATGCGTAGGCGTTAAAGCTCCTGGCTTTGGCGATCGCCGTAAAGCAATGTTGCAAGATATCGCTGCATTAACTGGTGGTCAAGTAATCACTGAAGAATTGGGCTTGGAATTGAAATCAACAACTGTGGATCAATTGGGTCGTGCTCGTCAAGTGCGCGTTACTAAAGAAAACACAATCATCGTTGATGGTTCAGGCGACAAGAAGGATATCGGAGCTCGCATTTCACAAATTCGTGCACAGCTTGAAGATACAACTTCAGACTTCGACAGAGAGAAATTGCAAGAGCGTTTGGCTAAATTGTCAGGCGGAGTTGCAGTAATCAAAGTTGGAGCAGCTACTGAAACAGAACTTAAAGAACGCAAGCTTCGCATCGAAGATGCATTGAACTCTACTCGCGCAGCGGTAGAAGAAGGTATCGTTTCCGGTGGTGGTACAGCGTTAGTGAACGTATACGCAGCAGTTGCAGCAGTTGAAGCAACAGGCGACGAAAGAACTGGCGTTAACATCGTGCTTCGCGCGTTGGAAGAGCCTGTACGCATTATTGCACAAAATGCTGGGCAAGAAGGTTCAGTAATCGTAGAACGTCTTAAAAAAGAAGCTGTGGGCATTGGTTACAATGCAGCATCTGGCGAATGGGTCAACATGTTTGACGCAGGTATCGTAGATCCAGCTAAAGTTACACGTTCAGCACTACAAAATGCAGCATCCGTTGCAGCTATGTTCTTGACTACCGAAGCTGTTATTGCCGACAAACCGGACAATAGCAAAGGCGGCGGCATGCCAGACATGGGCGGTATGGGCGGCATGGGTGGAATGGGCGGCATGATGTAGTTTTTACATCATACAGCTAGAAATAGTGATTAAGGGCTTCCTTCGGGGAGTCCTTTTTTTGTTGGGTGATGAAGAAGTCACATTTCTTGCGAAAAATAGGCTAAATTAAGTTCAATAAACTTAATTTAGCCTATTTTAGTTAGCTGATATCTGATCTCAACTTGCTCCATTTAACTTTTTGTCAAGTTCTTTGATTTTGTCGTTTAATGGCTGTAGGTCAATCTTTCTTTCAAGATCAGCAATTTTTTCTTTAAGTATGATAACCTCAGACTCGAGTATTTGATTTTCTTTACTGAGAACATTGATTTCATTGTTTACAAGCATAAAAATTCCCCCACTTAGTAATATGAATTTTATTTTATCACATTATACACAGTACAGTAAGTAGGGAAAAATGAACATTTTCATGTAAGAAGTAAAAAACTCACTGCAGGCTTTGTAATGAGGTTTCACATTACTTAGATTCAATTGACTGTTGCTGCTGTTTGTCCTTCTCAACCATAGCTGCAGCTTCTGCGGCCGTTGCTAAAGATTCGGTTTTTTTCTGATTGAAATAAAATTGCTTGAAGCTATGGAAAAAGTCGGAAACGACGGCGTTATCACAGTTGAAGAATTCAGAGGCGGTTATCATCGCTGAAGATAACGAAGCCGAAGCAATGGCTACATTGGTAGTGAACAAATTGCGTGGAACATTCGTATGCGTAGGCGTTAAAGCTCCTGGCTTTGGCGATCGCCGTAAAGCAATGTTGCAGGATATCGTTGCATTAATTGGTGGTCAAGTAATCACTGAAGAATTGGGCTTGGAATTGAAATCAACAACTGTGGAACAATTGGGTCATGCTCGTCAAGTGCGCGTTACTAAAGAAAACACAATCATCGCTGATGGTTCAGGAGACAAGAAGGATATCGGAGCTCGCATTTCACAAATTCGTGCACAGCTTGAAGGTACAACTTCAGACTTCGAAAGCGAGAAATTGCAAGAGCGTTTGACTAAATTGTCAGGCGGCGTTGCAGTTATCAAAGTTGGAGCAGCTACTGAAACAGAACTTAAAGAACGCAAGCTTCGCATCGAAGATGCATTGAACTCTACTCGCGCAGCGGTAGAAGAAGGTATCGTTTCCGGTGGTGGTACAGCGTTAGTGAACGTATCCGCAGCAGTTGCAGCAGTTGAAGCAACAGGCGACGAAAGAATTGGCGTTAACATCGTGCTTCGCGCGTTGGAAGAGCCTGTACGCATTATTGCACAAAACGCTAGGCAAGAAGGTTCAGTAATCGTAGAACGTCTTAAAAAAGAAGCTGTGGGCATTGGTTACAATGCATAGGAGAAAAGCAGTGCATCCACAAAAAAAAGAACCCGATACCGAAGTATCGAGCTCTTTTAACTAGAATTCTAATTAGTTAATGAATTCAGCTTTTGTTAAGAAACGCTTCAACATAGTTGCAGATTGTGCACGTGTTGCTGTCTTGTTAGATCCGATCGTTTTGTCGGTAAGACCATTGATGATACCGGCATTGATCGCAGCAGCGACTTCAGCTTGTGCCCAAACAATTTTGTTGGAGTCTGTATACTTAGCAAGCAACGTAGCTTGTTGAGCAACAGTTACATCAGCTTTTACACCTGCATATTTCAATGCACGTACTACTAATGCAGCAAGCTCTTCACGAGTGATTTGCTTGTTTGGAGCGAAGGTACCATCTTCATAACCATTGATCAGTCCTGCTTTAGCAGCGGCTGTAACAGCTCCAGCAAACCAATCAGATGCATTTACATCCTTGAAGTAGGTATTGCTAGTTACGGAAGTAGTTAAACCTAGGGAACGAACAACAAGTGCAGCAAATTGAGCACGAGTAATGTTGCTTTCTGGTGCAAATGTAGTTGATGACATACCTTCAACGACAACTTTGTTAGCTAAAAGCTCAATATCCTTTTTAGCCCAGTGAGTAGAAATGTCGGAGAAGCTTTTGTTGAAAGAAGCAACTGTATAGATACTGCTTCCATTACGCTTCAACGTAGCAACGCTTTTTCCATTTGCATTGGCAAAAGTGGAAGGTACGAAGTTAAATGTTTTTGCATCCGGATTGTACAATATCCCAGTAGTATTGCTGGAATCTACAGTTGAGTTTACATTCAACGTACGAGAAACATAAGTGTTCCCGAAATCAACATTTATGGATTTACCATCTTTAGCAACAGCTTGTACATTGAAATCAATGGCATCAGCAAGTAAAGTAGCGCCAGATGTAGCAGCAGCAGCTTTAATAGCATCAAGAGTAGCGCCAGTCACTTTACTAATCGTAACCTTAATTGTAAGATCTGCAACGCTGATACCAAGTGCTTTAGCAAGATCATCTAATTTCAGTACGGAAAGTGGAATCGTGATAGAACCGTTGTCGGAAGTAATAGTTAATGAAGCTCCAGCTTTCTTAGCAGCTTCTACCAAAGCGGAAGCAGGCAATAAAGCTGACTCACCAGTTATCTTGATTGTAACAGATAGGCTGTTAGCAAATGCATTTGTTAATGAAGTTGCATCAACATTACCATTAGCATCAGCGGATATAGTTACTGTTGGAGCTGGAGTTGCACCACCACCAGTTCCAGGGTCACCTGATCCTGGGTTACCTGAACCAGGGTTACCAGTACTTGCAGCATAAACATATACTGTTGATGTTACACTTTGACCAGCATAAGTTGCAGTTAAATTAGAATAACCAACACTTACCGGTGTAATAGTACCTGCATTAACAGTTGCAACAGATACATTATCAGAAATAATAGTTGCATATGCACTTGCATCTTCAATGTCACCATTCGAGTATGTTGCATAAACTACTGAAGTTACTTGACTTCCAATAGTTGCATTATAAATTGGACTAGTAAATGCAATTGTTGGAACATCGTAAACTACTTGACTTACAGTATCCGTAACTAATGTTACATAACGATAGGTTACACCAGTTACATCAGTATCTAGGAGATACTCATAATCATTAATACCGTTAGAAATATATGTTGCACTTGTAGTAGTATAAGCAGTCGTAGCACCTGGAGCGTATACATAAACCTGAACACCACTTGGAGCATAAGTTGTACTATAAACACTACCTGTCACATTTCCTTTGCTATATGAAGCTGAAGCAAATGCAAGTACAGGTGTAAGCATAGAAATAACAAGTAAAAATACCATTATTCCGGCAATCTTTTGTTTTATAATAGATTTCATCTTTGAATCTCTCCTCTTATCTCTTTTTCTAGTTTGTCTAGTAAAATTTTCTTGATTCATCATTAAGTATTTCACCTCCTTTTCCTGATATGAATATATAACAAGGCTTAGGCCATAGTTAACATAAATTATGAAAAGCAAAAACAGAAAATAACCTATGAAACCCATTTTTCACAGCAAAATGGATTAAAGAAGTTTTAATTTCTAATATGTATACCTCAAGTCGAACAAAAAGTTTCTTTTTTTGATAAAAAATTTCAAAAACATAAATAAATCAGGTATAAAATGCCAAAATTGTCGAGATATCTGTTAACAGTGTTTAAATTATGCAGCTACTGAAACAGAATTTTGATAAAAATATACTGATTGTAGAAAATATAGGAATGTTTAAAGCTCTAAAGAACACAAACCTAAATCTAAAGGAAAAGGTTAGAGAGAGAACACTGGAGGTTGAGGCAAAAAATGAACTATTACTTAAAATCTGCCATGAGAAAAGCAAAGTACTTGATGTTGTAGCCCGTGACCTGAGAAGCCTTATAAGCGGTATTTATAGCCTATCTTAATAATATTCACGGCTCTCAATGAAATAGCTGATCAAGATGCAGTCAAGGGCGTTGAGCTTAAGGAGAGTCTAGACCTTCTGATTATCATTACAGACTCAAGTAAATATTTTTTGGAATTGATCAACGACATACTGGATGTGTCTGCTATCGAGAAGTGGAATTTAACACTTAATCTTGAGAATGTTATCTGTCCTTCTTACATAAATAAATCAAAATTGATCAACAACTAGCCCAGGATATAAATATTACTCTTGAGTAGTTGAAAATAGAAATTGAGAATAGACGATTGGCCGGAGTACCTGAAATTCAGAGGGATAGATTGTTCAAGGTTTTCTCGAAAACATCATCAACCCCTTTCGGGGAAGAAAAAAGTAATGACCTTGGCCTATATATCTAACAAGATAGAGGCTGTTTTTTATTATAAGCTTAGGAAGGCTTTTCTTGAGGGGGAGGATTAAGACAAATCAATTTTTAAAGAATCAGAGCAAGTCAATACAGTGTTTACATGATACTGTTTCCGGTAATGAAAATCCATATTGTAGTACTTCGTAGGTTTAGGAGATTACCAAAAGATTATTATCAGTAGCTATCTAAGAGTAAAACGATCTGTATGGTGTTATACACTTGTTAACAAGCATTGCAGGAATAGATTAACTACAACAAATGGAAAGTTACAGAGCTTATGTGTATCGGGAAAACAATTGCACGATCGTGAGATGAAAAAATATGATGGCCATTCTTTTGGCACGTCCTGAATTGGCTATCCCTGAATGATGACAGCTTTGTGAAATCTGACTTTCATGGTAATCACAAAAAAGTACTGCTCAACGGTTTCTAGCTAAACATAAACAACGCGCACCGATTGGGTATCGGCACGCGTTGTTTATGTTTAGCTTTTTTAATTGTCTACATGAAGGTGGATAATCACCATGAACAAAATGCATTGAGCCTTCTAAATTACTTAGATTGTTGGGCAGCTTCCAGTTCCAGTCTGTCCTTCTCAGCCTTAGCTGCAGCTTCTGCATCCGCCGTATCAAGCTTAGCAGCTAAAGCTGTGTCTTCTTGCTCTAACGCTTTTAACGTATCTAGATAAGTGTGTGCAATCACTCTGTCAATCGGAGCTGACAGAGTTTCTGTTAGTCCAGGTTTCAACATCTCTATGGCTTCAGGGTACTTTTTCTGTTCAAAGTAAATTTTCCCAATGGAAGCTCTAATCGGTGATGTAACGGCAAATGGATTACCTTGTCCCTGTCCTTTAGGAAGAGTTAATAAATGTGCTTCTTGTGCAAGGAATTTATCATATAATGCTAATGCGTTTGGCCAATGCTGCTCACCCAATTGAACGTTCAAATCAATGGCACGTTCAAAAATACTAACATCCCAAGTGAATTTGTTTAATCCATCAGTAACGACTGCTAATGCATCTTCTTTTTTATTTTCTAGAAGTGCCAGTTGGTATTCATACTCGAGAACACCACGATTATTGGGTTCAGTCTTTTTCAAATTCTTTGTAAGCTCAGTGGCTTTAGTATAAAAACTCTCATCATGCAATTGGTTAAAGCCTTGAATCATTAAGTTAATCTTCATTAAAACAAAATCGGGATGGTGTGGTCTAAGACCAAGAGCCTTATCCAAGGACACTGTAAATTCTTGATAAGGTTTTTGCATTTGTAAGCCAGTTTGAGCCGTATTAAATAAATTATTGGCATGATAGCTTACTGAAGAAATGATGAGTATGGTAATACCAATTACACTGATAAGAGCAGGATATATCCAACGCAATTTGGTAATTGTTAAAACGTTCTTCCATTGAATTTCTTTAAAAGGAATAGATCCTGCCATACCACCTAAACAGAGGAAAACGACCGCAGCCAAGTAAACGTAACTCATATCGAAATCAAGCAAGCTATGAACAAATATCGTTATAAACATGATATAAAATATAAGATGACGATCATTGTCTTTGTTGGGTTGGTTAAAGAAATATTTAAAGTAATAAAAGAATAATGCCCCGAGAAAAGCTAATAGGAAAAAGATACCTAAAATTCCGACATCGACTAAATATTGCAATAAGAAATTATGCGTTTGTCTGCTAGTATAAGGATTGTTCTGATACTTCTCATAAAGAACATTCCAACCTGCACCGCCTGCCCCTAATACTGGATAATCCTCAACAAGTTTCACAGCATCTTTATAAAATGTGCCACGTTCAAGAACACTATGTTGTTGAAAATTAATATTCTCTAAACGTGTACGTAGGATCTCAGGTAAAATCTTGGTAAACCCAGTATCGCCTAAGAGTAAAACAGCACCAAGGACACCCGCTAAAACAATTCCAACAGGGAAAACCAAAGTTAAATACTTATTTGCTTTTTTGTGTGCAAATTTTGATTCTATAGCAGGTACGACATATTTATAAATCAGTGTGACTACTACGGCGAATAACAATGAAACAATAAGTAATCGGCTCCAGCCGGATAAAGAGTTGTTGTTGAAAAAGGAGAGGTAATGACTTACTTTACCCGTTGTATTATATTGCTCTAGGTTAGTTGTATTAATAGGTGTAGCAATTGTAACAATTTTATCTGTTATAGAAATAGAAATCACTGCCGCTACGGCTAAGTATAAAAACATTTGAATCTGGCGCAACAATGAAATGAAAGGTAGGATTAAGATAAAAATAATTGGCAATAGAACTAACGCTCCCCGTGATTGCGTAAGCCAAAAGGAAGTTAAAATAGGAATAATCATTAAACTGTGAGCCAACACATAATACCACTTCTTCGAGGAGATAACTAAATACAAAGCCACGAATAAAATAGCCATTAGAAATCCCGCATACGCATTAGCATATTGGAATAAAGATGTCAGTCTTAGTCCTTGATCAAACATTACTGCGTCTTTATTAAAGTAATTACCGAATAAATTAAGAAAGCCAACAAACACAACCATATATGCCGATAACACTAGAGCATATTGCGTAACCTTGGCACTTAGCTTGCTTTTTCCAACAAAGCTGCCTAACAAGAAGAAAATCGCATATAGAATACTGATTAAGGTCATATTAGATGCTAAGTGATGTGAAGCAGCCCCAAACTGAGAAATTAAGTAAGAGAAAGGAATCACCCAGATGGCTATGTTCAGGATATCTCCAAAATTTCGCAAGCGCCAATGTCCCCAATAATAGATGGATAAAATCAGTAGAAAGATAGAACTCCAAACCACTGCTCCATAGATGGGAGTTTCAAACGCTTCAATATTCCCATTAAATAGTGCGTGACTTTGAAAGGGAGCAAAAAACAAAAATAGAACAACAAAACTCAGTAAAGCCCAAAATACGATGGATTCTTTTTCTTTAAATGTGTTTGTATTAGCAAGCAAGGTTTTTATGGGATCTTTTTTCGCGGTTGATTTCAATTAAAAAAACTCCTTTTTCTAAATAGGTCAAATCCGACAATTTCCGTCATAATCTTATCATAAAGTATATTGTTTTCCAATTTATTATTGTTACCAAAGACTAATTGTAACATCTTACTATCTTTTAGCGCATGTGTTTGATAAAATGTATAAGATAATTTATCTTAATTTGTTAATTTAGGAGATATGAATGAAATGATAAAGCTTAATAGCATAAAAAAGTTAATGGTATTGCATCGGTTAATATTTGACTTGACTAGAAACGATTTGAAAAATAGATACTTTGGTTCTTACCTAGGAGTGCTATGGGCATTTATTCAACCGACTATTTCTATATTAATTTACTGGTTTGTTTTTCAAGTAGGCTTTAAATCTACCCCTATTGATAATTTTCCATTTATTTTGTGGTTGGCTTCGGCGATGATTGCTTGGAACTTTTTTGCGGATTGTGTCCAATCCTCGACTAATGCTATCATTGAAAATAGCTATTTAGTTAAAAAGGTTGTTTTTAGAATCAGTATTTTACCTTTTGTCAAGTTATATTCAGCATTTATTATTCACTTGTTTTTTATTATTTTAGTGTCCCTAATGTTTATTGTTTATAAGCACCCTCTCAATTTCCACGTTCTGCAAATAAGCTATTATTTATTATGTACAATATGTTTAACCTTGGGCATTTCTTGGCTAACATCATCTTTGGGAATATTTTTGAAGGATGTAAATCAAATTATAGCCATGTTACTCCAATTTGGTTTTTGGCTAACTCCGATCTTTTATTCACTTAATATTATTCCTGGGAAAATACAATTTTTATATAATTACAACCCTGTATATTATATTACTGAGGGGTATAGGAACTCTTTTATTTATAGTAAATGGTTCTGGGAAGATCCGAAACAAACATTAATTTTTTGGGTGATGACTTTTATTATCATGATAATTGGAGCTACAGTTTTCAAAAAATTAAAACCTCACTTTGCAGATGTATTATAAAGGAGCACAAAACAATGAATGCTAATTTAGCTGCTAAGATTGAAATGATTACAAAAAAGTATAAGTTGTACAATAAACCGATGGACAGATTAAAAGAATCTATCCACCCATTCAAGAAAAATTATCATAAGGATTTTTATGCAATAAATAATGTTTCCTTTGAAATAAAAAAAGGTGAAACTGTAGGGATAATCGGGAAAAATGGCTCTGGCAAATCAACAATGCTAAAAATGATAACAGGTGTGCTAACACCGACATCAGGTACAATTCAAATTAACGGAACCATATCCGCACTTTTAGAGCTTGGTGCAGGGTTTAACCCAGAGTACACAGGGATTGAGAATATCTACATGAATGGTTTAATATGTGGCTTTACTAAAAGTGAAATGGACGAAAAATTGGATGATATTCTCTCATTCGCAGATATTGGAGAATTTGTATATCAACCTGTAAAGATATATTCAAGCGGTATGTTCGTAAGATTAGCCTTTGCTGTAGCCATTAATGTTGATCCAGATATATTAATTGTTGATGAAGCGTTAAGCGTAGGCGATATGCGCTTCCAACAAAAATGCTACAGAAAAATTGAAGAATATAAATCGACTAAAACCATACTTCTGGTGTCTCACGATATGGCTACTATTACGAATTATTGTGATCGTGCCATTTGGATAAATGAGGGTGAACTCATTTTTGATGGATCTCCTAGGGAAATTGTAAAAAAATATCAGGCATTTATGGCTGACTCAAATTTGTCGAAATATACACATGTGGTTGAAGAATATGTTGAACCAAATTCTTCCGACAATATGTTAATTGATCCAATTGATCGGGATTTAGATGTTTTAGGTGATAATTCAGCTATAATTACGGGAATATCCTTACTGGATGCACAGAATAATGAAAAGATAAATCTTGTTAATCCTGATCAACAATTAAAGCTACTCATTAAAGTTAAGTCTAATCAGGCTATTATTGATCCAATTGTAGGTTTCTCCATAAAAGATCGCATTGGTAACGTAATGGTACAAACTAATAATTATGTTTTGGGAATCACTTTAGATCCATTAGTTAATAATAGCTATATGACCTATTGCTTTAATTTTTCTTTACCAAACTTGAATAAAGGTCAATATACCATATCTCCTGCAATTGCTTCTGGTTCTCAAAGCGATCATATCCAGCATAGCTGGATACATGACGCTATTGTTTTTAATGTGCTTTTAACTACTAAGCATGATCTTGAAGGGTTTTTAATTATGAATGATGTTGATTTTAGTCAAATAAATTAAGGTGGTCATTTGAGTTGGAATTTACAGGTGAACGGTTTATCCCAAACTACCCAGACAAGCAAATTGAAATTGAACATTTGCAAAGATATTATTCAATTGCGAATCTAGTAAAAGGTAAAATAGTTGTTGATGCTGCCTGTGGAGAAGGTTATGGATCTTTTTTTCTATCAAAAAGTGCAGAAAAAGTAATTGGGATTGATATAAGTGATGAAGCAATTTCAAATGCACAATTAAAATATAAAGAATCTCAGAATATCAAATTTATACAGGGGTCTGTGGATTCATTAACAATGTTAGATGATAATTCTATTGATGTATTTGTTTCCTTTGAGACAATAGAACATATTAATGAGCAACAGCAATTGAAATTTATAGCAGAAGTTACAAGAGTACTTAAAGATGACGGTATTTTTCTGATCTCAACTCCTGATAAATATTGGTATACAGATTGGGCCAATCATAATAATACCTTTCATGTAAAAGAATTTTATAAAGAAGAATTCAAAACGTTTTTAGAAGGTTTTTTTGCTAATATTCAATTTTTTTATCAAAAATTCGAGGTTCTGTCCATAGTAGCAAATAATAATAGTAACTATGTAAATCACATAGCTTTAGATGGAGATTTAAACCTGAATCAAGGTAAATATATAATTGCTATTTGCAGTAAAAAGGATATTGGAGATATCGACTTCAGTTCAATTATTTCTATTAAAGAAATCACTTACAATAATTTAATAACTCGCATTACTTCACTACAAGAAGAAGTAGAAGAAAGAAATATTCATATTCATAATTTAGATCAACGAATTAATGACCTAGATTATCAGCAACAAACCCATCTCCAAGAAAAAGAAATTCAAATGGAGAAGATTGAGAAGTGTAAAGAAGAAATTGTGAAGCAAAAAGAAGATATAATAATGCAAAAAGAAGAAATTCTGAAGCAGAAAGAAGAAATTCTGAAGCAGAAAGAAGAAATTCTGAAGCAGAAAAACGAATGGATAGAGCAAAAAGAAAGGTTTAACGAACAATCAAAGGCGCTTGAATTAAAATCAGAAGATTGTTATCAAAAAAACAAACAATTAGAAGAAATTATACATTCGGATATGTGGAGGTTTTTCTCTAAATACTACAAAATTCGCGATCAAGTTATACCTCCTAATAGCAAACGTAAATTAATTGCAAAATTATTAAAAAGATCCTTAAAAGAGCCGAGAGCTATGCTTTCAAAAATTAATATGGGGAATTTTAAAAAATTCAGATATTATCTAAATACAGATAAGAACGGCTTGTTGGAAGAACGAATTGATAATTACTTAAACAGGTTTAATGCAACAGAAACGACTTCTCAACAACTTTTTTTGGTTGATGATGATATTGAGCTGGAAAAGTTAGTTTTTCCTATCTATGAGAATCCAAAGGTTACGATAATAATTCCTGTTTACAATCAATGGCGATACACCTACGCTTGTTTAAAGTCTATTTTGCTGCAAACACCGGGGATACCATATGAGGTCATTATTGCAGACGATGTGTCTACAGATGATACTATGAAAATAAATGAGTATGTGGATAATATTACAGTAGTGCGTGATGAAATTAATCGTGGGTTTTTATTAAATTGTAATAATGCAGCTACTTATGCAAAAGGTGCTTATATATTCTTGCTAAATAATGATACCAATGTCCAAGCTAATTATTTAGATTCACTGGTCGAATTAATTGAATCGGATAAAAGAATTGGAATGGTTGGCTCTAAGTTAGTTTATCCAGATGGTAGGCTTCAGGAAGCAGGAGGAATCATTTGGAATGATGCAGGTGGATGGAATTATGGTAGATTAGATGAACCGGATACTACACAATATAATTACGTTAAAGAAGTAGATTATATTTCTGGAGCTGCAATCATGATTCGTAGAGAGCTATGGGAATCAATCGGTGGGTTTGATGAAAGATATGTTCCTGCTTATTTTGAAGATTCCGATCTTGCATTTGAAGTCAGAAAGCATGGATATAAGGTATTGTTACAGCCTAAATCAGTAGTTGTGCATTTCGAGGGTATCTCACATGGGACTAATACTAATACTGGAATTAAAGGTTACCAAATAAAGAATAAAGAAAAGTTTATTGAAAAATGGGGAGAAGTGTTAAAAAGTGAGCATTTCGCAGATGCGCATAATGTATATTGGGCTAGAGATCGTAGTCAGTTCAAGAAAACCCTTCTAATTATTGATCATTACGTACCTCATTTTGATAAGGATGCGGGAAGCAGAACCGTTTATCAGTACGTCAAGTTATTCGTAGAGATGGGATTTAATGTGAAATTTGTTGGTGATAATTATTATAATCATCAGCCTTATACTTCAATTCTCGAACAATTAGGCGTAGAAGTTTTCTATGGCAATTGGTATGCAAGTCACTTTAAGGAATGGTTGAAATTAAATGGTCAATATATCGATTATGCTTTTTTGAATAGACCGCACATTACTGAGAAGTATATAGATCAAATTAAAAAATATACAAAAGCAAAGATTATTTACTATGGGCATGATTTACATTTCTTAAGAGAGATAAGGGAGTATAGACTTACCAATAATCCTGAACTGTTAAAATCCTCGGAGAAATGGAAGGAAATTGAGTTTGACATTTTTTCTAAATCAGATGTAGTTTATTATCCTTCACAGGTAGAGGTAGACGAAATTAAACAATATCTACCTGAGTTAAACATTAAAGCCATTCCGGCGTATATCTTTGATACACTGAAAGGAAATATTAAAGCTTTCTCAGAAAGAGAGGATTTGCTTTTTGTTGGTGGATTTGGACATAAACCTAATATTGATGCGGTCCTTTGGTTTATACAAGAAGTGTTTCCAGCAATATTAAATCAATATCCGGATATGAAAATATATATAGTAGGATCAAATCCTCCTGAGCTAATTAAGAATTTACAGGCTAAGAACATCATAATAACTGGTTTTGTTACCGATGAACGGTTAGAGCAATATTATAATGATTGTAAGATAGTTGTTGTTCCACTAACTTTCGGTGCTGGTGTGAAAGGTAAAGTTGTTGAAGCTTTATATCATGGGATTCCAATTGTAACAACTAGCGTAGGGTCAGAAGGATTACCGAATATTGCGAGTTATGTGTTAGAGTCTGATGAAGGAAGTAGCTTTGCGGGATTAGTTAATGAGCTTTATGTAGATAATGAGCGGTTAGAGCTTCTTTCAGCTCAATCTATTAACTATGTTCAAAAGTACTTCTCTAAGCAAAGTGTTTTAAAAATTATTAGTCATGACTTCGAATTGAAAGGAAATACTGATGATTATTAGATCTAAAGCACCATTGAGATTGGGACTGGCTGGCGGAGGTACGGACGTTTCTCCCTATAGTGATCAATTTGGAGGTTATGTCTTAAATGCAACTATTGATATGTATGCTTATTGTACGATAGAGACAACGGATAGAAACACAGTTGTCTTTCATGCAGCTGATCGAGATGAGATATTTGAAGCTAAGTCAGAGGCGTCCTATGAATTGAACGGTTATTTGGATTTGCATAAAGGAATATACAATCGCATTGTAAAACAATTTAATAATAAACAGGCACTCTCAATTAAAGTAACAACGTATTCAGATGCTCCTGCAGGTTCTGGATTAGGTTCGTCATCAACCATGGTTGTAGCCATATTAAAGGCTTTTGTAGAATGGTTGAATCTTCCTTTAGGAGATTATGATATTGCGCAGTTAGCTTATCAAATTGAGCGAGTTGATGTTGGTTTAAGCGGTGGAAAACAGGATCAATATGCGGCTACTTTTGGTGGATTTAATTTTATTGAGTTTAATGCTAATGATCATGTAATTGTTAATCCACTTCGTATCAAACATTGGATAATCAATGAGCTGGAGAATTCAGTAGTGCTATATTATACAAGTGTTTCAAGAGAATCTGCCAAAATTATTGATGAACAAGTTAGAAGTGTGGAATCTAATAATACAAAATCATTAGAGGCCATGCATGAGTTGAAAATCGATGCGCTTATAATGAAGGAAGCTATCTTGAGAGGCGATATTCTTAAATTTGCCAATTACCTCGGTAAATCATGGGATGCCAAAAAAAGAATGGCTGCATCAATCTCAAACAGCAACTTAGATCATATCTACGATATTGCAATTCAAGCAGGTGCTTATGCTGGAAAAGTTTCAGGTGCAGGTGGTGGCGGTTTTATGATGTTTATTGTTGATCCAGTTCTAAGACTTAATGTAATTAAAGAGTTAGAAAAGTTAGACGGCCATGTGATGAATTTTCACTTCACAAAAAATGGTACTCAAGCCTGGAGGGTTTAGGATGCACAATTATATTAAAAATCATATCAAAGAATCATATGAGATTAAAAAATCAATACTTGAAAATGATCAATTAACGAATTTGATTAAAGAGGTATCAGAAAAAGCCATCGAGGTCTATCGTGCAGGCAACAAGACTATTCTTGCAGGAAATGGTGGCAGCGCAGCAGATGCGCAACATATTGCCGGCGAATTTGTAAGCCGGTTTTATTTTGATCGACCAGGTTTAGCATCTTTAGCACTAACTACTGATACTTCTATACTTACAGCAATTGGCAACGATTATGGATATGAACAGCTATTTGCCAGACAGGTACAAGCTAACGGAGTTAAAGGCGATATGTTCATTGGCATCTCCACCTCTGGCAATTCCAAGAACGTTATTAAAGCGTTAGAAGTATGCAAAGAAAAAGGAATAATAACCGTAGGCTTCACAGGTGCATCAGGTGGAAATATGGCAGAACTATGTGATTATTGCATTAAAGTACCTTCCAATGAAACCCCACGAATTCAAGAATCTCACATATTAATTGGTCATATTCTTTGTGCTATTGTTGAAGAAGTTATATTTGGAAAGGGCTTTTAAGTTATGGAGGCCATTATTCTCGCAGGCGGCTTAGGGAGTCGCCTGCGATCTGTTGTTGCAGATGTCCCGAAGCCTATGGCACCAATTAATAATCAACCTTTTTTGAAATATCTTATGGATTATCTAGATAAAGAAGGGATAACAAAGGTTATCCTATCAACAGGTTACAAGCATGAGGTAATTGAAGCTTGTTTTGGTAGTAGATATAAGGATATTGAAATTGTTTATTCGATCGAAGATCAACCATTAGGTACTGGTGGAGCGATAAAAAAAGCACTTGATAAAGTGACTTCTGAGAACGTATTTATACTTAATGGAGATACTTTTTTTAATGTAAATCTGCAGCAATTACTTGAAAAACATCTTGAATTAAATTCTCTATTAACGTTCTCTTTAAAACCAATGACACAATTTGACCGTTATGGGATAGTAAAAACGAATGCTGATCGGATTGTAGCCTTTACAGAGAAAATGTATTGTGAATCGGGAAATATAAATGGTGGCGTTTATGTAGCGCAATCTAGTTTGTTTAATCAATTAGACTTACCTGATAAATTTTCTTTCGAAACAGATTACATGGTGAGATATGTTGAAGAATTAAATTTTAATGCCTTGATTTCTGATAAATATTTTATTGATATTGGTATTCCCGAGGATTATTCAAAAGCTCAATCCGAATTAGAGCAGCAACTATGAAAAAAAAGGCGCTATTTTTGGATCGGGATGGTATTATTAACGTCGAAAAGAATTACGTATACAAAATTGAAGATTTTGAATTTATGGATGGAATTTTTGAGATTCTTAGATTTTTTCAGGAAAAAGGCTATTTATTAATAATCATTACTAATCAAGCTGGTATTGGTAGAGGATATTATACAGAAGAGGAGTTTCATATTCTTACAGCGTGGATGCTCAAGCAATTTGAACTACAGGGCATATATATTACGAAGGTTGAGTTTTCTCCATATCATCCAGAGCATGGGTTAGGTAAATATAAATTGGATAGCGACTGTAGGAAACCAAATCCAGGCATGATTTTAAGATCTGCAAAAGAATTTGATGTTGATTTAACTGAATCTATATTGATTGGGGATAAGGATTCTGATATTGAAGCTGGATTACGGGCAGGAGTAAATAAGAATATATTAATTAGTAATGGTGAGAATATTTCAATTAATGAGAGAACAGCAAATGTTATTGAAAACAATTACGTAAATTTATTGAGCTTTATCGAAAAGGGGATTTATGAATATTAAAAAGATGAATTTTACTAAACTAAATATTTTCTACATTTTTTTATTCATTCAAATAGTGTTATATATTTTATACATTAATAATTCTACTGCAAATATAATCTTCCAAGACCAATTTGATTTCTTGAATTTTTTAGGAAAGTATTATAATGGGGATTTGACTTTTCAAGATTTATGGCGTGGTCACTTAGAACATCGTACTTTAGGTTACAATATTATTTTTCTCTTAAATGCTATTTTTTTTCATTTAAATACAACATTGGAAATGTATTTTGGTGCTTTTATTTTAGCTATTACTAGCATAATATTATTTAAAAACTATAGTAGAAGTCTTCATCAATTGGGAAATGATAAGTATAAACAATTTTCCTCACTATTTATAATCATGCTATTGTTTAGTCTTATTCAATGGGAAAGTATTGTGTTTAGTCTTGGTATAGCAGAATTTATTAAAAATCTATTTTTTATTCTTACCTTTGTTTACTTAGATTTGGTCATTAATTTTCGAACAAGAAAAAATATTATTGTATTTATTTTGTTTTTCATTTGCTCTATATTAGTATTTGGTGGTGGTTATGGCCCAGCTTTAGTTTTGAGCATGATTATAATATTAATAATCAATTTATTTATTAGTAAATCTGTGAAATTTTCTAAAAATTTAAAACTATTGTTATATGTTTTATTTCTTTCAAGCGTTTTATTTTTAATCTATTTTTATCATATCTATGAAGACAATATGGTCGCAGAACATGCGTCTATTAGTCAAAAAATATCATTTATTTTCCATCATTTTATAAATGCAATAAAATATGTGCTATTATCAATTTCATCCAGCGTAGTTGGGGTGAATGTAGCAGATAAATACTTTAGTCTGAATAAGAACATTATTATTGGTACATTAATTGCTCTTCTTTTTGTGTATAGTTTAATTAAATTTTTTAAAACGAAAATGTATATTAAGACATGGTTACCATTGCTCTTTTTCATTTATGGTTTTATTACCTTTGGTTTAATATTAGTGGGACGTTTTGATTTTGGAATTACTTATGGAATGTCATCTAGATATGTACCTAATACTCAATTTGCGATAATTGGTATTGTATGGATTTTGTTTTATTGTTTATTTTTAGAGATAAAAGTGAATGCGAGTGAAGTAAAGAAATATAAAAAAACAAAGATAATTTTATATTTACTACTTATCGGAGTAATATTTTCAGGGCATCTCGTAACAACAATTGTCGAGTGGAAAATATCACCTTATCGAAAAATTAATTTTGAAAAACTTAGAACAATTGCAATGGATATAGATAAGTATAGCTCCTCTGATTTAAATATGTTTCAATATGATGAAAGTATGGTTCGGAATGGACTGAAGATATTACAAAAGAATAATCTTAGTGTTTATTATGATTATAAAGGACAAAGAATTGGAAGCAATCTCACATCGGCAAATCTTATATCTGGATGGTATCCAATAGAGGGTGAATTTAGATGGACAAGTAAAGAAGCAATTGGTTACTTCAATATTGAGTCTGAAAGCAATTTGCATATCCAAGGAAATATACCGGATGTATATAGTAATTTAGTTTTATCAATTTCTATAGATGATAAAATAATTATGAAAAGCGAACTAAAAAATGGAGATTTTGATATCTCAAAAAAAGTAGAGCAAATTGGAATTAAGAAAGTAACATTAAGTTTAAGTGATTCTTTCATTCCAAAGCAAACAGGAAACTCAAAGGATGAAAGAGAATTGGGTATTATCATAAAATCTATTAGTTTTAAAAGGGAATAAATACTCAATCATGAAATTAGTGCAAGCTTGTTCATGGGCTAACCTAATTAGATATTTGGACAGGTTTGAAATGTCACTAATTACAGAGGATTTTTGCCTTAAACAGACTTAGAGTTAACAAATGGGGTGTGTATTATTGTATTAAAAAACAGATTGATAGGTATTATATGTATTTTTATTGCTATTCTATTTCAAATTATCCCGTATAATAAATTAATTTTAAATGGAGTATTTAAGTACCCCTCAAATCAAATTGGAACAATACAAAGTGGAATTGAATTTTTATGTTTACTAATTCTTTTTTTTGGAATGTCGTTTATTAAAAATCGAAACAAATTTGTTATTTCCTTTTTAGTAGTCATTTTCTTATTTTTATTATTTCATCAAGTACTTTTAGCTGCTGTACTGGGTATCGTTTATTTTGAAATTATTATTATGTTTGGTAGTTTTATATTTAAAATTTTATCTATAAACTCCAAAGATGGGATTCGAAAATATTTAGATTTTTTTATAGTTGGTTTAACCATTTGGTGTTTTCTTGCTATTGTTTTATCTTTCGCTGGATATGGAAATATTAATTGTCTTAGAGTGTTAACTATTTTTATTGCTCTGATAAGTTTTATTAATCACAAGTGCATTCCATTAGTTTTCTGCATAGTAAAAGAGATTTCAATAAGTAATATATTGGAAAGGCTTTTCCAGTTATTTATTACTTTAACCATTTTAGTTCAATATGGGAAACTAACTAACGTTATTGATTTTGATTCAATGATGTATGGATTGAGACCTGAATATGTTTTATTTGGAGAAAGTTCCTTTTTTGATAATTTAGGATATGTTCTTTTTCCCTATTATTATCCTAAATTATTTGAATTGTTTCTTGCCCCTTTAAGTAATTTAGACTCGTTCAGTTTTATTTATAGTGGAAATGTGTTTGTGTTGATTCTGTTAACTTTAACAATATATATATTTATTAGAGAAAACGGAAGCAAGAAGATTGAAGCCTTGATAGTTACAAGTGTCACTATATCAATACCAATGGTGTCTAATATGGCCTCAACTGCAAAACCTGATTTATTTAATGCTTTAATTATAGTTTTAGCAACATTCTATTTTTGGAATTGGATAAAAACAAACAATTTCAATAGTCTTATACTTGGATTAATTGGGTCGACTATTTCATTATCTATAAAATTTAATAGTTTTCTTTTTGTACCATTGATAATTTTTGGTGTGTTTATTCTACGATTAATAAATAATAAATATGAAATCAAATATTATAAAAAAATAAAGACTAATAATTACCCTATTATAAGTATTTTAATTTTATCCTTTTTGGTGTTGTTAGGGGTTTGTTATCGTACGTTCATTCTTACTGGATATCCGATTTTTCCGTTGCTAAGTAATTTATGGGGAATAATTGGATTTAAGCTAAAATACCCCTTTTTAAATTTAAACATAGTACCTACTAATTCATTAAACTTTATGGAGATAATAAAACATTGGTATCATTTAGTGTTAGATCCTAATAAATATAGTAATTTTGCAATGATTTGGCCAGGTAATCTTTATATTTTTTTATTGATTATTACAACATTATTATCTTTTATGCATTTTAATAAAAAAAATTACAAGTTATTTTTTGTAGTATTACCAATGTTTATAGCTTTTATTTATTTTTTAACAACCGCAGCAAAAGGGGGGGATGGAAACTATTACTTGGCTCCGGTCATATTGATTATAGTTACATTAATTAAACCACTTCTTGAGTTTAATTGGGAAATTAAACGTCTAATATTAGCTTGCCTCATTTTGTTTATTCCATTACAATTATTTTTAGTGCTAGTTTCACATTCATCATGGACACCTGGTATGAGCAAACTAACTATAAGTGGATTGAAACTATGGTCAAGTTCAAAAACTGAAAAACATATAGTATTTCAAGATATTGGTCTTTTAGAAATTGAAAAATATCTAGAAACTAATAATAAAGCAAACTCAAGATGCATTGGTTATGGCCCAGATGGAATTATGCACCAACTTTCATGTGGTTTTGAATATATTCCTCATGTAGTGATGGCATATGGTGGTAATTCTACTATAGGTAACAATAGAGAAAATTTTTTAAACTACCTAGAATGGGGACATATAAGGTTTATAATTAGGCCTAAAGCAATGGATTTAGAGGGTGATTCAATTAATAAGACAATCACTGAATTAAAGGCAGATCCCAAAGTACATTTAATTGAATCTGCAGATTTCACAATGCTTGATATTTCTGATTTAATTTATTAACTTAATCTAATAACTTGATTGTTGCAAAATCTTGATGTTTCAATGCATGCAGGGGAGCCTATAAAAGCATTAGAGTAAAATGTAATGGTGAGAAGTTTGTGAAGTGTGAGTTTATTTGATACCATGATGTTTGTATGAAATTAAGGAAAAATAATTTTGGAGTGATTATAAAGAATGGATACTAAACAATTATTTATATCAGTTGTAATCCCTGTTTATGGATGTGAATTATGTTTAGAGCAATTATATCTTCGGCTAAAAAGAACATTGGAACCAATAAGTAGTAATTTCGAAATTATCTTAGTTAATGATGCAAGTCCTGATGAATCTTGGAACACAATTAAATACTTAGCTGAAATGGATAGTAGAGTAAAAGGAATTAATCTTTCAAGAAATTTTGGACAGCATTATGCAATAACAGCTGGTCTTGATTACGCGCATGGTGAATGGGTTGTCGTTATGGATTGTGATTTACAAGATCAACCCGAAGAAATTACTAAATTATATAATACAGTTAGTAAAGGGTATGATGTAGTATTTGGTAGAAGACATGAACGAAAAGATACATTTTTAAAGAAGCTAGGATCTTTCGTTTTCTTTAAAATATTAGATTATTTTACTGACAGTAAATCAGATAATTCAATAGCAAATTTCTCAATAAGTTCAAACAAAGTGATTCGTAATTTTAGAATGATAAAGGAGCAAGGGAGATCATTCCCACTTTTTGTAAAATGGTTAGGATTTAATATAGGTTACGTTGATATTGAACATTCAAAAAGATTAATTGGTAAAACTTCATATAATTTTAAAAAGTTATTTAAATTTGCGATTAATAATATAATATTCCAATCCAATAAGCCCCTTCAATTATCCATTGTATTTGGCTTTTTAATATCACTTGTATCATGTATATTTGGTATGTATTTAATGATTAGATATTTCTTTTTAAATCAACCGGTATCAGGATGGACAAGTTTGATTGTTTCACTGTATCTAATAGGTGGATTGTTGTTTGCTAATATGGGTATTCTAGGACTTTACATTGGGAAGACATTTTCTGAAGTGAAGAAAAGACCGCTTTACGTTGTTAAAAATGCTATAGGAATAAAGATAAATGATTGAAACTAATAGGAGGGAAATTTGAATGAAGAAAATTGAACTATTAAATGAAATTAAGGAAATATTACAGGTAGACATGGAATTAACAGATGATATGAAACTGGAGGAAATTGAAGACTGGGATTCATTAGCAATTGTTAGTGTAATTTCACTTTTCGACCTTTTGCTTTCAGTGAATATTACTTCACAACAAGTGAATAATTGCAGAACAATCCAAGATTTATTAAATCTGACTAACGGAAAATTAGAATGATTAAATTTACAGAAAATGATTTATATTTGGTAACAGGTGCAAGCTCGGGAATAGGTAAAGCGATTGCTTTAAGAATTAATGAACTTGGTGGAAAAGTACTTGCGGTTGCTAGAAGAGAAGAAAAATTGATCGAGATGAGAAAGTTAGCTCTGCATCCCGATTTAATTATTCCAATTGTAAAAGATTTATCGGCTAATTTAGATGAATTGCCTTTATGGTTGAGAAATCTGACCATTGAATTTGGTAAATTTAAAGGGCTAATATTATCTGCTGGGGTTCAACAGACTGTGCCTTTAAAAACAATTTCTATCACAAAGGCTAAAGAATTATTTGAAGTTAATTATTTTGCAAACTTAAGCTTATGTAAAGGTTTTTGTGATAAAAGAGTATACTCCGAATCTAAAAGTTCAATTGTGTTAATATCTTCAATAGCAGCGATAAAAGGAAGTCCAGGTCTTATTAATTATAGTGCTGCTAAAGGAGCGATTGATTCCTTAGTAAAATCTATGGCATTAGAAGTCGCAAAATATGGTATTAGGGTGAACGCAATAGCACCTGGTTTTGTATTGACTGAAATGATTGAAAATTGGCAAGGTGAAAATACTGGAGAGTATTTAGAGAAAATGACTAAGGGATACCCTTTAGGCTTAGGAAGGGTTGATGATATAGCAGATTTGACTTGTTTTTTACTTTCTGGAAGTTCAAGGTGGATTACTGGACAAAGTATTGTCATAGATGGTGGTGCAAGTATATGATCATTGAGGAAAACGGTATTCGACTTTTGAGATTAACTGAAGAACATATTGAATTAGTAAGAAATTGGAGGAATGATCCTAAAATATCTCAGTTTATGGAGTTTCGGGATTTTATAACAGAAGAAATGCAAAAAAAATGGTTTTTATCTATTGACAATAAAGAAAATTATTATTTTTTAATTGAATATAAACATCAGCTTATAGGATTGACTGAGATTAAGAAAATTAATTTTACAGATCATTCCGCTGAAGCGGGTATCTTTATTTATTCCGAGGAATACTTAAATTCAATGATACCTTTTCAAGTGACTTTGTCTTTGCTTGATTTTGCTTTTAATTATTTAAATATTGTTTTTATTAATTCTTACATTCTTAAAAGTAATAAGAGAGCTATTCGTTTTAATAAAGCGTTAGGCTTTGTTATGTTGGATGCTCAGGAAGCCATAGAAAAACAACACTACAGATTATTCAAAGATAATTTTTTGTTATGTACTAGGAAAATTAGAAGTGTGATAAAAAAGGAAATCACTTTATAAACCTTTTTATGGGTTCTAAATTAATTTCTTTTTTTTAATTTCTTGTTGTACAATACACGTAGGCTAAAACAATTAGAGGATAGGATGTGAGTATAAATCTTGATAAAAAGTTATATTCAATCAATTGAGTATTATTTCCCACAAAAGAAGGAGTATAATTCCACTGAAGACAAAATAACAGGGAAAATAGGTATATATGAACGGAATATCTCTACTGAAAATGAGATTGCTTCTGATTTTGCAGTTCAAGCAGCAGAAAAACTTTTTCAGAATTCAGATTTTGACAAGAATCAAATTGATTATTTGCTTTATTGTACACAATCTCCAGATTATATATTACCTACTACAGCTTGCCTTATCCAAGAACGATTGAAATTACCAACTACTTGTGGTGCACTTGACTTTAATCTGGGATGTTCAGGATATGTTTACGGTTTGTCCCTTGCCAAAGGATTGATTGAAACAGGTATTGCAAAGAATGTATTATTACTTACTGCTGATACTTATAGTAAGTATATTCATCCACAAGATAAAAGTGTGAGAGTATTGTTCGGTGACGCAGGGACAGCCTCTTTAATTTCAGGAATGCATTCCGAAACTGATTATATTGGCCCATTTGTATTTGGTACAGATGGGAGAGGTGCAAATAATTTAATAATTCCAGCCGGCGGAAGCAGAGAGCCAATATCACAAGAGTCAGGAATTGCAATACAGGATTCTTTTGGGAATACGAGGTCAAGACAAAATTTGTATATGAATGGTCCAGAGATATTTAATTTTACACTGCAAGAGATTCCTCTAGCTTTTCAAACATTATTAAACAAGTCAAGTCATGAAATTTCGGATTATGACTTGTTTGTATTTCATCAAGCTAATAAATATATGCTGGAACATCTCAGGAAAAAGCTGAAAATTGAAAGTGAGAAGTTCTCCATACAGATGGAGGATTGTGGTAATACTGTATCTTCTACAATTCCAATTGCTTTAAAACGAGAATGGGCTAATCAAAGAATTACCCTCAACTCAAGAATGATGTTATTAGGTTTTGGAGTAGGATATTCTTGGGCAGGTTGCGATATAGTATGGCATGAAAATTACTCATAATATGGAGGAATGGAAAATGAATAAAGTAGAATTTATAAATGAATTTGAGGAAAATGTTGTTTTTGTTGAAGTTGGATCTTTGAATGTAGAAAGTATTTTGGCTGATATTGAGGAATGGGATTCTATGGCTACTGTGGCTACTATAGCTTTGATTGATGAACATTTTGATATTACCCTTAAAGCTGAAAAATTAACCTCTTGTCTTACTTTAGGCGATATTATTGCGTTAATACAACATAAGTTGGAAGGTTAATTGAGATGACAATAGCTAATGTTTATAACTCGAGAATTGTTGGTATTGCATGTGCTGTTCCAAATAATGAACTAGATATAGCACAATTTGGAAATCGATTTACTGAAAAGGAAATCAAAAAAATTTCTAATATGGTCGGAGTGAAAAAGTTATTTAGAGTAAATGAGGAACAAACAACAGCTGATTTATGTATTGCCGCAGCAGAAAAAATACTAGATGACCTTAACTGGGAGAGGGACAGTATAGATGGAATAGTATTCGTAACACAAACACCTGACTATATACTCCCAGCCACATCATGTTCAATTCAAAAAAAATTAGGCTTATCCGATCATTGCTTAGCATTTGATGTTTCATTAGGTTGCTCTGGATATGTCTATGGATTGTTAATCGCCTCTCAATTTATACAAAGTAAGGCGTGTAAGAGGATGTTATTGCTTGTAGGCGATACGATCAGCAAGGTTATATCCCCAGAGGATCGATCGGTTGCTTTACTATTTGGTGATGCAGGTTCTGCAACTGCATTAGAATTTTCAGAGGTAGAGCAGAAGATGACTTTTGTTGTTGGGACTGATGGTCATGGTGAACAAAATTTAATTATTCCGGCAGGTGGCTTCAGGACCCGTAAGGGAAGTGAAACAAATGTCAAGGTGAAAAATGACGATGGGAATATACGCTCTCAAGAAGATCTCTATATGAATGGTTCAGAGATCTTTAACTTTACACAGGAGCGTGTGCCCAGGTTGATAAAGGAAACTTTAGATAGTAGCAGTATGATTGAAGCAGAAGTGGATTATTATGTTTTACATCAAGCTAATAAATTCATGCTGGATTATATTGTGAAAAAAACTGGAATTGATAAAGATAAGCTTCCTACAAACATAGAAAAATATGGGAATACGAGTTCTGCTTCTATCCCCCTTGTATTAGTGGGATGTCTGAAGGATGAACTTTTGAATAAACCACTAAACCTATGTTTAGCGGGATTTGGAGTGGGCTATTCTTGGGCGGGGGCAACTATCAATTCAAATAAAATATTTTGTTCTGAAATTGTTTATTGTTAGGAGATTGATTAAGTATGAATCCTTTTACTTTGCAAGATAAACTTATTCTTATAACAGGTGCATCTTCAGGCATCGGAAGAAAAACAGCAGAAATCTTAAGTAATCAAGGAGCCATAGTTGTTCTGGTAGGAAGAAACGAGGAGCAATTATCTAAAACACTTGAACAAACAAAAAATCCCGATAAACATTTCATTGAAGTTTTTGATCTTACTCAAACTGATGAAATATCTGGCTGGATAAAAGGTCTTTCAAAAAAAATCGGGAAACCATTTAATGGTTTTGTACACTGCGCTGGTTTACATCAGACCATTCCAATTAGAGTAATAAAAAAGAAACATATGGAAGAAGAAATGTCTCTTAATTTATACGCAGGAATTGCTATTATGAAAGGTTTTTCGAGTAAAAACATTTGCGTCAAAGGAAGTTCATATGTTTTTATTTCTTCTGTAATGGGTTTAGTTGGTGAGTCTGGAGTTATTAGTTATTCTGCAAGTAAAGGGGCAGTCATAGCAGCAGTTAAATCTGCAGCTATAGAATTATCCTCCTTACAAATTAGGGTGAATTCCATTTCCCCAGGAATTGTACAAACTGAGATGGCTGCAGATATCTTTAGCTCTATACCTAAAGAACAATATGAATTGGTATTAAAGAAACATCCATTGGGATTTGGAAGTCCAGAAGATGTAGCTTATGCTACTGTATATTTATTATCTGACGCTGCAAGATGGATTACGGGAACTAATTTAATAGTAGATGGTGGATACACTTGTCAGTAGCTACCACTAAAATAATTCGATAATTGTTTGGGTGAAAGGATTAATATGGGATATTTATATATATTCGGCACGATACTTTTCACTGTAGTAGGGCAAATTATGCTTAAATGGAGAATTGGCAAATTTGGATCATTACCTGAAGATACGATGGACAAGATTATTTTCTTAAGTAGGCTTATGATTGATCCATTTATTTTGTTTAGTTTTTTTTCGGCTTTTATTGCTTCGTTATTCTGGATAGGAGCAATGACTAAATTTGATATCTCATTTGCATATCCTTTTATGAGTTTATCGTTTGTTTTAGTGTTTTTTATTTCAATATTCCTATTTAAAGAGCCAGTTACATTCTATAAATGTGCGGGCATGTCTTTAATCGTGTTAGGAATAATAATAACAAGTAGGACGTGACTATGATACACTTTAATGTTCCAGCGATAACTGGTAAAGAACAAGAATATATCGCACAAGCTATTTTAAACAAAAAGCTTTCTGGTGACGGTAATTTTACTAAACAATGTAACGAGTGGTTTGAGAACCATTTTCGAACACGAAAAGCATTACTTACAACATCGTGTACTCATGCTCTTGAGTTAGCTGCTATTTTAGCTGATATTCAAGAAGGGGATGAAGTTATTATGCCTTCCTATACTTTTGTTTCAACAGCTAACGCTTTTGTATTAAGAGGTGCGAGAATTGTTTTTGTAGATATTCGACCGGATACTATGAATATTGATGAAACACTTATCGAGGCTGCTATAACCAAGTATACGAAAGCCATAGTTCCAGTTCACTATGCTGGCGTTTCTTGCGAAATGGAAGTAATTATGGATCTAGCACTGAGATATAATTTATTAGTGATTGAGGATGCGGCCCAAGGAGTTATGAGCACCTATAAAGGAAGAGCATTAGGTACCATTGGGCATATGGGTTGTTTTAGCTTCCATGAAACGAAAAATTACAATTGTGGAGAAGGTGGAGCTATTCTACTTAATGATAATAGCTTTGTAGAGCGTGCCGAAATAATTAGAGAAAAAGGAACTAATAGAGCTCTGTTTTTTAGAGGGGAGATAGATAAATACACTTGGGTAGATGTAGGTTCTTCATATCTTCCTAGTGAGATTAATGCTGCTTTCTTGTACGCTCAATTAGAATCAGCAGAAGTTATTAATTCTGATAGGTTAAAAAGTTGGAACTTGTATTATAAATTATTAAGACCACTCCAAGAAAAAGGACAAATAGAGCTTCCGAATATTCCAATGGAATGTGTGCATAACGCCCATATGTTTTACTTGAAAGTGAAAAACTTAGAAGAGCGTACTGCCTTGATGGCCTTTTTGAAAGAAAAAGGAGTTATGAGTGTATTTCACTATGTCCCATTGCACAGTTCCACTGCAGGTAGACGTTTCGGGAAAATGCATGCAGAGGATAGATTTACTTCACAAGAGAGTGATAAATTATTAAGGCTTCCTTTATATTATAATTTTGGAGAAGACCAGATCGGAAGAGTAGTAGATTCCATATATTCGTTTTTTATAAATAAATAGACATATTGGGGGGATTAAAATGAAAGGTATCATCTTAGCTGGAGGAACAGGATCACGTCTTTTTCCTTTAACCAAAGTTACAAACAAACATTTACTACCTGTTGGGAAATATCCAATGATATTTCATTCTGTTTATAAGTTAAAGCAAGCTGACATCTTGGATATTCTTATAGTCACCGGGAAAGATCATATGGGTGATGTTGTTAATTTGCTTGGAAGTGGTAAAGAAATGGGTGTAAGCTTCACTTATAAAGTCCAGGATGAAGCAGGCGGAATAGCCCAAGCATTAGGGTTAGCTGAGCATTTTGTAGGTCAAGATCAAATGGTTGTTATTTTAGGTGATAATGTCTTTGTTGACGATATTTCTAAATATACAGTTAATTTTAAAGAACAGAAAACCGGTGCGAAAATATTAATTCAAGAAGTAAATGACCCACAAAGATATGGTGTTCCCGAATTGCAAGGGGATAGGATAGTTTCTATTGAAGAAAAACCATTACAGCCCAAGAGCAATTATGCAGTTACAGGTATTTATATGTATGATTGTAATGTGTTCGAAATAGTTAAAACGTTAAAGCCTTCTGGACGAGGTGAGCTTGAAATTACAGATGTAAATAATGCGTACATTGTTAGAAATGAATTAACATACGATGTATTAGATGGTTGGTGGACAGATGCAGGTACTCATGCATCATTAGCAAAAGCGAATGAATTAGCACAAGAATTATTTTTTGGTGAGGATTTCGGTAAACTCAAATTATAGGTAGGTGCGCTAATGAAGGTGATTGAAACAAAGCTAAGTGGTGTTGTAATTATAGAACCGAAAGTCCATTCAGATGAGCGCGGTTTCTTTGTGGAAAGTTATAACCAGTTGCTGTTTGGTAAATATAATATTAACCATACCTTTATCCAAGATAATCACTCTCTATCGGTTGAAAAAGGTGTGATTAGAGGGCTTCATTATCAATTAAAACCGAAAGCACAGACAAAGCTAGTTCGTGTCTTAGTAGGTGAAATCTATGACGTAGTTGTAGACATTCGCCCCAGCTCTGAAACTTACGGTCAGTGGATAAGCGTTTTATTAAGTGGAGAGAATAAACGGCAATTGCTTGTACCAACTGGTTTTGCGCATGGATTTTGTACTACTGTAATTAATACGGAAGTATTATATAAGGTGGATGAATATTATTCGCCTGTGCATGATAGGGGGATTCTATGGAATGACCCTTCACTTGGAATTGATTGGCCAATTTCTAATCCGATATTATCTGATAAGGATCACAAGCAACCTTTACTAAAGGATGCAGAAATTAATTTTGAATAAAAGGTAACCTGCTTTTAGGAGCGAATAAAATAATGAGTTTAAAAGTATTAAAGAAATACAAAAATCCTTTATTTTTAATTTCCCTTTTTATTATTAATTTTATGTGGTTTTTTAAAATGGGATCTCATTTTCATGTGTTAATGGGAGATGACCTAGCAGCTTGGAATTCATTCGAACAGGGCACTTCTTTTTTATCCAAGGCATTATTAAATACGGACGGTCAGAAATATAGACCGGTTTGGAACCTGATTCAATATGTTTTGTTCAAATTGTTTAATAGTAAATATCAGTTATTTTTTTGACAAATATTCTTTTTAATTACATTATTGTTATCTCTATATATAGCTTAACTAGAAGGATAAGTAAATGTAGCGCTTTAATAGCTTTTTGTATTAGTTTGCTTTATATTACATCTAGGTTTTCTTTTTATAATATTTTGCAGCTAAATGGTTTAATGGAAGCAATCTGTTTACTGATTATTATTCTAATACTTAATTATTCTTTTAGTTTTTATCAAACAGGAAAACATAATTCTGCGTACATGATTATAATATTATTTCTGATACTTATTTTTACTCATGAACGATTTATTGCCTTGCTGCCTTTTATCGTATTATTAATTTCTTTTAGTAAAAATTTAGTTAAAAGAAAGAAAATCTACTTTTGTTCAATTCCAATAATTTTTGTTATATTTAATATTTTTATTAAAGATATTGTTTTTCAAACGGGCTTTATGGTTGGAACTGGTGGAACTAATATTACGTTTAGTTTTTATTACATTTTTATATTTACAGCATGTGGGATATTAAATTTATTAGGTCTCAATGTTGGGCCACCTTATCTAAATGGGGAGTACATTCAGAATTCAAAATTGTACGTTCAATTGTTTAGTTTTTTCATAAGTCTGATAACTGTGGGGTTAATTATCTTCTTTATCAGAAATAATAAATTAGATAAACGATCAAATTTAATGGCAGTATTAACTGCAATTTTTCTAATCAGCTTATTGTTATTACCAGCAGTATTAACTATTCGTTTAGAATTAAGGTGGGTCTACGCTCCTTTTATTGTGTTATTGCTGTTATTTGCTTATATCTTTGGGAGAATTGAAAAAAAGCTATCGTATTTAGCCTTAATACTTTTGACTGTGTTTTCACTAGCAAATAATCTTTATTATAAAGATTATAATAATAATTCACGTGTTTTCTTTATTAGGTCTCAAGAAGCGGCAGAAGTTGTATATGATGATACAGTGAAAAGATATGGGGAGAATATAACGGACTATAAGATATATGTTATTAAAAACAGTGATTTTGAATGGATATTATTGGGGGAGACTTTTTTTAAACAATTCGAATTAAAAAAGAAGGTTACCTTCAACTATGTTGATAACATCCAAGATATAGAGAATAGTACAGAACATGCAATAATCTTTAGATTTAATGATGATACAAAAAAAGTTGAAAACATTTCAAAATTAATTCTAAAACAGGAGGCAATAAAATGAAATATTTAGTTACGGGCGGTGCTGGATTCATTGGCAGTAATTTTATTATGTATATCCTGCAAAAGCATCCAAGTGTGAGCATTATCAACTTGGATGCTTTGACGTATGCAGGTAATTTAGAGAATCTTGAAAGTGTTCAGGATGATCCGAGGTATAAATTTATAAAAGGGGATATTACAGATAATAAACTAGTAGATGAGATATTTGAGAGTGGAATAGACTATGTGGTTCATTTTGCAGCAGAATCACATGTAGATCGCAGTATTCTTGATGCAAGTATTTTCGTTAAAACAAATGTTATGGGTACTCAAGTCTTACTTGATGCTGCTAAGCGTTATGGTGTCACTAAATTCGTTCATGTATCTACAGATGAAGTTTATGGGTCTCTGGGTGCAACTGGGTTGTTTCTTGAAGATACTCCTCTTGCTCCGAACAGTCCTTACTCTGCAAGTAAAGCAGGTTCTGATTTATTAGTTAGAGCGTACCATGAAACTTTTGGACTTCCAGTTAACATTACAAGATGCTCAAACAACTACGGACCGTTTCAATTTCCTGAAAAGCTTATTCCTTTAATGATTGCAAATGCTTTAAGTGATAAATCATTACCTGTTTATGGCGATGGCTTAAATATACGTGATTGGTTATACGTAGAGGATCATTGTAGTGCAATTGATTTGGTTGTTCATCAAGGCGAACTTGGAGAAGTTTATAATATAGGTGGAAATAATGAACGAACGAATATTCAAATAGTGAAGACAGTGCTTACTGAGCTTGGTAAGTCAGAATCATTAATTGAATATGTTCAGGATAGATTGGGACATGACAGACGTTATGGAATTGATGCAACGAAGATTACTCAGCAGCTTGGTTGGAAGCCACAATTCGATTTCGAAAAAGGAATGCCTAAAACTATTCAATGGTATTTAGATAATCAAAGCTGGTGGAAAAGAATCCAATCAGGTGAGTATGAGGAGTATTATACCAAACAGTACGGATTACGGCGGTGAGACAATAATTGAAAATATTGATAACAGGTGCAAACGGCCAGCTTGGACGGGATTTAGTAGAGATCATTGGTTTAGAACACGATGTAATTGGATTTGGCAGAGAAGAACTGGATATTTGTGATCTTGAACAATGTCGTTCAGTTATTAATAAAGAAATGCCAAATTTAATTATTCATGCTGCTGCCTACACTGCTGTTGATTTAGCAGAATCTGAAGAGGATCTTGCATTTAGGATCAATGCATTCGGTACTCGTAATGTAACGATGGCCGCTGAAGAGATTAACGCCAAGCTTTGTTATGTTAGCACGGATTATGTGTTTGATGGTAGATCAGAGAGCTCTTATAAAGAATATGATAACACCAACCCACAATCTATTTATGGTAAGTCAAAGCATGCTGGTGAACTTTTGGTTCAATCACTTTCTAATCATTATTTTATTGTTCGCACCTCATGGGTATATGGTCAATACGGAAATAACTTTGTGAAGACAATGCTAAAATTAGGTAAAGAAAAACCAAATCTTAAAGTTGTTGATGATCAAATTGGCTCACCAACCTATACAATAGATCTATGTCAATTTATTCTTGAATTGATTGCTTCAGAAAAATATGGCATTTACCATGCGTCGAATTCTGGAAGCTGCTCATGGTTTGATTTTGCAAAAGCTATTTTTTCAGAAACTGATTACGTAACGAAAGTGGAACCATGCACAACCGATGAATTCCCACGACCAGCACCACGTCCCAGACATTCGGTTATGGACCATCAAGCCATCCGTTCCAATAATTTTACGGATTTGCGACCATGGAGAGAGGCTTTAAAAGAATTTCTAATAAGTATTAAATAGTTTGAAAATAATTTTAGATAAACAATAGAGCCAATTATTAATGGGCTCTTTTTTCTTTAAATGAATAAAAATGTTAGTTCATTCATTTACCTCATGCCATAAACATATATTTATGTTAAAATAAAGCGAAGCAAAGAAAGAAAATAACTAAGTTTGCTGGTGACATTTGATGGATGTAAGTATTCTTATATTAAATTACAATACTAGAGAGCTGACATTAAATGCTCTTCAATCGGTTTACGAATCAATATCATCTTATTCTTTTGAAGTGATCTTAGTAGATAATGCTTCAAAAGACGACAGTATAGAACATATTCAGCGTGAGTTCCCACAAGTTAAATTGATACTAAACAAAGAAAATGTCGGATTCGCCATAGCGAACAATCAGGCTATGCGCATCTCTCAAGGGCGATATGTTTTACTTCTAAATTCAGATACGCTGATTCAGCAGGACACTTTAGCTATTATGCTTCAGTTCATGGACAAGCATCCTGAGGTAGGCGCAGCAGGCTGTAAGCTTGTTCTGCAAGATGGATCTTTGGACAAGGCATGCAAACGGGGCTTTCCAACGCCTTCAGCGTCTTTCTATTACGCTTTTGGTATATCAAAGCTATTTCCCGCTGTTCCTAGGTTTAATCAGTACCAGCTCGGCTATAAGGACCCTGACGACGCATACCCTGTGGATTGCTTGGTAGGTGCTTTTATGTTTGTGCGTCGAGCTGCTATCGATCAAGTGGGAATGCTGGACGAGGAATTCTTCATGTATGGCGAAGACATTGATTGGTGTTATAGAATTAAACAAGCAGGCTGGGTCAATTATTACTATCCAAAAACGCAAATTTTACATTTAAAAGGTGCCAGCAGCCGTCGAAAACCAGTGAAAATTGTCTATGAATTTCATCGAGCGATGTGGTTGTTTCATCGAAAGCATTATCAAAAAAACTACCCCTACATTGTAAATGGTCTCGTATATGCAGGAATTGGTGTCAAGCTAGCGTTATCTTTAGTGAAAAATCAGATCAAACGAATGAGGTGAATACTGCATGATTCGCAAAAGTCAGTCTATTTTAACTCAGATATACGCTCTTTGTGACTTCTGCGTTATTCAAATCGTATTTTTTATGGCTTGGTGGATCAAGTTTAATTCAGGTATAATGCCAGCGGCTTCACCACTTCCCAAAGAACAATATTATTTATGGACCTTAGTCTATAGCATAATTGTGATTTCACTCGGTTTTTTGTTGAGTTTTTATTCGCCTAAACGTAAAAAGCGGTTTTCATTTGAAATACTTAAAATTATTCAAGTACACTTAATTAGTTTGCTTATTCTCTTAAGTCTCTTGTTTATTAATAAAGAACTTGATATTTCGCGGCAATTTCTTGCAGTACTGCTTTCAATGACCATTATAACAACTTCAATTTATCGATATATTGTCAAAATGACCTTAAGAAATCTCAGAACAAAAGGCTACAACAAGCAATTTGTTCTAATTTTAGGTGCAGGCAGCTTGGGGAGAAAGTTCTATGATAAGGTTCAGCAACAACCGGATTTAGGTGTCGAGATCATTGGCTTTTTAGATGATTTCCACACAAAACATGATAGTGTTAACCGTGAATATAAACCGATCCTCGGTATGATAGATAACTTGGAAAATATACTGGAGTCTGTTATTGTCGATGAAGTGATTATTGCACTTCCACTGGCCGCACATGATAAGTATGGGAAGATAATAAATGTCTGTGAAAAAGCAGGTATAAGGACGATGATCATTCCTGATTTCTATGATATCCTGCCAGCACGGCCTTATTTTGATCATTTTGCTGGAATTCCATTGATTAATGTACGTGATATTCCATTGGACGATATGGGGAATCGGTTAGCAAAACGTGCCTTTGATATTGTTTTTTCTTTATTTGCATTAATAGTTACTTCGCCTGTATTAGCAGTCGTAGCAGTTGCAATTAAATTGACTTCACCTGGACCTGTGATTTTCAAACAAGAACGTGTAGGCTTGAACCGTCGGATGTTCTCGATGTATAAATTCCGTTCAATGCGACAGGCTAGTCTGAAAACGGCAGATACAGGCTGGACCACTGAAAATGATGTTCGTAAAACGAAGATAGGTGCTTTTATCCGCAAAACTAGCTTGGATGAGCTGCCGCAGTTTTTTAATGTGTTGTTCGGCCATATGAGTGTGGTAGGTCCGCGTCCGGAGCGCCCATTTTTCGTAGACCAGTTTAAAGAAGAGATTCCGAAGTATATGGTCAAGCATCATATTCGTCCCGGCATTACAGGGTGGGCGCAGAGTAATGGGTTACGTGGTGATACATCAATTGAAGAGCGGATCTCACTTGATATTTTTTACATCGAAAATTGGACTTTTTTATTTGATATTAAAATAATTTGGTTGACGATTTATAAAGGCTTTGTTAACAAAAATGCCTATTAATTAAGGTAGAGGAGTTTGACAGAATGCGCGCAATTCGAGATATAGTACAGATCGACAACGAATTTCATGCAGTAGCAGAGCTGAATGCTTTAACAACAACAACATTTGCGTGTAAGCAATCTGATGGAGATTATACAGTGGATCTCTCCACTCCGAGAGAATGGTTAAATGATCAACTAACAACCGCAGAAGTCGTTGGCTTTATAACCGACAAAAGCTTCGAACTAATGAGACGCCAGCTGATTTTCTCGAAAGTGGAAGAGTTCCACGATTTGTTTCATCTCAGAAAGCCGTTTGTATCAGGCGAATCAAATTTAAGCTATGCGGGCAAAATATACGATAAAAAAGAGATGGTCGCTTTAACAGACGCTTCTCTAGATTTCTGGTTGACAGCGGGAAGGTTCTGTAAGCAGTTTGAAACCGAAATGGCAGCTTATATTGGCGTTCGTTATGCATTATTAACCAACTCTGGCTCATCGGCCAACTTACTTGCGGTATCGGCGTTAAGTTCTCCTAAGCTGGGCGAACGACGTTTACTTCCAGGCGATGAGGTTATAACAGTCGCAGCAGGCTTTCCAACTACGGTCGCTCCTATCGTCCAAAACCGTCTAATCCCTGTATTCATCGATGTAGATCTAGCGACTTATAACATTAGCGTAGAAGAAATTGAACAAGCGATCACACCTAAAACCAAAGCTATTATGATTGCTCATACAATGGGAAATCCGTTCAATCTTTCCGAGGTTGTCCGTATTGCTCAGAAGCATAATTTATGGCTAATCGAAGATAATTGTGATGCTCTTGGGTCACGATATGATGGTAAGTTGACTGGCACATTTGGCCACATTGCAACCTCCAGCTTTTACCCACCACACCATATTACTATGGGTGAAGGTGGCGCAGTTTACACGAATGATCCTATTCTCAAGATGGCGCTTGAATCGTTCCGTGACTGGGGACGTGATTGCTGGTGCCCATCAGGCTGTGATAATACGTGCAAAAAACGCTTTGGCTGGCAGCTAGGTGAGCTTCCGCTTGGTTATGATCATAAATATACTTATTCACACATAGGATATAATTTAAAAGTTACAGATATGCAGGCTGCTATTGGAATTGAGCAATTAAAGAAGCTGCCTTCATTTATTGATCGTCGGATTCATAATTTTAATCGCCTCAAATCGGGACTCGCTGATTTAACAGACATTCTGATCCTTCCAGAAGCTACACCGAACAGTGAGCCAAGCTGGTTTGGTTTTATCCTCACCATTAAAGATGGAGAAAAGTACTCGCGGACACGAATTACCGAATATTTGGAGGCCAATAAGGTCCAAACTCGTATGCTTTTTGCAGGGAATTTAATTAAGCAGCCTGCTTTTCATGGAGTGGAGTACCGACAGGTTGGCGACCTCCCTAACACGGACAAGATTATGTATGATACTTTTTTAGTTGGAGTTTACCCCGGTCTTACAGATGAGATGATTGACTATATGATCACTACAATTAAAGAAGCTGTATATAATACATGAAAGCATTAATAAAAAAGCTAAATCAACCGTTTTTTAGATTTCTAATTGTTGGAGGCATCAATACCATATTCGGTTATGGTTTGTTTGCCTTTTTTATTTATCTTAATCTGCATTATTCGGTAGCATCACTGCTCTCTACCATTCTTGGGGTACTGTTCAATTTTAAAACAACGGGGAAATTAGTTTTCAATTCAAGTGATAATCGACTTATCGTGCGATTTTTTGCGGTTTATGGTATGGTTTACTTAGTTAATGTCGGGTTATTAAAAGGATTTCAGTTGATCGGGTTGAATGTTTATATAGCAGGTGCCATTCTAGTTTTGCCCTTGGCAATCCTGTCTTTTTTATTAAATAGAAAATTTGTTTTCAAAAAATAATTCGTCCTACCGGAGGTTTGATATGAAGGTTGTTATTCTTGCAGGTGGATATGGAACGCGAATTAGTGAGGAATCGCATCTCAAGCCTAAACCGATGATTGAAATTGGTGAAAGGCCAATATTGTGGCATATTATGAAGCTCTATTCCAATTATGGGTTCAATGATTTTATTATATGTTTGGGCTACAAAGGCTTCTATATTAAAGAGTATTTCGCGCATTATTTCTTGCATGAATCGGATGTTACTTTTGATTTTCGTAGTGGTGGCGATAATCTTTCTGTTACTCATGAACATTCAGCAGAGCCGTGGAAGGTCACTTTAGTCAACACTGGCTTGGATACAATGACAGGCGGACGAGTAAAACGAATTCAAAAATACATAAATAATGAACCATTCATGCTGACATATGGCGATGGAGTTTCGGATGTGAATCTTAAGGAGCTTACTGAGTTTCATCATAAACACGGTAAGCTGGCAACTGTAACTTCGGTACAGCCGGCAGGAAGATTTGGCGCTTTAGATATCTCAGACAGCCACGAGGTCAGAGGCTTTCATGAGAAACCAAAAGGCGATGGAACGTGGATTAACGCAGGTTTCTTCGTATTACAGCCAGAGATTTTTGATTATATTGCGGATGATTCGACTATATTTGAAAAAGAACCTCTTGAGCAGCTAGCCACTGATCATTCTTTGATGGCCTATAAGCATAATGGTTTCTGGCAGCCTATGGACACACTTCGAGATCGGAATTACTTGGAGGACCTATGGAAAACAGGAAAAGCTCCATGGAAAAATTGGATATGATGAGCCGCGAGCAATTTTGGCAGGGCAAAAAAGTTTTTGTTACGGGGCACACTGGGTTTAAAGGGTCATGGTTATGCCTCTGGTTGAATAAGCTGGGTGCTGAAGTTACGGGATATGCTTTGCAGCCTCCAACCAAGCCTTCGTTATTTGAGATAACAAAGCTCTCTACGAAAATGAACTCGATTATTGGAGATATCAGAGACGCAGCAGCTTTAAATAAAGCAATGGCGGATAACAGTCCCGAAATCGTCATCCATATGGCAGCACAGCCTTTAGTTCGTGAATCCTACAATACACCTGTTGAAACCTATGCAACGAATGTGATGGGCACTGTAAATTTGTTAGAAGCAGTTAGACATAATCCAAGTGTTAAAGCTGTTGTGAATGTAACGACAGATAAAGTTTATGAGAATAAAGAGTGGCATTGGGGTTATCGGGAGAACGAACCATTAGGCGGATTGGACCCTTACTCGAATAGTAAAGCCTGTTCAGAGCTAGTGACTCAAGCTTATAGGCAATCATTTTTTGCTAATGGGGCAGCTGTGGCATCAGCTAGAGCTGGTAACGTTATTGGTGGAGGAGATTGGGCTGCAGATCGTCTAATTCCTGATTGTATTAACGCTTTGTTGCAAGGAGAGGCTGTGCGAATACGCAATCCTTACTCCATTCGACCTTGGCAGCATGTGCTAGAACCGTTAAGCGGGTACCTTAGCTTGGCTGAAAAGCTTTTCACAAATGGTAAGCCTTTTGCAGAAAGCTGGAACTTTGGTCCAGATGATCAAGATGCTAAGCCTGTGCAATGGATCGTTGAAGCATTGTGCGCTAAATGGGGACATGAAATCGGATTTACAATAGATGAAGGCGATCATCCTCACGAAGCTAAGTTTCTTAAATTGGATTGCTCCAAAGCGAAAAATGAGCTTCAATGGCAGCCTTGCTGGAGCTTAGATACAACACTCGACAAAATTGTCGAATGGTCCAAAGTATATCAGTCACAAGGTGACATGCAGGCCATTTGTTTAGCTCAAATCGCAGCTTATGAAGCTGTATTAAATCTACAAAACTGAGGTGAGACAGCTTGCGAAAAATACTTGTAACTGGCGCAACTGGCTTTGTTGGTGCCAATCTAGTGCGTGCTTTATTAGCCAAGCCAGATTTAGAAATATACATCCTTGCGCGTAGAACCTCAGATTTATGGAGGATAGCTGATGTTAAACAACAACTGAAGCAGCTGATTTATTGTAATTTAGAAGATCGGGCTGAAGTGTTCGAGATCATCGACAAGGCAAAGCCTAATGTTGTTTACCATGTTGCAACCTATGGAGGTTTTCCTAGCCAAAGCAATCATTCCCAAATGCTGCAATCAAATATCCAAGCTACTATGAATCTTTTGGATGCTTCGATTTCAAGTGGTGTAGCTACATTTATCAATACGGGAACGTCCTCCGAGTACGGCTTGAAGAACCATCCGATAAAAGAGACAGATCTGTGTGAACCCGTGAACTTCTACGGAATCACTAAGCTTGCAGCTACGAATTATTGCACAATGCTAGGGAAAACAAGCGAGACAAAGGTGTGTACCTTAAGATTATTCTCACCGTATGGTGAGTTAGAAGATCCTTCAAGGTTGTATCCTAGCATTGTGAACTCCTTATTAAGCAACGAGCGTCCTAAACTCTCTAGACCTCAATCCGTTAGAGATTTTATCGCAATTGAAAAAGTAGCTCAAGTCTATCTGGATATTATTGATACTGATTTTTCCTCAGGTGATATTATTAATGTGGCATCTGGTGAGCAACAAACAATTGAGCAATTTTATAATTCAATAGCTTTAAAGTTAGATAAGACACATCTTCAGCCCATCTGGGGCGAAGCGCCTCCTCGAGCCAATGAACCGCAAATGTGGCAGGCTGATGTAAGTAAGCTCAAATCATTGTTACCCCAAATCAAATAAATGAGGTCTCCGAATGGAAAATACCAATATACGTAGATCGATTGTACATATGTGCCATTATTCAAAATCCTCGCATGTGGGGACTTGTTTGTCGATGGTTGATATTCTGTACGTATTATATTATAAAATTATGCACTTAGATCCTACCAATCCGACTATGGCTGGACGAGACAAGTTTATCCTTAGCAAAGGCCACGGTGGTGCGGCCCTATATGCAACATTGGCTGAGAGAGGCTATTTTCCAAAATCATATTTGGATCGTTATTATGTGGACGGTGGTTTGCTCCCTGGGCATCTGGATATGGAAGCTGTTCCTGGCGTCGAAGTTTCTGCTGGCTCATTGGGACATGGTTTATCGATTGGAATTGGCATGGCTATTGCGAATCAGCTTGATCAGGATAAAGGGCATATCTATGTATTGGTTGGCGACGGTGAATGCAATGAGGGATCGATTTGGGAAGCGGTTATGCTTGCCTCGACTTTAAAGCTGCAGAATTTGACGGTAATTATTGACTACAATCAGCTGCAAAGCTTTGGGTGGACTAATGAAGTTATCAATCAAGAGAACATGTCGGAGCGCTGGAGCAGCTTTGGCTGGGATGCAATCGATATAGACGGCCATAATCTTAAAGCTATTGAGGATGCCTTCAAGCTTCCGCATAAAGGTCCAAGAGCCATTATCGCTCACACGGTTAAAGGCAAAGGGGTTTCCTATATGGAGAATAAATTGGAGTGGCATTATAAGTCGCCTAACGATGAACAGCTCGCTCAAGCCCTGCAGGAATTAGGTGAAGCATGAGAACCACTTTTATAAATACCTTAACAGAAGAAGCTAAATCAAATGATCGTATTTTCATTATCACGCCGGACTTGGGCTTTTCCGTATTAGAACGGTTTCGTGATCTGTTCCCTAATCGTTTTCTAAATGTCGGTATTGCTGAACAGAATGCAGTAGGTGTAGCAGCGGGTCTAGCTCTCTCTGGCAAAATAGTCTACGTATACAGCATCGTACCCTTCGTCACTATGCGCTGCTTCGAACAGGTGCGAGTTGATGTAGCCTACATGAACACTAATGTCAGATTAATTGGTGTAGGTGCAGGACTATCTTATGGACCTGCTGGTGCAACACATCATTCCATCGAGGATATCGCGGTGATGCGAAACCTGCCTAATATGACGGTTTGCTGCCCAGGTGATCCGCTTGAAGTAAGAGAAATCGTCAAGCAAAGCGTCGATTACCAAGGTCCGATGTACATCCGACTAGGCAAAAATGGCGAACCTACGATACACAAGGAAACCCAGCAGCTTACAATCGGTAAAGCAATACAGGTTTCAGAAGGAAAAGATTTGATTATCATTACAACCAGCAATATGCTCGAAGAAGGCAATCAAATTGCCGACAGTCTTAAAGAACAAGGTAAGACAGTAACGTTGGTCAGCATGCATACCATTAAACCTTTTGATTCAGAAACTGTACTCCGTTTGATCAACAAAGGAATACCGATGGTAACGTTAGAAGAGCACAATATCATTGGTGGATTAGGTAGTGCAGTAGCAGAAGTTATTGCTGAGAGTGGACAAGCGGTTCGCTTTAAACGGATTGGGATTAAGGATGTTTTCTGCCATGATGTTGGAAGTCAGCAGTACCTTAGGGGTAAGCTGATAAATGCCTATCAAGAAATTACAGACTTTATGGTATAATTTCAGAAAATACGCTTGTCCGAGAAAAGGAGGTCCAGATGAAATCGATCAGCATTGTAACGCCTTGTTATAACGAAGAAGCCAATGTTAAAGAGGTCTATGCACAGGTTAAAGCCGTAATTGAGCAGCTGGGCAATTATTCGTATGAGCATATCTTTATAGATAATGCTTCCAAGGATAATACTCTGATGCTTCTTAAAGAGCTGGCTGCTGTAGATCCCAACGTGAAAATTATCGCAAACTCGCGAAACTTCGGCCATATTCGTTCGCCTTATCATGCTTTGCTGCAAGCCAGTGGTGATGCGGTCATTCTGCTAGTGGCTGATTTGCAGGACCCTCCTAAGATGATTAAGGATTTTGTAGAGAAGTGGGAAGAAGGCTACAAGGTTGTACTTGGTGTTAAAACGGAGAGCGAGGAATCCTTCCTCATGTTTGGCGTTCGCAAAATGTACTATAACTTCATTAACCGCGTCTCTGAGATCGAGTTAACTAAGAACAATACCGGCTTTGGCTTATACGATAAACAAATCATTCAAATTTTACGTGAAATTGATGATCCCTATCCCTACTTTAGAGGGCTGATCTCTGATATTGGCTTCCCAAGCTATAAAATAGAGTACCTTCAGCCACAACGCAAACGAGGAATTACTAAAAATAATTTTTACACTCTATATGATATTGCGATGCTGGGGATTACCAATCATTCCAAAATCCCACTTAGATTGGCCGCGATGCTTGGCTTTGCGATGTCAGCTATTAGTTTCTTAGTGGCGATTGTGTATTTGTTGGCTAAATTAATATTCTGGAATTACTTCTCAGTCGGCTTAGCACCACTTGTAATAGGTCTCTTCTTCTTCTCATCGGTTCAGCTTTTCTTTATTGGAATAATCGGAGAGTATATTGGTTCCATCCACACCCAGGTTTTAAAGCGACCTTTGGTAGTGGAAAAGGAACGGATTAATTTTATTAAAGATCACGATATAAACAAATGAACGGTTCTGTAGAGAGATGTTTACAATTTCAAGATTATGATATAATTGTATAAAAGCGAGGTGAGTCGATATGCAATATGTTACAAAGGAACAGTTTGATGAATTCTATAATACCTTCAAAAACAGAAATGTAATTGAAGTAAATGAATTAGTTCAAGTGATGGAAAAGCAGTTCGGATATAAAGCTGATCTGATTCAACCTACACCTACCTTAGAACAAAAAGGCAAGATAACAGATGCAATATTCTCCAATCAAGAGATACTGCAGCAATTAAGACAGTCAAAAATGGATCGTGATGATGGTATACCCATTTATAGTAATGATATTGCCGATTTTACCAAATTGGTTGATGAGATAGCAGATGAAAGATAGACAATTTGAAGTAATATGGTCATCTCACGCTCAAGTAAGTCTCGCTAGAATGAAGAAATGGAAAGTTAAATCCATTGAAGTTTTTAAACGTGCTAAATATATTCTTGCTGACAAACCGCTTGAACGCAGCGATGGTATGGCAGAGTATGTAGGATTTGAATTTAACGGTTACAACTGGATGCTTTTAAATAACGTTATTATTGTTTATTCTATTTCACTTGAAGATCAGAAGGTTTACATTGATGCATGTTATTATGCAAATACAGGGCTGTCCCATCTCTTTTTTTGGGGAATAGAGCCAGATGATGATTAACTGTGATTAAGGGAAGTCTCTAGGTTGATCAATGAGACTTCTTTTGCTTGTGAAGCAAATAGGTATAAGCCTGGAAGGAATTGTTTAAATTGCAGAAGCTAGCCAAGATTTTAGTTATAGTACCCGCTTATAATGAGCAGGATAATCTCCCTGATTTAGTGTACAAGCTGAGACAGGTAGAGCCCAAGCTCGATATCTTAGTCATCAATGATCGATCTCAGGACCAAACTGCGCAGATATGCAAAGAGCTGAATGTAAACACGATTCATTTGCCTTGTAATCTCGGAATTGGTGGAGCCGTGCAAACAGGCTATAAATATGCGCACTTACATGGATATGACTATGCAGTACAAGTAGATGGAGATGGGCAGCATGACCCTACATATATAAGTAATATTCTTCAACCGTTATTTAATAATCAAGCAGATTTAGTGATAGGCTCGCGTTATATCAATAAAGAGGGCTTCCAATCGACAGCGATGCGCCGGATGGGGATCAAGTATTTCAGCTTGCTAATTAATCTGCTCATTCACCAGAAGGTGACGGATCCGACTTCCGGCTTTCGTGCCTGCAATGCTAAAGTGATCGAATTGTTCTCACGCTTTTATCCCGCGGATTACCCAGAGCCAGAATCGATTGTCTTTATCAAAAGAAACGGGTATAGGATTAGCGAAATCCCAGTTATTATGCAAGAGCGGCTGGGTGGAGTTTCGTCGATTAAATCTTTTAGAACCTTGTATTATATGATCAAAGTGTCCATTGCCATTCTGATTGATAAAATGCGCAGGCACACTGAGGTGAACCAATGATCCCTCTGAAGCTGCAGCTGATTATGTCGTTAATTTCTTTGGGTGGATTAGTATTTCTCTTAAACCAAATCGTTAAATATAAGCTAGAGCTTAAATATTCATTGTTATGGTTATTCCTTAGTCTAGCTACAATTCTTCTAGCAGTAATTCCAAAAATAAGCTCCAATATTGCGCATTGGTTTGGTATTGAGACGCCGGTTAATGTACTGTTCTTATTCGGTATTCTGGTCTCGTTGATGATCGTGTTTAGCTTAACGGTTGCCTTATCCCAACATATGGTCCGGATTAGACATTTGTCGCAGGAGCTCGGCATTTATAAGAATGAATTGGCGAAGCTGCAGGAACGTGTAGATGAATTTGTAAAGGCGAAGGTATAATTTTAACGGAATGGTTGCATAATGCATAACATACTCATAAGTAGTACAAGGGGGTATGTTTATGCGTGACCGTGAGGAACCGTATCAGGAAGACCCTATGGCAGTAGGGCGCGGAATGGTTTTTGGGGTCGTATTTGGTACCATTCTCTGGACCTTTATTCTTGTTGCCATTTGGTATTGGGTATATAACTAAAAAGAAAAAGGCAACCCCGCAGTCAGCAATGACCTCTGGGTTGCCTTTATTTGCTTTGTCCGATGAAACTGATTTACGGTGTATAAAAGTTTTCTGTATAGTAGACGCGGTCTTTTTCACTTAAGCCAACTCCAACACCTAGTCGTTTGAAATCGGTTAGGATGTTCTTACGATGACCTTCTGAATTCATCCAGCCTTCATGGGCGAATATGGCGCTTTGCTGGCCATAAGCAATGTTCTCACCAGCTGACGAGTATGTGATTCCTTCTGCTTTCATCCGATCAAACGGAGATTTCCCAGCCAAATTCTCATGTGCAAAATAACCATTGCTCCCCATATCTACACTATGCTTGCGTGCTGAGGCTGCTGCGTCATCAGCCCAGATAAATGCGGTATGACCCATTCTAACGCGAACGGCATTGACTAAGTCGAAGTCCTGTCGCTCAAAGCTTTGACTTAGCTCTTTGCTTGGTTTTCCAGCAAAGCCTCTTAGCGAGAGCTCAACTTCTTTAGCAATTTGTTGGACAGCAGTTACGGTATAGTTGACATGAATATCATAAAAAATAGTCGTATACGCATCATCCAATAGGAATATATCTTTTTCTCCAGCTTCACGCATAATGGAGTAGATTGTGTTGCCTTTTTGAATTTCAGTAAGTGAAGCGCCATATTGTTTCTTAACTTCTACGGCCGTACTTCCGACTTTAATCCCATGCTTCGATTGCCATTTTGTAGTATTGCCATATAAGCCAACGACTTTACCTTGCAACACACCTATTTGTGCATAATTTTTATAATCTTTGTTATAAATATACCATTGAAATCCATATTCACTTAAGTCTTTACGAATGGGTTGTCCGAGATTTTTCACCAGATCAGCTTCAGAATCTCCTATGGCAATACCGCGTATCGAGAATTCGGCATCATCCCTAACAGTCTCATTTCTCTTAAGCTTATCTTCTTCTACAACTCCTTTAGCAGCGGATAAAGTAACCCCCTGATCCAAAAGGTTTTTCATGAAACTAACGGCTTCAGCACGAGTCAGCGGTGCTTCTTTACCAAATCCTGCAACGGTTGCAGCGGTTTTCCCATTAGCAAGCTTATGGTCGAGCAAGTACTGCACAGCTTTATCCATACTTAGCAGCTGACCTTGAGATGCGGCAACAATGCTTGCAACTTGCCCCCGCAAAACGGGTTTAGATGCCGCCGCGAGTGAAACAGGCCAATTCATAGTAGTCAGAGCATATGTATAATATTTGGTATACCAGGGTCTCGATGGCACGATTGGGATTTTCATTTCTGGAAAAGAATTAAACAGCATAGTCACAAACTCAGCTTCCGTCACATTGCGGTTAGGTCCGAAAGTACCGTCACCTGTTCCTTTTACAATACCAAGATCAGCAGCCCACATTATGGTTGCATTTGCCCAATGTCCATTAACATCACTGAAGGTGATAGTATCGGTATCTGCTAGTATTCTCTCCGACTTAATAGATGAAACTCCTACTGTAAGCGTTATCGCTATGGTTCCAATAATTACCTTACACATTCCTCTTAGCTGCATTTTACGTCAATCCTTTCCCTAGTTGGCTGAAATAAGCTTCTCTATGAATCGGTACAGTACTATCTATTTTACCAGTTCTTTATCACTTAACACCAGCTGTAGAATAATTTTAATATCTTCTTGCGTAGTCAGAGTCACTAAATGTGGATTAGTTAGTCCAAAATCTGCAAAGGTTACGGTAGTATCGCCTTTAAGTTTAAGCAATTCTTCCTCGTAGAGTACCTCGCCTATGAATTGAACTACTTTTATGGCTCTAAAGGAGCCTGAATCTCTGTCAACTCTTGAGCTTTATATTTAAGACGCGATACTTCAATGGCTTCGCTCAATAAATCGGATACATGAATGCTATCACGAATATTTTTCAATAAAAAGGTAGGGGTCGTAGTATCCGTTGTGTATAGTAGAAGATCGCCAACTCGGACTATCCGTTCCATAAGATTACGTTTCAAGGAAATATCCCGAATGCGATATAGACGGATTTCTTCACGCTTTTTAGTGAATACCCCCCGATCCACGATGAGCCGCTGATCGGTTATTGTGTATTTAATGAAGCTGGGAACTCCATAATTAAATGGCTTGCCTTCCCATAGAACCGTTTCGTTCAGCATCACGGTCAACTCCCTTTTTCTAAATTGAAGTTCTCATCCAACGATTTCCATGATTTGCAGCGAGCTTGTTTTACTTAAATCAATAAATGCACCATCCACTGAAATTAATGGACTGGCTGGGTTACTTGCGTGAACAAGTACTATCGATGCTTTTTTTCCATTGGATAGAATGACTTCGCTGCCAATTTGGGCATTCATGAGTAAGTTTAGAAACGTTAAGCCAATTTTTGAATCAAACTGACCATGCAGGATATTCTCATAAACGGTATGAATGACTTGAAAGAAAGGTAACGCTGGGCGCTGCGGGCGATCGGATGTCATGGCTACGTAAACATCGGCTAAGGCTACTATTTTGCTGAAAATATGAATTTCCGAGCCTGCTAGCTGTTGGGGATATCCACTGCCATCTTCTCTTTCATGATGTTGAACAGCTACTATGGCAGCACGAGGGTCAAGAGCAGACTCTTTCAGAAGATCTCTCCCCATATAGGTATGCAGCTTCATCATGTCATATTCACCTGCATCAAGCTCTGAGGTTTTATGCAGCAAAGTATGAGGCAGTTTAATAGAGCCAATATCGCAAAGGCTTGCAGCTATTGTGAGATGAGCGATCTCATCCTCATCCATTTTGAGTGAACGCCCAAGGAGAGCAGCAATATAAGAAACTCCGATACTATGCTTAAATCGAAAATCGCCTTCTGCTTTCAAGTCAGCAAAGAGCTTATAAATGCTGCTGTTTTTAGTTGCTTCAAGGATGGTTGGCAAAAGGAAATTCTCAACGTCAGCAATCGGGACTTTGCCCGTATATTTAACAATATCTTCAATTTCTTGCAGCAGGGCATTAGTCCGCTTAACGGAACCGTTAGCTTTAGCCGCTTTTGGAGAATCGGGAGCATCCGATACTGAAACGGTTACTTCTTCATTTGTTACCAACTCAACATGGATATTGAAGGTCTCAATTTTGAATTTTTCTAGCTTATCGATATGACTTTCAGAGAGGATGGTTTCCGTTGGAATGATCATCATGCCTTTTGAGTTAACAACACTTTGAAGCAATCGCTTTCCAACAAGATCTTCATAATTAGTAAATTGCATAGAGTAAAATCCCTCCCACTATAAAGTATTGTTTTCGCCTGTTTTCTCGCTTATTCTTAGTTTTTCAACTTTGACACCTTGAGGAGAATGGAGGAAAATTGTTGTAGAACCATATATTTCTATAAGGGTCGTTGCGGGAACAGGGCTTGGACTCGTTTTCATCCAAACTGTGAATATTGTTTATGATCGCACAGTGGATCTCCACATTCACCCTTGGGGTTTACCCTCCCATATCACGCTGGGTCTATGCCCTTACATTCCTTCGTTCTACCTCTCAAGGGGTGGAGGCCGATTCTTGCTCCTTAACTGGGTCATGGCCCTTATGGAAAATTAACTTCGGCTTCTCCGGTGCTTCAATTGTCAAGTTGTAAACATGTTAATAAAGTGAGAATTCACACTTCTTATTATTGATTCATTTCTGTCCACATGTGAATAAGTGAACATCTCAATTTATGCAGCATCTTTTTGTAATTGCACTAAGCGAACAGGTCCTATTACATCATAGGCGTCATATTCTTTTTGCTTTGTTCCAAGTGTAAAGAGTACACGTACCAGTTTTCCACATAATGCGATAAGCGATTGCTTCTTTTTCAACGGATTCTGGCTTCGCGTTGTATAATGCTTGTGTAGTGCTTTAAACTCTGCGTTCTTCGCTACCATTGGCATGATACAACGGAAGAGTAATCCCCGAAGACGCGATCGTCCTCGTTTACTTATTCCCGTCTTGCCTTTTCTCTTGCCAGAACTGTTTTCTTTAAGATTCAAGCCAGCTAAACGAATAATCTGTTGTCCATGATCATACTTATTCAGGTCTCCTACCTCTGCTAGGAATCCTGCCACGCTTGTAATACCCACTCCTGGAATGCCCAGCATTTGCGCTGTTCCTGGGATCTCACCAAGAATTTTCAGAACTTCTTGCATGATCGTTTCTACTTGCTTAGAAAACAGGTTAAACTGCTCTAACAAAGCGGCTAGCTCTATCCGAGCGGCAACCGCCCCTTCGGTCAGCCCGATGGAAGATAGAGCAGTCTCATACAGTTTCTCAGCTCTCTTGATGCCCACACCCTGCTTAATTTCCGTCTTCCAATGAACAAGAACGCCTCTGGCGCCCAAAGAGACAATTTCTTGCGGAGTAGGAAATTGGTGCAAGGCCATGAGTGAAGCTTTACCCGTCCAATCCTTAAACACCTGTAGATATTCAGGAAAGAAACGGTCAATCCAGTTGTGTACACGTGCCTGAACCTGAGTTAGATTCACCACGACCTTTTCACGCAAATTCATTAAAATACGTAAATCTGCATAGGCTTCTGTGGGCAAATTCGGTTCCGTATACTTTCCATTGCGAACGAGATCTGCAATAACCTTTGCATCTTTGTAGTCACTCTTGGTTTGAGAGTTATCCTCTATTTCCTTTGTCTTATTGACATGATGCGGATTGACGAGCACAACCTTAATTCCCTCACCTTGCAGATAAGCCGCTAACGGAAACCAATAATGTCCGGTAGGTTCGACACCAAAAACAATTTCACTTTTGGCATGATCCTGTTGTAGACCCTTCATCCATCCAGCTAGTTTCGTTAAGCCTTCTCGATCATTGTAAAACTCACAGTCCTTACCTAGCTCAATACCACGATAATCTACAGCACGTGCCACGTGAATTTTCTTAGCAATGTCTGCACCTACAACCAACGTATTTTCAGAAATTCGTGTAATCCGTTGATTCTGCTTCTGTTTCATCTTATACTTCATTTGTGCGCCTCTTTTCGTATAGGTTTTTGTTCTGGCTGGAACAATTCCTAGTATACAAGAGGTGCATTTTTCATTCAAAGCTCAAATTACTTCATTACAGGAATAGCTCCTTAAATTAAGTAGTATCGTATAAAAACAAAAATCACCCTGCTTCAAAAGAAGCTAGGATGATTAATAACATCATGAATGACATTCCTATGCTTCGGTAACCCAGCCACCATTGGTCCAACAACCTTTAGGTCTGCAGCTTTGCGCCCTTATCTTTCGATAAGTTTGCCCTTCTCGTCTATGAACTAATAGTAATCTATTTCTATGATAATATCTACCATTATGCAAGAAATTTAGTTAAGAAGTCTTCTATATTTAGACCTACATTCCAATAGAATAATGTTGGGGGGAGTTATTGTCTTTAAGCGATTAGTTTAGTATTATAATTATAAATAAAACCGTGACGAAGAACGTCCTGAGCATCCATTGATTGATGGTGCTTGGGACTTTTTTGCGTTCAAGAGGAGATAATTTAGATGGGATTTAACGATGAGTATAACAAATGGTTGGACTATCACTTCAATAGCAGATCGGGGGAGCGAAAAGGTAGACTGCAAAGAGGGCATGGACATGGTGAAAAAGTATTTATGGAGCGTGTATGGTGGCATATATTCGGTAACTTTGATGATTTGCATCCTGAATATGAGGTTATGGATTGGCGAGGAAAGCCTTATTTTATTGATCTTGTGTGGAAGCCCGGACGATGTAAGTTTGCATTTGAGGTGAAAGGCTACGGTCCACATGTACAAGATACGGACAGGATTCGTTATCGACGTGAGTTAGACCGTGAAATTTATTTGCAAATATTAGGGTTTCGCGTAGTTGCAATCCCATACGATGATTTGGAGGCTGATCCTCAACTGACTATTAATTTGCTGAAATCATTATTGGCACCGTATATGGCGACAAACTTACAAGTTAACAAATATACTCGCCTGGAAAGCGGAGTATTACTGCTAACGCTCCAATATAATGATTTTATTCGGCCAGTTGATATTGTTAAGGAGCTGAGAATCAATCGTCGTACGGCGGTGTTAACTTTACAATCGCTTTGCAAGAAGGGGAAGCTCAAACCAATTTTATCTGGAAAAGAAACCAAAATCGTGCGCTACGAATTTGTACGCTCATTTACGGATGGTTGGATTTGGTAAATTCGGAAAGAAGGTGCAGAAATGCACCTTGTACTGGTGACTTCGCTCAAAGTGGCTGATTGAGGTGCAGAAATGCACCTTATACTGGTGGAATCGCTCAAAGTAGCTGAATGAGGTGCAGGAATGCACCTTGTACTGGTGACTTCGCTCAAAGTGGCTGATTGAGGTGCAGAAATGCACCTTGTACTGGCGGGTTCGCTCAAAGCGACCGAATGAGGTGCAGAAATGCACCTTATACCGTTGGATTCGCTCTAAGTCGCTGAATAAGGTGCAGAAATGCACCTTATACTGGTGACTTCGCTCAAAGTAGCTGAATGAGGTGCAGAAATGCACCTTGTACCGGTGGATTCGCTCAAAGTAGCTGAATGAGGTGCAGAAATGCACCTTTTTCAGCAATTAACAAACACAGAAAAGTGTTAGCAAAACTAACAAATGCTTAACAAATTGCAGGGAACTTACCAAATACCTGTAACCCATAATTAGCCTTATTCAGTTAAGGGGGCGAAGAGTAAAATGAAATTATGGAAACGCAGTATCAAGATTCAATTCATTCTAATTGTCACGTTGTTGGTTATTCTTTCGGGGACTTTAGCGGGGGTCATTACTTACCAAACTGCGAAAAAAGAATTGAAGGAATCAGGCCTCCAGCAGCTCCAGGAGATTGTTGCAGGCGCCATAGCGGTCTCAGCCACCTTGCAGGACGAAGTGATAGCAGGCAATTTAACACTAAAAGAAGCACAGGACAAAGCAAAAGACATCATTGACGGTCCGATGAATCCGGATGGCAAGTCACGGGATTTAACTAAAGCTCACTTTATGTATAAGACAGAAGGTTACATGTGGGCAAGTGACAATGATATCACACTAACTATGCATCCACTTGGCTTTGAGAATGTAAGCCTCAAGGATTATCAACTCGATAATGGGGTCTATCTTACTGCTGAATTAGTAAGACGGGGGAAATTGCCAAATGCAGAAGATCGAACTCTTGTATATCCATGGAAGAATGCTGGAAGAATGCTAATGAAACTGTAGCCCGACAACAAATCGGTTACACCGACTATTATGAACCATGGGGGTGGACGTTTGGAATCGCCGCTTACCCAACTGAATTTAATGGGTCATTACCCGTAATACGATCCGTTCTAATAGTGGGTATTGCTATCCTTTCCTTAATCATCGCTTTTGCCTTTATGTGGTATCTAAATATTAAGTTCAAGCTACTATTCCAAATGAAAGAAATTGCTGAAAAAGTAAGCTCTGGCGATCTATCCGTTCAACCAATTAAGGTCAATTCTAAAGATGAGATTGGACAGGTAGCGATCGTATTTAATCAAATGATTGATAATTTAAAAATACTAATTGGACAAGCAATGGAGTCCTCTCTTAGCATAACAGCAGCTACGGCCGAGATATCCGCAACAACAGAGGATGTCGCAAAAGGAAGCATGAATCAAGCAGAAGCTGCCCAATATGCTTCAGAGCTAGTAAGAGGATTGACTGTAGTAGTTAATTCGGTATCTCAAAAAGCACAGCAAGCATCAGAGATTACGAAAAAAGCGAATCAAGGGGCAATATCTGGAGGAGAAGCCATCCGAGTTTCGATTAACAGCATGGACAAGCTTTCACAGCGTATGTCCGAATTGGAGAAGGACTCCATTAAGATCGGGGACATTATTGAAGTCATAAACGATATTTCCGATCAAACTAATTTGCTTGCACTTAATGCAGCGATCGAAGCGGCTCGAGCTGGCGAACAAGGCAGAGGATTTGCTGTAGTTGCCGATGAAGTACGGAAATTGGCGGAAAGAAGTGGAGAAGCAACAAAGCAAATTGCTTTAATTATTAAAGGCATGCAAGGAAGCACGCAAGAGAGCGTAAATGCCGTAAATGAAGCAGCGACGCTTTCACAGCAAACAGGAGAAGTGCTTGGCGATACCGTACGATTTTTTGCAGAAGTCGCACAGCAAGTAGAGGAAATTGCGGCTGCAAGTGAGAAGCAAGCGACTCAATCCGAGGAAGTTATGAGTCAAATTGAATCCATTGCAGCGATTAGTGAGCAGTCTGCAGCGGCTTCCGAAGAGATAGCAAGCTCTACCCAGTCTCTCGGCGCCTTAACATATGAGTTTAATCGAATTGTAATGAAATTTCGCTTATAAAAGCAGCAGAGTTTAACCAATAAAGGCATTCGGGAGGCTATCTCCTTGATGTCTAAGAAGATGATGGATGAATATTTAATGTTCTATGCGGGGAAATTACCTAGCTGTTTCCGAAGAATGACCGCTTCATAGCAAATTGGTCTATTCAATTTAGGAGAAATTGGATCTTCAACTCTACTAATTAGCATGTTACTCTTACCTAAAACAGAATAGATAGGAAGAGGGTACTTGAAAATGGATTCGATCGAGCTCACTGGCCTTCGTGCTAAACTCACCCCACTAAGCTTGGAGCATACTGAGGAATTATATGATGCTGCTAAAGATCCGGAAATCTGGACCTACCTGCCAGAAAAAATCCAAACTTTGGAGGAAACGCTGAAATTTATAGAGGATGCGCTTTTGATTAAAGAAAAAGGTGTGGAAATACCTTTTGCAGTGATTGATTTAGAGACGAATAGCATCGTAGGATCTACGCGGCTGATGAATATCTCCATGCCTAATCGCCACTTGGAGATTGGCTGGACCTGGTACAACCCATCTGTCTGGCGAACGCGTATGAACACAGAATGCAAATATATGCTGCTTAAATATTGCTTTGAAGTACTAGAAACCGTACGTGTTCAATTCTGTGCGGATATAAGGAATACTCGCTCCAACCAAGGGATCCTGAGATTAGGCGCGGTTCAAGAAGGAATCCTCAGGCGAAATCGAATTCTAAGTGACGGCTACATTCGTGATGCTAGCATTTACAGTATTATTAGTGAGGAATGGCCGAGTGTAAAAGAGCGGCTGGAGCATTTTTTAGATACTAAATAGAAACGTTATTATCTGACTTTTTCCTTGGAGCGGGACCAAACCTGCTCTTTGGTTTTAAAAATCTCAGCTTGCCATATTTGATAACCGTATAGAATTAATGCAAAAGCAACAAATATAAACCAACGTTCCCATGGAGTAATATGGATTAGTTGATATACCCCTAATTTCTCTTGTAACAAATAATGGAATGGAAATACAGCAAACATAAAATCCATAACAATGTTTGTCACTAGATATACCCAAAATTTGCCGAATGTTAAGTGGAAAATCCAAAGAGTTGCAATTATAAACATTCCGAATACACCGGAAACGAATAAAGGCTTTAACCAAGGTATAATAACTACTTTAATAATCCAGTGTTTCTGATTAAAAGCAATCACATTATAAACAGCCATTAGAAAGGATGCTAGAATGGCTGCCGGGGCATAACGCTTTATGCTCTCTTTTTCCATGAAGAATAGGGTTAACCAAGGGCCGATCAGTAGCAGCCACAGTATGATTTTGCTCACCAAATATCACTATCCTTCACTTTTTATTTATAGTGTTTCCTTTCTTGTTAAGGTTATCCTGTAATACTCAAACATTCCAAACGAAGCGCCACAACAACAATCACTGACTAAAAAGGCTATGATAGTCTGTCCTTCAGCAAACTGTCACAGCCTAAACTCTTGTCAGAATTCTTTCTCAGCTTGTCATGCTAGTCTGCATAAATGTCCAAGTCCCCTCATAGACATGTACAAGACTTTAATTTAACTGGGAAGAGGGGATGAGGGGAATGCGCCGGATCACATGGATTATAGCCCTCGTAGTAGGAGTAACAATGGTTTTGGCAGGATGCGGCAAGAAGGATGCAGGTTCTGTGGTGAATGACTTGGATCAGTTAGTTGGCAAAATGGACAGCTATCAAGCTAGCGGAACCATGACATTGCAGACGGGGCAGGAGCCGCAGGATTATCAAGTGGAAGTGTGGTACAAGAGCAAGAATTATTACAGAATCTCACTGGTCAATGAGAAAAAAGACATTTCCCAAATTGTTTTGCGCAACGATGAAGGAGTGTTCGTTTTGACGCCGCATTTGAACAAAAGCTTTCGCTTTAAAAGCGATTGGCCCGAAAGGCAAGGACAGGTTTATCTGTATCAATCCTTGGTACAAAGCATTGTCGATGATAAAGCGCGTCAATTTACTGTAGACAATGGAGCGTATGTGTTCGATGTGACAGCCAATTACCAGAATGCATCCAACTTAGCAAGGCAAAGAATTTGGTTGAATAAAAAGAATTATGCACCACAGCACGTCGAAGTATCCGATGCTAATGCGAATGTCAAGGTTATTGTCGACTTTAAGCAATTTGAATTTGGCAAGAAGTTTGATAAGGATTCTTTTGATATGAAGCGAAATATGACAGCAGGAAACATGAACATTCTACCTTTAGATCAGGAAAAAGCTACTGGGAACGTGGATCCAACCATTAAAGATCTGATAAAGCCAGAGGTTGATAAAGCAACAGTTGGCACTGTAGCTCCCGAAGATAAAGCAGTTTCAGGTACAATCGATCCCGTAACAGGAGCAACGATAGTAGAAAATGCAGAAGATGTAGAAGACGCTGCACTTTCAGGCACCCCAGTAGATGGTAAGAAAAGTCCGGATGATAAAGCTGTTGGGGAAACAGATACCCCAATTACTGAACCTGTAGTAAACCCAGCAGAACCAGTAAACCCGGCAAATCCTCAAGAAGAGAAGCTGACATTTGGAGCTATTGATCCAAGCTACACCCCATTAGGTGTTAAACAGGTAGATATTGCCGAAATAACACTTGGAGGTACTAAAGCGATATTGATGCGCTACGCTGGTGATTATAACTATTCAATCGTCGAATCCAAACCTCAGGTTGAAGAAGCAATGGCTACTGTACTTAATGGAGACATTGTTGATCTTGGTTTCACTTTGGCCGTTATTACGGGGGATGAGATGAAATCCCTGCAATGGTTACAGAATGGTATGGAATTTAAATTATCTTCCAGCGATTTGCCAGAGGAAGAAATGATTAAAGTTGCTATGGCATTCGAAGGACAAAGCAGCAAGTAATTCGGAGCATTGACAGCCTTCGGAGAACCGATTAACATAGGTTTAATGATTAGAGAATGCAATCAAAGCTGATAAAGGGAGCTAGAGTCGGATTATAGACTTTAGTCCCTTCTCCGTTTTAGAAGAAGGTGAATGTAAGTGGATTCGTTTTACCGCCCCACCTGGGTTGAGATATCGTTGGATGCTTTGCAGCATAATTTTCACGCCTTTCGTCAGCTGATTCCGGTTAATGTGGAGATTATGGCTGTAGTTAAAGCCGATGCATATGGACATGGTGCTGTCGCAGTAGCAAAAGAAGTTATGGAGATCGGTGCTGCATATTTGGCGGTCGCATTTCTGGATGAGGCTTTAGAGCTTCGCCGTGCAGGAATAACCGCACCGATTCTAGTTCTGGGATATACCTCGGAGCAGGGGCTTCCTCTGGCGATTGAATATAACATAACCTTAAATGTATATCAGCCAACGATTCTTAGAGCATTGGCTGCTTTGAGCAGTGAAGAGTATCCCGTGAACATCCACATCAAGCTGGATACGGGAATGGGTCGGCTAGGGCTTCATGACGAAGTGGAAGCGATCGCTTTTATAGAAGCAGCTTTGGCTTTGCCTTATGTGAATGTCGAAGGGATTTTTACACATTATGCCAGCGCGGATGAAGCAGATAAAACGTATACGATCAAGCAGCATGAGAAGTTTGATGGAGTTGTCCAATATTTTGCTAAAAAGAAGGTTGGCTTTAAATATATCCACGCGGGGAATAGTGCAGCTGCAATTGATGTCCCTGAGTTAACATACAATATGGTACGGTTAGGTATCAGCATGTACGGGCTTTATCCTTCGGGTGAGGTTCATAAGGAACGTATAGATCTACAACCGGTGATGAGCTTAAAAACAGGTGTGGTTCATCTGAAAGAGCTGCCTAAAGGCTCCGGTATTAGCTACGGTACCATCTATCGCACAGAGCTTGAGTCTGAGTGGATTGCCACTTTGCCCGTTGGTTATGCAGATGGTTTTTCACGTATGCTGACAAGTAAGGCACAAGCGTTGATTCATGGGCAAAAAGTGCCGATTGTTGGGACCATTTGCATGGATCAATGTATGATTAATGTAAGCAGTGTCGACGGAGTTCAGCTAGAGGATGAGGTTGTTCTGCTCGGGAGACAAGGAAATTCCAGCATTACTGCGGATGAGTTGGCCGTGCAGCTGGGCACCATCAATTATGAAATCACTTGTATGATCTCACATCGCGTACCAAGAGTTTATATACGTGGAGGTCAAGTTTTCCATGCTGTCAATTTATTGCAGCACCATGGCATATAGGTATCCCATGATTTACTTGTAGAGTTTTTTGCGAATTAAGCAGGATTATGCAGACGAATGTAGAATATAACATATTGGATATACGCTATGCATATATTGAACTCTGTATAAAAATGCTTCATCTTCATCATAATGGTAATAGTAGCTGTGCAACGTAGTTGGGGGTGCGAAAGTTGTCTAATCTAAACACAAAACGTATTATGATCAGTCTACCAGACCATTTATTGCAAGAAGTCGATGGGATTGTAGAGAAAGAAAACTCCAATCGCAGTGAGTTTATTCGGCAAGCTATGAAGCTTTATTTGATGGAACGTAAAAAAAGAGTGCTCCGTGAATCCATGCAGCGCGGCTATATGGAAATGGCCAAAATCAATTTACACATTGCTTTGGAAGCATTTCAAGCTGAGGAAGACGCTGGAAGCACTGTGAACCGTTTAGTTAGCGGGGTGTAGACATTGATTGTTAAACGTGGCGATGTGTTTTTTGCAGAGTTGTCTCCTGTGGTCGGTTCTGAGCAAGGAGGCGTTCGACCGGTATTGATTATTCAGAATGATATTGGAAATCGCTTCAGCCCTACTGTAATTATTGCCGCAATTACGGCACAAATTCAAAAAGCAAAGCTGCCTACACATGTGGAAATTGATGCAGAAACACATGGCTTTGATCGTGATTCCGTTATTCTGCTGGAACAAATTAGAACCATCGATAAACAACGCTTAACGGATAAAATTACTCATCTCGATGATGAAACGATGCGTAAGGTAGATGAAGGCTTACAAATTAGTGTGGGCTTGATTGATTTTTAACTGCAAAACCAACCCTAAAGATTAATAATGAAAAACCAACTCTAGAGAATAAAATGAAGCGAGGGCGGTTTGGTTCCCTCGTTTTTTGGCTGTAAAGAGGCTTGGAAATGGACGAAAAATCAAGAATAATACAGTTAACGGACAACATGTTGCCTATTAATCGTATACATAAAGGATGGGAAGCATGGAAAAAGAAGATAAGGTTTTGGATGCAAGAGAAGCATCAGAGGGAAAAACGAAAATTGTCCAGACAGCAGCACAAAAAGCACAGACGCAGGGGCGCATCTTAAAGCAAATATCTGCAGAGCTCCAATTGCCGCAAGCTAAAGTTAAAACAACCATGGATTTGTTGGACGAAGGGAATACCATTCCTTTTATAGCTCGGTATCGTAAGGAAATGACAGGCGAGCTGGATGAGAATGAGCTGCGCGCGATTGAAGAAAGACTGCAGTATCTGCGAAACCTCGAAGAACGCAAGCTTGAGGTCATTCGATTAATAGATGAACAAGGCAAGCTAACTCCGGAGCTTCAGGCTGCTATTGAACAAGCGGGTAAGCTGCAAGAGCTGGAGGATTTATATCGTCCGTTCCGTCAAAAACGCAAAACACGGGCAAGCGTAGCCAAAGAACGCGGCTTAGAGCCTTTAGCTGCTTGGGTTATGACCCAACCGAAACAAGGGAATGTGCTAGCTGAAGCGGGTAAATATGTAGATGAAGCTAAAGATGTACCAACCCCTGAAGCGGCACTGCAAGGAGCGATGGATATTATTGCTGAGCAAATTGCAGACGATGCTAAAATGCGTGCGTGGATTCGTCGTTATACCCATGATAATGGTGTAGTAAGAACAGAAGCTAAGGACAAGCAGTTAGAATCCGTTTATGAAATGTACTATGCTTACCAAGAGCCGGTTAAACGCCTGCCTCCACATCGTACTTTAGCGATTAATCGTGCGGAAAGAGAAGAAGTGATCAAGGTAGCTTTGGATGTGACGAATGATAAAATCCATGATTTCATCGGGCGTCATTATATTCGCGGTGAATCGATTGTTAAGTCAACCCTAACGCTTATTATTGAAGATGCCTATAAACGTTTGCTTGCACCATCTATTGACCGTGAGGTCCGTGGGGAATTGACGGATAAAGCCGAGGAGCATGCGATTCGAATTTTTGCGGAGAATCTGCGTGCTTTACTGCTGCAGCCTCCGGTAAAAGGTAAAATTGTACTTGGCGTCGATCCCGCATTCCGGACAGGCTGTAAGCTTGCTGTTGTCGATGATACCGGTAAGGTGCTGGAAATTGCAGTTACGTACCCAACCCCACCTAATAACAAAATTACGGAAGCCAAAGCAAAGATCAAGCAAATGATCAGTCAATATCGCGTTGAATTGATTGTAATTGGCAATGGAACAGCTTCTCGCGAGACCGAGCAGTTTATTGCTGAGCTGATTAAAGAGGTCAAGGATTCAGGGACGCTGAAGGAAACAGGGGCGGGTACAGGAGTAGGAACAGGAGTAGGAACAGGGCACTCTCGCAAGCTCGAGTATATTATTGTGAGCGAAGCCGGGGCGAGTGTATACTCGGCTTCGAAGCTGGCTCAAACGGAGTTCCCCGACATGGATGTGTCGGAACGCAGTGCGATCTCGATCGCTAGGCGGATGCAGGACCCGCTGGCGGAGCTTGTGAAGATCGACCCCAAGTCCATCGGGGTCGGGCAGTACCAGCATGACGTTACGCAGAAACGTCTGGAAGAGAGCTTGACCGGCGTCGTCGAGTCGGCGGTGAATCATGTTGGCGTCGACCTGAATACAGCGTCGCCGTCGCTTTTGTCCCACGTCGCGGGAGTGAACGGCACGATCGCGAAGAACATCGTTGCTTACCGGGAGGAACACGGTAAGTTCACTAACCGCAAGCAGCTGCAGAAGGTTGCGCGGTTGGGGGCTAAAGCCTACGAGCAATGCGTAGGCTTCATGCGGATCAGCGGGGGTGAGAACCCGCTGGACGGCACTCCTATCCACCCCGAGTCCTACGGGGTGGTCGATGCTTTGTTCCAGGAGCTCCGCCTGGAACTGCGCCAGCTCGGCTCACAGCCGCTGCGTGAAACGCTGCAGCTGCTTGAGCCTGAAGCCCTCGCGCCGAAGCTTGGCGTGGGTGTCCCGACGTTGCGGGACATCGTGGACAGCCTTCAGCGGCCTGGACGCGACCCGCGCGAGTCGACGCCCTTACCGATCTTCCGCACCGACGTGCTGAAGATCGAGGACCTCGTAGCGGGCATGGAACTGCATGGCACCGTGCGCAATGTCATTGACTTCGGCGCCTTCGTGGACATCGGCATCAAGAACGATGGTCTCGTCCACATCTCGCAGCTCAGCGACAGCTTCGTGAAACGGCCGATGGACGTTGTCTCCATTGGAGATACTGTAACCGTCCGCGTCCTTGAAGTAGACATGAAAAAAGGCCGCGTAAGCCTAACAATGAAAACACAATAACCACTTGGAATGCCAAGTGGATTACAAAAAGCAGTCAACACCTCACGGTGAAGGCTGCTTTTCAGCATTTCCTAGCTAACTTTTTCCACTTAAAGCTGCCCTAACAATAAATATTATTGCTACGGCTTTTTACTAAACTAATTTGCTTCTGTAACTATATTTTATATTGTTTCAAGGCACCCTGTAGCTTACTTTTTTCACCTTAAGCTGCCCTAACACTAAATAATATCGCTACAACCCGTCACTCAAACTAACTAGCTTTTGTAACGATATTTCTTATTGCTTCAGATAACTTGCCACTCATTAGCATATAAAAACCGCCCCTTTTAGGACGGTTTCACTAACTATTACATACTTCCCTGCTCAGACAAATTTGTTTCTAATTCCTCACGATATCGGGTGCAATAAAAGAACCAGCATTCGTTTAATAAACGAACCTGTCTCAGGTTTTTAGTCTGGTAAGCGCGTGATAACTGATTGCATAGCCATTGTGGCATAGGTGTCAGCCCCTTTCGGATCCAAGATCCGTTGCTTTTCCACAGCATATGAGCTTAACAGGGCGGATGTGACTATTTTAGCTATAATCTAAGCTATTGCAACTAAACCAATCCTTCTGCTTCTTCCTCATACCACTGCTCCAACTGTGCTTGCAAAGCGCGAATTTCCGTCAAAAGTGAGATTAACGGATATTCCGTCTCCGTAATAGAAGCAAATTTTTGCTCCAAATGATTAATGTAATCCAAACCGTTCCAAATCGGAAAGCGATCGTCCATGATATCTAAATTGTCGCACTCAATCGTCATTACAGGGAGCTTGGGGATGTTACCTGCGGTGAATTTCGCAATTTCTTTATGTAGTCTGCGATTTAATGCAGTCAGCTGATACATATGGGTAGCAGGCATCTCCACAAATTCCAAAACATCGCCCAATTGAAGCATACCGTATCTCATTTTAGCCATAGTAGAAGCATTCCCCTTTATCGTTTAAAATATAATAGATTGCCGTAATATTTAAAATTCATAATGTCCTTTGATGGGACATTCCTACTTGACAGTGTAACGAATGTAGGGTACAAATTCAAGTAGAGATCATTCATTCTTAAGGGGAATAAGCATGGAGAATAAGCAGCTGCAGCAGTGGATCGAGCATATTTCATTAACATCCTTCGGTGTGCCTTTTAAGCATATAGCTTCATTTAATAGCCGTTTGCGTACGACCGGGGGGCGTTATTTTACCAAATCTCATAATATTGAAATTAGTAGTTTGCAATTAGAGCTGCATGGAACGGAAGAAGTTGAAAAAATAATTAAACATGAATTATGCCATTATCATTTGCATTTGGCACGTCGCGGCTATCAGCATCGTGATGCAGATTTCAAACAATTGTTGAAGCAGGTGGGTGGAACAAGGTTTTGCAGTGCATTGCCGATCCCTAAACGCAAGGAGCCCTATCGTTATAAATTGCTTTGTACAAGCTGCGAAATGGAGTATTTACGTAAGCGTAAAGTCAATCCTTCTAAATACGCGTGTGGAAAATGTCGGGGGAAATTAAAGCTATTTCAGATTGTACTTGTCAAGCAAGTGACTTAACCTTGACTTCAACCAAAAATCATGATAAATTTTAAAGTGTCATTTTCCCTGATAGCTCAGTTGGTAGAGCACTCGACTGTTAATCGAGTTGTCGCAGGTTCGAGTCCTGCTCGGGGAGCCATTAACTTTTGGAGAGATACCCAAGTGGCTATAAGGGGCTCCTCTGCTAAGGGAGTAGTCGTGTAATGCGTGCGAGGGTTCGAATCCCTCTCTCTCCGTTCTAGCACCAAACAAAAACCGCTAGTTGCCTCGGCAGCTGCGGTTTTTTGTTGAATTATAAGAAAGTATAAGTTTTTTTACTTATACTTTCTTATAATTCCGGACAAACACACCATCTTCCTTCGGAAGGATGGCGTAGCCGTTTATCCTTGCTTACATCCACTTTTTGCGTTTATAATAAATTACCATGAGCGCTGTAATCACAAACATTACACAGATAACAATCGGATAGCTGTATGCCCAATCAAGCTCAGGCATGACTCGAAAATTCATCCCATAAAGCCCAACAATAAACGTCAACGGTAAAAAAATCGAGCTAATGATCGTCAACGTTTTCATAATCTCATTCATCCGATCAGACTTCATCCCCATCTGCAGCTCCAAAAGGCCTGTTAAGGATTCCCTGTAAGAGTCCAAAGAGTCGACAACGCGTGAAATATGATCATAAATATCAATAAAATAGACATCCGCTTCATTGCTCATAAAAGGCAGGTTTTGATGACAGATGGCGCCCATAATAATTTTCTCCTCAGCCATATAACGACGAACCTGGTGCAACAAACGCTTCAAATGAAAAATATCCTTGGCAATCCGAATATAAGGGTTCCGAAAAATACCGCGTTCCATTTTATCGACTTTATCCTCGACATGGTCCACTAGCAGCGTATATTCATCCACACAGCGATCTAAAAGATGGTAGAGAATGGCACCAGAATTGTCCATTCTATTGTCAAACTGCTGGAACTCCTGATGAAGCTCATCAAGAAAAGTAATTTCTTCATAGTAAATTGTGATGAGATAATTCTTCCCAATCACAATCGCCATCTCAATTGGCGTCATATTCTTAGGATGTACCGCATAAAAGCTGAGATATGTTTGATTCTTGTAGCGGTCCATCTTAGGACGTTGCTTCATATTAATACAATCTTCAACAAGCAAAGGATGACACTTAAAAGTTTCACCCAATACATGCTTAACTTCCTCAGGTGATGGTTTAAGCATGCGAATCCACACAACCTCAGCTTCTAGTGGGGCACGGACATCTTCTTCGGTTATCTTTTGATTCGTTGAATTATAAATCAGCATACTGGATCCCACCGTTCTTGAACCTAAGACTATTAACCACAGCATAGCATAAAAGAATTAGCTTGTCTTTCGTATCCATATCCGTTATAATAACTTTTGTTGTCTTTCAGAAAGACGAAGTTTAGGCCCGTTGGTCAAGTGGTTAAGACACCTCCCTTTCACGGAGGTAACAGGGGTTCGAGTCCCCTACGGGTCACCATTTATGAGACATTAGCTCAGCTGGTAGAGCACCTGACTTTTAATCAGGGTGTCGAAGGTTCGAATCCTTCATGTCTCACCATTTTTGTACTTTACAAAAATTAAATACCCTCGTATTAAGCGGTCATGGTGGAACGGCAGACACGCCATCTTGAGGGGGTGGTGCCTTCGGGTGTGCGGGTTCAAATCCCGCTGACCGCATTACAGTTTAAAACTCTCGGAACCCTTACACAGTAAGGGTTCTTTTGTTTTTAAAATTGATATGATGAGTGAAAAGTATATTGGATATAAATCTTTGGGGACGAATTGGGGACGAAAAAATAATGAATAGAGTGGTAATCAATGCCTGCTTCTTATAAGCAATATTTTTAAGATCTTAAATATCAATCTGATGGAGATTCCTTCATGTGCTTATTTTTACCAACACTGCGTTTGCGCAGACTGAAACCATGCCCGCTGCGTTGCGTTTTTTTGCAAAATATCAGCCTATCACTCCGATCATACTCGCTTGTCGTTGCTGTTCATTCATTTTTTTATTCCCCTCTCATGGAGGTTATCGCAGATAGTATCCCATAAAGTGAGGGGATCGGGGAGCAGTCATATGTTGTGGGGAGGTAATGAAATGGAGGACGGTAAGTGAGGGTTCACCCTGCATTCTGGGGCGTTGGACAATCGCTGCTTCTTCTGTCGGTATGACAATCATCGATTTACAATTGGAGTTCTCGAGGAAGCCTGGCATTGAAGAACGACCAATAGCCCCGTAGACGAAGAGAGTCAGGGCAATTTTCCAGCCATTACACGGTCTCGATCGGTGTTGGCTCGATCCGCTTTAGATGTTTTTCTAGTAAATCCGCATCACATACTGCCGCTACAAGTTGACTATCTAATTATTCAAAAAATGAGGTACACGGATATGTTCGAAGTTGAGTATACGATTGAAGAAGACGTATATAAATATCCTATTCTTAGATTTATTCTACAACCTCTTGTTGAGAATGCGCTTTATCATGGTATTCGAGATAGTGGTAGAAAGGGAATAATAGCAATTGGTGCATATCTTAAGGAGATCATGTATTCCTTTAGGATATTATTTCAAAATTAATACTACCCTGCTAAATCCCTTGATGCTCGCGATAATCAGTGGGCGAGCAGCCAACCGTTTTTTTGAACAAGCGATTGAAATGTCGGTAATTTGGAATTCCAACCTTGTAAGCAATTTCAAATGTTTTGAGGTTGGTGGTTATCAGATGTACTTTGGCACGTTCTATGCGCTCACGAGTGAGGAACTGCACGAATGGCTCACTGGTTATTTTTTTGAAAATCTGCGAGAAATAATTAGAACTGTAATTAATAGATTCTGCTAAATCCTCGAGAATATACTGGTGCTCGGGATGCGCCTTTATTTCAAGGATAATAGCTGCAACGGTACGGTCTACAGACTGCCCATTCGCCAAAAGACTGTTCAAGCTTACCGTAAACGAGCTGCACATTTCGTGAAGCGACCCAAGCGTCTGGCACGAGAAGAGCTCCTCTTGGAACTCGACTGTGTTGATGTGAGGGTCATTATCACGATTTAGCGAGGAGAGCAGAACATTCAAGGCATCGAAGAACAGTCCTTTGATTTGCTGAGGCTGCCAGCGATTGCGAATAGCCTCATCCAAAGTAAAAGTAATCAGCTCGTCCGATTTCCAAGAGGCTTGTTTAAGCAATGCTTCACGAATTCGGACGCTCCAAATCCCACGTGCTTCCAAGGGCAGAGGCGTATAGCCCAGAGGTATGTCTAAAGTGTGGGAAAAAGCAACATTTAAAGGTTGGTAAAAGAATAAATCTGGCTCCCTAAACGCTTTTCTCAACCAGGGCAACGCCTCACTAAGAGGGCTTGTGCCCATCTGCACACCCATGACAAAGCAACGAATTTTGAGAAATTGGACTAAAGCGGAAGCTATTTCCGTTCCTGTGAGTTCAACATTGCCTGAGCTTTGGACGATTGCAAGAAAGCGCCCCCTATCCAGCGCGATTAATCGGCAAGGACCCGACCTTTGCAAATATTCTTGCATTACGTTAACTGCGGCGAACTGCCATAGCTTTAGCTCCTCGGTCTTCTGAATGGAGAAGCGTAGTCCTTTGCGGTCGAATTCTATCCAGAAAAAAGCATAGGGTCCATTCACGGTTGGGAATCCGGATCCCTCGAGATGATGCAGCCACTGCTCGTTTTGTCCAAGCACCATTTCAAGAAATAAATTGCTCTCAATTTGGATCTCGTTCCGCTTTATCTTTTGTTGAAGAGCTGTTTGTGCGAATTTGGCTTCAGATTGACCCATAATGGCTGGAAGCATTCCCTCGAGTATATGAGTCAGCAGGTTTGAATCTAGCAAGCAGCGTTCCTTGAGCACATAAGAGGAAGCGCCAAGCTCAATGGCTTCCTGCGCGAAATGAAAATCTTCATGGCAAGTAAGAAGGATGTAGAGAGGAGGCTGAACCATAGTGTGCCTCAGCTCACGAATCATCTCAAGCCCGCTTTTCACAGGCATTGTAATATCCGTTATGACTATTTGCGGCTTCAGCTCCATAATAAGCGCAGCCCCCTCCGCGCCATTCTCTGCTTCGCCTAGCAGCTCGAATAAATCACTTCGCTGCTCTATCATGTGTCGGAATACTTTGAGTGCGGGTCTTTCATCCTCAACGAGAACAACCGTCGTTTTCTGCATAAGAACCTCCCATATTGCAAGCTTTAATCCAATTTATTATTGAAACGAAAGAGGAACGTAGTACCTCTATCTATTGAACTTGTAAATTCGTATTCCGCTTCAGGTCCGTATACCAGTCGAATGCGATCCCAAACATTACGAATGCCAATATGCATTCCAGTAGCCTCCAATAAAAGCCCCATTCGCAGTTGAGCAAGTTCGAATTCGTTTATACCCTTGCCGTTATCCGTAAGGCTGATGGAAATCTGATCACCCTCGGTAATTCTTGCCACACGCAGTATTAGCTTTCCATTAAGCTCCTTCAGGGGAAGAATGCCATGAAAGACGGCATTTTCGACCAATGGCTGTAGAAGCAGCTTGGGTACAAGGAGCTCCTCCAGGCCCTCGTCTATCTCTGTTTCCAAGACAAATGCTCTTTCGTAACGAAGCTCTAGCATGTGCAGGTAATCATCAATATAAGCAATTTCTTGCTCCAACGGCACGTGCTGCTCGAAGTGTTCCATGGAGTAGCGCAGAAGTGAGAGCAAACTGCCCATAAGTGACTTGATTTTGTCGTAATCGCCCATAATAGTGTACACCAATATCGTGTTTAGGCTATTATATAAAAAATGTGGATTAATCTGAGATTGCAGTGCTTTGATCTCTGTACGCCGTTTGAGTTCCTCTGATAGCTTCAAATCACTAAGTAATGTCTGCATATGTACCGACATCGCATTGAGTGTATGGCTTAACTCTCCAATTTCTCTGGGGGCAGGAGCAACCTTGACTGGAGCGAAATGCCCTTGCTTAATACGCTCGATATGCCTTCTTACCGCAAGCAAAGGGCGATAAAGGTAGAAGGCAAAGCCAAGGACGGAGATAAATCCGGCAATAGCGAGCAGGACAGCCCAATATTGGACGAATTGGCGAATGCGACGAGTGTCTTCCGTCAACACCTCAGCCGGGATTTCAGAGATTACAATAACCTGGTCGTATTGTTTGGACTGCTTGATCAGCACCAATCGTTCATTGAACAGGAATTGCGAGGATTGACCAAGTTGCTTCCAGCGTTCCAGCAAAGCCTGAGCAGATGAGTGGGCATCCTTGATACTGAGTGGATTTGTTGAAGAAATCAAGCTTCCTTGTGCATTGACAAGAGTGAAGAAACCTTTGTTGTCCGTTTCGACACGTTGGATAAGGTTGCGGTACAAGCTGTTTTTGATCGATATAATCAGAATTCCTTTAGCTTCCTGCCAGGTATCAAAAGGAATTCGCCTTAAATAATACGAGCGACCGCTATTATCAACGTTCTCATTCATATATCTCCAAGACTTACCCGATTTCAGGAAGTTGGAAGCGACTTTGCTAAAGCGCTCACGATCCTCGTAACTAACATTGCTTGAAGTGGTAAGTCCTTCATTTCTTAGCCTAAATAAGCCAAGATCGCCATCATTGTGAAAAACAGAGGCTGCAATATCTAGTGTTGCACTCAAGTAATTGGTTTGCACGGAATCCTCGTACGCACTGCCCGTTGAAGTCAAGGAGGACAGCACTGTAGGAAAAGATCCGTATTGATTACCCAAATCCTGAAGCTGGATCATTGTTAATTCGATCCGCTCCATGAGTTGACCGACTACCTGTTCATTGATGCGGCTCACCTGTTTCTGAATGGAAGCATCGGCTGCACCTTGTGTATTAACCACCAGAATGATAAGCGGAATGAATAGAACAGCCAGCATGAATATCAATAAACGAAAGAAAAAACTCGTTTTAAGGAACTGAAAAAAACGCACGTTATCACCCCCTTCTATTATAACGTGATTCTAATCGTGGAAATAGGGAGATGTTCAAAATTCATAAATCGGGTACACTCTATCAAGATAACGCCATGTAATGAAAACGAATTATTCCATATAATCAAATTAGCAGTTAATTGCAGAATAGGAGAGGGGTAAAACAAGATGTTAAAGAAGAAAACGTTAGGCTTACTATTGACCGCAACATTGATTGCCACTTTGGCAACGGGCTGTTCTTCAAGCGGTTCCAAAACAGAAGAGACGAAAGCACCCGTGGCTTCATCGGGAACAACAACAGCAGCACCGACAACCTTGAAAGTGCTTGCCATTATATTTGGTCAGCTGCCTAATGCTGACAATAATTTAGCGAAGGCTGACATTGAGAAACGCGGCAATATCAAGCTGGACATCGATTTTGTTCCAGCGGATGCTTACTCAGACAAGCTAAGCATATCTCTAACTTCAGGAGCGAATTACGATCTTGTCCTTTTCACTGACCCTTTCAATAAGTATCAAAGCTTTATCAAAAGTGGTGCTTTTCAAGATCTGACTCCCTACATCAAAGGCAAGAAAAATCTTGAGTTCATTCCAGAGCAAACGTGGAAAAATACGGAGAGCAATGGTCTACGTTTCGGAATACCTCGCCCTCGCGGCTTGTATGGTGGCGGCGAAGCTAATATCATTCTTCGTAAAGATTGGCTGGACCAATATAATCTTCAGGTGCCGAAGACATTGGATGAATTCACAAATGTGCTTAAAGTCTTTAAGGAGAAAGATCCAGCAGGTGGCGGTAAAACAATCCCTTATATAGTGACCAACACGATAGATGCCTATACGCAGATTCCGCCATTTGGCATGGCCAATCCGATAGCTTTCTCCTTCGGACTGCCCAATGCTTACAAGATTGAAGGAGGTAAGGCGAGTGCTGTATTCCAACAGCCAGAATACAAATCGTATCTGGAATGGCTTCGCCAAGCATACAAGGATAAGCTAATCGATAAGGATGCGCCTGTACAAAAGAGCTCGCAAGGGCAAGATAAATTTTTTGCTGGTGTTGCTGGATCTTATGTTGGTCAGGTGCAGCATATGAACCCTTCGGATTCATCTACCTACGGCAAGCTGCTTAAGACTGATCCGAATGCGAAGCTGGTTGCCATTCCTGAGCTTTCAGGTCCCAAAGGGGCAAAAGGTGCAGCGGTGATTACGGGCTATTATGGTCTGTGGGTGGTTCCGCAGTCCGTTGCCAAAGATAAAGTCCAGAAGATTGTTGACTTCCTTGATTTCAGCGCCAGTGAAGAGAACGATGCATTCTATCAGACAGGTGTAGTTGGTGTTCATTCTAGCGGACTTAAGAACGGGATTGCTGAAAAAACACCAGAGCAAGAAAAGGCTTACGCCAATGACCGTATCGATGTGTTTGTGATGGAAAACCGCTATGACCCTTACTACTATACTAAATCAACAACTAATCCTGATGTGGTCAAGACAAGTAAAAGCATCCTTGATGCGATTAGTAAAATTGGTATAGCCAATCCTTTCTTGCCTTACATTTCAGAAACAGCTGGTAAAAATCCGGATATTCTTAAGCCATTAACAGCGGCTGCAACGAAGTATGTAATGGGTGAAGGGGAATACGATTCGGTGCAGAAAGAAATTGACGTTTGGGCTGCAGGAACTGGCGAAACCATCCTCAAAGAATATCTCGATCAATATTCGAAGGATCATCCTTAAACGGGAGTTGGAAACGAGGGAGAGGGGATGTCCTCTCTCTTTCTGCTTTACTTGATTATCAAACAACATATGAAAAAGCAGGTGGATTAGCAATGGGAAATACATGGAAGAAACACATGCCGCTTTATGCATTTGCGCTGCCGGGTATGCTTTATTTTATATTATTTAAATATGTTCCCATCTGGGGACTCTTGTTGGCCTTTCAAGAATATAGTCCTTTTCGCGGCTTTTTTCAGAGTGATTGGGTAGGGCTGGCTAACTTTAAAGAGTTATTCGCCAAATCTGACTTCATTATTTTACTAAATAATACACTTTTATTAAGCTTTTATAATTTGGTTTTTTACTTTCCGCTTGTCATTGTTCTTTCCCTGCTGCTTAACGATTTACGATTTCGTGTCTACAAAAAAATAGTGCAATCCGTGCTTTATCTGCCACATTTTGTATCTTGGGTCATTATTGCCGGTATTACGATTATTTTCTTCGGTCCTTCAGGAATTATTAACCAGCTGGTTGAGAAGTTTGGGGGCAGCGATTTGTCTTTTATGACATCGACGGAATGGTTTCGTCCTTTGATGGTACTGCAGCATATCTGGAGGGATATGGGGTGGGGTACAATTATTCTGTTAGCTGCTTTGGTGGGGATTAATCCAGAGCTCTACGATGCCGCGAATGTAGATGGAGCGGGTAAATTAAGAATGATGTGGAGCATCTCACTTCCAAGCATTCGAAGTACAATTGTCGTGTTAGTGCTGCTCCAGCTTGGCACATCATTAGACTCTAATTTTTACCAGATATTCTTGTCTGAGAACGCGCTAAATCATGCGGTGGCGAATGTATTCGACCTTTACGTCTACCAAGTTGGACTTCTACAAGGAAATTTCAGCATGGCGACTACCGTAGGTCTTTTCAAATCCGTAGCGAGCCTGCTTATGGTGCTTGTTGCAGATTATTTTGCGAAAATATTAGGTGAAGAAGGAATTTTTTAAGGAGGAGCTATGGGAATTAAGAACAAACTTTATGATTATGGATTAGCAGCTTTCTTGTTACTCCTCTGTCTTACCGTCCTCATTCCCTTCTTATATATGCTGGCCGTTTCATTCAGCTACCCAGCGGATTCGGAGGGTGGTGCTTTTTTCTTGTTGCCGCCAAGATGGACATTTGATGCTTATTACTACCTGTTTTCTACATCCGTTTTTGTTAAAGTAATCGGCAATACGGTTTATATTACAGTCGTCGGTACCATTCTTAGTCTTATTGTGTCCGTGCTGCTGGCTTATGCACTTTCGAAAAAAACATTGCCAGGTCGACGTGTGATGATGACCGCTATTTTTTTGACAATGATTTTTCAAGTCGGACTTATTCCAACCTATCTCGTGGTCAAATCATTTGGATTGATCGACAGCTACTGGGCGGTTATGCTTCCCGTTCTTACTAATGCGTTTACGATCATGATCATGAAAACTTTTTTTCAAGCCTTGCCAGCCAGCCTTGACGAGGCAGCGCGTATCGATGGTGCTAAAGAACTGCGTATCCTACTGTCTGTTGTCATCCCCATGTCAACACCCATTATTGCTACCTTTGCTATCTTCTTTATGGTGGATAGATGGAATGAATTTTTTAATGCGATTATTTATTTGAAGGCAAATAAATGGCCCATTCAGGCATTGCTGCGACAAATGGTTGTCGTCGGATCTTCCCAAACAGGCTCTGATGCAGGCACAGAGGCGATTTCGCAGAATCTCGGTCTCAATGTGAAGATGGCGGCAATTCTGCTGGCTATGCTGCCAATCGTTTCGACTTATCCTTTTTTCCAGAAGTATTTCGAGAAGGGTGCTACGCTTGGTGCTGTGAAAGAATAATATGCCGAAGATAAGCATTATATAGCGGAGAAAAAGGTGAGAACGTTTTTAGTAGATCTCTTATGATGAAAACAGGAAGACAATCAGCCATTATATGAGGAGTGGAGCAAATGTTGAAATTAAATCAAGTCCATGCAGCCCAATATCGAGAAGATGGTTATCTGATTTACAAAAAGCCTGTTTTTACTAAAGATAAGATGGATCGATTGGAAGCCATTTTTGAAGATCATTTGCGTGATAAAGGGGATAAAATTTCTGATGAGCTCGATCGGCCCCATGTACGAGATCCGAGGCTGCTGGAATTTCTGCTGAGTGATGAGGTGCTGGATGTGATTGAGCCAATCATTGGACCTAATATTGCGCTTTGGTCGAGTCATTTTATTTGCAAAGATCCATTCAAAGGAAGAGCGACTCCGTGGCATGAGGATTCCGCTTACTGGAAAGGCAGGGCCTCTTCCTTTGAAAATATTGTAACCCTATGGCTGGCTATTGATCCCAGTAATAAACAGAATGGCTGTATGAGAGTCATTCCCGGCACACACACACATGGGTTCTCGGAATATGTGCCTGCGGATAGCAAGAACAACACATTTGATTCTCAGATTAAAGGCGTTGACGAATCCAAAGCGGTATATTTTGAATTGCAGCGTGGTGAGTGCTCGCTGCATGATTCAAGAATCATTCATGGCGCCGAAGCAAACACAAGTGCATTCCGTCGTTGTGGGTACACCATGCGCTATTTCTCAACGGATACGAAGGTGCTAGACCAAAGGGAAATTTGGCTTTGCCGCGGTAAAGATCTTGCAGGGAATGTGTATCAGAACGTTCAGATATAAAAACCTATATGTTGCAAGCAAACGGATTTCATAGATTGAGGGGAGTTAGATGAACAAGCGTGAACCGACCCGGCTGCTAATGCATGACTTTACGAAATCGACGGCTTCTTTTCATATGGCCCTGCATGTATTGAAGGATAGTGTTCCGATGCATTGGCACGACTTTTACGAGCTGAGCTATATTCTAGAGGGAGAAGGGACACAGTTTCTGAACGGCGTTGAGGAGCCTTTGAAGCAAGGGGGGCTTATGCTGCTGACACCCGCTGATTTTCATGAGGTCAAAGTAAAACCGGGAACCACGCTCAGAAAATTCAATGTCATATTCTCTCATGAGCTGTTGGACGAGAAGGTGAAGCTGCTGCTGTTCCGCAATTTCTTCGAGAAGTCAGTGCAACTGGGCGAAGCGGAGGCGGAATGGATGGAAGCAGATTTTCAGCGGCTGTGGCGCGAATATCAGGGTCAAGCTGAAGGTCGAATGCTTGGAATGGAGTATACACTTAATCGGATACTGCTTGATTTATTTCGGTATTGCTCGAGGTTAAACAGGCACGAAGCACATCAAGGCAGATCTGCAGTCATTCATCATGCCTTGGTTTTCATGCAGCATCATTTTCGTGAAGCGCTAACGCTTGAACAGGTCGCAGCTCAGACCAACCTATCGGCGAATTACTTCAGCGAGTGTTTTCGTAAGGTAACCGGCATTACGTTTCAGCAGCATTTACTTGATATGCGCTTGCAGTTTGCCCATGCCTTGATGACCTCCTCGCAGATGAACGTTACAGAGGTGTGTTTAACTTCGGGGTTTAACACACTTAACCATTTTGAGCGATCCTTCAAGCGCAAATACGGGCGTACACCTCGCAGCATGCGGGTTTTTATTTCTTGAGATATATTGAGAGAAGAATAAATTTAAGGATAAATAAAGGAGTTAGAGGGCATGAAAGCATTCAAATACGGTGCAGTATTGAAGGTTCAACGAGAGTTTACACTAGAAGATATCAAGCGCTCACTGGAGAGCATGAAAGGTATTGGTATGAATACCGTCGTTATATGGCCGGCTGTATTCTGGTGGGAGGATCGTACTCTTGCACATTATCCGTTCAATACGGGGCGTAGAATTTTGGAGATGGCTGATGAGCTCGAGATGAATATTATCATGGAGCTCGAGGGACAAATTACGTGCTTGGAATACATGCCGGACTTCGTCATGCGTCCCGAGTATTTTGCCGTGGATGCGGATGGTCATCATTTAAACAAAGGCACAGGCTACGGTTACCTTAATTACAGTCATCCTGAAGTGCGGATGCTGCTACATAAAGTATTCGAAAGTGCTGTTTCCAATTACAAGGATTATTCTTCTTTATATGGCTACGATATTTATAATGAAACACGTTTTGAGTCTTTCGATAGCTATACGCTCCAAACTTTCAGAGAATGGCTGAAGGAAAAGTATGGCACCATCGAGGCCCTTAATGATGCATGGGAAAGAACCTATTATGACTGGTCGCAAATTCAGTTTTCAAACTGGATGTGGGCGAGCGTTATGCCTGTTGTCGATTACAATCAATTTAAGAAATTCAACATGGGCAGAATTCTGCGCGAGTGGTCCGCAGTGGTCAAGGCGATTGATCCCCATCATCCGACGATTGCAGATAATGTGTATGCTTCCGTTTCTAGAGACGAGCACTATGTACTCCCCCAGGATGATTGGAATGTAGCGGAGAGTGTTGATGAATTCGGCATTTCCCTCTACCCCAAGAATGATGCTGTTGGATTAACTCCTTCCCAACGATGGCAGACGCTTTCAGGTGTGCACTCTGCTTCCCGTGAGGGACGCTTCTGGATTTCAGAGCTCCAGAGTCATAATGTGGCGATGTTCAATCCGTTTAGCGTTGTCAAGCCGCATTACTTGCGTTGGTGGTGCTGGGAAGCAATTTCCCATGGAGCCAAAGGAATCATTTATTGGAAATGGGATCCTTTTACTAAAGGGGTGCAGACCATGGGGCGAGGCTTGGTGGATACCCGCGGGAATTACACGGTTCGCGCGCATGAAGTTAAGGCAATCGCAGATGTACTAGCGGGTCATGAGCGGGAATTTGCAGAGTATGATCGAGAGCTGCCTAAGGTGGCTATTCTCTATGATCAGCTGAACCATGACTTCACTAAGGCTTATTCAAGAAACCATGGACAAAAGCTCTCGGACTCCATTCTGTTGGATTCGTTGACTGGGATGTATGAAGCATTCTGGGAAGAAGGCGTTGCTGCAGACTATGTCATACCACGCAATGTACTGAGCGGAGAAGTGAACAAATATAAAGCTTTGTTCATTACCAGCCAGGTCAATGTTACGGTCGAGCTTGCTGCAGCCATCGCAGATTTCATGGCACAGGGAGGCCTTGTCGTTTGCGATGGGCGATTCGGTGCTGTGGATAATTTAGGCATGGTGCATACTGTTATGCCTTTGGGTACAAGAAACGATGTATTGGGCTATACCTTCGAGGATATCGATCCGGAGGATTTGAATATTCGTTACACTAGCTTAACTTCAAGCGAAGGAAACAAGGATGAACTGGAGCTTGAGCTTGAGCTGACAGGCTACTATGAAAGACAAATTCTAGCTATATACGACTCGCGAGTGGAAGTACTCGGTCGCTTTGACAATGACGATCCTGCTATCATCAGAACACCGCACGGAAAAGGGGCAATCCTAACACTCGCCACATTTATGTGGTATGGCTATTTCATGGAGAAGCCAAAGGCGGTACTAGATTTCGTAAGGCAATTAGCTGACAGGTATGCCCTACGTGTTCATACATCAAGTCGCAAAGAGCTGAAGCTTTCGTCGTTACGCGGTAAGGATGGCCTTCTATTGTTTGTTACGAATTATGGAAAGGAAGACTTGATGGCGGATATAATTCTAGGCGATTTAGATTCGAATAGTTGCACAATAAAGCATTTATATGAAGGTAAAGTGCAGGAGCTGGCGGTGGAAGCCGACGGGAAATTGAAGTTTGCGTTTGAGATCAGCGGTCAGGATGTATCGGTGATCAAAGTTTCTTTTGCAGGATAATGGAGGGATTGAAAGTGGCTGAAGAGTATTACAAGAAGGTACTAAAACTATCATCCTCCCGAGTTTGGAGAACATATTATGGTGGTAAAGAGCTGGATAAATGGCATGGAAAAACCAGCCCGGAGGACGGGGAGCTGCCGGAGGATTGGATTGCCTCTACGGTGAACGCGCGTAATCCAGGGAGGGAGTCGATTCTGGATGAGGGTCTCAGCTATGTAATCTTGGAGGGCGGAGGAAGGCGGCTGCTTAAGGCTTTAATTGAGGAGGACCCAGACGCCTTTTTGGGCACTGTACATACAGAACGATTTGGCAGCCAAACGGGTGTGCTTGTAAAAATGATTGACTCACTCAGCCGATTAACCATTCAAGTACATCCAGACAAACGATTTGCTAAAGAGGTGCTGAACTCGAATTACGGTAAGACCGAGTCCTGGTATATTCTTGGGGGACGCGAGGTGAATGGTGAAGTACCCCATGTATTCTTTGGATTTAAGCCGGGTATTACAAGGGAAGTGTGGCAGGATCTCTTCAATCGACAGGATATCCCAGGGATGTTGAATTCTCTACACAAGATCCCTGTGAATGCAGGGGACGTGTTCTTCATTGAGGGAGGCGTTCCCCACGCGATTGGAGCAGGATGCTTTCTAATTGAGGTGCAAGAGCCGACGGATTACACATTGCGCACAGAGCGGACGACCCCGGAGGGACGGACAATTCCCGAGCTATTGATTCATCAAGGGGCAGGTCTGAAAAGCTTATTCGACTGCTTCCACTATGACAGCTTCACGGAAGAGGAAACGATTGCGAAATGGCGCAAGGAACCGCAAACCATTTATTCAAGCATAGATTCGGATGAAGCTGTTTTAATAGGCGAGGATACGACTACGTTGTTTGGTATGAATCGAATAAATGTGCGTGTTGCCTATCAATCGGCTGCTAAGAGCACCTTTGCGATTGCTGTAATTGTTAAAGGTGCCGGTGAAATCGCTTGGGAGGACGGCTCGTTAATCGTGCGTCAAGGTGATTTTCTGTTTATGCCCGTAGGCATTGGCAGTGTGCGCTGGACAGCGGCTAGTGGTACTGAATTGCAGATAGTCGTTTGTACTCCACCATTCCCTGTTCTAGGGTGGAACGGCTACCTCCCTTCAGAATCTTTGTGTTAACTAAATTGGGATCGTAGTATGTTGTAATTAGTAGGAGTTCCCATAAAAATATTAATTTATTCTGAGCAAACTAACTGGAAAACTCCTATCTATTAACTGAAAAATTGTTTGCTTCAATATTTACCCACTGAAAAAGAATGGCTTGTGGATGCAGGTTCTAGAGGTCACGGGGAGCTATGGGCTATTCCATGGGAGGGTGGAGTTGAGGATAACGTCCGAATTATAATTCTAATCCTGCTTGCCGGAGTTTAAGATAGCAATCGATTGTAAGCCATGTTGTGGAATCGGGGATACAAGATGTACGGAGTCATAATCGTCAGAAGGTAGTATTTCTTCCAAATCCGTATGTCTTTTATTAAAGCCGAATCTCAAACCAATGACTGCATTACCTAATATTGATCAACGCAGCTTGGATGGCGCGTAGCCATAATGACGTTTGAAAAGCTTGCTGAAGGTATAGATATCCATGTAGCCTAGCGTGTTGGATACTTCAGTAACGGACATTGTGGTTTCTGTCAAAAGGTGAACGGAACGCTCCATTCGCAGCTTCGTTATGGTTTCCTTCAGTGTAATTCCAGTATGCTCCTTCATCAGCTTGCTTATATATCGCGGCGTGAAACCAAAGGGTTTGACTAAAGCTTCATAATTAATGGGTTCAGAAAGCTGGAAGCGAATGGCGTCCTGTATCTTTAGAATAATCAGCTTATGTTGATAGCTTTGAAGCGGGAGCTCTTTACGATTAATCCCCCTAATCCATCGGGTGAGAATTAATTTAAGCAGAATGTCAATTTCAGCTGAGTCGTTATCGTCGTCCTGTCGATGAGCCAATTCTATTAATTGATGCACTAAAGGCTCGATGAGGGATGTATCCCGAAAGGTGACACAGCGTTCTTCGGGCAAGATGCCCACTATAGCTTCTTTCTCTTCTTTGTCCACCATGCTGAAATGGCAGAATAGGACGAATAGAGGTTGATTCGGGTTTTGCTCCGCTGAGATTCGGTCTTCAGGCTGAAGTATAAAGCAAGTTCCGGGTTGAATGGAATAGCTCACTTGATTAATATTTATCTTGCCTCGACCTGATACTACATACCAGACATCATAATCTTTAAAAGGACTTGGCTGCCAAGACCAGCTTGGTTCACATTGGTATTTACCAGATGACTTGCTCGCTAGCATATATAGATCGTTCCACTGAGTGGAAAGCTTGACTTCTGTTGACATAAAGCTACTCCTCCTTAATTCAAATCAATCTGACATATATCTATAGCATAACAAAATAATACGCAGTTGAGTACAAAAAGTATGAAGCTTCTGCCATTCTGTGATTGGCTCCTAAGTGGTATCCTTAAATAAAGGATATCACATTAAATAACAGGAGGAATAATGTATGAGTAAATTGGAATTAACCGCAGAGCAAATAAACAATCAGCTGTATCGATATGATAAGGTGCACGTAAGTCTAAATAGCAAAAACGAATTGCAGGCTGAGCACTTGCAGAATTATCGAAGGGATGGATTCCTTTCCATCGATTCTTTGTTGGAGCAGCCTATCGTGGATAGCGCAATTGAAGGGGTTATGGAACTTGGCTTTGTCGATAGGAAAGGAGCAAAGCTGCAATTTATAAAGTCGGAAAAGGAGCTTAAAACTTTAGAAGAAAAAGAACTGGCGTTACGTAAAATCTCCGAATTTGTTGAGGAGGATGAACGGCTCAAGGCTGTTGCGTACCACCCAGAAATTCTAAACGTAATCCGACAGATTTTTGGGGAAGAGCCTAAGCTGATACAGGATATGGCCCTACTGAAACCACCGCATGGTGGGGGTGAGAAGCCATGGCATCAAGACATGGCCTATGGTAATTTAACCTATACGAAAGCGGTTATTGGCGTATGGATCGCTTTAGATGAAGCGGATGTCAATAATGGCTGTATGCACGTCATTCCAAGATCCCATCAGGAGGGGGCAACACCGCACTATGCAATCCGGGATTGGCAGCTTTGCGACATTCAAGTTCCTGTGGAAAGAGATGTCATTGTTCCCTTAAAGCCAGGCGGAGTTTTGTTCTTCCATGGAATGCTGTACCATGGAACCCCATCTAATTTCTCGAACAAACAGCGCCGAGCTTTGCAATTCCATTATGCCCCTGCTTCTTCGGAGCGTGTGGGTCCACATGAATATAAGCGGATGTTCACTAATGAATTATCAGGTGCGGAGTGTTAGTTAACTTGCTGCAGCATTTCTTTGCGGTATTGATGAGGTGACATGCCTTTCTGATTTTTAAACTGTTTGATGAAATAACTGGAATGATTGAAGCCTGATTCCAGCGCGATTTGAGTAATACTTTTGGCGGGGTCGAGCAGTAATTGCTCGGCTCTTCGTATTTTTAAGAGCAATGTATATTGAATAAAAGACGTATGCATGAGCTTTTTAAAAAAACTAGCAAACCGACTATAGCTCATCATACTCATTCTAGCTGCTTCATCAGCCGTAATATTCTTGTGGCAGTTATCATTTAAATAGACAAGTAATTGGCTGAATGCTTCCATTCTGCTTGTGTCCTCGAACGAGGTGGATTCGGAATCTGTAAAGAACACTTTTTGGTGGCGAAGCAGCCAGAGGGTTAGCTTTAGTACCGCGGCTGCAATGGCAAGCTCAAATCCGAGTAACTTAGAGCGGTACTCCGTTGCCATTTCTTCTATAAGACCATGAATATAGGATTTGTCCTGTTGTTCTGGCTTGATTATTTTTACAAGTCCACTGAATGAAGCACTATAAGGTGAAAAATGGCGTAGTTGAAAAGCAAGCTTTGGCATTGGGCTTAATAATTCAGGATCGAAACCAATCACGTAATGATGCGAATGTTGGTTTTTATCAACGGTCACACTGTGTACTTCACAGGGATGGATAATAATGAATTCTCCTTCTTCAGCCTCATAAATATGGTTTCCGTTTGTAATAGAAGCTTTACCAGAAGCAAAATATATAATTTCCATATGATAATGCCAATGGGACGGAATGTGATAGCCTTGGTCATTAGTTATTTGGCTGCCTATATAGAAAGGCCTGTCTATATCGGTTAATCCGCTTTGATTTTTATTTTGTTCGAAATAAGGGCTCGGGATCATCTCTTAAACTCCTCAAAAAATAAGTAGAATCGTTATATTATTCGGTAGCTTTATTATAGTGTATGCACTTATTTTTTTGTACTCTTGAGATACGTTTGAATATGGAGGCGAAAAGAATGGATCAGAATAGATTGTTGTCATTACCTAGTAAATTTTTTGTGGGGTGTAATTATTGGGCCTCTCATGCAGGAACAGCGATGTGGACGGATTGGCGTCCGGAGCAGGTTGATCTGGATTTGAAAAGGTTGTCGGAAGCTGGAATCGAGGTCATTCGTGTTTTCCCGCTTTGGCCTGATTTTCAGCCTATCGAAAGTATGTATACAGGAGAAGGTCAGCATCATGGTTATCGATTTGGTGAAGCAAGGCTTCCGGATGATGAGGCTGGAAGGGCCGGAATGTCAAAGATTATGATGGAGCGCTTTCGAGACTTTACAGAGATTGCAAGTCGATATGGGATCAAACTAATTGTAGGACTGATCACAGGCTGGATGAGTGGACGTCTCTTTGTGCCCCCTGCCCTGCGAGGCAAGCCGATCCTTACTGACCCTGATTCCATTCGCTGGCAGGTGCGATTTGTTAGCTATTTTGTGAAGGATATGAAAGATTCCAGTGCTATCATTGCTTGGGATTTGGGGAACGAGTGTAATGTCATGGGGAAAGTCGCAAGTCAAGCAGCTGCTTATGTATGGACAGCTGCTATTGCTAATGCCATAAAGGGCAATGATACAACACGTCCGTTGATATCTGGAATGCATAGCTTGCAGCCTAAAGGGAAATGGACCATGCAGGATCAGGGCGAGCTGACAGATATTCTCACAACACATCCTTATCCATTCTGGACACAGTATATGGATTACGATCCGCTGACATCGATTCGTCCTACACTGCATGCTACAATAGAAAGTTTGTTTTATGGCCAAATTGGTGAGAAGCCTTGCTTCGCAGAAGAGATGGGAACGATGGGACCTATGGTTTGCAGTGAAGAAGTGGCTGCCGCTTTTGGCCGTACAAGTATGCTGTCCCAGTGGGCGCATGGACTTCCCGGTTTGTTATGGTGGTGTGCCAACGATCAGACGAAGCTCAATCATGCTCCTTACGATTGGGTAGCTTGTGAAGGTGAGCTTGGACTAATGACTGAGGAAGGCAGAGTTAAACCGGTGTTAAGGGAGATGGGGCGATTAAAGCAGGTTATCCAAGAGCTGCCGTTTGATAATTTACCGGATCGGATTGTTGATGGTGTGTGCATACTTAACAGTGAACAGGATCATTGGGCTGTTGCAATGGGTGCTTTTCTCTTAGCGAAGCAGGCCGGCTTTGATATCGATTTCCGGTTTGAGGATCAGCCTATTCCGGATGCTAGCTTCTATTTATTGCCCTGTGTAACGGGCGTACAAGGAGTAGCTAAGCAACGCTGGGAACAGCTATTGCATAAGGTAGATGAGGGTGCAACACTCTACATGTCGTCAAATGATGGTTATATGCTTAATTTTGCAGAGCTAACGGGGTTAACGGTGCAAAATCGCAGCCGCCGAGCAACGGATGCCGTTGCCATCTTGAAACATAAGAAGGGTGATATTGCATTGAATTTCCCAGGTGCATTCAAGCTGGAGTTCAGCAATGATCGAGCTGAGATACTTGCATCAGAAGCAGATGGCAATCCAGTTCTGACGAAAGCATCGTATGGAAAAGGATGGGTGTATTTCTGTTCTTTACCGCTTGAGCTAGCTATGACACAGCGAACCGGTGTTAGTTATCAGCCGCTGGAATTCCCTTATTGGCGGATGTATGAAGCAATTTCCCGAGAAGTACGAGCTATGCGGGTACTTCAAGTAGATGAGCCTCATATTGGGATAACCGAGCACCCAGCGGATGAAATCTCGCAACTCGCCGTGCTGATCAACTATTCTCCACAACAAAGAGAAGTTCCATTGTTAGTTAAAGAGGGCTGGTACTTGGCTGATTGCTTTTATGGGAAGAAGCCTCAGGAGAGGGATGGAAAGACCTTTATAAGTTTTGAGCCCAATGATGCCGTTATTCTTAAGTATGTAAGGTCTTAAAAGTCTCGAGTTTATATAAGGCAACGTTAACATAAGGCTGTTCATTTGTGTATACAGACAAAGGGCAGTCTTTATGCAGTGGTAGTTTATTTAACAAAACCATGCATTTATCTTTGTTAATGACAAACATTTTCCAAATGAATAAAAAGGCCAAGGCTATTCTGAAAATGATTTCGAAAATTGAATGATAAAAATTATTACTGCTGTTATAATAAAAAGTTATGGAAGCGTTACCTAGCTGAATCTACAGATAGAATGGCAACGCAGAGGAATGTTTAATCTGTGATGGTGAATTGAATATAAAAACTGGGGGAGTCTCAATTGATCCGTTATATAAAGAGTTCGTTGCAATGGAAACTCATTCTAATGATTTCGTCTATAGTCATACTAATTATCGCGACTATTGGCAGCTTCAGCTATTATAAGAGCTCGAGGGCAATACAATCCGATGCACAGCGATTCAGTAATCAAATTCTTAAACAGGCTACCTTAAACCTAACCCGCTATATTAATGATAACGAACGATTTTTCCAGTCCTTGGCTGTCAGTGATGATTTTCAGGTATGGACAAGACTTACACCAAAGGACATCTATGGTAATTATCTAAGCTTAAAGAATATGGAAAATCATTACATTGATCCTTATATTAGCTATCATCCGGAAGCACTTTCGATCATTATGTATAATAGAAATGGGAACGAAACCATTTATCGCAACAGCTCTACCTTGGACCCTGTGCTCGATACTCAATTCACTTTGCCAGCATCGGGGATGATTGATCAGCTGCTTGATCATGGTAAAACTCAAACTATTGTCAAAGTAAGGGAGGACTATAAGTCCAATTATGGTCGTAGGATTAAGCTCCCTGTTCTGACTTATTTCCAAAAGCAGTTTTATAATAACCAAACCGCTTATCTTGCTGTTGATATTTCGCTAGAGCCAACCCAGCAGATCTTGAATGAGATTGAATTAGGCAAAAATGGGCAGGCATTAATCGTTAATTCTGCAGGCCTTGTGATATCGGCTCCAGACCTAAATCTAATCAATACCAAGTTAGATCAAGCGACTCTGGATCAGATGGGAACTATTCCCTCAGGCTATGTATACGATGGAAACAAGAAGCAGTTGATCGTTTACCAGTCCATTCAACGGACGGATTGGCGTGTGATTGTATTCGTGCCTTACAACGAATTGGCCAAACGTATTATCGAGATACGAAATTGGACGATTGCTATGACACTTCTTAGTCTATGTATTGCTATAATATTGGTATATCTGGTAGCCCACTCTGTTACTAAAAGGCTCAAATTGCTTCGCAGAACGATTAAGATGGGAAAGCTAGGTCATTTCGATATTCGTTCAGATGTGAAGGGGACAGATGAGGTTGCGGAATTATCTGAGGCCTATAATTTGTTGCTTGATCGAATCGACTCTTCCATCCATTTGCTTGCTGAATCGAAAATTGTGCAGCAGCAGGCTATATTATCGGCACTGCAGTCACAGATTAATTCTCATTTTCTCTATAATGCACTTGAATCGATTAATGCTATGGCTAATCTGGCTGGGCATCAGCAAATTCGCAAGTCAACACTGGCCTTGTCTAATATGCTGCGTTACACGTCTAATTACAAAGAATCGCTTGTCACCCTAGAAGATGAAGTGGCACATATAAGCGATTATATTCAAATTATGGACAATCTGTATCGGGATGAAATGGAATTCCACTTTGATATAGATTCTGAGGTAGCTCAAGCTCAATGTTTAAAAGCAACCATTCAGCCTTTTGTCGAGAACTGCATTAAGCATGGTTTTGAAGTAACTGGCAACCGAATGACCATCCGTATATCTGCTTATCGCTGGGAGAAAGATTACATCCGAGTAGAGATTGAAGATAATGGGAGTGGAATTAATCCTGAACAACTCCATGAAATTAATGATGCATTAAACAGGGAAAGTACAGAACAAGAGTTTTTACAATTGACACGTATTGGTATGCTAAATGTGCAGTACAGATTAAAAACCTATTACCCTCATCATCAGAAGAGTGGCATTTCAGTAGAGCGAGTATCTGCTGATGGAGGAACCAAGGTATCTGTCATATTTCCTTACCGAGTAAAGGAGAGGAATACTTTATGATTCGCGTTTTACTGGTAGATGATTCTGCGCTTATTAGGGATAGCCTTGAAATGTCATTGAAGGCTTATCAACAAACAACTGTTGTTGCAGGAGCCGCTGCAAATGGACTTAAGGCATTGGACTGGCTGAAATCTCACTATGCTGATTTATGTATCACGGATATTAGAATGCCTGCGATGGATGGACTGACACTTGTTGCTGAAATTAATCAGCTCTATCCATGGATGAGATCTATTATTGTGTCAAGCTATGATAATTTTCAATATGCCAAACAAAGCATCCAACTGGATGCACTGGATTATATTATGAAGCCTGTAGACGACGTGCAACTTTTCGCAGCATTAGATAAAGCAACAGCAAGAATCAAGGAAGAAAGAAATCGCCAAGCTGCCCAGCTGATGCTGAGAAAGCTGCCCCATCATAAACTTTGGCTGGATAGATGGCTGGAACACATCCGAACCCTGCATGTTGAAACCTTGCCTTTATTGATCGTAGAAACCCTTGAACTATTAGAGGAATGGGTGGAGGGCAATTACAGTCTGTTGAATCCATTATGCAACGTATGGCTCCGAACTCTAATTGAGGAATTGTCAACAGAACGCTTTCAAATGGAGCTGGAAGAAGGTACTGACCTCGGACTAGGGGATTCGACTCTTACTTTGCAAGCCTTACGCAGTTATTTTCGATTATGTGCAGTAAGAAGGCTAGAAGAAGGTGCTAATTGCTTAGTGGATACTATGCGGGGCGTTAGAGAACAGCAGTCTTCAAAAGTGATTGACAAGGTTAAGCAATATATCGATCTTCATTATGGTGAACAGATTAATCTGCAGGAGCTGGCAGAATTTGTTGCGTTGAATAAGACGTATATGTGTACATTGTTTAAGCATGAAACAGAAATGACCATTGGCGCCTACATTGTAGCGATTCGAATGCGCGAAGCACGGAATAGCCTAATGGAAACAGCAGAAAAAATATATGCTATCGCCAATCAGGTCGGCTATGAGGATGTGACCTACTTCTCGCAATTGTTTAAGAAGCATTACGGGTTTAGTCCGCTTGAATATAAGAAACGGATGAAATCATAATAGATGACAGCTATACAGGACAGGCCTTTATGAGGCACTGTCCTTTTTAAATTATCAGAAAGTATATAATTCCATACTTTTAGCTGATAATTCTTAGCAAACGTACCATCCCTAATACTAACGAGCAAAAGACTTTGTTGCTCGTTAGTATTAAGGATGGCGAAGCCGTTTACCCTCGTTTGTAGAATAGTGTACAAGAGTTAAGTTCAGAAGATTACCATGAATTTCGAAATATTCTCTACTAGGATCGAATTGTTCGTATTTATATAATAGAGTTACAAAGGATTAAGGAGTGGGAACAATGAAGAACGAGACGATCATCCCTGTAACTAACCCCGCTGCTGTTAAATTAAAAAAGACAGGAGAAATTAGTTTCTTCAGGTTTGTTAAGAAAAACAATGCTCTATATGTCATGTTGATTCCGGTATTTATCTACTTTTTGGTATTTAAATATTTACCGTTGTTAGGCAGTGTAATTGCCTTTAAAGATTATAATATCTTCGAAGGCTTTATCAAAAGTAAATGGGTCGGGTTGCAATGGTTTGAATTAATGTATACCAATCCGGAGTATATTAAGCTCGTTCGTAACACCTTAATTATGAGCTTATATCAAATTATATTTTCTTTTCCAGCACCGATTATACTTGCTTGTCTTTTGAATGAAATTCGTAATATGGCTTTTAAGCGTTCTGTTCAAACTGTCTTATATTTGCCTCATTTCTTGTCATGGACATTAGTATATGGACTAGCTTACATGATGTTATCGCAACAAACTGGATTTGTTAATGAAATTTTTAAAAGTATGAATTTACCGGTATTTAACTTCCTTCAATCGTCAGAGCATTTTCGCTCCGTGGTTATATCTGCTGGTATCTGGAAGGACATGGGCTGGAGCACAATTATTTTTCTTGCAGCATTAGCGGGTGTTAGTCCTTCGTTGTACGAAGCCGCCAAGATCGATGGAGCAGGACGATGGAAGCAATTTATACATGTGACCTTTCCCGGCTTATTGTCAGCGATAGTCATTCTTCTATTGCTAAAGATTGGCAGTGTCTTGGATGTTGGCTTTGAGCAAGTATATATTTTCTTAAGTCCGATTACCTATGAGGTTGGTGAAATACTCGATACTTACGCATACAGACTAGGAATTATGAATGGCCAGTTCAGTATGACAACAGCTATTGGACTATTTAAATCCGTTATTGGTTTAATTCTACTACTCGGTGCGAATCAACTAAGCAAATCCACAACAGGTGAGAGTTTATATTAGGAGATGTGTGTTAAATGAAAATTAAACAATCAATGGGAGAGAAGTTATTTGATGTAAGTAATCTTATTCTCTTAAGCTTGTTGAGTATTGCGGCCATGGTGCCTCTGTTACATGTTCTGGCCGGTTCCTTTAGCTCCAACAATGCGCTTATTCAATCTAGGGTTTTCCTCTGGCCGGTCGAATTCACTTTATCGCAATTCAACTATGTCATCCAAACAGATTCGTTCTGGAAAGCAGGGTGGATGACGGTAAAAGTCGTATGCATAGCAACCTTTCTTAATATGGTAGTTACCATTGTAGGTTCTTATCCCTTATCCAAATTATATTTAAGAGGTAGAAAAGCCATTATGCTGTTTATTGTCTTCACCATGATCTTTCAGGCTCCTCTGATTCCTGTTTACTTGGTAGTAAAGGAACTGCATTTGATTAATACCCTATGGGCATTAGTTATTCCTGGTGCGATCAGCGCGTTTAATATGATTCTTTGTATCACCTTTTTTCGCAACCTTCCGGAAGAGCTCTTCGATGCTGCTAAGGTCGATGGGATGAGTGATTATAGAATCGTTTGGGAAATTGTGGTCCCGTTGTCCAAACCGATTATGATGACTTTGCTGCTCTTCTATGCTGTAGGCCATTGGAATAATTACTTTGCACCACTTTTGTATATCAATGACCGCAATTTGCAGACATTGCAGATGTATCTATACTTCTTAATTGCAGCGGGTACTAGCAATGATGTTGCCTCAGCTGCGTCAGGTGATGTGGGTGGAAAGCTGCTGCCCGAGGCATTGGAGATGGCAACCATTGTCCTTGCGACTATTCCGATTGTTATCATTTATCCATTCCTTCAAAAGCACTTTGTAAAGGGTGCGACATTAGGCTCCATTAAAGAATAATTGGTTATGCTGGTCTTATGACCTTCATATATAGCTTTTGCTTCAAAACAACATATATAGGGAGGAAAGTTTCAAATGAAATCTATAAAGAACTGGTTAGGTTTGGCTATTGTAATATCTATGGTTACTCTTTCAGCATGCTCCTCAAACAGCGGGACTAAAGTGAGTCCAGATGTGAGTTCAGCAGCAAGTTCAGCTGCAAGTGCAACTCCAACTTCAAGTGAAGTGCCGACAGCACCTGTTAAATTCAGCTTTCTGACAACAGATTCGAATCAGCCTATACCAGGCGGCAATCCAATGGACGATTCAACGATTAAGTATTTGGCTGAAAAAACGAATACGATAGTGGATATTACCTTTCTTCCTCATGGGCAAGCAGATAATCTAATGAAAGTAAAATTCGCTAGCGGTGAATTGCCAGATGTACTATCTGGTTATGGCGTAAACGGTGAGTTATTTATCAATAATCAATTAATACCATTGGATGATTATATTGAGAAATATGGACAGAATTTAAAAAAGGTAATACCCAAAGCAGCTTGGGATGAAGTGTCAAGAAATGGAAAAATTTATGCGATTCCTGAATCGGCTTTAGGGGATTCCCCAGTGAATCGCATGTTCTATGTCCGTAAGGATTGGATGGACAAAGTGGGTATTAAGGAAATGCCAAAAACACCGGATGAGTTCTACAATATGCTAATCGCATTCCGTGATAAGGATCCAAACGGCAATAATAAGAAGGATGAAATTCCATTATCCGCTCGTGAGAATTTTACTTGGCTTGATAATGTCCTAGGTATGTTCGGTACATCCGTTTTCGGCGCTGCGTTGGAGAATGGAGAGATTGTACCAAGAAATACGAGCAAACAAATGAGAGATGCTCTTTCATTCGTTAAGAAGTTAATGGATGAGAAGCTCTTGGATAGTGAGTTTATGACGAATAAACGCAACACTTGGGAGCAAAAAATTCAAAATGATCAAGTAGGTGTGTGGTCACATGCTCCAAACTTGGCTTGGGACTGGCAGGATAAATTAAATAAAGCATTGCCTGGTAAAGGCGCAATAGTGGGTCCACTCTTGACTCCAAAAGCAGCTGGTGTAGAGTATGCAGGATTTGGAGCTGGCCCAATTAATAAAGCTTTCTCCATCACTAAAAAAGCGAAGGACCCTGCAGCCATAGTGAAATTCTTTGATTGGTTGGTTACTCAGGAAGGACAAGAATTTGTTAACTTCGGAGTGCCTGGAATTACCTACACTAAAGAAGGCGATAAGATCAATTACAACAAGCAAAAGGATACTGATGACAAAAGCATTCTTTGGCGCTCTTTAACCTTTAACCTAGCAGGATGGAATCCGTCACTCCAAAAAGTTGTTTTTGGTGATGAGGCAGTAGCGAAGATGGAAGAATTCTACACAATCGGCAAACAAGAAGGGTTGCCTAACTTGATGGTGGGAGCCCCAACGTTTAAATCCAATTTACCGGAAATCGGAGAATTTGGAACGGCAGGTACGATGTTTGTTGAAACTGCAGCTAAGATTGTACTGGGTGACAAACCGATTGAGTATTATGATGAATATGTTAAAAATTGGAGAACTCGTGGTGGTAACGATTTAGTAAAACAAGCAACGGATTGGTATAACGCGAATGGTAAGAAATAAGGTTTAGTGTTTAGAGGCTCAAGCTTAGGTGTGTGGAATCATCCGATCCTACACTCCTAAGCTCCTTAAATAAAATTTTTTTTAATGTTAAATGAAAGCGTGACCATTGAGGAGGGAATTAACAAAAATCACTCTAGCTTGTGAGGTTAGAGTTCATGTATCGAATGAAATGCAAATACACATCCAATTGAAAGAGGTGTACAAATGAGATTTATATTTCGTATTGTGCTATTACTCTCCCTTGTTTCTATAGAATTTTGACAATGGCTAAAGCGGCAGTCGTCGCGAATGTCTATGTTTCGGCAGACTATAATTCGACTGGCTCATTACGATTGAGTAACACTCGAATTACCATGGATGGAGACCCGAATTGTTGGCCGAATGGAAATCCGAATTGGACGGAAGCGGTAGTGGGTTCATTTATGGCAGGCTCATATCTAATAGGCGTTGGAAATGTAAGCGGATTCTTGGAAGGTTACAGTCACGCTGCTTTTAAAACGGAGCTGACGAATAGAGGATTAATCAATGTTTATAACACCTTTAACGTAACACAGAATGCAACAGTAAACGCTTATGTAAATAATATCTTGGATAATGATAACAATAACAAACCGTTTTTCAGAGGGATGAAGCTCAGTGCTTTTGTAACGGATCCTTTCAAGTTTTATTTCGAAGCAATGGGCAAGGAAACCTACAAAGCAAACGCTACAGAAGGGGACTATGTTGGGGAGCTTGGCAGAGCAACGGAATTCGCAAGTACAGATGGCGGCGGTTCAGATGGAAATATCGTCCGGGATTCTTTAGGATATGTTATCCATGGCTTAAATCATAGTATTGGAAATCGCTTTATACTTGAATATTTTGGGTATTGGGCTTCTACCTCATATACAACCCAAAGGACTAATTTATTGAAATGGATGAAGGTTGGTTTCAGTGATCTGCTAGGTAAAGCGAGAAACGGATATTGGTCGCGCGGCAATGGCCATGAAGATTATCATATCAGCAGTACGGATGTATACTTCCCTTACTTTGAAAGCTTAGCTCAAAATTACGGCTTATTTAAGCCGATTCTCTTCAGCGAAAATTATGATGATGGTAATTTCACTGGGTGGATTGCAAGCGGTTCTTGGTCTATCTTAAATTCCGAACCTACCTGGAGTGGCAGTACAACCAAGCTAGATCCAATAGTTCAATTATTGGCAACATCGGGAATTTCAACTTTAGTTTCAGGATATAGTGGAACTAATTATGTTGTTTATACATCGATGAAATACGAATCCTGTGGAGGTGCCTATTGCAACATGGGCATTATCGGAAAATATATAGATGCTAATAATTATTACGTTATGCGTTATAAGCAGGATAATCAGAAGCTGCAAATCGTCAAAGTAAAGAATGGCAGCTCGAATTTAATCACAGAGACCACATTCACTTGGAATGCAGGAGTGACCAAGCAAATGAAAGCGGTGTTCGGAACAAATGGGATAATGCAGCTTTATGTAGACGGTGGTACGTCACCAAAAGTAACTATGACAGATACAGAATATGCTTCAGGCAAAGCAGGCTTATATGCGAGCTTCGCTAATGCGGAATTTGATGATGTTCTAGTAACGGCACCTTGATTTTTAAAAGATATCCAGATAATTCATAACAATATTTTAGGAGGCAATGTCCATGATCCGTACAAGTATAAAAAAACTAATCAGCAAAATCGTTATTTTTCAGATCATTATAGGCATGATTTTAGCGGCTAATCCCATTTATAACAACAATGCTTATGCTGAGGTAATTGGCAATATTTTACCAGAAGCGGATGCTTACGTATCTAGTAAAGTGGGAGAAAGGGATACAAATTACAATGGTGCAGCATCACCGCATCAAATCGTGTTAAGAGAGGATGACACAGCACTTACAAATTCCAAAAGAGGCTATGTACGGATAAATCTAGCTCCGATACCTGCAGACACAAATGGTATAACCGTTACAATGAGAGTATATGCTGAATCTTCTACAGTAACCTCCACGATATATGCTTACGCTGTTGCCGCGGATACTTGGGACGAAACAACACTTACGTGGAATACAAGGCCCGATGGTGGTGCCTATGGTGAAAAAGTAGCAGAGTTTATCATGGGAACGACCGGAGGATATTATGAGTCAGACATCACACCTTATATCCTTGCTCAAAAAGCTAATAACAAAAAAGCCAACCTTGTTCTGGTTAATAAATTGGCAGCACCACAGAGAAATCTCAAAACCAAGGAAAGATTTGTTGGGCAGCAGCCATATCTAGTTGTTTCAAAGAGTGTTGACCTATCTCAATTAGCTCCAACCAATTTAAATGTTAGCAATTATCAAAAAAAGGTAGCCCTTACTTTCAATGAGACTCTTACTGATAATACGGGTGGGAACTTGAAGACCGCAGTGATGATTTCAAGGGATAATGGAGCCAACTTTAAAGCCCTTACTCCATGGGATTCTGTGAGTCTGACCGGAAACCAGCTGGTGATTGATTTTCAAAATCCATTGTTAGGCGTTAGTAATAAAATTAAAATACAGAGTAACTCGTTGAAAGCCAGTAATGGAACTATTCAAGCTACTGAAATTATTACGAGTGCTTTTGCCGCTGGACCTATTCCAGATCCATTGCTTGCCCCTACAAAGCCTGCACGTGATTTTGCGGCGAATGTTCCTAATATAAGTCAAACCTCGCTCAATCAATATGCAAACGTTCATCCTAAATTATTTGTTGATGCAAATAGGGTAAATGAACTTAGAGCTACTGTTTTACTAGGGGGCAGCCATAAAGCAATATGGGATAGATATTTAAAACAAATGGATGGAGAGTTATTAAAGACACCACCAGCTCTGAATTATTCAGATGGGGATGAGGCCGAATTGTGGCAAAAATTTGTTGCTTTTACGACTCAAAACCTTGCGACAGCTGCCATACTTACTCAAAAAAAATCTGTAGTGGATACAAGATGGTTGGAAGCTGAGGAAGCAACGATCGGTGTTACAACTACTGTAGCGGCTGACACTGATGCTTCTGGCGGTAAATATGCCAATACAAGCAAAGATAACATTACAAAATTGCCTACACCAGCTGAAAAAGCAGATATGGAATTAAAGGTTACTCTACCAGCGACACAGGCATATAAGGTTTGGGCTAGAATATCTACCGATGCAGCTAATCCTGTGTTTCATCTAGCTGCCGACATCAGTGACTATCAACAAGCACCTGCTATAACGGCCGGTGGATGGAAATGGATTAAGGCAGCGGAATTTCCTTCACTTTCAGAAGGGGAGCATATCATCAAAGTAATGACCAATACCCGGCTGGATAAAATCATGATTACCTCGGATGCCAATCTTATTCCTTCTGGAGTAGGTACGGAACAGCATTGGAAAGAAGCGGAAGATGCCATAATAGCGGCTCCAATGGTGGTGTATTCGGATGATACTACAGCATCCAGGACAAAATATGCGGCTGTAAAAGCGGGGGCAGATGCAAATACGCTTCCTGCAGCTGGTGTGGCAGGGGATATGAGCTATTCTTTTGACTCAAATCAAGGAAACTACGATGTATGGGTAAGAGTTAAAACGGAGAATGTAACTAAAAATGGGTTATATTACAGTGTCGATGGTGGAGCCTATGCGGCTGTAGCGCCAACGATTGATAAAGCACAAGAGTGGCAGTGGGTTAAGGTTAATACACTAACTGAGCTTGCTAAGGGTCAACATACTATCAATATCAAATACAAAACTACTAAACTTAAAATCGATACGATTTTAGTAACCTCAGACATAGCAGCCGTACCCAATGATCCGAATAAATACCTTATGGCTGCCATACAATGGGCAAAGAGTTCAGTCAGCTACAATACCTGGGGTAAAGGTCAGGATATAAAAAGCACACAATGGAATCTCAACAGTGATCTTGCACCGGCACACCAACTGGAATCCCTTGCCATCGTATATGACTGGTTATATGATAGCTTAAATGCAACGGATAGGAAATTAATACGGGATAAGCTGATTTATATGGGTGAATACATGTACGCCACTTTAGCAGGTGAGAATCAGCAATATAGCTGGTTTATGTATAGTTATTTAAATAACCATCTTTGGTTAACAGCAGGTAGTCTTGAGCTTGCAGGAGCAGCCATTTATGGGGAATACCCTGCAGCAAAAAGATGGTTTAATGTAGCTGTAGAAAAGTTTGACAATATTCTGGGCTATATATCCGATGATGGCAGCAGTCAAGAGGGACCTGGGTATTGGAGTTATGGTACCAATGGTTTATTAAAATACATGGAAGTGTCTAAAAAGCTCCTAAATATAGATTATTTTGAATCAGAAGGCCTTAAAAATACGTTTGATTACAGACTTTATAACCAGCTTCCGATAAATGCAAGCTCGAGTTTGAACTTTTTGGTTGAGACGGGGGATACCTTTAGGGATAATTTTGGTCAGACGAATACTACATTAATCAGAAATTTAGCGAGATTATATAAGGATGGAACAGCACAATGGCTCGCCGATCAAATGACCTTAAAAGGTATAGATGCAAAAAGCACTATGGATTTTGGTGATTTGGTTTTCTATGACGAGTCCATTCAACCAACGGATCCGGTTACAGCGAATAAAACCTCCTTTAAATTATTTGAGGATTTGGGTCTTGTCTATGCTAGAAGTGACTGGTCAGGAAATGAATCATTGGTTACTTTCAAATCAGGGGCTTATGTTGGAACGAAATCATTGGAATTGAATCCAGGAAGTAAAGCAGGCTATGGAAATGGAGGCCATGTACACCCAGATCAGAATAATTTCACCATATTCGGAGATGGAGAATGGCAAATCAGAGATGATGGTTACGCTGCAAAGTATACAAGTAACCATAACACCCTGCTAATCAATAATCTGGGTCAGCTTGGCGATCAGAATGCGAATGGAGATTTAGGAAACGGCCCGATCTGGGGCGGTGGAGATACACAGCAAATGCTTACACAAGGAAGCGCACCTACTATAGATAAGCACGTTTCAACACCACAGCTGGATTACTTTGTAGGGAATGCTACCTCACAGTATCATGTAAACAAAGGCTTGACTAAATACAAAAGACACATGATTTACTTGAAGCCGGATGTCCTTATTGTGGTGGATGATATTGCTCTGGATTCTCCACAAAATCTTGAATTGAGATTCTTTCCAGAGCAAAACAGCTTTGTAAAAACAGGTGCCAAATACCTGAGTGTTGGAAAGAAATCCAAGCTTGAATTTACTCCGCTTACGCCGACAGATGTAATAGTAAAAGCTGAAAACGTAAATTATTATGACCGAGATAATAAGGCTTCCCCCAAGTTGGCTTATCGCGTACAGAAAACAACCGACACGTGGAAGAATGTTTCCGCATTTGCATGGTCCAGCAAAGCCAGAACACCTAAACAAGTCAGCCTAACCAGTCAAATTGGATCTATATACTCGTTTGAAGTGGAAGGCAAAAAAATAACCGTCGATATTAACACGATGATAACAGCCGTGTCTGATGTTACCGTTAGGGAAAGAATTAAAGGATCGGATGCCAGTATTGCAGGTGTATATTCAAATGATATACTGATAAATGGAGTCACACCAGATAAGTTGAATTATGAATTTACTGTAAAGAGCTCAATACCGCCGCAATTATTGGTTATTCCTTCGGATAGCTATGCAGTGGTGAACATAACGGTACCAAGTAAATTGCCGGGTGAGTTTAAGGTTGATGTTACCTCAGAGGATGGCAGTAATAGTAAAGTATACACCTTTAAATATAATAAAGTACCCAACACAGGCTTTGGAAATGTCCATGTGGATCTGGTTGGAGAATCTGATCCATCGGGTACTTTAACATCAGGAGCAGGCGACTATCTTACCTTAGACAAAAATCTGGGTTCGTATTGGGCACTTCTTCCAGATGGAGCTTGGATACAGTATGATTTCGAAACAATTAAAAAAATTGACAAAGTATTAATTGCCTTTTCCAGTGGCGCAGCTAGAACAGCTAGTTTTGACATTATGATTTCAACGGATAAGTCTAACTGGATAAAGGTTTACTCAGGTGTAAGCAGTGGGAAAACACTGGAACCACAAACCTTTACATTTGATCCAGTAGATGCCAGATATGTAAGAGTTGTTGGACATGGAAATTCAAATAGTGGATGGAATAGCTTCTCTGAAATTGGAGTAATGGGAGTTGAGGGTGACGATAACAATCCAACACCAACACCAACACCAACACCAACACCAACACCAACACCAACACCAACACCAACACCAGTCGCGGGAACGATGGAGCTATATCCTGTTCTGAACGGGCAAACCGCACAAGCGAGTATCGATGCCGACATACTTGCCAGTTCTTTCGAGAATGCGCCGTTAGACAATCAAAACGACAAGATCGTCAGTCTAGTAATCATGCCGATGGAGGGGGCGAAGAAATATGTACTCAAGCTTCCAAAAGAAGCTTTTTACGATTCGCCAGGGAATAATAAGGATGCAGAAAGGAAAATCGCGATTAAATCAGCTATAGGTTCAATAACTGTTCCTAACAACATGTTCAAGGCGAAGGAAATCAAAAATGTAGCGATTATCGGGATTTCTATCGGTTTAGCGGACACTTCCCAATTCAAACCCAAACTAAAGAAGGAAATCGGAAACAGTCCTGTTATTGAACTGAAGGCAATCTTGGATGGTAAAGTAATGGATTGGAGTAATAACAAGGCTCCTGTCACTGTAAGTATGAATTACACACCAACGGAGAAGGAGCTAAAAAATCCTCAACATATTACAGTTTGGTATGTGGATGGATCGGGCAAGGTCAATAAAGTGTCTAAGGTAAAATATGATGCAACCACAGGTAAAGTCACCTTTACTACAACGGAATTCTAACATCCCAAGCAAAGGAATTGTGAATGAGATGGCTGAAAACCTACTGTAAACATTACTAGAACAGACTTCAGTGGGCTAACTGATCGGAGCTAGTTTTATTTAATAGGCAAGTAGGGGGGCTTAGGCCTTCCTTTAGCTTTTTTAAAGCATTCGTGGGAATGTATGAAAAATTCGAGCTTAATTTTATACGCTCTATATGCCCCTTTTAACTTGTATCCCATTGACTCAGCAAAAGATAAATTACCGAAAATTAATATGACATATATAATAAGCCATACTAAATACTGGCTTATTGTATGCAGAAAACAACTGACACGGGGAAGAATGTATCCGCATTAAATATCGCAAACAGAGCTATAAAAAATCATTCAGCTCCGTTCTTGTAATCCATATAGAATCTTTCATAAGGCATCCAACGGGAATCATTCAGAACTATCCAATAGGAAAATCTATTTGTGGAAAGCATGCTTATATCGAGCCCCTTACATCAGGTCTCTTATTTGTTCAAAACACAACGAATATGTCCCTAAATAAAGGAAATAAGGTGAAATAACGAATCTGATGTCCGTAAGAATTAAATAACTGACATCTAAGGAGCAATTGAACTTATTCTAAGTGAGCAAAGCTAATCCCCTAGATAAAATACCCCGCAGCTTCTGCGGGGAACTTTATTTTTATTGGAATAAGTTGTGAATGTTATTTATATAGCAAATGGCTATGACCGATTGGAGGAATTAGTGGGTAAAGCTTCTAAGAATTGGATTTTATTAATATTGGTTGTATTTTAATTCAATTGTGGATAGTCCGCAGAAGCCAGGGAAGTTTTTAGCGATTTTCTTGGCTTCCTCCAGAGAAACAGCTTCTCCCAATTCTTCAATACGACGGATACGTGCACGCTCAGACATTTCTGTTGCCGTAATGATATCGTTGATTTGTTTGTAGAGCTCAGGGCCCCATTTTTTTCCGAATTCCACATGCATCCGCTCATCAACCATATCAAACTCACAATGAATGGCTGAAAGTGCATCATTGAATTGCCAGAAATGCTCAGCAGACTTCCGTTTTTTAATAAAGGAACACGGTTCGGCGACCATTGTTAGCCCTGCATACAGATTTGGGAACCATTCTTGGGTTAAATCCTTCAAACCTTTTCCAGGAGATCCTTTGAAAAATTTGAAAGCCTCCGTTTTATAACCCATCTGAAGCAAACGGCGAACACCCATTTCACAGTGTCTCACTTCATCCCACAAATGACGAGCTGTATCAAAATAAAACTCAAGCTTCATCTCACTCACAGCATAATAGAGATAACAAAGGGATTCGGCTGCCCCCATCTCTGTGGCATTAATGTAGTGCATTTGTTTCACACTGTCTTGCAATGGTGACAGTGAAGGGTCTGAATAGGATTGTTTGTATGCAGGGTTCCATTTATAAAGGGGGAAACGCTCTTCATTCCAAGCGGAATTCATAGGTACGGGGCCGATTGCTTGCCCAGTAAGGTGTTGGGGCCATACTGGGCTGTAATGGTTACCACTATTCAATGATTCTATGAGATTCGTCCATACAGCTTTTGCGTAATTCCTCCATGCCGTAATTTCACGAGCTAGCACCGGATCTTCTGTTGCGGCAAACTGAACTTGTTGTGGCAGCCATTTCAGCATCTCATTACGATCTACAAGAATATAACGCAGCTTATCAGCCGTAGGCGCATCTAAAATAGGGTCAAGACGTTCTTCCAAAAGCTCATACTCTTCAAATAGCTTACGTACGGCGTAAGTATACCCAGCAAAAAAGGCAGCCTCCGAAGGCGCAAGGGAAATTCGTTCAACTACTTCACGTGTAATTGAAGGAGAACCTTGTTTTTCATTTAATGAGCCAGGGAGCTCACCCAGTCTTTCATATAAGAGCTTGGCATGCTGGTTATGAAGATAGCCGTAGCGGCCCAATTGTACCTTTGTTTCGAATTCTTTCACTGCAGGCAACCATCCAAAGGCCATGCGGGAAAGCTCCAGCTCTACCCATAAGAGGTCAGTAAGCAGGCAAGCTGTTTCCTTGGGACGCAAGTACAAGGAATGCTCAGAGTCAGAAAGGTTAATTTCTGATCGATCCTTATCAAAGACATTTACTTCGCGATGCTCATTCATAGATATCTCTCCTTAAATGTATTTGTTTCATTACATTCATTATAACAAGATATTTTCTAGAAAAGTTTCTGTGAATTATGGTAAAATGTCTTTGAATTGCTGTGAATTTTTGTGAAGGTGGACTACTAGTGAGAGTAATTGAACATTTTGATTTTAATAAACATCCTTTTATGTTTAATTATAATGCCAAGACAACAGATAACTTGTTTCAGATGTTTCACGCACATCAAGGTTTGGAATTTTTGTTTATCGAGCAGGGGAATGGACATATCATTATTGAGCAGCAGTTGGTTCCACTTCATCCGCCAATGCTTTTTATATTTCAACCGTATCAGCTTCATCGCATTCATGTTACAGCTAGTAAAGAAATGCCGTATGTTCGTTCTATTTTTGTGGTGGAGCCACATGCACTAGAGCCGTATTTACTGCAGTTTCCCTCACTTCGTGCTTTCTTTAGGAGAACCTGGTTAGAGCTATTGCCAACACAAGCATTACTGTTGGATAGTGAGCAAGCGCTTGCTTTAAAGAATGCATTGCTGCTAACTCATAGTGAACGTGAGCAAGTTAAGACTTATCAGCAAGAGCAGAAGGATGAAGCGACAGCTCTCGGAGCGCTAAACGTTCTTCGCCTTCTGCGAACCATGCCTGATTTATTCTTGAGCCAATTGAACAATCGCCCTCTTCGTGAGGCTCATCTTGCTGAGCAAACGATGGCTTGGATTGAAGAACATTTTAGAGAAGCATTTTCACTACAGAGTCTTGCGGATAGCTTACATGTGTCACCTCATTATTTATCCCATTTATTCAGGCAAGATACTGGAAGTAGTATTACAGAGTACATGATAGCCAGAAGGCTGAGGGAAGCATGCTTCCTACTTGAAACAAGCGATATGCCTGTCAAAGACATTGCCTTAAAGCTGGGCCTTTCCGCAATCTCTTATTTTGTCCAATTATTTAAAAAGCATATGGGAATTACACCCTATCAATACAGACTGAAGAGACGGAAATCGTTTATTTAATAATATCAGAAAGTATAAAATTCCATACTTTATCTGATATTTCTTGACAAACGCACCGTCCTGAAAGGACGGCGTAGCCGTTTATCCTGAAAAATGTCAAATCGTGAACGGAATATCATGGGCTAAAGGTGTGCGGCTAATCTAATAGGCAAATCTAGACCCTTCCTTTATCTTATCTTCTGTTCTTTTCTAAATACTGCAGGAGTGACGCCGTATTGTTTTTTAAAAAGATGATGAAAGTGACTTAAATTATTAAAATTCAAATCCAGTGCGATATCTGTAATACTATTGAAGCTATTTGCAAGCATATTGGCTGCATAATTCAACCGCAGCTGATTTAGAAAGCTCGTTGGTGTAGCTTTAAAGTGCTTTTTAAACTCACGGCACAAATGATGATGACTTTTCTCTGAGAGCTCAACCATTCTCTCCGAGCCTAGAATGAAATTTTCTTTTTTGTGCATTTCATCATACACATGTAACAGCCAATCCGGTTTTTGGGGTTCATCATTAAAGTGAAATGCAGAGTAATAATTTACAAGTATATCTATTAGCAAAGCTCTAAGCGATGTTTTAATAAGTGCTGTTTGATGAATAGCAAGGGTTACAATTTTTTCGAACTTTGCGAGAAACTGGCGCTTTTCTTCTTGGGTTAAATGGGCAATAGGTGGATATTTGGAATCCAAAAGACGTTTCGACTGAAATCCATCGCCAAGAAATTTGAACAACTCAAAGACAGTATTCAGCGAATAGGCAATGTTGATATAGTGGCATTCTTCCTCGTTAGCAGAAAGACAAACATGGGCATCATCAGGACGAATGAATAACAAGCCGCCAACATTTAAGACATGACTTTTACCATCGGCAAAAAGATGCTTGAGTGTGCCTTTGACAACAAAATGGATTTCATAATATTCATGGGTATGAAGAGTGCGAACGTTGTTACGGGTATTATGAACTCGATAATAGGCTTCAATTTCAGGGTCAATAATTTGTGAAGCAGTAAAATGCAGAATACACATATAGCATCCAATCCTTTAAACGAAATAGGCATCAGGTAAGCTGACGAACCTTTATTGATATCAAAATAACACACAATTCCTGTACATACAAGACAAGTATTATCCGTGAAATTAGCCTAAAATATAAGGGAGGATATTGACATCTAAACAGGGAGCTGGCGACATTGAAATTAAGCTTTACCACCTTGGCTACCCCAGAATTAAGTGGAATCGAAGCGATTAAGCTGGCCAGGAAATATGGTTATCAAGGCATTGATCTCCGGGTATCCGAGAATCGTGGAGAGTTAACACTAGCTGCAACGAGGAAACAAATTACGGAGATAAAGGATACGCTAAAAAGCGAAGGGATTTGTCTTGTCAGTCTGATGGCGTATAATTCGGCAGTCAGCTCGGGAAATGTGAATTGGATGAGGATGGAAGATAGCATATGTCGTCATCTTGAGCTAGCAGATCGGGTTGAGGCGCAGTCCGTAAGAATTTCTTTAGAGAAGAAAGCTCCTGAAATGGATAGTAGAGCTTATTGTGATGGGGTTTTACAATCGTTGTCAATAGCTTTAAAAGATGTACCAGATGGAGTCGAAGTATGGATTCAAAATCATTATAATCACTTAAATGCCGTAGAATGCGCTAACTTAGTTAGATGTCTCAATCATCCTAAGCTTGGTTTTTTATTATCTACAGATCATTGTCTGATTCAAAATGAAGATTTGGAAGAAGTCCTTAAAGAAGCAAAAGGGATAACTAAGCAGATTTATATGGCAGATATTATTAGAATCGAAAAGGGTTATGAAGATGTTCTTCCTGGGATGGGACAAGTACCCTTAATGGAAATCTATCAAGGCATCGGGGGCAAACAATTTAAAGGCTGGATAACACTTAAATGGGAAAATATATGGCGACCTTACCTTGCAGATCACGAAATAATATTGCCATTTTTTATCAACTATATTAAAGAACATATGAATGATAAATGTTGCAAATAAAAGGATGATTATAGGAGGGCTGAGTTTGAACCTATTTATAACACAACAAGAAAACAGCTTGAAACAGAAGTTTTTTCCAAAGTCTACATTAGAGGAATTGAACTTAAAGGGGAATTTAAAGGTTAATCAATATAACCGAGTAATGACAGAGGTCGAGCTCTCTAAAGAGCTTAAAGATGTGGATGTATGTATTGCTTTAGCATGGGGAGGTTGTCCTAGGTTTACTCGAGAAGTACTGGATAATGCGTTAAATTTAAAACTAATTGTGACCCCAGGTGCAAGTGTGGCTACATTTATAACTGAAGCTGTATACGAAAGAGGCATTAAGGTTTGCAGTGCCAATAGTATTATGGCAAGATATGTAGCAGAAGGCACTCTAGCCTATATATTGGCTGCTCAAAGGGAGATCGTCATGCGCAACAATGAAATCAGGGAAGGAATATGGAATAATTCCACATGCCAAACTCTAATTGGAGCTAAAGTCGGACTAATTGGTCTAGGCACAGTAGGGAGGTTTCTTCTCGAGTTTTTAAGACCTTTCGGTGTAAGCATTAAGCTATACGATCCCTATATAAAACCGGTTAGTTTGCGATTCCATTCGAATGTTACACTTTGCAGCTTAGAGGAGGCATTGTCTGGTAATGATGTCGTTTCATTACATGCTTCTCAGACGGAGGAAACCTTTCATATGCTTAATAAGGAAAGGCTGTCCCTTCTGAAGGATGGGACTCTATTAATTAACACATCCAGAGGTTCATTAATAGATGAACCAGCCTTAATAGCTGAGCTTAGAACCGGGAGAATTCATACGGCTTTAGATGTATATGAAGTCGAGCCATTGCCTATTGATAATAAGCTTAAAAAGCTGGAAAATGCTATATTGATGCCACATATTGCCGGAATGGTCCATCTGGAGAAATTTACTTTTGCTATGCTGGAGGAAATTGAGAGATTCCAACTAGGGGAAAAGCTTTGGTACGAAATTCCTGTTGAACAATATAGATTAATGACTAGATAGAGGAAGGACGCTATATGAGCTCACACTTAATTTATTATTATCAAGACTTTATGGAGCAGGAATTTCCATTTAAGCTGGCATTTCCGAATGAACAAAGTCTGAATCAGCAGCTTCATGCACACGAGCACTTTCAAATTTGCTTTTTAATGCGTGGAGTTTGCCTTCATCATGTTGAGAATCAAGTCTATCTCATGACAAAAGGCGATATGCTTGCGATTCCTCCCTTTGTTCCCCATCGGTTCGAGCCTTACCAAGAGGAGAAAGTCGAGTTGGTTCAGATTGATTTCATGCCCATCGTCGTCGATCAGGATGAAATCTCGCTTGAAACTCAATTTTTCCCGAAGATTAATATATCGGCAATCAATCAAGATTTGGTTGAACAGCTCATCACAAGCATGAAGCGTGAGCATGCCCAAAAAGAATCGGGCTACCAGCTGCTCATTAAGGCAGACTTAATTCGATTACTGATCACGATATTTAGGGAAAGCAATAAGGAAGCACATTCAGTCTCAGCTCAAGAGCCACAAAGCAGGAGATTATTCAATGAAACGGTTCGGTATATTGAAATACATTATGCTGATAATCTGCAGTTGGAAATAATGGCACAAAAAGCAGCGATGTCTACTACCTATTTCAGTTATATGTTCAAAGTTCTGAAAGGGCAGCCATTCGTGCAATTTGTAAATGAAGTCAGGATTAGAAAAGCGCTTGACCTCCTGAGATTAACCGAGATGAGTATTCAAGAAATAGGCTACGTAACAGGCTTCAATACTGCAAGCCATTTTAACCGGATGTTTAAAAAACGGATAGGACTGAGTCCGTCCAAATATCGCCAGCAAACCTCAGAAACAGTAACATCCTAAAAAACGTGTATCTTTTCATAAAAATGTGCAAGTATTCTACATCACCTCCATGTATAGTGAGCTTAAGTCACAATATATGGAGGTATTTGGTATGAGACTATCTTTTAGTACGCTGCCTTGTGAGGGCTGGAGTGTAGAGCAGCTTATTGCTTGCTGTCAAACATATGGCTTTACAGGAATTGAATTGAAGCTAGATGAGCAATATGCTGTTTCTTTAGCTACAAGTGCAGAAGATCTTCGTATAATTGCCAAACAGTTTCAATCCGTCGGCATCACCATTACGAATCTAGGGACAAGAGTGATTTTCAATGGGATTAGGGAGGAAGAATCTGAAGTCCTACAAGAGCTAAAGATGTGCATACTTATGGCGGAGATGTTGGGAGCAAAAGGTGTAAGGATATTTCTTGGGACTTATTTGCGCTACAAGAATGCACCAGAACAACCCAAAGATAGCAACAGAATTATTCACTACTTGCAAGATGCATGTGATTATGCGGCTGCACATCAAGCTGAGGTATGGATTGAGACTCATAATGAATTCTCGACAGGGCAAGTTTTGCGAGAGCTGCTTGACCGCATTAATCGACCTAACTGTAAAGTGGTCTATGATATTATTCATCCCTATGAGTTTGGGGAATCACCTCAGGAAACGATTCGCATGCTGGGACATGCTTGTGCTCATGTTCACATGAAGGATGGAGTACCCTTTGAGGATCCGCTGATTCACGAATGGAAATACACCTTAACCGGAGACGGACAGCTCCCATTAGAAGATATCATTGCGGAGCTTAAAAAAAATGATTATGAAGGCTATTATTCATTGGAGTGGGAGCCTAAATGGAGACCGGAATTACGAGAGCTTTCTGTGGGCATGGATACCGTGTTCGCTGAGTACATCCAGCTTATGGAACGAATAAATAAAACTATAATGAGGTGAACCTACCCAATGAAAACACTTATTTCTATAAAAAGTCCTGAACTGAAAGAAATGTTTTTCCCCGAGCATGTCATTGGAAAGTTGGAAGCATTCTCTGAAGTGGAATGGTTCGAATCGACAGGCGAGAGCTTTGACAGTGAGGGATTAACTCGCATTATAGGCGATTACGATGCTTGTTTGACATCATGGGGGTCTCCCTTTTTTACAAAAAAAGTGCTAGAAAATGCTCCGAAGCTGAAATTCATTGGGCATGTAGCAGGCTCAGCAACCGCGGTTGTCGACGAGGATGTATATGGCAAGGATATTGCGGTTACCACTGCTAATATCGTATTAGCCAAATCTACGGCAGAGGCCGCTGTTGCCTTAATTTTAGCTGGAGCATGGGATTTGCTCGGGTATAGCTCCCGACTTAAAGCTGGACAATGGTGCAACAATAGCAAAGATACGGTTATGGGATTATCAAATCAAGTTATTGGTTTAATTGGGCTGGGAGAGATCTCACGGAATGTAATAGCTTATCTTCGTGGTTTCCCTGTGAAGATCAAGCTTGCCTCTCGTTATTGTACAGATACCCAAGCTGCTGAGCTTGGGGTAGATCTGTGTTCTTTGGAAGAACTGCTGCAAACCAGTCAAATCATCAGTCTTCATACTGCACTGACCCCTTCGAGTGTTGGAATGCTTGGAGAGCGGGAATTGTCACTCATCCAAGATGGCGCATTGTTTGTAAATACAGCTAGAGCAAAAATTGTCGATGAAGCAGCCTTAACCGCCCAATTGCAATCGAAGCGTTTTTTTGCAGCGCTTGATGTCTATCATGCTGAACCTCTACCGATGAATCATCCATTTCAGCAATTAGATAATGTGATTTGTGTTCCGCATATTGGCGGATTTGCAAGAACATATAAGCGTTTTATGGGTGAATTTATTATAGATAATCTTAAAGATTTCAGCGAAAGCAAGCGACCTCAGGGGCAGGTTTCAAGAGAAGAATACAATCGTATGACATCCAGCATTCTTTAAGAGAGAGGGAAATTAAAATGGAAAAGCTTCAAGAGATCAAACAATTTGTGCTAGCTAAAACGAAGGGAAATGCTTTGAAATTCGGGGATAAGCTACCTCATTCGACCGAGCAAGGTAAATACACCTTCATGGATAATGGATTCTGGGTAGGCGGCTTTTGGACAGGTCTTAATTATCTTTGCTATGAGATGTCAAAGGATTCATCCTATATGGAATTTGCCAGAAGCTCTAATCACCGCTTTACTAAGAGATTATATGAAGATCGTCAGACAACAGATCATGATCTCGGTTTTTTATTCAGTCTTTCGTCTGTTGCGGATTATAAGCTAACGAACAACCAAGAAGCTCGCAAGGTTGGAATCGATGCGGCTGATGAGTTAATTGGGCGATTCCATGAAGTAGGACAGTATATACAGGCTTGGAATGTTTGGACCCCAGGCGATCCCTTCAGTGAAGAGAATAGGGGGAGGATCATCATTGATTGTATGTATAATTTGCCCTTGCTCTTCTGGGCAAGCGAGGAAACAGGTGACCCTAAATATAAGAATGTAGCGATTGCACAAGCAGAAACCTGCGCCAAGTCGATCATTCGTCCCGATTACACCACCTATCACACCTACATATTTGATTCAGAAACGGGTGAGCCTAAATACGGAAAAACATTCCAAGGTCATGCAGATGAATCCTGCTGGTCCAGAGGTCAAGCATGGGCACTCGGAGGCTACACCCATGCCTATCGTTATACGGGTAATATGGCTTATTTAAAAATAGCAAAGCAATGTGCCCAAGTATTTATAGATCGCTTGGAAGAGGATCTAATTCCGATGTGGGACTTTACCTTTCAAGGCGGCAAAGAAGGAGAAACAAGAGATACCTCCGCAGCAGCTATAGCAGCGGCAAGCTTCCTCGAGCTTGCCAAGCACGTTCCTGCAGCTGAACAAGCCTATTACCATGATCTTGCTAAGCGTATAGTATTCAATTTGTATGAATTCTATTCGACAAAGAATGATCCTGAGAATGAGGGATTGCTTAAGGAAGCTACTGCACATAAGCCGAAAAATTCAGGTATTAATGTCTCTTTGATTTACGGAGACTATTATTTTGCAGAAGCTGTGGCAAGATTATTAAACGAAACGGTTGTTTACTGGTAAGGTGCAGGGATAGAAAATGCTTCGAACAAGCGCAAGGCTGCTTCATAAGTCGAACTGACTTGTGGGCAGTCTATTTAGTTTGGCGGCGTGTTCAGGGACGGATCCATTTCGCCTGAACAAATGGGGCATGGTTAACTAGAAAGGCAGAAGAGCGCATTCGAGAAGTGGTCAAGGAAAGGCTTGCACCGCCCAGCATGCGATCACGCTCCTTATTGGAACATGTGGAATGGCTCAATCCAAAGATTCAAGGATGGAGAAACTACTATTACACGAACTACAGCCAGCTAAAGTTAGCAAAGCTGGACTGGTACATCCTGCAACGACTAACCCGCTGGTATGCCAAGAAAAGACAACGCAGAAGATGGATGGGTTCATTGCAAGAAGTTAAATACACTGCCAAGCAATGTGGATTAAAAACGTTATTGTAATTTGCATGCACATGAATGATGAACATCGGAAAGCCGTATGAAGGAAAACTTCACGTACGGTTTGATGAGGAGAGGCTGAAATAATATTCAGCCTTTTACTCTAGATGAAGCGGATAACAGTAGTGATGAAATGAAGAATTCATGTGAACATGATTATGGGATATGGAGAAAATGAGAGTAACGTGATTATACAAAGAAGATTTAGTTAGTGTAAAGGTGGGGGCTAGTTACATTGCTAAGCTTTTTTGTGTTTCCGGTAGGCGGAAGAACTGATAGGCAGAGAGCGTTGTTAGGGGGAAACGATTGAAATTTCAATATACATTTCATATACTAATTTGGCGAAACTTGGTATGATTGTTTTGAAACAGATTTTTTCCTGAAAACACAAAACGTGGTATGTATATTGATGTACTATTGTGATTAATGATTTTAACGATTAAGGTGATGATAAAATTTGAAATTTTTAGATTTATTAGGTTATGGTATTGTTTATTTGCCTACAGTTATTTTTACTTATTATATTTTTAAAAGATACATGGTTACAGAGAAAATTATAATTCCTAAATTATTTTATCTTTTCTTGCTTTATTCAATAATTGGAACACTAATGCCCTTTACAAAATAACAAATAAAACAAGGATTTCAAGAGGAATTGATATCATTAATCGATAACTAACAGAGTTGGGGTTGTTGGAGTATATTATAGGGATTAGGAGCGAATACATGTCTGAAGATAATGAAATTCAAGAATTAAGAGAGCGTTTGACAAAAGTTGAGACCAAAATTGAAATGTTAATGAATCAACAGCCTGAACCAACTCGTTCATTTATCTATGATTTTTTTGTTGGCTTTGTTGTTGTGTTAGGGGCAATGTTTCTTGTTGCAATAATTGGTTTAGTTGCTAGACAGATATTTTTTAGATAAAAGCAATTAAGTCAAAAGTAGAAAAACTGGTATCGTGACGTACAAATATTACATTTTGGAATGGTTTAATAACATTAAAAATACAGAAGAGATAGAACATATGGATTGGAACAACTTTTAGGATTATCAGAATCTATTCAAAAACTATATTTATAGGAGTAAATATGACGGAACTAGAAGAATGGTCTAGTTTAGTTATCAATTATTCAACATGGCAATGAATTGAAAAATCTTAGTGGTAATATCTATATTTCAAATAGTGAGTTTACCACACAGTGGATTGATAAGAATACTATTAGTGTGGGTAACGTTGGTCAGGATCAATTTAAGAAGATCAATAAGTTTAAAGCATTTAATATCCAATATAATTGAAAATGAAATATTGCTTTTAAAGGCTTATTAAATTAGGAGGTGAAATTATGAAGATAATATTCCTTGATATTGATGGAGCATTAAACGCAAATAGATCTATAAAAAATAGATTAAATTTAATTGATATATAGATTCAAATGATTACATACAGTAAATTGTGTTACATTAGGTGTTAATATATGGAACTGCGACGAAGGGAATGATATTGAATGTGGACGCGTAAGGAATTGAAGGAAAAGGCAAAGCAAGTATTGAGAACATCGTATTGGAAGGCGTTTCTTGTAAGCCTAGTATTGGCGATTATCAGTGGGGGGATTCCAAGTTGTTCATTCAATTCAAGTTTTAGCGGGAGCATAGGAAACAATGGGTCATCTATGAATTTATCTGGATTTTTTGATGGAATAGGCGATTGGCTGAATGGAGCACTATTAGTTATCATTATTATTTTTGCGATTATTGCTGGATTGATTGCATTAGCTTTTCGCTTTTTTCTCATCGTTCCACTCGAGGTAGGAGTTAGACAATATTTTAAACAAGCTGCGCAAGAAGATGTGAACATGAATTATTTAGGGTACTCGTTTAAAAAAGAGAAGTATTTAGCGATCGTTAAAGGAATGTTTTGGAGTGCTTTTCTCAACTTTTTGTGGTTCCTGTTGCTCATTGTGCCGGGAATCGTTAAGGCTTATTCATACAGCTTAGTGCCTTACATTTTGGCTGATAATGCAAATATTGGAACGAAACGTGCTATAGCACTAAGCATCCAAATGACCCGTGGACAAAAGTGGAACATGTTCGTGTTGGATCTTTCCTTTATCGGCTGGTACTTGCTTGGTACACTTGCATGTGGTATCGGTGTCTTATTCGTCTTCCCGTATGTCAATTCGACTGAAGCAGAGCTTTACTTGGTACTGCGTCAACAGGCGCTGGACGATGGGGTTTGCACAAGGTCTGAACTTAATTTAATGGTGTAAAAAAGCCTTAAATAAATAATAAACTGGAAGACTTCCTGAAGAGGAGGTTTTTTTATATCCTGATGGAAGCTTCCAAATTATAGAGTCTTGGTTAGCATATTGGAATTAATATACTATATATTTATAAGTATGTGATTACAATATTTTCGTTAATGGAAGGAGAACATGATAATGGAACGCAATGCCGGATTGGATATTGTCCGCAGCACGGCTATTTTGCTTGTCTTATTTTGCCATGGACTCGGGTTCTTTTTTATGAAATACTACGACTTTAACCCTATCAACTATGTGGCAGGCTACTTGGCGGTAGAGTTGTTTTTTGTTTTAAGTGGTTTTTTGATCGGCAGAATTTTGTTGCAAGACATCGTTGAAAGCGGTTCGTTCTCAGGGCTGAAAAATTTCTATCTCCGCCGCTGGTTCCGGACGCTGCCTCTATATTACTTTGCGGTGGTTACAACGTACTTGTTTTTTAATCAGCATATGGATGCCACGAACCTGATCTTTCTGCAAAACTTCAACGAACAGGATTTATCATTTTTGCCGATTTCGTGGAGCTTGTCGATTGAGGAATGGTTTTATCTACTAATTCCACTTCCGCTTCATTTTGTAGGTAAATTTCGTAATAAACGTCTTGCATTCTTCGTCATTACGTCTCTGTTCGTCATAATCCCGCTCATTCTGCGGATGGTCGAAGTGTCACATAGTCAGCCGGTTTGGGATTACGGGGTGCGCAAACAAATTCCACTTCGTCTCGACAGCCTCGTATTCGGTGTTATTCTGGCGGGTATCAAAACGTACTACTCTGGTATCTATCGAAAATATATCGCAGGGAAAGTGTCCTTGCTGCTTACGCTTGTCGGGCTGACCTATTTCGGCGGTTACTTGGTTTACACCGGAATACAGGATCAAACAATGGATCATTCCTGGTTTAACCGAACGTTATTGTTCAGTTTCGTATCCTTGTTTATCGCGATGTTGATCGCCTTTATGGAAGTACATATTCAACGTATGGACCATTTTCCAAAAATATGGACCGTCTTCCGCTTCATCAGCTCCCAAAGCTATGGCTATTATTTGTTTCATTGGAATATATACGTCTGGTTCAGCCGAGAAAATACGACCAACAGCATCGGCCACAGCTTGTATTTACTAATGTTTTCGCTGATAATGCTGATATCGTTCACTTATTTGATGCATAGGTATTATGAGGTGCCAATGATGAAGTTAAGGGACCCAATGACTAAGAAAAGAAAACGGGCATATCCAGCAGGAGGAGGACTATGATTGGGAAATATTGTGGTAGAAAGAGTGGAATGGGGTTCGCCGAAATATAAATCTGCAGTTGAATTAAGAGATAAGATACTTAGAAAACCCTTGGGTTTAAATATATTTGATGACAATTTACAAGAAGAAATAAATTATTATCATATTTGTGCAACAATTGATTTGGTGACTATTGGCGTACTTATTCTCAAGAGGATTAACGAAACCACTATGCAAATGAAGCAAGTTGCAGTAGATGAATCTGTAAGAGGTCAGAATGTAGGTAGGAAGATGGTTAACTTTGCAGAACAAATAGCAAAAGGTTTAGGTTATAATACTATTGTGTTAATCGCACGTGAAACTGCCATACCATTTTACGAAAAACTTAATTATCTAAAAATGGGTGATAAATTTATAGAGATAGGAATACCGCATTTAAAAATGATGAAAAATGGATTTTGAAAATGGCATTATCCGAATATTATGGGAGTGAATCGCATGAACAAGAAACCAGTAACAAAAGCTGAAGTTATTAAATTAATTAATCTCGGAACAGTTGTTAAAAACGATACTTCTGATGGCTATGTAACAATAAAGCGAAAAATTAAAGGGATATTTGAGATAAAGATTTTTATAAATGGAGTAGAAAAACCAGAAGTTTTTAGCAATAATTTCGAGAAATTATTAGAGACTATGAAGAAATATGATGCGTTCTATATTGAAGAAGAATAGCCAAACAAGGAGTGTGAAATAAGTGAGTAAAAGGCCGCTTACTCCCGATAAAGAAAACGAGCCTTAGAAGTGATTCTAGAGGCTCATTTATCTTTGACTATTTTCTTGCTACGGAAGCACCGTAGATGGATGTATAATAAGGAGTTCTTTCCCTTTCTCGACGACATACGTGGCTAGCTCCGAGGCGGTTTCTTTGCCGACGTTCGTTGCCCTGTGGACTGATCCAGCCGGGATGAACAAGTTTTCTCCAGCCTTGAGCGTCACCGGTGACATACCCTGGACTTCATACTTCAGCGAACCTTTGAGGACATAGGCGATTTCCTCGCCCGGATGCGAGTGCGTGGGGGACACCACTCCCGGAGCGAAGTCGACGCGATCCTGGATGACCTCGCGCCCGGGGATGCTGATATCGTGCTGCAGGAGAGCGGTTCGCTTGATTTCCTCTTGTGCCGACACCGGCTGATACGCATAAGCGCCTCCAGTGATTAGTACTACTACTGCTACCACTACTGCAATGATTAAAGTCTTTTTTCTTTTCATGTGATTATGTGAATCTCCTTTCAGCCTTTAATTCAACTCGGTTCATATTATTAGCTTAAATAATTTTTTTATTATTGGTTCCAGACATTTTTTTCTAGTTCCGCAGTTTTTTTCACTTAATAGCTCTTATATGTTTGTTCTCATGTGGTTTTTCTTAACGGCATATCGGGCAAAAAGCACCTTGACTTGATACGAATTGTATCGTAATATAAATTACGATACAATTCGTATTTAGTTTGGGGGAGGATACGATCATAAAAAATAAAACTCGTAAATTATCCTTTATTATTTTAATATTTTGTATTTTCCAAATATCGAACAGTTTTTTAATAAGCAGAAATGTTCTTTCAGCAGTTAAAGCAACAAATATTGTTTTATATATCAATAGTAATCTTGCCTACGTAAGTGATGCGATTTATTCGATTGAGGCTCCATTTGTAGAACATGACATTACGTTCGTCCCTCTACGTTTTTTGAGTAAACATTTAGGGACTCAGATTACTTGGAATGACACAACACATTCAGTCATCATTAATACATATCAGACTCAAATTGAACTGATTATTGGCAAAGCAGCATTAAAGGTTAACGGTAAAATCATACCATTGCTAGCACCCGTGCAGATGAGAAGTAATAAGACCTATGTACCGCTTAGGGCAATTGCAGAAGCTTTAAACCAAAACGTGACTTATACTAACGGATTTATCACTATCAACGGCGGGGGAATTAAAGTGAATGAGGATAATATCCCAATAAAGTTTGCCAAACTTAAACAAGGTCTCCCTTTTACGGTTTATAAGGATCAAATTTTTGTCGAAGGATTCGTTCAATTAGACAATGCGATTAAACATGCTGAGAGGTTACATCATGCTTCAATCGTGGGGGAGGATGGTGCTTTAGCTTGGGATAATTATTTACCATATCGTGTTTATCAGAATGAGAAGTTTTTAATAGACTTGAAGAGTTACGCTGAATCGGTCGTCTACGCCAAACAATATGTTAATAGCTCTGTGTATTTTTCACTAAAGAATCAAAAGGTTTGGAACAATCAAGAACCACAGCAAACGGCAATCTATATTGAAGCCCCACATGTCCTTCAGCTGCCAGAGCTTGCTCGGGGTTGTGAAGTGACAGCGCTAACCATGTTATTGCAGCATGCAGGCGTAATAGTGGATAAAATGCAATTGGCAAAAGAGATCAAGAAGGACCCTACGGAATACAAAGAAAAAGATGGGCGAATTTATTTCGGAGATCCCAATGTTGGATTTGTCGGTGATATGGAAACGTTCAACAAACCAGGTTTCGGTGTTTATCATGGGCCAATTGCTGAACTTGCTGAATCTTATTTGCCTGATCGAATTATAGATTTAACAGGGGCTGAATTTCAAGACATCCTTTATTTCATTAACCGCGGTGTTCCTGTATGGATCATTACGAATATGAAGTTTGAAGCTTTGAAACCAGAGGATTATCAGCTGTGGATCACGCCAGGCGGCGAAATGACGATTACTCGAAAAGAGCATTCTGTTCTGATTGTCGGTTACGACGATAAATTTATCTACATCAACGACCCCAATGGTATAACAGAAAAAGTTGAAAAGAAGCCTTTTATAGAGGCTTGGGATCAGATGGGTAAACAAGCGATTACTTATGTGGAAAATAAGGAAACCGTCTAACTGAGGCAATATCTATCATTATTCAACAAAATAGGGAGATGCGTAAATGCCAACTAATTTCTTAATAGCTTTACTAGTTACAATTTTATTGGTTAGTACCCCTATAGCTCATGTTTATTCAGCGGAGAAAATAATAGGCGAGTCACAAGATATTCTTATTAGTGCAGTTGGCGATAACACATTAGGTTATGATGATGACTTCGGCACAAAGGGGAGATTTGACACTGTTTTAAAGTCTGTCAAAGATGATTATAGCTACCCCTATAAAAATGTCTATGATATTTTATCGAAGGATGACATCACAATTGCTAACTTGGAAACTACGTTAACTACAGCGACTAAGCGTGCAACTAAAACATTCAAATTTCACGGTAAACCGGAGTACGCAAGTATCCTAACAGATGGCAGTGTTGAGGTAGTCAATTTGGCTAACAATCACACGTTGGATTATTTTGACAAAGGCTATAAGGATACGATGGCGACATTAAAAGATCACGAAATAGCATTCTTTGGCTATGACAACACATCTATAAAAGAGGTAGATGGTGTAAAAGTAGGGATGTTCGGATATACGGGATGGACACATAACGCTACTGCCAAGACAAACATCCTAAAGTCAATTAAAAAGCTAAAGGATCAAGGTGCTGCTATAATCATTGCTTCCTACCATTGGGGTATAGAGCGAGATAATTATCCGAATGCAACACAGAAGAATATTGCCCACTTTAGTATCGACAATGGCGTAGATTTAGTTCTGGGGCATCATCCTCACGTTATTCAGGGATTAGAGAAATATAAAGGAAAGTACATCGCGTACAGTCTAGCAAATTTTGTATTTGGTGGAAATAGGAATCCAACTGACAAAGATACTTTTATTCTCCAAGTCAAGTTTTCCAAAACGGATACTAACACCTTTACCGAATCTATAAATGTCATTCCATGCAGTGTAACTTCTAAAAAAGGTGAAAACAATTATCAACCAACACCTTTGCAAGGTAAAGATAAACAGCGAGTTTTGGATCGGCTTAATAAGTATTCTAGTAATGTAATTGTTAAGTGATTAATAAGATAAAGCTGGAATAAATCCCTGTCCATCGAATATGTATGGGTGGACGGGGGTGATATATTGAGCAATGATGTGTTCTGGTTAAGTTTAATTGGTTTGGCAATTGCTATCCTTGGGTCTTTGTTTCTTTATCTCGGTACGCCAATGGACATCGGCATTCATAAACCAGCATCAGGAATGATAGTAAGAATAACGAATGAAGATAGAATGGCAGCAGACAATGTAATAAGAAGAAGAGAGCAATTATCAAAGCTTGGTTTCATATTTTTATTAATCGGTTTTGTTGCACAGCTCGTTTCAGTTTTGCTACAAGCACCCTAACGGGTGTTTTTTTATTGACTAGGAAATTATACGAACTGCGGTTATTCAAGGTTTAACACCTCATTATTCCTTTGTTTAGTTGGAATAAGCGTTCTGGTGTCCCTAATACTTGAAAACCCCATCCATTTCTTGATATAGCGGTGCTGATGTCCGTTAGTAATGTATGGGGGTAGTTAAATCATCTGGAGGGTGAAAAAAGTCGAGGGAGGGAGTTAATCACTCCCTCAGGTTGTTGAGAAAGTAATATATTCGATTCTCTAAGAATGAAACGTAAAAAGATATTCTAAACCATCTACATTTTATAAGCATAATAATTGTGCTAAAAGTAGATAATTAACCCATAAAATGGATGATACGCACATTTTTTATGCTTATTATTGAGGATTATACAGTAACTTTAAGTAATTTCTGGATATTAACACAATTATTGTGCTTATGCTTCACGTGAACGAATGTGTAGACTCTATACGCACAATTTTTATGCTTATAGCTTATTTTTTTAAGGTTATCAAGAGGAATCCGAAATAAATCAATTTAATTGATACTTTTCATACACAGAATGACTTTTTCAACAGCCAGAGGGAGTTAATCCCTCCCTCCTATTCACTCCCACTTACTCAATCAACCTTTCTCATTTCCCCAAAGTGTACCTGAGCCACCCATAGCTTTGCGCCACTCATGGCGCCAGGTATGCACATCCTTGATACTGATCTCTGGCATATTAGCTCTTGATGCTCTTACCGGCAGAGGAGGGAATATCTTGTGCGGCTCGGTTTGGTACCAGTAGGAGACGGTGCAGATATCCAGAGCCAGATTGTTATCATGGCCGTGCTCAATGCTGGCTCTCAGCGATTTATCGAAGTATATGGGATCTTCCAGCAGAAAACGGTAGACGTGGGTGCGGCCCATCCATCCCAGTTTGTCAGGAACACGAGCACAGCCAAAGTATGGATGGGCATAAAGCTCATTGGGGCACCAGGCTGTATTGAAGAAGTCCTCTGTACCGGTGCCATGCAAGGATCCCGGCCAGCCCTCGCCGTCGATCATCCACATATCGTCACCTTCCCCATACCACATCGGTCCCGGACTATCGACATAGTAATTGATTCCGACAAAGTGTCCCTTGCCTTCAATCTCTGCAAACAAATAATTGTTGGCATCGGTCTGATTGCGGCCAACCCACTCCATTTCCCCTTCAGGCGGGTGAACAGATGTAGTCGCCTCCCGGTTCCACCAGGCGTGGAATCTTCCCATCGAAACCGGGATGGAAAGATGCTCTTCATAATCCACATAATAGAAGAAGGCACGGATATCAATATCCGACTGATTCTCGATAGAGATCCGGGCTCCATTGTTAAATGGCATTGGAAAGTAGCAGTTAAGTGCTTTGCCCTTAAGCGGTGCTGCTGCAAGCGGAAGTGAGGTGAATGAATATTCCTCTCCCCAGCCCTGCCCGAAGAAATCCCCCAAAGGTGCCTCCACACTCGGATGCTCTTCTCCATCCCAATACATGCGGATAATAGCATTCCGCCGCATAAAAGCATCCTCTGAGCTGAGTGTGATCCAGATATGCTTGATAATGCCAGCTCCTGCTATATCAGCAATATCAATGGTTTCTCCAGCAGCAATCCGCACATAATCGGCGTTACCTCCACTGCGGTCATAGCTGGACACTCTCTTGGATTTAATTCCCTCACGCAATTGAAATATTTGCCCCAGTAATCCATTCATTAAGCTCACGTACCTTCCAGATCTATAGTTAAATTCCCTTTAAGTATAGTACTGAAATAGCAGAAAATATTTAGCCGAACACTATGAACATTTATCACTTATTGCTATAATCGTACTTATCTTTTGCACAGCTGAGGGAGGCAAAGCTTCTAATGAACACCATTTCTCCGTATGTTCGCATAGCCATGGATATCTATCAGCTCCCGTACTGGCAGGTCATGGAGCGTGTCATTTGGGATTATGAATTCCTGTATTTAAAGGAAGGCGAATTAATAGTTACTATAGAAGAACGCATATATCATGGTCGTCCTGGGGATGTGTTTATTTTTAAGCCTAAGCTGAGGCATTCGATCAAAGTCACAGGCTATAAGCCTGTACGCCAGCCGCATATTCATTTCGATTTGTTGGAGCAGGAGGACAGCGCCGAGGTGAGAACCTCATTTATTATGGAAGCTGAGATGTCAGAGCATGAAAAAACCTTGTTCCGAACCGACCTCTTATCCGAGCCTCCTTATAATTTGCCTGATTATGTGAGGTTAAACAATCCGGATTCGTTTGAGAAGCTGCTTTTTGAGCTTATTAGCGAATTTCAATTAAAAGCTCCTTTCTATGAAATCCATATTAAAGGGCTGATGATTAATTTATTAATTCTTCTTATCCGCGAGCATCATTGGAATCAATCGCCCCAGCTGCAGAACAAATTGCAGGAGCTGCAATTGATTCAGCGTTATTTAAATGAAATTACCGATCGGGAGGTTAGCCTAGAGGAGCTTTCCAAAGAGTTCAGTATAAGTAAATATTACCTCGTTCGCTTATTCAAAACCGCCTTTCACATGAGTCCAATTCAATTTCACCGATTAGCTCGGTTTGAGAAAGCCAAGCAGCTAATTCAATATACGAATCTCCCTTTTAAGCAGATTGCGGATCAGACCGGCTTCCAGAATATTCATGCATTTAGCCGCGCTTTTAAGAAAATAGCAGGGGCTGCACCATCTGCATACCGTCGTTAGAGTAATTAAGGAAATCCAAGCTTGAGCTGTAGGCTGCCAAAGCCAACGGCTTTTTTTTGTTGTGAAACCCAAGCGGGACAAGGCTTTGTTTAATGAGCTGAGAATTCTGATGATGACTAGAAAACAAGCGATTGTTAATTTTGAAAGGATATCTTACATTTGCGTAGTCAGGAATGAACAACTGGATTAGAGGGAGATGATCAGCATCATAGATGCATCCAAGAAATTTAACAGCAAAAGATTCAAACAGAATGTTCCCTTATTAATTATGTTTGTTCCCGTGATCGCTTTCTTCCTGGTGGTCAAATATTTGCCGATGTTTGGGCTGGTAATTGCTTTCAAAGATTATAATTTCGCGGACGGAATCTTCCATAGCCCATGGGCAGGCTTCAAGAATTTTCAAATGCTGTTCAATAATCCGGAAACGCTGGGGATCGTCCGCAATACGTTGGTTTTAGGTATTCTCAGCGTGGTTGTAGGCTTCCCGTTTCCCATTATGATAGCGATCCTGTTGAATGAAGCGAGAAAGCTGATTTTTAAGCGCTTCGTGCAAACCTTGGTTTATTTGCCGCATTTCTTCTCATGGGTAATTGTTGGAGGTATGGTCATTACCTTATTCTCACAAGAATCCGGAGCGATCAACCATTGGATTACGAAGTGGACGGGAAATCCCTATCCGTTTCTCTATAGTGAAACCTCATGGATCGCGATCTTTCTCGGATCGGGAATTTGGAAGGAAGCGGGCTTTAGCGCCATTATTTATCTCGCAGCCTTGACCAGTGTTGACCCAAGCTTGTATGAAGCAGCTGGTCTGGATGGAGCAAACAAATGGCGGCAAATCTGGCACATCACACTGCCGGGAATCAGCACAACGATTGTACTGATGATGATTCTATCCATCGGGCATGTAATTGAGGTCGGCTTCGATCAGGTCTATGTCCTGCAGAATAATGTAGTTTCCAATGTGTCTGAAGTCATCAGCACTTACATTTTTCGTGTTGGCTTGCAGAACGCCCAATTCAGTTTAACAGCAGCTATGGGGCTGTTTGAATCGGTGGTTGCCTTTATTATGGTGATGACAGCCAACCAAATAGCGAGACGGTTTAATCAAGGATTATGGTAAGCGGGAGGAATGACAGATGAAAGACACGTTTGGCGAAAAAATATTTTATGGAATCAATTATGCACTCCTCAGCTTGCTCGGTCTAACCTGCCTGATTCCGCTCTTGCATATAATCGCCTTGTCACTAAGCGGGTCGCAGGCGGTATTATCCGGCGAAGTCACGATCTGGCCAGTCGGCTGGAGTATGGAATCTTTCTCAACTTTATTAAAAGGAACCAATGTCTTAGGTGCTTTGAAGAATAATGTGATCATAACGGTTGTCGGCGTTGCACTCAGCATGGTGTTCACCATTATGGCGGCATATCCGCTGTCCCGTCCGTATTTCTATGCACGCCGTTTTTTCACCCTTGCGATCGTATTCACAATGTTATTTTCAGGCGGTCTGATTCCCACCTTCCTTGTCATTAAGGCACTTGGGCTGGTAAACACTTACTTTGCACTTTGGCTGCTATTCCTGATTAGTACGTTTAACATGCTCATCATGCGAACTTTTTTCGAAAATATCCCGGATGAGCTAATCGAAGCGTCCAGAATAGACGGCTGCGGGGAATGGCGGCTGCTGATGCAAATTGTGCTTCCACTGTCGATGCCCGTTTTGGCTACACTGACTTTGTTCTATGGAGTCAACTATTGGAACATGTTCATGACTGTCTTGATCTACATCAATGATACGGATCACTATAATCTGACTGTGCTTGTGCAGCAGATGGTGCAGAGCCAATCGATTATGCAGGAAATCAGCAATATGAGCCCCGAGGATTCGATGCAGTTAACCCCAGAAGGAATTAAAGCTGCCGCGATTATAGTAATGGTCCTACCGATGCTTATCGTATATCCGTTTCTGCAGAAATATTTTGTAAAAGGGGTCATGATTGGCGCTATAAAAGGTTAGTACATTATGTTGGAAGGGGTGATACGTGGCATAATAGAGGCAATAGTCAAAACTAGCGAAACGAATTACAAAATTGCATGGGGAGGGTTTTACACAATGAAAAAAACAGTGAAAATGTTTCTAATATTATTGATCGTTATTATGGCGCTTAGCACGGTATTGGCAGGATGCGGATCCAAAAAAGCAGAAAATACAGGGGAAATGTCGGCAAAGCCTGGAGATGATAAGGCCAGCACAGAGCCTGTGAAGAAGTCGGATATGACTTTAACCGTCTATGACCGCGGCACTATTCCTGCCGAAGAAGGTACGGTAGAGGACAACCGTTGGACCAAATGGATCAGCGAAACAGGTCCTGTAAATGCGAAATTCGTAGCGATCCCGCGTTGGGAGTCCATGCAGAAGATGAATACCTTATTCGCTTCCGGTGCTGCACCGGAATTGATTCTTGAGTTTGATCCAGCCATTAAACAGCAATGGTTTACGCAGAAGCAGCTGCAGCCTATCGATGAAATGATCGAGAAGTACAGCACGGATTATAAGAAATTATTGGAAACCTATCCGCAAATCAAGAAGCTGGCTGTGAAGTCAGATGGCAAAATGTATGAGTTTGGCAGAGTTCAAAACTTGAGAACAAACCACTTTTTATATATCCGTGCGGATTGGCTGAAAAAGCTTAATCTGGAAGCACCGAAAACGATTGATGAGCTGTACACGGTAGCTAAAGCATTCGCTGAGCAGGATCCGGACGGGAACAGCAAGAAAGATACTTATGGAATGAGTTTAAGCTTCGTAAGTGGATTAGTGCTAGCAAGTGCATTCCAGAATGTCAGCTGGGTAGTAGAGAATGGAGAGCTGGTAAGAGATTGGGATCGTGCGACTGCGATGACAACTTTTATGAAGAAATTGTATGACGAAGGCATTGTGGATAAAGATTTTGTAACGGATAAGAACGGTGCAAAAGCTCAACAGGATTTTATAACAGGAAAGCTTGGTATATACGGTGCGAATGCAGGTGGAGAGGCATTAGGCTTTGCACTTTACGATTCATTCAAGAAGAACGTGCCTGCAGGAGAAATCATTCCAATTGCCTTGCCTAAAACCGAATTTGGACAATTTAGCCCGGTACTTAACCCGCCGATTCAATTAACGGCAGTGGTGAATGTCGGGGCCAAGAATACAGAAGGTATTATGAAATATGTTGACTTTATGTCTACAGAGGCAACGATGAAAACATTGAAATACGGCTTGGATGGAACGCATTCCAAGGCTGGAGCTAACGGCTGTTATGCGCCAATCGATGCTGAGAAATTCAAACAAGAGGTATCATACACAGGAGATTTGGCGATGCTGACCAATCCGGCGCTTGAAGGAAAATGCGCCTTGTATTCCAGTCAGCTAAATGCGGATAAGCCGTTGGAGGCTGAATTCTTGAACATTATTAAGCTGGCGGATGAGGCGTATCTGTCTCCAGAACGTCCAGTAGCAACGTTTACAGAGTATATGCCGCAGCTTCCTGAGGAGCTTCAGCTTATCTCCAAAAATGGTGAGAAATCAGGTGCCAACGGAACTTTGGCTCCAGGTAATGTATTGGCTGATAACTGGGTTAAGGCTGTCATTAGCGGCGCTGCTTATACACCTGAGCAAGCCATGACAGATTCAAAGGCAGCATGGGATAAAATTGGCGGCAAGAAATTAGAGGAATTCTACAAATCATGGTATGCAGAGAATAAAGATAAAGCTTTCATGCAAAAGGATTTATATACCTTTAAGTAAGCTCAATAAAGCCTCCCTATTTATTGGCGGGGGGCTTTATTTCCTACAATAACGGAGATGAAAGGGTTCGATACTATGGATGCCAATCAGAAAAGCGTGATTTCCAATGTTTATGATGAATTAGCCAGAAACCTCAACTGGAGTGACGGGCTTGTCCGGATTTCCCACCCTGGACATACACGGGAAGCTTCGCAGCATGCGGAATGCCATGAAGGGCGGACGTCAGCTGATTATTATGCGGTTGGATCACTCTTGGGAAGAATTGATGAGCTGCAGGGTATGAAGATTCTAACGGAATTAAGCAAGCTTCAGATAAGCGATCCACAGCATCCGCAATATGGCGGGATGCGATGGTATAAGGAAGAAACCGTAATTAATGATACCAATGCAGCTTTTTTTATTCTAATGCCTTTAACGACTATACGTTTCTTATACCCAGGATCCTTCCCAGCAAGCCAGATCGGGATGCTCGATACAATGATGGATGCCGGCTTGGAATGGTTTGCCCATGAATGCACAGACCCCATTCTGTATTACCCGAACAAAATCATTAGTGATGGCGCGCTGCTGCTCACCTTAAGCCGCATTCGCAGCCACGAAATATATTACAGCAAGGCCGTAGATTTTTTTGAGAAATGGGAAGCTTACACGATTTGCAGAGGCTGGGGCTGGGGCGAGAACATCAGCATGCACTATTTACCCATTATTCTCAACGCTTTAAGTCTGGCCTGCAAAGCATTAAAGCCTGCAGAAGCTGAGCTGAAATGTAAATTACAGAAGCAGATGGATGCTTTGTTGGATTATATTCGCTTTCAAGGACCAGGCGAGCTAGTTCCTTCTATTAGAAGCTACAACTTCGATGGGAAAGCGGAGAAGTCGAGCTTCTTATGGATCATTGCTGGTTTAAGGCACAATGTTATGGACGAAATCAAGCAGGATTCGATCGTTAATAATTGGTCTTTAACCGCAATGATCAGCCTGCTGCTGTTTGAAGAAAGCTGGAACGAGCCGCAAACGGTTCAACTCGAAACCCCGCGGGTTCGCAAAGAGCATATTTTTGATCAAAGTTATTCGTACACATGGGTGGGACAAGCGGGCAGATTGGGCAGCATTAATCAATTTCCGGTTATACCAGGTTCTTACCAATGGCCTACCTGGGGGCTCGGCTGGCAATCGTTTCCGGTCAGCTTCCGCATTGAAGGCGCCCAGCTAGGCTATCTTCGCTGGTCCGTGAAGGAGAACGGTGGTCAGCGAACCCATCCTGCAAGGAACAAAGAAACGTATTTAAGCCCGGCACTCTTCGGAGAGGAATGGTATCCTGATGTGCAAACGCAATGTGCGCAAGCGGAGCATATGCTGCTTGTTTGCCGTTCTATGGCCGGAATTAACAATCAAGCAGCTGAGCTTGCAGATGAATGGGTTATCCATCGCTTTGAAGGCAAGATTCTCCGCATGGAGGACTGGGTGATTCTGCAATATAAGCAAGCAGCTGTTGCAATAAGAGCTTTGAATGGAATTTCCTATTCACAACAGGAGCGGGCTGCTCAAGGCATTCACCTTAAGCAGGTGGGAGAAAGTGTATATCTCCGGCAAGTGTTATACAGCGGAGATGAAACGACACTGCAGCATCCGCGGCTGGAAGCAGCATGGGCTGTGCTTTTCCTCGACAATATCACGGATAAAGCGGAGATATTGCAGCGCCTGGAGAAGGTGGCTATCGCTGATATTTCCAGACCTGATGGCGAGGTCCCGCGAATAAGCTATCACGAAATTCGCCAATTGGAAATGGCAGACGACAGCTGTAAGGTAGCTTTAACAATCGACCCCTTCTCTATGAATAAAGCATAAGGAGCCTACTATTCATGCAATTGTTAGATAGAACCATAATGGAGCAGCATATAGACAAGTTGATTCTGCAAATGAAGGATTTAAAAAGCTCGATAGACGAATCGTGCCCAATCGGAATTATCTCGATGGATAATTGGGAGTGGCCGCAGGGAGTCGGTTTGTTCTCGCTCTACTTATATTACAAGGAAACCGGCAGTCCACAGCTGCTCGCTTATCTGGTAGAATGGTTCGATAAGCGGATTGCCGAAGGCTTGCCGCCGAAGAATGTCAATACGATGTGCCCGATGCTGACGCTGAGCTACTTATATGAAGAAACACAGGATGATAAATATTTGCAGATCTGCAAGGAGTGGGCCAGCTATGTGCTGGAGGAGATGCCGAGAACAGTCGAGTTTGGCATCCAGCATGCAGTATCTGGACAGCTTAATGAGGGCCAGCTCTGGGATGATACGCTTTATATGACGGTGCTTTTTGTTGCGCGCATGGGTGTAATTCTCGAGAATGAGCGCTATATTCAAGAGAGTATCCGCCAATTTCTCGTCCATCTTAAATATTTAACGGATCCAGTTAGCGGTTTGTTCTTCCATGGTTGGACCTTCGAAGGGAGGCATCACTTTGCCAAAGCGCTGTGGGCGAGAGGTAATTGCTGGTATACGGCTGGATTGGTCGATTATTTAGAAATAGTAGAGCTGCCGCAAGGTGTTCAGGACTTTCTTATATCTTCATTGGAGAGGCAGGTCAGCGCATTGCAGGATTTGCAGGCAGATGACGGGCTTTGGCATACGCTGCTTGATGATTCCACTTCCTATAAAGAGACTTCGGCTACGTCTGCATTTGCTTATGGTATTCTCAAGGCAGTCCGTAAAGGATATCTAGATCCTAAATATAAGTCAGTTGGGTTAAAGGCGCTTCAGGCAGCTATAGGCCAAATTGATGAAAATGGTGTGGTGCAGGGTGTTTCCTATGGAACTGGGATGGGTTTGACACTGCAGGCTTACAAGGATATTCCGGTTTGTCCCATGCCCTACGGCCAGTCGATGGCACTTTTGGGTTTAATTGAAGGCTTGAAGCATGTATGAGAAGTTTTTAAAGCTATGAATACAGAGAAATTGTTGATAGGATGAGAAAGGGAGGGATGTATATGCACAAACAATGGTTTCACCGCTTGCTACTATCTTACATTCCAAGCTTTCTCATCATCATCGCAGTCTTGATTTCCACTCTATTCATCGCCTTTAGTGAGCTAACCAAGAAGACAGCCGTGCAAGCTAATGAGGTGTTTGCTAAACAGGTTATGCAGTCGATTGAGAATTCGCTGCGTTCCGTCGATCAGGTCATCATGCAATCCATTCAATATGATGTGAAGCTGCAGGCTTTTTTTGATGCTGCCTTAGCGGACGATCCTTATGCTTCTATTAAAGAGCCCTTCTCGAGAATAACGGAATTAATTGAAAATACACCATTGGTAGAATCGATATATATGTATCGGCTGTCCGATCAACGTATCATGACGCCCACCTCTCTGGTTTCCTTGAATGATTTCGAGGATCGTGAGTTTTTGCAGAGTATGCTGAACCAGCAGGCTCCGTTCTATTGGACTGGAGTAAGATCATATACAGAATTGGACCGCAAGCTGACGGTTATTTCTTTTATTCGTAAAATACCACTTTTAACAGGCAGTCAAGGCATGCTTATTGTCAATGTAAAAATGGATTCGATTGCTGCATTCATTAATGAAATGGTTAAAGGTGATGTCAGTTTTATTCGTTTGTATGACCGCAATCAACAGATCATTTATGGCAGTGACTCCAAATTGCTGGAAAGTGCTGAACTGTCTGAAGGCAATTCCAAGGAGTTAACTGAGATCCAATCTGATTATATGGGCTGGTCGCTGACAAGCGGGATAACCAACTCGACTCTTTTCCAATTTGTATCGGCTTTCTCTTATCTATGGATTGGTTTTGCGATCATCACTGTTGCACTTGGCATAGGCTGGATGATCTATGTTTCCAGACGCAATTATCAGCCGATTCAAGCGATTATGTCACGGATCAACTCCTATTCCCTGCAAAAAAGCTACGAATTGCTCGGCAAAAAACAGAATGATGAATTCAAATTCATCGATTCGGCGCTAGAGAGGCTTATGGAGCAGTCTCATCATTATCAGAAGCAGCATGAAGAAGGCTTGATTTACCGCGGACAGCAATTTTTCATGGAATTAATTGAAGGTACCCGTTCCGTCAGCTTAGAGGATTGGAATAAAGAAATGCAGCTTTTTGAATTGCCGACGCAGTTTGAATACCTGTCTGTAAATGTAATTGAAATTGATAAATATGCCGAATTTGTCCAAGCCTACAGTCCCAAGGACCAAAGCTTGTTTAAATTCGTGCTTAGCAGCTTGGTGAAGGAAGTAGCGGATAATGAATCACTAGTGGTTTGGTTCAACTGGACAGGGGCTAAGCAATTAACGATTCTCAATCAGCTGACAGGGGATACAGAAGAGAGCCAGAGCAAGTGTATAGCTGCTTTTGAGAAAATAGTCGCTTGGGTAGAGGAAAACTTAACTTTTACCATTACAGTTGGTGCGGGATCCTGTGTAAATAAGTTAGCCGGCATTCCCGAATCTTATGACGAAGCTCTGCATGCGTTAAAATATAAATCCTCGTTGGGAATGAACAAAGTTATTGGTTATTGGGAGCTGGAAGCCAAGCCGAGGGGGGAAATGTTCAAGCTGCTGCAGCAGGTACGCTCCATTGCCCAGTCTTATCGGTTAGGCGAGGAGAGTTGGATTCCGCAATATAGGCAGTTTTTTCTGGATTTGAAACAGGAAGTTTATACCCAGGATGAAATTATCAGCCTGTTAAATTATCTGATTTATCAGCTGCATCGCGAAATGATGGAGCTGACTCCAGATCTGCAGGAGCTGTGGAACTAGGATGTGTATCCAAGCTTGAACAAGGAAGTTAATAAATTTGATGCCATTGATGATATGGACCACAGCTTGTTCCAAATTCTGAGCAACGCAGCCAAGATCATCCAATCGACCCGTGAGAATAAAAGCAACTATACCATCATCAGGGAAGTCCGAAAATACACGGAAACGCATCACACCAATCCTGAATTGTCTTTAAGCCATTTAAGTGATGAGTTTAACATTAATGTTAAGAGCTTGAGCCGCTTATTCAAGGAAGAATTCGGTGAGAATTTTATTGATTACCTGGCTAAGATTCGGGTAGAGCATGCTCAAAAGCTGCTGCAGCAAACCAATGATTCCGTCTATGAGATTTCCGAAAAGGTAGGTTATACCAACACCAATACATTTATCCGTGTTTTTAAACGGACATCCGGTTTTACCCCTGGAGATTACAGGGAAAAGCATTGAGAATTTTCGATGTGCTGGGTAAAAGTGAACGGCCATGCATGAATTACATAGGTTAAATTCAAGCCCTGTCTGGGTTTGTCGCTTTTAGAGAATTCTGATGATGCTGAGAAATGTGACGATTGTAAGGTTGGCACAAATCGATTAAGCTTCGTTTGAACGCTGGAGTGCGACTTACTAGAGACGAGGAGTGATTGTCAATGGCAACGGAAATTAATTTGCGCAAGGTATTAATAATGGGTCTTATCGCAGCTGTCTTGATTGCTTTATTCGGAGCTTTACCTGCCAGAAAGGCTTTTGCAGGCACACAAGCAAGCTTTTATGTGGAATTTACTAGTGGGCTGGATACAAATGCGGGTACGCTTGCAGCACCTTTTAAAACGATAGAAAAAGCGAGAGCGGCAGTTGATTTAATCAATGACAGCATGACAGGCGATATTTATATTTACCTTCGCGGAGGCACACATCCTTTAACAAGCTCCGTTTTATTCGATTCAAGTGACTCAGGTACCAATGGTTATAAGGTTTATTATAAGCAATATGCTTCCGAAGTGCCCATCGTGTCGGGTGGGGAGAATTTGAGCGGCAGTTGGACTTTATATGATGCTCCGAAGAATATATACCGAAGAAGTGTTACGGCCGGCCTTGAGTTCCGTCAGCTGTATGTAAATGATCTACAGACTACGAGGGCACGCATTCCAAATATCACAAACGCCGATACCTTGGGGCCTTATTACCAGACTGTTGGTTATGTGCCTGTGACTACACCTTCGCCATCACCTGCTCCTGCAGATAGAATCGATGGGAAATATAAAATTAATAAAGCTGAGATAGCTGCCTGGGCTAACCCCACGCAGGTGGAAATGGTGGTTCAACCGCATTGGTATCATAACAATTTAAGAATTGCAGCCTACACAACCGATGCAACTTATGCTTATGTAACCTTTCAAGCGTCAGAAAAAGCGCTGGCTTTTAAGAAAGATGACAGCTTCTTTGTCGGCAATGCTTACTATTTCGAGAATGCTTATGAGCTTCTGGATGCAGAGGGCGAATGGTATTTAAATACGGTCACCGATTACCTTTATTACAAACCGCGTACGGGTGAGAATATGGCTACTGTATCGGTTGTTGCTCCTAAAGTAGAAGTATTGTTTGACCTCTTGGGAACTTCCGGAGCTAATATCCACGATATTGAGTTCAGCGGAATTACCTTTAAGCATTCCAACTGGAATAACCCGAGCTCAGCCGGTCTGGTAGCGACGCAAGGCCTTCAGCCATTGCCCTTTGATACAGCCACTGGATATGCATCCGTATCTCCGGCAATGGTCAGAGCTTCCTACGCAAACCATCTTCGCTTTATTAACAACAGCTTTAAATTTGCCGGAGCCAATGGGCTGCAGTTTTTCAAAGGTGTCGGCGAGAGCCAAATTGTGGGGAATACGCTTACTTATATTGCCGGCAATGCGATAAATCTCGATGGGTTCAGTAAGAAGAATCCTACTGCAGTCGAGCAAACTAAGAATATTCTGGTGGGTAATAATACGATTTCGCGGTATGGGCAGGTATATACGAACGGGATAGGGATTCTTGCGGGCTTCGTCAGAGACACCATTATTGAGCATAACGATATTAGCTATGGCCCTTATATGGGGATGCAGGTAGGAAATCAAGCATTTGCCAATATTGAGGTTGGGATGAGCAATAACAAGATCCGTTACAATGAGGTTCATCATGTAATGCAGAATCACGATGATGGCGGAGGAATTTATACGTTATCTAGACAAATCAATACGGCCATATTTGAGAACTACATTCATGATATTGTAAAAAGCACCTGGGCGATGAGCTTTGAGGTAGCCGCGATTTATCTCGATAATTACAGTGAATTTATTACAGCTGAGCATAACGTGTTTGCAAATGTTAATAAGGGTGAGCATTTTAATCCAGGCGGACACACTCAGAACCTAACTTGGATAAACAATGGAACTTCGGATGCGTCTGTGATAAGCAATGCAGGGGTAATAGCAGGTTACACAGAACCAGGCGCAGTGTATGAATTTGAAAACGAGTATATCCCATATACTCCATCCGGAGCCAGTGCAAGCGTTCAAAATCAGTTAGATGGAGCAAGCAGTGCGCAGTGGGTATTGCTAAGCGCAGACGGAGTGGGAGACTACATTGATTTCACTTTGCCGAATGTTGCAGCAGGAGCGTATACAATAAAGCTAGTATATAAGCAGCTTGCCAGCAGAGGTCAAATGCAGACAGAAAGTCCAGCTGGTACAAGCTTTGGAGATACTCTTGATATGTATGGTTCACCAGGCGGTTACAACGTCTATACAGTAGGGAGTAAGCTTTATGATACAACCGGCGATAAAATACTGAGGTTTAAGGTTACGGGTAAGAACGCGTCAGCTTCGAGTTACAACTTGTCCTTTGACAAGATTATATTGGAGTTGAGTGTGCTGGATCAAAACTTTAATTCAATGACAACAGGTCTTGCACCAACAGACTGGACAACTGCTGCTAATGGAGGGACTCTAACCGTTGAGGCGATGCCAACCGCATTGGATAAAAGCTTGAAGGCTTATAAAACAGCAGCCAGTGCAGCATCAATGACAGCATACAAGAATTTTACTGCCAACTTGACATTGGGAACTATTGAAACCAGATCACGAGCAGAGCAAACCAATGCTACAAGCTACGTAATCTTAACCAAGGATAGCAGTGATGCTTCAGCCTTTCAGATAGCCTTTGGGAACAATGGATTTATACAATATAGAAACAGCAGCGGATGGCAAAATACTACTATTAGCTATGCGGCAGGTACTTGGTATGACTTTAAAATTGTATTCGATACAAATACAGACACTTATAATTTCTATGTAAATCAAACTTTGTACGCCACCGGAGTAAGCTTTATGGTGAATACAAGTAATATTGCTAAAACCGGAGTAGGAATCTACCAAACTGATCTCGGAACAGCTTACTTTGATAATATCAAAGCATATTGATCCAACGGCAAGATGGAATCCCGCCGATGCACAGTAATCAAACATACTAACGGGAGGGGTAGCTATGCATCAAATATCGGAAAAAGAGTATTTGCAATTGATTGGACCTTGGATTCTGGATGCGAAGAAATGGTTGTATCATTGTCCGGATCGTCCGAATCTGGTTTGCTATGGTACAGGTTACAATGATTGGGGTGTGCAGACACATCAGAAAGCATTAGCGGCATTTGCTGTTTGGGGAACCGCCTCCGATGTGGATCCCGTTGCCATGCGCATGGATCAGGAAGAAATACGCTCGCTTGCTCTGTCGATGCTGCGATTCAATCTAGCCTCGCATCAAACGGGGGATTATCACTGTCTGGATGGAAGCAAGTGGGGCCACACATGGATTAGTGCGCTTGGAATTGAACGCATGATGCACGGTGTAGAAGCACTTAGGGAATATATGAGCGCTGAGGATCTGGTTCAGCTGGAAGCTTTGCTTCTATCGGAAGCGGATTGGCTGTTGGATAACTATAGTGTTGTCGCCGGACTTATTGATATGCTGGATGGCAAAAGCCGCAATAAGCCAGAAAGCAATCTGTGGAACGGTGCGCTGCTGCACCGCACGGCTATGCTGTTTCCACAAGCTAAGCGAGTGGAAGAATACTTGGAGAAGGGGACTCATTTTCTCTTAAATGGCATCTCGGTACCAGACGATGCACAATCGGGACGAATATATGCGGGACGGCCGCTTTCCGAATGGCACGCAGGAGCAAACTTTTTTGAATCGTATGCTCTCCATCATCACAGCTATTTAAATGTTGGTTATATGGTTATTTGTCTGTCTAATATTGCCATGCTGCATTTTGCTTATCGTTCTAGGGACAAGAGTGCACCCGAAGCCTTGTATCATCACGCCGCGGATCTATGGACCATATTGAAACAAATGATATTTCCCGATGGCCGCTTGCTTCGGATTGGCGGCGATACCCGGGTGCCTTATTGTTATTGTCAGGATTACGCGATACCAATGTGGCTGTTTGTGGAGGACTACTTAAAAGAGGATTGCTCGCAAATGGAAGCAGGCTGGTTGGCTCAAGTGAGTGAAGAAGTGAAATCGAACGGGGATGGATCGTTTTTATCCCGTCGTTTGAATCGGCTGGCGGAACGCTCTCCTGTGTATTACACACGATTGGAGTCTGATCGGGCAGTGTCTTTGTCGATGGCCGCATCCTGGAAAAGTCTAATGGGTGAGCGGCAGAAACAGGAGATCATTAAGGATGAAAGTGAACATGGCGGGCAGTCGTTGCAACCAGCCTTTTGGCATGATGATTTCCATGGTGCCTCCCTTGTTCGCTCTGAACAGCGGATCGCATCATGGGTTTGGAAATCGGCAGAGAAGCCAACTGGCCTTTGTTTGCCACCGAAAGCCAGCAGCCTGGCGGAATGGCGATTCAATCTTGCTGGCTCCATCACCGGACTGGGAACGGTCAATAAGTCTGAAGTGACGCAGTTTTATGATTATGCTTTTCCTGGGGGATTCGCGACAATTGGTACATTGGCTGTAAAATCCGAGCGATTCGTAGCAGAAGGTGAATCTTCAGCGACGATTGCCGCTCATCATATCGCTTATGTGGCTTTGCCCGATGATAAGACGGTAGTCGTAATGCAATATGCAGTAGCTGTGAACAGAGCCTATATCCGGCAATTGCGCGGTTTGCATTTGCATGTTCCCAACGACGTTTATAACCAATATTCCCGTAAATATACGACGGATTCAAACATAATAGACAGGGACGGCCAATCAACAGAGGAGCGCTATGATGCGTTCGATTCGAACTGGTTGAATATCGACAATCAGATTGGCGTTGGCCGGGCGTATGGACCTAAGTTAGGACTGTATTGCCCTGGACAGAGCAATATTCATTTGAAGCAATATCCGTGGGTGGATCAATCCATGGATGTTGGATTGTTGAGAACGGATCAAATTGTCCAAGAATTTTCAAACACTCTTCAAGCAGTAGATGAAGGGCAAACGATACTCGACAATGGATTTTTTATACTTGCGAACGCAGATTCTCAGCAAACTGCAATGGCTTCTGCGAGTTCGATTCAATCCAAGCTGCTCGTACAAGCATCATCAGAAGGAGTAAGGTGGATGACAGTGAATGGAGCCGATGGTCTACATTATGCAATCATTGCGAATTTCAGTGATAAGCCAGTCGAGTTCCAGATGTCGACTGGCAACGAGTTGAATAAATTGATCGGCTGCGATACTGCGGTTACATTACTGCCCACGAATGGGGATAGCACAACGCTTCGGTTGGATAAGAACCGAATTGCCGTGTATACATTTAAGCTTTAAATAGTAAGAAATCCACAATTGGAGGCTGTTACATGGCTGAGCAAATTGAAGAAGAGTCTTTCGCTATTGATATAGATCAAATGGAATTACCGCCAGCTGTTGCCGAGTATGGCAATGTTCATTTGCGTCCTGTTGATTCGAATCGCAGGTTAAAGCAATTGTTCTGGCTGGAGTTTGAATTATCGAGATTTGCTATGGGATGGGCACCGTGTTTCCCTGATTGGGATATAAAAGGTGAGCTTATGCGGCTGGCATACCTGCACACGATTCATATGAAAGCCTTGAAGGAGCGTATTGGTGAATTGGCTGGTGGTGGAATTAATGAGCGTGCTCGATCGCCTGTTAGCTTTCGCGAAGGATTTCAAAGCTTGTCGTTAGCTCCTGGATTGGCTGAATTTGCCTTTGCTTATCGGGCATTGGTTCAAGCTTTATTGGAAGCATACCGCAAGCTTGAATTTGAGATGGACCCTATTCTCGATGCACCTTCGTTAGATATTTTTCGCTTAATTGAAATGGATAGCCGAACTCATCTGGAGTGGCCGGAACGATTTATACGATTTGCCTACTCGGAACAGCCAACGCTGAATCAACGGTATACTAGCTGGACGCTGTACACCAATCAAGTAATCCTCACCATGCAACGGCACGCTGAGGATAAAGCTGTAAAATGGCCGACTCCTCTGGCAATCGAAGCAATAGGTCCTGTACCGGCAGTCGCAGCTCCTGATGTCAGATTTCCGCTTCATGACCCAAAGATTCATGGGGAAGCAAATCTGCTTAGAGATTCGAGCAGCCCGCTCAATGATAGTGTTAAGCAAATGATATATATCAATGCAACTGAAATGACTTCAGCGGAATCCATGGCCTATCTATACTATGGAGTACAAAACATGCCGATGGATTTCTATATTGATGTTGCCCGCCATACTTGGGATGAAGTAAGGCACAGCCAAATGGGGGTTCGCCGCTTGAAGCAGCTTGGTTTTCAGACGGAGCATTTTCTCTGGGCAGGAACACAAGCACTGACTTCGGATAATCTGCCGACTATTTTTCCGGAATTTTATGCAACATTGACTATGGTAGCCGAACCATGCTCATTCTTCAAAAAACGCAAATCCATCGATGCTTTCTGGAAATTCGGTGATGCGCTTTCTGCCGTCCAATCTGAATTTGATATATCAGATGAGCGTATGCATGTGGATTTTGGACAAAAGTGGGGAGCGAAGCTGTTTGAGCATATGGAGGATTTTGAGACGGCTAAATCGGTACAGGAAAAAGTCCGCGCCCAAAGGCTGCGTAATGTAGGGGTACAAGAAACAGAAATTGAGCAGCTGCTGAAAAATTTTCCTTCCTTATGCGGTTTCACAACCAAAGAACTCGTATATGATCAATATTGAGTGTGGAAGAAAGGGAAATCACTATTATGGCATTTGGTATATTGGCGCATGCTTTAGGTAAACTGCCACTCAAGCAATTGACGGAGAAGCTGGGTAAATACGAACTGGATTTTGTACAATTGGCTTTATCCAAGGCGATAAGCGATATTGACCTGGGTTTAGGGAAGCTTAGCCCTGGATTGGCCAATCATATTGCAGAGCAGTTTGAGAGAAACAGCCTCCGTATTGGGGTGCTTGGTTGTTATATTAATCCGATTCATCCTGATCCGGTGCAAAGACGGTACGATATTGAGCGGTTTAAAGAGCATATACGTTTCGCTCGTCAATTTGGAACATCGATTGTCGCCACGGAAACAGGAGATTTGAATACCTACTTAACCCATGACTCATTAAGATACCGTGAGATTGGCTGGGACATCCTTAAAGCAACTATAGAAGAGCTGACGGAAGAGGCAGAGAAATGGGGAGTTTTTATCGGGCTTGAACCCGTTTACCGACATACTCTTTCATCATCTGAGAAAATGAAACAGCTTTTAGAGGAAATTCCATCGAACCATCTCGGTGTTGTATTTGATCCTTGTAATCTATTAGATCTGACAAATATAGGGCAGCAGGATAAAATTATTGCAGATGCTTTTGATAATTTTGGTGAACGCATTGTGCTGGCTCATTTGAAGGATGTGAATATTTCAGAGGATTCAGAAAGCCTGCAAGAGGTTCAAGCAGGCTCCGGCCAATTTAATATTACGGGTTTTTTAAGTAAATTGCACCAGCACAAACCATTCGTCGATATATCTATCGAGGGAGTTAATGAAACTAATCTTAAGGATGCATTGCGATATCTGAATAGCCTTTCTTACAAATGAGTGCCGTCGTTGGCGTTAAATAATAGTTTCTTTCGTCAAATAGTCAATTATCTAATTGACTATTTTTTGTTTGCCGATTTTGGTTTCCGTATAAGGGAAGTGAGGTATGACTTTCAAGTGAGGGCCTTTAAAGGACTATCTCGGTTCTTTAGCGAATGTATCATTGCAGAAGTATATTACCCAAAACAGCCATTGGCAGAAGGAGAATATTTATGCATAGAATGCTTATTGTCGACGATAATTTATGGGATCAAGAAGGTATAGCAGGGATGTTGGATTGGGGAAATATGGACATTGAAATAGTGGGCATTTGTTCGAACGGAAAAGAAGGGCTGGAGCAAGCTCGAATTCTAAACCCTGATCTTATTCTTAGTGATATCACCATGCCGATTATGGATGGCATAGAAATGGCAGACAAAGTCAGGCAATTCTATCCCGAAGTGAAAATCATCCTAATGAGTTGCCATGATGAGTTTGATTTTGCGCGTGCCGCTGTGCGTCTGGATGTGCAGGATTACGTGTTAAAACCAATCGTTGCGGAATATCTTGAAAGCGCTATTAAAAAGGCATTAAACAAACATGATTTCGAACGTTCGTTGAAAAAGGAAAAGGAAATGATGCTGGAGCAATTAAATCAATCCTTGCCGTCCTTTCAGGAGCAGTTTCTCCGAGAGCTATTATTTGGTTATTACCATGAAGCAGATGAAATAAGAAGAAGATTTGGTTTTTTGAAAATGGAGATTAGCAGAGACTGCAATATCTACTTGGTATCTGTTGTTTTAGGCGAATATGAGAAGATAAGATTCGATGTGGAGACGGACGATGAATATTTTACTGCTTATACCGTAAAGAGAATATTGCAGAAATGCAACAATGAGCACTTTTCGATGAATATGCTGCAAATCTCCAACAAAGAATTTGTATTGTTATTAACCGACAATGCAACGTCTCCTAGGCAGTCTACTGGAGATTTTTCTGATCTGATCATCGCATCGCGGGATGAAATTAGCAGCTTATTGAATCTGAAGATCAGGATTGGGATCAGCCAGAGCTCACAAGATTTATCGGATGTACCCAAGCTTTACCAGCAGTCGGTTCGCGCAGCAAAAACCAAGTTTTATAAGGACGGTAACGATATCGTACTGTTCGCGGAAATTGAGCATCTACAGAGCAGGATCTTTGAAAAATCCATAGATATTGAAGTGTTGTACAATGAGGTCGAGGCTTTGATCGGAGATGGAAATGAAGACTCTATTGAAGCCTTTTTTGTTAAATACTTTGGCTCATCAACTGTGAATTACAGCGAAAATTATGTGAAAAGCTTAGCTTTTTCGATTGCAAATATAGCACAGCTCATTCTCATAGAGGCGAATCAATCCTCCAAGATTTTATTCAATGAGAATCAAATATTATGGGAAAGACTATCCGAATTTTCAGAAATGAACGATGTTAAGATGTGGATCCGGAATATATTGAAATCGGTTAATGAACATTTATACAGCACTAACCCTTCACATGTTAAAGTGGCAGATGAAATCAAAGCCATTATTAAAAACAAGTATCATGAACAAATAACCGCGGGTGATATCGCCAAAAGCGTTTATTTAAGTGTTGTGCATGCTAACAATGTTTTCAAAGGCTTGACTGGTAAAACCATATTCGAATATCTTACGGAATATCGGATTGACTGGGCTAAAAAAATGCTCAAAGATCCATCCAGCCGTATATATATTGTTGCCGAAAAGGTTGGATATTCTAATAAATCTTATTTTTGCTTATTATTCAAAAAAATTACTGGCTTGACTCCTGGAGAATATAAGAACAAACCTCACTTATAATTGGAGATAGGAGTGGAAGCTTTATGAAAAAAAGAACCGAAGCAAGAATGAGAAAACCAAAGATATCCCTGCAGTACAGCCAAAAAATTGCACTGATCATTTTTTTATTTACGCTAATTCCGTTATTGGCACTGGGATCCTTTTATTTGGTAAAAACATGGAATACCAAAGTGGCCGAAATCATCGACTCCAATAAAACTCAGCTAGGCATTGGAGTGAATGCGATTCATGATCTATTTAAGGAAAATACGAATAAAATTGTTTATGTGATGAGCAATACCCGGTTAAATGGGGTTTTATCAACTAGGCATGAAGAAGAAATTGAGACGGTCTGGACGAATTACAATGTGATGAATGATGTTTTTAGCGCTTTGGAGATGGGTAGCTCGCAAAAGAGTGTTTTGGTCTACTCATTCAATAAATTGGTTTACGAAGGCGAATATATTAGAAGCGGCGAGCGGCTTGATGGAAATTTAAAAACAGAAATTCTGGATGCTAAGGAGAATTCGGTGATTTGGAAGTACAGAAAGGATAGTGACGGCAGTAGAGCAAAATCAGAGGATCTGATCCTATACAAAAAAATCATGTCTATTGATAATCCGTTGGCTATCGTTGAAGTAAGAATCCCTATTGCTAATATCACTGCGCCTTTACAGTTCGCCCTTCCCCAAGAAGGGTTTATTTTATATGTCACAGACGACGGTGCAGATCCTGCTAATCGTATAGTTGTCAACAGCAATCAGCTAAAATCAGAAAAGATTTCGGCTGTTTCGGAGCAGTATTTCAAAAATAACCAAAGTAATGGTTATTATACAATTGACTTGGAGTTTAAAGAGAATGGCCACCGAGTTCTGCTATTTCTGCCTAAACGAGAAGTACTTGCGAATATGAAAAGCTTTGTGATCCAAGCCTTTATTATCATTTTGTTTTTGCTCATTATTATTATACTAGTTGTGAAGATGGTTTCGAAAATGATAACCAAGCGGTTATCCCGTTTATTGAAAGAAATGGATGTGGAAGGCTTGATCAACGGTGAGCAGCTGCTTCCTGTAGATATAAGCGGCAATGACGAATTTGCTAAAATCGCCAGCAGGTTCAATAAACTAATACTCAGAATTACAGAGTATTACCGGACATTAACAGAGTATGAGGTGGAGAAAAAGACACTGGAAATGGACCTCCTGCAAGCATGTATAAACCCTCATTTTCTTTATAATACTTTATCAGCGTTAAAATGGGCTTACCCAGACAAAAAACTAGGCCTAGTTATCGACTCCATGGTGAAATATTATCGGATTGTGCTTAGCAAAGGAGATAAAATTTTTACGATTTCCCGAGAGATTGACGGTTTACATGAATATATGACGATACAAAAATTTGCTTACAAGGCGGAGTTTACCTTTACATTCGAGATCGATGAAACAGTTCGGGATTTTTTAATCGTCAAAAATCTGCTCCAACCGATTGTTGAAAATGCACTTTTGCATGGCATTAACGGAATGAAATCAAAGGGATTTATTGCTATTAAAGGTAGACTTGTTGACGAGAATATTGTCTTTGAAATTTCTGATAATGGATTGGGTATGGAGGAAGACAAAAGCAGGAATATCCTTATCGGAAATTTGACGAATTCTTACAGCGGCTATGGGATGAAGAATGTGCAGAAGCGGATCGAAACGTATTATGGCAAGGGATTTGGCTTGAGCATTGCAAGTGAAATCAATCAAGGAACAACGATTACGGTGACCATTCCGGCTGAAAAGATTTTATAATATTGTTATGTTTTTTTATAAATGGAGTCTTTGATGCTTTAGAAAGGGAGTGTATCATAATAAACAATAAGCCAAACAAATAAGACAGTTAAGGAGCGGGTTCATCTAATGAAAGTTCAAGCAGCAAACAATAAAGCTGTAAAAAAACAAACTTCAATTGTGCAGAAATTAAAAAAAGATTGGCTTATCTATTTGTTGCTTTTACCGGCTCTGCTGATCACACTCGTTTTCTGCTACTTTCCACTGCCTGGTATCCTGATTACATTTCAAGAGTACGATATATTTTTGGGTCCAATTCATAGTCCATGGATAGGGTTTGATAATATTAAAGCGATCTTCGAGCTGCCAGATATCACGAAAGCGCTATCGAACACAGTGGTCCTTTTTTTTATTTCCTTAATTGTTGGATTTCCAGTTCCGATTATTCTGGCACTTCTACTGAATGAAGTAAAGCTAAAGCTTTTTAAACGAACTGTGCAAACGCTTACTTATCTGCCGCACTTTTTATCCTGGATTTCCGTTATCGGGATTGCTTATACCATGTATTCCATGTACGGGCCAATCAATGACATGAGAGTTTCCATGCTTGGTTCTGATGCGGAAAGGATTTTATTTATGGCTAAGCAGGGATTTTTTATCCCGAATATCCTTATGCTCAGCTTATGGAAGGAAATGGGCTGGGGCACAATTATTTATTTGGCTGCTATTTCGGGAATAAATCCTGAATTGTATGAAGCGGCCGGAATTGATGGCGCCGGCAAGTTTCAACAAGCTATGCGGATTACCATTCCAGGCATTATGCCTACTGCGATGATCCTATTGATCCTTAGCATGAGCGGATTGTTAAACAGCAATTTTGAATTGGTTTTTGGACTGCAGAATTCTTTTATTGATTATGATGTGTTGTCCACACTTGTATATAAATTCGGAATCCAGCAGGCACATTATTCATTGGCTACGGCAGTAGGATTTATTCAAGGTGTAGTTGCTTTTGTTTTATTAATTGTAGTGAATTTTATCACGAAAAAAATAAGCTCGATTTCGATATGGTGAGGGAGGATTATTCATGAAATATTCAACCCCTGGCTATCGAATTTTTACAATCTTTAATATATCGTTCATGGCGCTACTGGGTCTGATTACGGTTTTTCCCTATTTGAACGTGATGGCAATGGCTTTCAATGAGAGTCGCGATACTGCTTTGGGAGGAATAACCGTATTCCCGAGGGAACCGACCTTGTATAATTTCAAAGTCATTTTATCAAATTCAGCTATTTCCCAAGCTGCAATCATTTCGGTTTTACGGGTTGTAGCCGGAACGATATTATCTTTAATTGTCCAAGTATCTGCGGCATATGCGTTTACAAAAAGGAGTTTATGGGGAAGAAACGCGTTGCTTTTATTTCTGATCCTTCCGATGTTCTTTAATGGAGGCATTATCCCGCAATATTTGTTATTTTCCAAGCTGCATTTGTTGAATCATTTTCTGATCTACATTCTGCCGGGTGCTTTTGTTTTCTATAATATGCTAATCATTAGAACCTATATGTACACCATACCGGAGAGTTTATTGGAATCAGCAAAGATTGACGGGGCAAATGAAATAACGGTATTAAGACGGATTATCCTGCCGCTTTCCATGCCGATCATTGCAACCATTACATTGTGGACAGCTGTGCTTAATTGGAATGATTGGATTACGACTTTATTCTTCATCACTAAACCTAAGCTATATACTTTGCAATTTATAATGATGCAGATGGTTAGAGAAAATGATTTAATTGCCTCCTTAATTGAAGAGGCCATCAAGCATGGCCAGGTGACCAAAATTAAACTGACAACAACGCCTGAAGCGATTAAGTCAGCCCAAGTTATCATTACGACGATTCCGATCATTCTGGTTTATCCGTTTCTGCAAAAATATTTTATCCAAGGTGTTTTGATTGGTGCTGTAAAGGATTAGTCGGCAAGGGTAATACAATTACCAAAAAAATGAAGGGGATGAGCAAATTGAATAAAAAGCTTAAGTCAGTCATGTCAATGCTTGTTGTAATGATCTTAGTTTTATCCGTTTTTGCCGGATGTACGAACTCAGACAAAGAAGCTTCAAGTCCAAGCATAAGTCCAGCCTCAACAGCAAATGCAAGTACAGAACCTGCATCTGTTGAAGCAACTCCTGCGGAAGCGACACCTGTGGCAGCAAATGAGACGAATGATATTAATGCTCATCCTTGGATTGATAATCCGGATGCAGATACGTCGGATCTTCCTACATGGACGGGAAAACAGCTGAAGCTGACTTACTGGCAGGCTGAGGGAACCGGCGGATTGGGAAAGAAGAAGTCAGCAAATGATGTCGTTACTCCTGAGGTTCAACGGGTCACTGGCGTTACGATCGATGAAGACAATTCGATTGACAATGGCGGACAATCCTGGGATATCAAGCTTAGCCAGCTAACGGCTGCCAACGATTACCCCGATATGGTTTGGAATGCGCAGGATCTTAAAAAACTGGTGGATGCCAATAAGCTCTATGACTTGACAGAGCTAATCCCCAAATATGCACCCAATCTGCAGAAAATGTACGATACTTTTCTAAAACCTACAGAAATGTACAAGAAATATTCGTTGCCTTTTGGTATCTATGAGAATTTGTATGCAGATACAGACCACGACCCTTCTGTAGACCTGGCTAAGTACAGCGTATTCAATCCGCCTGTCGACTCTCTTGGTTATATATGGGTAAGAGATGACGTTATTAAAAAGCTGTATCCAAGCGCCAAATCAGAAAAAGAAATTCAAGATATGTACGTGCAAAAAGGTGCTTTTACAAAGGAAGAAATCCTGGATGTTCCTATTAATAGCTCTGATGACTTTATAAAAATGCTTTATAACATCAAGGACTTGCAGTTGAAGGAAGGCAATAAACCGGTTTCCCCATTTTTCGTATCGACCGGAACGGATAACTGGCCTTTAATGGCTGTGATGATGGCCATTCTGGAAGGACGGATGGATACCGATTACTATACTTATTTTGACAAGAAGGATCAGAAGCTCGCCTATCTGTTCAAACAACCGGCTTTCCGCGAAGACGTTAAATTGATGAATAAGCTTGTGATTGATGGTGTTGCTTCGAAGGAAGGTTTGCTCGATCCCAACGAAGTATTCAATGAAAAGCTGAAGAACGGTCTGTATGCGGTAACCTATGCATGGATGACACCGGATAATGCCGGGCTTGAGGCAGCAGGTAAACCATACAAGTATCGAAAGGTTTATCTGAATATCCCGCAAAAAACAGATGAGTTCCTAAGATATAAATCTAACGTAGGTTCTCGAAGCGGCCTTTATATCTTTAAGGACAGCGTTGCACCTGAGGATCTTCCGCAAATTTTACGCTGGTATGATTACATGGTCTCCCAATCCGCTGAGAAGCTGAGAAGCTGGGGTCCTAAGAGCGCAGGCTTGTTCGACGAAGTGAGCGGCAGCAGAGTATTTAAAGACAAGGAGCTAGCCGACAATATGGTCTATCAAACACAAAACGGTAAAGCACTGCAATATAATTTGGGGGATTCAACAACGATTACCGCGCCAACCGGGGGCTTGATGGTAACCTTTATGAATCAGAATAAAAGTAAATTCCACCCAGCGGTAACCTACGATAGATCCGTTAGAACTCCAGCAGGAGCGGATCAAGCCTTCTCCATTGGCTTTACCGATCCTGCGATAAAAGTATTAGCGAACTCGCCTAACATTTGGGTATTTGGAGAAGTGCCTAGCTTACAGAAAGCCTTTGCCGCAAAGAAAGCATTGGAGGATCCGCTTACCAAAACGTTGACTGCTGGTTCCGCGGCCCAATTTGACAAGCTTTACGATGATTTCCTCAAATCGGCTGATAAAGCAGGGTTTACCGATGCAGCATTGGCAGAAGGGGATAAATATTTTAGAGAGCATAATGTTGGCGGTGATGGTGTGGACTACATGCCTAATATTAAATAAGTGAAGGTCTGACTTGTGTTTATTCAAGTAAGCACTTGCGAGTCTACAAACAAAAGCAGCCCTGAAAAGGCTGCTTTTTGTGCAAATAATCCGAGGATGCGGAGCAGATACAGTAAGTGGTTGCTGCTGCACACCTTTAAGCCAACGGTGGGGGGATTTTGTAATATGAAAAAATTAAAAGTAGGCTTGGTTGGGATTGGCAGAGGAACTGCCTATGGGAGATTATTCGCAGGAAATAACAAAACTATAGTGACGGCACTATGTGATACTCATTCGGAAAGCCTGGAGAGCTGCGGTAGACAATTTGGATTACATGACAACCAGCTTTTTGATAACTATGATGACTTAGTGAATAGTGATGCTGATATCATCGTCATTGGTACTCCTATTCCTGTCCATGCAGATCAGGCTATTAAGGCATTGGAGTGCAACAAGCATGTGCTGTGCGAAGTGACAGCGGCCAACACCCTTCAAGATTGTGAGAGGCTATTCTATGCTGTACAAAGATCAAAAGGGAAATATATGCTTGCAGAAAACTGTAATTACATGCATTTCGCATTAGAATGGAACAAGCTAATTAAACAAGGAAATCTTGGAAACATCTACTACGCTGAAGCAGATTATGTTCATGAAATAAGAATTGCTGTGGAGGGACAATGGAGAGCTCAGCGAGCGCCTCTACATTATTGTTCCCATAGTCTGGGGCCACTGCTTCTGTGGATGGATGACTATATAGTAAAAGCTACGGGCTCGGGAAAAGCGACCTCCATTATGGGGGATATCGGTGTAGGCGCTATCGACATGCAGGTTGCATTGTTCGAAACTAACAAGGGTGCAACGATTAAAGTTTTGAGAAGCTCAGTTGCTACTAGGCAACCGGAGCTTTGCGCTTACAGCGTTTATGGTACTAAAGGGTTTTTGGAAACGGGACGTACGGGGTATGACAATATCGGTTTGAGATATTTTGAAGGTTTGGACGAAAAGACAGGGAAAAAGATAGCTGTTAGTTCATCTAATCCTGATGCTCCTAAAGACAGTGGGTTAGGAGGTCACGGTACTTCTGAGTTTTTTCTCGTCAAAGATTTTATAAATGCCATAGAAAATGATGTGCCTCCGGCCATTGACATCGTGAAAGCCTTGGATATGACTATACCTGGGCTGATAGCTCATGAATCGGCTGTTAAAGGCAACATATGGCTTGATGTCCCTAGGTTCATATGATTTTGAGTCGCGCTTAAGAATTCCGGTTTCGGTGATAATTCAGGCTGAAAAGACTTTATAATACTGTTATCTTTTTTTATAAATGGAGTCTTTGTTGCTTTGGAAAGGGAGTGTATCATATTAAAATATAAGCCGGTAAATAAGTCAGATTATCTGATTTCCGGCTCCGATTATCCACGCATTCCTGCTGAATGAAGTAAAGCAAAAGCTTTTTAAGTGAATTGTGAAAACGCTTACTTTTCCGTCGCATTTTATGCCAATCATTGCAACCATCATGTTGAGTCCATGGGTGTAACACTTAACAAAGTGATTAATATACCAAGAAAATGAAGGGGATGAGCAAATTGAATAAAAAGCTTAAGTCAGTCATGTCAATGCTTGTTGTAATGATCTTAGTTTTATCCGTTTTTGCCGGATGTTCGAATTCAGACAAAGAAGCTTCAAGTCCAAGCATAAGTCCAGCCTCAACAGCAAGTGCAAGTACAGAACCTGCATCTGTTGAAGCAACTCCTGCGGAAGCGACACCTGTGGCAGCAAATGAGACGAATGATATTAATGCTCATCCTTGGATTGATAATCCGGATGCAGATACGTCGGATCTTCCTACATGGACGGGAAAACAGCTGAAGCTGACTTACTGGCAGGCTGAGGGAACCGGCGGATTGGGAAAGAAGAAGTCAGCAAATGATGTCGTTACTCCTGAGGTTCAACGGGTCACTGGCGTTACGATCGATGAAGACAATTCAATTGACAATGGCGGACAATCCTGGGATATCAAGCTTAGCCAGCTAACGGCTGCCAACGATTACCCCGATATGGTTTGGAATGCGCAGGATCTTAAGAAACTGGTGGATGCCAATAAGCTCTATGACTTGACAGAGCTAATCCCCAAATATGCACCCAATCTGCAGAAAATGTACGATACTTTTCTAAAACCTACAGAAATGTACAAGAAATATTCGTTGCCCTTTGGGATCTATGAGAATTTGTATGCAGATACAGACCACGACCCTTCTGTAGACCTAGCTAAATATAGCGTATTCAATCCGCCTGTCGACTCTCTTGGTTATATATGGGTAAGGGATGACGTTATTAAAAAGCTGTACCCAAGCGCCAAATCAGAAAAAGAAATTCAAGATATGTATGTGCAAAAAGGTGCCTTTACAAAGGAAGAGATCCTGGATGTTCCCATTAATAGCTCCGATGACTTTATAAAAATGCTTTATAACATCAAGGACTTGCAGTTGAAGGAAGGCAATAAACCGGTTTCCCCGTTTTTCGTATCGACCGGAACGGATAACTGGCCTTTAATGGCTGTGATGATGGCCATTCTGGAAGGACGGATGGATACCGATTACTATACTTATTTCAACAAAAAGGATCAGAAGCTGGCTTATCTGTTCAAACAACCGGCTTTCCGCGAAGACGTTAAATTGATGAACAAGCTCGTGATTGATGGTGTTGCTTCGAAGGAAGGTTTGCTCGATCCTAACGAAGTATTCAATGAAAAGCTGAAGAACGGTCTGTATGCGGTAACCTATGCATGGATGACACCGGATAATGCCGGGCTTGAGGCAGCAGGTAAACCATACAAGTATCGAAAGGTTTATCTGAATATCCCGCAAAAAACAGATGAGTTCCTAAGATATAAATCTAACGTAGGTTCTCGAAGCGGCCTTTATATCTTTAAGGACAGCGTTGCACCTGAGGATCTTCCGCAAATTTTACGCTGGTATGATTACATGGTCTCCCAATCCGCTGAGAAGCTGAGAAGCTGGGGTCCTAAAAGCGCAGGCTTGTTCGACGAAGTGAGCGGCAGCAGAGTATTTAAAGACAAGGAGCTAGCCGACAATATGGTCTATCAAACACAAAACGGTAAAGCACTGCAATATAATTTGGGGGATTCAACAACGATTACAGCGCCAACCGGGGGCTTGATGGTAACCTTTATGAATCAGAATAAAAGTAAATTCCACCCAGCGGTAACCTACGACAGATCCGTTAGAACTCCAGCAGGAGCGGATCAAGCCTTCTCCATTGGCTTTACCGATCCAGCCCAAAAAGTATTAGCGAACTCGCCTAACATTTGGGTATTTGGAGAAGTGCCTAGCTTACAGAAAGCCTTTGCCGCAAAGAAAGCATTGGAGGATCCACTTACCAAAACGTTGACTGCTGGTTCCGCGGCTCAATTTGACAAGCTTTACGATGATTTCCTCAAATCGGCTGATAAAGCAGGGTTTACCGATGCAGCATTGGCAGAAGGGGACAAATACTTTAGAGAGCATAATGTTGGTGGTGATGGCGTGGACTATATGCCTAATATTAAATAAAGCAGGCTAGATCTTATCGCGACTTGTTGGTTGTTTGATAAATCAGGCATAAGGGCCAGAACGGAGGGAGCAGCTGGGTCTGTATGGGAATTCAACTTCCCATGCAGAACCTACTTGAATATAGATTTCTTTAGTAAAGAAACTTTGTGCGAATTTTAAAATTTAAAGGAGGATTAAGATGATGAACGCAATAAAGAAGATGATCTACATCCTGGTTTGTCTTTCGCTTATGTTTGGGATCCAGTACCAGATCAATATTCCTGTCGCTCAAGCAGCGACGCTTAATATTACGAGCTACGGTGCTACTGCAAACGACTCCTCGGATGATCGAACCGCTATCCAGAACGCGATCACTGCCGCTGTGTCGGGAGATACGGTTTATTTTCCGAATGGTACATTTAACATCACAAGCCCGATTGTCGCCAAAGCTGGTGTTAAGCTGCTTGGGCAAAGCCAGAGCGGTGCCATCGTCAAGTTTACGGGCACCAGTGAGCCGAGTTACATCAGAAGGGATTCGAGCAGCAATGCCATTCAATCCTACGGAATGATTCATATTATCGGGATCTCCAACGTGGAAATCTCCTATCTGACCTTAAACGGGAACAACAATAATTATGCGGGAAACGGAATTTCCGCTGAAGGAAGTCTCGCTGGAACACCTAGCACAAACCTTAACATCCATCACGTTACTATTCAAAATCTGTCCTCTAATCTCGTCTTTGGGCCGATGGGTATCTCTTTTACTGGCTATAATCAGCCAACGGTCATTCCTGGAGTGACGGATAGCATGATCGCCGACAATACGGTCAGCAGCATAAACACGAGCAGTGCATGGGGCGCCGGCATCCGGGTATCATGGGGATCCTCGAGAAATTCCATCTTGCGGAATACGGTATCCAATACGGGGCGGGGCGGTATATTTTGCAATAACGGCTCGGAGGATACTGTGATCAGGAGTAACACAGTAACTGGATCGGGCGGCGAAGGACTCGGCATTGAAGTCTGGAATGGTTGCAACCGCGCGATCATCGAAGATAACGTAATCGATCACTGGCTTAGTGTAGCCCAAAGCGACTATGTGGCCGTTAGAAGAAACGTCGTAAGCGATAAGAGCGGCATCTATAAATTTCTCGGCATTGAATTCGCCGATGCGACTCATGGGGTATTTACCGATAACTTGGTCGATGGCGGAGCGGAAATCGGCTTCTCCATTTCAGGAGATGAAGTGAAAAACTATGCCTACATCGGACATAACACTTTTAATCATAGCAGCTTGTTCGGGGCACAAATCCAAGGAGATCTAGGAGGCGCCTCGAAGCTGTATTTCTATAAAACTGACTTTATCAACACGCAAATCGGAATTGAGCCTCCGCCTTATAATACGATAGACGGCAATGGGCTTCGGTTTAACGGGAACGTAACCGATGTCACCTTTGATAATTCCAGTGTGAGCAATAACCAAAGAGAAGGTGTACTCCTATACGGGTCGAACGTCGATCGCTTAACCTTCAAGAATAGTCAATTTACGGGCAACACAAGTGTTGCGTTTGGATCTTACAGCGGATATTCCGCGTTTGGCTTTACTGGTAATACCGTGAGTGGAAACGGAAGCAACACAACGCCTTCAGCCGTAAGCTTCGGCAACATAGAGCCGACTGCAGTTATCAGCAGCGCCAGCTCGGGCAGCGTTGGCCAATCCATTAGCTTTTCCAGCTCATCAACGGATTCGGATGGAACCATATCGCATGTGCTGTGGGATTTCGGTGATGGAGCCCCAACTAGCAGCTCTAGCACTTCACATACGTATAGCCAGCCCGGTTCTTATCGTGTCACGTTGACCGTTTGGGATAACGGAGGGAGAGGCGCGATCAAGGAAAGTACGATCGTGATCAGTTCGCTAACTACGGTAGTGGACGATTTGAACGACTGGACAAAGACATACAGCCATACCTCCAATCTTACTTTTGATACGATCAACACAACCTATTTCGGTGGAGATGCATCACGGGCGGCGAGAAACGGCACGTCGACGAATGAGGAAGTGGTGTGGAATCGAACAGGGATGACATCCTTCGAGGCAGTCGGATTCTTCTGCGGATGCGAGGCGGTATCGCATTATAGTTTCTATACATCAGCCAACGGCTCCAGTTGGACGTCCGTTACGCCGACGACAACAGGGGGCACGGGAGATTGGCTCAAATATACGTATACGCTGAGCAATCTATCTGGCGTTAATTATGTCAAGATCAGATGGAACCATACGAGCGGCAGCTCTTGGACTCCTCAGCTCAGCAAAGTCACTTATACGTATCCCACTCCAACAGTCGTGGACGATTTGAACGATTGGACGAAGACATATAGCCATACTTCTAATCTTACTTTTGATACGATCAATTCGATTTACTTCAGTGGAGATACATCGCGAGCAGCGAGAAACGGCACTTCCACAAACGAGGAAGTGGTGTGGAATCGGACGGGGATGACGTCGTTCGAAGCTGTCGGATTCTATTGCGGTTGCGAAGCGATATCGCATTACAGCTTCTATACTTCAGCCAATGGCTCCAGTTGGACGGCCGTCACACCGACAACAACCGGAGGAACGGGAGATTGGCTTAAATACAAGTATACATTGAGTAGTCTTACAGGGGTTAATTACGTCAAGATCAGATGGAACCATACGGGTGGTAGCTCTTGGACGCCTCAGCTTAGCAAAGTCACTTATACGTATTGACTCTTGAAACTCAAAATCTATTCACGAGGAGGAGCTATATAAGATGAAAAGGATTAACAAGTCTCTTATGTTCTTAATATGCCTATTGGTTATTTGCACGTTTCAATTCCAATACAATGTTCCTGTAGCAGATGCTGCCACCGTTAATGTAACCATTTATGGGGCTAACGGTGCTGACGGCAATGACGATACGACGGCTATCCAGAATGCGGTAAACGCGGCAGCATCCGGAGATAATGTATATTTACCGGCAGGTACTTATTATATCAGTTCAGCTATTACGCTTAAATCGAATATCAAGTTAAGCGGTGCCAGCAAGACAACAGCAATCATTAAATTCAACGGCACGCTGCAATCGATCAGAAGCATGCTCTACTTAAGCGGCATAAACAATGTTGAAATCTCAGAGCTTACCATCGACGGGAATAGCGATCCGGATGTTCATAACGGGATCGAGGGCAATAACGGAAGCGGCTTTAACATCCATAATATGGTTTTCAAAAATTTTACGGCTTCTGGAGTATATGGACCGTTCGCTGTATGGTTCCAGGGGAATACCGACTATACGCACGGAGTTACGTATTCCACGGTTGCCGACAATTCGTTCACCAATATCGGGGTGACCTCGGACTGGGGTTCGGGAATTCGAATGGGCTGGGGCTCCAGTCATAACCAAGTTCTGCGAAATACGATATCGAACACAGGAAGAGGCGGTATTTTCGCTCATGATGGCTCTACGGATTCGATAATTCGCAACAATACAATTAACGGATCCGGGATGAGCATAGAAGGATTGAGTATTGAAGTCTGGGGCAACTGTATCAACACAATAATTGAGGATAATGTTGTGGATCATTGGATCAGCGTAGCGTCAGAATCTAATTATACTTCCATACGCCGCAATACGATCAGCGATCACGATGACATCAAGTTTCTCGGACTTGAGATCGCTCAGGCAAGCCATACGGTATCCACCGACAATTATTTAGACGATGGACAACAAATCGGGATTTCAATTTCCGGCGAAAGTGCCGAACAGTACAATTATTTTGCCTATAATACAGTAGTTAACATGGTGGAATGGGCGACTCAATTCCAAGGAGATACGAACGGAGAACAATACCATTATTTTTACAAGAATAAGTTTAATAACACGCAGAACAGCAATTCAGGGGCTATATATCCAGCCGATGACGGGTATGGCCTTCGCATTAATGGCAACACAACTTACTTTAATTTCGACAGTAACGAGATTAAGAATAATGGCTCAGACGGGATTTACATTACGCCGCTCGGAATTGCTCCAGTTGATAAAATCAGCTTCGTGAACAATACGATCACAGGAAACGTAGGTAAATCAATTAACCAGTATCCTGCAGTTTCTGCTGATTTGGAATGGAGCGGCAATACCGTGAGCGGGAATGGAACGAATACGCAATTAACCTCCAGAGGCTTCAGCAACGTGAAACCGACGGCTAACTTTACAGCTGTAACGACGGCGACGGTCGGGCAATCGATCAGCTTTACGAATACATCTACGGATACCGGCGGATCAATTGCACATTCGTTATGGGACTTTGGTGACGGTATTCCCACGAGTACGACTAGCCCGTCGTACACTTACTCAAAGCCCGGAACCTATCGTGTCACTCTTGTCGTATGGGATAACGGGGGAAGAGGCGCGATTAAGGAAAGCACGATCGTAATCAGTTCGACGACAACTGTTGTGGACGATTTGAACGACTGGACGAAGACATATAGCCATACCTCTAATCTTACGTTTGATACGATCAACACAACTTACTTCGGTGGAGATACTTCGCGAGCGGCGAGAAATGGCACGTCGACGAATGAGGAAGTGGTGTGGAATCGAACAGGGATGACATCCTTCGAGGCAGTCGGATTCTTCTGCGGATGCGAGGCAGTATCGCATTACAGCTTCTATACATCGGCCAACGGCTCCAGTTGGACGTCCGTTACGCCGACAATAACCGGAGGAACGGGAGATTGGCTCAAGTATACGTATACACTGAGCAATCTAACGGGCGTCAATTACGTCAAAATCAGATGGAACCATACGAGTGGAAGCTCTTGGACGCCTCAGCTCGGCAAAGTCACTTATACGTATCCGATTTCAACAGTCGTGGATGATTTGAATGATTGGACGAAGACGTATAGCCATACTTCCAATCTTACATTTGATACGATCAACACGACCTATTTCGGCGGTGATACATCGCGGGCGGCCAGAAACGGCACGTCCACTAATGAGGAAGTGGTGTGGAATCGGACGGGGATGACGTCGTTCGAAGCTGTCGGATTCTATTGCGGCTGCGAAGTGATATCGCATTACAGCTTCTATACTTCAGCTAATGGCTCCAGTTGGACGGCCGTAACGCCGACAATAACCGGAGGTACGGGAGATTGGCTTAAGTATACGTTTACTCTGAGCAGTTTATCGGGCGTTAATTACGTCAAGATCAGATGGAACCATACGAGCGGGAGCTCTTGGACACCTCAGCTTAGCAAAGTCACTTATACGTATTAGAGTAATGGATTTAATAAAAGGGGGAATATAGATATGTCATTGATGCCATACGATATGCGAAACGGCTTGACACCAAGGCGGCTTACGATTGCAATGTGGGATTATTCATGGTTAAAGGGGCATTATCCTGGAGGTTCCTTCGAAAATTACGGGCAGGCTGTAGATGAATTAGTCGAACGTAATTTCAATACAGTGCGCATCGATTGTTATCCGTTGACGATTGGATTATTGAATTCAGAAGAGGAAGAGGTCACTATACTCGGAGAACCATTAGCAAATTGGGGAGTATGCGACGTCGACCGCAAGCATTCCATTGTTCGAGAGCTTGTTGAATTTATGCAGGCGTGCAAGGATAGAGGGGTTTATGTCATTCTATCGACATGGAATGACCGCTGCAAAGAACATCCCGATTTGCACCAGCATTACGCTAGTGATCGTGCTGCATTCCGCGTTGCTTGGGGTCGGACATTGGATATTCTAGGAAGCCGCGGTTTGTTAGAGCACGTTCTCTATGTTGATTTGGATCAGGAGTTTCCTTATTTCTCGCCTTATGCAGATGAAATGAACAAGCTGGCAGTGAACGGGAACACAAGTCAGGCATCCGGCGGAAATTTAGCAGATAACATGGAAGCGGCGGTAAACCAGCAGGGGGGAACGAACAAGCTAATCTGGACATCGGAACAGCTGGTATACGTGGATGAGCTGCATAAGGAAATGCTTCAACACTTCCAACGTAAATATCCATATCTCCGGTTTACTTATTCGCTGACCTCGTTCTGGAAAGAAGTGAGGACAGCAGGAAATCGCAGTTACGATGTGCTCGAGCTGCATATGTTCATGCAAAGCGCATTGCAAAGCGAACGTCTTGAATCGCGGATTGGATTTAACGATATTGTGAAAGATCGTGGGGACCACGATTACTCTGATTATCAGCGGCGAATCGATGATGCGTTTCGGGTGATGCGCCCAATGTTTATGCAGGAAATGCATAACCGGCTATCGTTCGCAATGGAGTGGTCGGCAGAAATAGGTGCTCCGGTCACCACCTCGGAAGCATGGGGACCTTGGTGGCATATGGACCATCGGCATTTGTCATGGAGCTGGCTTCGCGATTGGTGTACCGAATGCAACGAACTGGCTGGCCGATATGGATTATGGGGAACGACACCTTGGAACTATGCCCATCCATACTGGGAAAATTGGCGTGATGTCTCCTGGTACAAGGAAGTAAACGGTGTATTCTTACGAAGCTGAAGCGAGTCCATGCCAATACAAATAAGGAGCGAACGATAAAAGATGAATTCACAGCTGATATTTCCAAAGAGAACGATCCATCTCGATTTTCATACCAGTCCGTTGATTCCTGACATAGGTCTGAATTTTGATCCAGATGAGTTTGCCGGTACATTCAAGAAAGCACATGTGGATAGCGTTACTGTATTTGCTATGTGCCATCACGGCCATTTGTATTATAACACCAATCATCAGGCGCGCCATCCGGGTCTGAACGAAAAGCTTGATTTGCTGGAAATGCAGGTAGAAGCTCTGCATAAAGTTAATATTCGTGCGCCCATTTATCTCAGTGTATTATGCAACGAATTTGCGGCCAATCTCCATCCAGAATGGATTGCACTTACCCCTGAATTACGTCAGGTCAAATGGAGCGTTAACCCTTCCGATGCTTTTACAGCCGGATGGCAGTTGATGGATATGTCCAGTCCATATCAGGATTATTTAGCGGACATCCTTGCCGAAGTATTGAAGAGATTTGCACCAGTGGACGGTATCTTCATGGATATATGCTGGGATCAACCAAGCTGTTCAACCTGGGCTGTTGAAGCGATGCTGAAAAAGGGGTACGATCCGCGCAAAGAGGATGACCGAAAGCGTTACGCCCGAGGGCTTTCCCATCAATATATGCAACGATACCGTGACATGGTTGAAGAAGCACAGCGCAAGCATAATCCAGCGGGAATCTGGTTCAACGGCCGTCCGAAAACAAATCTTGCGGAGGAAAAGAAATTCTTAAGGCATGTGGAGATCGAAGCTTTACCTACCGGAGGATGGGGTTATGCCTTCTTCCCCTATATGGCGCGATATATACGTACGATCGGACTTCCTACTTTAAGCCATACGGCTCGATTTTTTAGAAGCTGGGGAGATGATGCATCCTTAAAACCCGAGATGGCTTTAAAATATGAATGCTGCCAGATATTAAGCCAGGGAATGACCAACGGTATTGGTGACATGTTGGGTTCGAAAGGTAATTTGAACAAACCGGCATACGATTTAATCGGCAGGGTATTTGGGTACATTGAAGCATGTGAGCCTTATGTGGAAGGCGGAAATCTTGTAAGCCAGATTGCCGTAGTGGTGGATTTAGGGACGGAGGATAACCCAGGTATGTCGGGTCTGGGTACAATGCGGGCATTACAGCAGCTTCGCCATCAATTTGATATTGTGCAAACAGATGTGGAATTGGGCAAGTATGAATTGGTCATCCTCACAGAGACCGTGCTTATGAATGAGAGCTTCAAAGCCAAATTGCAGGTGTATATTCAAGCTGGCGGAGCCTTGATCGTATGCGGTCAAGCAGCACTTAATGCGGACAGTCAGCCGATTCTGGATGAGCTGGGCATTGTTGTCCACGGGTTAAGTCCATTTACACATACTTTTTTGCATGCGAATGAGAAAGTATCTAATGGGCTTGCTGATTTGGGGTATGTGATGTATGAGCCTTGTTTTCGAATGGTCCCTGCACCAGAAGCGGAAGCACTGGTCCAAGTGGGAGAGCCTTATTTTCAACGGGAATATAACCATTTCTCAGGGCATTTCTATACCCCTGAAGACAAACTCTCCGAATACGCGGCAGTGATAAAGAAGGGGAGGGTGATCACCTTCTCGGTTCCTATTCTTGAAGCTTATGGCAAGCATGCTGTCACGAACTATCGAATCTTGTTGGGCAATTGCATCGATCTTCTGATTGAGGAGCCTATTATTCGTGATAAAGGACCGAGTAATTTGGAGACTACAGTGGTGCGGAGAGGAAATAGCACTGTTGTGCACCTTATGAGCTTTGCTCCCATGCGTAGAGCTGAGAATTTGGATATTGTCGAGGATGCGTTCCCTTTAGTGGATATGCAGATAGCTATAAAAATGGCCAAAAAACCTACTCGTGTGTTTCTCGCCCCCAATGAGCGCGACTTGACCTTCGAATATCGTGATGGATATGTGCATACCAAGGTTACCGTACTTGACGGCCATGCATTACTGGTTATTATGGACGGCGCTGATAATGAAAACTAGAGAGCTGATATTCAGGAGTGCTGAGACTAATAAATCATCTATCAGAGAGGATTATTAAACATGAAATTCGGTGTATTGTCTATTGCTTTCGGACAAATGGGTTATAAAGAATTAGCCCGGAAAGTCAGTTCTTACGGATTTGACTCTGTCCATATGGAATTAAACCATATCCTCGATATCGATCACTCTTTAGGCAAATTAAGTACGGGTGTGGCAAATCTAGTCGCAGAGGAATTTGGGCGCAATGGTGTAAGAATTCCCGCGCTTGGTTGTTATACCAATTTGATTAACATCAATCCGGATCAACGCCGTATTGGGATCAACCAGCTGAAGGAGCATCTTCGTTTTGCACGGGATTTTGGCGCCAGTACAGTAACTACGGAGACAGGGACAGCTAGTCCCGACAGTCCTTGGGAGCATCATCCGGATAATCAATCCGAGCAAAGCTGGATATTGCTTAGGTCGGTGATCGAAGAGCTTGCGGAGGAAGCGGAAAAATGGGGTGTGTTTCTTGGGTTGGAAGGATATTACAACAATGTGATCAATACTCCAGAACGCATGGAGCGTATGCTGCAGGAGGTTTCATCTGCGAATATCGGCATCGTGATGGATCCGTGTAATTATATTACTCAACAAGAAGAACACCGTCAGGATGAACTCATGGAGGATGCTTTCAAACGGCTTGGAGATCGAATCTTAATTGCCCATGCCAAAGACTTTAATTATAAACATGCGGACGATAATGCAGAGCACTTGACTATACAGCCGGCTGCCGGTACGGGTGATCTTAACTACCCCCTCTATCTTAAATTATTAAATCAAGCTAAACCGAACATTAAAATTTACTTGGAACATTTGTCTGAAGGCCAAATGCTTACTTCTACAGCCTATGTGCGTGGAGCTATGAAAAAAATACATTAGAGAGGGTGGTTAGTATGGCTGCAGGAAATGAGCTGATTTATGCTTTGCCCAAAAAACATGATTACGGGATTGGCATAATCGGAGCAGGAGGGATTGTTAATGCAGCTCATCTCCCTGCTTACCGCAAAGCTGGATTAAATGTAGTTGCCATTTGCGATATTAATGAGACAGCAGTGGGGCTTACAGCTAAACGCTGGGAAATAAGTGATTATTATACCGACTACAGAAAATTGCTCGCGCGAACCGATATTCATATTATCGATATTGCAATCCCAAATGAAGGAAGAGTAGAGATTGTCAGAGAAGCGGTTGCTACAGGAAAGCATGTGCTCATCCAAAAGCCGTTTGCATATAAGCACGAACAGGCTTTGGAAATGGTCCAGCTTGCTAGAGCAGCAGGTGTCAAGCTGGCTGTGAACCAGAATGCTCGCTTCGCTCCCTTTTATAACGTTACCAAACAGATTATCGATTCAGGTGTTTTAGGAGAACTTTATCTAATTACTCATGAAATGCGGATCAATCAAGATGCGGTTATGGGTGATACTTGGTTTGCCAAGGTTCCCCATTTCCTGATCGTCGATTACGATATTCATCATATTGATTTAATGCGATTCTGGTCGGGAATGACCCCTGAGCGTGTATTTACTTCCACAACTAGAATGCCTGGACAAAATTTCGCAAGCGACATGATCGCATTGACCACTATGGAGTTTGCTAATGGTCTGAGAGGTTCCTTGATGACTGTAGACACAACCCAATCCGATGACCATTTTTGGCGATTTACTATTGAGGGGACTAAAGGAAGCTTGTACGGAAGTATCGAGGACAATTATAAATTCCCAAAAATTAAATATTCTAGCAAAGATAAGCCAGATCAATGGATTAGTCCGTACATCAAAGGAGATTGGTTCTCGGATGCATTCTATGGAACCATGTTTGAATTAATGAATGCGATCCAAGAGGATCGGGAACCGAGTATAAGCGGGAAGGATAATATAAATACATTGAATACAATGCATAGTATTATTCGTTCGATCGAAGAAAAACAAGTGGTTGCTGTAATGGATTGTTAATCTCAGCAACCCATAAATCCTAAGAATACCAACTAGTACCATAACCCTTAAAGAATACCAGAAGATATACCAAGAGCAAGATCCTTAGCTAGTTTTTCAATCGTAATGACTGATAATTCTTTCTCCATACTCGTTTGAACTTGCGTATAAGTGCCAGTCAAAAGGTTGGGTATCTTACTGCCAACAGGACAATTAAGATTTGTATTTTTGTGAATATTGAATAAATCGGTTTGTTCTTCCTTTTCGATAGCTCGATACACATCTAGCAATGTAAGTTGATTTGCTGGACGGGCTAGAGTGATGTTGGCATTGGTACCCAGAGTGGATACAATGAATCCGGCTTGCGTAAGCTTTCGCATAAGTCGACGAATGACTGCTGGATTTGCATTAACACTGGTAGCAAGTAATTCAGAGGTGATTCTACCGCTTTTATAAAATTCAAGAAAGCATAAAATATGAATGGCTACGGAAAATTGAGTGCTGTTCGCCAATGATTTGCACCTTCCTTCTTGAATGGATATTGATATTGTATGGTTTTCACAAGGGTAAATCAAACTTTTAATAAAAGTTGACTTCAAAATAAGTTGCTGTTATATTGTAAATATTAATTGTAACAGTAACTGATACTATTACTATTAATACATAAGATTAAGAACAATAAAAAGGAGCAATTAATTATGAGTAAAGTATGGTTTATAACAGGAACTTCAACAGGGTTCGGCCGACAATTTGTGGAGCAGCTGCTTCAAACAGAAGATAAAATTGTCGCTACTGCGCGTAATATAGAAGCTATCGCTGATTTTAAGCTGAAATCACCTGACAATGTCCATATCGTAGCATTGGATGTCACCAATAAAGCCCAAATTCAATTAGCCGTTCAAGAATCTATTGAGATATTCGGACGGATCGATATTGTAGTGAACAATGCTGGTTACGGACTTTCAGGAATGATTGAAGAATATACAGATGAACAAATTAGAAAGCAATTTGATGTCAATGTTTTTGGAATGTTGGATGTCATTCGTGCCACTCTCCCCGTTTTCAAGAAACAGGGCTCAGGACATTACGTCAATATTTCATCCTTTTTTGGAACCTGGTCAATGCCGCCATACAGTTTATATTCTGCGTCCAAATTTGCAGTGGAAGGTTTTTCAGAATCTATGGCTACGGAGCTTGCGGGATTCGGCATCAAGACAACGATAGTTGAGCCATCTGTTTTTGAAACTGAATTTTTGGGACATTCGCTGCAGCAGGCAGAGAAAAAGCCTGAATATGCACCTGTGTATGAGGCCTATTACAATGGGATTACTTCTCTAAAATTAGGTGATCCAGCAAAAGGTGTAAAAACGATTATTGCAATGATCAATAGCGAGAATCCTCCACTTCATTTTCCGGTTGGCTCATTCGCATCCAATAGTATCCGGAACGCATTTGCCAAAAGAATTGAAGAAGTTACAGCATGGGAAAAGCTATCGTCTGAAGCAGATTAAATTCGCTAGCAATATGAAGATTTGATTAAAGTTAAATTTGGAATAAAAAGCTGCGAATCCTTTTAGTCAAAGGGTTCGCAGCTTTTATAGTTTGAATTGAAGCTCTAGCCGATCAATATCTGCACAGATTTCATGCTGCCAATCCCAATCTTTGGTCATGGAAGCCATCAAGGATAAATTATACAAGCTCGCTAGTTTACGGGCATAATTCGCATTGGCTTCCAAACACATCTCCATTTCTTCGATTTCCTTAAATGTTAATTTCCGCGTCTTTTGTTCTGTCCATAATTCCGCCATACGTTGATGTACCGGCATCATATTTATTCCACCTAGATATTAGATTTGTTATGATACAGTTTTGACATAAAGGAAGATTTTTACACCTAATAGTTAACTATCTTAGTGTTTCCGAATATTTATTCCAATAAATATAATAATTAAATTATCAGTCACAGCATGAGCTGGAGATGGTTTTAATGCTTTTATTAGATAAGGTACTCTGAATACAAAAAGTCCGTTGCTAAGCAGACTCTTTTCGTTGTTTCAGGGAGTATTACGTTTTTACAAGTCGTATTATTATAAAAGTATAAACAATGACTTGCGGAAGGATGCTCTTCAAATGAAAATACAACACAAACCAAGCATTCAGCTTCCCAAAAAGCGCATAAGTAAATTAGTATTATTTGGTAGACAATGGGATTTACAATTGATGGTCATACCCGCTTTAATCTTTATTTTCATCTTTAGCTATTTTCCGCTATATGGCTTGCTAATGGCATTTCAGGATTATGACATCTTTACCGGCTTCTTTTCAAGTCCCTGGGTAGGCTTTAAACATTTCAATATTTTTCTAGAATCACCTGAATTCGGTGAGGTGGTTAAGAATACAATTTGCATTAGCTTGCTGAAATTGCTATTTTGTTTCCCAGCCCCGATCATACTTGCCCTCATGTTAAATGAAGTTAAAAATATGCTCTTCAAACGGTTTATCCAAACGATCAGTTATTTGCCGCATTTTTTCTCTTGGGTGATTGTGGCTGGCTTTATCAGTTCTATGCTTGCCGTAGATAACGGAAGCTTGAACATGGCTTTGCAAAAGCTGAATTTTATTGATGAACCAATCAATTTTTTATCCGTTCCTGATTATTTTTGGACCATTTTGATAAGTGCTAACATTTGGAAGGAAATTGGTTTTGCTTCTATTGTATATTTAGCAGCGATTGCAAGTGTGGAACCAGCTTTGTATGAAGCAGCAGCCTTAGACGGTGCAGGTCGGTTTAAACAAGTGTTTCTTGTTACAATTCCCAGCATTATGCCAGTAATCATTATCTTTATGATTTTGGCAATCGGCAATATTCTTAATGCGGGATTTGAAGATATTCTCCTATTGGCAAACAGTCCGACGATCGCCGAAGTTGCTAACGTAGTGGACACCTATGTCTACCGTGTAGGGATTAAAAATTCCAGGTATTCTTATGCCACGGCAGTAGGTTTGATGAAATCTGTGATTAACATCGGTTTATTGGTACTCGCAAATGCTTTAGCCAAGAAGAAAGGGACAAGCTTGTGGTAGTACAACAAGTTAGAGGTGGAAGTCGATGAGGCTAAGCACAGAGGATAAGATGTTTCATTTGGTAGTCTATACGGCATTGATTGTTCTAGGATTCCTTTGTTTATATCCCTTTTGGAATTCAGTAGTCATTTCATTTAATCTGGGTTCGGATACGGAAATGGGTGGAATCACCTTTTGGCCGCGCAGCTTTACCTTGCAAAATTATCATATCGTTTTTCAAGACAGCAGGCTGATGAATGCATTTGGGATCTCTGTCTTGCGAACAGTACTCGGTACAGCTTCTGCGATTTTATGTACAGCGATTTTTTCCTACGGCATGTCAAAGAGAGGCTTGATGGGGAAGAAGTACTACATGATTTTCTGTATTATCACGCTTTATTTCAGTGGTGGTTTGATTCCTACATTTCTGTTAATCCGTAGTCTTGGGCTAATGAATTCCTTTTGGGTTCTGGTCATACCGGGAATGATCAATGTTTGGAATATGATTGTGTTTCGGACGTTTTTCATGGGCATCCCAGAGGGATTGGAAGAGTCGGCAAAAATGGATGGTTGCTCTAATTTCGGTGTTTTATTCAAAATTGTTTTTCCATTGTCAGGTCCAGTTATTGCTACACTTTCCTTATTTACAGCGGTTTCCCACTGGAATGATTGGTTTTTCGCCAGCTTATATATTTCCAAGACAGAGCTGCTTCCGGTACAGGCTTTATTGCAGCAAATCCTGAATTCCAATATTATGACGACTGAGTTGATGAATTTAAATTCAGCAGCGCAAGATAGGATAACAGCCATGCAAAGCATCACGACTAAATCATTATCCATGGCTACGATGATTGTTGCTGTTTTACCGATTATGCTCATATACCCATTTGTGCAAAAGTATTTTGTTAAGGGTGTTATGGTAGGATCATTAAAAGAGTAATTGGAGATTTAAGAGGTATTACCTGTAGTTTAAGGCAAATCTGCTTTAAATAAATAATACAACGGAGGGTTTTCAATGAAAAAGAAAAACTTAATGGCATTCCTCACTGTTCTTGTACTTAGTTCCAGTATGCTCTTGACCGCTTGCTCTAAATCAAGCACAGAAGAAAGCTCGGCTGCACCAGCTGATGCTACAAGTACACCGGAAGCAACAGCCCAATTTAAGTTTGGGGAAACACCTGTGACCTTTAGCTTCTATGGTAACTATGATTGGTACACACAAGCTCCATGGGGTGCTGACCCAGGGACTAAATGGATTCAAGATAATAAGAAAGTAACCGTTACTGCTATTCAGGCGGGCAGTGCACCAGAAGTGAAATTAAACGCTATGATTGCTACCAATGATTTGCCAGATGTCATTTGGGGCGAGCGCGATGCAAACGTCGAGAAATTGAGGGCAGCTGATAAATTGGTTGCATTGGATTCCTATGTAGATAAATATCCCAATCTTAAAAAATGGGCTGGAGATGCTACTTTGAATATGTTAAAAGCTAGCGATGGCCATTTATATGTATTCCCGAACTGGTATGCTAACTCGCCAAGAGGTAACGGCGGCTATATGGTAAACAGTAAAATTTATAAAGATTTGGGTTCTCCGAAGCTAGAAACCTTCGATGATCTGTATACATATCTGAAGGATGTAAAAGTTAAATATCCAGATGTTGTCCCATTAGAAACTAGCATTGGCGCACAAGGACTTTATGAATTTTATTCCGGCTTTGCCGAAGATCACCCTGTTCAATTCGTAACCCAACAAGCTGTTCCAGAAGGCGATCAATTAAAATCGATTTTTGTTGATCCAGTATTTAAAGAAAGCTTGGTCTATGCAAGTAAGCTATTCAGGGAAAAACTGGTTACGCAGGATGCGTTGACACAAAAAATTGAACAAGTCCGAGAAAAAATAACTACTGGTAAAGTTGCAGTAGCTGCAGCATTCAATGTGACTGATTTAGGAGCAAGAGGAACGGTCGCTTTGAAATCGAAAGATTCGGAAGCTGGGTATACCATGATTTGGCCGATTCAAAAAGGCGGTCTGGATAAGAATAAAATTTATGCTACACAGTACGATACATTGGGCTGGAATGTAAATATGATCACAACCTCAGCTAAAGATCCAGAAGGTATCTTCGCTTACTTGGATTGGTTGACTGGACCGGAAGGACAAAGAGTTGGATTCTGGGGTCCTCCAGGCATGTATTGGGATGGCTATGATGATGCGGATGCCCCAAATTTCACGGAGAAATACGCATCGGATAAAGAAGGACTTGGTAAATTGATGTCTACCATGGATTCATTCAACTGGGCAGGCAACACGACTTTCATAGATACAGCAAAAGCCACACACGAATTGTCCTTGCCGACTGATAAGCAAGAGTGGGCAACCGTTGCGCAAAGTACTGTAGCTTGGAAGACCTCTTACAATATTACACAATTCTCAAATCTGGATCCGCTGCCAACCTCGGATGAAGGCGTTATTGCACAACGGGTTAATGATATCTTTACTCGTGTATTCTCTAAAGCTGTATTTGCAAAGAGTGATGACGAAGTAACTGCATTATTGGAGCAAGCGAACAAAGATGCAACAAAAGCGGGTTATGACAAATTACTGGAATATAAAACTGCAAAATGGCAAGAAAACATAAAAAAAGTAGCTGCAAATTAATCAAAATCATGTTCTTTGTATAGGAGGGAAGGTATACTAAGTATACCTTTTCTTTCTTATTTCTATAGGGGGTTGGTCAATTTGTATAAGGTTTTAATCGTCGATGACGAAATATTGGATTTGATGGGCTTGCAACAACACATTGACTGGGAAGAGCTCGATATGGAGATTGTATCCAGTGCGAATAACGGATTTGTAGCCTTGGAGTATTTGACGAAGAACCATGTGGATATTCTGGTTTCCGACATTAATATGCCGATTATGACAGGGCTGGAATTGGCACGAGAAGCTTTGAAGCATAAATCGAATTTACGAATTGTGTTTGTAAGCGGTTATTCCGAGTTTCAATATGCCAAACAGGCAATAACGATGAACGCCAATGGATATGTTCTAAAGCCGATCGACGATGAAGAATTATTTCTGGTGCTGCAAAGTGTCAAAATAGAGTTGGATAAAGAAATCAAAATAATGGATTGGGAAAAAAACGAAACGATTAACCAACTGTTAAATGGACAAGCCGTTACGCTGGATTTGCAAAAAAACCAAGGGCTGTCAGTCGCTGTGATTGAAATTGATAATACGCTGTTGAAGCCGAGTCCGTTCATTATTGAACATCAAACAGTGGTCTTGGACGACCTGCAAAAACTAATTGTCGAAATGCTCTTGCAGGAAAAAATCGTTTATTTTTGTAAGTCTGATTCTATCAGAATCGTTGTGATATTGGAGGATGGGGCTCCTGCAGTACGGTTAAACAATCTAATTAAAAGGATTAATGAAAATCAGAGCTGGTCTGTTACGATTGGTTTGGGAAATATAGTTTTTGACTTAAAGGAGCTGCCTGCCTCATATCAAGATGCGAAGGAAGCTTTGTCTTACAAAATGTTTCATGGCAAAGGGATCGTTATTCAAACGGCAGATATTAAGAATCAAACCGCACAGCAGACCAAAAAGCTGGATGATGTATTGGAGTCGCTTTTTATCTCATTGAATAATTATCAGCTTGTTAAAGTGGATGAGCATATGGAGGATTTATTCCTTTTAGTGAAGATATTTAAAGATAAATACTCCGTATATGCATTTATGCTGCACGTTATTTCTCAACTGGATTTTAGGCTGCGGAATGTAAATGAAGATTTGTTTCAGATTCTAGATCTGGATTTCAAAAAACTCGATGTTTTATTTCATTTTGAAACGATAGTGGACATTCAATGGTGGCTTAGATCTAAAATGATCGAGCTGTCAGAGTGGCTGCAGCAGAAGAAATTGACAAAAAATCGCAAATTGATTGATGATATTCAAAAGTACATTATGGATAAGTTGGAGGAAGAGCTTACATTGAAAGATGTGGCCATGTTCTTCTCGTTTTCCCCCAACTACTTGGGACATTTGTTTAAAGAAGAAACAGGAAATAACTTCAGTAATTTCGTGATTGGCAAAAGAATGGAGCACGCAAGCCGTTTGCTGCAGGCGCCAAGTATGAAGATATACGAAGTCGCAAATAGATTGGGTTATAAAAAGTTAAGCAGCTTTAATCGACAATTTAAGGAGCAATTTGGTTTGACACCAAGTGATTATCGCAAACAGGGGTGATTAGTTAAATGATAAATAAGAGTAAACCACAAAGATATATTTCCTTTGGCAAAAAACTGTTTGTATCCTACATGGCATTGCTGATCATACCGATATTTGTAATCGGCTATTATTCTTATACCTCATCAATTAAATCATTTAAGGAAAAAACCAGATCAACCATTCACGGGACACTAAGCCAGATCAGAGATAATATTGATTACAAAATGGATGCGATTAAGAATATTTCCGATGATTTATATTTTGATCAAACCATGCAGGATATTTTAAGTACATACGAGGAGGATTATTTCAGCTATGATAATATGAGTCATTATTTGTCACCCAAGCTAACTAATATAGTTAATTCAGCGATAAGTGACATTTGGGTTAACCTCTACATAGACAATAGTAATGTTCCAGAAATTTTCTTCAATCGGGGCAATGAGATAAATCCTTTATCTGCAGGCAAAGATTTTGAAATTATGCATAAAGAGCGACTGGAAGCGCAAGAATGGTATCGGAATTTCAATTATCCGGATGAAGTTTATGGGCAGACTCTTGTTTGGAGTCAGGTAGATAAGGATACGGACTTTGGCAATGTTTCTTTACTGCGTAGATTGATTAATTTTAACAATAGCAATAAAGAAATTGGCTTCATTCGCATTATTACTAGAATCAGTGATTTGTTCAAATCCGTAGATTATAAAAAAATTACAGAGACAAGCTCTTTGGTTATATTAAATGAAAATGGCAAAAAGATTTATTATTCTTCACCAGAAGGAGAGTTTAACGTACAGAATAGTCATTCAGATGATTATTTGATTATTGAAGAAGAATTATCAGGGCTGAACTGGAAGCTGCTTGCTTATATTCCTCAAAGCTTTTTTCAAGAGAATGCAGACAAGGTTAGGAATGTAATTTTCATCGTTTGCATTATTAATCTGCTGATTCTTATTATGGTAGGAGCATTATTTTCCAGGTATTTTACGCGCAGAGTAACGAAAATTATTATGACGGCGAATTACTTCCGAGAAGGGGATTTTTATAAGAGGATTCATTTCAAAAGCAGGGATGAGTTTTCAGAAATTGGTGATGCTTTCAATGATATGGGCAAAAATATTGAAGCGTTGATTCAAAACCTGTACGTGAGCAATCTTCAAAAGAAAGAGGCTGAATTGGAATCTTTACAGGCGCAAATTAATCCGCACTTTCTATATAACACTCTATCCTCTATCAGTCAGTTGGCCAAATTCGGCGAGCTGCAAAAATTGCAGAAGACGGTTTTGGGGCTTGCTAAATTTTATCGTTTATCGCTGAATGAGGGCCGAATTTTCACTACAGTGGATAAAGAGATAGAGCATGCAAAAACCTATGTTGGATTGCAGAAGGTAAAATATGAAGATCACTTGCAAGTGCTGTATGATATCGATCCCCAAGTTTTGCAATATAAGACTATCAAACTGATTCTCCAGCCTTTTATTGAGAATGCCTTACAGCATGCTTGGTTTGGCGATCAAATTAATATTCGAATTACGGTACAATTAGTTGATGAAAATATTGTTTTTCGGATTATTGATGATGGGGTAGGGATAAGCAGGGAAATCTTAGAGCAAATTCTTGATTTGAATGGTGTTCAAATAGGCTATGGTATTCGAAATGTAGATATGCGAGTCAAGCTGCAATTTGGGGAAGAGTATGGGGTAGCTTTATTTAGCAGGAGGGGGATTGGCACATCTGTTTCCATATCTATTCCCATTAGCAGAGATTAATAGCTTTAACATAGGGCAGTTGAATTACGGGGAAAATATGATATGGTAGAGAGATAAAAGTATTGGAAAGGAATGTAATAATGAGACCGATAAAAGGAGATCTCAAATTGATGAAGGCGCTGAATCGTACAGCCATTCTTCAATTGTTTCATAGCAAGGGTACATTAACTCGTGTTGAAATTGCCAAACTGGCTAATCTAACACCGACCACAGTGTCATCCCAGGTGGATGGATTAGTTAACGAAGGTTTCCTCGATGAATTGGGTAAAACGGATTCGAATTCAGTCGGAAGAAAAGCGATTAAATTGGAAATTACTCGGAGTAAAGGTTACATTATTGTTGTTTGTCTTTCTGCCCAATCCTTTACATGCTCGCTTGTTAACTTTCATGGTGAAATAATCGAAGAGATTCATTCGCCCAGTAAAGCGGGGAATAAGTCTGCTTGTGATTTTATAGAAGATGGAATACCACGGCTTATGAAAATCGCAAAAGTAAAAAAAATCGAAAAAATTAAAGGAATCAGTGTTGTATCTCCAGGAATTATTGATGAACAAAACGGAGTTATCAAATTTTCTCGTGTATTGGAAATTCATGATCTTCAAATTAAAAAAATTCTAGAGGATAAATATAAATTCAATATCGAAGTGATTAATGACATGAATGCTTCTGTTTTTGCAGAGCATTACTATGGTTTAAACAATGTCTACAAGAACCTGCTCTACATATCAATTGAAGAAGGCATAGGTTCAGGTATTATCATAAATGAACAAATATATTCTGGCTTTAATGGTTCTGCTGGGGAAATTGGCCATACTTGTGTTGATCCAGACGGAATAACTTGCAGCTGTGGGAATAAAGGTTGTATTGAGACCATTTTAACGATTCCTTTTATTTTGCTTCGTGCCCAGGAGGCGGCTCAAGCAGCTTCAGATGCAGTTGTACCGGAAAATTTTGATGATGTAATTTCCATGTATGAGCAAGGGGCTGAGTGGATACAGCCGATTATGGAGCAGGCACTGCAGGTTATGAGTCAGACATTTGCTTTATTGTTTAATTTCTTGAGTCCGGAAATTCTTATTGTCAACGGCTGGCCTACCCGTTCAGAAAAATTCGTTCAGGAAATGAAGAAGAAATTAGAGGAGTTCCCCTTTCCTACACCTAATAGCAGCTCGAGAATTGTATTTAAGAAATTGGAGCATAATCAGATGATTATCGGAGCAGCAATCTGGTTGTTCCAAGGACTTTTTAGCGGTACGCTTTTCTCGAAACGCCACACATCCTTGGATGAAGAGTTTCTTAATCATTTAGAGAAGTGACAAGGAACACTCGATATAGAAGAAAGTGAAAGAAACCGTCCAGATTATGGGCGGTTTCTTTCCATTCTTTTAAGAAAGCATTTCACTATTATGCCAAAGTAACACATCCGCTTCACCTACAATATGATATGTCATGAAATCTAAAGAGGTGAGCCAATGGCAGTCGTAAAAGGCAGGAAACAGGATATTGATATGTTGGCAAGGTTGCTTCGAGCTGAAGCTGAGACCGAAGGCGAAACGGGCATGCTTCTTGTTGGAAATGTTGGCATTAACCGAATAAGAGCGGACTGCTCCGATTTTAAAGGAATCCGGACAATTCCCCAAATGATCAACCAGCCGCATGCGTTCGAAGCATTGCAACATAGTACGTACTATCAAAATGCAAGAGAGAGGGAACGCCGTCTGGCACAACGGGCAGTGAATGGGGAGCGGAGTTGGCCAGCTGAATTCTCCCTATGGTATTTCCGTCCAGGAACGTTCGAAAATCCGGGACCTTGTCCACCAACTTGGTATAATCAGCCGTTCGTAGGACGATGGAAGAAGCACTGTTTTTATCAACCGACCACGGAAGAATGTGAAAATGTATATAATACGTTTTAATTTTATTAACGAAAAGAGCTCAGGATCTCTCAACCTGACTTGTCGCGGTCATTACTCGGAAACTTTTTAAGCCCGCCAACTAGAGAGGCGGGTTTTCTGACTTTAGCTTTATGTTTTTAAACAACTTTATTATCATACAACAGAGTTAGCAATTAATTATGGATGATTGACCCATTGGCTCATCCAATTCGTTTGATCAGGGGTGAATTTGGATGAAGGATATATAGCTGCATTTCTGCCGATAAAGTTGCTCCACCAGAAAATTCCTGCTCCGTAAACGTTGGCTCCGCCGGTGATAGCTGCATTAATTCCTTCAGCAGCTTTGAGCAAGCTTTCAATAGCTGGATTGTGATAGACAACACCGTCTTCTGCAGTTTTCATCTCATAGGACGGCATTGTAGGCACCAGCTGGGATCTAACGCCTCCAGGTCCAGTATTACCAATTGCTGTGCTGTATCTGCTGATTTCATTCGTCCAGAATGTCTTGAAGGTTGCAGCAGTGGTAACGTCTGATCCCCAGCCCATTTGATCGTACATCATCGGATTCATCATATTCACAATAGCGGCTACTTGTCCGATGTAGGTATTAGTCCATTGGTAAGTTGTTACTCCGCTATAGGGTGGGTCTGCCGGTGTCGATATGGAATAGTAGGCATTGCCTGCTAATGCATTGTTGCGCAAGTATTGAAGGGTGCTTAATAATGTAGTGTCATTGGTCATGAAGCCTTCCCAATCCAGATGCACGCCATCTGCTTTGTAGAAGGTTCCGGTTCCTCCGATTTGTACTCCGACATTCACCAAAGTATGGATAATTGCATTCACATTTGAATTAAAGGTTGCTGTTCCAAAGTTTGGATTGCTTACTTTGACGCCACTAACACGTGTAAACCGATTGCTGTAGTTAAGACCGATAATAATCTTCTGATTAGGGTCAGTTAACTTGGAATTTTTGATCCATGTTGCTAATCCCGCATAACCGGAGGCAGGTAAAGTACCATTGGTTGAAGTGCTGGAATTCACTAGCAGACCGATATCCGCAATCTGATATTTGATTTTGTTAGCTGCGAGTTCATTTACATAGGTAGTAATATTCGCTGCGCTTTGCGCCGTAGCAAACCACGCGGAATCAAGGAATGCTAAGTTTTCCAAATGGCAATTGGAGGAACAACCTCCGGCTGCATTTGTAGTTATATTTAACGCTGAGCTCGCGGCGGACACATTGCCTGCGGCATCTTTTGCCTTGACTGTGAAAGCATAGGCTGTGCTAGCCGTTAATCCGCTGATTGTTGCTGAAATTCCGGATACATTTACTGGTGAAGCTCCGTTTTTATACACATCGTAGCTCGTTACGCCAACGTTATCGGTGGAAGCGGTCCACGATAAATTTACGCTGGTTGCCGTTTTGGAGGGGGAAGCTAAGCTTGTTGGTGCAGTAGGTGCTGTAGTATCACTACCCCCACCGCCACCATTATTATAGACTTCGAGCTCGAAAATTTCATAATTGACATCAGCTTTAGCAGTCATGTACACCCTTACATATTTAGCGCTGGTTGCTGTAAATGAGGCAGTTGTTGTTCCGCCTGAACCAGCTGTAGTTTTATATTTATCAATCCATGTGGAAGCATCTGTAGAGGTTTGGATTTTAAAGGAAGTTGCATAAGTATATTGAGGCCATTTAATAACGACAGTGTCTATGGTCTGCGAAGAAACTAAATCAACATAAAGCCAAGAAACAGCTTCGGCGGTTGCACTAACCCAACTAGTTACGGTGGCATTTCCATCAACTGCTTTAAGCCCAGCATAATCGGTACCCAATACAGAAGAAGTTGTAACAGCTTTACTTAGAGCAAGATTGGTAGCTGCAAAACCAATTTGAGGCAGTATGGCAGTGACAAGACAAAAGGACAAGAGAACCATAAGCAAAGATCTTTTAGTTTGTATTCTGAACATCTCGATAACCTCCATTTAAGTTAATCTGTTGCAGAACTAATCCATGCGTGAACGGATAAACACAATCCCCATAAAACCCGTCTGTCAAACTCCTTTTATTGTATTTGCTGAGACTTCCACCTCCAGAAAAATGTAAAATAATCGCCGGAACCGTTTGAATTATATTAATAATTCCATTGTTTATATTAATATAGTAGCAAAGATATTGAATTGTCAATCATATAATTATGCTGCGGATTTTTAAATTGAAATGATGAGATAAAGAGCACGAAACATCACTGTTGACAAAGAAAATAACTTCTAATACTATTAATTAGTATAATGGAATTAATAATTAAAAATACTTTATTCGGGGTGGATTATGAATAAAAAATTATTAACGGTTTTGCTTTTAATTTGCTTAATGCTCCAATTGGTTACTGTTTCTAGTTCAGCAAGTGCGGATGGTGTAAATCTCGTAGCAGATGGCGGATTTGAATTGGGGGGAGCGAACTGGGAGGATTGGGGATTAACGACTATTGTAACCGACCAGGTGCACGGCGGCAGCAAGGCGGCCAAGATTGGAACAGGAGGCCAGGAAGATGAAGGCGGGATGGCCTGGTACGTGGATGACGTAAGCGGCGGCCAAACCTTTACTATTTCGGGCTGGGGGAAAACAACTCTAGGCGAGACAGCTATAATTGGAGTGAAGAGCTTGAACGGCCCAGCGATCGCAGGAAGCACGGCGACCTTAACTTTTACGGGACAAGCCTATGAGCAGAAGTCCATTTCCTATACTGCGGCTGCAGGGGCGACACAGCTATTGATTTATATTTATAAAAATGGAGGGGCAGGCTACGCTTACCTAGATGATATCAGTGTGAATTTGGAAACCGCGACAACACCGACATCAACACCAACGCCACTAGGTCCGACGCCAACACCAATAGCGAGCGAGCCAACACCTACTCCTGCGAACCCGCATAATCATGCTTATTTGCCAGAGGATTGGTTTTTTAATCCCCAATCGGACCAAGCTATTTTTAATCGTGTTAATCAGTTGAAGGATTATTCGATTGAATATCAGTTTGCCAACATCGGAAGCTTGAAAGCGGATGGTACACTGAATAGTACGCAAAGTGAGGAATTGGGCCATTGGATTAAAGTATCGCATGAGGCGGATCCGAACCAGAAGGTGATAGCTTGGATTAATGGAAATACGGAAACGCATTTGCATGTAGGAACCGAGCAGGAAAAAGCGGCGATGCATACGACAATTATTAATTCTCTGAAAAATATGATTGATACAGGATACTTATATAAGGGTACCTATTATAAAGTGGATGGCATACAGTTCGATATTGAACCGCTTCGCGCTACCTGGAAGGATGATCCTGATTTAGTGGTTTTATTGCAAGGTATTAGAGACGCTGTTGGGCCTAATGTTCACTTGTCAATTGCAACACCTGCTTGGGACAGCGTATGGTCTAATGAGTATATAACTAGAATCTCCAATATCATGGATATGCTTAATCCGATGATCTATGATGCTGTAGGTCCAGACAGCTGGAAGCCTTATGTGGTTCAAACTCCAGAGGAGTATCAAGCCTTATGGAAGAGTACGGCTTTAAGATATAGCGCAGCTATTGGTGCAAGCGACAATCCAGATTGTCAGTATGCTCCGATCATGGCTGCTTATGATACAAAGGGGTACACAGAAACTAATCCTAACGATCCGGAATTCGGAAAATTTATTAAATATCACGATCCCTTTATCGAGAACATATATAATGCAGCAAAAGGTTTAAAACAAGCAGTTGCAGAAGGTGCTAATGTATATGGATCCGGAATTTTCTGGTGGGGTACGTTTATTATGACAAATCCAGATCCACGGGATAACCAAGATTATAGCCATGCTCGGAATTGGTGGATTACGGATTGGGTAAGAAATGGAGAATCAACAGACCTTCCAGCAGCTATTCCAACGCCTCCGCCAACAGTGCTAGGCGCGAATATTGTCCAAAACGGCAGCTTCGAATCAGGTACATCGATTTGGGAGGATTGGGGATTTGTCAATTTAGTACCTACAGAGGTTCAGGGCGAGGGTATGAATGCGGCTCAAATAGGTCTTGAAGAAGGTGGTATGGGCCAGCTTATTACAGGCGTTGGCGAAGGGGTCCACTTTACATTATCGGGCTGGGGTAAGATAGATAATATAGGGGATGAGGCCATTATTGGAATTGATTGTTTAAACAATAATTTAGGAACAGGTGGAGCCAACAAAATAGCGGGCGGGAAATTTTTCATTAAATTTAGTGACACCGAATATAGCTTGAAAACTCTACAGTTCACAACTGTTCCGGGCACAACCAAAATTCAAGTGTATATCTATAAAGAATCCACAGCTGGAGGTTATGTATATGTGGATGGAATAAGTGTGGAACAGGTAAAATCAGCATTTCCTGAAGCAAGCAGCATTACTGTGGCCAATAATCGGGTTACAGCAGATTATGTTCAAGTATCCGGATTAACTGCCAAAGATGTAGTTAAAGTCTATTCTGCTGGAGCGGAGTTGCTGGGCACATCTGACCCGGTGATCAATGGACAAACAGCGGCCGAGGTTACTATAGCCCAATTAGGAATATCTGCGGGCAGTGTATGGGTAAGTGTAACTAGTGATGGGAAAGCGGAGAGTGCGAAAACGGCAAAAAATTACTTGGTCGAGCCGTCAGAGGTAGTTAAAAACGATACACCTAAGACTGAGCCGACAGCTACTCCAGTGCCAATAGCAACTGCATCGCCTGAATTAGTCCCTACATCACCATTATTGCCAGCTTCCGTTAGTATGGATCTATCTGCGAACGTAACAAAGAAAGAAGTTGCAATTGACGGAAAAGTAACCACAAAAGTAGCTTTGGATGCGGAAAAGCTAAGTGCTGCTTTCCAGCAGCTAATAAATAAAATTGAAAATAACCAAGGTAATAATGCTGCGCCAATCATTACTATACAGATAGAAAAAATGGAAGGGGCTTTGAAGGTTGAATTACCTGCTAGTATTTTGTCAGAGGCGAAAAAGAACTTACCCAATGTGATTGTATTTATTCATTCTGAAGCTGGAAGCTATTCTCTTCCGTTAAGTGTGATTGATGTAAACTCGCTTGCTAAGAGCTTGGGTACAACGGATTCGAACGTTACTATCTCTATCCTTATTCAACAGATGGACTTAGAAGTTAACGAACAAATAAGGAAATTCGCTAATAATTCCGGCTTAATTCCACTGGCTGCAGCGGTAGAGTTTAAAGTTAGTGCTGAAGCAGATGGAAAAATAATAGAAATAAATAATTTTGGCACAACGTATGTAGAAAGAAGCATTGTTGTAAAAGCAGCAGTAGATCCCATCAAGGCATCGGGAGTTTTATACGATCTGACAACCGGCAAGCTTACTTTTGTTCCGACTCAATTCCATAAACGGGATGACGGCAGTACTGAAATTGTGTTTAAGCGTAATGGCAATAGTATTTATACGGCTGTTTCTAATAGCAAGTCCTTTGAGGATATTAGCGAGCATTGGGCAAAGGCAGATATTGAACTGCTTGCTTCGAAGCGGATTGTAAATGGAGTAAATGACTCAAGCTTCGCTCCGGAAAATGCTATTACAAGAGCAGAATTCCTTGCATTGCTTGTTCGTTCGTTAGGTCTGACTGACTTCGGGGTTTCAGCCTCATTTACAGATGTTAAAGACTCTGATTGGTTCGCAGGTATAGTTAGCGCAGCGATTCAAGCCAAATTAGTCATTGGATACGAGGATCATAGCTTTAAACCAAACGCTAAAATTACAAGGGAGCAAATGGCAGTTATGATAACCAGAGCTTTTACTGCTATGGGGAAAGGAGAAGAGAATATTATCGGAATGATGGATGATACTTTAGATCCTTCTGCTGTTGTGAAACGTGCCCAAGCAGTGGTCATGCTAAAGCGTTTTCTGCAGATTGCACAGTTTATCAATTAGATTCGCATCCTATAATATTCGGCACGCATAAGAATAACAAGGAAGCACCCGATGGGTGTTTTTTTGCGTTTCAGGCATTTGTTGGTCAGAAACCTTATAAAAAAAATCAAAACTCTTAGCTTTTAAGTGTTTCTTGCTTAAATCGCTAAATAACAAAAATAAGGTCAATTTATTGATAATCAGACCAATTTATTTTCAAGAAAAATCAAGTAGAATTCTATTTGTAAATGTATTTAGATTTGCTCTTTAAGCAGCAAGAATTTAGAAAGCTGGGAAGGAGGATAAATACTCATTGTTTAGGATCATAATTCGGTTTAATGATCTACCAGATTAAAAGGAGGAATTAATTTGAATAAGAAGTTTGGCTCTAAGTTGTTTTTTCTTGTAATCGTTTTCACAATGGTACTCTCGCTTTTGATTACTTCAGTACCTATCGAGCCGGTGAAAGCCGCTGTAAGTGGATTTGTCACTCGTTCAGGCAGTCAGCTCCTGCTAAATGGGCAACCGTTTCGTTTTGGGTCGACGAATATATATTGGTTAGGGTTGGATGAAAATGTACCAGCGAATACGATTGATTTTCCTACTGCATTTCGTGTAGATGATGCCTTGGAAACTGTCAAAGAGATGGGCATTCAAGTTGTACGAAGCCATGCGGTAAATTCATTTGGGTGTGCAAAATGTATTATGCCAACCCTTGGAGTCTATAATGAAGCAGCTTTCGTAAAGCTTGATTATGCAATCAAATCAGCAGGGGATCATGGGATTCGCTTAATTTTGCCAGTAGTTGATCAATATAATTATTATCACGGAGGAAAGAAATCGTGGTCGGTTAAATTCTTTGGTTATCCAGACGATGGTCTTAATTATGGAGGATACGAGTTTTATAACAAACGTGAAATTATTGACGCCTTCAAACTGTATATAAATGCAGTATTGAACCGAACTAATACTTATACAGGCATCAAGTATAAAGATGACCCGGCGATTATGGCTTGGGAAACCGGGAATGAGCTAGGCTGGTATGATAATAAAGCCGCCGAGAGAGCATGGACTCTAGAGATTGCAGATTATATGAAGAGTCTCGATTCCAACCATCTTGTTGTAGATGGCACTTATGGGGTTGAGGATGATCACTTAACGATCTCAAGCATTGATATCTTCTCGGATCACTTCTATAACTGGCCGGCTGTCGGCAGCTGCTGCAAAGGATTATCAGTCACCGCATTGAACGCTCAAGCCACTAAGGTTGGCAATGCAGGCAGGGTTATGTATGTCGGTGAATATGCTTGGAATTATGAAGCACAAGGAACCATGGTGAATTTCCTTACCGCTATCGAGAATAACCCCATAATAGTCGGTGATGCGCCTTGGGCTATGTTTGGTCACAGTGATATCAATGGTTATGTACAACACGGAGACCCTTATACCATTCATTACCCTGGCGATACTACAGATATGCGTACTAAGATGCAGCAAATGCGTACGCATAATTACAAAATGCAAGGCATATTGACACCGCCGGCTCATGGCATACCGGGTGCGCCATTAATCACAGGCTATCAAACGACTGGCAGCAATTATAAATTAACCTGGAGAGGTTCGGTCCCATCGGATAAATATTCAGTTGAGCGTTCTACGGCAGGCAGCAGCGGTCCTTGGACAGTTGTTTGCAACCAATGTGCTACAGATAATAATACTCCTTGGACGGATTCAACTTCGACTGCAGGTATCTCCACTTGGTATCGTGTGAAGGGTTTTAATCTTTCACTAGTGGCAGGAGCCTATTCCAATGTATTTGCAATTTCGGGTACTCCGGTCCCTGCTCCAGGCAGTTTCACGGAATCTGCACCATCAGGGGGAACAACCAATGTTAGTGTTACCCCAACCTTCAGCTGGGGAGCTTCCTCCAATGTAAGCAGCTATTCACTTGTTGTTGCGGATAATAGCGCCTATACCAGCCCAACTATTAATATCACTGGATTGGCCGCAAATAATTATACCCCTGCGGCAGCGCTTGCTTACAATAAAACCTACTATTGGAAGGTTATCGCTGTCAATGGAACTGGATCAACAACAGCTACCAATGCGGGAATTTCATTCACAACTTTGGCTCAACCAGCCATACCGGGGGCTTTCACACAATCCTCCCCAGCCAGTGGATCAACTAATCAGTCCACAACTCCTGCCTTTACCTGGGGAACAGCTTCTGGTGCTAGCAGCTATTCGTTAGTAGTGGCAAACAATGCTGCCTTTACGAGCCCGATTATTAATGCCAGTGGATTGACCAATACAAGCTACACTCCATCCACTTCATTGGCTTATAATACAGCTTATTATTGGAAGGTTACTGCGCTTAACGCTACAGGCTCCAAAGTTGCCACCAATGCGGGGATCAGCTTTACAACGGGTGTTCAGCCAGCGGCTAACCTGATTGACAATTATGAAGGATATGGAGGCTCCAACTCATCCCTTCAAGCAGCGTATATAAGGAATACGTCTGGGAATGCAGTAACCACTACCTTGGATACAACGAATAAAAATGAGGGTACTTACGGAATGAAGGTTGCTTATACGATTGGTTCACCCAATTTTGCTGGTATTGTTCATACTTTAGGCAGCGCAAATTGGTCAGGACAGAACGGCATTAGCTTCTGGTTGAAGCCGGATGGTTCCAATCGTCAATTAACGGTTCAATTCAAAGAGAGCAGCGGTGAAATCTGGGAAGCTTACTATACGCTCACTGGAACTACGGCAGCAACTGTAGGCTTGCTATTCAACGGCTTTCAACATCCTAGCTGGTACAGCGGCGGCAACGGCGTCATTGATCTAGGGGCCATTACCGAATTCAATTTATATGTTAATCAAGGTGCGGGTGCTACAGGAAGCAGTACTTTGTACTTTGATTCTATCACTACTGCTAACCTCACTGCTCCTCCAGTCAATACGATTGTAGATAATTTTGAAAGCTATGGCGGTTCCAATGCTTCGCTACAGTCGGCTTATATTAGAAACGCTTCGGGTAATGCTATGACACCGACATTGAATACAACAAACAAGTCAGAAGGCGCTTATGGGATGCAACTGGCATATACAATGGGAACTCCGAGTTATACAGGTGTCACTCGTGGCTTATCTGGCCAAAATTGGTCTGGCAAAACAGGGATTCAGCTTTGGCTGAAACCAGACGGCTCCAACCGTCAATTGACCATTCAATTTAAAGAAACGGGCAGTGGCGAGACCTGGGAAATCTATTATACTTTAGCGGGCACAACGGCGGTTACCTTAACTTTACCGTTTAGTACCTTTCAACACCCGAGCTGGTATACGGGAGGGAACAGCGTTAGAGACCTTGCAGCTATTGGAGAATATAGCATCTATGTCAACCAAGGATCTGGTATTGCGGGCAGCAGCTCGATTTATCTAGATGCTGTCACTTTGTACTAAAATATGAATTAGGCTGCTCCTAAGTTGGTTCTTAACTTGGAGCGGCCTTTTTATTTCCCAAAAATAATTCCATAGATCCAAAAAAAATTATAGTTTTTGAAGATCAGTCCATTTCCAATGTAGGAAAAATCTAGTATAGTTTTTTATGGATGCGCTTTCGAATTGTTCGGGAGAGGAATGGAAGTAATGAAAAAAGGCAAGCGACTGGAATTGTTGAGGTTCTTTTACCCAACCGGAATGACTATGCAATGGAAGCTTATTGTCGTTTTTATTTTTCTGATTACCATCCCAATTATCACAACCAGCTATATTTCTTATGAGAATTATGTACGCTCCATAGATAATAATACCCGTAAGTATGTCGGAGAGAGCATTGTCAACATGCAAAGCAAGCTGGACGATCATGTTAATGACATGCAGTTTATTTCCAAAATACCGCTTTATTCTATTTTGATGCAGCAGTATTTGGCTGAGAATCATATGGATCTTGAGATTCAGCGGCAAATGGACTTTTATATTGATTTGATGAACAACGTCCGCAAGGATTTATATACCGTATATATCTTTAACAATTCAGGCAATGTGTTCTATCGCTTGAGAACGGATTCAGTCCGCAGTGATTTAATGTCGCATTATAAAGAGTGGAGCACCAAAGCCAAGGAGGTCAGCGGGGATCCTGTATTGATTAGCACACAGGAGTTACCTGAAGGAACTGGCAGCAGCCGCTATGTGTTCACATTAGTCAGAGATATTAAGGATATCAACACAAATATTTCGGTCGGTACTGTAGTGGTTGATGGCGGACTGGAAGTGATCGAGAATGTCGTACAAGAAATGAACGACGTTACGAAAGGAAAGACGCTGATCGTCGATCCGCATAATAATGTGATCTATGACAGTGATAAAAAGCTTATTGCCCGTAATATTGATGGTTATGAAGATTTAAGTAAAGTGGTCGATAAGAAGGGGAGCTTCAATACAATATTGGACGGTGAGCACTATATTTGCAATTATATCGTCTCAGCAAAAACAGGTTGGAAAATGCTCGTTTATGTTCCCGTTTATTATCTATATAAAGATGCTGTGTTGACACGTAATGTAACTTTGACAGCGACGGCGGGTATTATTATTTTTGCGTTGTTCTTTTCAATTGTGCTCAGCTTTACGATGACTAAACCGCTGCGCAAGCTAACCAAGCTGATGAAGCAGGTGCGAGGCGGTAATCTGGATGTTAGCTTTTTAGTGAAATTCAGAGATGAGGTTGGGGTATTAGGCAATGAATTTAATTTGATGTTACGGAGAATTAAAGAGCTGATCAATGAAATTTACACGATATCTTATCGGAGGAAAGAGGCGGAGCTGGAGGCCTTACAGAGTCAGATTAATCCGCATTTTATTTATAATACGCTGGAAACGATACGCATGAGAGCGGAAATTAACGATGATGATGAGGTTGCTGAGATGACGTTTACGTTAGGTAAGCTGCTGCGCTACAGTATCAATCTTAGCCGCGAGATTGTAACGCTCCAAGATGAGCTGAACCATCTGGAGCATTATGTCCAGCTGCTGCGCTGCCGGTTCAGTAATCGCTTTGAGCTTCATTACGAAATTCCAGAGGATTTGCTATCTTATCAAGTCATGAAGCTCACCTTTCAACCGATTGTTGAGAATGCGATTTTGCATGGAGTCGAAGGTATGGAAGCTATAGTGCAAATCTCATTTGTGGCTCGTGTAGAAAAGAATCAGATCATTTTTGTGATTCGAGATGAGGGTGTTGGCATTGACGAGCGGAGGCTCCAGCAATTACGGGATTCACTTCGCGGAGAAGCATCTGTTGGCGGAGCCAAGTCCGGAGTAGGCCTACGCAACATTAATCAAAGAATTAAGCTGCATTATGGCGAAATATACGGAATTGAAATTGATAGTCGTCCGGGCTTGGGTACGGAAGTTCGCTTATGTTTACCTTATCTGAAAGGTTGATGGCAATGCTGAGAATTATCATTATCGATGATGAAGAAACCATACGTATCGGGCTTGAAAAAATCATTACGAAAGCAAGAGCGGATTATTCCGTAGTCGGCACCTTCAGCAACGGTCGGGATGCTTTAGCTGAGCTGGCACGTCTGGAGCCGGACGTGGTTATTACCGATATCAAAATGCCGTATATGGACGGCCTGCAGTTTATTCAAGCGTTGAAAGAGCAAAGGCCGCTTGTGCGCTGCATTATTTTAAGTGGTTATAATGATTTTGATTATGCACGCCGATCCCTGCATTTTGGTGTTACGGATTATTTAATTAAGCCTGTCGATAAACAGGAGCTTTTTATAAATCTGGATCATATTACCGAAGCCATTGTTCGTGAAAGACTGGAAAGTGAACGGGAAATGCTGCAGGATCATAAAGCTAAGCGCAATGATTACTTGGAGCAAGAGATAGTTCTGCGTAAACGAATGCTAGGTGAGCTGCCTACTGTAGAAATGGATGCCTCAGATAAGGAAGAGATGGAAGACAAACAGCAGAATTTGCTGGAGGAAACGTACGTTGTGCTGGCTATGCGGGTTTCTGATAAGCTGATGTGCGAGTATCTTTTGGCGCAATTTCGCATCGGCAAGCTGAAAGAATGCGCAATTACCTCTATGGGGGAGCAAGCAATGGCAGTCCTATTATCGATTAATTCTAATGAGGATCCTTACACTCAAGTGCAAAGGTTCTGCTCCAAGCTAACAAGGGAGGTTCGGAGCCAGGGAGATCCCGAGCAAATTGGCATCGGCGTCAGTCAATTCTTTCAGAGTAAAGAGCAGCTGCAGCATGCTTATTCCGAAGCTCTGCAGGCGGTTCATTATAATATTTATCGTTTGGATACAGCGTATTTTTCTTTTTTTAAAGATGTGAAGCATAAAACGCTTGATCTGGCATTGATGACCAATCTGTTGGATCAGGAGCTAACACAAGCTTTGGAGCTAAGTAACCGTGAGGCTGTTCGCTTCTCCATGCAGCTGATATTCAAAGAACTGGAGCATATAAAGCCGACTTATGAAGAAGTTGTGCGTGTGCTGAGCAACATTTTCTACGTGGCTTGTATGCGTTGTGATGGTTTATCTAATGAGATAGCCCAATTGACAAAGCCCGATTTTAATATTTATGATTCGGTCAAACAATATTTAACGCTCAAACAGATGTGCAAGTGGCTCCTGGATTTATTGGATGACGCATTAAAGAATTTGGAGGAAAAGCGCCTAGGCTCTGGAAGTCGTGTAATTGAGACAGTCAAACAAATGCTTCATGCTCAATACAATCAAGAAATCGAATTGACTGAGCTCTCAGATATGGTTTTCCTCAACGCAAGCTACCTCAGTTTTTTATTTAAACAAGAAACCGGCCAGACCATCACACAGTATTTGCTCGAAATCCGCATGATGAAAGCCAAGGAGCTGCTTCGTGCGCGAATGGACTTGAAAGTATATCAAATTGGTGAATTGGTTGGTTATGCGGATGCGATGTATTTTAATAAATTGTTTAAAAAAACGATCGGTATTACACCCAAGGATTTTCGCAGCAGATAACAAAAAGAATACAAGAAACACAAATTCCCTACATTTGAAATGATTACTAATTATTCTATACTAACTCATGTAAGCGATATCACTTACAAAACTATTGAACCTAGGGGGAAGAACGATGAAGAAATGGTTGTCTATTATGGTGATAACTAGTTTGGCAATTACTATTTTGTCAGCATGCAGTAAGGAAGATAAGGAAAGTGCAAGATCAGGTACTCCTGTAAGCGTGAAAAGTACAGAGGCACCCGTTGAGGCTGTGAAAATACAAGGCAAGGTGACCTTAGCGACAAACCGCACCGATTTAATTGAAACAAATCTGAAGGAATATGCAGAGCAATTCCATGCTAAATATCCAGATGCTACCGTAGAGTTTCAGGCGATAAAGGATTACGATCAAACGATCAAAATTCGGATGGCTTCCAATGAATTGCCTGATATTATCTTGATCCCAGGTACAGTGAAAAACTCAGATTTGCCGACGTTCTTTGCACCTTTGGACGATCTAGGGCTAAACGACAGAATTTATTTTAAAGACAATCGCTCGTTGGATGGAAAGCTATACGGGATCTCATCCGGAAGCTCTGCAATGGGAATAACGTATAACAAAAAGGCCTTCCAGCTAGCTGGAATAACAGAAGTACCTAAGACGCTTGATGAATTTCTCGCAGCGTGTGAGAAGCTGAAAGCTAAGGGAATTATCCCGTTAGCCACCAACTTTAAAGATAAATGGCCTTTATATGGCTGGGATCAAGAAGCGTATGTTGTCACGGGAGATGCTGGTCTGCACAACAGTATGGCTAAACAGGAAGCTCCTTTTGCAGTAGACGGACCTCATTGGAAAGCGTTCTCTATCCTTAAGACGCTTGTAGATAAAGGGTATACCGAGAAAGATTTAATGTCGACGAATTGGGAAGCATCGAAGAAGGATGTTGCTTCTGGCAAGATGGCTATGTATCTATTAGGCAATTGGGTTGTTCCTCAGGTCATTGATAATGGATCAACAACAGAGGATGTTGGATTCTTCCCCTTGCCGCTTGATAACACTGGGAACGCAAAAGCCATTATTGCTTCGGATTATTTCTATGGCGTCAACAAGAAAAGCGCGAATTTGCCAGCTGCTAAAGCTTTACTGAAATGGATTGTGGAAGAATCAGGCTACTCTGACTTTGCAGGCTTTATTCCGGTGCTGAAGGATAAAAAACCAGTTCTTAAGCAGCTAGCGGATTTCATGGCTATGAACCCGACCATGATTGAAATGCAAGCAGATAACGACGAATACCTCGCGATAAGCAATAAAATGCAATTTGATACAAGCGCTTTCGCACAGGATGCCATTATGGGCGACGATATGAAAAAAGTATTTGCCGAATACGATAAAAAATGGCAGGATGCAAAGAAGTCTCTTGAAAAAAAATGATTGATGATAAAAGGCGTCGCCATTGAATGTGCGGCGCCTATTATTTACCCAGGACCTTATTCAACAGCAAAGAAGGGATAATTGATGTTCTCTTTACGTTATAAAGCGCAGAAAACGATGATTTTGTTTGCGTTTTTATTAGTTCCACTGCTGCTGCTGGCAACCTTCTCTTTTTATCCGGCCCTCTACTTGTTCTGGCTTTCCTTTACATCATGGGATGGGTACAGTCCAGCTAAGGCTTGGGTAGGTTTAGATAACTATAAAGAATTGTTTGCAAATCGAGAGCTTTTAGGTGTTTTTTCACATAATCTCTACTATTTATTTGGGGGGATTGTGCAAAATGTTCTCGCGCTTATGTTTGCTTTGCTGCTTAATATTAAATTAAAGGGACGCAATGCATTTCGGGTCATTCTATTGCTTCCCTATATTCTTAACAGTGTCGCCATCGCGTATATGTTTTCCTATGTTTACGATGCACAGTTCGGTTCGCTCAATAGTTTGCTGACGCTGCTCGGTATGGAGCATTTCATTACCAGCTGGTTGGGTAACAAACATATGGTCAATGTTTCTCTAGCTTTTATATCGGCTTGGAAGTATATGGGCTTCAATATGGTGATTTATTTAGGAGCGCTGCAATCCATACCAAGTGATTTATATGAAGCGGCCAGAATAGATGGAGCTAGTCGGAGCCAGTCCTTTCGCTACATCACTCTACCAAGTATCGGACCTGTTCTGGAGCTCAGTATGCTGCTTACTGTATCTGGTGCGCTTGAGGTTTTCGATCTTCCCTTTATTATGACAGGCGGAGGACCAGCAGGTGCAAGTGAGACCTTCGTGACCAAAACGGTGCAGACCGCATTTAACTTTAGTAACTATGGCCTTGCATCAGCGATGGGGGTCGTGCTTCTACTCATTGTGGTAACAGTGATCACGATTCAACGAAAGCTGATTCTGCGAGGAGGCAATGACAGATAATGAGCATCGAAACAGGAAGAGAATCTTTTGTGAAAATTGACAGAAAACAAGCTAAGCTTCCCCCTCGAAAAGCATTGAATCGGGAAAGCTTACTATATAACAGTATGGTTTATCTCTTGCTGTGTCTGGCTGCACTCGTTGTGCTTTTCCCACCGTATGTTGTTGTACTCAACGCGTTTAAAGGTAATGCCGAATATGCCAAGTCTGGTGTTTTTGATAGGCCTGATAGCTTCTTTTATTTGGAGAATTTTAGAAAAGTTCTAGAAATAGGCCATATGGGCAGAGCCTTCTTGAATACAGGCATTATTATGGTCGTAGCATTAATTGGCAATGTCATACTCGGCACTATGGTTGCTTATTCTTTGGGCCGCTTTCGCTTCAAGTTAAGACCTTATATTCTCGGAGCTTATGTTGCAGCTACACTCATTCCTACGGTGACGACTCAGGTTGCGACATTCTCAGTCATTAAGCATTTAGGTTTGTTTAATACGCATTTTGCCCCCATTCTTCTATATCTGGGCACGGATGTGATGCAAATTTATTTATATATGCAGTTTATTCGCAATATTCCCTATGACTTGGATGAAAGCGCGATGATTGAAGGGGCAAGTCTATTCTATATCTATCGTGTTATTATTTTTCCACTGCTGGCTCCCGCTACAGCTACCGTCATTATTCTCAAAAGCATTAGCATTTATAATGATATGTATATTCCCTACCTGTATATGCCGGAACAAAAGCTAGGGGTTGTCTCTACTTCATTAATGAGATTCGCAGGTGTGAACAGTGCGCAATGGAATTTAATCTGTGCTGCCTTGTTAATCGTACTAATCCCATCCATCTGCATATATTTATTGCTTCAGCGTTATATTTTCTCAGGAATTGTCAATGGCTCGGTAAAATAGAGGAGCATAAAAAACACTATAGAGGAGGCTTTAAGTAATGAGAAGAATAAAGGTTATTGCCGTCGGTTTGGCGGCCTTATTAGTAATGGGAACTTTCTTCACTACGCTGCCTGATCTTCGACCTGCAATTGCGCTTGCCGATACTAACACACCTAGTGTTTTTACGAATTTTGTTACCCGCTCGAGCGATAAATTAATGGCTGGCACTGGGGAATTTCGTTTCATTTCTGCAAACGTGCCGACTCTGTCGATGGTAGAAGACATCACTTGGCGGACACCAGATGCTTGGGAGCAGGAGGATGCATTCAAAACACTGGTTCAGATGGGGGCGACGGCAACAAGACCTTATGTATTCTCGGTTCGTAAAGTCGAAGATACTGCGGATATTCAACGTGCTGTTATGGCGCCAGGTGTATTTAACGAGGATGTATTCAAGGCATTTGATAAAATGCTTCAACTTGCCAATCAATATGGAGTCCGGATTATCGTCCCTTTTGTCGATCAATACCAATGGCAGGGCGGGATTGCTGAATATGCCGCGTTCCGGAATAAAAGCAAGGATCAATTCTGGACGGATGCGCAATTGATTACTGATTTCAAGACTACGATTTCCTATGTATTGAATCGAGTGAACACCTATACCGGAGTGGCTTACAAGGATGATCCGGCAATCATGGCATGGGAAACCGGCAATGAGCTTGTGCCCGCATCACAATTATGGACGCACAATATCGCAGCTTATATTAAAAGTATAGATTCTCATCATTTGGTGTTGGATGGCAAATACGGCATCGATGATGCCTCACTCGTTGATAATAGCATCGATATGGTTTCCAACCACTACTATCCCGATCATTATGCGGATTATGCCCTGCAGGTCAATTTGGATAAAGCTAAATCCTCGGGGTTAAAACCATTTATAGTGGGGGAATTTGGCTTTAAGCCTACTGCTGAAGTTGGGGCGTTTCTAGATAATGTAATCGAGAGCGGCGTCTCTGGAGCGATGATTTGGAGCTTGCGTTATCATAATCGCGACGGTGGTTTCTATCCGCATACGGAGTCTACCTATGGAGGAATCTTCTATGGCAGCTATCGTTGGCCGGGCTTTCCTTCGGGCAATGGCTTTGATGAGACTAATCTACTGCAAACTCTACGGACAAAAGCTTTTCAAATTCGGGGAATTAATCCAGCACCTCCGATTCCTGTACCGGAGGCACCGATTCTGTTACCGATTGAATTTGTTTCAACAATTGGGTGGAAAGGCTCTGTTGGCGCGAGCAGCTATATTGTGGAGCGGGCTGAGCAGGCGAACGGTGCTTGGACGGTTGTGGGACCTCAGGTATTTGATGCTGTGTCTACAGATACACAATTGTTCGATGATAGATCAGCGGTGACGGCTCAGACGTACTTTTACCGTGTGAAAGCAGTGAATAGCGCGGGCACTTCTGTTTATTCCAATGTCATAGGTCCAGTAGCTGCCAAGCATGTGATTCTCGACGAAATGCGTAACTATGAGAAAATGTATGACTACACAACAGATTTGGAATTAGATTCAAAGCGTGCAGCGGATTTTGGTGGTGACAGCTCGCGAGTAAAGGCTTTAAATACAACGATCGCACAATATGTCGAGTATGCTTTACCTATCGCGAATAGTGGGAGTCAGCCCGTTCAGGTAAAATCTGTTCATCTTGAATCCTATATAGATAAAACCAAACCATTAACGTCGTTCGTCATGGAGGCAACTACCGATGGCATAACGTATACTCCGGTTGTGGCAAGCGTGACGGATACAGCGGGCATATGGCTCAAGCGAGTTTATCAAACTGGAGCATTAGCGGTAGGTACGAAGACAATTCGGCTGCGTTATCCGACTGATTTGGCAGCTGGACAGCTGGGTCGTCTGCAAATTGAATATCAAACGGATGGTGGAGCGTTAACTTTTCCTGAGCCAATTCATCGCCAAATTATCTCCGACGGCTTGTTGACCGACGACTTCAACAATTTCATAAAAATGGATACACATTCTGCAAATCTCGGCTTTTTCTCTGATAACGAAGTTTATTTTGGCGGGGACATGAAAAGGCTGGGACGCACTTCGAATGCAAATGAAAGCTTTATATATAAAACGGGCGGAGATATGAATTATTTTCAATTCGTGATGTATGCAAGACAAAATCCAAATGATTATGTGCTGCCAGATTTTAAGTTTTATACGTCGATAGATGGATCAAGTTATCTTCCCTATTCGGATACTAGTAAGAAATCAACACCAGGTGACGGATATTGGACAAAAACGGAGTATACCGCCTTCAAGCTTCCTGCTGGTGTACGTTATCTGAAGCTGGAGTTCCCAGTAGTGCCAATTGCTTTTGCAGATCAAACGTGGAATCCGCAAGCAAGCCAGCTGCAGATCGGGGTTGGGAGTCTTAAACTAGACCCGCCACCAGGCTCGGCGCAATCAGCTTGGATTGATGATTATGAAAGCTATAGCGGCTCTAATGCAAATCTTCGTGCTGCTTATATGCTAAACCAGGATGGCTCCGCAGTGACGTTGTCACTCAATTCTGCTAATAAATCAAGCGGAAATTATGGAATGAAGCTTGAGACCAATCTAGAGCTAGGCTGGGGCGGCATGGAGAAAAATGTCTCAGGAGCTAATTGGTCAGGCAACACGGGCATTGAATTATGGGTAAATCCAGGCGGTGCTGATGTGGGTATTTCCATCCAATTCACAGAAAGCGTTGATACAGCTGGAGAAGTATGGAAGGCAGCGAGACGAATTAGCGGCAATACTCCTGTTTTAATCAAAATTCCTTTCAGTGAGTTTACAATTCCGGATTGGTGGTTGAATTCACATCCTACAGTTGGAAACCGTAAACCCGATCTGAATACCCCAGTGTCCTTTGGGCTTTATTTGGACGGAGCAGCAGGTGCTAAGACGATGTACATGGATGCCATTAAGCTTTATCGGGATCCGACAATTGATCGTTTTGAAACATACGATGGAGATAATGCGAAGCTCCGTGCAGCTTATACACGCAACACAAGTGGAGATGATATAACACTTACTCTTGATACTCGTAAGAAGAATGATGGCAGTTATGGTTTGATGATCGACTACAATTTAACCGATGCCAAAGGATTTGCCGGTGTCACCAAAGATTTGCACAGCATCAATTGGCTGGGAATGAACGGAATTCGGCTGTGGGTGAAGCCAGATCGGAAGAATCAGGATTTGACCTTGCAAATTCGCGAAACGGGAAGCGAGTATTGGGAAGCTAAGCTGCAGCTTTCAGGTAAAGATGACCAGCTAATAGAGATTCCATTCCATGCCTTCCATAAGCCAGCTTGGGCTCCGCAGGATAATGGGAAGCTTGATCTTGCGTCTGTCTCCGAGTTCTCCATCTACGTGGATAAAGGCAGCAAGAATAAGGGGAAAGGCACGATTTATGTAGACTCGATCGAGGCTGCGACTATCGGAGCTATCGACAATTTTGAGACCTATCAAGGATCTAATACCGCTGTTGCCGGCGATTATGTGCGTAATTCTTCTGGAGATCCGGTTTCGGTCACATTGGATGCCAAGCATAATAATGAAGGTAACTATAGCTTGAAGCTGGCGTATTCACTTACTAACACTCTCGGATATGCCGGGGTAACGAAGCAGCTTGGTCTGATGGATTGGAAATCAGCCGGTTATAATGCTCTGCAGTTTTGGATTGAGCCGCCAGACAAAACGGGCCATGTGTTCACGCTGCAATTTAAAGAGGCTGACGGCGATCAATGGGAAGCACAGGTTAGCATGGATGGTAAAAGCAAAAAACCGTTGTTAATTCAAGTGCCTTTCTCAGGCTTTGGGCGTTCGTTATGGTCAACTGGCGACGGTAAGCTTGATTTGACCTCAGTCACAGAATACTCCCTGTATGTGAATAAGAAAAACGGTGTTAGCGGCAGCTTTGTGCTCTATATCGATGAAGTTAAGTTGGCTAAGATTGCGGTGCTAGATAATTTCGACTTTTACGATGGTGATTCGGAGCTTGTGGCTGCTAAGGCTTATACACCAAATCCTTTTGGCGGAAGCATAATCATGCGACCGCAAACGGAGTTTAAGCAGGATGGCAAATACGGGTTAAAGTATGATTACGAGCTGCCTTCCAATTCAACCAACTTTGCCGGTGCAACGAAAACGCTAGGGTCAATGAGCTGGGAAGGGTACAAGGGCTTAAATCTCTGGTTGAAACCGGATGGGTCCAATCGTAAGCTGGTGATCCAGTTTAAAGAAGCGGACGGCGAAACCTGGGAGCAATATGTGCAACTAACTGGCAAGACAGCAAAAAATCTGTCGTTTAATTTTAGTGGATTCGTACATGCTCCGTGGAACACGGCAGGCAATGGTACACTTGATCTTGGTTCCATCTCCGAGTATTCCTTGTATGTAAACCAGGATCTTGGAACAATAGGGAAAGGAACGCTATATTTTGACGAAATAGCTTTGTTTAAGAACAAGCCTTAATCCTGCTGCCAGAAAAGCATCTCAAAGGTAAACTTTATTAAAGCTGAGACCCCTTACTGAGTAAGGGTCCTCAGCTTTTGTTGAGAGAGTATACAATAAGTCGTTTTGTACAGCGTACTAAGCCTGAAAAATTGCTACCTGGAAAACCTCCCGTTAATATTGCATTAAATGACCATTGGAGATCATGACTCCTACCGCTCAGATGATTTAGATGGATTTTCTCCCGTTAATAAATGGAATCAGGTTTGTTTTTAAGATTTAGATGGATTTCCTCCTGATAATTCAGCGGAAATAGCCTTGAAACAGCTAAAAACACTTTTTACATGGAGTTTTTCCAGTTATTTACTGAATTTACCCGAATAATGCAATATTAACGGGAGGAATTCCAGTTAGAGCAACATTAATGTGCGATTATTCGCAAAATATCTCTGGAGAATGGATTTTGTGAAAGTAAAAAGTAACTTAGGTGCTAGGAGTCCATGTTTTTGAGGCTCGAGGTGCGGCAAGCCTTTTTCAACAGCCTGAGAAATTCCATATACTAATTTGGTTAAAATTGGTATGCTATTTTCAAAGAAAAATTTTGGAGGGGGATGAGAAAATGGCAATTGATCGCAAAGTTATTGAAAGAGAAGATATTAGAAGATCCAATAAAGAATTTTATTCACTGAGGGATAAGACCGTCCAGTTATATACACTACCAGAAATGAATTATCTGAGCAGTACGGGGGTTGGCGAGCGAAATATTTATGCGATGTATGATTATAGGGGAATATGGATGATGGGCCGATTTATCAATAGAGTTAAGCATTACACGGTACGGGATCTCAATAAGAATTTCAGTAGAATGCCCATGGAGCTGGAATGGGGGGATCCGTTTAAAGCAAACATGTGGGTTCCTGAATACATAGATCAAATTTTATTTAATAACACGGTTGCAGATTTAGTTGAACGGTTTGGAGAAATGGATTATACATTTGAGCTAGTGATGCTACCACAAAGGCGTTGTGCTCAGTTTCTACATCAAGGAAGTTATGAGGAAATTCAGCAATCTGAAGTGGAGTTACTTCGTGGTATCGAAGCGCAAGGCTATAAGCCCAAAGGAAAATGTCAGGAAATATTTATGAACCATCCCCATTGCAATCCTCCAGAAAAACTTAAGATCCTGCTTAGACACGAATTAGCGTAATGGAGCAGGTTTTAGGGATGATCTTTATATAATAAGTCCAAAGAGATCAAGTCCCTCATAGGTAAATAGAATCGAGCAGCCCCATGAATTTACTCATGGGGCTGCTCGATTCTAAATTATAAGCATATAAATTCCACCCAGTATATTTTTCAAGTATATATTTAATTCCCATAAATTAACACCTGTATTTTTGATAGATAACCCTGTATAAAAGTTATTCATCTATCAGGTAATAAGCTTTACAATATTCATGTAAGCAGTTAAAGTACAATGAAAGCGATTAACAGGCGGGAAATGAATAAGTTTAGATTAGGGAATGCTAGCTGTATAAATGATGCCTTCGCAAATGGAAGGCAGATGTTGTCCATCAGTGAAATGGATAGCGGTCCATCGGACCTGTAAAAATCACAAAATGAATAAATATAATGGAGGAGTGCTATATTATGCCAAAGCAACTAATTGCAGTCGTGCCAAGAAAAGCAATTATCGAGGAATACGAAGAAGGAATTGTAAAACCAAACCAAGTAAAAGTTAAAGTGGAGAGTGCTTCTCCAAAGCATGGTTCTGAATTAGCTGGGTTTCGTGGGGAAAGCCCACATACTGCGGATTATTTCGATGAAGAATGGAATATGTTCCTGCCTAGACCACCTCAAGATGCTGAAAAATCAGGCGGTGGCGGAAAGTGGAATTTAGGAAATCAATGGGTTGGCGTGATTGTAGAAGTAGGTTCTGAAGTCAAGGATTATGTTATGGGTGAGCGAGTTTGCAGTTATGGCGGAATTAGAGAATTTCATATTGTGAATGCAGTAGATAATTATTATTTAAAGAAGGTTCCTGAAGGAATGAGCTGGAAAAACGCGGTTTGCTTCGATCCTGCGCAATTCGCATTAGGCGCAATCCGTGATGCACAAGTCCGCGTAGGCGATCGTGTTGCGATCTTCGGGCTAGGTGCGATCGGCCAAATTGCCGCACAAATCGCAAAAGCGGCCGGTGCAAGTTATGTAGCCGTAATCGATCCTATCGAGATGAGACGTGATGCAGCAATTCGCAATGGAGCAGATGCTGGCTTTAACCCTGTGACCCAAGACGTCGGCTTAGAGTTAAAGAAGGCAACGAATAAACTGGGTGTAGACGTCATTATTGAGACAAGCGCCAGTGAACATGCGCTTCAGCAATCTTTACGAGGATTAGCATACGGCGGAACAATTGCATTCGTTGGTTGGGCTAGAGCATTTAAAGGTGGCTTGGATTTAGGCAGAGAAGCACATTTCAACAATGCAAAAATAGTATTCTCACGTGCATGCAGTGAGCCTAATCCGGATTACCCAAGATGGAGCTGGCGCCGTATTGAGGATGTTTGCTGGGATATGTTGAAGTCAGGTCAAATCAATTGCGACGATATCATTTATCCAGTAGTGCCATTCGAACAATCTGCACAAGGTTATGAAATACATGTAGACCAAAGTCCAGAACAAAGCATTAAGCTTGGAGTCAGCTTCTAATAAAGATTATGGACAATGATGTATAAGGGAGGAATTAGAGTGGATGGACAGTTGAATTTTCTGCTAAGAAACGCAGAGCTGGATGTAGTGGAGTTCGATGTGCATCAGCGGAAAGAAATGAAAACCTTTAATCGAACCCTCCCTTATTATGTCATGTCGTATCATAAAAAAGGCAGCGCTAAATTGCGTGTTGGCAATCAAATTCACACAATTACACCGGGAACCGTCATATATATCCCGCCTAACGTGGAGCATGACCATTATAAGGATTCCCATGAGGAAACCGAATTTCTATGGTGGCACTTTACCTTTCAAATTGTGAACGTGATGGATGTAATGAAGTTATTTCAAATTCCAATCGCTTTCCGGCTGCACAATTCGGAATATTTTGAACAAGTATTTGAGCAATTTATAACTTCTACATCACGAAGCAGTTCACTGCCATCCAGCATATTAAAACAGGCTAAAGCTTTGGAACTGTTGTACATTATATTGGACAGCGCCTTGGGTAAACGGGACCACATTTCATTTAACACTCAATCGCTCAGCTTTCTCGATCTACTATCGCGAATTGTTCAACACCCAGAGGAACAAATTTCATTGCAAAGCTTATCGGAAGAGATGCATATGCATCCCACCTACATTTGTAACCGCTTTAAAGAACTATTCGGAAAATCGCCCATGCAGGTACAGCGAGAGATAAAGATGCAGAAAGCAAAAAAACTGCTGGAATCAAGCGAAATGACGATAACCGAGCTTTCACAAGCCTTGGGATTTAGTGAGGTACAGAATTTCACGCGGCTATTTAAAACTTATGTCGGCGTTTCACCTACGCAATACCGAAACTTAAATATTAAATGGAGGTTTATTAAATGAAATTAGCTACGCAAGATCGAGGTTTCCTTGGGAAGACATATGAAGAGAAATTATTGAAAATTCAAGCCATTGGTTTAGAGGGGCTAGAAATCGACGGGAAAAATTTAATCAACAGATTTGCCGAGATTAAACAAGCTGTCTTAACAACAGGTGTGCCCATTAGCTCGATTTGTGGAGGTTACCGCGGTTGGATTGGAGATTTTGATGCAGAGCAAAGAGCACTTTCTATCCAAGATATTGGTGAAATATTAAAGTATACAGGGGAAATTGGAGCAGCAGGCGTGATTGTGCCGGCCGCATTTGGCATTTTATCGAAAAAGCTTCCTCCTTTTACTTCACCACGCAGCGCAGCTAATGACAGAGAGGTTTTGCTGGATTCGCTCGGGCAATTGAACATTCTTGCAGAGTCTGCTGGCAGCCACTTATTGCTAGAGCCATTAAATCGCTATGAGGATCACATGATTAATCGGTTGGATGAAGCGGGAAGTTTAATAGTTGAAGGCGGCTTTAAAGCAGTCAAAATCATGGCTGATTTCTTCCATATGCAAATAGAAGAGCCTGATATCTCAGCTAGCTTGCGGAAATCGAGCGACTTAATTACCCATGTACATCTTGCTGATAGCAACCGGCTGCAACCAGGCTTTGGACATATGGACTTCAGAACGGGCTTCCAAACATTAAAAGAAATCGGTTTTACCGGATTTATGGCTGTAGAATGCGAGCTTGCTCCTGGGGATGAAGAAACTGCTTATATCGAAATGGTTCGTTATTTGAAATCTTGCCTTAATTAATTTATTACAAAAAAAATATAAGGTGGAACCAATTATGAAAACTATTAATCCAGGGCGCTTTACAAAATCAATGTCACTTGCAGTCCTATCTTTAAGTGTACTTTTAACTGGCTGTTCGAGTTCAGGCTCAAGCTCAAGCGCAACAAAAATTGTGCTTAAAGTGCCAGATGCGGAAATTTGGGGAGAAGAAAGCTCTGCCCTTCAAGTAATGTATGATCTGTATACCAAGGATCACCCGGATATTAAACTGGAGCAGGTGATGATGACGGATGACCAAGCTATGTCTGCCGCATTACTTTCCGGAAAAGCGCCTGATATTATGGTTATGGATCCATCTGTTGCTAAGGAACGTTATAAAATGAAATATATTGAGCCTATGGATGCTTATTACAAAAAGTATGAATGGGATAAGGATATGTTCCCGTGGGCTAAAAACGCATTCGTAGACCAAGGCAATGTTATCGGAATTCCATGGAATTATGAAGGGCTAATCCTTGTATATAATAAAACGATGTTCACTGAAAATGGTTGGAGTGCTCCGAAAAACTATAATGACCTAATGCAGCTTGTACCTAAGATTAAAGCGGCGGGAATTATGCCATTTGCATGGGGGTCATCGGATAATCCAGGAGTGGATGACTGGTGGGTAACCAGCATTGTTAATAGTGTCTTGGGTCCTGATGGGACTAAACAATTATATTCTGGAGATAAGAAGTGGACAGATCCTGTTATTGTTGAAGCGATTCAAAGATATAGTGATTTCTGGAACGCTGGTTATATTACGGATAAGAAATCCCATGCGATTTCCCAAGAAGACAGCAGCCAATTGTTCTTTACTGGTAAAGCAGCAATGAGATTGGATGGAACTTGGAGCTTAGCAGCAGAGAATAGCGGCAAATTTGAAGTGGATTTCGCAGCTTTCCCAAGCTGGAAGGCAGATGGAGAACCCGTTATTCCATTGGGAGTAGGCGGCGGATTGGTCATTAACGCGAAATCAGCGCATAAAGATGAAGCGGCTGACCTGCTTAACTATTTCTTCAAACCTGATGTTGTTAAAGCAATGGCGGAGCATGGTATTCCAGAACCGATTACAGCGGATTACAGTACGATGAAATTGAAACCAAGTGTTTCCAAAGCGCTTAACTTAATTAGCGATACCATTAGCCAAGGAAACTCCGGGTATGTGGCTTGGTCATACGGTCCACCAAGTGTAGTTCAAGTGTTGGAGTCGGATTTCGCGAGTGTGTATTTAAAGAAGACGAGTGTAGAGGATTGGCTTAGTAACCTGCAGAAATTGAAAGAAAAAGATGTAGCAGAGAATAGAATTTTTGATTTAACCAATTATTAAAATAAAGGTTTACGGAATGCTCGTAATTGATTTATTCAAAATTACGAGCATTCAAATATGACAATGAATGTGTAAAGGAGTGATCGGTTTGTCATCCATCACCAAGAAAAAAGGAAGCATCTCCAAAAGATGGTTTGGTTGGTATTTCATTATTCCCGGCTTATTATTTCATATTTTTGCGGTATCCATTCCTTCTTTGATGTCCTTATATTTGCCCTTTACGGAATGGAACGGCTTAAATGTACCTAAGTTTATTGGGTTAGATAATTTTGTTGAGGCATTTCAAGATAAAGTGGTAGGGATAGCATTTATCAACAACATCAAATGGGCGTTATTCTGGATAACCATTCCTATCATTTTTGCTTTTATTCTTGCTTATTTGTTAGTGAAGGTTAAAAAAGGGCAAACCGCTTATCAATCGATTTTCTTCTCAACATCGATCATTACAGTAACCGTTGCTGGTCAAATTTGGTTTTGGTTATATAATCCATTCAGTGGAGTCAACCATTATTTAGAAAAAACAGGACTAGATTTTCTGTCTATACCGGGTTTGACAAATCCTTCTCTAGCGTTGTATTCCGTATTGTTTGCTGACATGTGGAAAGGTTTTGGCGGAAATGTTATTTGGCTGCTTGCGGCCATGTCTCAGCTCGATAAATCCATGGAAGAAGCAGCAAAAATTGACGGAGCAGGACGCTTTAGAATTTTATGGTATATTATTATTCCGCAGCTGCGGCCAACCTTGGTTATTATTACGTTACTGACCGTTTTAAACGCATTTGGCGCGTTTGATATGGTGTATGTTATGACGGGCGGCGGACCCGCACATGCAACAGAAACATTGTCTACTTATTATTATTCATTAAGTACTACGGGAAGAAGAGCTGGCTATGCATCTTCCATCGCCTTGTTCCAAATGATGATTGCCATTGTATTGATGATTGTTTATGGAGTGCTTAAGAAGAAGAAAGGGTGGGATGTTTAAATGAAATTCAATTGGCGCCATATCCCTTTGAGTTTAGTAGCCATCTACTCTTTATTTCCAATGGTTTTGTTGGTCTTGAATTCGTTTAAGCAAAAAACGGAGATCATCACAAATCCATTGGGGTTTCCGCTTCATTGGACCATAGATAATTTTCTTAAGGCATGGGATAAAGGCGATTACAGTACGGCTTATCTAAATACAATTATTGTAACGGGAATAACTGTTCTGCTAACCTGTGTTATATGTGGGTTAGCTGCGTATGGAATTGCCTTTCTAAAAACGCCAGGTTCTGGTTTGCTATTAGCCTACTTGTTTATTTCTATGAGCTTGCCGGTTGGATTTATCCCGATCTTTTTTATGGCAGTCAAATTAAATCTGATCAACAACTATTGGGGAGTAATAATCCCTTATGTTGGCGGCGGCTTTGCCTTTAACGTATTCTTGCTTCGCGCCTTTATGTTGGGGATCCCCAAAGATTTGTTAGAATCAGCAACGGTGGATGGATGCAGTCCAATGCGGTCTTTTTTTGCAATGATTCTGCCGTTGGCTAAGCCTGCTTTTGTTGTAGTGGCGATATTCACTACGTTAGCGACCTGGAATGAGATTTTCTTATCGAATGCTATCCTGCAAGCGGATCATTTAAAAACAGTATCTGTAGCTTATTTGAACTTCAGCAGCAAATATGGCACGAATTGGGGACTAATGGCTGCGGGTGGCGTAATGACGGTTATTCCAATGATCATTCTGTTTATGTTCATGACGAAAACATTTGTTACTGGCTTGCAAGAGGGCAGCGTAAAATTCTAATAGCTAAATTTAAAGAAGATTAAAGGTAGCCCATTGATGAATAAACGTGCAAAGGTTCATTAATTCAATGGAGGGACATAATGCCTAAACAACTAATTGTAATTGAACCTAGAAAAGCTGGGTTTAAAGAATATGTCGATGCCGCAATCCAGGAAGATCAAGTCAAAGTTAAGGTCGAGTATGCTGCGCCTAAACGTGGAACAGAGTTAATGGATTTCCGTAACGAAACTCCGAATCTTGTTGATGCATATATGGATGAATGGAAGGCATATATGCCGCTGAAGTATAAGCCTGAGCGATTTGGCGGTTGGCCTTTAGGCAATCAATGGGTGGGTATTATTACAGAAGTGGGAACTAGCGTATTGGATTACCGGGTTGGTGAACGGGTATGTGGATATGGCGGAATTCAGGAAACCCATGTTATATGCGCGGTAGATAATTATTATCTATTGAAAATGCCGCAAGATATGAGCTGGAAAAGCGCTCTTTGTTTTGACCCCGCCCAATTCGCGTTAAGCGCGATTCGTGATGCTCGGTTAAGAGTTGGAGACAGGGTGGCGGTAATTGGATTGGGGGCAATCGGTCAATTGTCAGCCCAGTTGGCTAAATTGGCAGGAGCTAGTTATGTGGCGGTTATTGACCCTATTGCTTTAAGACGAGAGATTGCGCTTCGTACGGGTGCAGATGCGGCATTCGATCCTGCTTCGCAAGACGTCGGTTTGGAGCTTAAAAAAGCTACTAATAAACTTGGTGTCGATATTATCATCGAGACGAGTGCAAGTGAACAAGCGCTTCAGCAATCCTTGAGGGGATTGGCTTACGGAGGCACTATCGCTTATGTAGGGCTGGCTCGTAAATTTAATGGCGGGTTAGATCTTGGCAGAGAGGCCCATTTCAACAATGCCAAAATTATATTTTCACGTGCTTGCAGCGAGCCAAACTCAGATTACCCAAGGTGGGACTGGCGGCGAATAGAAGAAACCTGCTGGGACTTCTTATGTACAGGCAGACTCCAATGCGATGAGATCATAGATCCTGTTGTGGCATTCGGTCAATCGGTAGAAGGTTACGAGGAGTATGTGGATCAGCATCCAGACAAAAGCATCAAATTAGGTGTAACCTTTGTATGATTTCTATACCCAAGTTGAATGAGAATAAGCTGTGAATCCTTATTACAAGGAATCACAGCTTATTCTCATCTCTAAAACATTAAATTCTATAATTCATCCGAAATGCCTTTGGTCGAAATCCAGTATGCTTGGTGAAGCAGCGAATAAAAAACGGGAAGGATCCAAAACCGGAATCCTCGGCAATTTTACCGATTTGTTCATTTGTATGAATGAGCAGAAGCTTAGCTTGATCAACACGATAACGTGTAATAAATTCAAGCGGTGTACAGCCGTATACTCTTTTCATACAGAGCGAAATATAATTTGGATGGAAATGCAGCCTTTCTGCTAATTGGGAATAGGAAATGGGGCTGCGGTAATTTTCGCGTAAAAAAGAAGCAGCCTGCTCGGCAATGACGATATGCGGTCTATTCTGAAGAATCCGTTCGCCTTCGGTAAGTTTAAACAGCAGCTCCTGAAACAATACCTGCTGCTTCCACCTATCCGAGCTTAATGGCTGAGCTTTGAGCAGGTTTAATTGTTTCATTAAACTATAGCTGAGCTCTGGTGTATACAAGTCGCCAAATTGCGGAATAAAGCATGAAAACTGTTCCAAAGGGGAATAAACATCATCTTGATTCGGATAGATAAAGCTGGCATGCTCCGAAAGCTCATTCCAGCTGCCTAATGTTTGAAAATGAAGCCAAAAGAAGTGAGTAGTCATCTTGCAAGCACGAAGCGATCTATGGCTGCGGTCAGGAAGCAGCAGTAAATATTGACCGGCTTGTACCTCGTAATTTTTTTCCTCTTCCGCCATATGCAAACTACCTTGAGTCACTAGGATGAAATCAAAAACACCAATCTTATTTCTAGCTGCATGAGAATCGCCATTGTAATAAGTATCTTCACCGCAAGTGATATAATGCGGCATCGGTGGTGACATGAATTGAATAATCGACATTTGTTCTCCCTTGCCTTACAAATTAATAATAGTTTAACCCGCAGATTCATTTTAGGCAAAATAATTTAGTGAAATTAAGTATTATCGATAAATGATTATCAAATATATGTTGTGATTGGATAAAAACTCGCTGTGATTGGATATGCTCTTTAAATGAAAGTTCAGGTATACTTGGCTTCAAAAGGAGTGAAACCAATGACATTAGTGAAAACAGCCTTCGAATCGCTTCCCTTGAGGAGCATTAAACCATTGGGGTGGTTAAAGGATCAATTACGTATTCAAGCAGACGGTTTAACAGGACATTTAGGGGAGCATTGGGCTGATGTTGGACCCCAAAGTGGTTGGCTTGGTGGAGAAGGTGAAAGCTGGGAACGTGGTCCTTATTATGTAGATGGCATGCTTCCCCTTGCTTACTTATTGGAGGATGAACGGTTAATTGCTAAGGCTAATAAATGGGTGGAATGGACCTTGGCCAGCCAGCAAGAGGATGGCATGTTTGGACCGAAGCGCATTAATACCGTGAATAATGATATCAACCATAATCATGATTGGTGGCATTACATGATCATGCTTAAGGTGTTAATGCAGCATGAAGAGGCGACAGGAGATTCACGGATCGTTCCTTTCTTAAACCGTTTCTTTCAATTTGTGCACCTGAACATTGAGAAACAACCGTTATTTTCTTGGGCCGAAGCACGCGGTGCAGAAATGCTGTTATGTATTTACTGGCTGTACCAACGCTCGCCGAACCCAACATGGCTTGAACTTGCACATATAATAAAGCAACAAACCATCGATTGGACAGCAGTTTTTGCTGACTTTCCTTTTTGGCGAAAGGTTGAGAGCTGGGATCACAAATCTCACGTCGTTAATGTTGCTATGGGTTTAAAAGCACCTGGAACCTTCTATCAATTATCCGGTGACCCTAAGGAGCTGGATGCCATAAATAAAGGAATTAAAAGCCTAATGAAATTTCATGGGCAAGCTCACGGCATGTTTTCCGGTGACGAATGGCTTTCGGGAACGAATCCAAGTCAAGGTGTTGAACTATGTGCTGTAGTTGAATATATGTTCTCGCTTGAAAATTTGGTGCGGATTTATGGTGTAGGCCAATTTGGCGATATTCTAGAGAAAGTGGCATTTAACGCACTTCCAGCGGCAATATCAGCGGACTGGACCTCCCATCAATATGATCAGCAGGTTAATCAAGTCATGTGCAATGTAGCCAAGAGAGACTGGAGTAATGGAGCGGATGCTAATGTATTTGGACTTGAACCCCATTTTGGCTGTTGTACGGCAAATATGCACCAAGGCTGGCCGAAGCTAGCTTCACATCTCTGGATGTCTGATGGTAATGGTGGCTTAGCGGCAGTTTCTTATGCTCCTTGCCTTGTGAGGACTAAGGTTGGCAATGGGAGCGATGCAACACTTGAAGTCAGTGGAGGCTACCCCTTCAATGAAGAAATTACAATGAAGCTTACCCTTTCCTCAGCCGAGCAGTTTGCCTTGTCTCTGCGAATTCCCGCATGGTGTGATAAGCCAAGCTTGTTGATCAATAATGTTAGCGTCACATTATCAATCGTGAATGGGTATGCGAGCATCCAACGTCATTGGCTGGATGGCGATACAATTCAATTGTTTTTGCCGATGGAGGTAGTTACTCATTCGGCTCATAATTTTGCGATCCAGATTAATCGAGGGCCATTGGTTTATGTATTGCCTATAACAGAAAATTGGCAAAAGATCGTTGAGAGAGCGAAATTCCATGATTGGGAGGTTTATCCGATGAGTCCGTGGAAATATGGCATTTCCTCTGAGGCGAGCTTCGAAGTGGTTGAGGGGATTATACCCAAGCAACCTTTCGAAGCAGCCAACTCACCTATTAAACTGCGAACAAGTGGCCAATTGATTCGAGATTGGAGAATGGAAGGCAATAACGCCGACACACCGCCCATCCACCCTAATGTAGATGGGCAAGCGGAACAAGAGCTTTTACTTGTTCCTTATGGCAGCTCAAGGTTGCGGATTGGGGAGTTTCCGTTGATTGGGAAGAGGCAATAAAGGAGCTCACCAAGAATAATCCAAAATATAGAGCCTGATAGCCCTTAAGCAAAGGGATTAACAGGCTCTGTTATTTACCAGCATTGAAGATAGTACATTGGTATGTAAACAGAACGCGGAAAACGTCAACGCCAACGGGTATAATTTAGCTTTCCCTAAGCTTAAAAACACAATAGTCCTGCTGGTCAATCTGAGCTAGTATAACCTGTTCAAGTTGAATATCGCTATGCTTAAGGATTATCTCCATCCATTGTTTGTTTTTCTGAATTTTTTTTAAGTTTTCCTCCATAATTACACCATCAATAATACATAACTGAGGAATACCGCGTGATTTTTTGGAGATATTCATATCTCCTCGTGTTATAGATAAGCTGTCAGCAATTTTTCTAATGGATAAAGAGCCATCTGTTTCAAAAAGTGCAAATTCAATCTCATCGATATAAAATATATCTTTTTTCCGCAAAAGCATCATAAGTTCGTTGATTGTTAAACGGGCTTTTTTTAAGTTATCCATAAAAATTTGACCGTCCTTGATGATTAACAGTGGTTCACTGTCCAATAATTTTCTTCCTATAAGGCTTTTTAGAGAGATGTAATCCGCAAGCAGCCCCAGAGCAGAGAATAGACTTAAACCAACTATCCCGTAAAACAAAGTTACTTGATTATTGAAAATAAGGTTACCGCCAATAGAGCCAAATGTCACTCCAGCTACAAAATCAAAAAAGGTAAAATGGGAGATTAATTTCTTTCCAATAATTCGAGCCCAGAATAATAATCCGATGAACGCAATTACGGTACGCAGAAGAATTTCAATTAGCGACATTTTGTTACCTCCACTTGTGCTCGTATTATTGCCACATAATAACCGATATATTACATTAATAATTCGGTAAAGTGGTGGGTCAATAATCTTCGCAAGTGGACGGTTACAGTATAAATAATAAGCTTTAATATAGGGAATATAAAGATATAGTACTAAAGGAGGTCAATCAAATGGATGTTCCTACATGGGTTTGGATTGTTTCAGGAATTGTCATTATCATCGTATGTTATATAGCCATATGGACGACGAATAAAGCTTATTCGAGAAAATGGGAAGAGCCTGAGGAGATTCCTAGTATTGAAAAGAGGCAGGTGCCTTAATGTATAGAGAAACAGACTAAAAGGGGAAGTTCCATCTTGAATATGCAGAATGTATCAGCAGGTATCTTGTCCGCTCTAATGACCTGCACGGGTGGTGCGATCCTCGTAATTAAATGTGCGGAAATGGCTGGGCTTAGTCGATCTGAGCTTATTTCATGGTTATTCATTGTTTATTTTGTTGGCGGTATCTTAAACTTAGTGCTTTCTATTAAATACAGAATCCCGTTTGGTGGAGCCCATTCGATTACGGCCGTTGCGTTCCTTAGCACTGCTGCAGTTCATTTTACGCTAAATGAACTAGCTGGCAGCTTCATTGTTGCAGGAGGGCTTATCGCAATATTTGGGTTTTCAGGCTTATTTAATAAAGTTTTAGACTTTATCCCCAAACCTATGATTGATGCCATGCTGGCAGGACTTGTTCTGAAATATGTGGTTGATATTGTTCCATCCTTTAAAGCATCTCCATTTGTTGGGGGAATGGCGATCTTGGGTTTTTTTATTGTGCCCAAAATCTCCAAATCATTTCCTCCTTTGTTGGGAGTGCTAATTTTTGGTATATTGGGACTTTTCATCGGCTACGATTTTCCTATAATGCATCCAACAGCTTTTAGTTTACCTCAAATAATAACACCATCGTTTACTTTTAACGGGTTTATTTCAATAGCTTTTCCGCTAGCTGTTTTAGTTCTAAGTAATGATATTGCAGTAGGTTTAACGGCGCTGAAGAATAATGGCTATAAGCCTCCAGTCAATAAAGTGCTTATTTTTTCAGGTTTAGGCACGTTTTTTGTTGGTTTTTTTGGAGGGCATGCTGTGAACATAGGGGGGATGATGACTGCATTATGCAGCAGTGAAGAAGCGGGTCTGAAAGAGAAAAGGATAGTAGCCGCCTTGGTATCAGGGGGCCTAGTAGCCTTATTCGGCTTATTCGCTTGGAAGGTGATCGTTATTATAGAGCTGCTGCCAGCTTCTTTTATTACTATGCTCTCAGGGTTTGCGCTCTTGGGAGTGCTGTTAAACAGTCTGAAATCCGCTTTTTCTGTACCCGCTTATCGTTATTCAATCTTGTTTGTTTTTATCATAGCTATCTCTAATATATCATTTTTAGGGATATCTTCTCCAGTTTGGTCTTTGCTCGTAGGTGTGATTTCGGCAAAAATTCTCAGCGAGGGAAAGCTTAGCTTGAAATCAGTTGAATAGCCTCTTTCAGTAGCTTTAACCCTGGGATGATATCGTCAATGTGAGGCCTTGCAAAGCTTAAACGGATACTACGATGGTCAGATCCATATACACTGCCTGGTACATGAATAACCCCGCGTTTTATTGCTTCGTTAAGCAATTTGAAATCATCGAATTCACGATTTATGTTGCACCATATGTTAAGTCCTCCTTGTGGAGGCGTAAACGTAATATAGTCAGGCAAAATGCTCTGTAAGCCTTGAATCATGTGATTTCTTTTATGTAATAAAGCCTGGCGTAAAAGGATAATCTGCTGCTCAAAATGCCCATCCTTAATAAATTGGTTCGCCACCCATTGTGGAATACCGCTCAAGCCAAAATCCATTTGCTGCCTCGCATCGGTTAACCGGCTTACGACGGCTTGAGGGGCAATCAGCCAACCGATCCGCAAGCCAGAAGCAGCAATTTTGGAAAGCGATCCTATATATAAGACATTGCCGGATGTGTCTAAAGATTTCAAAGTAGGAGGCGGATTGCCATCAAATGCGGTTAAGGTAAACGGGTCATCTTCAACAATTGGGATGCCCAATTCAGCGGCGATTTCGAGTAATCTTATTCTACGCTCTGCAGAGAGGATTCCGCCAGTTGGGTTTTGAAAGTTAGGGTTAAGAAATAGCATGCGTATGCGGTGTTGTCGGTGTAATGTAATGATATCCTCAGGATTTATTCCGTGTTCATCTACAGGCAGTCCGAATAAACGGAGCCCGGCTGATTGAAACATAGGTAAGGAATAACAATAAGAGGGATCTTCAATTGCCACTGCATCACCAGGACTTAGCAGACACTGAGTAATTAAATACAAAGATTGCTGCGAGCCAGAAGTTATTAGAATCGAAGAATCCGTGGTGTTAATATTAAGCTGCTGAGCAAGAAAAGAAACCAAGCTTTCTCTAAGCGGTGAAAAACCCTGTGGATCCTCATACCCAAGCTGTTCTTGAAACGGCTGTTTTTGCATAAGGTGACGAATAATTTGATTGGGAAATAAGTCGGCAGATAGTTCACCACTGGCAAAATCTATGATTCTCTCGCCTTTTCTAAGTTCCTCCCGGATACGGCGGATGAAGGGCAGATTAGGTAAAAAGGTTCCACCCTCCACATATTGCTTCCAGTTAGGTGTTTGAGAAGGAGTAATCCCCCATTTAAGCTTGCTGACTTTTGTGCCGCTGCCCTTAACGCTTTCGACAATACCGGAAGCGCGAAGCTCATCATAAGCTTGTAAAACTGTACTGCGATTCACTCCAAGCAGATCAGCGAGCTTCCTTTCCGAAGGCAGAATACTACCCGGTGGAAATTCTCCGAATGAAATACAACGTTCCATATAATCCGTAATTTGCTGATAGATCGGTTTTTTTGCTGCTCTATCTGGTTTCCACATGTAAGTTCATCATCCTTAGCTAGAAATGAAAAAGAATCACCTTCTAAAATAGTTATCGGAGAATCACCGTGATTCTTCCATAGCCTAGTTTAAAAAGTAATCCTATAATAATTAATTAACGTTGTTTGGCTATTTATTGCCTTCTTTTGCACCGAACATTTCACCTGCATAGAATACTCCCAAACCATAAGCACCGCCATGATCTTTCGCAATGGTAAGTACCTGAGTATAGGTAGCTTGGTTTGCCCAGTCTCTCTGCATTTCAAGTAAATATTGCAGCCAAGTCAGTGGCACCGCACCAGCCTGAATCATCCGGTTCACAGCCATGTCATGCGCCTCGGGGCTAACACCACCGGAAGCATCGGAAACAAAATATACCGTATACCCTTCATCCAAGGCTGAAAGAACAGGATCTACCAAGCACACTTCTGTCCATAGTCCAGCCATCACAATTTTCTTTTTATTGAAGCTTTTTACCTTATCCGCGACGCGTTGATCCTCCCATGGATTCATAGTTGTACGGTCGATTGGCTGTTGATTGGGAAAGACAGCTTGAATTTCTGGGAAAATGGAGCCGCTAAAGGTTTTAGCAGATACTGTAGTCAAAATGGTAGGAACACCAAATAACTTGGCTGATTTAGCTAATCCTGTAACGTTATTACGCAGCTCTGTTATGCTGTGCGATTTTACTGCAAATGCCATTTGGGGCTGATGGTCAATCAACATAAGAACATGATCAGATGCCGTTAGTAATTTCGGGGAAGCATGTCCCGTTGGCTTAATTTGTGCACCCTTGGAAACGTCTGAAGCCAGCTGTCGGAGTTTGGAATCCGTTCCTGGGTTGGTTGCTGGTGCTGATTGACTTTGCTCGGACCGTATCATCTCCTCTGATATGGATTGAGGTTGGATTTGGGTGGCATTGGTGCAAGCACTTAAAGCCATCATTAAAGCTAAAGTAAAGAATAGTTTAAGTTTCATCCAGAGTGTGGGCACCTCTCTCTAATATTATTTAATTCCATATTAGAGTGTACTCGGTGTAATATAATATACGAATAATTACTTGGTTCTTTTTAACATTCAATTCTTCTGATTTTTTAGCAATGCGATAAGCTCGGGAGCATTCTTCCAGAGATGAATATGTGAATCTGCATAAACAATGGCTTCATCGTCATCGCCAAAACCAACAAAATCCGGAATGTCACGAGGGATGGCTTTTTTGCCGTTTAAGTATTGCGGTAAGTGTTTGTTTCTACTAATGGCCGCGTTTAATAACTTGGTCAGCTTAGCGGTAATGCCATTAAGTCCATATTCTGCTAAAACACGGTCAAAGCTTAAACCAGCGCCGGTATCTTCTTGAAATTTTTTATGCAAAGATGAGGCTTCTTTCCATTGCTCTGTTTCCAGATAAGAGAGTGAGAGCATTTCACGTACACATTGGTTATCGTTTGGATTCAGTTCAAGTAAATCCGTATAATGCAGAATTGCTTCATTATCTTTTCCCATTTGAGAGCAGGAATGAGCATAACCTAGCTTTGCTCGCATATAAGGACGTGTGGAAGTAATTCCCCAAAAGTGACCTTTGTTTTCTTTGAAAAATTCGGCGCTGATTTCTCTCTCCCCAGCTAGCATTCCTTGTTCATAGTATTTTGCGGCTTCTTTAAGGGTTCGCGCATCAGTTTCGGCTAGTATATTATAGGCATCAACACTATTGGGATAGAGCTCTAAAGCCTGTTTCGCCATTTGAGTTCGTTTTGTTGCTGAGGGCTCGTCCCAAGCTGCATAAAGAATATCCTGTGCTTTTCCTTTTGCCGAAGGACTCTTTCTAGCTTTCTTTGGTTTGGGAGCATTAAGCTGATTATTGATAAATGCGTTGGCTTCTTCAAAGGTTTCAAAATCCTGGTCTTCGAGCAAGGCGCCGAAGGATAGTAGTTCTTTCTCCATGCCCAATCGGCTTGGAGCAATCGCGACGGGAGGCTGGGTTACTCCAAAGTTTTTCATTTCGGCGATCTTTTCCAATGCATATGTCATAAGTTGAGTCGAACGTTGTGTGATGGTTCCAGCGGAAACATTGTATTTCTCTGCTAGCGAGGAGCGGGTTACATCTCTACCGTGCAATTGGCTGAGCCAATATTCAATTGCTGCGGGATAAACACCGGCCTTTTTAATCCCAGGTTCTTCGTCATTAGAGAAATCATTCCAAAGCTGAATAGCTATAGATATTTCCTCAGCAGTAAAATCATTTAAGCTATCTACCATGTAGATGGCTTCCATTTTGTAAAGTTCATTCTTCCAAGGCAAGGTGTTATGAATCAATATGCTCAAATTCATCGGGCCGACATGAGCCTCGGGGGATGCTGCAATTCTTGTGATATTGCCAGCCTCATCCTTGGACAAGCAGCATTTTTTATATTTATTGCCACTTCCGCAATGACAGAGATCGTTTCTTCCGAGTTTTTGCATGGGTTACTCCTAACAAAAATTTATAGTTGTTTCTAAATTCCTTATCTATTTAATATGTATTATAAACAATTTGGTATCTCGCAGACAAGAAAAGGGTGGATTACTTAGAATTGTTTTTTATTTTAAAGTTTTGGCTTGATAGCCGAGTTTTTAAGTGTTACTTTAAAACCTAAGAAATTATATGTTTGATGAGCTGTTCTTTTTGGACTGTTGAGTCGGAATAAAGCGGTGGCGCCGCTTTAAATCGAGCGATTTTAGTTTGTAGAGCATTTTAAAGCGGCGGCGCCGCTTTAAATCAAGTGAATCTAGCTTCTAGAGCATTTTAAAGCGGCGGCGCCGCTTTAAATCAAGCGAACCTAGCTTCTAGAGCATTTTAAAGCGGCGGCGCCGCTTTAAATCAAGTGAATCTAGCTTGTAGAGCATTTTAAAGCGGCGGCGCCGCTTTAAATCAAGTGAATCTAGCTTGTAGAGCATTTTAAAGCGGCGGCGCCGCTTTAAATCAAGTGAATCTAGCTTGTAGAGCATTTTAAAGCGGTGGCGCCGCTTTAAATCAAGCGAACCTAGCTTCTAGAGCATTTTAAAGCGGCGGCGCCGCTTTAAATCAAGTGAACCTAGCTTCTTGAGCATTTTAAAGCGGTGGCGCCGCTTTAAATCAAGTGAACCTAGCTTCTAGAGCATTTTAAAGCGCCATTGCCGCTTTAAATCAATCGCTGCCACAAAAAGGAGAGATTAATCATGCAAAAGTCGATTATAGGCACCAAAGCTATGGTTGTCAGTCCACATTATCTAGCCTCTGCAGCTGGGGCGCGAATTCTCCAAAAGGGCGGAAACGCTTATGATGCTGCTATTGCAGTTAGCGCCTGCTTGGCAGTTGTTTATCCGCATATGACAGGCTTAGGCGGAGATTCCTTCTGGTTGATGTACAATCAAAAAGCTGGAAATATGCGAGCTTACAATGGCAGCGGCCGTTCGGGCAGCGAGATTAGTAGAGAGACCTTTACTGGAGAGAAAGCCATTCCGCATCGTGGCATACGCAGTATAATCACTGTACCTGGGATGGTAGATAGCTGGGAAGCCATACTAAGTGAATATGGGAGATTGACATTGGCGGAAGTGCTTGAACCAGCGATAACTTATGCCGCGGAAGGTTTCCCACTATCTAACAACCAATATGAGAATACCGTTTACCAATTACCTCTACTTTCGCAAATGCCGATTACTTCTGATATCTATGTGCCTGGTGGTCAAGCTCCTCAAACTGGAAGCAAATTCATTCAAAAGCAGCTGGCACAAAGCTTGCGCGAGCTTGCGGCCGAAGGCAGAGACAGCTTCTATAAAGGCACCATAGCCAACAAGATAGTTGCCTATTTACAAGAAAACGGCGGTCTGCTAACCTTGGCGGATTTTGCTAATCATCATGGGGAATGGACCACACCTGTTACAGGGAACTATAGAGGTTACGATATCTATCAGGTCCCTCCCAATTCACAAGGCTTTGTAGGTATCATGGCATTGAATATATTAGAAAAATATAACTTAAATGAGATCCCTCATGGCTCCTATGAGTACTATCATCTGTTGGTCGAGGCGCTTAAGCTTAGCTTCCAAGACCGTAATCGTGTACTGACAGATCCGGAATTCTCATCGATTCCGCTAGAGCAGCTATTATCTAAAGCATATGCAGAGCAGCTAGCTCAGAAGCTTCAAATGAATCTAGCAAAGCCTTTCCAAACGGAACCATTGGGAAGCGATACGGCTTATGCAGCGGTTGTGGATGAAGAAGGCAATGCGGTTTCGTTTATTCAAAGCTTATATTTTGAATTTGGTTCGGGTGTAGTAGCTGGAGAAACGGGTATATTAATGCAGAATCGCGGCTCGTTTTTCTCGTTGGATCCCAATCATGTAAATTGTCTTGAGCCCAATAAGCGAACTTTTCATACATTAATGCCTGCGATGGCTTGTAGGGCAGGAAAGCCTTATATCCTATATGGAACACAAGGCGGAGAAGGGCAGCCGCAAACCCAAACGGCAATTATTACTCGTATGCTTGATTATGGGATGGACCCGCAAAGCGCGATTAATCAACCTCGTTTTGTATGGGGGAAAACCTGGGGTGAGGACACACAGGAATTAAAAGTAGAAGGCAGGGTCTCGCAAGAAACACTAGACCGCTTAGGTCAAGCCGGCCATCTAGTGCGTAAAGTTGCGGATTATGATAGTGTCGTTGGCCATGCTCATGCAATTCAAATTGATGATAATGGATTTAGAATTGGCGGGACCGACCCGCGTGCAGATGGTGCAGCTATTGGTTGGTAATGACTAGCAATCTTTTAAACATGAGGACTAATTTCAATTGTAAAAGATGATTCGTATTCTTGAGATCGATGTGCAGAATTTCGCCAATTTTCTCTAAGCGATATAAAACGGTGTTGCGATGAATGTACAACTCCTTGGCGGCGTCATTTATTTGACCATTGCTGGCAAAATAAGCCTCCAAGGTGCGCAGCATTTCCGTTATATAGTCCTCGTCTTTTTGTAATAAAGGATACAAGAAATAATCGCAATAGCTGCTCATCACTTCCTGAGGGATATGACGAAGCAGATAAATAAACTCCAAATCCGCGAAAAAAATCACCGATGAATCTGAGGTTAAGGTAGCATTAATTCTTTGAGCCTCCAAGCATTCCTCATAACCACTCATTAATTCTTCTGCACTGCGCTTTATTTTACTCACATACATTTTTAAGGCTTCGACGCTTAGGGTGTTGAGTAACTTTGCAAAGCTTTCGCTTATCTGCTCCATATAGCCCATTTCCTTCGTTTCATTCTCGGTTATGGCGAACAAAGAGACTAGCTTATCAAATACAAAAAAATGATAGGATTCGATTGCTGCAAGCTTGGGATAATCTAGTAATTCACGTTGAATGCTGCGAATGAATGATTTTTTAGCTTCGTTGTCCGTTAATGTGGAACTAAACGTAGAAAGGCTGCACACATAAGAGCTGCTCCAAGTGTGGCTGCCGATGGATTTCGCTTGACTATAGACATCTACAAGGGAGGTCTTTCCTTGAAAGTAGCGTTCTATGGTATTACCTAAACGATAGCTGGCGATTGTAGATTCTTGATTTTGGATGGATTCCAGATGAAAGGAAAGGATAACGGCAGCTTGGTGAAAGATGCCTTCCTCGGCGTTGATATCAGCTAGATTCGTTGGCATTACAATAAAAAACCCATGACAAATGCCATTTTTTAAAAGTGGAATTCGATAAGAAAATCTATTATTAAGCCGGCTCAGCTTATAATCGAGGTTCCAAGGCCATTGGTTTAGCAGCTCGGCTTCAGCGATATCCGAAACATTATATAAAAGCTTCCCATTCGTGCCAATGACAGCGATAGGGTGTTTTAGAATATTAGAAATTTTGTCAAAATAATTGGTGTGCTCGTCAGCTTGCATTGCGAAATCAACTAGTTTTTTCTGCATTTCTAGTACATCGTTAAGCTTCTTCGTATTTCGTTCAAATTGGGATTGAAAGAGTGCGGTTATTTGCTCGGAAAATGTAAACTCAAACGGAAGCTCGATGAGCGGAAAATGTAATCGATTGGCTTCGTCTAAGACGAGCTGAGGGATTTCCTTCCAGTAACGTCCAAGCTTAATGCCAAGGCCAGAGGATTGGCGGTCATTTAAGCTTTGCAGCAATTTAACAAATTGATCTGGAGAATCCTTGATGGCGTACCCCGTTGTAAGCAGGAGCTCGCCTTCTTTCATCCAGTTTGCTATATCAGGTGCGTCCATCAGATTTAATGAGCTGATGACCCGAGAAGCCCCTTGTGCCCCCGCGACAAGCTTGCCTTCCGATAAAGGATAAATCGTCAGCGCCTCTTCAATGGTTATATTCATAGGTATCCTCTTTTCCATTTCTCATCTGTATAGTTCGCCTGTGTCACCTTATATAACATATAATAAGGTGTTTTTGGTTTAAAAACAAATAATTACGATTATTTTATATGGAAAAACAATATTGTGTTATGTATGTTTACATTAAGGCGAGGGGGAGGTAATATAAACACATCGACAAACGGTTGAACTAAGTGATATTTAGAATCTAGCCATCAAATGCATAATTTAATGTTAAGTAATATAACATTAGTTATTGGAGTAAGGGGAATGGAGTGGATTTAATGTCAGCTTTCAGTTTCGCAAATGTCATTATTGAACGTAATATCTCCTGTACTATGAGAGATGGTATTAAGCTTTATGCTGATATATATCGTCCAAATAACGAAAGAACAATCTATCCGGTATTGCTGATGCGTCAGCCATACGGAAAATCAATAGCATCAACAATAACTTATGCTCACCCTACCTGGTACGCCAATCATGGATATATCGTTGTCATTCAAGATGTTAGAGGCAGAGGGGAATCAGAAGGAAGCTTTAACCCTTTTTTCAATGAAGCTGAAGATGGATTTGATACGGTGGAATGGGCAGCATTCCTCCCAAGCTCCAATGGAAAAGTAGGCATGTATGGTTTTTCTTATCAAGGAGTTACACAATGGGCTGCAGCCTCGGAGCAGCCGCCGCATCTGTTAGCTATTGCACCGGGCATGTGTTCAGCAGATTTGTATCACGGAATGTTTTATCCCCATGGCAGATTTGCACTTAAGGAACATCTGCCTTGGGCATTTCAATTAGCACGAGACACGGCGCGAAGAGTGAAAGATGCTGATGCTGAAGAAATCGGCGGACGAGTAAGACGTGGGATCCCAGATGATTTGCTGTACCACCTTCCTTTAAATGCCAAGCATCCGCTAATCACTGAATATTTTCCAGCTTATTATGATTGGATTGAGCATTCTGAATACGATGACTATTGGGAAAAGCTTAATTGGCTGCCCAAGCTGCTCGAGAAACCAATTCCTGCGCTGCATATCGGTGGCTGGTACGATGTGTTTATGATGGGCACTCTGCAAACCTATGAAGCTATGAGCCAGATTAATAGCGAAGCAAACAAGCCTCAACACCTAATTGTTGGACCTTGGGAACATATTCCTTGGGGCCGCAAAGCCGGTGGGGTCGATCACGGTCCGCAAGCGGATGGTGATATTCATCACAAACAGCTGTTGTGGTTCGATACTTGGTTAAAAACAGATACCGATTCGGATTTACAAACACAGCCCGCTGTTACCTATTTTGAAATGGGAAGTAATCTTTGGCGTGAGTCAGAGAAGGCGATATCGTTTTTCCAAAATAACAACCAAACAAAAAACTGGTACCTGAGTGGTTCCGTTAAACCAGCGAATGGATCGCTTGGCGGTGGCAAGCTTTTGGAGACGAACGAGTTAATCTCGGATGCTCCACCTGATGTATTTGTTTATGATTCACGCATGCCAATGCCCATAGAATCCTACGTTCCAATTGATCGAAGCCATGTAGAAGAGCGTTATGAAATTTTAGTGTATAGCAGTGAACCTTCAGCAGCGCCGTTACGATTGTTAGGGTCACCACAGCTGACTGTTTATTACCAGACATTAGAAGGACCTACAGATTTAGTAGCTATTCTAACAATTCTGCAACCCGATGGCACCTCTCGTTTCCTTACAGTCGGTCGTACGGAGATTTGTTCAGAAGCTGGCGAGAACAACGATTGGATTAAGCTCACATTTAGTTTGCGTCCAATAGCAATTGAGCTTGCTGCGGGTACTGCTATCCGTTTGGAATTGACAGGCAGCGCATTTCCTTTATTCATGCGTCACCCCAACGGGATTAAGTCAGCTTTGATTCACCAAGTAAATTCAAGTGAGCTTCAGATAGCATCGGTTGCCATTAGCAGTAGTCAGCAGCTTAATTCTTTTTTAGTGCTTCCAGTAATCTAATCAAAATACAGAGGAGTGACTGTCATGACAGTGCGTTACAGTGGAAAAGCTTGGGATACTCATTTCTTACCGAGACTTAGCAAGCTAGAGGTTGAGGCTATTCCGAAGGAAACCGCATTGGTAGTCCTTCCAGTTGGGGCAACAGAGCAGCATGGGCCGCATTTGCCTATATTTACAGACACCTTGATTGGTGATGGTTTCATCACGGCAACCTTCAATCATTTACCTGACGATGCGAACATTTGGCTGCTGCCAGCACTTCCTTATGGCAAAAGCACAGAGCATATGAATCATCCAGGAACGATTACTTTATCGGCACAAACCTTAATGGCCGTGCTTATGGATATCGCAATGAGCTTAAAACGCAGTGGCTTTCAAAAACTGGCTTTCTATAACACACACGGAGGGAACATAGATGTTCTCAACATGATGGGCAGAGAAATTAGAATCGCAACGGGCTTGGCCGTATTTAATTTAAATACAGGCTCCCATAATACAAGCGAAGGTATTATTACGCCTGAAGAGAAAAAAGCCGGCATTCACGGAGGCGATGAGGAAACCTCGATCATCATGGCGTTAAAAAGAGATTGGGTTCATGATGATTTATTGCCAAGCGAATTGATTAATTTTCCAGAATCGACTTATCTGGCATTTAAGAATAAAACCTTTGCTTGGATTATGGATGATGTCTCTGTTTCTGGAATTGGTGGAGATGCGACGCTTGCAACAGCTGAGAAAGGGGCGGCTTTAATCGAAAGCGGCTCAAAAATTCTCGCAGAAGCCCTTCTAGTGTTCGCAGCCTTCGATATGAAAAGCTTGATATCCCTTAAGGTCGGGAGATGATGAAATGAACAATTCACTGGCGACTTCAACTTTGTCTACAGGTCATACGTCGATTGATAGCCCTCTAATTGTAGAAATGTCTAATCTTAGCAAGGTATATCCGAATGGTACAGTAGCTTTGCAGAATGTGAATCTGACGATTCAAGAAGGTGAGTTTGTCTGCTTCGTAGGTCCGTCAGGCTGTGGGAAATCGACTATTTTCAATTTAATTGCCGGCTTGACACAACCAACTCAAGGTGAGCTAAAGATTCTCAATATGACGCCTAAACAAGCGCTTAAGCAAAGCGATACTGCCTTTGTTTTTCAAGATCATACTTTACTTCCTTGGCGAACACTGTTAGATAATGTGGCTTTGCCTTTAGAAATACGTGGAATATCAAAAAAGAAAACACATGAAGAAGCTGAACGTGTGCTTGAGCTAGTGGGCTTGAAGGATTACACAAAAGCGTTGCCTAGGCAGCTGTCAGGCGGTATGAAAATGCGAGTCTCGATAGCAAGAGCATTGGCACAGCGTCCTAAGCTGCTGCTTATGGATGAGCCGTTTGGTGCACTGGATGAAATTACCCGCCAAACCCTGCAAGAAGAGCTGCTCAATATCTGGCAGAAGGATTCAAAAATGACGGTGCTTTTTATTACGCATAATGTGTTTGAATCGGTATTCCTCTCCACTCGAGTCGTCGTTATGACGCCTAGGCCAGGGAAGGTTTCCAGTACGATTGCTTTACCGGAACCTTATCCGCGTAATGAAGCCTTTCGTTCTGCAGCACAATTCGGCGAGTTTGTTAGAGAAGTATCTCATGCGCTTAAGCATTAGGAGGGTGGCATCATATGAAAAACGAATGGAAAGAGCAAATCGCAGAATTGCTAGGTGAAAGCAAATTATTGCTGGATACCGCTTCACTCGAAAAATACTCCAAGGATTATTATTGGTACTCACCCATACTCGAGCCCAAGCTGAAGCACAAGCTTGCAGAAGGAATAGTACTTGCATCGAATGAACAAGAGGTTAACCAAGTATTAACCTATGCCTATAGCCAGAAAATTCCTGTTACGGTTCGTGGAGCAGGTACAGGCAACTATGGTCAGGCGGTTCCGCTTGAAGGTGGAATTGTGCTTGATGTAAGTGGTTTGGATAAAGTTGTTGAGATAGGCGACGGCTACGTGCGAGTACAGTGCGGAATGAAGATGGGCGTGCTTGAGAAAAAGGTTCGTGAGCAGGGTCAAGAGCTGCGAATGTACCCAAGCACCTTTGTCAAAGCAACAATTGGCGGATTTATTAGTGGAGGCTCCGGCGGGATCGGCTCGATTTCTTGGGGAACACTTTGGGACGACAATGTGCTTGAAGCCATCGTTTACACCATGGAAGAAAACCCGCAAAGACTAGTGATTCGCGGTGCAGAGCTCCACAATTATATTCACAATTATGGCACTACAGGCATCCTTACTGAGGTCGTTATTCGACTTTGTCCGAGTAAGGAATGGGTGCAAAGCATCGTCTCTTTTGAAAGCTTAGAGGATTCGCTACATTTTGCACATGCCTTAGCACACAACGAAACTATTCCAAAAAGATTATTAACTCCAATGGAATGGCCGATCCCTTCCTTTTTTGTTCCGCTCGCCAAGCATTTAAAGCCAGGAGCGCACGTTGTATTTCTCGAGACAGAGGATGGCACTTTACCTTCACTTACCTTATTTGCTGCAAAATATAAAGGAAGAGTTTCTCATGTTATTGAAGCGGCTTTCTATCACAAGGTATTAGGCTTATCGGATTTTACTTGGAATCATACTACACTTTGGGCGCTCAAGGCTGAGCCTACAATCACCTATATCCAAGCTGGATTTTCACCAGAGAATTTCATCAGCCAAATGCAGCAAATTAAAGCGGAATATGGTGATGAAGTGCTGCTTCATTTTGAATGGATGCGCTCGGGAGTTCGGATTGTTCCAGGATCTATTCCACTAATCAGATTTACAAACGAAGCAAGACTCTATGAAATCATCCGTTTCTTTGAATCGATTGGAGTTTCAGTGAGTGATCCTCATGTTTGGACGCTTAAAGGCGGAGCAGCAGGCAAATTAAACAATATGCAGAAGAAAAAGCTGGAAAATGATCCTCTAGGACTCTTAAATCCAGGAAAGATTGCAGTCGAAATCTAATGGAAGGAAAGGAGGAAGAAGACCATGGCAATGGATGAAAGATATTTGCGAATGATGGCAGATGAGATTTTACCAGCAAAAATTAGAAAGTCTTGGACCCAAAAAGCGGATCCTGGTATAAGCGGATCGAGAAGTTTGCTTGTTAAGTTTTTGCTAAAGGCAATTGGTCCCATTCTTATGTTTATTTTTTTCATAGGCGGTTGGGAGCTCTTACTAGCTTTATTAGATACCAGAACCTTTATTTTTCCGAGGCCCTCCGATATTTTTCATGCTGCAATAGACAAATGGCCTAATCTAAAAGCTTCCGTATTAACGACTATTTTTGAATCACTATTGGGTTTTTTCTTCAGTATCATTATTGGCATTACCGCCGCTGTGCTATTGGCACTTTCCAAAACGATTGAAAAAGTTGTTTATCCCTATGCGATTATTCTACAAACAATCCCGATTGTTGCGATTGCTCCGATTATCGTGATTTGGGTTGGGCCTGGATTTTACGCCATTGTGGTCATTACTTTTCTTATCGCATTCTTCCCTATGCTATCCAATACAATTATTGGTTTGAATTCAACGGACCATAATATGAAAAATTTATTCCATCTGTATGGCGCTTCACAGCTTCAAGTGATGTGGAAGCTGCGAATCCCAGCTGCACTTCCTTATATCGTCGGCGGTCTAAAAATTTCTTGTTCCCTATCCGTCATTGGCGCGATTGTTGGTGAATATGTCGCAGGTGTTGGCGGTTCAAGAGGTGGTTTGGGCTACGCGATTACAGTTGCTGCAAGCCGTTTGCAGACTCCTTATCTTTTTGCTTGCGGGCTGGCGGCTTCGGCATTGGGTATTGCATTCTTTCTAGTCGTTAATGCTTTCTCCAAGTGGATGTTAAGCTCCTGGCATGAATCGGAAATGAGAACAGAAAGCTAATTCTTTTTCACCCAACCTAGGCTTCAAAGCTTTATCAAATATAAAAATATAAGTAGGAATGGGGAGAACGAAACATGAAAAATCGTAATTCAGCTGTGGGTCAAATCGCTTTTGTAATTATGCTAGTATTGGTAATGTTTATTGCAGGCTGTGGTGAGAAAAGCACATCTAGTGAGGAAGTTAGTGCAAGTCCTGTAACCAGCACGACTCCCGCAAGTTCTGTTGCTCCAACTGAAGCTGCGACCGCTTCACCCGTACCAAAGGAACTATATAAGGTTGCACAGGTCACTAACTGGGTAGCTCAGCCTGAGCATGGCGGAAACTATGCAGCATTGGCTAAAGGCTTTTATAAGGATGCAGGTCTGGATATGACCATTACTTCCGGCGGTCCTGGGATTAATGCATCAGCACTTATTGCTTCAGGTAAAGTCCAATTCGGCATGGGGTCAACGGATGAAATTTTATTAGCCCGTGAGAATGGAATTCCGATTGTAGCGATTATGGGCACTTTTCAGAAGAGTCCGCAAGCCTTGATTTATCACAAAGGCCAAGCCATTAAATCTTATGCAGATTTAAACGGGCGCAAGGTTTATGTAAGCCCGGGTGCTGGGTATTGGGAATATATGAAGATAAAGTTTGACTTAGGCAAAGTTACAGAAATGAAATACAACTACGAGCTTGCAAGCTTTGCGAGTGATGAAACTTCCGTTGTCCAAGGCTACATTACATCAGAGCCCTATGATTTGAAGATTCAAGGAATTGAAACGGAATATCTATTGAATTCCGATTCTGGCTTTAGCCCTTATGGAAACCTGATGTACACTACCGAGGATATGATTAAGAATCATCCAGATCAGGTTAGAGCTTTCGTTGAAGCAACCATCAAAGGCTGGGAGTATTATATCGCGAATCCAAAAGAAATTAACCCAGTGATCCAAGAAAGAAATCCAGATATGCCGCTAGAGAAAATGGATTATAGTGCAGCAGCACAAATTCCATTGATTAACGGTGGAGATGCTGCAACCGGCGGAATTGGGATTATGACGAAAGAGCGTTGGGAAGCAATGAATACTCAATTGGTGGAAGTTAAATTATTGAAAGCTCCGCAAGATATTACAAAAGCCTATACAACTGAGTTTTTACCTAAGAAGTAAGCTGAAATTATAGTTTGCCATCCAATCCGTTTAGCCGTTTCCGCGAGACAAGGTGCATTTGTGCACCTTGTTCCGTAGAACCTGGCTCATTCCATGAAAATGAGGTGCCTGCTAGATCATGGAAAATAAGCTGAAATTTAATAATGCTCGACTCCCTTTAGTGAATGAAGATTGCCTATTCCAATTAGAAGTAGAAAACGGCAAATGGGTAAGGATCCAACAACAAACTGAATATTTGCGTAATGAAGATTATGTCTCCATAGATGAATTACCGTCTGATGCTTCAAAAAATGGCGCTACCTATAACCAACTCGATCTTGAGGGAAAAATCCTGCTTCCGGGCTTTGTGGATTCACACATGCACTTGGATAAGTCCTTTTCACTGACCACAATCGGGAATCTGAGCGGAACCTTGGAAGAGGCCTGTATCAATTATGGGCAAGCGGCTCCCAGCTTCACCAAAGCCGAGATTAAAGCTAGAATCATGCGGTCAGCGCTACAGTCGCTTTCCTATGGAACCACACACATTCGCACACATCTTGATTTTAGTGCTGCTACAGCTGGGACTGCGAAGATCGCGATGAATACCATTGAAGCCGCATTAGAGGTTAAAGAAACGCTTGCTCCCTATATGACATTGCAGTTAATCCCGATGTGTTCTTATCCACTGCCAGCAGTTGGATTAGATATCCTGGAAGAGGTATTGCGAATGGGTGTGGACGGGATAGGCGGAGCTCCGCATATGTCAGCTAATTCGAGAGAACAAATCGATTTTATTTTTAAAATGGCGATGAAGGCGGATTGCTTAATTGATCTGCACGCAGATGAAAATGATAATCCTTCGATTCGTACGGTTGAGTATATTGCCAAGCTTACTAAAGAATATGATATAGCTGGTCGTGTTACCGTCGATCATTTATGCTCACTTGCCTCGATGCCGGATAAGGATGCATCTACTTTAATTGAAGCCATGGTGAGCTCTGGATTAAAGGCAGTCTCTTTGCCCGCGGTTAATCTTTACCTTCAAGGCAGACAGGACAGCTTCCCGGTTAGGCGGGGTGTTACTCGTTTAAAACAATTATGGGAAGCGGGAGTCCCAGTCGCAATTGCTTCGGATAACATTCATGACCCCTTCCATCCGTTTGGCAGAGGCGATTTAGTTCAGATCGGACTTATATCCGCCTATGCAGCCCATATGGGAAGTCCAGCTGATTTACGCACATTGCTGCGAATGATTACGGATGTGCCAGCATCAATATTAGGTATGGATGGTTATGGAATTGAACAAGGCTTAACAGCGAATTTTGTTGTTCTGGACAGTCATTCACCAGATGAATTATTCACCCTGCTCCCAGAAAGACGATGGGTCTACAGCAATCAGAAATGGCTGCGGATAGCAGCTCCAAAAACGAATTGGAATGAGCCGCGGCTAAACGAATATTGGGATCAAGCCTGTGATATTGTCTCTTTCAACAAATAAACCTTTTACAATAAATGAGGTGAACATATGTATCAACTAGGAAACAACAAGAATTATTGGCAGGTATCCAAGGATCGCGTAGATTTGCAGCGCATAAGGAAGAAATCTAATCTAGTAACCTTATCGACAGAACCTCGTAAAATTACTTTTGATTTACAGCATACAGCCATTATTGTGATCGATATGCAAAATGATTTTTGTTCAAAAGGCGGTTGGTTGGATTATATTGGAGTGGACAATCAGGTCCTGCAGAACCCAGTGAATAAGCTGAATATGTTATTGCCGGAATTGCGAAAGGCAGATGTTCCTGTCATTTGGGTCAATTGGGGTAATCGTGAGGATCGCTTAAATCTGAGTCCTTCAGTCTTGCATGTATATAATGGGACAGGCGAAGGGGTTGGGATAGGTGAGCCATTGCCGTTCAATGGTTCTCATGTGCTGGAAAAAGGCAGCTGGGGTGCCTCGTTAGTAGAGGGGTTGCATGTGGAAGCTTCTGATATTCAGGTGGATAAATATCGAATGAGTGGATTCTGGGATACGCCTTTGGATAGTATTCTGCGGAATTTATCGGTGGACACTGTATTATTTGCCGGAGTAAATGTAGACCAGTGTGTAATGGCCACTTTACAGGATTCCGTATGCTTAGGCTACGATGGGATTTTGCTCGAAGACTGCTGTGCGACAACTTCGCCTGCGTATTGCATTGAAGCTACGCTTTATAATGTACAGCAATGTTATGGTTTTGTTGCAGCATCTTCCGTTCTATTGGAAGCCATTAACGCCCAAGTGGGAGAGGAGATTGTAAATGAGCATTCCAGGGTCGATAGTCGGTCATTTTGAGGATTGTCCTGTGCACAAGATTTCAAGCAAGGACACTAATAAATTCGTGATATTGTGTGATGGAGCATTAGTCCCTTTTGTATCCGTAATCGAAATTTTTGATGAGAATGGGCAAACGCCGCCAAACGAGCATTCAGGTGCTTTTGAATATTTTTATGTGATAGCTGGAGAAGGTGTCGCCGTTATGGGTGATGCAGAGATTGAGATCAAGGTGGGATCATTTTTTGTAGTCCCTCCACAAACCAATCATCAAGTTCGCAATACCGGGACTGGACGACTTTACGTGCTGACGACTATGATACCTGACGAGAAATTTACGGATTTGATCAAATCAGGGCCGAAGGCCAGCTTGGATGAAGCTGATTTGCTAGTGCTTAGAGGAATCGCTAAAAACTAACTGTAAAATATCTAAATTTCGTGTCTAGGAGGTTGTATATGCCTAAAGAGTGGGGAGCATTCGTTGCAAAAGATCTAGTTCTGGAGCCTACTGGGAGCGGGAAATTGCAAGGTGCAGCCTTTGCTGTTAAGGATGTCTTCGCGATTAAAAATTATACATCTGGAGCGGGAAATCCGGACTGGTTAAACTCGCATTCTCCCTCGAAGCAAACCGCTGAAGCTATTCAGCGGCTGCTTTTTCAAGGAGCGAGACTGACAGGAACTACGCAAACAGATGAAATTATGTACAGTCTGAATGGCGAGAACTTTCATTATGGCACGCCAGTTAATCCCCAAGCTCCGGAGTGTATTCCGGGAGGATCATCTAGTGGATCAGCGGTTGCAGTTTCCGCGGGGCTGGTTGATTTTGCATTGGGAACCGATACAGGTGGATCTGTTCGTATTCCTGCTGCCTATTGCGGTATTTATGGCTTTCGTCCGACCCATGGGCTTGTAGCTTTGAACGGCGTCATTCCCTTGGCGGAAAGCTTCGATACTGTAGGCTGGATGGCTCGGGTTCCTAAACAATTATTGGATGTTGGTCTTGCGTTATTGGATGAACCTACTCCGAATGATAAAGGCTTTAAGCGGATGTTTATTGGAAATGATGCATGGGCTTTGGCGGATGTAGATTGTATGGCAAGTGGACTTGAGATTTTTCCTGTGATTGAGCGAATGATTGGCCATTGTGAATGGGTGGATCTTGCTCCACAAGGCTTAGCCGCTTGGATGAATGCATTCCGGACTCTGCAGGGCTTGGAAATATGGCGCGCACATGGTGAGTGGATTCAGACGGTGAAGCCGACGTTTGGACCAGGGATTGCGGAGCGCTTTGCTTGGGCAAGCACTTTGCGTGAAGAAGATAGTGCTGCCGCATCTGAACTTAGAAAAGAAGTTAGAAAGCGGATGAGTGATTTACTAGGTGAGGATGGATTGCTTATTATTCCAACTGCGCCTGGGAGCCCTCCCTTACTCAAGCAATCTGGTGAAGCAGTAGAAAATCGGCGGACAAGGACACTTCAGCTCTCTTGCATAGCGGGCTTGGCTGGCTTACCGCAAATTACAATACCATTGACGACTTCAAATGGCATGCCCATGGGGATATCCATAATTGCGGGACATGGTCAGGATCTTAAATTACTGAGGTGGGTCAACGCGGCGGCTTTTGAATTTTGACAGAAAGAAGGGAGAATTGCATTGTGAAGCTGGCTACTTTAAAATTAGATGGCTTAGAAAAAGGGGTTATTGTAACGGATAAAGGGTTTGTTCTACTTGAAACCGTCTCTACAACAGGTTATCAGTTAGGATCAACGGAGCTGTTCGGCTTACTCCAAAATGACGAACTGGATGCCTTGAATGTTTGGTATCAGCATGGTGGAAGAGGGCTAGTCGAGCAAATGGATACTATCCCTTTTGAAGCTGCCGTATATGCCGCTCCATATCGATTCCCGCGTAAAATATGGGGAATTGGGATGAACTATTGGCAAAAGGCTGAGGATTTAGCTTCAAGCCCACCTAATATGGAGCCGATTTGTTTTATGAAGCCGGATACGACTTTAATTGGTCCTAATGAGTACATTATGCTTCCTGCTATATCTAATAGAGTGACTGCCGAAGCGGAGCTTGGTCTTGTGATCGGCAAGGTTTGTAAAGATGTACCCGAATCAGAAGCAATGAGTGTAGTAGCAGGTTATGTTCCTACACTAGATATGACAGCGCAGGATATCCATGCTAAAAACCCGCGTTTTTTGGGGAGATCTAAGTGCTTTGATACTTTTTTCAGCTTTGGCCCTCATTTAGTTACCTTGGACGAATGCTTGGAAATGGATGCTTTGGCAATCGAAACGGTTCTCAATGGAGACGTTATTTATAGCAATGCCATTTCCAACATGATTTATAAACTGCCATTTATTGTTTCATACTTCTCGGATATGATGACGCTTCTTCCTGGTGATATTATCATGACAGGCACGCCTGGCTCATCTCTAATCCGTGAAGGTGATATGGTTGCTTGTCGAATTGATGGATTTGAAACTCTACAAAACCCAGTAATGAGTTAGGGTTATTAACTTATTTCATGCTAAAACTGACTCCGCGGGGGTCTTTTTTGTTTGGAAAAAGGTATTGGCTTTTCCTCGGTGAATAACAATAACAGAGTATTCACATCGGAGGGTTAAAAATGATGAAATCATGGGGGGCCGGAGAGCGGACCCAGCGTTTAGTAGACTCATTTATTAATTTAACATCGGACGGAATTGTTGTTGTTGACCCCACGGGACGTGTTCTAGAGGTTAATCATAAATTCGAGGAATTGCATGGGTGGACACGAGAAGAATTGATTGGCCAAATCCTGCCTATGATACCGGAAGAATTTAAAGCTAATGCGCACCAGATTTATCAACGTATTACAGAGGGAGAACAGCTGACAAATCTTGAATTAATTAAATTACGCAAAGATGGAAGCACTTTTTATGCGGATGTGTCTATTTCACCCATGAGAGATGAGAACGGTACCATTGTAGCCTTTGTGATTCTCGAAAGAGATATCACAGAAAGAAAGAAGACGGAAGACGCCTTGAAAGAAAGCGAAGAAAGATATCGGGTATTAGTCGAGGAATCTCCTGAAGGCATCGTTGTTTATCGAGACTTGAAGATTGTTTTTGCCAACCCTGCAGCTGCAAAACTTGTAGGTATCCAAGATCCACAGGCATTAATTGGTCAATTTGTATTCAATTATGTCCATCCAGAGCATCTTCAAGCATTGATTCAGTTGGATAAAACATTAAAGGACAATGATAAGCCTAGTGAAGCATGGGAGAAGAAATTAGTCGGGATTAATGGGCAGATCATTGATGTTTTGGTCAAAGCAGTGCCGATTAAATTTCAGAATCAAATGTCCGTACAATTATTATTCAGAGATATAACAGAGCAGAAGAAGGTCGAGGTTCAGCTTGAAGAGCGTGAGCTGCAATACAGACGATTGTTAAAGCTTTCACCCGTGCCAATCATTCTACATAGAAAAGACATCATTCAGTTTGTTAATGATATCGGTATAAAATCGCTTGGAGGCAGTGGTATTCAAGATTTTATTGGCCGTTCGATTTATGATTTCATCGCACCTTACAATCACGCCCAAATGTCAGATAGAATTAACTCTGTGGTCCGAAGTGATGATTATTTGGACTTTATTGAGTTTAAGCTGCTGCGTGTGGACGGGACATTGTTTGACGCCGAAGTTTCATCTGTTTATGTTCATCAGCAAATGGGATCCCCGACCATTCAAACGGTGATTCATGATTTGACAGAACGTAAAAAAACAGAAGAAATGGTACTGAAGTCAGAGAAACTATCGATTATTGGTCAACTGGCTGCAGGGATTGCCCATGAAATTAGAAACCCATTAACTTCGTTAAAGGGATTTACAAAGCTATTAAAAACCCCAGAGAATCAAAAGCATTTTATTCAAATCATGACAGATGAATTAGAAAAAATTGAGCAAATTGTCAATGAATTTATGAGTATGGCCAAACCACATAAAAGCAACTTTAAAAAAACGAAGCTGCCGACGCTTGTAGAAAATGTAGTTCGGTTTATGGAGCCGCAAGCTCATCTCTGTGCCGTACAAATTCAATGTGATATGGATTATAAAATGAAAAATGTGACCTGCGATCAAATTAAAATCAAACAGGTGTTGATGAACGTCTTGAAGAATGCGATTGAGTCCATGCCTAATGGGGGTATAGTCCAAATTCAAGTTATTAATCTAGAGGATGAACAAGCAATGATTCGGATTAAGGATCAAGGGAATGGAATCACGGAAGATCAATTACTAAAAATTGGTGAACCCTTCTTTACGATGAAGGAGCATGGAACGGGCTTGGGACTGATGATTTGCCATAGCATAGTGGAAGAACATAAGGGGAAATTGACGATTGAGAGTCAGCTAAATCAAGGGACTACCGTGGAGATTATATTGCCTATTTAACAGATGCTTTTTCTTTTTAAGAGATACTGGCTATAATATAGAATGAGATGAAACGGAGTGAACCCATGGAACGAGTAACGCTTAAAGTTAATCAAGGCATATTTAGTGTGGAAGAAATATATTTGGATGTGGATCCTGAGCAAGTTTTTGTGCTTTTCGTTGTTATTAACACGGCTGGAGAATGTGAGTGGAGTGTTGGTTCCACCTCAGTGGAAGATAATGATAAAATTTATGCTTCCGTAATTAATCAGGAAATGAAGCAGGCTGTTCTGGCTCATGCTTTGCCTATTCTAATTAACGCTCTTCAAATAAAGGCGTTGCAGCCTGACTCTGCAGAAGATCAAGCCTCCTACCAGCAAGCATTAGAGGAATTGGCGAAAATAGAGCTTTAATCGAGGTGATTAAACCGATGCGCGCGTATTTTCCTTTTACGTTTATAGTAGAAAATCAGTCCTATTGTTGTATTTGGTATTCGGATTCTGTAGATGGATTTATTATGGATGCGGATAAAATAAAGCATTTTAGCAGTATGAGTGCGCTTATTTCTTACGTAGTTTCGCAGAACCTCATGATAGCAGAGGAAACAACTGTGCTTTTTGTGGACGGATTTACTCATTGGTTGGAAGAACCAGCCGAGATTGATTGTGAGGAATTTCTGATGTTCTGGAACGTAGTTACGGATCTTGCGCATTCCTCTGAGTTCAGCTTTTATGGAGATCATACAACTAAAATTCTCACTGGTGTTTATGATAAGCTGTTTATTGGCAGCCAATTACCTAGCAAAGAAGCGGGCAACAGCTTAAATGCTCCTATTTGGGATAAAACAGAACGGCTCGAATTAACCAAAGTGATTGAAGATGGGTTAAGGATTATTAAGAGTTGCTTATGAGCGAAGGAGATGTGAATAGCTATGAAAGCAGTTTACGCAGGCAGCTTTGACCCGATTACTCTTGGCCATGTATCCGTCATTCAAAGAGCTTTGCGAATGTTCGAGAGCATACATATTGTAGTAGCCAATAATAGGTCAAAAAAGCATCTTTTTAACCTTGAGCAAAGAACAAAATTAGTTGAAAAGTCAATATCCGCCGAGTACCTTGAACGCATCATAATCGTACCTTATGAAGGTGTAGTTGCGGATTATATCAATGCCCATAATATTGATGTAGTTATTAGAGGGATCCGAAATGCGACAGATTTAGATTACGAGCTGCAATTAGAACAATATATCCGCAACACAACCATTGCCGAGACGGTTTATCTGTCGCCGTATACTCAGCATATTCAAACAAATAGTTCCCTGGTTAGAATGTTTTTTCAATCCAATAAATATGAGCTTGCGATTAATTATATGGTTAAAGAAGCTTATGAAACAGCAATATGTTATGAAGTCAGGGGGATATGAATGAAGATAACCGTACTAGGTCCATGGGGGGCTTATCCCAAAGCTGGTGAAGCTACAGCAGGTTATTTGCTTGAGCATGAAGATGAGAAGATTCTAATTGACTGCGGAAGCGGAGTTTTAGCGCAATTACAGAAACATATTCAGCTGAGTGAAGTTACAGCTGTTATTATTTCGCATACCCATTTCGATCATATTGCTGATTTGGGGTGCTTGCAATACGCCTGTTTGATTGATACGGATTTAGGAAATCGCACATCCATTCTGCCTATCTATATGGCGGACGAGTCGAACAATAATCAATACAAAGCAATGAGCGGAACAGAAATTCGGCGTATTGCTGTTGGTGAAGCTTTGAGTATTAATGAGCTTCAATTTTCATTCTTCCAAACCTTTCACGGAGTTTATTGCCTGGCAGTAAAGCTCGAATTCGCGAATAGAACATTTGTTTATACGGCTGATACTTTTTATGATGATTCTTTGGTGCAGTTTTGTGCCAATGCAGATGTTGTGATAGCTGAAACCTCTTTTTATAAATCATTTGAAGCTAAAAAGTATGGCCACATGAACACAACGGATGTGGGTACGCTTGCTTTGAAAGCCAACATTGGCAAAGTATATCTAACCCATCTGCCGCATTTTGGGGAGCAGGCTAGTTTAGCAGACGAGGTTGGCGAAATCTATCCAGGTCCAATAGCGCTAGCTTACTGCGGGATGGAAATTGTAATGGAGTGAGCTAAGCAGCTATGTCGAAGTGCCTGCAAAGTAAAGGCAGGAGATTGCTATAAAATCTAGCCAATCTCCTACCTAAGTGTAAGTTTTATACTATTATACGTTGCTTATTGCGAACGATTTCCAAGGTTCTGCCGGAGAGCATGCTGGCTGAAATTTCATAATGAACAGCCACCTCATCTGGACAATCCAATGAAAGCTGCAATCGAGCTTCATCCATTTCAATACTCAGCTTGATAATTCCGTGAGGAGTAGGAAGGCTCCCACTAACCTTGCGCAAGACTCCTAGCTGAGGAGAAATGATGATTTCTGCAAAACCAGCCTTCGAGGGTTTGATACCCAGGACATAAGCCTGCATCAGGTACGCTACCCAGCCAGACCAGCCATGGCAGGCGCTGCCCATAATATCGTGGCGGCTTCCAGGCATGATAATATTGGTGCTGAACTCACCGCTTTCCGCATCGACGAATTCCCAGAACGTTCCCGGATCCTGCCCCAGCATATTTCCCCAGCAAGCTTCTATAAGCGCAAAAGCATCTTCCGTACGTCCGGCGATAAAATTCGCTTCAACTTCATAAGCCACGATAAAAGGCCAAATTTGCTTGTTGTGCGTCCAAAGAATAGACTCGGCATCCTCATCCTTCACTTCACCGAAGTACATGGCGAGCTGCTTTTTATGCTCTGGAGTGAAAACGACATTGCGGATCTTTTTATCGATGGTCGTCGAACCGAATTCGTTCCACATGTTGTTCTTCAAGTAGTCCAGAACGCGTTCCGTCCGCGCGGTATCTGCAATTCCAAAAACGGTCGCATAGCAATTGATGTCGCTGGGAACGAATGTCTGGAGATTAGCCAAATGAATGGTATCGAAATAGACGCCTTTGGCTTCATCCCAAAACTCTGCGTTAATATTACGTTTGATCTCTTCCCGCAGTACTCTGCAAGCTTCAGCACTTTCTGTATTATCCATCGTGAGCTCAAGCTTCTCCGCACATTCGAGTGCGAAATAGAGCACACATTGCGTCGCACCATTGTAGCCTTGTCTCGGAAAAGTCCACATCCAGCCTTTGTCATTGTATAGAAAGCCTCTATCATCGACACTATAGAAGATCCATTCCAGTAAGCGGCGAATTCCAGGGTAGATATAAGCCAGAAAGGCTTTATCACCTGAGAATAGATAGCATTCCCAAACCGAGGCGAGCCACCAGAGGTTATATTCTTTAAAATCCTGGCCGGATGTGGCGCTGCCAGGAACGATTCCCGCTGTATTCTGCAAATCATAGAATAGAGCGAGTGTGCTCTTGGCGACTTCATAGGCACCAAAAGCGGAATAAATCAGGAGCGCTTCCGTTCGCACGTCGCCAATCCAGGCTTCCCTGTCCCGTCTAGGCCCGTCCCATATGACATATTTGGAATAGGGGTTGCGCCAATCGCGGACAAATGCTTTCTTCTCAGACGTCAAAGTGTAGTCAAAGGCATAGGAATATTCACTTGGCTGCATGCATAATTGAACGGTATACGCTCCTGCCTGCCAGATATCATTCCACAACGGAACGTCTGATTCAAAGCCGCCTTTGTAGAGAGCTGGATAGGAGGAATCGCGGATTCCGATTCTTCGAATCTTCGCAAAGCATGAATAAGGAAATGGCGATTCTGATGCAAGGCTCAATTTCAAATAACGCAAAGCGACAAAAGAGCCGTCCAGTGTAAGCACGTTATTCGCTGGCATTGGCATTGTTTTTCGATAAAACATAGAATCCAGTGTAGGGCCATATTCATAAACCAAGCTGCCGCTGCTGCTGTCCTCCAATTCCACATATAGAAAGCCAGTGACTTTGTTGCCGAAATCCAGCCAGATGGTCGGTGAAGCTGTACCGTTTTCAAACGAAAGCAACGTCCAGTCCACTTCCCTGGAAAGCATATTTTGACTATTTTCAACTATTCCGTCATTGGATTCAAGCTTCAAAAATTTTACTGAAATAAAGCCGCTTCTCATCGAAATCTCTCCTCATTAGTCAGCTAAGCTTCAAATCAAGCAGCCCGATACAGCCATATCCGGAATGATCCATGGCCGTATAATAAAGTGTGTAAACACCGTCCCCTTCGGGAATGAAACAAAGCGGTGTGCGCATTAGCTTCTGCCAGTCCATTTTTGCAGAATCAAGCCAAACATAATTCCCTTTGGACCAGTTAATCCCATCCGCAGATAAGGAATAACCAATCGTGCCTCTGCAGCCGAGATCTTCAGGGCCGCCATCGAACCAGGCGATATAGCTCCCATCCTCCAATTGCCTGACCATAGGATTCTCCACAAATTTGTCATCGATCAATACGGGATTAATGGATGAGCATCGTTGCCACGGACCCGCTAGCTCGGGAGCGGAGGCTAGTCCGACTCCCCACCAGTCAATCGGGAACTTCTGCGTATGCGCGCTGCCATAGAAGGCATACCATGAATCGCCAACTGGGTAGGGGTAGAAGGAATCTGTTCCCTGCAAGCCTTCCCATGGATCGGAATCTACTCCGGGCTGCATGAGAATCCCTGCATCCTCATAAGGGCCCCCGATTCCTGCCTCGCCTAAAACGGCAGATACGGCTCTCCATATCTTTCCTTCATGATTAATGAGCATTCGATCTGGTGCATCAGGTGCGCAACGGTAAGCAATATAAGTAAGACTCCATCTGCCTTCAAGCTCATCATAGACCGGCATCGGCGACCAAAAAGCGGCACGCGGATCAGTACCATCATAATTTCCGCTGGATTCGAACAGGGTGGATTGCCGTCTGAAATGCAGGCGGTCGTCGCTAATCCAATGTGCCAACCGCATCTTGACCCACATCGGCATGCCGACCATCTCAGAGGTAAATAAATGGTATACACCATCGAGCTTGACGATAGTCCCGCCTTCAAAGCCAAATTGGTTATTCTCTGTACCTGCAACGCCTTTGAACAAGACTGGTTTCTCATGTTGATTTAGTATGGTTATCATATAGGCTGTATCTCTCCTTTATTGGTTATCAGCCTTTGAATGCGCCTGCTGTCAAACCCTCTACTATATGCTTTTGCAGTAGGAAATACAGGATGATGATCGGAGTGATGACAAGGGTCATATCTGCGAAGACGAGTCCCCAGTCAGTTACGTATGTGCTTTTAAAGTTAAAGACAGAGATGACGACAGTCCAATCCTTGCTCTTGGTTAACAGATAGAATGGACCGGTGAAATCATTCCACACACCCATTACAGTAATGATGGATACTGTTACAAGAACGGTTCGCAAGAGTGGAAGTACAATGCGCGAGTAAATCGTAAACGAACTGCTTCCATCGACAATTGCGGCTTCATCCAATTCCTTGGGTATCGTTTTCATAAAGCCAGCCAGCAGAAATACAGCAAAAGGCAATCCAGTTGCCGTGTAATAAAAGATAATGCCTATAAGTGTATTGTTAATATGCAGCTGCTGCATCACTTTGATAGTCGGAATTATGGAAGCTGGGATAATCATTCCGATGATAAAAGCGAAATAAATCCATTTGGCAATTTGTTTGGTGTTCCGTTGAATAATAAAAGCCGCCATAGAGCCAAAGAGGTTAATGAACAGCACAACTGCTAAAGAGATATTAATACTGTTCTTATAGCCGTTTAAGAGCTTGCCTTTCTCAAATACAGTCGCATAATTGCTAAATTTCCAGACAGAGGGCAGCTTCATCGAGAACATGGCTGCTTCGCGCGTATCCTTCAGTGAGTTAATCAGAATCATGAACAATGGAATCAGTACGATTAAGGCAATTGTACATAAAGCAATATTAATTAGGAGAAGTGGGAGCGAGCCGGTTTTAAAAGTCTTCACGATTACATCTCCACCTCTCTTTTTCTTAGAAAGTATAATAACACCATGGCAATACAGGTTATCAGGAAGAATAACACCAGATTAGCAGCCGTGGAATAACCCAATGCACCTCGACCGAAGGCTCTCAGGATATAAGTATTGAATACCTCCGTTGTGAAGCCTGGTCCGCCTTTGGTTAAGGCGAAAACAATATCGAACACCTTGAGGCAGCCAATCAGTGAGAGGATGAAGTTAACCGTGAACGATTGAGCGATAAGCGGAAAAATTACATGTCTTAACCGTTTCCAATAGTTGGCTCCATCTATTTTGGACTGCTCGATGCAATCACTTGGCACCATCTGCAGCCCAGCCAGATAAATAATCATCGCAAAACCGGATACACGCCATAATTCAGTCCCAATGATTGAATACAAGGCGATTTGCGGATCGTTAAGCCAATCCTCAGCAAGTCCATGTAAGCCTATAGCATGGAGAAATTGATTGAGAATACCGAATTCGGGATGATAAATCGCGCCAAAGATATAACCGACAAGCAGCGGACTAATGACGATGGGCAGAAAATAAATCGTTCTTAAAGTAGTCTTGAGAAATAGCTTTTCATTCAAGGCGAGAGCCAGCCCAAAGCCAATTATGTTCTGCATGACCGTCACGATAACTGCAAAAATCAGAGTGTTCTTAAAAGCTATTATAAGGACAGAATCCTCGAACATATCCTTGAAATTCTGCAGCCCGATAAAGGAAACACTAGCTGCTCCCAGATTCCAATCGGTCAGGCTATAGTAAAAGCTGCCTAAGGAAGGGGCGATGAACATGACGAAATAGATAATTAAAGCGGGTAGAGCAAAGATTATGGGGTATTTCAGGTTTTTGTTCATGCTCATCTCCTAAAACAAAGACGGAGGAGAACCTCCGCCTTTTAATTTCTCTATAATTTAGAATCCAGCTAGTTTCTTGTCTTTTCCAGATCTTTGGTAGTTTTTATCCAGCATATTAACGGCTTCATCTACATTTCCGCTGATAATAAATTGCTGCGAGATTTTATCGAAATCGGTAAAGGTAGGTAAAAGTCTAAACTGCACGTTAATTTCTGATTTACTGGTATTCTGGTAATTTAACATGTCCTTCTGCGGAGCTGAGAGTTTTGCAGTCTCCATAGCGCTTTTGAATACGGGCATGCCGGGATTTTTCCCGTACCAGATAGCCAGTGATTCGGGTGTCGACATGAAAGCAAGCAGCTCTTTGGCTACATCTGCATTTTTGTTGTTCTTGGCAACAATGACTTGGCCTGGCGGGTAGAGTACAACTGTTCCTGTATCCGTATCGGAGGGGATTGGGAATGCACCTAGTTTATCCAAGCCGGCATCGCCGAATTTCTTCTGCACATCGGCTAGAACCCAATCGCCTTCGATCATCATTGCAGCTTTGCCCGTCATAACAGCTTCCGCTTGCATATCATAAGTAGTGGACAGCAGGTTCTTAGGAAAATATCCTTTGGTTTTCAGTTCAAGCTCTCTTGTGAAAATATCCTTAACCTGGGGAATATCCTTGATTTTCAACTCGTTTTTATTCAGCTTATCAATACCTTCCTTGCCAATGGCCGGGTCAACGAAGGTTTCCCAGCTCGCCAGGAAGTAGACTTGCTCTGGCCAGCCATCTTTGACAGCAGTCTGAATTGGCGTAATGCCAGCGGCTTTAATGGTTTCACATATAGCCAGAAAATCCGCATAGTTCTTAGGAGGAGCTAAGCTTAATTTAGTAAATACTTCTTTGTTGTAATAAATGGACATTGTTGTTGAAGCACCCCAAGGCATCCCGTAAAGCTTGCCATCAAGCGTTTGAAAGTTTTTCTGGGAATCCGTAATGTCGCTAACATAGGCTTCATTAGATAAATCAGCGAAATTTTCATCTGGCTTGAATACGGAGAAATCGCCTGTACCCGGATAATACCAGAACACGTCCGGATAATCTTTAGTCGCAAGTCTTGCTTTGATCACATTTGCATAGTCTGGCAATCCTAGAATCTCAACTTTATTGCCTGTCTTTGCTTCAAAGTTCTTGAAGATTTCCTCGACTCCGGTAAGCGGAACATCACCGCTCATAGCGAAGGAAAGAGTTACAGGGTCTTTTTTCGGTTCAGGTGTTGCGGTTGCTGGCGCTTCTGTTGCCGGTGCTTCCGTTGCAGCTTTCTCAGCCACGGTTGCTTGTGGCGCTGAGGAGGCTTGTTCGTTGTTAGAGCTGCTTCCGCAAGCGGACAACGAGAGGAGTGAGATAGATAATAGGGTGATAAGCGTAATTGATTTGAAGCTGGTCTTCATCGTAGTTCCCCCTAGATTACATAAGTAAACGTTTTCATTTACGTTTCTAAATCATATTTTATATAAAATTAGGTTTGTTTCATATTCGCTAATCTTACTCATTCGTGTTTGAATTTCTTACTTGATTACTTGCTTGAATTTCTCGCGGTACTCACTGAGCGTCATTCCCGTCATTTTCTTGAATACCTGGCTGAAATACCTGTAGTCGTCGTACCCGACCATCTCTGCTATTTCATAATTCCGGTTCACATCCTTAATTAACAAAGCTTTAGCTCTTTCTACCCTGATTTCCTTCACATAATCAATAAAATTCTTGTGCGATTCCTCTTTAAATAACCGGCTCAGGTAATCCGGGTTAAGGTGGTATTTTCTTGCATAGTGATTAAGTGAAATTTGTTCCGAGTAATGCTCCATAAGGTCCTTGATGATGTCGACGATTACCTTTTTTCCATCTTTCTTGTTAATTTGATTGAAATAAGCTCCAGCTTTGTCGATCAAGCTGCCAACAAGAGCTGAAGCCGCAAGACCATCCATTAACGATGTAATTTCGCGGATTAACAGGTCATAGCTTCTGCCGCATATTGTTTCCAAACCACTACCCGCAGAATGAAGAATTTTTTCGATGGAACCGACAAGAATGATTAGATCCTTCTGCATCTCATATACCGTGCGATTTTCTTTCAGAACACTATTGAACATCTCATCAAAAACATTACCTGCTTCTTTTGTGTTTCCCATCGTCAATAAATACAATAAATTATTCTCTTTCTCAGCGGGATAACCGTTTGGCAAGTCAATAGCAAATTTAGGTTCATAGAAAATAACTGCAGCCTCATCGGATATTCGTTTCATTCGGAGAGCTTTGCTAGCTTCCTTATACAATTTATTGGGTTGAAAGGAGCTGCCTTTCTGCAATATCTCACTTATTCCTGCGCTGATCTTCACAGAGCAGCCACTGGCTGTCTCTTGCAACAGCTTCTGGATGGTGGACTTCAAAGAGCTTTTGCGCATCAGATCTTCGTCGCCATACAGTAGAATAACCACTTCGTTTTCCGCGAGATTAACGATCGTTTCATGCACAATCCCTAGCTCTGACAGATGAAGCATAATTTTTTCCTTGAGATAGTTAGTTAGCTGCCCGTGGTCAGGTTTAATGTCTGTCTGCTTTTCGACTGGTTCAACATAGCAAACACAGATTGCTTTGCGATTTGCATCCAATAAGTTTTTGAACATTTCGTCTGAATAATGAACAGAGCTGATTTCGCGTTCGCTATAAATTACTTCTTTCAACAAGGCTGTTTTGGACATGACGAAGCTGGCGGAAACATGGCTTTCTTTCTCATGGACTAGTCTTCTTCGTTCCACTTCGCTGATGGCTCTTGTTATTGCCTGATTCATATCATCATCTTTAATTGGCTTCAATAAGTAGTCGAAAGCGCGATTGACAATAGCTTCCCTCGTGTATTCGAAATCACTAAATCCGCTGCATACCAGAATTACTGCATCTGGTGTACTCTGATTTAATGCTCTGAGCAGCTCAACGCCATCCATTCCTGGCATACGCATATCCATAATAATGATATCCGGCTTTAGCATATGGGCCATTTCAAAAGCTTCATCTCCATCGGCTGCTTCTCCGACAAGCTCAAGTCCCAAGCTCTTCCACTCTATGGATTGAATAATCCCCCGACGAATCCAAAGCTCGTCATCCACTACCAGCACCTTAAACATTTGTTATCCCCCCGTTGATATTGTTCTTAATAGCCGCATGATCCCTGGGAATTCTTATCATCACTTTTGAGCCTAGATTTTTATGGCTTTCGATTCTCAGCCCGTATTCGTTTCCATAACACAACACTAAACGAGTATGGACATTAATCAGCCCAATGCTTTGATCGAATGAGAGATCTTTTTCACTTTCCTTCAACGAGTATCGAAGCTTGTCCAAACTTTCCTGATCCATTCCAACACCATCGTCCGTGATCGTAATATAGAGATGCTCCTGGTCCATGGTCCCTTCGATGAGCACCAAGCCTTTACCTTTCTTACGCTCTAGCCCATGGTAAACTGCATTTTCGACGATTGGCTGCATAATAAGCTTGAGGATGATTTCACTCCTGACTTCATCTCCGATTACAATTTCATAGTCGATTTTTTCGCCAAATCTTTCTTTCTGGATCGTCAGATAATCGATTATGTTGCCGACCTCACGGTCAACGGTGACGAAACCGTTAGGGTTTTTAATGCTGTAGCGGAACATCTCCGCCAGAGAAGTGACCATCGCTGAGATATCGCGGTTTTGATGATAATCGGCCTTGGCCTTTATTGTGTAAAGGGTATTATATAAAAAATGCGGATTGATTTGCGATTGCAAAAAGTTGATTTCAGCCTCTTTGAGCTTAATTTGATAGATGTATTTGGATTTAATCAAGTTATCAATTTCCTCAACCATCGTATTAAAATTCAAGGCTATTTTGCCAAGCTCGTCGGTTCTTTTCCAGTTAATGCGTACATCCAGATCGCCTAGCTTAACTTTTTCGACAGATTTAAATATTTTTAAAATCGGCTTAGTGATCCAAGAAGCAAAAAGCAGTGAGAGGATAGAGGTTACCAAAAGCGCGACCGTTGCTATGATTATGGTAGCATTTCGAATATGAATCGAGGCATCGAAAACCTCGGCTTCCGGCACAATGGAAATGACTTTCCAGTCGGACATGGTTAGCTTAGTGTAGGCGATCAGGTTCTTATTGCTGCCATAATCAAGCCATAAGCTACCCTTGGCTTCTGATAATTGAAGGTTTATCTCCGGATTAAACTCGCTGGTAATGGGATCGTCTCCCGTTGAATATATGATTTTGCCGTCTTCATCCACGAGCACAAGCTTGCTGCCTTTTCCCATATCGAAATCCTTGAATATATCGGTTATGGCGCTGAAATTATACTCTGCCTTGACTACACCTTGCGTACCAAATCCCTTGACCAGGATGGAAGCCGAAAAAAGCATCCGCTTCTCATCACTCACCATATCCGGATAAGCGCTTTCAAAATATACACGGCCATCGTAATCAATTGTTCTTTGTAGCCATGAACCGTAATTATATAGCTGCTTTAAGCTGTCTGGGTTTACTTTTTTAGAGGAGAACAGGGGGTCACCAACTTCATTAAACATGAATACATCTACGATATCAGGCCTTTTGGGTACATAATAGCTGCGGGAAAAGAAATCATACAGCATCCGTTCGTAAGAGGCTTGCTGCGCTTCGTTCATCTCCTTATAATCATCCAAACCATTCAACAGATTCTCATTGTAATAAGGCATGATAATGGTATTGCGGATTTGCACCAAATTAAGATCAAGGTTTTTTTGGATTTGTGCTACGACCTCGGTGCTTGCGCTCATTACTTTTTTCTCAATCGATTTGCTTGCGTAATTATACGAGGTTATCCCAGTGCTGATGATGGCAATCAGGATAATAATAAAGTAGGTAACGAATAATTTGGAGACAATTTTATTGCTTTGACTTTTTATACGCCGATAGTAATCAGTTATATATGCTATAGACTTCATGTTAATGCTCCTCATTAGCTGACCCGATTTGAGATGCATCTATAATACTACTAAATCTTATATTAATTCCATTAGAGGTGAAAAATAAAAAGAAACCCCTCATTCCTTGAGGGGATAATTACCTATTAGATAAATCTTCGCGGACCTGTTTCCAACAAGGCGATAACAAGTAGATCGAATAAAACAAGCGGCAGAACGAATGGAAGAAATGAGGTATGAACTTTTTTACCGTCATTGGCGGAAGAAACCTTTAAATATAATTTTTTTCCATCGACTTTTGTGATTTTTCCTGTGTAAATAATCCCATTTTTCGCAGTGATTTTAACCTGTTTATTGATATATAATTTACTTTGGCGACGAAGTGCAGCAACGGACATCTCAAAACCTCCTTTTTAGCGTTTTCAGCAGAATACTAGCATCCATAAGTAGCTGCTTGGTTGATAGTCTAGTATATGAATGTCCCTATATTGAAGTGTGGGTTCTCCATTTAAATGATTCATTCGTCTCGCTTTATACTAGCCGTCACATTAATTGCAATGTGTTCCTGCTTGTTATATATTTTATTGGACAGTAACGATTTCGAACATGGAGGTGAAGGATATGCAGATTAAATCGGTAGTGGGTACGGATTTAGAATGCTCGACCTTTTGTTTAGGTGGCGCAATTCTTGGCAGTGATATTAATCAAGCAGATTCTTTTGAACTTATGGATGCTTATGTAGATCGAGGCGGAAATTTTGTGGATACAGCAGAGGTTTATTCAAATTGGTTGCCCGTAGAACCCAGCCTCAGTGAGAAAACGATTGGTTTATGGATGAAAGCGAGAAAAAATCGCCATAAGCTGCTAGTATCTACGAAGGGGGCACATCCGCTTCTAGAAAGTATGCAGCTAGCGAGAATGTCAAAGCAAGATATTATTCATGATATAGAGCAAAGCTTGCGTAATCTGCAAGTCGAAACGATTGATTTCTATATCCTTCATCGGGATGATACTGATCGAACAGTTGAGGAAATTCTCGAAGCTTTAAATGAACAAGTGAAAGCGGGCAAGATTCGTTATTTTGGTTGCTCGAATTGGACTACAGAGCGGATTAAGGAAGCACAGACTTATGCCAACAAGCATGGGATTCAAGGGTTTTCAGGTAATCAAATGATGTGGAGCCTTGCCGAAGCAGATAGTACGAAGTTTGTGGATACTACACTTGTTGCAATGGATAATGGGATGACGCAATATCACTTGGAAACTGGATTGCCAGCTTTTCCGTATTCGTCCCAAGCACAGGGGTTATTCACTAAATGGGATTCGGGGCAATATACAGCAGATGATTCACGGATCAGCCCTATGTATAAATCAGCAGCCAATAGAGCGCGGTTCGAGCGGGCTCAGCAGCTTGCAAATGACCTCTCGCGTTCAATTACGGAAGTTGTCCTCGGCTATTTAATTTCGCATAGCTTTCAGACCTTTCCGATTATTGGCTGCAGAACAATTAGCCAATTGGAAGAGAGCTTGAAAGCTGCTGACCTACGGCTAACCCAGGAGCAGTTGGAGTTTTTGAGGTAGAAGATTTAAGGGTTTATTATATCCTTGACTAGCTCCATCCACGAAATGAGGTGCACTTGTGCGCCTTTTTTAGTTTGGAATTAACTCCAATCTCGAAATGATGTGACTTTCTGCACAGTCAGACTGTCGCAAGAGAAATCCAGTGTTTGAAAAGTAACAATTTTGAGTGTTTTAATGCAGGCGTTTTGCGCGTTCAGATAAATTTATCCATATGCACAATAATTGTGCGAAACTAGCATTTTTTTGGTGCTAGCTCTATCTTTAGCACAAATATTAGGCTTATTAATTTTTCGGAAAAAACCTGGAAGCCAATTATATGTTTTTCAGCAATCCCAATTCATTTAAAGACAAAATTTGCAACCTGAACTATACTTTAAGAGAGTAACTAGAAACCCTATGAACAGGTGGAAAAAGCAGCATGATTGGAATAATAATTAATCCGCTCTCAGGCAATGGACAAGGCAAGAAGACTTGGTTAAGGGTGGAAAAGGAATTAGAAGAACGAAAAACGGCTTACATTCATAAAGCAACTAGCTATGGCGGAGAGGCTTATGAAATTGCTGCTCAGATGGTGAAGGCTGATGAGGTCAAGAGGATCATTGTCATTGGAGGAGACGGCACAATAAACGAGGTTGTAAACGGTATTGTAGATGCTGGAGGTGCAACAAGCTGCGCACTTGCTGTTATTCCTGCAGGAACAGGCAATGATTATGCCAAAGCACACGAAATACCGAAGAATTCCATGGAAGCTCTTAATTTGGCTTTATCTCCTACCAGTACAATTAAGCAAATAGATTTGATACATACCAATTCGGATAATCTCGCTATTAACAATATCGGAGCTGGGTTTGATGGCTTAGTTGCTAAGCTGACAAATGAGGCCGCTTACAAGAAACTGCTGAATCGCTTGGGACTTGGCAGTCTTGCTTATTTTATTACAATGATGCGTGTGTTTGGAACTTATAAGCATTGTACAATTTGGCTAGAAGTGGACGGAATCTCTCATGAGTTGACCCATACCTGGCTGGCAGCAACTGCCAATATTCCGTTCTATGGCGGCTCCATGCAGATATGCCCGCAAGCACTTTCGGATGATGGTTATTTAGATGTTGTTGTCATTCGCAGCCCAAGCAGATGGAAGGTATTATCCATTCTGTTCTCTGTTTATTCAGGTAAACATGTCAATCATCCAGCCGTAACCTTCTATAAAGGCCGCTCTATATCTATTCGTTCAGCTGCCCCACTCCTACTGCAAGCGGATGGTGAAGCTGCTGGGGAAACGCCAGTGCAATTAAAAATAGTTCCACGGGGAATTTCAATAATAGCAGGCCCTCCAGCTCTTTAATAAGCTCTGGAGGGTTTTTACTACTATTAATAATTAAATGAGAATGAAGAGCTTAAGCCGTATTGCGCGATAGCTTTCTTAATTGTTATCAGAGTCAGCAGCCCTTCAGCATTGGATTCTCCGCCTGTATCATTGCTTTTAGTGATAATACCAGTAAAACGGGCAGGTGCAATGCCATCAAAAACAGTTCCTTGTCCTTTATAAGTGCCTGCTCCGGCTACAGCATCATAGAGGTCTATCTGGAGGTTGTTGTTTCCGATGAACCAGCTGGCTACTCGTTTTGCGTATTCCAGATAGTTGCTTCTTTTAGTAGTTATGTCCGCTCTTCCGGAAAGATAGTAGGCTTCAGCAAGCTGCTTCAAGCCAAGCGCAATGGAAGAATTGGCATAGACCACCTGTGAATCATTAGTATGGAATTTGGCCGCCCAGCCTGTTATGGATGTAATTCGTTCCTTCGTCCTTGCATAATTATTACTTGAATCATTGTAATGATAGGCTTGGTTGGCATAAAAGCGATCTGCTGAGTAAGTGATAGAATCCAACAGACTGTTTAATTGTGTGGGAGTTTGACCAGCATTGCGTTTAAGAATATATTGCTTAGACAATGCATAAATTTCAAGCTCACCCCAAGCTCCCCAGTTGCCAGCAACGGAGTCATCAATAAAGATGCCGTCTCTCCAGTCGCTTGTGTGAAATTGTTTGGAGATTATACGGGTTTGTAAAGCGTCCATCATGACATAGATGTCATTTTGAGTTATCCGATCGTCATATACCGATGTTGTATTGGAGTTTGCAGGTAAATTAAAAGCGTAGGTTCCATAGCTCAGGCTGCCTGGATTTGTTGTTGAGCCATAGATGAGCTGATAATATTCCGTCAACCCGGTAAGGAAATTACTGGCAAGCTTAACATCCAGTGTACTTAAGTTATATTGCTTTATATTATACAAAAGGCGATTGATATGAGCCTCTAAAAACTTCGCAAAATTTAAATTGTCTCCAGTTAAGCTGCCATTGATCGATTTATATTTCTGCATCATGTTCAAGCCTTCAGCAAACGCCCATAAATTCCTAGCATCATCCGCACCTAAATTTAGTGAGCTTGTGGTCCAGTCTTGTTTAATTCCATTGAGCGGATTGGCTGTATTCTCCGTACCATTGGCATTATACAGCACCCCGCTATAGACTTGAGCTATATCTGCTCCGCTGGTGGATTGCAGGTCATTCATATAAATAGAATATTTGGAGTGTGGCATAAATGGCCGTGCCGGAATAAGTTTATTGCTTGCATCATGCAACGCATGGGCATCGTCGGTCTCAGGGTCCATCCAATCATAGCCGGTAAAATGCTCTGGAACATTGCGATTAGGTACTGGGCTTTGTCCAGGCTTGAATGGATATTCCGTACGTTTGACATATTCAGAACGGAAGTTAAAATGTTTGTCTTGACCTTGTTGAATAGGATCCCACCCGAACATGCCAGGCCCATCCAACCAAGCGAAGTTATAAACTTTGCCTTCAAGAGTGGTCATATAGCCGGTAAAGGTGAGCAGATCGCGTGCGTTCTGGAAGGATGCAGCATTGGCGCTAGTTCCATTCAGAATATAATCTTCGGCAAAAGCAATTGCAGATCTAGCAGAATCATCGACACAAGTGGCTCCCTCGGCCATATCTTGATAATAGTTCCAGCCATTGCTCAGCCAAGCATTGTTTTTTTCTGTTGCATACAAAATCATAGATTTCATATTCCAACCGTTCACTGTGTTGTACCCGCCCGCACCCAGAAGCTGATCGTAATAAGCGGTTGTTGGCCAAGTTACGCCATGCTGATCAATGCGAGTGGAATAAGAGAAACCTGTAGAGGAGGTATGAGTAACTGGGAGCTGCCAATTAACATGTGTATAATTGATTGGGAAGTTATTAAAATCAACCGTTTTGGTAGCAGCGAACACACTTGTTGAATTGCTTACTATTACAGCTAAAGACATGCCAAGCGAGACGATCATTCTTTTCTTGGATTTCATTACTTAATCCCAGCTTTCTTTTTGGATTTTGAAGAGGTTACGCTTGTAAAAATTCCATTATTAATTACGATCATAACTTCATTAACATCACCTCATAATACAAAAATCATTCTCTAATAATGTAAGCGGTAACAAAAAAGACGGTGAGGCTGAGTTGTTAAAAGAAGTTATTGCTCATTATGTAAGTCTTACATTACTTCTTTCATTTAAATCCTACATTACCGAATGTTTATGTGTCAATATGAATATTATTGTAAGACTTACATAAAACGTGCTATAATGCAGCTAAATTAATTAAAGGCAGGTGAGTACATTGAATATTTATGATATTGCAGAGAAAGCAGGCGTATCCATAGCGACGGTATCACGCGTAATTAATAATCAGGGTACAGTTAGTGCAAAGACACGGGAGAAAGTAGCTGGGATTATCCAGAATTACAACTATACTCCTAAGCTTGCCTCGAGCTTAAATAAATCCAAGGAGATTGTATTCTTTACTTCCCCACAATCTCTTTTGTTTGAGAACAGCATTATATCTGGCATAGGAGAGGTAGCTTTTTCCAATAAATTAAGTATTCGTTTGTGCGCGCTTAAAGATATTCCACGCAAGCATTCAGATTTGCAGGATTTCATCAGCGAAAGAGGAATCGGAGCTGCTATTTTTACTTTGCTGCCTTACTCGGAGGAGCATTATTATGACCTGTCGCAGCTTGTGCCAAGCGTCCTATTATTCAATCGAATAGATTCATTCCCAGTTAACTTTATACGCGGTGATCATTATAAAGGCGGGTATTTAGCAATCCAGCATTTGGTGCAAATGAATCATCGGCATATCGGGATTATTGATGAGGTAAATGCTTCGGCTGATCATCAAGAACGTTTAAAAGGTGTACATGACGCTTTGAAGGAGTTTAATATAAGTACTTTTAAAGAGCATCATTTAATCAATGTAGCTCATCTTACAGAGATGGATATATGCTCACAAATTGACCACTTGCTAGAACAGAATCCACAAATAACAGCGCTATTTGTGGCCAATGATAATTTTATTCCAGGCCTCTATCGTCATTTTCGGAGCAAAGAAGTGCGAATACCGGAGGATATCTCCATAATTGGTGCGGATGATTTGCCAGGCAGTATTGATTTATATCCACCTCTAACGACCATACGCCAGCCCGTTAAATTAATGAGCAGTAAAGCTGCGCAATATTTAATCGACATCCTGACAGGACATCATGATGCGGCAGCTACTCTGCAGGAAACCTTCGACGTTCAGCTTGTAGTTAGAGGTTCAACACGAAAGATTTAATAAAAAACTAAATTGACATTGGATTTGAAGCGGTTTAGAATAACTTTGTAAGATAGAATGAAAGACTTACAAAATTCATCATAAAAGAAGGTTATTATATGTCGCAGCAGTTTGAATTAAACGGAGATGACTGGCTGCTTACAGGCTGGTATCCTCACCAATGGCGGGCAGAGGTGTCCATGGAGCTGGGTGTAAATCTAACTCCAGCTGTTCATTCGATTAAAGCGGTAGTGCCTGGCTCCGTCCAAACGGATTTGTTAGCGGCTGGGTGGTTAAAGGATCCCAATATAGGTTTGAGCAGTCTTGAAGGCGAATGGGTCAACAACCGGGAATGGGTGTTTGAAAAGTTTTTTGAGCTTCCGCAGGGATGGACTGAGGATCGCTGTGAAATCACCTTTGAAGGCTTGGATTATGCGGGGGAAATTTATCTGAATGGCATGAATATAGCTAAATTCGAAGGCATGTTCAAGCCTGTTAGTATAGATGTGACGGAAAAGCTAATAGCAGCGGCTGGAAATAAAAATCATTTAAAAGTCGTTTTCTTGCAGACACCTGAGGTTGACGGGCAGATCGGGTATTCTCATCAAATCAGCAAGCTTAAATCACGTTTTAATTATGCTTGGGATTGGTGTCCGCGCATTATTCCAGTGGGCATATGGCGTGATGTGTATCTCTCAACTTATCATGCTCTACAGATTACAGACTTTTATCCCGCTGCCAGCTTGCTGCCTGATTACAAAAGCGGCATGTTGGAATTGAATATCCAAATGAATGTACAGGTAACTGGGCAGTATCATATAGAATTTGTCGTATTGGATGAAGAGAATAAGCTAATAAGTTCATGCCATCTGGAGGAATATCTTCAAGGTGGAAGGAGAAAGCTGCAAATCAAGCAGGAGGTTGAAGATGTTAAGCTGTGGTGGCCAAATGGATACGGAGCTCAGCCGTTATATACAGTTAAGATAATTATTACCGATTCCAATGAACGTTTATGTCAACAAGCAGTCAAGCAGGTTGGCTTTCGGCATATCGAGTTTATTCAGAATGAGAACGCTCCCACGGATGCACTGCCTTATACTTTACTCATCAACGGCTTGCGCATATTTATTAAAGGTGTGAATTGGGTGCCCATTACCCCTTTTTATGGTGCTGTCACTGAGAAGCAATATGAGGATTATTTGGGACGTTTCAAGGTAATGAATGTGAATTTATTGCGCGTATGGGGCGGAGGCATTATTGAAAAGCAAGCATTTTACGAGTATTGTGATCGTCATGGTTTATTGGTTTGGCAGGAATTTTTACAATCCTCCAGCGGCATTGACAATAATCCACCAGATGATCCGACATTTCTACAAAGCTTGCGTGAAATTGCAACAATAGCCATCCTTGAGAAAAGAGCACATCCCAGTTTAACTGTTTGGTGCGGTGGCAACGAGCTGATGTGGAGCGGATTTATTCCAGTGAATGAAACTCATGTCAATATAGCTATGCTTAAAGGGCTTGTGAACGAGCTTGACCCTTCTCGCTATTTTCTTCCTGCAAGTGCATCAGGACCAAGCTTTTGTGCGGTGGAAGCGGACTTTGGAAAAGGTCTGCATCATGATGTTCATGGTCCATGGGTTTACCTGGGTGATGGGCAGCATTATGGCTTTTTTAATCAAGATGATGCGTTATTGCGTTCGGAAACAGGCTCCCCAGGCATAGCCCGCTTAGAATTATTGGAAAAATATAAGGATCGTTATTCCGTATGGCCGCCAAACAAAACGAATCCATATTGGACCCATCGAGGCAGCTGGTGGATTCAATGGGAGGAAATGAAAGCTTGGTTTGGCCAATGGGAGGAAGCTAAGAATGAAATGGACGCATATATGCAGTGCAGCCGTTATCTACAGCATGAGTCGCTTAGGTATGCGGTAGAGTCAACTCGACGACGAGAGCCGCAAAGCTCCGGTTTCATTGTATGGATGGGCAACGAGCCTTATGCCAATAATGCCAATACTTCGCTTATTGAAGTAGATGGCATGCCAAAGCCTGCCTATTACAGCATGCAGAAGGCATTCTCCAAGCTGCTTATTACCGCACAATATGAGCAAATTGCTTTTCAAAACGGTGAATTATTCAGAGCAGCCATTTACTTGCATCATGAGCAGGAGCAGGTTTTCTCAGAGAATGAAGCTGACAAGGGATTTAAGGTCCGTGCTGTAATTTATAATGCATATGGAGAATGTTTAGAGGAGAAACACTTCACTATTCCCAATTTGCAAACCGTACTATTAGTAGGTGAGTTGGAATGGAAGGTCAGCTCTTGTCCTTTTGATTTGTTCATATTAAGGCTGGAGGTTGCTGGAGATAGTGAAGTTGTTTGCGCTAGGAACAGTTATATTTTTACGATGAATGGCCTGCATTCCTTTGAGCCCTTACGGAGCTTGAAGAAAGTTAACCTTGAGTTAAATCAGGGAGCTGAGAATAACCAAGTAATCATTTCTAACCCAAATTCCGTTGCTGCAATTGGTATTTTTATTAGAGAGTGTGACCCGGGAGCATTTTTTCATTGGGATCAGAATTATATAACCCTGCTGCCGAACGAAGCTCAAACCTTATCTTGCCTTAACCATGCAGTACTTCCCTCCCAGTTAGTTATAGAGGGTGTGAATTTAGCCGTATATTAAGTTCAAGGAGGAGCTGGAGTGAAGAAATTGCTAACAGGTTTTCGCCAACGTCTCACCAGCTCCATCCAATTCAGATTAACGATTTATTTTATTATTATTTTGATGCCGCTTATTTTCATCAGCTTATACGCCAATTATAAATCCAAGCAAATTCTTGAGGGTCAAATCAGTGAAAGAAGCAAGAATGCGATGATGTCTTCTTTAGATAATATGGATGTGACTATGCAAAGTCTGCGTGATTTGGCGATATTGATTTCTTCGGATCAGGATTTATCGCAAATGCTGAATAATCTGGAGCAATCACCACTTTCTGCTGAATCTGTTTATGGCTCGGTAGAGCTGCTAACCCGAATTACCAATATCAATAATGTAAACAGCATATTGACTCAAACGGCTATTTTTCAAACTAATATGCATATGCTTTTCACCAGTACGTATGGCTGGAAATCTATCGACGATTACAGTAAGCAGGATTGGTTTAGGCGTGTCAAAAATGCTAATGGCAAGAACATATTGTATTCGCCGGTTAAGGATGAAGCTCAAGGCAGCTTTGAATTAAATTCGGTGTTTAATGTTAATAATCTCGTTCTAATGCGTTCCATGGATATTTTTAATAGTGTGAAAAAAGGTAATGTTCTAATGCTTTCTGTACCTAAAGAGAAGCTGCTGAACTTTGCCAAGAAGCTTTCTGATTTCAAGGATAGCGAGATCTATTTGTATGACGAAAACCAACAATTGCTAATATCAACAGCAACAAACGACTCCAAAATCCCGCTAGGCGAGTTAACCTCAGGCAAATCTTCGATGATTCGGATTGCCGGAAGCAAGCAATCTACTTTTATAATAAAAGTAACTTCGGAAGAATCTCATTGGTCTTTGGTAATGACCCAGCCGGAATCGGAAGTATTCAAACAAACCAAGCAGCTACAAACCTTTACATTACTGATTATTGTCATAAGCTGTTTTCTCGCTATGGGAATCTCGTGGGTAGTATATAGCGGGATTTCGGCCCCAATTCGTGGTCTCTCCTACGGGATGAAGCAGCTTCGGCTGGGCAATTTATCGATGCGTTTGGACAATCACCGCTCTGACGAGCTCGGGTATTTAACCGAAACCTTTAATCTTATGGCAGAACAGCAGAGGTATTTGGTTCATGATATTTATGAGAAGGAGCTGCGGCTTGCGCAAACCGAGCTTAATTTTCTGCAATCACAAATTAATCCGCATTTTCTGTATAACACCTTGGACTCGATTTACTGGATGTCCAAAAACTATGATGCTGATGATATCGGGGATGTAGTGCTGAATTTGTCCAAGTTTTTCCGGCTAAGCCTTAGTAAAGGCAGGGATACATTCTCGCTGTCAGAGACTATGGAGCATCTTAGCTACTATATTCACATCCAAGAAATTCGCTTTGGTGATAAAATAAACTTCCAGGTTGAGCTGGATCCTGAAGTCAGTTCCTTTCAATTGTTAAAATTTTTATTGCAACCTTTAGTTGAGAACGCTGTTATTCATGGGCTTGAGAAAAAACAGCATGGCGGGGTCCTGCATATTCAAGCCTATCTAGAGATGGATCGATTGAAGCTGGAGATCTCCGACAACGGTGTCGGAATTGAATCGGGACGACTTGTCTACATTAGGGAGCAGCTGGCGATTGAACGGAAGGACTCTGTTGCGTATGTCAAGTCGGATGATTTATTTGCTTTAAGGAATGTACAAAGAAGAATTCAGATCTATTATGGTGCGGAGGCTGAATTACAAATTCACAGTGAAGCGTTGACTGGAACAAAGGTTATCATTTATTTGCCATTTCAACAACCCATAGATAAGCAGCAGGAGGAAACGGAATGAACTTAATGATTGTGGAGGACGAGGCATTGCTGCGCAACAGTCTTGTCCATAGTATGGATTGGGCAGCAAATGAGATCGAAATAGTAGGTGCGCATTCCAATGGATTAGAGGCTTTGAAGCATTTGGAGCACAATCGACCAGATATTATTCTTCTGGATATTCAAATGCCGGAGATGGATGGACTCACCTTGGCAGCTCGAATAGTGGAATGGAATCCCATGATCAAAATCATTCTGATGAGCGGGCACGACGACTTTCAATATGCCCAAAAAGCGATTGATTTAAGGGTTAGCAATTATTTGTTAAAGCCCGCCGGGGACAAGGAAATCCTGAATGCTGTCGTAAATGCGGCTCAAGAAATCAAGGTAGAGCTAGCGAAGAAGCATGATCAGTCCATCATGCAGCAGCAATGGAAGGAGAATCTGCCGCGACTCCAGGAGATGTTTCTCCAAAACTGGGTTCATGATAAATTCGATGATTGGCAAATTTCGAGAAGAAGCCTAGAGCTAGGGATTAGCTTATCCATGGAGCATGATTATTGTCTGGCCGTTGCAGAGATGGACCCCTTGTCGGAGCATGAGACACGGTTTGGCAATAATGACCATTCACTGCTGCAATTTTCACTGCAGAGTATAGCTAAAGATTACTTTCCGCAGTCCTGCAAGGTTTTTACGGACTGGAGCGGGGCAACCCTTATTCTTTTTGACTCGATTTCAACGATGAATGCTATGGAATTTCAATTGTTTGTTCATACTTCATGCAGTAAATTTATCTACACCGTCGAACAAATTCTGAAGCTGACAGCCAGTGTTGGGATTGGAGGGATTTCACAGCTAGCCAGTGTACAAAGATCCTATAAACAAGCACGATTGGCTCTGCAAATGAGAGTCATTTATGGAGATAACCTGGCGATCCCGTATATGGAGCCAGCAAGTGGGAAAAGTCAGCTTACCTTTAAAGAAAGCTTCGAGAAGGATCTCTGGTTTGCGTTAGAGGCAGGCCAAATGGAAGCGAGATCCGCCAGCCTAATTCAGGAATTTATTGAAAACTTAAATCTGGCAGCAACTGTTGATGAAGTAGAGGAAATCGTATTCTTAACTTCCTCGCTGTTCATCCGTTGGATTCAATCACAGCAATGGCCGGTTAAAGATGTGGTTCAGGAGGATTATGCTTACTTCTCGAATCATGATTTATTGGTATCCAAGGAGCAAATTTCACAATGGTTTGAACGATGTCTCCGTCATATTGACCAATATACGAATCAACAAGGCAAATCTGGCGGGCACCAGCTGATTAAATCGGTGGTTTCGTTGGTTCAGGAGCTGATGGACCAAGACTTAACCCTGCATGCCATTGCCTCGATGCTTTATGTCAATTCTTCCTACCTCAGCCGATTGTTTAAGCAAGAAACCTCCAAATCCTTCTCGACTTATGTATTAGATAAGAAAATGGAGCGAGCCAGCAGCCTTTTGAATGAAGGGGCCAGGGTGTATGATGCTGCTCGCATGGTTGGCTATCGCGATGTCAGTTATTTTACAAAGGTTTTCCGTAAATACTGGGGAATCACGCCGGGCGAAGTCAGAAAATAACTTAATAATGTCATGAGAGTACCATTTCTAGTAATGGTACTCTTCTTTTTTTATCAAGTTCATCCCTATATAATTTAGGTATAGGAAACATAAATAAGCAGCCTTGGAGTGAACGAAAATGCAAAGAAAAGGAATGATGAAGCACAGAGGCATAAGAGATCTTGTGGTAAATCGTTATCTTTATCTATTGGCTTTGCCAGCCATACTATTCAGCCTGTTGTTCAGCTACACGCCATTAATAGGCATTATGATTGCTTTTGAAGATTTCAATCCCATGCGAGGTTTATTTCACAGCAAATTCGTTGGGCTGGACAACTTCAAATTTTTCTTTCGTGGCGAGGATTGGCTGATTATTACCTTGAATACCGTTTATTTCAATTTTTTATTCATCATTACAGGTACTGTAGTTGCTCTGGCATTGGCTATTATTTTGACAGAATTGGGCAAAAATTACTTTATACGCTCCATGCAATCCGTGATGATCTTACCTTATTTCATTTCTTGGCCGATTGTTGGATTGTTCTCTGTCGCTTTCTTCACCGCAGATACAGGGACGGTCAATCAGCTGCTCAAAGCATTATCTCTACAACCCGTAGAATTCTATTCAACTCCATATGTTTGGCCCTTTATCTTTGTATTAGCCAATCTTTGGAAAGGAGCAGGATTCAGCGCCATTATCTATATGGCAGCGATTATCGGGATCGATAAGGAACTATACGAGGCAGCGAGAATGGATGGAGCTACCCGCATGCAGTGCATCTTTCGCATTACCCTGCCGATGCTGAAAAGCACGATTATTATGCTGTTCTTGCTCAGCTTGGGAAGTATCTTTGTTGGAAACATGGAGCTGATTTATTCTTTTATTGGAGACAATCCACTTTTGTTTAGAACAACGGATACCATTGATATTTATGTATTCCGCGGCTTGCGAAATTCTGGATCACTAGGTATGTCTCAAGCTATTGCGCTCTACCAATCGATTGTTGGCTTCCTACTCGTTGTATGCTCCAACACATTGACGAAAAAGCTGGACAAGGATTCCGCGATCTTCTAAGAGGAAAGGAGTTTTGAAATTGAAGAAATCAAAATCGGAACGTTGGATGGTGTTTGCTTTTTATGCTTTTGCCATCTGCTTTGCTCTGATATGTCTATATCCATTTGCTCTAGTGCTGCTTAGTTCACTTACGGAAGAAACCAGCCTCCAAAGATTCGGGTATTCGCTGTTTCCACATAAGTTTTCGATCTCTGCTTACAAAGCGATTTTTAGCACCAGTACAATACCAAGAGCTTATCTCGTAACGCTGTTCGTTACTGTAGTAGGAACAACATTAAGCTTGCTGATAACAAGCACGGTCGCATATGCACTTTCGGGGAAACGTTTGTATTATGCGGGTTCACTAGCTTTCTTCTTTTACTTCACGATGATGTTCAGTGGAGGGCTGGTTTCACAATATATCCTAATTACCAAATATCTTCATTTGCAGAATTCGATATGGGTTTATATCATACCAGCGCTTTTTGGTCCATGGAACATGTTTCTGATGCGCAACTTCTTCAATGATATTCCAAATGAATTATTCGAGTCAGCTAAATTGGAGGGAGCAGGAGAATTGCGATTATTATTCCGCATTGCCCTGCCGCTATCGCTTCCTGCACTTGCTACGATTGGTTTATTCTATGCTTTGGGCTATTGGTCGATGTGGACCCCTGCATTGTTATATGTGGAAAATCCGGATTTATATACACTGCAGTATATTATTATGCAGATTATTAGAAACATTAATATTGCTCAAACCATTGCGATTCAAGGAGCGGCACAGTCTAGCACTGCCGTTGCACCTGCTTATACAGTCCGCTTGGCAACAGCGATGGTAACGGTTGGACCGATCATTTTCTTATACCCGTTTTTACAGCGTTATTTTGTAGGTGGACTTAAAGTTGGCGCCATTAAAGGCTAGCCTCAGCGCAAGCTGATTAGCATATAAAAAATTATCCATGGAGGGTTTCAAATGAGAATTGGATTAAAAAAGATGATTTCCGTTCTAATCATTACATGCTTCATGTCCACATTATTAATCGCCTGCACCAAATCGAAGGATGAAAGTGTGGTTACTTCGACACCGGGAGCCTCAGCAGAAGGAAGCACAACGTCTGCTGCACCAGCAAGTCCTGCTGCTTCAAAGCTGGAACCGGTTACCTTGAATGTCATGCTCTGGGGAGATAAGCCAAAGCAATTTGACGAGGTTGTAGCTGAGTTTGAAAAGCAAACCAAGGATACATTAAACACACATCTTAATGTGGTTTGGACACCTATGGCGGATTATGTAAATAAATTGAAATTAAAGCTGGCTGCTGGCGAGCAGGTGGATCTTGCGTTTGATGCTCCATGGATGAATATGAATCAATTTATTCAACAGGATAATTATTATAATCTGGACGAGTATTTCTTTAATGATAAATATCCAGGACTCAAAAAAGCATTCTCCGATTCATTCATCAATAACAATAAAATGATGGGAATAGACCAGAAGCTGCACACCTTTGGAGTTCCATTAGGTCAATACCTCGGAGATTTAGGGATTCTTTACTACCGCAAGGATTTGGCAAACAAATATGGAATCTCTGATTTTAAATCAGAAAAGGATGTAGAAGCCTATTATGATCTAGTGCTGAAAAACGAGCCCAACATGATTCCATTTGTAGAAAGATCGGATGGGAATTACAATTCGGATCCGGTTATTCAAGGAGATAGTTCGATCATGCTGGCTAAAGCCGATGTTAATTTATGGGATGTACCAATAGCGCCTAGTATTATTGCCACGGCTCTTATTAAAGACAACAAGGTGCTATCTGCTTCGATAACAGGCGGTAAAACGGCAGATTTACAGGGCTTCCCAGCTCCTTTCAATCAACAGAATTACGATCCGCTTGTGGCCATAAGAGCATGGCATGATAAAGGCTACACGGAAAAAGAGCCGATTACGAGGAAGGATGGCGCAGGTACTTTTGCTGCCGGGAAAGCAGCCTCCATGATCGAAGGCATTTCCAACTATGCAAAGATCCTTGGAGATTTAAAAGCAGGCGTTCCGACCGCTGATCTGGGCATGTTTGTTTATCAAAAAGGACAGCGGGAAATGACGCAGCCTAATGCAGTTACAGATTTCCGTGCTTTTAATTTCTTAACGATCCCCAAATCCTCAAAAAATTTAGAAAGAAGCATGCTGTTTATTGATTGGCTGAATCAGAGCCAAGCTAACCATGACTTCTTTGAACTAGGTATTCCAGGGAAAAACTGGGAAGCGGTTGGTGAAGATAAGTTCAAATATCCGGATGGCATAGATCAAGGACAGAACTACAATATACCGGCTTATGAATTGACTTGGAACCCGACCTACATTCGTTTGCCTAATGCGATTCCAGATGAGTACATTAAATATTACAGATACCTGGCAGATGATAAATCCTATATGAAATCAGCTACTGCTGGATTTGCTTTCAATGGTGATATCGTCAAGAATGCTCTAGCCAATCCCGATCTTGGAAAGGTTGTTTCGGATAGTGTGCTTTATAAATTAGGCATGATTCCTAATCCTGCGGTCGAAATGGCCAAACTACAAGCTAAATGGGAAAAGAATACGGCTTTACAAGCAGATCTGCAGAAAATTAAAGAAGAATTTGTTAAACAGCTGCAAGCCTTCCTAGATACTCAAAAGTAAAATTACTGCATTCATAAACATTATGTCTAAATACTTTAGGGGCAAAGCTTTGCCCCTAAAGATTTACTTTATTCCATTATTAATGAGGTGAGCCGAATGAACAGCTTAATAAAAAATCAGGATCTTGTTTTGTTTCAGGGAGATAGTATTACAGATCTTTGCCGCAGCAACGAATATGCACATGAGCTTGGGCTCGGTTATGTACTGATGATTGCAGCGTTGCATGCAGCTCAATATCCAGAGAAGCAAGTAACCTTTATGAACAGAGGGATTAGCGGGAATCGGGTCACGGATCTGCAGGAAAGATGGCAGCAGGATTGTCTGGATTTAAAGCCAACCTGGGTATCGATATTCATTGGTATTAATAATACCTGGAGACGTTATGACAGCAACAATCCAACTTCAACGGAAGAATATGAGGCAGGTTATCGGGACTTGCTGGTCAGAACAAAAGCCGAACTAGGTGCGAATATTATCTTAATGGAGCCATTCGTGCTCCCAGTGTTAGATGGACAGAAGGCATGGCGAGATGATCTGGATCCAAAGATAAACGTAGTCCGTGAGCTGGCAAGAGAGTTTAATACATTACTTGTGCCATTGGACGGCATTTTTGCGCAGGCTTCCACTCGGGCTGCAAGCAGCTATTGGGCTCCTGATGGCGTACATCCCTCACCTGCTGGGCATGCGCTAATTGCTAAGGCTTGGTTAAAAACCGTAGGTGTAGAGCTTTAATTCTCACCAGATGAACCCAGAGAACTCCATATTGAGAAAGGTGAGTCATTTGCATAATGATCGCAATTATGGGTGCAGAATCAAAACGGAGCTTGTTTATAAAGGCTACTCCATGGTAGTTCTGGAGAATGAGCATTTTCGTTTATCGATTTTACCTGGAAAAGGTACAGATATTATTGAGCTGCTGCATAAAAAAACGGATACGGATTTTAATTGGTTCACTTATTTAGGCTTGCGCAAGAAAGAAGCAGCTTTTACTTCCTTTCAAATGCAATATGAAGGCGGCTGGCAAGAGATCTTGCCTAATCTATCCGGCGAACATTTGCATAATGGTGTTAAGCTGGAAGCCTATGGAGAAGTTAGCTTATCGGAATGGAGCTACTCTATTGTAAAAGATGATCCAGAAGAAATTGCCGTCAAATTTGAAAATAACCTGAGGAGTATGCCGCTGCGAATAGAAAAGCTCATTAGCATGCGGAATGATCAAGCAGGATTTGATATTCAAGAGACCTTGTACAACACTTCAACTGCCATAATTATGCTCGATTGGGGCCACCATATCACGTTTGGCAGTCCATTCTTGCAGCCGGGCACACGCATTGAGCTTCCAGATTCAAGGGATGCTTATAGAGTTCCAGAGCCTAAATCACCTGGCGGCTTTGAGGTCTTTCCCTGTGATATAGGCAGCTATCGGCTTATAAACCCACAGGGAATCGGCGCGGAAATTAAATGGGATGCAGGGGTTTGGCCGTACCTGTGGTTCTGGCGGGATTATGGCGAAAGCACGGCGGCTCCTTACTATGGAAAGCATTTTAATGTGGGCTTGGAGGTTTTTAGCTCACCGCCAGCTTCCTTGCTTCAAGACAATGTGATAAAGGGAACTGCAATCTGTTTGCCTCCTATGGGTGAAAAGCATGCCAGCATAAATTTTAGCGTTATTAACTAACCGAGGATGGGATTGAGTTTACATGAACATAAAACTAGCATCTATTGAAATAGAAAACAATGAACAGAAAATCGTTTTTGACTATCATGAAGATTTGCAAGGCTATGGCTATACGCTTTTTGTGATAGATGGCAATAATCAATGGAAGCCAATATCGAACAGCCGCAATCCCTTGATACGGGGAAAAAGCTTTGATCTTTATCCCCAAACGATTTCTCGTACTACAAATGCAGATGAATACAAAGTGTCGGGCATTAAAGGCGGAGTTCTGACGCACAAAGGAGTATGCGATTATCCATGGAGCGGAACGATTTCGATATTCCCTTCCACAGATTGGTTTAAAGTTGAGGTGGAAGTCAACAGCGAGGAGGATCTGACTCTGCAAATGGTGGATGGATTTGAACCGGAAATTATGATCGATATGGGTAGTTTGCCGCCATATGACAGAGGCGATCATGTTTGGTACAAAACCAATATCAATAATCCAACCAAATGGAATGACGAGGCATACGGGAACGACCTGCCTGCGCTTTATTATTATGATTCCTATCATCAATTTGAAGTAATGATGTTCTTCAATATGACTCCGATGAGCTGGATGTCCCGGGAGAATATTGCTAGATTCCTTAATTATCGCTGTGGCTTTCGTAGAAGCTATAAGCCTACTCCGCAATATGAGCTTGGTTTATTTGCCGATGGTTTTTCAGGGAAGCTGTTCCCCAAAGGAAAGCAAGTCTTTGAATATTATCTCAAAATAAGAAAAAGAGTCAAAGCAACGACAGAGCAATTGGCGCTTACGGATTTATTGAACCATTGCTTGGAGCTTGTGCCAGCAAAAGCGGAGTGGCCGCCTAAAGCAACTGATTGGCAGGATTTCACAGAACACTGCGCGGAGAATCTCTTAAGTCCGCAATGCTGGAACAATAATAGTGTTTATGAGGACTTTATCCTCAATTATGTTAATGGGTATTCGCCTGCTTGGCAGGAGGCCTTTGAAGCGAAGAGCCTGACCATTGATTTTAAAGCCATTCCTTGTATGGATTCTGCTGCGTTTATTAGCTTTCCCTTAACGATAGTCAATCAAATTAAGGATAATCCCCATTATCAGCAGCTGCTGGAACGGATTCTTAAGTTCATGCGGCAGCAAGTACGCAACAATTATACAAGACATGAGCCTCTCGGCACGAGTGGGACTTGGCAATATGTTTATATATTGGAGCAAATTTGGCAGGTAGCCCATTTGAATCAAGAGCAAGAAATGTTGAATTATGTCATTCAAGAAGTGGAAACAATCTTAATTCCGCTTGCGCATAACGTTGATTATTTATTCCCTTTATCCTTTGATTTTAAAACCTTGCGTAAATATGCTAATGGGGATGCGTATGCGATTAGTGGTTTATATGCTTATTTTATGTTAAGGCTGCATAGTGTTACTAAAAAGCAGCATTATTTAGAAGAAGCCAAAAAAGGTGTTCGTATTCTGCATCAATTGCCGATTAACTCGCTGGCGCAAGAGGTATTCATGCTGGGCTTAGGAATCCAAGCCGCGTCCGAATTATATGAGAAAACCGCTGAAACAGATTATCAGAATATTTATGAATATCTGCTTGCTCAGAACCTACGCATGATGTATTGGTACAATGATAATACCAAGGAAGAATATAGAGATTACCACATTTTTGGAATGTTCCAAGCATGTACGCCGATCATCTATCCAGCTTTTTTCGAGAATGTAGAATGCTTGGCGCGGATTGCTTCAACACTTGATAAACATCCTGTTCACAAGGGACTGCTCCGCGTTTTTAATCAAGCTAGAATCAATAATTTTTACCTGTTTCCTGAATGTTTGCCTGAGAATAGGCATATGTCAGATCTTATGTACATTCCGTTTGAGAATTTAGGCGTCTTGGAGGATGAGAAGACAGGCTGGATTGGTCAAGAAATTTACGGTGCCGGTCAAGTGTTTGAAGCCTATCTCATGTGGGAAGCTTTTGCAAAAAGCAGTGATCGTGATGTGTTGCTGTTGAATTTGAATAACTACAAGTTTGCAGAGCTTGATGCGATTGCGGATGCTGAATTAACTTTTATAGTTTATAATCCAGAAAACATCGACAAAACAATACAAATTCAAGTGAATGCAGACTCAAATTGTACGCAAGCCTATTGGGGAGAAACATTTGACTCCATTATCACGCCATTATCCATGAAGGATAAACAAATAAATGTAGTAATAGAGGCGGATCAGAGCTTGTACCTAAAGCTGACGAAATAGAGAGTGCTTACTTAGAAAATAGCAGGATTTGAAGATTAATCTTCAAGTCCTGTTTGCGTATTCCAATTTATGCTAAATTCTGTTTAAATAAGAATAAGAATGATGGGGGGATATGATTTGAAAATCACGCAGGATTCCACATTAATTGCACGGACTAGGCGGCATATATTTCGAAATACCTTATTGTTACTAACTGCTGCAATTGTATTAACCTCCTGTGATAGTGGAGAATCTACTGTTACTCCACAGATCTCTATTCTTCAAGAAACGACAATGCCTTTACCGTCTCCAACAGAGGTAGTCACTCCATCACCATCGCCAATACCAACGCCAGATCCTTATAAGGCACCACTAACAGGATTAGGTATTGAGGCTCCGATCACAGCAAGACCCATCATGTACATGGTGGAGAATTCACCTAGCGCCCGTCCGCAAACAGGGCTAACGGATGCAGATGTTGTTTATGAAATTCTCGCCGAGGGTGAGATTACCCGATTCATTGCTGTTTATCAAAGTAAAGTCCCTGCTGTCATTGGACCCGTTCGCAGTATACGTCCTTATTTTGTAGAGATTGGAAAAGGATTGGATGCAATTGTGGTACACGCAGGCTGGAGCCAAGATGGCATGAATGCGATTGTCAGGCTGAAGGTGGATCATCTGGATCAGGTCTATGGGGATGATCGGTATTATTGGCGCGATAAATCTCGGAAAGCACCTCATAATCTCTATTCAAATGTTGAGAAAATCAGACAAGCGGCGCTTGATAAAAAGTTTCATGTGGAGTGGAAGAATCCATTGCTGAAGTTTACTGCACCGTTAGATTCCAAGCTAGAAGGGCAAGTAGTAAACAATATAACTATTCCATACATTGCAGGATATAAAGTTGGTTACACCTATGACAAGGTAAGCGGATTGTTCCAACGGTCAATGCTGGGTGAACCACATAAAGATAAAGTAAGTGGTCAGATAATCGAAGCGAAGAATATAATTATATGCGAGGCTTCTCATCAGATTTTGGATAAAGAGGGACGGCGTGCGGTCAATATCCATGGGCCAGGGAAAGGCTACTTACTGCAAGAAGGAATTATTAAAGAAGTCACGTGGAAAGAGAAAGATGGTTTCATTCGCGTAAGCGACACAACGGGTGAGCTTGGATTGCTGCCAGGTAAAACATGGATTCAAGTGGTTCCGAAAGGGACTGAGCTTACCATAACTTAAATTATTTGATATATGGAGGATTATGAAAAAATCTATTGTTATGCTCACAATCATCCTATTGCTAGCTGGCTGTAAGTCAGAGATTTCAGCAACTATGGCTCCAACAGCAACCGTAATGACATCGACACCAACCAACTTACCAACAATGACACCAATTATAACTCCTGAACCTACAGCTATACCTGAATTAGAGAGATTTCTGTTTCCTTTCCCAGGTGAACGCCTAGCATTTAACCACGAAGAAAGCGATATAACGGGTTGGGCTATTACACGAGATAATCGAGATCAGGGTCTGCAGATTTCTTATACAGAAAATAAGGGAGTGGATTGGTTTACAACAATTCTACCTACAAAACAGCCATGGGAAAAAGAAGTCGATCAGAAGCATTTATTTGCTTCGTTAAACGCAACTGGCCCAAGCTGGATTATGCTAGCCTTACCTTTTGAATCTGTGGATGGAGTGTACAATAAAACACTATACCGTTCAGATGATAAGGGAAGATCGTGGGCTTTATTAGGTGACTTTACTAGTGTAATTGAGGGTGAGCTTAAAGAGATTTTATTCATTAATGACAAAGAGGGCTGGGTTACAACCAATTATCGAGGAACGGACATTATTCCGTTGTATCATACTGTTGATGGTGGAGTAACATGGAGTCTTGAAGCTCTTCCGCAGGAAAAGGGTTTTCGTTATGCAAATGTAAGTATCCCATATTTTGACTCAGTGGGGCATGCTACAGTGAAGGTTGAATATATAAGCGATGCTGGCAAAAAAACCGTTTATTACGAATCGACTGATAATGGCAGCACTTGGCAGCTTTTCACGTTTAACTCTATTCTGAAATTAAATGGTGATAAGGCAGCACTTGAGGTAGTCAGGCAATTTGCAGTAGCATGGCAAGGCCAGAATGAGAAGAAAGTAAGCTCATTATTCGAGATAAGATCAGCTGAATACGTCTCCGAATACACCTCACAGCTGAAAAAGCATAAGAATACTTTCTATAGTGCTTATTCATTCTTACAGCCAAATGATCCGACTCCTGCCGAGTTTTGTATGAATCTTTATTATCAGAATGATGGGCAGACAGAAAATGAGGTTGGGAGAATGTCAGTCTGTCTGCGTCAACAACCTAAAAGTGATAAGTGGAAGATCTATATGCTGGATTGAGTGACATTGGTTTGGATGGGTAAAGTGATGAGGACTGTCGTCCCGGTTTTTTTATTATATCCATAAGAAATCCCATATTCTTCCCCATAAAGCAACTTGATTCGCTTATTAATATTATTGACACCATAGCCATGGAAGGCGTCTACCGTATTCATCTTGAAGATAGTATTAATCTTTTCCTCCGAGATTCCCACTCCATCATCTTTTAGTTCGAGAATAAATTTGTGCTCATCCATATATCCACTTATCGTAATCGTGCCTCGCTCTTCCTCTGTTTCGAGAATTCCATGAATAATGGAGTTCTCGATCAGAGGCTGCAAGGTAATCTTTGGGAGCTTGTATGCATAAAACTCATCAGGAACATCAATAATTAGGTTAATCCCATTCTTAAACCTCGCATTTTGAATATCAACGTAGGCTTGAATATGTTCAAGTTCATTTCTGATTGTAACAATGTCTTCCCCTTTGCTTAAGCTTAGCTTATAGAATTTAGATAAAGCTTGGACAACCTCATAAATACTTTCTTCCTTTATTCTCAAGGCCTTCCAATAAATAAGGTCTAATGTATTGTAGAGAAAATGGGGGTTTATTTGTGCTTGAAGCGCTTTTAATTCCATGGATTTAACATCCTGGCCTAATGCGTATTTCTCTTCCAATAGTTGTGTTACTTTAGTGATCATCGAGTTGAAATTACGTGATAGCTCACCGATTTCATCCTTGCTTTCGTGCTTGATCCGCACATTGAAATCACCTTGTTTTACACTTTTCATTTGGGAAATTAGACTGCGTATTCTTCTTGTTCCCGATGCTGCTGCGAAGAAGGCAAGTGGCAGCGTGAAGGGGATGATAAATAACGTAATCCATAACATTTGTTTAATTGCTTTGCCTTGTGAGGCAAGGATTTCTGCATAAGGGATAAAGATTACTAAATGCCAATCAACACCAAAAACCCTTTGCAAACCGACTAAGTAATCTTTTCCATCAATAGTATGTTTTTTCCAAATGCCTGTATTTAAATTGCTAATCAAATCTTGGCTGGGCAGATTAGATAATAAATGGATATTATTAGAATCGGTTGAAGATGACTTGCTTAAAATTTCATCTTTGTTATTCAATAAATAAACAGAAGAGTTTTTAAAGAAAGCAACATTATCAAGTATGTTGGTGATGAGAGTTTCGGGTACATCCAGCCTAATAAATCCGAGAAAATCGTCGAGATTTTCTAATTTAGCTATTCCTCTTGCTACTGAAATATATTTGGTTGTTGATTCGTAAGTATCTGAGGGTGTAGAGGTATCTTGAAACCATTCAAATATGCTAGTTTTCGAGCTTAGTTTGGAATACCAAACCGTATTGAAGATTCTTGAAGTGTTCAAAAAATCATAGCTCTCGTTAAAAGTAGTTATGGCTTCTTGGGTATATATCGTTGTCTGGGCAATCTCAATGCTTGGTTTCGCGTTATAGAATTGTTTGCGGATCTCTGATAAATCAAAGCCCCAGAATCCCATGCGATTCACATAATACTCAGATTTAGTTTTCAAGATTTTTAGGACCGTATCGTTCGTAGAAACCACAGTTAAATAGGTTTTAATAATATCAATTTTGTTCTCCAAAAGTGTCCGATTCTGCTCGAAGGTTTGTTGGGAGGAATACTGCGCTTGCTTCTCTAAATCCTTGGAAGCAATATAATTATTGACCAGGATGAAGATGATAAAAGGCACCGAGATCAGCAGGAGATATTGGATAAAAAGTTTATATCGTAAATTCAGATCACTATAGAAGCTAAAGAGTTTTTTTATCATATAAATGCTTCTCCCTAAATTCCGAAGGAGTGGAACCCGTATATTTCTTGAATAAAGTGGAGAAATAATTCGTATCGGTTAAACCAATGCTGGTTGTTATATCGTATAGCTTCATATTCCTATCCTTGAGATATTCTTTAGCTTTCTCAATCCGCAGCTCCGTGATGTGTTCGTTAATAGTCCGACCTGTGGATTTCTTGAAATAAGCACAAAGATAGGTTTGGCTTAAATGAGTGTGTTCTGCAATGGATTGGATCGAAAGCTGATTACTAGTGCAGTGGCTCAATATGAATTTTTTAATTTCACCGATTTTAGCGATTGTATTCTCTTTACTATCTGGTTTAAGCAAGATAATTTCAATATTCGTTATTAAGAAGTCGGATAATTCTTGTAATGTCGTTCTTGCTTCGGATTCCTGCCATACGGGAATATTCTCATTGATATCGCCTGAATCTACAATACTCCACTGCATGGTGACCTCAAATAAAATCCGCAGGAATTTAAAATATATATTTCTTATTTTATTAGTATCAGGGTCATAGGCTTTAGCAATATCTGTGGTTAAATGCTTAACAAGAATAATTAGTTCATCGGCGGATGAATTTCTCAATAGCTTTCTGAATTGCGAATATAAGGTTTTATCAATTTCAAAGCTTAGAACAGGGAAGGTATTCGGATGGAAAATTTGGTTGACTCCATAATAAAATTGCTGCTTTACGGTTTCAAGTGATGATTTATATAAATCAGGAAAATCAATGCTCTGATTGGAGCTAATGCTGTAACCGATTGAACTGCTATATAAATTGGATGCCGGACGAAGCAGCTCTAGAAGACTGTCGCCAAAGGCTTTGGTTTTTAAACTATGTGGATCTGACTTCTCATCGTTTGCAGCAATAATAAGATAATTGTCATTGACGAAACCGGCAATAAACCTGTAATTGAGGAATGGATTGCAATGGCTCAGTGTCTTCAAAATAGTATGTTTAATGAGTGATTTTTCATCGTTGGTAATGCTAGCCTTCCAATTTAGAACGGTACAGATTACCAATACATTCCCTTCAGTATGGAGGGGAATAGCATCCGTTCCATATTGATTAATTAAATCGCTAAGCTCCGTTTTATTGAGAATTAACTCCAATATTATTTCTTGGCGCAGCAGATGAATATTCTCATTAAAGCTATTCAGGAGAAGTGTCTGATTCGCTTTTTCATTCGTTGCCTCCAATAATCTTGGAACGATTTTTTGGAATAAAGCTTTCAATTCTTCGAGGTCAATTGGTTTCTCTAAGTAATCTACAGCGCTTAATTGTATGGCTGATTTAAGGTAGTCTTTATCCGAAAAACCACTAAGGAAAATGATCATGCAATCGGGAAATAGCTCGCGAATTTTTTTGGATAGCTCAATGCCATTCATCTTAGGCATGCGGATGTCGGTGAGGAGAATGGAAGGGCTGTAATGCTCTGCAAGCTTAAGTGCAGCTAAGCCATTTTCAGCTGATCTTACATTATCAATACCCCATTCTGACCAAGGTACTAGCTCTTCTAGACTGCTTCTTGTGGTCTCTTCGTCATCTACTATCATTAAGTTAATCATTTATTAACACCTCATCTGTACATAATAGAATAACAAAGATATCGTAACTTTATCATGTGGTAATCTTATTGTAAACGCTTTATTATGAAAGCGTACCCAATAAAAAAACAAAAGTTAAGAGGTGCTTGAATGAATACAGTCAGAAGAAAAAAGGGCTTCTTATACGAAATTGCTAAAAATAAAATTCTTTATTTAATGTTCCTGCCAGTGGCATTTTACTTTTTAATATTTGCTTATCTACCCATGCCAGGAATAATAATAGCGTTTAAGAACTTCTCTTATTCTGGTTTGATTTTTGGCAGTGAATGGAATGGATTAGAGAATTTCAGGTATTTCTTTGAATCAGGCAAGCTGCTGCAGGTTACGGTTAATACCGCTATTTATAACATGGTCTTTCTCGGATCAAGCACAGTTATTGCCATTATGTCGGGTATATTCATTGCCGAAATGACAGGTAAATATTTCAAGAAAGTTGCGCAAAGCTTTATGTTTCTTCCTTACTTTATTTCATGGGTTACGGTTGCTGCTTTTTTCTACAATATTTTCAATTTTGATTTTGGAGTATTGAACACCTTGCTTCGCAAGCTTAGCATGACACCTGTGGACATTTATTCGAACCCAACGATTTGGATGTTTCTATTGCCTTTCTTCTATATTTGGAAGACTATCGGTTTTACTAGTGTTCTATACCTTGCGGCAATTATGGGTATTGACTCAGAGAGCTATGAATCAGCCAAGATAGACGGTGCCAATATCTTTCAACGGATTAGGCATATCACTTTACCGGCACTTACTCCAACTATTATCACCTTAATATTATTAGGTATCTCAAGAATTATGCGTGGAGAATTTGATATGTTCTATCAGCTAGTTGGGGAGAATGGCCTGCTGCTTGATAAAACAGACATTATCGATACATTGGTTTTTAGATCCTTAGTTTCATTAAATGACTTTGGAATGGCATCTGCTGCTGGATTTTATCAATCGATCTTAAGTTTTGTAGCTATATTCGGTGTCAATTATTTAGTCAAGAGATTCAATAGTGATTATGCATTGTTCTAAACTTATTAATCCATTAGGGAAAGGTGGCTTCACCTATGAAACATAGTAAAGACATGCAGTTATTTAATATCTTTGCTTATCTATTTGTTGGTTTATTAGCGGCAGCGGCTGTGATTCCATTTTACTTACTTGTAGTCAACTCCTTGCAATCCGAAGATAGCGTCATGCAATTTGGTTACTCTATATTACCAACCGAGTTCAATCTTTCCGCTTATAAATTCATTTTTGAAAGGCCAGAAAAGGTCCTTCACGCTTACATGGTATCCATATTCGTAACAGTGGTGGGAACGGTTATTGCTTTATTCTTCTCGTCCATGACGGCTTATGTATTATCGAGGAAAGATGTTAAATACCGCAATCCAATGGCCTTTTATCTTTTTTTCACAACATTGTTCAGCGCAGGATTGGTCCCCTATTACTTATTGGTCACTAATTATATGCATATCAATGATACGCTGCTAATCCTATTATTATCCAACATGTTTAACATTGTTTATCTGCTAATTATCCGTTCCTATATAGCTAATAGCATTCCAGATGCTGTTTCTGAATCAGCCAAGATTGATGGAGCTAATGATTTCTTTATCTATCTTAAAATCATTCTTCCACTGATGAAACCTGCCTTAGCAGCTATCGGGTTATTCCAAGCTTTAAACTATTGGAATGATTGGTATTCCGCTTCCTTGTTTATTTCTAAGGAGAATTTGCATCCACTCCAGTACATGCTGTTAAGTATCCTGCGAAATTCTACATTCGCACAGAAGCTGTTGTCCCAAAGCGGTGGGGTTGCGCTTACTGCATTACCGCAAGAGACCATCAAGCTGGCATTGACAGTCGTAGCGACTGGACCGATCGTCTTGTTATATCCATTCATTCAAAGGTATTTTGTTGCTGGCTTGACGATTGGATCCGTAAAAGGGTAAAACTGGTTAACCCCGCGATCAAGCGGTTTAACATATAATAAAACAGGAGGTTCTAACAATGAGAATTAAAAAGGGAATGAGCTTAACAATTGTAATCATGTTATGCGTAATGTTAGTATTATCGGCTTGCTCGAAAAAGGAAGCGGCGACGCCAAGTGCTGCTCCAAGTGCTGCACCAGCTGAATCAGCGGCTGTCGCAACTGAAGCCCCAGTAGTAGAAGCAACTCCGGAACCAGTGGCAACTGCTGCTCCGCTTGAGAAGGTTGTACTTAACTTCGTGCTGCTAGGCGAAGCTCCAGTAGACTATAATGCAGTTATGGCTGAGGTTAACAAGAAGCTTGAGCAAGACATTAATGCTACAATCGAAACAAAATTCATTCCTTTTGGAGATATAGAAACCAAATATCCATTGGTGCTTGCTTCTCAACAGGATTGGGATGTAATCTATGGAAATATCCATTATGGTGAAAACGCATCCAAAGGTGGATATCGTGAAATTCTAATGGATGATGTTAAAAAATTAATGCCGCTTACAGATAAAGCAACAACAGCTGCTCAGTGGGGAGATACTTTGGTTGGCGGTAAAATCTACATGATTCCACAAAGCTTCGTAGAATTAGGAGTTGGCTCTGGATTTTATAGAGAAGATCTTAGAGTGAAATACAATGTTCCGGAAATTAAGAAAGCTCAAGATTTGGAAGCGCTTTTCCAAGCTGTTAAAGACAATGAAAAAGGAATCGCACCTTTCGACGGAACGGCTGATGATATTAGAGGGTTGTTCGCAATGATGGTGGATGGTTGGTTAACTAAAAGAGAATTGCCACAAGTATTTAACTTCAATCCAGATAATAAAGAATTCAAGGTTTCTGGTTTAATGGATCCAGATTTCGTGCCTATCTATACTGCAGCAGCTAAAACAATGAAGAGCTGGGTGGATAAAGGGTTGCTTCCTAAAAACGCTTTTGCACAGAAAACATCTGCATATGAGCTATCAAGAGTGGGGAAAACAGCTTATTGGGGAAATGCATTTGAGAACTATGTGAATTATGAAGCAGAAATGAAAGCAAAAGGTTGGGCACTAGGAGCAATTCCTGCATTGACACCTAACGGTACTGGAACTCAACGTCCTGCCACTGGTAATGGCTTTGCTTTCTCACCTAAATCGAAGAACTATGAAAGAGCTTTAATGGCAATTGACTTGCTTCACCAAGATAAATCCTACAATATGCTTCTAGCTTTTGGTGTTGAAGGCAAGAACTATGTAATGAATGCAGAAGGCAAGCTAGCTTTGGCTCCTGGAATTGATGCTTCCAAGAATCCTTATCCGATGTACCAAGCTGGTTGGTGGTCCAATAACAGAGATCAATGGCCGCCGTTAGAAAACTATAGCGAAGGTTACATCAATATGAAAAAGGATTTACAAGCTCATGCAGTATCCTATTTGTTAGATGGATTTAATGTCAACACAGATAAGTTTAAAACAGAAGTAGCAAACATCAATAACGTTATTAAGCAATATGCAGCACCGATCGAGCTTGGAATTGTTAAGGATGTAGATAAAGCAGTTGCTGAGCTAGTCGACAAATTGAAAAAAGCCGGCGCTGATAAAGTAATGGACGAAATGAAGTTACAAGCAGCACAATTTGTTAAGGATCATACTTTGCAATAAGGATTTGTTAATAATAGAAGCTGCCCCGAGTTACTGGGGGCAGTTTTTATTTAAACACTAATAGAGCCTGAGAATGGAGGACTCGGTAATGAGCAACATTACAATTGGCGAAATTAAACCCTTTGATTTGAAAACAGATAGTCGAATAAACCCTTTAGGTATCGATAACAAGGAGCCGATGTTTAGCTGGAAGCTTGCTGCTTCCAAGCGAGATCAGAAGCAATCAGCTTATCGCATAATAGTTGCTTCGAGCTTAGGTGACATATGGGATAGCGGAATGGTACATTCAGACGAAACTCTGCAGATTAAATATCGAGGCAGTAAGCTGAGCTCAGGTCAACGTTGTTATTGGCAGGTCATGGTTTGGGATGGAAATCTAGCCGCTTCGGAATGGAGTACTGAAGCATCGTTTGAAATGGGTTTACTAAGAGCTGAGGATTGGAAAGGCGATTGGATTGGAGGGAATTCAAGCAACAATCCGCTGTCGAAGAGTAACTGGATTTGGCATCAGAATCAAAAGGTTATCCCAGCTAGCCATAGGCTCTATTTTCGGAAGGTATTACTTGTTCCTGAGGATAAAAAAATCCAACAAGCGATTTTTTATGGAACCTGTGGCAATCCCTTTACTGTTTTTGTCAATGGCAGCACAGTCGCTAAGATGAATCAACCATGGAGACAGGATTGGTCATCGCCTTTTTATCATATTGATTTTACAGAGCACTTAAAGTCAGGGGAAAACTATCTTACTTGTGAAGCAGAGGATCAAGGCTCAGAATTTGACGGATTTATCGGCAGCTTTGTAATTGAATTTGCAGATGGCTCTTGCGAGATAATTAGCACAGATTCCACCTGGGTGATCTCGGAGGATGCATCAGCGGACGCTTCAAATTGGACGGTCGCTGAACAGATTGCTGAATACGGGGATCAACCATGGGGGGCGATTAAAAGGCGAGGGCCAGCTCCCTTGCTTAGAAAAGAATTTCAAACAGGCAAAGCTGTGGAGCAATCTAGACTTTATATTTGTTGTCTGGGTTATTATGAGCTAAGTTTAAATGGACAGCGAGTGGGTGACGCGATATTGCAGCAAGATTATACGCAATTTATTAAACGAGTCCATTATTCTACCTTTGATATAACTGAGCTGTTAGCCCAAGGTGGCAACTGTCTAGGTGTTGAGCTAGGCAGAGGTTATTATGCATATGGCAAGGATTGGGTAGGTCCTAATCCAAATTTCTCTAATCCTAATGATGCCTTAACTGAACCGCAGTTCCTACTTCAACTTATAACAGAATATTCAGATGGAACGATCTCCACTATTGCCAGCGATAGTTCATGGGCAACAATAGATGGGCCAACTCGAGATGATAATATTTGGTATGGAGACAAGTATGATGCGAGATTGGAGCAAAGTGGCTGGAACCAATTCGGTTTTCAGGAAAAGGGCTGGGTAGAGGTTGCTGAGCGAAGTGGAATTGCCGGGCTTAAACAAGCTACTCGAGTTCCTCCTATCCGCATTCTAGAAACAAGCAGCTGTGTGAATATCGCTGAACCGAAGCCAAATGTGTACATATATGATGTAGGAAAAGTGACTGCTGGCTGGGTGCGTCTGATCGTAGAAGCTGTCCGAGGTACGCGGGTTAAACTGACCTATGGGGAAAGACTGCGCACGGATGGGACGCTTGATATCTGGAAGGATGGCAACAATTTTCAATTCTGGGAGACAGCGCAGGTAGATAGTTATATATGTAAAGGTAGTGGAACAGAAGATTGGGAGTCTAAATTCAGCTACAAGGGCTTTCGTTATGTACAAGTCGAAGGTTTGAGTAAACCTTGTCAGCTGGAAGCGTTAATTTTCCATAATGATGTTGAGACAATCGGCAGCTTTTACTGCTCCAATTCCTTATTTAACCGAACTCATCAAATTATGGTCGATACGATGCTGAATAATTTTCATAGTGTCCCTACAGATACGCCTGCTCATGAAAAGCGAGGCTGGACTGCAGATGGTCAGGTAATTGCAGAATGTGCGGTCATGAACTTTGATTTATCCACATTCTTCCCTAAGTGGGTGCAGGATATGGAGGATACTCAAAGTGAGCTGGGTGAGATCTCTCATACTTGCCCAGGCCCACTCGATTATCCGCCAACACCTGCATGGATGTCCGCTTATATCATTGTTCCTTGGACTTTATATGAATATTATGGCGACAGTGAAACTCTAAGCAAGCATTATATCGGCATGAAAAAATATCTCCAGTATGAGCTTGATCGTTTAGTGGATGGTGTCAGCTCAGATATGCATTACGCCGATTGGTGTGCTCCGGGTGGTAAAGGGATTGAAGGTGCTGCATTGTTATCTACCTTATATGTGTATCATTCCTGTGTACTTATGTCACGAATTGCAGGTATAGTTGGAGTTGAAGTGGATAGCTCCTATTATTCGGATGAAGCAGCTAAGCTCGCGAATACAATGAATAATAAGTTCTTTGATAATGAGAAGCAGATATATCACACCGATATCGAAGTCGGTTATCGTCAGGCATCCAATGTGCTGCCTTATGCTTTTGGTATAGTTCCAGAGATGAGCAAGATGAGAGTAATTGATAATCTAGCTGATGATATTCTCCTGCGAAATAAGGGTCATTTGAATACCGGCTGCTTTGGGACCAAATATCTGGCACCTGTATTAACCGAGGGCGGCAGGGGGGACGTAGCTTTTACATTAGCGATAAAAGAAACTTATCCGAGCTGGGGGTATTGGCTAGCCAATGGTGCAACGACCTGTTGGGAAGGCTGGGAATTGGAAGTGAGGTCATACGATCATTTCTTCTTAGGCACGCTAGATGATTGGTTTTATAAGCATTTGGCAGGTATTCAGCCAGAATCTGCAGGCTTCAAAACAAGTATAATCAAGCCCTATGTGCTTGGAGACCTCATCTATGCGGAGGGAAGAATTAATACGGTTAGGGGATGGATTGAATCTAAGTGGGAAAGAGAAGAGAACGTTATACGCTTGGAGATAACTGTTCCCGTTAATACAACAGCAACTGTATATGTGCCGAAGCTAGGTAGTCGAGCTTTGGAAGAAAGCGGCAACTCGATTGAGCATGCAGATGGGGTTAGCTTCTTGGGTGAAATTGCTGGATTCTGGATCGTCCATGTGCAGTCTGGAGCCTATTATTTTAAAGCCTAAATTATATCTATATGAAAGAGATTCCTCTTAAAATTAAAACATAGGAGCTAAATAAAATATGGGAGAACAATTGGAATTATACAATTTGTTTAAGCAGCCGACAGCAGCATTTAGAGGGAAACCCTTCTGGTCATGGAACGGAACGTTAGATAAAGCTGAATTGCTGCGTCAGCTTGAGGTTTTTAAAGAAATGGGCTTTGGCGGAGTGTTTATGCATTCGCGTACGGGTCTTGCTACAGAATATCTGGGGGATGAATGGTTTGATTTAATTAATGCTTGTGCGGAAGAAGCGGAAAAGCTAGGCATGGAGGCTTGGTTGTATGATGAAGATCGTTGGCCTAGCGGGACAGCAGGAGGAATTGTCACAGAGGAGCCACGCTTCCGCTTGAAGTTTATTCGCCTGCAGATTGTATCTTCTGAGCAATTTGTCTGGAAGGACGATGTGATTGCTGCTTTTCAATGCAGGATCAAAGGAATGGTATTTACAGATTTAAAGAGATTATCACAGGAACAGGAACAGGCAGTTGAGACACAGGCTGGCACAAGCATCTTGGTTTTCACAATTACTGAACAGCAGAAAGAAAGCTTTTATAACGGCTATACGTATCTGGATACACTTAATCGTGAAGCGGTAGATAAGTTCATTGAGCTGACGCATGAAAAATATAAATCAAAAAGCGGCAAGCATTTCGGCAAAGCGATTAAAGGTATTTTTACGGATGAACCGCATCGTGGGACTTTAATGGATGGGTTTGGCATTGATAATGAAGCTAAAGAATGGCATTCACCCTGGACGTATACGTTATTTGAACGTTTTGAAGCAGCCTATGGCTATGATTTAATCGAGAAACTGCCTGAACTGTTCCTTAAGTCTGAGGGCCAATCTTTCTCTCAAGTGAAATGGCATTATGTGGATCTTTTACAGGAAATGTTTCAAGATAACTTCGCCAAGCCCATACAAGCTTGGTGTGAAGCGAATGATCTCATTCTCACAGGCCATATCTTGCATGAAGATAATTTAACAGCGCAAACGGCAATGGTTGGATCTGTCATGCGTTATTATGAGCACATGGACTATCCGGGAGTAGATGTGCTAACAGAAGGCAATTTAAATTATTGGGTGGTTAAACAGCTCTCCTCTGCAGCAAGACAACTGGGCAAAAAATGGCTGCTGTCAGAGCTCTATGGATGTACGGGCTGGCAAATGCCTTTGGAAGCACACAAAGCAGTAGGTGATTGGCAGGCACTTTTTGGAATAAATTTACGTTGCCATCATCTCTCTTGGTACACGATGGCAGGAGAAGCGAAGCGGGACTACCCGGCTAGTATTTCTTATCAATCTGCATGGTGGCAGGATTATGATTATGTAGAAGCTTATTTCTCCAGACTAGGTGTGGTCCTGTCGCAAGGGGATTCTTTGTGTGATTTATTGGTGCTTAATCCAGTGGAAAGCTTATGGGGTCAGATCTATCCAGGCTGGTCGCGTAATTTAAGCCCGCAATCCCCTGAGGTCCAAGCGCTTGAGCAAATTTACCAGAACACATTTCATTGGCTGACTGGCGAACAAATCGATTTTGACTATGGTGATGAGGAAATGCTCAGTCGTTTAGGCTCAGTTAGCGTTAATAGCTATGGAGAAGTCGTTTTCCTTGTTGGGAAATCTGCTTATCGCTCCATTCTAGTTACAGGGATGCTGACGATGAGAGCTTCGAGCTTGCAGCTGCTTGAGCAATTTAAGCAAGCGGGGGGCAGCGTTATTTTTGCTGGTGAGGTACCTTCCTATGTGGATGCACTTGCTTCGAATGCTGTACAGGAGTTAGCCCGCAATACGGTTCATGTGCCGTTTACCAAGCATGAGCTTTTGGATACATGCCGCATAACGATTCCCACCCATCTCACCTTATTTGATCTCGAGCGAGGTAAAGTACCTGATGAAATTTATGCTCAGCTTAGGGTTGATGAAGCTAGTACTTATATTGTTCTGATGAATATGAACCGTGAGAATTGGATTAGCAATGTGCGGGTTAGTATAGAAGGCAAGGGCTCCATGGAGGAATGGTTCTGTACATCAGGTGAGCGCGGATATGTAGAGTCAGTTAACGTAGATGGCAAGCTGGAATTTATGGTGGATTTCCCGCCTTCTGGTGAACATGTCTATGTGATGCATACGGAGAAAAATGCGAAAGCTGTAGCTTTAAAACCTGTCATTCGTAGGTCTACAGCTGCTGTGCAGGATTTGACAGGTCCTTATGATTATACATTGGATGAGCCTAATGTTTGTGTTCTGGATTGGGCTGCGTATAAAGTCAATGATGGAGATTGGCAGCCAGCTCAGGAAATTCTCCAGGTTGATCGCGCCATTCGCGATATATTAGGGATGCCGTATCGAACGGGCAGCATGATTCAGCCTTGGTACACACAGAAATTTAATCCGTTTGCACTAGAAGGAAAAGCTGAGATTGAGCTGTCTTTTACATTTGGTATGAAGGAAATTCCAACAGGTCCGTTATATTTGGCGATAGAAAAACCGGAGCACTTTCAGATTTGTTTTAATGGTCATGAGTTAGCGGCTGATGAGGTAACGGAATGGTGGGTAGATCGCTGTTTTGTAAAAATCGCAATTCCAGCAGCTTATTGCCTGTTAGGGAATAATGCGGTTGAGCTGAAAACGCTGTACCACCAGGGAATTGATTTAGAAGCCATCTATATTCTTGGAGAATTTGGTGTGCTGCTTGCTGGTAATCATAAAACGATTAATCGGTTGCCGGAGCAGCTTGCCATTGGGTGTATTACCCAACAAGGGTTTCCTTTTTATGGGGGTTTGCTTAGTTACTTCATTACAAACGATAAAGTTAAAGCAGCATTAGAGCTTCTCAGTCCAAAAGAGCTGAAAGCGAACGATGAAATTATGCTGTCACTGCCTAATTTTGAAGCAGCTTGCATCAAGGTGAGAACTTCAGGGCGAGCTGATCAGATGATAGCTTGGCAGCCATATGAAGCTGAAATTTCGGATATTGCAGGCTTATCTGCTGCAGATTCGATTCGGCTGGATGTAATTCTAACGCGTCGCAACACATTTGGTCCATTACATCAATTGCCATTGCTCACTTGGGCTTATGGGCCTGAAAATTGGGTAACCGAGGGTGAGAAGTTTTCGGCGGATTATGTATTGATGCCAGCAGGCTTGTTAAGTGCTCCACAACTGATTAGGAAAATAGCTATCCAGACAACAAGTACAAGGCAGGGATGACCGTTGAAGGATAGAGCCGACCAATTATTCGAGGATGAGATGGATCTCAATACCTTATTCGAGAATAAACATACTCACCATACGAACGCAGTGAAAGTGCTCTTGAGCTTATATAGACGCCACGCGGGTAAGATTGCTTTATCGCTCTTGTTTTTTATTATTCGCAGCTCACCTGTTTGGGTTGTACCGATTGTTATGGCCAATGTGATTAACGCTATTAGCCGTTCAGACAAGCACTCCATTAATGAAATTTGGCTCAACGTGGGTATCTCGATTTTTCTAATGCTGCTGTATATCCCCATGCATACGATTCATGTCAGCTTCATGAGCAAAGCTATTCGTTACGTGGAAGCGGGCTTGCGCAGTACATTGGTGCGTAAGCTGCAGATGCTTTCAATGGGGTATCATGGCGATCTGCAAGGCGGCAAAGTCCAATCCAAAGTGCTTCGAGATGTAGAAGCTATAGAGTTTCTATCACGCCAAACAATGACTACCTTGCTGCCAGCAGCTATTTATTTGATCGGGACGGCGATAATTGTCTTCAATAAAAGCTGGATAGTGGGTTTATTCTTTTTGATGATTATTCCGTTTGGGGTTACGATGGTTTATTTGTTTCGCAAGCGGATTAGCCAGAATAACCGGCAGTTTAGAATGCACATTGAAGACATGTCGAGCAAGGTTTCAGAAATGGTCGAAATGCTGCCTGTTACCAGGGCTCATGGATTGCAAAAGGTAGCCGTATCGAAAATTGATCCTACTCTGAAAAAACTGATGGATCAAGGCTATAAGCTCGATTTGATTGAAGCCTATTTTGGATCATCTAGCTGGGCTGTGTTTCAGGTTTTTCAGATGCTAAGCTTAGCTTTTACTGGCTATCTGGCTTATCAAGGCAAGATTCAGGTTGGGGACGTGGTCATGTACCAAACCTTTTATAATGTCATTTTAGGCTCAATCACCCAGATTACCAATGTTTATCCGATACTGGCTAAAGGCTTAGAATCGGTACATTCTATTACGGAAATGCTGATATCGGATGATCTAGAGGAATATTCAGGGCATGAGAAAATCGACAAGGTTAAAGGGAATATTGAATTTCAACAAATAAGCTTCCAATATCGCAATACGCAAAGTCATACCCTGCGCAATATTAGCTTACAGGTTCGCGCTGGTGAATGCATTGCATTAGTTGGTGAATCGGGCTCAGGGAAATCGACAATGCTGAACTTGATGATCGGTTTTTATCGGCCGCAGGAAGGGAAAATCATTATTGATGGTATCCCGATGGATGAACTCGAAATGCAGACATATCGCAGTAAGATAGCTGTTGTACAGCAGCATAGCATTCTGTTTGCTGGGACGGTAAGGGACAATATTACTTATGGACTGCCATCTGTTAGTGATGAGCAGCTGTGGGTTGCTATTGACGCGGCAAATCTCCGCTCGGTTATCGAAGGTATGCCAGATGGCTTGAATACCAAGATCGGCGAGCATGGAGGCAGCCTCTCAGGTGGACAGCGCCAGCGAATTGCCATTGCAAGGGCTATTGTCAGAAATCCACGCATTATCCTGTTAGATGAAGCGACCTCTGCATTGGATAACAAATCCGAGTATTTGGTGCAATCCGCAATGAATCGCTTGATTGCAGGCAGAACAACCTTTATCGTGGCGCATCGCCTCTCGACCATTCGTCATGCCGATCGAATCATTGTCATGAAAAAAGGAATTATTGTAGAGATAGGAACCTTTGAGGAATTGATGGAGAAGCAAGAGGAATTCTATAGTATGCAAAGCGTCCATGAGGCTAATTGAAATGAATAGTTGTAAAGCGACTTCTTTCGTCCGATAAAGACCCCTGGCGAAGAAGTCTTTTTTGTGCTTAAACGAGATAGAATGTGTTAGAATCTATTAGGAGATATTTATAAAGTCGAAAATATGAAAAAAAGGGGAACATTGATTTAGATCAGAACGACGAGGTTGTGCTGGCTTTTGGAATATCGGATGATAATCCCCTTTCCACGATAATTGCTAAATCTTATGTCTTAAAAGATAGTAATGGTACAATAGAACTAGTTTTAGGTGATTTATCGGATGCTGGGAGTGGGTACGGCATGTATGAGCTTAAACTTGTGCATTTGCAGGATATGCCAAAACCCTATATCTTTTGCGGCCTTTCCAATGGGGAAGGTATGTTCGGCTTTTCCCTTTATGAGCTTACTGTATCCAGAATCCATTATGGAGGTTCTCCTGCAGTTTTTAACATTAAACATCTTAAAAGATGGGGTTTCCCCTGAAATTGACCAAAAAGCTATAAACTGGCTTTCCATTTAAAGAAGGTAGATCAGAAGTGGACAATTGACCAAATTACAAGTGATTAAGCTGCTTGATTATTTATAAAGACGGGTTGGGGTAGCATTGTTATTCTCTATACTATTTATTATTTACTTTCTAGTAAGCATCACTTTTGCTGTTACCGTTGTGTTCCTGGAAAGAAGGAATGTTGGGGCAACCTGGGCCTGGCTGATGGTCTTGTTTTTTCTCCCTGGTCTTGGTTTCGTAATTTATTTACTCTTGGGACAGAATCTTAGCCGCAGGAAAATTTATAAAATTCAAGAGGATCGGATTAAATTTGTCCAAAGCTTTATTTATGACCAGCTGGAAGAGCTGCCACATACCAAATTTAATGATCCAGAAGCCCATCGATATATGGATATGATCTATATGAATATGAAAACCGCGTATTCGGTTTATACTCAGAACAATGAAGTGGAGATTTTTACAGATGGACAAGCTAAGTTTAATTCGCTTTTTAAGTCAATCGAAGAAGCTAAAGATCATATTCATTTAATGTATTATATCGTACATGATGGCTTACTTGGACGCAGCTTGATTAATGTTCTCTCTCAAAAGGCAGCAGCTGGTGTTCAGGTGCGCTTCTTATATGATGATGTAGGCAGCTCTGATTTACCTAAGCATTTTTTTGATAAGCTGATTCAGGCTGGCGGTGAAGTGGCCGCATTCTTTCCTTCCAAAATTCCTTATTTCAATCTGAGAGTGAACTATCGCAATCATCGCAAGCTAGCCATTATTGATGGTTCCCATGGATATATTGGCGGCTTTAATATTGGGGATGAATATCTCGGATTGGATGCTTTTTTTGGGTATTGGCGGGATACACATCTAAAAATCACAGGTACTGGCGTGCTGCAAATGCAAGCGCAGTTTGGTTTAGATTGGAACTTATCGTCGACGAAGCAGATTGTTACAGATCTCAGATATTTTCCATCTCTCGAGCCAATAGGCAAGGTGGGGTTGCAGATTGTTTCAAGCGGTCCCAATCAATCGGAGGAACAGATTGAGAATGCTTATGTAAAAATGATACATACAGCAAAAGATCGTGTATTCTTGCAATCACCGTATTTCATTCCAGACGAGAGTTTAATTACAGCCTTAAAGATTGCCTCCTATTCAGGAGTAACTGTAAAGCTTATGCTTCCTGCAAAAGGAGATAACCGTTGGGTGCAATGGGCATCATTTTCTTACTTGGAGGAGCTTTTAGATGCAGGTGTGGAGTGTTATTTATATGAAAAAGGCTTTCTCCACGCAAAAACAATCGTTATTGATGGGCAAGTTAGCTCTGTAGGGACAGCTAATCTGGATAATCGCAGTTTAAAGCTCAATTTTGAAGTGAATGCTTTTATGTATGATTCCGGGATAGCGGGTCAGCTTGAACAAATATACCTCGATGATCTGAAATCATGTCGGCAGCTTACATTGACTGAACATCAGCAGCGCCCATTATCGCGCAAGCTTAAGGAAGCCATAGCCCGCTTATTGTCACCGATTCTTTAGGCTAGACGTTTGTTTCAACCAATATGATTAGGGGTAAAGTAATAATATGAAATATACTCTTATGAATGAGGTGCTTACTATGTCAACTCAATTACAGGCCTATTTTGAATCGGAAGACGCAGCTTTGGCAGTGAAGGATCAGTTGATCAAATATAACATTTCAAACCTAGAAATTGGTTTATTGGAAGATGATGGCCCAGAGGATAACATTCCGCTTGCCGTGCCAATCCTAACAGGTGGTATTACTCAAGTGAACACGGGCATAATGGGAGGCGGCGTACCTATTATTGCTGAAACGGGTCAAGGAGCTTTCCATGATGATCAATATACAATTTATCGTGCTGTGCTTACAGGGCAAGTGAATCCGGAGTCTTACGATGAAGTAATAGCCTTGGTTCAAAGCAATAATGGACATATCGAAGAAGAATAGTAGTAATAGAATGGATAGAAGCCCTCATCGCTGAGGGCTTTTTTACGTTTTGGTGCGGAATGAGCTCGATGAGAGTTATAACGCGATAAGCTGGCGTTCAGACTCCTAGAAACATACTAACTAGTCGCTTCTAAGAGATAAATCATGTTTTCAATGCTAGTAAGCCTATATTTTGTGCTAATAATAAAGTGATGGACCCTTAGATGCTTGTTAAGCACAATTTTTATGCGAGTCCTTAAGGATTTATTGGATAATTAAGGATTTTTATGGAAATAAGCATAATCTTTGTGCTTAAGACTTAAAATGCTAGCTGAGTAGACTATATAAGCATAATTCTTGTGCTTATAGCTAAATTTGAATGGACGCGGGAAAACAAATTGCCTACCGATCGACACTAAATCCTAACCCTTAAACCGCAAGCGCAGCAATCTCAGAGGCACTCAAGGCTGTATTGTAGATTGGAAAATTTCTAGCATTAGACAACGAGGTGGTGACAATTTGCGGTATTACAAAATACCATTGCAACCTGGGTCAAAGTAACCACCAGCACAGATTGGTCGCGTAGCTTTGACTTCTGCACAAATACGACCAATCTCATACGTTTCTCAGATCCCTATCTTGCTGGTATATTAGACAATTTCCGCATCTACAATAGAGCTTTAACTGCTGCTGAAATGGCCGTTCTTGCTACTTAAATATTAAGAGATTTATGGTGACTTCAAGAATAACCTTACTGTCTTATGACGGTAAGGTTATTCCAATTCTATCCAATAATTGTGTTGTAAAAAGTATGAAACACGATTAGAATAACATTAAACTACCTTTATGTAACTAACTGAGGAAAGGAAGTGAATAGGCCTCAATTCCTATAATGAAAGGCTGAAAAACAATAAATAGACTAGAAAATAGTGGAGGAATATTATTTATTGATGTGTCGATTCAATGCTACAGATAAGCTATTAACATACAAATTCATTGGAGATGGGTCGGTGAAGTAAATGGTGGGCTTAGAAAGTCAAATTAATATTCTAATGGTGGATGATCGACCAGAAAATTTATATGCTCTTGAAGCAGTCCTTGACGCACCAAGATTAAATTTAACAAAGTGCCATTCTGGTGAAGAAGCTTTAAAATGTGTTTTGATGCATGAGTACGCTCTGATTTTATTGGATGTACAGATGCCTGGACTAGACGGTTATGAAACCGCGAGGATTATTAAATCCCGCGAACGCAGCCGGGATACACCGATTATTTTTGTGACGGCAATCAATAAGGAGCTCGAGCATGTCCATTCAGGATACTCCGTAGGTGCGATTGATTATTTGTTTAAGCCATTTGATCCAGATGTGCTGAAGTCTAAGGTAGATCAGCTGATTAAGCTCTATCTGAATTCCAAAGAAATTAAGAATCAATCCAATCAGCTGCTTGAGAAAACCAAAGCGCTTGAAATGGCTAATCGTGAGTTATCGCGCGTAACCTTTGAATTACAGAAATCAGAAGCACTTCATCGTTTAGTTGGAGAAACATCCGTGGATACGATTATTATTTTAGACGAGCAACGTAAAATTATAAGCGTTAATCCCGCTATTTATCATACATTTGGCTTTACGATGATTGAGGTTTTGGGCAATAATATGAATATACTTATTTCAGAACCCAATATTAATTGGAATGAGTCTTCACAATTCTCAAGAACACAGCATTTTGAGGTTATGGCTAATGCCAAAGATGAGAGTTTATTTCCAGCGGAAGTACATATTAAAGAGAGTCGTTTAGAAGGGAACTTAATTTATGTATGTACGATTCGTGATATCTCGGATCGTAAGGAGCAAATCGAAAAGCTGAGATTCATGGCTTTTCATGACCATCTGACCAAGCTGCCTAACCGGAAAATGCTTTATGAAATGGTTGACGTAATGGTGCAGAACCAGCAAGAACCTTTTTCATTAATTTTATTGGACTTAGATCATTTCAAAGCTGTAAACGATACGCTTGGTCATCAAATTGGTGACTTATTGCTGATTAAATTAGGTGATCTGATTAATGAACTGCTATCATCCAACAAAACGATGTTTCGGCTCGGTGGAGATGAGTTTGCCATTCTGATGCCAAATAGTGAGTTGGCAATGGGAATGGAAACAGCTAGAATAGTGCTCTCACGAATTAATCAACCTATTGAAATAGACGATGTAACCTTATCCATAGGAGCAAGCTTGGGGATAGTATGCTTCCCTGAGCATGGTAAAGACATTCGAACTTTATTAAGACGTGCAGACGTTGCCATGTATACGGCTAAACGCAATGGAAACGGAATTACCGCTTACAGTAAAGAACAAGATGAGAAGGACCCTTATCGATTAATATTAATGGGAGATTTGCGAGCAGCTATTGATAAGAATGAACTATTCCTCGTCTACCAGCCTAAAGCGAATTTGCAGACCAAAGCAATAGAAGGCGTTGAAGCATTAATTCGGTGGAAGCATCCCAAGCTTGGGCTTGTGGCTCCTATTGATTTCATTCCTATAGCTGAGCAAATTGGTGTTATTAACTTAATCACAACCTGGGTGCTGACCGAAGCCATTAAACAGAATAAAAAATGGGAGCAGCAAGGTCTGGATATTGAGATAGCAGTAAATCTATCTGTGCGTAATCTGCAGGATGTTGAGCTGCCAACTCGCTTACAGGCCTTACTGGACAAGCATGAGCTATCACCACACAAAATTACTTTGGAAATTACAGAGAGCTTCATCATGTCGGACCCCAAGCATGCCAAAGAAGTCTTGATGAAAATTCACCAAATGGGGATTAAATTATCAATTGATGATTTTGGTACAGGTTATTCATCCCTAGCTTATCTGAAAAACCTGCCGGTAAATACAATAAAAATAGATAAATCTTTTATAATGGAAATGGTTTCTGATGGAGCAGATGCCATGATCGTACAATCGATTATATTCTTGGCACATAATCTTGGGTTGAAGGTCGTGGCTGAAGGCGTGGAGACTGAAGAGGTTTGGGATTTATTAAATTCATACAATTGTGATATTGCACAAGGTTATTATATAGAAAAACCATTAATGGAGCATGAATTAAAGCTTTGGTTAGAGAATTGGCAGCATTAGATCCATGTCTTCTTCAACTGCTGTAAATAGGCAAAAAGTCGAGTAGGTAAATCAACAGAAAAGCTTGATAAGGCAAACAACAGATCTGCAAGTAGATCTGTTGTTTCTATTTGGTAAGGGGCCTTCCATCTGCGAATATTCGCCAGCCAATCCAAGCGTTCGACGGATTGCTCGAACAAGCGATCCATCTCCTGATTACGGTTAGTGGAAATCAACAGCTTGAATAAACGCAGCTCCATCTTAGAACGATTCTCTGGGACAAGCTGGTTATCTGAAGCAGCTAATGAATCGGATATTTCGCGTATTTCAAGCTCCAATTCTAATGAGAATCGTTGTTGAGAATATCGGGCTTGTTCATAGGAGAACAGAATCATCGAGAAGATTAAATCTAGCAGATCACCAACTCGCTGTGCCGATGATTCAAGAATCAGGATCCCATGCTTAGGAATGATACGCAAATATCCTTCCAGCTCAAGCTGCTGCAAAGCGGCTCGCACAGGGGTTCGACTCATATCCAAGCGTTGGCTGAGCTGAATCTCAGAGGAAACGGTTCCCTTAGGAAGCTCATGGTTGTGAAGCCAATGGCGGATCGAAGTATAAGCTTTTTCACGCATGGATAACTTGTTCATGAATACACCTCGATAATAATGGAATCCGTTCTTTTGGTTGCGAAAATTATAACATATAATAGAGATAACTTGGAGGTAGAGACCTATGAATTCATTATCCTCGAATGTAACGCTGAAAGAAACCGCCTATCAATTTATTAAGAAAAATATCGTGGAAGGCAAATGGGACGGAGGTACATTTCTCTCTGAAAATTTGCTGTGTGAGCAGCTGAATATGAGCAAAACTCCCATTCGCTCAGCACTGGATCGCCTAGAAATGATGGGTTTAGTTAAGCAGTTTCCTAAACAGGGAGTGGTTGTTTCAGAAGTTTCTCTTCAAAAGATATTGCAAATTTATGAGCTGCGCAAAGCGCTTGAAGCTTATGCCGTTAAGCGGCTAACGGGAAAGCTGGGAGATGGTTTTTTTGAACAAATGGATGAGAATATATGCTTGCAAGAGGCGTTGATTGAGAAGGAAGATATAGCGGAATATGTGCAGATGGACAGACAATTCCATATGATGATTATTAATGGGATGGAGAATGAAGAATATGCAGCAGCAATGACTCGAATACAGGATCAGTTTCTGCTTGCTGTTCGTACAACCTTTCTCAAGAACAAACAACGGCTAGCAGGAAGCATTGAAGAACATCGCCAAATTCGGCACGCACTCGCTGGCAATGATCCGGAGCTTACGGAGCGTTTGATGATTGAACATATCGAATATGTAAAACAGATTATGCTCTAGCCTTTATTTAGCTTAGATTTAACATGTATACAAGTTAGACATCTTGTAAGAAGCTCATCTCCATGATAGCTTTAAATCATTAGAAAAGGAGGCTTCAAATGAAAATTACAGACGTTAAAACGTATATATTGGGAAACCCATGGAAGAATTGGCTTTTTGTACACGTCGAAACAGATGAAGGTATTATTGGATTAGGTGAAGGAACATTAAATGGTTTTGCCAAAACTGTAGAAGCTGCCATACATGAATTGAAGCATTTGGTGATTGGCATGGATCCATTTGATGTGGAAACGATTGGTTTACGATTATTCCGTGATGTTTATTCCAATGGTGGACAAATTCAAGGCTCTGCATTAGCGGCGATTGAAACCGCTTGCTGGGACATAATGGGGAAAGCAGTAAATCAACCTTTATATAAATTATTAGGCGGACGCTGCCATGATAAGCTTCGCTGCTATGCTAATGGATGGTACCGAGGTCCACGTACTCCGGAGAATTTTTATGAACGAGCTAAGATAGTAACAGCTAAAGGCTACACGGCATTGAAGTTCGACCCATTTGGAGCTGCATGGCGAACTGTGGATCGCGAAGATTTCGCGCTATCTCTTGAAATTATCGCAGCAGTAAGAGAAGCTGTGGGTGAGAAAGTCGATATATTAATCGAAGGGCATAACCGTTTCTCCGTTCACACTGCTTTGCAGTTTGCGGATGCTATGCTTAAATATGAACCGACCTGGTTTGAAGCTCCAGTCCCGCCTCATAATATTTCTTCGATGGTTGAAGTAGCTAAACGAAGTCCAGTGCCAATTGCCTGTGGCGAAGATTACTACTGCAGAGAACAGTTTGCTGAGCTTTTGAAGCATGATGCTGTGCATATTATTCAGCTTGAGCCGCAGTTTTTAGGAATATCAGCTTCTAAACAGATAAACAGTATGGTCCATGCGCATAATGGGGTCATTGCTCCGCATAGTGCTCAAGGACCTGTTTGCTCCGTAGTTTGCAGCCATTTGAACATGGCAACTCCCAATTTTTTATTGCATGAAATTTTTGATGAATTCAACGAGCCTTGGGAAGAAAATGTACTTCTCCCTGCATTGAAGGTAAAGGATGGATTTCTCCAGCCTCCAGAAGGCCCGGGACTTGGTGTAGAATTAAATTTAGAGGAGCTGCATAAGCATCCGTATCAGGTAGGAAATTGGCTGCCTTTGTTTAAGCAAGGCTGGGAAAAACGTGAATCAAATCACTAAGGGATTCTAAAGGAGATAATAAATGATGGGGAATTCAACTATGCAAGCCCTGGTTTATGAAGGACCAAAAATAATGAATATGCGCGAGCTGCAAGTTCCTCAATTGCTTGAGGATGAAGTATTAATTAAGGTGGAGGTCGCTGGGATTTGTGGTTCGGAGCTAAGCGGTTATCTGGGTCATAATTCCTTGCGCAAGCCGCCGCTTGTTATGGGGCATGAATTTGCCGGTTCCATTGAAAAATTAGGCGTTGGAGTCAAACGCATTGCATTAGGTGATCGAGTTACTGTAAATCCGCTAATCACTTGCAGAGTGTGCAGATATTGTTTATCTGGTGAATCTCAGCTTTGTCCGAACCGTCAGCTGCTTGGTGCTCATCGCCCAGGCGCATTCGCTGAATATATTGCCGTTCCCGAGCGTAATGTTTATAAATTGCCTGAAAATTTATCTTATGAGCAAGGGGCATTCGTAGAACCTTTTGCCTGTGCGGTTCATTTATGCCGTATCGCTTTATTAACACCACGTGATCGTTTGGTGATTTACGGGGCGGGCCCTATTGGATTATTCGTCCTGCAAACAGCTCATGTTTATGGTGTGCGTAATGTAGTTGTCGTTGATTTGAACGAGTCCCGCTTGGAGATTGCAGCGGAGCTAGGAGCTACTGTGGTAACCAACATTGAAAAAGCAGTCGGCAGCAGCTTGGGTTCATTTGATGTGGCCATTGATGCAGTAGGCGCAGGAGTTACTAGACAGCTTTGTATTAAAGCGGTTCGTCCTGGTGGAATCGTTATCTTTACAGGCTTGCATGAAGCGGAGGCAACACTTCCGATAAACGATATGATTCGCAGCGAAATAGTCACCAAAGGTGCCTTTGCCTATTCAACCGAGGATTTTGAAACGGCGCTAGAGTGGATTGGCCAAGAGCGAGTTAATCTGCTGCCATGGACAGAGCAGTATCCAATAGCAGAAGGTGGAGCTTGTTTTGATAAACTAATCAGCGGTCCAGGTAAGGTCGCCAAAATATTGCTTAAGCCTTAAGAAAAGAGGATAAATATGAGCTGGCAGGATAAAGTGGTCATCGTAACGGGAGCAGGCAGTGGGATTGGCCGTGCGGTCGCACATCGATTTGCTAAAGAAGGTGCACATGTTGTTGTGGTTAATCGCACTGCAGAGAAGGCAGATAGGGTTGCAGAAGAAATTACGGGAAATGGCTTTTCCGCCATTGGGATAGCTGCTGATGTATCGTCCGAGGAGGATGTGCGTCGTGTAGTTGCGGAAACAATCCAGCGTTACAAGCACATTGATGTACTCGTTAACTCAGCAGCAGTTTGTCCGCAAATTCGACTTACGGATATGTCGCTTGAGGCTTGGAATCGGGTGATTACGAATAATTTAACGTCGGTGTTCTTGTTCTGTCGGGAGGTCATACCACACATGCTTACTGCTGGAGGAGGAGCAATTGTCAACATCAGCTCGGTTCATGCCTTAGCAACTCTGGATGGATACTCGGCATATGCAGCTTCAAAAGGTGGAATCGTCGCTTTAACTAGAGCGATTGCACTAGATTATGCGAAGCAAAATATTCGAGTGAATACAGTGCTGCCTGGAGCGATTCAAACACCGATGCTGGAGTCGAGTGTGAAGAATTTGGAAACACCTCGCGAGGATATCATGCGTGAATGGGACAATGCGCAGCCAATGGGCCGAATTGGCCAGCCAGATGAGATAGCAACGGTTGTTTTGTTCGCGGCTAGTCCAGATAATTCCTTCATGACAGGTGCAACTCTTGTTGCTGATGGCGGTATGACAGTTGATTTGTAGGATTTCATCGGCGAAATAAAAAGTCCCAGAACGATGTTTTCTCAGGCTTCGGATGTCGTTCAGATCGAGTGGTTTCGATAAGCTCTGGAACAAGCGGTTTAGGTTCAGTCTCAACGGGTTTCTTCAGCTGAGCCTCCTCTATATTCAGCATTTCTTGAGTGGAGGCTTCTTCCTCTTGAATTTGATAGAGCTCGTACAATTGTTGCTCAAGCTCATCAACTCGGGATGAAAGCACTCGCTTCTCCTGCTGGATTTCGCCGATAAGCTGATATAAATATTTCATGGTCAGTTTTAACCTTCTAGGTTGTATTATTTCCTCATGCTGATAATCGTTCGATAAGAGCATCCTTAGCTCAGCTTCGCTCAGAATATTATGAGCCATGCATAGCACCTTCTTATTAATAGATTTAGAATATATTTGAAAGATTAAACTGATATTATCATAGTACACGATTGGATAAGCGTATACTGTCGAAATAAGCTGTCAAAAGCAATGAAAAAACCTCCAAATCCACAGGAATGTGGTTTTGGAGGTTTTAGTATGGCTGATTTTAGACAAGTAATGCAATAGCCAATAAATCAAAAAGCGCATTGTGTAGGCCCTATAAGGCAGGAATTAGATTTATAGATAAGGAGTGACTATCATTTAGGATTAAAGGTGTTGGAAAATATATATGCGTTGGCGCCAATTGATAGCTTAATTCAACATTAGCTGATTGGACTGATTTAATTTTTGTTAGCCAATCTTCTGGAAGTTTAAGTATAGAGAGATTCAGTGTTCCATTTAATACCTGCAGCACCACAGTATCTGCATCGGCTTTAAACAACCCCCAACCGCCTTCGAGTGACCAAAAAGTTTGGAAGCTGCCGTTGGGAGCTAGCACTGGATGAAATCCAATCATGCCTTCAACCGCATTAAATTCAAATCCGCTAAATGCATTCAGTAACGAATAGCTTGCCATGGATCTCGCATAATTACTCCCGCATTCAATTTCATTCCACGGGTTTCGTTTTTCACCATCATATCGATTACGAATGGCCATTACAATGCTAAGCCCTTCCTCAATCAATCCTTCTTGGATCATATGCGAAGCAGCTTGATACTCAAATCCAGTCATTGTTTCAGGAGCATAGGTTAACGGGACGGCAGGCTTTATGCTCCCATCAGGCCAAGAGCAGATGATTAAACCGCCTTCATCGTTAAGCGAATAGAGACGCCAGGTGTTAGCTTCATTTCGCATGGAAGGCTTAAAGTTATTGCGGTACAAGGCTTGCAATGCCTTTCGAACCTGCTGTTTATCGAATATTTCTCCTAATCCGCATAAATTTGCATGCCATTGAGCAATAACTTGGTCGATCATGCAGCCACCGGAGATCTGATATTTAATTTCCTGCACTTCTTCATTCCAATAAGCTTGAAGGGCATTATCACCAAAAATAGTCTCCCCTGCGGAGAAGCGCTCTAATAGGCTGCGATCTTGTAAGTCAACTTTTTGTGTATAATAATCACCATTAAATAAGTGTTCATCGGTCCATTTGCGGCCTTTTTCAAAAATTCGACTATACTCCACAGCGACCTCATGCTCACCTAAATAGGCAGCCATTTCCGCACCTGCTTTAAGTGCAGCTAGGTAGAACCCATTCAACCATGAGTTAGGTCCATAAAGCTCCATATCCAAGGTATGATGCTGTCGTCCCTCTAATACTCCTCGCTTCTGAGGGTCCCATTTATCTTCATTAGATTCTGCCCATGCATATTCAATGGACTGTTTAATGGCTGCCCAGTTGGACTCCAAATATGGAAAATCACCAGATATTTTCCAATCGCGGTAAGCCTTAATTACTCCACCGAACTGTCCATCAGCACAGGCATGGAAATCCGCAGTTTCACGGCCGACTGGCAGCATTAAGCGAAACGACATTCTGCCATCCGCACGTTTATTGTATTTGAAATCAAGCTCATGCATGCTGCGTTCTAGCTTAGGAAAGAGAAACGGCAAGGCATAAGCGTAATTCCAGACATGAGTGCAAGAGCCTTCGCAGCTTCCCACATCGGCAATACAGCCTTCAAAGCCATAAAACGAACCGTCCGTTAACCGGAGAACCGTAGGTGATTTCAATACAGATAAGTTAGCAGAAATAGCTTCGAGCACGACAGGGGGCAGAGTTGAAGCGAATAAGGTCTCTTTAAACAAGCGGGTATCTTCATATAAACGGTTCCAATGTTGTAGAGCATAAGCTGCACTAGCACAAGAATCTTCAAAAATTGTCGCATAATAGTTCTTCCATATGGTCGGCTCACCTTTTTCTGGATTCCAGAAATTTTGACAATTTGGGTAACTCCAGCTGATCACAAACCGGATTTTCTGCTTTGCCCCAGGCAATAATTCGATGTGAGCGGCTAATGAGGACATATCGTTATGTCGTGGATGCAATCCGCGGTCTTCTGTATAGCTTCTGTTTGTTAAAAGACCCGGTTTGGTGAAATCCCTCCAGAACATTTCGAGATTATCACACCAGCCACCGCGATACCAGAATTCCTGAAAGCTTACGGAAGAGGCATCAGTTGCGAGACTAATATCACCAAATCGCGGATCATCCATCGAATAATTACTAGAAGATAGTTTTGTTATATGGTATGTAGATGCATCAGCTTCTTTCACATGATGCTGGTGATGGATTAACCCTGTTAATTCACGATTTCCCACGGATAAACAAGCTGTATAAGCAATAGATATGTCACTAGTATTCTCAAACTCTATTTCAAAAAAAGCCGCAGGAATACTAGAATCAAGATCATTTAGCGGAATTAAGGGATTGAAGGCGTTTAAGGTAATATTTCCCGGAAAATAATTGTCGGAAAAGGTCATTTCGGCTAAAGGAAACTCACCACTAAATGCGACATCTTTAAAATGCGGCATTCCTGCCATTGTATTGCTCTCAGGACCATATCCGTAACCACTATGCTGCGCACCACCACGTACATATTCACCTACATAGGGAGAGTGCAAATCACCATTCAATACACGAGCATCTAATAAATTACCGTCAGCTTCTGCTTTCACGGCAAAATGACTAAAGCCATTGAAGCTCCGCTTATTCGGACGATTATAAATTTCCCAATCGATTAAACTTCCATTTCCTGCTAAACCAATTGAGCCAGTTCCAATCCCGCCAAGCGGAAAAGATATTTCTTTAGCTTTGCTGCCAGTGTATATTTTTTTCAATGATAATTCCCTCTTTCATTCCGAGTATAGTGTGCTTTTTTGATGCTTATATGCCATAATAATATAGGAAACGTTAAGTGAAAGCTTTGGAAAGAGATTTTGTTTTCTTTGTAAAAAACGATTGTTTTATTCGAGCTGGAGGCTTTGGATGGATATCGAGCAGCATGACATTGTACCTTATATCCGACAAGCAGACTATGCAATACGCGCTCCATTCTGGATAGGAGAACGTAATTTATTAGATTATATTCTCTTCTATGTTCAGGAAGGCTTATTCGAGATTCAAGCTCGTGGAAAACTACACGTTCTTAAAGAAGGCGACTTCTGCTTGCTGCAGCCCGGTGATATTCATACGATAAAGGGCATTAATAATACGATTAACCCGCATATCCATCTAGATTTCTTCTATAATCCACTTCGCGCAAAGAGCTTTATTACCTTGCCGGGTCAATTAGATATGAGTCCTCATCTCGAGCTGATACAGCCTAGATTGAATGACTTTACAGTATTTGAAATTCCGATAACTCTGCAGCTTAGTCAACCGCAGAAAATGCGAGATCTTTTGTTTAAAACAATTGAGCTCTGGCAGCGGCAATCCTATATAAGCCAGATGCAGGCGAATCAATGTGTAAGTGAGATTATTCTTACTGTCATTAAAGATTATATGAAGCCACAGACCACCGCCTTAGTAGCTAAACCAATCTTGAATTGGATCACATCCTATATATCCTTTTATTTCTCAGAACCGATTACCATTCAAGATATGGCCAAACGAGCAGGGATCTCACCATCTAGGTTTCAAGTTGTTTTCAAGCAAGCATTCGGGATCTCACCGCATCAATATCTGCTGAGAGTTAGAATCGATCATGCCAAAGAGCTAATGAAATCATTCCGTTCCATTCAGCTGGTTAGCGAGTATTGCGGCTTCTCTGATGTGCATCATTTCTCCAATGCTTTTAAGAAAGCAACGGGGTATTCACCTGCTAAATATCGGGATTCAATTATGGAGCACTAGCTCAAAAATTTAAAGGAGGCTATTCCAATGCTAAAACGTCCAGAAAGCAATGAGTACTCATCTAATCAAGCGGTATATATTGAAGTGGTGCCCGAAGGTGATCTTATAGGTATCCTTAAGCAGCAGATAAAAGATACTGTTGCATTATTAAGCGATCTAACAGCAGATAAAGCAGGCTTTCGATATGCACCTGGCAAGTGGAGTATTAAAGAGGTTGTCGGCCATATGGCAGACACCGAACGAATTATGAGCTATCGCTTGCTGCGTTTTGCCAGAGGGGATAATACTTCATTAGCTGGTTTTGATGAGGATGCTTATGTAAAAGGGGCAAGCTTTGATTCAAGCTCGCTTGCAGATTTGCTGGATAGTCTGGCCGCCGTTCGAACTGCAACACTTGCTTTGTTAAAGGGAATAACACCTGAAGTATTTCTACGATTGGGTTCTGCCAATCAGAGCGTACTCTCCGTGCGTGCTTTAGCTTATATTATTGCTGGGCATGAGCTGCATCATCAGAATGTACTGAAAGAGAGATATCTAGGGTGAGAATATCACATATGCATTTTGAAGAGGAGGTAAAAATAAATTGACACATACCATTGGATTTATTTATGCGCACCCGGATGATGAAACCTTTTTAAGTGCTTGTCTAATTAGGCAATTAGCGGATCAGGGCCACAAAACAGTGCTGCTTCTTGCAACAAAAGGAGATGCCGGTAAAAAGAATGGGGATGTCGGACATCTGAGCAATGCGGAGCTGGCAGCAGTACGGGAGCTTGAAATGAAAAAAGCAGCCGATATTATGGGGATTACACATACGGAGTACTTGAATTATCCGGATGGTAAGCTGAATACAATTGATTCAACTGAATTTGTAGATAACGTCGTTCTGTTTATAAACAAGCATCAGCCTTCAGTGATATTCACCTTCCCTGAGGATGGTGGGAATGGTCATCTCGATCACATGGCGATATCGGATATAACTAGCAAAGCTGTATGGAGTGAAAGATGTGATTCTGTCCAAAAGCTGTATTATGTTGCAACTAATCCCTTGCTGGAACAGGGGCATTTCCCATCGTTATTCATTGATACGGCTAGCCAATGGGAGATGAAAGCTCAAGCCTTAAGAGCCCATGATTCGCAAAAATTGGCGATAAACCGATACTTTGGTGATTTAGCGGTATTGCCTGAGAACAGAAGATATGAAGCCTTTGTACTTGGTTGGGAGAGAGGCGTTTTCTGGCCGAAGAAAACGGAACAATCGATCTTGGATGATTTGATTTAATTAAATTAAATTAATTCTACAATATTTGTTTTCCATTATTGGACTTGCAGTTGAGTTCATTGTCATGATTTACATGCTTAAAAAGGTGCAACCAAGCGGAATAAGAATAAGATCGGCTTCGATTAAACAAAAGATTCGCTATTGGGCAATAGCTTTTTCAGTGATGATTATTACGGTCTTGCTCAAGCTAACCTTAACTTCAAGTAATAATTACATTGGGATACTCGTGGTAGCACCTATTTCCGGGATGTTTATGGGAATCTTAATTTCGTCCTGTCTATTTAACAAAAATAGCTACTCATAATAAAGCCGAAATAGCATGTCCTGATCGTAATTGCCGAAGCCTTTTCCATATAAGGTCAACCCACCTTTGTTAACTGCATCCGGAAGCACACTCAAACGAAAGTTCCACTGTTTGTTCTGGATGTTATAGTCATGAATCGTTTGGTTGGACAGCTTCTTTCCATCGATATAAGTACCTGATTCATTGATCCGAATTATTTTTAAGAGTCCGAATTGATTAAGGCCAAGCCTCCACCAGATGGGGGTATATTTCCCGCGTTTGCTCCCATAATCCCCTGGACTAGTCCAATACCCCAAAGCATGCTCATTCAAGGTGAAAGTGATGTCAGACGGCCAGTTTTCGTTAGAGCCTTCAGCTTCTGACCCCAGCTCTAAGTAGATTTCCAGTTCAGTCGGGCTTTCGCTATTTAATAGATGATTAGGTATCTTATATTCGACATACCCTTCGCCAAACCATAGTACCTTAGCATTAACTCGATCTGGATCGAGAAAATACCGTGGATCATCAAAAAAGCCAATCAGATGCTCGACAGTAGCTAGCCCGCAGGTAGGCTGTACCTCGAAGTCCGTGTAATGCCCAACTGGTAATGTGACTTCATGAGATTTGCGTTGCGTCTGGACAGCAGCAGTTGGGAAAGTGATCTCAAGACTCTCCATGACTAGCTTGCAGAGCTTTTGAGTGCCCCCGTTTATACGATTCATTTGTGTTTCAATGATCCCAGATTTCTCTAGCTTTTTAATGTGCATGGATAGAATTGCACTGCTTAGACTTAAAGCTGTCGCTAATTCTTTGATATTCATTTGTTTATCGGCTAGCAATTGAATGATTTTCAACCTTACTTCACTCGCTAAGGCTTCGTAGATCGAAAGCCACTTTTCGGATGCTTCTATTTTCATATGAACTAATCTCCCTGTGTTGAATTAATATAAATATAAATCACATAAAGTAGATAAACAAGTTTATATTGCTCGATTTCTATTTATATTGTACTATAAGATTAATAATTATGGTAACTGGTTAATAAATATATTAATTTAAAGGGAGTTTACATGATGCGTAAAAAGGCGAGCATGATTATCGACAAGGAATTTGCAATTGGTGAAGTAGATCCTAGGCTGTATGGATCATTTATTGAACATTTGGGGCGCGCTGTTTATGGTGGGATTTATGAGCTAGGGCATCCAGACGCGGACGAGCAAGGCTTTCGTAAAGATGTTGTGGCATTAATTCAGGAATTGGCTGTGCCTATTGTGCGTTATCCAGGAGGAAATTTTGTCTCGGGCTATAATTGGGAGGACGGGGTAGGTCCTGTTACAGAACGTAAAAAACGTCTAGAGCTTGCATGGGGTACAATAGAGACTAATGAAATTGGCACGAATGAATTCGCCGATTGGGCCAAAAAGGTTGGCACAGAAGTGATGATGGCGGTAAATCTGGGAACAAGAGGACCTGATGAAGCACGCAATTTAGTCGAATATTGCAATCACCCGAAGGGAACCTATTGGAGTGATTTACGCAGATCACATGGTTATGAGCAGCCGCATAATTTCAAAACCTGGTGCTTGGGCAATGAAATGGACGGCCCTTGGCAAATTGGCCACAAGACTGCAGATGAATATGGTCGTACTGCTCTTGAGACAGCAAAGGTTATGAAATGGGTCGATCCAACTATTGAACTGGTTGCCTGTGGCAGCTCTAACCGCGCTATGGCTACATTTGCCCAGTGGGAAGCGACCGTGCTTGATCATACTTACGATCATGTCGATTATCTTTCATTACACACTTACTATGGAAACGGCGATAATGATACAGCTAATTTTCTAGCTAAATCCTTGGATATGGATGACTTTATTCATTCGATTATTGCTACATGTGATTATATTAAAGCTAAAAAACGCAGCAAGAAGAATATGATGCTCTCTTTTGACGAATGGAATGTATGGTTTCATTCGAATGAATCGGATAAGAAAATCGAACGTTGGACCATTGCCCCTCCACAGCTCGAGGATATCTATACATTGGAAGATGCGTTATTAGTGGGCTGCATGATTATATCCATGCTTAAGCGTGCAGATCGTGTGAAAATGGCATGTCTGGCTCAATTGGTTAACGTAATTGCTCCTATTATGACGGTTAATGGTGGAGGTTCTTGGCGCCAAACGATCTTTTTCCCTTATATGCATGCGTCTGTTTATGGACGAGGAGTTTCCTTAAAGCCGCTGATTCAAAGTCCTAAGTATGATAGCAAGGAATTTACCGATGTACCGATGTTAGAATCCGCTATTGTATACAATGAGGCGCAGAATCAAGTGACTATCTTTGCAGTGAACCGTGATTTAGAGGATACTTTGGAGCTTGCGGTAGATTTACGGCAATTCGCCAATTATCGGGTAGTGGAGCATAGTATTCTCGAGAATACAGATCACAAAGCCAGTAATACAATGGCGAATCCACAGAACGTGGTTCCACACGCTGGTGGCGATGCTGCTCTGCAGGATGGCCGATTAAGCGCAAGCTTGCCAAAGCTTTCTTGGAATATGATCCGATTAGCTTTAAGCTAGGATGCAAACCACTTCTATAAGATTAAGCAGATAAATTTTGCTTAACTAAGGGAGTGGTTTTTTTGTGACTTCGATTGAAGAAAAGTTAATAGAGGAGTAAAATGCATAGGTAGAATAACCCGATAGGAGATGGAGCAGAATGAATATTGATTTAACAGGTAGAACAGCCTTGGTAACGGGAGCAACAGGACAATTAGGCAGAGTGATGGCGAAGACATTGGCGAGCTGTGGGGCGGATGTAGTCATTCATTATTTAAATAATGAAGCGAAGGCATTGGAGATTCAAGCTGAAATTCAAGCCTTGGGTAGAAAAGCAGTGATTGTCCAAGCTGATATTACAAATTTGGCGTCGGTGATGGAAATGAAGCAACAGATATTTAAGCAGTTTGACCGTTTGGATATAATTGTCGCTAATGCAGTGAGCCAATATACCTGGACATCAATTTTGGAGCAGGCTCCCGAGGATTATCTCGATCAATTTAATTCCTGTGTGATGCAAAGTGTTTTGTTAACCAAAGCTTTCGTACCACAGATGATAGAGAACCAGTATGGCCGAATTATTGGTATTAACACGGAATGCTCGCTTCAGAATTTCCCTAATCAATCGGCTTATGTTACAGGAAAACGTGGGATGGATGGCTTATATCGTATCCTAGCTAAAGAAATTGGTGAAAATCAAATTACGGTTAATCAAGTGGCCCCAGGCTGGATGATTAGTGAAAAGTATCGTGGAGATGATCCTGAACCTTCATCTGATTATGAAAAAAATGTACCCTTAAAGCGAAGAGGGGAAGATCAGGATATAGCTAATACGGTTGCTTTTCTGGCTTCTGATCTTGCGAATTTTATTACAGGAGCATTTGTGCCCGTATGTGGCGGTAATGTGATGGCGGCTATTTAACAATAAAGTGTTTCAATTCCTTCTATTCGGTTTATATACCTGTAATCGAACTATAAGGATGGTGGAATCACGATGTCAATTGAAGCAAAAAACAACAGTGGGTTTTGGCAAGGTATCTTGATTGGTGGCGCGGTTGCAACAGTTTCTGCGTTATTATATGCACCAAAAGCAGGCAAGCAGGTTCGAAGTACATTAACTACCTTGTTTCGCTCCCTAACTCAAGCACCAGTCACAGCTACAGGACAAGCAATAACTGTCGCAGCACCGCAAACAATCAATAGCATGGCACAGAATGAAACTGAAATGGCCAAGCTTGGTCGTGAGATGAAGCATATGCAAACCAATACGCAGGTTAAAGATAGCGGTATGGTGCCAGATCCCATTCAAAACGAGTAGCATATGGATAAAAAAACTATCCCTGGGATCTTTATGATCCTGGGGATTATTTATGCTAACTAGGGTTGTTTTAAAAAGGAGGTTGAAGGGTAATAACTATTAAATGACCATAATTATGCCAAAAACTACAACTAAGGAGTCTGACACTATGAGCCTATTTAAAAATTTGAAAATTCCGTTAATGATAATTCTTGCCTTGACTTTCTTGGCAGGCTGTAGTTCTACCAAAGCTGAAAACTCTGGAACACCAGATACGAACATCTCAGCATCACCGGTGCAAGCAATTGCAACGACTACATCCGTGACGCCGATACCGTCTGCAGTTCCAACAGCATCACTCGTCCCAGCAGCAGAAGTTCCGCAGGATATCCCAATGGACAAAGTTACAGCAGTCCGCATAGCGAGCCCGCTTTCTGGATGGGTTGGCGGGAGTGGTTGGATCGCAAAGACAGCTAATGGGGGAAAAGAGTGGAAAATTCAATACGCTGGTGAAGGAACGATACATCAGATATTTGCTCTGGATGACCAGCATGCATGGGCAACGATTGAAGAGGATACGAGTTTGTTAGTCACAAGTGATGGAGGTTTGAAATGGACGAAATTGAGTCAAGTACCGAATCTTGGATTCCTGCATTTCGTTAGCTTAACCGAAGGCTTTGTTGCGAGTGAAAAGACTATCGATGGCGGAAAGACCTGGACGAAGCTAAAGATTCCAGCATCAATCGTAGGTGACGCTTATTTCCATGATAAAGATCATGGTTGGGCTGTTACACAAACAAAAGCTGGGTTTCAGGTTCAACGTACAGTAGATGGAGGTTCAACATGGAAAACCGTCCTATCAAAGAAATCAGAAACTGACCTTAATGCTATCATCCGCTCAGCAGGCGTGAATGATGCATGGGTGGAGTTAATCGGTGACTCCGGAATGACTCAAACCTCTTATTCTGTTATCCATACAATAGATGGAGGCAGTCACTGGCAAACCGTAATTGCTAACTCAACAGCAGGCGGTGGACCTGCACCAGGGTTTCCAAGTGATTATACAGATGGACCTAATAACCAAGGGAACAGTCCAGGACCGTTGTATGTGGTAGATCCTAAGACAGCCTATATGGGCGGACAATGTATGGCATGTGATAAACCCAATTCAGTTGGCTGGACACATGACGGCGGGAAAACTTGGGTGAATGGTAAACAAACATTTGAGGGTTTTGATGCGGAGCTTCTCGCTATTGCGGATGAACAGAATGGCTGGTTAATAACGACCGATACCATTAATCCTTCTGTATTATACACAACCACGAATGGTGGCGTTCTGTGGAACAAGATCTATACATTTGCAACACCGAAAAAGGCAGAATGATCATGAAGTTAACCTGATGCACACAAACTTTTAGTTATTAGACCCTAGTATGTGATAGAATGTGTGGATATACGATTAGCGGGCAGCCCAGATAGACAGGCTGTCCGTTAACAATGTAAGAGAAAGGAAGCGTTAAGTTTGAAAATTCATCGTTTATCCATCGTAGTTGGAGAAGGGAAATCGGAAGTGTTTTACCGCGATTTTATCTGCAATGCAACGAAGGATTACTACATTTTACCAAAAGACAAGCGAGTGAAGAAAACAGCCATTGAACAAGTTGAAGTACATGGAGTTACACATGAGCGTTATTATGCCGCTGTCTGGCTTGCAAATGTAGATAATGCTAAAGAATTCGTTGCAAAGCTTCAGCAAATGGCAATTGACCATTTTGAACTTTGTGAGAAATTAGCACAACAAGGACTAGAACTGGCTAAAGCTAATACCATTCTACCTGAAATCACCAATTAATTAGACTTTAAAGAATTTTTTAGCTTCGTAATATCCTCGTCTTGAATGGGATGATCGCTGTAACGCGCCTGATTGTAAAGAGAAGCAAGCTGTTCACTGGAATCTGATAATTCAGGCATTCGTTGTTGAATCGTCAAGATCATTTCTTGAGCAGTTAAATGGGAGTCTATTTTAGTACTCTTACTCAAGCTCTTCATCACAAACAGGCGATACAGATATCGTGCTTTTTCGGCATTTGTGGTTAGATCAGACCATTTCACTTCACGTTTTCGCATTCGTTCAAGCCAATTAGAAGCTTTCGAGCCGTAGCTTTTAATTAAGTCTCCCCATGAGGTTAAACTTGTCGATTCATCCTCGTATCCAGTTTCTTGCTCTATCCCGTCTTGATTCAGCCTGCGGTTAAGCCAATTATACAGAAGCCTGCCCAAACGAATTAATCGCTTACCTAGGATATAAATGAGATAAAGGGCAACTACACAAACCACGGCAATGACTACAATATAAAGAATCTTCTCAACCCACATCCAAAAAGCGGATGGTTCTGCAGACTCTGCAGGCGGTAATTGAGCGGGCGGCGGCGTTTGCTCAGGCTGTGGTTCTTGCGGTGGAGAACTAAACAGCTGACTAATTTTTCTTGCGATATACAATACACCTTGCCAGAAAATGTGATTGAGATAGGTTAAGCCTTCGGCAAGCTGTTTCACGGTGGCAACAATTGTGATAATACAAAGAACAGCAATCGAGATAATGCGTCCATGCCAAAGCTGCTTCTTGTTCACTAAATGCCGGCCGTTTTTCTCTGGCAGACTTTCTTGAATGATTCGCTCTTGACTGATTACTAGCAGCGTAATCGCGACACTGATTAACCCAAGCCAAAACAGAAGCGGCAAATGGACTCGTGTTTCAGGTTGAAGTCGATAATAAACCGATACTAGAAAATAGCTCCCAAGCCCCAGCCAATAGATCGGAGTGGGGAAAACATTATTCCACGCTCTTGTTGCGATAAAGGTCCCACGAAAAAATAAATAAAAACCTAGAAGCCCAGTAAATATTCCGCTAAGCGTTAAACCCAAGCCTCCATAAACAATAAGGCAAGAGCAGCTTAATCCAACCCCAAGTAAGCTATACCATTTGTTTAAGTAAAGCCATGCGCTCGCTAAGTAACCCAAGCTATAGAAAACAAGCAATAAGGCAATCCAGATAAAAGTCTCGGTAGAAATAATCCAGTTGTGTACAAGAAATAGAATTGGAAAGAAAAGCAAAATCTCGATAGCAGCTTTCAACCACATCGTAAAAAAAGCAGCAGCGTACCCTCGCATTTAATTAGCCACCTCCGATTTTAACGCATCTGGTTGGAGCTCAACGATAGTCACAATGTTTCCAGTCGCTTGTAGATGCTCGATATGCAGCTGAATTTCATTGCTGATATATGCAGATATCAGCACGATGTCGGTATCGACAATTTGATTGCGAATGATGTTAGCCATAAATTGCTCGAATCCAAGACTTTGAGCAATCACAAGCTTCGCCATAACATAATTAAGCTCATTTAATGCTTCATGCCCGCCTCGTGGCTCGACAAAAACAGGCTCCTTAGGTGCATCTTCGCTATAACCGTTACAAGCAAAACCAATCTCCATGCCTTGACTTATAACCCAATCGGCTATTGTAATGGCGTAGCTTAAAGCCTTTTCGATCGTATCTGGATCTGAAATTTGGGTTTGCACGCTCTCATTCAAGTCGAAATTGACCATAATAACTACTCGATGATCTGCAGTACGCTCGCGATTATGAACCTGCAGCATTCCATTACGTGCCGTTGCTTTCCAGTTGATGCCGTTTAATGTGTCGCCGTATCGATATTCTCTTGCTCCCGCCACCGTAAAGGGGTCATCTAGGATCCAACGCCGCACAATAACTTCACCTTGCCAGCTTCGAGACGGTAATGGCACCTCATCCATGGGGATAGGCTTTGGAAAAACAAGCAGCTGTCCATCCAAGGGCAGTGTTTTATAGGTTTTACTGATACCAAATGCATCTCCGCAGGTCAATGAAACCGTATTAAGCCTATAGGACCCTCGTTTAGAGCAAATAATGCGGTGCTTGCGGACAATCTGTGTATAAGGCATAAGACTAAATATACTCTTATGATTCTGATAAAATTGGCCTTTACTGATATCAAGATTGCTTTGATGCTGAAATTGCAGTGCCGTATGAAACTGGGATTGCAGAAGTAACCAAGGCAACGGCAAGAGCTTTCGGTTTGAAATTGTTTCAAGAATGAGAATTTCATCTCCGCGGTAACAGGTCGGCGTGCTGAATTTACGTGAATATTGGAGCTGACTCAAGCTCCATCTGCGATAAATCCAGCCTTGCACAGCTAAGATCAGAAAAGCAATGAACAGAAACCAATAGATATTCATCCGCTTCTACCCTTTCACTAATTGCTCTTCAGTAGGTACGGGGACTTGATTTAGTATAAGGTCAATGATGTTAAGCACCGTATCTTCTTTCATCCGATTAAGGCTTCTTGGTATCATCCGATGTCCAAAAACAGGCTTAACCATCGCCTTAACATCATCTGGAATCACATAATCCCGCCCCTGTAAAATAGCGTAAACCTGAACGGCTTTGAGTAAGGCTTGCGCTCCACGAGGACTAACGCCGAACGAAATATCCGCATGAGTTCTGGTTTTCTCAACAATAGCTACAATATAGTCATATATCGATGAATCTACCTTTACTAGTGAGTATGCTTGTTGGGCAGCAATTAATTCTTGGACGCCGACAACGCTTTCAATTAAATCAAGTGGATTGGATTGTTTAAAGCGTTTCATGATTTCGACACTTTCTGCTGTCGTCGGATAACCCATTCTTACCTTCAAAAGAAAACGATCTAGCTGAGCTTCAGGAAGTGGAAAAGTTCCTTGATTTTCAATCGGGTTCTGAGTAGCTATAACAATAAACGGATTATCTAGCTTGCGAGTTTCGCCGTCGATACTTACCTGTCGTTCCTCCATACATTCCAATAAACTGGATTGCGACCTTGGTGTAGCTCGGTTGATTTCATCTGCTAAGAGAATATTGCAGAAAACGGGGCCAGGACGAAACTCAAATTCAGATTGCTTTTGATTAAAGAAGTTAATTCCAGTTAAATCAGACGGCAATAAATCAGGTGTGAACTGAACTCGTTTAAAGCTAGCATTCAATGACTTTGCCATGGCTTTGGCTAGCAGGGTTTTACCAGTTCCAGGTACATCTTCTAATAGAACGTGACTGGAAGTGATTAAAGCAATTAACAAGTAATCGATGATTTGATCTTTACCAACAATGACTAAGCTTATGTTTTGCTTTACGCGTTCAGCTAGCTTTTTGATTTCGACTGTTTCCATGAAATAACCGCCTTTAGTAGAAAAATGTAAAATGATAGTTTAAGTATAGCAAAGTGCAGATGAAAGCGCATATTTTATGAATCAGTTGGTCAAATCTATGTTTATTTGCCCTTAGCTACTAAAGGGTACAGTCCCTTTTCTAAAAAAGAGTTTTTTTTTTGCCTTTAAAGAGTCTATAATGAAATGATCTTGTATGGAGAGTGGTGGGATTGTGTCTTTTGTAATACGCTTAAAATGGTTTTTTAAACTGCGCTGGAGCCAATATACATTAGCTATTGTTTTGATGGCGATGGTTAGCTTGCTTGCTACTATTCCACCTAAGATGATCGGAAATACGATCGATCACATTCGTTTACATGATTTAACTTCTGATAATCTTAAAAATACGGTACTGATTCTCATAGGGCTTGCTATTCTGCTATATGTGACTGCCTATGTTTGGATCACTACCTTGTTTGGAAATTCAGGACTGGTCGAGAAGCTGTTAAGAGGACGTCTATTAGCGCATTTAACTAAAATGACACCTGGCTTTTTCCAGCGAAACAGTACGGGACAATTAATGGCTCTTGCAACAAATGATGTCTTAGCCATTGGACAAACCGCGGGTTACGGAGTAATGACACTTGTTAATACTTTAGTAGGGGCATCGGTAGTTATTATTACGATGATCTCCTTGATAAGCTATAAGCTTATGCTTGCAGCTTTGATTCCAATGCCGTTTTTGGTTGTGGTCATTAATAAGCTAGGCCAAAAAGTACGAAACCGATTTATTGCGGCACAAGCTTCGTTTGGGGTTATGAACGACCATGCATTAGAGTCAATTTCAGGGATGCGTGTTATTCGTTCCTATGTGCAGGAAGAAAAGGATATTGCTGCTTTTGATAAAGTTACTGGGGATGTAATGGTTAAGAATCAACGTGTTTCAATTCTCAATGCTTTATTCCAGCCACTGATTTCTTTGATTGTCGGCATCAGCTTTTCAATTGGAATCGGATATGGCTCCTATTTGGTCTTTGATGAGCAGATTACTTTGGGCCAGCTGATTTCCTTTAATATTTATTTGGCTATGTTGATTTGGCCGATGATATCATTTGGAGAATTTATTAACGTTTTACAGCGGGGGAGTGCTTCGGCTGACCGCTTGGATCAAGCTTTCGCACATCAGCCAGATATTAAGGAAGCGGAGCACCCTATTGCTCTAGAAAAACCAACAAGTATCGAGATGAAGCAGCTTTCTTTCAGCTATCCGAATACAGTCCATCCAAGCTTGAATGAAGTATCCTTTCGGTTGGAGCAAGGGCAAACATTGGGTATTGTAGGTCGTACAGGCAGTGGAAAAAGCACATTGCTTAAGCAATTACTAAGACAATATCCGATCGAACAAGGGAGATTATTCATCTCTGATGTACCCGTGGAGCAAATTGCATTGGATCAAATGAAGCAATGGATTGCTTATGTGCCACAGGAGCATTTATTGTTATCGAAAACGATACGAGAGAATATTGCCTTAGGAAGACCCAAGGCTACAGCTGCCGAGATTGACAATGCCATTGAAATGGCATCATTCACTCAAGATATTGCGCAAATGGCACAAGGCTTGGATACAGTGATTGGTGAGAATGGTGTTATGTTATCGGGGGGACAGAAACAGCGTGTTGCTATTGCACGCGCCTTGCTTATTGATTCAGAGGTATTAATTCTAGATGATTCTTTATCTGCTGTTGACGCAAGGACAGAGAGCCGTATTCTCCATCACATACGCCAAACCCGCACTGGGAAAACTACATTAATCACGACACATCGTCTCTCAGCAGTCGGACATGCGAACTGGATTCTTGTACTGGATGATGGACGAATAGTGGAAGAAGGCACACATGAACAGCTGATGTTATTAGGCGGCTGGTATAAAGAACAATGGGAGCATCAGCAGCTCGAAGCAAGCTTACAGGAATAGGAGGTAGCCAACGAATGGAACCTAAGAGACCCGTCTTTAAACGTTTAGTGAATTATGCACTTGTTTATAAATTTAGAATTATTGGAGCTCTACTTGTTCTCTGCTGCGCTGTAGGCGCGGAGCTTGGCGGTCCGTTTATCGTCAAGACCATTATCGATAAGCATTTGACCGTACCGGATGATAATTTAACAGCTGTCTTTCAGCTAATTGGTTTATATATTGCTTTGTTGTTGATTGCGAGCGTATGCAACTTTGTGCAGTCTTACACCTTACAGGCTACGGCATTGCGGATTATTAAGAATATGCGGATGGATTTAATGAAGCATATTCAACGGGTGCCGTTGCGATATTTTGACAACACTCCAATTGGTCAAGTTGTATCGAGAATCGCCAATGATACCGAGGCAATTCGTGATCTGTTTATGAGCTTTATGGCAACATTTGTAGTTAGCGCTGTTCAATTGACAGGCATATATGTAGCCTTATTTATTCTGAATACAAAATTAGCACTTTATTGCTTATTGCTGCCGCCGTTGTTTGCCTTAATTATGAAAGTCCATCTTAAATATTCAAAAATCTTCATCACCATCATGCGTGCTAGACTAAGTGATATGAATGCGATGATCAGCGAAACGATCGCTGTTATGCCGATTCTACAGGCGTTTCGTCGTGAGAAGGTCCAGCTGGAAGAGTTTGAAGTGTTGAATGAAGATCGGTATGTCAATCAAGTTAAACAATTCCGCGTTTTCTCGCTCTCGTCACGTAATATTGTAGGCACTATTGGCAGCTTGGTCACGGCTTTGGTTATTTATTATTTTGGAAATCAATCCTTGAATACAGCCATTTCCTTTGGGGTATTTTATGCATTTATTGATTATTTAGGCCGGATATTCCAACCGATTATTGGTGTTTTTGATCAACTTACGAATGCACAACGTGCGATAGTTTCCGCAGAAAAGGTTTTCTTCATTCTCGATATAGAGGGTACAGAAATTTCTGGAGCTGATCATATCAATAGACCTGAGGGTTATGTGAAGTTCGATCAAGTTACCTTTGCTTACAAAGAAGGAGAAAACGTCCTGAAGAACATTTCATTCGAGGCTAAAAAAGGCGAAACCATCGCTTTAGTTGGCCATACGGGTTCTGGCAAGAGCTCAATAATGAATTTATTGCTTGGTTTTTATGAGCCGAGTGATGGTGTTGTTTCGATTGATGGTCGAGATATTACTTCTTTTTCTAAGCAAGCTTTACGCAAGCATATGGGAATTGTCTTGCAGGATCCGTTTTTATTTGCTGGTGATATTAAATTTAATGTTAGCCTCTATAATGAACAGATTGATCTAGAGCGTGTGAAAAGTGCGCTTAAAGAAGTTGGAGCAGATGGATTTGTTGAGCAATTGCCTAAAGGCTATGATGAGCCGGTTGTTGAACGGGGAAGTACGTTATCTGCTGGACAACGGCAGTTGATTTCTTTTGCCAGAGCGTTGGCTTTTGATCCGTCAATCCTTATCTTGGATGAAGCGACTGCCAGTATTGATAGCGAAACAGAGGGCTTGATTCAAAAAGCATTGAAGGTTGTTAGTGAAGGCAGAACGACCTTTATTATTGCCCATCGCTTATCGACGATTAGAGATGCCGATCAAATTCTCGTGCTTCACCGCGGAGAAATTGTTGAACGTGGGGACCACGATACGTTAATGGCTCTGCAAGGCAGATATTACAAGATGTATCAGCTGCAAAAAGGTGAAACAGCACCAGTGGCACAAGGAAATAGTGTAGCTCCTAATGTAGGAACGGTAGTATGAAGCTAGGATATGTGTACACCTATGCTTGCCACGAGGATGAAAAAGATTTATGTCAGCTTGAGCTGCGTGTAATATTTGGAATCGAACCTGCCAATGGGTATATTGAAAGCTCACTTTATATGGATCCAAGCCGAAGCCCGTTTATTAAACAACGGGTTTCGCTTTTATTTTCCGGTACAAGCTCGGCTGAGCTTGCGGAGCAGGTAACCGCTGTGGAATTAAATGAAGCGACCTTTAAAGTCGTTTATACGGAAGCTGAATGGGATGCTTCAGTGAAATTGGATTTTGAAGAGAAGCGTAGTGTTGAAAGAGAGATTGGCTGGCAGATTCAAGGTAAAGCAGATATGCGAACGCCAGAGCGGACTTTTGCGGTCATATGTCTGGATAATCGTTGGTTATTCGGTGAGTGTGTATCGAATAAAGCGATATGGCTAGCGCATAAGAATAAACCGCAAAACTACTCGACAGCCTTAAATACGCGCCTTGCCAGAGCAGTAGTGAATATTGCTATACCGCAAACAGAGGGCATTAAGGCAATCGATCCGTGCTGCGGTATTGGTACCGTATTAATAGAAGCACGGTCTATGGGGATTGATATGGTCGGATATGATCTCAACCCGCTTGCCGTAATTGGAGCGAGGGCTAACTTGGCGCATTTTGGATTAGAGAGCAATGTTACTATTGGAGATATGCGTTCTATTCAAGGAAGCTTCGATGCTGCAATTCTTGATCTGCCATATAACCTCTGCTCCGTTAGCTCACCCGAGGAGCAGCTGGAAATGCTGCAAAGTGCACGTGGCTTTGCTCGAAGAGTAGTTATTGTTACGATTGAAGCTATGGATGAATTAATAATAAATGCTGGTTTTATGATTCAAGATCGCTGTATAGTAAGTAAAGGAAGCTTTTTGCGCCAAGTAATTGTTTGTATCTAGAGGAGTGGGGAAAACGTGTCTATTTACTTAGTTTATTTTTTAATTGGAATCAATGTTTTGGCCTTCTATATTATGGGGTATGACAAATTAAAGGCGAAGCAAAAAAAGCGAAGAATACCTGAGCGACAATTATTCTGGTATGCAATCATTGGCGGCTCTATAGGCACGTTTGTCGCTATGAAGGTCTATCGGCATAAAACGCAGCACCCAAGCTTCCAATATGGGATCCCGGCTATAATTTTACTTCATATTGCAGCAGCTGTTTATTTTTTGTGGTTTTACTAAAATCATAGGAGGTTAAGTTAATGTTGATCTATAGAAGTATGTATCTTTCACAGATTAAGTCTCAATCTATAACGGACTTTAAAAAGCATCTTGCAGAAAATAGTGCTGAATTTCGAGGTTGGCTAGAGCAGCAAGGTATCGTTTCTTTTTCTTTATTTAACCAAGGAGCATTCTTGTTTATTTATCTGGAAGCCTCCAAAAAAGCATTTAGTTTTTCGTGGGAAACGCCTTACAGTGAACGGTTGGAGCAATGGCCAGGTCAAGCGGTGCTGCGCAACTCGATTCCCTTGCTTGATGTATTTCATGATGGAGTTCCGGAAGAACTCAATGAATGGCGCGGGGATCGTACGGTCGAGCAGCGCAGCGGATCTATGGTCTATCTTAAGCCAGAGCAATATTGCAGCTATGTGTTCTATCATTATCAATTACAAGAAGAAAACCCGGAAAGCTTTAATAAAACCTATACAATTGGCGCTTATGAGAATATGCTGTTTTCCTACTCTGAGCTGCCTGAATCCTTCAGCTTAAGTAAACCGGAAGGGAAGCTTAAAACAAATCATACTCCGGAAAATTGGCAAGAAGTTATGCTGCCCCATTTCCAGCTTGATCAGGATGAAGATGTGATTTGGAAGACTTTAGAGACTCTTTTCGTTTTGTAGCAGTGTGTCTGAATATTGCTGAATTAGGTATCCTGCGGTAGTTTTTTATAGAAACGAGGGCTTTTGCCGTATTGCTTACGGAACAGCTCGGCAAAATGATTATAGTTGTGGAAGCCGACATCTAGCGCTGCTTCCATTGCTGTACGATCTGTATGCTCCAGTAGTAAAGCAGCTTGCCGAAGTCTCATGCGATTCAAGGTTTCTAGAATGGATTCACCCGTTTCCGCCTTGAATAAATGAGATAAACGGGATGGCGAAAGACATATTGTTTTTGCCAAATCATCAATTCGGATCGAGTCTTTCATTTTCTGTGATAAGATGTGCAAGACCTGTTCAATACGCGGATCGATTTTTCGATTTAACCGTTCGGCCAAGAGCAGCAGAATTTCGCGAATCGAGTTTTCACATAACTCATGCCATAAGCCGGTTCGTTCTCTTGAATCACGTAAGACTCTTTTAAAAGCACGATAAATCCGTTTGCGAATATGCTCACTATTAATGCGTGTAATGAAAACTTCTTCATCCGGAAGAAAAGCAGTCTCCGAAAGATAGGGAAAGTGAGCCCAAACAAAGTGCCAGTTTTTCTTCGGACAAGTGCCATATTGATGGGGCACATCAGCTTTTAATAGCGTGATATCCCCGGCTTCACAAAACTTTTCACCACTAGGTGTTTGAAAATAGCCTTCGCCGTCCAAGGTGAATAGGATAAGCCAATCTTTCATACCTTCAGGTCTTCGGGTAATGTAATTATCTGTCTCAATAAAATGGCCTGCAATAATCCCGACAGGTTGCTGATAGTGGTTAATGGACTTTCCCTCAAAGGCTTTCATTGTTTCCCCCTTTTGAGCTGAACAGCAGGAATGAGTGTCTATATAAGTATAAAAGATTAGGTTCCTTTTGTCATATATCCTGTGAAATTTAGAAGGGTAGCAGAATACCAATACTTTTTGACAGAATGCATACTGTACCGACGGCTCGAAAAAAATTATGATAAATGTAGAAGAAAGCTCATTCTATTTATAATTGCAAAGGGGTTGCGTAGCATGGCAGTTACACTAAAATCACTAACGGATGAACAGAAACAACAATTTGCTGCAGATGGTTATATTATTATTAAAGGTCTTTTCTCTCCTCAGGATCTATCCACTATCGAAAAAACGTTTGAAGACATCAGTCACACAGTGGTACCTGGTTATTTTGATCCAGATTTGAATGGAGAAATTCTAGATCCGCTTAAACGTTTTCCACGTGTTATGCATCCACATCGTTTTAATGCTACAGCCAAAAAATATATGCTGCACCAGCCAGTTCTAGATGTACTAGCTGATTTGTATGGTGAAGAGGCTTTGGCAGCTCAGAGTATGTTTTATTACAAGCCTCCAGGCTCACGTGGTCAAGCGCTGCATCAGGATAATTTCTATCTCAAGGTGGAGCCTGGGAATTGTATCGCGGCATGGACTGCAGTAGATGCGGCAAATGAAGAAAATGGTGGACTTCTAGTCGTTCCCAAGACAAATGATTATGAAATTGTTTGTCCAGAAACAGCGGATGCTAACGAGTCGTTTACAAGCCACTTTGTTAAGCCTCCGGAAAATAAGAAAGCCGTTCCTGTTATCATGGACAAGGGGGATGTGCTTTTTTTCAATGGGAATATCATTCATGGCTCTTACCGCAACAAAACCAAGGATCAATTCCGCAGAGCGTTTATATGTCATTATGCTAATGAATCTGCTACCCATATCGGCGAGCATTACAATCCTTTGTATCGCGCAGATGGAAGCGAGCTTGAATTAGTAAATAATCCTGACGGCGGACCTTGTGGAATTCACTTTGATGCAGCTTACCCTCATTGATTAATATAATGATATAGACAAACAACCTCCAGATTAACAGGAAGGTTGTTTTTTTTACTGCTAATTTTATAAACCTCGAAAAAGACACATGGCTTATCTAAAAAGCACCTGCTTGCGATTGGCAACTGCAGCTTCAAACGGCTTATCGATCATGTCATTTATTGGAGTTAGTAAAATCTCGGATCCAGCTAATCGATAGATTCCGTTTCCAAGCGGCTCGATAGCTGGATTTTCTTCAAAAGAAACCACAGACTCAGGGCTATCAATACCAAGCAGTAACACGCCATGTCTATATGAATGAATCCCTTCCAGGGAATGATGGCCAATGGATTTTTCTCTCCGCAGCTGTATGTTAAAAGTTAGCTTGATAATGGAACCTTGTGCAAATGGACCCGTGATTGAAATAAATCCGTCTTCTAACTGCCCGTGTACGTTAATACCGTCTATTTGTAAGCTGACTGATGCTGGTTTGGTCCAGCTAGGAATATAAAGCCGAATGGTAATAGGTTGGGTAAGTGAACTCTCCACAACTTCTATTTGAACGACCCCTTCAATGGGATATGCTGTTGTCTGCTTAAGACTAATGGCTCCATGCTCTGATTGGAATTGTGCTAAGCTATCTTCATAGAACGGAATGGATATCTGATTGCCGGCTGCATGATAACTATATTCGAGGGCCTGCGAAAGTCCCTCTGCACCACGCATGGTACAGCACCAGAAAGCTTCGAATAATTCTTCGCTCTTGGGTGAAAGCATAAGATTGTGTGCACCTGCGCATACATCACAGCCGAAGCCGCCGTTAGGCCGTTGTCCATACCCAAGTCCATTGAATAGAATGTGATGAGCGATATCCAAATATGCAATTTTTGCTGTATGCTTCCATAACCCAACTGCAACCATATACGAATCCACAATTGCGCAAGGCTCAGTCCAATCCGGCCGGCCAAACCAATTGTAATTGGCATAGTTCTCGGTCATTCCGGCATTAGTGTAAATAAGAAAAGTAGCTTCGACTTTTGCAAGAAGGGCGGGATCTCCGGTTGTTTCGTAATGGCGCATAAGACCGCGTAGAGCCGAAAGTGTTGCGTGAGTTTGAAAAGAGAGCTGAAGAATATCAATCGTATTAAACTTCGCGATCATTTCAGCAATAACTGCGTTTAGCTCAGGACTAGGCGCAACTTGATAAGCGTGTGTAGCGCCATCAAGCATGATGAAAGCGCAGCCAATATCGCTGGATAAATACCAGTCTCCAACCTTTCCAAGCAATTCACCAACAGCTGCACCATCGAGAACGCGCTGCTCAGGAAAAACGGGATATTTGGTATAATAGCCTGCAGCTAGTAAAAGCAAATGCTGTATAATATCTTGAATGATTTTTAAGGATAATTCATCTTTTTGCCAGAGGTAATGCTCGACCATAGCTCGTAAAAGCCAGCTGTTGCCAGAAAGCTGCTGCTCATCAACGGTTCCTTGGGGATGAATAGGTCCATAATCCCCTTTCGCATTGAGATGCTCAGGCAGCTGACGCATGATTTCTTTAAGGTAAGTTGGTTCTTGCTTTGTTGATTGAGCGAGTAAAACCAAGCCAAGAATGGTTCTTCCTTCCCAATCACCAGGCCAGCTGTAAGATTCTTCGCGGAATATCTGAGGTGGCTGGTATTGTTCTGTTTCTAAGCGAGCAAAATTAGTTATAGCTCTTTTCTGTAAAGGACCGTTTGCCTTGAAATCCTGTAAAGAAATTGTCATCTGAATCAGCTCCAATCCTCTAGTAAATTCAATCCATTCTAGTATACTTTACTTTAGTTTAATGTACCATTGACAGGCATCGGAAAAGGAGTTAGACTAAGACAAATTCATTGAAGAGAAAGAGTAGGCTGTGTCCTTGTTCCGCAGAGAGTCGGTGATTGCTGAAAGCCGATGTTCAAGCCATTCCCGAAAATCATCTCTGAGAAGTAAAGCTGAAACAAGTAAGCTTTATCGGACATCCACCGTTACCCGGATCACGTATGTTTGTACGTTGTCAATGGCTAGTATGGGTGGTATCGCGAGTTCATCTCGTCCCTTCAGGGGCGGGATTTTTTTGTTTTTAATCAGATATGAAAGAAGGTAGAAGTATGAATACCCATGGATTTAGTCCTCAATTCCAACTAGCAGATTTTGAAGAAGCACAAGCGAGCTTACAAGGCGTGATTAATCGTACTCCGCTGCAAAAAGACATGATTCTGTCCGCCCAATTCCAGTGTAATGTGTTTCTGAAACGGGAGGATTTACAGGTTGTGCGTTCTTTCAAAATCAGAGGAGCCTACCATTTGATTCAGGGATTATCCGAATCAGAAAGACAGCAAGGCGTCGTTTGTGCAAGTGCTGGCAATCATGCGCAAGGTGTAGCTTTTGCTTGCAATGCTTTACAAATTCAAGGCAAAATTTATATGCCAACGACCACTCCTCGACAAAAAATAAGCCAAGTGAAAATGTTCGGCGGAACTTTTGTAGAGGTCATTTTGCAGGGGGATACGTTTGACGACGCTTATGCAGCTGCCATGCTGACTTGCGTGAGAGATGGCATGCAGTTTGTACATCCATTTGATGATCTCCGCATTATTGCTGGTAATGGTACAGTTGGCATGGAAATTATGGAGCAATTGGAAGCTGATCCTGACTTTATCTTTGCAACCATAGGTGGAGGTGGATTAATTGCGGGTGTAGGAGCCTATGCCAAAATTATTCATCCAGCTGTTAGAATGATTGGAGTTGAGCCGCTTGGGGCCGCATCGATGAAGGAGGCTTTTAGCCAACAGCAGGTAGTAACCTTGGATCAAATTGAAACCTTCGTTGATGGCGCAGCAGTGAAAAGAGTAGGCCAGTTAACTTATCAAATCTGTCGTGAAGTACTGGATGATATCCTGCTCGTTCCAGAAGGTAAGGCTTGCACGACAATCCTCGAATTGTATAACCGCAATGCGATTGTTGTTGAGCCAGCTGGGGCATTGGCAATTGCCGCATTAGATCAGTACAAGGAGCAAATTATCGGCAAAAATGTTGTTTGTATTATAAGCGGAGGCAATAATGATATCGATCGCATGCAAGAAATCAAGGAACGCTCATTGATTTACGAAGGCTTGAAGCATTATTTTACATTGAATTTCCCGCAACGGGCAGGAGCTTTAAGAGAGTTCCTCGATAATGTGTTAGGACCCAATGATGATATAACTCGATTTGAGTATACGAAAAAGCATAATAAGGATAATGGACCTGCACTTGTTGGAATTGAGTTGAAGTTTAAAGAAGATTATGAGCCATTAATTGCACGGATGATTGCCAATGGAATCAACTATATGGAGCTGAATAAAGATCCATTTCTATTTAATTTGTTGATCTGATAAGATGAGAATATAACGGTAGAATTTGAGGCTGGAAGGGTGCATACCATGAGTAAAACGAAGGTATTTATTACGCCAACAACACACTGGGATCGCGAATGGGTGATGACTTTTGGCCAATTTCAGGTCCGTTTGGTGCATTTAATCGATAATCTATTGACTATTATGGACAATAACCCAGATTATCGTTTCTTGCTTGATGGACAGGCAATTGCGTTAGAGGATTACTTAGAAATAAGGCCAGAGAAACTTGAAAAAATATCGGCTTTACTGCAAGAAAATAGGCTGGTTGCCGGTCCGTGGTATGTACTAGCCGATCAATTTCTCGAAAATGGAGAATCGACGATTCGCAATTTACTTCTTGGTATGCGCACAATTAGGGAATTGGGTGGCAGCCCGATGATGCTGGGGTATATCCCCGATTCCTTTGGCAGTATTGGATCTATGCCGATGATTCTTAATGGCTTCCATATCAAATACACATCATTTGGTCGGGGGAGACCTGATTGGAACAGTCGGCTGCCTCATTATGAATTTTGTTGGGAGTCACCTGACGGTTCCAAGGTTTTGGCAGCAAGCCACGGTTATGGAAATGGGATTTTCTTAAGTTATTTGGATATTTGGACCGATATTCTGCAAGCATCTTCCTTGAATTCAGATCCAGACGAGGTATTAGCGCGTTTTATGAAAGAGGCAGAGAAGCAACAGAAATTAGCTGCAACCCCAAACCTTTATTTTTCAGTCGGCGTAGATCATATGGAAGCAAGAAAATCGTTACCAGAACTAATAAACTATATAAATAGGCATCAAAACGAGTATGAGCTAGTATATGGCACACCAGAGGATTATTTAAAAGCCGTTGAGCTAGTGGCAAAAGATTTGGCCAATTACAGTGGCGAGATGCGCGGAACCGAGCTAAATCCAATGGATTTGGTCGGAACCTTGTCGTCTTATATGCCATTAAAGCAGCAAAATGATTATTCAGAAATTCTGCTGCAGCGTAATTTAGAACCTCTCTGGGTTATGGTCGCAGGATTAACTGGCAGCGAATACCCTAAAGGCCATCTAATAAAACTTTGGAGGCTATTATTGGCTAATCATCCGCATGATTCCATCTGTGGCTGCAGTATAGACCAAGTACATAAAGATATGCAGAACAGATACGAGCAGATTCATCATACAGGTACTTATTTAATTAAAGAAGGACTTCATCATTTATTAGCAAAAATCAACACAATTTATCCAGATAAAGATGCCATTGCAGTAACGGTGGTAAATCCTTTGGGAAGATCACATTCTGGGCCAGTAAGAGGATTAATTCGGGTTCCAAAAAGATTTAAACATGCGGAATATAGTCTTGTAGATTCTGACGGAAAAACAATTCCTGCAAAGATTACACATCTGAAGAATAAGAATAAGGATTTAGAAAGCGTCTACATGACGAATGAACAGCTAGCAGCTGTGCTATCTAAGGATGCTAATGAAGAGCGGTCGGACGACCAAGTATTCACTATGCTTGATGTGGATTTTATAGCATCGGATGTGCCTGGGGTAGGCTATAAAACCTTTTGGATCAAGTCAGGTGTTGCTGAAATGGCAGGACTAGCTGGCGTAAAGCTCTCTGAAAATGGCATGGAGAATCAATATATCAAAATTAGACTCAACGATAACGGAACCTTCGATTTATTTAATAAAAGCTCAAAACACATGTACCGTAGCCTTAATTACTTTGTTGATCGTGAAGATACAGGTGATTTATATGACCATCATGAATTTACTAATCCTGAAGAATTTGATTCAAGGGATTGTACAGTTAAATGGCAAGTACACGAGCAAGAGACATTTAAGATTACATTCAAGGCACGAATTGAATGGGAGCTGCCACAAAGAATTGAGCTTGGTAAGCGTTCTACAGTATTAAAAACAACTCCTATCACTATCTATGTGACCTTGTTATCTGATATGGATCATCTTGAAGTTGCAATAGAGCTGGACAATCAAGCTAAAGATCATTGTTTGCGGGTCGCGTTTGATACAGGTTTACAATCAGAGACCGTTTCAGCTTACGATCACTTTAACGTTGTAGAGCGGAAGCTTAGCAGCAAGGATGGCGAATGGAGAGATGAGCCCTTTCAGGAATTCATTGATGCTTCTAATGGCATAAATGGATTGTGTATTTCTACACGAGGGCTTCCTGCTTATGAAGCAGTTCAAGGCGATGCTGGAACGCAGCTGCTAGTGACTTTAGTTAGATCAGTTGGAAGCGTGGGCAGTGCAGCGGGTGCTAATCACCCTAATCCAGACGGACAGTGTCAGGGAGCATTACGCTTTGAATACGCGATTATTCCCCATGAAGGCAATTGGCGGGCAGGGGATTGTTTGCAAAATGCAGCTGATTACAGAACTCGTTTCTTGGTAGAGGGTGATTTGCAGCATGAAGGGATTCTGCCAGCAACGGGTTCATTACTAACTGTAAGCTCACCACCTGATAGTAAACCGTTAATTAGCTGTCTTAAACAGGCTGAAGATGGTGATGGCTGGATCATTAGGGCGTGGAATTCGACGGATCAGGATCAATTCAAATTAAAGAGCGATTTTAAGATAGATCATTTTACTTTAACAAGGTTGGATGAAAGCTCGAAACACACTACTAAGCATTTAGAAGAAGATATTCATATGCCTGTTAATGGACTAACGACACTTCGGTTCAAGCTTTAAATCATATTTTCTCTAATAGCCAGAACAAAGCTGTAATCTGCTCGACATAATGGAGAATCGGTTGGGTCTGTAGTATGCTAGGAGAAAGTACGGGATGCATCACATTATTATGAATCTCAGCCTCTGCTTGCTGTAATGGCCAAGGTGCATGATGGATTTCACCGCGGTACAGCTGATTTTTATAGGATGTATATAGACAGTATCTAGCTGTTAACCAATCATCTAAGGAGCCTTTGACTGCGTGGAATACCGCAGAAGTGGGGGAATATTGAGCAGAAAAACTAGCAGAAGGCGCGTTCTTATGGATGCGTTGATTGGAATAGTGAATCGTGTTTTGCTTCGTATTTACTTGAATATCTGCCTTATAATAAGGGAGATGGAAAAAAGTGCGAGCAGCAGCTACAGCTAGAGGATTCGTTGCATCCAGACTGAAGAAAAACACACCAGGCTTATTGTCTTTAATCACATAGGTTCTGACATTAATTTCGGGAAAATAGCTTGTATAAGGAATAGGTGGAAGTCCACGAGCTCGTAGGTGGCTAATTTCAAACGGAATAACGCCAATCCAAGCGGTACCCTCAAAGGTATCGATGTCGATAGATGCTGGAATATAGGGCAGCAGCAATGAAATAGGCACTGGCCAGTGAGCAAAAAGCAGGCGGTTCCAAGTTTGAGCCATGATCCATGGTCTTGAAGGTATAGGGTAGGGGCGATGCTCGGTTTGCTCTATTAAACGCATCTTTGATCACTCCGAACTATAATTTTGAAGGAGGAACGGTTATGGAAAAAGATTTAACTGCGCATGGGGTTATCTTATTCGACGGAGTTTGTAATCTTTGCAATGGTGTAGTTCAATTTATTATTCCGCGCGATCCAAACCGATATTTCTATTATGCAGCTTTACAATCTGACGCAGGATATCAATTACTGAAACAGTACCATCTTTCTACAACGGAAATCAATACCTTTATCTTGGTTCGGAATGGCAAAATATATACCAAATCAACCGCTGCCTTATTAGTAGCACGCAAGCTGCCAGGCTTATGGTCCTTGCTGGCTGCCTTTATTGTTGTCCCGAGGTTTTTAAGAGATCCCATCTATGATTGGGTAGCAAGAAATCGTTATAAATGGTTTGGACAAAAAACGGAATGTATGATGCCTACAGCGGAGACCAAGATGCGCTTCTTGGATTAACATATCAATTTTAGATACAAATTCATTAGTTTGATGCATTTCCATTTAGAAGGTCAACCTGTAGAATTTAGTTATGAATCTTACAAGGAGGCAATTAAATGAGCATTCAAACTCAAGCTACAAGATCAACTCCACTGACAGAGGAACAATTACAGTCCTATGAGAAAAATGGGTATATCGTCATTCCTCAAGGCTGCAGTAACGATCTTATTGATGCTTTTAATTCACATATTCACACTATTCGCTCCAATGACCCGATTCCGCAATGGGCAGCACCGCATGCTGGGGCGGAGAGTAAAGAAATTACGGAAAAACAGCGGTTTTCGTTACGTTTATTCAATCCCCACCTACATGATGGTTTTTCATTGCAAGTACTAAAGCTGCCGATTGTTCGTGGTGCGCTTGCGCAAATTTTGGGTGATGAGGCAGTTGGTGTGCAAAGCATGTATTTTTACAAAGATCCCGGTACACCAGGTCAGGCAGCACATCAGGATTACCATTATATCCGTAATAACCCGAATACACTTACTGCTGCTTGGGTTGCCATGGAGTACACCAATGAAGAGAATGGCTGCCTTTATGTTATTCCAGGCACACATAAATTAGGACTGCTCCCCCATGGTAAAGTGAAGAATTTAGCAGAACATGAAGCTTGGACAGAGGAAACAGAAAATATTGATTTGAGTCAAGAAATTGCGGTTATTCTTAATAAAGGCGACATTCTGATTTTTGATAGCTTGCTAATTCACTCCTCGACTCGTAATCGTTCGGAACGCTGGAGAAGATCTTATGTTTGCCATTATATTCGTCATGATTCTACGATTGACCGTGAGGATTTGAAGAAGAAAATCTCGTTACACTAAAAATTAAACAAGAGGAGCCGACATATGGTGCTCTCATCCAAAGACGGAGCGGAAGCAATTCCGCTTTTGTCTGTTAAATCAGCAAAAGCAGGTACGGTTGTTTATGCTCCAGGAGGCAAGCTAGGTCCAAGAATTCAACAGGATTTACAGCTAGTGCTTCTGCATACAGGCAGCATGAGCGTGGATATTGACGGGGTTACTCTGAAGGTACCTCCAGGTCATATCACGCTGTTAAAGCCTGGACATGAAGAGGATTTTATTTTTGGGAAAACACAGGATACCTGGCATCGTTGGATTGGTATTTCTGTTAATTCTGTTCCTGAATCTATGCTGAAGATATTGGTGAAGCTCCCGGCATACATTCCGATATCAGATCGAATGAATCGAATTGTGGAATTAATGCTTTTGCTGGATAGCTCAGCTATTAGCTGCGTGGAAGCATTAAATGATCTAGGACGGGCAGCACTCATGCTGTATATAAGTGAGGCTAAACACCACAATACACTTGAGATTATGCATCCAGCTGTTCTAGCGGTTAAAGAATATATCCAGCACAATTATGCCTCCGAACTCAACTTAACGCTGTTATCACGAATTGGTAACATTACCCCAGAGCATTTAATTCGGATCTTCCAAAGAGATGAAGGTCTGACGCCTATTAAATATATGTGGAATTATCGCTTGAATCAAGGTGTAGAATTGTTAAGGAGCACAGGATTATCGATCGGTGAAATTGCAGATAGAATAGGCTTCAAAACATCCTATCATTTTGCGCGGATGATCAAACAGTTAACAGGCCAAACAGCAAGCGAAGTCCGTAAAGCCAGCTGGCAAGGCAATAAGTAAGGTGCGTTACTCAACCATAACCTGCTTAACTGATTTGCGTACTTTTAGTTCAACGGGTAAAATAATCTTCTTCCATGGCTTCACATTTTCCCGTTCTTGAATGCGTTCAATCAGCAGCTGGACTCCCATGTAGCCAAATTGATAGGCTTGCTGGGCAACTACTGTCAGGAAAGGTGTAATCTCCGATATGGCTCCCAAATCATCGAAGCAGGCTACGGATATATCCTCTGGAACACGCAAACCACAGTTAAGTATGGCACGAATAGCTTCGACTGCAAGTACGTTATTCCCGGCAACAATAGCTGTCGGCTGTGGGGATAAGGCCTTGAGCCAGTTCTCAATCGTTGTCAGATCACTATGTGCTTCATAGCTTAATTCGAGCATATAATCCTCTCTAACGAGCAAGTCATTGAGCTTATGCGCATCGAGATATCCCTGTTGACGTAAACGTGCGCTGGAAACCTCCAAAGAACCATTAATTAAAGCAATTAAATTATGCTGGTATGCAATCATATGCTCAACCAGCTGGCGAGCTCCTTCTTTACTATCCCCTAACACTACATCACATTCGATGCCTGGAACTTCGCGGTCAAGCAGCACGAACGGAACCTTATGCATACGCAAATTTTCTAAATTTGGCAGTGAACGATCCCCAGCAGGCGAAAATAGTACACCGTCTACTCGAGTACCAAGAATAGTATCGACGTATTCACTTTCTTTAATAAGATTTTCATCACTATTCCCAAAAAGGAGGCGATAGCCATGTTTCTTAGCCGCATCCTCGGCACCTCTAGCCAAAGTGGTATAAAACGAATTCGTAATATCAGTAATTAACAAAAACAAAATATTCGTTTGCTGCAAAACGAGTCCGCGAGCCATTTGATTAGGTACGTAGTTTAATTCTTCCATCACAAGCCTGACTTTAGTCCGTGTTTTCTCACTTATCCGACCTGTGTTATTAATTACTTTCGAGACTGTCATTGCGGATACATTCGCTTTTTTGGCGATGTCATAGATTGTTACCATTCCGCTAGCCCCATTTCTGTTTGTTTTGTTTCATCTTACATAACTTAAGGATTGACAGCAAGCATTAATCTTGCTAAATTAGGGTTATCGGTAACCCATTATATATTTTGAGAGGATTGGTTGGTAATGACAGTTGATTTTAGATGGAAAGATGGCTTTCCCAAGATCGGGATTCGCCCAACAATTGATGGCAGAAGAAATGGTGTTCGTGAGTCGCTTGAAGATATTACAATGAATTTAGCAAAGTCTGTAGCTAAGTTTCTTTCCGATAATTTACGTTACCCGAATGGTGAACCAGTTGAATGTGTAATCGCCGATACTTGTATTGGTGGTGTTGCTGAAGCAGCAGCGGCTGCGACTAAATTCAGGGCTTCCAATGTAGGCGTTTCCATTACGGTAACTTCATGTTGGTGTTATGGGACAGAAACCATGGATATGGATCCAGCTATACCTAAAGCCGTTTGGGGCTTTAACGGAACAGGGCGTCCTGGCGCTGTATACTTGGCTGCTGTATTATCCGGACATGCGCAAAAAGGCTTGCCTGCTTTTGGGATTTACGGTAAGGATGTTAAGGATGCAGGGGATGATTCAATCCCAGAGGATGTTCAAGAAAAGCTACTCCGCTTTACCAAAGCTGCTTTGGCTGCTGCTAATCTTCGCGGTAAATCTTACTTAGCAATGGGTTCAGTATCCATGGGTATCGCAGGCTCAAGTATTAACGAAGCATTCTTCCAAGAATATCTTGGCATGCGCAATGAATATATTGATATGACTGAATTTACACGCCGAATTGAAGAAGGTATTTATGATCATGTTGAATTCGACAAAGCGCTTGCATGGGTAAAAGAGAACTGTAAAGAAGGCGTCGACAACAATTCAGTACAAACTCAAACCTCACGTGAACAAAAAGATAAAGATTGGGAAACGGTTGTCAAAATGACGATCATCGCTAGAGATTTGATGATTGGCAACCCGCGTCTGGCTGAGCTAGGCTTTGGCGAAGAGGCACTTGGTCATAACGCGATTACTTCCGGTTTCCAAGGTCAACGTCAGTGGACCGATCATTTCCCTAATGGAGATTTCATGGAATCCATTCTGAATTCATCCTTTGACTGGAATGGGATTCGTTCTCCCTTCATGGTTGCTACGGAAAATGACAGCTTGAACGGGATAAGCATGTTGTTTGGTTACTTGTTGACTAATACTGCACAAATCTTTGCCGATGTTCGTACTTATTGGAGTCCGGATTCTGTAAAACGTGTAACGGATTATGAGCTTGAAGGAGTAGCAGCTAATGGCCTGCTGCATCTTATCAATTCAGGATCAGCTACACTTGATGGAACCGGTGAACAACAGCAAGATGGCAAGCCAGTTATGAAGCCTTATTGGGAAATTTCTGAAGCTGAAGCTCAAAGCTGTTTAGATGCTACTTCATGGAGACCTGCTTCGCTTGAATACTTCCGTGGAGGCGGCTATTCTTCAGACTTCCTAACTCGCGGCGGTATGCCAATGACCATGTCCCGAATTAACTTGGTTAAGGGGATTGGACCTGTTCTGCAAATTGCTGAAGGTTACTCCGTTGATCTTCCAGATCAAGTTCATGAGACCTTGGATCAGCGTACAGATCCAACCTGGCCGACAACTTGGTTTGCACCAACGATTACGGGAAAAGGCGCATTCAAAAGCGTTTATGATGTAATGGACAATTGGGGAGCGAATCATGGTGCTATCAGCTACGGACATATTGGATCCGACCTTATTACATTAGCTTCTATCCTGCGTATTCCAGTTAATATGCACAATGTACCTGATGAACAAATTTTCCGTCCGCGTGCTTGGGGACTTTTCGGTACAGAAAGCTTGGAGTCAGGCGACTATCGTGCTTGCGCAACTTTCGGACCGCTTTATAAATAAACAAAGAAAAGGAGGGGCTAGGCATGGAAAGTTTAGAAATTCGCAATGAGCTTTGTAAATATGCGCTTAAAACTGTTCGAGATGGACTTGTAGTTGGACCTGGTGGAAACATCAGTGCACGTTTCGGCGATAAAATGTATCTCTCACCAAGCGGCTTTGCCATTGAAGAAATTGCTCCAGAGCAATGGGTAGAAGTTGATATCCCAACTGGAGAAATTACCGATATTGGTTTGCGTCCATCATCTGAGGTGTTAATGCATCTTTTCTGCTATCGGAAGAACCCGAATATAGGTGCGATTGTGCACACGCATCCTTCTAACTGTATTGCCTTTACATTAGTGGCTACAGAGCTTCCTGTCATGTTCCCCGATCAGGCGGCACTTGTAGGAAAAACACTTTATATTCCTTATGTTTTGCCTACAACGGATTTGTTGGCTATTGCAGTTGCAGATAAGGTGAATGAGGCGAGCTCGCTTTTGTTAGGGAATCATGGGTTGGTAACTACTGGCCGCAATTTGCGTGAAGCTTATTACCGTACTCAGGTTGTTGAAGAAAGTGCGAAGGTTTATATGATCGCTAGCGCTGTCGGCAAGCTTAAGGTTCTAACCGATGAAGAGTATGCAGAGATCGCTTCGTTGGAAAGCGAAGATTATCGGATTAAGCTTCTACAGCAGATGAAATAAATTATATTAGCATAATGAAATTATTATAAAGATAAAGGCGGTAGGCTTGAGTGAATAAAACCGCGAGTGTTTTGGCGTTTGACTTAGGTGCTAGCAGTGGTAGAGCATTAATTGGCGAGTTGACTCCCGCCCAGGGCGGAAATCCAGAGCTGAAAATCACAGAAATCCATCGTTTTTCGAATGGACCTGTACACATCGGAAACCATCTGCATTGGGACATTTTGCTGCTTTTGCAAGAGGTGAAAGCGGGTATTCGAAAAGCTTTTCAAGCCGGGTTTCAACCGGAAAGCTTCAGTATTGATACTTGGGGAGTGGATTTTGGCTTGTTGGATCGCAATGGAGAATTAATGGGCAATCCCTACCATTACCGCGATTCACAAACAGAAGGTTTAATTGAAGAAGTGAACGATTTAATTGGAAAAGAAAAGCTCTTCCTGCAAAGTGGACTGCAATTTATGCCATTTAATACGCTTTATCAGCTTTATGCAATGGTAAAGGCTAAATCACCTAAGCTAGAACAAGCAGAAACATTGCTTTTGACACCTGATTTATTGATGTATTTTCTCACAGGTGAGAAGGTTTGCGAGTTCACGATGGCAACTACCACACAGCTGTTTGACCCTACAACTAGAAGCTGGAATACGGGACTAATGGATCAATTGGGAATTCCATCATCTATGTTACTGAAACCAATATTACCAGGAACACAATTTGGCCAATTGACGGATGCAGTATGTGAAGAGCTGGATGTACCTGCGATTAAAGCAGTTGCTGTAGGCTCACATGATACAGCATCTGCCATAGCAGCTGTGCCGACACGTTCTGCGACCTTTGTTTATTTAGCTTGTGGAACATGGTCATTACTAGGCACTGAACAACAGCAAGCTTCGTTAACGCTGGAAACCTTGGAGAATAACTACTCTAATGAGGGTGGCGTTGGCGATACTTATCAGATGCTTAAAAACATCATGGGACTATGGCTGTTGCAGGAGTGTAAACGGGAATGGGAAGCGAAGGGGAATAACAAATCATTCACTGAATTAGTTGAGCTTGCAAAGGGAGCAATAGCTTTCCGCAGCTTGATTGATCCAGATGATTTGCGGTTCATGAGTCCTAAAGATATGCCAGAAGAAATACGAGCTTACTGCAGAGAAACAAAGCAATTGATTCCGCAATCTGAAGGTGAAGTTGTAAGATGCATTCTTGAAAGCTTAGCTTTACGCTATCGGGCATCGGTTGAACAAGCTGAGAAAATAACGGAATCTGTTTATGAGGGGCTGCATATGGTAGGCGGCGGAATACAGAATGAGCTGCTCTGCCAATTCACCGCGAATGCAATTGGTCGTCCTGTTTGGGCAGGTCCTATTGAAGCTAGTGCAATTGGCAATATGCTGGTGCAATTCACAGCAATTGATCGTTTGGCTGACATGGGGGAAGCAAGGGAGTTAGTAAGGCGTTCATTCCCAGTATTGACTTACGAGCCAAAGGAATTGGCTGTTTGGGAAGAGGCTTATAACCGTTTTACGGCTTTAGCTAAGTAATACAATATAAAAACACGCAGTCGTTTTTCATAACCGGCTGCGTGTTTTTATGTTGTGATTTTGATAAATATTATCTAAATTCGTTCCGTTTTAACCAAATGGAGCAAAGATTAGTCCAAGTGCCGACGTGTTCATCATTCTCAGCCATGCCGAGACCATGACTACCTTTCTCATAAACATGCAAATCAAACGGGACTTTATGGCGACTAAGCGCAGCAGCGTAAAGCAGGCTATTCTCAACAAAGACAGGATCATCGGAAGTATGCCAAAGAAAAGTTGGTGGACTATCGGCAGTGACCTGCAGTTCATTGCTCATTAAGTTAATCAGCTCAGGCGTAGGTTTAGGTCCTAACAAATTTAAACGAGAACCCTCATGTGTGTAAGGGGAATTCATCGTAATCACAGGATAACAAAGGATAAGCAAGTCAGGACGGCTGGATTCCTGCTCAATTATATCAATTGCGTTCGGGTTACCTTGATCATAATGAGTGCTTGCGCTTGCAGCGAGATGACCACCAGCTGAGAACCCAAGAATCCCAATTTTCTCTGCGTTGATTCCAAAGGATGCAGCATTGGAGCGTACATATCGAATAGCTCTCTGTGCATCAAGCGAGGCGCATGGATAAGAATAAGGAGCAACACGATAGCGCAAGACAAATGCATTAATACCTAATGTATTCAACCATAGGGCAACATCGTCACCTTCATAACCACTTGCACGCATTCCATAACCCCCGCCAGGACAAACAATGACAGCAGCCTTATTATTTCCCTCGATTAAGAAGGGGGTTAAAGCTGGACAATCCTCATCACTAATTCCTTTTGCATATGGTGCACCATCGGGCCATAACAGATGTATCATTTCTCTAAATCCTCCTATAAAAAATAATAGCCCTGATTTCGCAGGGCTCATAAATCAACTATTCATAAGCATTTCTTTTTAGGCGGTCTAGTTCTAATTTGAATAAGGAGTTTTCTTTAACAGTGAATTCGATATCTTGACGAAGGCTGTCTATATCGGATTTCTTGGCGGTGTCTTCAAGCTTTTGGTCCATTAATCGTATTACCGAAACTATGTTTTCTTGTTGTGAAACTTCAATGCGATCAACCGATTCCTGGAGAGTTACGAGAGTAGCATCGACTTTCTCGAACCGTTCATTCATATCACTCCGAAGCAAGCCCACTTCACTCTGAAGTGACCCAACCTCACCCCGAAGTGACCCAACCTCACCCCGAAGTGACCCCACCTCACCGCCAAGCGAATTCAAACCGTGATCCACCTTCTGTTCCAATTGCTCAAGCTTGTCTAGAATTTTGTTTAAAATTTCATTTTCCATACTTCACCATCCTTAATATGTAATGTTCTAATCATACCAAACATACGTTCTAAAATACAGGTAAAATATTACAAATAATAATATATTTTGAGTTATCCCGCTTTAAAGTTGTCTGTTAATTATACATAAATTTAAGCTGAATAACCATTGAAATTTATGCTCTAATACAAGGCAGCAGCGCTTTAAACAAATTTACTCAAAAGTTATATTCAAAGAAAAACAAATGTGATATACTAAAATTCAAATAAAAACAAAAGTTAATCCAAAACAATACGGAGGTCATGACATGCCAAAAAGCTTATGGAACCAAGAAAAGGCACAAGCATTAACACCAGGATTAGATGAATTAGCGTACCGTTCAAACCTATTAGGAACAGATCGCGCAGTTTGTAATTGGGGTGGCGGTAACACTTCAATGAAAACTACGATTACAGATTTCCGTGGTCGCGAAGTTGAAGTTATGTGGGTTAAAGGCAGTGGTTCAGATCTAGGAACTATGCAAGCTAAGCATTTTACAGCATTGAGAATGGATGATGTACGTCCATTATTCGAACGCGATGTTATGCCTGATGAAGAAATGGTGCCATACTTGGTCAACTCCATGGTGGACGGTAAGCATCCTCGTGCCTCTATTGAAACTTTGCTTCATGCATTCTTACCATATAAACATGTTGATCACACACATCCTGATGCTATTATTTCAATTTGTTGCGCAGATAACGGTAAAGCAGTAGCCGATAAAATTTATGGCAATCGTTATGTTTGGGTGCCTTACATACGCCCTGGGTTCACATTATCCAAGATGATCGCAGAAGGCGTTCGCAACAATCCAAACGCTGAGCTTGTATTGATGGAGAAGCATGGTTTAGTAACTTGGGGTGAAACTTCAAAAGAAGCTTACGATAAAACAATCGCTATCATTCAAGAAGCGGAGTCTTATATTGAAACACAAGTAAACGAAGCTACTTTGTTCGGTGGCACTAAATATAGCGAGATTGCAGAAGATGTACGTAAAGAAATTGCTTCACAAATTATGCCAGTTCTTCGCGGCGCAGTAAGCAAACAAAAGAAAATGATTCTTACTCATGATGATAGTGCGGATGTATTGCAATTCGTTAACAGTGCTAATGCAACAAAATTGACATCAGTTGGCGCTGCTTGCCCCGATCATTTGGTTCATACTAAGATGCTGCCGCTTTTCATTGATTGGGATCCACAAACCAATGATGTTGATGCTTTGCTTGAAAAAATCCAAGCTGGAATTACACAATTCGAAACGGAATATAAAGCTTACTTTGAAGCTAATAAAACCGAAGGCGATGTAATGTTTGAAGCTGCGCCCCGCGTAATCCTAATTCCGGGAATTGGGATGATTAACACTGGTAAAAGCTGGACCATGTCCCAATTGAGCGGCGCGTTATATCACCGTGCGATTGCTGTTATGCGTGGAGCTACAGCACTAGGCGAATTCGTATCCTTAAGTGCAAATGAATCCTATAATGTTGAGTACTGGCCTTTGGAATTGTACAAATTGACTTTAGCACCAGCTGAAGCTGAATTTTCACGCAAAATTGCATTTGTAACAGGTGGAGCAGGCGGTATTGGGAGCGTGACTACACGTACATTGGTTTCCCAAGGAGCTCATGTAGTTATTGCCGATTTGAATTTGGAAGGCGCAGAAAAGGTTGCCCAAGAAATCAATGCACAATATGGCGAAAACCGCGTTATAGCTGTTAAAATGGATGTAACTAGCGAAGAAGCTGTAATAGCTGCATTTAAAGCAACTGCATTAGCTTATGGTGGTGTAGATATCGTAGTAAACAATGCAGGATTAGCTACTTCCTCACCTTTCGATAAGACTTCATTGAAAGAATGGAATCTGAACATGAATGTACTAAGCACAGGTTATTTCTTAGTCGCTCGTGAAGCCTTTATCGTCATGAAAAAACAAGCTATTGGTGGAAATATGGTATTTGTAGGCTCGAAAAACTCGGTTTATGCAGGTAAGAATGCATCAGCCTACAGCACGGCTAAAGCAGCGGAAATTCATTTGGCCCGTTGTATTGCAGCAGAAGGCGGAGAATTCGGAATTCGCGTTAACTCCGTACTTCCAGATGCGATTCTTCAAGGATCAGCGATTTGGAATTCTGGCTGGAGAAATGAAAGAGCAGCCGCTTACGGAATTGCTCCTGATCAATTGGAAGAATACTACCGCAAACGTACAACATTGCTTGTTAATATTTTCCCACAAGATATTGCAGATGCAATCACTTATTTCGCTTCCTCCAAATCGGAGAAAACAACAGGCTGTATGCTTACTGTTGACGGAGGAGTTCCAGCAGCTTTCACACGTTAATTAAATGGTTTGCCCCAAACGTCCTTCCTATTACCTAATAGGGAGGGCATTCCCTTAATTAGCTACAATCAGACAATATGGACTCTTCAAAAGGAGGGTAAACAGATGACATCAGCAGTGATAAGCGTTTTAGCATTTGATCTAGGGGCCTCTAGCGGCAGGGCGATGATCGGACAATGGGATGGAGAGCTTTTGAAATTGGAAGAAATCCATCGTTTTCCTAACGACCCTGTTCTAGTGGGCGAACGGCTGCAATGGGATATTTTGCGATTGTATCATGAAATTAAACAAGGGATATTAAAAGCCAAGATGAAGCAGATACCAATCCAAAGTCTAGGGATAGATTCATGGGCTGTGGATTTTGGAATTATTGGTGCACAAGGCGAGCTTATCGAGAATCCAACACATTACCGGGATAGACGAAATAATGGTGTGATGGAACAAGTAACACAACAGCTCGGAAAAGAAAGAATATTTACGCGGACGGGAATTCAATTCCAACCCTTTAATACGCTTTATCAGCTTGTTGCGATGAAGCAAACCGATTCCTTTGCGCTTAAATATGGCAAAAAACTTTTGATGATCCCTGATCTATTGCGATATTTTTTAACGGGTGAGATGCATAGTGAATTCACCAACGCAAGCACAACTCAAATGTACAATCCAATTTCAGGTAACTGGGATCGGGATTTATTGGATATTCTAGGTTTGCCCAGTGAATTATTAGTTGATATTGTTGCCCCAGGTTCCACCGTCGGTAAGCTGCAAGCATCGGTATGCGAAGAATTAGGTGTTAATTCTATCCCAGTAATTGCAGTTGGTGAGCATGATACCGCTTCCGCTGTTGCTGCAGTCCCTGCTTTAACCAAGGATTTTGCCTATTTAATTTGCGGAACCTGGTCCTTGCTTGGAACTGAGCTAGAGAAACCGGTACTGGAAGAATTGGCATTAAAACATAATTTCACCAATGAGGGTGGAGTAGAAAATACATTCCGCCTGCTCAAGAATATAATGGGCTTATGGCTCTTGCAGGAATGCAAGCGGACATGGGATAAGGCGGGAAATGTACATTCATTCGCTGATTTAGTTAAACAAGCTGAACAAGCTGAGCCTTTTTTGTGTCTGATCAATCCAGATGATGCGATGTTCTTGAATCCGACAGATATGCCTGCACAGATTAAGCAATATTGTAAGGCAAGCAATCAGTCAGTTCCACAAACGGAAGGTCAAATCATCCGTTGTATCCTAGAAAGCTTAGCCTTAAAATATAAAATGGATCTCGGTCTTACTGAAATCTTAGCCCAAAAATCTTTCACCGGCCTCCACATGACTGGCGGAGGAATCAATAATACTTTATTGTGCCAATTCACAGCGAATGCGATAGGCAAAACCGTTTGGGCCGGCCCAACAGAAGGCAGTGCAATCGGAAACGTCCTAATGCAGCTAATCGCTGCTGGTGCGTTTACTAATCTTTCCGAAGCCCGTGCAGCCGTCCGAAACTCCTTCCCAATCGAAACCTACGAGCCGGACGCTTCCACTCAGTCTGCGTGGAACGAAGCCTACGCGCGATTCTTGCAGTTATTCTCAGCTTGAGGATTTGATATATATAATTAAAGATTGGATGAATTGATTATATATCAAGAAAAGTGTAAGGGAGTGATGGGTGTGCCTGGAAAGTTTACGTGCCGCCTTTGAAGATTGCATCCTTACCACCTGATTTATTTCAATAAAAGAGGATGCAAATTCAAGAGTGGCTGGAAGGCACATCTATTGCGCACTGAAGCGCTATTCTATTAGAATTTCTGCAATTCATTAATATTTCAATTATAATTGTTTAAAAACCAAGCCAGAAAGAAGGGCAAGTATGCTCGTAGCGGAGAGACTGAAAAGAATCGAGCACCTAGTCAACCAAAGAGGCAGCATTCGTGTCACGGAACTGAGTCAATTATGTGAGGTTACGGAAGAAACCATCCGCAAGGATTTGGATCGACTGGAAAGCGAAGGCAGGCTGCTCCGTAATCATGGCGGTGCAGTTAGCGTCAAAACAGGTCAGCAGGAAATCCCTTTTTTCGAACGCGAATCGGAAAATAAGCAGCAAAAACAGAATATTGCGCTAGAAGCGGTTCGTCATATTCAAGAACGGGATACCATTGCTTTGGATGCAAGCACAACAGCTTGGTATATGGCTAAATATATGCCTGATATCCACATAACGGTATTAACCAACTCCATCAAGGTCGCTTTAGAATTGAATCAAAAACCCAACATTAAGGTTATTTCAACCGGCGGTGTACTTTCCTCCAACTCGTTTTCATTTGTTGGGCCTTTGGCTGAAAGCGCTTTGAGCCAATTCCATGTGAATAAAGCATTTGTTTCCTGCAAAGGTGTGCATATGGAGCGTGGAATCAGCGAATCTAATGAGCTGCAAGCCTTGGTTAAACAGAAAATGATTCATTCAGCAGATGAAGTTTATTTACTCTCGGATTATAGCAAGTTTGGTGCCCAAGCTTTTGCTTTGGTAGCGCCTTGGACACGAATTCATCATGTGATTACAGATGATAGAACAGATAATAGCTACTTAGATCGACTACGTGAGATGTCTGTGAAAGTAACTCAGCTAACACAATCATTGATTTCTCCGAGCGAGCAGAAAGAAGGTTGAGCATGAAGGTATCTTTATTCATTACTTGCTTAGCGGATCAAATGTATCCGGAGGTTGGTGAAAGTGTTGTGCGGATTTTGCATAAATATGGCTGTGAGGTTGACTTTCCCGCTTCTCAAACCTGCTGCGGCCAGCCAGCATTCAATAGCGGTTATCAAGATGAAGCACGAGAGGTTGCCCGTAATTTAATCCGTGCGTTTGAGCATAGTGATTATGTGGTTTCACCTTCAGGCTCCTGTACAGGGATGGTCCATCATTATTACCCGCATTTATTTAAAGATGAGCCCGATTGGTTGTTGAAAGCAGAAAATCTAGTTAATAAAACCTATGAATTTACGCAATTTGTCGTGAACATTCTGGGCATTACCGACATGGGTGCGGTTTTTAACGGCAAAGTTACCTATCATCCATCGTGTCATGCGATGCGTTTGTTGGGTGTCAAGGAAGAGCCTTTAACGCTGCTAGCTAATATCCAGGGATTAGAATATATTGATTTGCCCAAAAAAGAAGATTGCTGTGGTTTTGGCGGAACGTTTGCTGTAAAAATGGCAGATATGTCCGAAGCCATGGTTTGCGAGAAAGCAGCACATGTACTGGAAACAAATGCTGAGGTTTTGGTTGGCACGGATATGGGCTGTTTAATGAACATTGGCGGTCGTTTGAATAAAGAAGGCAAGCCTATCCGGGTGCTTCACTTATCGCAATTGCTGGAAGGCGGGCATGTCCGATGAATCCAACAGATGAATTAGCACTTATTGGTTCAGGCTTGAAAAGACGAACTGAGCTTGCTCTAGCAGATGAATTCTTGCGCAAAGCAGTAGCTTACACGACGGATAAACTAAAAAGCGGTAAACTAAAAGCAATGGAAGATTTTGGTGATTGGGAAGCTTGGCGTGAGCAAGGAAAAGCCATTAGAACCCATACGGTTTCAAATATAGATTATTATCTCAATCAATTCGCCGACAATGTAAGCAAAGCAGGCGGGCATGTGCATTTTTGTACCACTGGAGCGGAAGCTACTCAGGTATTCATGCGTATAGCTGAGGCAAAAAACGCTAAGCTAGTTGCTAAGGGCAAGTCGATGGTTTCGGAAGAAATTCACTTGAATCATCATCTAGAAGACGCTGGTATTGAAGCGATCGAGACGGATCTAGGGGAATATATTCTCCAGTTAGCTAAAGAAACACCATCTCATTTAATTATTCCTGCCATTCATAAAAACAAACAACAAATTGCCGATCTTTTTACAGCAGAATCAGGTGAGCATTTTGAGCCGAATACCAGAATACTCGCAGATTATGCTAAAAAGAAGCTGCGGAATTATTTTCTGGAAGCGGATATTGGTTTAACGGGCTGTAATTTTGCGATTGCTGAATCAGGTTCGATTACATTGGTTTCTAATGAAGGTAATGCACGTATGGTCTCGACGTTGCCGAAGACCCATGTTGTAATTATGGGTATGGAGCGGTTGGTTCCGAGCTTTGCTGACGTTGAGGTTATGCTTAACTTACTCGCTCGCAGTGCAACAGGGCAAAAGCTAACTACCTATACTTCGTTCATAACAGGACCGAAGCAGCAGGGGGATTTAGATGGTCCTGAAGAGCTGCATGTAATTGTTTTAGATAATGGCCGTTCATCGCAGCTGGGCGATCCTATTTTTCAAGATGTATTGAATTGTATTCGTTGTGCCGCCTGCTTGAATGTTTGCCCGGTTTATCGTCATGTAGGTGGGCATGCCTACGGCACCGTTTATAGCGGACCGATTGGCGCTGTGCTATCCCCTCTGCTCCAACAGGATATGAAGGAAGCCGGCCAGCTAGCGTATGCTTCAAGCTTATGCGGAGCATGCTATGAAGCCTGTCCTGTCAAGATTCCTTTACACGATATGCTGGTTCATCTTCGCCATCGCAAGGTAAAAATGAAAATGACACCGATGCTGGAACGAATCGCTTTTAAAAGCTTTGAATTGGGTTTTGGCAGTGTAACAGTGTACAAAATTGCAACGAAAACCGCTTATTATTTGCAAAAGCCATTTGTGAAAAACGGCAACATTCAAAAAGGCCCTGGACCATTAGCAGGCTGGACTCAATCGCGGTTTTTCCCAATGAAGCCAAAGCGTTCTTTCCGTGATAAATGGGAGGATTTGCAAAAGGAATTAAAGAAGGGGGATAAACAGCCATGAGTGTAAAACCAGGTGCCATTGTAGGAAGAGAAAGCTTTATTAGCCGCTTGTCGAAGAATTTAGGGCGAAGTGAGCTTGCTGCAACTCCCCCACTTAGAATCGAAAAAGGCGTGCCGGCGTTTTATGCGGATAGGCATTTGAATAAGCAAGAGATGCTGGACCTGTTCATCCAGCATTGGACAACCCTAACAGGCAAGGTTCTGTTGGTTAGTGAAGAAGATGCCGGGCCGGCAACTAGTGCTTATTTGGTTGAGGTTTGTAAAGAGCTTGAAGTCGGGGGTGTAGTGCGTTGGGAGCATGAAGGTCTGATCCAATTGGGCTTGGATGCATATTTGGAGGAGCATGGAATTCGTGTTGTACCGTGGAAAGCAGAATCAGAGCAAGCCGAAGCACCCATATCCAATGAAGATCCTGCTGCTTCCAACTGGAGTCAACGTAGTCCATTGCTGCAAGCTGCTGAGCAATGCCGACTTGGTGTGGTTTGGGCAGATTTTGCATTAGCTGAAACTGGATCCGTTGTACTTTGTGCCCAAGGTGGAAATGGCAGATCCGTTTCCTTGCTGCCGGAGGTTCTATTTGCCGTATTCCGTGCAGATCAATTAGTGCGGCGTATGGGGGAAGTTTTCTCAGCGATGGCAGCAAATGAACGTTACTCCAACAATTGGCCTTCTTCCGTTAATATCATTACAGGTCCAAGCCGAAGCGCCGATATCGAAAATGATTTGACGATTGGGATTCATGGTCCAGGCAAAGTATACGCTGTAATTATTGAATAATACGTACTAATAAACGCTAATAAAGCGTTTATTCTTATATATGTTACATTAAATGTTTGAAAATTAGTCATACTCTCTATGAGCCAAACCAAAAAACATGTTGTATACTAAAAGAGGTCGGTCTTTTTTGCAAGTTTTTTAATTAAGGGGGCGGGGATTCTGGAAAGAGAGCTAGCATTAGAGGTTGTACGTGTAACAGAATTAGCAGCATTGGCATCAGCACCTTGGATGGGTAGAGGCGATAAGATTAATGCAGATGATGCGGCAACGTCTGCGATGCGTGCGATGTTCGATTCCGTTTCCATTACAGGAACCGTAGTTATTGGCGAAGGCGAAATGGACGAGGCTCCGATGTTGTATATTGGAGAGAAGCTTGGAAACCGTCAAGGTCCAGAGGTGGATGTAGCGGTAGATCCACTTGAGGGTACAGCGCTGGTAGCAAACGGACTTAACAATGCATTATCCGTAATTGCTATTGCCAATAAAGGGAACTTGCTTCATGCTCCAGATATGTACATGGAAAAGCTGGCTGTTGGACCTGCACTTGCAGGAAAGCTAAGTCTGCTTGATCCTGTAGATGTAACTTTATTAAAAGCTGCAGAAATTCTCAACAAAAAAGTAGCAGATCTTACAGTAATGGTTTTGGATCGCGAGCGTCATCAAAACTTAATTCAAACCTTGCGGGATGTAGGCGTACGGATTAAATTTCTCTCAGATGGTGATGTAGCAGGAGCGATTGCACCTGCATTTCCAGAAACGGGAATTGATTTGTATGTAGGCTCTGGTGGAGCACCGGAGGGTGTTCTAGCTGCTGCAGCACTAAAATGTCTAGGTGGAGAATTCCAAGGAAGACTTATTCCAGAAGATCATTCCCAATTCCAACGTTGTATTGAGATGGGGATCTCTGATCCGTTGAAAGTACTAACGATGGAAGATTTAGTAGGCAATGAAGATGTTATTTTTGCAGCAACTGGTGTGACAGATGGGGAATTCCTAGGAGGTGTCCGCTATTTACCCAATCAACAAGCGGAAACACATTCCATGGTCATGCGCGCTAAGACGAGAACGATTCGTTTTATTCGCACGATTCATTATCTGCCTAACAAACCCTTTTTAAAACAATAAGAATGTATAAGTTTATTTACTTATACTGATCTTATTATTCTGGACAAACGCCCTGTCTTCTTTCAGAAGGACGACTCAGCCGTTTATCCTTGGGCAAAACTAATAAAGAAAATATCAGATAATAAGAAGGAGCGAGTATTTAAAATGGAAAAAACGTATATTATGATCAAACCTGATGGTGTTCAAAGAGGATTAATCGGTCAAATTCTGCAAAGATTTGAAGCAAAAGGCTTGAAATTGGTTGCAAGCAAATTAATGGTAGTAAGCAAAGCTCAAGCAGAAAAGCATTATCAAGAGCATGTGGAAAGATCATTTTTCCCGGAGCTATTGGGCTTCATTACTTCCGGTCCTGTGCTTGCTATGGTTTGGGAAGGCGATCAAGCTGTTGTTACTTGTCGCAACTTGATTGGTAAAACCAATCCAGTAGAAGCGGCTCCAGGAACGATTCGTGGAGATCTTGCCCTACATACAGGGATGAACTTAATCCATGGTTCAGATTCAGTTGAAAGCGCAGAAAGAGAAATCGCGATTTTCTTCGAACAGTCCGAAGTGCAGAGCTACACTAAAGCAGCAGATCAATGGGTTTAGAATAAAAGCAATACAAAAAAAGGCAGCCCCTTGGATTTCTTGGGGGCTGCTTTTATTATATTGCTATATCGTCATCTACTAATCCAAAATACAACCCTATCACCTTGAGCAGCTTTAGTTTCTGGAGGAATATCCTGCTTATAAATAATTCCGATTGGTGTCTCTTTATTAACTTCTTTATGAAAATCATAATGAAGCCTCAAGTGTATTAACACCTTATCTGCTTCTTCAAGCGTCAATCCAATAAGGTTGGGAATTACAATCTCTTCTCCTGGTTCGACCACCGAGTTATCCTCAGTTGGAGTAGGCTCTGGCGTTACAGTCGCTGTAGGCGCAATTGTAGCTGGGATACTAGGCGTTGGTTCAACTTTGCTTGGTTTGTTTGAAGAGTGTAAGGCAGGCCAAATCATCCATATTACGAATATCACGAGGATTACTCCTATGACCGCAAAAGTTTTTCTTTTGTAGAAAGGGACTCTAGTATCATCAAAGTCTTCATCCTCATCGTCATCCTCAGGAGGAACGATCTCAATATTGTAGGTTGCCGGAGGTTTTGGTTGAATTGGAGCTCTAGTTAAAGGCACAGCTGCAGGAATTGGCTCGGTAGTCGAGAATAAATCCTCCGTTTGTGGTTTAATATGCAATAAGCCTTGGAGTCCAATGACTAATGAAGATAAAGAAGCCTGTCCATGATAAGCTCGCCTGACTAGCTTAATCAGTACGCTCTTTTGCTCTGGAGATGCTGGAAGCTGATCAATTTGTAATAGATAGCTATCTAATGCTTTAAAAGGATCTGGAATCTGAGTGGAACCGGTAGAAAGCTGAATAATTAAACTGCACAAGCCCAATGGACCTGTGAATTGCGGTTCGCCATCCTCCCAGAAATTAATAAACGATAGCCGATCATCCTCGCTTAACCATAAATTATCAGCCGCGACTGAAAAACCAGTGATTTGTTCTTCCATCCCATCCAGCATGGATACTCCCAAATCAGAGATCATAGTAATAATCCGGTTAAATACCCAATCTTGGTTTTTTAAGTACTGCAGCAGTGGTTTGCCAGATTTATGTTCAAGCACAATAAAGATGGAATGATCTTCGATGGAAGTATCGAGAATATGTTGAAAGCCAGCATGAACGAAAGCGGAAGCCTTTTTAAACTTACGTATATATTCATTATAGTTATCGTTATTTAGATTATTAATCGTATATAGCATGACTTCTCGTTTTAAGGATAAATCGTCTCCATAGAATAATTGTTTTTTGGATAAGGTTTGAATTTGTGATGAAATCACATATCGTTCTTCCATGGATCGGTTCATTTTAGATTTCCTTCCTCTCCTGGATACGTTGCATCTAGTAAATTATAGTATACAACTGAAAAACAATGCAAATATAAAGTTCCTTTCATTAAGATGTCAAGAATTCACTCTATGATAAATTTCGGTTGACATGTTGGTTTTTAGGGTGTTATGATATTAAAAATTATATATCCGATTATACCAGTCGGAATTATATACAACATCATAGGAGGGATTTTTCATGACCAGATTACAAGCTTCATCTACAAAACTGATAGCTGCTTTGCTATTAACCCTAATTTTTGTGTTTACACAAACGGTAGCTCATGCGGCCCAACCAAACGCTCTTATTTCTCAAGAGGATAGTGCTGCAGAATATAAACAGTATATTAAAGAAAAGTTCAATGTTAGTTTTAATGGAGCGTCAACGAAAGGGCAATTCATTGAAGCCGTGGCTACTATACTCAGCTACAAACCATCAGGTAAAGATATTGCTTTTACAGATCTCAAAGCAGATAATAAGCTATTTCCAGCTGCTGCCTCCTTATATGAGAATGGAATTTTAGGAGGGCCTGGTGTCCAAGCTGAGCAGCCATTATCTAGTATTGTAGCCGTTTCTATTGCAGTAAGGGCAGCTGGATTAAAGGAACTTGCGTATACATATCCGACGGACAAGGTAGCTTTGGTGCTTAAGTCTATTAATCAAAAGAATAACAACTTAGCAATAAAAACGGCACAAGAGCTTGCGGCAGCAGCAGATGCCGGGTTGATCCCAGCTGAGTTGTTAAGCACCTTTCAACCTAATAAAGCAGCAGATGCACAGCTTATTAATACATTACTAGGCAAGATTCTAGTTACCAAAGGGCTTTACAAGCATTATATTGGTTATGTCAACGACGCAGATATCTTTGCAAAGCTTAGCAATGCCTTTGTAACCTCAGATATTATTCATGCCCCTAAGCTGCAATTACTTGTAAATACAGCACTTGAGCAGAATCTTATAACAGGCTACAGCTTGAAGGATTCTCGTTTTAATCCTAATTTTATAAGTTCCTTGTCGCTGATTTACGGACATTCTGATTTAAATCATGCTGTTCAGCTGATTGGACTATTACGTAGTGAGGGGCTTAATGCTAAGGTGCAATTTGAGCCTAAGACATCTGCTTTCATCTTCTTAAAAGAGTGGGGCGAGCCAGGACCGGATGTGGTACAGATTGCTAATGGTAATTTTATTTCCTACGCTAAGGAATTTGATCTTGAATTCGAATTCTCAAGTAAAGAACAAAAGGCTGCTTTTCAAGGAGCAATTCTGGCATATGCTAAGAAAAATGTTAAGGATCAATCTGGCCTGATTGCGAGCTCGTGGTTTCAGCCCTTATACTATTCTTCTACAGAATTAAAAGATTATGAGGTCATAACAAACAATTATATTACAGACAAAGATAGTACGTTCACGGTTAATCCTTTTTCTTTAAATGAAGATTCAGCCAAGGTTGTAGCTGGCTTTAAAGCTATTGATCCCAATGCGATAGTGACCCCGTATCAATTCTGGGTTGATAAGCCCTTCTTTAATTACCTGCATGGTGAACCTCTATAAGCTGTCGATTAAGCCTTCAATTTCACTAGAAATAGTGGAGCTGAAGGTTATTTTTTTTTGTAAATTTTTCAAGCGGCATAATGCTCGCAAAAACAGCCTGCGGCTATGCTCATGCCTTCTTTCTGCTTTAAGCAAAAAGGGATCTAGCATAAAAACACGCAGACTTGATTTGTGCTAAATCATTCGTGAGCAGCTTGAAAATCAATTTCTAGAAAACGAGAAACTTCCTTTAACCAACGATTTTCAACAAAATCCACATGCTTCGGATGCTCATTATAGAAATCATATGCGGCTTGGTCTGCGAAATCCATGGAAAAACCGTAGTCGTAATCATTCTTTGGACTCACTTGGTTAAAGGCTTGGAAATTTGCAACGGTTGGAATAGAGCTAAGAATATCACGGCCATCTTTTAAGAATTGTGCGGCTTCGGCAGAGCCTATCTCGTGCTTTAAACAAAAAATAACCATATGTTTGACTGCCTGTTTGCTCATATTAATCAGACTCCCTATATAGTAGTAAGTTAAACACCATTATAACAGTTTTTCACTAAAATGCTAAATCAGAGTGGATCGGTTCTTGCGCATATCCGTTGGAGTAACGTGTTTGTATTGTTTAAATATCCGGCTGAAATAATAAATATCATGAAAGCCTGAGGCAATCGCAATTTCGGAAACGGTCATAGCTGTGTTGTAGAGTAAGTATTCGGCGCGACCAATTCGGATTCCATTGACATATTCAGTTACCGTTTTGCCCGTTAATTCTTTGAATAATCGACTAAAATGAAAACGGCTTAGACCAGCCATATCAGCTAGTAAATCAATAGTTAATTCTTCTTGATAGGACTCTTCAATGCATTGGAGTATAGGGGCGAAGCGATTAAGATTCTTCATTCGAATGGTATGGTCATTTACGGTTAGAACCTGTGCCACATAATTACGCAGCAATAAGGTCAAGATTCTAAACAAGTAAGATTTAATCGATAGTTCATAGCCAAGCTGCTGGTCTTTGAGCTCTTTAACAATGGCAAGAAAACAGCTTTTGAGCTCCAAATCACAGGTGATTTTATGCGAAAACATAATTAAATTTTGCATGATGGGTGTAATGAATTTAGTTTCTGTAGCGTCAAAAAAAGGGCTATGTAGAATTTCGGGATCGAATATCAGCGCATAATAGAACAAATCTGTTGAGGCACTAACACCTGCATGCAGGTCATTGCTGTTTACAACGATAAGATCATCCGTTTCCATGGTAAAAGGTACTGAATTACATTCAATAATCGCTTTTCCAGAAAGGCAAAATAAAAATTCTATATGCTTGTGCCAATGATTCGGAAATAATAGTTTACCATATTCATCTATTGTGGTTCGATGTACTTTTACTGGGAAATGTGGATTTGGCATGTCCATAGGTTCGAGTAAAGCAGCAGGCTTCATAATTATCCCTCCCATTAAATAGCACATTTGTCCAAATTAATAGCATCCTGCTTCATGGTTATAATATCTGTACCTATTATAATACAAGAGAGAAGATTAGCCTATATGGAGTTGTACAAAGGAGCAGAAAATGATGAAGAAAATTAAAGTTGCTGTAATTGGTGTGGGATCTATTTCTAAAGAGCACTTAAGATCTTATACTAATCATCCAGAAGTTGAGCTTTATGCGGTATGTGACATAAACGAAGAGCGTGCTAATCGTATAGGTACGGAATACGGTGTTTCAAAAATATACTATAGTTATCAAGAGGCATTGACCGATCCGGAGATCGATGCAGTAAGTATTTGTACTTGGAATCAAACACATGCAGAGATTAGCATAGCCGCATTAGATGCTGGCAAGCATGTGCTGGTGGAAAAACCACTTTGCAAAACAGTTGAAGAAGCATTACGCATCCAGGAAGCCGTGAAGCGCAGCGGTAAAATACTGCAGGTTGGTTTTGTGCGGCGTTATGATAACAATGTGCAGATGCTGCGGACATTTGCGGAAGCTGGGGAGTTTGGCGAGATTTATTATGCTAAAGCTTCCGCTATTCGCCGACTTGGCAATCCAGGTGGATGGTTCGCTGATGTAGAACGTTCAGGCGGCGGGCCGCTAATCGATATTGGTGTTCATATGATTGATCTTTGTTGGTATATGATGGGTAAGCCTAAGGTGAAGTCCGTAAGCGGCAATACTTATCGCAAGCTTGGAAATCGTGCGCATATTGAGCATCTTTCCTTCTATAAAGCAGCAGATTGGGATCCAAGTTTAAATACCGTTGAAGATCTGGCAAACGCTATTATCCGTTTTGAGAATGGCGCTTCTTTAATGGTAGATGTTAGTTTTTCCCTTCATGCTAAAGAAGATGAAATGAAAGTTAAGTTATATGGAGATAAAGGCAGCTATGAGATCGATCCAGAGATTGCGATTGTAACGGAAAAACATAATACGATTTTGAATATCACACCGCAAATGGACCACAAAGGCTTTCACTTTGATTCTTCCTTCCAGAATGAAATCAATCACTTTGTTCAATGCGTCCAAACGGGTCAACAACCGCTTAGCCCAGTAGAAGATGGCTTAGAGATTATGAAAATTCTTTGTGCAATTTATGAATCTGCGGCCAAAGGTGTGGAGGTCAGCTTATGAAAATAGGGGTAAGCACGTATAGTTTATCGCGGGCTATTCAGTCTGGTGAGATGAGCGTAATAGAGGCGATTGCTTATATTGCTGAAATTGGTGGGGAGCATGTAGAGATTGTGCCAATCGGCTTCAATCTGACAAAGAATCCTGAATTAATCTCAGAGATTCGGCAAAAGGCAGTGGAGTCAGGGATTGAAATATCCAATTATGCAATTGGGGCTGAATTTTCCGGTCTAACAGAGGAAGCATTCGAGCTTGAGATAAGCCGAGTGAAGAAAGAAGTAGATATCGCTGCACAGCTCGGGATTAAGCTCATGCGTCATGATGTAGCCAGTACCGCTGACATATCCATTCAGAATTTTAATTTACAGCTTCCTAAGCTTGCAGAAGCATGCCGTCGAGTAGCTGAGTATGCAGCAACATTCGGAATAACGACCAGTATTGAAAATCATGGTTATTTCCTGCAAGCCAGTGATCGAGTTCAGGCATTAATCCATGCAACTGATAGAGCCAATTTTCGAACAACCTTAGACATTGGCAATTTTATGTGTGCAGATGAGAATTCAATAGTAGCCGTGAAGAAGAACATCTCCTACGCATCTATGGTTCATATTAAAGATTTCTATCTTCGATCATTCGCACAAGATCCAGGAGAAGGCTGGTTTCCAACAGCTCATGGCAATCATTTGCGTGGTGCGATAATTGGAAACGGTGATATTGATATGCGCAATGTGCTAAAAGTAGTCAAACAATCCGGTTTTGATGGCTTTTTATCAGTCGAGTTTGAAGGTATGGAAGAGTGTAAGCTAGGTACTAGAATTGGCTTAAATAACTTAAAGCAATTATGGAACGAAATATAAGGAGGCGTTGGACATGGTGCTTGTTCCTAATAAAATTGGTGTGATCGTAGATAGCTTTCGAGTTGGTGTGCGAGAAGGTTTAATAAAATCTAAAGAGGTTGGCGCGGATGGTGTACAAATTTATGCCGTTAATGGAGAATTTGCTCCGCAAAATCTTACTTCAGCAGCACGTAAGGAATGGAAGGAATTCATTGCTTCGCTTGGACTGGAAATCTCTGCACTTGTTGGCGATTTAGGGGGTCATGGCTTTCAAGATAAACTTGTCAATGCTGAGAAAATTGCTAAGTCCAAACAAATTCTCGATCTAGCTGTGGAGCTTGGAGTTAATGTAGTCACAACGCATATTGGGATAGTGCCAGAGGATAAGAACAGCGCTAATTATGAAGCGATGCATTTGGCTTGTGACGAGCTCAGTGCTTATGCTAATAGCCTGAATGCCTTTTTCGCTATTGAAACTGGACCCGAGACGGCAATAACCTTAAAAGGCTTTCTCGATGGGCTCAGCTCCAAAGGAGTCGCGGTTAACTTCGATCCAGCTAATATGGTTATGGTTACGGGCGATGATCCTGTTCAAGGTGTCTATACCTTGCGTGATTATATCGTGCATACCCATGCGAAAGATGGCATACGGCTGCGTGAAGTAGATCCACGTCTGGTTTATGGCTCACTTGGCTTTAATCCACTGGATCACGAAAAAATGGCAGAGGCTGCCGAATCAGGTGATATTTTTAGAGAGGTTCCCCTTGGTGAAGGCGGAGTAGACTGGAATGGCTATCTGCAAGCGCTGGTTGATATTGATTATAAGGGCTACTTAACTATTGAGCGTGAAGTAGGGACTAATCCTGAAGAAGATATCAGGAAAGCTGTACAGTTTTTGAAGGATTTTAGATAAGGGTTAGCTAAAATATGAAAAACCAGGCCGACACTAAGTGTTAGTCTGGTTTTTAGTGGTTCCTAAGTCTACATTATATAGAAATGTTGGTAATAGCGTCATTTTGGGCGGAATAGAGTCCGTGCCGCTTTAGATGGGGCGGTGTTTCCGCAAAAGAGAATAAAGCGTCCTCGCCGCTTTAGATGGGGCGGAGCCTCCGCAAAAGAGAATGTAAAGCGTCCTCGCCGCTTTAGATGGGGCGGAGCCTCCGCAAAAGAGAATGTAAAGCGTCCTCGCCGCTTTAGATGGGGCGGAGCCTCCGCAAAAGAGAATGTAAAGCGTCCTCGCCGCTTTAGATGGGGCGGAGCCTCCGCAAAAGAGAATGTAAAGCGTCCGCGCCGCTTTAGATGGGGCGGAGCCTCCGCAAAAGAGAATGTAAAGCGTCCGCGCCGCTTTAGATGGGGCGGAGCCTCCGCAAAAGAGAATGTAAAGCGTCCGTGCCGCTTTAGATGTTGCGGAGCCTCCGCAAAAGAGAATGTAAAGCGTCCGCGCCGCTTTAGATGGGGCGATGTTTCCAGCATATGTATAGAAATGCGGTCTAAAAGGTAGCTAACTAATCATAAACAAATAAAAAACCTCGCATCTCTGCGAGGTTTGAAGGTTATATAAGAGTATGGATCCGGGGGGGCTCGAACCCCCGACCAGATGATTAAGAGTCAACTGCTCTACCAGCTGAGCTACAGATCCATAAGACACAAAAAGTATTGTATCATCAATAAGATATAAAAGCAACAGAGAAAAGAAGATAAGTTAACACACACGGAAGGATGGACGATTAGTCCGATTAACTTTACAATAGAGGATGAGTCATATTTGAGGAGGCTTTCATCCATGAGCAAGTATAAGCGAGTTAGTCTGATAGCATTCTCAGCGATTGTATTAGTTGGTATAGGCATTATTATATTTAATAAAAAAGAAACAGTTGAAGTGATTACAAAACCCATTCAGACGCCAATAGCTACCACGGCAATTGTGACACCATCCCCTCAACCTCAACCAACTATAGTGAAAGATCTGAATGAGCCGGGTTCAAAAATCCGCATAGATCAGGTTGGTTATCTGACAACAGCTCCCAAAATCGGGTTGGTAATAGAAGGAACTACAGATGTATTCGAGGTATTCGATGTAAACACGAAGCAATCTGCTTTTACTGGTAAGCTATCCGCTCCAGTCCAGGATGTTAACTCTGGAGATACAGTGCGAAGTGCAGATTTCACCACAATTGATAAGCCTGGGACTTATATTCTACGTGTAGCGGGTGCAGGTGATTCTTATCCGTTTGCAATTGGCGATAATGTCTACAACAGTTCCTTACTAAATGCAGCACGTTCGTATACACTTGGGCGTTCGGGAGTTGCAATGGATGACCCCATAACGGGACTTAAGCATGCGGCTTCTCATACTCAAGATGCAAAAGCGACGATGTTCTTTAGTGACAGCTATCATAAAAAAGGTGACATACTTGATGTAAGCGGCGGCTGGTATGATGCTGGAGATTATGGGAAATATATACCTACAGCAGCAGTCAGCTCAGCACAGCTATTGCTTGCCTTCGAAATGAATCCCAATAAATTTACGGCTGGTCAAATGTCGATTCCAATAGATTTAATTGCAAAGGATGAGGTCAGCAAGCTGCCTGATCTATTAGCTGAAGTGAAGGTTGAGTTGGATTGGATGCAGAAGCTGCAACGGCAGGATGGAGCCATTTATCTAAAGGTCTCAGGTGCAGCTTGGACGAGCTTTGTGCTGCCTGAATCAGATACACAGGATCGGTATGTTTATGGGCTTTCAACTTACGGGACTGCACAATATGCAGCTACTTTGGCTATGGCCTCACGTATTTTTAAAGAATACGACCCTGCTTATGCAGATCAGCTATTAAAAAGCGCTTTAAAATCGCAAGCTTATCTGGAGAGGCATCCGGATCCGGAATTTCGCAAGGATGAGGGCCAGGACGCAGGTTCAGGACCCTATTTAAAAACAACAGATACAGAAGAGCGATATTGGGCAGCTGCGGAGTTATTAAAAACAACAGGTGATGCTCGTTTTGACTCCTATATCCAATCCGATTTAGCGGAGCAGCTGGTGAAGAAACCGGTTGCTGTATCCTGGTCCAATGCGATAATGCTTGGAGATTGGGCTTATTATACAAGTGAACAGGGAGATCCCCAAAGGAAAGAGGATGTGAAAGCGGCTGTTACAGGTTATGCGGATGATTTATTGAAGCTAATTGAAACAGATGGCTATCGAGTAGCGTTGCAAGCTGAGGATTATCAGTGGGCTTCGACTAAGGAAGATGTTTCACGCGGGCAGGTACTGATTTTTGCTAATGCGATGAATCCTAAACCAGAGTACGTTAACGCTGCGTTGGATCAAGTGCATTATCTGTTTGGCCGAAATACAACGGGTTATACTTATATGACGGGGGCAGGCACTCAAATGCCGCTCATGCCGCATAACCGTATTGCTGCGAGCACAGGAACCTATATACCTGGGCTGGTTGTAGGCGGACCAAATAAGAATGGCGGCGATCCGACAATAGATTTGATTATCAAGGAAGCTAAAAGCCCAATCCCACCAGCGAAAACGTATGTGGATAAATCAGACTCTTTTGCGACAAATGAATATGCGATTGATTATACGGCTCCTGTGTTGTTCGTGTTAGCTTATTTTAGTAAATAAGCCAATCATTTGGGACGCTGCCACACTTTGCGAAAGCTTAGTGGGGTAGCGTTTTCTTGTTTTTTAAATTGATTAATGAAATGGCTGACATTGTCAAAACCAACCTTGCTGGCAATTTCTTGCACAGGTATTTCCGAGTATTTGAGCAGCTCTTTGGCTTTGTTAATACGGAGATTGATTAAATATTCGTTGGGAGTTAGACCCGTATATTTTTTGAATTCACGGGCTAAGTGAAATTTACTGATTGAAAATTGAGCAGACAGTCGATCTAAAGATATTTTCTCATGCAGTTGATCTTTAAGGAAGAGCTGGGTCTGGAGAATAGAGTCCGGTAAAAATCGAGTTTGCGACTCTTGATTCCTATTTAAAGTATGCAGCAATAGGTCGGTTAGTATTTGAACAATGGCTTGCGAGCTTAGCAGCTCGGTTCGTGCATCTTGGTGGATTTGGAGCTCGAGCAGCTCATTTATAAGTGTGGGTACTGGTGAATGTGCGTTCAATGTAAGGATTGGGTCTCTAGCAAGATGAAACTGCTCATAGAAAGCTCTGCTGGAACCTCCGTCAAAATGCACCCACAGCAGCTCCCAGAGCTCATCTGAGTCCGTTTCATAGTATTGATAATCCATACAGGATATAAAAAAAACTTGTCCTTGCTGGAGAGTATGACGCTTCTCGTTATATTGCAGGTATCCTTTTCCGGAAATGGTATACACAATTAAATAAGAAGCTAAATTTGCTCGCTCTGTAAAATAAGAGGCAAGGCAACGATAATGCCCGATCTCTTGCACATAATGAAGATTAGCTTTTGCGGTAAGGCTTGGTGTGACCATAATGTCGTATGAGTCATCTGTCCAATCACGAGCAGCCCTTAAATAGAAATCTTTGTTCATGTTTTCACCTCAGCAAGATACTATTATTTATTGACACTATTCTTGGATGAAAGTAGAAATAGTAGCTGTTACAATTGTAACATGATTTGATTATTTATTCATTTGAGGGAGCGAATATATGAATGCACTTAGTCCGATAAAAGACACGAAAAAGGCTAGAGTAGGTTTTTATTCGATTGGTTTGCAGGCTTATTGGCCGCAATTTCCAGGATTACAGGAACGATTAACCGAATACGGCCAATTTATTGAACAGAAAATGAGTGCTTTTGGAGAAATATATAATTACGGAATTGTCGACTCAGAAGCAGCAGGCAGAAAAGCTGGTGAGTGGTTTAATGAAAGGAATGTCGATATCATCTTTTGTCATTCAGCCACTTACTCGACTAGCTCTAATGTTCTGCCTGTTCATCAAATTTGTAAGAAGCCAGTGATTATTCTCAATATGCAGCCTACGAATCGAATGAACTACGAACAAACGACTACAGGGGAGTGGCTGGCTCATTGCGGTGCTTGCCCAGTACCCGAGATATCTAATGCCTTTCAACGGGCAGGAATTGTTTTTCGGGTGATCAATGGTTTGCTTGGTTTGAGCTATACTCCTGCAATTTCATTAACAAACGAAATTACGGCAGATCGAAAAGAAGCCAAACGAGCGTGGAAATCAATTGAAGAATGGATTCGCGCAGCCGGAGTTGTTCGGACACTTCAGCATAGCCGATTTGGCTTTTTGGGTAACACTTATAGTGGCATGCTTGATATGTACAGTGATTTCACGATGATTCAAGCTCAGATGGGCATTCATGTTGAAGTACTTGAAATGTGCGATGTCCATGACTTGCTGAAGTCGGTGACTCCTGATGAAGTCGAGGCTAAGCTAGCCGAAGTTGGAGCTATGTTTGAAATTAGTGATCAAGCATCCTCCGATCCAATTGCTAAGAAACCAACGGATGAGCAGCTGCAATGGTCAGCGAAAATTGCGGTCGCTCAGGAGAAAATGGTGCGCAAATTTGATTTAGATGCCTTGACCTATTATTATCATGGAGCTCCTGGAAGTGAATATGAGCAATTGCAAGCAGGGTTTATTCTGGGACATTCGCTTTTAACGGCTAGAGGTATTCCTTGCTCAGGTGAAGGTGATCTGAAAACGGCTTTAGCGATGAAAATATGCGATATTCTTGGAACAGGGGGCAGCTTTTCGGAGATTGTTGTAGTTGATTATGAGGATGAGACTATCCTGCTAGGGCATGATGGACCCTTCCACACTGCGATCTCAGAAGGAAAGCCGATCCTACGCGGAATGGGTTTATATCATGGTAAACAGGGAACAGGAATTTCCGTAGAAGCCAAGGTAAAAAGAGGGCCGATCACAACGTTGAATGTAACCCAAACGTTTGAAGGCAAGCTAAAGCTGATCATTAGCGAAGGAGAGTCTACGGATGGACCCATAATGAGAATTGGCAATACGCAGACACCGGTTCGATTCAACAAACATCCGGATGATTATATGGAGATGTGGTTTGCTGAAGCCCCAACTCATCATTGCGCCATCTCGATTGGTCACAACGCATCACTATTTCAAAAGGTTGGAGAGCTGTTGAACTGTGCGCATGTGACATTATAAAAAAAGAAACGTAGATGTCCAAATGGGCATCTACGTTTCTTTTTGCGTTAAAATTATTTTATTACTACTTTATTCTTCGTTGCCCCAAAGTGTCCCACTATTGCCTCTGGCTTTGCGCCATTCATGCCGCCATTTATGGACATCTGCAACACCGATTTCTGGCATATTGCTGCGTTGCTCTTTGGCTGGCAGCTCTGGATAAGGCTGGTGAGGTTCAGTTTGATACCAATAGGCAACCGTAGATAAATCCAATGCCAGACTGTTATCGTGGCCGTGTTCAATACTGGCATGCAGCGATTTATCAAAATAGACCGGATCTTGCAGAAAGAAACGATAACAATGGGTACGGCCCATCCAGCCTAATTTATCTGGTACTCGAGCATAACCGAAAAATGGGTGAGCATAGAGCTCGTTGGGACACCAGGAGCTGTTAAAGAAATCTTCGGTTCCAGTGCCATGCAGAGAACCTGGCCAATCCTCGCCATCTATCAGCCACATGTCGTCTCCCTCTCCATACCACATGGGTCCAGGACTATCGACATAATAGTTGATGCCAACAAAATGTCCAGTTCCAACGATATCGGCGAACACATAGTTGTGCTCAACGCTTGGATTTGGCTCCTGCGGTGATATAGTCCCCCACTCGTTTTCTCCGGATTCTGGATGTACACCAGTAAGTTCACGTCTCCATGAAGCGTGGAACCGCCCCATCGATGCAGGCATTTCCGGATGGACTTCGTAATCAACATAATAATAAAAGCATCTTATAGGTGCCTCAGAGGATTGGTTTTCTATCGTAATTCTCGCGCCATTTCCATAAGGCATCGCAAAATAACTATTCAATGCTTTACCCTTTAGAGGGGCTGCTGCAAGCGGAAGTGAGATGAAGCTATATTCTTCACCCCAGCCTTGTCCAAAAAAATCGCCAATCGGAGATTCCACACTTGGATGCTCTTCACCATCCCAGTACATGCGAATAATGGCGTTGCGTCGAATGAATGTATCCTCACAGCTAATCGTAATCCAGATATGCTTAACAATACCGGCACCCTCCATAACAGCAATATCAGCGGTTTCCCCAATCCCAATGGTAATATAATCAGCATTTCTCCCAGTTCGATCATAACTGGATATTCGTTTGGTTTTTATTCCTGGTTGGATCCGGCAAATGTCATTCAGCATTTTCTTAGCTCCTTATTCAAATTTGTCTCTATTATAGCGAATGTCCTTACAGATAGATTTAGTCAAAACTGTTAAGTTTTTAACACTTATTGCTCTATATTTAGGAATTCAGCCGTGCATTTAAATCTGTAAAAGGTGTTTTGGCATCCCAATGTAGCATATTAGTTTTGACCTTATAATTCTTAATTTTGTGCTAGCCAATGATATTGAATGGTCTAACAAAAACATGCATAATAAAACTTGTGTTTGTTAGCCAGGTTAGTCTAGGTAGAGTTTAATATATTTAATTAGGGGGATAATTTACGATGAAGCTTCAATATAAAGCACCAGCTAATGAATGGACGGAAGCGCTCCCTATAGGGAACGGCCGCCTTGGAGCCATGGTTTTTGGAGGAGTGGAGAACGAACATCTTCAGCTCAATGAAGATACTTTGTGGTCCGGTCCACCGAAGGAATGGAATAATCCTCGAGCATTGGAAGTGCTGCCTGAGGTTCGCAGTCTGCTTGGTAAGGGAAAGTTTGCAGAAGCAGAGAATCTAGCGAGGGAAATGATGGGGCCTTATGGTCAATCCTATTTGCCATTAGGCGATCTTCATCTTCGATTTGATCATGGTAATATATTTAGTTCCTACAGCAGGGAGCTGCATATAGGAAATGCTTTAGCTTCAGTTAGCTATAAGATAGGGGAAGTAACCTACACTCGCGAAGTACTAGCTTCACAACCTGACCAGGTTATTGTCATCCGTTTAACGGCGAATAAACCGGGGATGCTGAGCTTTCATGCTAAATTGGATAGCCCGCTTCGTTATCAAACTGCCCAAGAAGGGGACTTTTTGGTCCTTAATGGCTTTGCACCTGAGAATGTAGATCCCAGCTATTTTTCAACTGATAATCCGATTGTATATGGTGACCCAGAAACAACGAAAGCAATTCGCTTTGAAGGACGTTTAGGGGCTACACTTGAGAATGGAAGCTTGCAGCTTGATCAGAATGGATTGCACATTATTGGAGCAACAAGTGCAACTCTGTTTTTTAGCGCTGCAACAAGCTTTTACGATCAACAAGATCCTGCAACCAAGCTGAATGAGACTTTAATCAGAGCAATGGGCAATACCTATGCTGAGCTTCGTGCTCGCCATATCACGGACTATCGTGCTCTTTTCGATCGAGTAGATTTACAGTTGGCTAGTGACGATAAGGTGCCTGTGGATTTGTCAACAGATCGCTGGATTGCAGAGCATGGTGCCAATGATCCAGGACTCGTAAAGCTGCTTTTCGACTACGGTCGTTACCTGATGATCGCAAGCTCACGTCCAGGAACGCAAGCAGCAAATTTGCAAGGAATTTGGAATAAAGAAACGCGAGCGCCTTGGAGCAGTAATTATACGATAAACATCAATACCGAAATGAACTATTGGCCTGCGGAAACATGTGGTCTTGCTGAATGCCATGAGCCATTTCTCGATTTAATTGAAAAGTTATCTGTTAATGGTAAAGAGACAGCTAGAATAAATTATGGAGCACGCGGATGGACGGCCCACCATAATACGGATTTATGGGGCCAAACTGCTCCTGTCGGTAATTTTGGCGATGGTGATCCGACCTGGGCGCTCTGGCCAATGGGTGGACCGTGGGTAACTCAGCATGTCTGGGAGCATTATGCTTTCGGGAAGAACGAAGCCTTTTTACGGGAGAAAGCCTATCCCATTATGCGGGATTCTGCACTCTTTGGTTTGGATTGGTTGTATGAGGATGCCAAAGGCAGATTAATTACTGCGCCATCCACTTCGCCAGAGCATAAATTCAGATCAGGTGACGGTAATGTGGTAACAGGAGTTAGTATTGCCTCAACGATGGATTTGGCGATTCTCTGGGACCTATTCACGAATACTATAGAAGCAACGGAAATTCTGGACCTTGATCAAGAGTTACGCAGACAGCTGACCGATGCACGCGCTAGTCTATTCCCGATGCAAATTGGTAAATACGGGCAGCTTCAAGAATGGTCGGAGGATTTCGAGGATGAGGATATCTATCATCGTCACGTTTCCCATCTATTCGGCGTATTCCCAGGCCGTCAATTGACGAAGCTGCAGACGCCAGAGCTGTTCGATGCTGCTAGAGCATCGCTGGAAAGACGCGGCGATGGCGGAACCGGATGGAGTCTTGGCTGGAAAGTAAGCTTATGGGCTCGCTTCGGGGACGGCAATCGGGCACTCCTCTTAATAAACAATTTATTGCAATTAGTGAGAGAGAATGAGCCGGAAAACTATCATAAAGGCGGGGTGTATCCGAATCTGTTTGATGCACATCCACCATTCCAGATCGATGGAAATTTCGCAGCTACTGCAGGAATTGCTGAGATGCTGCTGCAATCACACCAAGGCTTTATTGATTTGCTGCCGTCACTGCCAGATGCATGGTCGACAGGCTTGATTAAAGGATTGCGTGCACGTGGTGCGTTTGAAATAAATCTAAACTGGAAGGACGCTGTATTAACGCAGGCTCAGATCATTTCACATGCAGGCGGCAAATGTATAGTTCGTTCAGCTGCTCCAATAAGCGTACTCTTGAACGGTGAAATCATTCCGACGGATGCGTTAGAACAAGGCTTAATTAGTTTTGATACCGTCGAGGGCGGCCTTTATTTGCTTCAAGTATAAGACGATCTTTAAGCAGCTCAGTCATAACCTGATTGGGCTGTTTATTTTCTCCTAAAGCTTTTTTCAATAACCTAAAAAGTGGTATGATAAGAAAAGTGTTTTAACTATTTTTTCAATAGAGAGGAAGCTGGTTGATTATGTTAAAAGGAATATCCAAGCTAATTTCACCTGAATTAATTAAGATTTTGATGGAGATGGGGCATTCGGATGAAATCGTAATTGCAGATGGAAACTTCCCTGCTGCAAGCCATGCCCAAAGATTAGTACGCTGTGACGGCCTTAATGTACCTGAATTGCTTGAAGCGATTTTGCCGTTATTCCCTCTAGATACATATGTAGATCACCCTGTAGCTTTAATGGCAGTAACCCCTGGAGATCCAGTAGAAACCCCGATTTGGGATCAATATCGGTACACGATAGCTAAGCATTTTACTGCAGCCGATCCTATTGAAGAGGTAGAGCGTTTTGAGTTCTATGAACGGACTAAGAAAGCTTATGCCGTTATCTCTACTAGCGAGGCTGCACTTTACGCTAATATTATTCTTAAAAAAGGTGTCATATCATGACTATGAATAAGCAGGCTACCTTAATGGATCAATTGAAGATGACCCCGATTATTGCGATTCTCCGAGGGATTGCAGAAACGAAAGCAGACGCTACAGCACAAGCTTTGGCGGATGGCGGCATTGTGTTCCTTGAGGTAACGTTGAACACGGAGGGAGCTCTCCAAATGATTGCGCGCATTAAAGAAACTCAGGGCCAACGAATGCGTATTGGAGCAGGAACTGTATTGAATTTGGCGATGGCAAAAGAAGCAGCAGCAGCTGGAGCTGAATACTTTCTCTCGCCAAACTTAAATGAAGACGTTATCTATTACGGACTTGAACACGGAATTGATGTTTATCCAGGTGTCATGACTCCAACTGAAATTGTCCGAGCATTTGAAGCCGGAGCGCCTGCAGTCAAGGTATTCCCAATGGGCTCGTTAGGTCTTAATTATCTAAAAGAAATTCGAGCACCATTAAACCATATTCCAATGATTGCAACAGGAGGAGTTGATCTTAATAACATCAATGAATTTCTTGATGCAGGGGCGATTGCAGTTGGTTTAGGCAGTAATTTAATGGATAAAAAACATCTGCAAGCAGGTGACTTTGAGGCTATCGAGCAGCGTGCGCGTGCATTTGTAAACAAAGTCAAAGGAGTGAAGCTAGCTTGAATCCATCCCCACAAGTAGATGTTGTTACGATCGGTGAAAGCATGGTTTTGTTCCAGCCTATGACTGGCGGTTCTTTAACTTACGTCCCTTTATTTACAAAATCGATAGCTGGAGCTGAGTCCAATGTAGCTGTTGGGCTTACTCGTTTAGGCGTTAAGACTCGTTGGATAAGTCGATTAGGCACAGATCCTTTTGGTGATCAGGTGCTGTCTACTTTAGCGGGTGAAGGCGTGGATGTATCGGCAGTTACTAGAGATGCTGAATCACCTACGGGCATTTATTTTAAAGAGTTTAAAGGCTTAGGAGATCCCACTGTTTATTTCTACAGGAAGCTTTCAGCAGCTAGCCTTTTCACACCAGAATCACTAAACCCACAATGGTTTGCTGGAGCCAAGCATCTTCATATAACAGGTATACTTCCAGCTTTAGGCGCACATACTGCGGAAACAGCTCTAGAAGCGATGAGAATAGCTCGTAAGCAAGGCATGACTATATCCTTTGACCCGAATTTACGGCGAAAGCTGTGGAGTGAGGAGCGAGCACGTGAAGTCCTGCTTGCGATGATCCCGCTATGCGATTATTTTCTGCCTGGTTTGGAAGAAGCCGAGTTTCTAGTAGGTGAACATACTGAATCGGACTATGCAAAGATATTTCTGGATCAAGGTGTAAAGGTAGTGGCTATGAAGCTTGGAGAACGCGGTTCTATGGGCTTCTATGAGCAAGAGTGCATAAAAGCAGAACCTTATAAAATTTCTACAATTGTCGATACGGTTGGAGCGGGAGATGCCTTTGCAGCAGGCTTCCTATCTGTCATGCTAGACCAGAGCCTATCCGACAAATCGACAGCAATAGACACAAAGCTCAAGCTTGCTTTAGAAAGAGCCAATTTACTTGGTGCACTTGCTACGCAATTTAAAGGAGATTGGGAAGGTTTGCCTACGCTTGCTGAGGTTGAACGTATTCTATCTGGAGCTAAAAACATTACTAGGTAATCATGAATTCTTACTAGAATTTAAACTTAGCCAGATTGTTCATCTTTATACTAGATTGTTCATTTGCTCTGTAAGCGTTCTATGATATAACAGAGTTAGATAGGACAGGGGAAGTGAGGGTGGATGAAATTGGCAAAAATGAATGTTGGATTACAGATGTATACGTTGCGTGAAGAAACGGCTATTGATTTTGTTGGAACCTTACACAAAGTGGCTAAAATTGGCTATGAGGGTGTCGAATTTGCAGGCTATGGTGGATTAACGGCAGTTGAGCTTAAGGAATTATTAGAGCAGCTGAAAATAAAGGCTATAGCAAGCCATGTCAGTTTAGCGCAATTAACGACTCATCTTGACGAAGAAATTGATTATAATTTAACCATCGGGAGCCGTTATATAGTTTGTCCTTATGTAGCTGATGATGATCGTCAAACAGAAGCACAATGGCTAGCTATTATCCAGCAATTGCAAGTAATCGGTCAAAGATGCGCTGAACGCGGTATTGGCTTTGCGTATCACAACCATGATTTTGAATTGCTGCAGCAGGTTAATGGTGTTTTTGTATTGGATGCCATGATGAAAGAAGTGCCGGAAGCTGCATTACTGATGGAATTGGATTCATGTTGGGTGCATCATGCAGGGCAGAATCCTCAGGCTTATATTGCACAATATTCAGGCAGAATTCCATTGTTACATCTGAAGGATATGCAAAAGCTGCCAAGCGGGGAAACGCTAACAGTTGAGCTAGGCCGTGGAGAAGTAGATTTAATTGCAATTATAGAGGCATCTGCTAAGGCAGGCGTTGAGTGGCTTATAGTGGAACAAGATAAATGTACGAATCCACCGTTTGAGAGCATAGAAGAAAGCTATAACTGGGTTGTTAAAAATTATAAGTAGAGGGGTATTAGGAACATGTCTGAAACAAAAATTAAAGTAGGTATTATTGGTTGTGGTGGAATAGCAATGGGGAAGCATTTACCAAGCTTGTCTAAATTACTTCAAGTGGAGATAGGCGTGTTCTGTGATATTGATGAAAACAAAGCTCATATTGCTAAAGAGAAATATGGTAATGCAGCTTCTACAATAACGCTAGACTATCGTACTATATTGGAAGATGCTTCAATAGATGTTGTACATGTTTGTACGCCTAATTCTTCCCATGCTGAAATTACAATTGCTGCTTTAGAAGCAGGCAAGCATGTCATGTGTGAAAAGCCAATGGCTATTACTTCAGCGGATGCTAAAGCTATGGCAGATGCGGCTAAGCGAACAGGCAAGAAGCTTTCGATTGGTTACCAAAACAGATACCGTGCAGACAGCCAATATTTAAAGCAGCTTTGCGAAGATGGAGAATTTGGCGATATTTATTATGCTAAAGCTTTAGCTATTCGTCGTAGAGCCGTTCCTACATGGGGTGTATTCTTGGATTTGGAAAAACAAGGCGGCGGACCGCTAATTGATATTGGTACGCATGCTTTGGATTTAACGCTTTGGTTGATGGATAATTATAAGCCTGTTAGCGTTACAGGATCGGTTTTCTACAAGCTGGGAAGTCGTCCGAATTCAGCGAATGCATGGGGTCCTTGGGATCCAGAGAAGTTTAAAGTCGAGGATTCCGCAGTTGCTTTTATCAAAATGGAAAACGGGGCAACCATCGTTTTGGAATCAAGCTGGGCTATTAATCTTGTTAATATTGGTGAAGCTAAAACGATTCTTTGCGGAACTGAAGGCGGCGCAGATATGGAAGATGGCTTGCGTATCAATGGCGAGCACAAAAGCCGCTTATACGATAAGGTAATTGACCTTAAAGCGGGTGGAGTTGCTTTTAACGAAGGAAGCTCCAATGAGACCGATTCAGAGCTAGAAGCTCGTTTATGGATTGAAGCGATTCAAAACGATACAACACCTTTGGTAACTCCAGAGCAAGCTTTTGTTGTTTCGCAAATCCTAGAAGCCGTTTACGAATCCGCCCGCACTGGCCAAACGGTTTATTTTAACTAGTTTCGACTGTTAATAGGTTGTCTAATATGTTTTGAGAACCCAGAAGTGGAAGGTGTGTGTGTCGAGTGGAAAGTTTACGGGTTACATCAGGAGTTTGCGTTAGCAAGCTCACACTACTTGATATTGCATCCTTACCACATGTTTTATTTGATTTAAATAAGACAATTTCGAGTTGGCTGGAACTGATACACACACCTGTAACGTCCCAGGTTTCTCAATCGTCGTATTAGCTAACCTTTTACCGTTCCTGTAAACGATAATCCTTAGGCGATATGCCAAAATGCGATCGGAACATGCGATGAAAATAGGAATAGCTTGCGTAACCGCAGCTTTCAGCAATTTGCTCAAGTGTGAATGAGCTGTACAGAATGCGTTCCTTAGCGATAGCTAATCGAACTTCAATGGCATGCTGCATAATGCTCTGATCAAAAACAGACTTGAACAAATGAACGGCGCGTGAAACACTTAAATCCACGTGTCGTGCTACCTGTTCTAGAGTAAGAGCAGTTGTAGAATGCTCTTCAATAAAATGCTTCATCCGGTAAGCCAGATAAGAATTAGCCTCTAGCGGATGAGCAGTTTGCTCCATAATATGGCGATCAATATGCAAACAAAGGATGCGGAGATAATAATCCAGCATCTCTTTGTTTTGTTGACTGTGTTTGGCTAGCTCGATATTTAGCTGTCTCCAAATGGTTAGAATTCCTTCATGAAGCGGGATTCTAACTTTTGTAGGCTTCTTGGAGCGCCTCCACCAGTCATCTACCCATTCCCCTGTACAAAACAAATAATAATCCCCACTAGAGATAGCCTCTCCGTATAAAAGATAAGGTTGTTTGGAGGATGAAATGATCTTATCTGCCTTCAAATTAGCTTCAATTAATAGTTCATAAGCTTGGCCAGGCTGATATAAAAGGAGATCACCGGACTCAATCAATGACATTTTTCCTTCTACTAATGCTGAGCTTAGACCTTCAGTCTGTAAACGAAACAAATAATATTTCAAGCTTTCGTCACGACCGTAATGAAATTTTTTATTATGATAGGAGTAACCAGCGGATAGAATTTCGCTAGTTAATAAGTTTTCAGACATCAGTAAGGAGCCTCCATAAATTTAATTCCATTCTTTTAAGCAAATCGGTAATAAATGAGAACAAATGTCGATAGCACAAAAATGAAATTCAAGGAGATGAATACCATCTGGTTGAGCTTCGATTGATGCATCGAAAAGGGAGGTTTGTAGAAGCTGACCCCTTCAATGATAAAAATCAGCAGCACTATGTGAATCATGAAATGCCCAACAAGCTCGGTCATACCGAATAACATCGTCGTTGAAACAAAAATCCCAGTTAGAACAACAGCAAGCAAGCGATTAAGAATACCCACTACAAGTAAATAACCAACTACAAACTCAATGAATGCAGCCATCACGACAAAGCTTTCTGGAGCAAAGCCGAAGGTAGGTACATGATGCGTATGTACAACATCCAAAACCATATTCGGAAATACCCATTTTTCCACAGCTACCCAGCATAAAGATAATCCTGTACCTAAGTAAAGGAAAGGGAAGCCCCATACTGCTTTTTTCGTTTTTTCTAATAATAACACCCCAGCGATAGCCCAGTAAAATCCGTAATCCAGCATATGAAAGATGCCATAATGGATTGTTAAATGTATGAGCAGCCAGAGCATTATCACTGCTCCTGCTTTGGTAAACCAATGATTGGGAATGAGCATTAGAGCGACTGTAATCCAACCAAGAATAGTTTCGGTGGAGGAATCGATTTCAAATTCAGGTGCAAATAAAGTGCCGGCAAGCAATTGAATTACCAAGGCAAAAGCTGTTCCAAGCTTGAGTACGATAAAAGAATAGGGGCGAAGCTGATCTAGCTTCGAATCAATCGTTTGCGCAAGCTTCCAGCGAGATAAAGCAGGTAGAGCTTGTGTTAGGAATGCAAGGAGGACCGCAACAAACAAGGCAATAAAAATGAAAAACGGAGAAAGAATATTGGGAATGGTGGCTTTCTCTGGGACTATGCCGGTAAACCATTTTACATGTGCTTCAGCAATTGTTGGAACGATTAATAAGGAAGCCATAAAAATAAAAATACGAGTATACATATTCTTCATTGTTTTTTCTCCCTAATCTTAGATTATATAGTTCATTACTACTATATCACGGATGGATTTTACTGCACACCCAGTTATATTATAATATATATTAGTTCCTTTGTAGGATTTTAGCGATTTATGTCGAATTAAAAAGAAGTATTTAAACTCCTGATTCGCAGCCCGCTACCTACTAAATGGAGGTTCCAAATGGCATTGTTTTTGCTATCGATATTCTTATATGGTTTTCCAATTATAATGTTGGTATATATGGCATTAGAAATTTACTTTCGCAACAAAGCAAATCCGCTGAACAGGATTACAGCTTTATTATTGCTTATGCTAACTTTCTTGATTTTTGGTTTGTTCTTCTCCAAGCTGCTTCCAGATGAGTATATTGTGTCCTTAACCTTTTATATTAAATATGTACCGATGTTCATAGTCATGTCCATTGCGCTTCATTTTTTCTCTTTGCTCACCTCACGTTTTGTGAAAATTCCGAGTTACCTTCTTCTTTCCATTTGTTATGCACCGCTTTTAGCTATTATAATTCTAATTTACCAGCAAACATGGATAAAAAGCGAGTTTGTTATTAAAGGTTATTGGAAATATGAATATCCCTCTGAAATGCTAGTAGGGATTTCTTTTCTAGTCGCTTTTTATACAATTGTAGTGGGTAGCTGTTTTTTGGTTTTGGGACTCCGCCATGTTTCTCAGAAAGAGCATCTAGCTAAGAAAAAGAAGCAAATTCAATTTATTTTACTTGGGTTACTTTTGGCAGGATCATGGGCATTTAGTGGTAATTTTATCCCTCATTTAGATGTTGGTATTGGCCAGCTTAATTATCCGGAATTTAGCGCTTTTGGCATTGTTATTTTTGCATTTATTGTGCGCGTGGCTATGACGCGTTATGCATTTTTACCTTCCTTTGAACACAAATATCAAATTTTGCATGAGCTTTCCTCTCTATCTATTATTCTGTTAGATCATGATTTGGTGATTCAGGATGTTAATCCAGCTGCATTGAAATTATTTGGGTTAAAAGCAAGCGAGATTCGCAGACGGACGTTTAATTCATTATTGATCCAGCCGGAGCATGAGGGAAATGACTTTTCAGGCGAATATGCGATTATACAAGCTAATCAAGAGCGACGCTTGGTTTATGCGGAAAGCAAAAGCTTGTTGTTTAATGAAGAGAACTATCAATATATTATTTTAGAGGATATCACTGAGAGACGGGCCGCGGAGCAGCGGATAGCATTCTTAGCTTATAAGGATGAGCTTACAGGATTGTTAAATCGGGTTAAGTTTCAGGAAGTGGTTGCAGACGCATTAGAATGTGTACATATAGAAAATGAGAATCAAACGGCTGTAATTATTATAGACTTAGATCGTTTTAAAATGATTAATGAGTCGAAGGGGCGACACGTCGGTAATCTATTCTTGAAGCAAGCTGCAGATTTTTTGAGTGAACAAGCCTCGCAGTATTTAAAAGTGGCACGTATAGGAAGCGATGAGTTTGCTTTGCTGCTAACGGATTATACGGATGATGAGCATTTAGATCGGCTGTTAAAAACTATTTTAGAGCATTTTAGAATGCCATACATTTTTGAGAATACTCCCTTTTTCATAGCCGTAAGCATAGGTGTTAGCTTTGCTTCTCCATATGGCAATACTGCGGAGGAATTATTAAAAAATGCAGGAATAGCGATGAACCATGCTAAGAATAATGGCGGTGATCGTTATCAAAGATACGCCAAAGATATCAAACATCCCGACTTAGAGCGCCATGTTATGGAAAACCGCATGCGAAAAGCACTTGAGCTGGGAGAATTTGTGCTTCATTATCAACCGCAAATTGATATGAATAGGGGAACCATTACTGGAGTGGAAGCATTGATTCGTTGGAATTCCCCAGATTTAGGTCTGGTGAGTCCAGGCGAGTTCATTCCATTAGCAGAGAAGTCAGGGTTAATCATACCTATTGGGCATTGGGTATTGCAGCAGGCATGTAAAGACAGGAAAAGCTGGTTTGCACAGGGAATCGAGGAGCTAACTGTTTCAGTCAATATTTCGTTATTTCAATTTAAGAACGAAAATTTTATCGAGGAGCTTAAACTAATTTTGTTTGAAACTAAGCTTGATCCAAGACTGCTATGTTTAGAGATCACGGAAAGCACAGCTATGGAAAATCAAGCCTATACCATGAAGGTCTGCGATGAGCTTGTCGGTCTAGGAATTATACTTTCCATTGATGATTTTGGCACCGGATATTCATCGTTCTCTTTGTTAAAGAGCTTAAAATTTAAAGAGATCAAAATTGATCGTTATTTTATTCAGGGAATTGTGGACAATCCCTATGACCATATGATCATCAAAGCTATTATTGCTATGGCCCACGGTTTGAAGCTCAAAGTAGTTGCAGAAGGCGTGGAGGATGTTGAACAATTGGAGATTCTAAAAGATATGCTTTGCGATCAGATTCAGGGCTTTTATATCAGTAAAGCGTTGGCTGAGTCGGAGTTGATCCTGTTTCTACAAGGATAAAAAAATCAGCCCAATCCATTAGATGATGGACTAAGGCTGATTTTTTTATTTTCATTTGTTAGTCTGCAGCAAATGACTAAAAGGGCTATAATCAATTTGATGCTGTGTAAGAAATGTAATTAAACTGGGATAATCCCGTGGTGGAGTCGCGAGAATATAACCGTGAATACAATGGGATCTCGTTACTTCAGTTGCATTATTCTCTAAGGCGACTTGACCAATTTTGGCAGCTATCGAGTGGCGAGCAATATCTCGAAATGGTCCAGGAACAGGGCTGACAAGTGTTTCAAGAAATGATTTAGCATCGTCTGACCAGAGATGCCGCGAAGCATCCACATAATGATTCTGCCAATCCAGCTTGGATTTCCCATCTGCCATAGGGAGGACTTTCATAAACTTGCGGAACATAAAAAAACCGCCAACGGACATAAATGCTAAGAGCACGAATGCCCAAAACACGAGAAACCACATGAAAAAAGTATTCATAATCTTCACCTCTTATTGAAATTATACTGCATTCCTAGATTTATTTCGAGTTTGTTAGTAAAATAGATAGATACGGATAAAGGGGAGTAATAATCAGCATGCTGCCCATTCATTTTGATCCAAATCGGAAGGGGTTTACAGAATGGTGAAAATTGGTTCACACGTTTCATTTTCAGAAACTGGCTTATTAAATGCAGCAAAAGAAGCAGCAACCTATGGTTCGGGTACTTTTATGATTTATACAGGGGCACCGCAAAATACGCGAAGAAAGCCAATTGAAGAGCAATACATTGAAGAGGGCAAAGCGGTCATGGCCGAGCATGGTATGGAAGATATCGTCGTACATGCACCTTATATCATTAATTTAGCTTCCTATAAGAAGGATACCTTTGAATTAGCTACTCGTTTCCTTCAGGAGGAAATGCGCCGTACTGATTATATTGGAGTTCGTAATATCGTGCTTCATCCAGGTGCCTATACAGATAAAGATGCAGAATATGGGATAGCGAAAATTGCAGAGGGCTTAAACGAAGTGTTGCGTGGAGTTAAGGATACAAAAGTAAATATTGCTCTTGAAACGATGGCTGGAAAAGGCTCTGAGCTTGGCCGCAGCTTTGAAGAGCTAGCTGCTATTATTGAAAAAGTCGAGGATAATGCTCGGCTGAAGGTTTGTATGGATACCTGTCACATTCATGATGCAGGCTATGATATTGTCAATGATTTTGATGGGGTATTGGCTCACTTTGATCGAGTTGTTGGATTGGACCGTTTAGCAGTGCTTCATTTAAATGATAGTAAGAATATGCGAGGCGCAGGCAAGGATCGCCATGCTCCTATAGGTGCAGGGATGATCGGCTTTAAAGCGATACAAGCGATCGTTCAGCATGAGAAGCTCGGCCATATCCCAATGATTCTTGAAACACCTTGGATTGGCAAGAATGACAAAACACAGCGTCCGATGTATGAAACAGAAATTGCCTTATTGCGTGGAAATACAGAAGCGCGTTTTGGAGTTGAGTTTCTCGATCAAGTAGAGCGGTTGGATCATTTCTTTAGTAAACAATCTATCGATCATCGTGAGTTTGTATTAAATACTTGGGACCTGCTCAAAAATGACGAGAAAGCGAAAAAAGTGGACAAGCGTGAACCTATGGAACGTTTATATGATTTGATTGAAGCTGAGCAGTTATTCAAGGAATTGTCGGAAGAACAGATTAATCAACGATTGACGGCTTGGTTTGCAAGTAAATAAGCTTATAAATGAAGGATATATAGAGGAGCGTAGCAAAAAATGAGTCGAAATGAATGGGGAAACCGGGCCCGAATGCTCATAGCTTGTCCGGATCAGCCAGGGATTGTTGCAGCTGTTTCTAGATTTTTGCATGAGCATGGGGCCAACATTGTGCAATCGGACCAGTATACGATGGATCCGGAAGGCGGAATGTTTTTTATCCGAATTGAGTTTGACTTGAATGAACTAGAAAAGCGATTGGAATCACTAGAGATTGATTTTGCCCAGGTTGTTGCGGCTAAATTCCAAATGGAATGGAGTGTTTCGCGTGCGAGTCAAGTTAAACGATTAGCTGTAATGGTTTCCAAGGAAGATCATTGCATGCGAGAGCTTCTTTGGCAGTGGCAGGCAGGAGACTTAAATGCAGAAATTGCTATGGTTATAAGCAACCATCAGGACATGCGTCCCTTGGTGGAATCATTCGGCATCCCCTTTCACTATGTTCCCGTAACGGCCGATACTAAACAAGAAGCAGAGCATCAGCACATGGAGCTCATCAAGGATAAAGCGGATGTAATTGTTTTGGCGCGATACATGCAAATTATTTCACCACAATTTATTACGCATTTTGCTAATCGGATTATCAATATCCATCATTCCTTTCTACCGGCTTTTGTTGGCGGTAAACCTTATGCACAAGCCTATAATCGTGGTGTGAAAATTATTGGGGCTACCGCTCATTATGTCACTGAAGAATTGGATGGAGGACCGATTATTGAGCAGGATGTTCAACGCGTCAGCCACCGTGATAATGTCAATGATTTAAAGAGAATTGGTCGACACATTGAACGGATTGTATTAGCTCGTGCAGTTGCTTGGCATGCAGAGGATCGAATCTTGGTTCATCATAATAAAACGGTTGTTTTTAATTAAATTAGTTGAATGTGTTATGGCAATACATACTAGCTAATGGTAATATAAAAAAAGATATTAAATGTACTTGTATGTACAAGGAGGAGTTTTTCTTAATGACAGTCATTAACAAATCTATTGAACAGCTAGCTATTGACACTATCCGTACTTTATCGATCGATGCGATCGACAAAGCTAAATCAGGCCATCCTGGGATGCCAATGGGGAGTGCGCCGATGGCGTATGAGCTTTGGTCCCAATTTATGAATCACAGTCCTGCTAATCCCAAATGGATCAATCGTGATCGTTTTGTATTATCAGCAGGTCATGGCTCCATGCTGCTTTATAGCATGCTTCATTTGTCAGGCTATGATCTTCCTCTAGAGGAATTGAAAAAATTCCGTCAATGGGGCAGTTTAACTCCCGGTCATCCAGAGTATCACTGGACAGCTGGTGTAGATGCCACAACAGGTCCTTTGGGACAAGGTATTGGAATGGCAGTTGGTATGGCGATTGCTGAAGCTCATCTTGGAGCTACTTATAATCAAGCGAACTATTCAGTAATTGATCACTTTACTTACGCGATTTGCGGTGATGGTGATTTAATGGAAGGTATTTCTAGTGAAGCGGCTTCACTTGCTGGCCATCTTAAGCTGGGCAAATTAGTCTTGTTATATGATTCCAATAATATTTCCTTAGATGGTGATTTGGATATGTCCTTCTCAGAAAATATTCAGACTCGATTTGAAGGTTATCAATGGCATGTGCAAAAAGTATTGGACGGCAATAATTTGCAGGAGATCCACGCGGCAATAGCTGCAGCTCAAGCCGATCCTCGCCCTTCCTTAATTGAAGTGAAAACAACAATTGGTTATGGTAGCCCGAACAAGGGTGGTAAAGGCGGAGAGCATGGCTCACATGGTTCTCCATTGGGTCCGGATGAAACTATTTTAACTAAAGCATTTTACGGATGGTCAGCTGAATATCCTGCCTTCTATATCCCAGAAGAAGTTAAAGCACATTTTGCAGAATTGAAAGCTAAAGGAATAGCTAAGGAACAAGCTTGGCAAGAGCAATTAGCTCAATATATTAAAGCTTATCCTGAATTAGGCAAGCAATTTGAACAAGCTGTAGCTGGAGAACTTCCAGAAGGCTGGGATGCAGATTTACCTGTTTATTCGCCGGATGATAAACCACTTGCTTCACGTATCGCTTCCGAAAAGGCTTTAAATGGTATTGCGAAAAACTTTCCTTTCCTTATGGGCGGTTCTGCAGATTTGGAAACTTCCACTAAAACGAATATTGCTGTATCTACAAGACTTACACCTGAAAACTATGGCGGTCGTAATGTATTCTTCGGCGTACGTGAGTTCGCGATGGCTGCGGCTGGCAATGGCTTAATGCTGCATGGGGGATTGCGTCCATTTGTTTCAACATTCTTTGTATTCTCGGATTATATGAAGCCTGCTATTCGCTTGGCCAGTATAATGAGTCTTCCTTTGATTTATGTGTTTACACATGATTCTATTGGCGTCGGTGAAGATGGACCTACACATGAACCAATTGAACAACTGGCGGCACTTCGAATTATTCCACATATGACGGTTATTCGTCCGGCAGATGGCAATGAAACGAGTCAAGCTTGGCGTTATGCTGTAGAGCAAAAGGAAGGTCCAGTTGCCTTGATCTTCACAAGACAGAACCTGACAAATCTCGAAGGTACGGCAGAGCTTGCCAAAGAAAATCTTGCACGTGGTGCTTATGTACTTGTTGATGCGCCTGATGGTAAGCCGCAGGTTCAATTATTAGCGAGTGGTTCTGAAGTAGGGTTAGCGGTTGATGCTCAGAAGAAGCTAGCTGAAGAAGGCATTAATGCTCGTGTCATCAGCATGCCAAGCTGGGAGCTATTCGAGAAACAACCTAAGTCTTATAGAGACTCCGTTATTTTACCAGAAGTTAAGGCTCGTTTGGGGATTGAAATGGCCGTTTCCTTTGGGTGGGATCGTTATGTTGGTGAACAAGGTGATGTGTTAGCGATTGATCGTTTCGGCGCTTCTGCACCTGCACCTACTGTAATTAGAGAATATGGCTTTACAGTTGAGAACGTTGTTGCTAAAGTAAAAGCATTACTTCAATAAAAATTACGATGCTAGCTTTTTAAAGCGAGATCTACTAAGGAGATAATAAACAATATGTCACAATTTGATAATGTAAGCGTAGTGCGTCAAGCGAATGTGTATTTTGGCGGTAATGTAACCAGCCGTGTTGTATTGTTTGCAGATGGAACCAAAAAAACGCTTGGTATCATGATGCCTGGTGAATATGAATTCGGTGCAGATGATAAGGAAGTCATGGAGATTCTATCTGGGCATTTAAAAGTATTACTACCAGGTAAAACTGAATGGTTAGAAATTAATGGGATTGGCGTATTCACAGTTCCTGCCAACACCAAGTTTAAACTAGTTGTTACGACCGTAACGGATTATTGCTGCTCTTATATTGCGGAGTAAATGAATTTGTTTAGATAAAAATCAGGTTCTGTTCTCTTAGGAGGACAGAACCTGATTTTTTTGGAATGCCAAAAAGTAAATAATAATGGGTTTCGCAATTCGGAACCCGAGCATACACTCCTTGCACCCGAGCTACTTATTACTTTCACAAATCCATTCTCCAGAGCTATTTTGCGAATTATCGCTCATTTTTGTTGCTCTAACTGGAAAAGCTCCCGTTAATATTACATTATTCGAGCAAATTCAGTGAATAACTGGAAAAGCTCCATGTAAAACAGGCATTTAGCTGTTTCAAGTCTATTGCAGCTGAATTATCTGGAGGAAATCCATCTAAATTGTAAAAACCTATCTGAATCCATTTATTAACGTGAGAAAATCCAGATAAATCATCTGAGCGGTAGGAGTAATGATCCCTTTACAATAACTTTCTCAACAGCCTAAACACCATGAATTAATATGAGAAAAAGACCGCCTGCTAGAGTCTACTAGAGGCGATCTTTTGACAATTATGTGTAATTAAGTAGCAGATGTTGCAGTCGGGGCTGTTGTAGATGAAGTGCTGGAATCCGCAGGTGCTTGACCACTTGGTGCTTGACGGTTTTTCCCACCAGGTCCACCTTTTCCTCCACGGCCACCACGTTCACCAGGACCGCCTTGTCCATCGTGCTTATCATTGATTATGTTTGTAGCCTCAGTGACTGCGCCTGCTTTTTTCTTATCATATTCTGCTTGAGTGAGCTTGCTGCTTGCTAAATCTGCATCTAAGCTTTTTGTAATTTCTTTTACTTGTAAATCAATTAGGCTTTGTACAGTTACATTTTTAGCCGATGCCAAGTCAGCAATAGATTTACCAGAAGTTAATGCTGTTTTCAATTCAGCTGTCGTTGCATAACCCAAAGCTGTTGCTACGGAAGTTAAATCTGTTTTTACGGGACCGCCGCCAGGTCCACCTTGCCCACCAAATTCACCGCGGCCATTATGCTTGTCATTTAATTGATTAGTTGCGATGTTCGTGCTGTCTGCCTTTAGCTTATCATACTCGGTTTGGGTGATTTTGCCGTCGGCTAGCTGTTGATCTAGATTTTTGACAATTTGCACAACCTCTAAATCAATTAAGGTTTGGAGAGTCACTTTTTTCTCAGTTGCTAATTCTGCAATAGACTTGCCCGTTTCTAACGCAACTCTTAATTCGTCCTCAGTAGCGTAACCCAATGCTGTTGCTATTGTTGTCAGGTCGATTTTCGCTCCACCGTGCTTGTCGCCACCTCTATCGCCAGGTCCACCAAATCCACCTCCATGTCTGCCATCAGGACCAAATCCTTCTCCACCTCTACCTGCCGGTTGAACCGCATCAACTGTTTTATCAAGATTAAGCACGAAATCTGCTTTTTCCTTGTCTAAGCTGGCTGTTACTTCCTTGGTCAATTCAGCTTTAAGGGCATCGCGGGAAATACCTTGTTCTGTAGCAATTTCAGCTAACGTTTTGCCACTGGCGATTTTTTCTTGGTAGCTGCTCTTTTCTAATTTCAAAAAGGCGATCAATTCGTCGTTCACTCTTTTGACGATTCCAAAGGAGTTGTTGATCAGAGGTTTATCGGATGCTTTAGCATTATCTGTAGTTGTCGCTGTTGTTGCAGCGAAAGCATCTTGTCCCTTTAAGATGTAGCCTCCTCCGGCTACTAATGTTAATGCCATCGTTCCGAGGATGATTTGCTTTGCGAATGGTTTCTTCATTTGGATCACTTCTCTTTTCTATGTTTTATTTGGGTACATCCCTAATATAGTGAGTCAACCTGAATCCATCTTGAGTGTTTGCTTAAGGTTTGCTGAAAATTTTCCCAGCTTGATAATAGTACTATATGGTACTATACTATATAGTGAGGTGATCAATTGATTGAAAATACTTACGGCGGGTTTTACATTTCACAAATCAAACAACTCCAAAGTCGGATATTTGAAAAGCTTCTAAAAGTGAATGGGATAGCTGATTTTAATGGTGCTCAGGGTCGGATCTTGTACGTGCTGTGGCAAGAAGATAATTTAACGATAAGCGAGCTTGGGCAAAGAACCTCGCTAGCCAAAACAACCTTAACCAGCATGCTTGACCGAATGACGGAGCAGGGACATGTCCAGCGAAGCTATGATCCAACAGATCGAAGACAAATTAGAATTACATTGACCGAATCGGCCAAAGCTTTAAATGACAGCTATAAAGCTGTATCAGTACAGATGAACGAACTCTTTTATAAAGGGTTCTCAGATGATGAAATACTCCAGCTTGACGGCACACTTGAAAAAATCCTCAATAATCTAAAAGAATGCGAGGGGTAAGTCATGGCTGCTGCAGTTAAGCTCCAAGCTATTGATGATGAAACCATGCAACAAATAATGGCTCTAGTTGAGGATACCGTCGCGATTGTCGTGAATTCAATTGATGACCAAGGCTATCCCAATTCTAAGGCGATGTTTAAAATGGAGCACGATGGCCTACAGACCTTCTTATTCTCGACCAACACATCTTCTATGCGCGTTCAGCAATTTCTGGCTAATCCCAAAAGCAGTCTTTACTTTAAAGGACAGAACAGAGGACTAATGGTAGTTGGGAAAATGGAGGTTTGTCTGGATCAATTGAACAGAGAGAGGCTTTGGTTTGAGGGAGCAGAGAAATATTACCCGCTCGGGGTTAATGATCCTGATTACTGCGTACTTAAATTCACTTCAGAAACAGGCAATTATTATTTCAATTTGCAGAAGCACGTTTTTGAACTCTAAGAGGAGGCAGCACATGCCGTATATACAACTTAAGGATTTGGATATCTTCTATGAGAAGATGGGGGTAGGCGATCCAATTATATTTTTACATAGTGGCTACTCAAGAGGGATCTTAGCTTTTGCCAGTCAAATGCTTGATTTTCAGAGGAAGTTTACCTGCTACTTTCCAGATTTCAGAGGACATGGACGTACAAAATCGCAAAGTCTGGAATGGAGTACCTCGCAGCTAGCAGAAGACATTATTGGTTATATGGATGGTATGCAAATCTCAAAGGCTCATTTTATTGGCTATAGCCTTGGTGCAACAGTTGGGCTTTATTGTTCGATAAATCATCCGCATCGAGTAGCAACGCTAACTACTATTGGCACAAGCGGGTTTGCAGACCCATCGGGTGCTGATGAATTCGAACCGGAAAGGCTGATAGAAACCGGTAACCATGAGATGATCAACCAAATGATTGAAAGGCATCAGGATGCACACCAAGGAAATTGGCAAGAGTTCATGCGGCAGAGCGCTAAGGATTGGCGTTTGTATCCGCAGCTTACTGAAGAGCAGATTAGCAGGATTAGCTGTCCGTCTTTGTTTATTTCAGGTCAACATGATCCGTTTGTTGGTGAAGAAAAGGTGAAGTTTTTAAGCACTCTTGTTGATCGGGCGCAGTATCTTAGTGTGCCAGGTGGCAGTCATCGTCCGCATATGCTGAGAGAGAGTCCTGTTTATGTGAATGATTCAATTCTTGAGTTTTTAAATTCTAATTCTATCTGAATGATTAATTAAGGAGGCAATTATGTCGAAGCAAAGCTGGAGTCTATCAGATAATTTAGAGCTTTTTGAATTAAGTAATGCTCATGCGCATTCTGCTGTATGGAAAGATGAACAGGCGTTATACATAGATAGTGAAACTGGAATTGGTACATCTGTTTTATTACGGGATGAAGTCAGCTTTGAAAGCTTCCGTCTTGAGGTTGAAATCGCGACTCCTCACTCTTTCGCCTTTATTGGAATTGTTTTTGGAGCAACGGATATTAATAATTATGAACTGGTTTATGTTTCACCAGGCAGTGATTCAACTGCAGGAGAGATCCAATATGATCCCATTATGAATGGCTCTAGTACTTGGCAAATATACCACGGTCCCAAATATCAGGCACCAGCCCCCTTTTTCCCAGGTGAATGGACGAAGCTTGCCTTAGTTGTACACTCTAATTCGGTAGCTATCTATGTTGGAGATACAGATGTGCCTCAGCTCATAATTCCCAACCTACAAAGTGGATCGCTAGGCAAAATCGGAGTATGGGGTTACTTACCTAGTTACCTGCGTAATTTTTCAGTAGAGCAAATTCAACCTTCAATCTTTTCAAGCAGCCCAACAGATTTAAAACAGCTCGCTGAAGAAGGTTTTATAACGGAATGGGAAATATCACAGCCCTATTTAAAAAATGGACAGTCTGTTCCCAAGGATAATTGGAGCTATGCAGCTGTTGAAGAGAATGGTACGCTTAATCTCAATCGGCCTTTTACATCAACAAAGGATTCAGCTGTTCAAGTTCAATGCAAATTTACTTTAGCGGAGGAAAAAGAAACTTGGCTAACCTGGGGCTTTAGTGATCGACTGAAATTGTGGGTAAATGATATAGAAATATATCAAGGAGAGTGGAAGTGGGATCCACCACATAGTGATGGGCGGATACGGTTTGATTTTGCTAGCACCGCTGTATGTTGGAATGCTGGGCTGAACACAATTCAGGCTGAAGTTGCTAGAGATGAGGTGGCCTTTGGTTGGGGATTGAGCGTGAAAACAGGCTTGTCAGCTGACGAAAGGAGTTGAGTAGAAACTTATGCTGTTGCGTACTTATATACCCCGCGCTCCGTTATCCATGTTCGTCGACTATTTCTGGTACATCGAAGGTTATAATCCAGCTCATTCCAAGGAGTTGGCTTTACCGGATGGTTCGGTAGAGGTTGTCATAAATCTAATGGATGATTCCATCCGTTTGTATAATCTAGCTGGTAAAGAGCTGAATTATGGAAGCTCTGTGCTTTGTGGTCCACATTCCGAATATTTTCTAATAGATAATGGCAATGAATCCAAGGTGTTAGGCATACATTTTAAACCAGGCGGGCTCCGTCCTTTCATAAACGAGCCGCTTGATGAAATTCTAAATATACATGTTTCATTAGATTTACTTTGGGGATTAGAGGCTCACAGATTGCGTAATGAGCTGCTGGAAGCAAAGATTCCTGAAAGGATGTTCCCGGTGCTTGAACGAAGATTGATAGCTTTGGCAGTACAGCCTTTTGAACAGGAACCAGCAGTGCTTTATGCATTACATGAGCTGCATCACTTGCAGGTATCTGAGGTAATAGATAATACAGGCTGGAGTCATAGAAGATTTAATCAGCTTTTCAAAGAGAATGTCGGTATGCCACCTAAACGCTTAAGCCGTATTTATCGATTTCAGAATGCCTTACATTTCATCGACTCACGAGAGCATATTTCATGGTTAGATATTGCTATTGCGTGCAATTATTATGATCAAGCTCATTTCATTAAGGACTTTCAAGCTTTCTCCGGGTTAAACCCAAGCTTATATAAGCCTATTGACGGCAGACATCATAATCATGCGGAGCTGTCCATGTAAGGTCAGAAATTTACAATACATCTGGAGATGCTTTGTTTAGAATGAAGGTTATAGTTGTGCTAAACACTAGCTGAAGGAGGAATTTAAACATGACTGAAAAATATGCGCCACATGGTTATCAATCCGTAACTCCTCATTTTTCCTTAAATAATGCGAGCAGTTTAATCGAGTTTTTAAAGAAGGTATTTGGTGCAGAGGAATTAAATCGAGCTGTAAACGATCGGCTAGAAATCTCGCACGCTGAGGTTAGGATCGGGAATACCATTATTGAATTATCAGACGCTAACGAAAATTATCCGCCGAGGCCGGGTACAATGCATATTTTTGTCGGCGATGCAGATGAGTGTTACAATCGGGCGCTGGCAGCAGGGGCTAAATCTCTTTATGAACCGGCAGACATGCCCTATGGTGAGCGCAGTGGAGGGGTAGAAGACGCTTTCGGTAATCATTGGTATATCGCGACCTTTACTGGTGGAGCGGGGAAAGGATATTACTCATAAGGTATCGCTTGATTACGATCTAACTACAGCAAAGAGCTTTCCACAAGGGAAAGCTCTTTGCTGTATGTATGGAGAGATTAATCAAGATCGGCTTCAGCACGTTTCACATCAATATATTCCTCTAGCTTAATACGTACATAGGGAGGTAACCCGGAAAGCATGCAGCCATAGCGGAATTCATTTGTCTTCGGCTCGATCCGAATGATTTTTCCTGTAATTGGAGGCAGGTCTGCTTCCTGAGGAAAGTGAATGACGATGAACATTTCTTTGGCTAGCGGGAAGCTTGAGGCAATTTGCAAGCCATTCTCAGATAAATCATATAAGACACCTTTAATGTTCTGTCCAGAGAATGAACCTTCTTGCTCCCATTGATACACGGATAGCTGGAGACTGATATTCATCGGTACCCGATTATTACGTCTGCGGTTGCTTTCGGCTTCGGAGACCTTGCGATCAAAGTTAGGCTGAGTTGGACGCTTCTTCACTTCTTCATGCATCCAATCTTCATAACATTGAATGATCGCTGATAAATCCTGATCTCCAAATCCCTTGCTTAAACCAATTTGATAGAGATTGGTTGCTGCATTCAATAAGGGTGAAGGGAATTTAAAATCCTGTGATAGCTTGGAGGCTAATAATAAATCCTTAAGCATGAGCTTGAGTGAGAATTGATTGCTAAAGTCGCGTTCCAATATTTTGGTAGCTTTCAGTTCGGCTTGCTTGCTATTAGCACCACCGCTTTGCACGATTTCTAAGAATTGTGCAGGATCTAGTCCAGCCTTTACTGCAAGAGCTACACCTTCAGCCAAAGCAGCTGAGTTAATTCCGACAATCGTGTTATGAGCCAGCTTAGCATAAGAGCCAGAACCAGATGGACCCATATATAATGATTTGCTGCCTAAAGCTGCGAATAATTCCGCTTGGTCGGTAAAAACCTCTTGATCGCCGCCAACCATGAAAACCAAGCTGCCACTTTCAGCAGCAGGCTTACTGCCAGTAACTGGAGCATCTAGAAAGTCAGCATAATGAACGGCTAGCTCCTGAGCAATTTTACGGCTTGTCTCTGGAGAAACCGTACTGCAATCAATCACTGTTAATCCAGGGTGAATGCCTTCCAAAATGCCATCTACACCATAAAAAACATCTAATAAAGCTTGGTCATCACTTACATTTGTGAATAGAACATCAACAACCTTGGCTACTCTGGATGCGGAAGAAACAACTTCAGCACCTAAATTAATCAATTCATTTGCTTTAGCAGTTGTGCGATTGTAAATAGTAAGCGAATAGCCTTTTTTTAACAGGTTCATTGCCATTGGAGCACCCATAGTGCCAAGTCCGATAAATCCGATTGATTTCATCCTTCTCACCTCTATTATTATATTACCATGTTCTAAATACGCTGTGAATGGCTTGACTTGCATTTCCTGCCTTAAGTCAGTATCCTAAAGTTAATAAAGAGAAATTATAGGCTAAAAATGGAGGGAAATCGATAATGACTAATAAATTAAAGTTTGATTACAGCAAGGCTTTATCTTTTGTGCACCAACATGAAATTGATTATTTTGCAGAACCAATCCGCTTGGCACATGACCAGCTGCATAACAAAACAGGTACAGGCTCCGAATACTTGGGTTGGATTGATCTTCCGATTTCTTATGATAAAGATGAATTCGCTAGAATCCAAAAAGCAGCTAAACAGATCCAATCCGATTCAGATGTTCTAATTGTAATAGGAATTGGCGGGTCCTACTTAGGAGCTCGTGCAGCTCTTGAAATGCTTTCGCATTCATTCTATAACCTGCTTCCAAAAGAAAAACGGACAACACCAGAAATTTATTTTGTCGGCAATAATATCAGTTCTACCTATGTAACCCACTTACTACAATTAGTAGAGGGTAAAGATATCTCGGTTAATGTCATTTCGAAATCAGGAACAACTACTGAACCAGCGATTGCTTTTCGGATATTCCGTGAGCTGTTGGAGAAGAAGTACGGTAAAGAAGCTGCACGCAAACGGATTTATGCCACTACGGATCGTGAACAAGGTGCTTTGAAGAAGCTGGCTACAGAAGAAGGGTATGAATCCTTTATTATTCCTGACGATGTGGGTGGCCGGTATTCCGTGCTTACACCAGTTGGATTGCTGCCGATTGCTGCAGCGGGTATTGATATCGAGGCTATCATGCATGGAGCAGCGGAAGCGAGTATGGTTTATGCTAATCCCAATGTCCAAGATAATGAATGCTATCAATACGCTGCAGTGCGTAATGCGCTCTACCGTAAAGGCAAAGCAACGGAGATTCTAGTCAATTATGAACCATCTCTGCATTTTGTATCGGAATGGTGGAAGCAGCTTTTTGGTGAAAGCGAAGGCAAAGACAACAAAGGGATTTTCCCAGCTGCAGTAGATTTTTCAACAGACCTGCATTCTATGGGCCAATTTGTTCAAGAAGGCTCACGCAATTTGTTTGAAACGGTGATTCAAGTCGCAGAGGTTACCGAACAAATCGTCATTGGTACGGATGCTGACAACTTGGACGGACTTAATTTTCTGAGCGGCAAGACGATGGATTTTATTAATAAAAAAGCGTTCCAAGGTACCATGCTTGCCCATCTTGACGGTGGAGTACCTAATTTAATTGTCACCATTCCAGATATTTCAGCTTATTCTTTTGGCTACTTGGTCTATTTCTTTGAAAAAGCCTGTGGAATCAGCGGTTATTTGCTTGGAGTCAATCCTTTTGATCAGCCTGGAGTTGAAGCCTATAAGAAGAATATGTTTGCCTTATTAGGAAAACCTGGTTATGAGAAAGAAAAAGCGGAGCTTGAGGCAAGGTTAACGGAGTAAGATGCTGGCTGAATTTAAAACCGTTCAGCAGTATGGCAGCACTGAAATTGTCATCAGACGTTCAAGATTTATTGGGCATGCCATATCTATTGCTTCCGAGCAAGAAGCAATTGCCTTTATTGAGCGGATTAAAAAAGAAAATAGTACAGCCACTCATAATTGTTCAGCTTATATTTTCGGTGAAAGTGATGAGTTTCAGAAGCAGTCGGATGATGGTGAGCCAAGCGGTACAGCAGGCAAGCCAATTCTAGAAGTAATCAAGCATCAAGGATTGAAGAATATAGCTGTAGTGGTTACTCGATATTTTGGTGGAATCATGTTAGGTGCGGGTGGTTTAATTCGTGCTTATACGGATGGAGCGGTAGCGGGAATTGATGCTGCTTGCCCCATTCGGCAGGTTTTACATCAAGAGGTTTGGGTACATATCGATTATACCTGGCTTGGTAAAATCGAGAATGAGCTGCGAAATCGGCAAATCCTTATGGGTGAGACCCAATTTACCGATAAAGTAATTGTAAGCTGTTTACCGTTCTATACAGATAAGGATACTTTTGTTGCGTGGATGACCGATTTAACGCAGGGTCAAGCGTTGATTGATCTAGGCGATGCTCTCTACAAGGAGCACCCCATAACGAAAGGGTGAGCAGAATGGATTTAACAGAAAATACGCTTGAAAATGCGGACTATATTATCGATGCTATCAAAACTAAGCTGCGTATGGCTTCAGGAGCAGCGCTTTCAGCTAAGCAGTTTGATCTTGAAATGTATGAGGATTTAAAGGACATTTACGATTTGGTCAAAAGTAAGCCTTATTTTAGCGTAAGTGAAATGGATGCCATAGTATTAGAATTAGGCAGATTGCGTAAAGTGACTATCTAAATTACAACATGATTGGAGATGCTGAAGATGGAAGTGAGCAACAGTGTGTATGCTGCTGCAAGTGGTTCGGATGCGTTACAAGCTGCAGTAGGAATGAAGCTATTAAGTAACGTGAAGGATATTCAGACGGCACAGGCTGCAACCTTGCTGCAAGACTTTGCTAACTCGCAGCCGGCACCACATCCTCATTTGGGGAAAAGCCTCGATATCCGTGGATAAGAATTCTTAAAACATACGTGTGAATTTTTCAGGAGTCTTACTTTCAAAATGCATTTCTTTCCCAGTTCCTGGATGAGTAAATGCAAGTATACTGGCATGTAAACCGAGTCGTCCGAGTGTGTTGCGGGCGGCTCCATATTTTTTATCGCCCATTACAGGATGGCCAATATCCTCCATGTGGACACGAATCTGATTCTTACGACCCGTTTCCAAGCGAAGCTCAAGCAAGGAGCAGTTGGATGATGTTTTTAAGGTTTTATAGCGAGTGATCGCTTCCTGACCACCATTAGGTGTAGGGCTTGAATAGACTTTGAAGGTTTTACTCTCCGTTAACCACGATTTAATCATACCTTCGGGTTTACGGACCTTGCCTTCAACAACGGCAATATATACGCGGTCTGACACCGTTTCCTGCCAGGTGCTTTGCAGCTTTTCTTTAATTTCCTCTGTTTTGGCAAACATCATAACCCCAGAAGTATCGCGGTCTAACCGATGAACGACGAATATACGGTTTTTAGCATCTTTGCGTTTCACATGATCTGTCAGCTGACGGTAAGCGGTTTGTTCCTTTTCTTCCTCTGTTGCTACGGATAGTAGACCAGCTTGTTTTTCGATAATAATTAGGTCTGCATCTTCATAAATAATGGAGAGTCCAATCATGGGCGGAGCTTCTTCAACGCGTGTCCATTCAATTACGATCTCTTGGCCTTGCTTCAGAGGATGATTAAACTGCGTAATGGCCTTACCGTCGATGGAAATTTGTTTATGGGAAAGCAAGGCTTTGATTGCATTGCGTCCTTTTTCAGGGAATTCGGCGATCAGCCATTTCATTAACTCATTAGGTTCATTCACCGTAAATCGGGTTTGTTTGCTCATGGTAGTTCCTTTCGCTTGCTGTTTGTAATAAACATTAATCATACTATAAATTAGGCTTTAAATAAATTATCAAATGATTTTTTCTCTAGTTAAGGGCAATCTGTTATAATTTTAGAACAAATTGGTTTAAAACGGAGGCAATAATAATGAACTTAGAAGAAGCTATTCGTGGAAGAAGAAGTATTGGAATGGTTAAACCCGATGAGGTTGATCAAGCTCTAATTGAGAAGCTGCTAGAAGCGGCTGTCTATGCACCTAACCATCACATGACGGAGCCTTGGCGTTTTTATGTATTACAAGGGAATGGTCGAGCTATTTTGGGGCATGCTTATGCGGATATTGCGGGTGAGTTTTTAGATGAGCCATTTAGTGAAGTTAATATAGAGGCACTAAAAAAACATTATAATAAAGCATTTCGTGCACCAGTAATTATTGTTGCTGTCAGTGAAGCTACTGATTCACCTAAAGTCGATCGCCGTGAGGAAATTGCGGCTGTTCATGCTGCAGTGCAGAATTTGCTGCTGCAAGCGCATGCGTTGGGATTAGGAGCTGTTTGGCGGACTGGCGCTCCAGCTTATCATCCTTTTATGAAAAATGCGTTTAAGCTGAAAGACGAGCATGATATTGTAGGATTTATTTATGTAGGTCACCCAGTTCAATTGCCTACAGTCCGGACACCGGCTTCTTTTGCATCCAAAACGGTTTGGCTAAATGAAGAAGATTGAGTGAGTTGAAAGCTGGAGGGGCATGTTTTGAATACAACTAAAATTCCGATACGCCAATATACGCAATTGCTGCAAAACTATTTAAAGCCGCAGCGTAAAAGTATTGTCTGGTTAGTAGTATTGCTGTTGGCAGGAATTGCTATGCAGCTAATAAATCCGCAGATTATTCGTTATTTTCTGGACAGCGCTAAGACAGGGGAAGAAACCCGCTCTTTATGGATTGCCGCGGGTTTATTCATTGGCGTCACTTTACTGCAGCAAATTATTACTATTATCGCTACATACATCAGTGAAAATGTCGGCTGGATTGCTACTAATAAGCTGCGCGGCGATGTAGCTGAACATTGTATGAAGCTGGATATGTCATTTCATAAGTCGCATACGGCAGGCAGTATTATTGAACGGGTGGATGGAGATATCAACAATTTGGCCAATTTCTTTGCCAACTTTGCTGTAAGCTTACTCAGCAACATGGTGCTGATGTTCGGGATAATTGTCCTGCTCTTTTTTGAGGGCTGGCTCATTGGAACGGGCATGCTGCTTTTTACGATTTTTGCGATTTGGATGATCCAATACATACGTAAGTTTTCGGCTCCTTATTGGGTGAAAATGCGACAGATGAGCACTAAGTTTTATGGCTTTCTCGGAGAGCACTTGGAGGGTACGGAAGATACTCGGGCTAATGGGGCAACTAACTATGTCATGCATCGTTTCTATATACTGATGAGGGAATGGTTCCCGATTCGGATGAGGGCTTTTTTGGGGTTTGCCACGATGTGGAATACGACGCTGATCGTATTTGCCATTGGTAATGGTGTTGCTTTTGCGATTAGTGCGATTTTATGGAAAAATGGCACGATAACATTAGGTACGGTTTATATGATTTTCTATTATACCGAGCTGATGGTAAAGCCTATTGAAAAAATCCGCACGCAAATGGAAGATTTACAGAAAGCGGATGCGAGTATTACTCGTGTGCGGGAGCTGCTGCAAACCGAGTCTCGGATCAAGGATGGTCCAGGTATTGTGTTGTCGGATGGTGCATTGTCAGTCAGAGTAGACGGAGTTAGCTTTGGCTATGAAGAGAACGGCGACACCCTGGAGGAAATTAGCTTCCATTTGGAACGTGGAAAAGCGCTTGGATTGCTTGGAGCTACTGGTAGTGGTAAAACGACTTTAGCACACTTATTGCTGCGTTTCTATGATCCGCAAAATGGTGGGGTTTATCTGGATGGGGTTGATATTCGCCAGCTGACGCTGCATCAATTGCGGAGCAAGGTTGGTTTAGTGACCCAAAATATTGAGATTTTTCAAGGCAGTGTCCGTGACAATGTCACGATGTATGATGCTGAGGTATCGGATGAAAGAATTGTAGCAGTGATTGAGCAGCTTGGGCTCCTCCATTGGTTCCATTCCTTGCCGCTTGGGTTAGATACTCAGCTTGAATCTGGTGGTGGCGGGCTATCAGCAGGTGAAGCACAGCTGTTGTCCTTTGCGCGTGTCTTTCTAATGAATCCAGTGTTGGTCATCCTTGACGAAGCTTCTTCGCGTCTAGATCCAGCAACAGAGCATCATATTGAACAGGCAATTAGCCGCATGCTGCAAGGACGAACCTGTATCATTATTGCCCATCGCTTAACCACGATAGCTCGTGTGGACAAGGTGTTAGTTTTAGATCAAGGCCGCATCATCGAGTTCGGCAATCGGGGGGAGCTGGCTCTAGATACAAGCTCACGCTTTAATCGGATGCTGAATGTGGGAATGGAGGAAATCAGTCAATGACCTTTCGTTTATTCTGGCGACTATTTCGCTTTCGTCCCTGGTTGTATACGCTCAATGCTATAATGTGGACTTTAATTACTTTGGCACCGATATTAGGGGGGATGGTGACGAAGCTATTCTTCGATACACTGTCAGGGAACTCATCCTATAAATTTGGAATCACAGCAATAGTTGCTTTATTGCTCGCTGCTACTCTAGCACGGGTAATATTAATTTTCATAGGATTTATCACGGATGTTCACTTTCGTTTTCGGATTGCATCCTTAATGCGTCGTAATATGCTGCATCATATTCTTATGGAACCCGGAGCGCGTGCCATTCCTTGCTCACCGGGCGAGGCAATCAGTCATTTCCGCGATGATGTCGAGCATATAGAAGAAACGATCAGCTGGTCGGTTGACGCTTTTGCGATGACAATTTTTGCAGGGGTTTCTTTTACTATTCTTTATAAAATAAACCCGCAAATGACGCTTTGGGTTTTTCTGCCGCTTGTGATTGTCGTTTCTATAGCTCAATTATCAACTAGCTGGCTTCAGAAATATCGCTCGGCCAGCCGCGAAGCAACCACTCAAGTAACGGGTGCGATCGGCGAAATGTTCGGCAATGTGCAATCCATCCAGGTAGCGGGAGCCGAGGAGCGAGTCATTGATCGTTTCCGTAAGCTGAACGACACTCGCCGCCACGCAGAGATTAAAGACAAATTATTCTCGCAAATCCTAGATTCTATTTTCTCGAATGCTGTTAATCTTGGAACAGGCATGATTTTGCTGCTTGGTGCGGAAGCTATGCGCAATGGCAGCTTTACAGTTGGTGATTTTGCCCTGTTCGTTTATTATCTAACGTTCGTCACTCAGTTCATTCAGAATTTCGGTAAATTCATCACCTTATATAAACAAAGCACTGTAACTCAAGAACGGCTGAGCAAGCTGATACAAGGTGCGGATCCAAATCTGATTACAGAGCCGCAAGAGTTATATCTTAGGAGCTTACCGCCAGAGCCGGAAAATATGATGAAGCTGCCTGAGGATGAGCTTCAGCTCTTGGAGGCGCGTGGCTTATCATATCGTTATCCCGAAAGTGGACGGGGGATCGAGGATGTTACACTGCGGATTCCTAAGCATTCGTTTACCGTTGTTACTGGCAGGATTGGATCAGGCAAAACGACCCTGGTGCGCGCTTTGCTAGGGTTGCTGCCGCTGGATCGCGGCAATATTAGTTGGAACGGAGAGGCGGTGAGCGCACCGGGCGACTTTTTTGTTCCGCCGCGAAGCGCATATACGCCGCAGGTACCGCGGCTTTATAGTGATACGCTGCGGCAGAATATTTTGCTTGGCCTGCCGCAGGCAGATGCTCCTCTTGCGGAGGCGATTCACTCCGCCGTGCTGGGCACGGACATCGCACGCTTGCATGACGGTCTGGAGACCGTCATTGGTCCGCGCGGTGTCAAGCTCTCAGGCGGGCAAGCGCAGCGTGCAGCGGCCGCCCGCATGTTCGTCCGCGAAGCGGAGCTGCTCATCTTCGACGATCTCTCGAGCGCGCTCGACGTCGAAACGGAGCGGCAGCTCTGGGAGCGGATGTTTGCGCAGCGACAGGCAACCTGCCTGGTGATTTCGCACCGCAAAACGGCGCTTAGTCATGCCGACCACATCATCGTCCTCAAGGATGGACGAGTGGAAGCGGAAGGGACCCTGGAGCACCTCTTGAAAACGAGTGAAGAGATGCGTCTGCTCTGGGATCAGGAATTGGAGAAGTAGAGTCATTGTAACCGTTAGTTTAGCTCGACTCAATCAAGCGTATCGCAGCCGAACTTAGCGATCGCAGAGTCGCAAGCTACTCGATACGCTGAAAAACCATCTAACAGCAGGTTACTCCAACAAACTAAGTCACCATGCGCTGATATACAGCGTATCGCAGCCGAACTTAGCGATCGCAGAGCCGGAAAATTCTCGATACGCTGAAAAACCATCTAACAGCAGGTTACTCCAATAAACTAAGTCACCATGCGCTGAAATACAGCGGATCGCAGCTGAACTCAGCGATCACAGAACTGGAAGCTACTCGATACGCTGAAAAACCATCTAACAGCAGATTACTCCAACAAACTATACCACCATGCACTGAAATCCAGCGTATCGCAGCCGAACTTAGCGATCGCAGAGCCGGAAGCTATTCGATACGCTGAAAAACCATCTAACAGCAGGTTACTCCAATAAACTAAGTCACCATGCGCTGAAATACAGCGTATCGCAGCTGGGCATAGCGATCGCAGAGCCGGAAGATGCTCGATACGCTGAAAAACCATCTAACGATGAATTATTGCAAAGAGTTATTTTTTATCTAGGGTATGCGCTTAACCAAAAATAATTAAACTATTGATTATTTTTGAATCAAGATGCATAATAAAGTGAGGTTAAGCGCTTACCCTTACTTGTACGCATTTAATCCATATTGCACTAATTTCTCAAAATATGAGATAAACCTATATCGAGGTCTTTCGAAGATGCGCGACCGCGTTTATAGGTAGGTTTATTCGCCAATCAGAAAGTACCGTCCGCTTTTGCGCTTTGACGTAGTTAAACTTTCCGATGTGGTAAGAAAGTATAAGTTTCCCATTATACAAATCTTATATTTCCGGACAAACGTACCGTCTTCTTGCAATGCTAACGAGTAACAATATTTGTTGCTCGTTAGCATTGCAAGAAGACGTAGTCGTTTATCCTTGTAAATAATTTTAGGAGGACAGAGCATGCAAAAGATAAGACTAACAACCGCGCAAGCTTTATTGCGTTTTTTGGACAATCAATATGTAAGTGTTGACGGAGAAGAAACGAAATTTGTTAAAGGCGTGATGGGGATTTTTGGTCATGGTAATGTGACGGGCCTTGGCGAGGCTTTAGAATATAGCGCTGGAGATTTAACATTCATTCAAGGCAAGAATGAGCAAGGCATGGTTCACGCCGCTGCCGCATACGCCAAACAGAAAAATCGCAAACAGATCTATGCTTGTACAACATCAATCGGGCCTGGGGCATTGAATATGGTGACTGCAGCCGCTACGGCAACCGTTAATCACATTCCTGTTTTATTGCTGCCAGGAGATAATTTTGCTTGTAGACAGCCTGATCCCGTGCTTCAACAATTAGAAATTAAACATGACTATACCGTTTCCGCAACGGATGCTTTTAAGTCTGTGAGTAAGTTTTGGGATCGCATTGAGCGTCCGGAGCAGCTGATGAGCTCATTGCTGCAAGCGATGAGAGTGCTAACAGATCCAGCAGAAGCAGGAGCAGTTACACTCGCTCTTCCACAAGACGTGCAAGCAGAAGCCTATGATTATCCAGCAGCTTTCTTTGAGAAAAGAGTTCATTATATCGAAAGAAGACCGGCATCCTCTGAAGCTATACAAAGAGCGATCGCGCTCATCCTCGCAAAGAAGAAACCTTTGCTAATCGTAGGAGGCGGCGTTCATTATTCAGGAGCTATCATCGAGCTTCTTGCATTCGCAGAAGCTTTTCAAATTCCGCTTGCAGAAACACAAGCAGGGAAAAGCGCAGTTGCTTGGAATCATCCCTTATACGTAGGCGCAATTGGTGTAACAGGTGCTTTAGCGGCTAATCGCATTGCCAAAGAAGCTGATTTAATTATTGGCGTCGGAACCCGCTATTCTGACTTTACGACAGCTTCTAAATCAGCTTTCCAACATACAGATGTTCAGTTTTTAAACATAAATGTAAATGGTTTTGATGCGATTAAATTAAATGGGGTCTCCGTAGTAGCGGACGCCAAAGAAGCACTAGTTGCACTTCAAACCGCACTTACAAAAACCAACTATCAATCCGCTTACGAAGCTGCTCAAATCAGCGAGCTCAAAGCTGTATGGGACCAAGAAGTAGATCGATTATACGGTATGGAATTAGCTGATGGATTATCCCAAACTCGAGTGCTTGGTGAAATTAACAGGTTCCTAAGTCCACGGGATGTAGTTGTTTGTGCGGCAGGAAGCTTGCCAGGTGACTTACACCGATTATGGCGGAGCTCAGAGCCGAGAACTTATCATATGGAGTATGGATTTTCTTGTATGGGCTATGAGGTTAGTGGAGCATTTGGAGCTGCTTTAGCTGAACCTGATCGCGACGTTTACACTGTTGTAGGGGACGGCAGTTATTTGCTGCTACATTCGGAATTGCTTACTAGTCTGCAGGAGCGGACTAAAATTACCGTGCTGCTATTTGATAACCATGGTTTCCAATGCATACATAATTTGCAGCGTGGTCATGGTAGTCAGGGCTTTGGCAATGAGTTTCGCTATCGTTCAGAGGAAACAGGAAGATTATCAGATGGCTATATGCCAATCGATTTTGCAGCACATGCTCGCAGTCTTGGGGCAAAAGCTTATACCGCTACATCAGTCAGCGAGCTGCAGGAAGCATTAAAGCAAGCTAAGGAAGAAACAATTTCTACATTGATTCATATCCCCGTGATTCCCGGAACGAACTCAGACGGCTACGATTCATGGTGGAGAGTAGGGGTACCTGAGGTATCGAACAGCGAGGATGTACTCAAAGCTCATAACAAAATGGATGATGAAATTAAAGCCATAAAACTATAAACAAAGGAGGCAAGCAGGTGAGCAAATTACCGTTTAAATTAGGGATTCATCCGATTAATTGGGTCGGTGAAGATGTGAAAGAGCACGGGGATACCTGTACTTTTGAGCAGATTATGAACGAAATAGAAGCTTTGGGCTTGAAAGGCACGGAGATGGGGCGCAAATATCCAACCGATATTAACCTCCTCAAAAAGGAGCTTGCTGCAAGGGATATTCAACTAGTATCGCAGTGGAAATCGGTATTTTTCTCAGAGCCGTCACGGCGTGAAGCTGAATTAGAAGCTTATCGAGAGCATGTACTCTTTCTAAAAGAAATGGGAAGCAATGTTATCAGTACAGCGGAAATTGGCGGTTCTTTACATTGGGATCCTAGAAGATCAGCAAATGAAACGGAAGTAGCGAGATTGGATGAGGCTGGCTGGTTGAGCTTAGCAGAAGGCTTGAATCAAGCAGGTGCAATAGCCAAAGAGCATGGGCTAAAGCTGACTTATCATCATCATGGCGGGACCGTTGTAGAACGACCTGAAGAGATTGATCGTCTGATGGAGCTAACAGATCCTAGTCTGGTCTATCTGCTTTTTGACACAGGGCATGCTTACTATGGTGGAAGCGATCCTCTGACCGTACTTAAGAAACATTACGATCGTATTGCTTACGTTCATCTTAAGGACATCCGCCAAGAGGTACTGGATGAGGCGAGAGCAGAAGGTGTGGATTTTGCAACCTGCATTCGTAAAGGGGTTTTTACTGTACCGGGTGACGGCTGCCTTGATTTTAAACCGATATTCAATGAGCTTATCCAGAAAGGATATTCCGGCTGGGCTTTATTAGAAGGTGAGCAGGATCCAGCATTACACCCCGCATACGACTATGCCAAACGCTCGCTAGCATTTATAGAAGATTTAATAAAGGAGGGATAACCCAGATGAATGCCCTTAAATTTAACGAAACAAAAAGCATGGATTTTATCGCAATTGGCAGATTGTGCATCGATCTAAATGCTAACGAAATCAATCGACCGATGGAAGAAACAATGACTTTTACTAAATATGTAGGTGGATCACCAGCTAATATTACGATTGGAATGGCACGAATGGGCATGAAAGCAGGCTTTATTGGTAAAGTGGCCAATGACCAAATGGGTCGTTTTATCGTGGATTATTTGCAGAAAAATCAAATAGATACGAGCAATGTGGTAACTGATCAAACGGGCGCGTTAACAGGTCTTGCCTTCACGGAGATCAAGAGTCCAACGGATTGCAGCATCCTGATGTATCGTGAAAATGCAGCGGATCTTAAGCTAGCACCCTCTGAGGTTTTGGAAGAATATGTAGCTCAGTCTAAGGTTGTATTAATCTCAGGAACGGCATTGGCACAAAGTCCTTCACGCGAAGCTGTATTCCTTACTCTGGATTATGCACGCAAGCATGGTGCAATCATTGTTTTTGATATTGATTATCGGCCCTATACATGGACGTCGCGTGAAGAAACCGCGGTTTACTACAACCTTGCAGCAGAGAAATGCGATGTGATTATTGGCACACGTGAAGAATTCGATATGATGGAACGTTTCGAAGGAAATGTAACTAATGATGGAGCTACCGCAGGCAAATGGTTTGATTATCAGGCGCAAATTGTTGTGATTAAGCATGGGAAGGATGGCTCCATTGCTTATACCAAGGATGGAGAAAGCCATAAAGGCGCGATTTTTCCTGCCAAGGTAATTAAGACGTTTGGTGCAGGAGATTCTTATGCAGCTGGGTTTCTATATGGATTAATGCAAGGCTGGGAAATCTCGGAAAGTATGGCATTTGGCGGTGCAGCAGCTTCTATCGTAATATCCAGCCATAGCTGTTCGGATGCAATGCCGACAGTAGATCAAGTCAAAACATACATCGACAGGTGCAACAATGGGGAAATCGTCAGCTCATAAGTAATAAACAATAAGGAGAATAAACCTATGTCTAATGAAATCATAGCTTTGAAAAATTTTATCAACGGTGTTTGGGTGGAATCCAGCTCGAGCAAAACGGAGCCTGTTTATAATCCAGCAACAGAGGAAATTTTGGCTTATGTACCGTTATCCTCACGGGAAGATCTCGATTCAGCGGTAGACGCTGCGGCAGAAGCTTTTAAAACATGGAGCAAAACTCCTGTCCCGCGCAGAGCACGCATTTTATTTAAATATCAGCAATTGCTGGTCGAGCATTGGGAAGAACTAGCTGCAATTGTTACAGAAGAGAACGGAAAAAGCTATCATGAGGCGCATGGTGAAGTGCTTCGCGGTATTGAATGCGTCGAGTTTGCAGCCGGAGCGCCAAGCTTGATGATGGGCAGACAATTGCCTGATATAGCAACTAATGTGGAGTCGGGGATGTACCGTTTTCCGATTGGCGTTGTCGGTGGAATTACACCGTTTAACTTTCCAATGATGGTGCCTTGCTGGATGTTCCCGTTAGCGATTGCTTGCGGCAATACATTTGTGCTTAAGCCATCGGAACGTACACCTTTGCTGGCGAATCGATTGGCAGAGCTATTCCAGTTAGCGGGCTTGCCTAATGGAGTGCTTAATCTGGTGCATGGTGCACATGATGTTGTGAATGGTTTATTGGAGCATCCTCAGGTTAAAGCAATATCTTTTGTCGGGTCCCAACCGGTAGCGGAATACGTTTATAAAACAGGCACCTCATTCGGCAAAAGAGTGCAAGCACTGGCGGGAGCGAAGAATCACTCGATAGTTATGCCGGATGCTGATTTGGATAATACGGTGCAACAAATCTTCAATGCTGCGTTTGGATCAGCAGGAGAGCGCTGCATGGCTTGTGCGGTTGTAGTTGCTGTAGGTGATATTGCCGATAAATTAGTAGCCAAATTAATCGAAGCAAGCGATCAGATTAAAATCGGCAATGGTATGGAGCCTGATATTTTCTTAGGTCCAGTCATTCGTGGTTCTCAAAAAGAAAGAGCGATTAAATATATTGAAATTGGTGAAAATGAAGGCGCGATACTGGTGCGTGATGGTCGCAAAGACGCGGCAGCTGCAGAAAAAGGTTATTTTATCGGACCATCGATTTTCGATCATGTGCAGGTTGGCATGAAAATTTGGGAGGATGAAATTTTTGCTCCTGTGTTATCGATTATTAGAGTTGCTAGCTTAAACGAAGCAATTGAGCTAACTAATCAATCTGAATTTGCTAATGGCGCTTGCCTATTTACTCAGGATGGCAGTAATGTACGTCAGTTCAGAGATCAAATCGATGCAGGCATGCTAGGGATTAATTTGGGAGTACCTGCACCGATGGCATTCTTCCCTTTCTCAGGCTGGAAAAATTCGTTTTATGGCGATTTGCATGCAAACGGAACGGATGGCGTTGAATTCTATACTAGAAAGAAAATGGTTACTGCACGCTGGTAATCACGAGGGAAACCGATGGCACTTGTACCGATGAAGTCGATGCTTCAGCAAGCCGTAAAAGGCAAATATGCAGTTGGTCAATTCAATCTTAATAATCTTGAGTTTACCCAAGCGATTCTGCTTGGAGCTCAAGAGGAGCAAGCCCCAGTTATTCTTGGACTGAGCGAAGCCTACATTCCTTATATGGGAGGGTTACCTTGTGTAGCAGCTATCGTCAAAGAGCTTATCCTGCATAATAAAATCAATGTGCCTGTTGCCCTTCATTTAGATCATGGATCATCCTTTGAGATCTGTATGCAAGCGATTCATGCTGGATTTACTTCTGTGATGATCGATGCATCGCATCATTCACTTGAAAAAAACATCGAGCTTACTCGAAAAGTAGTGGATGCGGCACATGCTCTTGGCGTATCTGTAGAGGCAGAGCTTGGTAGAATTAGCGGCCGCGAGGATGATTTGGTCGTGGATGAGCTGGAAGCCATGTATGCCTTAACTGCGGATTGTGTAAAGCTGGCGGAAGAAACGGGAGTTGATTGTTTAGCTCCAGCTCTCGGCTCTGTCCATGGACCTTACAAAGGCGAGCCGCATATCGGCTTTGCCCGCATGGAAGAAATCCAGCAGCTTACAGGGCTGCCGTTAGTGCTTCACGGTGGAAGCGGTTTGCCTGATGAAATTATTCGTAAGGCGATTTCACTCGGTACTGCCAAAATTAATGTAAATACAGACAATCAAATCGCTTTTACCAATATAGTCAGAAAGTCTTTAGCGGAAATGCCCAATGAATGGGATCCGCGTAGATATTTAGGGCCGGCAAGAGAAGCGGTTAAGCAATCGGTTCGCCAAAAAATTCGCCTATTCGGTTGTTCGGGAAAATGAAAGGGAGCATGCATATGAAAACAATCCAAGTAGGTATTATCGGAGCAGGCAGAATTGGCAAAATCCATGCAGATAATTTAATGAAATTAGCAAATGTTGAAGTTAAAAGCATTGCTGATTTGTTTGCGGACGAAGACTTGAATGATTGGGCCGCAGCAAGAGGTATTCTAAACGTCACAAAGAATAATTTAGAGGTTATTCAGGATCCCGAGATTGATGCCGTCTTTATTTGCTCGATCACTGATACACATGTGCCACTTATTATGGAGGCTGCTAAAGCTGGCAAGCATATTTTCTGCGAGAAACCAGTCAGTATGGATATTACACAAACGATGCAAGCAGTGGAAGCTGCTCGAATAAATGGAGTAAAGCTGCAAATTGGCTTTAATCGTCGGTTTGACCATAATTTCAAGCGGATTGAGTCAGGCGTTAAAGCTGGAGAAATTGGCAATCCGCATATCATCAAAATTACTTCACGGGATCCAAACCCGCCACCGGAGTCATATATTAAGAGCTCTGGGGGGATTTTTATGGACATGGCGATTCATGATTTTGATATGGCACGGTTTATTTGTGGAAGTGATGTGGAAGAGGTTTATGCACGGGGAGCTGTGCTGATTGATCCGATTTTCGGCAAGTACGAGGATGTGGATACCGCATTGATTACTTTAACCTTTGCCAATGGTGCGCTAGGTATTATTGATAATAGCAGACAAGCGGTTTATGGCTATGATCAGCGAGTTGAGGTATTTGGCTCCAAGGGCAATATGGCTGCAAATAATGATTATCCGAATACGGTTGAAATCAGTACAAAAGATAGTGTTTATCGCGATAAGCCACTTCACTTTTTCTTGGAACGTTATAACGCGGCCTATATGGAGGAAACGTCTTTATTCATTCAAGCGATTCGAGAGGATAACCAGGTAGCAGTTGATGGGAATGATGCTATACAAGCTGAGCTTATTGCTTTAGCTGCCAAGCTTTCGATTAAATTAGGCAAGCCAGTGAAGCTGAGTGAAGCTTTAGGCTTAGCTGAAGGAGGATAAATAGATGCCGGATTTAATCGTCTCAGGGCAGAAAATTCCCGATGAGCAAGGCAATATAATTACGATAACACCTGAATCAGCAGGCTGGAAGTATGTTGGTTTTCAAACCTATTCGCTTAAAGCGGGTCAAGAGCTTAAGCTTGCTACATTAGCTCGCGAAGTCTGCATTGTACTGCTTACAGGAATAGGAAATGTCACCACTACTAAAACGGAGTGGAAGCAAATTGGCCGCAGAATGAGTGTTTTTGAAAAGATCCCTCCCTATGCAGTCTATGTGCCTTCGGATGATTCTTTCACCATTCAAGCCTCAACGGATATGAACGTGGCTATTTGCTGGGCTCCAGGCAAGAAAACTTATGAAGCACGACTAATCACGCCGGAGCAAATGAGTGTGGAAACGCGTGGTTATGGGAATTTGGAACGACAAATTCATAATATTCTGCCGGATACTGAGCCTGCGGATAGCTTGTTGGTGGTTGAGGTTTTCACTCCAAATGGGCACTGGTCCAGTTATCCTCCACACAAGCATGATCGAGACCAGCTTCCAGAGGAGTCCCTTTTAGAAGAAACCTACTATTACCAAATCCAACCGGAGCAAGGCTTCGCGGTGCAACGTGTGTACACAGATGATGAATCGTTGAATGAAACCTTGATCGTAAAAAACGGAGATGCCGTGCTTGTCCCGAGAGGTTATCATCCCGTTTGCGCCCCACCTGGATATGACGTTTATTACTTGAATGTCATGGCAGGCCCTGAAAGAGTCTGGAAATTTCAGAATGACCCCAAGCATGCATGGCTGATGACACCGCCTAAAGAAGTATAAATCGTACAAAGAGTTGCAACATCAAACCGTCACAAGCATAATGAAGATGCAGGTGGCGGTCTTTGGATATTACCCTGCTGCAAGCGAATCTATAAAGCAGAAGAGGAAACGGAATGAAAGCAACCATATATGATATTGCCAAAGAAGCTGGCGTATCGATCGCAACTGTTTCAAAAGTAATCAATGGCAAGGGGAGAATTAGCGCAGATACAAGAAGTGCCGTATTTGCGATTATGGAGCGGTTTGATTTTCAACCCAGTGTGATTGCTTCCGCATTAACAGGCAAGAAAACATTTACGCTAGGCTTATTGGTGCCGGATGTTTCTAACCCCTTTTTCGCAGAAATTGCCCGGGCTATTGAGGATCAAGGGCATCAGCTTGGCTATAGCGTCGTGATGTGCAATACGGATAATAAAGATGAGAAGATTGAAAGATATATCTCCTTGCTGCTGCAAAAAAGTGTCGATGGGATTATTATTGCGACAGGGATTGAGAAGAAGGAAATTCTTGAACAGCTTTTGGTTAAGAATCTCCCGATTGTGCTTATTGCGAGAGAGATGCCTTTAGTCGCTGTAGAAACAGTTGTAGTTGATGATTATGCTGGCGGTTGCTTGGCGGCGGCTCATTTACTCGAGCTGGGTCACAAGGAAATTGCCATTCTCGCCGAAAGTCAGAAGGTTAGCAGCAGCCGTGAACGGATGCGGGGCTTTAGACAAACTATGGAGGATGCAGGAGTAGCCTTCAATGAAAAATGGTTGAAAATTTGTGATTATAAAGTAGAGGATGGCCGCATTAATACGTTGGACCTTTTAAGTGAAGATAGTCGACCTACAGCTATTTTCTGCTGTAATGATTTATTAGCTGTAGGCTCATTGCAAGCTGCCAAAGAATTGCAAATAAATATCCCATCTGACCTTTCGATTATCAGCTTCGATAACACGATACTTGCTTCAGTCACTAATCCAACTTTAACAACCATTGCACAACCTATGGAGCAGATGGGAAAACTGGCCGTGGATTTAATTGTCGAGCATATTAAAGGTGATAAAAAGGCTAAGCAAAGAACCGTATTCCGCCCAGAACTAGTGATTCGTGAATCTACTGCTTTACATACGACAATCCTTCAATAAGAGTAAGGATGATTAGTAATGGCATTCTTAAGAAAATTATCCATCCGTTCTCAGCTGTTAATTCTGGCGACTTCAACGATCATTGTCATTTTGATTATTATTTTTCATACGTATTCTACGATGTCTGGAATGATCACGCGCAGCCATGAGGAATATGTCAACCAGACGGTCTCTGAAATTAAGAAAAATGTTACTTCCAATAAAGATGTTATTTATAGATTAATGAGGGATGTTTCCTATAATGAAGATGTGCAAAGCTTCCTTGTTGAGAATGATGCTTTAACACGCTACGACTTATATAAAAAAATCAATAAATTGTTAACCAGTCAAAAAGAGTTAAAAGAAGGCATTATGGATATTGTTATTTCGAGCACTAGATCTTCGGGGATTGATATTAATGGTGGTAACAGCTATGTTTCTCCGATGAAACAGCTTATCCCGCCTAAGGTGAACGCTTATTATGTCGGTATCCAAACCTTCGGTAATCTTTATAATTCGCAAAATGGTTTGATTTTTGCTACTACTATCTCCTATCTTAAGCAAGGTGACCTGTTCAACACGGATATTGGCACGGTTTTCTTTATTATTAGTCCGAAAGCTCTTGTGGGCGAAGAAGAATATAACTCGAAACAAACCAGCACCCAAATTTATTTACTGGATCGCGATCTTAAAGTCATTACGAGTAACTCACAGGTGAAAATCGGCACACAACTGCCTGGTATTACTTTGAAGGATAGTTTAGCTGGAGACAGAATGATTGAGTGGAAGAAAAAGCAATATGTCATGCAGTCAGAGAGTTTGCCGGATATCAATGGAAGTATTCTCAGCATGGCACCCAAGGACGAGTTGCTGCGGGATTTATTAGATATCCGCAGGCAGGAGCTGATAATCCTAACTTTATGTCTGCTGGGTCTAGCGATTCCATTCATGTTTATTATTAATAATATTTTGCGTCCTTTGAAAAAACTGATTTTTTTCATGACGATTCTCAAACGTGGGGATTTGCTTAAGTTCAAACGAAGGATATCGCTGCAAGGGTATATGGAAATCAGTATCATGGCTTCTGAGCTTAACAGCATGCTCGATGAGATTGATCAATTGACCCAAAGCTTGCTCGAGACGAATACAAGGTTGTATAGTACAGAGCTGGAAAAGAAAAAGTCAGAGCTCGCCTTTCTCAGAAGCCAAATTAACCCGCATTTTTTATATAACACTCTTGAAGCAATAACAGGTATTGCCGTAGTTGAAGGTCAAACTCAAATTAAAACCATGACTCGCGCCTTGTCGAGCATTTTTCGCTACAGTATCAAAGGTGCTGGTGTAGTTTCACTCGACCACGAGGTTAAGATTATTGAATCCTACTTGCAAATCCAGCAAATCCGCTTTGCGGACCGGTTTTCAGTTCATTATGATTTCACCCAAGAAGCTTTAGCTTATATTGTACCTAAAATGTTCTTACAGCCGATTGTGGAGAATGCGATTTATCACGGGTTTGAACCCACATTGAAATTCGGAGAATTGTGGATAAAAGGATATGTCGATGTGCAAGGTACACTTATTGTTACCGTTGTAGATAATGGATTAGGGATAGTTGCTGATCGTCTTGAAGAAATTCGCACTAGTTTGTCTGCTCCACCTTCGGGAATATTGGAGGAAGTGGAACAGAAAAGTATTGGTCTTGTAAATGTAAATAATCGGATTAAATTGATGTTTGGCGAAGAATGCGGCATTCAGATTGAGAGCACCCTTGACAGTGGAACCCAAGTTCAATTGACCATTGCAGAAAAGAGGGGACAAGATGCATAAAGTACTAATTGTGGATGATGAAAGCTGGGTCGTCGAAAGCCTGAAGGATTTAGTCGATTGGAATAGTTATGGCTTCGAGGTAGTGGGTCAAGCCTATAATGGAGTCGATGCATTGGAAGCAATGCGGGTGCATCAGCCTGATGTCGTATTTACTGATATTCGGATGCCGGAAATGAACGGCTTGGAGCTGCTGCAGAGAGGGAAATCATTACCCTTCCCGATCCATTTTGTGGTGGTAAGCGGATATGCGGAGTTTGCTTATGCTCAGAAAGCGATATCTTACGGAGCTATTGCTTATTGCTTAAAGCCGTTTGATGAAATGGAAATATCCGGTATTCTCTTAAAATTAAACAAAACGCTCAACGCTGCAAAACCTTCATTAGATTCTTCTTTAATTCACTTATTGGAAGATCCGAATGCAGAGAATCAGCTTAAGCTGCAGGATGAATTGAAAAAGTATGATATTAAAGATTGGAACACAGCTGGGATCGTTGTGGTCGTTTCCGTTGGTTCTGAGTCGTTGCCAGATATATATGAACGCGTGATTAAACTCAAAATCGGTACTTCGAAAACCGCCTACCTCTTAAACAGCAGACAATCGGAAGCATTGCGTAGAAAATGGACAGATGAGCTTCCGATTGGAGTCATGGGAATAGGAGTTAGCGAGAAAATTACCGATCTTAAGGAAATCAAGATTGCCATTGCTAATGCTGATTTACTTGCGCATCAATTTTTTGTGACTAGAGAAACCGGTGCATATTATCCACAGGCTTTTAAATATAACGAATTGAATCAACAAATGATGGAAATGAGCCATGCGGTTCGAGATAGAGACAATAAAGCCGTTAACCGGATATTTGAGCATATTGAAGTATTATTTAAAGAGAAAGCATTAACCATTCAGCACGCTTTTCAGGTCTATAATATGACCGTATCCTTTCTGTTCAAGCTGGGACAAACCGAGAATATTCTCTACAGCTATGAGCAGCTGCTGCAATCATATAAGCATGTATTCGATATGCTTGATGAATTGAGGTCGCTGGCCAAACGTTATTTGCAAGCCTCCGATTCTCATTCCTTAGAAACCAAGAATCAAGCGTTCAATTCGATTCTGCAATTTGTTACTTTAAATTTTCGTGAGGATATTTCGCTGCAGAACTTATCCGATCAATTTTTTATGAACCCCAGCTATATTAGTCAGCTCTTCAAGAAAGAGGTAGGCGAAACCTTTACAGCCTATATTGCAAAGCTGCGGATTAATTATGCCTGTGAGTTATTGGATAAAGACGAAAGCTCGGTGCATGAAATCGCTGAGAAAATCGGTTATCATGATTATTTTTATTTCACGCGGCTGTTCAAGAAAATTACAGGTAAAACACCAAGCCAATACCGTAATGATGAGCATTAATGTAACTCTTTTTTAAATTCTAAGAATGTATAAGTTTTCACATATACGGCTCTTAGAATTCCGGACAAACGCCGTCCTACTACTAACAAACTACAATCATTGTTGTTTGTTAGTAGTAGGACGCCATAGCCGTTTATCCTTGGAGCAAATGTATATGGATTATTTTTAGAAATACTATGGATTATCTTTAGAAAACTTTCCTCGGAGGTTTTCTTTTTTTTATCTGTATACGTTTTCAGTTGAAATCATAAATTGCGTGCATGTTCGCTCAGATAGCAATAAGAGATAATAAAACCAAGGAAATAAAGCGTTTAAGAAAAATCTTAGGAGGTTTCAAATGGAAAAGCTATTGGGGAAGGGAATTTTCAAGCATCGCTATTTATACATCCTGCTCCTTCCTACGGTATTATATTATCTGTTTTTTCAATATCTGCCGATGTACGGGGTTGTCCTTGCTTTCAAGGAATTTCATATTAAAAAAGGTATCCTGCGCAGCCCGTGGATAGGGTTTGATAATTTCAAAGAGCTGCTGCATCAGGTCGATTTTTGGCAAGCATTTAATAACACGATTATCATCAGCTTGGGACGGATTATCATTGAGTTTCCGGTTGCGATTATTCTTGCCTTACTTATCAATGAAGTGACCAAAACGAAATTTAAACGTTTTTATCAAACGGTATATACGTTTCCACACTTTATCTCATGGGTTATCATCAGCGGAATTATGTTTAATTTTTTAGGCGAATCAGGTGTGCTTAATCAGATAATCTCTTCCTTTGGTTTTGATAAATATCAATTTTTGACTGACCCTGGATTGTTTCGCCCCATCATATTTCTGTCCAATATGTGGAAAGAGGTAGGCTGGAGCGCAATTATATATTTAGCTGCTATTGCTGGCATCAACCCTGAGCTTTATGAAGCTGCTCATGTGGATGGTGCAAATCGATTTCAACAGCTTAAGGCTATTACTTGGCCTTCCATTCGAGGCACAGCAGCAATCCTGTTAATTCTTGCAGTTGGGAAAGCGATGGATGGCGGTTTCGAGCAAATATTCAATCTTTATAATCCTGGCGTGTATAAAACCGGTGATATTATCGATACCTATGTGTATCGTTCAGCGTTCCGCGATGGCTTAAGCTTTGGTGTTACTACAGCAGTTGGGCTATTCAAGGCCGTCATTAATTTCACGTTGTTATATTCGGCCAACTATATGGTGAAAAAAATGGGTGAGGAGGGGTTAGTGTAATGGGACAAGATAGCAACCCAGATTTAACAGTGAATGAGCAGAAAATCACCGTCCGAGCACGAAAGCTAAATTTGCCGGATGTGTTGATTCATTGTGTTCTCATGGTATTGACTCTTTGCACGATATTACCGTTTTATAATGTTATCTTATTATCCTTTAGTGATTCAGTTGCCGTTGCCAAGCAGACCATTTACTTAATTCCGACGACCTTTGACTTCTCGGCGTACCGCTATATTTTACATGAACCGCGTTTCCTCCATGCTTTCTATGTAACTTTTTTTGTAACAGTAGTGGGTACTTCGATCAATTTGATTGTTACCTTAACAGGAGCTTATGCATTGTCTAAAACCGGATATCCTGGACGAAAATTTATTATGTCAGCGATTATTTTCACCATGTTCTTCAATGGTGGACTGATTCCCTTATACTTGACCATGAAAAATCTCGGTTTGATCAACAACTTGTTTGTTATGGTGCTTCCAGTCGCTGTAAACACTTTCTATCTGATTATATGTCTCGCCTTTTTCCGTTCTTTACCTGCTGGGTTAGAGGAATCAGCTAAAATTGACGGTGCTAATGATATTCGCGTGCTTTACTCGATTGTATTGCCTATTGCGAAGCCGATGATTGCGACAATTGCGTTATTCTATGCAGTGGATCGTTGGAACGAGTGGTGGTACGGCGTGCTGTTTATGACCAATGTTAATTTACTTCCTTTACAAGCACTGTTGCGAGAGCTTTTGACTAATTATGCACAGCTGCTAAAAGGAATAGATATTAGCTCTGTTACTACACTGAATACAAGCTTGCGCCCTGAAATGTTAAAAATGGCGGTATTGGTTGTCAGCGCGTTGCCGATTCTATGCTTATATCCATTCCTGCAGCAGTATTTCTCCAAAGGCGTTATGATCGGCTCGATCAAAGGTTAGTAGAAGCGCAAGCTTTTATTATATATAAACCCGTATCGATGTCATTCAATGATGTGCGACCGCGTTTATAGGTAGAAAAAAATTAGCTAAGGGGATATGAAAAATGAAAAAGGTTAAGTTACTTGTCACATTATCCGCAGTCACCGTTTTACTCGCCTCACTCCTTGCAGGCTGTAGCAAGAAAGCAGATGAAAGTCAGCCTTCCTCATCTATAGCAGCAACAGCTGCAGCAACTGCAGCGGTAGGAGATGCTGTAACTCCTGCACCTGCGACTGACGACTCATTGAAGGAGCATTTGGACATATCTGTTTCCTGGTGGGGAATCGGTGTAGCTTTTGAGAAGCATGACGAAATTATCCAAAAGCTCGAGAAAGACTTTAACATTACACTTAAAGCTATGGATATTGGTTGGGATAATTATAAAGAAAAATCTCAGGTATGGGCTGCAGCAGGTGAATTGCCTGATATTATTACACATAGCCTTGTAAATGATAATCCGGCTACTTATAATGAGTGGGTAAAACAAGATTTAATTCATGCGCTACCGCAGGATCTAAGTAAATACCCTAATGTTGAAAAGGTAGCAAAAGCAACAGATGTTCAAGGCTTGTACCGCGATGGCAAGCTTTATGCCATCCCGCGTTTGACTTATCCGAACACGGATATGTGGGCAGTGGATCGTGCGATTTATGTTCGCAAGGACTGGATGGATAAATTAGGCATCAAGGATCCACAAAATTTTGCTGAATTTAATGCTATGCTGAAAGCGTTTGTAGAAAAAGATCCTGACGGTAACAATAAGAAAGATACAGCTGGTATAGTCATGAATACAATGGGATATTTCAACTCTGTATTTGTGCCGACCTTCCCGCAATTCGGGAATAAAAGCTGGTTGAAGGAAGATGGTAAATGGATACCATTCTATGCTTCGAAACAAATGGATGCAGTAGTTGTTCAGGCTCGTCAGTTGTATGCAGAGGGTGGGCTGGATCAGGATTTTGCAGTTGAAAAATCTGGAGAAGGCAACCAAAAGTTCTACCAGAGTAAAGCAGGAGCTTTTGCACTAAATGTAAACGCAGTACAAGGATCAACTGGAGTTAAAGCAGAGTGGGAGAAGGGTAACCCAGGTCAGAACTTCTATGATCATGTGAAACTTATTCACTTATGGCCTGCTGCTGACAGTAATGTCTATCGCCATACTACAACATCATTCTGGTCTGAGACTATGATCAATGCAGATGTAAACGATGCTAAGCTTGATCGGATTCTGAAGCTGTACGATTGGTTGCTTTCTCCTGCAGGCAAAGAAATGTTTGACTTTGGGATTGAAGGCAAGGATTATACTAAAGATGGCGACAAAATTACAGTAACACGTGAAAAAGATGAAAAAGGTCAGCTTATCGATCTTAAAAAGAAATACCCATCTATGGATACTATTTCTCAGCTGGCAATGTGGAGAAATGCAAGCTCACTTGAAGACAGTGATGCCAACAAAGCAGCTTTTGGTGAAGAAAACGTGAAATTTATCCAAGATGAATTAAACTGGCAGATGACGAACGCTAAGGCAATTCCTACAGAGTTTACAATTGCTACACTATCGACACCAGCTAAAGATAAACTATCTGCAATTACTTTTGATGATGATTTCGTAAGAGTGATTTTAAGCAAAGAAGATCCAGTCAAAATGTGGCATGATATTCTAAAAAGCTACGATAGCAAGGGATTGCAAGCTGCTATTACAGAAGTAACGGCTGAAATGGCCAAACAAGGTAAATAAATAAAAAGCTTAAATAAAGGAAATGTTCTGCAGCCTCGCTGTGGAGCATTTCCTTGTTCAGCACTCAAAGGACGGTTTATTCCATGCAGCCAACAGATTCAGCTAACTTTTCCAATTATACGATTATCCGTTTAACAGACTATGGGGTCAAACCGGATTCAGGTGAAGATGCAACACCTGCAATGAAGCGAGCTATTGAAGCAGCTTTGCAGCTGAGGTGTCCGATTATATTGGAATGCCCAGCTGGGCGTTATGATTTCTATCCAGAGCAAGCGACACGATTGCCTTATTATATTACCAATACCGCAAGTGAAAGCGAGAATCCAGATGTAACTAAAACAATCGGCATATTGCTTAAAGGCGTAAAAAAGCTTGTGCTTGAAGGGAATGGCTCGCTTTTTATATTTCATGGCAAACAAACCATGTTCGTAATCGACGCTTGTGATGATATACTTATACGCAACTTACATACTGATTTTGCTCAGCCGACTGTTGTAGAAATGACTGTCGAAGGGCATGGGACTGATTATCTCGATGTTAGGGTACATGCCGATTCTCATTATGAGATTGCTGAAGGTCAATTAAATTGGGTTGGCAAGGGTTGGAACTTTCTGGAAGGGCCAATGCAAGAGTTTAATCCGGATAATAATACAACCTGGCGGATTGATAATTTGCTGGAGACAGCTGTAAAAACGGTAGAGTTGGAGCCACGATTGCTGCGTATTTATTTCGAATTCACTCCAGACAAGATTCGGGGTCGAATTCTACAAACACGCGATGGAGTACGTGACCAGGTAGGGGCATTCGTACACAGAAGCCGCAATATTTCATGGGATAATGTTGGGATGCACTTTATGCATGGGCTGGGAATTGTCGGTCAGTTTAGTGAGGATTTGAGCTTCAATGCCATGGAAATGGCGCCGCGTCCAGAAACAGGACGAACGGTTACGGCTTTCGCTGATTTTATTCATTTGATGGGATGCCGTGGGAAAATCAAAGTTAACCAAAGCCGGTTCATTGGCGGCCATGATGATCCAATCAATGTGCATGGCACTTATCTGGGTATTATCAGCAATCCAGCGCTTAATCAGTTGTTAGTGCGGTTTATGCATCACCAAAGCTATGGCTTCGAAGCGTTCATCCCGGGGGATGAGCTTGATTTTGTACGAGGAGACTCCTTAATTCCTTATGAGAGCAATAAGGTTAAATCAGCTGAATTTGTTAATCCTCGCGAAATCCTTCTGACGCTGGAACAACCTATCCCAGAGGGGGTTAAACCAGGTGATGTAGTAGAAAATGTAACCTGGATACCTGAGGTTGAGATTTCAGATAATTATTTTGCGAGCATTCCTACTCGAGGTGTATTAATAACTACACGCGGTAAAGTTGTAATTGAACATAATTTGTTTGAACATATGACAATGAGTGCGATATCAGTTGCCGATGATGCTGCTAGCTGGTATGAGTCTGGCTGTGTCAAGGATCTAACCATCCGCAGCAACCGATTTATTGAATGTGGAAATAGTGAGCATCCAGTAATTTACATTGCACCAGAGAATACATCAGTGAATATAGCTGAGCCGGTCCATCACAATATCTTTATTGAGGGCAATTTCATTCAAACGTCTGATGCGCTTGTACTCCATGCCAAAAGCACAAATTCTATTAGCTTTAAGCATAATGAGGTTGTTTTAATAGGTGATTCTGCTAGATTGAAGTCTATGGATGATTTAATCCATTTAACAGCATGCTCGGCTGTGGTTATTGCAGACAACTCGATTACTTTGAAATTGTAAATAATAAACAAAGGGAGTTTTTTAGTGTGAATGAGAAGAAACTTGTCATATTCCTAGATAGCGGCGATACGATTATTGATGAAACAACAGAGGTTAGAGACAGCGAGGGGATTGTGCTTAGCGCGAGTGTTATTCCAGATGCGGATGTCATGGTAAAGACACTTTATAATAGAGGGTATACGTTAGTCCTTGTCGCTGATGGCGATGCACAATCGTTTAAGAATGTGTTTAAACAGCAGGGATTATATGATTATTTTACGGCTATGATTATTTCGGAGAATATTAAGGCGACTAAGCCAAGCCCAAGAATGTTTAAAGCGGCAGCTGGTGCGATCGAATTAAATGAGGCGGATTACTCGCGAATTGTGATGGTGGGAAACAACTTAAGCAGAGACATTAAAGGAGCAAATGCGCTTGGCATTACCAGCGTTTTTCTAAGCTGGACTTCGAGGTATCCTCATACTCCTGCAGATGAGAGTGAGCGTCCGGATTATACGATTGCAGAACCGTTGGAGCTATTGGAATTGGTTGAGAAATTAAATGCTGCTTTACTGAATAATGTAAGCTAAAGATAAAGAGCCATGTGCGAGAGAATTTCTCAGCCGTGGCTCATTTTCATAGTGAGATCTATATTTATTGAGTTGAAGCACGTAAATTCGCTAGCAGCATTTTTAGGCGACCAGGGATTTCAGAACGAGAAGTGGAATGTGCAGAATCTTCAAAAATAGTAACACCAACACGAATTGGCAAAAAGGGTTCATTTGAATCTAAGTAGAGCAATGGTGCAGCACGTAATGCGGTTTCCCAATGCTTAGTTTGAATGATGGAGTATTTTGACATATAATCGGCGCTCCTTGATGTTAGTGGTACTATTATTATATCATTAAATAGAGTGATGGCAGTAGGGGAGGTATTATTTCAAGTGGCAGAAAACCAAGCTATTATTGCAGTAGATGGGCTTGTTAAGCGTTACGGTACGCATACCGCAGTTAATGGAATTAGCTTTGAGGTTATGCAAGGTGAGGTTTTCGGGCTGTTGGGACCAAATGGCGCTGGGAAAACAACAACGATGGAAATGATCGAAGGACTGCGTCTGCCGGATGGTGGAACTGCTAAGGTTGCAGGCTTTGATACACGCAAGGATCTCAAAAAGATCAAGGAAGTCATCGGAGTTCAGCTGCAATCGACCTCATTATTTGATTTATTAAAGGTTAGTGAAATTGCACAAATGTATGCCAGCTTTTATACAAAAACGGTACCAATTGGGCCATTATTAGAAGATGTTTTACTTAAAGAAAAACTCAATGATCGAGTCAAGAATTTATCTGGCGGGCAAAAGCAACGCCTAGCAATCGCATTAGCTCTAGTGAATGATCCGCAAATCATTTTTCTCGATGAGCCTACTACTGGATTAGATCCACAGGCTCGCCGTACGCTATGGGACATTATATTGCGCTTAAAGGAACGTGGGAAGACGATTGTTCTCTCAACACATTACATGGATGAAGCGCATATTCTTTGTGACCGCATCTGTCTGATGGATCGTGGAGAAATTGTAGCGTTGGATACTCCACGCAATTTAGTGCTTAATTTGCAATCCGATAGCGCAATTGAGTTTCGAGTGCCTGCTCAGGAAACGGGGTCAACTATTGAGAAGCAAAATCTGTTAAAGCAATTGCGTGCGATTAATGATGTGAAACAAGTCGATATCCGCAAGGATGTTTTTGTGCTTTATACGGATAATCTCCAGAATGCATTGCTTGGTTTAATCCAAGAGGCTGCTGCACAATCGATTCAATTTGCTGATTTACAAACGCGGACAGCTACTTTAGAGGATGTTTTCATACATATGACTGGAAGGAGCTTGAGAGAAGAATGAGTGCGTATGTTCAATTAACCTTAGCGCAGCTGCGCTTATTCTCCCGCAATCGCCAGGTTCTGGCTTGGTCCTTGATTTTTCCATTGATATTTATGATTATGCTGGGCAGCTTTTTTGGCAAAGGCAATACGAATACGGTTAAGCTGTATTTAGTGGATCAGGATCAGACTACGGCCTCCAAAGCTTTTATTTCTTCACTTGACGCAACTAAAGCAGCCAAGATTATTATTGGGACTGAAACCGAACAAGCACTTAAGGATTTAAAGCATGGTGAGAATGAGCTGATCGTTGTCATACCTAAGGGTTATGAAGCAGCACTTTCAATAGCGACAAGTGAAGCAAATGCTCACGTTCAGCTATTCTATGACGAAACCAATCAAGCTACCAAACAGACCGGTGAATTTCTGCTGAATCAGGTTGCGGATGATATTAGCAAGACAATCATGGATTATAAGCCGGTAGTAACTGTTAAAGCGGAAGGTGTGCAGTCGCTAAACCTTAAGTATATGGATTTCTTAGTGCCTGGGATAGTTGCGATGATGATTATGTCCAATAACTTGAATGGTGTTGCGGGTCAAATCTCCTCATGGCGGGAGCGGGGGATTTTGCGTCGCATGCAGAGCACTCCATTGCATGCATCATCATTTATTGCTGCACAAATTACAGCGCGTTTGATTATGAATGCTTCGCAGGCAACGATTGTATTGTTAGTGGCGAACCTCGTTTTTCATACTCAGGTTCGCGGCTCGTGGCTGCTGCTCTTGATGTTCGTTATTCTCGGGACGCTGACTTTTATGTCGATTGGTTTTATTGTCGCATCGCTGGCAAAAACACCTGAGAGTGCGGGTCCAATTGCTGGATTAATCTCGTTTCCAATGCTGTTTCTCGGTGGGCTATTCTTTCCAATAAACAATATGCCCAGTTGGGTGCAAACGATTATCAAGCTATTTCCCATTGCCCATCTTTCGACAGCTATGCGGCAGGTGATGAATGTAGGAGAAGGCTTGGCGGTTCTCTGGCCGCAAACTTTGATTTTACTCGGTTGGGTTCTGGTTACTTTTGTGATTTCTAGTCTAACGTTTAAGTGGGAATAAACGAAAGCGACTGGCTTCAAAGTAGGTTTCTACTTGGAAGCAGTCGCTTTTTGTATAGGTTAGAGTTTAGCTTTACGGTCGTGAGTAAACCAAAGGGAAAAAATCATTATCAAACTTCTGGCCCTCAACTGGACGAGGTCCTAGAAACTTAACATTATCGTGATTCATCACTCTAGCATGATATCCGGTACCACCAGGCATTAAATGAGCTACTGTAGATAATCGGGGTACGGTTGTAAGATTGGGACCACTGCCATGAAAAGTAAGCGCATGATGGAAGCTCGCTTGGCCTGCTTTAAGAATACAAGGCTCCTCAATCCATTCGTGTCCTTCTGCACTATATTTTTCACGTAAAATATCGAGATTCTGATCAAAAAAGGTATTGCTATCAGGGATAAGTCCCCATTTGTGCGAGCCGAGAATGGTCATCATTCCGCCATTGGTTAAATCGGTATCTTGGAGTGCAATCCAAACGGTCATCATATTCATATTATCCGAGCATTGCCAATAACCAAAATCCTGATGCCAGCCAACATTCCCCACATTTGAAACCTCTCCCCCTAAGCCTGGCTTATAGATCATCTGATCATGCCATAGCCGAATGCTGTCTACCTCTAACAAATCTGCAGCAAGCTCACCTATATAGGGATCGGTTACTGTATTTCTCACATCATTATTAATCCACCAGCCATTGTCTTGCTTGCGTAAACGCTTGGGATCTGGATTCAGATTTACTGGATGCATGGGATAACCATCTCCATCAAAATCACCTGACCATATGCGGTCATGTGCCGCTCTTAGCTTCTCAATTTGGTCATCCGTTATCAGCTTTGGGCTAATCCAATAACCATCGCGGTTAAACTTTGCTTTATCTTCCTGCGTAATCTTAATTTTCTCAATCATAGCTGAATGCTCCTTCGCGTTATAATACTAGAAGCATAAATCATCTTAAAACAATTGACGTTCATTAAATGTGAGAGTAAGATTATGTACATGAAAACAAAAAATGAACAGTTGAAGTCAAATGGAAGAACACAAATAAATAATCTTAAGCGTTGGACTTTTGATGGGATTGATTATGGTGTACCAGAAATCGTTTTGTTTGGCTTCGATGATGCTCGCAAAGCAATTCCATTAGTGGAACATCATCATGTAAGTTCCTTTGAATTTGTTTATATTGAAAAAGGCAAGGCGAGCTGGGAGACGGAGCAAGGGAAATTCGAAACAAGAGCGGGGGAAGTATTCTATACACTTCCGGATGAAATACACCGAGGGAGCTTGAATATAATCGAGCCATGCCGTTTTTGGTGGATAGTTCTGCAAATCCCGACCGTTCATGCTGATAAACGCTGGCTTGGAATAGAAGCGACGGAGGCGGCTCAATTATTAGAGATCTTATATGCATTGCCAAGAGTTAGTAAACCGCAAACCCCTAGCTTGCGCAGCCTCCAAAGAATTCGTGCGGCTATCGAACGGAGTGATCCATTGGTTTCCGTAGAGGTTCGCATATCAGTGCTGGACTTTTTACTAAGCTTAAAATTACCTAAGCCATTGGATTATATTTCGGCTGAATTAATCAGTAGTATGGAAAAAATTAAAGCTGAGATTTCAACTAGACTGGATTGGAATCCTCGCTTAGAAGAATTAGCAGCAATTGCTCATGTAAGTCCTTCCTATTACCATAAAGTGTTTCAATCTTATACGGGGCTTACCCCAAAATCATATTTAGACCATGTGAAAATTGCAGAAGCAACCAGATTGCTTAAAGAAACCAAGCTTTCGGTAACGGAGATTACTTTTATGCTGGGCTATAGCTCTACACAGCATTTTGCTACTGCTTTCCGTCGACTCATGGGGCAAACACCTACACAATTAAGACTTAATTCTTAACTTTTCTAAAAGATGATGGTGAAACACCTTCCAGCTTGCGAAAAGCGCGACTGAAAGCATGGATGCTATGAAAGCCAAACTCTTCCGCAATATAGGTTAAGGAATGCGATGAGAATTGAATCATTTGCTTGGCTTTTTCCATTCGGACCTGCAAATGATATTGAATCGGGCTCATTCCAAAGCCGCTTTTAAACAGTCTACATAAATAATATTTGCTTAGATTCGCAAAGCTGGATAACTCGTTGAGTGTGAGCTCTTTATTAGCATTATGGCTTATATAGTTTTTAATCCGGTCCAATTGCTCCCAATTAGACAAAAGATATTTATGCGTATTCCAATCATGCTCGCGCAGCAGTTGGATCCATAACGAAGTAAATAAACCTTTGGCTGAGGCTTCGTAATAGGGGAACTTCCGCTCAAGCTCAAAGATAATATCGTAAATTAATTTCTCGATCACAGCTGGCTTGGTTAGACGGATATGGTTGGGCAGCGGGTTCATCTCAAATTGAGTGACATCCTCGCGAAACCATTGTTTTTCTTGCTCGTTCATAGCCTGTAGCGGCTTGAAGGATACGTTCACTTCAGGACTATCCGATTGATAATAAAGATCAAAATGAATATGTGGCTGATGCAAGGTTTTGTTGTTTAGAAGATAAATGGAATGGGATTGCATCGGCTTAAATAGAAATATATCTCCAGGAAGCCCAAGATAAGTTTTGTTCTCCACGGTAACTTTTATCTCGCCAGCCTTCACAAAAAGCAATTCATAATCAAAAATAACGCGTTCCTTAATAAAGTAAGGCGACTCAATGTAATCATCCAAGGCAACTCGTATGTAGGGTGATAAGTTGTTTAAATCCATCTGATCTATGCCTCCTTTACCTATATTATAAACGAAAGCGCTTAATAATAGAGCAATAATTGTTAAATAATAGTCCAATATAGCTAAATATTAATTCTGGAATTAGGATTACAATTTTATAGTGAGTAAACATTTAGGAGGCGAAGGACATAGATTCTTTTAATGGGTTAGACATGGGTTTGGGAAGCTTGCCGCGTATATCCAATGCTAAAAGCAGATCGATCAGCGCAGAGAACTTTACGGGTGAAAAAGGTAAAGCGGGTATGGCTACAGAAGGAACAGGCATGAATCAGGCGCGGGACTTAGGGCAAGGCTGGAAAGTCTCTCCTTCTGTTCTGATTCCCGGGAATAGTACATTTACAATGGCAGAGATTACTGGGCCTGGAGCGATTCAGCATATTTGGCTCACTTGTGATCCTAAGAATTGGCGTCGTTTTATCATTCGGATTTATTGGGATGGCGAAGCAACACCATCTGTTGAAGCTCCATTAGGTGATTTCTTCTGCAATGGTTGGTGCGAACGGAGTAATGTGAATTCAATGCCGGTTGCGGTTAATCCTGCTGGTGGAATGAACAGCTATTGGTCCATGCCTTTCCGCAAGACTGCAAAAATAACCATTGAGAATCTCTCCTCTGAACAAGAAGTACTCTACTATCAGGTCGATTATACGTTAACCGAAGTGCCTGATGATGTTGCTTACTTTCACGCTCAATGGCGGAGAAGCAATCCCTTAGAGTACAAAGAAGTACATACAATATTGGATGGTGTAACAGGAAAAGGCCATTATGTCGGAACTTATCTCGCATGGCAAGTTAATAATACGGGTTGGTGGGGCGAAGGAGAAATCAAGTTCTTCATGGATGGTGATCAAGAGTTTCCAACCATTTGTGGCACTGGAACGGAAGACTATTTTGGCGGGGCTTGGAATTTTGAGCATCCCATTGGAGAGTACGGTGTGTTCTCAACTGCTTTTCTCGGACTCCACCAAGTGATTAAACCTGATGGGCTCTATCGCAGCCAACAAAGATTCGGCATGTATCGCTGGCATATTATGGACCCAATTCGCTTTGATGCTGATTTGAAAGTAACCATTCAGGCATTGGGGTGGAGATCAGGCGGCAGATATTTACCGCTTCAGGACGACATTGCATCGGTAGCTTTCTGGTATCAAACGGAGCCGCATGCTAGCTACAAACCACTTCCAGATATCGATGGGCTTGAGGTTATTTAACTAAAGCGTACCAAAAAGACTATTGCGGATCATGCAATAGTCTTTTTGGTTGTTCCGTAGTGCTAGTTACTTCACTTGACTAACAGAATCCCGTTCGATCAGGCGGCTTTTTACATAGATATTTTTGGGTTGTTCGCCAATGTGTTGGATACGCCAGAGCATGAGGTTAACGGACTCGCTTGCGAAATCATGCTTGCTGATATTCATCGAAGTTAATGCCGGAACAACCGTTTGACTTAAATCAGTATTATCGAAGCTAATAATAGATACCTGATTAGGTACGGAATAGCCTTCACCTTGTAATTTAAGCTGCAGCTTATAGGCTGCCATGTCGCAATGGCAAACAAATGCTGTTGGGAGCTGCTTAGGGAGTGAGAAATCAATTAAATAGGATCCATTTTCATCATTGTTTACGATGTGCCAATCCTTGTTCAATACTAACTGGTGGGCAGTTAATGCTTTAATATAACCACAATAGCGATCCATGATACTGGTTGTATAATGTGGATTTCCGACAAAACCAATATTCGTATGTCCTTTATCGATCAGGTGCTTGGTAACCGTATAGCCGGATTGATAATTGTCAGATACGATACAGTCTAGTGTTAATTCGGGTTTGTAGAAATCAATAGCAATAACTGCAAAACGGTAGGAAATCAGTGATCTTACATAAGTTTCGTTGACTTCGCCAACAATAAATATGCCATTTAATTCAGCTTGATCTTGAACGAGAGAGAGAGGGATCGTATTATTCTGCTCTTGTTCGGGATTTAAGATGTAGAGGGAAAGGCTGATGTCTCGTTTCGCACATTCTTGATTCATATAATAGTAGATTTTTGTATAAAAATTATCGGTGTCAAGGAAAAAGCGCTTAGGGACCAATATGCCTAGCTTTGAAACAGTCTTAGCTAGCTTAGCAGCATTCTTAGTTGTATATCCCACTTCAATTGAGGTCTGGATGATCCGTTTCTTCAACTCATCACTAACGCCCGGTTGGTTGTTTAAAGCTTTGGAGACGGTAACTTTCGTTACTCCAAGCTTGTTCGCGATAGTATCTAAGGTTACTTTGCCTTTTTGCATGGGTTATCTCCTCTATACAAGTTAGATAAATACTTAAGTAAATATTAACCAAAGTAACTTAACAAGTCAATAGTAACCTAAAGTAAACAAAAATAAACTAACAAATTAATAAGCTATCATATGATCGATAATATTAAAATAATTAGGTTTAATAACGGTTTTTTTGAAATGAAATCTGTTAACTAAAAGGGAGGGAAACGAATTAATGTAAATTTGTTTAAAGAGTTACAAGTTAAAAGTTATAAATTGTAACTTTAGTTTTTAAAATTGACAAAGTAATAATATTAAATTATAATCGCTTACATAAGGTAACAAACAGAAAAGCGGCCAGAATGGTGCGAGAATGAGAGGAATACAACATGACTATCCTACGTTCAAATAATAATCCGATTATTTCCCCAATTAGTGTTACTGCTTCCGAGTCGAATATGGAAGTCATTGGAGTGTTTAATGCTGGAGTCGCTAGATATAACGATGAAATTGTTCTATTGCTGCGCGTTGCAGAAAGACCAATTAATCATGACACCGAAGTGATGCTGGTACCTGTTTACGATCCTGCATCTAAGCAAATTAGAATTGAAACTATTCTGAAGCATCCTGATCATGATATGTCTGATGTTAGAGTTATTAAAACACCTAAACGCAATTATTTAACATCTATGTCTCATTTGAGAGTGGCACGCAGTAAAGATGGAATTAATTTTACGATTGATGCAGAACCTACTATTATGCCGGACACGATTTATGAAAGCTATGGAATAGAAGACCCGCGGATTACTCAAATAGGCGATACCTATTATATTACCTATTCTGCAATTTCGGAGTACGGCATCTGTACAGGACTAATTACGACTACGGACTTTCTCGACTTCGAGCGTAAAGGCAATGTTTTTCACCCGGATAATAAAGATGTGGTTATTTTCCCAAGAAAGATTGGGGATAAATATTATGCTTTACATCGTCCTTCTTGTTCCCATTATGGAAATCCTGAGATGTGGATTGCCGAATCGAGCGATTTATTGCAGTGGGGTAATCATCAACACTTGATTGGCGTACGTGAAGGAAGCTGGGATGGCGGTCGGATTGGCGCAAGTGCAATTCCTTTTGAAATTGAAGAGGGTTGGCTGGAAATCTACCATGGTGCAGACAGCAATAATCGGTATTGCCTAGGCGCACTGCTATTAGATAAGAACGAGCCTTGGAAAGTGCTGGCTCGAAGCGAGATCCCTTTTATGGAACCTGAGCGTGACTATGAAGTGGAAGGTTTCTTCGGAAATGTAATCTTTCCTTGCGGCGTCTTGTATGAAGATGGATTAATTAAAATTTATTATGGTGCTGGCGATACCTGCGTGGGTTACGCAGAAACAACACTTGAATTCATTAAAGAGAATCTTAGCCAGGGTTCGCTAACTCGCTAAATTAAGGATGAAGGAGATGTTGGTATGGAAGCATCACAGCCCATTCGTAAGAAGAAGAAAGACACCTTCATGCGAGAAATTAGTAAGAATAAGTATCTCTACTTATTAACTTTACCGGGTATACTATTTTTTCTTATCTTCAACTATTTGCCCATAGTCGGTTTATATATCGCCTTTGTGGATTATAATCCGCTGGCTGGCTTATATGGGATGAAAAGCGCATTTGTTGGATTGGAGAATTTCAAATTCTTCTTTACCTCCAACGATTGGATAACGGTGACCGTTAATACTATTTACCTGAATGCCTTATTCATCATTACTGGACTTGTCGTCCAAATTTTCATGGCTATCGGCTTAAATGAGCTGGGGAGTAAAATTTTCAGTAAATTTGCACAATCCTTTATGTTCCTGCCTAATTTTCTGTCATGGACAGTTGTCTCAGTATTCTCAGTTGCGCTTTTTTCCACAGATGCTGGTGTTTTCAATCATGTGTGGACGGGATTAGGCTTTGATCCGATTAATTTTTATCAAAATCCGGATGTATGGCCCGTTTTACTTGTACTCTTGAAGCTTTGGAAGGGTGTCGGTTTTGGAACTGTTATCTATCTAGCTACAATAGCGGGGATGGATCAGGAAGTATTCGAAGCTGCGAAGATTGATGGAGCAACCCGTTTCCAATCTATCATCCACATCACCTTGCCCATGCTAAAAACGACAACGATTATGCTGCTTATTTTATCAATTGGCGGGATATTCTATGGTGATTTTGGAATGATCTTCGCTTTAATCGGAGATAATCCGTTATTAAGACCAACAACAGATGTAATTGATACATTTGTGTATCGAGCCCTAAGAGTAAATAATGATATCGGGATGTCTTCAGCAATCGGTCTTTTCCAAGCAGTGGTTGGTTTTATTATGGTAATCTCTGCGAATGGTTTAGCCAAAAGATACTCGAAGGATTCCAATTTATTCTAATTCTAAGGTAGTGAGGAGGATGCATCATGTTTCAAAAAACCATGGGTGATCGAGTTATGCTGCTATTTTTCTATTGCAGTGCAGGTATATTCGCACTTTTATGTATGCTGCCGCTATGGATTGGTTTAGTAGCCTCGTTTACGAATGAGCTTTCCTTAATCCGTGATGGATACGGGTTATGGTTTAACCATTTTGATACGACAGCCTATAAGCTTATCTTTACAGGCACATCTACGGTATATAGGGCTTATGGAGTTACCATATTTTCATCCATAGCGGGTGTAGCACTAACACTTATACTAACTAGTTCCTTTGCTTATCCGTTGACAGTTACTTCTGTTAAGTATCGCAATAAAATATCGCTTTTTGCCTATATTACTTTAATTTTCAGTGGTGGTTTAGTCCCTACTTATATAATGACAACCAAGTTATTACATATGCATAACAGCATATGGGTGTTGATTATTCCAGCTGCATTAAATGGATATAATATGTTCCTCATGAAAAACTTTTTCAATACAATACCGGAAGCCTTGGCCGAATCAGCGAAAATAGATGGAGCCACTGACATTTATATATTCTATAAAATCATCCTCCCGCTATCCAAGCCTATTCTAGCTACTATTGGACTGTTCGCAGCACTTACCTACTGGAATGAATGGTTCCGAGTCTTACTATTTATTGATGATTCCAAATTGTTCTCGCTGCAATTCCTGATTATCCGTTTACAGCAGCAGTCGGAGTTCCTTAACTCTTCTTTAAGTGCTGGTGCACGTGCTGCGCTCGGGGGTCTGACCATTCCAACAATAGGAATCAAGCTGGCAACAGCTATGATTTCGATCGGACCTATTATCTTGTTGTATCCATTTCTACAAAAATATTTTATTAAAGGGCTCACGATTGGTGCAGTAAAAGGCTAGTTTCAAGAAAATCTTAGGATTGGCTATTGCCGGGTGCGCAACCGGTTAGCATATAAAATAACTTCAGGAGGGTACACAATGAATAAGAAGCTTATTATCAAAAGCATGGCAATTGCAATTACTGCAATTATGTTACTTACCTTTATGGCTGCTTGCAGCAAAAAAACGACTGAGCCTACAGGATCAACAGGGGCGTCAACTGCTCCCGGAGAAACAACAGCGGGAACAAAAACACCAGACGAGGTTACTTTGGAATTTTATATGCCTTCACCTGTTGCTAACGTTAATGATATAGATGCCGTACTAGAGCAGTTTTACAAAGAAACAAAAGCTACTTTGAATACCAAGATCCATTTTAACTTTACGACGTTTGATGATATTGGCCAAAAAGTATCCTTAAAGCTTGCGGCTGGAGAACAAGTAGATGGCGTGTTTACTGCTCCTTGGACCAACCCAAGCATTGCGCAAATGATTTCCAAGAAACAAATCGCAAATTTAGATTCATACTTCAATAATGATAAATACCCGGGATTAAAGAAAGCCTTTACACCGGAATACTTAAAGAATAATAGCTTTATCGATGCTACTAATGAAGCTCATATTTATGGAATTCCTTTTACACATGGCTTTGATGCCGGCGGCGCGATCTATTATAGACTTGATTTAGCTGAAAAATATGGAGTTGGCGAAGTTAAAACGTATGCTGATTTGACTAAATATTACGATGCTATTCTTGCGAATGAAAAAGGTACGATTCCATTGACTTGGAATGGAAGTCAGGATTTACTTTCAGATACTCTGCAAAAGATTGATCAACCTATAACAACTACACATAATTATGATACAGAGGTTGTTGTTGGGTCAGGTGTGGCTATTAAAGCAGATGGCACAGCTTATGTTTCGAAAACAGCTAATCGCTGGAGTGACCCTGAGTATTTGAAATTGCTTCCAGCTCCATTAAATGCGATTGATCCATTGGTTGGTTTTAAAATGGCTAGAGAATTTTATACAAAAGGTTATATTGAAAAGGATATTTTAGCGCAAAAGGATCCTGATGGACAATTTATGTCCGGTAAAGCTGCATCTGTTTTCAGAACATTGGATGTATATTCCGCACAATCGCAACAATTGGAAGCAGCTATTCCAGGCGCGAAGCTTGGTTACTTTATCGTAGATCCAGGCTATCGTTCAGGAACTGCCAAAGCGGTAGGAAGCGACTTTAAAGCTTGGAATTTTACAGCTATTCCAACTAATTCAAAGAATATTGAGAGAACGATGCAATTCTATGATTGGTTGTTCACTAATCTTAAAAATCATGATTTGTTTGAGTTCGGGATTGAAGGCAAGCATTGGACAGCTGAAGGAGATACCAAATATTCCATACCAACAACTGCAGATGCAAAAAATAATTATAATTTCCCCGGCTTCGTGCTTTCATGGAACCCAACAATGGTTCGTTATGATTCGAAAACACCGGATGATATTGTAAAGGTCTTAAATAATTTGGGAGATACGAATTTCTTCTATAAAAAACCAACGGCAGGCTTCAGTTTCGTAGCGGAAAGCTTGAAATCAGAAACAGCCAAAATTAATGACCTAAGAGGCTTGCTAAGATCCATTGGAGACGGAGTAATTGAAGATATTCCAGGAACTTTAGCCAAAATTCAAAAGCAATATGATAAAGCGGGCTTTCAAAAGATTCAAACAGAGCTTGAAAAGCAATATAATGATTACTTGAAAAAGAATCCATACGAGGGTCAATAAAATAATTGATTAACCCTAGCTTTGGTTTAAAGGAGATTAGGTTTCCAGAACGTTGGGAACCTATTTTTCATTAATTCATGCGGTTATAACACATTCTAAGATCAGGAGTTGTTCATTATGCAGCCTATAGTAAAACCAGGAGAGTTTACGGCCTTGGATCAGTTTATTTTTGATTCTTGGGGATATTTTGTTATTCCCAATGTATTAAATCCAGACGAAGTAGTGGAGTGTCTTGCAGCTTCACAACGTCTTCATGAAGGAAAACCCAAGAAAGTTTCTTATCAAGTAGGGAATGGATACGCAACCGAGCCTTCATTGGAACGATTGATTGACCATCCTGCCGCACTGCCTAAGGTTCGTGGTTTATATGGTTCGGATAATGTTATTCTGCAATCAGGATGGTGTACGGTGCAGCCTGCTCACAGCCCGCATGGCGGCTGGCATCAGGATGGATCAAGCGCGTTTGACTTCAAGCTATTAGGGCATCCTATTCCATTGTTGCAGCTGCGAGTCTCTTATATACTGACAGACCAAAGCCAACCAGGAATGGGTAATATGGAAATGATCCCAGGCAGCCATCGCAGTCGGTATGAAATGCCGCTGAGCGCGAGAAAAGGTGAAGAGGATTGTCCCATTCGCCATATCGTTTGTGCACCGGCAGGGTCTGCTCTAGTATTCCACAACGCCGTTTGGCATCGATCGCATGAGCATCTGTTGGATTACGATCGCTATATTATGCATTATATCTATAGTCCACCATGGGCTCGCTATTCAGATCGCTTTGAGAATGATAAAGTATTCATGGAGCAAACAACACCTGTTCGCCGTGCTATGTTAGGTGAATTTGAAAAACCAGATTCGACCTATGCAGGGGGATATAAAACTCCACTTTACGAGAAATAAAGGAGTGAGGACAATGAATAACAAAGTGCGTTGGGGTATTCTAGGTGCAGCAGGGATTGCTTACAAGGCAATTCTTCCTGCTTTAAAGGTAAGTGAATTTGCTGAAGCAGCAGCCATTGCTAGTAGAAACTCTAATAAAGCTGTAACTATTGCAGAAGAGTTTGGAGTTTCTCAAGTTTATGAGGACTATGCAAGTTTATTGAAGGATCCTAATATTGATGCAGTTTATATACCGTTGCCGAATACCTTGCATGCGGAGTGGACGATCATAGCAGCGGAGCATGGTAAGCATGTGCTTTGTGAAAAGCCAGCAGCTTTAACTGCTACAGAAGTTAGACGCATGACAGAAGCATGTGAGCGCAATGGCGTGCTTTTTGCGGAAGCATTCATGTATCAGCATCATCCTCGATATGAGCGTATACGCGAGATCTTGGCTAACCAGGAAATCGGTGTGATTCGCAGCATACAAGCTAGATTCACTTATAATAAGACAGGGCAAACGGACAATATTCGCTTTCAGTCGGAAGTGGGCGGTGGAGCCTTATATGACGTTGGTTGTTATCCAATTCACGCTGCTCGGTTGTTATTAGGTACGGAACCTGTTGCTGTAACCTGTAATTCTAGCTTTTTTGCTGAGGATAGTGGTGTTGATATTATGACAAGTGGACTAATTGAGTTTCCAGACGGTATTTCCTTAACTTTTGATTGCGGAATGCTGGCAGAGCCAAGAAATCACTTGGAAATTGTCGGAGACAAAGGGAGAATAGAAATCCCAGATGCCTTTAATTGCAGCCCGCACTCTTCTGAAATAAGAATTAGGCTAAACAAGGAGCTAGAGCTGGAATCGTTTGGTCCAGCTGATCATTACGAGCTGCAAATAAATGATTTCTCTAAGAAAATATTATCGGGGAATCCGCTAGAATACCAAACAAATGACGCTATGTTAAATGCAGCTGTGGTTGAAGCCTGTGCTATCTCTATGAAGTCGGGACTGAAAACATTTGTTCAGAGCTAGTTGAAATATACTAAACATATCAAGTTTTAAATAGGAGGAAAGACATGCTATTACAACAGACAACTACACAATCATCTGCGGAATTGTTAGCTCAATTCGATGGTTCCAGTCTGCCATTGGGTCAGATTATTCGTTTTGAGGGAGTAGGCAACAGAGATGTATATAACATTACAGCTGCTTTTATCGATCAAGGCGAGCTGATTATTGCTGGACGTGTGGAGGACCGTGAGACCGAATTTTCAGAGGTTGTATTTTTTCGACAGAGTGAGGACGTTTGGACGCCTCATCCCGACTACCCAGCTTATGCGATGCAGGATCCTTTTTTTACTTGGATTAAAGGTGAGCTTGTTCTTGGTGGTGTGCGCGTCATTGCAGATCCGCAGCATCCAGAGAATATTGTTGCCTGGGTGACTGAGTATTATCGCGGCAAGGATATTGCCAGTCTTGAGTTATTCTTTATGGGTCCCTACCATATGAAGGATTTGCGTTTGATTGAATTGGCTAGCGGCGAAATTGGCGTCATTACAAGACCACAAGGCTACAAAGGCGGAAGAGGCAAAATTGGCTTCTATAAAGTGGGTTCTTTAAATGAGATTACGGTAAAAGATATCTATAATGCTCCCTTATTCCTTGATCAGTTTCTTGACGTGGAGTGGGGTGGCGCTAATGAACCTCATTTGCTTAGCAATGGTCTTATAGGTGTGCTTGGTCACATTGCTTGCTACGATGCAACAGGCGCTCGCCATTATCAAGCAATGGCTTTTGCTTTTAATCCAGATACGATGGAAAAAACTCAGATGAAGCTCATTGCACAACGCAGCAATTTCCCAGAGGGTCCTTATAAACATAAAGATCTGGTTGATGTTATATTCAGTGGCGGGTTAGTCCGCAAGGAAGGTGGCCTTGCTGATCTTTACGTAGGGGCCAGCGATGCAGAAGCTTATGTGATTGAAATTCCAGATCCATTCCTAGAGTACGAAGCATTATGAAGATAACTTCTCTTTCAGTAAAAGGCAGCAGTCCATGGAATGAAGATGCAGCTGTAAGGAATGAAGATATTCGATTATTTGGTGTCATAGATGGTGCTACCTCATTAGTTCCTTTTATCGGTAGGAAAGGTGAAACGGGCGGGGTTTTGGCTGCTAGAGTCATTGAGGAATACCTCAATCGTGTTGGACTAGATGCAGACACCTCAGCTCAAGGATTACTGCAGCTCCTCCTAGAAGCTAATGAATTATTGCAGAAAGAAATGGAGCTTAACGGTATTGCATTGGAGCAAAAGGAAGAGCTATGGAATGCCTGTGCAGTCATAGTCCATATCACCGATCATTGGATCGATTATGCACAAGCTGGCGACTGTATGCTTATTGCTTTTTATGAGGATAATACAATCCGTGTGGTGACACATGATCAGCTTGAGCAAATAGATCAATTGACTTTTGACAAGTGGGCTGAAGGAATAGCTAGTGGAATAGTCCAACGTGATGAATTGTGGGCTTATACGAAGCCGCAAATCATCCGCGGTCGTCAGCTTGCTAACACCCCTGGTGGAAATGGTGTATTAAATGGTGACCCTGCTCTAGCGAACTACGCAGAATACGGAAGAATAAGCAGAGTAGGTGTTAAGGCAGTGCTGCTGGTAAGTGATGGTTTGTATAAACCGAAGGCAGCAGGTGCGGTTAAAACGGATGGCGCTGTCGAGTTAGCTTTGGGTGTAAGAGATATGGGATTGAAGTCATATGTCGATTGGCTGATTGATCTGGAAGAAAGCGACCCAGAGTGTGTGCAATATCCACGTGTGAAAAAGTCGGATGATAAGACAGCAATTTATATAGATTTGGTTGAATAATATTGCATAAATTCTAAAAGAGGTCTGTTCTTTTCCTGATTAAAGGAAAGAAGCAGGCTTCTTTTGTTTAAATATGGTGCTATAATGAAAAAGTTGCTACTACATCATAATAAAGGGATGGGATTATGCGCTTCTTGTCCGTTAAGCATATGGGTCTTCGTGAGAAGCTATTGCTTTTTTTTACGCTTTTTATCCTAGCGCCAATTATAACTGCAGGTATCTTCATTTATATTAGCTCAGAGCAATATGTGGAAGAGAGAATTCACAAGGAAACTCTTCAAACCCTTTCGCTGCTGAACCAGAATGTGAATAGATTGCTTGCCGGTTATGAAAGCCAACTGAATTACGTCTACGATCACGAAGATATTATTAAACAGCTGGCTGAAGAACGAGGAGCATCAAGTATGCCGGATGATAGTATCAATCGGTATCTTCGTGACTCAGTGAGAGGTAAGGACGACATTGAGTCGATTTATCTATTTCCGTTAAACAAGCCCAGCTTTTATTTCTATGATAACAAAGGCTCGGGTTTATTTAAAGAAATGTATGATCAGAATCTAGATTGGAAGCGTTCTCTCGATGCGCATGCCAAAGGAGTGATCTGGTTTCCTACGTATCGTATGCTGCCCAACCAATACTATACTGCTAATTCCTATTATTTTATGGTTGGCTTACAAATTCGCAATGTGTTTGATGTGCTGCAGCCTATTGGCTCCGTTATGATGAATTTAAAAATAGGAGCATTGGATCATATTGCAGAGGATATACGCGCAAGCAATAATGGATTCCTATTGATTGCAGATGCATCCGGAAACGTGATTTGGCATCACAATCCAGACAGCATGGGTGAGAATATTCAGCAAACTGCTTTTTTTCAAAATGTACAAAAGCATAAAGCAAATTTTAATTCGCAAGAATTGAACGGAAAGCAATATAAAATATCTTATGTGCAATCGGAATACAATCAATGGTATTATATTTCCTTCGTGCCTTATGTTGATATATTAGCGGAAACGGCCTACTTGAAGAAGTTTATAGTGCTTACTGTTGTTATAAGCGGGTTTATTTTCTTACTATTAGCGGGGCTTACAACCATCTATATTGCAAAGCCTTTACGTCGTATGGTGCTTGCTATGAAGAATATCAATAAGGATAATTTGCAGATCCAATTTAATCCTGACTCTCGCGACGAAATCGGTGTATTGCAGCATGCCTATAATAACATGAACAATAAAATTGTTCGTTTGGTCGAAGAAGTGAGAATGGTGACACTTAAGGAAAAAGAGGCGGAGCTGCGAGCGATTCGTGCCCAGATTAATCCTCATTTTGTTTATAACACATTGGATACAATCAACTGGATGGCTATTGAGAAGCAAGAAAATGATATCAGCAGCATGATTACTTCTTTAAGCGATATTATGCGTTATGCGATCAAGCCAGGTGAGACAACGGCTACCATTGAAGAAGAGCTTATTTGGGTAAAAAATTATTTATATGTGCAAAAAACGCGGTATGAGGATCGCTTTAATGTAAGCTTTGAAGTGGATGAACGTGTTCTGAAATGTTGGATTCCCCGACTATTGCTCCAGCCCTATATGGAGAATGCTATTTTGCATGGCTTAGAGGATGTAGAAGAGGGGGGAGAAATTGCTGTGGTCATTCGCTTGAATGAAGAGGAATCGATGATCGTCTTTGAAATTCGCGATAACGGCAAAGGGATGGATGAAGCTACTCTGCAGCATGTTCGCGAACGAAGAAGTGAGAGTATCGGAATCTACAATATGGATGACCGGCTAAAGCTGGAATTTGGAGCAGGGTTTGGCGTTTCCATTGAATCTATTGCTGGAACTGGTACCCGAGTGGCTATTATCGTACCATATGTCAAAACACAGGGGCAATCCGATGTATAATGTCATAATTATTGATGATGAGCCAAAGGTAAGAAAAGGCTTAGGCAATTTGATCCCTATGCTGGATGCCGAATGGAGCGTTATAGGCGAAGCGAAGAATGGTCTGGAAGGGATTGAACTAGTTAAAAGCCTGTCCCCCGATCTTGTCATTACAGATATTCGGATGCCAAAAATGAATGGGCTTGATCTTTTAAATCAATTGCGAGGGTATCCTGTGTTAGTCGTTATTCTCAGTGGGTATGGCTATTTTGAATATGCGCAAACTGCGATTAAATTCGGTGCGTTTGAATATTTACTGAAGCCCATTAAGCCAATGGAAATTCAAGATATGCTGCTGCGAATTAAACAGTCGATTCGAATGCAACGGGGGTCTAAGCAGCTTTCGGAATTGAAATTGGATTGCTCCACTTTATGGAAAGAATGGCTGTTAGAAGAACCGATTGCCGCAGAGCCATCGCAGCGATTGGAGGAGCTTTATCAGGTTAAAGCTTCTTTTCGAATATTAATTATTGAAATTGATGAAATAGATGAGCTGATATTGAAAGACCGTTGGGGTGATCGCAGGCTTGTATTCTTCGCAGTTCGCAATATTGTTGAGGATATTATCCGCGAAGAGCAAGCCAGCGAATGCAGCTTTATGTTCCAGCATGGAGCTCAGCTAAGTTATTTTTTCATGGATTACCCTAATGAACAAGAGATCTCTCTGAAAATCATCGCAGCCATTAAAAGCTGGCTGAAATTTTCTGTTTCTATTGGGATTAGCGAGGTACATACTAGATTACGAGATACACCGCTTGCATGGAAACAGGCGCAAGAAGCCACGCAGAATAAGTGGATACACGGTCAAGGCAGTGTTTGTTTATACTCGCATTTTCAGGTGGAAGAATTAATTGCTATTGGATATCCGCTTGCTTTAGAGCAAGCACTTGTTGGTGCTGTAATAAGCGGACAAGAAGAGCAAGCATTAGAGCGGCTTTATACCTTTTTAGATGAGATTTCCACTGCGCCTGCTATGACCTTTCGTTTGTTTCGCCGCTTTAGCCTTCAGCTTGCCGCTGCTATTCTGCGTCTGCTCTATGAGCATAAGGTAAGCGATCTTGTGATGAGAGAGCTGAGCCAGCCGGCAGATTTTCTCGAGTCAGGCTCAACTATTCCTAAGCTAAGAGTGGGTTTAACCGGGCTGATTCGTTCATCAGTAAATTCATTGCGTTGGCTTAAGGAGCAGAAGAATCATCAAACGCTGGAGCCTGTTTTGGAGTACGTGCAAAGAAATTATATGAAGGATATTTCACTAGAAGAAGCGGTGCAAATTGCACAAATGAGCACGAGTTATTTTTGTGCATTTTTCCGCCAGGAGGTTGGAGTTACTTTTGTGGAGCATTTAACTCGGGTGCGTATGGAGAAATCAAGACAGCTGATGATTCATGAGGATTTGAAGCTATACGAGATAGCGAAAATGGTTGGCTATCAGGATGTGAAATATTTTTCAAGAGTCTTTAAACGTTCGCATAATATTTCTCCTGCAGAATACAGGCAATTCTTCTTCCAAAAAGAGGTGGAAGCTTGATTAAATATTTGAACTCGCTTTGGCTCGTCCTCTTGATGCTTAGTTTTCTCACTGCGTGTGGCTCTTCAACAAAAATGGAGAATGATACCGGAGATGTTATTGATAAGTTAACTCAGCCCGTAACGTATGCAATACCTAAAGGGGATATCATTCAGCTGCGGTTTTGGACGTTTCACCTTGCCAAGGAATTGGAGTTTATGAAATCTCTTGCCGAACAGTATCAAGCCATTCATCCTGAAGTGGAAATTAAGGTGGAATACGTTCCTTCCGATGAATATTTTCATGGCACCCGTTTGATTTCAGCATTTGCTTCTGGGCAAGGGCCTGATATATTTTTTGTTTCATCGGGAAATATCAATAAATTCATTGATGCCCAGATTATTCAACCGTTGACTAGCAAATTTTCACCAGCTATAAAAAAAGATTTTAGCAGCAACTCGCTTGACAGCGTAACCGTAGATCGTGAAATTTATGCTGTCCCGTTTGAAGTTGAATTGTTAGGTCTCTATTATAACGAGGCCATGTTTCGCAAACATGGTTTAACCGCGCCGAAAACTTGGAATGAAATGATAATGGCTGCGCGAGAATTACGTACAGATACCGTTTCGGGGTTGACGGTTGAAACACTGGATAGTGTCTATCAGACCTTTACCTGGCTGCCTTTTCTCTGGCAAACGGGAGCTGACTTATTGGTTGATAATGGTCTTAAATCGGGGCTTCATCAAGCAGGGACAGTGAAAATGTATGATTACTTCAAGCAAATGCGCGATGAGAAGCTATTGAATTTATATCCATCGCGACCAACCAATGACATAGGTATCCTTGCCAATGGGGAAACGGCGATGCAGGTCAGCGGTTCATGGAACGTGAGCACCATCGAACAACAATACAGCAAGGTGCCAATTAATGTAGTACCTTTGCCGATCCCAGAGGGCGGCAGCCAAGCAAACATTGGTGGAGGCTGGAAAATAGCTGCGAGCCGCAATAATAAAAATGCAGATGAGGCAGCTAAATTTGTGATGTGGGCATTCGCTGAAGGAACAGCCAATCCGCTTAAGTGGGTTAGCAATGTAAAATTTGCTTATTCTCCGCGAAGCTCGGTTATGCAAGAGGGGAAGGACTTTTATACGAAGGGTCTTCGCTCCGTCTTCACAGAGCAAATATACGGTAAAGAGCGGCCTGAGCCACGACTTCCAAGTGAAATTACCCAGATATTCAATGACTCTATTCAAGATATCCTCTTTCATTCCGGTTCCTCTGCAGATGTGCTGCAAAAGGAAAATGAGCAAATAACCACCTACCTTTCCACTAGAAGAAAATAGTCCACCCCAAATAAATATTTCCCGTTACGCCAACTCCTTGCCGCATTCTATACTAGCTATAGAAACGGAAGGGAGTTTTTTACATTGAGAAAATTAAAATTATTAACGGGGCTTAGTATTGTAACGGTCTTGCTGCTTCAAACAGCTTGCGGCAGTGCAAAAACGAGTACAGCTACAATTGCACCAAGCGGAGACGCAGGCACAGGGAAGTCAACAGACAGTGCCAAGGTAGAAAAAGTGAAATTAAGCTTATGGGATTTTCATGCTGACGCTGAAAAAAAATATTTTGAAGACCTTGCCGCTGAGTATAACAAGGCAAATCCAAATGTAGAAATTGCGATTTCAATTTCCGATCAAGGCGACTATACAACGACTAAGCTGCCTACAGCTTTTGCCAATGATGCGGGTCCGGATCTCTTTTTTATCAGTCCAGGCGATTTTGTGAAATTCGCCAAATCTGGCACGATGTTGGATTTAAATCCTTACTTTGAGCCAGGAATTAAAGATGATTTTCTTCCATCCGCTTTGGATGCAGTAACCTATGACGGAAAAGTCATGGCGATGCCATTCGAGCTTGAATTGCTGGGACTCTATTACAACAAAGAAATGCTAGAAAAAGCTAATGTTGCTGTTCCTAAAACCTGGGATGAGCTGCGCGCAGCAGCTAAAAAGCTGACAACGGATACAGTTGCTGGGCTTGTGATTCCACCCGATAAAGGGCCCTATTTTAACTTCATTTGGTATCCATTTCTATGGCAGCAAGGCGGAAATGTATTAAGTGCAGACGGTACTCAATCGACCTTTAATACACCAGAAGCTGCTAAAGCATTAGATGTATGGGGTTCATTCTTTAAAGACAGATCTTCACCAGCTAAGCTGCAGCTTGGACCTTGGGAAATTGCCAATTTAGGCAATAAAACAGCTGCGATGCAAATTATCGGTACTTGGGCTGTAAACGCATTAGAAACAACATTTAAAGATGTTCCAATTGGGCTTGCGCCAATACCGATTCCAAGCGGCGGAAAAGCAGCAACCGATGCCGGCGGCTGGAAGCTTGCGGCAAATGCACGTGGTAAGCATGTGGACGAAGCAGCCAAATTCATTATGTGGGCATTTGGCGGCAAAGATACTTCCCATGCTTTGAAATGGGGCACAGAAGTTAAGTTTGCTTATTCACCAAGAAAGTCAGTTGTAGAAGCAGGTAAAGAGATTTACAGCAAAGGTCTTCGTAAAGTATTTACGGACGAAATATATAGCTCAGCAATCCCAGAGCCGCGTTATCCATCCGAAGTCTTGGATATCGTTGGAGACGCGATGCAAAACGTAATGTTTAAAAATGTTTCAGGTGCTGATGCGGCCAAAGAAGCCGATGCAAAAATCGCTGCATTCCTTAAAAAGTAAAATTTGAAAAGCTCGCCCTCCGACAATCTCCTACTTACAGAGAACCGGGGGGCGAAATTGAATGCTATTGATAGGAGGCATCTAAGATGATACGCACGAATCGACGCAAGTATAATGAATGGATCACGGCTTACCTTTTTCTGTTACCTGATGTGGCAGGATTGACACTGTTCGTTTTTGTTCCGATTCTTTATGCTTTATACATCAGCTTGTTTGATTGGAATTTATTAAGCCCTAAGGTTTTTATTGGCTTTGATAACTATGCCCAGATGTTCAAAGATAATCAATGGTGGAAATCTCTAGAAATAACTTTTATATATGCTATTATCTATGTCCCGCTATTATTTATCAGCTCTTTGTTTTTCGCTGTACTGCTCTCCAATTTCAAAGGCAAATTCATGAATACCGTACGTACACTTTATTTAATGCCATTTGCGATAACCTCAGTAATTTCTGCTGTTATCTGGATATTCTTGTTAGACCCGCGCAGTGGATTTGTGAACAAAGCTTTGGCACTGGTTGGGATTCCACATCAACCGTTTTTAGGCTCTATTACGCAAGCTTTGCCTACGATTATTCTGGTGCTGATATGGATCAATTTAGGCTATAATATGACGATTTTTCTAGCGAGCATTAAAGATATACCAGCTGATTACTATGAAGCAGCGCGCATGGATGGTGCTAATCGTTGGGATGCTTTTCGTTATATTACCTTTCCATTACTACGTGGCATTAGTGTTTTTATTCTCGTTGTTAGCACCATTGGTTCCTTTCAGGTCTTCGATCAGATTAAGGTAATGACGGGCGGCGGGCCAGCTAATGCTACAGAAGTCAGTGTTTTGTATTTATACAAACAAGGCTTTCAGCTTTTGAATATGGGCTATACCTCGGCTTTAGCGACCATGCTTTTTTTGATCATTTTCATTCTTTCCATCGCACAGCTTAAGATTTTTTCCAATAAAGAATAGGAGGTTATATTCCATTATGTCAGAAACCAACAAAATGAGTATACCTTTGCTGATCATTGCCGTGGTTTTTGGAGTTCTGATGATCTTTCCGGTTTATCTGCTAGTGATTAGCTCATTGCGTATGCCAAAAGATATCTTTTCCGCTAATCTCTGGCCGTCTGTTATTACCTTGGATAACTTTCGTGTAGTGCTCAAAAGCGGATTTTTGCGTTCCATTGGGAATTCAGTGTTCATTTCCTCGGTAGTTACTCTAGTGGCCTTACTATTTCATGCGATGTCTGGTTATGCGTTGGCGAAGCTGCAGTTTCCGGGGAAATCTTTTATTTTCTCGTGGGTGCTAAGCACGTTAATGGTCCCATTTTCAGTCATCATGATTCCGTTGTTTATGATTACAAAAAATATGGGTATGGCTAATAATTATTGGGGATTGATCATTCCTTCGATTTTTAATGCTTATGGTATTTTTTTGTTCCGCCAATTTTATCGGGAGTTCCCTAAAGAATTAGAGGAAGCTGCAAGCATGGAAGGCTACTCAATTGCCGGCACCTTTTTTAGAATTGTTATGCCGCTTTCTTTACCGATGATTGTTCCTTTGACGATTGGCTTTTTTCTAGCGAATTATAATTCCTATCTGTGGCCGTCCATAATAACACAAAAAGAAAACCTATGGGTTGTGCAGGTTGCTTTAGCAAGCTTGGTTGGCGGAGGATATACCACACCATGGAATGTTGTGTTGGCTGCTGCTGTGCTTGCCTGCATCCCGACATTTCTGATGTTTTTCTTAATGCAAAAATACCTGGTCAATGGAATTAAAATGACCGGAATTAAATGAACAGAATAGGAGAATGAAATATGCTAGGGACTTCACTAAGAGATTTATACAGATTGCGTAAAGGAAAAAGAAAACGGGTGTCCAGCTATGATCCAACAGGCGGCAACCGAGATTTTGTTAAATTGGAGCCAGGCCAAAAGCTCGATATTGGCGAGATAATCGGCTCTGGCTGTATTACACATATTTGGATGACCATGGCGCCGATGGATGATGGATTGGAGGAATTTCTACATCGTAAAATAGTATTAAGGATGTATTGGGATGATGAAACAAACCCAAGTGTTCAAGCACCGATTGGGGATTTTTTCGGTATGGGACATGGAATAACGAAGAATTATTCTTCTGCTCCGCTGGCTATGAGTCCAGAAGACGGCAGAGCGCTAAATTGCTTTTTCGCCATGCCATTTGGGCAAGGAGCTCGTTTCGAGGTCGAAAGTGAAGCACAGCGTGCTATAAAGCTATATTATTATATCGATTATGAGCAATATGAGGAGCCAATAGATAGTCCTTTGCGCTTTCATGCAATTTGGCAGAGAGAATTAACTCAAGGAATTACCGATGCCAGCGTCTCTAATACCTTATTTCAATTCGGCGGTAAGAATGTTACAGGAGCGAACAATTATGTTTTGCTTGATGCCATAGGCCAAGGTCATTATGTGGGCTGCAACCTGAATATTCATAATTTGCGAATGACACGTGAATGGAATTGGTATGGAGAAGGAGATGATATGATTTTTATTGACGGTGAGTCGTGGCCGCCAGCTTTGCATGGTACGGGCATGGAGGATTATTTTAACACCGCATGGTGTCCAACTCAGCCCTACCACTCTCCTTACCATGGAATAATTCTCGGTGGAGATCCAAATTGGGCAGGGAAAGTATCTGCATACCGTTATCATATCGAAGATCCAGTTATGTTTGAAACATCGATTAAAGTAACTATTGAGCATGGCCATAACAATAACCGCAGCGACGATTACTCAAGTACAGCTTATTGGTATCAGACGGAGCCTCATAAGGATCACCCGATAATTATACCCGTTGTTCAAAGACTGCCATTGCCAGATGCGCTTGGATTTGATGAAACAGATTTTAAAGAATGCTTCGATTATTGATTAAGGAGCTTTATGGCGAACAATTGGATTTATCAAATTGAATAAAGAGGAGAGTCGTAATTATGTATGATCAAGGTACTCATTCTAGACATCATTTTGTATTATTGGTTGTTTGCTTTAGCTTAGCCTTAATCTTTTTTGTACTGCCTGTTTCAAAAACATACGCTATTGTTCCGCAGGAAAGCACCTTTTTCTCATCTACGTCGGTGGATGAGCATCAGGTCTACAGCTCCGCAAGCGATGGTGATTTATGGGCGTCTTGTTGGGCGGACGATGATAATTTATATGCCTCTAATGGTGACGGGAAAGGATTTTCTATAGGAGGTCCCTTTGTTGATATTGCCATGAATCGCATCAGTGGATCGCCAGGCAGTCTTACAGGAACAACCATCAATGCAGGAAGCATCAGCCAAACATGGGGTTCCACTGCAACGTATAACCGAAAACCAACTGGCATGGTTTGTGTAGATAACAATTTGTATGTTGCTGTTCAGGACTTAAACAAGAACTTCAACGATGCACCAGCTGCTACGATTGCTAAATCGACTAATCATGGCACGACTTGGACATGGAATACAACAGCTCCAATGTTTAATAATCTTTTCACTACAATTATGTTCTTGGATTATGGAAAGAACAATATCAATGCTCCGGACAGTTATATTTATGCCTATGGGCTTGATTACAACTGGCGGGATTCCTTTAACAATAGTGTTACGGACCCAACGAAGCTTTTTTTGGCGAGAGTGCCGAAGACTAGTATTCAGAATCGCTCGACCTGGGAATTCTATACGGGAGATTTGAACGGCAATGCTACTTGGTCAACGAATATTAGCTTGAAAACACCAGTATTGCAGGACGACCACTTAATTTACCAAAGTACACGTGATCCTGCCAACCCCAGCAATATGACGGTGCTGTCACAAGGCAGCGTAGTGTATGACAGTCCCTTGAATCGCTATATTTATACGTCTTGGACAGAATATACTTACGAGTTTTATGAATCTCCCACTCCGTTTGGCCCATGGAAGCATTTTTACACCAAAGATTACGGTGGTTATCCTTGGACTACATCGAAGAATGCTGGATATTCCACAACTATTCCTTCTAAATTTATTAGTTCAGATGGTAAATCGATGTGGATTCAATCGAATACCTTCATGGGAGGTGTTTCGAATTATAATTTCTCGTTAAGAAAGCTCACTGTAGTTCCCTATGTAGCTAGCACAGCATCGAATACCAAAAACGATACGAATTTAGCAAGGCAAACAGGTGTTGTTCCATTTGAGAAATCAGCACACAACGGTAACAATACGTTCTACAATGATGGTATTTATAATCAATCGGAGGACAGCTGGGATCAAGAAAATAAAACGATGGATTTCTGGGGCTACAGCTTTAATAAAAACATCAATATGAATAAGGTTGTTTATACGACTGGTAATATTTATAGCGATGGCGGTTGGTTCAGCGGCGGTCTTAAAGTTCAGGTGCGTCAAAACTTCAACTGGGTTGATGTTGCAGGCACAGTGGTTGGGCCTATTTATCCCAACAACAATTCGGCTGGACCGAATAAGAAGTATACCTTTACATTTAATGATATCTCAGGAGATGCGGTAAGAATTATCGGTACAGCTGGCGGAACGGCGCATTTCACCTCTATCGGCGAATTATCCGTGTACTTTGCTGGAGGCAATAAAGTGGTAGATCCTGGATTTGAAAGCCAAACAACGGCTGTTATAGCAGCACCTTGGGTTGGAGTGGGTACGGATTCAAAAGGAATTGACATCAATAATGGGCATGCACATACAGGAACTCATAGCTCCTATATTCGCTCTTCCAGTACGAATTGGAATCAAATTGGGCAGACCGTAGCGGTAACACCGAATACAGATTATGTGGTTACAGGGTGGATGTTTGCAACAGCTAATATTACAGCAGGATATTTCGGAGTTAGCACGACAAGCACAGCTGTTATTAAGGATATGCAATTTGGAAACACTGCTTATGCACCGCTGACATTTTCCTTTAATTCTGGCGCGAATACATCTGTAATTATTTATGGCGGATATTTTGGACCAGGTGCGGATTCCTGGATCAATTTTGACGATGTAAGTTTAAGATAATTTAGATGATGAGAAAGAAAAAAGCCTAATGATGCTAATCATCATAGGCTTAGGCTGTTGAGAAACCAAAAGTGGAGGATTTGTATATCGAGTGGAGAGTTTACGTGCCGCCTTTGAAAATTGCATCCTTACCACTGTCTAATAAGAGGATGCAATTTCAAGAGCGGCCGCAACCGATATGCAGATTCGTAACACTCTTAGTTTCTCAACAGCCTTTTTTCTAATTACTTCCTTCAAATCAGCTGCTTGCGAAAATCATTAGGTGTAACCCCATTACATTTTTTGAACATTCTATAGAAATAGGAGCTGCTCGTAAAGCCTGTTTTCTCAGCAATATCGGCAACGGATAGGTTGGTTTCCTTAAGCATATTTTTTGACTTATTCATTCTTACTTCCTGAATCACATCGGATAAAGCAATCAAGGTTTGCTGCTTGTATAATCGGCTGATGTAGATTGGGGACATATCCATTTCTTCGGCAATTGAATTTAAGCAAAGGTTCGGATTGGAGTAATCTCGTTCAATGATTTCATTCATCCGCTTAATCATATCCTCGTGTTTATTGCTGCGTTTTTCCTCAAGCTTGCGCTTCAATTCATCGAATAATCCGTAAAACTGTTGATTGATTTCTTCAATGGATTCAACTTGATTTAAAGGTAGAATGGTTGAGTCAAAATCAGGCTGCAGGATCAACGCATTGTTCTTTTTAATCGTATTGATCACACTATCTGTCGTTAGCATTAAATGAGAAATGGCCAGCTGCACTACACTATAAGGGTAATCCTCCGTTTCACTGACAATTTCACTGTATATTTTTTGAGCCTCAGCTGATTTTCCTGTCATCAGACATTCTACTAAGTGTTTCTCCTTTTGTGCGGGATAGATATATTCTTTCACTTTATAATTCATAATTTGTTCGGAAAAGATCAAACTGCTAGGACCTTTAAACAAGCGATGAAAGGAAGCTTCCATTACCTGCTTATAGAGCAGAATGCTTTGTTCAGCCGTTTCTTTGACAGGACTTATGGTAATCGAAACGGATAGCTTTAGATAATCTAATATGGCGCTGCTCATGCCTTGAATCATTTCCGAGAATATAGCTTCATTTGGCACTTGTGTGTTGTCACGGGCTGTAAGCAGCAGCAGGACTTGATCATCACCCATATCGATGGCTTCTACATTAAAATAGGGGAATCCAATTTCCGTAGTGATATTCATCATCGCGTAGCGAATTAGTTTAATTTCTTCTTTATATTTCTCGACCGCTTCTGAAAAATGATCGATTTTTATAAGGACAAGCTGAGAGCTGTTAAGAATGTTAATTTTAGAACCAAAATAGTTTAATTTACCCTGCAATGCTTTCGAGCTATAGCTTTCCTTGCCAAGAATGATATTACGAAGGAAATCCTGCCTGAGAATTTGCAGACTGTTTCTTTGCTCTATTTCTAATGCTCGGATCCGATTTAACACTTTATCAATCGGTGTATAAAGCTTTTTGGAGGTATAGAAGGAAAAAAACAAACCAATCAGCAGAATAGCCAAGCTAATATAAATGGTCTTCAAGCGCATACTTCTGATTTCCTGGGTAATATCCGCATAGGGGGTGACTCGAATATAGCGCCAGCCTAGTGTGTCTGGTTTAGTATATGAGATTAATGATTTGGTGCGATTGACCAAATCTACTATATAGCCCGAGGAATCACTATCTGCCAAAATCTTTTTCATGTATTTCTTTGTGGAATAGTCGGTCATGATGGGATCGCTTTCATTGTTAGAGAATAATAATCCCGCCGAATTTATGATAAATTCATTACTCGTATTATAAGTCTTTCCTGCACTTCGATTGATCCATGATTCAGAAATATTGACAACAACAGCAGAGTTTAAAGTATGATTCGAATTTATCGCGTCATAACACAAGAAGGAATAGCTGCTAATCTCTTTCTGATCTATTGTACCTTGGATATATGTTCTGGGAATGGGTTGGAAGGGAATGTAGTCTTGAAAATGGCCTAGGATGCCAACCATGCTTGGATCTCCAAGATCCGTTTTTGTCTGCAGCCCGCTTTGAGAATTATTAGAGCTCACATAAAAAATATCCGATATTCCACTATACACATAGATGGAATCAATAAACGGCATCGCTAAGCGATAGCTAATCAACTGGTCCATGGCAAACGTAACGTCATAAATATTGGGCTTCTCATAATAAAACAGCTTGGTAATAGAATAATCACGATAAATCTGAAAAGAAAGCTTCGAGACTATCTCCGTTATTGTGGAAATGGTTTGGCTAGTTTCCATTAAGCTTTTGGAATCGGATTGATATACCTGCTTCAAAGCAATCGCGTTGAAACTAATATATAGGATTGTGGAGGAGATAAGTAAAGTAATAACTATACATAAGATGATGCTCATTAAAATATTGCGATACACTTTTTGATTTCCACGAGTGCGCAGCAACATTGTATCTTCCTCCAATCTTAATACTGGAAATTATACCGTACACCAAATCTGCTTACAATGGAGCCGCTTTGTCAAAAGCGGAAAAACAGTTGAAAAAGTATGGATTGTTCATGAAAGTCGAAAATGTGCATCTTTTACAAGGCAATTATTCGGATGGTTGTTCACGATTATGATTATAAGTGCAGTATATTTAGCGAGCAGAAACGGTTTACAATACGAGCATATCGAAGAAGTACACACATTAATTTAACGAGGAGGGAATATTGCAATGATTAAAAAACAAGGGTTTTTACATGAGTTAAATAAGAATAAGATTTTGTTTCTTATGATAGCGCCAACGCTAGTCTATTTTCTGATTAATTCATACGCTCCCATGATCGGTATTTACTACGCATTCACAACCTTTGATTTTGGTGGGGGATTATTTGGGAGTCCTTTTGTAGGCTTAGAAAATTTTAAGTTTTTATTTAAATCAGGGGTCCTAATGAAGCTTGCAAGAAACACAATTGGCTATAACTTCGCCTTTATTGTAATGGTGAACTCCTTTTCTATTTTTTGTGCAATCATGTTAAGTGAAATAAGGGGAAGAATGTTTAAAAAGATTACGCAATCCGTGTTGTTTTTGCCTTACTTTATTTCATTCGTTCTATTAAATGCAATCGCATACAACCTATTTAATTATGAAACGGGGTTTCTAAACTCGACACTTAAGATGTTTGAAGCAACTCCTAAAGATATATACAACACGCCAAATGCATGGATTTTTCTATTGATTGCCTTCTATGTTTGGAAAAACTTAGGTTATTACATGATTATTTATCTGGCAACCATTACAGGAATAAGCGATGAGTATTATGAAGCAGCGAAAATCGATGGGGCTAATATATTCCAGCGTGTTTGGTATATTACAATTCCCATGCTGAAGCCAACCTTTATGATCCTATTCTTGTTTTCACTTGGAAGCATCATGAAAGGTCAATTTGATCTGTTTTACCAGCTGATTGGAGATAACGGATTGTTATTTAACACGACAGATATTCTCGATACTTATGTTTACCGTTCACTCAAGGTGACTTTTGACATTGGAATGGCAACAGCGGCAGGATTGTTTCAATCCGCTTTCGGGTTTATCTTGATTATCACGGTAAACTACTTAATTAAAAAATCGAATGAGGAATACGCATTATTCTAATAAGGAGGAATTCACTTGGAGGCAAAAACTACCGATTCATCGCTATTTAATATTATTGGCTATACCATTCTTATTCTTTTTTCGATAGTTTGTATCTTTCCTTTCTTACTCCTTCTCTCAGGTTCATTCACTTCGAACGAATCGATTATCGTAGATGGCTATCATCTTATTCCAAAGGTCTTTTCTTGGAGAGCTTATGATGCTGTGCTCGTGTTCCCTGGAAGAGTTATTAAGGCCTATATGGTAACAACTTCAGTTACGGTTATCGGAAGCTTTACTGGATTGCTTTTGATGACAATGGCAGGGTATGTGCTGCAAAGAAAAGATTTTAAGTACCGCAATAAACTATCGTTTTTTATTTATTTCACTACTTTATTTGGTGGCGGCTTAGTCCCGTGGTACATCCTAATGACTAAATACCTGCATTTAACAAACTCGTATTTGGCACTTATTATTCCGGGATTAATGACTCCCTTTTTGATTATTTTGATGAGAAGCTTCATTAAAGCAGCTGTTCCGGAGGAATTATCAGAATCGGCAAAGATTGATGGTGCCAATGATTTTAGAATCTATTATCGGATTGTGCTCCCATTGTCTATGCCTGGCATTGCGACTGTTGGCTTATTCCTAGCCTTGCAATATTGGAACAGTTGGTTTTTGTCATCGATGTTTATCACTGAGCAAGCGAAATATGAACTGCAATATTTCTTGTACAACATTATCAACGCAGCATCGTTTGCAAACGGATTAGGTGTAAGTACGGGCGTAACGCTAGGTTATGATATGCCCACGGAATCAATGAAATTGGCGATGGCGATGATAACTACCGGACCGATCCTCTTGTTATATCCGTTTATCCAAAGGTATTTTGTAAAAGGTTTAACGATTGGTGCCGTCAAGGGTTAGAACTGTTGTGGGAAATGCCCACCAGCTGACATATAATTTAATTAAACTAAGGGAGGATTTACATGACAAAGAGCTCAAAAAAATTTTTCAACGTAACAATGGCCTTCACTTTAGCAATTACCTTATTAGCCGGGTGCAGCAGCTCGAAAACGAGTGAACCAACCGCAGCACCAGATGCAGCTGCAACAGCGGCGCCAGCAGTAGACGCAACAAAGGCACCTGAAGCAACAAAGGCACCTGATGCAACGGATATTCCCAAAGCTGGTCTAGATATTTCGAAGAAAGTTGAATTGCAATTTTATATGCTTGGCGATGCTCCGAAGGATCTAGCTATAATTCAAGATAAAGTTAATGAAATGGCATTAAAGGATCTTAACGCAACGGTGAAATTCAATTACACGACTTGGACGGATTGGGATCAGAAGTATAAGCTGTTATTGTCTTCAGGCCAACCCGTTGATTTGATTTTCACAGCGGAATGGGCACAGTTCCAACAGTATGCTAATAAAGGAGCCTTCATTGAATTAAATGAAATGCTGCCTGTAGCCGCTCCAAAATTATATAGCTTTGTACCTCAAGATATGTGGGATGCTATTAAGATTAATGGTAAAATTTTTACGATGCCAGCAACCTTTAAAGAATACGTCACAACTGGTTTTGTATATCGGGATGATCTAAGAGAAAAGTATAATTTACCTGTACCGACATCTTTGGAAACCTTCGAAGCTTATCTGGAAGGAATTAAAAAAAATGTACCGACTCTTACTCCGCTTGGTGTAAACTCAAATGTCAGAGAAAGTATTTCGGATACAGTTAAGAATATAACGGATGATCCAGTTGGAGGACCGCTTCCTTATGGAGTGGGCATTAAATATAAAACACCTTCTGAAGTCACTTCTTATTGGGGATCTGAGGAAAATTTAGCTGATTTGAAATTGTTTAAAAGATGGGCAGATAAAGGGTTTTGGTCAAAGAATATTCTAAACCTCAAGGATACCGATCTGCTTGTCAACGGAAAAGCCGCTGCTCTTATTGGCGACAATCCCAATCGCTTCAATGATCAAAAATTAAGAATGACCGCAGGACATCCGGATTGGAAGCTTGCTTATTATCCAGCTCCGTACATTAAAGGACATGCGGAACCGGTTCACCCGATGCATAACGCATTTGCTGTTCCAAAAAGCAGTAAAAACCCGGAAAGAGCGATTGCTTTCTACGAAAAATTAGTTACAGATAAGAATTACAATCTATTAACTCAATATGGAATTGAAGGCGTAAACTATACGGTAGAAGACGGATATTATAAAATGATTGGTGATGCAACATCTAACGGTTTCCCAAGAGAAGCAATGAATAGCTGGGCATGGAGAAATCCAGAATATATGCTGTTCGACAAAGGCTTTGATGGCGTAAAGGAAATTTTCAAGAAGCTGGATGAGATTAAACAACCGGATATCTTTACCGGATTTGCCGAGGATTATTCCTCTTATCAGGCTGAAAGAGCTGCACTAGAGCAAGTAGAGAAACAATATATGTACCCGCTAATTGCAGGACTTGTGCCTGATGTTGAAAAGGGCTTAAAAACATTTATGGAAAAAGCCAAAGCGGCTGGCTTAGATAAAGTTCAAGAAGAATATAAAAAACAATGGCTTGCTTATCTACAGAGCGCAGGAATTAAATAATGGTTTAATAAAAAATGCGGAGGTATTCGCAGACGTTGTCTTTTTTAAGGCGTAGTCTGCGGATTCCTTTTTTGTTATGATTAAAATAAAGTGGATGGAGTGATGCAGATGAATCCAGGCTTGCAAGATCGAGTCTACTGGCTGGAGCAGTTGGATACAATAGCGCGTCCTGTTTTAAGTACATTAGCAGCTAGACAGCTAAAAGCAACCATGCCGATAAGTGGTCCAGGACAAGATAGAAGTCCATATATGCATCTCGAAGCAATGGGAAGATTGTTAAGCGGAATAGCTCCGTGGCTTGAATTAGAGGGTGGCGAGGAGCAGGAGTGCGTTTTTCGCGAGGAATTTAGACTTCTGGCTCGTGAATCAATGGACGCTGGGACAGATCCGAAATCACCTGACTATATGAATTTCTCAGAGGGATATCAACCGATTGTCGATGCGGCTTTTTTGGCTCATGCCATTCTCAGAGCGCCAGATCAGCTGTGGAATAAGCTTGAGAAACGAGTCCAACTGAATGTCGTTACATGCTTAAAAGCCACGCACAGCCGTAAGCCTGCTTATAGCAATTGGCTGCTATTTAGTGCAATCATTGAAGTGGCACTTTACAGAATGGGAGAAGATTGGGACCCTATGAGGATAGATTATGCCTTGCGTCAGCATGAGCAATGGTATTTAGGTGATGGTATCTATGGAGATGGACCTCAGTATCACAATGACTACTATAATAGCTTTGTAATTCAGCCCATGCTGCTCGATATTAGCGAAACTATGCTAGGCTTACATATGGAGTGGGATTTAATGAAGCCAACTTTCATTACAAGAGCAAAACGGTATGCTTCTACATTGGAGAGAATGATATCGCCTGAAGGCAGCTTTCCTCCTATTGGCAGATCGCTTGCCTATCGTTTTGGTGCCTTTCAGCTTTTGGCACAGATGGCATTGCGTAATGAACTGGATGAGGCCATAAAGCCAGCCCAAGTCAGGTGCGGACTTACTGCTGTAATGAGAAGAACTATGGAAATACCGGGAACGTTTGATGATAAAGGCTGGCTGCGTGTAGGATTTAGCGGCTATCAGCCGGATATTGGTGAGAGTTATATTTCCACTGGGAGCTTATATCTTTGTGCGGCGGTTTTTCTGCCATTAGGATTAGCGGCAACGGCTTCCTTCTGGCAAGGGGAAGAAGCTTGGACCGCTAAGAAAGCATGGTTTGGCGAAGGCTTCCCAATTGATCGTGCATTGTAAAAAGCGAGATTCACAGCACTTATTATGACCGACGCAGACTCCCAGGGGTTTGCGCGGTTATTTTTTTGAACACACGGGAGAAGTGATGGATATTGGAGAATCCACAATATTCAGCGATATCTGCTAAGGCATATTCTGTTGTGGTCAAAAGCTTATAGGCGTGCTGCACGCGAAGCTGCAACAGATAACGATGTGGGGAAACACGATAGTACTGCCGGAAAACGGCACTGAATCGGGAAGGAGATAGCTTGGCCCTATCCGCCATGTCTTTAACTGAAAGCGGCTGAGCTAAATGCAATGCTAAGAAGGAAGGAATCCAATCAAGCGAGGGAGAAACTGTGAAGTTGGACGGTTTCATACTGCCGAATTGGCGTAATAAGCTGAGAAATAGCTCCATGCCTAGGTGCTGAACCTCCAGCAGCTTAAGCGGGTCCTGACTTTGCCAATGCCGAATTAATCGTAAAAGTGTCTCGAGCAGCTGGGAAGAGTCGGTGGAGTGAAACTTTACTGGGATGTGAACATCTGCGAAATCATTAAGCTGAGGCTGAAGCCACTGCCGATAAGGAGTTAAATCAACAAGGCCTGGTGAGGATAGAAAGCTGCCTTCGCGATCAGGATTGAAGAAAAAATCGAGATGCACAAACGGAGTAACTGTATCGGTTACACCTTTTAAAGTGTGATATTGGTCAGGTTGAATGAGGCAGAAATCTCCCTTTTCCAGAACATAATCTGTACCCTCTACATGCGAAATGCATCTTCCCTCCTCGACATAAATCAGTAAATAATCGAGGTTTTTACGGCCGTGAATAAGCCATGGTTTACGAACGGCATAATCAGCCTCACGAATATAAGGGACAATAAGCTGTTCTGAGAGATCAAGTTTGGCTGATTGAACGGACATGGGATTTCCTGCTTTCATCGTCTATTGCAGCTCATTATAAGTCTATTATTATCATCTGGCAATCGTTTTAGATAAAAATAATAAGCTAAACAGACAAAGAAATATAAATAAAAATCCTTTAGACTATGTATTAATGATACATACTGAAGGAGCTGAATTGTGAAATGCCAGTACAAATTGATAATTTAGGGATTCTGCCACTAGCGGGGATTTGCAGCTATGAGGAGGCAAGCAGGCAAGGCTATGATATCGAGACGAATGTGAATTTGTTGAAACGTTATAATTATGTTAAAACCCAGCTCCATCTAATACTTGCTGCTCATTTAGCGAAAACCCCGGAGTGGGAGGTGAAGTGTGCTTTCAGTCTGCATCTATGGTTAGAGGCAGAGCATTCCGCAGCACTACGCAAAAGAATAGCTGAAATGCGTGAACCACCTTTACACTTGGACAAAGTGCCGGATAAACGTTTAAAGCTGGTTTTTGATGAACTGATTCGTTCAGAGAATACAGTGGAGTTATTGATAGGGATCTACAATGTCATTAAACCAGAAATGATTAGAGCCTTAAAGCAGCATATCTCTATAACGAATCCGCTAGCCGATTTTGCGACCTTGCGGATGCTAAAGCAAATGTTGGTTGAGGAAGAGGAAATGGCAGTATGGGGACAACATGCTTCAAGAGCATTGCAGCAAGATCAGGAATTAATTGAGCTTGCCCAGCGCTGGAATAATCATATTACCTTTTATCTAACAGCAGCTGGTGGTGTGGCAAATGATCTAATTGTTCCAGACAGTCAGGATTCACAGGATCTGCCTACCCCTCGTTCGGATGGTACTGTGTATTTAATGGATGCTACACCTCAACGAGATGCTAGATTTATAGATCGGTTTAATCAAGCAGCTAAGATAGATGATTATTATCAGGACGAACAGTTAAGCCCAGAGGAACGTACCTATGCATTGTTATTTAAGCGTGTTCGTGAAATGGATGTACCAGAGTGGATGGCACCGATCCTATATAAAACTAAGGGGAAGAGTTGGGACTATTATCTGGATATGAGCAGGCAGCTATGGGATGAGGCTAGACACGCGATGATGGGTGAAGTTGCGCTAAATAAGCTTGGAGTCCCGTTCTACAAATACCCTATAAGCATTAATGCTTCAACTTTATTGAATGAGAACTTTACACCTATACAGTCGCATTTAATTCTGTGGGGGATTGAGCAAGATCTGATGAAAAAGGATACAGGTAAGCGGTGGGAATGGTTGATTGCCAAATCTTCTAATAATGCATTAGCAGGGATGTATCAGGATTATGACTGGGCCGATGAAGTGCTGCATGCACAAATTGGCCGAAAATGGCTTGCTCCGGAATTTAGTGGATTGGAAGAAATGTTGAGTTTGTCAAAAACATTAATTGCAAGCTGGCATAGCCTGGGACCAACGCTTGCGGGACGCTCCAAGCAAGTAAATTGGTGGTCAGCTTTAATAGCGGACTTGGCTTAATCCTTACTGCCTTTGAGCCGAAACTGAAGTGGAGTTTTAAGGCAAATGCGTTTAAACATTTCAATAAATTGCGAGGTTGTTGAGAACCCGCAGTCCATACCTATTTCACTTACACTGGCGGTTGAGTTGAGCAGCGATCTCTTCGCCGCATCTATTCTTTTGTTTAGGATATAGTTTAGTGGAGATAAGCCGGTTTGTTTCTTGAACAAATGACGGAAATGGTCGTTGCTGTACCCGGAAATTTCAGCAAGCGTATGGAGCTGAATGGATTGGGTATAATTCTCATCTATAAATCTTCTTGCGTAGAACAATTTTTCAGGAAGGTTATCTGAGGCAGGAGCATGACTTTGCCTACCTATAAGGAGAATGATTTCGTTTAACAATAAATTAACTCTAGTTGTATAATGTTGTTTCTGGCCAAGGATTTCCTCCTTCATACAGAGCATAAGTGCGAGGATTTCTTTCTCCGGAGTATCGAGGATGACTGCGTTGGTTAAATGAACAGGGAAGTCGTCATAAAGAAAACCGAAGAAGATGACCTCGGTCGCTTCCTCATGCCGTTCATCATGCATATAATTGGGTCGCGTTAAAGTTACGCTATGTGGCGAATAACGCAGGAGCTCACCATTTAGATTCATCGTTCCTTTGCCTGTAGTATAATAAACCAATTCAAAGCATTCATGTTTATGGAAATCGACATAGGAGCCGGTTTCGTGAGTGCGGTAAGAAAAAAACTCGAGACTGCCGTTCATCTTATGATCCCCTCCACCAAATCCTGTTATTTCCTTATTAGCTTAAGCTAACTTTGTCAACTTGTCATCTTTATTATGCTGAAATATTTTAGAGCTGTGAAAACCTGCGATACTGGAAAGCAGTCATGCTTTCTCTTTGGCGGAATACACGGCTAAAATAATGGATATCTTCGTATCCGACCATCCGGGCTATAGCTTCGATTTGCTCATCTGTTTCACGCAAAAGTAGTTTGGCTGCGGCATGGCGATTACTATTCAAGTACTTAACGGGGCTAATGCCCATCCTATCTTTGAAAAGCTTGGTCATATAATCTTCATGGACATTTAAGTAATTCGCCATTCGGGTAGTTGTCCATTTTTCAGCGTAGCCAATATCCAGAGCTTGCACCAGCTGTATTAAATTTGCTTCGTATTTGGGATGAAGAATGCGCTTATTCTCCGTTTGCAGCCTTATTAGCTGTGCGAATAAATGGAGCAGCAGCCCGCGGCAAGCAAGCTGAAAGCCAAGCTTCTGTTGAGTCCATTCATGAATTATTGCTTCCATAAGGATAAGGCCGGTGGGAGGAAGGGGAAGTGTTTGAAATGTAAACAAGGGCTGAGCGTCGATAATAGGCATGGTGCAAAAGTCATGCTCTAAAGGCTGCTTCTCGTCCACAATAATATCCTCATCCCGTGAAGCTTTAAGCTCACCAAAAAAATCAAAATGAATGCCTAGCATGCTGGCATTGGGCTTGGATATAATTTCAATCTCATGCTGAATACCCGCTGGAAGCAATATAATGATTCCAGCAGATACCACTAAGGACTCTCCACCTAAATTTACTTTTATCACACCTTGACGAACGTATAGCAGCTCATAATCATAAATCCGCCGCTTCCATTCAAATTGAGGAGCACGTTGATGGGACTGAGCCCAATGCACCGATGGTGTGAGATCTTGCCAGGATGCCGCTTGCTGTGATAAGAACGACAATGAAACGGGCATTAGCAGCTACCTCCTTTACGGAAAAGTCCAAATTATGTTCGGTTTTATTGAAATCTATTTTATTTATCCCATGATATCATGAGGAAAGAACCAACTACAAGGAGATGAGGAAATGCAAGGAAATATTCAAATTTCAGAATTAAATCAACCTTACAGCCTGGATAAAGATCAGATCACTCGCTATGGAGATGACGGTCATATCTTGCTTCGTGGTTTAGCAAGTCAATCATTAATTGAGCATTATCGTCCACAAATTGTCGATGAAGTTAAGCGCTTGAATCAAGAAACACGACCCTTGGAGAAGCGGGATACGTATGGCAAGGCTTTCTTGCAAATCATGAATCTTTGGGAGCAAAGCAAGCTGATTGAGCCATTCGTTTTCGCCAAAAGGTTCGCAAAAGTAGCAGCAGAGCTGATGAATGTGACTGGTGTAAGAATTTATCATGACCAAGCTTTGTTCAAAGAACCGGGCGGGGGCTACACTCCTTGGCATCAGGATCAAATTTATTGGCCGGTGGATACGGACAAAGTTATTACATTGTGGATGCCGCTAGTTGATGTTCCAGATGAGGTGGGCTCGATGACCTTTGTCTCCGGCTCACATAAGCATGGTTATATAAGTAAAATGGAAATTTCGGATATGTCGCATCAGACACTCAAATCCTATATAGAGTCTGAGAAGTTGCCACAAGCAAATTATGGGGCTCTTCAAGCAGGAGATGCCACGTTTCACGCTGGCTGGACGCTGCATAGTGCGCCAGGCAACCCTACTGCCCATACACGAGAGGTTATGACAATTATTTATATAGCAGATGAAACCCGTGTATTAGAACCTGATAGTAATGCACGAAAATCTGATTTAGAGAGATGGATGCCAGGACTTAAAGCAGGTGATCCAATCAACAGTCGATTAAATCCGCTGCTTTATCGGATTTGAGTAATCACCGAATCGTGTTATTTTACCCCTAGTTGATTATATCTGGAAGCGGTTTATTGGCTTTATGATAAGAGAGCAAGGTAAACCGAAAATTAGGGGGAGAGTTAACATGCATAATGAGCAGGTAGTGGGTCTAACGGATAGTGAAATTCAAGAATATTGGCAGGATGGTTTTCTCGTGTTTAACGATATAATTTCTCAAGAAGAAGTGGAAGAATTAAGACAAGCTTGTGAAAAACCGCAAATCCTCGCCTTAAGATCGCAACAGGATTATGAGACGAAAACTGTGCATGCCCTAGGGATAACCTCGCTGCACCCGATTTTTCTAAAGCTTGCCAAGCATCCTGCAATTGTTGAGAAGATTAAGCCTTTGTTAGGGCCAGATATTCAGCTGCAGCATTCCAAGCTCGCAACGAAGCCACCTTCACGGGGTGTAGGTGTTTTTCCTTGGCATCAGGATTATGCCTTCTACCCGCACACTAATACGGATCTACTATCCGTGATGATTATGTTGGATGATGCTACGCCAGAAAACGGCTGTATGTCGATGACCAAAGGCAGCCATAAGCTGGGGATTCTGAATCATGAGGTAAATGGACGTTTTGTTGCGGCTTGTCAGGAGAGCAAATATTGGACGAATCCTGCTTATGAGGTTGTCGATATTACTCCGAGGGCTGGGGGAATCAGTATTCATCACGCGTTGACGCTGCATGGCTCTGAAGCTAACTTATCTGGTAAACCAAGAAGAGGCATTGTGTTCTCTTACCGCTCCGATGATGCACAGCAATTAGCAGATAATACGTTTGATGATACTGGATTACTTATATGCGGCAGTAACCACGGTGTTGTGCGCTGTGATGTGGGTCTGGTTAAGCTGCCTAATCGTGGAGGCGATACCCCATTTGGCTCGATCTGGAATCAAATCGGTTCATTTGCTGCTGTTGAGAATAAGAAGTAAATGTCTGGCTATCAAATCAAGCTGCTTCCATCCAACCAAACATTCGAAATTAAAAAGGACGAAATTATCCTAGATGCAGCCATCCGCCAAGGTGTTTATATATCTTATAGCTGTCGCAATGGGACCTGTAGAACGTGTCTCTTCGAAATAAAAGAAGGTGCTATTCAACAGGAATATGCAGATTATTGCCTGATTTCTGATCAGGAGTTAGCTGTCGGAAAGCGGCTGATTTGTATGAGCACCTGTCAAAGTGACGTTATTATGGAGAAGGCATAGCAGAATAGGAAATTAAATTAGAGGAGAAGGCGGCTAATGAATCGCGAGAATATTATTATCGATACAGACATTGGTGACGATATTGATGATGCCTTGGCTCTTGCATTTGCCTTGCATTCCCCAGAGATTCATATACTTGGCGTGACCACTGTACTTGGTAATACGCAGGCAAGGGCGAGAATTGCAGTGAATTTGCTGCAAACTGCTGGCTTTGGACAGATACCGGTTTATGCAGGCTGTGGCCAGCCTATGAATCAGCCTGTAGATGAAACAATTATTCCCTGTCAATATAGCGAGGAAACGATGGGGACGCTTGAAATCAGCTCCGTTCATGCAGTTGATTATCTGATTGATTGTATTATGAATGCGCCCGAAGCGGTTACTTTAGTCACGATCGGTCCATTAACCAACGTAGCTGTTGCCTTGTTGAAGGAACCACGATTAAAACAGAAATTAAAACGAATAGTCATGATGGGCGGCGCCTATTATTTTCATTATGTAGAGTGGAATATTTATTGCGATCCGGAAGCGGCGAACATAGTATTTCAATCGGGGATTCCAATCGACGCTGTGGGTCTGGATGTTACTAAGCAGTGTCTAATGAATGGGGAGCAGCTAGAGCGGCTAAAAACAGAATTGAACTCTCCGCTTATCCGTTTGCTATGGCAGCTAATCGAGCAATGGCAAATAAATAATAAGGGGCGAAAATACCCGATTTTGCATGATGCTTTAGCTGTTTATGGTATTTTTGGTCGCGAGCTTTTACAATTTGAGCGTGAGGCTGTATCGATTGAACTGGCCGGAACAGCTACACGAGGCCTGACCTTCAATCGAACAGATCGAAATCGCGAAGACCAATTAATTGCGGGTGCGGAGATGCAAGCAGAACGCTCTGTTATACAGGTGGCTAAAGCTGTAGACAGCCAATCTTTTATAGATTTCTTCCTCAATAGACTGCTTTCTGTTAAGCTATAATTAGGCTATTAGTGAGGTGAAAGCTATGTATAAAGTACTCATTGTCGATGATGAGAAAGAAATCCGTGATGGATTAATCGCTTGGCCGTGGGAGTCTTTAAGTTTACAGGTTGTCGGGTGCTGTGCACATGGATTGGAAGCGCTTCAGTTTGTTGCTGAGCAGCCTGTAGATATTATTATGACGGATATTCGCATGCCGTTTATGAGCGGAATTGAATTGATTGAAATATTGAAACGACAGTATCCGTTCATCCATGTGATCATTCTATCTGGTCATAGCGATTTTGAATTTGCTCAGAAAGCCATTCAATATGGGGCAACGGATTATTTGCTGAAGCCTGTTCATTTCCCTTCACTTTCCCAGTCATTGGGATTATTAGTTAACAAGCTAGATGAGAAGAAACAAGTTGAATATCGGACAGCCGTGCTGAAGCGCAAGGAAGAGCAGCTGACCCAAGTGCTGCGCGATGACTTTATCCGCCAGCTTATTCATGCTGAGGTTTCAGCTTATGATATGGAACAAATGAGTTCAGAAGCCGAGGTATTGCTTGATAGTAATTGTTATACAGTAGCCCTATTTCGCTTAGACCGCCTTTCCTTGCAAGAACAGAGGATCTCGGAACGTGAATTAAGGCTTTTGGTATTTTCACTGGATAATATACTCCATGATATCTGGGATAGCTCAGGGCTGGGATACCATTTAGTTAATAAAGCTACCGCTGAATTTTACCTTCTTTCTACAAAGCATGATTCACATGATAATTTTAGAAACACACTCTCTCAGTGGCTTAAATATATGGGTTTGTTCAAATCTACCTTTTCTATAGGAATTGGACGCACCGTGGAGCAGCCGACAGATATTCGTTTATCTGCGCGATCGGCTGAACGTACCTTGAACGGCAATAAACAGGAGTCTTCCATCTGTTATTTCCAGTCAGATGACGATTCCGCGTTAAATCAGAAAACACCAAATACAATAATCAAACAGAATATCCAGCCGCTTAATGAAATGGGTATTGAGCAGAATAGCATGATTTTGGTACTAGCTAAGCAATTTATAGTCGACCACTATCATCGCAGTATTACTCTTAAGGAAGTCGCGGAGCATGTTTATATATCACAAAGTCATCTATCTGCGTTATTTAAAGAGACTGGGGTGACTTATTTAAAGTTTCTAACCTCTCTGCGTATGAGCAAAGCTGTTGATTTATTAAAAGAAGCCAATGTGAAGGTTTATGAAATCGTAGAGATGGTTGGTTATTCCGACCCGGCATATTTCTCAGAAGTATTCAAAAAATTCACCGGAAAAACGCCAAATGAATACAGGGGCAAATTTAAACAGATTCAGGGGGGCTAGCATTGAAGAAAAAGCTAAGCAAGCTTAGTCCAACTCTGAATCGAATTGTTATGCTATCTGTTATGCTGACCCTTGTCGCGCAGATTGTTCTAGTTTATATCGGTATATCTTATGCTAGCTCTATTGATAACAGTATGAATAAGAAACGAGCAGCTGAGGTGCTGAATCAATTTCAGCAAAGCCTGCTTTATCAATTAAATGACGTTAACAATTTATTGCTGCTGCTGCAAACACCTGAATTCAGTGATTTCTTTAAAGATCTGATGAACCTGCGTGAAGATGAGATAGTAAATCAGGAAAAACAAAAGCTCTTGAGGAAACTCGATACATTAAATTTGTCTACAGAAATCATTAGCTCCATCTATTTTATCGGCAAAGATGTTAATCAGAAGTCGTTTCGCAAAGTGACCGAATCCTCGCAGTTTGAGGAATTGACTGACATTCAAATGGACGTCCTCGGCTATTCAAAGCTGGACAGTCTTTTTATCGCAGATCATGATCAATTTACATACTATCAGGAAGATGACTTCACAAAGCTTTATCGAACAGATTACCCGCTGCTGAACAAAGCCAACTTGGATCAACTGAATTCATTCATTTCCAACTTGAAGAACCATTTAATACTAACTAACGGTAATGAAAACGGAGTTTTTATTGTCATTGTTTTGAAAGATAATTTTTTTCAACAGGCTATGCCACATTCTAAAAACGATAGTGAATCGCTTTTTTCTGTCGTCAATGCTCAGAACAATATTCTATGGTCAAACATCAAGGATGAAGCCATTCTTCAGGATATTGGCAAAGAAAGCAGCAGCACAGCCGCTTCTAATCTTTTGTACACTAACACGGTTAAAGAGCTTTCGCCGTTTCAGCTTAGAGCCATTCATACAGAGGTGCAAAACTCATCCTATCTAGTTCGCTATACCCTGCTGTTCAAAATGGTGGGGTTATCTTTGTTAACCCTGTTAGTAACCTTATTTATCAGCTTGTTCTATCTAAGAAAGGTATTTAAACCGTTCAGGATTATTTCTAAAAAACTTAAAAATCAGTCGATTACTAATGAAATGGTGCTGCGTTCGTTACCTGAGAATTTGATCAAAAAGGGCTTTCATTCTATCTCCATGCGTAATAAATTAATTCTGGTTTTATTGACTGCGGTAAGTATACCTGCGATTTCAGATGGAATTCTCTATTCCCGCTTTCTGACACAGGATGTGCAAAAAGAGATGAAAAATTCAATGGAAACAATCGGTCAATATACAGTAGCAAGCATTCAAAATGGAGTAAGATCTATGGAGAATATCTTGAACGGAATTTCAGTAAGCAAGCAGTTTCAGAATTATATAACCGATATGAATTCCTATCAGCCAGGCTCGAATGCTCCGAAAGCGATCAACCTTTCGATATTCCCCGGACTAAATGATGTCTCTTATTTTGTGCTGCTGGATGAAAGGGGAATTTGTATTTACTCCTCTATCTTTTCGAATAATAAGGACATTTTTAATACGAACCCCGGATACCTGCAAAATAGGGAAGACTCCTACTGGGTCTCGAATTATAAAGATATATTCAACCATACTTCAGCAGCGCTCGTGAAACGGATAGAGCCTAATAGTGATACCAATGTAGTAACCTATTTGCTGTTAGTTCCAAAACAATCGATTTTTCAGAATGTTGAGTCAGGGCTGATCAACGCTTCCTATTATATTTCTGACACTACCGGTAAAATAATTTATCAGTCGCGGGTTTTAACTGAATCAAATCCGGCGAAGCAGTATCGATTTACGCAAGTCATTCCAAACACAAATTGGCGAATTTCGATCAGTTATATTAACAATGAAATCATTGAAAAAAATCGGGTTTATCAAGAGCAGTTTCTGTTAATCATGTTCATCGTATTTCTGTTATCCATGGCGGCTGCATTCATAATCGCGGAAATTCTAGTAAAGCCGGTAAAGCAATTGAAGGATACGATGCTGGCGGTAGGAGCGGGTGACTTCGCACAAAGGGTCGCTTACAACGAGGATAATGAGATAGGCGGCATTATTAAAAGCTATAACGGCATGATCGAACAGCTCGATCAAACCATCCGGCAGAACATGAGCATCATGGAGGAAAACGCTAATAACAAAATGAGGGAAAACGATTTGATTTCAATGAAAACGCGAGCCGAGCTGCAGATGCTGCAAGCGCAGATTAATCCACACTTTCTATACAATACCTTGGAAGCTATTAACATGCGAAGTATGAAGAGTGGCAATCACGAAATCAGTACACTTGTCAGCGCACTAGCAGATTTATTCCGTTACAGCATTTCCAAAGGTTCTAATGTGGTTGAATTGGACAAGGAATTGATGCATGCCATAAACTATATCACGATTCAACAAATTCGTTTCGGCAATAGCTTCCTTGCGGAAATTAACGTTCCACAGGAATTAAGAGGAATTCCAACCTTGAAGTTTATTATTCAGCCGATTATCGAAAATTCAATTAAACATGGTTTTGTTGGATGGGAGTCAGGTGGAATTATTCGTATTTCAGCTGCTATTCAGGGCGATCGGATTCAAATTCTATTGAGTGATAATGGAATTGGGATGAACGACGAGACCTTACAAAGATTGAGAGCCGAGATGGAACGAGAGCTTGGCGACTTAAGCGGGGAAGACAGCGGAATAGGCTTGAAAAATGTCTATCATCGTTTGAAGTTATTCTATAAAGATCAAATGTCGATGGTGGTGAGCAGCCAATTAATGAAAGGGACCGTAATTAAATTGGAATTTCCGCTAGCTATCGAAAAGGAATCCTTCTAGATAAACACCGTAGAAATACCATACAAATTAGAGCTTTACCCCATACAAACGCTTACATATTGGCTGTATTCTTAAAGACAGGAAGTGATTGGCTTCTAATTATTTGAGGGGGAAAAAGAATGAAAAAAACAGTTTCTTTAATGACAATTACAGCTTTAGTGTTCGTCTTGCTGGCAGGCTGCGGAGGTAATTCCAATTCTTCAAGCTCGGCTGCACCTGAGACTGCTGCTGCAACAGCTGCGGCAACTACAGCAGCAACCGCCGAACCAACTGCGACTGAAGCTCCAACAGCAGAGCCAGCAGCTCCCGCTGAGATCGTTACAATCAAGACCAGTATTACAAACGGGGAATTGTCCAAGGATCAAATCGCAGAATTTGAGCAGGCAAACCCTAATATAAAAATAGAAATTGTAGAGCTGGATGCGACGAAATTAGCTGCCCAATTAGCAACTGGCGACGCGCCGGATGTCTTACGGATTTCAGGGGCTTTCGAAACGGGAGGCTACGTAATTAAGGGAATCGCAATGGATCTTACAGAACAAATTAACGCAAGCACGGTTATCAATAAAGATGATTTAATGGATATAGATAATGTATTCCGTTTTGATGGCCAAACCATTGGAAAAGGCCCGATCTATGGGTTACCCAAGGATTGGAGCAGCGATTACACCATCTGGTATAACAAAAAAGTATTCGAAGCAGCAGGAGTTGCGCTTCCAGATCCGACAATTCCTTTAACATGGCCAGAGATCATGGCATTAGCTAAGAAATTGACGATTAAAGGCAAGCAATATGGGCTGGCTGCTACCGAGTGGGGTAAAACAGAGCCTAACTTTAATATCATGCTGGATTATTTAGCAAGTGCAGGTGTTGCGATTAACGCACCAGATAATTCTTCTATGGATTTTAACAATCAAGCAGTCAAAGATTTTATCGCCATGTGGGTGGATGCGGTTAAAAGCAATATTGGTCCAAACTCAGTAAACGGAGATAAAATTTCAGGCGGCGATCTCTTTACACAGAATAAATTAGGGATGTTGATTAATGGTTATTGGTATAGTGGTGCGCTTCGTTCTAATGATAACTCCAAAACACATTTAAGTGATTTCGGGATGATGCCTGCTCCATTGGCACCAGGAGGCAAAAGGGTTTCTCCAACAGGAGGGGCAACTGGAGCCATCATTAACAAAGCATCTAAACATCCTAAAGAAGCATGGACATTCTTTGAATGGTTTTTCGCAGGGAAGCCTGCAGATGATCGGGCTAAAACAGGTTGGGGTTTGCCAGCATTCACAAGCAAGATGAGCCTATTGCCGCAAGAAACCGATTTTGATAAAGCAGTATACGCGGTGCTTCAAGATGAGCTTAAATATTCAGGTGATTTCTTACCCGTTAATCCTTATCTTTCAGGCGGTGGCTGGGGAATATTCGATAAATATGTCAACCCGCTCTATTTTGGAAAATCAAACATTGATGATGCTGTCAAAGGAATGACCAAAGACGCTAATGTTGCCATTACAGAAGCTAAAAATGCAATGAATTAATTAAATAGATGATGGGGGAGAGTTTATCATAGAACTCTCCCCTTTACTTAAGGAGTGGCCTGCATGAAAGAAAAAACTCGCAAAATAATTGCCTTTTATCTGATGATTTCCCCTTGGTTTATTGTATTTATCCTATTAAGTTTGATCCCGCTGCTTTATGGACTGTATCTTAGCTTTACGAATTATTACGGTTTCAATATGAACAATTTGAAATTCATGGGCTGGCATAATTACAAGCTGGTGTTTACCGATTCCGATGCCTTACATGCGATGGGAAGAACACTTAAGATTACCGCAATTGGTGTTCCTTTAGGTACAGCAATCGCGTTTCTGCTAGCTTTACTATTAAATCGAAAGCTCCGTGGAGGCGGAATCTATCGGACGATTTTTTATCTTCCTTCCGTTGTTCCTGCTATATCCACTGTATTAATGTTTAAGTTTATTTTTGCAGGGAACGATGGGATCTTGAATTCCATTTTCACGAGCTTGCATATCCCGACGATCAATTGGTTGGATTATGACCATGCGACGTTCACCTTAATCGTTTTGCTGCTCTGGGGATGCGGGAATGGAATCATAATTAATTTGGCAGGTCTAAAAGGAATTCCAAACGAAATGTATGAGGCCGCTTCGATCGATGGAGCATCTGCCTTTCAGCGCCTAACTCGCATTACCGTTCCGTTAATGACACCGGTTATATTCTTCAATATAATTACAGGAATTATTGGCTCTTTACAGGTCTTTATACAACCTATTCTCTTAACTAGCGACCAGCTGCTGGTTCGCCCTATTGAGCCGCTATATCTGTATGCGGTTCATGCTGTTCAGGTTATTATGGCAACACAACGGTATGCCTATGGAATGGCATTATTATGGGTGATGTTTGTCGTTATCTTAGTTTTATCGATTATTGTATTTACTACGAGCCGATATTGGGTTCACTATGAAACCGATCAGGAGGGCAAGTGATGAGAGCAACAACAGCGAACAAAGCTCCTTCTGGATTCATTTACTTGATAGTCATTTTCTGTGCTCTGCTTTTTATATTTCCGGTTTACCTATCTTTAATAAATTCATTAAATTCTTGGAATGCGATACCGGGACTTATACCGAGAGGCTTCAACTGGGAAAACTATAAATTTGCAACTACGATGATCGATTTTTGGTTGTATACTAAAAATTCTATTATTTTATGCGCTATTGTAGTCTTCACCGCAACGTTTACCAGTGGGTTGGTAGGATATGCTTTTGCTAGAATTCAAGTACCTGGGCGAAATTTCTTGTTCCTATTGGTTTTATCTACATTAATGGTACCTGGTATTATTACGCAGATCCCAACCTATATCTTATTTCATAAATTACATTTATTAAATAGCTTTTTGCCTTGGCTGATTTGGGGAATTGGCGGCGGGGTTGGTAATGGTTCGGCATACTTTGTCTTCTTCTATCGGCAATTTTTTTCTACTATTCCCAAGGAGCTGGAGGAAGCTGCTCGAATCGATGGCTGCTCGATATTTCGTACGTATTGGAGTATCTTTTTGCCGCTTTCATTACCTGTTGTTGCTACCGTTGCGATCATTACCTTCCAATGGAATTGGAGCGATAATTTCACTCCCTTCTTATTTATGAGTCAGGAGCACTATAATCTCGCGACAGCCCTAGGTTCAATTGGTTACTTTGTAGCTGATACCAAGCTTATCATTCAGCCTGTTTCTGTAGCAGCAGGACTAATGTTTATTCTTCCGGTTTTGCTTACATTCTTTATTGGACAACGCTTTATAGTGGAGGGGATTGTAACGACGGGTATAAAAGGGTGATCATGAGGTAGAAGTATGCCATTGCTGCGTCAGGAATATCTGATTAAACTTTCTCGCATAGAAGAGCCTCTCCAGTCGATTTTCTGCGACTGGAGCTTCACCCTGCCGACGCAGCCAAAGAATGATTTCATTTAACATTAAATTAGCTCTAACCGGATAGTGTTGTTTTTGGCCAAGAATTTCCTCCTTCATACCTAGTATGAGTGTGAGGATTTTTAGATTTGCAGAATCGTGAAAAACGAAATTAGTTAGGCACTTAATGCAAGGTCCCGCCGTTTAAATTCATCATTCCGTTGCCAAATATGAGATAAACCAATTCATAGCATTTGTGCTTGTGATAGTCAATATAGGAACCGGTCTCATGAGATCTGTAATAGAAAAACTCCAGTTTTCCGTTCTTTGGCATACTCCATCCGCCGAATCCTGATATTTATTCTCTAGTTTATTATATCTGTAACCGATTATCATCCTTATTATAAAGGAGTGAGCTTCACGGTGAAGCATAATGAAACCATCTATGCTCATTAGGAGATATGTATTCTCAGGTGTCAGGGTGATTTTGTATTAACTAGAGGAAAGGGGGCAAAAAGACTTATTTATTGAATAAAATGTACACGCTTTCAAAAAAGCCGAATAAACCAACTATCCAAAGGAGGCATTATTAATGAAATCTAAAAGAAAGCAATATCTATCCATTGTTTTGTCATTCATTATGGCTTTTTCCGTTTTGACCTTCAGCTTTGTTCCGGGCTCGATAACCTCTGCAACAGGGCATACAGATGATTTTACTACCGGCAGCCTAGATTCCGGCTGGAGCTGGACCAGACAGGATAGTACGAATTGGAGCTTGTCTGCAAGAAGCGGATATATGAGGCTTAATACGCAAGGTCAGGATTTATACGGGGCATCTAATAATACCGAGAATATCCTCACCCGACCTGCACCTTCGGCAGATTGGACAATCAAGACGAAGATGGAATTTAACCCAAGCGCTCAATATCAGATGGGCGGGCTTGTCGTCTATAAGGATGATGATAATTATCTGCGGCTGGTCAACTATTACAACGGAGCTGGTGATATCAATGTTTCTTTTGATAAGGAAATTGCCCAGACCTTTGATTTTCATCCGATAGACACCTCTAATGCCACAACCTATTATCTGAAAATAGTGAAGTCCGGCACAACCTACACAGGTTACTACAGCACAGATGACAGCAGCTATACACAGGTATATGAATTCACGAGCCTAAGTCTCGGTTCTGGAGTTAGGGTCGGGCTTATCACACAGGGCACCTCGGGTGTGAGTGCGGATTATGACTGGTATGACGAAATATCAGCCAGTGCAACGCCAACTCCGACACCAACCCCGACACCATCTGGCTTCATCGATGATTTCAGTACAAGCACGCTTAATGCAGCCTGGAGCTGGATTCGGCAGGATAGCGCAAACTGGAGCCTGACGGCAAGAAGTGGTTATATGCGCTTAAATCTGCAAGGACAGGATTTGTATGGAGGCTCTAATAATACGGAGAACATTCTGTTGAAAACTCCCTCGACATCGGATTGGACAATCAAAACCAAGCTTGATTTTAATCCCAATACGACCTACCAGATGGCTGGTTTGGTTGTTTATAAAGATGATGATAATTATTTAAGATTTATTAAATATTACAATGGTCCGGGTGATGTCAATATCTCTTTTGATAAGGAAATAGCAGGTTCATTGGAGTTCCATCCAACGGATACGGTCGGCTCCACCGTTGGTTATCTTAAAATCGTCAAGGTTGGGACTACGTATACGGGATGCTATAGCACGGATGATATTACCTATACTCGAATATGGCAGTATACAAGCTTGACATTATCAAGCTTGAAGGTTGGCCTTATTGCTCAAAGCACAGCAGGAGTCAGTGCAGATTTCGATTATTTCAATGAGAATACATCGACTTCAACTCCGCCGCCAACAACGCTGCCAACTTTAACACCAACGCCGACAGCATCTTTGCCGCCTACACCAACGCCAACGGCTACACCAACACCAACGGCAACACCAACACCGACGGCAACTCCATCCGGCTCGCCAAGTCCTACTCCGACCCCGCCGCCAGGCACTCATACAGATGAATTCACAAGCAGCACCCTTAATGGGGCATGGAGCTGGATCAGGCAGGATAGCGCGAACTGGAGCCTGACAGAAAGATCCGGGTACATGCGTATCAAGGTACAGGATCAGGATTTATATGGAGCCTATAACAGCACCGAGAACATTCTGCTCAGGACGCCACCTTCTTCGGACTGGACGATGAAAACAAAGCTTAGCTTTAATCCCAACGGAGGCAATCAGATGGCAGGGCTAGTAGTCTACAAGGATGATGACAATTACCTCAGGCTTCTGGAATACTATAACGGGCCTGGAGATTTCAATGCTTCCTTTGACAAGGAAATCAATCAAGCCTTTGAGTTTCATCCTAACGATACGCCAAACGGGACAACAATTTATTTTAAAATGACCAAGGTGGGTCTTAATTACCGCGGTTATTACAGTACAGACGATGTGAATTATGTCTTTATTAATGAATATACCAATCTCGATTTGGGTTCAAGCTTAAAGGTTGGTTTAATCGGCCAGAACTGGGGCGGAGTGAATGCGGATTTTGATTGGTTTGATATCGGCAGTCCGGTTGCGGAATCTATCATTAAGGTATCTTCACCCGCTTACCGAGCTAATGTATCAGGTACGACGACAATAAATTTCAGTGCGCCTGGGATAACAGGGGTAACAGCAAGCAGCTGGCATGCACCGGATATCGCACATCCTGCAGCGCAGGGATATGAAGATACTTTTGCAACGGTATCTATAGTCGGTGGTGCAGGCTCGGTTTCATTTCCGGCGAATAATTATCCGCATGGGCCAATAACAGTTGTATTAAAATCGACTGGCGGTGCCTCCGATATCTGTTATCTGCAGCTGTTCAATACAGGGGGGACGGCTTGGAATCAGGGAATGCCATCTGCTCCTGCTCAGGCCTCCGGCATGTCGGTTGTTTTCTCGGATGATTTTACCGCTTCCAGCCTATCTGTCTCACGCACGGGGATTGGTCAGACTTATGGATCGCAGAAGCCAGATGGGCAGCAATTCGGTATGGCTTATTATGCGGATGCAGAATCTGCATATAATCCGTTTGCGCTTATTGACAGCAATTATTTGCGTATTCGCTTATCTAAAGCTCCGGCAGGATTTACAGATCCATTCGGCTGGGGCCGGACCTACACCAGTGGAATCCTGACTAATGGACATTCTGACGGTACCGTAACGGGAGCGGCTACCTTGGGATATTTTGAAGCACGAATTGCCACTGCTGCCGGACATGTTGTTTGGCCGGGCTTCTGGACTTTATCACAGCCGGGTATTACGGCTCATAACACCTACGGTACTGGTGAAATTGATATAATGGAAGGCTATGGTGTTTACCCGGATGGACCTAAGTACATCCATGAAGTAAATCATGATTGGGCACCTCCTGGACAAACGGACGCCGTGCACAACGACCACATGACCAAGTATAGCGATTTTGGCATCAATGCCGATATGTCCCAAGCCTTTCATGTCTATGGAGCGAAAGTCACCAATAGCGATACCATTTATTACATGGACAATATTGAAGTATGGCGAACACCTACAACAGAGAGAAATAAGTCGCCCCTATACTTTCTGCTGCAGCTCAGTATCTCGCCTGCTTGGCCAAGCGATCTTGCGCGTTATAATGATGGCGGAGACTTTTATGTGGATTACGTAAGAGTGTTTCAATAATTATCAAGGATTCAATAAAAGACAGCTTATCCCCATCACGGGATAGGTTGTCTTTCCTTTAACAAAAACCACTGAAAGCTTCCGGTTCAGGACGAGCCTTTCCTTAACTGGGGGCTTTTTTTGCATTGGTTTAAGGCAGTAGGATTTCCGTCTTTGATAATAGGATTACTCCTTATTTAAGCCTATGTATGGTCTGCAGATTGCATTCAAGGATTACAGCATCTGGCAGGGAATTCAAGGCAGCAAGTGGGCAGGGCTGGGTAATTTTGGGGCGATAACGATATGTCGGTGAGGTTTGAGAGTACATATAAGGATGAGGTAGCTCAGGTGGGAGACCACTTCAATACAATGCTTGAAAAAATAGAAGTATTAATTCTCAATGTAAGGGCAGCGGAGCATCAAAAAAGGCTATCGGAGATGAAAGCTCTACAGTCACAAATTAATCCGCATTTTCTGTATAATACGCTGAATACAATTCTCTGGAAGACAGAATCCCGCAAGCAGGAGGATGTAAAAGAGATGATAGTTTCGCTTTCTCTACTGTTTCGCCTTGGGCTCAATAATGGTCATGAGCTGACAACAGTTCGAAAGGAAATCGAGCATGTAACTCAATACTTGATTCTTCAGCAGCAATGTTATGAAGAGCTGTTCGAATTCCGCATTGATGCTGATGAAATCTATCTGCTGAATCATGCCAGCTTGAAGCTGCTGCAGCCCCTGGTGGAGAATTCTATTCTCCATGGCTTTATGAATGGGGATTTTGCAATTAAACCTGCCAGGAGATCTGGCAGGTTTTTAGGATTGGGTGGGTTAGCTTATCTTTCATACCAATAGCCGGGTATATTTTTCTCAAGTCGCATTAAAGCCTCGAGATAGAAATAATCACCCCAAATCATATAATCATCTGGAGAAAAGTTTCCTCGTACAGAATAAGAGCCCCGGTTAAGGAATCCTTCTGCATCCTCCTCCGCAGCTGTGGAATAGTTATGCGACAATGAGACCATTGATCTTGTTACTGCGTCAAGAAAATAAGCGCGCTCGGGATCTTGCTCATCTAGAAAGCCGATTAATTCTAAGATGCCAGCTGCAGCAATAGCTGAGGCTGAGCTGTCGCGCTTGGTTTCTGCGGTTTGCGGAGCGCTAAAATCCCAAAAAACAACGTCATCGCTAGGGAAATGCTCGATAAAATAACGTGCCAGACGTTTTGATGTTTCCAGCAGCTCCGGTTTTTTCAGATATCTATAAGCAAGTGCAAAGCCATAAATCCCCCATGCTTGTCCGCGAGTCCAGGTAGAGCCGTCTTGATAGCCCTGTGCAGTTCCACCTCTTAGTGCATCACCCGTTTCTTGATTAAAGTAAAACGTATGATAGGAGGAATCATCGCCTCGAACCAGAAATCTTCTACTCTGCTCGGTATGAATAGCGGCGACCTCTGCATAGAAGTCATCTCCGGTTTGTTGACAAGCCCAATGCAGCAAGGGAAGATTCATCAGGCAATCGATGATAATTCGTCCGCCATTTTCTAGGTCGTCTTTGGCTCCCCATGCTTGGAGTATCTGCGATTTCTCTCGCCAACGCAGCATTAATACATCGGCAGCTTCAAGTGCAGTTGTTTTGGCTAAGCTATCCTTCTCGAGAATCCATTGGGCCATTGCTGAAGGCGTGTAGAGAAATCCGATATCATGATGATCTAAATTAATATTCTCTGCTAATCGTTGACGAAAGCTTTCCACCGTACGGTTTGCTGCTTCACGAAACACCGCTTCTCCGGAATACTCGTAGCTTAACCAGAGAATGCCTGACCAGAAGCCTTCGGTCCAGTCTGTATTATTCATTAATTGATATTTGCGATCACCACGGCTTACGTGAGGGAATTGCTCTCCAACTCTTTCAATATTGGCTTTCGTGATGCGTAGAGTATCTTCGATTGCTTTTTTCCACATCTCTTATTTCCTCCTAAAAATTAATTTCCTAGTCTCTATTATATATCCTGTTTCCTATTGTTTGATTGTGATAAAATGTAGCTGTGTTGCGAATTATCGTTAAGGAGCTGAGCATGAAATGAATCTGATCGAGCAGATGAATCTAGGTCCGAATTCATTTGCAATGAGCTACCAAAATGAGACTAAAGATACGTATTGGAGAATGCTGCATGCTCATCAGGGCATTGAGTTACTATACATTCACGAGGGCTTTGGCAGTGTTACTTTGGAGCATGAAACTTTTCCATTACGCGCGGGAACGCTTTTCTGCTTTCAGCCTTATCAGCTCCATAAAGTAGAGGTTCCCGTTCAGTCGGGAGCCTCTTATATACGCAGCAATATTACGTTTGACCCTCGTATTATGGATCCTTATTTGTCGCCATTTCCGAATCTGCAAGCTTTTCTGCGACTATTATGGAAGGGGAGTTTACCTCAGCAGGTTTTTACACTCGCACCCAGTCACTTGTATACAGACATCCTTCACGGCTATTCATTAAATCACATTGAGGATTCTGCTCAGCAAGCAGAAGATCACACGCTTTTTCTAATTTCGGTGCTTCATTATTTACAAACTCATGTATTTCCCAAAAATAAATTTCCCGCAAAAGGAAGCGAAAGAACCTACCAGCACATTGAAGGAATGATGGATTGGGTGGAAGGCAATTACAGCAAATATTTTGACTTGAGTAAGATGGCATCCGAGCTGCATCTATCGCCTTATCACATTTCACATATGTTCAAAACCTACACAGGTACTACATTGTCCGACTACATCACAGCGCGCCGTATCCGCGAGGCATGCACCTTGCTTGCCAATACAGCAAAATCGATTCAAGATATCGGCCTTGAGATTGGAGGGTTCGGCACCCCGTATTTCTGCCAGCTATTCAAAAAACATAAAGGGATGACACCCAAAGCCTTCCGTAATGTAGTGAGAGAAGTTTATTTAAAATCCTAAATAAAAAAAGCAGACCTGGTTACAGGATCTGCTTTTTTGCTGTTTAAATGCTTCAAAATAGGAAAAGGTGTTTATTAGTAAGTAACAGCTTCAAAACAGAAAACAGAGGAGGAGCCCATATGCAAAAAATGCAGAAGGAATTTCCATTAACAGCGTATTTATCATTTTTGATCCTTATGTTTGCTTTGGTAGTCTTGTTTCTAGAGCTACAATCGTAGGCCATTTAGGTTCGTAAGGAAATGGACATTTAGAAGCTCGTACTTTAGCTTTTAAGTGCACCAAGCACCCGCAATATTGGCAGGTTGATCCAGATTGCAGTGCAGGACAAGCCATGCATGCCTCGATGCGGAGCGCATACTCCGCTTCCGTAACGACCTTTACAGATTTAATTCTCAGATTATGATTAAACAGGGCTGCTATTTCTTCTGGTGAGATTTGTACACTAGCGAGCAGCCCTTGCTGTTGTTGTCAGGTTCTACATTTTCATTCATGATAACACCTCGTGGTTTATTCCAGAGTTAGTACGACTACAGATGTGGGATGTAATGTTAAACTAAGCAAGCCATCCGCAAATGTTGAGCCTGTAAATGCAATGGGTTGAATAGGATTAGCCTGCTCAAAAGTATTATGTGCATTAAGAATGGTATCGCTCAAAATCGTACTTGATGATGTGAATCTGCAAAACAACCTCCTGGCCATCTCAATACAGGGCTTTGCTGCTCCTTCAATGCCGATTGGACATCATTGCGCATGCCATCGGTATTGGGAATGTGTGAATCCTCGCCTACCCAAATCCCTTCATAAATACATCTGCCTAATGATTCGCGGGGAATAAAGGTTGCGGGCAGCAGGATTTTTTTGTTGGAATGAGAACTTTGATTTAACACCGCTAGCAGTTCTGAAATTAGCAGCTTTATATCCAAATTAAAGGTAGATGATGTAGGTGAGAACTCAGCTGCAAGCGGAATAGGGATGCTTATTCCACGTTCTTTTAACTTCTGAATCATACCGATTGCCATCCAATCATTGGCGACAAAAATAGCGGTTGGCGGAGAATCCTCTTGGAGGAATTCCATTAGGGTATCGCCTGCTTGATAACCTCCCAACCAGTTCATTTTGTCAGTGTGAATTTTCAGCTTGATCTTTGTGTCTTTTAGAGCATCAACAAAACCTTTTTTGCGATTAAAAGCAGATGGGTATTTGTGTGGTGTCATAATTAATGAGAAAGTTTTCAGAATTATTGAGACTGGATTTTCAGAATTTATGAGAGATGTATAATCATGCATTAATTTACAAGTAAACCAGCTCGGTGAATCTAGGTTTCAAGTCGATGAATTACATTTTTTTGATTAAATTAAGATTATGATGCCTTATGGTATAAGGAGTTTCACGAAAATGTATCTCGCTTTACATTGATTTGCTACCAAACATGGAGATGTTCAACTCATCTTAGACTATCTCGCTTTTGTCGCGACGTAACGCGGAAAAGTTTGGTGAGGCTGATGAGTCGAGGATAACTCGAAAGTGAAAAAGAGTAAAGTATACAATTTTATATCATTTTTTACTTGCCAGTGTGGAGGAATGGAAGACGCGTTCGACTCAAAATCTAAAGTGAAACCGTGGGGGTTCAAGTCCCTTCACCTGCATCAAAATATAGCAAAAGTCCTTGAAATCATTGATTTATTGGACTTTTTTATTTTCAAAATAATAAAGATATGCATTCTAATCGCGCTAGAGTAATGAAAAATCTGAGACAGCCGTTGAAGGATTTGCACAAATGCTTCAGAATCCGTTTTTAGTCCATCAAATGTAGGAACATTCAAAAAATCGCTTCATCCCATGACTTCATTTCACCACAATCAGTTATTATAATAACTTTAAAAGTAAGACACTAAATCTGCAGATTTTTCTGCTTGTTTGGTGTCTTTTTTTGTTTTTGGGTGAATTTAAGAGATTCGGATTTTTATTATTAAAATTAATATAACGGACCAGAACGATTTATTTTGAGATACATAGAATAGAGAGACTTTACTATAAAAGGTCGACTTAGTAAGAAAGGAGAAAAAATGATATGAGCATTCAAAATTTAATCGTTAATGGTGGTTTTGAAACAGGTACCCTAGCACCTTGGATTCCAGCTAATACAACAATTACCAGTCTATTTTCACATTCAGGTACATTTTCAGCAAGGCTACAAGGTGGTCCAGTAACCTCATATATTGGGCAATTTGTTCCGGTAACTCAAGGAGATAGTTTTGAAATTCTTATTTCGTTAGCCAAAGTAGGATTTCTGCCAGCTGCGCCTGTCATAATACAAGTTTTTTATTTTGATAGTATATTTAATTTGTTGGGACAAGGACTTTTTACAAATGTTCCAATTGATCGGATTCCTACTGCTGATAATCACACATGGCTTGAAATCTACCAAACTACTACTCCAGCTCCTTTAGGAAGCACACAAGCATTTGTTTTAATAGACAATCTTCCGCAAGCAGGAACGGCAGACATTTTAGTTGATGATGTAGCTTTATTAGCAGCAGGAGGATCTGGATCAACAGGACCGACTGGAGCCACTGGCGCTACTGGAGATACTGGAGCTATGGGTGTGACTGGAGCCACTGGAGCTATGGGTGTGGCTGGAGCCACTGGAGCTATGGGTGTGACTGGAGTCACTGGAGCTATGGGTGTGACTGGAGTCACTGGAGTTACAGGTGCGACTGGCGATACTGGCGCTACTGGAACTACGGGAGCCACTGGAGCTATGGGTGTGACTGGAGTCACTGGAGCTATGGGTGTGACTGGAGTCACTGGAGTTACAGGTGCGACTGGCGATACTGGCGCTACTGGAACTACGGGAGCCACTGGCGCTATGGGTGTGACTGGCGTTACTGGAGCTATGGGTGTGACTGGCGTTACTGGAGTTACAGGTGCGACTGGCGATACTGGAGCTACTGGCGATACTGGAGATACTGGAGCTATGGGTGCGACTGGCGTTACTGGAGTTACAGGTGCGACTGGCGCTACTGGAGTTACAGGTGCGACTGGCGATACTGGAGTTACAGGTGCGACTGGCGATACTGGAGTTACAGGTGCGACTGGCGATACTGGAGCTACTGGCGCTACTGGAGATACTGGAGCTATGGGTGCGACTGGCGTTACTGGAGTTACAGGTGCGACTGGCGATACTGGAGTTACAGGTGCGACTGGCGATACTGGAGTTACAGGTGCGACTGGCGATACTGGAGTTACAGGTGCGACTGGCGATACTGGAGTTACAGGTGCGACTGGCGCTACTGGAGATACTGGAGCTATGGGCGTGACTGGAGCCACTGGAGCTATGGGCGTGACTGGAGCCACTGGAGCTATTGGAGTGACTGGAGCTACTGGAACTACGGGAGCCACTGGAGTTGCTGGCGATATTGGAGCTACGGGTGCGACTGGCGACACTGGAGCTACTGGAGCTACTGGATCCATTGGCGCTACTGGAGTTACTGGCGTTACTGGAACTACTGGAACTACGGGAGCCACTGGAATTACTGGTGCGACTGGCGTTAATGGAGTTACAGGTGCGATTGGCGACACTGGAGCTACTGGCGATACTGGAGCTACTGGCGCTACTGGAACTACGGGAGCCACTGGCGCTACTGGAGCTATGGGTGTGACTGGTGCTACTGGAGTTACAGGTGCGACTGGCGACACTGGAGTTACGGGAGCTACTGGAGCTACTGGAGCTACTGGCGTTACTGGAACTACTGGAACTACTGGTGTTACTGGTGTTACGGGAGCAACTGGTGTTACGGGAGCAACTGGCGCTACTGGAACTACGGGTACGACTGGTGCAACTGGTGTTACTGGTGTTACGGGTGCTACTGGAGCTACTGGAGCCACGGGTACCACAGGAGCAACAGGAGTAACTGGAATTAGGGGGGTAACAGGCCCAACAGGCCCAGCACCTACGTTTGTAGACGCATTCTTTAACGGTAATATTCAACCTCAGACAATTGCTTCGGGATTAAATATTTTAAATATTACTCCAAACCAATTTACTGCAGTTACTTATAACGCAGTAACAAGTGTTTTCACAATACAAAATGCGGGTTTGTACAACATTACTGTTGTAATAAATCTTGCAGCTGCCACACTACCAGGAGCAACAATCGGGTTATCGCTAAATAATTCTACAGCATTTCTCGCTCCTGCTGTAACCACATCAACAAGTGGTCAATTGGTTTTAGTTCAAGTTGAGGCCTTAGCTGTTGGAGATACACTTCAATTTAGGAATATATCTGGGTTTCCTATTTCCATTGCTAATTCACTAGTAATTGCTAACAGCGCAGGTCATGTAGCTATTTCAAGATTCTCAGCATTCTTCTAAACTGTACTTAATATAGTTGACAAGGCGCAGCTCAAATTCAAGAGATCTGGTTGAAAATGCCATTCAGCATGAAAAGCCAATCGTCTTCATGGGTGGAAGAGGCAAGGCGTACAATTGCTAACGGTGCCTGGGGTTAAATGCAGAATCGCTTAGTCCCAGTGGGCAAGTAGAAGTTTGGAGAAAATCTAATAGATGCATAAATAGAGAGATTAAAGAAGTAAGCGCCAAACACCCCTCAACTTGATTACAAGGTGGGGGCTTTATTTCGAAGATTTTATTATCCCGATATTTTTAAAGTCGATGTTAAGAATCCTATAAGTTACCCTCAAAAATATCGGGATAATATTCTTTTGAAAATTAGGGTTTTAAGCCAGCAGATGCACTTCGTACCCCTTTTATCAATGCTACCTTATTTTTCGCTTTCTATATGCTCACCGATCCTCCTACTTCATTAGCGAAGGTGAAGATCCAAATCGTTTTTGGCACCCTCACTGCAATCGTTGGAGCTTCCGTTTATGTACTCTTTGGAGGACTAATGTACTTGTTTATAGGCTTACTTATCGGGAAGCTGTATCAATTAATCTCTATACTATTTTCTTAATGCTGTTAGTAATAGACTTAGTGCAAGTAGATAATAGATAAGAAGGAGTTGTTGAGAATGCAAGCTGTTTTTTATGAAGGAAACAAATCACTACGTGTTGGTGAATGCAAACCGCTGTTACCCTTAAAAGGGGAAGTCCAGATCGCTGTATCAAATGCTGGAATTTGTGTTACTGATTCTGCATATGTACAACGCTCATATGGATAAACGGATCTCCTTTGCGTCTTTGAACAACTGCTTGAACTCATCCTTATAAGTGATTGCCTTGTCACTAACATTCCTTACATTGCATTTTAATGAATAAATACACCATACAGTATTTGGTCGGTTCTGCCAGTAGAATTACATCTCGTGCTTAAATTCGAATAGTATTTTTGCTGCGTGCTTGCCTATCAGATAATCGTCAAAATACAGCAAGGTTGCAGCATTAGAAGTGAATTCTTCCTGAAATGTGATGATGGTGGAATACAAAGTGGTGAGTCTGTCGAATAACTTGTGCTCCAGCAAACCAATTACAATAAGCGGAGCTTGCTCATGTGGAGCAGTCAATTGATCAGAACAGAGGATGTGCAGAGAGTGCACGACCATTCTCGGTGTAATAAAGGTACCTCTTCCCTGTTCCTGAGAAAGCAAGCCTTCCTTTGCTAAAGGTGTGCCTTTCATAAACTTAATCCTTCCTTGTTAGAATCAATTTAATACCATATATATCGAGTAAAAGGATAGAGTAGGCAGTTGTTACTGAAAATCAAAAAAAGAATAGGACAAATTTTAAAACCCTGTTTATTAGCCGTTCCGACATTTTTTTCTTGTTCATATTGTACAAGAAAAGGAGGAACAAATGATGCAGAAAACAATAGTCAATGAGTCAGAATGTCCGGAAAAAGTAGGGAGACTACCTAAAAAAAAGCGTCGTAAATGTTCCACTCACAAGCATTGCCATAAGGCAAAGAAGCATTGTCACAAGGCTAAAAAGCCTTGCCAGAAAAGAAAGAAACGATGTGGTAAATGTAAGCGGAGAACATGTAAGTGTGTTTCAAAACAAAAAGTAGTAGTCAATGTGAAAGCAGAACGAGGACGAAAAGGATCTAAGGGTTCAAAAGGATCTAAGGGTTCTTCAGGATCTAAAGGATCTAAAGGATCTAAAGGATCTAAAGGATCGAGAGGTTCGAGAGGGCCACGAGGACATGAAGGACCACAAGGAGACGAAGGACAACAAGGAGATCAGGGACCTCAAGGGAATCAAGGACCTCGAGGAGAGCAAGGACCACAAGGATTACGAGGACCAGCGGGTCCTCAAGGGATTCAAGGTGTTACTGGAACTTCGGGCACAACTGGAGCTACGGGAGTAGGAACTACTGGTGCGACAGGAGTAACGGGTACAACAGGTGTAACCGGAGTAACTGGAGTAGGAACTACCGGGGCAACGGGAGCAAGCGGTGTAGCAGGAGCAACAGGAGCAACAGGTGTGGGAGTTACCGGTGCAACAGGAGTGGGAACTACCGGTGCAACGGGAGCAAGCGGTGTAGCAGGAGCAACTGGAGCAACAGGTGTAGGAGTTACGGGTGCAACAGGAGTGGGAACTACCGGTGCAACGGGAGCAAGCGGTGTAGCAGGAGCAACAGGAGCAACAGGTGTGGGAGTTACCGGTGCAACAGGAGTGGGAACTACCGGTGCAACGGGAGCAAGCGGTGTAGCAGGAGCAACTGGAGCAACAGGTGTAGGAGTTACTGGTGCAACGGGAGTAGGAACTACCGGTGCAACGGGAGCAAGCGGTGTAGCAGGAGCAACTGGAGCAACAGGTGTAGGAGTTACTGGTGCAACAGGAGCAGGAACTACCGGTGCAACAGGTGCAAGTGGTGAGACGGGAGCAACAGGAGCAACAGGTGTAGGAGTTACGGGTGCAACGGGAGTAGGAACTACCGGTGCAACGGGAGCAAGCGGTGTAGCAGGAGCAACTGGAGCAACAGGTGTAGGTGTTACTGGTGCAACAGGAGCAGGAACTACCGGTGCAACAGGTGCAAGTGGTGAGACGGGAGCAACAGGAGCAACAGGTATAGGAGTTACGGGTGCAACGGGAGTAGGAACTACCGGTGCAACGGGAGCAAGCGGTGTAGCAGGAGCAACTGGAGCAACAGGTGTAGGAGTTACTGGTGCAACAGGAGCAGGAACTACCGGTGCAACAGGTGCAAGTGGTGAGACGGGAGCAACAGGAGCAACAGGTATAGGAGTTACGGGTGCAACGGGAGTAGGAACTACCGGTGCAACGGGAGCAAGCGGTGTAGCAGGAGCAACTGGAGCAACAGGTGTAGGAGTTACGGGTGCAACAGGAGCAGGTACAACGGGAGCAACAGGAGCAACTGGCGATACAGGTGCTGCTGGAGCAACGGGTGCCGCAGGAGCAACAGGTGCAACTGGCGCACCAGGGAATGGAGGATTAATTCCATTTTGTACGGGTGTTATCATCAGTGGTGCTACAGTAGTATCAGCTGCTCCAATATTAATGGGTATGGGTAACCACACGGTTGAAGTTATTGATGGTTCTGGAGAATCGACTATGCCACCAGAAGCAGGTGGGTTTGCTTTCCCAATTCCTTTTGCCGGAACAGTTCAAAATTTGCAAATAAGCGCAGATTTATTGGTTGCTTCAGTTGTTTCTATAAATACTCTAGGTCTACAATATGATTTTACAGTTTTCGTCGCACCTTCAGTTCCTAATAATGGCATTGATCATCTTGCTTCATCTTATGTGACAACTCCGCTGACTAGTTCGCTTAGATTCGGATTCCCAAATAATACAATTACTGCCGGCACTTTCCGTGCTGCAACGAATCTTAATGTGGCCGTATCATTAATAGTCGCTGCGGGTGATCGTGTTGGAATTCGTATAAGGACACTTGCGTTGACCGATCCATCAGCAGCCGATATCACTCAACTATCATTTAGCGCTAGTCTGTCTTATACTCCTTCTTAAGAATAGCGTGCCCCCCAAAAAAAAGGGCTCTTTAATCATCAACCTCTAAAGAAACCGTTTATTATATGAGCATCTGAGAAGGATCTGTCGTGGCAGATCCTTTTTTTGTATTTACTACTCCTCAACAAGTATTTCTCGAGGCGCTATTCACCTTTTCAAGGGATAGCATGAAAACTCAAACATTATTTGATTTCGAAATATATTTTCACCAATATCTTCTATGCGGAGAGCTCTTTTTTTGCAGTCAGCTCCCTCTACAAAATCAATATGTTACATTATAGTATAACTGGTACAGTTAAATGTTAATGGTACACTGTGGCGGTGGGGTGGGAAAGTTGGAGTCACATACGGCTAAACAAGTGACTGAAATTCTGCAAAAGGAAGACCCGCACATCAATTTAAGTTGGAAATAAGCGGGTATATACAGATACTCATATTCATTATTTTCGAGCGATTCTTACTCTTTCCTAGAGTGGGAAACCTTATCTTTCATCCAAGAGAAATTAAATTCACTTACCATTGAGGAGATTATCAAAATCGGCGACAGTCTTCATCTCTACCAATCCAAACAAATAATTAGCAATGAAAACTACGTTATCAACGAAGATGTAATTATTTCGATGAGTCCGCGAAAATCAACCGAACTCCGTGGAAAAATGATTGAAACAATATCCCAAATGATGAAGGGAGAAACAAATCCATGATGAGAATGAAGCTAATGAAATTCAGATTCCAGATCCGTCAATTGTAAATGATATTATCTTTGAATTATTTACACGTTGAACTGGTTATGATTGGGGGAAAAACGATTATCATCACTATAACTTATCGCGAAAACAGCGGTAAATTTAATCGAATAGAGCATTTTATTCCATTGCAGATTTTGCCTGAAGCTGAATTGAAAGATATGCAGGTGGACGAAGCTGTGTTACAAAAAGTAAAAGAGCTTAAACAGAAACAAATTATTGAACAGGATAGGGAGTTCTTGGTCTATTCACCGACTAATATACTGAGAATTGATCCAAATAAGTTATCCGATTTAGAGAAAAAGTACCGTATTGATTTTAATAAGGAGAAAATCATATGACTCAAAATATCATACGCTGGGCGCAGATGGATGATATCCACGATCTTGCCTATGTCTATTCAGAATCATATCGCAAAGCATATGTAGGGATAATTCCAGATGAATTTTTAGATCAGGTTTCTTTGAATGAAAGAGATCAATATTTTCGAAAATCCTTAAGTGAAGATAAGCAAAAAATAGCGATTATGTCATTGGATGAGAAGGCTATCGGTCTATTGATATTCGATTTCCAAGGAGAAGCGGATTTACCTGAAAATAGCGCTGAAATCTTAGCGATTTATTTGATGAAGGATTACTGGGGGAGTGGGTTTGGTAAGCTCTTTCTGAATTGGGGTATGGACAGAATTAATGAGCTTGGTTATGCCAATGTATTTCTAGGGTTCTGAAAGAAAATGTAAAAGCAATAAAATTTTATAAAAACGAAGGTTTTATTTTTGATGGCACAGAAAGAGAAATCATTAGGGGCAAGAGCTTAGCTCAATTGAAATTTCAAAAGCCGCTATAAAAGATGTCGTAATAATTTTTTACTATAACTGATGTTGGAATATTATTACATAGGTAAGTCTGAAATGATTTCGGTTGGAGGCTGATAAAAATGACTGAAATCGTCAGGAAATTAACCAAGCAAGATTTAAATGACTTTTGGGAGATTGTTGTAACTGCGTCTGGTGAGGGCCATTCGAGAGATTATAAAGCAGGCAGAGTTCAATGGTTTGAAACAATCTTGGATGAATATAACGATTTTGGTTATTATGGTCTTTTTAGAGATGAGATTCTTCTAGGTGGCATGGCTATTATCGATTTTCGAATGAACCTATTGTGCTCATCTCTCATTGAAGTAGGCGGAGTAGGGATGATCCATGTCGATTTGCTCCACAAGAAGGAAAAGGTTTGTAGAAATATGATGCTTTATTTCATGGAGCTGATCTTGGGGAAAGGCAAGAATATGGTCGTTTTATCTCCCTTTAACGTTGATTTTTATAAGAAAATGGGCTTTGGTTATGGTACTAAAATACATGAATTTAGAGTATTGCCTGCAAGCTTTCCAAAAGGTTCTTCAAGAGAGAATTTGGTCCATCTAAATGTGGAGGATAAACAGCTATTCATAGATTGTTATAAGAGATTTCAAGCGAAAACACATGGTTTTCTGAATCAAACGTGGTTTGGATTGCAAGATATATTCGGCTCACAGAAACGGATTGTAGCATACAAAAAAGACGACGTAATTCATGGATATATCGTTTTTGATTTCCAAGCGAAGGACCTGATCGTTGAGGAGATTATCTTTGAAACAAGAGAGGCGCTCTCAGAATTGTGCACCTTTCTAAATGCTCAGTCCGATCAAATCAATCGAATAATCTTTCGAAGCCATTTGGAGCAAGCTCATTTTTTATTTACAGACCCGACCAACGGATTGAACTCCCTCCCACTTGAAACCAATGTAGATGGAATTGGCATGATGTACAGAATCATTAATGTTCAAGGTATTTTTGAGGATCTCAGCAACCATAACTTTAATGATCAAAGCTGTATAGTAAAGATATCGATTAGAGATACGCTTCTACCTTCTAACAATGGAAGCACGATTATACAGTTTCAGAATGGTCGAAGTACTCGCGCAGAATATGATAGTTTCCAGGTCGAGATTAATTTAGATATCTCCGACGGATTTCTGAAAATATATATAAGATCGCATTCCATAAGCCATTTTGGCCAAGTGGAGTGCGATTTTTTTATGATGAGTCAGTATCTTCAGTCACAAAAAGTTCATTTGGGGGTGGTTGATTTTGCAGATTTTATCCGAGTTAAATAAACGACATTAGAACATTATGATATAGTGGAAGACCAAAAGAAAGAGATACAGAATAATATCCCCACTACATCAAGATAGGAGTTGGCCACTATGATGGGGAAAACACATTTGATAATTAGCACGGGAATTACACTGAGTGTTGTAAGCTTGGCTGATGAAAAGATTACACTACCGATAGTTGCTATTACGGCTATTAGTGCGCTACTTCCAGATATTGACGAGCCCAATGCTCTGCTTTTATCCCGTACTCTTCCGACTCGCATCCTTCGATTACTCCAGCTTGCCCTTTTTTGTCTAGGTGTGCTTTTGTACTTCTTCGTTCAAGCGATCGCCCCTTGGAATACGGTGCTTGCAGTGCTTGTAGGTGTTGTATCATTCATGCCAACACGTTCTCTTCGTAAATTGGTGATGGTGCTAATCGGTGTAGGTCTTATAATTTTTGGCGACACTTTCACTCCGTGGAATTACATTATTGGAAGTTTGTTAATCATTTGTGCGGTACTGCCACACCGTGGGTTGACCCATACGTTATACGGAGTTATTGGTTGGTCTGGATTACTTTACTTCTCAACTTCAGGCTACGAAAGTACTCTATGGATTGCCGGAGGCCTTTCTTATTTACTTCATCTGCTTGCAGATTCGCTAACAAATCGAGGGATTCGACCGCTTCCTCCGTTCAAATGGCGTTTAAAGTTAAATCTTATGAGTACGGGGACTTGGATGGGTTCTATCGTTGAAGGTGGGTTTATTTTGCTTACTTTCGTCCTTGTTTTTTATGTATTCATTCGTCACTTCTTGATCTAGATGTAAAAAAGGCTACCTAAAAGGCAGCCAATGTGTGTTTTTAATCTTCACTTAAGCTGTCTAAAGAAACCTGATGTTCATTCTGTGGTTGATCAATTGGATAGATTCTAGCTGTTTCTTGCATTTCATCTACATGCTGGATGTAGACGGGGATTCCATTGTAGGTCACATTAATCATAACGGGAGAGTTTGTAATTTCTATAGCTCGTTGTTTATTCATTTTCAATAACCTCCATGTTTTATGTATTCGCTCTAATATTTCCTTTTACAATCTAAATTATTAGTTTCTGCAGTCAAAAAAAAGATATAGAGTCTTTTCTTTAATAAGAAAAGTTCTATATCCTTTTATATTTTAGAAAGTTTTTAAGAGAAATTACATTACCGTTGAACCATCATCGTAACTAAACTGCCAAATAATCCCAAACTTATCTGTTAAGCTACCGTAGCATTTGGACCAAAAGGTTTCTTGAAGCTCCATGACTACAGTGCCGCCTTCTTTAAGTTTATCGAATGCAGCTTTCATTCCATCCATGTCAGCATTAACTATGGAAAGGCTTATATTATTTCCGGCAATAAATGGCGAACCAGGAAAAACATCAGAGAACATTACATTGCTTCCATCAATATTAAGTCTTGTGTGCATAACTAAATTTTTGGCTTCCTCTGGTAGTGCGTAATCTGGATGGGGTGGCGCTTCTCCAAAGGTCATAAAATTGGTTTTTTCTGCCCCAAAAACCTCTGCGTAAAACTCAACGGCTTCACGAGTATTTCCATTAAAATTAAGATAAACATCTACTGACATGAGTTTCACTCCTTAGATTTTTATATAGAATTTATTGAAAATGACGCTAATTAATATTGTATCATTTTACTATAATTAATCAATACAAGCCCTTTGGGTTTACAATAATCGCGAAATCTCTTGACTGGAATAGTTTGGATATGATACATTATTTCTCCTGCAATTCGATTGATAATGGGAGGGTAACAATTGATATCATTGAACAGTATTAGTAAAAGCTTCAAGGTGGCTAAGCGATCGGCAGGCATGGGGCAAGCAATGAAAGCGCTTTTTCGTCGGGAGTACACACATGTGGAGGCACTTCAGGATATTTCGTTTCATATCAACGAAGGAGAGATTGTCGGTTATATTGGTCCCAACGGGGCTGGCAAATCGACCACGATTAAAGTAATGAGCGGGATATTGGTTCCGGATCATGGAAGCTGCTTGATAATGGGGTTTAATCCTTGGAAAGAAAGAGTGGAGTACGTTAAGAACATTGGGGTGGTTTTTGGCCAAAGATCTCAGCTATGGTGGGATGTTCCAGTAATGGATTCGTTCGAGTTACTGCGGGATATTTATAACATTCCAAACGCGCAGTATAAAGCCAATCTTAGTTTACTTGTAGAAACCCTCGATTTAAACAGTATCATTTACACACCTGTTCGCCAGCTGAGCTTGGGGCAGCGGATGCGCTGTGAGATTGCAGCATCTCTCTTGCACGATCCCAAGATTCTCTTTTTGGATGAACCGACGATTGGATTGGATGCTGTCAGTAAAATAGCTGTTCGTCAATTCATTAAAACGATTAATAAAGAAAAAGGCGTCACTGTTATTCTCACCACGCATGATATGAATGATATAGAGGCATTAGCTAACCGAATTCTCTTAATCGGTAATGGTAGATTGCTCTATCAGGGAAATCTAAACGAGCTTCGCAACCGCTTTGGCACCTCACGAACCATCACCGCTGATTACCGCGAACATCTACATCCCTTTGAAATACCAGGCGCATCCATGCTATCTTGGTCACCAGAACGAGCCATTTTAAGTGTTAATACCGAGCAAATAACAATATCTGATGTGATTGCTAGTTTGTCAGCTGAGGTTGAATTAATAGATCTTTCCATTGAAGCAAGAGCGATAGAAGAAGTGATTGTGCAATTATACAAGGAGTATCAAATATGAAAGCCTATCTCTCCGTTGGGAAACTACAGTTCACGATTGGTTTGCAGTATAGGGTAGCCGCATTAGCAGGTTTATCTACACAGTTTTTCTTTGGGTTTGTTTATATCATGATTTTTGTAGCCTTTTATAGTCAGAGCAGTGATGCTCAACCGATTTCCTTGCAGAACTTGGTTGCCTACATGTGGATGCAGCAGGCTTTTCTCTCCTTTATCGCTTTGTGGTTTCGAGATAACACTATTTTTCAAATGATAACAACCGGCAATATCGCCTATGAGATGTGCAGACCGTGCAACATTTATGAATTATGGTATGCCAAGCTGCTAGCTCAACGGGTATCAAGCGCATTATTGCGTTGCTTCCCGATTATCATTGTTGCCTTTTTCCTTCCCCAGCCGTTTCGCTTGATTCTACCGCCCTCCCCAGTAAATTTTCTGCTCTTTCTTGTAACAATGACGCTTGGAGTATTTGTTATTGTTAGTATCTCCATGCTGATCTACATTTCCGTGTTCTGGACAATGTCACCGATTGGATCGATATTAATGATTGCAGTTGCTGGAGAGTTTTTCTCTGGAATGATTATACCGATACCGCTAATGCCAACATGGCTGCAAAATATAGTGTACATACTTCCTTTCCGACTGACAGCTGATTTTCCATTTCGTGTCTACTCTGGACAAATACCAGTAGATAAAGCTTTATGGGGAATTCTCATTCAGCTCGTTTGGCTCGCTGCTCTCCTAGTGATCGGTAAGCTGAGTATGCGTAAAGCTTTGCAGCAAGTTGTTGTACAAGGAGGGTAAACGATAAATGAAACTTTACTTCAAATATATTTTGATTATTTTCAAATCCCAGCTGCAGTATCGAACTTCTTTTTTCTTGATGATGTTTGGTCAGTTCTTTATCCCGTTTTTTGTCTTTGCAGGCTTGTATTTCATGTTCGAGCGGTTCGGCCAAATTCAAGGCTGGAGTTTTTTTGAGGTAGCGCTTTGTTTTGGCATTACTCATATGGCTTTCTCTTTTAGCGAATGCTTTGCGCGCGGATTTGATGCCTTTTCCACGTTAGTCGCTGGAGGTGATTTTGATCGGTTGTTAGTACGGCCAAGAAGTACAGTTATCCAAGTCCTAGGCTCTAAATTCGAGTTTTCGCGGTTCGGACGGTTAGCTCAGAGCTTGCTTGTATTGACTTGGGCTTTGTATAATCTAGATATAACTTGGAGCGCTGTAAAAGTGATTACCATTTTACTGATGATTGGTGGAGGCGTAATGATTTTCACAGGGATTTTTATCCTATTTGCCACCATGAGCTTTTGGACGATTCAAGGGCTTGAAGTAGCTAATGTTTTTACCGATGGGGGCAGGGAAATGGCACAGTACCCGCTCAATATCTATCAAAAAGGGGTACGGATTTTCTTCACGTTTATCATCCCATTTGGTTGTGTAAACTATCTGCCGCTGCTATTTATATTGGACAAAGCACATGGGAATCCGATTGGATACATGCTGACTCCGCTCGCAGGCGTATTGTTCTTCCTGCCTTGCTTGTTGGTTTGGCAATTCGGTGTTAGGCATTATCGCTCTACAGGTTCTTAAATAATTTTAAATAGTGGGAGGAAAGTTTAGCTATGTATGAGCATTTGGTTTCTTTTAAATTTAATGAAAAGATGAATCCGCAAAAAGCAAAGGAACTGATTGAAGTCCTATTAGACTTCAAAACGCAAATTCCCGGCATTATTGAATTGACGGCAGGTATAAATGAGACAGCTGAAGTTGACAATATCCATGGTTATTCATTGGGATTGCGAGTAACATTTCAAGATAAAGCGGCATTGTTGCAATACGGTCCGCATCCGGCACACCAGCAATTTGTAAAATTATTGGATGGACTTGTTGAGAATGTTGTGGTTATCGATTATCCGATTGGAAAATGAATAGACTGTTCTCACAAAATAAAGGCAGAGTGGACTTAATAGTAAAGTTCCAGTTTGCCTTTATTTTTTGTTGCAATAGTATTCCCTTAAATACAACTATAGTTAAACTCTCCATGTCCTTCTGTTAGGAAGTTGTGTTAAGTTGATTGGATAGTAAAACTACGATTTTCTGTAAGGGGAGTACTCATGATGAGAGTTAAATTGGAAGAATGGATTATAGAAGCAGATATAATAAGTATGCAAGCTGCGATGGAAGCTGGCACTATAACCTCGGAAGATCTGGTTCAGGTTTATTTGGAGCGAATAAGCAAGTATGATTCAATAACTAATTCGATTTTGGAGATAAATCCCGACGCTCTTGAGATAGCACGGGCTTTGGATAGAGAGCGCAAAGAGACAGGAAGTAGGGGGGAGCTGCACGGCATTCCCATCCTATTAAAGGATAATATAGATACAGGGGATCGAATGCATACAAGTGCCGGTTCGGTTGCTTTAGCTAATTCGTTCGCAGCAGCTGACTCGTTCGTGGCAGCAAAGCTTCGATTGGCAGGAGCAGTTTTACTGGGCAAAACGAATATGTCAGAGTGGTCTAATTTTATCTCTAGCTCGATGCCAGCGGGATATAGCTCAAGAGGTGGACTTGTGCTGAATCCATATGGACCGGGAGAATTTTTCATCAGTGGCTCCAGTTCCGGTTCGGCAGCTGCGATAGCCGCGAATCTGGGAGCAGCAGCGATTGGGACGGAAACAGCTGGATCGATTGTGGGGCCAGCTTGTCAGAATCTCCTTGTAGGGATCAAGCCGACTGTAGGCTTAATTAGTCGAGCTGGGATTATTCCGATTTCTAGCAGTCAAGATACTCCAGGGCCAATTGCTAGAACGGTTTCAGATGCAGCAATCATTCTTGGGGCTTTAACGGGTATTGACGATAAAGATTCAGCTACATTAACGAGCGGAAATCGTTTTTCAACAGACTACACGCCATTTCTAGATGAGAGCTTTTTAGCTCAAGCAAGATTAGGTATTCCTAGACATTATTATCAGAATTTAGACGAAGGTAGACTAGCGATTATGGAGGCAGCTATTGCAACTCTAAGAAATAAAGGCGTTACGATCATAGATCCTGTTGAGCTTCATATAGAGAGCAATAATTGGAATAATGATGTCATTACCTACGAATTTAAAAAAGGACTCGATGCTTATTTGTCGCAGCTTGCTGATACTGTCCCGATTCATTCCTTGCAAGAATTAATTGAATATAATGAAATTCATGCTGAGGTTGCTTTAAAATATGGACAGGATACTCTGCTAAGATCCGCAGCAACAACACTAAACGAACAAACTTACCTTCAAAAGAAGCAAGAATACTCTGAATTAGCACTAAGTCAGGGAATTGATTATGTTCTGGATCAGCATAATTTAGACGCATTAATGCTGCCGGGAGACGTGGATGGCTTGTATATTGCGGCAAGACTGGGATACCCATTGATTACAGTTCCAGCTGGATATTCGGTAAAAGAAGTTAAGGATTCTAATGGTGACAGTACTGCAGGACCTTTTGGAGTTGTTTTCTCAGGTAGAGCATTTAGTGAACCTACCTTGATCAAAATAGCTTACGGCTTTGAACAAGCAACTCATTACCGCTTCGCCCCTCAATTGGATGAATAAAGCTATGAAAAGGCAATTAAAAGCGAAATTTTCCTATTTAATTGTTCACTTCTATCCTGCATAATTAATCTAGGAAATTATGTAGGATAGGAGACTTGAGAACATGCTGCCTGAAAATAACCTAGTTCCGCATTTCTTAGAGGATGATTGGATAATGTGGACACCACGGGAAGAGCTTCGGCCCCTATTCGCTAAAGTGCAAGCGGAGGACGAGGTTTATTTGCAGATTAAATCTAATGGAAATGTTCATACCTATGGGAGTTAGGCGTGTGAAATTCCAATCCAAGCAATGAACGTTACTTATCACATGAGTGTCGATTATTTGCCTGAGCGTGTGAAGAGCGAGACGGTTAGCATAAGCGTAATTTATACATGGATCGATACCCAGGGGAATTGGCTAAATAGGGGATATGTCGATGAGCTTAAAGAAATTGCGCACGACTGGAGAAAATTAGGCTTACAGATGGATGCACCAGAAGCAGCAGTTAAGCTGAAAATAGAGCTTGAATTTCGTTGGTCGGAGAATGGTTTGGTGCAGTGGAGGAATCCAAGGCTCGTAATCACAAATCGAGCTGTATCACGAAAAGTGAAGCTGGCCACGACCTACTATATGCCTGAAAGAGGCACGGCTGACGCATTGGCTCATAATTTATGCGAAATTTTATTAAGAATAGATGCTGCTGGGCAAGCTGGTGCCGATCTAATCTGCATCTCGGAAGCACAATGCAGCCGTTGTACGGATTTTAATGATTTATTCAGAGATACCCCTGAAGTGATCCCAGGTCATTTATCAGCAGCTATTTCCTCAAAAGCCAAAGAATATGGCACTTATATTGTTTTTAACCTGGATGAACGCGATGGAGTTTGCGTATATAATACGAGCTTGTTGTTTGATCGCCAAGGTCAAATAGCTGGCAAATATCGCAAGGTGCACCTGCCAATGGCAGAGGCTCAGTTAGGATTTACACCAGGAAATGACTATCCTGTCTTCGATACAGATTTCGGTAGAGTCGGCATGCTGATTTGCTGGGATCAAGTATTCTCTGAGCCAGCTCGAATCATGCGGCTGCAGGGTGCCGAGATTCTCTGCATCTCAACGGCTGGTGAAGCTCCCATTCAGACAGCGGCACGAGCAGTCGATAATGGTGTTTATGTTGTTGTCGCAGGCACGAATGGTGAGCAGCCAAGCCGGATTATTAATCCGCTGGGGGAAATTCTCTGCGAATTTGGCAGAGAAAACACATTGGGGATGAGCTGTGTGGAGATAGATTTAAATGAGAAATTTAATCGTTACTGGGAATCTGTAGGTCCTGCTTATGGAGAAATGAGAAGCTTATATATAAAGGAACGACGACCTGATACCTATAAGACATTTAAATATGAACTAAAGGGTGATAGCCATGCTTATTGACCAATATGGACATCTGGATTTAAATGAACTGCTCCTCCCGCTAGCCGAGCTAGATCTATTCCCTTCAGCAGAAGAACGAGTAGAATGGGCTGGAGCATCAGATGCTTTAAGCCCACAGTGGGTAGCTCAAGCAGAACAGTATTTGTCGTTTACTTGGCCAGCTTTAACGGTTGAGCGTTACTTGAACTATAATCGCAAGGGTGATAATTTAAGCTTTCTTTTTCCATTCTTTGAGCGCCGAAGTGTACTCGGTGCTTTTGTTTTGGCTGAGTGTATAGAAGGAAAAGGGCGATTTCTCGATCAAATTCTCAACGGGATTTTCTGTATTTGTGAAGAAACAACATGGATGACTCCCTTTGATCTAGCTAATTTTAAAGAAGTGGTGCCTTCGCCAACAGATCGTATCGTAGATTTGAGCTGCTCGGAAACAGGAGCACTGCTGGCTTGGGTCCATAATTTGTTGAAAAAGCAGCTGGATGCAATTTCTCCCCGTGTTTGTGCACGGATAGAAACTGAAATTAGCCAGCGTTTAATGGAGCCTTACATGGAGCATGACGATTATTGGTGGATGGGATTCGTCGAAACACCTGTCGTCAATAATTGGAATCCTTGGTGCAACAGCAATATGCTAGTTTGTTTCTTGCTGCTGGAGAGCAACAGCGAAGCTCGTTGTGCTGCAATCCTCAAAATCATGCGCAGTCTGGATGTATTCATTCGCAAATACCCGCCTGATGGATGCTGTCAGGAGGGACCGATGTATTGGGGAGCAGCAGGTGGTGGATTACATACATGCTTGTGGCTTTTGAAAGAGGCTTCAGCAGGTGAAATCGACATCTTCTCAGAGCCAGTTGTACAGCTTATAGGCCAATACATTTATAAGGTTCATATACATGATGATTATTTTGTTGATTTTGCTGATGGAGATGCACGTGTAGCGATTGGGATGCAAGCTTATAATTATGGATTAAGTATTGGCGATCAGCGTTTGGTTCAACTGGGGGCAAATGTCGAGAAAACAATACCACGTAAATTAAACTGGTTCAACATGTATAATTGCCTGCAGGATTTATTCATAGAGTGTGAATCGACGGAATTCAAAGCGCCTTACATTCGTGAGGCTTGGATGGAGCATTCGCAGGTAATGACAGCAAGGGAAAGCGAAGGAAGTGAGCAGGGTCTTTATCTAGCTGCAAAAGGTGGGACGAATAACGAGCCGCACAATCATAATGATGTTGGTAATTTTATTGTGTATGCTGATGGACTCCCTGTTTTTATAGACTTGGGAACCGAGGAATATACAGCAAAAACCTTCAGCGCTGAGCGTTACGAAATATGGTATTTGTAATCTCAATATCACAATTGTCCGACTATTAACGGTATTTTGCAGAAAAATGGTCCAGCCTATTATGCGGCAAAAGCAGAATGCCAGTTGAGTGAAAGCTGTGCAGAGCTGCTGCTTAATATTGAGGATGCTTATCCGTCAGAAGCAGGAGTTGTTTTCTGGCAGCGGACTTGCAGACTGAATAGGGGAGCTGACGCTTCGATTCAAATAATAGACGATTATGTGTTGGACTCGGAGGCTTCAGCATCCGTTTCATTTAGCTTGATGACCCTATGCGAGCCGCTTAATATTGCACCCGGAATGTTTGAACTAGAATATGCAATGGGAAAACGTGTAACGGTCAGCTATGATTCCGAGCAGCTTTTAATAAACTTTGAGAGAATTGAACTAACCGAAAGCCGATTGCGCAAAAATTGGGGTGATACGGTTTATCGGGTATTACTTACAACAATTAGATCAGAACAAATAGGGACTCGAAAGCTTTTAATAAAGCAATCTTTTATAGAAGAAATGTCTGGTTAAAGCAGCTATTATTAATTATAATATTAAATGAGTTAGTAAAGGGAGGTTACATATTGGTACAGCTTGAGCAGTATGAATGGTGTGATTTTTGGTGGCAGGAAGCACCACAGCAAGGTATTAAAAGAGTGCTGCTAGTTGGAGATTCGATTTCGCGAGCTTATCGTCCTTATGTGAATGAACAGCTCAAAGGTGAGATTTATGCAGACCAGTTGTCATCCTCACGAGCGTTAGACAATCCTATCTTCATCATTGAATTGGATCATATGCTTAAGCTTAATAATGCGAAGTACGATGCGATTCATTTTAACAATGGGCTGCATGGCTTTCATTTGACCACAGAGCAATATGAGCTTCATTTGGAAAAAACAATTCTACATATTTTAGATTATTTGGACGCTTCTAAAGTTATTTTAGCTCTATCGACACCTGTAACTAAACAAAACCTTCCGACAGAATTGCTAGACGAAGTGAATAATCAGGTGTTGAATCGGAACGAGGTTATGGAGCGTTTAGCACTTAAATACAAGATTAAGGTAAACGATCTATATACAGAAATGCTTGGTAAAAGCGAGTATCGCGTAGATGACGGCTTTCATTATAATGCAATGGGCGAACAAGCGCAGGCTGTAATTGTTGCGAAAATTATTCAAACTACTATATAAAAGGTTGTGAAATCCAGATGCGTCAAGTTGGAGCTATTATTCAAAAAGGTCCTCAGCATTGGGCAATAATTCAGCAAGAAAATGGTTTTGGCAGTGTAACGTTATCGGGTAATTGGTCTGCCGACGGTTTGGGTATTTTCAAAAGTGCACAGGTATATGCGCGGGTAGTTAGCGAAGAGGATGCAAGGGAGATAGTATCTTGGCACCCAGCTAGTATGTTGGCTGAGCAAGCATGGGAAATCACGCTCGATTCTATACCTGCGGGAGGTCTCTATCGTTTAGAAACCTGCTTGCAGCTGGATGATAATCCGGCAATGGAATGGGCAAATCGCGGAGATATGATCAATCATATCGGGATTGGAGATCTTTGGGTAATTGCAGGGCAGAGCAACGCTGCAGGTTACGGCAAAGGTCCTTTTCAGGATTCTCCACAATTAGGTATCCACCTTCTTCGCAATAGCGGACAATGGGATCTCGCTACGCATCCCTTTAATGAATCAACGGCTTCGATTCACTTTGAAAATCGTGAAGCTGCTAATCCAGGTCATTCTCCCTTTCTAGCATTTGGCAAAATGATTCAAAAAGCAGCGGGTATCCCTATTGGTTTAGTGCAAACCTCATTGGGTGGATCTCCTCTTAAGGCTTGGAATCCAGATGAGGATGGCGTACTGCATCGCAATATGATCAATATTATTCAATCTGTGGGTGGCAAGGTGCGGGGAATTCTCTGGTATCAGGGCTGCTCCGACTGCTCACCGGCTGATTCAGTTAGTTACTTGGAACGCTTTAGTAACACCGTTCAGCATTGGCGTCGTGAATTGAAGGATGCTAGCCTGCCTATTTTGACTGTTCAGCTCAATCGTTGCACAGATGTTGCTTCAATAGAAGCCAATCATTCATGGGGGCGAGTGCGTGAAGCACAACGCCAAGCTGCGCTAACAATCCCTGAGGTATATGTGATCCCGGCATTGGACTGTTCATTATCAGACGGGATCCATAATAGCCCTGCGGGGAATATGATTATTGGTGAACGTATGGGCAAGGTAGCTTTAGCTCATGTTTATAAGCGAGAGGGGATATATGCAGAAGCACCTTGTCTCACATCCGCTGCTTTAATTGAAGAGGATGCACTTCCGAGCATTCGTTTGGAATTTGCCAACGTAAATGGTTATCTCTTGGCGATTGGACCTATCTCAAAGGTATTCACAGTTGAGGATGCGAGAGGCGAAGTTGAAATTAGCAGCTGGCAAATCACCGCGCGCAACGAGATTACTTTGAAGCTAGCTAGAGCAGTAGAAGGAGATGCTTTCGTACATGGTGCATATGAAATGAATCCTTCGAGCTTTCTGCCATTGGATTCGGGATCGTATATGCCGACGTTAGCATTCTATGGTCAACAAGTTATTTAAATGTTTGCAATATAAATGACACTTCAAACTGACATCCGTTTGGAGTGTTATTTTAAATTGTGATGTGAAGAATCGAGGTAAATCCAAAGGATGAACAAATCTTACCGTTTCACGGAAAATGAAATTGAAAATATAATTAATCGGTTTGGTAGGTCATTTTATGGAAAAGTACTGAGGGATATTGAAGTATTTGCGGATAAGTGGACTTTAACCTCTCTTCAATTTATTCCTTCCTATTCCGCAAACTTAGTTTTTAGATGCCATTCAGAGAATTATGGAAGCGCAGTTCTAAAAATAGGTAATTCTTCTTCCGGTGAAACATTTAAAGAATTTAATACTTTGTCCGAATATAACGGCAGACGATTTTGCAGAGTTTTTGACGCTGATATTGAAAACGGGGTGATGCTTGAAGAGTGTGTGCAGCCGGGGAATCCTTTAAGGGATGAGAGTTCGCTTGATATAAGACTATCTGTTTTTTGTTCCCTATTTAATGGGTTGCATATAATGCCCACTAAAGCAGAAATATATCCGACGTACATAGAGTGGGTCGGTAGGATAACAGAATACATGAGCAAGCGGCAAGATTGTAAAGAATTATATTTGTATATGAAAAAGGCAAAAGATATATGTTTATCGGTTTCTGCTTTGTATTCACAAAAAATGCTGCTTCATGGCGACTTTCATCACGATAATATCTTACTTGGTAAGGATGGAGAGTATATAATTATCGACCCTAAAGGCGTAATAGGCGATCCTGTGTTTGATGTTCCACGTTTTATATTAAATGAATTTGGTGATGAAATAACTCCTGAATTATATAAGAAAATAAACTATATTATAGGCATCTTAGAACAAAACCTTACTATTCCAAACACTATATTAAGGCAATGCCTCTATGTGGAAACTGCAATGGGAATTTGCTGGAGTGTAGAAGATGGAGCAACCCCTGAAGCATATCAGAGTCTATTAAAAGAAGTAGCTTTCGCAGATGCAATTTTGAATACTTGATTGCTCAATAATTTTATTTACCAACGAGAGAAGGTCTGAAAGTGAAAGTTAGCCAAGAAGTTCGTGGGATACTACTCATGAATGCATCCTCTAACATCATCTTTAACTTTATTGGAATTTTCGTCAATTTATATATTTGGGAGCATGGGAGAAGCATCTTCGATGTTACTTGGTTTAATTTGATTCTATTCTGTACGTGGAGCTTTAGCTTTGCTTTTGGAGCTAAATTATTGACGCGCTATTCTACGAAGCTATTGATTCGTATCATTGCCATTTGCGGAGCAATTACTTTCCTGCTGCTGACTTTTCTGCAGCTGGATAATCGACTGCTGTGGATCGCCATTATTGCCATTCCCATTGGAATCATGTGGGGCTTCTATGCCATTGCGCAGAATACGTCCTTGTCCTATTTGGGCAAAGGTGAGGATTTTGCTGCTTATTTCTCTTTAGCAAGTCTTATCGGACAAGCCGTTTCAATCCTCAATCCGATCTTTTTTGCTGTGGTAATTAAATTAATTGGCTATTCAGGGTCGTTTTTACTGATGTTTTTGTTTGTGACGCTTTTGATGATTGTCTCATTCTACATTCCCAACATAACCATATCCGGAGAGAAAGAGCCTTTGTTTACTAAGTTCAGGATTGGACAGGTGTTCACCTATTCACAAATCCGCTGGATTCTGCCCTCTTGTCTAGCCGCAGGAATATTTCTCCAATTTCAAGGTTTATTTGCCTTATTGTTTACTTTCTCTGTGTCTGAGAACAAATTGATAATTGCTTTGTTGAATGTAGGATATGCTTGCGTCACGATTTGTGCCATGCTGCTGAAACGGAAATTACAGGCATCTGACAGCAAGGTGCTGACATATGGAATGATTTTTATTTCGGTCGGTTTTTTGATTACTTTATATCCCATTGCACCTATTCTGGTGTTCTCCAATTTATTGACGACGATTGGCATGTATTATTTTGCTACGATTTGGAATACAAGACAATTTAGCCTGATTGTTAAACATACGAAGATGGAGCAAGTACGGATTCTGATCTGGCGTGAGTGGTTTTTGAACATTGCCCGTATTGCTATGCTGCTCTTAATTCTCACGGTAAAAGATTTCCATGGCGTGATATTTATTATTCTGATGGCCTTTGCTTTATTCTGTGCGCTGATCATTCCTTATTTCTCCAATCGCAGTGAGACTCGTGTGGAATAAGGTGGATCATATTAAATCTATTAGAAATCAGATATAAGTTACCTTGAAATGTTACCGCTTTCTTGTTAAGATGAACTTACCTTGATAAGGATCAGCGTTCCTGTTACCTGTTAAGCGAAGTGAGGTTGCATTCTTTGAATAAAGTAGAAGCAGAATTCAGCAATTTAGTTAAAGCCTTTCGAAAACGGCATATGGGCAAAGGTCCTCGCGAAGTGAAAACAACCTTCTGCAAATGCTGGGCAATCTGCGAAATGAGTGGGAATCTGTCTCCAGTGGAGAAGTTTATTGCTCAAGCAGCAGATGGCAGACATTTATTGCGTGACGCACGAACTCAAATGGTCAAGGAGCTATATCGGACACATCGTCCAATTGAGATGGAAGCTTTACTTGGGGCCAATTATTTGGATTTATTCGTAGATATTGATATTGAGAAAGATTTAGGCATGTCGATCTTTGTCTTCGACCAAGATATTGAACATAAATTTTCAAGCTAATTAATCATCCTATATTCAGCATTTGGTGCTAGGCAGCGTTCCTGCTACAGACTATCGCTGTGGACCTACTCTTCTTCGAATGAGAAAGAGCAGGTTCACAGCCTTTTTATTTAAAGGGGGAGTAAAAATGGGGAAAACCAAGCATACAGGGCCAATTAAGCTATCGCAAAAGCCTGATCCAAAGCTATGGGTCAGCAAGATTCCATTCGGCTTAGGCAAAGTAAAGCCGCATCATATTATAGATACGATGAAGGTGGCGTGGGACAATCGTGACAATTTACCCTATGCCTATCGGATATTGACCCAAGGGGTTTGCGATGGCTGTGCGCTTGGGGTTTCAGGCCTTTATGACCAAACCTTGCAGGGACCTCATCTATGTACGACGAGGCTGAACGTTCTGCGTTTGAATACCATGTCAGCAATCCCTGAACGGATATTGCTGCAGGATATTGATGAACTGAGAAAGCTGGATAGTACGGCTTTACGCAAGCTTGGACGAATTCCATACCCGCTAATTAGGGAAAAAGGCGAGCGCAGCTTTCGACGCCTTTCATGGGACGAAGCAATGAACAAGATTGTTGCTAAAATTCAAGAGATTGATCCCAAGCAGCTTGCTTTTTATATGACAGCACGCGGCATTACCAATGAATCCTATTACGTTGGATCCAAGGTTGCTCGTTTTCTCGGCACCAACAATATTGACAATGCCTCACGAATTTGTCATTCACCATCGAAAACTGCGCTTAAGCGCTCATTAGGCATCGGCTGCTCTAGCTGCAGCTACAAAGATTGGATAGGGACGGATGTATTGGTTTTCTGGGGCAGTGTAGCAGCGAATAATCAGCCTGTTTCCACTAAGTATATGTATGCTGCTAAACGTAAAGGCACGAAAATTATAGTGATCAACCCTTATCATGAACCCGCAATGGATCATTATTGGGTACCATCCATTCCCGAATCAGCCTTGTTTGGTACGAAAATTGCCGATGATTTCTATAAAGTTAATATTGGTGGAGATATCGCCTTAATGAATGGAATCATGAAGGTTTGGTTTGAGATGGAGCGGATGCTGCCTGGCTCAGCGCTTGATCATGATTTTATTCAACAACACACACACGGACTTGAACAATTAATACCGCATATGGAGCAATGTGAATGGCCGCTTATAGAGAAATCCTCCGGCTTATCCGAAGCAAGAATACGTGAGCTAGCGGAGCTATTAGCTGGCGCCAAGTCGGCTGTATTCATCTGGAGCATGGGACTGACTCAGCATCGCTTTGGTACCGACAATATATCGCAGGTGGCAAATTTGGCTATGCTGCGAGGTTTTATTGGACGCGAGTTCTGCGGTGTTATGCCCATTCGAGGCCATAGTGGTGTTCAAGGGTCTGGTGAAATGGGAGCAGATCCGTTCAGCATGCCAGGTGGCGATTTCAAATCGGATGATATTAATCGGGTAGAGAAAGTATGGAACTTTCCAATCCCAGATTGGCAAGGTGATATTGTCGGCGTAACACTCGAGAATGCGATGCTCCCAGCTGAACATGAACGTAAGCTAAAGCTTTTCTATACCTCAGGTGGAAATTTTATCGAAACGATGCCTGAGCCTGATTTTGTGCGCCAATGCTTAGAAAGTATAGATTTAAGAGTTCATCAAGATATCATTCTTAATACCTCGACCTTAGTTGATGCCGCAGAAACCGTGATTGTTTTACCGGCTATGACCAGATATGAGCAACCAGGCGGAGGGACTTCGACTTCTACAGAGCGAATGGTTTATTTTTCACCAGAAATTCAAGGCCCTCGTATCGAAGAAGCGCGTGCAGAGTGGCAAATTTACTGTGATTTAGCTGCAAGAGTTTTCCCAGAACGCAAAGCACAAATCCATTTCAATAATGCTCAGGAGATTCGTGATGAAATTGCATTAGCAGCCCCGATGTATGACGGCATTCAGCATTTGAAACAAAAAGGTGATGTCTTTCAATATGGCGGTGCATGGCTTTGTGAGGATGGAATATGTCCGACTAAAGATGGTAAAGGTACTTTATTGCCAATTGAGCTGCCAGAGCGGCGAAAGCCTGAAGGTCATTATTATATTACAACAAGACGCGGCAAGCAGTTCAACTCGATGATTTATAGTGATAAAGATCCATTTAATGCAGCCAATCGGTTCGCTGTCTTAATGAATGCAGATGATGCAAAAGGCAATCAAATTAAGGATGGAGAATCCGTCGTAGTTCATAATGGTGTAGGCATTTTTTATGGTCATGCTCAATTTGTGAATATCCGACGCGGTAATATTGAGCTTTACTGGCCAGAGGCTAATGTGTTGATGCCGAAAGGCGTTTATGAGCCATTTGCTGGAATACCGGAATATAATACGACCGTCGCTATAGAGAAAGCCGAGACTTATCTAGCTCATAAGGATATAGGATATTTGGAAAAGCGGGTCGAAGATCTGGAAGTTGGAATGGAGTGAATGAAGTGGAGCATTCAATCACAACCCCTTGGCAAATGATAAAATTCGATGGTTCTACTTTTAATGAGCAAGAGGATGAAATAGTAACGGAGACCCCATTAACCATCCGAGTTAATGGCGAGGAGCTGGCTACTGTTGTTTGCAGTCCAGATGCATTGGAGGATTTAACAGTTGGATTTCTTGCGGCAGAAGGTTTGATTCGATCCATTACTGATATTGAGCAGCTTAATGTCAATGAAGACCGTGGCTTTGCAGATGTGGAGCTTAAGGTTAAGAAGTCAATTAGTCATGATTATTACGCAAAGCGATTCATCAGCTCCTGCTGCGGTAAAAGTCGGCAGTTTTATTTTCATAATGATATGAGGACCGCTAAAACGATCATGAGTCAAACGCGGATTACTCCGGAGCAATGCATCCATCTAATGAAGGAGCTTTTTCAAAGCTCAACGGAATTCCAGAAAACAGGCGGCGTGCATAATGCAGCATTATGTACTACAGATGGCATCCTCGTTAGTAGAGCGGACATTGGCAGACATAATGCCTTAGATAAAATCTATGGACATTGCTTACGCGAGAAGCTTAATATGTCCGATAAAATTATAGCCTTTAGTGGTCGGATGTCCTCGGAAATTGTCTTGAAAGCTGCGAAAATGGGAGTAGGTATTCTATTATCTAAGTCAGCACCCTCTGATTTAGCGTTAAAGCTGGCGAATGACTTAAAGATCACGGCTGTCGGCTTTATCCGTGGAGGGCAGATGAATATATATACTCATCCGGAACGATTAATTATGCAATAGAAAGCAACGTGCAAACGACAAAAAATGATATACTTCACTAAAGAAAGGACTAAAGGTTCCCTCTTTTTATTTTATTTGGTAAATTAGACAGAGGGTTTTCTGGATAATAAGCCCAATAAGTAAAAAAGAAGGGATAACGCAATGAACATAGAAACGGATCATTCTGAAATAGAAGCTATTAATCACAGAGGAACTCTGGGCGATTATTTTCGTCGTATTTGGAAATATAAGTTTCACTATGTTTTAATTATTCCGGCGATGCTACTGATTTTCGTTTTCAAGCTGTTTCCATTTATAAAAGCTATTTATTTACCGTTTGTGGATTTTAAAATTTTCCAAGGAGTTTTTGAGAGTGATTGGGTAGGGTTAGCTAATTTTAAAGCATTATTTGCAGATCCCAATTTTCGCAATGCGCTTACCAACACTCTCGTTATTAAAATCGAATATATTTTAGTATGCGGGATTCTAGCATTAATTCTAGCACTTGCATTAAGCAGTATTAAATCTCTTAAACTGCGAGGTTTGTTTTCAACGTTATTTTTAATTCCTTATTTCATACCATCGGTTATTGTCGCGTATTTGGTCATGCTGCTTTTGTCCCAGAATAATAATCCTTTTTTTCAAATCGATGAGTTGGTATTAGCTAACCCGGATTTGTTCCAACCTTTATTGGTTGGATTAGAGGTTGTCAAAACCTGTGGAATTCCTATAATGATGGCTTTGGCTGCTATAGGTTTTAAACAGAAGGGTCATACAGACTTTTATAAAATGAATTTGATTCCAGCTATGAGGGCGATAGCTGCTTTTATGCTCCTGCAATTATCCACAATCCTAACTACGGATTTTGAGCTTGTGCGAACATTACTCAACCCTATTGTTACTCAAACAGGAGAAACAATGGATACCTATAGCTATAGAACCGTCTTTATAAGTGCAAGCTATAATACTGCAGGAGCATTGTGGATTTTTCAATTTATGGTTCAGCTCATGTTCACAATATTAGCTTATCTATTAATTAGGGGGATTTTTACTAGAGATATTTTTGGACAATCAGAGGCCACTGTAATTAAAACAACGGGTAAAGGGACCAATGGCATAATGGGTTGGATAATAACTCTCCTCTATTCTATAGCTGTCCTTATACCGATATTTTTATTGTTTATTTATCCTTTTTTTGCTCATAGTGAATCCGCATCAAGTTTAAGTGATTTATTTTCAACTAGCCGATTCTTTACTTATGTATGTATTAACATTGCTGCAGTTGTTATTTTTCTCTTAATCACTCTAACGCTCGCCTATTCACTAACAGTGAAAGATTTGCCGGGTCGCAATCTATATAAAGTCCTTTTGATAATTGTGATGGGGATGGGTGGGGTCTCTTTACATGAATATTTGTTTGCTAAAGATCTAGGGATGGTTACTACAATATTTCCACAAATGTTCTATGGCTTCTTCTCCATAATAAGTGTGTTGGTACTGAAGAGTATTTTTAATAGCAAGTATTCTGTACTTAAGTTAAAGGCCAGTTCTGAGGGGAAAGGGGAACTACACAGCTTTTTCTATCTCTTCATTCCAAAAATCTGGAAGCCTTTGCTAGCATTAGGTGTCCTGCAGTTTGTGGCTTTGTGGAATTCCTATTATCCTTCTCTCTTGTACATTTCAGGGCAAGAGCATTATTCTCCGATTATGCACTTCTATGCATTTACAATGGGGATGCAAGGAATGGGTGGAGAATTCTCTGATCTTATTGTTTTGCAATATGGTGCACTGATAAGCTTGCCTCCAGTTCTATTGCTTCTGATATTTAGAAAATGGATTACGTCTGAGGTATTGCTCGGTCAAATTAGAAAGTTGTAGTGTGTTTATGAAAACAGCTCGTCTCGTATAAATCGAGATGAGCTGTGTTTAATTAAACAAGATTTAGTTTCAATCAAGCGAACAAAGAAACCAGCTTAGCTTCTAAACCAACCCAGCCTCCGCTCATCATTTTACGAACTTCCTCATGAGATTGTCCGAATTCAGTAACTTTATTAGCATCCCAGCCTGAATGTGTAAGTGTAAATTCAGTTTTATTGTCTATGTCTTTTAGTTCAAATGTAAGCATCCAATCTTTTCCCCACTCAAAAGAAAGCTTATTAGGCGGGTCAATTGTTGTTACTTTACAAGGTGACATTCCAAATGGACCTGCATTTATTTCAAATTGATGGCCAACTTCAGCTTTGAAGTTATTCGGCATAAACCATGAAGCAATACCTTCTGAGGTTGATACTACATCCCATACTTTTTCTATTGGTGCATTTAGCATAAAAGTATTCCTTATTGCGGGTAAAGTGTCTTGAGTGTTGTTGTCCATTAAAATGCCTCCATAATTGTTATTGGATAAACGAAACCAAATGGTTTCATGAATAATATACGATACCATTTGGTTACATGTCAATCCTAATTCTCAGGTCATCTTTTTATTTGAACCTCTTTAAGATAGAATAGGAGGACAAACTAAAGTGAGAAGGTTCTAACTATGAATGTTGTATTGTCTACCTTGAATGCCAAATATATTCATACCTCATTAGCTTTGCGCTATTTGAAATCCTTTTGCGAGAAAGACTTTCCAATCGACATAGCTGAATATACCATCAAAGATCCTGTAATGAACATTGTGGGGGATTTGTATAATCGCAAGCCTACTGTTTTGGGATTCTCTTGCTACATCTGGAACATTGAAGAGACGATTCAAGTGATCAGTATGATCAAAAAAATTATGCCTGAGCTGATAATTCTTCTAGGTGGACCTGAGGTTTCGTATGATACGGAATACTGGATGAAGCGAATTCCAGAGATTGATTTTATTGTCATGGGTGAAGGCGAAGAAACCTTTCACCATCTTTTACAGGAGATTGAAGGGACTCGTAAGTATCATTTTGTTTATGGAGTTGCTTATCGCAAGGGCGAGGAAATTATTCTCAATCCGGGTCGTCCTAAATTGAATTTAAATGATATTCCAACCCCTTACCGTTTCGCTGAAGATGTGCCTCACTTGGCGAATCGTGTAGTTTATTTTGAAACAAGCCGTGGCTGTCCGTTTAGCTGTCAATTCTGTTTGTCGAGTATTGAAGTGGGGGTGCGATACTTCGATATGGAGCGGACGAAGTCGGAAATCCTCTATTTGATTGCTTCCGGTGCTAAATTAATTAAATTTGTCGATCGTACCTTTAATATTAAGCGCGAGTATGCAATGGAGGTTTTTGAATTTCTGATTGCCAACCATCAGGGCTGCGTCTTCCAATTTGAAATTACAGCGGATATTATGCGGCCTGAAGTACTGGATTATTTATCAGAAAATGCGCCTCCAGGTGTATTCCGCTTCGAGATCGGCGTGCAATCGACAAACGATAAAACCAATGAACTGGTACAGAGACGCCAAAATTTCAGTAAACTATCACGGACCGTGGAGAAGATCAAAAGCAGCGGCAAAATTGCTCAGCATTTGGACTTGATCGCTGGCTTGCCTGAAGAGAATTACGATTCCTTCCGCAAAACCTTTAATGATGTTTTTGCATTGGGGCCTGAGGAGCTGCAATTGGGCTTTTTGAAAATGCTGCGCGGTACAGGTATGCGGAATGATGCGGATAAATATGGCTACATCTATATGGATCATGCCCCTTATGAGATATTGGGCAATGACATTCTGCCATTCTCGGATTTGATCAAAATTAAACGGGTAGAGGATGTTTTAGAGAAGTATTGGAATGCCCATCGCATGGATCATACAGTCAAATATTTAATTAAATATGAATTTGCCTCACCGTTTGATTTCTTCCAGCAGTTTGGAGATTATTGGGAAGAGCGAGGCTGGCAAAAAATTGGGCATCAGCTCGAAGATTTATTCAGTCGGCTGCAGCAATTTCTAGAGCATCGCGGTACAGGCGAGAAGTCATTAATTGAAGGTTTAATGAAGCTGGACTACTTCCTCAACCATAAATATAAGCCGCGTAAAATCTGGTGGGAATTTACATTGGAGAAGAAGCAGCTTAACAGTTATATGAAGCGGTTAGCGGATTATCCGCAGGAGATATCTCTTGCTTTTGCAGAGCTACAGTTGAATGAAAAGGATATGCATAAGCATGTGCTTGTTGAGGAGCTGCCTTTTCATCTAGAGAGCTATTTGAGTGAAGGTGTCATTGATTACAACCAGATAACCCGCTTAATTGTATATTTCAATCCTGAAGCGGGCTTAATGAAACCGCAATTTTATCTGCAGACCCTGCAACAAGAAAAAGAAGCACTCTTTTTATAGAGTAGCTTCTTTTTTTTGTTAACATAATGATTGCTCGACTAAGTTCTTTTCTCCACAACGAGTAAATACGGAGGATGGTTAGCTTGGTTAATAAATTTATAGGTTAATACATTAAATTGCTTCTGTGGTAGCTGTGCAGCCCATTTTTCAATGGCATCCGCTTCTTCTTGGGCACCTTCATGACCGGTATATGCGACAATGGTTATCACCCCGCCAGTTTGCAAAAGCTGAACTGCAGCGTCTAGACCCGCTAAAGTCGATTTATAATTAGTTGTAATCTTATGATCATACCCCGGCAAATAACCAAGATTAAACATAACAGCACTTACTTGGCCTTGCCATTCCGCAGGAAGATCCTGCAGCATGAATTCGTGTGAGCCATGTACCCAGTTTACAGAGTGGTTTGAGCCTAATTTAGCATGGATGCGATCACGAGCAATCGCTATTGCCGCCTCTTGGATATCAAAGCCAAACACTTTCCCATCGTCACCAACTAACTCAGCTAGTAGAAGCGTGTCATGCCCTTGTCCTACAGTTGCATCAATCGCTAAATCTCCTGCTTTTACCTTAGTCTCAACAACATGACGTGCAAATTCCAAAACGGATGCTAAACCCATACAGAAGACTCCGTTGCTGAATCAGAAAGTACCCCGCGCCACAGCTTGCCCTGCCAGCTATTTCTACTTTTCAGCTCATCATCTAAAGCATTCAGCACTTCCCATTTCTTCTGACTCCACATCGGACCGATCAATAAGTCGCGTGGAGCATCGCCAGTCAGTCGATGGATGATCATTTCAGGTGGCAGCAGCTCAAGAGTATCAATAACAAGCTTCACATACTGATCCATTTCGAGGAATTGTAACAGCCCAGCCTCATATTGCTTAACCATCGGTGTTTTCTTCATTAGATGAAGCAAGTGAATTTTGATCCCTTGTACATCCATGGCGCCAACGGCACGGCCTGTCTCCAGCATCATCTCATTAGTCTCTCCGGGTAGTCCATAAATAATGTGTGCACAGGTCCGTATTTTATGTTTACGCAGCTTTGCAACCCCATCCAGAAAGCATTGGGTATCATGCGCGCGATTTATTAATTGCGATGTGGTTTCATGAACTGTTTGTAGTCCCATTTCCACCCAAAGATACGTTCGTTCATTCAACTCAGCTAAATATTCAACAACATCATCCGGCAAACAATCTGGACGCGTTGCAATTGACAAACCAACTACACCAGGCTGCTGCAAAACAAGCTCAAAGTACTCGCGCAGCTCAGAAACAGGTGCATAAGTATTTGTATAAGCTTGAAAATAACCAATGTAGCTAGCTTCTGGCCATTTTTTATGCTGCAGATCTCGAATGGTGTTGAATTGGGTAACTAAATCATCTCGACGACTACCTGCAAAATCACCTGAACCACGAGCGCTGCAAAATGTACATCCGCCTGCTGCTATAGAGCCATCACGGTTTGGGCAAGTGAAGCCTGCATCTAACATAACTTTAAACACTTTACAATTGAATTGCTCCCGCATCTCATAATTCCATGTATGAAATCGCTTGTTCGCCCATAGTAAAGGGGATTGTTGCGATATATGTTGTTCCATTTAACTAAAACCTCCGCTACAATGATTCCTTTATTTTATCCCATTCCGTTGGTAAATGCACTCCCATTAAAATCTAGGCTAAATTTCTTAGAAATTGCGGAAAATATAATTGTACCAGATCACCAATACAAAGAAGGAGGTTATGAATTGAAGAAGCTTACAATAGCCATGGTCGTGCTCGTATTTTCACTGGTATTCGCAGCGCAAGGTTTTGCGGCAGGAATGCTTGGTGCAAACAACGGGATGGGAGTGAGCTCAACCACTTCAACGGATAATACCGGGAGTGGCAGCATATTAGGCGGCAACAGAGGCGTAGGAGCAGGAAACATGGGAACAACAGGCGTTTCTGGGACAGGTATGACCGGTACTGGAGTATACGGAATCACACCGACCACTTCGCCAACGTATGGAAGTTATGGCAGTTATGGCACCAACGGAACAACGTCACGAATTATGTCGACACCAGGATATGGTGGCACTAGCTCGACAAGCTACAATACCAACGGCACTATGAGAGGCTACAACTATCGGGCTACTGCAGCAACAGACAACGACAATAACAATTGGGGTTGGATGGGACTGCTTGGGCTGTTAGGATTAATTGGTTTACGTAACAATAACAGCAATAGGGATCGCGAGCATTCCGATGGCAAGCATTAAACAATAATAAACTGCAAAGCTTCCTTTGATGGGAGTTTTGCGGTTTTTTGTATACATAGCTAAGCCGTTTAATCTTGATTTCTCGCCAGCAATCGACTATCATTTTGTAAAAAGCTTGTTGGGGGAAAAGAAATGCGATTGCGTGGGGTAAAAGGAATTCGAGAAGCATTGGAGCAGCAGCCAGAGTTGGTTGTACTAAATCCAAAAGATTATAAAGGAAGCTGGGCTTCTAAATTTTTTAAGAATAATAATCCGATTCATGTCGAATTAGGGATGGGTAAAGGCCAGTTTATTAGTGAGCTTAGTTTATTGAATCCGGAAATTAATTATATAGGCGTAGACATGTATGATGAATTAATTCGCAAGGCGAGCATTAAAGCAAGACGCTCGCGTGAGACTAATGATCAGATAAGCTTAGCTAATTTAGCTCTTGTGCTTTTAAATATTGAACAGATCAGCGAGGCATTTGCTGAAGGTGAAATTGCAGTCATTTATTTAAATTTCAGTGATCCATGGCCGAAAGCTCGTCATGCACGCAGGAGATTAACGCATGCAGGATTTGTGAATCAATATACAAAACTGTTACACAAAGATGGCCAAATTCAACTTAAAACCGATTCGATGTCTTTATTTGAGTTTTCACTAAATTCATTCGCTGATTTAGGTTTGCGAATGCGTAATATTTCGCTCAATTTACACGGAGAAGGGTTGCGCACAGATTTAGTCATGACTGAATATGAAACCAAGTTTTCAGGTCAAGGGATGCCGATCTACCGTTGTGAGGTTATTCTGGGTGAGCAGAAGCTTCAAACGAATACGGAAGCTAGTATTGCTGAAGAAGTGCCTAGCATAGCACCAACTGCACAATCAGAAGGGTAATGCAGCCCTAAGTACACGCGTGAATAAGCGACAGTAAATGCCACAGGAAGAAGTGCTAAAGCTAGAAATGGTGAATGCAGGGCAAAAGGGACAATACTTGCGAAAATCGCAGTGGTATGACCGGAGGGAAAAGAGTGGTCTGCCAACGGGTTTTTGCATGTTCTTGTTTGTGGCAATACTAGATAAGGACGCAAACGTGGATACTTCTTCTTGAAAATGGCAACAGGGATATGACTAACTGCAAGTGCAATTAGTGCTTGTATGGCAAGCATTCGCCAAAAATCGTGAGCAAACAGGGATAAACATAAAGTAACGGCTATTGTGGCGGATGCTCCGCCAAGATGTGTAATGCGCTGCATAAAGATATCGATGAAAGTGATCTGTTTGCGTTGATTGACCCACAGAAAAACCTGATTTTCATGCTGCTGTAACCAATCCATGACTCGAGCCATGCAACTCACCCTCTCCAAGCTTTTCTTCCGTACTCCCTCTATAGTAATCCCTTCATGTTAACTGAGTATTAAAACAATCGTGTAATCATTGTAAATATCTTAAGAGATGAATAGAAAAAGTCAAAGCTGGGAAATCTGATTGAAGGTGTTATGTTACAGTTATATTACAGAAAAGTTACAATATTGTTACGGAAATGTGGCTGGAAAACCGTAAATGGCTGTAAACGGGACCTTTCGGGATGGATTTGGAGAACATCACCTGCTACGGGGACAGTTTCCCGTATTTGGCATCTATCTGACTTATAAGGGCTATTAGAGCCTTTTGACAAAAAGTTTGAATCAGAGGAAAATCTTATACAGGAACAAATATGGAAACTCACCTGATTCAATGCTAGTTAAAAAGTTTAAACACAGAGAGAAAATTAAAACCTTAAAAGGGGGACGTTAGGAATGTTTGACCATTTGTTATTTGGCTTGCAGATTATCCTTGCAATAGTGGGAGGGTATCAATTATTTCTCAGTATTTTTGGATGGTATCGCAACAAGAAGAAAGAGCAATTCACACCACAGAAAACCTTCGCTATATTCGTTGCCGCTCATAATGAAGAGCAGGTCGTTGGAGCGTTAATTGAAAACTTGAAGAACTTAAATTACCCAAAAGATATGTACGATATTATGGTGATTTGTGATAACTGTACCGATAAAACAGCAGAGATTGTTAGGCAACATGGTGTATATGCATTTGAAAGACATAACGCTAAACTTCGTGGCAAAGGCTTTGCAATTGAATGGATGCTTAAAGAATTATGGAAGCAGCCGAAAGCTTACGATGCGATTGTTATGTTCGATGCTGACAATTTAGTTAGTCCTGATTATTTAATTCATATGAATAATGATTTGTGTTCAGGCTCCAAAGTGATCCAAGCTTACTTGGATACTAAGAATCCACATGATTCTTGGGTTACAGCAGCCTATGCCATTACTTACTGGTATTGCAACCGTTTGTGGCAGCTTCCGCGTCAAAATCTAAAGATGGCTAACTTCTTAGGTGGTACAGGAATGTGCTTTGACACAGCTTTAATTAAAGAAATGGGCTGGGGAGCAACAAGCTTGGTAGAGGATCTTGAATTCACCATGCGTTGTGTACAAAGAGGAATTAACCCGACATTTAATTATGATGCCAAAGTATATGATGAGAAACCACTTACCTATAAAGCTTCAGCTACACAACGTTTGAGATGGATGCAAGGTCATTTTGATGTGGCACGTAGATATTCGCTTCCACTTCTTTGGCAGGGCTTGAAAGAAGCCAATTGGGCTAAAATAGATACTGCGGTTTATGCGATGAACGTGTATACGTTAATGATAAGCTCTATATTGACCGTCTTCCTATGGGCAGATAAATTACTGCCAGGGCATGCGCATTTCACATCGACCTATGATATTTCACCGTTTTGGTTTACTTTACTCACAGTTGGTGCGTATATACAGTTCCCACTTGCTCTAATTTTGGAAAAAGCACCATTACGCATGTTCAAGATGTTCCCAGGATTTATCGTGTTCTTGATTTCATGGTGGCCAATCACTATCCATGCATTCTTTACACAAAACAACAAGCAATGGAGCCACACCTTGCACACTCGTGTTATTCGTTTGGAAGAAGTTCGTAAAAAACAAGCAAGCTAATAGATTGACAACTATATGTTTATCAAGTATATTATAGATATTGTGTTTATAACCCAAAGCAGAAGCGCCCGCTTCTCACCTGACCGACATACGTTGGCTGGTTCATGCTAAAGTATTTTTCCTACTTATGAGTGGATCGTTTAAGATGTGGGCTGCGTATGCCTACATCTTTTTTTATGTTTGGTGAGTAAACGTTATTAATGGAGGTGGCCGATTATTAGTAAAGATCATCAAGTGAACGACGAGATTCGTACCAAAGAGGTTCGTCTAATTGGTGCTGAAGGCGAGCAATTAGGCATTAAGCCTTTTCGTGAAGCAATGCAAATGGCAACAGATGCTAACCTAGATCTAGTCAATGTAGCGCCTACTGCTAAACCGCCTGTATGTCGCATTATGGATTACGGGAAATATCGTTACGAATTGCAGAAGAAAGACAAGGAAGCTCGTAAGAACCAAAAAATCATCGATATCAAGGAAGTTCGCTTTAGCGCGACGATTGAAGAACATGATTTTCAAACGAAGCTTCGCAACGTAAGTAAATTTTTAACAGATGGAGATAAAGTGAAATGCTCCGTTCGTTTTCGCGGTCGGGAAATCACACATGCTCAAATCGGTAAAAAAGTACTGGATCGCGTTGCAGTGGAAGTAGAGCTATTATCGACCATTGAGCGTCATCCTAAGCTTGAAGGCCGCAGCATGATTATGATCTTGCAGCCCAAGCAGCAATCTTAAAAACTCCAAGGAGGATATCATCCCATGCCAAAAATGAAAACACACCGTGGCGCAGCAAAGCGGTTTAGAAAAACAGGTACAGGTAAAATCGTCAGAATGCACTCCGGCGCGCGTCATATGCTTGAAGGAAAATCACCGAAACAAAAAGCACGCTTAGGCAAGTCAGCTATCATGGCTAAGGGCGATGTTAAACGTATTAAATCACTACTTGTTTACATGAAATAATCAGAATTCTTTTCGATAAAACTTAGGAGGTCTACACTATGGCAAGAGTCAAAGGCGGATTTGTAACCCGTCGTCGTCATAAAAAAGTATTGAAATTAGCAAGAGGATATTTTGGTTCAAAGCATAGATTATTTAGAACAGCTAACCAGCAGGTTATGAAGTCCCTGCTTTATGCATATCGTGACCGTCGTCGTAAAAAACGTGATTTCCGTAGACTATGGGTTACGCGTATTAACGCAGCAGCTCGTATCAATGGTTTGAGTTATAGCAAGTTCATGTTTGGTTTGAAATTAGCAGGTATTGATGTTAACCGTAAAATGTTGGCTGATCTTGCTGTTACCGATGCTAAAGCCTTTTCTGATTTGGCCCTAGCCGCCAAACAAAAAATTACTGTATAGAGATTGACTATTGCTACGGCAATGTCCTATAATTAATTAACAAAGTAATCGGCCATGAAGAGGACGAAGTGATAAGGGCTCTTATGTAACAGAGAGCAGAGGATTAGCTGGAACCAATGCCTTAATCCCTTATTGACGAGCTCACCTCGGAGCTGTTTTCCTGAAAAGTAAGCAAGATTGCTGCTTAGCTATTAGGGAAAATCGGAATCAGCACACGTTACTGTGCTTACGGTGTCTATAGCAACAGTTATTTGTTTATACTGTTATTATGATTCCTTCAAAGGTTATGTATCGCAAGATACATAGCAAATTTGGGTGGTACCACGGAAGAACTTACCCCTTTCGTCCCGTCAAATGCTTATTAGCGTTTGGGATGAAAGGGTTTTTTGTATTCTTTTGCAGCTTGAATTAAAATCGGGGAGGGTTAAGGATGAGTATTCAAAGTCCAACCAAAGTGTTAAAAGAAGATTTGAAGGCGAAGCTATTGCAGCCGGATTACATTTCCGGTTCTGATATTTTGCTGCGCTGTCTGCTTTTGGAGGGTGTGGATTGCGTGTTTGGCTACCCCGGCGGAGCTGTTCTAAACATTTATAACGCGATGCACGGTAATCCGGATTTTAATCATTTATTAACAAGGCATGAACAAGGTGCGATTCACGCGGCTGATGGTTATGCGCGTACTACAGGTAAAGTCGGAATATGTTTAGCAACCTCAGGTCCTGGAGCAACAAATTTAGTCACAGGAATTGCTACTGCCTATATGGACTCTGTTCCCTTAGTTGTAATCACTGGGAATGTCGCTTCGAATTTTATTGGGACAGACGCCTTCCAAGAAGCGGATATTACGGGGATTACGATGCCAATTACCAAGCATAGCTACTTAGTGCGTAATGTTGAAGATTTACCCCGCATTATTCATGAAGCTTTCCATATAGCGAATACAGGTCGCAAAGGTCCTGTGCTTATCGATATACCCAAGGATATATCCGCTGATAAAACGATATTCAAGTACGTAGATACCGTTAATATTCGTGGTTATCATCCGACAATGGATCCGAATAAGCTGCAGGTTGATAAAATTGTTAAAGCGATTATTGCAGCTGAGCGTCCTGTGATCTTAGCAGGCGGCGGGGTGGTTTATGCCAATGCTTCCAAAGAGTTAATTGAGTTTGTTAATCTAACCCAAATTCCGATTACTACTACTTTGCTTGGATTGAGTGGTTTTCCAAGCTCACACGAGTTATGGATGGGAATGCCGGGGATGCATGGAACCTACACTGCTAATATGGCCATTCAGAATGCGGATTTATTGATTTCCATTGGAGCGCGCTTTGATGATCGTGTGACGATGAAATTGGACGGATTTGCCCCTAAGGCCAAGATCATTCATATTGATGTAGACCCTGCGGAAATTGGCAAAAACGTTAAAACAGAAATCCCATGTGTTGGAGATGTTAAGGTTGTTCTGGAGTATGCGAATACTAAGGTGAAGTCAGCTAATTCAGCAGATTGGATCGCAAAAATCAAGCAGATGAAACTAGATTTTCCACTTAAGTACATTGATTCAGAAACAGAATTGAAGCCGCAATTTGTTATTGAGGTAATTAACGAAACAACCAAGGGCGAAGCTATTATCACTACAGACGTTGGGCAGCATCAAATGTGGACTGCGCAATATTATAAATTTAATCACCCGCGTTCATGGGTAACTTCAGGTGGATTAGGCACGATGGGCTTTGGTTTTCCATCCGCTATCGGCGCTCAAATGGGTAATCCGGGTCGCCTTGTTGTTTCAATCAATGGAGATGGCGGTATGCAAATGTGCTCGCAAGAGTTAGCCATTTGTTCCATTAACAAAATTCCGGTTAAGATTGTCGTCATTAACAACCAAGTGTTGGGAATGGTTCGCCAATGGCAGGAAATTCTTTATAATAATCGCGAAAGTCATATAGATCTAGCGGGAAGCCCAGACTTCGTCAAATTGGCGGAAGCTTATGGGGTTAAGGGTTTAAGAGCAACCAATAAGGCGGAAGCTCGCCAGGTTTGGCAAGAAGCGTTGGATCATGATGGTCCTGTATTGATCGACTTTGTTGTTCGCAAGGAAGAGAACGTTTATCCTATGGTTACAGCAGGCAGTACGATCAGTGAAATGTTAATGGGGGATTCCGAATGAGCATAACCAAACATACGATTTCTGTACTAGTCAATAATCAGCCTGGTGTTCTGCAACGTGTTTCTGGCTTGTTCGGACGTCGCGGTTTTAATATCGAGAGCATTACGATAGCCGAGTCCGAGGAAAGTGGATTATCACGGATGGTTATAGTAACAAGCGGTGATGACAAAACCTTAGAGCAGGTTCAGAAGCAATTATATAAGATTATAGATGTTATTAAAGTCATCGATCTAAGCTCTAACCCAATGGTAGCACGCGAGCTTGCTTTAATTAAGATAAGCTCGGAGCCGTCAGTTAGACACGAGATTATCGGAATTGTCGAAACATTCCGTGCTGGAGTAGTCGATATTGGCCCAAGCTCGTTGATCGTGCAAGTTGTCGGAGATAGTGATAAAATTGATGCAATGACAGAATTGCTGAGACCTTATGGGATTCGTGAGATCTCCCGCACAGGTGTAACGGCCATGATTCGCGGTTCGGTAAAATAAGCTGATCTAACTCGTTTTGAGTGGGGGTTTAAGCGGATAAGCTATCTAAAGCCTATAAGTCTATCCGTTCAAACACCCACTCAAAAGGGTTTTAAATTAAAGGAGGATATTATTCAATGGCAGTTAAATTGTATCATGAAAAAGACGCAGACATCAGTTTCTTACAAGGTAAAACAATCGCGGTAATCGGTTACGGTTCCCAAGGACATGCTCAAGCTCAGAACTTACGCGACAGCGGTCTTAAAGTTATTATTGGTCTACGCGAAGGTAAATCATTCGACAAAGCGAAGAATGATGGCTTTGAAGTATTCTCCGTTGCTGAAGCAGCTAAACAAGCAGATGTTGTTCAAATCCTTATGCCTGATGAAACTCAAGCAAGAGTTTATAACGAAGATATCGCAGCTAACTTGAAAAAAGGCGCAGCTTTATTATTCTCCCATGGCTTTAACGTTCATTTCGGTCAAATCGTGGCTTCCAAAGATACAGATGTTCTTCTAGTAGCTCCAAAATCACCTGGACATATGGTACGTCGTACATATGTAGAAGGCTTTGGTGTTCCTGGACTAATCGCAGTTGAGCAAGATGCTACTGGTAATGCACATGCAATCGGTATGGCTTATGCTAAAGGCATTGGTTGTACACGCGCTGGCGTTATTGAAACTACTTTCAAAGAAGAAACCGAAACAGATCTATTCGGGGAGCAAGCTGTATTATGCGGCGGGACTACTGCCCTTGTTAAAGCAGGCTTTGAAACTTTGGTTGAAGCTGGTTATGCTCCAGAAATGGCATACTTCGAATGTTTGCATGAATTGAAGCTTATCGTTGATATGATGTATGAAGGTGGAATTTCCTCCATGCGTGATTCCATCTCGAATACAGCTGAATATGGTGACTATGTAACTGGTCCTCGTATCATTACGGATGTAGTTAAAAAAGCAATGAAAGACGTGCTTACCGATATCCAACAAGGTAAATTTGCTCGTGATTTCATTCTTGAAAACCAATCAGGCCGTGCTTTCTTGACATCAATTCGTCGTATTGAGTCCGAGCACCCAATCGAAGTTGTAGGTAAAGAGCTTCGTGGCTTGATGCACTGGATCAAAAAGTAATTATTATTCTTGAGTTCAATTAATAATATAAGCATTAACAGGGAATGTGCCCAGTTCGAATAACTGCTGGTACATTCCCTGCTAGGCATTTGGGGTTAGAGTTTTGCTGATGCTTACGAAGATAGTTTTCTTACGAAAACTTTAGGGAGGTGCCTACTGTGAGAAAAATTTATATTTTTGATACGACGTTGCGGGATGGCGAGCAATCACCAGGGGTCAATCTCAACACACAGGAAAAAGTCGAAATCGCCTTGCAATTAGAGAAGCTGAATGTCGATCGGATGGAGGCTGGGTTTCCAGCAGCATCACCAGGCGACTTAGCAGCGGTTAACGCAGTTGCTAAGGCTGTGCGGAATGCGACTGTTATTGGTCTCGCTCGCTCAAGAGAGCAAGACATTGATGCGGTTCGCCAAGCATTAATCGGTGCTCAGGATCCATGTTTGCATCTTTTCTTGGCAACATCACCAATTCATCGCAAGCATAAGCTGCGAATGGAGAAGCAACAGGTTTTGGAAACAGCAGAAGCTGCAATCAAGTACGCTAAGAAATATTTTAGCAAAGTTGAATTCTCGCCTGAGGATGCAGGACGGACCGAGCTGGATTTTCTATGTGAGGTTGTAGCAATGGCTATTCGTGCAGGAGCTACTGTCGTGAATATTCCGGATACCGTTGGTTATATGAATCCTAGCGAGTTCGGGAATATTTTCAAAGTATTGCGTGAGAATGTACCAGGTATCGAGAAAATTCAATTAAGCGCGCATTGTCATGATGATTTAGGGATGGCAACCGCTAATGCATTGGCAGCTGTATTAAACGGTGCTGATCAAATTGAAGGCACGATTAATGGGATTGGCGAGCGTGCAGGCAATACTTCATTAGAAGAAGTTGTTATGGCGTTGGAAACACGCAAGGAATTCTTCCAAGCGAAAACCGATATCGTTCTTAGCGAAATTTATCGCACCAGCCGTTTAGTTAGCAAGCTCACAGGTATGGTCGTCCCAGGAAACAAGGCGATTGTTGGTGCAAATGCATTCGCACATGAATCGGGTATTCATCAGGATGGAATGCTTAAAGAGAAAACCACCTATGAAATCATGTCACCTGAAACAATAGGATTAAAAGATAGTAAGCTTGTATTAGGCAAACATTCAGGACGCCATGCTTTCCGTGAAAAGCTGATTGACTTGGGTTATACGTTAAACGATGATCAAGTTAATGCTGCTTTTGCTAAGTTTAAGGATTTAGCGGATAAGAAAAAAGATGTATCTGACGAGGATATTCGCGCGTTAATTGAAGAGAAGCTGATTGTTACAACTGAGCATTTTGCATTGGAAACGATGCAGCTGTCTTATAGTAATCAATCCGTACCAACAGCTACCGTAAGAATTCGGACGATTGCAGGAGAAGTCTTAGACGAAGTAGCTTTAGGTAATGGCTCAGTAGACGCTATCTACAAGGCGATTGATAAGGTTACTAAGGAAGAAGTCGAGCTTGCGGATTATTCGATTAAGTCTGTTACACAAGGGAAAGACGCATTAGGAGAAGTGCATGTCGTGCTTAGGCAGAACGACTCAAACGCTCAAGGCCGCGGAGTTAGTACAGATATTCTGGAAGCTAGCGCTAAAGCTTACATTGATGCGATTAATCGACTTATCGACAAACGCAGTGTGCCAGGTCCAGCTAATCGCGGAAATATGTCTTTGATTTAACTGAAAAATTACATTAATTATCTTAAGCACTCTTTGGCAATTTAAATTGCTAAAGGGTGTTTTTTGTTGGTTTATATCAAATGCTGCAACAAAATGGTGATTCAATCCGTTAATAAATGGGTATCTAGTAAGATGTTCACATTAGAATGTTCCAATTGTAAGCTACATAGAAAGAGGTGAAGCGTGTTTAATCTATTGTGTGAACTAGATAAATATATAAAATGGAGGCATACTATGAAGAATAAATTTATAAAGTTAATCGTTTCAAAGTTATTAATTGCATGTTTGGTATTTTCATCTGTAGGCATGGCTTTTGCAGCTACAGCAGCAACAACGACAGATATTAAAGGGCATTGGGCTGAACCACAAATTACATCATGGATTGAAAAAGGATTTATCAAAGGCTATGAGGATAATAGCTTCAAGCCAAACAATTCTATTACTAGAGCCGAATTCGTAGCTTTGGTCAACCGTTCGTTCGCATTCACGGAGCAAGCAACAATTTCATTTAAAGATGTGAAAGCTAGCAACTGGGCTTACATCGAAATTGCAAAAGGCGTTAAAGCTGGATACATTAAGGGTTATGCCGATGGAACCATTGGTGCTAGTAAGACAATTAGTAGACAAGAGGTTGCCGTTATCGTAGATAGATTGCTAGATTTATCTGCAGCAGCTTCACCTTCCGCTTTTAAAGATGGAAGTAAAATTGGTACATGGGCTATAGACGCAGTTGATTCTGCGGTTGCTGCTGGTATCCTTAAAGGATATGCAGAGGACAATACATTTAAGCCCGCTAATCCAATCACTCGCGCAGAAGCAGTAGTTACATTGGATCGTGCAATCGCACCAAGTAATGTAGTATATAATACGGCTGGAACTTATGGACCGGCTACAGGAAACGAAGTCGTTAATAAAGATGTTGTGATTAATACAACAGGCGTTATTTTACAGAATATGACTTTAAACGGTAAATTAACTTTTGCGTCAGGGATTGCTCAAGGTGATGCAACCTTGAAGAATGTAACAGTTAAAGGCGATACTACCGTGCAAGGCGGCGGTGTAAACAGTATTCATTTAGCAGATTCTGTTCTTGCAACAATTATCGTCGATAAAGATCCTTCACAAGGAGCTGTTCGTATTGTAGCAGAAGGTACAACTACAGTCGGACAAGTTAACGTGAACTCTCCAGTGACACTTCAAGAAACCAATTTAACAGGTACTGGATTTGGTAATGTTACATTAACTGATAAATTACCTGCTGGATCAGAGGTTATTTTGAAAGGTTCTTTCGATTCAGTTGTTGTGTTAGCAGACGGAATTAAACTGTCTCTTGCAGAAGGTAGTATTAAATCATTAACAGTAAGTGCTACTGCAACAGGTACGACATTAGATGTTGCTGCTGGAACAACTATTACTGCCTTGAATTTAGATGCAGTAACAACAGTAACAGGTAAAGGTACAATTACAATGGCAACATTGAGTGCAGCAGTAAATGCAACTGGTTTGCAAAAGTTTGAAACAGCACCTGGAACAATTGTAGTTGGAACAGCTACACCAGTGCCAACAGCAACTCCAACACCAGGAAATGGTGGCGGTGATCCAGGTAATGGTGGTGGTGGCTGTACTAGCAACTGTGGTACGACTCCACAGAATGGTACAGTTACAGGATTTGTATATGATAGCAATGACACAGCTCAAAGTGGTGCAGTAGTCAGTGCTACAATTACAGGTGCAACTTATTACAGCGCTACTACCGGAAATGACGGATCTTTTCTGATTAGTGGAATACCTGTTGGTTCAATATCCTCATTAACTGTTACACAAAACGCGTATCAATCAGTGACTTATAATACTTATTCAGTAGCTGCTGGCACAAATACTCCAATTGGGATCGTTCGTTTAATACCGAATATGACACTCGCAGCAGCCTCTGTAACAAGTAATACTTATTTAGATATTACTGTTAATCAAGGTGTTTATGGAACTAGTGCGCATAATTCACCAGTGACAGTGAACTCTTTTAAATTAACATTATCTGATGGGACTGCTTCAATACCAATTATTCAATCTGTTACCAAGGTTGACGGCACACCGTTAGCTGTAACTGGTGGAGATACAACTATTCGTGTATATTTTACGGTTACAGGAACACCAGGCAATGCTCAAAAACTTACGGTTACACCTTCTAGTAGTACATCTATTTATAACAGTTCAGGAAGTCCCACATCAGTCAAAGAGACTCTTATCACAAATATAGTACCATCTAACTGACTTGTTTATCATTAGTTAGTTATTAATCAAAAAACAGTCAAAGCTAGTAGTAAATTAGCTTCGACTGTTTTTTGCATTCACATAGTACTCTGAAAAATAACTTAAAATTACAGCCGAGCCTCACACTGCTCCAAAGCTTTAGCAAAATATTGCATGCCCAATTCAATTTGTTTTTCGTTGGAATGGGTAAAGTTTAGTCGAAGGGTATTCAGCTTTGGAGATTCTGCGTAAAAACTAGCGCCGGGAACGAAGGCAACTCCTTCTTGCACAGCAGCTTTTAAAAGCTCTTCAGCTACCAAACCTTCGGGTAATTCCAACCAGAGGAACATACCGCCTTTTGGCTCACTCCACTTGATATCGCTGCGGTTTAAACCAGTCAACAGAGTCGCCATTTTTTTCATCCGCCGTTCGTACTCGGATCGAATTGTGTCAACATGCTTGTCCAAGTCAAAGTGGCAGAGCAATTGATACAAAGCCATTTGGTCCATAGTACTAGAATGTAAGTCAGCGGCTTGCTTAGCACGGGTCATATTCGTAATGATTTGCGGATCGCCTACAATCCAGCCTGTCCGCAGTGCCGGAGCTACTGTTTTGGAGAAGGTGCTGGTATAAACGACTGCCGAACCATGTGGATGCTGGTCCAAGGAAAAAATCGAAGGGAAATGCTCACTGCCACCATACTGCAGCTCCCCGTAAGGATCATCCTCGAGAATAAGCACATGATGCTGACGACAAACCTGAAGAATTCCAAGACGTCTTTCTAAGCTCCATACATAGCCAGTTGGATTTGAGAAGGTAGGGTTGATATAGACTAGCTTAGGCTTATGAATAAGGATGAGGCGCTCAGCGTCCTCCAGATCCATTCCTAGCTCATCCCCCTTAACTGAGATAATACGTGCACCACGCGATTGAAACACCTGTAAAGCAGCCAGATAGGTCGGCTCTTGGACAAGCACAACATCACCTGGATCTATATAGACACGGGACATAAGATCAATAGCTTGCTGAGAGCCTGTAGTTAGTAGCATTTCATCTTTAGTAACATGAATATTGCGTTTGCTTAGTCTCTCTGCAAGTGCTTCCCGCAAGAGGGTGTATCCTTCGGTTAATCCATATTGGAGCGCGCTATTATCGTGAGTGAAAACACGATCAAAGGCTGAGCGTATGGCTTCAACGGGGAATAATTCTTCAGCTGGCAAGCCGCCGGCAAAGGAGATTATTGATTTCCCTTGGGTAAGCTTGAGGATGTCACGTACTGCACTGGATTTAAAATGCTGCATAGAGCTTGAAAAGGTATATTCCACGACTAGATCCCCTAACGAAAAAAACATATTTTAATCTATTTTATGCCATATGAGATGTGCTTTCAATCTATTTTTCAAATCCTACTTATAGTTGTAGCCTATGAAGTCCATAGCTTTTATATCTTTGTAAAATGAGGCGATTTATGTTACAACAAGGGTAGTTCAATTGAACGAAAATGAGTCTAGAATTAGGAGTGAATGAATGATGGCAGAAGTCAAAAAAATAGCGGTAATTGCTGGGGATGGAATCGGTCCAGAGGTAGTTGCTGAGGCAGAAAAAGTACTAAAGAGAACGGAAGAGGTTTTTGGGCTGCGCTTTGAATTGGAGCATGGGCTTTTTGGCGGGATTGCTATTGATCAAAAAGGCACTCCATTGCCACAGGAAACTTTGGAAATTTGTCAAAAAGCAGATGCAGTATTGCTTGGAGCCGTTGGCGGTCCTAAATGGGATAATAACTCTGCAGCACTTCGTCCTGAAACGGGATTGTTGGGGATACGTAAGGCGTTAGGGTTATTTTCAAATATTCGTCCAGCTACTGTGTTTGATTGCTTGAAGGATGCATCTACTCTGAAACCTGAGGTTTTGGATGGTACGGATCTTATTGTGGTTCGTGAATTAACGGGCGGTATCTATTTCGGTGAGAAATTCCGTCGTGAAACCGAAAATGGAACAGAAGCTGTCGATACATGCGTATATAATGTAAAAGAAATTGAGCGCATTGCTCGTCAAGGCTTTGAAATTGCAATGACGCGGAGCAAAAGATTGGCTTCCGTAGATAAGGCAAATGTGCTTGAAACCTCCCGTCTATGGCGCGAAACGGTTATTAAGCTTCACGCTGAATATCCTGAAGTAGAACTAGAACACATCTTGGTAGATAACTGCGCTATGCAATTGCTGCGTCGTCCGTCTAGCTTTGATGTTATTGTTACTGAAAATATGTTTGGTGATATTCTAAGTGATGAGGCAGCAATGCTAACTGGATCAATTGGAATGCTTTCATCCGCATCATTGGGCGAAGGTGCTTTTGGTTTATATGAACCGGTACATGGTTCAGCTCCTGATATTGCAGGGCAAGGCATTTCCAATCCAATTGCTACCATTCTTTCTGTAGCATTGATGTTCCGTCTTACTTTTGGATATCATAAAGAAGCTGAAGCGATCGAGCGTGCGGTTAAAGAAGTTTTGGATGCTGGCCACCGTACAGGCGATATAGCCGTAGATAAATCAAAAGCTATTGGGACTACAGCAATGGGCGATTTAATTGTTGCTGCGATTCGCTAATTAGACACTTAATTAGAATAATTATTATTAAGTATTGATTGTTATCTTGACTTTCCTAGTACTGAATGATAGGATCTAAATGAGAACCGTTATCGGTATTGATAGATAAACAAACATAGGAGGAATTAAAATGGCAGAACGTTTAGTTGGTAAACAAGCGCCTGATTTTACTTTAGAAACAGCGCTAGGTAATGGTGTTGATTTTGGAACTACTTCATTGTCTGATTACAAAGGAAAATGGTTAGTATTATTCTTCTATCCACTTGATTTCACATTTGTATGTCCGACAGAAATTACATCTTTAAGTGCTGCAACAGTTGAATTTTCAAAGCTTAACACTGAGGTTCTTGGTGTGAGCACAGATAGCAAGTTCTCTCACCGTGCATGGATCAACACAGCCATCAATGATGGTGGCCTTGGTAAATTGCAATTCCCATTGGGAGCAGATTTGACTCAAAGCGTTTCTCGCAATTATGGCGTTCTTATTGAAGAAGAAGGTATCGCGCTTCGCGGTTTGTTCATCATCAGCCCAGACGGCGAATTGAAATATTCCGTAGTTAACCACAATGATATCGGTCGCAGCGTTGACGAAACACTTCGTGTGCTTCAAGCTTTGCAATCAGGTGGATTGTGCGCAGCTAACTGGAAACCAGGCGACAAAAACCTATAAGATGCTCAAATAATGGACAAGCCCTTTCTGGACTGCCTTTTGGCGGTCTGGAGAGGGCTTTTTGCTGTAGCTAGACTCAAATTTACTGAAACCCTGAAAAACCGTCTAACAGCAGGTTACACTAACAAACTAAGTCACGATACGCTGAAATTCAGCGTATGGAAGCCCAATTCTGAGCTCCATCCAAATATGCTTACTTAGCTTCCTTGCCCATCCGGTCAATTTCTTGGCTGATTACATAAGCTAGCTCATCATTGTCAAACATAGAGAGGACGCCCAGCAAGGTGGAATCGTCGATATCTCCAGCTTCTTCCTTAGAAACGGTGAGGTCTAAAGTTTGCTGCAAAACGGCATTGTTGATTTGATCCGGATATGCTTTGCGATAAAGCACAAGCGGGTCTAGATCATGATTGACACACCACTGGGCGAAAACGAGGATCATCATTTGCTCATCGCGCTGATAGTTCTGAATAACCTGCTGCTCAATATTTTGCTCATCTTCATCCATGGAAAGCTGCCTCCGATTTTGGTGTTAGAATTTATTAAAGCTTCAAAGGCTTCTCTAAAGTATAAAGCTCGTCCTCAAGGGAAAGGATCCGTTCGTTAACGACAGACCGCGCATCCTGTAAGGCTTCATTATAAACCAAGGGACCGAGGGTTTGCAGCATAAAGTTAATTATATTTTCAGTTGCAATGTCACCTAAAGTTTTACCAACCTCATCTTCAAAATAGTCCTGAATCTTTGCAATTAAAATCTTTTTTTGATCAAAGGGAAGTTTTTTTAGCATAAGGGTCACCTTTCACTGGGATTAGCCTTTTCAGATACATCGGCTTGGCATTTACCGTAAGTCTTAGTATAATTACAGTATACCTTTTGTGGCTAAGATTAATTGTGAATTTTTGTTTGGAAAAAAGGGATTTTTGATACAAAGAGAGAATAAGTTAAAACAGACTACACTGGAAAAAACGTTATTTTATATTCGTATAATTTCGTTTGGTCTGTAATTTGACCTTATGGGGGCGATGTCCATGAGCTTTTGCTGCGGAGCAAGTATGATCGGCACGAAAGGAACATTGAAGTATATTCGAACGCATATTCACAATGTACCGATTCTATTCTGCCCGGTATGTCATCGCGTTGAAGTACACCATTTGGCACAAAATGAATATGAGATTTTGGCTGAGTATGCGCATGGTGATGGTGCTTATGAAGTTGATTTTATTGAATATGTGGATGCCAAGAAGAATGCTGAGCTTTTCGAGAATTGTGTGAATCATGAAGGTGAAGAGCCTTTGGATGTAGTATTAAATCAAATTGACATGGCGCTGGATTTACTTACTTTCTCGAAGCAGTTGGGTGATGCGGAGTGGGAAGGGCAATTGAAAACCAGGCTGCTTACATTGAGTCGACGTCGGAATAAGCTAAGGCAAAAAAATGCAACGGGCGGTACCAAATAACGTCTCCTCGGAGACGTTTTATTATTTTCTGGGAGGGCTTAACATGCCGATTGTATTGAAACAGAAGCTAACAGAAGAAATCTTAAGCTGTGCGCTAATCAACAATTATGATTTTAAATATCATGGGGTTAAAGCCTGGAATAGCCGCGCTACAGCTGAAGCGGAATATGCTTCTTTTATATTAGAGCAAGGGATGGACGAGCTGTGGAATTGGGAATTGTTTGAACTAGACGAGAATCAGGTTAAGATAGGTAATGTGAAGCTAAATAACAATCCAAACAAACATTTATTCTTAACTCCTGAGGGAAAGTTACAATCGCGATAAGTACCCCCTTATCCAGATGAGCATCAACGAAACCTATTGTGTGAGGTGGAGATTTTGGTATTGGTTCTTTTTAAACGCTTTTTAGGCAAGGACCGTTCTAATCAACCCAATCAAACGAAATCTGAAACTCCTGAGCAATGGGTATCTCACATTCAGCAGGGTGATTTACGCATGCGCAATCAGTTCATTACAGATTATCAGCCGTATGTGGCTAAGGTGGTTAGTCGATTCTGCAAAAGATATATTGATCCTGCGGTAGATGATGAATTCAGCATTGGATTGTCAGCTTTTAATGAGGCAATTAGCCAATTCTCTACAACTGGAGGAAGCTCTTTTCTTGGTTTTGCTGAAACGGTTATGCGTCGGCGCTTGATTGATCATGTGCGCAAAGAGCAGCGACATAACCAACAGGTACCACTGAGTTCTTTTGATTCGGAAGATGATGAACAGAATATAATAAATCCGGTAGAAACCCAGCAGGCTATTGATGTTTATGAGAAGCAAGCGGGAATTGTAGAGCGCCAGAGTGAAATTAAGGAATTGAATCAAGCATTAAGCGAATATGGGATTCGATTCATGGATTTGGTTGAAGCCTCGCCTAGTCATGCAGATTCAAGAGAAGCTTTATTCAAAATCGGTAAGCTTTTAACAGAAAATGATGAATGGATGCAGGTGCTGTTGAGTAAACGCACTCTGCCCATTAAAGAGCTTTTAAGCGAAGTCCAGGTATCGCGGAAAACGTTAGAACGCAACCGGAAGTTCATTATTGCAGTAGCACTCATCCATTATGGTACCTATCCGTTTTTACGTGAATATTTACATAGCACCAATATCCCTAGTTAGAAAGGAGAAGTGGCAAACATGAACAGAGGCATCGTTATGGAAATTGAGAATTCCGAAATTATTTTAATGACAGCTGAAGGCAGATTTACAAAAATTCCATTAGCTCAACGTAGCTGTCAAATTGGCGAAGAGATTTATTTTACAGAAGTAAAGCCTTATCGACGTAAGCCTTGGATCATTGCTAGCTCATTTATTGCTGTGGCTGCAGCAGTGCTACTTCTTCTTTTTAACTTGAGTCCAGGGTCAGTTGTGGTAGCTAATAAACAAATCGTGGCTTATGTATCTATTGATATCAATCCAAGTGTCGAAATGGGCATAGACGAGAATAATATTGTCTTGGAAATTCGTGGTGTAAACGCCGATGGGGCGGAACTAATCAAGAATATTGCTTATGCTGGCAAAGATATAGATACACTCACGGAGGATTTGCTTCAGGAGGCAGAGAAGAAATACCTGAGCAAAGGTGAAGGCGATATAATTATTTCAAGCACTATGCAGGAGAATGGAAACGATAAGAGTCAAGTCAATGATGTTGCAGTCATTACTAAGCTTAAAAAGGTCGTTGTTCAGCATATTGAAAAATCTCACCCTGAGCAAGCGGCAAATTATCAGGTGACGGCATTTGCAGCCGATAAGGAAGTTCGAAAAGCCGCAGAAAGCAAAGGCTTATCTGCTGGTAAATACACGATATACTTAAATGCTAAGGATAAAGGGCAGGCAACATCCATTGATGATTTGAAAAAAGAGTCTGTACATGCGATTGTCAAAAAATCCGGTGGATTGGGTAAGATAGTGCCACCTGATAATCTATCTAAAGAAAAAACCAAGCAGCTGCTAAAAGATGACGAAAGTGGTGCTCTTGACCGTAAGCTGAAGAATTGGAGAGAGACTCAAAAAGAGGAAAACAAGAAGGCAGAAGATGCCAAGAAGCAGGCAGAAAAACAGAATAATAAAAATGATGATAGGAAAAACAGTGGGAAAGATAACAGTAAAAACAATGAGGAAAACGATAGTAAAAACAATGGCAAAAACGATGGGAAAAACAATGATAAAAACAATGATAAAAACAATGATAAAAACAATAATAACAGTGGAAGAAACAATAGTAAAAACGATGGTAAAAACAATGGTGACAAACAAGGTTCTTCTCCAGCAGTAAGTCCAGCATATTTCAGAGCAACAGAGAAGCCAAATGGTTTTAGTAATGATGGGAATAATTCAATAAATAAAGGCAGCCCTTGGGGCAAATTTAGTGATAAGTGGAGCAATAAGCAAGGAAACAACAAAACTGACAACAAGAGTGACAACAACAAAAGCGATAATAAAACGATAAGAGAAACGCCATCACCAACTGATAAACCAACAGAGAAGCCAACTACTAAACCAACTAAGAAACCAAGTAGGTCAGAGCGAGAGAGAAGAACAAGTAAACCAACCCCAAAAACAACACCGTATTTTGAACTAAAGGCAGGTTCTGAAGAGAAGCATAAAGCGGAGCTTGAAGAAAAATTAAAGGAGAAACTCCAAGAAAAAGAGAAAGAAAAAGAAAAAGAAAAAGAAAAAACTTCAAAAAACCGCAACGGAAAAAAGCAGGATGATCAGGATAATAACAAGTTAAGAGAAGGTTAGGTATAGTGTTACAAACGGTTGGCGGGTACAGCGCTAGCTTTATTCTGGATTTGAATGGTTTACTCTAATACTGTCAACGACTTTAAGTTTCGTAGTCGTTGGCAGTATTTTTGTTTGGATTTTTATTCTGAGTTATGGACAAAGGGACATAGTATTCAACTGCTCATCTAAATAAGCTATACTAATAACTAGACTTATGGTTTGGAAAGGAGAATACATGCGTTATAAAACATTTGGTAAGATAGATTTTGAGGTTTCATCGTTGGGATTTGGTGCAATGAATTTGCCTGGTGTACCTTTTGAGCAAGCTAAAGATGCTTTGAATTATGCTTTGGATCAAGGTATTAATTATATAGATACTGCAGCCGCATATCGCAATAGTGAGGAAATTATTGGTGATTCTATCTCACATCGTAGAGATGAATTTTTCTTAGCGACCAAAACAGGGCAACGCAGCTATGCTGGCGCTAAGGAAGAAATTGAGCGAAGCTTAGTAAGAATGAAGACGGACCATATCGATCTTCTCCAGCTGCATTATGTGAATTATGTTCATGAATTTAAACAAATTGTCGGCGAAGACGGAGCTTATATTGCTGCTCTAGAAGCCCAACAAGCGGGTAAGGTTCGACATATTGGTATTACTGGACACAGACCTGAATTATTAGCCAAGTGGGTACGGAAATATAAATTTGATCAGGTTTTATTTCATTTGAATTTGGCGCAGCCCTTTGCCTTAGATGAGCTTATTCCGACTATGGCTGAGCTCAATATGGGCAGGGTGTCGATGAAGCCATTATCTGGCGGGTTTATTCAACCTGTAGAAAAAGCCATTCGTTATCCTTACAGCCAAGACGTGCATGTCATTATCTCAGGTATGGTCAGTGTAGCTGAGGTAAAAGAGAATATAGCTGCTATGGAGCAAGAGGTTGGTGGTGCGGAACGCTTAGAGCTGGAAAATCTGGCAATCGAGCTTGGTGAGCATAACTGCCGTCGTTGTAATTATTGTGAGTGTCCGATAGGAATTAATATTCCCGAAATTATGATTTCAAGTAAAATTCGAGAAAAATTGGGGCTTTTGCCTAAAGGCGATGGATTTTATCAGAAGCAAAAGGAAAAGCTATTCTCCTGTGCGGATTATGAGCCTTGCAAAGTAACCCCATTATGTGAGCAAAAATGTCCTTATCATTTACCCATGCAGCAGGTTGTCCAAGAATCCGTTTCTTATTTCTCTTAGGTGGTGCGAAATTCTCATGAAGCATAATGAAACTATATTTTCAGTTAAACAAACTGACCTCAGCGGATATGACGGCTGGGTTTTATTCTTACGGCAACAGGAATTGGAGCATTTAGTTTGGCTAGAGCCTAAGCTTGGTGAGACCATTCGGCGCCTAAAGGAACGCAAGCTGTTTACCGGAGCTTTGCACCAAGTGGAGGTAATTCCCACACATGGCCTGTTTCCAACACCTTATTTATTATTGATTGGCCTTGGAGATAGTTCCCCTACTCCGTTACAGGCTTGGCGAGAAGCAGCGGCTGCTGCTGCCAAAGCAGCCTTGAAATCACATCTATCACGACTTGCAGTAAGACTTATTGGAGTTAATGCAGGGGATGATCTGAATATTTCGACTAAAACACAAATTGCTGGCGCATTAACGGAAGGTTTTCTGCTCGGCAGCTATCGGATTAAATCTTATCAACGTGATCCTGAGTTAAGTGCTTCGCTGCTCGAGGTTGCTTATTATGATGATAGTGAACGAGTTGGAACGGAAGAGCTTAAGCTAGAAGCTGCGATCACAAAAGCAAAGATTTATGCGAAAGCTACTAATTATGCAAGAGATTTAACTAACCTCCCAAGTAATTTGCTTGTGCCCGAGAATATGGCCGTTGAGGCTCAGAAGCTCGCAGCAATATTCGGTTTTGAATGTATCGTTCATGATGAATTAGAGATTGAAAAGCTTGGAATGAGCGGCTTACACCATGTAGGTAAAGGAAGTATTCATCCACCTAGGATGATTGTCTTGAAGTACCAAGGCACGGAGCAGTGGACGAATGTGCTGGGATTAGTGGGTAAAGGGATTACTTTTGATACGGGAGGAATTTCTCTAAAAGATCCTGAGGGTATGGAAGAAATGATTAGTGACATGGGTGGAGCAGCTGTTTTATTAGGAGTCATGCAAGCCATTGGTACATTAAAACCTAAAATGAATATAGTTGTAGTCATCCCAGCAGCAGAGAATATGCCATCAGGCAGTGCTTTTAAGCCAGGAGATGTTATTCCGACCCTGAGTGGTAGAACGGTTGAAGTTCTGAATACAGATGCAGAAGGCAGAATTGTTCTGGCCGACGGTGTAACTTATGCTAAACAGCTAGGTGCTGCAAGAATCGTCGATATAGCGACTTTAACTGGAGCGGTATTAGTCGCTTTAGGGGATGTAGCTACTGCGGCTATAACCAATGATGAAAGCTTCTTAAAGCAAATGTTAAAAGCTGCGGAGCAAAGTGGAGAGAAAATATGGCAGCTTCCTGTCTATCCAGAATATAAAGAGATGCTGAAAAGCGAAATCGCGGATGTGAAGAATTCGACTACAAATCGTTGGGCAGGAGCTATTACAGGCGGATTATTTGTTGGAATTTTTGCTGAGGAAACACCGTGGATTCATTTGGATACAGGCGGTACTGCGTGGCTCTGGCATGAACGCGGTCTTGATCCCAAGGGCGGGACAGGTGCAATGGTTCGCACCCTTGTCTCGATGATAGTGGGTTAGGCTTGCAATTGCTTACTTTTTTTAATGCTTCTTTTATGAGCTGGGGATGCTTCTTTGAACAATTCTTTAATATCCTGAATGGAGACAACCAAGCGATTGACTTGTTTTAGCTTAAAAGAAAATTTGCTGGAGCGTTCTGTCATCCCTTTGAGTTTAATGCCAACCCACCGATGCTTGCCTTTTTTGATTATTAAATCGCTTTTGTAGATGGGCAACGCAATTGCATTAGATTTAAGACTAGAAGTTGGAGCCATAGCTACATGATCTGCAGAAAAATAAAGCGCGTGTTTACTCCAAATTATTCTGCCAGGCTTGAATTCGATGACTACATAACTGGCTTGATTCTCACCTGAAGTAATTCCGTATACTTGTATGGATTTATTTTTGGACAACGGGTTAATTTCTTGATTGGTACGAATATCAGGCATGTAAGGCAGAATAAGTAACGGCAGCACACAGGCTGCAAACAATAGATAAGCCGATTGCAGAACATAAGCAAGGACTAAACATATCACAATGCCCAATAAACCGATGGCGAAAAATTTAAAGCTTGTTTTTTTCATGATAAAACAGTTCCTCCAATTATAGTGATCGTTTTATTCTATCATAGTTGCTGCTTTGTTAGAAGGTGTCGAAATATGGGGATTATGAAGGGATAGAGAACTATGAGAAAGCGGATTGGGATTATTGGACTAGGCGATATTGCCCAGAAAGTGTATTTGCCGATATTATCCAAGCATGAGCAAGTTGAAATTGTCGGCTTAATGAGCCGTTCTGAGACTACCGTTCAAAGGTTTTCCAGCCTTTATAGAATTGAAAATGCCTTTACAGAGCTTAATGACTTATTCAACCAAGAACCGCAAGCAGTTTTCGTACATACCCCCACGGAAACCCACGCAGAAATTGTCAAACAATGCTTGCAGCAAGGAATCGATGTTTATGTGGATAAACCACTCTCCTATGAAATTAGCGAGTCTGTAGATATGGTTGAGACCGCAGAGCGATATGGCCGCCTGCTAGCAGTGGGCTTTAATCGGCGGTTTGCTCCACGCTATGTGGAGGCGAAGGCTTGGCTGGAGGAGGCTGGGGGCTTTAACAGCTGTGTGGTGCAGAAACATCGAACAAAGCTGCAAAAGCATAGCTCCAAACATACGTTATACGATGATTTAATTCATATGTTGGATTTGCAGGTATATCTCAATAATGGGATATTCGATGTGGAGACCTATAAACAGAAATCAGATGAGCAAGATAGATTGCTTCATGCTTCTGGAGTTTTGAGCTTGGGTGAAGCAAGTGGGTTTTTCAGTATGGATCGTAATGCGGGGGGAGATCTGGAAAAGCTTGAGCTTCATGGTAACGGTCGTACTATTGAAGTGACGAATATGGAACATGCGGTGCTTTATGATAAAATCCAAGGTGAGCGCGTGATTAGTTTTGGCAGCTGGGATGATATTCTTTATCGGCGTGGTTTTGTAGGTGTTGTTGAGCACTTTTTGCAAGCGATAGAAGATCCTTCCGGGTGCCAAATTCGGGCAGATCAAGTGCTTTCTTCTCATGATTTGGTAGAACAATTGTTGCTGCGTGTTAATGGATAAGGAATATTTTCAACTTTATTTAGAAGTAATCCACAGCTAGGCAGCTAGTTGGATTACTTCTTTTTGTATATTTCGAAGCTTGGCTTGAGCTGCATAATAGAAATAATAAATGGATAAAATTATTTTGAGGATGTGTGGGCATGAATAATCAAGATCATTCGATAGCTAATGCATCTTTAGCATTATCCATATCGAGTTGTAATTGTTCGTTGATGTCAAATGGTTTATACCAACATTTTTCGATCATGAATTTGCTTATATTTTCGTGTGCACATATGGCAACCTTCAACTGATCTTTCAGTAATGATCTTATTTCTTCTGTTGTTGATTCCGTTAAAGCAGCAGCACACATTTTAACCGCTGTTTTTGCTGAATTTAGTAAATCAACTGCCATAATTTGATCGGTAAGAATATTCTTTTTCCCTGTAGCATTTTCGATAATTATATTCATCCTGAACGCTCCTTTATTGTTGTTCTTCTTCGGAAAATAAATTTTGGATATCTTTGATGGCCTTTGTTGATTGTTTAATATCTTCTTTAAATATCTCACTTAGTTCAGAATCTGAAACCAATGCATGCATAATTTTCGATTTAGATAGACAAAGCGTTTTAAACGAGATAATTTCATGCAATTCTAATGTTTCGTGTACGGCATATCCTTGATCTTGGTCTTGTTGTTCCACCCCAACACCTCCTGTCGATTGCTTCTTCTATTTTTCACATAGTAAATCAGAAATATTCTAAGCACCTTTTAAGCAGCTGTTGCGTTTCTAATCAAAGTGATCTATAAGGTGATACTGTGGTAATATAAGTATGGCTATAATAAAAAAATAAGGTGGTATAAATTATGAGTTCTATTAAAAATAGAGTACCCGCTGGCCAAAAAGTGACAGAAAGCTTCCCAGTTCTTCATCATGGAGAGGTACCTTATTATATTAATATGGGCAATTGGGATTTGAAAATTTTTGGTCTTGTTGATGAAGAATATACTTTTACATATAAAGAATTTATGCAATTACCAAGAACACAGTTCGGAAATGACATCCATTGTGTAACAACGTGGTCTAAATTGGATAATGTTTGGGAAGGAATCGCAATAAGTGATCTATTAAAGTTCTTTCATATAAAAGAAACAGCGAAATTCGTCATGCTACACGCCGAACACGGTTGGTCAACGAATTTACCGATTGAAGATTTCTTGAAAGAAACCTCCTTTTTAGCAATTAAGCATAATGGAGAATTACTATCACCTGATCATGGATATCCAGTACGCATGGTTGTACCACACTTGTATTTTTGGAAAAGCGCTAAATGGCTTCGAGGAATTGAGTTTTTAGAGAAAGACAAGCCTGGTTTCTGGGAGAAAAATGGCTATCATATGTACGGTGATCCTTGGAAAGAGCAAAGATATGATTGGGATTGATACGCCAGTAACGTTAAGACAATTAGTTCAATATAACCCAGAGCGACCTTACCGTGAGGCAAACGATCTCTATGTTTCTTATTGGGGCAAAGAGGATTGTAATCCAGGGCATGCTGTTGGACCGGGGATTCGTGAATTCTATAAAGTGCATTTTATTCATAAAGGCAAAGGGATAGTCCGGATCGGGAAGGAAACATTTTCTTTGCGGGCTGGCCAAGCTTTTATGATCTATCCTCAGGTCATTACTTATTATGAAGCAGATGCGGAGGAGCCATGGTCCTATTCGTGGATTGCTTTTCAAGGCAGTCAAATCGCACATGCCCTTAGTCGGACTAGTGTGACGCCAGAGCATCCTGTTTTCCCGATGGATATGCGAATTATGCCCCGTATTTACGAGCAATTATCTGAAGCAGTGGCATTTATTCCTAGCGCAAATCTGCGTTTATCAGCCATTTTAATGCAGTTCTTAGCTGAACTCACAGATGTTGCTCCTGCTGCATCTCTTGAAACTATTCATCCTCAGAAACACGATGTATATGTACATAAGTGTATCGAGTTTTTCAAAACGCATTACAGTGAGAAAATATCCGTGGAGCAGGTTGCAGCATCCTTACAGCTGGATCGTAAATATTTGTCAGCGCTGTTCAAAAAGGCGCTTGGCCTGCCGCCTCAGCAGTATTTGCTCCAATATCGCATGGAACGGGCAGAAGAGCTGCTCATAAAAGGGATTTATTCAATTGGCGAGGTAGCAAGGTCAGTGGGTTATCAAGATGCTTTGCTCTTCTCCAAAATGTTTAAGAAAGTAAAAGGCTCTGCGCCTAAGCACTTTTTGCTTAATTCCCCTGGTGACTAAACAGACATTAATCCATAAATGACATCCATTCTGATATAGGCGGTTTTAGGTGGATCTGATACTATTAACATAGTGTTTAATTATGGGAGGTTATCAAATGGGCTATCAAGCAGCAACAGAAAGATATGATACTATGCTATACAACCGTTCTGGGAAGAGTGGGTTGAAATTGCCGGCTATTTCCTTGGGACTCTGGCATAACTTTGGAGGCATTAACGTTCTTGAGAATGATAGGGCGATGCTGCATAGAGCTTTTGATTTAGGGATTACCCATTTTGATTTGGCTAACAATTATGGACCGCCTGCTGGATCTGCGGAAGAGACCTTTGGCCAAATTATGAAAAAGGATTTGCTCGCCTATCGCGATGAAATGATTATCTCGACTAAGGCGGGTTATTACATGTGGCCCGGACCTTATGGTGAGTGGGGTTCTAAGAAAAACCTGATCGCAAGCTTAGATCAGAGCTTGAAGCGACTACAAATGGATTATGTAGATATTTATTATCACCATCGTCCAGATCCGAACACGCCTTTGGAAGAGACGATGGCTGCGCTTGATCTAATCGTCCGTCAAGGTAAGGCGCTTTATGTCGGTTTATCCAATTATAAGCCAGCAGAAACACGCGATGCTTCAAAAATCCTTAAGCGCTTAGGTACTCCTTGCTTGATTCATCAGCCGAATTATTCCATGATGTCTCGTTGGATTGAGGATGGGCTTCAGGATGTGCTGGAGGAAGAAGGAATCGGCTCGATTGTATTCAGCCCACTTCAAGGCGGTATTCTGACAGATCGTTATTTGAATGGCATAACAGCAGATTCCCGTGCTGGAGGACCAAGCCATTTTCTCAATCCGGATCAAATTACAGAAGAGAAACTGAACAAGGTCAAGCAATTGAATCAAATGGCTGCGGATCGCGGGCAAAAGCTTTCCCAAATGGCGTTAGCCTGGGTGCTTCGTGGTGGGAAAGTGACTTCGGCATTGATTGGCGCAAGCAAGGTAAGCCAAATTGAAGATGCCGTTAATTCGCTTAAGAAGCTTTCGTTTACTGAAGAGGAATTATCGCGAATTGATACCATTCTTAATGGATAAATAAGTTTTAATTGGAATAACCGCTCCCCAAAAAGGAGCGGTTATTTTAGTTTTTTTGGATTGAATCACAGAGGGGGAGCCTAAACCCTTGCTAGTTCCTTGCGATTGTCTGCGAGTGGCGGTTGCTCCATCCATTCGTTTTCAATCATGATGTTCGATCCATCGTCTCCAAAAAGCCCAAATTCCATGGTTAGACGGGCATACATGACCGTAATATCATGCCTACTGCTTGCTGCGATACTTGTTCCATAATTGGCTATACTGGCTAAACTCAATACTCGGGTATGATACATCATTAATTTATCGGAAAATGGAGAAACTGTAGAATTCGTTACCTCTGAATCCCATGTCGCAGGTGAGGAAAGATTGTCCTTTTGCAGAAGCGAACCAAAAACCTCGATGTGCTTTTGGGCAATTCTTGTCCCTCTATACATAAATTCTCTAACTTCTTTTAACTTTGCAACCTGGCTAAAACCAGTTAGCAAAATCTTACCTAAAACATTGGTCATAGTGCACACAAATATCGCGGTTATTTCAATCACGTCTAGCGGTCGAGTGTCCCCAAACTTAAAAAAACCTTCTAAATAATTTTGTTTCTTAATAAATTCGACTTTATCTGGGATTGAAGTATATGGAGCCCTAGAATAAATTCCCTTGGACAACATAACTTTACTTGCGTTGATGTTAAGTTCCATTGACGAAGTCAGACATGCGGAGTAAAAATCAAGCACATCTGAACGAGCCATTAAGGGTACAGCCAAACTGTACGCAATTAAACCGGCTCTGGACATATTTTGGAGATAAATAAGGTAAAAAGTATCCGAATATAAAGGAGGAGCCGTTACATTCACATCTTCCTCTTTGAAACCTTCGGGGATAGGAAAGTTTTCTTTGTTAAAGATTTTTGTAACCCTTTCAACGTGGTTAGTAGATAATTTAAGGGCATATTCAATTATAGGACGAACCTCAGTATCTTGAACCTTTGCCAAAAAATATTTAAGAACGCATATCGCCATGCTGTCATTCGAATAGGACAGCCAAAGGTTAGTTATTTCTACCGATGTAAGTCTAATGTTGTGTTCATTTTCGTTAGGCATTGGATTGTTTAATCCTCCTTTAAAGTAATTTAATTTATTATGCACAAATATGGGTATGTTATTACTAAGATCGATAATAGGCCTGATTCTATCCAAAATAATCTGGGTAACTAAAAAGAAGACTATATTTCCTATCGCAGCAATCGCAATCATATTAGAGGAGGAAATGGATATGAATTCAAATCAATTAAACTATATCCGTACGGAAGAAAAGAAGTATCATGAGCAATACTTTGAGGAAAACAGTTTATTTGAGAAAGGTACTTGGTTGGAAAAACCCTCACCTATTGTGCTTGATTTCTTATCGATTCTAAATAGCCTGAAGCCTTTGCAAATACTGGATTTAGGCTGTGGAGTAGGCAGGAACAGCATTCCAATAGCTAGAAAAGTAAAGGACAGTGGAGGTCACGTAGTATGTGTGGATTTGCTTGAAAAGGCTTTGGAAAAACTTGCGGTATATGCGGAAGAATATAAGGTGGATTCTGCTATTACAGTTCAATGTGCGGATATAAGTGATTATACTATTGAAGCTGCGACTTTTGATTACATCGTAGCGGCCTCCAGCCTTGAACATGTAAAGTCCAAGTCGAATCTAAATAAAGTGTTGAGAGCTTTGGTCAAAGGTACTAAAGCCTCTGGCATTAATCTCATATGCATGAATACTAATATTAAGGAATTCACCCTACCCTCTGGAGATGAACGCCAACCACTGTTTGAAATCCTTATTGCTAAGGATGATATGCTTTCGATTCTTCGCGATGCTTATCGGGGATGGGAGGAGCTTCATGTGGGCGAAGGACTGCTTAACCTGGAAGTCAATAGGAATGAAATACCCGTAATGCTGAAGGCAGATCACCTTATATATGTTGCTCGTAAACCATCCGGTTCCTTTTTGTAGTTCTATAAGCTAGTTCAATAGAACATTAAATTTGTTTCAAAAAACATATAAGAGGGTAAAAAAGAAAGGTTAACATAATTAAATAGAAAGCAAAAGGAGGAAGTCGAATGAAAAAACATCTACTAATTCTAGTCTTTATTATTGCGTTATTTTCCATGTTGGCTGCTTGTAATGACAAAGATGATGATCCAGTAATGTCTTCAGATCCAGCAGCATCCTTGTCACCAAGCATGTCATCGTCCATGGCGCCATCGATAGCTCCATCTATGACACCTGAAGCAACTGTAGCACCTTAATTTTACAATTTAGATTAGAAGGCTTTGTTCCTTTGAACAGAGCCTTTTGTAACAGCTATTAAGGTAATAATAGAATCATAAACTGAAAGGATGATTACGATGAATAAAACAACCGATTTACATAAAACAAATGAAGCTGTTGAGGAAGCTGGTAAATATATTTGTGCTTCTGGAGAGACTAAAGATTTTCAAAAGGGTGAGAAGTTCCCGAATTGCCCTATAACAAACGAGAGCACTACTTGGAGACATGCCGAGCATGTTCATAAATCGGGAGAGAAAGTGACTGAGCAAGGACATTACGAAGACATTGATGGAGAGCATAGGGATTTTAATGAAGGAGACACGTTTCCGAATTGTCCCAAATCAGATCAACCCACAACATGGAAACATACAGGGAAGCTAAAAACGGAGCACTAAAACTGTTAGTTATTGATATGAAGACAGACCTTACAGAAAAAGCACGATGCAGCTTCTATTAAAGAAGTGCATCGTGCTTTTTATTTATTATAGGCTTAAATTTTCCATTTCCTGCAAGGCTTTGTGTATCCAGATGGCCGACTGTGAGCCTTCACCCATAGCAACGCTTACTAGTTCGGAATGAACCGCATTATCTCCCGCAGCCCAAACATTCCTTACAGAAGTCATTTTACTGCGGGGATCCGTGACAATATGTTTATTTTCCAAGCGTTCTATGCCTAGCTGTTTCGCAAGGGCGGTGTTCACTTGATTTCCGCCAAAAGCTATAAAAGCCCGCTCTCCATGAATTTCTTGTCCAGTGATTAACGTAACGCCTATAAATTGACCTTCTCCTGCTGTTAGTAGAGTTTCAATGGGCTCTGCAATATAAATAATGCCTTTGGCCAGCAGTTTATCCATAGTTTTCGGTTGTAGTGGTCGCTTGTCATGGTTAATATATGTAATTGCGTCCGTACGACTCAATAACGTTATCGCCATTGCTGCTCCCACCTCACCTGAGCCCATAACGATTGTTTTTCGATTAATTATTTCAAAACTATCGCAATCGGGGCATGTATATACGGTTAATCCCAAGCATGGTACCAAGCCAGAAAAGGGAGGGAATTGCTCCATCACCCCAGTAGCCAGCAATAGCGTTCGGCAAGTATGTTCCTGGGATATATCCTGCATGACTTTAACGACAAAACCATTTGCTGTTTTTTCAACTATGTCAACTTCAGCTTCTACAAAATTAACACCATATTTAGCTGCATGCTCCCTGCCTAATCTTCGCAGCTCCATACCTGATATTCCATCTGGCCAGCCCAATAAATTATGATAGCATTGACAAACTGTGGACCGTCCATAACCTTTATCAATAATTAGAACATGATGCTCATATCTCCCTAGCTGAATAGCTGCCTGTAAGCCCGCAATCCCTCCGCCGATAATGATACATTCATAATCCAAGTGGGATCAGCTCCATTCCATTTATTTTGTAGAGTTTGTTCACCTTACCTTCTTAACCTTTTATATTAGAAATGAACCAATTACTAGATAGCAATGCTGTTTAACTGGATTAAAATACCATCAATTTCGTATTGGTGTCAGATTGTGAGCTTAGTTTTGCCAAGGTATAATTTAACATGTAATCAGGATTGGATACTCGAAATTATTTTGGGAGGAAATTATTATGAAAAAGCGTGGTCTGAATTTTTTGGTAACGGTTACATTATGTGTGTTAATGATTTTTTCATCTTTACAGATTCATACACAGTCGGCTAGCGCAGCAGATACATTGGTCACTTATACAGCACCTGCTGGAGTTGTCGCAAACCCTGATTTTACTGTGAAAGCTCGTACACCGGGAGGAGCATGGGTTGATTTATTTGAGTACAATACAAAAGTTGACATGACTACAAATTCGAATGCATCCATGGTTAATTTCTCAATGAGTGGTACTGTAGAAGTCTCCGTAACTTATAACGGTGGAACCGTTAATTCACGGCAGGTTCGTCCAGTCAGTTATGGCATAGCTCCAACGGCAAGCGGCAACACAACAACATTTACTCTTAACCAACCGCGAAATCTATCCTTTGAAGTGAACGGAGATCGATTACACAACCTGCATATTTTTGCGAATCCTCTTGAAACGAATGTACCTATTCAAGGGGCAGCCGGAGTCATTTGGTTTGGGCCAGGAATCACAAATCTGCCAGGTGGCATTCTTAATGTTGCAAGCAACCAAAAGGTATATCTTGCAGGCGGCGCAGTTGTCCGCGGAAAGCTTGTTTTTACAGATGTCAGCAACTCTAGTGTTTCAGGTCGGGGGATTCTGGATTTCTCCACATTTAATCAAGCTGATAAGCAATGGCGAGGTATTGATCTCATGAGAACATCGAATATTAGCATAGAAGGGATCACTATTCTTGATGCGACCAGTTATGGAGTTTTTGGCGGTAAAGCGTATGGATTAACAGTCAATAATCTTAAAGTAATCAACCGAAGCCAATGGGGGGATGGCATTGATTGTATGGCTTGCGTAAACGTAACCATCGATAATTCATTTCTTCGCACATCTGACGACAGCATTGCAGTCTATGCAACACGGTGGGAATTTGCAGGAGGCAGCCGCTATTTTACCGTGCAAAACTCGACTTTATGGGCAGATGTAGCCCATCCAATCAATATTGGTACGCATGCACAACCCAATGGAACAGATATCATCGAAGATTTAACATTTAAGAATATTGACGTATTGGAGCATGATGAGCAATCTACACAGTATCAAGGAGTCATGTCAATTATGGCTGGCGATAGTGCAACTGTAAGGAACTCTTTATTTGAAAATATAAGGGTAGAGCATTTTACAAAAGGTAAATTATTCTATATCAAAACGGTTTATAACACGGACTATAATCTAGCTCCAGGGAAGAAAATAGAGAATATCACATTTAGAAACATCACTTATAACGGCACAGGGGCAAATCCTTCGGAAATTGCCGGATATAGTGCCACCAATAATGTGGACGGAATTAAATTTGATAATGTCAGAATAAACGGTATCTTAGTTACGAATGCCAGCAGCGGGAATATCACTGTAGGGGCAAATGTACTTAATGTACAATATCTAAATACGGGAACAACGGCAACGCCGACACCTGTGCCAACACCAAGTCCGACACCTCCACCACCAACACCGACACCTGGAGTCATGAATGGGGGCTTGGAAACAGGAGTATTAACGCCATGGACCAATTGGCAAACAGCAAGTGTGGTTAATAATAATGCAAGAACTGGAACTTATGCAATACAACTGACAGGTGGGCCTGGTTCGGCTGAGCAGATCGTTACCGGTTTGCAAGCTAATAAAACTTACACTTTAAGCGGATATGCGAAGACACCAAACGGCGAAGCGGTAAGAATTGGTGTGAAAAACTATAATGCTACGATGGACATTTTTACAGCTATTACCTCATCTGCCTATACACTTGGCAATTTGGCATTTACAACAGGTGCAACGAATACAGCAGCCACTATTTACTTTTATAAACCATCAGGTTCAGGATTGACATATGGCGATGATTTCGCAATTGTTCCAGGTACGCCTGCACCGACTGCGACACCAACACCGACACCTGTTCCTACTCCAGGTCCAAATAAGGTAGTAAATCCTGGCTTTGAATCGGGTGCATTAACGCCATGGGCTAATTGGCAAACAGCAAGCGTAGTAGCCAGTAATGCGAGAACGGGTACGAAGGCTGTGCAATTAAATGGGGGACCTGGTTCAGCAGAACAAATAATCACAGGCTTGCAAGCCAATACAACCTATACACTAACCGGATATTTAAAAACGCCTACTGGCCAAGAAGTGAGATTAGGTGTGAAAAACTATAATGGCGTGATGGATTTATCTACACCTATCACCGCAATTGCCTATACATTAAGCACGCTGACTTTTACCACAGGGGGATCGAATACGTCAGCAACCATTTACGTTTACAAACCGTCAGGCACGGGATTGGCATATGGAGATGATTTCTCTGTGAATTGAAAAGATCAATTAATTTTTATACAAAAGGATACGGCCCGGAAAGTAGATGCGAGATCTACTTTCCGGGCTGTTTATATGCTCGGATTCTCAAATTAATTAAGCGAATAATTACAAAAAAGTAAAAAGTATAAATTTTGAATAATAAATGAATTTTAGATGGTCTTGCTATTAAATATACTTGTTAAGTAAAGCTGAGATATAAAAAATGGAGGTTACAAGATGTCTATTAAAAGCTTTAAACGATTAAATATTTATTTGCTAATTTTAGTAATGGTTTTTCCTGCTGTCTCATTCTTAAATCTCAAAACTACAATTGCTGCAGAAGCACATTCAATTGTGGATGATATGAACGATTTTTCTAAAATGTATCAATATACTACATCTCCCCCTCTACCGGCACCTGTTTCAACAACGGTAGCTATAGCAAATGCCGGTTTTGAATCAGGCGAATTAACACCATGGAGCAATTGGAATACAGCGAGCGTGGTTAACAATAATGCTAGAACTGGAACGTATGCGCTTCAATTGGCAAGCGGACAAGGAGCAGCAGAGCAATCAATTACCGTACAGCCCAATACAACCTATGTGGTAAGCGGATTTATAAAGACGGAAAATGATGAAACAGTAACAATGGGGGTGAAGAATCATAATGGTGTCATGGATCAATCGATCCCTTTTACCTCAGCAGATTATACGGAGGGCGCGATTACATTTACTACAGGTTCCTCCAATACTTCAGCGACGATTTATGTATATAAAGCATCAGGGTCTGGTTTAGCTTTTGGAGACGATTTTACAATTACAACCTTAACATCTCCACCCCCTGCAATAGATCAAGGTGAGAACTTAGTTATAAACCCTGATTTTGAATCAGGTGATCTCCATCCATGGAGCAATTGGAATGCAGCAAGTGTGGTAAACAATAACGCCAGAACCGGAACTCATGCGTTGCAATTAGCCAGTGGCCCTGTTGCAGTTGAACAAACAATAGCCGTCCTACCAAATACAACATATACGTTAAGCGGATATGTCAAAACCGCCAATAACGAAGGTGTCACGATTAATGTTAAAAATTACAATGGTGAAGTGCCGGATATATCATCAGCATCCTTAACTTCATCTTCGTATACACAGGGTACAATTACATTTACAACAGGTCTTTCAAATGCAACAGCAACTATATATATGCTTAAAGGAGAAGGCACAAATTCTGCTTATCTGGATGATGTTAAATTGACTACCAACTTTATGAGAAACGATGCCAATGTGTTTGGCAATGATTCTTCAAGACTTGTAAATACAGACCTAGGATCATTTAATGCCATTTATCATACTCCAAAGAACATGACTTACTTCAAGCTAGATTCGTATGAGAAGAAAAACCAAGCTTCAGATACGTTGAAGTTTTATACATCTATGGATGGGTTAACATATGAGGATATCATAACTACCAAATCAGGAGGGACATCATGCATTTCCTGTAAATATAGTTTTGAAAACGGTATAGCGGGCTGGGATACCTGGTTTCAGATTGGTAATGGCCAGCAAGTGGCTAGCTCATCTAGTGAGGCTCAAGATGGATCGAAATCGGTTCAGCTAAATAACAGCGTTCAAGGCCAAATATCAATGTGGCATGATATATTAACGACCGGTGCCAACAACCCGGCTCCAAATGATCATGTTAAGCTAACAGGATGGATCAAGCTCGCTGCTGGAGCAAGTGTACAAGCGGGGCAAAATCTCAGAATAATAATGGATTACTTTGATGCAGACAATGTGAAGCATCAAGCATTTATTACGACACCCCCCCTTTCACAACAAACTCAAAGCGAACAATGGATCAAGCTCGAGTCGAATACAGATCAGCTTCCGGCTGACACGACTAAAATTACTATTGCTGTTGAAAGTACTATTCTCGGTAGTGTGTTTTTAGACAATATTGAATTAACTTCAGTCAGCAGTCTTGATGATGTTGATTTGGAATGGAAGCAAGAATTATACAGCTCAGGACCGATTCCCGCGAATACGAAGTTTCTCAAAGTGCAGCTCACTAAATCGCATGGGTCTGAACCAGGTATCCAAATAGGACGAATAGAAACAGGTTATTTAGTTGAGCCGCCTGTAGCAAAAGATGCTAATAAGAACACGTTTATCAACGTACCCGTGGAAGGAACCATAAATGCCACAGACCCCAATGAGCAGCTTTTAAGCTTCTATGTAAGTAAAGCACCTGAGCATGGAACTGTGAATGTAGCTGCAAGTTCAGGCCATTGGTCCTATACGCCTGAAACCGATTATTTGGGAGAGGATAGCTTTCAAGTAAGAGTTACTAATGAAGACGGATTTGAAACGACAGCAAAGATAAAGATTGATGTGTTAGATGCCTTCACGTTTCAAAGCATAGATTTTACAGATTCGTCGGGAAATTCTGTCTCTGAATTAAAGCCATCTTCCTCCATCCATGCCAGTATGGAGCTGAAAAACAATACCAGCAGTCCCAAAAACGCCATTTTGGTCCTTGCGCTTTTTGCTGCTAATCATTCGGTAGAAAAACATGTTTATATGGACGTTACGCTTCAAGCAGATGAGGTGAAAATGTTTAACGGCGGATTTGATTTGCCTGCAAATGTAGATGGCTATTATGTAAAAGCTTTTGTGCTAAACGATACGCCATCCGACATCCAAAACAGTTCAGAATTGAAGTATTTATCTAATATTTACAGATTTCCTTTTGATATGGATTTTGAATCAGGGATTCCAGAGAACTTTATTGCAAAAAATGGATTCTCTTTTACAGAGGCTGCAGATTACGTTATCGATGGGGAAAGCTCAATGCTGGGAGATACAACAGAGAGTTTAATTGAATGGAATGAATACTTTCATTCGGCTAAAGGTGTATTAAAGCCCAATACGAACTATAATATCTCCTTCGATTATAAAATATTGGACAAGCCTGCAAATACAGAAATTTATTATCTATTTCGTTCCAAAAGCTTGCAGGATGCTATCAAGTTTACCTTGATGACGGCAGAACCAGGAGTAGTCAAGCATATTGATCAAAAGGTTTCGATCGGGGATAAAACCGACTATTCCTTATTATTCGGTATCCACAATAAGGGGATAGTTGCCGTCGACAATATCCACATCATGGAAACCAATCAGGCGGGCTACACTGCCGCTGCGATTGGAGCCTCTTCGGTACAAAAAAATCTAACATTACCTGAAGGTCCAGGAGAAATCATCATAGATTCACCCCATGTAACTAATGGAATCGTCGTCAATGCCTCGGAGTTTGGAGTTAGTGAAGCTAACAATGACAATTATCAAGCATTTACCGATGCAATAACTTACAGTAAGGAGCATAATGCTTCCAAAATGATTGTGCCTAAAGGCATTTATCATATTCGTACGAATACCTTAGATTTTGGTGACTTGACAGATTTTGAGTTCGACGGACAAGGCTCCGAGTTGATATTTGGTAAATTTACTAATCCTACAACCCGATTAATCTATGTGCATGATTCATTGAGAGTCGTTTTTAAAAACGTATTCGTAGATTGGAATGAAGATGAGGATCCCACTTCTAGCCGAGCTCAGGTTGTTGCAGTTGAGCCATCGGGAGAATATGTCGATTTTAAGTTTCCAAATTACAATACAGCTGTAAGAACGTCCAATTTCCGGGATTTTCTTCCCCTTGATCCTCAGAGATTAACGATAGGCGTTGATGGAGCTAAAGAGCTTCCGATTTCCTTATTTGCATCCGAAAGAGAATGGATTGCTGAAGATACGGTCCGCTTAAGAGTGAATAATCCAGAGGCTATATTGGATTTTGCAAAGGTGGGGAATGAATACGTTCTGCGGCATTACACTTATGATATGCACGGTATTGTGATGAATAACAATGCTCATCTAATGTTAGACAACGTTGTGCTTTACTCCATTCCTGGACAGGGCTTCCTGGTGGAAAACGGACAGCATCACTGGCAACTGCTTAATTGCAAAGTGACTCGCAGGCCCGGCACTAATCGAATGATGTCATCGACTGCTGACCACTATCTTGCCTATAATACAAAAGGTTATTTTATCATTCAAGGCTGTGATTTCGGATTTGGCGGAGACGATGGGATTAATACTCATGACAATATAAGTATGGGTATAACTGTAATCAATGATCACAAATTTATCGTTAATAATGAAAAGTGGAGAACGCCTTACAAGGCGGGGGATTTGCTTGAATTCAGGAACTCCGATCTGTCTCCCACTGGATTTACTTCGGAGATTGTAACAGCGGTTTGGAATGGAGCCGAGAATCAAGGCACCATCACGATAGCGGATGCACTTTCTACAGATTTGCAGGAATCCAGCAATGGCATAATTTTATTTAACAGAGCTTACGATAGTGGGAATTATATCATTCGAAATAACTATATTCATGATAACCGGGCAAGATCAATTCTAGTTCAGACACCAAATGGTCTGATCGAGAATAATCATTTTTACAGGAATGAGCAGCCCGGCATGCAGATTGAAACCGGTTATGATTCGGCAACCTGGGCAGAAGGGTTTGGAGTGAATAACGTAATTATTAGAAATAATATATTTGATTCTACTAATGTGAATACCAGCTTCAGAGAGAAAAAGCCTGCTCTTTATATGAGTGTTTACTTGCCTAGCGGGCGAAGCGCTTATCCGATTTTTAATAATATCTTGATCGAGAACAATACGTTTAAGAATTTCCCAGGTGTATCGATGTTTATATCCTCAGGCAAAGATATTATCGTAAAGGGTAATTCATTCATAAATGACGCGAGGCCAGAAGCGGTGGATAAAATTCGCGGTGGAATATATACCGAACAAAGCTCGGACTTAACCATTATTAATAACAAATGGATTCAATCCGATCAAATGAAAAGCTATGGTTTATATTATGATAAGGAAACAACCAGTAATATTGTTTTTGAAGGAAACAGCATAATTTCGAATAGCAATAGTGAAGATTCGGGAGCACATCCCGTAGAACCTACACCAATACCAGCTCCAATTTCTACATTGAAACCTTCGCCAATACCTACACTAGAACCCAACAAGGCAGCTGAAATACTAAAAAAGGTTGAGGCTGAGCTAATAGATTTATTTGCGAAAAAACCAACAAATGAGGATTCGCAAACAACGAGCAGGAGAGCGACTAAAGCTATTCAAAGTGCAATTGAAAAACAATCTGAGCTAAACGTATCAAATTCAGTTAAGGTGACTGGGGAAGTAGCTACTCTTAATATTGAGCTAAGTCAGTTTACGGATTTGTTTAAAACAATTCAGGAAAATGCCAGAATACTCAATGATAAATTAAAAGCTATGGATGAAAGTGCTGAAGCAGCAAAAGTAACCGTCACATTCGATTTGGGTGAGCAAGCATCGAAAGAATTTAAGATTCCAATTAATTTCAGTTTAATTCAAAAAGCAAAAGAAGCTGGGATTGATGTCGTCTCGATAAAAGTAAATGGTGTTTCTTTATCGGTTGATGTGGATCAATTACAAGGTGATACAACATTAAATATAGCCAAGCAGCCTTCGTCTATTGCAATGAATGCTACAGAATTAAAGCTTGCTTCAGACGTTTATGAATTTGAATTCTTAGATAGCGGCAAAAATCAGATTGTGTTTACCAAGCCCGTCTTGATTAAATTGCCGATTGCAGATATAACAAGTCTTAATACGGATATTCTGACACTTGCCAAAATAGTTGATGGTAGCCTAGAATTTTATGGAGGTCAATACAACGAGGAAAATCATTATTTTGAAGGTACTCGTAAATCATTCTCAACCTATGTCATTGTAGAAAACAAGGTCGTATTTAACGATATTTCAGGCGTGCAGGCTTGGGCAGGCAGAGATATTGAGATCGCTGCTGCCAAAGGTATTCTGCAAGGACGTACAGCTGGGATATATGCTCCCAATGATTCCGTCACCCGGGCTGAATTTGCTGCAATGCTGGTGAGGGCATTCAACTTGGAAGATAGCACTGCCGTTTCCACATTCTCAGACGTCAATGACAATGATTGGTTTAAATCATCCGTAGCCGCAGCAGCAAAAGCTGGATTACTAAATGGGCGTTCATCGGATTTGTTTGCACCAAACGAGAAGATTAGTCGAGCAGAAATGGCTGCTATTGCGGCAAGAGCGCTCAAAGCTGTGAAAGGCTTTAAGAATGTAGACTCTGAAAAGGCGCTTGCTAAGTTTCAAGATGCCCTGTCGATTCCAATGTCTTTAAGAGATGAGGTTGCCTTAGCAGCAAGTTTGGGAATTGTTGTCGGTACGGATCACCAATTTAGTCCACTTGGTTTATCTACACGTGCTCAAGCTGCCGTTGTGATTTCAAGACTATTAAACCAATAGCTCAACTCCATTTTTATATAAAACAAGCTGGAAATGGTGTATAGTTATGTCAATAATATCTCCTGTTATTAGGGGCTGGCTAGGATTTTCCTGCTACCCTAATTACGGAGATTTTTATTGTATATTTGATGATCATGCATCTTAGGAACATTCTTGGAGGGTGAATTTATGTATAAAGTACTACTTGTAGATGATGAAATGCTGGCAAGAGTGGGGATTAAGCTGATTATTCCTTGGGAAGAGTATGGGTTCGAGATTATTGCAGAGGCTGAGAATGGGCAAAAAGCAATCGAGGCATATCAACAAGTAAAACCTGATTTAATTCTAACGGATATCAAGATGCCCGTATCGGATGGAATCGACTTGATTAAAAGGCTTAAAGGTGAAGGTGAAATTTTTAAATTTGTCGTGTTAAGCTCTTATGAGGATTTTTCTTATGTTAAGGAAATGTTAAGGCTGGGAGCAGAGGACTATATCTTGAAATTAGAATTGAACCCGGATGCAATTATTGAAATCTTAAAAGTAATTAAACAGAAATTAGACCAGGAAAAAAAGGAGGTTGAAGAGCGGATAGGCAGTGAGAAACAAATTTATTCCAATCGTTCTGTGATGAAAGAAAAATTCTTAAAGGATTTAATTTTGGGTTGGATGTATGACGACAGAGAAATTGCCGAGAAGCTGAAGTTCTTAAATTTAAAGCTGTCTCCAAAACACTTAATGTGTATTATTCTCAATATCGATAATTTGGAGGTTTATAACAAATACAAAGGAAATGATGTGTATTTGCTTAATTTCTCGGTTGTTAACATTGTCGAGGAGATTTTGCACAATTTCACTTGGGGATATATCTTTTGTATGAATTCCAATGAATTTGTGATTATTTATTCTTCGCAATCCACAATAAGCAGGCTGGAAGAGCAAGAGAAAATCCTCCAGTTGACTGATCGAATTAAGGGGACACTAATCAAGTTTCTGGGAACATCCGTTACTATTGGGATCAGCAACCCGCATGCCCATTTTAATAATCTTAATAAATGTTATATAGAAGCTCAGAAAGCGATTAAATCTAGCTTCAATTCCAGACACGGCTCAACGATCTTCTATCATGAGCTGACTGAAGCTCAATACTTAAAGAATCTAGCTTCTGAAGACCTGTCTATTAAAATACAAGAAGAATTAAGAAGCCTTCAAGATGCTATAGATAATTTGGATGCAATAAAAGTAAATCTTTTCTTTGATGGAATGGACCGAATTACTCAGGGGAGTCAGATACCGAAAGAAATGATTAAAGGAGTTTGTTTAACTCTGATTATCGTTCTAAAACCATCCTTTCCTGACTTATGGGAAAATGATCCCTATGAACAAATTGATCAATTCTCTTTAAAGCTGCAATTTATCACATGGCTGCAAAATCTAAGAAAAGCTTTAATGCATTATCTAAGCGCTGATGTGATAGAAACGAGGCTTATTAGAAGAGCCAAGCAATACATTAGAGATCATTATCGAGATGTGGTTTCCTTAGAGATTGTGGCTGAACAGCTAACTATCACGGCAAATTATCTAAGTGTTTTATTTAAGAAACAGACAGGTAAGAATTTTATATATTATGTATCTCATGTAAGAATTGAAAAAGCGAAAGAGCTCTTAAAATCAAACCAGCTGAAAAACAGTGAAATTGCTAGATTGATTGGATATGAGAATGAGTTTTATTTCAGCCGTGTATTTAAGAAGATTACGGGAAGTACTCCTCAAGACTTTAAAAACAACGCTAAATATTAATAAATATGTTTGTACGGACAGGGGAGAGCCAAATGAGAGGACTATCCAAATTAAATATCAAAAGAAGCATTCATGCAAAGCTGCTAATCTCTTTTATTGTTGTTATTATTTTTTCGACGTTGGCCACCAGTCTGTGGTTTTACAATATTTCAGTGAATGTTGTGGAAGAAAAAGTGAGTACCTCCTTTGTTGATAATCTTACTTTTGTCGGTGGTGGGGTTGAGGATCAATTGACCAGTATTTATGAATTGTCTGAATATATCTATGTGAATCATGATGTTAATAAGGTTTTGACATCCAGCTATAGCAATGATTTCGATTATTTCAGCGATGCCTCTAGAGTGCAGCAAGTCTTGCAAGACTATTCTTTACACCGCCATATTTTTTCGCAGCTATCTTCGATTATTATTACAGGGAATAACGGGAAAAATATTAATTTTGGTGAAAATTCTGGCAGAATAGATCTTGAAAAATTGAGGAGTAAACCCTGGTTTGAAGCGACTAAGAAACTAGATGGCAAGGTTTTATCCTTAGGATTAACTGAAAATGATGCAGGATATGCAACTTTTGGTAATAAATATGTCTTTTCAATTGCAAGATTGCTAAAGAACAGTGAATTGGAGAAATCGGGAATCGTATATATAAGCTTTTATGCGTCTTTCTTGGGTGACTTATTAAAAACATCAAGTATTAACTCCAAATCAGCCATTACAATCGTTGATAATAACGGAAAGGTTGCCTACGATACTCAATCCCTTATACCAATGAACTCCGAATATCCAGCTTTGAGTCAAATTAAACAAGAAAAAGGCTCGTACATATCTACTATTTCTGGAAAAAAATATTTAACCGCTTATTTTCATATTGCTAAGTTTAATTGGTGGGCTTTTCAAACAATTCCTTATAAAGAGCTTACTATTGATAATAATGCCATTTTCACAGTGGTGGCTATGATCTTTTTTATATCCATTATCTTCACAAGCTTAATTTGGTTCTTCATTTCCTCTAGTATAGTTAGACCAATTAAAAACCTGACATCGGTCATCAAGCAGTATAGTACACATAATACCTTAACTAAAATAAAAGTATCTACTTATGATGAAATCGGCTTGCTTGGCGCAAATTTTAATCATATGATCGATCGAATTCAAACTTTATTCGAGGATTGGACAGATGAGCATACCAAAAAGAAAGAAGCAGAGTTTCAAGCACTGCAAGCTCAAATAAATCCTCATTTTATTTATAACACTTTAAATACAATCCGTTGGATTGCCATTATTCAAAAATCGGATAGCATCAAAGAAATAGTAGATAGGTTAGGCAGCATATTGCGTAACACCTTTAAGAATACGAACCCAACCGTAACGATTGGCGAAGAAATCGATTTTATACAAGATTATATTACCATTCAAAAGTTTAGGTATAATGATAAGTTTGATATGGTTGTAAAGGTTGATAGCGAAATATTGGATTATCAATGTCTTAAATTCATTCTGCAGCCATTTATTGAAAATGCGATTTTTCATGGTATTGAACCCAAGGATGGTTATGGGCGAATAGTGTTAAGTATTCAGTATCAAGAGGATGATCTGGTCATTTTCATTGAAGATAATGGAGTGGGGATGAATGTGGAGGAAACTCAAAAAGCCAGGGGTATCGGTATGCGAAATGTGCATCAAAGAATTCAATTAACGTACGGACTAAATTATGGCGTTCAGATTGAAAGTGTAATTAATGAATATACACAGATAAAAATTACCTTTCCTGCGCTGAAATAACTAAGCATAAGTAAAAAGTATAAAGGATGAATAATAAGTGAATTTTAGGTGGTTTATGTATTAGATATACTAGATTTGTAAGCAACTATATATTAGAGGAGTTCAGAAAAATGAAAAATTATTTATCACGCAGCTTCATACTTTTTACGGTTTTTGCTTTAGTTCTTGTGGCATCGGGCTGCGGTACAAAGAAAACACCAGAAGCGTCAACTGCCGCAACGAATGCATCGACTGCTACTAATGCTCCAGCAGCTGAGGCAACACCTGAGGCAACTCCTGAGGCTTCCAAAGAACCAGTAACGATCAAAATTTATACAGGTGCAGCTGATTGGGCAAAAGAAACGAATATAGCGCAAGTTGCAGCATTCACTGCAGCTACAGGTATCAAAGTGGAGCCTGAGATTGTTCCTGGAGATGGAATAGATATTTATAAGAAAATCGATCTGGATATGTCTTCAGGTGGCACAGCAGATGTAATTCCTCTGGCAAATCCATTGATACTTGATAAATATGTAATGAATGATTTCCTCTTGCCATTAAATGACATGATGAAAGCAGATAATTATGATGCGGATAAAATCTATGGCAAGTATTTGACGAAATACAAGGGAGACCAAATTTATTCGTTGCCTATAACCGCATCGATGTGGGCTGTCTTTTATAATAAGAAGATTTTTGATGATGCCAAAGTTCCTTATCCTCCAGCTTCTTGGACATGGGATCAATATATTGAAACAGCCAAGAAATTAACGGACAAAGATAAGGGCATTTATGGATCTTATATGCTGGATTATGATATCTATATGTTCATGCTTTCCAGACAAAATAATATTTCAGGATATAAAGCTGATGGCACCTCGAATTATGATGATCCAATCTTCAAAAGAAGCTTGCAGCTATTTGGTGACTTGGGATCCGTACACAAGGTTCAACCGAATTGGATTGATTTTAAAACGAAAAAACTGCCTTGGGATGGATTTATGTCAGGCAAATACGGCATGCATTTAATTGGAACTTGGTATTCAGGTTTGCTAACCAACAAGAAGGATTATCCGATTGACTGGAAATGGGGCGTCACGCAGATTCCAACTGACGGTACCGCAGGAACAAACAATTTTGGTGTAACGTTTACCAATGGCGTTAATAAAAAATCATTGCATCCTAAGGAAGCATTGGAATATGTGAAATATATGGGAGAAAACAATGCCAAAATGTCAGGTAATGTTCCTGCTTTAGCGGATGCAAATCTTCAAAAAGATTCACTTAAGAAAATTGCAGATGATTCAGAAGGCAACGTAACTGTTGATGATTTATCTAAAGCTTACTTTGATAACAACCTAGGTTATGTACAGGAGAAAATTATTGGACCAGCTGCAACGGAGTATAGCAATATTATCCTGCAGGAAGCTGAACTTTACCTGATTGGTAAAAGATCGTTAGATGATACAGTTAAAGCGATTAAGGAAAAAGCAGATGCTGCAATTGCCAATGAGAAGAAATAACTAACATGAAACATGGTTTGCTAAAAGGGGTCAATTTGACCCCTTTTACAATAAATAGATATTGAGAAGGTGATTTCACATGGAGATGATAGATGTCAAAAGCGTTCAGGCTGTTGTTAAAAAGAAGCGGGCATTTGGTTTGGCAAAACAAGAAAAAAAAGCGGCTTTTTGGTTCATTCTACCATTTGTAACTGGATTTCTGGGTTTTAACTTGTTTCCAATAGTGTATGCTTTTTTAATCAGTTTAATGGATTATCGGAGTTTTAAAGATCTGGGAACTTATCAATTTACAGGCTTCAAAAACTATCTGGATATTATGACAGATATAAACTCGATTAATGCGTATTTAACAAGCTTATACTACATTCTAATGTACGTTCCTGGGATTATGATTGTGTCTTTACTCTTTGCTCTCCTGTTAAATCGCACTTTTTATTTGCGTTTTTTAACCAGAAGTATGGTATTGATGCCGTATGTTTCTAATATTGTAGCAATCGCAATGGTATGGTCAATTCTCTTGGATCCAACAGACGGACCCATCAATAAACTGCTAATTTGGAGCGGATTAAAGCCTTCAATGTGGCTTATGGGCACGGAATCAGCACTTGCTACAGTGGTTTTAATCAATATTTGGCAGGGCTTGGCTTTTCATGCAATCGTCTATCTAGCTGCTCTTCAAGCTGTTCCCCAAGATTTATATGAAGCTGCCGAAATAGATGGCGCGAGCCGATTTCAGAAATTGCGCCGCATTACGTTACCTTTAGTCTCACCGACCTCATTCTTCTTAGTCATTATTAGCATTATTACTTCCTTGCAAAATTATGCTTCGATTAAATCAATGACCAATGGTGGCCCAGGAATTTCCACTAAGGTAATTTCTTTTAATATTTATGAGGAGGCATTTACGTATAACCGTTTTAGTTACGCATCTGCTCAAGCGATTATCCTATTCTTGATAATTCTAATCGTAACCATCATTCAATGGAAAGGACAAAAAAGATGGGTACATTACTAAATAATAGCGCTAAATTTAAAAAAATAATTTACTCTGTTTTTATGCTCATCTTAGGATTAACTATGGTAGTTCCATTCGTTTTTATGATTTCAGCATCTCTAAAAATGAATAATCAGGTATTTATAGATCCATTGCGTATTATTCCAGAGAAAATATTCACCGGTAATTATAAAACGCTATTTCATCATCGATTTTATTTTCATTGGTATTGGAATTCAATCCGTATCGTCTTGATCACCATCCTGTTAAGAGGTTTTTTTGTAACCTTGGCAGCTTATGCATTTGCTAAATTGAGATTTCGCTTTAGGGAAATGCTTCTCTTACTATTATTAGCCTTTACCTTAATACCCTCAGACACGACAGTGATTGCCAGGTACTTGATGTATAAACAAATTAGCTTGATTGATTCGCAATGGGTGATTATTCTGCCGGCAACCTTTGATGTATTTTTCCTGTTCTTATTGCGTCAATTTTTTATGGGTGTGCCCGATGAGCTCTCCGAATCAGCGATTGTGGATGGCTGCTCACATTTCAAAATCTATTATAAAATTGTACTTCCGCTTTGTGTTCCTGCTTTAATTACGATGTCTTTATTTACATTTATTTGGCTCTGGAATGATTTTGTAAGCCCATTTTTGTTTATTAGCAGTATGAAAAAACAAATGTTAACCGTAGGCTTGCAATATTTTCAAGGAGAAGCTGGAGCAAATTATGGGCTTCAAATGGCGGGGGCATCATTGTGTATCCTTATTCCGGTGATAATGTTTTCTTTTGCTCAAAAATATTTTATTCAGGGGATAGCCTTGACTGGAATTAAAGGATAAAATGCCAAATGGGTATTAGCGAGGTGATCTGATGTATAATTTGCTTATTGTTGATGACGAAAGTAAAATGCGTGAAGATTTATCGGCGATTCCTTGGCATATGATGGGAGTACAATTAATCGGATGTGCTATACATGGTCTGGATGCTTTACAATTTATTTCAGAGCACCAAATCGATATTGTTTTGACAGACATTCGGATGCCATTTATGGATGGAATTGAATTAATTCATATTTTGCAGCAAAAGCATCCTTTTATTCGAGTCATCATTTTATCTGGCTGCAATAACTTCAATTATGCGCAAAAAGCATTGGGGAATGGAGCTGTTGATTACTTATTAAAACCACTTCAAAAGGATGAACTGGTTAAGTCATTCGCGAAATTGGTTTCAAAATTAGATGTTATGAAAGAGGCGCAGCTTAGAAATGCCGTTCTCATTCAAAAAGAAGGGTTATACTCTAAGCTGCTTCGAGAAGAGTTTTTGACGAAGTTGTTTCATGTTAAGCTTGCAGCTGATGAAATTGAACTAGGCTGCTCTGAATGTGGGATTTTACTGGATGGAAATGAATATACGATAGCGATTATTCGACTTGATCCTATATCCTTCAACATACATGGTTTAACTGACCGAGAATTAAAGTTAATCACTTTTTCATTAGATAATATTCTGGATGACATTTGGGACCGCAAAGGGCTAGGTTATCATTCTGTAAACAAAAAGAATGCAGAGTGTTGTTTGCTTTCGAAGAAGCCATCACCTAGAAAAGATCTGATTCAAGTTAAACTTCAATTAATGAAATTTAGCGGGCTATTTAGCTCTACACTATCATTAGGAGTGGGAAAAACAGTACAGGAAGCAACAGAGATTTGGCATTCAACAAAAATGGCTAAGCAATTCTTAGGGAAATCAGGTAATGAAGATAGTATTGTAGAATCAGATAATATTGTTGTTCAGGCTGCAAAAAGCTATATAATGAAAAATTTCCATCGCAGTATTACTTTAAAAGAAGTTTCCAACCACGTTTATGTGACTCCAGGTCATTTAAGCTTGCTTTTTCGCGGAACTGGTGAGAGTTATATCCAATACCTAACTTTATTGCGCATAAACAAAGCGATCGAATTATTATCAGATGTTCGATATAAAATATATGAGGTTGCTGAAATGGTTGGTTATTCAGATCAGACTTATTTTGCTGAAATAATCAGAAAGCACACTGGGAAAGCTCCAATGGAATTTAGAGGGATTTCCAAGTAATTCTAAATGTAGTCATAGAGCTAGCACTTACTTAAAGGTGAGCAGCTAACGTAAGCTGAACCTTGTATAAAGAAAGTGCGTACTTATGTTCTTTTTGAGGTTAGGTTACAATGAGAATGTATTAAAATGGGATTGAGGAGGATTTGTGATGAAATATAGTTATTTGGGACGGTCCGGTTTAAAAGTAAGCAAGCTTTGCCTGGGCACGATGAACTTCGGTGTAGACACAGATGAGAAAGAAGCATTCCGGATTATGGATGCTGCGATAGATGCAGGAATTAACTTTTTTGATACCGCTAATATTTATGGCTGGGGTGAGAACTCTGGACGTACAGAAGAGATTATTGGCAAATGGTTTGCGCAAGGTGGCGGTCGTCGTGAGAAGGTTGTTCTAGCAACTAAAGTGTACGGAGATATGCATGAAGCCAGCGACGGCCCCAACAGAGATGGGGGTTTATCCGCTTACAAAATAAAACGTCATCTTGAAAGCTCTTTGCGTCGACTTCAAACCGATCATATCGAGCTTTATCAGATGCATCACGTGGATCGTAATGTCTCTTGGGATGAGCTTTGGGAAGCTTTCCAGGTTGCGATTTATCAGGGAAAAATTGGTTATGTCGGTTCAAGCAATTTTGCCGGCCGTGATTTGGTTAAAGCCCAATATGAAGCGAAATCAAAGCATATTCTTGGCTTGATATCGGAGCAGCACAAATACAGCTTGCTTTGCAGATTGCCTGAACTTGAGGTGCTGCCTGCAGCTGAAGAGCTTGGTATTGGTGTGATTGCTTGGAGTCCTTTAGATGGAGGATTGTTGAGCGGAAATGCCTTAGTTCCTGTTGCGGGTTCCAAGCGAGCTAGTGATCAGACACGTGTAGAAAAGTTTCGTCCACAGCTTGAGGCATTTTCGGCCTTATGCAAGGAGCTTGGCGAGAGTGAAGCCAATGTGGCATTAGCCTGGACATTGGTTCAGCCTTCCATGACAGCACCAATCATTGGACCACGTACAATTGAGCAATTTGAGAAATCACTTCGTGTAGTTGAGATTAAATTCGAGGAAGCTACTTTAAATAGGCTGGATGAGATTTTTCCAGGTCCTGGCGGCGACGCTCCACGCGCTTACGCTTGGTAGAGTATTGCATGTAAATAGATTCTTCAACAACTTGCCGCCCTTAATAGGGCGGTTTATTTTAATTCTTAAGTCTGCCTATCTTATTCTCTCATCAAGCATTTGAAAAACTTGCTTTATTCCTGCTTTAGGCACATTGGCATACCGCTCACCGATATGAACTTCGAAATAACAGCTTGACTCGCTTAATTCTCTGATACTAGGAGTTAAACCGATACTAGTCTCTTCATAAATGGCTAACAAAATTGCTTCAAGCTTAGCTTTTGTCACATCGAGATGGACATGGAACATATTAGAAACAGGTACTAATGGCTTCGTTATAATGGCATGACATTGATTATAAAACCCAGCCAGCTCTCTAGCCTCTTCGTAATACTGCCCCATTTTAGGCAATCTTTGTTTGAAATAATAATCTGCGCTGATGATATAAGGATACAGGCTAATTAGGTCGCCCCCATGGCGCCTTTTCCAAACTTTTGATTCCTTTGTAAAAGCTTCATCGCCAGCAAGAATTGCACCTGCAATCCCACCAATACCTTTGTAAAATGAAACATAAACACTATCAAAAAGCTTGCAAATTTCAGCGGCTGACTTTTGAAAATAGGGTAATATTTCAAAAAGTCTTGCACCATCTAGGTGCAGCATGATCCCTTTTTCACGGCAATAGGCGGAGATGGCTTCAAGATCTGCATAATCAGGCAACTGTCCACCAATCTCGCGTTGAGGCAATTCCAGTAATAAGCATGAGACGTCTTCGTTCATGCTCAGTACATCCTCTAATTGAACCGTTCTACTATGATCCGCTAATAAAATGGACTCAATGTGATGCAGTTCTTTGAGCCCATCTTCTTCATGAATTTCTAGATGACATAAGGGATGATAGGCAACTTTTTTTAGCCCCTTTTTATCACACCATATTCTTAAAGCAATTTGCTGAGCCATGGTCCCACTAGGGAAAAATACCGCGGATTCTTTACCTAAATACTCTGCCATATTATTTTGAAAATCCTCTATCAGCTTGCCTTTACCGTAAACATCACTATCCATGCTCTCATCTGAATCGTTTAATGCTTCTTTTAATATTTGAATATTTCTTTTGCTGTGGCCAATTAATGGAAAGGTGGTTTGATTATAGGCTTCTAATAATGAATTATCTACGCTCATCTTGGATGTTGCTCCTTTCGGAAAAAAATGCCCATAAAAAGTAAACAAAGAACAGACCACAAATGAATGCAATGAACCCATATCCACCAAAAATATTAAATCTGGAAGAGAAGAAGCCAAAGCCGAGACCTGTTAGCATCGTCACTGCATTCAGTCCTAGTGATTGGAACGAATCCATTGTTGCCCTCATGGATGAATCAATCCGATGGTGCAGATATCCACTGGCAAGGGGGTCCGTTACACCGGAAACCAAGAATATCAGGCAAATCGCTGCTAAGCTTGAGAAGTCATGGACGATGGATAAGTAGAAGAATCCTCCAGCGAAAACAGCTGTCACACCTAATAATAAGGATCTGTAACTAAATTTATTTTTCAATACTTCTACAAGCATGTTACCCGGAACTCTCAAGAGCATAAACAACGCTGAGAATAATCCGAAATAAATAACTGGAATTTCAAGCTCGCTCAAGTAAAGCTGCCAGAACTCATCGATAAAATTGATCGCAGCACCCGTGACCATGCCTGTTAACACAACAAGACAAACAGCTTGATTATTCTTAAAAAATGAGAGCGATGCTCTAACATATTCTTGAATAGCAATGGGTTCATCGAGCTCGCTTTTAACGGTGGGTTCAGCTAACCAGAAGGATACAACTAAAGCAGTACATGAACTGGCAAAAGAGAGCCAATAAGTCAGCTCAAAGCCATATCGACTTGCCAAAAAACTTCCGCACAAAGCCGCGGCCATAGCAGAGGTGAAGCCAAAGATGTTCAAGCGTCCTAGATATTTTTCAAACGAATCTTCCTGATCACAAAGCAGCAAGGAATCATATAACAAGGCATTCTCGGACCCGCTGCTTACAGATTGAGCGACCCCAGCCAGAAAAACCACAACAGCAAAGTGCCAAAATTCCGTAGCAAATAGTAAGATAAGAAACTCGAAGTATCCCAAAATGGCGCTTATCACCATCATTTTTTTGCGACTCCACATATCGGCGATAATTCCAGTTGGAATCTCCAGTAAAACAATAGTTACTGCATAAATGATCTCGGTATAGACAACCAACTGAATGGTCATGCCTCTTTGTTCCCAGAACAATCTTTCAATTACATATGCAGGTACCAGGTTTTGCAAGATCCGATAGGCATATAATTTCCAAATGTTATTTTTAAAATTCATAGCGAAGCTCCTCTCCGTATATGGTTGCAGCGTACACAACTCATATAGGGTGGAGCTCGTGAGCTACTTAATACTAAAGCTTAGCAGGGAGGTCTTGCGTTTGTCATATAGATATCTCCTTTCTATTAGACTAGATTCTGCAAATAGTTGAAGCTGATGGCCAAGCTTTCAAAAGGATCACGCAAGCAAGTATCTTGCTCCACCACATACCATTCCACTTCGCTATCACGACAGGCTTGCAGGATGGCAGGCCAATTGAGATTGCCCTCGCCAATCTCTGCGAATACCGGATTGTTCTCGACGATCGCCATATCTTTCAGATGAACAACCTGCATTCTGCCGCTGACTTTATTGATCCAATCCACGGGATTTGCGCCACCGGCTTGGACCCAATATAGATCCAATTCAAATCCGAAGCTTGGACTGGCTGTTTGGAATAGCAAATCCATTCCTGTTATCCCCTCGAACTTGGTGAATTCAAAATGATGGTTGTGATAAATAAATTGCAGACCGGCAGAAGCCAGCTTATCACTAATTATATTGAACTCTTCAGCAAAGGCAATATAGCCAGCTTTGCTCGTGCGATAGCTATCAGGTAAAGAACCTATGCCGACATATTTGCAGTTCCAAGATAAGTGTTCTTGGATGACAGCTTCCAAATCATTGACTAATCGATCATAAGAAATATGAGTAGCGCAGATCGTAAGTCCGATTCTTTCTGTGATTTCTTTTACAAGCTCTGGTGCGATTGGACCAATTCCTGAGACTTGAACGGCCGAATAACCTAGCTGTTTAATTTTATTAAGTGATGCTTCTAGCTCCTCGGCCGTTTTGCAGAAATCCCTTACCGTGTATAATTGGGCCGCAATTTGCGTTTTTTTCATGAAAAGACACCTCATCCTTTGTTTTATTTTATTGTATCATGAGTCACTTAAGTAGGCTTGACTAATGTCATTTAAACTGCCTGACAATTTAACTCTCATTGTGATTTAGTTTTATTATAATAAACGATACTTTTAACATTGAAAGTTAAAAGTATTACGAGTATAATCAAAAGTATGATTCTTATTCATTTGGATGGAGCGTGACTGATTATGTTGAAGGTTGGAGTTATTGGATGTGGGGCTATTGCACAGAGACGCCATTTACCGGAATATTTGCAACGAAATGATGTAGAAATTATTGCTGTTTGCGATTTTAACCTGCAAAGGGCTCAAGAGGTTGCCAAGCAATTTGGCGCCAAATATGCTTTTCAAACTCACGAGGAATTACTAGCGTGTGAAGAGATTGAGGCTGTTTCAGTGTGCGCTCCCAATAATCTGCATGCATCGATCTCAATTGAAGCGCTTAATGCCGGTAAACATGTACTCTGTGAAAAACCAATGGCTACCAATTTAGCTGAAGCTAAAAGTATGATTGAAGCTGCTCAAATAAACAAAGTTAAATTAATGATCGGACATAGCCAAAGATTCATGGCCGTGCATACGAAGGCTAAGGAAATTATAGAGCAGGGCAAGCTTGGCAAGGTGCTCAGCTTTCAGTCGAATTTCAGCCATTCTGGACCGGAAAACTGGAGTGTGGATGGTTCGAAAAGCTGGTTTTTTAATAAAGATGAGGCTTTTGCAGGAGTTTTAGGAGATTTGGGAATTCATAAAGCCGATTTAATCCGCTGGTTGCTTGATGATGAAGTCAGTGAATTAACCTCGATGTATGGAACTCAGCACAAGAATACAAATGTAGATGATCATGCTGTGATCTTAATGAAAACACGCAAGGGTGCAATTGGCACGATAACAGCTAGCTGGGTTTCTTATCCGAATGAAATCAATTCAACGGTTATTTTTTGCGAGAAGGGTACGATTAGTATTGGTGTGGATCCCAGCTACGGTTTAATTGTCGATCATAGCAATAAACAGCGTGAGCTGCATGAGTTGGGGAAAATTCAGTCTAATGAAGTAGGCGAGCAATTTACTTCAGGGGTCATTGATCATTTTGTTGATGGAATTGTTAATGGCACTGGACACTTGATTACAGGCGAAGAGGGCTATAAATCACTAGAAATAGTACTTGCCGGCATAAACTCAGCGAATAGTAAAACAACTGTTATTTTTGAAAAGGCTTGAGTAATCTTAGGTCGGAGTATATAATTTTGAGTGAAATGAGATGAAAGTGGTGATATTCAATGCTTCCAATGACAGCAAATGTTCTCCAAATGATTAGGAGGGCCAAATCTCCACTGTCTAAAGCGGATATAGCCAATGAATCCGGTAGCTCGTTATCTGCTGCTTCCGACCATGTAGAACGGCTGATTGCTGAACAGCTTATCGAAGTCAATGCGATTGGGGCTTCAAGCGGCGGTAGAAAGCCCAAGCAGTATTCTTTGAATAGCAGATATGGACATATTTTATCTATTGAACTAAGCACCACAAGTGTACAAATTGCGATTACTAATTTTGATTGTGAAATTCTAAGTACCCAAACTTCAACTATTCAAATAAATGAAGGTCCTGATAAAGTTTTAACCTATGTCCAGCAGCTAGTTGAGCAATTAATTGTAGAGATTGGTATAGAAAATTCTTCAATTAAGGGTATCGGAATCGGGATTCCTGGGCCTGTTGATTATTCCATGGGGCAGCCGATTACTCCACCGCTAATGCAGGGGTGGGATAATTATCTCATTCCTCAGTTTTGGTCGAAGTTTTATGATTGTCCTTGTTATGTAGATAATGATGTGAATATCATGGCACTCGGAGAACAGGCGAAGGGGTATAAGTTTGAAATTGACAATTTGATTTATATTAAACTTGGATCTGGTATTGGATCCGGTGTCATTTATGATGGCAAGCTTTATCGCGGATCAGCAGGAAGTGCTGGCGATATTGGCCATTTTGATATCGGCAATAATGTGCTCTGCTGGTGCGGGAATAGAGGCTGTCTGGAAGCCTCAGCCGGAGGCAAAGCGATTGTTGCAAAAGGAAAAGCAGCAGCCTTATCTGAAAAAAGTGATTTTTTACTAAAGCGGCTTGAGGAGCATGGGGAAATTACACTTGCAGATATTAGCGCAGGAGTGCTAAATCTGGATCCGATTTCAGTTGATATCATTCGTGAAAGTGGAGCCATATTAGGACGTGTGCTTGCTTCGATCGTTAATTTTTCAAATCCAGACTTAGTGGTTATAGGCAGTGAATATTCGGATTATGGGGATATTCTCTTAGCTTCGATCAGACAAAGCGTTTATCAAAGATCACTTCCATTAGCTACTCGTAAATTATTGATTAATAAATCTATTCTCGGAAATACAGCTGGCTTAATTGGTGGGGCGTTTATGACGATTGACCAGTTAATCATTCAAGCAACAAATGATAAAGTAGATACTTTTCTTAATTGATCTTCGATTAATGTTATGAAACCTCACATTACTATTGACACTACTGCCTTAAGCCCCTATACTACTGATAATGAAAGCTTTTTAAAAACTGAATAAAGGTTCTCGTTGAACGAGTAATGAGAACAATAAGCTATCTAGGGTTCCGTTGATGTTGTGATTTGGCATCAAGTCTGGCCCGAGAGATAGGTATATGGAAGATACATGTTAGATAATGTGATCTCTCGTATAACACGGAAGGACAAAAGCCTGGGAGATCATTCTCTCTGGCTTTTTTTTATTTTCATCACTAAGGAGGAAAATTTATGAAAAGCTTATGGAGCAAGACGCTACTTCCCGGAGATAAATGGTCGGGTTTAATCGGCAGAGAAAAGCTGATACAGTTTACCGCGCTAGAGGCAGGAGCAAATGTCTCCTTGCTGATGTACAACGCCAAGGATTTAACAGAGCGTTATAATATGCCTGATACACTGAAGGCACAGTATACTGCACATTTAACTAAAGGAAATATCCTGATGAGCGATAATGGCAGAGCATTGGCAAGCTTTGTGGAAGATAGCTTAGGCTGGCATGATACCTTAAGCGGATATACAACACGTGAAGCAACGGATCTTAAATATGGCAAGACACAATACCAAGAATTGCGTAATGATTGGCTGCGTTCGGGCCAGGAAAATTTTGCTGTGGAGTTAGTTAGAAGCGGGCTGGGATTGCGAGATCTAGTTCCCGCAGTAAATCTTTTCTCCAAAGTATATTGTGCAGATAATGGAGACATGAATTTCAGTGAACAGCATTGCCCGGCAGGTGCCACGATTACCTTGCGTACGGAGATGGATGTTCTGTTAATTTTATCGAATACGCCTAATCCAATGGATCCCAAAACCACATATCCATCAGTGCCTGTGAATATAGAGATAATCCCAAGCTTACCTGTTGAGGATGCTGATTATTGCCTAAACTATCGCCCAGAGAATCGTCGAGCTTTTGAGAATACATGGGAATATTACACATTGCTTGGAGGGAACCAACATGGCTGAATTCAATCGAGTGGAAAGCCCGCGTATTGCGGACGATGCTGTATATGAAATAGTTGTTCCTGCTGGAGACGGTTGGATGCATGAGCTTTTACCAGGTCAGGTGCTGAGAATCGTCGACATTGCCGGGAATCAAGCGGCGGATACGATATTCTATGATGCAGATCAGCTGGAGGATCATTATAGCGCTATAGCTACAATAGTCGGGCAAGGCAATTTATATTTGACGACTGGAACTACTTTACGTACGGAGTCAGGCAATGCTTTGTTAACGATTGTTGCCGATACCTGTGGTCGTCATGATACCATTGGCGGCTCTTGCTCTGCACAAAGTAATACGGTTCGCTACTCACATGACAAGTTATCTATGCACAACTGCCGAGATACTTTTATGCTGCAATTGGCTCAATTTGATAATCAATATTCTAAAAGGGATCTAGCACCTAATATTAACTTTTTTATGAACGTACCGGTTTCTCCCGAAGGTGGGCTCAAGTTTGCAGATGGGGTTTCAGCACCAGGATGTTATGTAGAAATGCAGGCAATCCGTCGTACCATGGTCTTGATTAGCAACTGTCCACAGCTGAACAACCCTTGTAATGCCTATAACCCAACGCCAATCCAATTGCTGATTTGGGACCATTAAGCTACGAAAACTCTGCCTATGCTTACGAAGATAGTTTTCTTAAGAAAACTCTAAGGAGATGACAACATGTTCACAAAAATACTGATTGCTAACCGAGGTGCAATTGCTGTTCGGATTGAACGGACTCTGCGCAAGCTGGGAATTGCTTCGGTTGCCGTATATACCCAAGCCGATCAAGACAGCCTCCATGTCGATCAAGCGGATGAAGCAATTCTGATTGGAGAAGGCGCAGCCAAAGAAAGTTATCTCAATGCAGAATTAATTCTGCAAACTGCGATTGCTACAGGCGCCCAAGCGATTCACCCAGGCTATGGTTTCTTGAGCGAGAATGCGGATTTTGCCCGAGCTTGTCGTGAGCATGGAATTGTTTTCATCGGTCCCACGCCGGAGCAGATGGAGATGTTTGGTCTTAAGCATTCGGCAAGAGAGATTGCCGAAAGGGCAGGCGTACCTATGCTGCCGGGAACTCCACTTATCATAGAACTAAACGCGGCATTGATTCATGCAGCAGCGATTGGCTATCCCGTGATTCTGAAAAGTACGGCTGGTGGTGGCGGCATCGGGATGCGAGTTTGCGCAGATGAAGCGGCATTACGAGCAGCCTATGATGGGGTGCGCCATCTCGCGGAAACTAATTTTAAAAACGGTGGACTCTTTCTAGAAAAATTTATTGCCAAAGCTCGCCACGTAGAGGTTCAAATTTTTGGTAATAAGTTTGGCGAAGTTGTAACTTTAGGTGAGCGTGATTGTTCGATTCAACGCCGTAATCAAAAGGTAATTGAAGAAAGCCCAGCACCTAACCTTTCGCAAGAAGTGCGTGAAGCTATGTTGAACTCAGCACAACGGCTTGCGGCAGAAGTGGGATATCGCAGTGCTGGAACAGTAGAGTTTCTATATGATCCTGAGTCTTGCGAGTTCTATTTTCTGGAAGTAAATACGCGCCTGCAAGTTGAGCACGGCGTAACGGAAGAGGTACTGGGAATTGATTTAGTGGAGTGGATGGTTCGAGAGGCTGCGGATGAGCTTACGGATTTAATTTCTCTAGTGCCGCCAACAGTTGGACACAGCATTCAAGCTCGTATTTATGCAGAGGATTGTCTACGTGATTTCCGTCCTAGTGCGGGGCAGCTGGATCAGGCTATTTTCTCGGAGCATGCACGAATTGAAACATGGGTAAGGGATGGGATGACCATCACTCCGCTTTATGATCCGATGCTTGCCAAAATTATTGTTCACGGTGAGAACCGACTTGATGCGATAAATAAGCTGATCCGTGCTTTAGGAGAAACACGATTATATGGGATAACAACTAATTTGCAATACTTACATGCCTTGCTGCAAGAAAAGGAATGTCTCGAAGGAAATGTATATACGCAATTTTTGAATGGTTTTGCGCCTACGGAGCATGCTCTGGAAGTATTGGATGGCGGCGTGCAGACCACTGTACAAGATTGGCCTGGAAGAATTGGTTATTGGAATGTTGGGGTACCACCTTGTGGACCTATGGATCCATTATCTTTTCGAATCGGCAATAAGCTGTTGGGCAATGAGGAATATGCAAGCGGACTTGAATTAACTTTACGCGGCGGTTCTTATTGTTTTCGCAATCAAATGTGGTTTTGTCTAACCGGTGCCGATATGCAAGCTACTTTAGATGAAGTGCCAGTTCCTTTGTATAAACCAATTCTTGCTAATAAAGATCAGGTTTTAAGCTTTGGAGAAGCTATCGCGGGAATGCGTACCTATTTGCTTATTTCAGGTGGATTTGATATGCCATTAATTCTGGGCAGCTCAGCCACTTTTACGTTAGGCAGCTTTGGTGGTCATGGTGGCAGAGCATTACGGACAGGTGATGTATTGGCTGTGAATAAAACCACGAAAACACCAAACGAAACCAATGTACTCGCCGAAGCTTATCGGCCAGCTATGACTCGGGAATGGACGATTGGTGTTATCCCAGGTCCACATTGTACGGAAGAATTTCTTCAACCGGATTATTTAACTCAGCTGACGGAAACGAAATGGGAGGTGCATTTCAACAGCTCACGCACCGGAGTTCGGCTGATTGGACCTGCTCCTCATTGGACTCGCGAAGATGGTGGCGAAGCAGGATTGCACCCATCGAATATTCATGATAATGCTTATGCAATCGGTGCGCTTGATCTTACTGGCGATATGCCGATATTACTTGGACCGGATGGTCCTAGCTTAGGGGGATTTGTTTGTCCAGTTACAACCGCATCAGCGGAATTCTGGAAAATTGGCCAGCTGCATGCTGGAGATACAATTAGCTTTCGTTTGCTTACTCTGCGAGATGCAGATAGGCTGCGCAGCTTGCAGGAAGCGAATTTAAACGCAATTGGCAATGCCGAGAATGAAATGGATCTTGAAGTTGTTATACTCCCACAAGCGAATAGCGAGATTAAAGCCAATGATCCTATTCTGATTAAAGCGGAAACTAACCGCAGATTTCCGATTACAATTCGTTGCAGCGGCGATGCTAATGTTTTGGTGGAATATGGTTTAATGGAGCTGGATCTACTGCTGCGTTTCCAAGTCCATGCATTGATGCAGGCGATTGAAGCAAGTGAGGATTTCCCGGTATTGGATTTAACGCCAGGTATCCGTTCCTTACAGGTGCATATAGATTCTGCGAAAATTACGGTAGAAGAAGCTTGTCAAAGAATTCTGCAATTGGACAGCAGCTTGCCTTCACTCGAATCAATTCAAGTTCCTTCACGGATTGTCCGTTTGCCCTTATCCTGGGATGACCCAGCGACTCAATTAGCGATTCAACGATATCAGCAAACGGTTCGTCCTGATGCTCCTTGGTGCCCAAGCAATTTGGAATTCATTCGCCGCATTAACGGGCTAAATGATCTGGAGGAAGTCAAAAAAATTGTTTTTGCTGCCAATTATTTAGTGCTTGGTTTAGGTGATGTTTATTTGGGTGCTCCTGTGGCAACACCGGTAGATCCGCGCCATCGTCTGGTTACTACCAAATATAATCCGGCACGCACATGGACACCTGAAAATGCTGTTGGAATTGGTGGAGCATACATGTGCATCTATGGCATGGAGGGTCCAGGCGGATACCAGTTTGTTGGACGTACTATTCAAATGTGGAACCGACTGCGTTCCACGGCGAGCTTTAAAGCTGGCAAACCATGGCTATTGCGCTTTTTCGATCAAATTCAATTTTATCCCGTAACTGCAGATGAATTACTTAAATTGCGTGAAGACTTTTTGCGAGGCAGATTTGAAGCAGACATTACAGAGACAACCTTTAATCTCGGTGAATATCAACAATTTCTCAGTTCTATTAAAGAAAGCACTGAGCATTTTCGTGAACAGCAGCAAGCATCCTTTCAGCAAGAAAGAGAAAGCTGGAAAGCCCTTGGCTTAGCTGAATATGTTTCAGAGCATGAACCAGCTAAAGCCTCACAAGAGGAAGAATTGCCAGAAGGTGCAGCTGCTATCCGCTGTACAATGCCTGGGAGTGTATGGAAGGTTATGGTAATAGATGGGCAAGCAGTTAAAAAAGGCGACACTGTCATCATCGAGGAAAGTATGAAAATGGAGTTTATTCAACAAGCGCCCTGTGATGGTTACATCACTTCTGTATATGTAAGTCCTGGTGATGAAGTACACGCAGGACAGTTGATTGCAGGTATTATGAAAGCATAAGAAAGCAGGTGGTGCACCATGAAAACAGTTGAACACTCCGAAATGCTGACTATAAAAAGCTTGAGTGAGAGCTACCTTAATAAAGAAACTACGCCAGAAGCAGTCGTTCAAGCCATTATCATTAAAGCTATGGAAGATAAAGAGATGAATATTTGGATTGAATTGCCGATCATGGAGCGAATACAACCTTATCTGGACGGTTTGCTCGAACTGGATCCAGCAGCCTCGCCATTATGGGGAATCCCTTTTGCAATTAAAGATAACATTGATTTAGCTGATGTTCCTACAACTGCTGGCTGTGAGGAATATGCCTATACACCAATTGAACATTCAACCGTGGTTTCCAGGCTTATAGCCGCTGGTGCTATCCCAATCGGTAAAACCAATTTAGATCAATTTGCAACAGGCCTCGTCGGGACGCGAAGCCCATTCGGTGAAACACATAATGCTTTAAGAGAAGAGTTAATTAGCGGCGGTTCTAGCTCTGGTTCGTCCGTTGCTGTGGCTCGTGGTCAGGTTGCTTTTGCTCTGGGTACAGATACAGCAGGTTCAGGTCGTGTACCCGCCGGTTTAAATGGACTAGTTGGTTACAAACCTAGCTTAGGAGCTTGGCCGACAAAAGGTGTGGTACCTGCATGTGCCAGCTTAGACTGTGTAACTGTGTTTACTCATTCCATAGAGGATGCTTTAGCAGTAGATGGAGTTGTCCGCGGCTATGATAATACGGACCCTTGGTCGCGAAATATTCCAATCCCAGCTCCAAAGCTTCCAGTCAAAATATGCCTGCCACAAGCGCCGCTTGATTTTTATGGACCTTATGCTGACGAATATCGGATGGCTTGGGAAGCAGCAGTAGAAAAAGTGGAGAAGCTCAATCTGCCTATCGAATATATCAATTGTAGTTTTTTTAGTGAAGCTGCTGCGCTGCTTTACAACGGACCTTATGTTGCGGAACGCTGGGCTAGCCTAGGAAGCTTTGTTGAAGCTCATCCCAACACGGTTTTTCCAGTAACGGAGCAGGTTTTACGGTCAGGAACGAAGGCGGAATACGACGCAGCTTCTGTTTTTCAAGCTATGCATAAGCTGCAAGCTTTTAAGCTAAACGCAAGAAAGCTATTAGGTGATGCAGTACTGGTGATGCCAACCTCAGGTGGTACATGGACCCGTGAACAGGTTCGGCTTGATCCCATCAGCACCAATAGTGATATGGGGCGTTATACCAACCATTGCAATTTGTTGGATTTGTGCGCAGTTGCTGTACCGGCCGGTGAAGCTGCTCCTAAGCTTCCTTTTGGGATCACTTTGTTTGCGCTAGCTGAGAATGAAGCTTTGATCTGTGCTAGTGCGGATGCTTTTATTAAACATATTGGAGGGGCATCTTATGAATAATGAGTCAGTAACAAGCATACTTGTGGTTTCCAATAAAGAGAATACTTTGGTAGCTGTCTGTGGGTTGCATATGCGCGGATTTCCGCTGGAAAAGCAAATGCTTGCTAGTGGAGCTTTTTTCATAACGGAAGCCGTGTCAGCAGCCAAATACCAATTCGTTAAGCTAGCAACCATACCGCCAAAGCCTGGAATGATTAAACAAACATCGGGTGGAACGGCTGTTCTTTTGGAAGTTTGGGAAATGCCTTTAACGTCATTTGGTGCTTTTGTTGCATCGATTCCTGCACCTCTAGGCATTGGTAAAGTAGAGCTTGAAGGCGGCTTGGAAGTACCCGGATTTATCTGTGAAGGTTATGCAGCTGAGGGAGCTGAGGATATTAGTGCAATCGGGAGCTGGCGTAAAGTATAATCATCCTATCAAGTATTCTGAATTTGAAGGATGGATTTAAGTGAACTGTCCCATCTGTAACAAAGATAGTCAATGTGGCGTTGAAGCGGGTCAAACCATTGAAGCTTGTTGGTGCAGCAAGGCCGTTTTTCCACAGGAGATATTCGATCAGATACCGCTGGATCTGAAAGGCAAAGCCTGTATTTGTAAGGCTTGTCTGGATAAGTTTAAGCAGCAGTGACTGGGTTACTAGGTTACTTTCCTAGGAGCTTAATAGTTATGTTTGACTGTTTACAATGTCAAATGTTTGCTTTGGTCCTACATAAACAAATACTGCCCACTTCCATTTTCATAATTGAAGGTGCAATAATCTGCGTTCTTTCTTTTGAATAACTGAACGACTAGATTCTGGACTTGTTCAGAGTCGGGTTCTACTGTAAGAATTTTAATCCATATATTGGCATCCAAACATACTTGTTTCATCTCTCACCATTTCTAAGCCGCTGAATATCCTCTGTGGAGCTAGGATGAACACCGCTTTCCTTTTTAACTTTTTCACGTATTATCATAATGTCTTGTAAAACTTTATCGCCTTCTTGCCATTTCATATATTCTTCGGTGATATCAGTCATAATATCATTCAAGGATTTATTCTCGTTCTCGGCTTTTGTATACAAATAATCGACGGTTGATTGAGGTAAACGTACGGTTAGTTGTTTTTTATCAATCATCATAATCATCCTTTTTTATATTGTTATTAATTCAATAATACTATGAATCGGAATGAGAATCGAATAAAGAATCATCTTATGAATCACTTATAAACTAAAAATAACGCATAAGCTCATAAAGAGCTTTATGCGTTATTTTTCATGACATAATTATTTTTTTCTGTTTACCCCAGTTTAACCTTGGACGTTTACGATGAGCTAGCTTGAGAAAATATTCAATGTATTAATTACTTGGAGATGCTCAAGAATCAATCACTAAATGGAGGGTTATATGAAAAAAAGCTGGAGTAGAGGATTATATCGTGTTTTTATTATATTGCTAATAGGTATCATTATGGGAACAACCATTCCGCCTTCTTCTGTTTCAGCTGACACAGTTTTTGAAGATGGGGATGGGACAAGTGCTTTACCTTACCTGATTACAAATGGGGATCAGCTTAACGCCATTAGAGACAATATTTATGCCCATTATAAGCTGATTTCAGATATCGATTTGTCTGCATATGCAGCAGCTGATGGCGGGAAGGGCTGGAAGCCAATTGAAGGTTATTTTAGTGGATCGCTTGATGGTGATGGATATAAGATTACAGGGTTATCTATCAATCGCAGTGATGTTGATAGTGTGGGATTGTTTGAGATGATTTACACGGGGAGTATAACGAACTTGAAGCTTCTGCAAGCTGATGTAAAAGGGAGCTCTGATACGGGAATTCTGGCGGGTCACGCGGTAGATGCTACTCTTTTGCATGTATATACCTCTGGACATGTCGAAGGGAACCAGGATGTGGGTGGTTTGCTTGGTAAGCTGGAGGGCTCGACACTCACTTATACTGGATCCTCGGCATCTGTCTACGGAAGTGCAGGTTATGTAGGTGGACTGGTGGGCTATTATTATAGCAGCAACAATAACGAAGAAATATCGAACAGCTATGCAGAAGGAAATGTTCATGCAGCGGGATCATATGCAGGGGGACTTATTGGTCATTCATACAATGGAAATATTAAGCGCTCCTACTCATCCGGAAATGTCCTAAGTGACCAGAACGATGTTGGGGGATTACTTGGGTCGGGGTATAGGGGCAATGTGCAGCTGAGCTACGCGCTTGGTTCAGTGAGCGGTGCAGATACTGTTGGCGGATTAATTGGCTATCTAGACGGGATGACGATCTCTAAAACTTATGCAGCTGGGTTTGCATCTGCTGGTGGCTACATTCTAGGTGGTTTTGGGGGATACAACTATGGTTCTACAGTATCTGATTCTTACTGGGATGAAACCACAACGGGGACTCCTTATGGGTATGGTTGGTCATCCGAATCTTCTAGTGTTTCAGGATTAATAACTGCAGACATGGTTCATTCATCCAGCTTCGCAGGCTGGAGCTTTAGTGGAACTTGGGCGGGAGCAGCAGGAAAAAGCTATCCGTATCTGCAGGATAATGCGCCTCTATGGTTGACTGATTTGGCAGCTGTCCCTAATGCAGGAACTGCTGGGACCATATCACCGGTCTTTGATGTAGGAGTCAAAGAATACAACATTAGTGTGACGAATCTGGCCACAGCTCTGACTATTACGGCTCCCGCTGCAAATTCAAGCGCAACTGTAAATATTGTGGGTGACAATACGCTGGTTACCGGCGACAATACTGCAACAATCACCGTTAGTGATGGGAATGATAGAGATCAAGTGTATACCTTGCATATACATAAGCTTGCTTCATCGGATTTGTCATCAGATGCTCAATTATCGGATATACAAGTTAACGGAGACTCCATCGCAGGTTTCAATAGTGGCTTAAATGACTACACACTATCTGTACCGAATACGAATACCGCTGCAAATATTACGGCCAGCACTCATCACGCTGATGCAACCTATACTGTTGCAGGGTGCAGTAGTCTGCAAATTGGAAGCAACATTTGTACGATTATTGTATCCGCATCGGATGGAACCCAGAAAACGTACACAATTACTGTCATACGCAATAGGTTTGCGGGTGGAGAGGGAACTATGGCATCCCCTTACTTAATTGCCACTGCAGATCAGCTTAATGCTATTAGAGATGACTATCAGAAAGTATTCAAGCTTACTGACGATATCGATTTGTCTTCCTATGGGGCAGCAAACGGAGGGCTTGGTTGGGAGCCGATTTATTTTGAAGGAACCTTAGACGGGAATGGACACAGTGTTACAGGCCTTTCCATTCAGCGTCCGAATGAAGATATAGTTGGTTTGTTTCAATATATCTATATAGGCAGTGTCACCAATTTGAAAATTGTCCAAGCGACGGTTGTCGGCCGGGACAATGCAGGTCTATTAGTAGGCTGGCATAGCTCAGGTACTGTGACAAACGTTTCCGCTTCAGGTAGTGTGTCAGGCCGAAACAGTGTGGGTGGGCTGATTGGATACGTGACAAACGGAAATGTTACGTTAAGTAGTTCTCTTGCTCATGTAACAGGGAGTGGCGATGCAGTGGGTGGTTTGATCGGCTTAAATGAGGGGGGCACTGTAAGTACAAGCTATGCAGAAGGCAATGTACAAGGCTCCAGCTTGGTAGGGGGCCTTATAGGTAGTGATAACTACTACGGAAATATCTCTAATACATATGCGACGGGACAGGTGACAGCAGTTAATGCATCCGCAGGCGGCCTGATTGGTAAAACCCAATCAGGCACATATGGAACTAGCTATGCAACAGGGAAGGTAACAGGAGCCAGTGCTGCTGGCGGCTTGGTTGGCACTAAAACGAGCGGGACCGTTACTACCAGCTATTGGAATACAACGACCTCCGGGGTGAGCAGCGGTGCAGGTTCAGGCAGCGTTTCTGGAATAACGGGAATTACAACAGCTAATATGAAGCTTAGCGCCAGCTTCAATACATGGAATTTCAGTACGCTATGGAATATTGTAAGTGGGACAACTACTCCCTATCTGCGTGAAACTCAGCCTTTGTGGTTGACTGGTTTAACGGTAACCGCAGATTCGGGCACAGTCGTCTCTGTTTCTCCGAGTTTGGATAATATTACTTCAGCTTATACAGCTGTGGTTGCGAGCGATGCTCAGAGTGTCACGATAACAGGAGCTACTTTAAATCCAACTGACACTATTACAGTGGTTGGCGGCACTAATCTTGCTGTCGGCAATAATAGTGTTACGGTTACTATTGCCAGCTCAAACGGTTTTCGAAGCAGAGAATATGTCTTGAATGTCGTGCGTTCTGACCCGTCAGCTGCTGGTTTAAGCTCTCTGTTACTATCCTCTGGAGCACTAAGTCCGGCTTTTGCGGAAGCAACTTTAGCTTATAGTTCAAGTGTTGCTTACAATGTATCAAGTCTAACGTTGACGCCTACTGTTAGTAATGCAGGCTCTACGGTTACTGTTAATGGAATAGCAGTAGTTAGCGGTCAAGCAAGCGGAGGGATTCCGCTTGTAGTGGGTGTAAATACTGTTGCTGTGGAAGTAACCTCTCAGGATGGGTCGAATACGAAGACCTACAACGTGACTGTAACGCGCGCTGCAGGAAGCTCTAATGCTAACTTAAGCGCATTGACAACGACCGGAGGCACTCTCAGTCCGACTTTTACAGCCGGCACTATAGCATATACGACTCCTAATGTTTCTAATATAACATCATCTATTACGGTTAGACCGACTGTTGCTGATTCAACAGCGACTGTGAAGATTAGCGTAAATGGTGGGGCGGAAATAGCTGCAACCAGTGGCAGTAATAGTTCTGCGCTTCCCCTTGTGGTTGGGAGCAATAGTATTGTTATTACAGTTACTGCGCAAATTGGCACAACGAAGAGCTATACCCTCACTGTGACTCGAGCAGCAAGTACGACTGCAACATTGAGCAGTTTAACTTTGTCTTCGGGTTCCATAAGTCCAACATTTACGGCGAACACGATTAATTATACGTCCACCGCAGCGAATAGCTTTTCGAGTGTCACAGTTACTCCTACTGTGACCAATGCGAATGCAACTATATCTGTGAGTGTTAATAGCGGTACTTCGACAGCAGTGGTCAGTGGTCAGAGCAGTGTACCGCTTGCTTTAAATACGGGTTCGAATGTCATTAATGTGGTTGTGACAGCTCAGGATGGTACGACAATAAAGACTTACAAGATTACGGTAACACGCAGCAAGAGCACAGCCAGCAGCATCACTGCATTCAGCTTCGAGGGATTGACACCAGCGGTATCAGGTACGATTACAGGCACTGCAATTTCTTTAACTGTTCCATATGGGACGAGTAAAAATGGGATAATTGCGACCTTTACAAGTTCAGCACTGTCGACAGTTAAGATTGGGACAACAACACAATCGAGTGGTACTACGTTAAATGATTTTACCACTCCGGTAACTTACAAGGTTACAGCAGAAGATGGCACAACGATCAAAAACTACACGGTAACGGTAACAGTTGGAGCGAATACGGCAAAAGATCTGACGGCATTCAGCTTTGCAGGATTGACACCTGTTGCTACAGGAGTGATTAGCGGCAACAACATTGCGCTTACCGTACCTTTTGGAACGAATGCGTCATCGTTGGTCGCCACATTCACTAGTACGGGATCTGTCGTGAAGAAAGGTTCAACTACTCAAGTGAGTGGAACCACGGCAAATGACTTTTCATCACCGGTGACATACACGGTTACTGCAGCGGATAGCACTACAAAAAATTACCTTGTGACCGTCACTATTGCGGCAAATAATGCGAAGGATCTTACAGCATTCAGTTTAGTTGAGCAGACGGGAGCAGCAACGATTGATGCAGCGGCACATACGGTAGGGATTCAAGTAGCCAATGGAACAAACTTAGTTGGGTTGACGCCGACGGTGGTGGTATCGGCGAACGCTACAGTGAGTCCTGTCTCGGGAGCGGCGATGGATTTTTCGGGTGGAGCGGTGAGCTACACGGTTACTGCGCAAAACGGCGATCAGCAGGTGTGGACGGTAACCGTGAGTGAAGCGCCAGCTCCATTGAGTGGAGCGAATGCTATTACGAGCTTTTCGTTAGCAGCGCAGACAGGAGCGGCAACGATTGATGCAGCGGCGCATACGGTAGGGATTCAAGTTGCGAATGGCACAAACTTGGTTGGAATGACGCCGACGGTGGCGGTATCGGCGAACGCTACAGTGAGTCCTGTCTCGGGAGCGGCGACGGACTTTTCGGGTGGAGCGGTGAGCTACACGGTTACTGCGCAAAACGGTGATCAGCAGGTGTGGACGGTAACCGTAAGCGAAGCGCCAGCTCCATTGAGCGGAGCGAATGCTATTACGAGCTTTGCGTTAGCAGCGCAGACAGGAGCGGCGACGATTGATGCATCGGCGCATACGGTAGAGATTCAAGTTGCGAATGGAACCAACTTGGCTGGATTGACGCCGACGGTAACGGTATCGGCGAACGCTACAGTGAGTCCCGCCTCGGGATTGGCGGCGGACTTTTCGGGTGGAGCGGTGACCTACACGGTTACTGCGCAAAACGGCGATCAGCAGGTGTGGACGGTAACCGTAAGCGAAGCGCCAGCTCCATTGAGCGGAGCGAATGCTATTGTGAGCTTTGCGTTAGCAGCGCAGACAGGAGCGGCAACGATTGATGCAGCGGCGCATACGGTTGTGATTCAAGTTGCGAATGGAACCAACTTGGCTGGGTTGACGCCGACGGTAACGGTATCGGCGAACGCTACAGTGAGTCCTGTCTCGGGAGCGGCGACGGACTTTTCGGGTGGAGCGGTGAGCTACACGGTTACTGCGCAAAACGGCGATCAGCAAGTGTGGACGGTAACCGTAAGCGAGGAACAAGCGCCATTGAGTAGTGGGAATGAGATAATAAGTTTAACATTATCGGAGCAGACAGGAGCAGCAACGATCAATGCAGTGGCGCATACAGTTGGGATTCAAGTTGCGAATGGAACAAACTTAGCAACAATAGCACCTACGATAACCGTATCGGCGAATGCCACTGTGAATTCATCATCAGGAGCAATAGTAGACTTTTCTAACGGCTCGGTCAGCTACACGGTTACTGCGCAAAACGGCGATCAGCAAGTGTGGACGGTAACCGTGAGTGAAGAGTCAGCACCATTGAGTAGTGGGAATGAGATAATAAGTTTAACATTATCGGAGCAGACAGGAGCAGCAACGATCGATGCAGCGGCGCATACAGTTGGGATTCAAGTTGCGAATGGAACCAACTTATCGACATTAGCACCAACAGTAACCGTATCAGCGAATGCCACTGTGAATCCATCATCAGGAACCATAGTAGACTTTTCTAACGGAGCGGTCAGCTACACGGTAACAGCGCAAAACGGCGATCAGCAAGTATGGATGGTAACGGTAAGCGAGGAACAAGCACCATTGAGTGGTGAGAATGAGATAATAAGTATTACGTTATCAGGACAGACAGGATCGGCAACGATAAACGCAGCAGCACAGACGGTAACAATTCAAGTGACGAATGGAACAAACTTAGCGATATTGGCACCGACAATAACGGTATCGACGAATGCGACTATAAGTCCCGCCTCGGGGGCAACGGTGGACTTTTCCAACGGACCAGTCGCCTACACGATCACCGCACAAAACGGAATTAATAGGATTTACGAAATCACTGTGAGTCGAGCGGCTTCAGCAGTGGATAATTCAAGTAGTGGGAATAACCGTCCAATTGAGCCGAATAATATCAATGACTCAGAACCAGCTTTAACCGACGGTAAACTTATTTTAGCGGCTGGAGCTTCCGGTATGACGAAGCTGGGAGATGAAGTCGAAATATCAATTCCTGCAGGAGCAACAGAGCAAGAATTGCGATTATCTATTGAGAAATTGCTCGATACCTCTAACTTAAATACGGATAAAGTAGTCTTGAACGGTTCTGTATATGAAGTCATTAAGAATTTTAGCTCAAATTTTATAAAGCCAGTGACCATTACTCTTACATTTGATCCCGACCATGTTCAAGCCGGTCAAAAGCCTGCAATCTATTTCTATGATGAAATTCAGAAAGAATGGGTGAATATTGGCGGAGAAATATCGGGTAATAAAGTCACAGCTGAGACTAATCATTTTACAAAATTTGCAGTATTAAACCCACAACAAGATCAGACGAAACAACCTGAAGATCAAAAATCACTATTCTCAGATACAAAAGGACATTGGGCAGAAAAAAATATAGACCTGGCTGTGGTAAAAGGATTATCAGCTGGTTATCCAGATGGAACGTTTCAACCGAATAGCTCAGTTACTCGCGCTGAATTTGCGGTTATGCTTTTCCGTGCGATGGAATTCCAAGATAAGCCTGGAGAACTATCCTTTACTGATAGTGAAAAGATTGGTTCATGGGCAAAAAATGCAATCTCACAATTAGTCAGTTTAGGTATAATAAGCGGCTATGGAGATGGTAGCTTCCAGCCGGACAAGAAAATTACCCGTGCCGAGATGATCGTTATGCTGGCTAGAGCGATGAATAAACTTTACGAAATGGCTGTTGATCCCAACGAAAATACAGCTTTTGCAGATAATTCGATAATCCCGTTATGGGCAAAAGCTGAAGTTGCTGCAGTAGCCAAGAAAGGTCTTTTACAAGGACAGGAAGGCAATAAATTCGCCCCGAATGCTATGGCGACAAGAGCCGAAGCTATAAGTGTTTTATTGAGAATATTGGAACTGAAGTTGAATCAATAAAAGCTGAAGAATTAATAGACCGTGAACTCATTTGGAGTGCGGTCTATTATTATTCTACATTATTAATAAAATCTGTTTGCCCAGTCGACTCTTACAACAATTTAGCGAAAATTGTATAATGAAAATGTCTCACTAATGGAATACCTGAAAGGAGCTCCAGCATGCGCGGATTAAGGGGCAATAGCTTTTCAAAAACCAAAGCAATTGGACTCAGCTCGTTTGTAATCCTAATGTTAACTGTACTTTTAGGTTCAACAACAATATTCGCTAACGGAACAGCAAACCAGCATTCAGGCTCCTTAATTTTATCTGATGTCCCATTTACATACATAGTTAATGAGCAAATGGATGTTCTGCCGGGCAGCAATCAAGAATGGTCGCTTGAAGACATACTAACAACGGAGCTCCAGAGCCAATTTCAGCCTGCAAAGGGAAAATCAGCTTTTGGATATGGATCGTCTTCCTATTGGATACGCATTAATATCAAAAATGCATCATCCAGTGAGCAATGGGAGGTGAGCCTATTAAATCCGCTAATGGATAAAATTGAGGTTTTTGATCCCGCAGCACAAGGATCAACACCGATAATGGATATGAATCGGCAGTATCCAACTTATGCAATAAATCTGCTGCCTGGACATTCAGCAACTCTATATATTCATTGTGAAACATGGGGGTCGATGATCGTACCTTTGCGTATAGCGGAGCAATCGACTTTATATGAATCTGTGCATATTGAATTCTTATTATACGGTTTATATTATGGCATGATTATGATCATTATCGTTTATATGTTCTCTGTTTATATGACTTTTCGAAACTCATCCTATATCTATTATATTCTCTATATCTTATGCTTCAGCTTGTCACAATTTGTCTGGAATGGGCTGGCGCGGCAATTTTTTCTGTCAGGCATCTTAGCGGAAAATATGCAAAGAAACCTGCTCCTAAGTGGTCCAGCAAATACATATGATTTTTTCTATATATTGAGTGTTGGTTTTGGTTTTCTAGCGCTCAGAAAGATTTTGAATCCACAAAGCTATTCGCCATTAATTGACTTTTTTTGCCGTTGGATGATTATTATCTGCGCGGTGATGGTTGCTGGTATATTTCTATTCTACTCGTTTGGAATTGCCCAATACTTGATCTGGTTTAAGCTCGTGATCAATTTTATGGTTCCGATAGTTATTATTGGCTGTGCATGGAAAGGGAATAGCTTGGCGAAATATCTTTCTATTGCCATCATCCCGTTGCTTTTAATTGGTGGTCCTAGTATTTTATTGTCTTTTGGACTGCTTCCTGATAATTTATTAACGCACTTTGGCTTGCAATTTGGATCAGCAACGGAATTCTTAGTTATGTCGCTTGTGTTGTATGAACACGTTTCGAGATTGCAAAGAAATCAATTTAAGGCTCAGGATGATGTAGTAGCAAGGCTAGCCAATTGGAATGAGGTATTGCAGATCACTGTGGAAGAGCAGACTGAGGATCTGAGGATCACCAATAATGAGCTTATTGCCGCTCAAGAGTCCCGCACCCGGCTGCTGCAGAATATCTCTCATGACATTCGCAGTCCGCTCAATTATGTGCAAGGCGGCATTCAAGCACTTATGCAGAAAATGGCACCACAGCCTGAGCAGCATGCCAAAATTTTGGGCAATATTTACGATAAGGTTTTTGAAGTGAACCGTTTTATTGACGATTTTTTACAGCTAAGCATTCATAAAAGCGCTCAAGAGAAGCTTAACTTACAGAAAGTTAATTTTCTGGAATATATGGCAGTCCTATTCGAAGAGCTCACTGTGGATATAGAGTATGCGAATATAAAGTGTGAGCTGCTGATAGAATCTAGCAAGCTCGAATCCTTTGTTCTCTTAGATCTCCATTTGATCAAAAGAGTATTAGCTAATTTGGTTAGCAACGCATGCAAGTTTACGCCTAAAGGTGGGACAATTACACTTCAAGCATCTTTAGGAAAAAACTTCGGAATGATTATGGTTCAAGATACCGGGCAAGGCATAGCACAAGAGCATCTCGGTCATATTTTTCGCAGGCATTATAAGGTAGGGGAAGAGCAAGGCAGCGGATTGGGCTTAGAGATTGCCAAGGAAATTGTTGAACGGTATGGCGGTGAAATTTGGGTAGAGAGTGAGCTTGAAGTTGGCTCAAGATTTTATTTCACTTTACCGTTAGCTGAGGTTTAGTACTATTCCGTGACAAGCGAGAGAGAAGGGAGAGCGGCATGCGAATTGTAAGATTTTTATGGCTGATAAGTATACTAAGCTCTTTGCTTATAACTTTCTCAGCAACAGCTCTTGCGGCGGATAAAGCTGAAACGATTACCCTGAATAAAGTCCAACATTCTTATTCATTGAACCCTTATATTGAAGCTCTGGCAGACTTCAGTGGGAAATGGACCTACAATGATGTTTTATTACCAACTATGAGTACAAGCTTTCAATTTGCAGAAGGCAAATCCTCTTTCGGATATACGTCAGATGTATATTGGGTACGTGTTTCTATACTGAATAATTCAGCTAATGTTAATTGGGAGCTGAATCTAAAAAATCCGCTGATGAATAAAGTGGAGATATACGGCCTTAAACAAGCAGCTGCACTAAAGCGTAACAATCCGACCTTTGCCATTCAGCTTCCTCTCGGTCAAGTTTCTACGATATATATTCGCAGTGAAACTCCCGATACGATGATTATCCCCCTGCAGCTGACCGAGCAATCCACTTTATATAAGTCGTTGCACTTTGAATTTCTTGTTTTTGGACTTTATTATGGGGCGATGCTAATTATTATCATCTGTTTATTTGCTTTATATATATCTACCAAAAACCTAGCATTCATATATTACACCTTTTATATCTTGTTTTATTGCTTCGCTAACTATGTTTGGAATGGGTTGGCTGGTGCTTACTCAGGTAATGGACATACGACAGAGAAAGTCGGGAGAACGTTGCTTTTCGACACTCCTGCCGTGGCATATGAGTTTTATTTTTTGATGAGTGTTTGGTTTGGGTGCATCTTCTTAAAAAATATAATGGCTCCTGCTTCTTATTTGCCATGGATAGACAAGCTGCTTCGTTTGATAATTTGGGTTTGTCCAGTTGTTTTAATTGCCACTGTTAGTATTTACCCGTTCGGCATGGCGCCTTATCTTGCAAGGTTTAAAGGGGTGATTATTATCCTGATGATAGGTGTTATTATCGCATGTGCCTGGAAGGGTAATCGGATGGCAAAGTATCTAGCCATAGCCAAAATACCGCTTTTTCTGGGGATTGTCATACCGAGTACCTTGTTATCTTTTGGAGTTTTACCTGATAATTTCTTCACCCACTATGCCACTCAGTTTAGCTCTATTGGTGAGTTTATCATTACGGCTATTGTAGTCTCCAAACAATTGAATCTAATGCGAAGACAGGATGAAGGTGCCCAGCTTATCCTCGTGGAAACCTTGGCTAGTTGGAATATGACTCTAAAAGAAACCGTTGCGACTCAAACGGAGAACCTAAATCGGACTAATGACGAGTTAATTATTACCGAAGCCAAGCGAATGGAATTGCTGCACAATATATCTCAAGAAGTGCGTAGTCCGCTTAATAATGTGCAAGAAAGTATCCAGCTGCTGATGGAGCAGATTGAAATGAGTCCGCAGCAGCAGGAGAGGCTTTTGGCTAAAGCCTACGATAAAGTCCAGGATATCAACCATTACATGGATGAATTTTTGGAATTAAGCCATGAAACTAATCAGCAAGCTGCCTTGCAAATGGTCATGTTTACAGATTGGATCGACGATATATTCAATGAGCTTGCTTTAGAAATAAAAGAATCGGGGTTTGAATGTGAGACTTTAATTACACCGTTTGATACCGATGTAGATGTACTGATTGAACCTTATTTGATCAGAAGAGTTATTCAAAACCTAGTGAAAAATGCTCGTGCTTTCACCCCTGCAAATGGAACGATTAAATTGCACGCAAGTCAAAAGGATAAAATGATTTGGATTTCAGTGAGTGATACAGGGCAAGGTATTGAACCCGAGCAGCTGGCTAATATTTTTAGGCTTTATCCAAGAGATAAGGAAGATCAAGACAGCAGGTTAGCGGTTGTGGTTGCTAAAGAAATCGTGGAGCGGCATGGCGGAGATATTTGGGCCGAGAGTGAGCTAGGAAAAGGAAGCAAGTTTTATTTTAGTTTACCAATCGTGGTTGCGGGTAGTTAAGCTTATGTCAGCCCTTTGGGTGCATGGGCTTTTTTTGTGCGATTTTTTTTAGTTTACCCCAGTTTAACCTTGGCTGATTATACTTGACATTAGCTTAGATTCAAGGGGGAGATGAGTTGCAAAAGATGATCGTAACTGAGTTTGTAATTGGCAAGACAGTGGCTGAAGATGTTTTCACAAGGCAGGGTTTACTCTTGATAAGAGCAGGACATAGGGTAACGGAGTCGATGGTAGAACGTTTTCTAAAATATAACGTAGTCACCATTTGGGTTGAAAAATGAAAATGGAAAAAGAACACGTAAGCTCAAAAGGGAGCTTACGTGTTCTTTTTATAAGCTAACTCTCAATTTCAAACTTGTATCCAAATCCTTTTACCGTCTGGATGTATCGCGGCTTATTGGGATTCATTTCAATTTTCTTACGCAGCTTATGAATATGTACTTTAATCAGATCGGAAGAGTAGCTTGCGATATCGTTCCAAATTAAATCATAGAGCTGTCTGGGATGATAGACTCTCTTCGGGTTTTGCGCCAAGGTTAACAGCAAATGAAGCTCTTTAGCTGCCAAAGTAACAGGTTGTTCGTTCGCAATGACTGTTAAATGATCTAGGTCAATGACCAATCCGGGAAAGCTGAGTTTATTTACGGTTTCCTTCGTTTCAACAAGCAGCTTACCCCAGCGGAGATGGGAGTGAATTCTTGCAATTAGCTCGATATGATTATAAGGCTTGGTTATAAAATCATCTCCACCAGCCTGAAAGGAATTTACCATATCCTCTTGCTGTGTGTTGCCTGTCAGAAAAAGAATTGGACGATTATAAAGGGTTCTGATCTCTCGGCATAGAGTTATACCATCTATATCCGGCATCTGAATATCAAGTAGAATCAAATCTGGTTTTTCAGCAGCGAGATAGCTTAAGCATTGCTCCCCATTGAAGGCTTGATTGACGTTAAATCCCTCAGCTATAAGAAATAGCTGCAGCATTTCTTGTAAATGAACGTCATCATCTACAGTTAAAATTGTTGTTGCCATAATTGCAAGTCTCCTTTTATGTAAAGCTTTAAGGCGATTCTTATTATTTTACCAATTATTTTGCAAGTTAAATAGGACATAGATTACATTTTCATTAAAACCTTTAATATTATACGGTCTAGAAAATACTATACATTTAGCTATGGTGTGCTACTATATTAATAAATAGTAACACTGATAGCTGTGGAGGTAACTAATGAGTAATAAAGATTCATTGACTCGATTTGGAGTGTCTATGCCTGAAGAGCTTGTAGCTCGTTTTGATCAAATGATAACAGAGCAAGGTTATGATAATCGTTCCGAAGCTATTCGTGATTTAATCCGCAAGGCTTTAATCGAGCCAAGTCAAATGGCGGTTTCGCAAACGGTAGCAGGTACGATCGTAATGGTTTATGACCATCATGTCAGCGAATTGCCAATCACATTAATGGAGCTCCAGCATAACTATCATCATGATATCATATCTACCATGCACATCCACCTGAACCATGAGCTGTGCTTAGAGATCCTCGTCGTTCGCGGTCAAATTCAGAGATTGCGTGAACTGACTAATTTAATTCATATTCAAAAAGGTGTATCTTACGCAGAGCTATCCGTTACTTACATAGATCAAGCAGAATCAGATTTGGCTCATAGGGGGCATCACCATGCTTAAGAAAATTATCGCCAGTCGTCGAAATTGGTTGGGGTATTTTATTTGCGTTGTATTACTGCATGTTGTTGGATTTATCGGACTCTTAACTGTCGCAGGTGATAATTCAGCTTTCTGGAGCATGGGATTGCTAGCGTATACGCTGGGGTTAAGGCATGCTTTTGATGCCGATCACATTGCAGCTATAGACAATACGGTTCGCAAATTAATTCAACAGAAGAAGAATCCGCTTGGTGTTGGCTTTTATTTCTCGTTAGGGCATTCATCGGTTGTGTTTCTAATGGTGCTGGCAATCGCGTTATCCATTCATTGGATTCAGGATAAGATGCCGCAAATGCAGGAAATTGGCGGAGTTATTGGCATTACGGTTTCAGGCAGCTTCTTAATCCTTATTGGGATTATCAATCTAGTTATTCTGTACAATTTATATAAAATATTTCGACAAATGCGCAAGGGTATACAGCCCACGGAGAACATAGAGGAAATGTTGGATAATCGCGGACTATTATCGAGGTTGATTAAACCGTTTTTAAAATTTGTCAGTAAAAGCTGGCATGTTTATCCTCTAGGCTTCTTGTTTGGACTGGGATTTGATACCGCGACAGAGATTGGTTTACTTGCAATTTCTGCAGGAGCAGCTAAGAGTGCAATATCCGTTTTTGGCATTCTCTCTTTGCCTTTATTGTTCGCAGCTGGCATGAGTTTAATGGATACTGCGGATGGAATGTTTATGTCGACGGCATATCGCTGGGCTTTTACGACTCCTCTCCGCAAATTGTATTACAATGTAACAGTAACCTCCGTTTCAGTAGTGGCAGCTTTGTTAATTGGAACTGTTGAGCTTATTCAAGTGCTTAGTGACAAGCTACATTTACAATCCGGCTTTTTCAAATGGGTCGGCGCTTTAGACTTTGGCGATCTGGGGTACATGCTTGTAGTTTTATTTATCTTGGCTTGGCTGATTTCCGTCTCGATTTGGAAGTATATGAAGGTTGAAGAACGAATGGGATCCTAAACTAGTCATAAAGGAGAATGAAGAATGTTTAAAATAATTTCTTTCGGTATAGTCGGAAGTGGCTGGCGTACAGAGTTTTATATGCGAATTGCCCAAGCATTGCCAAACCGCTTTCGTGTTAGTGGCGTTGTCATGCGCGACGAAAATAAGGGACTAGAATTCGAGGCACAGTGGAGAGTTCCAACATTTCGTACAATAGAGCAGCTTCTAGAAAAGACCAATTTTGATTTCATTGTGCTTTCCTTGCCTTGGGAGCAGCTGCCGATTTATATAGAGAAGTTAGCAGGTTTAGGGGTGCCTGTGCTAAGTGAGACTCCACCAGCCCCGACTTTAGACGCATTGAACACGTTATATAAAACAATTGGTCCTGATGCAAAGGTTCAAGTAGCGGAGCAGCTTGCTTTGCAGCCGCTTCATGCCGCGAGAATTGCGATTGCCAATTCAGGTTTGTTAGGGACAGTGTCGCAAGCACAGATTTCGGTTGCTCATGGCTATCATGGCATCAGCTTGATTCGCAAGTTTCTAAATATTAGCTTTGAGGATGCCCGAATTCATGGGTATAGCTTTTCGACACCCATTGTAGAAGGGCCGGGGCGATATGGTGGTCCTGCAGAAGAGAAGCCGAGCCAATCTAAACAAACAGTGGCAACACTTGAGTTCGACGGTAAAATCGCAATTTTCGATTTCACTGGGGATCAATATTTCTCTTGGATACGCTCACCTCGGGTGTTGGTTCGTGGGGATAGAGGGGAAATAATGAATTCACAGGTGAAATATCTGCAGGATTATCAAACGCCAATTGAGCTTGAGCTAAGACGAGTCAATGCAGGTGAGGGCGGTAATTTAGAAGGTTATTACCACAAGGGATATTTGGCAGGGGAGCGCTGGGTATATAGCAACCCATTTACTCCAGGCAGCTTATCCGATGATGAAATTGCGATTGCAACCTGCCTTGAGAAGATGGCTGCATATGCTAACGGCGGACCGAGCTTCTACAGTCTTGCCGAAGCTTCACAGGATCATTATCTCGGTATGATGATCGACCGTGCTGTAGAAACTCGCGAGATAATTCAAACTAATAAGCAAGCTTGGGCATAAAAAATAATATCCTTCCTACATTCTCACGAAGTAGGAAGGATATTTAATTTCATTTTTCACGAAGCTCAACTGTCCACTGATGGGTCGGAAATCGTGCGTTATGCTTGAGAATGAGTTCGAGAAACATTTTGGCTTCATCTGGAAGACGAGACTGAAATGATTCCCATTCATCAATGATAAACTTTCTTTGGCTAATATTCGTACAGCTAAGTAAAATTTCGCTGAAGGATTCCCAATCATAACGATAGGAGCCCTTCAGATACAATTTACTTTTGATGAGCTTGTGTAGATCTTCGGATGACCCAACTCCGCCAAAATTCAATACAACAAACTCGTCCCGCTGCCACATCGTCAGAACATGGCCATCCGGATCTTTAAAGTTGAAATACCAACAATCCCAGTTGATGGCATCATCGACTTGGACACCGTTTGCCTTCATAATCCGATACGTTTCCGAAAGACGCGGTGTTTCCAGAACAAATAATGGTTGCGCAGAAGGCACTGGGTCTGGATATGGCCAGAGGCCAAGGTTAATCTCACCGCAATTTGTTGTATCCTGATCAAAATTAATTCCGAGATTGTCCAAGTACCATTTTTTAGATTCCTGGACATCCTTTACATGGATAAAAACACAAGCAACACCTTTAATCATGGGTACTTCCTTTTTAAACTTCAGCTTTTCTGCAACTCCATTGTCCACTAGCACATTTTTCGCCATTTGCTTCGCTCCTTTAATCGATTAAATTCCCTAAATAGACGTAATCGGCAAGAAAAACCCGTCGTGAACGTAAAAATTATATTTGCATCATGCATAGAACATTGCCATCGGGATCTTGGAAAGTAAAGCTGTTCGAGTTTTCGGTGGTTTCCTGCAGCTCTATACCTAAGCTTGCCAACGTAAGACGAGCTTTTGCAAGACTAGGAGTGCTAAATGCAAATAGCGGATAGGGAACCGGAACAACGTCTTGTTCCACAATAAAACCAATATTTAAGCTGCCTGCATTTGGTGTGCGATCGAAATCAAGTCCAAGATTGTGTTTATACCAATTCTCCGACTTTTTTTCATCATTCACGCTAATATAAACACAGGGTATCCCAATTAGAGCTGGGATTTGCAGCATAACTTCCTGTTTGAAATCGGCACTGAGTCTGTAGCTGCTAATAGAATCCCCAAGATAAGAGGCGAATTCGGTTCGGAGGTTTTTTTTGGCTCGTTGGAGGCGACTTTCAACTGCTCGCAATGTAATCCCAAGGAATTCGGCAATTTCACGCATACTCCATTCGCTTATATAGTATAAGATAATCGGAATTCGATTGAGTTCATCCAATGTATTCAGTATTCGCCATATCTCCTCTGAGCTGTTCAAGTCTATCGCCTCAGCTTCAGTATCATTAGAGGCAGGAGCTCGACTTATTTTCTCCATGGAAACCACGTTTTTTCTTTTCCTCTGCCAGTCGATACTGAGACGATAAGCTACCGAATACAGCCAGCTCCCTACTTTACTTTTATTCTTCAATGTTGGAAGACGCAAATAAGCCCGCAAAAAAGTCTCTTGGGCGATGTCTTTTGCCAAATGAAAATCTCCTAAAACACCATAAGCTACTGAATATAAAGCGTTAGAGTATTTCTGAACCAGAGCACCAAAAGCATCGGTGTCACCCGCAATTGCTGCTTCTACTAACTGTTTATCCGATTCCATGAAACCTCCTATGACTGTCGCTTCATTTCATAATAGTTTCCATCCCATAAGAAAATCATGGTTTGATCGTCTTTAATAATTAAAAAGCTGCCAGCATTTGTCCAGTTATTAATAGATACCGTTTTAACTGATTCTGACTTAATTCCAATATCACTCAAATGGTTTCTGTATTCATTAAAAAATTCATCATTTGTTAGATCCTGTTCCGTATATTCAGGGTTAAGAATCTCAATTTTACCAAAGGATGCTTTTTCTTTCGTGTAAGTTGCTTTCATTCCAATAAAACTTTCATCAACGGGTGCTGAGATAGGAGTAGCACCAACTACACTACTTACTGTCCATTCACCCATATAGGAAGGTGAATTTGATGGTGATACGGTAGGCGAAGCTGTAGTAGGCGATACGGTAGGTGCTGCTGTAGGTGAAACTGAAGATGGGATTGAAGGCGATACTGATACTGGATCTGAATTAGCTTTACCACAAGAACTTATTAACAAGACTGTTAAAAGTAAAGCCGAATAGTAGATATTTTTTTTCATAGTTGACTGACCTCCATTTAATTAGTGCTATACATTTAAACGAAGATGATAAATATAATGTTGCATAAACCTGCCTTAACTCTATGGCAAACATCATAATCCTCTATCGATTGTGACACAAAAGTGTAAAGATTTGCAAGGCTTGTTGACCTGTTTTGGCCGGATAATTATTTGATTATTCTGAAGTTTATCTCAAAGTAAATGTTTTCCAAATAAGTGACGATTAAAACATAAGCAGTGTTAAGATATTATGTGGTTTGGTTGTATCATATGGACTCCTTTGCTGACGTTCGATATACTCGGTCTTGTCGAATAAAGTCGAATAGTGTTTTGTTTGGAAGTTTGGCTTTAGCGTCATAACACCTGTTTTTCAACTCGGTTCATAAATTCAACTATGGTGGTGTAATAATTAATGTTATCTAAGAAATTGCTTCGAGTCTTAACTATCGCTCCTCTTACTTTGGGTTTAATTGCACAAGCAATGCCTGCTACAAATGTTCTAGCTGCACCTGTTACTCAGAACGTGGAAAGCAACTCCAGCAGCACAGGGAAATGGATAACGGGAGAATTCCATGCCCACACCTTTGAATCGGACGATGCACAGTCTTCTCTTGAGAATGTATTAGAAAATGCTTTTACAAAGTACGGACTGGACTGGATAGCAACAGCTAATCACTTGAGATCGTCGAAGCGGGATGATAACGGGGCAGATGTACCGGGGGGTCCGATCCCCTTTTCACAAGGAGCTATTAATTATGAAGTACCCAAAGTCAAGGCTTTACAGGCCGCTGGGAATTATTCAGATAAAACCATTTTTTCGGGATTTGAATGGGATATTCCCAAACATGATCATGGGGCGATAGGGATTTTATCGGATACTCCAGGATCAGTCGAGGCATTAAAAGCTGCAAATCAATTCGAGTATTTATTTACGAACCGACCTGAGAACATGTTTGATGCTAACGATGTGGCAACGTGGAATCTTACAGATAGCAGAATAACGAACTTCGATCATGCTGATTCTTTAACGGGAATAAAGTGGCTTCAAAAGAATTTTGCAGACAAAAGTTATTTTCTTGTAACTCATCCGTCGAGAGGAGTCGGCAAGACAACCATTGCTGATCTTCGTGACTTTAACGATGCAGCACCGAATATCAACTTTGGATTTGAAGGCATGCTTGGTAACCAGATGGAACCGGATAGAGGCGGATACAACACGACCTACAACATAGCAAATCCAACTGCCGATGATAATTATAAATATAGATCTTTTGGTGGTTCGGATTATATGATTACCAAGGTTGGGGGCGTCTGGGATGCGCTGCTTGGGGAAGGCCGAAACTATTGGAACTTTGCTAATTCGGATTTTCATTTCAAGATTCTAGGGTCGAACTCCAGTGGATACTGGCCAGGTGAATACGCCAAGAACTATACATGGACGAACGGAAATGATATGCAATCCGTCGTAAACGGTATGCGTTCCGGGAAATCGTTCTCCGTATATGGTGATCTGATCAATGCATTGGATTTCAATATCGAAGGAAACGATGGCAAGCTAGAAATGGGTGCTGCGAATCCGCAAATAACGGTGACCGAGGGAGATCATCTTCAGCTTACAATTCGCTTTAAAAGCCCTGCAAAAAATAATTATGAAGTACCGGTATTAAATGGAGTGCCTGCTAACATAGCTCCTAAAGTAGATCATGTCGATCTAATTGCTGGAGATGTAAGCGACGAGAAGGCGGTAGCTGGAACGTCCGCTTATAACAAGGATACCAATGATTCAACTAGCGTTATCGCAACATTCACCAGCGAGGATTGGACAACAGACCAAGATGGTTATAATGTTATCTCCTATGATTTGGGAGCTGCAAAGAAAAAACAATATTTCAGGTTAAGAGGCACCAATTTGGGCTTGAACGTTCCGGGAGAAACGGATGCGGAGGGAAATCCGCTTCTTGACCCCAAAACGAATGATTCTGATGATACTACTCGATTCAATAATATTAATGACAGGAATTATAAAGATTTGTGGTTTTACTCTAATCCGATTTTCGTGAAACCTACTCCTTATAGTGATGACCAGGCTATAAATGATACAGTAGACAAGCGGTCAATTGCTAATTCAAGTGAGGTATCCAGCGATCTTGAGTTGTCGTATACGGGTGAACACGGCATAACTATTAAGTGGGAAAGCTCGATCCCATCTATAATTAGTAATGACGGCAAATTACTATCCCGTCCAGCTAACAACACGATGCTCAACTTGATAGCTACAATTAAACGTGGTGATGCCACTACGACTAAGACGTTCCCCGTTATAGTAAAGGGAATTAATAGCGCTGTTATTGAGCTGCATGGAACAATGACAACAGCGGATGGACAGCCTTATTCAAGCGGCACCTGGACAAACCAAAATGTTACCGTCAGTGTATATGCCAATGTCTTTACACCTAGCACTTCTGCTTCTATTGCACTATCGACAGATGGCGAGATGACTTACAACCCCTATGAAAGCAACAGCAAAATAGAGGTTTCGCAAGATGGTACGCATGATTTCTTCTTTAAAGGCACAGATAATTTTAACAACCAATTGGTTCTTCAATTAATGGCGAAGATTGACAAAGTCGCTCCAGTTATCACACTCATCGGAGACAAATCTATATCTATCACAAGAGGTTCTACTTACAATGAACTAGGAGCTACTGCAACGGATAACGTAGCACTCTCAGGCAAGGTTGCAATCACAGGTACAGTAGACACTAACACAGCTGGGACTTATCTGCTTCATTATAATGTTAACGATTCGGTCGGGAATACAGCAATTGAGGTCATCCGTACGGTGACTGTATATGTAGAAAGCAAAGGCGGCGGGTCAACACCAACACCAGCAACGCCAACACCAACACCAACGCCTGTAGCAACTCCAGTTGCCACTCCTAACGCAACTCCGGTAGCAACAGCTGTGCCAACAGCAACACCAATGCCTATTCCTTTCTACAACGAAAAGGTAAATTTAGATGTTGTTAAAGCAATAGTAGAAAAGGCAGATTTAGCACAGACAGTTACATTCAAAGATGTGCCTAAGGATGCCCCAAATGCAAAGGCAATTATATTAGCGACTAAGCTTGGAATCATAAAAGGGTTTGCAGATGGTTCATTCCATGCGGATGCTAATGTAACTAGAGCGGAATTTGCAACTATGTTAGTAAATGCTCTGGGACTGAAGGCTACGGGTAATGCTAGCTTTACAGATTCCAAAGGCAATTGGGCGGAGAGCTCTATAAACGCTTTAAAATCAAGTGGAATTATTAATGGTTACTTGGATGGTTCATTTAAACCAAACCAAAGCATCTCTAGAGAAGAGATCGTATCCATGCTTTCAAAAGTACTAAATACGACCTCCATACCAAAGCCTTCAAAGTTCAGCGATATTTCTACTAGCTGGGCATCTAGCGCCATAAACACGTTGACGGATATCGGTATCGTAAACGGTGCAAGTAATGAATCCTTCAAACCTAAGGCTAACGCTACAAGATCAGAGTCATTGATGATGATTCTACGTATGCTAAACATCAGTCTTGGGCTTTCTTTAGAAATAGAATAGGCACCACAAATTACTCCTACGGTAGATACTGGTAAAACAGTATTTACCGTATTTTTTTGTCCAGCTTGTATGATATCCATAGTACACAAAATCCAGATTTATTCTCTTTTATCCAGACTCTTGAGTGAAGCATTGCGTACTCATGAAAATTGCTTTTTTAAACAGAAAACCCTGTTATACTAGCTATGAAAGATTATTATCGAGGAGAAATTGGATGAATAAGCTGAATTTGTGGAGATCCTTTCAGAATTGGAACCTAGATAAGAAGCTAATCCTGCTATATACCTTAATGATTTTATTACCTGTGCTGGTGATTACCTTTCTGGGCTTTCAACGCTACAGTGAGAACATGAAGCAGAACACAGGCGAATTTAGTATTGAGCTTTTGAACCAACTGGGCAAAAATTTAGACAACTATCTCAAAGAATTGGATCGCATATCCATTTCTTTTGCATTAGATACAGGAGTTAAGGATGCACTGAAGAAAAATCAAGAATACACGGCAGTTGAGAAATTCAACGATAAAATCCTCATCGACAAAGCGTTGATGAATATTGTGCTCGTTCCTTATAAAGATGTCTTAGGCACTTACCTATTCAAGGCGGATGGTGAAATTTTCTCGCGATATGGTTCGGGCCAGCAAGTGGATTATAGTCATTTCTTAGAGGATCCTTGGTACAAAAAAGTGCTGGAGGCGGAGGGGAAAGGGATTTTCTTGCCAACCTATTCTTTGAATGGCTTGGATAATCAAGAGCATGCGTTTACCTTTATGCGAAGTGTGATTGATGTGGTGAAAAATCAATCGGTTGGCGTGTTTCGGATGGATATTAATCTGGATGGTTTGAGTGATATATTCTCCAATGTGTTGACCGGAATTCAGCAGCAGCTCTTTCTAGTTGATGCAGAGGGCAATATTGTTTATGCACAGGATAGCCTGAAAATTGCACAAGCTTTTCCAATTGCATTGAATGAAGATCATGGCAGCTTTCTATATTCCATGGAAGGCAAAGAAATGATGATTAATTATATTTCGACTCAGGTTGCAGGCTGGAAAATTGCCAATATCATCCCGGTAAGCGAGCTGACCCATAATATTGATATTTTGCGGAATTTGTTATGGACCTTGACGGGTGTTGCCCTACTTCTATCGATTGGTCTATCGATCCTGTTAACCACTAGATTGCTGCGACCTTTGAAGAAAATGAAAGCATTGATGAATAAAGTGGAAGATGGAGACTACACAGTTCAATTCAAGACGCAATCAAATGATGAGATCGGTAAATTAGCCAATAGCTTTAATATCATGGTTAAAAAAATAAATGAGTTGGTGCATCATATTTTTGTGATTCGAATTCTTAAGCGCGAGGCTGATTTCAAGGTGCTGCAGAGCCAGATTAATCCCCACTTTCTCTATAATACACTAGAGTCAATTAGTATGAAGGCGGAGGTTGATCAGAATTATGAAGTTGCGGATATGATTTCGAGACTCGGCCGACTCTTCCGAATGACGATTAATCATAGCCGTGATTTAATTGTTTTTGCAAGGGAAATGGAGTATATCGATCACTATGTTATTCTACAGAAAATCCGTTTTCCGCGAATGACCTTTATTATCGAGATTGAACCAGAGGTGATGAGCTCGTACATTCTGCCTTGGATTGTGCAACCGCTGGTGGAAAATGCGATCATTCATGGCTTGGCACAGCAGGCAACAGAGGGCTGGATTCGGATTGAAGGCATAAGGGTAGATGATGATGTTTATATCCGTATTACGGATAATGGTGTGGGGATGGCAGACGAGAAGAAGCGCGAGCTGCAAGCGGCTTTATTAACAGATGCTTACCAGGAAGAAGACGAAATTCATATTGGACTGAAAAATATATTTGATCGGATACGGTTATATTTTGGCAAAGGCTATGGGTTAACCTTAACCAGTGAGCTGGGAAAAGGAACCTCGATTGAAATTAAAGTAAAGTTTTTGGAGAGGGAGTCTGCTAATCATGCCGAACATAATGATCATTGACGATGAGGTTCTAATTCGCAAAGGGATTGTCTCCATCATTAAACGCCTTGCTCCTCAATGGCAGGTTAGTGAGAGTATTGACGCCGTATCTGCTCTAGAAAGCTTAACGAACGCCCATACAGACTTAATGCTGATTGATATTAATATGCCTGGGATTGATGGTTTGGAATTAGCGAAGCAATTGAAGCTGAACTACCCGCATGTACTTAAAATAATCCTCACAGGTCATGATAAATTCTCCTATGTGCAAAGCGCGCTTCGAGCGGATGCGTTGGATTATTTGTTAAAGCCAGTTATTAGAGAAGAACTGATAGGTGCCTTAGCGAAGGCGGAGCTTGTATTAGAGCAGCGGACTCAGAAAATGGAGCAAGAAGCGCTCACTAAACAGCTTTATTTGGAGAAAGTCTTGGTCAACCATTTTTCGGGGGAGAAAATGGATGAAGGTGCTATTGAGCTGCTTTTAACCGATTTGGGCTGGAGTTTTACAGATCAGGCATTTTCCGTGCTTATCCTGATCGGAGAACAAAAAGGCTTTTACTTGAATAAGCATAACCTGCCACAATCCATAGCTTTGTTTAAGCAGCAATTTGAGGAGGTCATGAATTGCTTTGGATTCTTTGTCGATCCCAAGCATTTTATTATGCTGGTCTCAGGAAATAATTTAGCGACAGATAAGCTGGGACAGTGGTGGTCTAGACGTTGGCAAACAGATGATAATGATCGAGCAATAGCGACAGAATTGAATTTTATTGTTGGGGTAAGTGCGCCATTCCTTGCTTTGTCTGATTTACCGGAAGTTTATTGGAAAACCGTTTATGAGGTCTTCACAATCGAAATGGATCAGGAAAAGCTCTATCAAATCTATCGGAACAGAACCTGGCAGGAACAGCAAAAAAAGGTTGGAATTGCACTTGAAATGAATGATTTTGCGGCGGTACAGCTTTTCTTAAGTGAGTGGTTTAAGGAATTAAAGCAAGCTGCCATGATGCAGCCTTCGATGATGCTTTATCAGCTGTTTCATTTTTTTCTATTGATCTTAGTACCATTATTGAATCAGGTGGAATCCAAGCTAAGTCTATTTTTAAGACAAGAAATTGCCTATGTTCTCACCAAGCTATCCTCGCCAGGTTCAACTGTGACCTTCTTTTCCATTATGGAGAAGTTTGAAAACAGCCTGCAAGTATTCAGTCCGACTCGAAATGAAAGCTTAGAGCAGAACAAGGTAATCGAAATCGTTAAAGACTACATCAGCAAGAATTATGGGGATAAGGAGCTTAAGCTCGAGGCTTTGTCCAAAATCGTCCATATGAACGCCAATTACCTAAGTGATCTGTTTAAAGAAGTAACTGGAGAGAATTACATTGATTATCTAACTCTAGTACGGATGAATAAAGCCAAAAAACTGCTCCGCGAAACCCATCTGAAAACCTACGAAATTTCCGAGCTGATCGGATACACGACTGCCAAATATTTCTGTACCTTATTTCGCCGTAATTTTGGAATTACACCAACGGATTACCGCAATCGGGCAGAATATCACACCGAACTCGAAACTATCTGAAAAATGTGGAATAAAAACGGAATTCAGGCAATATGAAAGCCCTCTCATTTCTTTTATAGTGATGTTGTAATCATTATAAAACGAGGGGATTTGTTTAAATGAAGCTGAAGAAAGCATTACTGGTCACACTAAGCTTGGTCGTTTTATTGTCAATCGTATTGGCCGGGTGCTCCACTAAGAAAGACGAGACTATGGAGTCTAAAGCTCCGGCAGCGAGCAATGCACCTGCAGGAGATGTGGCTGTCAAAGGCGATTTTGAAATTCAGTACTTTGTTGGCGGTTATGGAGATGCATGGTGGAAGGAAACACTTAAGCAATTTAATGCTAAATATCCGGATTTGAAGATTAAAGAATCAGCAGGACCGAAGATTAATGAAACAATGAAACCTCGTTGGATCCAGAATGATCCTCCAGATCTAATCTTTATCGATGGCGCTGGTGCGCTAGATGTCAATCAAGCGGTTAAAGATAAACAATTGATGGATCTTACAGATTGGTATAAGAGCGCAAAGAATGTTGACGGAGAATTGATCTCTGATCTCGTAATTGCTCAACCTCTAACTTATGGTGATGCAAAGAAAAATTATGCGATTCCAATGGTTTTCGGATCATGGGGAACCTTCTATGATCAAGCATTATTCAAAGAAAAAGGCTGGGAAGTTCCAACTGACTTTGACAGCTTCTTGGCTGTAAGTGAGAAAATTAAAGCAGCAGGCGTGACCCCTTATGTACATGCAGGAATTTATACAGGATACCTAACAGGTGGATTCTTATTCCCTGCAATGGTTTCAGCTAATGGCGACAGCCCTTCAGTCCTGCAAGATATTCAGGATATGAAGGAAGGCGTATTCAGCTCAGCACCTGTAGTGGCTGCGTTGAAACAGCTTGTAACGCTACGTGATAAAGGCTTCATCGATCCTGCTTCAGTAGCCATCAACCATACAGATTCCCAATTGTTATTCATGCAGCATAAAGACGCTTTTGTTCCGAATGGTCTATGGTTGGCTAAAGAAATGGAGAAAGATACTCCAGAAGGTTTTGATTTTGGTTATATTCCATCCATCACACAAGCAAAAGGCGGCAAATATATCGCCAATCCGTATACGACGACACTTGCAGTAGCTGAAAAAGCTAAAAATCCTGAAGCGGCTAAAGCATTCATTCAATTTGTTTATACTAAGAAAGCAGCTGTTGAATGGGCTGAAAGCACAGGAGCTATCTTGAATGTTAAAGCAGGGGCAGAGGTAGAAGCTTCTAAAGCAGCGGGTCTTACTAAGAATGCTTTGAAATATTTCAGCAGCCCAGACTTAGTTGTATTGCCAGCTTTTGCTAATAATGCAGATCTAAATAAAGAGCTGGAAGCCGCTACACTTGCGCTTTCATCCGATCCTAAGGTTACAGTTGAAATGTGGAGTGAACGTGTAGAAAAAGCAGCAGTTAAGGCTCGTGCTGCTAAGTAAATATGCCGCTATAAATGAATGGGATGTTTAATTATGAGGATAAGGGATGTTTTCCCTTATCCTCATCCTAAATTTTATAGGGAAGGGGAACCTATGACAGTTACTTTGAAACGAAGCTTATTTATTGCCTCCTTTATGGTACCGACATTTGTACTTTATTGTATCTTTACTGCCTATCCAATTATCCAAGCACTTTATATCAGCTTATTGAAATGGTCAGGCTCATCGGCGAATAAAGAATTCATTGGACTAGCTAATTTTCGCGAAATGCTCCACGATCCCGTTATCCTCAAAGCGGTCGCTAATGATTATTTTCTAGTATTCTGGAAAATTGTCGGTATCATGACTTTGTCTATTTTTTTCGCTGTTGCAATAACTCGATTCAAGATAAAAGGTGCTGTTTTCTATAAAATTGCCTTCTACATTCCAAACTTGCTTAGTATCGTAGTTATTGCGATTCTTTGGCGCTTTATTTATCATCCTTCCATGGGACTTTTGAATGCTTTTTTATCGTTAATTATGGGAAGAAAGATAGAAACACCATGGCTTGGAGATAAAACGTATGCGATATGGGCATTACTGCCTCCGGCAATCTGGGCAGGTATCGGTTTTTTTATGATCTTATTGATCGCAGCCATAACGAGCATTCCGACTTCTTTATATGAATCCTCCGAAATAGATGGAGCCTCCCAGTGGAAACAATTTATTCATATTACTTTTCCACTGATTTGGGAGCAAGTTAAGGTTTCGGTTGTTTATATTGTGATTTCGTCCTTGAATGGTAATTTTGGGATTGTTCAAGTTATGACACCCAACGGTGGTACGGATAATTCAACGCAGGTCATGGGCTTCTATTTATACGATCAAGGGTTCTTGCGGTATCATATGGGCTACGCATCATCGATAGGCGTATTGATTCTGGTGCTTTCTCTCTTAACAACTGTGATTTTGCAGCGGTTGATGAGACGAGAAGTACACGAAGTTTCATAGAGGGGGAATCCAATTGAAACAAACCAGGAAAAACCCTATATTCAGCATTATTTCGATGAGTATTCTTTTAATTTGGGCTGTTTTTGTAATCTATCCGTTAGTATTCTCCCTATTTGAATCATTAAAAGATAACAAACAATTTATGAACAATAAAGCCTGGTCACTTCCACAATTTCCACTTTTATGGGGGAATTATTCGGATACTTGGGTTAGATATGAGTTCGGTCATTATTTCGTAAACTCCATCGTGGTTACAATTGGCAGTATGGTGCTAGCATTGATTCTGACTTCGACAACATCCTATATAATGGCTAGATATGCATTTAAAGGACGAGGTTTAATTTACTATTTTTATATTGCTTCTATGACGGTTCCGATGATGATGCTGGTTATCCCGATGTTTTTCTTGTTTGGCGACCTGCATCTCAGCAATTCATGGTTTGGATTGATTGTCCTTTATGCAATTGGCTCTGTACCGTTTGGGATGTTCGTGTTAACTGGGTTTTTCAAGTCACTGCCTCGTGAGCTTGAAGAATCTGCAGTCATTGATGGAGCGACACACTACGGAGTGTTTTTCAAAGTTATGCTGCCGCTTTCCTTATCGGGGTTGATCACTATTAGTATTGTTAACGTTGTAGGTTTCTGGAATGAATACCCGTTTGCGCTAATGCTGATCAGTAATCCTCTTAAATATACACTCCCAGTAGGGCTTAATTTCATGCAAGGAGCCATGCAATATCGCACGGAGTTTGGCCCTCTATTTGCTGGAGTTACAATTGCTTCTATTCCGATCTTGATCGTGTACATGTTCTTCCAGAAATACATTAATGAGGGTATTACAGCTGGAGCGGTTAAATAATTATGGGATGATTCTGGGAAAAGAACCAACGCTGGAGCGGATCATTGATTCCAGCGTTGGTTTTTTTTCTCTAGTAGGTTTGATCAACTCAAGCTAGCGGGACTTAATAAAAAAAGCATTGTGATTTAATATACAATCTGATATATTACGAAATATATCAAAAATCAAACGGCAAAGTAGGTGAATGAATGATTGATAATGTGGAGTTAACGCTGAGTCCTTCGGAACTGGAGAATTCAGGCGACATGAAAGAGGACGTCTATACGCTTTTAAAAAGAATGATTATGAAGCGGGAGTTTACGCCAAATGAACGGCTTGATGCTTATGAGATTGCCAAGCAATTGAATACGAGTCGCACTCCAGTCCGCGATGCCTTGAATAAACTGGATGCTGAAGGCTTTATCAAGACATTTCCGCGCAAAGGCACTTTTGTAACAGGGATTTATAAGCAGGATTTGATTCATCTTTTTCAATATCGGGAAATGAATGAGCTGTATGCTTTGGAGCTAGGATTCGAGAAGCTTTGCGTGCAGACAGCTAAATTTGAATTAGAAATTGCCAAGTGGGACGAAATGCTGAAAGCGGAAGAATATGACGGCACGTTAATTATGGAAAGTGATGTGCTCTTTCATAAGCATATTGTACATTCGACTGATAATCCGATTATGATCAATCTTTTTGAAAATGTGAACTGTCATGTTCATATTGCTAGAGGCTATTATTTGCAGGATACACAACGGATGCTGGAAGCGTCGCAGGAGCATAAAGCGATCTTGAACAACCTCTTAGATAAGAATAAAGCTGGGGCAAAAGCGGCCTTAAAGCAGCATTTGGACAATACCTTGGACGGACTATTAAAGATGATTGCTATCTACAAAATATTCTAATTAATTGGAGGCGTATACATGGGAAGATTGACTGGGAAGGTAGCTGTCATAACAGGAGGAGCCGCAGGAATTGGTTTTGGAATTGCCAAAATTTTTGCTGGTGAGGGTGCTAAAGTAAGTATTGCCGACATCGATGCCGTAAGAGGTCCACTAGCAGTGCAAGAGATTGAGGCTGCTGGTGGTGAAGCTCTATTCATTCAAGCAGATGCCGGCGATAAAGCTCAGGTGCAGCATTATATCAATGAGACGGTTGCTCGTTTAGGAGCTATCGATATTATGGTGAACAATGCGGCGGTTATTTTCCAGAGTAAGGTTCTCGATACGCCTGAGGAAGATTGGGAGCGTATTCTTCGTACAAACTTAACTAGTGTTTTTCTAGGCAGTAAATATGCAGCCAAAGCGATGATTGCAGGTAATAGGCAAGGCAGAATTATTAATATTTCTTCGATTCATGCTACATTATCTGAACCTTCCTGTTCTGCTTATACAGCGGCTAAAGGTGGGGTAGAATCTTTTACACGCACACTGGCTACTGAGCTTGCGCCTCATCAGATTACGGCTAATATTCTTGCTCCTGGAGCAACCTTTACCGAATTGACCTTACCGATGTATACACCTGCTGTCAAACAAGCCCTGTTCAAAAGAATTCCGTTAAAAGCAATCGCACAACCGAAAGACATTGCGTGGGGAGCGTTATTCCTAGCTTCAGACGAATCGTGGTACATGACAGGATCGACGTTAACCATTGATGGTGGATATACGATGGATGGCAGCTTGCCAGATACAGCTTATTGGGAAGGGTGACTTCCATGCTAGAGGACAAAAGAGTAGCTTTATTCGTAACTTGTTTAGTGGATAGCTTATCCCCGGACATCGGCTTTGCTGTACTCGATGTATTTAACAAATTGAATATTAAGCTCGAAGTGCCGATGAAGCAGATGTGCTGCGGGCAGCCTGGTTATAATGTTGGTTATCAGAAGGATTCTGCCAAGGTTGCTTTGGCGTTATATAAAGAATTTAAGGAATACGATTATATCGTTTCCCCATCAGGCTCCTGTGTTTCGATGATTCGGAATTTCTATCCGGATTTATTGAAAAGTCACTTGAAAAAGGCAGAAATCGAAGCATTTGCTGAGAAGTTTTACGAGCTTTCTGAGTTTATTGTGGATATCGCCGGTATTGAACAGATCTCGGGTAAACTTGAGAAGCAAGTAACCTACCATTCATCCTGTCATATGACACGTGGATTAGGAGCTAAATCTCAGGCATTATCTTTGATGAGCGGAATTGAAGGCTTGGAGCTTATCCCTTTGCCTTGCGGGGAAGAATGCTGCGGATTTGGCGGGATGTTTTCCGTGAAGCTGCCCGAAATGTCAACCGCAATGGTTGATGAGAAGATCAAGCATATCAGTGCTACCGGTGCATCAACCGTAATAAGCGGCGACTATAGCTGTTTAATGAATATACAAGGCCGTATGAATCGTACGCAGAAGAATATTGCAGCCGAGCATTATATTCAGACGATTGCTCAGGGGATAGCCTATGAAAATTAATACAGCCATCCATCAATTAATGAAGAATGATTTTCTGCGTAAATCTGTGCGGAATGTTACCGGAAATCTGCGCAATGGCCGGCTGGATAATATTGCGTTGAATCCCGATTATGAGCAGCTAAGAACTCAAGGTCAGGAAATACGTACACGAACTATCGAGCAGTTGGATGTCCACTTGCGTGAATTAGTGAAGAATTTTAAAGCTAATGGAGTAAAGGTTATTTTTGCTAAAGATGCTGCAGAGGTCGTTGATCAGGTGCTGCATATCGCTAAAGAGCATGATGCTAAATCTGTTGCTAAGTCCAAGTCAATGGTATCTGAAGAGGTACATTTAAATCATCATCTTAAGGAGCATGGGATTGAGGTGTTTGAAACCGATTTAGGTGAGTTTATTATCCAGCTCGCGGACGAACCGCCTTCTCATATCGTCATGCCATCGCTTCATAAAAGCAGAGAAGAGATTCAACAGTTGTTTCGCGATCATCATAACTATGATTTAACAACAGATTCAGACGAATTAGTTGCATTTGCTAGAAAAATACTTCGTGAATCGTTCATGCGTGCTGATATTGGGATTACTGGCTGTAACTTTGCTGTTGCGGAGTCGGGGACAGTCGTCATACTAACTAATGAAGGTAATGGTAGATTCGTCACTACATTGCCTAGAGTACAGATTAGCATTATGGGCATGGAACGGATTGTCCCTACTTTAGAAGAGCTTGATCCTTTGCTGACATTGCTAACTACGGGTGCTAACGGCCAGAGATCAACCATGTACATCAATATGATTAACGGTCCAAAACTGTCAGAAGAAAACGATGGTGTCGAGGATGTTTACGTGATTATCGTCGATAACGGCAGATCTAAGCTGCTTGGGACTAAATTTCAAGAGGCACTTAATTGTATTCGTTGTGGCGCATGTCTTAATGTATGTCCTGTCTTCAGTCAAGTTGGCGGTCATGCCTATGAAAGTCCATATAGCGGTCCAATTGGGGCAGTTATCTCGCCTCTAATTCTCGGGATGGAGCAGCATGGTGAGCTGAGCTATGCATCCAGTTTATGCGGGGCTTGTGATGAAGCTTGTCCTGTGAAGATTCCTTTGCATCATTTCTTATTAGATATCCGTGAGCTAGATGTACAATCTGGAAAACATGGTCGAATAGAGGCTTTAGCTTTTCGAATATGGGCAGCTACGTTCTCTTCATTTGGCATGTATAAATCGAGTCAAAAAGCGGCTTACTGGGGTGTTAAGCTTCTCGCCATGGGCAAAGATAATTTATCGATGCGCTTGCCTGGCTTGAAGAATTGGACGAATACGCGCAATTTCCCGCTTTTCAGCCGCCGAACTTTTTTGCAGCAATATAAGCAATCGAAGAAGACTGAGCAGAAGCCAAAGCCTGGCGTTAAAGCTAACTCTGATTCTGTGAGGGGGGAGAATTTATGAGTGGAGATCATACAGCATACCAAAAAAACATTCAAGAAACCTTTACAGCTGCCTTTAGAAAAGTAGGTGGGCATGTTACAGTAGCAGCAGATAAGCAAGGGGTTGCCGAGGAAATTTTACGAATATGCGCTTCTGAAAAAGCTCGAAAAATGATGTTATGGAATCATCCAGGTTTAACGGCATTAAGCCCGTTGCTCTCGCAAGACACTCAGCTGCAAATCTTGTGGAATCAGGATGAATTAACTAAAACTGAATTAGTAAGTGCCATGGAAAATGTTACAATAGGAGTTACCTGGACGGATTATGCCGTGGCGGAAACGGGTTCCTTGGTGTTGTTATCATCACCCGGGAAAAGCAGATCAGTCAGTTTGCTGCCAGATGTGCATATTGCTGTGCTCCCTTTGAATAGGATTTATGCTAAACGAGTTGAAGTATTCAAGCTGCTTGCTCCGCGTATGAGTCAGACACGTTCGGTGACCTTGATCTCAGGACCTAGCAAAACGGGAGATATTGATGGTAAACTAAACGTAGGTGTCCATGGACCTAAGAAGGTTTTTGTTATTATAATAGATTATGATCAGAGTTAAATCTGAGGAGGAGATTCAATGTCAGAATCATTGAAGTTAGTGGTGGATGTGAAGGCTACACTTGGTGAAGGACCTTGCTGGGATGCGGCTGCTCAAGTGTTTTATTGGGTGGATATAGAACAGATGAAATTACATATTCATGATCCAAAAGAGCAGTCCAATCGATTTATTCAATTTACACAAAGAGTAGGCGCTGCAGTTCCCAGAGCTTCAGGTGGGTTCATTCTCGCGATGGAGAATGGGTTTTATTCACTCGATTTGGAAACAGAAATGGTGACGGCTATTGTGGATCCGGAAGAAGGGATTACGTGGAATCGCTTTAATGATGGAAAATGTGATGCTGCTGGGCGTTTTTGGGCAGGAACTATGAGTACCAATGGTCAACTAGAGCAAGGAGCTTTATATTGTTTGGATACAGATCTCAGCTGTCGCAAGGTGTTGGAAAATGTCAGTATTTCCAATGGTATCGCTTGGAGCCCAGATAATCAGATTATGTATTTCATAGATTCAACTACGTACGAGGTCGTGGCTTTTGATTTCGTATTAGCCGAAGGTACAATCAGTAATAAACGAGTAGTCGTAAGAATACCAGATGGTGGCGGATTGCCTGATGGCATGACCAGCGATGCGGAAGGAATGCTATGGGTTGCACAGTGGGACGGCTGGCAGGTATCCAAATGGAATCCACATACGGGTGAGTTGCTCGAGATCGTTCGAGTTCCAGTTGCAAAAACCTCCTCATGCTCGTTTGGTGGAGAAGCATTGGATACCCTATATATTACAACAGCAAGTGTTGATATTGGCCCTGAAGGTGATCCCACTCAGCCATTGGCTGGCAGTGTTTTCGCAATCAAGACTAATGTTACAGGTGCTCCAACCTATTCATTTGCTGGTTAATAAGTAGAAAAGGCTGCATCCATTTAATAAAAGGAGTGCAGCTTTATATTTCTTGAATGAGGGATTACTATGAAAAAAATAATGATAAAGATAAATCGAAGTTTATGAAATTACAAGAAATAACGGGTTATGTTTCCGATAAAGCACTAGCAAAAAAGGGGGGACGAAATACAAGGAAACAGTTAATGACATACAAGGAATATATAGATTTAGGGATTGATAACAGCGTTAGACATGATACGGATCTTGAGCGAATGATTTGGGTCTTAACCTCTAAATTTAGTGGAACTCACGAAGTTGATGGCAAAAAGTTATATAAAGGTGAAGTTACTTCTATTATCGATGCCGAGTCAGGTGACTTTTTAGGGTTCATAGCCAAGTAGCATGTTGGGGAGGTCGAATGACTTGAGACGCAATAAAGTAACTAAGCTGACATTATTATCGATTGTGATTATTGGACTTTTTTAGGGAAATGGTATAAATTGGAAGTGATTATATGATAAAATAAATGGAAAATGATTGAATATGGTGGTGTAGAAGATGGTTATGAGTAAACATGAAGTTTCAGAAATTAATTGGACAGGGTCTGAGAATAACTTTCTTGATCAGCCATCAGTTGAGAGTTTTAAAAATATAACTATGGGGAGATATGGAGGAAGTAAATCTGCAGGAGCAACAAAAAATGAAGACGGTTTACTTATTTGGTGTGATCCAAATAATGATTGGGAATTTGTTATTCTACTTGATGCACATTCTTCCAGCGAAAGTGCAGAACTTATTATTAATACACTAACAAAAGAAAAAGAGAATATTTTTTCAATATTAAATCGTTCTATTAAGCATCTTTTCATAGATATTGAAAGCTGTATTCTCGAATTTTTTAAATCTGAAAATTTTGTAAATGCTTGCAAAAAAGTAAGCGGTGAGACGTCTTGTTTAATATGTGTAAGAAAAAGCAATTTTTTATGGTGGTTTTCTGTTGGAGATTGTATGTTGTTCTTATTTCATGCTGATTTGCTTTTCTGGAATCAGAATATGTTAAATCAGCGAAATTTTTATGAATGGATTGGAAAAGTGAATACCTTCGAACTAGAGGTACCTTGCTATTCTTCGGGTCGTAGAGAACTTAGAACTGGTTTCAATAATATACTAATGGTTACAGATGGATTCTTACAAAACGATCAGCAAGTTAATACTATTAACAACTTATTTCATGGAGATGACTTATCAGGGAATATTAATTCATTTGTAAGAGGATTACATAATGACAAAACGATTGATAGCACAACCCTCATTAGTTGGAATGTTGAAAATATAAAAAGCTCCTCCAAACCTAGTGATAGCCAATATGGGTGAAAAGCTTATTAGCTATGTAGTTGAAGTTGTTGTATTGCAAGATTGATTTGTTCGAAAAAGAGGAGATTAGGATTAATCAAGAATCTAAAGAGCATTTTTTGCAATCAGTAAATCTATTGTTATACCCATAGCAAACTATTGCTTGGACAGCATGGTTTTCTGATATATACTGGATTATAAATAAATACCAACTTTTAGGAGGTCTTGATAGTGCTATTGGAAAACGAAAAGAAGATAATAACCGTCATAAACTCAGATATCACTGGGTCTAGCTTTAAGAATGTGCGAGCGGAGCAGGTCTCTTTTCAATGTGCCAATCTATCTGGAGTGACGTTGAGCGATGTCAACCTGACGGGTATGAGTATCTCTGATGCGAATCTGAGTGATTTGGTTATTGATGGTGCACAATGGGGGGGAGCCCAATTTAACCATATAGGTTTCTCTGATAAGGATCAGCCAGAGTCGGATCAACAAGAACGAAATCCATTGCAATTCAGGAACTGTTCATTAAAACAAGGTGTGTTTACTGAATGTAATCTAACGAATGTGAAGCTGGAGAACTGCGACATTACTGGTTTGGTCATAAATGGAATTAATATCGAAAATCTAATCAAACAGCATGCATCTGCAGGTAAATAAAAGCGAGGGAGCAGAAACTAGGATGCTTTATGATTTACAAGGCGAAGCAAATATGTCACCTATTGTGGGAATATTATATTCCGCTGTGGAAGAGAATAGCCAACGACTACAAGTAATCACTGATGGCATGTCGAATGAAGAAGTAGATTATAAGGGGCTAAATAACAACTTTAATAGTACCGCACAATTAATAAAACATATTATGTACGTTGATCTTAATTGGGTTTATAGAATGAAAGATCAACCACTTCCTCATCATTTAAAAGAGCAATATGGCCCCATGTTAGATGCAAATAATAGGCTTCCCATGGTCAAAGGGATGTCTTTGAACACACTTATGTCTAAATACTAAGATGTAGTAAAAATGATGAAAGATACATGCTCACAATTAACAGATTCTGATTTAGATAACGTTGTTACTTTTGGACATGAAAATGAAAAGCAAGCAACCATACGCTGGGGCATATGGCATATGGCTGACCATAGCCGCTATCATCAGGCTCAAATTAATCAGCTTAGAAAGTGGTATAATGAAAATTATCTGTCCAATTAAATGGGGAGTTTTTACTGACAAAAAAATGGGCTGCATTCAGCAACCCATTAATCATAATATTGAACTTTCGTTTAACGAATAAATTCTAAAGTGGAATTCTTAGAATTTTGGAGTAATACTCCATTATCGGACGTAAGAACACGCGCGATCGGATCCGCTACTTTTAGCAGTAAGTTACCTGAACCGTCCAGAATCACGACACCATCGCTACCACCTAGCTGGCATACGAGCTTGTCATTTGACACTCGTACGCTAGCGACTGGCGATGTCGAGACAAGAGGGTCTTCCCCATTTGGATCAGCCTGATACAGCTCAAATCGGTTTGCTTTATTCTTCGTTGTGTAGAATAGCTTGCCGTCAATACTGTCAAACCAAGACACAGCATGCTCGGACAGCTTCATTTCATTCGTCCCGTCCAGCGTAGACGAATATAACGCATTGTTCTCATCTTTTTTGATATAGATCAGCTTGTTATTGGCAATCTGGAACCATCGTACAGGCGAGTCAACGATCTTTTCTGTCTTATTCGTTTTTAGGTTGATTTTATAGATGAAATTTGGCGCAGTTGCCATTTGTTGATGACATAACACGTAGACATAATCTCCGACGACAGAGGTAGCTGTAAGGCCATTCTGTGTAACATGATAGGCGTACATCAGCTCCGGGTCACCAACACTTTTGGCTTTCGTCTCTGCCTGACCCAGTGGCAGCAAAGACAATTTGACGTCACCGGCGCCAAGATCGACGATTAATGTTCCATAAGGTGTATCACGGAAATCCATATAAGGATGTCCTAGTTGTAACACCACTGTTTTCCCATCTTCACCGATTTTCACGAACTCTTTGCTACCAGTAACACCTCCCCCGATTTGATAGGTAAACCACAGCATGTTCTCACGGATTTGAAAGGAAAAAGGCCCCACTAGATCAGAGTTAACGTCTGTGTGAGTATCTGCGTGACTATAAGAATAAACCTCTTCTTTGGCAGACGGTCGATTCACTGGTGCTCGATATATATGGTTTGAGGTGTCCTTTGTCTCAACGAAATAATAATACCCTTTGAAAAGGGCGACATCGTTTTTAGCAGCATATGCGGGAAGGTCAACCGTTTGCAGCTGCAGGTTATGGGATGAGATGCTAAGTCCGCTGGCCGTACTCCACTTGTAATCCCAACCGAATTCCTCATGCGCGAAACGCCAGGTTAGAGGGAAATACGTAACGTTTCGGAAGCTCAATAACGGATATTGTTCTTTTGAGTTGTTGATCACCTTACCATTGACAGTGATTGCCGATGTAGAAATCTTCGCGGAATATGTGGCCGCATTACGAATACCGGACTTGTAAGGTGCGTATGAAGAGGTCACCTCGCTTTGTTTAATATTTAAGCCAGCTGCCTGCGACCATATCGCTTCTAAACCAAGCAGTCTGGTATCGCTCCAGGTCATCGGAAAATAAGTGATATCGTGATAAACCAGCAGTGGGTATTCACGGTACTGATTTTCCACCTTATGACCGTTCAAGTTCACCGCAAAATCCGGCAGCGTAACCTTTACGGTCACTTCCGCGGCCCTAGTTTGTTCGGCAGGCAACAACAAGCTCACGAATAATGAAAATGCGAGCACATATCCTGTCCATTTTTTTCTCATGTTGCGTCATCTCCTCTTTTTAACTTAAACGCGGAAACATGGGATAAGTTTCCAATCTCCACGTGAGATCATGAATTACACGCTCATAAAAACTATTTTGATTCTAAATATATCCGTGTCTTTTATCGAGAGTGATGAGGTCGGTTACTTCTCTATGGAAGAGGCAAGAAAAATGATAACGTGGGGCAATTTTATGGAAAGAATAGATAGGGCACTTAATAATCTAACTCATCCCTTTCTCATTGAATTTCGAGAATAATAAGAAAGTTATATTAAAGTAATAGGCAGAAAAGCAAATACTCCTCAAAATAAAACGTGGTATAATAGGAACTTTCTGGGAGGGCTGGCGTCTTACTATTTAATATCATCGTTATACAGTGGAGGAGCATAATCTTGAATAAAGAGGTACGGAAAATTAATTTCAATTGGAAATACATAATAATTGGCTTGATAATGTTGAGCTTGATTTTTCTTATTTACAATGAAAATCAAAATAACAAGAAATATGAGAGCTATCTTTCGCAGGAATTGTCAAACAAGTATTGCGAACTGATAGGTTATATATTTTCCATTAAAGAAGAATTAACATCCTTGCTAAATAACAAATCCAACTCTACCACAAAAGAAATTTTGGCTGATAGACTATATAAAACATCAACGACATCACAAGATTTTGATTATTTTATTAGCTATTTTAACCTTGATGAAGAAGCTAATCTACAAAACAAAACTGCAACTGTTTCTAATAATTTGGGTTTTTATTTTCAAAGGAATGATTTCAACAACATTTCCAATCAAGATAATATGAAATTAAATAAAATCAATGAGCTAGTAGATAAATGGATTTCAGTAATTTCAAAAGAGTACCCAGGGATTGCTAGTGAAAATCAAACAGAAACAATAAGAAAGCACATCAGTAATAAGGAAAGTTTTATTAAAGAGGAGAAATGGATGAAGATAATGATTGGACTAGATAACGTTTCAAGAGAATATGAAGGTATATCAAGAAGCGAGTAACTCAGACAGCAGTCCTCTCAAATCAGGGAGGAACTTAATGAGTATTCTTATTAGTGAAAAAAATATCATAAGATATTGTATAAGCGAACTGGGGGGACTAAATGAAGTTAGTGAATATATGGAAGATAATATTTGTTGTTTATATATGTTTGTTACTATTTTTTGTTGTTGTGAAGTTTAATGAATCAATCGATAGAATTATTTCCATAAAAGAAAGTAGAAGTGCAGGTTATTGGAACTATAACTTAATTCCATTTCAAAGTATGACACGTTATTTGCAAAATATGACTGATTCGTATGCCTATACCAATATTTTGGGTAATATTATTCCATTTAGTCCGTTAGGATTTCTTATACCGATTATTTTTAGAAAATGCAGAAAGTTTGTAAAATCCATTTTGATTTGCTTCATATCCATAATTGGAATAGAAACATTTCAATTCTTCACAATGCTGGGATACTTTGATATAGATGACATTCTTCTAAATACAATAGGTTGTTTAATCGGCTATAGTGTTTATGGTGTTCTCAGAAATTACATAAAAAGAGCTAGAAAAGCTCAAGAACTCTGGAGGGATAAAAATGGCTGGAATGAAGACAAATACTTATAATCTGGAAGCCATTCAACTGCTTAAGGTTCACTTTCAAAATCTTATCATGCAAAACCGACTACAGGGAGCAAGTTTTGTGATATCTCAAAATAATCGCATCATCGCTAAGGAAGCTTTAGGCTCGTCTGGGTTTAACGGTACTTCGTTCAGCGTCGATGCTATCAGACCTGTTCAATCCATTGTGAAGATCATCACTGCACTCGCAGTACTTAAGCTTGTCGAACAGGGCAAGTTGAATCTAGAAGATAAGATCACTCGTTATTTGCATGAGTTAGATTGTAATGGATTTAGGGGAATTACGCTTCGCCATTTGCTAACACATCAATCAGGAATGCATTTCGACCCTATTTTTTTTAATTCTTTCCATCTCGCAGATTGGATTTCTCCTCTGACAGAGAGTAGATATATGACTGAACCAGGAACTACTTTCGAGTATTCGAACGCAGGGTTTGCTCTTCTAGGAGTCATCATCTCCAGGGTCTTCGGTAATTCTTACGAACAATTTGTAGAAGAAATGTTGCTCATGCCGCTGAATATGACGATGACTTCATTTAAACTTTCATTACAGCAGGAGTCGCTTCTTTCACTCGTTCTCCCACGGGAAGAAAACAGTTTGGCTCCGGAGAATTATCGAGCGGTTCCGAGATCTTTCGGAGGGTTGTTTTCTACTTTAGATGATCTTCAAAAATTGGGACAGATGATGCTAAACCAAGGTACTTTTGAAGGGAAAAGAATTATAAACGATCAGCTCATCCAGCAAATGACGTCCGATGGGTTAGGGTTGTTCTTAGATGGTAATGTGATAGGTACTATGTCTCCTCAATCCTTTTCCCATCATGGAGCAGGATGGTCCGCACTTACAATTGACCCTGTGAATGAATTGGTCGCAGTTATCTTCGTTCCGAGTATAGAGGATTTCGTGGCGGAATCCTTACATCCTTCTATGCAAATTATTGGCTCAGGGATTCGACCAAAATAATGAAAATTGGTAGGGAAGGATAATATTTATTATGAGCAGAGACAACACTCGGATTTTTTTTTACGGTTTTATTGTCGGTACCGTTTTACTGCTAATGCCTATACCGGATTTCTTTTTTTGGAGTGGTATTTTAGATCTCGTTGAAACTATCTTCCGTTATTTAGGCTTAGTTTTCTTCGCAGCATGTGGTATTACAATACTAGTACGGGTTGTCAGAACCTTACTTGAAAAATGATAATGGATGGAGGACTAAAGGGGGTATTTGAGTTAATTTGGATTTTCCGTATTTCCTTATTCTTAGTCATCTGTAATGACAGCAATTCAGGTATATTATTTTAGTAAGAAAATTTATCCTTTGGAGGGAATTGGATTGCCGAATACTAGTTATGTTAGAACAATACTTAGGCACGCCTGCTTTTCTTCTCGATTTTTATTAATATTTGTATGTATTGCCGCTCTATTTTTTGTAACCAGCTCCTATGCAGTATCTGCCGACAGCACGATTAAAGTGAAAATAAATAATGTGCTTCAGTCTTATTCCCAGCCTCCGGTTCTGCTTAACGAAAAGACTGTTGTACCTATGCGAGCTATATTCGAAGCCTTAGGAGCGCAATTAATCTGGAACGATAAGGATAAAAGTGTCATAGCCACTAGAGGAACTTTATCAATTTATTTAAAAATAGGTGATAACAAAGCTAAAGTAAATGACGAAGATATCATTCTAGACCAGCCTGCCGCTCTCATAAATGGCAATACCATGGTTCCGGTTCGATTTGTCGGTGAAGCAATGGGGGCAACTGTAACCTGGGAGCAAGCCACCAAGACCGTAATCATTACCTATAAAACGGAGACACCAGATAGCGATTTAACTTTACGTTTCCCGATTATTAAAGACCAATTATTTGGGTTTATCGACATCACTGGGACAATTGTGATAACTCCGCAATTTTCTGATGTTTTGCCTTTCACGGAAGGACTTGCAGCGGTAGAAATTGATGGGTTGTGGGGATATATTGATATAACTGGAAAAATAGTCATTCCTCCTGGCTATGGTCTTGCCTACGAATTCTCTGAAGGTCTAGCTAATGTTGAGAATTTTGACAATGATGAATATAAAAGCGGGTTTATCGACAAAAGTGGAAAAATTGTGATCCCACTTCAGTTCAATAATGCCCTTGATTTCTCCGAAGGAATTACTCCCGTTGAGTATAAGGATTCCAGCCAATATATTAATAAAAACGGAGAAGTTATTATTAAACAGAAGTTTTTTAAAGCGACTGATTTTTCAGAAGGTGTAGCAGCTGTTGCAGAAAGTATTATGGACCCAGCAAGTTATATTGATAAAGAAGGTAGAAAAGTATTTAACGAGACCTATGGCATAGGCTCTTCGACTTTTATTGGTGGATTCGCAGCTGTTCAAGTTGGGGAGAAATGGGGGTTTATCGACCATACCGGGAAGCTAATTATTCAACCCCAGTTTAGTTGGACAGGCCAATTCTCAGAAGGGTTGGTTTCCGTTTATACAGATGACAAATGGGGATTTATGAATTCTAGCGGAGAGATGGCCATTGCGCCAAAATATGAATTTGCTTCTGATTTTTCTGAGGGACTTGCCATGATTCAAATGGATAGAAAACGCGGGTACATCAACAATAAGGGTGAAATTGTGATCGAACCTGAGTTTGTAATTGCATTCGACTTTAAAAACGGTTTAGCTTTGGTTGAAAACAATGAACACGAACAGGCTTATATTAATCAAAAAGGTGAGTTTATCTATCCTTTCTCCAAATAAAGCGGAAGAGTTCTGGTATAAAAAACAAGCTAATCATTATTTTATGTGGTTTCACGTTTTTGAAGATGAAATCAATCATAGAGGACAAATCAGAATGATTAAGAAACGACTTAAGGTATAAGCAGCAGAAGGGTCCGCCACGGCGGGCCTTTTGTCTTGGAAATAAAAAAACGTGAAATGGGATATTTATGAGTCACCAATCGTGTTGAATGTAGGAGGCGAATAAATGGAAGACAATTCTTTATTGCGTACGGATAAAGAATTGGCTGAACTCTATCAACGGCATGTAGATCAGGTTTATCGGCTGTGCTATATCTATTTGAAAAATCCCGTTGATGCAGAAGACGCTGTTCAATCTGTATTTCTAAAATTGATCAAATCTCAAATGGTTTTCAATGACCAAGAGCATGAAAAAGCTTGGTTGACGGGAACCGCAAGAAATTACTGTAAAGACATTCTTAAAAATTGGTGGAAAACCCGGCGTGTGGATTTAGATGCTATACCGGAAGTTTCTTCCTGGAATGGCGATGAACCATCGGGAAAAGTGCTTGCAAGACTGCTCTCGCTTCCCGAAAAATACAAAACAGTTCTATATCTTTACTATTTTGAGGAGTACTCAGTAAAAGAAATATCAGAGATGTTGAAATATAAGGAAAGTACGATCCAAACGCAGCTATCCAGAGGCCGCAAACGCCTTAAAATGGATTTGGGAGGGAATTACCTTGAGTAACAAAAATATTAATCGGCTTTTTGAAGCTCTTACGCCAAAAACTGAACAAAAAGAAAAGATGTTTCATAACATTTTAGTGCAAAGCCAGAATGAAAATACAAAACACAGAGGATTTAACGTCGTGAAACGTTTAAGACCTGCCCTACTAGCTACCGTACTGATGGTGTGTTTAACTACAACAGCTTTTGCAGCGGCATATATGGGACTAGATGAAGCATTTATGAAATTTCTAAATCCAGTAAACCATGAGCAGGCAGAACATTTGTCAAATGGCGCTTACGTGGTAGGCAAACAAGTGGCAAACGAGAATGGATCGCTTACCATTAAGCAAGTTATCGGCGACAGCAATCTGACCTATATCTTAATGGATTTTACTGCTCCAGCAGACACTGTATTAGACTCAGCTCGATATCGTTTTGAATATCCCATGATTACCTCAAATCAGCAATCTCATAGCATGGATTTTAAGTTGCTAGACGATGGAAATTCGAATGACAATAAAATTAGCATGGTCATGTCTGTCTTGACCAAAACTTCAATGGCTGGCCAAACCGTTCATTTCAAATTCAATGATGTACAAGCAGCAGATCCGTTTCCGGGGGTTTTTGAAACGGTCTTACCGGGTTCTTGGGAAACAGCTTTTAAACTGGATTTCAAGGAGTACTCTCACCTCTATCAGATAGATCAAAACATTACCATGTTTGGATATGAGGCAGTATTAAAAACGATCTCCGTCTCGCCCATTGCGATTTCGTTAAAGATTGAAAGCACATTAGTGAAAGAGATAGACAAAGCCGCTGGTAAGCCACAAGAAATCGGCAAAAATGAATATTTGGATAAATACCCTATCACGATAAACTATATAGACGGTACCTCGGAAACGACAAGCATTTTTACCGGCGAATACCAGGGGGATCTCATTAGTGGACAAATACTAACAATCAAAACCTTTGAGAATGTTATAAATGATAAGGAAATCACATCTATCGTATTTTTTGATAAAAAAGTTCAGATTAATAACTGAATCTCCACTACATTACTAAGGATCTCAGGTAAAAATTCTAGATAAGAAGGAAATTGTAATAAACAATGGAATATCTGTATGGAAGGGTTCATCGGCAGAAAATGATTCCGCCAGTTATACTGCAATTCCTATATATGGGTTGAAAAGAGGAGATGTAAAAAATGGCAACCACGAAGAAAAATTTAAGGACTTGCAACAAGGGACACAAATACTATAAAAGCAGTGACTGTCCAACCTGCCCGATTTGCGAGCAAGAAATGAAACCTGAACACGGGTTTCTTTCAGTACTCTCAGCACCAGCCAGACGAGCATTAGAGAACAATGGCATAACGACTTTGCTACAGTTATCAAACTTCAGCGAAGGCGATATTTTACAATTTCATGGTATGGGACCAGGATCTTTACCCAAACTTAGGGCTGCTTTGCAGACTGATGGGTTATGTTTCAAAAATTAAACACCAAGGCAGACAATCCCAAGGTTTAAAGGAAGGAATTAACTATGTCGGATAAAATAATGGAACAGGACATAACCATTCAGCCATTTACGAATCAGGACAGTAACATGGTTTATGCTTTTTTTCAAAGGCTCTCTACGGAAACACGAACTGCATTTCGCCCACACCCGTTTACAGAAGAAACGGCGAAGCAATTAGCGGGCGAAGACGTAGCTAATGTGGAAACGAAACGATTTGCTGCCAGCTTGCGGATCGATAATCAAGATGTTATGATCGGCTATTTCTTTTTCTGGGATTGGCATACAGGTGTGCCCAGCTTTGGAATTGCTGTTGCGGATAGCTACCAAGGCATGGGGCTGGGCTGGATAATGACTTCATATGCCCTAGAGTTTGCACGAAGCCACGGCAAAGGCGGCGTTATGCTGACCACAGATCGCACTAATATACGTGGGCAAGCTCTGTATAAGAAATGCGGCTTTGAAATTATTGGACATGATTTAACAGGCGAATTTTTACTTATACATCGATATGTAATAAATATGTGTCTATACTAATGGAAATATAAGGGAAATTTATGCTTTTAGTGGGGGAAAGTTTATGAAAAAGCTATTTTTTTTAGTATTAGTTGTTTTAATTGTCGGAGTTTATTTTATTTTCAAGCTTTTTAGCTCAGAACCACCCTCACCGACCATTTCCGTAGGCGACAAGATTATATCATCCGCACAAGGTTCTTATTGTTGGCGTGGACTTTTAAATGCAAAGTGCGTTGATATGGTTTCACCCCCAGAGATTATTAAAATGGCTGGTCTTAAACCGATTGTTGTGTCTCCTGAAGCCCAATTGAAAATCAAGTTTAGAAACCAACCTAAAAAAAATACAATGGGAGTAAATAGATGGATTAGTGATGAAAAAGTGGAGGAAGCCCATTTAAATGGTAATATTTTGACCTTGCCAAAAGAGAAAGGAGTGTATATATACGATATTTTTGCATACTGGAATAAAGGAAGCTCCAGTTATGTTTTTGTCGTTGAAATTCAATAGAATACTTTTCAACTAAAGATTACGATAGAAGGTGAAATATTTGGATGCTGATTTGTCTATGTTATACCATGCCATTAAATTCTATGATCTGGATAGAGATTCACTCACGATTGAAATCGAACTACCTGGGGTGTACCATAATGATTATCATTATAAAATACGAGTTCAAGAAAAATATTACTCGGCAAGGTTCATAAGTCGAAATCGCTATGATCACGATGTTTTCTTTGAATTAACGGACCATGTCTTAGAGGAACAGATGGAGTATATTGAATTTTTGAATACCCATGGTATTCCTTTCATGCGTCCAAAATCAACTTCAATGTCTAAAAGATTTGCTGAAATTATCTGGCATGGAGTGGATTACCGATTTTTATTGTTTGACTGGATTGAAGGTAAACACATTACTCATTGTACGGAAAGCGTGTCTTTTAAATTCGGAAAGATAGCAAGAAAATTTCATGATGTTTCCTTTAATTATAATTGTACACTTCCTAAAGAGTCATATATTGTTGGAAGCATGAAAATGATTTCTATCCTGGAAAAAGTATTATTAACAGCAAATATTACTGATCTGAATCAGTCGTTACTTCAAGAATATATAATTCTGGCAAAAGAGAAAATTGATTGTGCATATACATCTAAACTTGAGTTTATTATGCAATCTGATTTAAATCCGCTCAATATTCTTTGGGATAATGAGGAGAATATTGTTGGAGTCGTTGATTTTGAACATATTGGGTATACAGATCGAATTGAAGGATTGGCATGGCTAATTAAATGGTATTCTCGAACCAAGGGAATTGAATCACATGATGTTTCTCCTGAACTCACAGCAAGCCTTTTGTTGGGTTATAGTGCAAAAGGTTTTTTAAGACAAGAAGAACGAACGCGACTTTCATCGTTATTGTGGATTACTGGTTGCTTAAATTGGGGTTTTGTTAATAAAACACTTAAAATCTTAGAAAATGGGGATCAGAATCATCTAGCAGGTCATTTAACTATATTTAGAGAACGAGGTTTAAAGCTATCCTCCTTGATTTCTGAATAAATTTTATAACTATTAGGAAGGGGAAGAAGCAATGAATATACGTATATTGCAGGAATCAGATGCTGAATCGTACCAGAAATTACGCTTAGATTCTTTAATAGTCAACTCAGAAGCATTTGGATCAACCTATGAGAGAGAATCGAAATTCTCAATTGAAACTTTTGCAGAGCGGTTAAAACCGACGAAGGACAAGTTTGTACTGGGGGCTTTTACTTTGAATGGATCATTAGTTGGAATCGTGACTTATGTGCGTGAAAGCGGCCTCAAAACCGCACACAAAGGGAATATATTCGGCATGTATGTATCACCAGAAATGCGAGGCAAGGGATTAGGGAAAACACTCTTACTCGAGTTAATTAAATGGGCCAGAGATCACGATGGTTTGGAACAGATAAACTTAATGGTCGTTTCTAATAATAACTCCGCAAAGAAGCTATACAAATCGGTAGGGTTCGAGGTGTATGGCACAGAACGAAACGCTTTAAAATTCAAAGGGCAATATTATGACGAGGACTTAATGGTCTTTAAACTTTAGTTTATTGAACAGATCATTGAATTCCGTAACGAGGAATTATACATAAATTAGTAGGTATGTGATTGGGGGATGTACTATGAGTGTTATTGTAAAAGACTGCACTATGGGAGACATTGAACAGGTTACTTCCTTAATGAGCGAATTAGGTTACCCGACAAGCATTGAAGAAATGGAAGCAAGCTTCAAAAATATTCTTCCGATTCAACGGATGGGGTTTATAGCAAAAAGCACTGGTTTTGTTAAAAATATCGTATGATTCACTGAATGGACTCATGAAAAGCCAAAAGCATAAAAAAGCAGATCAGAACTCCACTATCAAGTTCGGATCTACCTATCACTTTTTTTTCATTACTATAAACAAGCCGAGTCACCAATTCGAATGACTCCTGGAGACATAGCTCCTAGTTGAATTCTAAACTCAACCTCTTTAGCATTCCACACAGCCTCAGCTCCAACTACCTCTAAAACAGCATCACCACTATTTAGCAGCTCAAGCGGTACTGTAAAGACAAGCTCCTGATCTTCTTCCGTGAGGTTGAAGATGTTGATGACACCGCCTTGATGTTCCTCTAAGGTATGGAGGTGGATATGCTCAGCAATGCCGTGAAAAATCCCTCTAACCATGTATGGCTTAATCAACTGGTAAAGCTTCATGTGATCACTATAGCTTTGAAAGCGAGTCTCGCGGTCATAAGCAGCAAGCGCACCTGCGAATTCGACGGAAGGGTGGCTAAATTTGCCTCCAATGCCCATATGCCGAACGGTTGAAGCGGTCCACCAGAAGAAAACGCAGGCATCATTATCTGCAGCCATGGTTATGTGCAAATATAACGGAATACTAGAGCCGAGATTATAGTAGTAAAGCGCAAGTGCTTTACCGGTTTGTAAGTCCTCGATGCAATTCCACATGTACTCAAAGCCCCAATTTTCATCATAAGCACCAATGCCCTCAGCACCTTGGCGGAAATAAGTCGGCGCATACAATGAGTTCGACCAAGGCCAAACGGCATCATGCACTTCAGTGAGTAAATCCGGGCATTGACGGCGAACCTCGGCAGCCAGCCTATAAACAGCTTCGATATGGTCTAGAGCTGTAGAAGGTACAGCATGACCATGATTGGGATCGTAGCAAGGTCCGCGCCAATCCATTTCATCGAACATCATAAAACGAATACCTTGCTTGGAGATGGCAAGAATTCGCCTAAGCTTTTCAGCAAAGAATTCAGGGCTGCACAAGCAAGGCTCCCAGAAATGATAGCCCCAAACGGGCTCCATGGTTTCTGGCTTCATCAATCCATAGGAGTGCTGAACCGAATAAGCTTCATCCCAATGCTTGCGATAAGAGCGAAGGATGGTGCGATAGCCCAGATTTAACCCATAGTCCGTTTTCAACGTTTGAACTAGCTCAGAAACAGTTCCCAAGCGGGATTCATCCCACAAGGTATGACCTTCGGCAATCTCCCAGCCTGGATCGAGATAAAGCAGCTCACAGCTGCAATCCTTGGCTTTTTGCGCTTCAAGCAATAAGGCTTCTTTGTGGTAATTTTGCTTGAGTTTTTCTGAATCAGAATGATGCCAGCCAATATCATAGAGCACATTCCAATTCACGGGTGGATTATAGTCCTTAGGAAAGGTATGGCCGCGCTGCTCAATAAACGTACGATAAATTCCATAAGCTGTCTGGATCGAACCCTCGTAGGGCATGTAAGTAGTAGTGCCGAATGTGAAGGTTTCACCGGGCTGCAAATGTCTCGTACCTAGTGGTTCGCTGTACATGGATAACCCAACACCGCCAAAATGCAAGATGCTTTGACCGGCAACCTCACCTACACGGGCAACAGAATATTCGATGGCTTCATTATTATATTTGATAATAACAATTCCGTTGTTCACATCTCCCCAAGCCCAAGCTTCCGAACGAAGCCCATCCTCTATCCGATCAGGCTCTTCACGAGAAGCATCCCTATAGAAGGAGTTTTTGGTTTCACCAGCTATCAGCTGAGTTACGGAATAATCATGCACTATACCGTCCAGCTGGACCAAGAATGGAATAGCCCTTAGACGCCAGCTGCTCTTATCCTGCAAATCAGCTGAAAATCCAAAGTGGACTTGACCCACTTGAACCGGGTAATTGTGAGGATTGGTAAGTGAGATGGTTTCAGATAATCCGTTCCCGTCTTCTATAAACTGTTGCTTGAAGATTATGCCAGATGCAGCAAACGTTCCGTTATATTCTATTCCAGCTTCATTTACAACGGAGTTAGGATCTGATAAATGAGTATCTATAACCTGTTGACCATTCAACGTTGTAGAAAGCGCATAGTGATAAGGCAGCTCGGAAAAGGCTTTTAGTTGATTAGCTAAGGTGAGCCTAGATAACTTTTCATCAATAGATAGACGTAACAATGCAGGGACCTCCTAATAGTGAAATAATTGGCATCCTAACAATCAACATACCATATTTTGTATTCATATAAATGTATGATCATTAAGAAGTGTAAAAAAGCGAGTTTTTCTGGATTTTACAGCCTATTTTTTTCCAAGATGTCTCCCATATCTGCTTTCTATTTTGGACAGTGGCTGTTAGAATAATGATGAACGAATGAAGATTGGAAGTGATGAAGCATGAACAGGACTTTGTCAGTTTTATTGATTCTCACGCTGTTGTTTTTACCATTAGTAAGCGGTTGCAGCAAATCGGATTTCAAAGCTAATAAAAGTAAGGTGGAATTGGAAAACACCACGTCACCCGAATCCCAAACGATTGTAAAATTAAGAGTATCCGGTTTTAAATCAGGCTCCGAAATCGGAGCAATCCCCCAAATTAATGAGCAATTCATGAAAGAAAACCCAACGATAAAAGTAACCTATGAGGGAATGCCAGGTGCCCAATATAGTGAGTTTATTAAAAGTAAATTCGCGACCAATGATGCTTCGGATGTCATCATGCTTAATCCAGGAATCTCATCGGTCGGAAGTTATTCTAAAGCAGGCTTTATAAGGGATCTCAGTGATCAGCCTTGGATCAAAGACTTCACACCCTCGGTAATTGAAGCCATTTCCATAAACGGTAAAATATACGGGACACCTAATGAAATGGTTGTGCTTGGTGTTTATTATAATAAAGAAATTTTTACTAAGCTGGCATTGAAGACTCCTACTAATTGGGATGAATTCCTTGCGGTTTGTGAAGCGATAAAATCAGAGGGACTTACACCAATTTCGATTGGAAATAACGATGGTTGGATGACCTTAGCTGCACTATATTCTATGGGATCATCGTTAATCAAAGACCCTGATTTTGACAAGAAAATAAATGCTAGATCGACTAAATTCAATGGGACTTGGAATGAAATGGTGAACCAGTGGTTTTCGCTAAATGATAAAGGGTATTTAACACCTAAAAGCACGTCCATCAGCTTGGATCAAGCTCAGAAGGATTTTGTTGGTGGAAAAGCAGGGATGTACATAGATGGAAGCTGGTCATTGGCTGGTTTATTGAAGATTAATCCGAATATGAAACTAGGGATGTTTGCTATGCCTGCTAATAAAGCTGGAGAAGAAACGGTTGTTTCTGCTTCGATTGGAACCACTTGGACTATTAATGCAAGAACTAAGAATTTAGCAGCAGCACAACTATATTTGGCTTATTGGGCGAAGAAAGCAACGCTTATGGAATGGGCCAAGAGCCAAGCTTCGTTTATTACACTTAAGGATGTAACAAGTGATATAGCACCTGAATTAAGTGAAATATCGCACTCATTAGCTACAGGCAAAAGCCATTCTTACTTATCTACCTATTGGGAGCAGTCGGAAGCTGCACAAAATGAAATGATGGCTTCCGCTCAGGGTGTTTATTTAAAAGCAGTCACAATCGATCAAATGCTGACGAATATGGATAATGCATGGGATAGGGCAGTCAAGCAAGAAGAACAGCAAAAATAAATAGCAATAAAGTACAAAGACGATTATTAGCTTTTCATGTAAAATTAATCTCTGAGAAAGCAATAGTTAAGGAACATTCCTTAGATGGAGGTTAATAGAAGAATGGATAAACCAAAACCAATTAAACAACAAATCGCGGAATCGTTTGTTTTTATGAATGAGGATCAACAACGCTTGCAGCTCCAATCTGCAATTAGAGGGAGTATGCGGTTAAGGTCACATACGGATAAAGGACATAAAGATGTTATTTATTATGAAGAAGAACAGGATTACATAGTTGATTATGATCAAGGTTGGATTGCTCGAACGGAAGGAAGTCGGATCCCCAATTGGTCTAAGCATCCCTTATGCGGAATAAAGCAATTTGACCATAACTTATATCCAGATTACAGCAACCGTGAATATACGGTATTTGGAGATTACGATTGCGAAATGACAGATATAGAAGCATCTAATGAACGGGCAGCAGAAGGAAAAGATAGATTAATGAATGTTAAGAAAAAGCTCGCGAGCGGACAGAAAGTCACCTATGTCGTTTATGGGGATAGTATTAGTGAAGGGGGCGAGGCAAGTGAGGAAAGATATAGCTACTTCAGCAGATTTTCCGCCCAATTGACTTCGCTTTATCCGGACGGCAGCTTGGAAATTGTCAATAAAGCTATTGGTGGCGAGACGAGTGAAGGTGGCGCTGAACGAGTCAATGAGGATGTGGTAGCTTGCCTTCCTGACCTCGTAACGATCGGTTATGGGATGAATGATCAGAACCAATTTGAATATGGAAATACGGTTTCACTTAAGCAATACGAGCAAAATATCCGTTTTATTATAGAGACGATTCAAAGCAGTTCTGATGCGACAATTGTACTGGTTACTCCTTGTCAGCCCAATCCTCTATGGCAGCATACTAGCGGCAGGATTGGCGAATATGCAGAGGTGCTTCGACGTTTAGGTGATATTTATCAAATTGCAGTCGCAGATGCTTATTCCATATGGCAGCAAGCATTAATTGCCGGTAAAACACCAGAATGTCTATTGCTCAATAATATTAATCACCCGAATGACTATGGTCATTATCTTTATTATAAAGCGTTCGAACGGATTATCTGTTAGGTAATACTATTCTTTACCGGCCGGGGGGCAATAAGAATGAAGATCAGGTTTTCAATCTTATTGATAGCATTGCTAGTGGTATGTCTTGTGTTAAGTGGATGCGGGATCAAACAGAAATCAACAGATAAACAAAGTAACAAGATAAAATTGCGTGTATAAGGTTATAAATTTGGCTCTGAAATATAATGGAACTTGGAATGCAATGCTGGCACAATGGTATGCCTTGGATGAAAAAGGATATTTGACAGCCAATAGTGTGAATGTAAGCTTGGAGAAGGCGCAAAGTGAATTTTCTGATGAACATGCTGCCATGTACATAGATGGAAGTTGGTCGATGGCGGGTATTGTAGAGAAAAATCCAGATTTGAAATTTGGGATGTTTCCTATGCCTGCAAACAAATCCAATGGAGAAATATTCGTATCTGCTGCAATAGGGACAACGTGGACGATTAATAAACGAACTCCAAACATAGAGGCAGCTAAATTGTATTTAGCCTTCTGGTCCAAACCAGAGAACCTCCAGATTTGGACGAAAAGCCAGGATGCTTTTATCACGTTAGATGGCATAAAAAGTCAAGCTGCTCCTGAGCTCAGTGAAATCTCGCAGCTAATATTTTCCGGTAAAACCTTCCCTTTTTTAGATCAAGGCTGGGAGCAGTCTTATGCCGTACAAACGGAATTAATGAACTCCGCTCAAGGGGTATACTTAAAGGCGATTTCTCAAGAGCAAATGCTGAAGAAAATGGATGCAGCGTGGGATGCGGCTGTTAGTCAATAACGGGAACGTCAGGTGATTCTCTATAAGCCTTGGGAGAGACTCGATTAATTTTCTTGAACATTTTTGAGAATAACAAAGGATCCGTATAACCAACCGAGCGGGAAATATCACCAATAGTTAAATCCTGATTTAACAACAACTCTTTGGCGCGGTTCATCCGAAATTGTAATAAATATATTTGCAAAGAAAGCCCAAGCTTCTCCTTAAAGAGACTGGATAGATACGTACGATCCAAACCGACAAATTGCGCGATATTAAGCACGCTGATCTTCTGGCTGTAATGGATTTCTAGATACTCAATGGCTTTGCGAATATAAGCTTCTTTAGTATGTGCGGGTGTAGGAACTTCTTTAAGTTCTGGTGCAGTTAAGATAAGCTCAGCAAAAAAACGATACATAATGCTCTGCAGTCCTACATCACTATTTCGCTCAATATTCTTCGCCTTCACCATTTCATCTAAAAATCCTTCAAACCACAGATTTCCATGTGTATAAAAAATAGGCTTGGTACGACTTAATTGCGCTCGTTCCAAATAAGCCTTTGCATAAAGCCCTTGAAAGCCTACCCAAGTGTAAGTCCATGGATCGTCATCGTCAGCTTTATAATAAATAATGGTATCCGGACAAATTAAAAATCCTTGACCTTGGTTTATGTTATAAATTTGATCGCCAATTCGCATGATGCCTTTACCGCTATGAACATAGTGAAAGATATAATGCTGACGAATGCCAGGGCCCCAGAAATGCCCAGGCTCACAAACCTGGTTTCCAAAAAAACATAAATCCAATTCAATTCTTTGGCCAAACGGTTGGACAGAATTATGGATGTCGTTGCCATTCACAGATGCTCACCTCAAATAGGGTTGATCTTAATATTATAACATGCTTACTGACTAAAAATGTAGGAATTTCTTATTTGATATTGGATTGTGCCATATATTGATGGAATAAATCCATTTAGTATTCGGAGTATATGGCGTATAATCAGCCTATAATATAAGATATGGAGGCAAAGGATAATGGCTAAGATTACTTTTATGGGTGCAGGCAGTACCGTTTTTGCAAGAAATGTATTAGGTGATGTTATGAAAACTCCTGCTTTACAGGGATTTGAGCTAGCGTTATTCGATATCAACCAAGAGCGCCTTACGGATTCTGAGAATATATTGAATAATATCAAAACAACCTCCGGCAGCACATGTGTAATTAAAGCGTATACAAATCGTAAGGATGCTTTACGTGGAGCTAATTTTGTCGTTAATGCAATTCAAGTAGGCGGATACGATCCTTGTACGATAACCGATTTTGAAATTCCGAAGAAATATGGCTTGCGTCAAACTATTGCAGATACGATTGGGATAGGCGGTATTTTCCGTAATCTGCGTACAATACCTGTAGTGCTTGATTTTGCTAAGGATATGCAAGAGGTTTGTCCAGATGCTTTATTTCTTAACTATACGAACCCGATGGCTGTTCTTACTAATGTATTGAACACTTATGGTGGTGTTAAAACGGTCGGACTTTGCCATAGTGTACAATCTTGTATGCCAGATATGTTTAGACACTTAGGAATGGATTCGACAGGGGTACAAACGAAAATTGCTGGGATCAACCATATGGCTTGGTTGCTTGAAGTGACTAAGGATGGAGTGGACTTATATCCAGAAATTAAGCGTCGCGCCAAAGAAAAACAAAATGAAAAGCATGGCGACATGGTGCGTTTTGAGTTAATGAATCGGTTTGGTTATTACATTACAGAATCCTCCGAGCATAGCTCAGAGTATCATCCGTATTTCATCAAGAAGAGCTATCCAGAGCTGATTGAACGGTTTAATATTCCATTGGATGAGTACCCGCGCCGTTGTATTGAGCAAATTGCTGGCTGGAAGGAAATGCGTGATTCACTTGTGAATGAGCCGAGAATTGAGCATGTTCGCAGTCATGAGTACGCCTCTTTCATTATGGAAGCAATGGAAACGAATATTCCTTTCAAAATAGGCGGCAATGTCATGAACACAGGCTTAATTACGAATTTGCCTAAAGAAGCATGTGTTGAAGTTCCATGTTTAGTCGACTCATCAGGTGTTACACCTACCTATGTTGGAGATTTGCCTCCACAGCTTGCTGCGTTAAACCGCACGAACATTAACACTCAGCTATTGACAATTGAAGCAGCGATTAAGCTCAAAAAAGAACATATTTACCATGCAGCTATGCTTGATCCGCATACAGCAGCTGAGCTTTCATTGGATGACATCGTTGCACTTTGCGATGATCTCATTGAAGCACATGGCAGCTGGTTGCCTAAATTCTCTTAAGAATATCAACATTATCGCTTAGGCTCTGCTAGATTTAATTAGCAGGGCTTTTTTCTTTTATGAATACGAGTTTACTGCTATAATGAAATAATTCTATAACATAGTCGAGGTGTTAAGCGTTGAAGGCATATTTAGAGCTATTACAGGACATTCTGACAAACGGAGAAAAGAAGACGGATCGAACGGGGACAGGCACGATTTCAGTATTTGGCCGCCAGCTTCGTTTTGATTTAGCGCAAGGCTTTCCGATGGTAACGACGAAAAAATTACATACAAAATCAATCTTTCACGAGCTGTTATGGTTTCTCAGCGGAGATACCAATATTCGTTATTTGCAGGAAAATGGCGTGAGGATTTGGGACGAGTGGGCGGATGAGAATGGAGAGCTGGGTCCGGTGTATGGCTCTCAATGGCGTGCATGGGAAACGGTTGACGGCAGATCGATTGATCAAATTAGTAAAGTAATTGAGCAAATTAAGCGTAATCCAGATTCCAGAAGACATTTAGTCAATGCTTGGAACGTCGCGGACGTCGATCAAATGGCTTTGCCGCCCTGCCATTTCACCTTTCAATTCTATGTGGCGAACAACAAGCTAAGCTGTATGTTCACGATGCGTTCTATCGATAGCTTTCTAGGTCTGCCTTTTAATATTGCCAGCTATGCTTTATTGACTCATATGGTGGCAGAGCAATGCGGGTTAGAGGCTGGGGAATTAATCTGGTCTGGCGGCGACACACATATTTATCAGAATCATTTAGAACAAGTTGAGCTGCAGCTCACGCGGGAGCCTTTTCCACTGCCTCAGCTATTAATCAAGCGCAAACCAGATTCGATTTTTGATTACAAGTATGAGGATTTCGAGGTTGTGAATTACCAAAGTCATCCAACGATTAAAGCACCAATTGCGGTTTAGACAGTTTAATTGAAGGAGTGGATGGTATTGAGCATTTCCTATATAGTAGCTATGGATATTCAGCAAGCAATCGGCTTGGGCAATCAGCTGCCTTGGCGGCTTCCAGCAGATTTAGCTTACTTCAAGAAGACAACGATGGATCATACCGTGTTAATGGGGCGGAAAACATACGAGTCGATCGGAAAGCCGTTACCCAATCGGACGAATGTAATTCTTACGCAGAATAGAGAGTATGAAGCGGAAGGCTGTGTGATTGTTCATTCTATCGCTGAAGCACTTGATGTTGCCAAGGTGGATGAAGTCTTCGTCATTGGTGGAGCTGAAGTATTTCAATTGTTTATGCCTTTCGTGGAGCGTTTGTACATCACATTAATTGAACATGAATTTGAAGCGGACACGTTTTTTCCAGAGTTTGATATTGAAGAATGGGAATTGGAAACCTCCGAAGATGGAGTCCATGATGATAAAAACCCATATGATTATAGCTTTCTTGTGTATACAAAAAGACCTTGACGCAATTCCGTCAAAGTCTTTTTTTTGTGTACTAGGTGATGTTTATTAGCCTTTGGCAATACCCACATTCATGCTAAGTGGGACGTCCTGCAGGATCGAGCGCTTCTGCAAATAACGCGAGAAAGCAATAGCTGCTTGAGCGCGAGTTACTTCTTGCGCAGGCATAAAGCTTCCATTGGTAGCAGTAAGTATTCCTAAACCAACGACGATAGCCACTTGGCCTTTGTGGTTGATTTTAGCAGCATCCTTTAAGTCGAGCTTGAATATATCACTGTATTCGGCAAGCTTATCATAGCCTAGTGCACGTACAATTAGCTGAGCAATTTCATCACGGCTGATCGTCCCATTAGGATTGAAGGTTGCCGATGTATTGGCATCGATGATGTTCGAGTCCACGGCAGATTCAATGTAAGGGAAGTAAGTAGAGTCGTTGCTCACATCCTTGAAGGAGCTAACGCGATTAGTGTATTCTCTCCCGCCAAATCCAGAACCACCGTTCATCGAGATGACCAGCATTTTGATCATTTCACCACGAGTGATTGCTTGATCAGGTAAAACTTTACCATCTTTTACATCCAACGCACTATAATCAATCATTAATTGAATTTCGTTTTGTCCCCAGTGTCCTTCAATGTCCGTTACAATGGCTTTTTCAAGAGTGGTAATTTCACCGGTATCTCGCTTTTTCCATTCCCCGCTAACCGCATCTAAGAATATGAATTGATCCGGATATTTTGGTGTTAGGATATAATAGGGCTTAGCTTCCTGAGTTGCTTCGACTTCTGGACTCGGCGGATTTACAGGATTGGGATCATAGGGTATAGAATACGTAAGCTCAATATTATATTGCGACAAAAGCTTAGTGATAGCATCAGCTTCTGAAAGTACCATCGGTTTAGTAGTAGGGTATTCCAGAGTGCTTAGATTACTCCAGAAGCTATTGATTTCACCTGTGTCAGTATCAACTCCTACATTGATCGATTCGCTCTCTGTTAGAATACCTTGAACTACACGGCGGAAATTAATGTTGATTGCTGGCGCAGTTTTCATTAGCTCGTCAGTCAGATTTGCTAGATTCTGTTCATCAATAGCAAGCTCATTGGTATATTGCGGGACTACTTTTTTAATAAAATCAATCGCTGCTGCTTTAGCTTTATCTAGGTTAATCTTAGTAGCTGCGGGAGTAGTCGTAGAATCATCGATTGGAATCGGTTGCTTCTGGTTGCGATAGTAGCTAAGAAGCTCGCCAGTTTTACTGTTGATTCCAGCACTGATATAGTCGGGATCCTTCCCTTTCTCTGCCGCCACCTGCCAGCTTAAATTCCATATGGAGATTCCAGTTCCACCTCCGCCACCGATTATTACTCGCTTACTGCTTGCAACGGCATCATTGGAAACTCCTTCATCTGGGGCTACACTCTCTTGATAGAAAGCATTCTCAAGCTCAGCATTAGCGGGCAAATGTATATAGCCAGTGGCTAGTTTAATAGCTTGGTCTTTAGTCAGGTTTAAGTTACCTGTTGGTTTATCAGCAAGCGGCTGTTCCGTTAAAGGTGTTGTATTCAACGATATTGTCGAGCCATATTGGTTAGTAACCTTGCTGGTTAAGGCATCCACGGAGTTAGTAATTAGGCTATAGCTCAAATAAGGATTGGTTTTCTTGGGAGCTGTTTGGTTCCAAGGCGAAATGTAGGTGAGAGCAACGGTTGAATTTGTTTGAAAAGCATAAGTTGCCTGCTCTACGGAAATAGCCTTGGACGCATCAGCAAATGTTACTTTGTTGGACCAATTTTGATCATAGCTAACTAGCTTGCCATTTCCGTCTAAAGTGAAGGTAACGTAATTATTTGGATAGGGAATGTTGTTTTCTATACGATCAAATTGGATGGAATAACGTACGTCGCCATTTAAAGGTGCTTTAAATAATTTTTCAAAATTATCGTTATATTGGAGATGGCTTAGCTCATTTGGATTAAACTTTTTAAGCAGCTCAGTTGCAAGTTCCTTAGCTGTTTTAAGATTTACTTTTGGCGGGTAAGCGGGTTTATTCGCAGGATTCTCATCATTGTAGTAATAGTTCATGAGTTTTCCGGAATCAGAGTCTATACCAACGCTGATACTGCCATAATATTTATCGTCTGTTTTTTTTCCATATTGCAGATTCCATAATGAACTGCCATTACTATAACTATTAGAATTAAAGCTAATATTCTGCAGTACATAGCTGCTTGGAATTTCCACATACAATTTTGCCAGCTCAATGGCTTTTTCTTTGCTAATTTTGGCTTCATCTGCGTATGTACTGTCTGTTACAGAAGGAGTCGAGTTGGAATTAATTGCTTGTGGTCCTGAGTTGATCGAAGGTTTGGGCAAAGCGGCACCACCTGCTGCTAGAATGGGTGAAACGGTAGATAATAGAAGGGCTGTAGTTAGGCTGATGACGCTGATTGGTTTCAATAATTTCATTATTATATTCCTCCAATTGAAAAATTTGTTACACTCTTATAAACGGAGAGTAATGAAATAAGTTGCAAAAAACAAATGTAGATTAAAATTCTCAGAATATGAAGGTGAAGTATGAAAAATCCTTTGAATCAGATGCGTTTCGACTATAGTTTTCCTTACGGGAAAGCCAAATGTGAACCAGGCTGGAATTGGTGCCCGCAGCCTCTTATAGATTATGATTTATGGTATGTTGTTGCGGGAAAAGGCCAAATGCAGCTAGGGAATGAAGTGATTGATTTAAAGCAAGGTACATGCTGCCTAGTTCATCCTAATGATGCACCTATAATAGAACAAGATCCCAATGACCGCTTTACGGTTATTTTTATCCATTTTCAGATTATGGATCAGGAGCTAGATCAGTTGTGGCCAAAACCTACCGCTTTGCCGCGATGGACTTCTATAGAGGATACCTTCTATTTTGAGGGGATGTTAAATCGGATTTTAACTATTTTGGATGGTAATGAGCTTTGGAAAGCGGAGGAATTTGATTGTCTGATGAAGCTGAGTTTAATCCACTTGCTGCGCTTACAGGCGGGAGAGACAGAGTCAGTGGATGCCTCGCCTAAGCAGAAACAAATGATTCTGCAGGTTGTGAGATTTGTCCGTGAGCAAGGAGGACGGAGAGTGCCTCACAGTCAGTTGGCTGAATTAGTTGGTTTGTCTCCAGAATACCTGGGGTTGTTGTTCAAAAAAGTGATGGGCCACTCCCTAAAACAATATATTACGACGACTAGACTAGAACGAGCCATGCATCTGCTCACAGAAACGGCGATGAATGTATCTCAGATAGCAGATGTGCTGGGTTACTCCACAGTGTTTCTATTTAGTCGGCAGTTTAAAGCGCATTTTGGATTTCCACCGTCGCATTTTCACCAAAAATCCAAGCATTTTGTGCGGATAGGGCAGTTAGCTGAGGATTAATTATCGGTATAAGTATAAAGAAAACGGGTGTAGGGTCATGGGTTTAACTCATCGGATCTATTAAAATAAAGAGAAAAGGAGGTAGTTAAATTATGACTATCGAATCTACTCCGAAACGTACACTTTATGCCTATGAAAACCAAGCTGAAAACGAGTTAGCCCGGCATATTGCAACGACACTATACCGCTATGATCGAATTGCAGAACGTCGACTCCCTACTTTGCAGGATCTAACCGATGAGCAGGTGAAGCTGTTCTGGCAGCAGGGGTATCTGGTTATTGAAAACGTGTTGTCTGAGGTGGAAGTTGAACGATCCATTAGTGCGATTATGGATATCCTAGCAGGAAAAACAATTGGGCCGAAAATTCAATTCGTCGGTAAAAAGAGCGATTTGCTATCTATAGAGGAACGGGAGCTTGCAGCGCGTAAAATATCTGAATATATCGATCATGAGCCTAATCTCCACTCGATTGCGTTTCACGATGATATACTAAAAGCAATGGGAAAGCTGTTTAATGAACAAGCGGTTGTTGTTCAGGATCAAGCGATTTTGAAGCCGCCAACAGGTGGGGCAGAGAAACCTTGGCATCAGGATATGGCTTATGGTAATTTGGCTTATGACAAATCGGTCATTGGCGCATGGATTGCCTTGGACGCTGCTGAGCTTGATAATGGCTGCATGCATGTTATCCCATACTCACATATGGACGGAGCTGTTCCGCATTATGCGGAGCGCGATTGGCAGCTGTGTGATCGCAATGTAGCCGTTGTGAAGGATGTCGCAGTGCCACTTAAGCCTGGCGGAGTTTTACTGTTCTCAGGCTTGCTGCATCATGGGACACCACCTAATTTCTCTGATAAACGCCGCCGTGCGCTACAGTTCCACTATGCCCCGGAATCGGCGAAAAAGCTAACGCCACAAGAATATAAACGGATGTTTACCAATGAATTAACAGGTGCTGAGTGTTGAATGCTGCGCAGAGACTTAGGAAAGAATGACTATAATGATTTCTTCCTAACGTTTCCTCTTGGCATGCAACCAATAGTGTTATATAATGGAAAAGAAATTAACTGAAAGGAGTGGGTTTGAAATGATTAATTCCAATGGTATTGCTAATAAAGAGGTAGCTGTTAACTAAATATCCAAGCTTTAAATAACCGTCTCCTGACGACATATTGACCGTACAGGCACGATTGAGTTATCGTGTTTTTTTTGTGCTTTTTTTACCCAATAAAACCTAAAATAAACGAAAGGACGTGCAGTATGAAATACGCAAATGAAATGAACCATGCCAAACATTTAATGAACGATACTATAACTATAGCGCTAATCAATAAAACGAAGTACCAATTCGAGGAGGAACAAATATATGAGTTACAAGAATGGGAAGGACTTTCTTCCGGCTAATTTACTTAAACAACTACAAGATTATATTCAAGGTGAGATTATCTATATTCCGAAAAAAGAACAGAAGCGTGCGGGCTGGGGCGAGAATAACGGCACGCGTCTCGTAATTGAACAGCGGAATCATGAAATCTACCAGCACTATAAGAATGGATTAACCATGAGAGAGCTAATTTGCGCTTATCATCTTTCGGAGGATAGTATTCGTAAAATTATCGGTAAAACTCGCGAGTTGGTCAGACAAACCGCACTTTAAATAGACTACCCTTTAAGTAGAGGCTTCTACTTCAAGGATAGTCTTTTTTTTGCCTTTGATTTTAAATGGTGCATATTATATCATGAATAATCATAAATGAAAATACTTATTTTTCGAGTATTATTTTCTGTTTCCAATTGAACTAAGATAACAAAGTAAAGTTTAAAGGTTATGGAACTAAGAGAGGGATGTTGGGATGAAAGCAGAGTACATAAAAGAGATGCCGTTTTTTAATAAGTTTTCCAAGCATGATATGGAAAAAGCCTCTTCGTTTGCACAAGAGAAATGGTTGAACAGAGGCTCTTTCATTTTTATGGAAGGAGACAGCGGCGATCAATTTTATATTATTCTATCTGGGTTGGTTGAAATCAATCGCTTTGAGAATGGTAAGAAGTTTGTGCTTTCTACCTTACAGGCAGGCGATTTTTTTGGCGAAATGGCTCTCTTGGAAGAAGGCGATTTACGTTCCGCTAATGCTGAGGTTATAGAAAAAACATCGCTGTTAGCCATCGATCGTTGTGATTTAATGAGCTTCCTTGAATCCTACCCCAGTGTAAGCTATCAGCTATTAACCACTTTAACAAGAAGATTACGCAAAACGAATGAGCAAATGCATGATATTACTTTCTTGGATGTACGGTCTCGTGTTTACAAGAAAATATTAAGCTTAGCTGATGAATATGGAGTCGTCTTGAATCAACAAATGATTATTAATCTGCGCTTAACCCATCAACAAATTTCTGAGATGGTTGGCTGTACAAGAGAAATGGTGACCAAGGTATTAATCGAACTGCAAGCCGAGGATATTATTGATGTAATCAAGAAAAAAATTATTATCAAAAACAAGCTGGCCTTATCAGAAAAAATAGTTAATGATTTGTCCCGCTAACTCAGGGTTAATGAATAGAGTTCGATAATAATAAGACAATTTGAGGAGGAAAAAAGTATGGAGCAATCATTATTTGAAAAGTTTGGTGGATTAAACGGAATAGCCCCTGTGGTAGACGAGTTTTATAAACGTGTTTTGGGTGAATGAAACCGTTAGTTCATTCTTTGACAGTACGGATATGGTGCAAATGCGCAAACATCAGACCCATTTTCTCAGCTTTGCATTAGGCGGACCCAATCAATATACAGGCAAATCTATGGAGCATGCACATAAAGGCTTGAATCTTCAACCCATGCATTTCATGGCAATCGTCAAACATCTGCAAGGCACCTTAGAGTATTTTGGTGTTAGCCAAGAAGATATTTCAAAAGTGTTTGGACTTATTGCACCCTTGAGAGAGAATATTTTGCATAAATAAGAGGTTTATAAATCAAACTCAGTGATTAGTTGGTCTCTTGAGGCCATCTTATCACTGAGTTTTTTAATTAATAATGTGGTCCAGTTCACATTAATTAACTGGGGATTTTCTTATAATTGAGAAAAGAACGAAAACAAAGGAGCTTATTATCATGTTGAAGAATGCAGGGAATAAAAAAATGATTGCGATAATCATCACCTTAATAATGATGTTATCTATGCTGCCAATTGCAGCTTTCGCAGAAAACGCAGCTACAGGAAATAAAGTTACCACAATTGATCCATTGTTTCAGAACGCCTTGATTAAGGTTAGTGCACTACAAGGAGCAGCTGCAGCACAACTGATTACAGCGCAACGTGATCTATTGTTGAATGCCATTCAATTGGCTGACAATCTGAATGATAAGACGGCTTCACATCAAAAGAAACTCGAGTTGCGTGCATTCAAAGTAGCTGCAATCTTGAATACTTTTGGACAAGCAGTAGTCCCTGTTATCATTAGCAATGTAGAAGCAGCCTTGATCGCCGCCCAAACAAATATTGCTGCAGCCCAAGCGAAAGGGATCAATTTAATCCAGTCGAAACAACTTATGGATCAGGCAATTAGCTCAATAACGAGCGCTAAGGGTACAATGGATATGAACGCATCGCTTGACTTTGCATTGCTAGCAGGCAATTCACTTCAACTCATTGTAACTTTGATTGGAGCCTCTGTAACAACACCAATTCCAACTGCTACTCCGGCAATCGGCGGGACACCTAAGCCTACTCCAGTAGCTACTGTTCAACCTACACCAAAACCTACTCCAACTAATCTATGGACAACGATAGAAACTCCTCGCGCATGGGATTATGTTCCGACAAACCCTAGTCAATCAGCATGTGGTGCTGCCGGTACCTTGTATGATGTTGGAATTGGCCAAACGTATACCAAGCTTTCTCAGGTGCCTTGGCTTAAGCTGTTACCTTGTGATACGGTCAACATTCATTGGCAGCCAACACCTTATAAGGAAATTACCTTCCTCTCCAATCGAGGGGCAGCTAATAAGTTTATCAGAATAACTGGGATTCTTGGACCTAATGGTGAACGCCCAGTAATTGATGGGAATGGTGCAACACAAACACCAGGGCTTCCATTCATTAACGCACTATTTGATAAAATCGGACTTTTTGTAATCAGTCCTCCGCAAGGATATGTCTGGGGATATAAGCCAGGCTACATTGAAATTTCGAATCTTGAAATTAGAAATGCAAATCAAACCAACTCAATTACAGACATAACAGGTGCTGCTTCTAATTGGCATAAGTTTGCGAGTGGTATTTACATTGAACGTGGCGAGAACATTGCGATTATTAATTGCGATATTCATGACAACGGAAATGGATTGTTTCAGAATTCTAAATATGATGAGCAAGGGCAGTCTCGTTATCTGCTTGTTGAAAGAAACTATCTCCACGATAATGGCAATGCAGGAAGTGCGAGTGAACATAATGCTTATACAGAAGGAGTAGGAACAGTATATCAGTATAACCGTTTTGGCAACACGAAGGCAGGTTCATATGGTGATAATGTAAAAGAACGTTCCGCAGGAATTACCTTCCGCTATAATTTCTTTGAAGGCGGAGCGTTTATGATTGATTTACTGGATCCGCAATCCAATGCAGCTTATGAGAAAATTCAGAATGATGCTTGGGGTAAGCTGCTAGTGGATTCTGTCTACATCTACGGAAATACATTTTTTATGCACACCGAGCCTAGTCCTACCGGCTGGCAGCATACTGTCCTCGGATTCGGCGATGGACCTTACTCCTGGGGGAATGTTCGAAAAGGCAACATATACTTCTATAACAATTCAGTTGTTTCTCAATATGATTATGAATTCTGGCATCAGCCCTCCATTACAATTTTTAAAATTAATAACAATACAGGAACTCCTACAGTACAGGCCACCAATAATGTTTTTCATGCCATGTCTGTTACACCAGGTGTTAAACCAGAACCATTCAATATTTTCCACGGTTACGGAAATGCAAATTTCTCGAATAATTGGATTAGTGCTGGATGGTTGAACGCCAATCCGCGGTTCCTGACAAGTGATCCAGCTGGTCTTGCTTGGAATGGGAGTGGAATAACGAACACATTATCCAATCCACAGAATAATCCTGGATTTATTGATGCGGCTAATGGAAACTTCAAGCTAACTGCAAATTCACCGCTAGTTAATGCGGGAATATCGTTGGATCCGGAAATCGTGAAAACAGGAAATGTCCCGAGCTTTGAATATCTAAAGCACCAAGCAGGCATGCCTCGTAATCAGGATGCAGTTATTGATTTGGGAGCTTATGAGAATTAATTTTCTTGAAGTTATTTTCAATTCTACTCAGTTTTCGAGTATATTTTTTATTGCCTTAAGGGGTTAACATTAGAAACAGAAAGCAAAAGAAAATATTAGGAGCTGAAGAAATGAAGAAGAGAATAGCAGTTGTTTCATTGCTAGCATTAGGAGTAATCGCATCCATATCAGGATCGGCATTCGCAGCAAGCACGGACGGATTAACTAATCGTACTATCCCAGTTATCAAGTCTATCCCACCAGACCCATACATTCCAGTCATTCGAGTAGTTCCGCCAGACCCATATTTACCCATTATTATTGCAGTCCCACCGGATCCATATCTGCCTGTTATCGGGTTTGTTCCTCCAGATCCTTATACACCAATCATTATTGCTGTACCACCAGACCCATACAGACACTAAAAGAATAAACAATGTAAAGCTTTATTTCTATGAATTATAGAGATGAAGCTTTTTTGTTTATTTTAACTATAACTAAATTTTCTCTTTTCAATAAGCTGATTAGATGACATAATTTAGGAAGAAGACAATTCGAAGGTGGGAAACTATTTGAGTTTAAGAAAGCTTGGTTGGGATCAGTTTTACATTGGGAATTTTGAAGCTCTTAATAAACCAGGATGTTTTGCGGGGCGAGTTACTATGGAACATATGCATTTGTATCAAATCCAATCCGAAATGGGCGAATATGTCGCCGTAATCTCTGGTAAAATGCGTCATGAAGCCTATCGGAGAGAGGATTATCCGGCTGTAGGAGATTGGGTAGCATGGAGTCCGATGGACGGTGAGAAAAGAGGCGTTATTCATGCCGTACTTCCTCGCAAAAGCAAGTTTTCTCGTAAGGTGGCTGGCAATACGGTGGAAGAACAAATTGTCGCTACCAATGTTGATACCTTATTTCTGTTAAATTCTCTAAACCATGATTTCAATCCGCGACGTATGGAGCGTTATTTAATTCTAGCTTGGGAAAGCGGAGCTAATCCTGTGATTGTGTTAACGAAATCAGATCTCTGTACGGACATAGAGGATAAAATAAACCAAATGGCTGCTGTTGCACCAGGTGTACCTATTCTTACGATTAGCTCTTTATTGAATGAAGGTATGGAAGCACTAGATTCCTACCTCATAGCTGGGCAAACTATAGCTTTACTTGGCTCATCCGGAGTAGGGAAGTCAACACTAATTAATTTCTTGCTTGGTGAGGAGCTTCAGGAAGTGAAGGAAGTCAGGGGTGGCGATGATCGCGGAAAACATACAACTACGTTTCGTCAATTGTTCCTGCTGCCAAATGGGGCAATGATGATTGATACGCCAGGTATGCGTGAGCTTCAGCTCTGGCAAGGCAGCGAGGGGATTAAGGACCAATTCAATGAAATCGAGGAATTGGCAGCCCAATGCTACTTCAATGACTGTTCACATGGCCGAGAGCCGGAATGTGCAGTTCAGCTGGCTATACATCAGGGGACGTTGGAAATAGAAAGATATGAAAGCTACTTAAAGCTCCAGCGTGAATTGCGATATATGGCGACCAAAGAGAATGACAAACTCCGTTTCCAAGAAAAAGAACGTGTGAAAAGGCTGCATACTCAGCAAAAAAATCACAAATCGATGAGGTAGGTTTACTCGACGGCTGCCTTGCCATTTGTTTTTTCAATAGAAGACTTCATTTTTGTCTATTAGGCAGGAATGAGGTCTTTTTGCTATAATAAAGATGGAAAATAATTTAAGACTTTAAAGCGGAGATGAATTAATGAATCATTCACGAATATTGCTTAATTATTTTAAGTTAAATTGGCCGGTTTATAGCTTTGCGATTTTATTGATGATTATCTCTAATATAGATCAAGCCACGATACCCCTTATTTTAGGAAGATTTACAGATGATTTGCAAAAAGGCGATATCAGTCGCCATGCGATTATGAATTATAGTGTTCTGCTCTTGGTAGTTGGGATTTCGTATGGTTTGTTTTTTGGCTTTGGCCAGTTTTTGGTAGCACGCTTGGGGCGTAAGTTTGAATTTATGATTCGGCAACGGATCTTTCAGAAGTTTTCCGTTTTAAATGAACATTATTTCTCCAAGCAAGGGATGGGGAAGCTGCTAAGCTACGTGATGAATGATGTTACGGCGGTTCGAGAGTCTATCTCCCAAGGTGTGAATCAGACAACTAATGCGGTATTTTTAATTCTTTCCAGTATTGTGATGATGTTAATTAGTGCTATTCCTGTCTATTTGATAGCTATATGTATCTGTCCCATGGTAATTATTCCTTTTATTGTTGTTTATTTTGGTCCGCAGATTCGTTTGCGCTCTATGCAGGTTCAGGAATCACTTGCGACTATGACGGGCTCAGCTGAGGAACAGTTAAGTGGGATTAGAGTGACTAAGACCTTTGCCATTGAGGGATTAGCCCAAAAACGGTTTGATGAAACGGTCGATCAGATTCGCGATGCCCAGCTGCGTTTAGTGCGGATGTCATCTTTATTTCAAGCTATTTTGCCGTTTCTTGGTGCGTTTTCATTGATCTTTTCGATCGTTCTTGGTGGGTATCTGACCATCAAGCATAGTATCACATTAGGTGATTTTGTAGCATTAACGCTGTATCTTCGCTTGATTGTGAATCCCTTGCAGCAGCTGGGCAATGTGATTAATACAATGCAGCGCTCAAGAGCTTCATTAGAACGGATGAATAATCTGCTTGAGGAAGTTCCTGATATTCGCGAGGCTGCTAATGCTAAGAAGCTAGATACTGCAGGACATATCCAGATCCGTCAATTAAGCTTTAATTATCCGGGGTCCGATCGAGCTGTGCTTAATAACATTGATTTAAAAATCCGTTCAGGCACTACACTCGGAATCGTTGGTAAAACAGGCAGCGGCAAAACAACATTAGTAAAGCTGCTGCTAAGAGTTTATGAGTCTAATCGAGGCTCTATCCAATTCAATGGGGTAGATATACAGGATATTACCTTAGAGAGTCTTCGCTCGCGAATTGCTTATGTGCCTCAGGATGGTTTTTTATTCAGTACGACCATCCGTGACAACATCGCATTTAGTGATCGTGAGGCTAAGCTGGAGGATGTTGAAATAGCTGCACAACAAGCTTTTATTCATGAAAGCATTCTGCATTTTACCGATCATTTTGAGACTAAGCTTGGGGAACGTGGCGTTACCTTATCGGGTGGTCAAAAGCAGAGAACCAGCTTAGCACGCGGCCTTCTGAAGAAAGCGCCGATTCTAATTCTAGACGATAGTGTAAGTGCGGTCGATTCCCTGACAGAAGCAGCCATATTGAAAAGTCTGCGTAAGCTGCGCAAGAATAAAACAACGTTGATTATTTCACATCGGATTAGCGCAGTTAAGCATGCGGATGAGATCATTGTGATGAATGATGGCAAGATAGTGCAACGTGGCACGCATGAGCAATTATTATTGGAGCTTGATGGAGAGTATGCAAGCTTAAACCGGATTCAAGAGGAGGGATTGGAGATTGGCTAAAATCAATCGAACCGCATCTCTGAAAACGATGCTGTCTTATTCAAAACCCCATAAGCTGACCCTGCTGCTTATAGTTGGATGTACCTTTCTTGCCATTTCCGCAGACTTGCTTCAGCCCTATTTAATTAAAATTATCATTGATGATCATTTGGTCAAGCAATCTGGAAGCTTTGTTTTTCTAGTCTGGATGGCTGTATTTTATCTGGGGCTTTCTGCTGTGAATTTCTTATTTACCTATCTGCAGAATAATTTATTGCAATATGCAGGGCAGAGTATCGTAGCTCGTTTGCGTAAAGATTTGTTTGCACATATTTCACGGCTATCGATGTCCTTTTTTGATCGTTTTTCGATTGGAAGTCTAGTGACACATGTATCAAGTGATACAGAGATGATTAGCCAATTCTTTACCCAGGTTCTGTTAAGTTTAATTCGTGATGGGATGACTTTGCTGTTAATCTTGGTTCTAATGTTTCATTTGGATATTAAATTAGCGAGCTATTGTGTCATAATATTGCCTATTATCGCTGTAATTGCTGCCTTATTTCGCACCTATTTAAAACAAACCTATCAGTTATCGAGAAGCAGATTATCCAGACTCATAGGATTTATTGCTGAGAATTTGTCAGGAATGAGTTTGATTCAAGCATTCCATCAGGAGAAGGAGCAAATCAAACGTTTTTCGGAGTTTAACGAAAGCTACTGGCAAGCCAATTTGCGCGAAATTCGCTCGAATGTATTTTTTAATCGGACGTTTGAAATTCTCGGGAATATATCGTTGGTATTGATTGTTTGGTTAGGTGGGATGGCTGTATTTAATAATGAGATTGAGTTTGGGATCCTGTATGCTTTTATTACCTATATCCGGCAGTTTTTTCAACCGATAAACCAGATTACGATGCAATGGAATACTTTTCAGTCGACAACCGTATCTATGGAGCGGATTGAGACCATTTTTCAAACAAAGCCAGAGGTCGAGAATGCAGCAGTGAGTGCTTTGAAAGAAATCGATATAGATAAGGTCCAAGGGAAAGTCGAATTCCATGAAATTGAATTTGGTTATGAGACAGGATCCAATATATTTACACAATTGAATTTGCACATTCAAGCAGGCGAGATGGTTGGGATTGTAGGTACTACTGGAGCAGGGAAAAGCACCTTAATTGGTTTACTCAATCGTTTTTATGATGTAAAGGCGGGTGCAATTGAAATAGACAACACAGATATCCGCTTAATCCCGCAGCCTATTCTACATCGGATAGTGGGCTTGATTCAGCAGGAACCATTTCTATATTCGGGTTCGATTGTCGATAATGTCCGGTTATTTCGCGAGGATATTACACGGGAGCAAGTCATAGAGGCATGTAAATTTGTTTCGGCAGATCCAATGATCATGCGGCTGGCCAATCAATATGATACGGTCATTTCAGAAAGAGGAAACGGGTTATCTGCTGGTGAAAGGCAGTTGATTTCGTTTGCTAGAATCGTTATTTTTCAGCCTAAAATATTAATCTTGGACGAAGCTACGGCTAATCTGGATTCACATACCGAGCAGCTGGTACAAAACGCGCTGCAAGCCGTATCCGAAGGTAGAACAACCTTAATTATTGCACATCGGCTTTCTACCATTAAACATGCTGATCGCATACTAGTCATGCAGCATGGTGAGATTATAGAGCAAGGTACACACGACCAATTACTCGCACTTAAAGGCTATTATGAGCAGCTTTTTCATCATGCCCGGCACTCAGCATTTGTAGAAAATGATGCGATGCAGCAGACAGGGGCATCGAGCTTAAAGTAATAATTCCCACTTTGCGCGTAGGGATAGGCTCTTGCAGTTGAATTTCAAAAAGCGTCGACTGCTTGAGCTCTTCGCTGATAAAGTTTTTAACCACACAAGAAACACCTAAGCCAATTCGTGCGAATTGAGCCATAAGATCAAGGCTGCCCAGCTCAATTTCAGGTTGTATCGTAATTCCATAGCCTTGAGTAAATTGATCGATAAATCTCCGAATACTGCTGCCTCTCTCTAATAAAATTAAAGGATGCTTGCTTAGCTCATGTAATGAGATGACTTGAGAAGCGAGCTCCTTATATTTATCCCCAACTACAAAACAGTCCTGCAGCTCTAGAGTTTCTAGAATCCGCAGCTGGCTTTCTTCAATGGGTAGATTTACAATCCCTAAATCTATTTTACCCTCTTTCAATAGTTGAATAGTTTCACGCGAGGTGCGATTGGTAACTTGAATTTTTATCTGCGGATAGCTTTGGTGGAATACTTCCAGATAGGGCAGTAAATAATATTTACTAAGCGTATCTCCTGCACCAATCCGAATTTCACCGCGCTGCAGCTGGTGCATTTCGGCAATTTGCTGCTCTGCTTTTGTCAGGAAGCCATATGCCTGCTCAATGAATTTGAATAAAACCTCACCCTCAGCTGTTAAAGTAACCCCTTTAGCATTGCGATAAAACACCTTGCCCCCAAGCGAGCCTTCAAGCTGCTTAATTGCATAACTCACTGCAGGTTGTGTAATGTAGAGCTCTTCGGCTGCTTTCGACAGACTGCCCTTAACCGCAACCCAATAAAATACACGATACCATTCCAAATTAGCAATCATTATATAAACCACCTTTATGTCTAACATAAAATATATGAATTATATTTATATTAATGTCCTCATTATAATTGGAAATAGATAGTGGTTTCAAGACCCTGTCTAAGCTACAGCTATTATTAGGAGGCGGTTTGTATGGGAGTTACAGCTATTGTAGGAGCAAATTGGGGAGATGAAGGCAAAGGCAAGGTAACGGATGTTCTGGCTGGTAAAGCTAAATATGTAGTACGTTATCAAGGAGGCAGCAATGCCGGGCACACGATTATTAATGAGTATGGCAAGTTTGCGCTGCGATTATTGCCATCCGGTGTATTCCATTCTGGTGTCATTAATGTGATTGGACCTGGAGTAGCTCTCGATATGTCGGCTTTTATTCGGGAACGAGAGGCACTGATTGCTCGTGGGGTTCCAGAACCGATTATACAAATTTCGGATCGGGCACAGGTGGTGATGCCTTATCATAAATTATTCGATGAGCTTGAAGAGGAAAGGCTGGGAGCAAGGGCTTTTGGATCTACAAAAACAGGGATAGCTCCATTCTATGCTGACAAATATCTAAAGCTTGGCATTCAGGTAGCGGATTTGTTTGATGTTGATCGTTTAACTTCACGTCTTGAAGCTTCTTTGGAGGCGAAGAATATCCTTTTGCAGCATCTTTACAGGCAAGCTCCGATTGAAGTCAGCTCACTGCTGCCACAGCTATTGCAAGATGCCGAGCAGATAAAGCCATTCGTATGCAACACTACGCTAATACTTCACGCAGCTTTGGGAAGAGATGAGACTATATTGGTTGAAGGACAACTTGGCGCATTAAGAGATCCCGATCATGGGATCTATCCATATTCCACATCATCCTCGACATTAGCTGCTTTTGCTGCGGTAGGAGCAGGGCTGCCTCCGTATGCAATCACAAAAATAGTAGCTGTGGTTAAAGCTTACTCAAGCTGTGTTGGTGCAGGTCCATTTGTTTCAGAGATTGCTGGGAGTGAAGCTGATGAACTAAGAAAGCGTGGTGGGGATGCTGGAGAATACGGTGTTAATACTGGGCGTCCACGACGTATGGGCTGGTTTGATGCCGTTGCAGCTCGCTATGGGTGTATGCTGCAAGGTGCAACTGAAGTGGTGCTAACTAATCTGGATGTGTTGGGTTATTTGGCTAAAGTCCCGGTATGTACGGGGTATATTTCAGATGGTTCAATCATTCGCGAATTTCCTGCATCGGCAAATCTTGACCGCGTGAAGCCTGTGATAGAATATCTTCCCGGCTGGTTAAGTGACATTTCGGCTATTCGTGAATTTGACAAACTCCCTAGGGAAGCGCAAAACTATGTACTCTTTGTGGAGCAACAAATTGGTGTTCGTATTACTTCCGTATCTATTGGTCCTAATCGAGAGCAGATGATAGGTAGGTAAAGAAATAATTACTAACAGCAACTTACCTCCTGATTTTATCAAAGTGGACAATCCCGACTATATTACTGAGAAAAAAACGTTGACACATTTGGGCGGCAATGATAATATACTAAACAGAAAGCACAGTAATCTTATCGGGATTAAAAAACACCAACCTGTGACTGCGAGAGGGGAAAATAACATGTCATCTTTACAAAAAGCGACTGCTGGAGCATCAAAATTCAAAAAATGGACGGTATTAACACTAACGGGGATTCTGGCGCTAAGCTTAGCAGCATGCGGCGGTAAATCAGATGACACAGCAAGCTCTGCAAGTCCAGCAAGCACTGCAAAGGCAGATTTAAAGCCAGTCAAATTATTGAATGTATCCTATGATCCTACACGTGAACTATATACTAATTATAATAAGGCTTTTGAAAAATACTGGTTAGAAAAAACAGGGCAAGAGGTTACTATTGATCAGTCCCATGGTGGATCAGGTAAACAAGCAAGAGCAGTTGCGGATGGCCAAGAAGCCGATGTTGTAACTTTAGCTCTTTCGTATGATATTGATTCAATTCAGAAGGTTGGCTTCATTAAAGAAGGCTGGGAGAAGAAATTCGAACAGAACAGCACACCTTATACATCAACTATCGTATTCTTGGTTCGCAAAGGCAATAGTAAAGGGATTAAAGACTGGGATGATTTAGTTAAACCAGGTGTTTCCGTGATCACTCCGAACCCAAAAACTTCAGGTGGTGCGCGTTGGAACTTTGTTGCCGCTTGGGGTTATGCACTGCAAAAGAATAACAATGATGCAGCTGCAGCTAAAGATTTTGTAACAAAATTATTCAAAAACGTTCCGGTATTGGACAGTGGTGCACGGGATTCAACAAACACGTTTGTACAAAAAGGGCTTGGCGATGTATTGATCTCATGGGAGAATGAAGCATACCTTGCGATTAAAGAATTTGGTCCTGACAAGTATGAAATCGTAACTCCATCCATCAGTGTATTAGCCGAACCACCAGTAGCGATTGTCGACAGAACAGTCGATAAGAAGGGCACTAGAACAGTAGCCGAAGCGTACCTGCAATACTTGTACTCTGAAGAAGGCCAAACGATTGCTGCTGAGAATTTCTATCGCCCTCGTTTAGAATCAGTAGCTACTAAGTTTGCTGATAAATTTGCTAAGATCAACCTATTTACAATTAATGATCTTGGTTTTGGCGGCTGGCAGAACGTACAGAAAACATATTTTGCAGATAAAGCCATATTTGATCAAATCTATGCTCCAAGTAAATAAAAAATCATTTAAGCAAGAGGTGATGTGCATTTACAGCACATCACCTCTCTGCTGATTTTATTCCTTGCTATAAGGTAGGGTTATCCATTAAACTCATCTTAATGCTTAATAATGAACGGAGTGTATTTAATGCATAAAGGGTTTAAACAACGCAGCATTCTACCAGGTTTTGGATTATCCATGGGTTTCGCAATTACATACTTAAGTTTAATTGTATTGATCCCCCTATCAGCCGTTTTGTTTAAAACAATGGGTATGACCTGGGGTGATTTCTGGGCAACAGTAACAGACGATCGTGTAGTAGCATCGTATAAGCTAAGTTTTGGAACCTCATTGGCTGGTGCATTAATTAATGCGGTTTTTGGCTTCATTGTTGCTTGGGTTTTAGTTCGTTATACATTCCCAGGTAAGCGAATCATCGATGCATTGGTAGATTTGCCTTTTGCCTTGCCAACAGCAGTTGCAGGGATTGCACTGACTCAAATCTATTCGGAACATGGCTGGATTGGAAGCCTTGTAGCACCATTTAAGATAGCGTATACCCCATTAGGGATCACTATTGCGCTAACCTTTATTGGACTACCTTTTGTAGTACGTACTATTCAGCCAATCTTACAGGAATTAGATAAAGAAGTTGAAGAAGCAGCTGTGAGCTTAGGAGCCCGTCGTTGGAAAACGTTTATCCGCGTGATCTTCCCAGAAGTGCTTCCAGCTTTAATAACAGGAACTGCTATTGCATTTGCCCGTGGACTAGGCGAATATGGGTCTGTTGTTTTCATTGCCGGCAATATGCCTTACAAAACGGAAATTACACCTTTGCTTATTATGACCAAATTGGAGCAATATGATTACGCTGGAGCTACTGCAATTGCTTTAATGATGTTAATTTTCTCTTTTACGATGTTATTCATAGTCAATTTCCTCCAATGGCGGACCAGTAAACGGATCTCTTCCGTCTAATGAAAGGATGATAATAAGTGAAAAGCCATGTTACTGAAACACCGCTAGTTAAGTGGATTTTAATTAGTATTGCCTTATTATTTCTTGGATTTCTGCTGGTGCTGCCACTAATAACGGTGTTTGTTCAAGCTTTCAGTAAAGGGTTTTCTGTTTACATTGCTGCGATTAAAGAGCCGGATGCCTTATCAGCCATTAAGCTAACCTTAACGACTGCGGCTTTTGCTGTACCGTTAAATTTGATTTTTGGCCTTGCAGCAGGTTGGGCAATTACGAAGTTTAAATTTAAAGGCAGAAATTTTTTGCTAACCTTGATTGATCTTCCATTCGCGGTATCTCCGGTTATTGCGGGATTGATTTTCGTACTGATTTTTGGTGCTAGAGGCTGGTTTGGTCCTTATTTATTCGATCATGATATCAAAATATTGTTCGCAACACCGGGTATTGTTATTGCAACCGTTTTTATAACCTTCCCGTTTGTAGCTAGGGAGTTAATCCCATTGATGCAATCACAAGGGACTTTGGAAGAAGAAGCCGCTGCTACCCTGGGAGCTAAAGGCTGGAGAATTTTCTGGAAAGTAACTTTGCCGAATATCAAGTGGGGACTGCTATATGGAGTGATTCTCTGTAATGCGAGAGCGATGGGTGAGTTTGGAGCCGTATCTGTTGTATCTGGACATATTCGTGGTGAAACCAATACAATTCCCTTGCATGTGCAAATATTATTCAATGAATACCAGTTTGCGGCATCATTTGCCGTTGCTTCACTTTTGGTTTTACTAGCCGTTGTGACGATCATTGTGAAAAGCTTTATTGAGTGGAAATACGAACAAGACCAAAAAGTGAGCGAGGTAAACTAAGATGCATATTACTGTGAATAACTTGAATAAATCCTTCGGCAGCTTTCAAGCTTCTAAGAATATAAGTTTTGAGATTGAAAAAGGTAAATTAATTGGATTATTAGGGCCAAGCGGCGGCGGTAAAACAACAATTCTGCGCATGTTGGCTGGACTTGAAGAACCGGATACAGGAGATATTATTTTTCACGGAGCTAAGGTTAATCATTTACCTCCTCAGGAGCGTGGGATTGGCTTTGTTTTTCAGAACTACGCTTTATTCAAGCATATGTCTGTATTCGATAATATTGCTTTTGGATTAACGGTGAAGAAGAAAACAAAGCAGGAAATTAAAACTCGTGTAACGGAGCTTATTGAGCTAACAGGCCTGAAGAGCTTAGAGTCTAGATTGCCTCATCAGCTATCAGGTGGTCAACGGCAGCGTGTGGCTTTCGCTCGCGCACTGGCTCCTGAACCTCAACTGTTGCTCCTAGATGAGCCTTTTGCTGCGATTGATGCTAAGGTACGTAAGGAACTTAGAACCTGGCTGAAGGAAATGATTGATCGCGTAGGGATTACAACCATATTCGTTACCCATGATCAAGAGGAAGCCGTTGAGGTAGCCGATGAGATCATGATTATTAATCAAGGGGCTTTAGAGCAAAAGGGTACACCCATCGAAATCTATAAAAATCCACAAACTCCGTTTGTAGCAGGTTTTGTTGGGGAGTCGACGCATTTGGACCACATTAATGAGCTTAAAGGCTTTGGAGCTAGCTTTGCTGACGCTAAAGCCATTGTTCGCCCGGAATTTGTCGAAGTTGGCAGTGAAAGTGAGATCTCGTTCCTTTCTGCAGCAGAAAAAGGCACGGTACGTAACGTCTTTTTCCGCGGGACGAATTGGCAGGTTGATGTTGAAGTCAAAGGCCACCGCTTATTCGCTTATCGTTCCATGGAACAGGCGATCCTTCATCCAGGTGATGTGGTATACGTATTGATTCACCGGATTTATCTATTCAATAATGAGCAAACCCTTACCGTTGAAAACTCACTAAAAACGGATCCAATGCCTGTGCATATTTAAAAAAATGTTATTCGTACCATCTCATTGGTATTGTTGTCAACTTTAATGGGCATAAAAAATAAGTTGACGGCAATTTCAGGGGGTGGTATATTATTGAATATTAAACCAAGTAAACCTATATGAATTAAAAGTAATATTAAAATTTTGAGGAGGAGCTTCCATGGAACATTATATTCATATTCCAACGGAACATGGGGAGCTGTCTACTGTTATTCACTATCCTACAGGCAACCACCATGAGGAAAGCAAGCAACAAAGTCGTTGGCCTTTAATTATTATATGTCATGGATTTATCGGTAATAAAATTGGCACGGATCGTTTGTTCGTCAAAGCTGCACGTAAGTTTAATGCTAATGGTTTTATGGTGCTCCGTTTTGATTATGCTGGATGTGGCGAGAGTACAGGAGACTACGGTGCTGGCGGTTTAGAGGCTTTAGTCGAGCAAACACGCAGAGTGATTGATTATGTATTCGATATGGATTGTGTAGATCCCAGTCGGATTATCTTGTTGGGTCACAGTCTTGGTGGTGCAGCAGCCATCTTGGCATCAGCTAGAGACAGTCGAGTTAAGACGCTTGTTCTATGGTCATCGGTAGCTCAGCCGTTAAATGATATTGTACACATTGTTGGCGAGAGTAAGTATGAGGCAGCCATTCGTAATGGAAGTGTTGATTATCTAGGCTATTCGCTAACCAGAAAGTTTTTTGAATCTTTATCGAAGCAGCATCCATTTCAGCATACAAGCAAATTTACCGGTGATGTCTTCCTAGTTCATGGAACATCAGATGATGTGATACCTGTTGATTATTGTTTTCAATATCAGAGGATGTTCTGGCTGCGGTCAACTGGCCAATGTGATAAAGAAGTGATTTTACAAGCAGATCATACTTATTCTACAACGGAGAGTACGGATCAGCTATTGAATAAAACTAATGAGTGGCTATTAACCACTGAAAAGCGCAAAAAAGAATGGAATGATTGGACGATTTAAGGGGGATGTCACATGGGGAAATCGTTAGAAATTGATGAGCTATGGTCTAAGCGGATTAGCCAAAGCTTGAATGGGTTAGAGTATGGCGCCGTGCAAATCATTGTACATGATGGTCGAATAGTGCAAATTGAACGCACGGAACGCAGTCGGTTTGATCAGGAAGCACGTGTTCAACAACAGGAAGCAACACAAACCAAACCAGTAAAAGCAACAGGAAAAAGATATCCCTAGTCCTGACTCCTTTTCAACAAAGGCATATAAGTCTACCGGTCAACTGGAGACTTCCGTACAACGCTATTAAGGCGGTGTTCTGAAGTCTCTTTCTTTTTCCAGAAAATAAAATACGTTTATTCAGAGGAGTGTTAATATGGCTAAGCTAGTGATTATATCAGGAAGTCCTTCAGCTAAATCGAGATTAAATGGTGTTTTGGATTACGCGTATGAAGCTTTAAAAATCCATGGACATCAATTGGATCTTATCTATGTGCGTGATTTGCCAGCAGAGGATTTACTCCATGCTCGGTTTGACAGTCCATCCATTATTGAAGCGCAAAGGCTTGTAGAACAAGCGGATGCCATACTCATAGCAACTCCAATTTATAAAGCCTCTTATACTGGGATTTTAAAAGCATTTCTTGATTTGCTGCCACAAAAAGGGCTGCAACGCAAAACAATTCTTCCGATAGCTATCGGAGGTACAATCTCACATTTATTAGCTATTGATTATGCCATTAAACCACTGCTTTCCGTACTGGGTGCAAGGGACATTTTAGGTGGAGTTTACGTGCTGGATACCCAGGTTACCTGGACAGAAAGCGGCAGTGCGTTGTTATCAGAAGAAATCACATCTCGCTTAGATGCTGCTATTCAAGAATTTTCAGAAGAGGCCATTTGGCAAGAACAAAATAAATTAATTTCAAAAGGGGTCTAGTAATCATGAAAAGAAATAAGAAATTTACAGTATTAACAGTGTTGGCATTAAGTTTAACAATTGCCTTAACGGGCTGTGGGAAAAAGGAAGAAACTGCAGCGTCAGCAGTACCAGCAAGCGTAGCACCAGCTGGCACAGCTGCCGCAATAGCAGCACCAACAGCAGCGCCAACTGAAGATAAAGATAAGGTTTTACGGATTGGTTATCAGAAATACGGTACAGTTAATTTTCTAAAAGCACAAGGGAAATTGGATAAAACTTTAGCAGATAAAGGAGTTAAGGTGGAGTGGATAGAGTTTCCAGGTGGTCCTCAATTGTTAGAAGCGTTGAATGTAGGCAGTATTGATTTTGGACACACAGGCGAAGCGCCACCCATATTTGCACAAGCAGCTGGTGCGCCTTTAGTTTATCTTGCACACGAACCAGCTAGTCCAGAAAGTGAAGCTATTATCATTCCTAAAGACTCTCCAATTAAAACAGTTGCTGATTTAAAAGGTAAAAAGGTTGTTTTGAATAAAGGCTCAAACGTGCATTATTTATTAGTTAAACAACTTGAGGCTGCTGGATTGAAGTATACCGATGTTGAAACCATTTTCTTAAAGCCTGGTGATGCGAGAATTGCTTTTGAACAAGGCAAAGCAGATGCATGGGTTATCTGGGATCCGTTCTTTGCAGCAGCACAAACGGCAACAGGTGCCAAAATTTTAGCAGATGGCAAGGATTCTGTTTCTAACACTGAATTTTACTTGGCAACCCGCAATTATGCTCAGAATAACCCGAACACGATTAAGGTTGTTTTAGATGAATTAACAGCTGTAGATGCATGGGCCAAAGATAACCAGGGTGAGCTTGCTAAGCAATTAGCTCCACTATTAGGAATTGATATCCCATCACTTGAGCTGGCTTCAAAAAGACGCAATTATGGTGTATTACCTATTGATGATGAAATCATAGCCCAACAACAAAAAATAGCTGATGCTTTTCTGGCTGTTGAATTAATCCCTAAAGCAATTGTAGTTAAGGATGCCGTTTTACCGAAATCTCAATAACTCAACAATGAGAATTGATTCGTACAAAAGGAGAATGCAAATATGGAAGTCTTTTGGTTTATTCCTACACATGGAGATGGCCGTTATCTGGGAACCAGTTATGGGGCGCGAGCAGTCACTTATTCTTATGTCAAACAAATTGCCCAAGCAGCAGATGAATTAGGCTTCAGCGGGGTGCTTCTTCCAACCGGCAGATCATGCGAGGATGCTTGGGTCACAGCATCTACATTGATTCCAGCAACTAAAAAATTGAAATTTCTTGTTGCAGTTAGACCCGGTTTAATGTCTCCGACCGTTGCAGCGAGAATGGCAGCAACCTTCGATCGTTTATCCAATGGCAGATTATTAGTTAATGTTGTCACAGGTGGTGATCCTGTTGAACAAGCTGGAGATGGTTTGTTTCTAGATCACGACGAGCGCTATGAACTGACGGATGAGTTTCTAACTATTTGGCGCCAAGCTTTGCAGGGAGAAGAAGTGGATTATGAAGGGGATTACTTGCAGGTCAAAGGTGCGAAAATCTTCTATCCACCTGTGCAAGCTCCTTATCCACCTTTATACTTTGGCGGATCTTCACCGAAAGCACAAGAAATTGCTGTAGATCATGTAGATGTTTACTTGACTTGGGGAGAACCTCCGGCTCAGGTAGCAGAGAAAATTGATATTGTCCGCAAGCTCGCTGCTGCAAAAGGCAGAACCGTACGTTTTGGTATCCGATTGCACGTGATTGTACGTGAGACGAATGAAGAAGCTTGGGCGGCAGCAGAGCAATTGATTCAATATGTCGATGATGAAACGATTGCTGGTGCCCAGAAAGTCTTTGCACGTATGGATTCAGAAGGGCAAAAACGGATGTCGCAGCTGCATGGCGGAGATCGTTCAAACTTAGAGATTAGCCCTAATTTATGGGCAGGCGTTGGATTGGTTCGCGGAGGTGCAGGCACTGCACTTGTAGGGGATCCTGAAACGGTCGCTGCTAGAATGAAAGAGTACACGGATATTGGGATTGAAACCTTTATTTTCTCGGGCTACCCACATTTAGAAGAAGCTTATCGAGTAGCGGAGCTATTATTCCCGCTATTGCCTTTAACTAAGCCGGCAGAGGATCCCTCGGAGCCCTCAAAAACTTCCTTTCTAAGTCCTTTTGGCGAAATGGTAGGTAATGAACAAGTGCCGCCTAAGAAACAAAAGGAAGTGAGTCACCTTGCACATCAGAACAAGTAAATCACGTTGGGATCCTTTGATCCCTTGGTTGCTTCCTTTTTTAGTGGTAGTTGTTTGGCAATTGCTTGGTGATTTTGGCCTCATATCTAAACGTATTTTGCCTACACCTTTGGCAGTGGTGGAAGCGGCTATTCTATTAACTAAAAAAGGTTTGCTGCTGCAATATATTGGAGTTAGCACATGGCGTGCTTTACAAGGTTTCCTGATTGGTGGCAGTATTGGATTTATTTTTGGCTTGATGAATGGCGTATTTCGCTCTGCTGAGAAGCTTACGGATACCTCCGTACAGATGCTGCGGACTATTCCGCATCTTTCTTTAATACCTTTAGTCATAGCATGGTTTGGTGTTGGTGAGGAGGGTAAATTGTTTCTGGTTGCACTGGGAGTAATGTTCCCGATTTATTTAAATACCTTTCACGGGATTCGTTCAATTGATCCGGGATTGATCGAAATGGGACGTGTATATGGCTTAAAGGGACCCAGTTTATTCTGGCAGATTATCATTCCAGGGGCGTTGCCTTCTATTCTTGTAGGGATTCGTTTTGCCCTTGGCATAATGTGGCTTTCGTTAATTGTAGCTGAAACAATCTCATCTGATGCAGGAATTGGCTATATGTCGATGAATGCACGAGAGTTCTTTCAAATGGATGTTATGGTGCTGGGAATTGTTATTTACTCACTGCTTGGTAAGCTTTCTGATGAAATGGCAAAGTGGATGGAACGAAGATGGCTGCAATGGCACCCGAATTTTAAAAAGTAATGGAGCTGGTAACGATGACGAAACACCAAGGCGGGTCACATTTAATCGTAAAAGAAGTTAATAAAAGCTTTGGAAGCACCGTAGTATTGAATGGAGTAAATCTCGATATCCTTCCGGGTGAATTCGTTGCTATTGTTGGTAGAAGTGGCTGCGGAAAAAGTACTTTACTGCGATTGGTAGCTGGATTGGAAAAGTCGACTGATGGACAAATCTATGTAGATAACGGCACAATCCATGGTATACACGAAGATACAAGAGTATTATTCCAGGATGCAAGGCTGCTTCCTTGGAAAAAGGCGATTGCTAATGTGCAAATTGGTGTGAAGTCAGGTGATAAAGCTCAAGCAGAGCAAGCACTGGATCAGGTCGGTTTATTGAATCGTGCAGATGAATGGCCCTCTGTATTATCAGGTGGACAACGTCAACGAGTTGCCTTGGCAAGAGCATTAGCTGGAGAGCCGCGCCTGCTTTTGTTGGACGAACCATTAGGTGCATTAGATGCTTTAACGCGGATAGAAATGCAACAGCTGATTGAGAGACTGTGGCTGGAGCAAGGCTTTACCGTATTATTGGTCACGCATGATGTAAGTGAAGCCGTTGCTTTGGCAGATCGCGTTGTACTTATTGAAGAAGGTGTAATTGCTTTGGATGTGCGAATAACCTTGTCAAGACCAAGAGAACGAGATGCTGGATTTGCTCACTTCGAGAAGCTGATTCTTGATCGGGTTTTGGAAATTCCAACTGAGTCGGAAGCAGCAAATAAGAAAAAAGATTATTCTTTTACTATCTGATTAAGCAATGCTTACGAAACCAGTTTTTTAACAAAAAAACTCTTGGGAGGAATTTATTATGGCAAAGGTTGTACAGAACATTACTGAATTGATCGGACAAACACCCTTGGTAAGGTTGAACAATATCGTACCTGAGGACAGCGCAGAAATTTACTTGAAGCTGGAATTTTTTAATCCAGGCAGCAGCGTGAAGGATCGGATTGCAATTAGTATTGTAGAGGTTGCAGAAAAAGAAGGCAGGCTTAAACCAGGAGATACGATACTGGAAGCAACCAGTGGCAATACAGGCATTGGTTTGGCGCTAGTAGCTTCTGCAAAAGGATATAAGGTGATTATTGTAATGCCGGAAACCATGAGCTTAGAGCGTCGTAATTTACTACGCGCATACGGTGCGGAGCTTGTATTAACACCTGGTGTTGAAGGGATGAAGGGAGCGATTCGCAAGGCGGAGGAAATTGCTGCCGAGAACCCTGAATATTATGTGGCGCGGCAGTTTGATAATCAAGCTAATGTGAAGATTCATCGTGAAACCACAGGTCCTGAAATTGTGGAAGCTATTGAATCCTTAGATGGCAAACTGGATGCTTTTATCTCTGGAGTTGGTACAGGCGGGACAATCACTGGTGCAGGTGAAGTATTAAAGCAGCGTTTTCCGGATATTCGTATTATCGCTTTGGAGCCAGAAAATTCACCTGTATTATCGGGCGGAAAACCTGGTCCCCATAAAATTCAAGGAATTGGCGCAGGCTTCGTTCCATCTATTCTCAACACCGAAATCTATGATGAAATCATTCTAGTAAGCAATGATGATGCTTTTGCAACTGCACGCCGCGCGGCTAAAGAAGCTGCAATCTTAGGTGGAATATCGTCTGGAGCAGCCATATTCGCGGCACTGAAGGTAGCTAAAGAATTAGGCAAAGGTAAACGAGTAGTAGCTGTTATTGCCAGCAGCGGGGAAAGATATTTAAGTACTCCGCTTTATCAGTTTGAGGAAGAAGTCACCTGAGCTAAATTGATAAACATATGAGAATATTTAAGGAGCGGACGAAGGTTAATTTCGTACTGCTCCTTATTTTTATAGAAAATCTTGACTGTTTAGGGATATAAATTTATTCATATTGTTTTAATCGGAATAATAAGATATGATTTTCCTATATTCTTTTACTCGGAAGGTGAAGAACAATGAGAGAAATTCCAATGACTTATATTAAATCCAATCAAGTAGGAATTGTTTTGTTTGTCCTATTAGCTACATTTCTGAAGCTGCCCCAGCTGTTGGTTTTATTATGGTTAATTCAGGTTGTTGGACTCGTTTTTGGCTATAACTTGTTTGTGCGGCTAGCCAAACCATTCCTGAATGTGAAAGGCTCTGAGACACAGGCAGCTGAATTGCAACGTTTTAACAATGTACTTGCTATTCTTTTTATCACCTTGGCGGTTTTAGCTTTTACTTTGAAGTTAACGATGGTTGGTTATGTATTTTCATTTATGCTATTTTTAGCTGCGCTTGCAGCTATTTGTGGTTATTGCATAGGATGCACAGTTTATTATCAGTATAAGCAATATATAGCAAGGCACAGAAGCACATAAACAGATTTATTCTGCAAAGAAGATGATTCTGCTGTTGCTTATCTTGAGGTGAGGAGCATAGCATGTTTGATAAAGCTAGAATTCGGTGGATATTCTTTGATATTGGGGAAACCTTGGTAGATGAAACAAAGCCAATTAGAGATATTTTGGAGCAATTTATCCAAGCATCGCACCAATTGGGCTATAGCTTCCAGTTACAAGAAGTTGAGCAAGCCATGATGTATTATCATAGTCAATTGTGTGAGCACCCGATGAGAGAAGTAATGAGTCAGCTTGTTCCTTCTGAGAAACATAGAGCTGAGATTCGTCAATATATGAAGTACAAAAAGGATTTAGAAGAACCATTTCCTGAAGCGAGAGAAGTACTTCAGCAATTAACAGGATTATTTCAGATGGGTATTATTGCTAATCAGAATGCAGGCACTGTTGAGAGGCTTAAACGCTATGGCTTGCTTGAGTATTTTTCGATTGTCTGTTCTTCAGCGGAGGACGGAATTACGAAACCCGATCCGCAGTTTTTTGAGCTAGCTTTAGAGCGAGCTAAATGTGATGCGCAACATGCAGTTATGATTGGAGATAGGCTGGATAATGATATTCATCCGGCTAAACGTTTAGGGATGCAAGCCATTTGGATAAAACAAGGCTTAGCTAGGGAACAGAAAATTATGGATCCCTTAACTGCACCGGATCTAGTGATTCATGGACTTAAAGAGCTTGTAGGGATATTAAAAGGATAGTTTAAAATGGCTTTGTCTTTTAATATAAGACAAGGCTTTTTTTTGGGATAAATCTTGACAATATTCGACGCAAAGCCTATTATCGAATAAAACATATACGAATACTAAGTTATAAAAATAAAGCAATTTTTCATAAATGTCAGTGGGGGTTGAAAAGATGAGCAACAAGTTTTATAAACAGATCGATAGCTTTGTAGCTACAATGGTTTCAAGCTATAAAGATGAATCACATATAATTCCGATGGATTCAGTAGCTCTCCCCAACAAAGATACGATAATTGAAATCCTTCACCTGCTAAGAGAGCTGCTGTTCCCAGGTTATTTTGGAAAACAGAATTTATTAATCGCGACCATAGAATATCACATTGGAGATCTGCTAATTAATGTGCACGATAAGCTGCATGAACAGATATGCAGTGTCTTAACGCATCAAGGAATAGAGAATAATGTTGACTTGATTGATATTAGTGAAAAGGCAGATGAAATTATTTATCTCTTTTTTGGAAAATTACCACAGCTTAGAAAAGTGCTTGCCACAGATGTACAAGCTGCATTCCTTGGCGATCCTTCGGCAGATAATAAAAGCGAGGTCATATTTTCTTTTCCTGGTATTTTTGCAGTCAGTATTTATAGATTAGCACATGAGTTGTATCTGCTTGCAGTTCCGCTAATACCAAGGATTATGACAGAGTATGCCCATAGTGTAACGGGAATCGATATTCATGCAGGTGCTAAGATCGGTAAATACTTCTTTATTGATCATGGAACTGGTGTAGTTATTGGTGAAACGACTGAGATCGGGGATAATGTCAAAATATATCAAGGTGTTACGCTAGGCGCTTTGTCAACTAGAGGGGGACAGTCACTTCGAGGAGTGAAACGTCACCCTACGTTAGAGGATGAAGTAACAGTTTACTCCGGTGCTTCCATATTGGGTGGTGAGACTGTTATTGGTAAAGGGGTTGTGATAGGAAGCAATGCATTTATCATAAAGTCGGTTCCAGTGGGCACTAGAGTAAGTGTGAAAAATCAAGAATTAGTTTTTAAAGGGAACACTGCACAAGAATTTAAGCAAGAATTCAATTCGGACTGGATCATTTAATACTAGCACTTGAATAATAAAGAGCCTATTCCTTATTGCGAATAGGCTCTTGCTATATCCAGTTTCAAGCTTTATTATTAAAGAGAACATAATTAAAAGGAAGGGGGAATTAACTATGGATAAAATGCCAATGCAAATGATGATGAGCATGTGTATGGAAGAAATGATGTGTAAGATGAACAGCATGAAAATGATGATGGATCAAATGGGTAAAATGGAAATGATGCAAGGTATGGATATGGAAATGATGATGATGAAAATGCAACAATGTGATGAAATGATGACGATGATGATGACATCTATGCGTGAAATGAAACAAACCTCGATGTAATTCATTTGCTAATCTTTCATTATTAAGGAATTACGAGTTCCTACATAATGGATTGATCTAGATTAGACCGGCAGAGCAGTCAACTGCATGCCAACTCTTTATTAAGCTTAGGACCTTTTTTTTTGAACTATATACCAAGTATTATAATCGGATTAGTTATAGAATACAATAGTGAATAGAGAAAATTTTTTTGAGGAGGATGAAGTAGCAATGAACCCTACGATTAATCAAATTTTAGATCATCGATCCATTAGAAAATTTAAAAATGAGCCTATTTCTAAAGAGCAAATAAAAGCCGTTATTGAAAGCGCGCAAATGGCGTCGAGTTCAAGTAACATGCAAGCTTACACTGTTATAGGTATTACAAGTCCAGAGAAGAAAAGGCTGCTAGCTGAATATGCTGGCAATCAAGCATATATTGAGGAAGCTCCGCTTTTCTTAGTTTGGTGTGCAGATTTAAATAGAATTTCGATAGCCTCTAAACCGTATGGAGTAGATGAAATTGTTAGCTCAACGGAAAACTTCATAGCTGCAACTGTAGATGTGGCGTTAGCTGCCCAAAATGCTGCTATTGCTGCAGAATCACTTGGTCTAGGCATTGTTTATATTGGGGGTATTCGCAATAAACCAAAAGAGGTTTGCGAGCTGTTGAAGCTGCCTAAGCTTGTTTATCCCGTATTTGGCATGTGTATTGGAGTTCCTGACCAAAAGCCGATAAAAAGGCCAAGGCTTCCCTTAAGTGCTGTATATCATGAAGAGGAATACGATACAGCTATTTATGAAGAGCAAATAAATTTATATGATGAATCAATTCGCAAGTACACAATAGAGCGTTCCGGTGGAAAGCAGGATACGTGCTGGTCCAAGGAAATGGCAGCCAAAATAAGTCGTCCTATCCGTGAGCATATGCGTTCCTTTTTAAATGAGCAAGGCTTTAAATTAGAGTAAATAAAATAAAAAAGAGACAATTCGGCAATGCGAAAAGTCTCTTAATCTTATGAGTAAATTTCCTTCGAAATTAAAATACGTTGTAATTTAAGCTCCCATACCTTGTTTTGTAATTTTTCGACTTCATTCTCCAAGTTAGTTTGATGTATTTCCTGATAAAGGGCTAGAAGCTCTTGATTAATAAAGTCAAATTTTTGCCATAAGTCTTCTCTTTTTTTGGCGTAAACTTCTTTTTGGATCTCAATCTTTGCAACCTTGAGATTAGAAAGTATTTCGTTCTGCCACTCCAAATCCCCAAGCTGACCTGCAAAATTATATAAATCCAAGTAATCATTGGTCCATGCTTCGGCAATTTCAATTTGCTGGGTTTTCATCAGTAGCAACACCTTTCGTCTCTATACCAAGTATTATACTCGGAATAGTTTATTATTGCAATAGGCTACTATTATTCCAGACCTGCGCTAGTTCAATTCGCGAAATCGTTCTGGGGTAAAGCCAACATATTGCCGAAATGTCGCTATAAAATGGCTTGTATCACGAAAGCCGACTTCTTGAGTAATAAGCTTGATTGAGGAATTGGGGTTCTTCAGCAGTAATTCCTTAGACTTGCGAATTCGTAGTGCAATTAAATAGGCGTATGGAGAGTGAGCAAAGGTATTGCGAAACAAAGTGTTCATGTAACGTGGAGTTATGGCGAGCTTATGGGCCATTTCAACTAATCCAATTTCCGGATTAGAGTAGCTTTCATCCAACCAATCTAATAAGGGCTGCAGCTTCAGCATGGTTTCTGAGAGCGGCAGTTTATTTTTGGTTTGGCCATATCTTTTTAAGGTCATGATGAATTGATACACATCTGCAGAGGCATATAAACCATGAAAATCTGGATCTGACTCCACTCTTCGCAAGATTCGGAAAATGGTTTCATGGAAAGTAATATCAGAGCTCCAGTGGTACATAGCAGATTGATTTAAGCCAAGCATAATAAGAATATCTTGCACCATTGTTCCGTCAAAAGTTAGATACTGGGTTGACCAGTTGTTTTGTATAGCCTCATAGGAATGCGAGATGTAAGGAAGCAAAAGAACCCCAGTTCCTAACGGCAGCTCTTGCGTTCTACCACCAAAGGTTATGCGTCCTTCACCTTTAATTGTATGAATCCAGTGATAATAAGGATATCCGTCATCGCGGCGAATTTTTTCTTGTTCAGGATTGTGGCCAACGCTTTCTATGTACATGGGCAGTTTTTGCACTGTGGATGGGGTTAGTTCATATCGGAAGCGCATTGTGAGATACTCCTGTTCCATATTATTATATAATAATGAATTTATATTATATATTAAGTCATAATAAAATCATATAAAATGAAGTTATTGTTATATTAGCTTAAAAGGAGTGTTTCAATTGATCAATAATAAGCTGCCAAAAATTTGGTATGGCGGGGACTATAATCCCGAGCAATGGGAAAAAGAAATTTGGGATGAAGATGTTCGGATGTTTCAGATAGCTGGGATTGACGTAGCAACAGTAAATGTATTCTCCTGGGCTTTGAATCAGCCAGATGAGGATACCTATGATTTCACTTTATTAGATGCCATTATCAATAAGCTTTATGAAAATGGGACTTATGTATGTTTAGCAACGAGCACTGGAGCGCATCCAGCTTGGATGGCCAAAAAATATCCAGATGTGACTCGAGTTGATTTTGAAGGCAGAAAACGTGTATTTGGCGGCAGGCACAATTCTTGTCAGAATAGCCCAACCTATCGCAAATTTTCAGGCTTGCTGGCTGGTAAATTAGCAGAAAGATATCAGAATCATCCTGGCTTATTAATTTGGCATATTGCCAATGAATATGGTGGTTCATGTTACTGCGATAATTGTGCAACAGCCTTTAGAATCTGGCTGCAAGAGCGCTATGGCACTCTGGATGTCGTGAACAAGTCTTGGAACACGCGTTTCTGGGGACACACTTTTTATGATTGGGAAGAAATCGTGCCTCCAAATGCATTGAGTGAAGAGTGGGGGAACGATAATACCAATTTCCAAGGGATTTCTTTGGATTATCGGAGATTTATGTCCCATAGTCACTTGGAATGCTATCGTAACGAATATGATGCGATCAAAAAGCATACACCTGATATTCCCGTAACGACTAACTTGATGGGTACTTATAAAGAGCTGGATTATTTTAAATGGGCTCCTTATCTCGATGTGATTTCTTGGGACAACTATCCTTCACTAGATACTCCATACAGCTATACAGCCATGGTGCATGATTTAATGCGTGGATTAAAAGATGGACAACCATTTATGCTGATGGAGCAAACGCCAAGCCAACAAAATTGGCAGGCTTATAATTCATTAAAGCGTCCGGGGGTCATGCGATTGTGGAGCTATCAAGCGATAGCGCATGGTGCAGATACGGTGTTATTCTTCCAGCTTCGTCGTTCAGTTGGGGCTTGTGAAAAATATCATGGAGCGGTAATCGAGCATGTAGGCCATGAGCATACACGTGTATTCAGAGAATGTGCAGAGCTTGGCAGAGAGTTGAATTTATTAGGCGATGCTTTATTGGATTCGCGAATTGAAGCTAAAGTAGCGATTGTTTATGATTGGGAAAATCGTTGGGCTGTGGAATTATCGAGTGGACCCTCTGTAGGCTTGCAATATGTCGATGAAGTGCATAAGTATTATGATGCCTTGTATCAATTAAATGTTCAAACCGATATGATTCGCGAGGATGCCGATTTCAGCCAATATGATTTGGTTATTGCTCCAGTGTTATATATGGTGAAGCCAGGTTTCGCTCAGAAAACAGAAGCTTTTGTGCAAGCGGGAGGCACATTCATCACCACCTTCTTTAGCGGAATTGTTAATGAAAATGATTTAGTTACATTAGGTGGATATCCAGGAGAGCTGCGTTCTGTGCTTGGTATTTGGTCTGAAGAAATTGATGCGTTATTCCCAGAGCAGAAAAATCAAGTCGTCATTACGAAGCAAAGTGGAGCCTTAAATGCTTCCTATACCTGCGGACTGCTTTGTGATTTAATCCATGCTGAAGGCGCCGAGGTGATCGCAGAATATGGCGAGGACTTCTATAAAGGAATGCCAGCAGTGACTAGGAATCAGTTCGGCGCTGGTCAAGCCTGGTATGTAGCTACTAGCCCAGAGCCGGCTTTATTGCAGGATCTGCTAGCGAATATCATCTCGGAAAAGAACATTCAGCCTTTGTTGAAAACACCTCATGGTGTTGAAGTTACACAAAGAACTAAGGATGGAAAAAGCTTCTTATTCCTGCTTAATCATAATGCGGAAGAGGCAATAGTGGAAACTAAGTTTGAGAATGTAGAGGATTTATTGACTGGCGAGCTATGGACGGGATCAATTAAGCTGCCAGCTAAAGGTGTGCGAGTAATTAAGCTATAATTTATTGCTTTGTACGACAATTTGGAGCGACGATCAGTGGAATTACGCTGATTTTCGCTTTTTTTTTTGACAAAACGCCCGCACTGATTTAGTATATGAACATATACTCATATATGCAGAAAGAATATGGATGGAGGTAACCATGGATAATATAGAACTCATTGCTTCCAAGCCGGCATCCCAAGCGTTAGATGAGGAAACCCTTAATAGGGTTACCCAAACCTTTAAAGCTTTATCCGATGTAACGCGTATACGAATTCTTTATTTACTCGCGCAAAAAGAGTGCTCTGTTAATGAAATTGCTGAGGAATTATTGTTGCAGCAATCGACTGTTTCCCATCAATTGCGATTACTTAAAAATTTGCGGTTGGTTAAATTTCGACGTGCTGGTACAACGCTTTTTTATTCTCATGATGATGAGCATGTCGTAGATTTATTAAATCAGGCTGTCCACCATGTAAGCCATGATTAGCTAATACATCTTGTAAGAGGAGGGGCAGCATGCAACAATTTCGTGTTAAGGGGCTTACTTGTGCAAACTGTACATTGGAATTAGAGCAACAAATTCAGAAGCTTGAACATGGGCAAGACGCTACCCTCAGCTATAATAGTGGGAAGCTAACGCTGCAGGGAAAGGTTTCTCTTGAGAAGGTTGCGAAGATCTTGAGCTCGGAAGGTGCTTATATCGAGCAAACCAGAGAATCCCATGCTCATGATCACGGACATGACCATAGTCACGATAATCACGGTCATAGTCATGCTCATGAAAACCATCACAGCAGCCATGAAGAAGACGATCATTCTCACTCACATGGAGGGTCGCAGAAATGGCTGATAGGATCTGCGGTTATTTTTGTTGCTGCATGGCTTTTAAGAAATGAATTAGCGGAGTATATAATTATAACCATTTATATAGCTGTGATGATTGTAAGTGGCTATCGGACCTGGATCAAAGGCTTGAAAAACTTACTGCATTTTCGGTTTAATATTGATACCTTGATGACTATTGCTCTAGCTGGGGCAGTAGGTATTGGACAATGGGAAGAAGCTGCCTTGGTTGCGCTTTTGTTTGGCCTTAATGAGCTGCTTGAAGGCATGGGGATGGACAAAGCTCGCCGTTCGATGCGAGATCTTCTCGAAGTAGCTCCGAAGGAAGCGATGATCTTAAAAGGCAACACAGAGGCTTTAATTCCGATAGGATCTTTAGTCATTGGTGATACGGTCATTGTACGTCCTGGTGAGAAAATCCCTTCAGATGGAACTGTTCTAGAAGGAAGAGGTTCAGTCAATGAAGCAGTCATTTCAGGGGAGTCGCTTCCTGTAGATAAATTTTCGGGAGAGCCTGTGTTTGGCGGCAGCTTGAATAATGAAGGTGTGCTAAAAATCACTATTACAAAAGCATATAAAGATTCATCATTAGCGAGAATTCTACATTTAGTTGAGGAAGCTCAAGAAACGAAGACACCAACACAGTTATTTATCAATCGATTTGCGTTTTATTATACACCGATTATTATGGCAATTGCTTTGCTCACTGTGATAGTACCTCCTTTATTGTTTGAGAGCAGCTGGGTTTCATCCTTATATCAAGGGCTGGCTGTGCTGATTGTTGGCTGTCCATGTGCGCTGATTCTTGCATCGCCGATTGCAATTGTTGCCGGCATCACTCGCAATGCTCGCAATGGGATCTTGATCAAAGGTGGTGTTTTTCTTGAGCAGCTAGGTAAAATCAATACAATTGCCTTCGATAAGACGGGAACATTAACTGTTGGCGTACCGACAGTTGAGCAAGTTATTGCGTATGATGAGAAACAATTATATTCAATTACAGCTGCCTTAGAGCGCAATTCTTCTCATCCGTTAGCACTTGCAATTATGAAACGAATTGAAAGTGAAGCTATTGAACGCTTAGATGCAAATGACGTTAAGGCACTACCAGGCATGGGAGTTACGGCTACGATTCAAGACCTACCCTATTGGATTGGCAATGAGAAGAGCATTCAACACATTCTGCTTTCGGAAAAAGTGCAAAATGACATCAAACAAATGAAACAAAAAGCATTTACGATTGTATTGGTGGTCGATGCGACAGCGGTGTTAGGTATATTCGGCATTACAGACCCCATTCGCGAGGAAAGCAGATCTGTCATAGCTAAGCTGCATCGTTTAGGTATTCGTGAAACGGTCATGCTAACAGGTGATCATTCTATAATTGCAGACAAAGTTGCGAAAATCATTGGCATCAAACAGGTGTATGCGAATTTGCTGCCTGAACAAAAGGTAGAACAAGTCAAAAAATTAGCGCAAAAAGGACATGTCGCGATGATTGGCGACGGGATTAATGATGCACCCGCTTTAGCAACCGCTCAGCTTGGGATTGCGATGGGTAAAGGGACGGATAGTGCGATGGAAACAGCGGATATTATCCTGCTGCAAGATCATTTAGGTAAGCTGCCTGAAGCAATAACAATTGCCAAAAGCGTGAATCGGCTGATTAAAATCAATATCTCAATAGCGCTTGGCTTGAAGATTATAGCTTTACTACTGACGATTCCCGGTCTGTTAACTTTATGGATTGCGATCCTGTCAGACATGGGGGCGACCGTTTTAGTTTCTTTACTAAGCTTAACGCTTCTGATACAACGCAAATCTCACAAAACGGACAACACAAGCCGATGAGTTCTTCTACCAAGAGCTTGATTTCACTTATCATCGGTGGTTTTATAGGTGCAGTGCTGAGATTTGAAATAGGAGAATGGATGCCTGCAACAACGGATGGTTTCCCTTGGAGTACCCTTATAATCAATCTGACAGGTTGTTTGTTTCTTGGTTGGTTTCTGACGATTACTCTTCATAAATTAAAACTAAAACCAGAAATTCGCCTTGGTTTAGGCACAGGGATGACTGGATCATTTACAACATTTTCGGCATTTTCGGTGCAATCTGTACATTTGATGACGAATAGTCATTCTGCTATTGCTGGGATGTATATTATTACTAGCGTTGTTGGCGGGATCGGTTTGTGTATGCTTGGGGTAGCTCTTGCTCGCGTACAAGCAGGAAAACCAAGGGGAGACTTGATTTTATGATCCATTTTAGTGCGTTCTGGTTAGTTGGCTTGGGTGGAATCATTGGGACCTTATGTAGGTTTTATTTGGGTAAATGGGTAGCTGTAAAGGTAAGAACTAGCTTTCCGTGGGGTACTTGGGTCATTAATTTAACAGGCTCTATGATCTTGGGAATGCTCTTTGCCTTACATAGTAGAGAAGCCTTAACTGACGAGGCTTGGTGGATCCTTGGAGTAGGTTTTTGTGGAGCTTATACAACTTTCTCAACATTTGGGTATGAGGTGCAGCAATTAATAGAGAAAAAGCATGTAATCGCCGCAGCAATATACATGCTTTCTTCTATAATCTTAGGTTTATTAGCAGCTTGGTGTGGGATGGAAATATGCACCTAAAGTTTTAGATGTCGCCCCAATCCATTCCGGATGATTTGCTATAATTTGTTACCTTTTGTTCGAAAAAGTCTGTTTTCATTCCGTTCATATTACTGAAGGTTTCGACCCATTTCATTGGATGCTCTACAATATCCGGATAGAGAATTTCAAGATTAAGCTTCTTCAATCGATCATTAGACAAGTATTGAATATATTGTGTGATTACTGTATCACTTAATCCGGCAATGTTGTTCTGGGTAATATACAATCCCCAAGCAATTTCATGTTCAACGGCTGTCCGCATCATGTCACGTAGGCTTTCAACCAAGTCCGGTGTGAATAATTCTGGGTTTTCTGTACGGATCTCACGGAAAATACCTTGGAATAAAGCAAGATGTGTAAGCTCATCTCTTTGGATGTACTTGATTTCAGAAACGGTTCCCAACATTTTACCTTGTCTGCCCAACGCATAGAAAAAGCTGAATCCACTGTAGAAGTAGATGCCTTCAAGAATGTAATTAGCCATAATCGTACGTAACAGATTAGTTGTCGAAGGCTCATCAATAAACTTCTCATACAAGTCTGTGATAAAACGATTGCGTTGCAGCAAATGCTTATCCTCACGCCATTGGTTGTAAATATCTTCCCTTGCTTCCGATGAACAAACGCTATCAAGAATGTAGGAATAGCTTTGGCTATGAACGGCTTCTTGGAACGTTTGGACGGTTAGACAAAGGTTCACTTCAGGTGCAGTAATATATTCATTAATATTAGGCAAATTAGCCGTTTGCAAGGAATCTAGAAAAATTAGAAAGCTAATAATTTTATCATAGCTGGAACGCTCAGTAGGTGTTAACAGCTTGTAATCCTTAGCATCCTGAGCTAGAGGGATTTCTTCTGGAATCCAGAAGTTATTCATCATTGCGCGGTACATCTTAGTTGCCCATTCATATTTAACATTGTTCAGTTGAATAAGGTTTGTTGTGTTGCCACCGATCATTCTGCGCTTGCCCCATTCACGGTCCCCATGTTCATTGAACAATTTCTTCTTTGTTAGTTTATCATTTGAATCCATTCCAAATCGTCTCCTTTAGTGATGCTTAAGCCGAGCAGCTAACGCAATCTTCTACTTCCAAGCTCTTATTACGGCAGTAGTAAACGGTTTTGACGCCTTTTTCCCATGCGGACATATAGAGCTCAAGGAATTGCTTAGCGGTAATTTCTGGAGTGATGTATAGATTAAAGGACTGTGCTTGATCGATATGGCGCTGTCTAAGCCCAGCAGCTTGAATGCTCCAGTGCTGATCAATTTTGTGAGCTTCTTTATAATACCAAGTTGTTTCGGCCGATAAGTTAGGCGCTGTTTGTGGGATAACAGCATTTTTCTTCTCTTCAACAAAGAACTTATTGAAAATTGGATCTGTTCCAGCTGTTGAACCTGCGATAAGTGAAGTTGAAGCGGTTGGTGCAATTGCGAACATCCAAGCATTACGTACACCATTTTGAGCAACGTCAGCTTGCAACGCTTGCCATTCAGGAGTTGTATATTCACGTTGTGTGAAATATTCGCCAGTTTGCCAGTCGCTTCCGGTGAATGCCGGGTAAGCGCCTTTTTCTTTGGCAATTTCCATGGAAGCTTTAATCGCGCAATAGTTAATCCATTCGTAAAGCTCATCGGCTTTATCTAAATGTGCTTGGGATTCCCATGTAATATGAAGCTGTGCCAGCATTTGATGATAACCACTAGTTCCTAAGCCAACCGCACGGTATTTCTTATTCGTGATTTCTGCTTGTGGGATAGGGTAATAATTAAGATCGATGACATTGTCCATCATTCGCATTTGAGTACTCACTACGCGTTCAACATCTTCCTTAGTATAAGCTCTTCCAAGGTTAAGCGAGGATAAATTACAAACAACAAAATCTCCGCTTTGAACTTTAGTAGTAATCATGCCATCTTCATGAGCAGTAGTAATCAATGAGCTAGGACTCATGTTCTGGCAAATCTCCGTACAGAGATTAGTGCAATATATCATACCCGCATGCTTGTTAGGGTTGGCGCGGTTAACGGTATCCCGGTAGAAAACAAATGGAGTTCCTGTTTCAAAGCAGCTAGCAAGAATTTTCTTCATGATGTCGATAGCAGGGACTTCTTGTTTAGATAACAACTTCGGCTCTGCTATGCATTCCGCATATTTACGCTCGAATTCGGCTCCCCAGCTATCTTCGATGGAATAACCCATTACTTGGCGGATTTCATAGGGATCAAATAAGAACCAGCTTGTCCGATCCTGAACAGCCTTCATGAACAAATCGGGGATACAAACTCCTGGGAAAATATCATGAGCTTTCATCCGATCATCGCCATTGTTGGTTTTCAAATCGAGAAAATCAAAAATATCAGCATGCCAAATATCTAAATAAATCGCTACGGCACCAGACCGAACACCCAATTGATCAACAGCTACTGCAGTGTTGTTGTAATTCTTAACCCATGGGATGACACCACCGGCTACACCTTTGTAGCCACGAATGTTTGAACCACGACTACGAATTTTACCGACATAGATACCCATGCCTCCGCCATGCTTCGAAACCTGTGCAAAGCTTTGATCTACATTGTAAATGCCCCAGAGGTTATCGGGAACAGTGTCAATGAAGCAGCTTGAAAGCTGGTGGTGAGGCTTACGAGCATTAGCAAGCGTAGGTGTTGCAACAGTCATTTCCAAACGGCTCAGTACATCGTAGAATTGCTTAGCCCAGCTGACTTGATCCTTCTCCTTCATTGCTAAATGCATGGCTACACCCATGAAAAGCTCTTGCGGAAGCTCAAGAATTTGTTTGTTTCTGCCTTTAATGATGTAGCGGTCTGCTAAAGTTTTAAGTCCGATATAATTAAATAATTTATCGCGCTCGGGTTTAATATAAGCGGATAACTCATCAATTTTCTCTTTAGTGTAGTTTTCCAATATGTACGTACCATATACACCCATTTCAGTTAAATGGACGATCAAATCATAAAGATTCTCTGGATAGCCGAATTGTGTGTACTGACGATGGATTCCTGCTTCTTTATATAGGTCATACGCAAGCAGCTTAGCAGCAACAAACTGCCAATTGGGTTCAATTGCACTTGTTTTCTCTACAGCTACTTGAATAAGTAAGCGTTGAATTTCTTGGGTGGAGATATTGTTGCGGAATAAAGGGAGAAGTGCTGTTTCCAATTCTAATGGATCGCATTCTGGATAATCTGCACATGCAAAATCAATAACCTTCTTCATTTTCGAGAAAATTAAAGGTTCGCTTGTACCGTCTCTTTTAATAATGTCCATGTTTATTTAGCCTCCAAATATGTATTAGCTTATAAAATATAAAAGCCAAACTGTCTTCTATAAGTAGAGAAAACAAAAATGCCTGAATACATCGATAGGTACGACGCCAGAACATTTGTCTTTCACATGATGTGCAATTGTGTAGTAGAATAATCAATAGGGCGTAAGACCTAAAACTTCCGTTCACACAACATATAGTTTGTATTGAATAATGTACACCAATATATAGTATTTGTCAAAAGAAAAAAAGATGCGTTGGCAATCATTGCTTCGATTTAGTAAACTTTAAGGAATACGATTCAAGAGGGAGAAAGTTCGTGATAATAGAGCGATTTAATAGTCTGAAAAAGCGCTGTACAGGGGTTGTTATTACACTACTAATTATACTGTTCCTTTATCCATCGACTACGCTGGCACATGCTTCATTAATTAAATCATTGCCACAATCCAATAGTCTTTCATTAAATTCTCCTAAGGAGATCTCACTAACGTTTAATGAACGATTAGAAGATAGCTTGTACTATATTAAAGTAATAAATGACGAAGGTCAATCGGTAACTTCTAAGAAAGCAAAGTTGGATGCCAAGCGAACGACACTGAGTTTAGAGATACCGAAGCTGGCAGATGGCACCTTTGTAGCAACCTATCATATAATCTCAGCAGACGGTCATCCAATAGAAGGAAGCTACCTCTTTACGATTGGGACTTCAATAGCAGCTAACACGTTTTTAGCGACCAGCAACTCCCAGTTGGAACATAGCTTCTCTTGGAAAATGTCAACGCAGGATTGGTTATTATACTTATCGAGGATATTCTATTATTTAACTCTGTTACTTTTGATTGGTTGGGTAATGTGGTCTGTTGTTATAAGAAAAAGGGATGAGAAAGTGCAGCAAAGCTTGCAAAAATGGCGTGTGGGTTTATTAAGGGCATTCGTGTTTGCCTTAATTTTCCTAGTTTATTACCATTATCAAGAGCTTATCGGTGAAGGCGGGGCTGCGGAATTACTTCACTTATTCTTCGAAACTAGCATTGGTGTTTCTTGGCTGGCTAGTTTTATCTTAGCTATTGCTGGTTTTTTCATACTACAGCGAAAGCTGTGGATAGATCTGATCTGGATTGCAGCTATGGTCGCAGTAAAATCCTTGAATGGGCATGCAATGGCATTTAAGCCAATAGGTTGGACATTAGGATTAGATGCGGTACATATTGCTGCAGCGGCTCTGTGGGTTGGTGGGCTTGCCATAAGTATAGTATTGTGGCGTAATAAAAGCTTTCTTAAGCTATGGCTTCCTCAATTCTCAAGAGCTGCATTCTATTCTATCCTTATCTTAACCGTGACAGGTAGTCTTACAGCTTGGTTTTATCTACCAAAGCTTTCTTACGTTCAGTATTCTCAATGGGGAACCTTATTAGTAATAAAGGTTGGATTAGTGCTTGCAGTGGCGATAACAGGGTTTTGGATCAGAAGACATATGAAGAATCACAATACTCAGGAGGATCTAACGGCGGGTGGTTTATCTAAATGGCTCAAAGTCGATTTAATTCTAATGATAGCCGTTGTTAGTATTGTTGGTTTGCTAACCTATGCGGCTCCTATTCCTAAGAATGATCCGTTTAATTGGCATGAAATGGGTGAAAAGGCACACTTAACGCTCAACATTAATCCGAATGTGCCGGGTGTCAATACTTTTGATTTGGAAATTTGGTTACCTAGTAAAGCGGGGAATCCAAAACAGGTTGAATTATTGCTTAAATATAAGGGAGATCAGAAATTAGCCCCGATTTCTATTCCTTTAGAAGCTATAGAAGATAAGAATCTAGTGCCAGGAGAATATGAAAGCTTTGATGGCTTCGTTAAGTATGTTTACAAAAGTGAGGGTCCGTATTTATCTTTTGCTGGAAAATGGGGGCTGGAATTAAATATTTATGATGCGGAGGATAACGAGGTTTCCTTTACCAATGAAATGCGGGTTTATTGATGATGTAAACGTTGAGAAAGAGCCACATTCTGCTGTAAGAGGGAATCATTCTGTAAGTTAAGATTTAAGTTATCAACCTGCAGCTGTGCATTCTCCTCATATAGATGAGCTACATCATCTAGAATTATAGGTATCCACTTAAAAGCCATTTCTTTGCAAATTGTAACTATTAGTTCTCTATCTGTGTCTACCAATGTGAGTGCATGCCGAATAGCGACTAATTTATTCTTATGTTTAGCTATATGGCTGATATCAATGGTAATCACCTGCTTCCAATGGAATGAGCAATGTATCACATATATTACATTTTGTAATAATAATGTATCACTAGTATTACATGCCTGTCAATAGGAGGATCCGTTTATGCAAGAATTAGGAAATTTGCTCCGTCAGCTGCGTGATCAGGAATCCTTAAGAGACGTCAGCAGCCGTTCGGGAATTAGTCATACTTATCTAGGTATCATTGAAAAGGGGATTGATCAGAGATCAGGCAATCCCGTCAAGCCGACACCAGATACATTAAAAACATTGGCTAAAGCCTATAATTATTCATATGAAGAGTTAATGAGAAAAGCAGGCTACTTACAGGAAAGTAGTGAGCCTTACTTAACAGAATATAATTTGAGTCCAAAATCAATTGAACTAGTAGATTTCATCAAAAGCCAGCAGATTACTTATCGAGGTAAAGAGCTTACTGAGGCCGAACGTAAAAAAATTCTTGATATGCTTAAATTGCTGTTTCAAGAATAATTAATAAAAATGTTGCATTTCTAAAAGGAACATGATATATTACTTTTTGTCGCTAAAAAGTGACAAGTAAGCCTCGGGACGTAGCTCAGCTTGGTAGAGCACCTGGTTTGGGACCAGGGGGTCGCATGTTCAAATCGTGTCGTCCCGACCATTATATTCTTTAAGAAGCAATAAGCGGGTGTAGTTTAATGGTAGAACTTCAGCCTTCCAAGCTGATCGCAGGGGTTCGATTCCCCTCACCCGCTCCATAATTATTAAATCCGAAAGCCTTGAACTGAAGAGGCTTTTTTTTATTTATCTGAGCATTTTAATAAAAATGACTAGCTCGCAAGGGTTAAAGTTATAAGGGTGAAGCTAAATATGTTCAAGGATAGTAAATTAATTCTATTGCTGGCTTTGCCATCGATCTTGTCATTTGCAACGGTTACGCTTACAGGAACTATTAGCTTAATCATGGTTGGGCAGCTAGGGGCGCTGGTGATTGCAGTTGTAGGCGTTTCCAATATTATTATGTACAACGGTTGGGCACTGTTCTCTGGAACAGGGTTGACCGTTAACTATTTGGTTGCGCAGAATTATGGAGCAGGTGAATTGAAAAAAGCAGTTGAGCGAACCTATATCGCTTTATACTTTTGTATTATCGTTGCGGTTTTGCTCGTTATAGCTGGTTTTTATGCTCCTGGTGCTGTGCTTCGTCTGATGGGTGGAAATACAGAGCTGGTTAATGCTGGAGAGGCTTACTTGGGCATTAGATTTTTTGCTATGGCGTTTTCTGTAGCTAGCTTTGTGCTGCAGGGTTTTTTCCGCGGAATTGGCGACACGCGGACACCGCTTGTTCTAGCCATTGTCGGGAACGCGGCAATGGTGTTCTTCACTTACTCACTGACCTATGGTCACCTAGGCTTTCCAAAGCTTGGACTGCCCGGTGCGGGCTGGGCCTTCTTCATTGGAGAAGCCTTGATTTTTGCGGGCAGCTTGTACGTTTTCCTCGTGCGGCTGCATGCGCGGTTTGGCACACGCTCGCGCGTTGTAATCAGTCGGGCGGAAGCACGGCTGATACTTACGGAGAGCGGTAAGCTTGGCGTGCAGGAATTTGCCACGAGTGCAGCGATGTTCATCTTTACGATGTTCGTCACGAGACTAGGGACGACAGCTCTTGCTTCCAATGAGGTAGCTTTGAATGTGATGTCCTTTGGATTTATGCCAGCGTTTGCGTTTAGTGCAACAGCAACGATCCTCGTAGGTCAAGCGGTAGGGCGCGGCGATCCCTTGCAAGCTCGTAAGTACGGTACGGAAACGGCAATCCTCGGCAGTATATTTTTATTGATTTTAGGTACAATCGAATTCTTCTTAGCGGATGGCATTGCGCGAATTTATACCAGTGACCCGCAGGTGCAAGAGCTGGCTGCCCGTCTAATCCGTGTTTCTGCTTTTTTACAGTTATTTGATGGCTTATATAATTTCTATGCTGGCGGCTTGCGTGGCATAGGTGATACAACCTTTATGGTGAAGGCTTCGTTTCTGATTAATTGGCTTATTTTCGTACCACTTGCTTATGTACTAACGTTCATGCTTGATATGGGAAGTATGGGGACGTGGATTGCGCTTTATACGTTTTTGGCTATTTACGGACTCGCCATGCTGATCCGCTTCTATCGTACGGATTGGCTGCAGGTTCAAATGAAAAAGGCTTGATCCAAGGATGTCTTTCAAAGCTATAATAAGTTGCACCGCGTATTAATGGCAAACAGGAGATCAAATGATCGACTTAATGCCAGAATGCGCGGTGTATTTTTTAAGTATAAATAAAACCGTTTGGTGCTATTCACAGTCTAATAGAAGAGAGGTGGGAAATCATGACAACAGACGAGCTTGTAATAAGGGCGAAACATGGCGATGATGATGCTTTCTTCCTGCTGGTTAGCGCTGAGAAGGAACGATTCTATAGAATAGCATTTGCTTATTTAAGGAATGAGGCTGAGGCGCTGGAAGCCTTGCAGGAAGCGACTTGCCGTGCCTATGAGAAGCTAGGAAAGCTCAAGGAGCCTCAATTTTTCTACACATGGATGATAAGAATTCTGATTCATTACTGTATCGATGAGCAAAAGCGAAGTCGAAAAGTCATACCATTGCTGCATTTACCTAATACATTAACAACGGAGTCCACGCCGCTGGAAGAAAAAATCAGATTAGAATGGGCAATTGCCCAGCTTTCTCCTCGATACCGTCATATTATTATTCTTAAATATTATCAAGACATGACATTAGTTGAAATTTCAAAGCTGCTGGAAAAGCCGGAGGGTACCGTTAAAACCTGGCTTAATAAGGCCTTGATCCAGCTTCGTGGTTACATTGGCAAAGATAGGAGTGGAGATTATGCATAACTATAGTGGGCTTGAGCAGGAATTGGTTGATGCCAAAATAGATCTGGGTAATGAACTGATATCTACAGACATAGATGATTACATTCGTGAGGGGATACGTAAAGGCCGTGAGCAGCGGGCTCGGACGAAGATTAGAATGCGACGTAGATTAGGGTCAAGCGCAGCTGCGTTGCTCTTAATATTGTCCTGTCTCTTAACTGTACGGATCTCACCTGTGTTTGCATCATTTATGCGGGATATCCCGGGAATGGCGACCTTTGTGGATTTAATTCAAAATTCTCCAGATCGCGGCCTCCAATTAGCCTTAGATAATGACTTTGTACAGCAGATAGGCATAGCGGATGAAAATGGCGGTATCAAGTTTACTGTAGAAGGGATTATTGTGGACGAAGCCCGTGCCTTGATCTTTTATTCGATTGAAAATAAAAATGGGGATGAGCTTATTACACTATCTTCGCCTAGAGTGAGTGATTTGAGCGGAAAAGCTTTAATTGCAACGATCAGCTGGGGCAATCCCAATGAGCTTGACATTAAGTATAAAAAAAATGAAAAAAATATTTCTCGGGGTACAATCGATGTACAGCTGCAGGATGGATTGATTTTACCGGATCAAATCGTATTAAAGTCCAAGCTTGGATACTCCGACCAAGAGTTTAAAGTGAATATACCCATTGACCATGCTAAATTTGCAGGTATGACTAAGGAGTACATCTTGAATAAGACGATTGAAGTGGAGGGACAACGGGTTGCTTTTGTGAAAGCTACTGTAAATCCGTTGCGAGTTAGTGTTGAGCTTTCTTATGATGAGAGTAACAGCAAGCAAGTTTTTGGACCAATAGATCTCCATTTGATCGATGAGAAAGGTGAAATATGGAAATATATGGGGAGAAGCGGTCAGAATATATTATATTTTGAGAGCAATTATTTCCATTATCCTAAAGAGCTTTATCTCGAGGGAGAGTATTTTAGAGCTTTGGATCAGAACAAACGTGATGTTATCATAGATACTCAAGCGGGAAAGCTGATTAAAGCGCCTGACGCTTCGCTTTCACTTATAGCTGTGGATTCGGCTCCAGGAGTTAGGCTGCAAGAAATGACGCTTTCGTTGCATTTGGATCATGATAAAGATGACAGGGGCTATAACATGATGTTGGACAAACGATTTACAGATGCCATTGGCGGTGTCCATTATATGGTCGATGGTCCCGGCGGAAGGGTATGGTCAAGCTCAGGAGATCTGAGTATCCAGGAAATTTATTATTTTTTCAATAATAAAGATTATCCGCAGCCCCTGACATTTCATGTAAACGAGTACCCGAGTTACATTCAGCAAACTTACAAAATTAAAGTTAAGTGATCTATATATACAAAACAGCCCAAACTAATTGAACTAGTTTGGGTTGTTTTTGTGATGAACATAAAGCTGGGATTAGCTGCAGCCGCAATTTAACACGGGTTTTCGAGCAGCCAATGTCTCATCCATACGTTTAACGACCGTTGTATATGGAGCGTTGATCACGAGCTCAGGCGTCTCTTCTGCTTCCCTAGCAATTTGAATCATAATGTCAATAAAACCATCCAATGTTTCTTTACTTTCTGTTTCGGTTGGTTCAATCATGATACATTCTTCTACTATAAGAGGGAAATAAATAGTCGGTGGATGATAGCCGAAATCAAGCAAGCGTTTAGCAATATCTAATGTACGAACGCCTAGCTTCTTCTGGCGACGTCCAGATAAGACGAATTCATGCTTGCATGGGCGGTCAAAAGCAACATCATAATAAGGGGCAAGTCTTCTCATCATATAGTTTGCATTAAGCACAGCGTTTTCCGAAACGGTACGAAGCCCGGCTGGACCGTAGGTACGAATATAAGTATATGCCCGAACTAGAATTCCAAAGTTGCCATAAAAGCCCTTAACGCGACCTATAGACTGCGGATAATTATACTCAAAATAGAAAGCTCCGTCTTCTTTAATAGCTACTGTAGGAGTTGGAAGGAAAGGGATAAGCTTTGCCTTGACGCCTACTGGACCTGCACCAGGACCGCCTCCGCCATGTGGAGTACTCATGGTTTTGTGTAAATTCAAATGGACTACATCAAAGCCCATATCTCCAGGACGTGTAATACCCATGATGGCATTAGCGTTAGCTCCGTCATAATAGAGCAAACCTCCAGCTTCATGGACAATTTGTGCAATTTCAATGATTTGCTGCTCGAACAAACCAAGTGTGTTCGGGTTAGTAAGCATTAATGCCGCTGTATCGGAACCAACTACAGCACGCAGTGCGTCTAAATCTACTAATCCCAACTCATTGGACTTGATCGTGATGGTTTCTAATCCGGCAACTGTTGCACTGGCTGGGTTCGTACCGTGTGAGGAATCTGGAACGATAACCTTGGTGCGATGATCCCCACGACTTTCGTGATAAGCGCGAATCATCATTAAGCCTGTCCACTCACCATGGGCACCAGCTGCAGGCTGCAGAGTAACCTGATCCATACCTGTGATTTCAGCAAGATCCTGTTGAAGATTGTATAAAAGCTCCAAAGCGCCTTGAATGGATTCTTCAGGCTGGTAAGGATGTATTTTCGCGAAGCCAGCGAAGCGGGCAACATCTTCATTGATTTTGGGATTGTATTTCATTGTGCAGGATCCAAGCGGATAAAAGCCATTATCAATCCCGAAATTACGACGAGATAAAGCCGTGTAATGGCGAATGACATCGACCTCATAAACCTCAGGCAGCTCGGCTGCTTTTTTACGCAAGAATTGAGCAGGTATAATCTTAGAAATATCGACTTCTGGAACATCACTGGCAGGAAGCGAATAGCCAACACGTCCAGGCTGACTTAGTTCAAATATTAATGCTTTATCATGCTTAACCTCTGTCATGGGTTAACCCCCTCTAAAACGGATGGAATAAAATTGCTCTCAGATGCATAGCTGTTCAACATAGCAACAAATTCATCAATTTCAGCACGAGTGCGTTGTTCGGTAACGGCAACCAATAGATGACCTTGAAGCTCTGGATATTCATTGCCTAAGTCGTAGCCGCCAATGAAGCCGTCTGTTAGGAGCTTGCTGTTCAGTGCCTTTAAGTCGATCGCATTGTTGAATTTTACAACAAACTCATTAAAGAAGGGCGTTGCAAACGCAAGCTGCATAGTTTGAGTAGCGGCGAAGCGGGAAGCCGCGTAATGGGATTTTTGCAAATTCAGGGAAGCTACATCCTGAATGCCTTGTTTGCCCATGACAGACAAGTAGATGGAAGCACACAAAGCGAGCAGCGCTTGGTTGGAACAAATGTTGGATGTCGCTTTCTCGCGGCGGATATGCTGCTCACGTGCTTGCAGCGTCAGCACAAAGCCGCGCTTTCCGTCACGGTCTACGGTTTGGCCAACGATGCGGCCTGGCATGCGGCGCATCCATTTCTCAGCGACGGAGAAGTAGCCGCAGGTAGGGCCGCCGAGGGCTGCCGGAATTCCGAAGGGCTGGGCATCGCCAACAACGATATCGGCACCGAGCTTGCCTGGTGCTTCGATTAATCCAAGCGACATCGGGTTGCAGCTAACCACTAGCAGGCCTCCTGCTTCGTGAATAATCGGTTCAATCCCCGCAATATCCTCGAGATTGCCGAAGAAATTCGGCGACTGGACAATAATGGCTGCGGTTTGATCATTGGTCAGCGCCGCAAGCTGATCAAGATCCGTCACGCCATTGATATAATCAACCTCGATTACCTCGAGGTTCAAGCCTTTGGCGGACGTTTTAAGAATTTGGCGCGCCTCTGGATGAACCGCGCGCGAAACAAGCAAGCGGCTGCGTTTCGTTGCGCCGCTTGCCAATGCACCGGCTTCAGCTAGCGCAGTGGAGCCGTCATACATCGAGGCATTGGCTACGGCCATGCCGGTCAGCTCACAGATAAAGGATTGAAATTCAAAAATCGCCTGCAGCTCGCCTTGGCTGATTTCAGGCTGATAAGGCGTGTAGGCTGTATAGAATTCGGAACGTGAAATCATATGGTTGATGACAACAGGAAGGTGATGATCATAGATTCCAGCACCAAGAAATGAAGCATAACGGTCAAAGTCTGCATTCTTGCCTGCAAGTTTTCTCATATAACGAAGTAATGTTTGTTCATCCATCTTCTCGGAAATTTGCAGCTCGCCTTTGAATCTTGCTTCTGCCGGTATATCCTCGAAAAGCTGTTCGATATCTGAAATGCCAATCGTTTCGAACATTTCTGCGCGATCGCGTTCTGTCAGTGGTAAATAATGATGTGCCATGCGTGTAAATCCCCCTTTTATTTGATTCTCTTGTAAAATGGTGTTTTAACTACTTTAGCTAAGAGTTTTTTACCGCGAATTTCAACATGGAGTTCAGCTCCCAGTGTTGCATAAGAAGCATCAATGAGAGCTAAGCCAACGCTTGTTTTGTAGGTAGGTGATTGTGTGCCAGTCGTGATCTCGCCAATTAGCTGCTCACCAGCATAAACGGGGTAGTGCGGACGCGGAATCCCGCGATCAATCATTTCTACACCTACAAGCTTGCGAGGTATCCCGGCTGTTTTCTGTGCGGCCAATGCATCCCGCCCAATGAAGTCACCTTTATCCAGCTTGACGAAAAAGCCAACGCCGGCTTCCAACGGCGTAATCGTAGAAGAAAGCTCTTGCCCATATAACGGCAAGCGTGCTTCAAACCGCAGCGTATCGCGCGCGCCTAGCCCTGTGGGAATCAATCCCTCGGCCTGCCCTTCGGCAAGCAGAATTTCCCACAGCCCTGGAGCGTCCTCGCTACGTACATAAAGCTCAAACCCGTCCTCGCCCGTATAACCTGTGCGAGAAACCAAAGCATTCACTTCGCCGACAGTAACATCCGGCAAGAAGTGATAGCTCGGGATACTGCTGAGATCCGCAGCAGTCAACCGTTGCAGGATCTGGATGGCTAATGGCCCCTGCAGGGCAAGCAGCGCAGTTTCATCCGAGATATTCTCAAGTAAAACATCACCAGATACGTGCTGCTCCAGCCATTCCATATCCTTGTCAATATTGGAAGCATTGATAACCAGCATATAGTGGTCGTCAGCAAGCTTATAAACTAATAAATCATCTACAACCCCGCCATCTGGATAACACATTAAGCTATACTGGGCTTGGTTAATGGCTAACTGTGATACATCATTAGTCGTCAAATGCTGTATGAAAGCTAATGCACCGCTGCCAGTAACTCGAACCTCTCCCATATGTGCTACGTCAAACAATCCAGCTTGCATGCGGACTGCGTCATGCTCTTTTTGAATACTGGAGAAATGCACGGGTAAATCCCAGCCGCCAAAATCAATCGTTTTCGCTCCATACTTAGCATAAAGTGGATAAAGTGGTGTTTGCTTTAAAGTCATCTTCGAATCTCCTCGCTAAGCTTGGTTTAAAGTTATTTTTTTCGTACGCATCCAAATTTACTCATAAACACAAAAATTGTGTATATCGAGCCTAAAAGTCGGCATAGCCGTTTATCTTTACATACCCGAACAAACAAAAACAGAGCAAAAAAAGACGTAATAGCTACGTTTTTTTTGCTCTGTCCATTTACCTGAGAGTTGTCTGAAAACCGTATAAACGGTTAAAAGTTGCCCCTTGGGTGTCTCGCTGATGCGAAATCTCTCCAGAGTTGCGTCCAGCAAAGGTCCTTTTGCCTGAGAGATTCACATTGCTGCTTACTCCTTCGGCGTTGCGTAATACAAAAAAATGTACCCGCAATCTCTCCCTAAACCATCATTCGCGTGATATGTTTTTATTTGGCATATAGGTCCATTATTCGCGACTATCCTTTCCTTTGTCAACTTTTTTTTGAAAAGTCCTGTCTGGATAACGATTTATTCGCGTTTCTTTTTGTGGGTTGCTTTACGTACATGAATTGAGCATAATGTAGTTAAAATATGGAGGGCAGCCCCCTCAGTCAAAGTGAGGCACAAGTATGAGTGAAATTGTAGCAAATCTTTTGTATAGTAAAGAGCATGAATGGATTAAGGTTTTGGATGAGAAACGTATTCTTGTCGGGATTACAGATTTTGCACAAGCGCAATTAGGCGATATCGTTTTTATTGAGCTTCCAGAAATCTCAAGTGATGTTACTGCAGATGAAAGCATGGGCAGCGTTGAGTCCGTTAAAGCCGTTTCAGATATATATTCACCTGTTAGCGGGAAGATTGTGCTTATTAATAAAGCGTTAGAAGCTAATCCAGAGCTAGTGAATCTGGAGCCTTATACAACAGGCTGGATAGCAGAGATCGAAATCAGTGGTCCAGATGCCCTAGAAGGTCTGTTAACAGCTGCCGAATATGAAAGCTTAATTGGTGAAGCATAACTTTCAAGATACAGAAGCAAGCCTTAAGGAGTGAATCGGATGATCGAAACAGAAGTGGGACGAAAGCCGGAATGGTTAAAGATAAAAATTCAGACCAATGATCAAGTCAATGAGCTGAAATCCATGATGCGGGAACGCAAGCTGAATTCCGTATGTGAAGAAGCCAAATGCCCCAATATACACGAGTGCTGGAGCAATCGAACGGCAACCTTCATGATCTTGGGCAAAATATGTACAAGAGCCTGCCGTTTTTGTGCCGTTACAACAGGTTTACCTAATGAGCTGGATCTAGAAGAACCAGGGCATGTCGCGCAATCTGTATTGGATATGGGGCTTAAGCATGTTGTAATTACTTCTGTGGCAAGAGATGATTTAGCAGACGAGGGTTCATCTGTTTTTGCCCAAACCATTCGTGCTGTGCGGGAGTTAAATCCTTTTACGGGTATTGAAGTTCTGATACCGGATTTTGGCGGCAGAAAAGAGCTGCTGCAAATTGTTTTAGAGGCAAAACCAGATATTCTTAACCATAACATGGAAACAGTAGCTCGTTTATCAGATCAAGTTAGAGCGAAGGCGAAATATCCGCGTTCCCTACAGTTATTGCGAAATGCTAAAGAAATCATCCCGGGACAAAAAACCAAATCAGGCATCATGCTGGGATTAGGTGAAACCATAGACGAAATCCGCCAAACTATGCTTGATTTACGCGAGGTGGATTGCAATATTCTGACAGTGGGCCAGTATTTACAACCAACGAAGAAGCATTTGCCAATTCGCAAATATTACACGCCAGATGAATTTAAAGCGATTAAAGTGGAGGGTATGGCGATGGGCTTTTCCCATGTCGAATCCGGTCCTATGGTACGGAGCTCTTATCATGCACACGAGCAAGTGAAGCAAGCAGAGATGCACCAGTAAAAAGTGAGGTTTAAACCATGACTAAAAGTTACGATATAGTCGTTTTAGGTGGCGGCATTGGTGGGTATACAGCCGCAATTCGAGCGGCACAGCTAGGTAAATCAGTGGCGATTGTCGAAAAAGGCAAGCTAGGCGGTACTTGTCTTCATAGCGGATGTATACCAAGCAAAGCCTTGCTGCGCAGCGCTGAGGTCTTTTCAACGATGCTGCATAGTGAGGATTACGGGATTGAAGCATCTAATGTGAGCTTGAACTTCTTCAAAGTGCAGGAGCGCAAACAAAAAATTGTTGATCAACTGCACAAAGGCGTTCAATACTTGATGAAAAAGAACAAAATAGATGTGATTGAAGGTATAGGGCGGATTATTGGTCCATCGATTTTTTCACCAAAAAGTGGAGCGATTGCTGTTGAATTAGCTAATGGGGAAATTGAGACACTGCTTTCAGAAAACCTAATTATCGCGACAGGCTCTAGACCACGGACATTACCTGGTTTAGAGATCGATGGCAAGTATATTATGACCAGTGATGAAGCGCTTCAGCTAGAAACGCTGCCTAAATCCATTTTAATTATTGGCGGCGGTGTTATAGGTTTGGAGTGGGCATCACTGCTTAATGATTTTGGCGTGGAAGTTACCGTGATCGAATATGAGTCGCGTTTAGTGCCGTTAGAGGATGAAGAAATCTCTAAGGAGCTGGAACGTATCTTCAAAAAGCGCAAAATTAAGGTCATCACTAGTGCAAAAGTTCTCGCAGATTCTGTGAAAATTATCGATGAAAAAGTTCAGCTGCAAGCTGAGCTCAAGGGTGAACCTGTTCAATATGAAGCTGAGAAAGTATTAGTTTCAGTAGGAAGATTAGCGAATATTGAGAATATTGGCTTGGAAAGCACGGATATTAAACTCGAACGCGGAGTCATTCGTGTTAATACGATGATGCAAACCTCGGAATCTCATATTTATGCTGTAGGTGATGTAATAGGCGGCTTACAATTAGCGCATGCTGCAGGACATGAGGGAATAACTGCTGCTGAGCATATTGCTGGGCTGCACCCACATGCTAATGCTGCACATTTAACGCCAAGATGTATTTATTCTCGTCCCGAAATTGCTTCAGTAGGCTGGACGGAGAAGCAAGCTCGCGAACGTGGACACGAAGTTAAAATCGGTAAATTTAATTTTAAAGCGATTGGAAAAGCACTAGTTTATGGCGATACAGATGGATTTGTCAAAGTAATTGCTGATCAGAAAACTAATGATATACTTGGTGTGCATATGATAGGGCCGCATGTAACGGATTTCATATCCGAAGCAGCTCTAGCCCATGTATTGGAGGCAACTCCTTGGGAGGTTGGCCAAACAATACATCCACATCCAACTTTGTCGGAAGCTCTTGGTGAAGCTATGCTTGCGGTGGACGGTAAAGCAATTGGCATGTAAGCAATTATAGGATACTAGCGCTCTTTTGAAGCTTTGATGCTTTAAAAGGGTGTTTTCTTTAAATTAATAAGTTTTTAAAGGAGGTAGGAAAGGGTGATTTTGACCGAAAATAAGCCTATACGGGATGTTTATGATGCCATTGCAGATCCAACTCGGCGCGAATTGATTCGTCTTTTAGCAGGTGTCGAAGAATTGCCGCTCTATGAATTGACGGTGCAGTTTCAAATGGGGCGTACAGCGGTTTCCAAACACTTGTCTATCCTTAAAGAATCTGGTTTAGTAACGGACCGCAAAGTTGGCAGGGAAACACGCTATCAGTTTAATGCAGCACCACTTAAAGAAATTCAAGATTGGGTAGCTTTTTACGGATCGTTCTGGAAAGAAAAAATGATGCTTTTAGATGATTTATTAAAAGAGGACTAACATTGAAATTGGATGCCTGTGAACGCAACTATCCCTTCATGCTTGCATCCCATACAGCTTTTGCATATAATACCTTTAATAATACAATAAAATGCAAAGACGGAGAAAAGTAACCAGTGCCTCTAGAACAGGGAGGAGACGCCTAAGATTGAGAGCGTCTCTACAGAAACAGGCTGGCGAAGTTCACTCCTGAGCAGTCCCTTGAACGATTTTGTCATTAGAGGGTATCGGAATACGAGCCGTTATTTCGTGAATGAAGTGAGGAGAAGTAACGACGAACACAATGCTTAGGCAGGGTGAAGAAGCGGAAATTCTCTTAACAAGGGTGGTACCGCGAAGCTTTCGTCCCTTTTTTAGGGGGAGATAGGCTTTTTTTGTTGTTTATAAAGATCAATTTATTATGGGGGCGAAGATCATGAAAGCACGTTTAGAAGCATTAAAGCTAGAAGCGCTTGGCGAGCTAGAGCAAGTTACTGACATGCAGCAATTGAATGAATTAAAGATTAAATACTTGGGTAAAAAAGGGCCATTAACGGAAGTCCTGCGGGGAATGGGTGCATTAAGTGCAGAAGAACGTCCATTGATCGGACAGGTAGCTAATGATGTTCGAGCAGCAATTGCTGAGGTTATGGAATCCAAACAGCTGCAATATGAGCAGGCTGAAACAGCAAAAAGGCTGGAGCTGGAGACCATTGATGTCACATTGCCTGGGAAATCAACTAATCTAGGTGCGATTCATCCACTTAGCAAGGTTATTCAAGAGGTTGAGGATATTTTTATCGGCATGGGCTATACGGTCGAAGAAGGACCTGAGGTTGAGCAGGATTATTATAATTTTGAGGCGCTTAATTTGCCTAAGGATCACCCTGCGCGGGACATGCAGGATTCCTTCTACGTAACAGAGGATATCTTGATGCGGACACATACTTCACCTGTGCAAGTACGGACGATGGAACGGCTGCAAGGCGCAGTACCTGTTAAGATTATTTGTCCAGGCAAGGTATACCGTCGTGATGATGACGATGCTACCCACTCTCACGTGTTTACGCAAATTGAAGGCTTGGTTATTGATAAACATGTGCGGATGAGTGATTTGAAAGGGACTTTGCTGCAATTTGTGCAGGAAATGTTCGGAGCCCAAACTGAAATTCGGTTACGCCCTAGCTTTTTCCCGTTTACGGAACCAAGTGCAGAAGTGGATGTAACCTGTGTGATCTGTGGCGGAAGCGGCTGCAGGGTTTGTAAGCAAACAGGGTGGCTTGAAATTCTTGGTTCAGGGATGGTTCACCCGCGTGTACTTGAAATGGCCGGCTATGACCCGAAGATTTACAGTGGTTTTGCTTTTGGTATGGGCGTGGAACGAATTGCGATGTTGAAATATGGTGTGGACGATATTCGTCATTTCTATACGAATGATTTACGATTCTTGAAGCAATTTGCCCAAAACTAAGCGAGAGGAGAGCGACTAAAATGAAGGTTTCATATCAATGGTTATCTGAATATGTAGATTTGACTGGATATACCGCTTCGGAATTGGCGGAAAAATTAAATCGCAGCGGGATTGAAGTCGATGTGGTTGAAAACCGTAATAAAGGTGTAGATAGTGTAGTAGTGGGGTATGTGGTCTCACGCGAAAAGCACCCGGATGCGGATAAACTTAGTGTCTGTACAATAGATGTTGGGCAAAGCGAAAATCTGCAAATTGTTTGCGGTGCGCCCAATGTAACTGCTGGCCAGAAGGTTCCTGTTGCGCTGGTTGGCGCAAACCTGCCTGACGGACTGCATATCAAGCGGGCTAAGCTCCGCGGGGTTGAATCGCAGGGCATGATATGCTCGGCGAAGGAGCTTGGTTTGAATGACCGACTGCTGCCGAAGGAAATTCAGGAGGGAATATTGGTATTGCCTCCGCATACGCAGGTCGGGGCAAGTGTCTTGGAAGTGCTGGCAATCAATGATGAAGTGATCGAGCTCGACTTGACACCGAATCGCTCGGATTGCTTAAGCATGATTGGAGCGGCGTATGAAATCGCCGCGATTCTTGGCCGCGAGGTAAAGCTGCCGAGCGTTGGTTTGGGCAGTGCGGAAGCAGGAGCCGCTCCTTCGGGAACGAAGGCGGCAGATCGCATCCGCGTCAGCATTAGCGCGCCGGAGCAATGCGCGCATTATTCGGCACGCCTCATCGAAGGCGTGCAAGCCGCTCCATCGCCGCTATGGCTGCAGAATCGCCTCATGGCGGCTGGTGTTCGTCCGATTAACAACATTGTCGATGTAACCAACTATGTCATGCTGGAGTATGGCCAGCCGCTCCACGCATTTGACGCAGATGCTCTCGACAATGGCAGCATCGATGTACGTCTAGCGCGTGCTGGAGAAGTTATCGTCACTTTGGACGATGTCGAACGCACGCTAGAGCCGCACATGCTGCTAATCACGGACGGAACTAAGCCTGTGGCAATTGCTGGAGTGATGGGCGGCGCCAGTTCTCAAGTGACTGCATCGACTGTACGTATTGTATTGGAATCTGCCAAATTTGCCGGCAGCTCCGTTCGCAAAACGTCACGCCAGCTAGGGCTACGCTCAGAGTCAAGCCTTCGCTTCGAAAAAGAGGTCAATGCTGAGAACGTGATCGCTGCATTAGATCGTGCAGCATCGCTGATCGCTCAGCTGACTGGTGGACGCATCGCTGAAGGGATTGTTGAGTCAGTCCAGACACAAGCTGAACCCTTGCAAATAGAGCTTAATTTAACCAAAGTGAATCGTTATTTAGGCACAGCTTTATCTTTAGAAACGGTGCAATCGATTCTGCAACGCTTGCATTTTTCCTTCAGCCAGCAAGGTGAAGAGGATGTACTTGTGCATGTGCCTAGCCGTCGTGGTGATATTACTCGCGATGTAGATTTGATCGAAGAAATTGCCCGTTTATATGGGTATGATCATATCCCAACTACCCTAATGAATGGGGTTACGACTCCAGGATCATTAACCAAAGAGCAGTCAATTCGTCGAATATTACGTCAAGCTCTTACCCAAAATGGATTATTCGAAGTAATCAATTATACCTTTACTCATCCGGATCAAATTCAACAATTTCCGGGGAAATACTCGGCATCAGCTCCAGTAGCTCTGGCCTTGCCAATGAGTGAGGAACGCAGCACATTACGTACTAGCCTAATCCCGCATTTATTGGATACCGCTGTATATAATCGTAATCGGAGTACCTCTGATATTGCTATTTTTGAAATAGGTAAAGTATTCTTGACAGCAGAAAAGCAATTAACAAAGCTGCCAGAAGAGCGATTATTACTCTCGATTCTTATGACAGGCAATGTTAAGTCTAAAAATTGGTCCAGTAAATCTACAAAGGTAGATTTCTATGATTTGAAGGGGATCTTCGAAAAAGTCAGCGGTTATTTTGGCTTAGAGGGAATTGAGTTTGTTGCCTCAGCTCCACATGGTTTTCACCCAGGCAGAACAGCTGAGATTATTATCCAAACACCAGATGGATCTATCAGTCTGGGAACTTTAGGTCAGCTGCACCCAGATTTGCAACGAGCACATGACTTGGATGACACTTATATTATGGAATTGGAATTGGATACTTTAAGTAAATATGTTAGTTCAACGATCCAGTATATCAGCCTTCCCCGCTATCCTGCGATTAGCCGTGATATTGCTGTTGTCGTTTCTACAGAAATTGCTGTCGGAAAATTACAGGCTAAAGTTAAAGAAATTGCGGGTGCATTGTTGGAATCTATACAGGTATTCGACATCTTTACGGGTGAGCGTTTAGGTCAGGGTAAGAAGAGTGTAGCCCTCTCCTTAGTCTATAGACACGCCGAGCATACGCTAACAGATGAGGAAGTAGTTGCCGTGCATAGTCAGGTTGTTGAGGCTTTAGAACATTCTTTTGCAGCAGAATTGAGAAAGTAGCAGGATAAACGACTCTACTTAGCGAATATAGTAGCAATTACGCGGACAAAAGGAGAGGATCCTGTATGAGTGCCGAAGAAAAAACACGAATAACCGTTGATATATTTGGAACCAACTATAAATTGGTTGGCAGATCCAGTGTCAGTTATATGAAAATGGTTGCTTCACATGTTAACGATCAAATGTATCACATTTCCAATGCACTTCCACAACTAGAATCCTCTAAAATAGCTGTCTTAGCTTCTGTTAATATCGCAGATGAGTTTTTTAAGCTGCGCAAGGAAATGGAGCAATTGCAGGGTGAGGGTCAGAAAAGCATAGATTTAGAAGAAAAATATCGCAAATCCGTTCAACAATTTGCCGAGCTTGAGCAAGTGAATAAGAGCTGGCAGGAAAAACAATTAAACGCAGACGAACAAAGTGTTCAGCAGCAAATGGCATTGCAAGGCCTACAAATGGAGCTGCAAGCTGCACAGCAGCAGCACCAGGCTCAGCAAGAATATTTGCACAATGTAGAGCAACAGTTAATCCAAGCGAAAAACGAGCAAATTCGACAACGTGAAGCTTCAGAGGAGCATCAACAGCAGCTTACCTCTTCGGAGCTTGCAGAGCAGCAAAGATTGCAAGAAGAGAATGCAGAGCTAAGGAATGAACTCGAGCAAGAAAGAGCACGATATTCAAACCAGCAATCGGATGATCAGGATCTGGTTCAGGAGCATAAAAAGCTTACCGTTGAATATGAGAAGCTGAAAAAAGAGTATAACGAATGGATCCAGCTAGTTATGGAGAAAGAGGATCCGAGTTAGATAGTAATAATTAGAAATTTAAATTAATAATGGGGTTGTCTCAGCTAATGAGATTAACCCCATTAATATGTCTACAGTCTCTTATATAAACAGCGTGAACTACAAAAAGGAGGTTATGAAAAATGGAGTTGAATATGAAAACAGGTCGCTCAGGCAGCAGTTTAATTGTAGAAATGAATCGTACGGTAGTTCCACCAGGTATGCTAGCCATTTGGTTTTTAGGACAAGAAAGTGTGGTAATCAAGGGAGGGGATACCATTGTTTATGTAGATCCTTTTGTCTCTGATTATTTGGAGGTTCAATTCGGGGCCGTTCGCGCATTCCCTGCTCCATTCTCACCCCTGGATATAACGAATGCCGAGTTTTGTCTAATTACTCATGAACATGAGGATCATTTGGATCCGGGGACACTAAGCATCATGAGTCAGGAAAGTCCACAAACGACATATCTAGCGCCTGCTTTTTGCAGAAACAAGCTCATAGATTTAGGGATAAACACGCAGCAAATTATCGATGCTCGCACAGGAGAATGGTGGGGCCAAGGGGATTTGAGAATCAAGCCCATTCCAGCGGCTCATGAACAGCTGGAAGAACATCCTGAGCTAGGACATCGTTATGTTGGTTATATTATCGAATTAAATGGGGTAACACTTTATCACGCAGGAGATACAACCATTTATCCAGGAATGATCGAGCTCCTGAAAGCAGAAGCTATCGATCTGGGCATGCTGCCTATAAATGGTCGAGATGCATTCCGTAATGCTAAAGGGTTAGTTGGAAACATGAATTATCGTGAAGCGGGAGAATTAGCCTTTGCAGTTGGCTTTGATACTGTTATCCCATTACATTATGATGTTTTTGCTGCAAATTCGGAGAAGCCGGGTTATTTTGTCGATTACTTGTATGAGCATTATCCGGAGCAAAAATTCCATGTCATGGCGCGTTTCGAACGTTTTATTTATGCTTCTCCACGCGCTTGCCTTAGTGATTGATGCAGATTTCTTCTTGTTTTATAATTTGAAAAAAGTCTTTCACCGCAAAAAGCTGCAAAAATAAGCAGAATAAAGTGATTGGGATACCCATATCGGTCAAAGGTAACAAACGGCAAATAAATTAGCGTGAAATAGGAGAAAGCGAGCAGAATGACTAGCTTTTTCGCTTTTTTCTGAATAAAGCTTAGCACGATACCCATAATAGCCATAAAAAACATGATGATCTGAAAAGTAATCATAACTGGATAATGGATACCCAAAATAGGCTTCCAGTAAAATGGAGCAATATACAATAAAGCTGTTTTAATTACAGTATGCCAAGCGAGATATTTCAAAGGTTCATGAGTCAAGCCATAATAAAGGATCCGCTTTGCGGTTACAACTTTGGCTTCTTCGGAACCGAGAAGTATATTTTTTGGCGTATATTGAGGGTATTGGACAAAAAATCCATCGGATGGCAGTTTATCAAATATTAGAGCACCCTGCAAAAAGGGGCTTCCCGCTGAATTAGTAAACGGAATCCACTTGCCGAAGCTCTCATAATTCCTCACCCACCATGGCGTTAAAAGTAGACAAAAGGTTACAATAATCACCATCGTAAAGCTAATCATTTGCTTCCAAGAATATTTGTGCATGAACCAAGGTATTGCAAAAACGATTGGATAAAGCACCGCTTGCGGTTTAAAATAACAAGCCATTGCTAAAAAAACAGCGACAATAATGTAGTAGCGAAGCTGACGTTTTTCAATGGCAACTATCGTAAAAGTTAGCAGCAGCATGAAAATTGTTTTAAACCATGCCTCTGAGAGGATCACTCCTGCTGTAAAATAATCGGGCAAGTAAAAACAACTGATCGCACAAACAATCATGGCAATTCGGCTGTTAAGCACGTAACGTGCAAGCACGAACAACAAGAAAATAGAGCCTGACTGTAGAGTGGCTTGGAGAACGCGATAGGCCATAACAGCGGTATCGTTTTGCCCAAAAATCAGCATTAGACCCGAGAGGATTAGCGGAACACCTGGCATGATGAATGCAGTAGGCTTCGTTCCGCTGTTGTAGGCAAGTGTATGGTAATTGAGCAATATTTTGGCGCTGTTGACGTACTTGACATCATCATTATTCAGCTTCTCATAAGTCCCCAGTAAAAAGTGATCCCCGTAAAAAAGTACAATGCTTAAGCTTGCAACAAATACAAAGGCCATCATTATCGCCAACCAAAGCTTTGTCCTCCGGCTTTCTTCCAGCATACTAAACATCAGCTGTCACCTTTCTGCCAGGTAATAGTTGATAAACAAAGTACAGCAGATAAGCGATAAAAAGGATGAGAATGAAAACATTGGGATATCCGTAGCGTGAGAAGGTAACGAATGGGAAATAGACTAATGTAAAATAAGTAAAAGAAAGTAATACGAGCAGTGTTTTACCCTGTCTTTTTATCAAACTGAGCACAATCCCCAATGCCCCAACAATTGCTAAATAGTATTGAATTTTATCCATTGCAGCCTTAGTGACACCAAAAATATCCTTCCAATAATAAGGCCATTTATAGAGCGATTTTGGTTTTTCAATTAGATACCATTTTAAATAGGCAACCGGCTCATAGTACAAACCATATAACATAATTCTTTTTGCAGTGATAACTTGATTCTTATCGCCGCCTTGGAATAAGGTTTTGCTCGTATATTGCGGGTATTTTTCGTAAAATCCAGCTGACGGAGGATTGCCATTAATGAAAGCACCCTGCAATAACGGATTGCCAGCAGATTCCGTGAACGTCACCCAGTGACCGAAGGTAACATAATTGCGAATCCACCATGGAGACATCAAGATACAGAAAGTAACAGCGATCACCAGTGTATAAGTAATCATCTGACGCCAAGTATATTTCCTAAGGAGCCAAATAAAAGCAATCACTACCGAGAATAAAATGGTTTGCGGCTTGAAATAACAAGCGAAGGTCAGCAATAAAGCGACGATAAAATAATAACGCAGCTGCTTTTTGTCTAATGCAACAAGCGTAAAACAAATCAGGAGCATAAAAATCGGTTTAAACCAAGACTCGGACAATACAACACCGGAAGAGAAATAATCGGGTAAGTAGAGCGCGCTTAGGACACAAGCAATTAAGGCGACACGGCTGTTAAACACGTAACGGCCTAGACAGAACAATAAATAGATAGAGCCTGTCTGCAGTATCACGTTGACGATGCGATAAGCAATAACTCCACCGTCATGCTGTCCGAAGATCAGCATTAAACCGGAGACAATTAAAGGTACTCCTGGCATAATAAAAGTCGAAGGTTTATGACCGCTGTTATAAGCAAGCACATGCTCATTGATTAAGAGTCTTGCGCTGTTCACATATTTAACATCATCATTATTTAATTTTTCATAAGTCCCTAATAAGAAATGATCTCCATAATAAAGCACAATACCCAAGCTAATAATAAATACAAAAGCCATAATAATAAAAAGCGTGAGTTTGGTTGACCGACTTGTGTTCTGTAGTGTAAACATGCTTCCTCGCCTTCCTAATGAAAATAAAGCTTACCATACCATAATTCACCAAAAATTCAAAATAGAACGAAGCTCTAAGTATATATTGAAGGATATAAAGTCAGTCGCTTTTGACAGTTATCCCCTTCGCTCAGAATCATAAAAATCGAACATGCGTTTGTACAATTCACTAATTATGCTATAATATGGTTATTGAGATTATCTTTTGATTCTTCTATTGATGGTTTCAAACTGATCAGAATATGGTACAATAAAATTCTAAGGAGTGTGATCGGGATGCAAGAAATTTTAGCTAAACTAGATGAATTGTCAAAAGGCCAAACTGCAATTTTATAAAAAATGGATGAATTACAGAAAGGAACTAATGCTCGATTCGATGAATCAGATAAAAGAACTAATGCTCGATTCGATGAATCAGAGAAAAAATTTAATACCCGATTCGATGAATCTGAGAAAAAGTTTAATGCTCTATTCGATGAGTCAGATAAAAAGTTTAATGCTCGTTTCAATGAAACAGATAAGAGCAACAATGCACGCTTTAATAAAATTGATAATTCAATTATGCAAATTGAAAATATCGTGACTCAACTAGTTACTATGGTTGGAACGGTTATTAGCAAACAGAATGAAATGGAGAACATGAAGAAGGACATTGTTAATATCCAGCACGATTTTCGTTTGCTCTCACAAAAAACCACTCAGCATGAATTTGAAATTAATCGGCTTAAGAATGCAAAAAATTGACCCTACATAAGTAATTTAGATCTATAATAAATAAAAAAACAGCCATCTCTGAATTTCAGAGGTGGCTATTTTTCTAAAGCTTTAAACTACAATTAACTTTGCTTTCATGTTCATATGGCCGCCACCACAAGGGAAGCTGCAGCTGATCGTATAAGTCCCAGCTTCATCAGGTGTAATGATCTGGCTCATTTTGCCTTCTTTCAAATTAACTTTAAGTTTATCGATTCTCAGTGCATGAGTTCCGGATTCATTGACCAAAGTCAATTTGATCGTTTCACCTTTTTTAATCGTGTATTCTTCTTTATCGAATTTAAAGGTTTCCTTACTTGCTTTGAATATAAGCTCTGTTGAGGCTTCTGTTGTACCAACTGCTTCTGCAGGATCTACTATGGCGTCTGCTGCATCGTCCTTCTTACTTCCGCAAGCGGATAATGCAAACACTAAGGTTAGGACTAAGAGTAAACTTAATAATTTCTTCATGGTTATAAACTCCCTTTTAATAATTAATTTAACTACTCAATTATCATACTCCTAACTATTAATATTTGCAGTGACAAACTAATGAATCTTTAGTTGATTACTGTGAAAATGACAATTTGTGAACAGAAAAAAACCGCCGGTTAAGGCGGCAGCCAAGGCCATGGTTATTTTGAAGATAACTTACTTTACGGTGCGTTTACGATGATCGTTGTCTTTAAATACGCTGATGGGGACGAATAAATCGATAATCCCGATCACCAACGCAGCGATTATGGCACCGATCATGGTAACGTCCACACCACCTACGATGAACTGAGCCAACCAAATGACGAATGCACTTACGAGAAATCCGACAATTCCCCTGCCGAAAGGGGATACATTTTTGCCGAAAATCCCTTCAATAATCCACCCGATTACGGCTATGGCAATTGCCAAGAATAAAGCACTCCAAAAGCCGCCGACTGAGAAATTAGGCACAATCCATCCTACAATCATTAAAACTATAGCGGATATGATGAACCTAACTATGGCACCAAGAATATGCATCGAAGAAACCTCCTTTTCTAGATATATTACTTAATATAGTATTTCCAACAGAATTATAACCATTCAAGGGAGGTGATCCCAAGGAAATTTTAATTAAAATGATTTTCTCGAATGGCGGAAAGCTGGGGATTTGGATATAATGGTTATGCTAAAGTAGATCGTCATTATTGAGCTGCAGTGGCATTATCGTTGGAGGGATGAATTCGTGAATACTAAGATTATTAAAACTTTAGAATACGGTAAGATTTTACATACACTTTCTGGCTATGCGGCTACTTCGTTAGGGAAGGCTTGGGTTGAGAAGCTAGAGCCAAGTCCAGAGCTTACGGAAGTTAAGCAACGTTTGCAAGCGACCGATGAGGCCGCACATGTCATTCGGTTAAAAGGATCAGCACCGTTTGGTGGAATCCGTGATGTTCATGCATCCATACGTCGATCAGAAATTGCCGGGACACTTAATCCCACTGAGCTGCTTGATATTGCGAATACGATGAGTGGAGCCCGCAGATTACAGCGGTTTATTCTTAATGTCCATGAGGATCATCCGATTCCCTTATTGGCCAAGCTTGGCAATGAATTGACCGAAACTAAGGCAGTTGAAGAAGCTATTCGTTATTGTATTGACGATAATGCAGCTGTTTTGGATAGCGCAAGCTCAGAGTTAAGTAAGATTCGTCAAGAACTGCGTAATGGGGAGTCACGGGCTCGTGAAAAGCTGGATCAAATGATTCGAACCCCATCCATTCAAAAAATGCTGCAGGATAGTATTCTTACTATGCGCAATGACCGTTATGTTATTCCTGTTAAACAAGAATATCGGGGTCATTTTGGTGGGATTATTCATGATCAGTCCGCATCAGGGGCTACCTTATTCATCGAGCCTGAATCTGTAGTCGTGCTTAATAATAAATTACGCGAGCTCAAGCTCAAAGAAGAACGAGAAATTGAGAAAATATTGCAAATGCTCACGGCACAGGTAGCTGAAGTAGCAGAACCGATGAAAATTAATCTTATAGTACTGGCTGAGCTGGATTTCATGTTTGCCAAAGCAGGGATAGCACGTGAGATGAAGGCAGTGCTGCCCATTATGAACGATCGTGGCTTTCTTAAGCTGCGTAAAGGCAGACATCCCCTTATTCCACATAAATCGGTTGTCCCGCTTGATTTGGAAATTGGCAATCACTATTCGACAATTATCGTAACAGGACCTAATACAGGTGGTAAAACCGTTTCTTTGAAAACGGTAGGTTTACTAAGTTTGATGGCGATGTCTGGTTTATTCGTGCCTGCTGAGGAAGGAAGTCAGCTTTGTGTATTCGACGCGATTTATGCGGATATAGGCGATGAGCAAAGTATCGAACAAAACTTAAGTACATTTTCCAGTCATATGACTAATATTATTAATATCCTACGCGACATGACGCCTAAAAGCTTGGTGCTGCTAGACGAAGTCGGTGCGGGAACGGATCCAGCAGAAGGATCAGCTTTGGCGATCTCTATATTAGAAGATATCCATCGCAAGGGAAGCCGGATGATTGCTACGACCCATTATAGTGAGCTTAAAGCATACGCTTATGAGCGCAGCGGAATCATTAATGCCAGTATGGAATTTGATATTCAAACGTTAAGTCCCACCTACCGCTTATTGGTTGGAGTGCCTGGGCGCAGCAATGCCTTTGCGATTGCGGAGCGACTCGGTCTCGACAAGACGATCATCGATCATGCCCGCGGGCAGGTTAACGAAGAGGACCAACGTGTAGAAACGATGATTGCGACGCTGGAGGAGAACAGGCTTGTAGCAGAGTCGGAACGACATATCGCTGAGCAGCTGCGTCGTGATGGTGAACAGCTGGTTAGAAAGCTGGAGCAGGAGCAAGTCAAGTTTGAACTAGAGCGCGCCAAGCTCATGGAGCAAGCAGAGAAAGATGCGGCTCAAGCGGTTGCTAAGGCAAGAGTCGAAGCGGACCAAATCATCGCAGATTTGCGCAAGCTGGCAATGGAAGAACGCAGCTCAGTCAAGGAGCATGTGCTTATCGAAGCGAAGCGACGTTTGGATGAAGCCGTGCCTAAGCTGAAGGATAAGAATCGTTCCACACAGCAAGCGAAGAAACCAAAGGCGCTTCAAGCAGGTGACGATGTGATTGTTTCAAGCATCGGTCAAAGAGGCCAAATTGTTGAGATCGTTAGCGGAACAGAAGCAGTTGTTCAGTTAGGTATGATGAAAATGAAAGTAGCATTAGCTGATCTAGACACCTTAGGTGGTGGTACAGCGTCCAAGAAGACTGTTCAGCATGTAGTGACAGGCGTGAAACGGACTCGAGATGAGCATACACGTTCAGAGCTCGATTTACGTGGGGCTAATTTGGACGATTCGATTATTGAAGTCGATCGTTTTCTGGACGAGTCTTTTCTAGCCAATTTAAGTCAGGTCTATATTATTCATGGTAAGGGTACAGGTGTATTGAGATCCGGGATTCAGGATTATATGCGCAAGCATCGCAATGTGAAAAGCTATCGTCTAGGCAACTATGGTGAAGGCGGTAATGGAGTCACAGTAGTGGAGCTTAAATAAATTCGCAGTTCATCATATTGCTGAAAGTGTGGTAGGATGAGACATTTTATTACAAGATTATTTTTAAACCATTTATCTACTAAACTTGTGCTCTTAATTGTCCCTCTGCTCCTATTCACCATAGGAGTCATTAGTTATTTCTACTATGGCTCCACTTCAGACATAATAAGCGAAAATGTAAGGGCTTCCACTAAACAAGCGGCTAAACAGTCAGCTGACTATTTATCTTTGATTCTAACTGTAGGTACGGACGTGGGGCAGCAAATTTTTCATGATACGCGTATCCAGCAAGTGATAATATCAGAAACCAAAGGCAATCTATCTGTCGACCAAAAAACGGATATCAAAGATTCTGTAGATGAAATTTTGAATAATGTGATGTACACAAGCTCCTTTGTTCGCAGTATTTACTTGCTTAAAGAGCAGGGGAACAGTTGGGGAAGCGGTATGTTTAATGAATCCAAAATGATGCGCTATACGCTGAAGGAACATGATTGGTATAACGATGTGGTAAATGGCAAGGTGGATGATTTATGGCTGCCGCTCCACTACGATCCATTCAGTGGGGGCGGTGAGAATACCGAGCTAGTGCTGACTTTAATTAAACCGCTGCGTAACTTAGAAACACGGGAAGTGTTAGGTGTCATTGTAATTAATATGGATGGGAAGCTGATTTTGGATGCTATTCAACGGATTCGCTTAGGTAAAACGGGCAAATTTACGATTGTTAACAATCGAGGCGAGATCATGATATCCGAGGTTAGCGAGCAATGGAACCAAAGCTTAGCTGATTCAGAGCTCGGTAAGTGGATTATTGCCAATCGTAATATCGAAAATGAATTTGAGATGAAGCTGGATCATGTTGATCAATATATCGTCACCCGGAATATGAAAAATGATTGGACGATCCTTGGAACAGTACCTATTCAAGAGGTATTGGAGGGGATCCAAAAAATCCAACTCAAAATATGGATGTATTCAAGCCTGCTATTAGCTGCGGCGCTTGTCATTGGCGTGCTTTTTTCACGTAGAATAACATCGCCGCTAAAAGAATTAATGAATCAAATGTCGCAAATCGGGAAAAGTGACTTGAAAGCAAGGACAGATGTAAGATCACAGGATGAAATTGGTCAGCTAAGCCGCCGATTCAATCAGATGGTTGGTCATATTGAACTGTTAATAGGTCAGGTTAACGAAGAAGAAGCAAAAAAACGCGAAGCCGAAATGAGAGCACTAAGATATCAAATCAACCCGCATTTTCTGTTTAATACGCTTTCGACTATTCGTTGGATGGTGTTGTATCAAAAATATGATGAAGCCTATAACGGGATCGCTTCCTTGGTTCAGCTGATGGAAGCTAGTATGGAAAAAAGCGGTGTTTTCAGTTCGATTCGAGATGAGCTGGGCTTACTGGACAAATACATGGTCATTCAGCAATTTAGGTATGGAGATAACATCCATTTATTTGCAAATGTAGATGAAAGCTTATTGGATCTTGAAATCCCGCGAATGCTGCTCCAGCCTATCGTTGAGAATGCTGTATTTCATGGAATTGCCCCGCAAGAACAAGGGGGGAGAATTGATATCTCCATGGAGTTATCAACTGAGAGTGAGACGACCTTGCTGATTTGGATCAAGGATAATGGTCTAGGTATTAATCCAGAGCATATATCGGGACTATTGCGTACCTCATCAGAGCAGAGAGCTGGCATGTTTGGAATTGGATTAAACCATGTACATGAAACGATTCAGCTTTACTATGGCAAGGCGAGTGGTGTTTTCATTGAAAGCGAGCTAGGTATTGGTACCGTTATTCGCTTGGAATTGAACCTAAGGGGGGATAAAAATGACATATAAAGTATTTGTTGTGGATGATGAGCCTATGATACGTTATGGCTTGACCTCGTGCATTTCTTGGGCGCAAGAGGGTTTAGAATTAATTGGTGAGGCTGCTAACGGGGAAGCAGCGCTGCAATTAATTCAACAGCAAGAGGTAGATATTCTGATTACGGATATTAAAATGCCGGTAATGGATGGTCTTGAGCTAACCCGTAGAGTTAAGAGTCTATACCCAGATATTAAAGTAATTTTGGTCAGCAGCTACAGTGATTTTGAATATGCGAGGGAAGCTGTTCAATTAGGTGTTGTGGTTGATTATTTGTTGAAGCCTACCATGGAGCCAGCTGATTTATTGCGCATTTTACAGGTCTGTAAGATGAAATTGGATGAAAGTGCTGTTCGTGTCCAGAAATCCATGACAACCAAGAACAATGATCTAGAAAATGGAATAAAAAAACTGCTGCAAGGCGAAGTAGTACAATTTAGCGTTGTACCAGTTTGGTTAAAGGAACCATTGGTAGTTTCTGTTTGGAAGCTGGAAGCTGTTGAAACTAGCGCACAAGCTGGTGGTTTAGAGAAGCTGATTCAGTTAGAAAAAGCTAAAAGCTATTTATTGTCCGGATTTACAGAAAGCATAGGGTTTATTACGAGCGAGCAGCAATTAGTCTTAGTAACGGGTTATAACAACGGAAGCATTAATCAGCAATTGGAAAAGGCACAGCAGTATATGCAAAAGCAAGAAAAGGCAGCTTTTACAGTAGGTATCAGTGAATCCATACATAGTATCGAAGCGATAACAGCAGCTTATAAATGGGCGAGTCATGCACTAGACCAAGCTTTTTTCGACGGTAGGAATAAATGCTATCTCGGTAAAATAAGTTCTCATTACATAATCCCAAAAAGTGAAGATGCTGATCTAGTCTGGCTAGAAATAAAAGAGAGATTTTCAAAAGCATATGCCGCGGCTATTTTTGACGAAAGCGAGAATGCACTTAGAGCACTATATGCAGCCTGGGATTCCAAATTGTTCTCTGCAAATGAAGTTATTTTGCAAGCTAAAAGTCTAATTACGATCATTTGGTCGCGAAATATGAATTTAAAAACCAATGACAAAATTAATGGAATATTGGATAAACTCCAAGAAATCATTCTAATCGATACTTTGCAAAAGCTTATCTCCTATATGAATAAAGAATTTAAGGAAATTTGGGAATCCAATAAAATCTCGATTTTGAATGAAGATTCGAATAGCGCTCATGCTATTCAACTTGCAATGTCCTATATTCAAGAAAATTATCGTTCTGAATTGACACTGCAGAGTGCCGCAGATCATGTACACATGAGTCGAAATTATTTCAGTGAGCAGTTTAAAAAAGTGTCCAATCTGAACTTTATTGATTTTGTAATTCAACTGCGGATTAATAATGCTATGCAAATGCTTCGTCAAACTAACCTCAAGGTCTATGATATTGGCAGTCAATCAGGATTTAATAGCTCCAAACACTTTTTAAAGCTTTTCAAACGTGAAGTAAAGTGCACGCCTGCTGAGTACCGACAAAGTCAACGAGAGCTTAAAGTGGAGGCGGAAATATGAACTTGTTTAAATCCATGATTATGCTTTTGTCGATTCTGCTGCTTGTCTCATGCACTAATAGCTCGCTTGTTTCCGATAATAACCCTCCTTCCAGTGAAGACGTGGATCAACGCGATACGATTGAGTTTTGGCATACCTATAGCGACATTGAAACCAAGGTTTTTGAAGAGCATATTTTACCGCTTTTTGAGCAGGAATATCCAAATATTAAAATTCATGCGACACGGTTAGACTATACAGATCAATTAAAGAATAATATTCTTGCTTCCGTTGCGGATAACAAACAACCAGACGTCATGCGGATAGATATTAAATGGGTGCCGGAATTAGCTAAATACGGAGTGCTTGCTGAGCTATCTGAATTGGAAGACTTTAACCAGCTCAAAGAGCGTTTTATTGGGTTTTTGCTGAGCACTAATGAATACCATGGCAAATACTATGGATTGCCTGTTAACGCAACAACTAAAGCTGCCGTGTACAATCTTAAGCTGCTGAAGGAAGCGGGCTTATCCGAGCCACCTTCAACCTTTGATGAACTGATCCAAGCAGTGAAATATTTGCAAACCAAGCATTCCGATGTTTATGGGATTGGGATTTGCTGTACAGAAGGCTGGGGAACATTACCTTATTTCTGGACCCTGGGCGGAAATCTGACGGATGATAAGTTCACAAAGACGGATGGATATTTGAATAGTGAAGCAAGTATTAGAGCTATTACAACCTTAAAGATGTGGTATGATCAGCGAATTATTGGACCCTCCATATTACGTGGGGAGCCTGGCAATTGGGACGGTGTTCTCAAAGGAAAGCTACTGATGATTGATGAAGCTCATTGGTTTCATATAGTTAATTCAACAGGGGATAACAAAGATCTGCTCAAAGACACTATTATTGCTAAGTTCCCTAGTGGCGTGAGAGCTGGAACCTCGATCATTGGCGGGGAGAACTTGATTATGTTCAAGGATTCGAAGCAGCGAGAGCAAGCATGGACATTCATGAAATGGATGATGACGGAGCAACCGCAGAAAATCTTAGCAGAAACCGGATTGATTCCAACCATTAAAGATGTAGTGAATAATAATCCGATGTTTACCCCTTATTTGGAGCAGTTGAATAATGCCTTACCTCGCCCGCCTGTTTCCGTTTGGGATGATATGGACAAAGTGTATACGCGAATGATGGAACGCATTCTCACCAACGAACAGCCAATAAAAGCGGCAATTGATGAAGCCGTACTCAAAATTGACGCTATGCTGTTGAACCAATAAAAAATATAGCTTAATAGCTTATCAAGGCACTATTAGCGATTAAAGCGCTAAGGTGTCTTTTTTTCATGTTAAACGGAATAAAGCGGACTATATATAGCTCTAAGAAATTAACTAAGCGAATCCCTTAACAAACGATACCAAAACGGAATTTTAGGGTATCCATATATCCGTCGTTTTTCCAGTAAAGTAAAGCATGTAGACCAAAACTTTAAGGGGGAACAGAAATGAAAGTACTATTCAAAACTGCAGCGAAGACTTTGATTATATCCTTGGTTGCAAGCGTTTTCTTAACGGCATGCAGCAAATCAGAACCAACGGCTAGCACATCAGCAGCACCGGTAGCGGAAGCAACAGAGAAGGTAACAATTGCTCCTAGTACGGCAGCAGCCGAAACAACAGCACCAACAGCTAAACCGCTTGAGAATGTAACGATTGATTTCTGGCATGCTTTTGGTGAAGGCGAAGAAAAGGTGCTTAAAGAAGATGTGCTTCCTGCTTTTGAGAAATTAAATCCTACAATTAAAGTCAATGCAATTCGGATGCCAACAGAAAATCTCGATGCACAGGTACTTACTGCAGCAGCGGGCGGCGCCGTTCCTGATCTTATGCGAATGGACAATACTTGGATCTCACGTTTTGCTAAGGAAGGCGCCTTGCAGACAGTCGAAGGTTTTCCTGGCTTTGATCAAGTTGTAGCCAACTCCTTTAAGGCACCGATGGATACTAACCTATTCAATGGCAAATATTACGGCGTACCGCTTGATACCAATACGAGAGTAGCCATTTACAATAAAGAGCTATTGAAATTGGCCGGAGCAACAGAACCACCGAAAACGATGGATGAGCTTGTTACCTTAGCGAAGAATCTCAAAGCCAAAGGCAAGTATTATGGCATTACAATTGGTGGAGCGAATACGTGGGACATCTCAGCATTTTTCTGGACTTTAGGTGGAAAATATACAGACGATAAATTCGCAACAGCTACAGGATTTATCAACAGCCCTGAAAGCATCAAGGCATTGGAAACTATCGTTTCATGGAATGCGGATAAGCTATTAGCACCTCCGATTCTTGGTGGAGCACCTGGTACATGGGAAGGTTTACGTGGAGATAAAGGTGTAGCGGCAAATTATATGATGATTACCGATGGACCTTGGTTTTTCAGTATCCTAGGTGATGCAGTGAAGGACACTATGATCGCAGCTACAATCCCAAAAGGACCAGATGGTCAAAGCCATTCAATTATAGGCGGCCAGGATCTGGTGATTTTTAAAGATGCTAAGCATCCTAATGAAGCATGGACATTCTCTCAGTACATGTTGTCGGAAGAAGTTCAAACCTTGATGACACTTAAGACAGGTGCGATACCAACCAATACCAATGCAGCGAAATCAGAAAAATTGAAGGATGTTTATTATTTACAGGCTTATGTAGACGAAATGGCAACCGCTTTTGCAAGAACACCTACGCCAAGATGGAATGAAATCAGCGAACTAATCGGCACCAGCTTTGAGAGTGTATTGCGTAAAAAAAGCACAGCCAAGGAAGCTTTGGATAAAGCAGCAAAAGAAATCGATGCGATATTAGCTACAACAAATTAAAAGCTCATACTAGGAACGGTATTAATTCGAGCTTCGTAAGATCAACTTACGGAGCTCGTTTTTTTAAAGAAAGAGGTGTCCCAATGCCAAAAGCTATAAAACAATATATCGAGGTTGCTCCCTATTTACTTCTAGGATTAATTTGTACATCAGTTTTTGTGTTCTATCCAATGATTAAAGGGATTTATATGAGTTTTTTTGATTACAAGGTTTTGCAGCCCAAAGAAAGTCTGTTTATTGGACTAGATAATTATAGCAAGCTTTTGCATGATTCCAAGTTCTATTTATCCTTGCGAAATACATTTTTGATGGTAGCGGTTACGGTGCCAGGACAATGGTTTTTTGGAATAATAGTAGCCATGGCAATTAATTTGAAGTTTATCCGCGGCAAAATATTCTTTCGTTTGGTTTATTACATCCCTGCGATATCCTCGTGGATTGTAGTTTCCTATTTGTTTAAATATTTATTCTCTGACGGCTCTGACGGCATTATTAATTACCTACTGGTAGATGTGCTTCATCTAATAGCTGAACCCATTGCTTGGCTGCAAAATAGCTGGACAGCTAATATAGCCATTTGGACATTAAGTGTCTGGAAGGGTGTCGGCTGGGTGATGGTAATGTATTTGGCTGCATTGATGTCGATTCCGCGTTCACTCTACGAGGCAGCCGAAATAGACGGTGCAAAAGGGATACGAATGTTTATTCATATTACCTTGCCCTTAATGAAACCGATGACCGCGTTCGTTCTAATCAATTTAATTATTGGGGCATTTACGGCATTTCTCCAGGTTTATTTTCTCACTAGCGGGGGGCCGCTGGGTACTACAGAGGTCGTTAATACCTACATGTTTAAGCATGCCTTTACGTTTTTCCATTTTGGATATGGTTCAGCGGTAAGTGTAGTTATTGCGGTGATTATTTTCATCCTGACCTTCAGTCAGCAGCGTAAATTCGGCAAAGAGCGGATTGAATTCTAAGCTACTTAACAGATAAGAGGTGTGTTATGAAAAAAATTAAAAATACGCTAATCTATTTGCTGTTGATTGCGGGAATTTTTGTTGTTATAGGACCGTTTGTTTATATGTTTTTCACTTCGCTTACGACGGATAATTACAGCATCCCTTCACCACATAAGCTGATATTTGATGCAAAAAGCTTCAATAATTATTCCCTCGCCTGGTCCAAGAACCATTTTCAACAGTATTTTTTCAACAGCATATTTATAACGTTAATTACGGTGGTCTTAGCCATATCATTAGCAGCCTCAACAGCTTATGCTTTTGCCCGATTTACTTTTCCACTTAAGGAGTTGCTGTTCAAGGCGTTTATTTTTACGATGATTCTCCCGTCGCTGCTTAATATTATCCCGCAATTCACTATCATTAAAGCATTAGGGCTTGTTGATACACATGCAGGATTAATTTTACTTTACGTAGGATCCGGTGTGGTAGGTGGGACATTTTTTATACGTGGTTTTTTTGAAAGAATTCCTGTAGAGCTTGAGGAATCGATCGTTATAGACGGTGGCGGACGTTTTACCATATTTCGTTCGATTTATATTCCTTTATCGCTTCCCGCATTAGGTACATGGGCGATTTTGTCATTCTCAGGTACATGGGATGAATTCACAGTAGCACTTACGTTGTTGAAAACAGAATCACTACGCACGCTGCCCATTGCGCTTCAATTGTTTCGGGGGCAGTATGCGACTTCATATGGGTTATTCTTCGCTGCGTCGATCATAGCATTGATCCCAATCATGGTGATTTTCGCAGTGTTCCAAAAGCAATTTGTTAATCCCAATCAGTCAGATGGCAGTGTTAAAGGATAGAAAATTAGGATAAGGATGGATAAAACCATGACCAAGCAACATTTAATTCAACTCATTCCGAGTAAAGCTCAATACAAACCTAACGAAGAGATTGTTTTATATTTGCACTCAAAGCTAGAGGAAATAGCACGTTACCAATGGTGCTTATATGATCTGGAGCAGTTAATTTTGAGTGGTGAAGGAGAAATACGAGTTGGGATTACAGGTATAGAGATTCCGACTATTTCAACGGGCTCAGGTGCATATGGCGTATTCGTTAAAGTTACCAACGGTGATAACATAAAGCTGGAAGCCGAGACAGCATTTGATATAGCGGAGCATTGGCACGAGGCGCCTAGATATGGATTTCTCAGTGATTTTAAACCTGGAGAAGCGGCGGATAACACAGATGTTGAGTTTCTAAATAAGCATCATATCAATATTGTACAGTTTTATGATTGGATGTATCGGCATGATCAATTGGTACCAGAGGTGGATGATTTTACGGATCCATTGGGACGTGAAATTTCGCTTCAGGTCGTGCGTGAAAAGATTGCAGGCCTACGCGAGCACGGAATCGCCTCAATGGCTTATGCCGCAGTGTATGCAAGCTTAGCAGATTATGCGGCTAAATTCCCAGACCAGGTTTTATATCGAAATGATGGAGTGCCTTACTCATTAGGCAGCTTTTTCTATATCATGGATATTTCTACGGACTCCGCTTGGACCCCACATATTATTGCGGAATTTCTAAAGGTACTGGAGCTAGGTTTTGATGGTCTTCATTTGGATCAATATGGAATGCCAAAAAAAGCAATTCGTACGCTTAATGGCAAGAAAGAAGTTGTTGCGCTCAAGCAGCTGTATCCCGCATTTATTAATCGAACACGTGAGGTGATTGCTCCGAGATATCCGGTTGCTGGATTGATTTTTAATAACGTCAGCAATTATCCGGTTCATACAACGGCAAATGCGCTTCAAGACATCATATATATCGAAGTCTGGGATCCGATGACCTATCTTCGAGATCTTAAACAGCTGATTGATCGCGCCAGGGAATTATCGGGGAAGCAGGTCGTGCTTGCTGCTTATTTACCTGCTTTTCATCCAGAACGAGCAGCTCCATTGGCTGAAGCAGAGTTTGGTGCAACGTTAGTTATGGCGACTATATTCGCAAGCGGCGGGTATCATCTCTTGCTAGGGGAACAGGAGAATGTGTTGACTGAAGGGTATTATCCTAAATATGGATTCGTTTCTGATAGATTCAAACAAACTTTAACGTTTTACTATGATTTTATCGTGATGTACCGTCATTTACTCTATGATTTCCAGCTCGAGGATATCTCTTTGACCTTCTCAGGCGGGATAAATACAGAGATTTCATTTCACAAAGATGACATTATATTCTCGCCCAATCAACATGTGAACAGCGTGTGGACGATCGTCAAGGAAAAGCCAGGATACTTGATTTTGCATGCAATTAACCTGATTGGCTTAGATAATGATGTGTGGCATCAAGGCAAAAAGCAAGCACCTGCTTATCTTGATAAAATAGAAGTTACTATTGAAATGCTGGAAGAAATCGAAGGGGTTTACTGGGCGACACCGGATGGAAACTCGATTCAGGCTAAGGCACTGGATTACAATTGGGTTACAAGAGATGATTACAATGGCAGGTATATTCGCTTTGTTTTACCTGAATTATCGTATTGGTCTATGGTTTATGTGAAGACCAAGCATGGTGTTGCTACTGCGTAAATAAATTTCTTTTGCAAATATTGAAACCTTGGGGGATAATGAATCGTATCAATATTCATAAGTTATACCAATCTGAGGAGGAAAAAACGAAATGGGTATTTTTAAGAGATTACGTGATTTAACGGCAGCGTCAATTAATGATTTATTGGATAAAGCAGAGGATCCAGTGAAAATGTTAAACCAATTCCTGCGTGATATGGAAGAGGACATCATGGAAGCCGAATCAGCTGTAGCGAAGCAAATCGCAGTCGAGAAGAAATTCAAGATGCAAGTTGAAGAAGCACAAGAAATGGTGACAAAACGTCAAGAGCAAGCAGTCAAAGCATTGGAGCAAGGCAATGAAGATTTGGCTCGCCGCGCGCTTGAAGATAAGAAAGAGCACCAAATTCGTTTCGATGAGATGAGCAAGCAACATGCTATTTCCAAAACAAACGCAGATCAGCTTCGCAATCAGTTGAATGAAATGAAAGACGAATTCAACAAAATGAAGAATAAGAAAGATTTGTTGATTGCTAGAGCAGAATCAGCAAAAGCCCAAAAAACAATCAACCAAGCAATGTCAGGCTTCGGTACAGATAACGCAGCTAAAGGCTTTGATCGGATGTCGGAAAAGGTGCTTCAAATGGAAGCCGAAGCACAAGCAAGCGGAGAGCTTCGCTCCTCCAATCGCAGCTTGGACGACGAATTGGATAAGCTAGGCGGCGGTAGTGTTGTCGACGATGAGCTTGCAGCGTTGAAAGCTTCAATAGCAGCTAAAAAACAACAATAACATATTAAGCCCACAAGAGACTGAATGAACTTCTTCAGTCTCTTCGGCAATTTTATTGCAGGAGGCGGATATAGTATGAACGCTGAGGTCGATAGCTGGATGACGAACGTGTATTTAAAGACGGTGGCCTTTTTCTCGGTTTCCGTAGTGGCTTTGATTATTTTTTTAATTATCTTTGGATTGATTACCAAGTACAAGGATTGGGAAGAAATAAAGAAAGGCAATGTCGCGGCCGCCATGGCAACAGGGGGGAAAATTTTTGGAATCAGCAATATTTTTCGTTTTGCAATTCTCAATAATGATACTCTTGGCGATACGTTGATCTGGTCCTCCATTGGTTTTGGGCTACTATTGGTAGCTTATTTTGTCTTTGATTTTTTAACCCCGTTCTTTAAGACGGATGAGGAAATTAAAAAAGATAATCGTGCTGTGGGATTAATCACCTTGATTATATCCGTTTCTATGTCTTATATAATTGGAGCTAGCGTAACATGAAGTATTTGTGGGGCACGTTATTTGCATTAGCGGTTGTTTTTGTAGCTGTTGGTGTGTACTATTTAAGGTAAGGCAAGTTAATAGAGATAGATTGATGGAGGCAAGAAAATCATGAGTGAGAACGAAGTAGTGATATGTCCATGGTGTCACATGGAGATTACATGGGATCCCGAATTTGGACCTGAGGAAGAATGTCCGCATTGCTTCAATGAGCTTAAGGCTTATCGTTCATTGCCTTTAGGTGGTGCGATTGAACATGAAACTGATTTTGATGATGAAGATGACGAAGAGCCAGAAACCGCAGAGGAGTTAGCTCAAGTCGGTGTATTGGAAGAGGATATAGATGATGACAGCACAGATGATTATGAAGCCGATCTCGAAGAGATTAAAGCTAAAGATGTTTATCACGAAGGTGTTATGCAGGTACTTGATACTCAGCTTGAAGTACCAGAATGCTTCCGTTGTCAGGAATTAATGCTCCTAGCTGGCACTCAGACTGTAGATTCCAGCAAGTTTGTCCCGGAGATTCCTGTTTCGCTCGGTCAACCCTTTTTACCTCATGGATTCAAGCTGCAGCTTTATGTGTGCCCATCCTGCTTCTCGACCGAGAGCATGTTATCACCAGATGACCGGGATTCTATGATTAAAGTAATTAAAGGAAATCAGTAATTTTTGTCCCTTTTGGATATAGTAACAATGAAGCTTTAACTTCAATGTCACGCTGCCAAAAGGGGATCGAATGAAGTCAAAACAAACGAATAATAAGGCTTTATCTGGGCAATCCATACTACTTCTTTCTGTAAATGGGTTGTTTGCTATTGCCAATGCACTGTCGGGGACGTTCGTTAGCATTTACTTGTGGATTGCTAAGAATGATTTTGCGCTAATAGCTTGGTTTGCGATCGCAAATCAGCTGACTATGGCAATTACCTTCTGGATTGCTGGCAAATGGGTCAAAGAACATAATAAAATGCATGCTCTAAGATTAGGTGTAGCTGTTTCGGCTTTATTTTATCTGCTGATCCTTTGGCTTGGTGTAAACGCGGTACATTATGTATTTTTACTTGGTATGGTGATGGGGTTAGCCTCTGGGCTTTTCTGGATTGCCTTTAATATTGTATACTTTGAAGTAACTGAACGGGATACAAGAGATAAATTTAACGGATGTATGGGCTTGCTTGGTTCTGGGGCGGGCATGATTGCACCTTGGCTATCAGGTTATTGGATTACACATATGAAGGATGCGGCAGGGTATCGCCTTATTTTTACGATATCGTTGATTATTTTTCTAATCGGGGTTGTACTTAGTTTTTTTCTGAAAAAACGCAAGGTGCAGCAGCAATATGAATGGATGTTTGGCTTGAAGCTTTTATTGAAAAAGGGACATCCATGGCGGAAAATATCGATTAGCTTAGCAGCCCAAGGCGTACGTGAAGGTGTTTTTGGATTTCTGATCGGGTTACTGGTTTACATATACACCAAGAATGAAATGAAGCTAGGCAACTTTTCACTTATTTCTTCGGCTGTAGGCTTTGTTGGATTTTTTATTGTTGGAAAGTGGCTCAAGCAGCGTTGGCGCAAGACTAGCATGTTGCTGGGAATCTTGATGATGATTATGGTTATAGTACCGTTTTTCTGGAAATTAAATTATACTACGCTATTGATATTTGGAGTCGGAACGGCCTTTTTTATGCCACTTTTTATTGTTCCAATAACTTCTGTTGTATTTGATCAAATTGGTGCAAATGAGCAGAGTGCAGAGAAGCGTGTGGAATATATCGTGCTTCGTGAGCTCTCGTTATGTGCAGGACGCTTGCTGGGTTCGTTTATTTTTATTGGTGTTGTTTCGTGGAGCAAGCAGCCGTTGGTTATTAACTTTTTAATGCTGGGTATTGGTAGTGCACCGTTAGTAGCTTGGTTTTTTTTGCGGCCTTGGCTCAGCAAGCCCCTATCCTAATCGTTTTGAAAAGAGGAATTAGCATGAGAACAAGATTAGTAAACAGCATTACAGATTTAATTGGAGATACACCTGCAGTGCGGCTGAACCGGTTGGTTGGTGCGGATGATGCGGAAGTGTATGTGAAGCTGGAATATTTCAATCCGAGCGGAAGTGTAAAAGATCGAGCCGCCTATAATATGATTATAGAAGCCGAGAAGGCGGGGATATTGCAGCCGGGAGATACCATTATTGAACCTACCAGTGGCAACACGGGGATTGGGCTTGCCATGAACGCAGCAGCTAAAGGTTATAAAGCCATTCTAATTATGCCGGATAATATGAGCTTAGAGCGAATTAATTTACTTAAAGCTTATGGTGCAGAGGTTGTATTGACGCCAGCGGGTGAGCGGATGCCGGGAGCAATTAATAAAGCTTTGGAGCTTCAAGCTTCAATCCCGCGGAGTTTTATCCCCCAACAATTCGAGAATAAGGCGAATCCAGATATTCATCGCAAGACGACAGCTGTGGAGATTTTGCAGCAAATGGATGGGCGTTTAGATGCTTTTGTTGCGACATCAGGTACAGGGGGAACTATTACGGGGACGGGTGAGGCTTTGCGTGAGAGCTTGCCTAATATCTTGATTTATGTAGTTGAACCGCAGGGATCGCCGGTATTATCAGGCGGAGTTCCGGGCCCGCATAAGCTGGTTGGCACAAGTCCTGGCTTCATTCCCGCTATTCTTAATACGGAAGTATATGATAAAATCATCCAGGTTTCAGATGAAGATGCTTTGCAAACGACCCGTGACCTTGCTCAATTAGAGGGGATTCTGGTTGGGCCGTCGGCAGGAGCTTCTGTTTGGACTGCTATTCAGCTTGCTCGTCAATTAGGGGCAGGACGTAGGATATTATGCATTGCACCCGATACAGGGGAACGCTACTTAAGCATGGGGATTTTTTAGACCATTCAGAAAAGTCTGTAAAATATAGCGAAAGCTTGCATCACGATCTAAGGCTAATCCAAAGCCTTTTTTTATTTCCAAGGAAACAAATCCATGGAAAATACTGCGCAACCCGCGGACAGTATGGAGAGCATCATCTTCGGAAAGCTGATAAACCTCCAAAACACGCAGGATTAAATTTACAAACTCGTCGGCTAAAAGCAGCATAGCAGGATCATCGCGATCAGGTGCTGACAAGGTGGCTTCATATAAGCCGGGATGTTTGCGAGCAAAAGCCAAATATGCTAAACCCATAGCTATCAAAGCTTTTTCTCCAGACACACCTATCGCAGCATTTGCTATCTGATCCTTCATTCGACTCAAGCTCCAACTAGCTAAATCCTTGCGAATTCCAGGCATGCCATCCACATGATTATAAAGGGACGGTGTTTTGATTTTTAATTTCTGGGCTATGAGTGCTAAAGTAACTTGTTCTATGCCCATATCGTCTGCGAGTTCGATGGCGGCTTGCAGGACGACTAATTTATTGATTCCGGGACGAGCTGCCATAGTGTCACCTCAACGCTTTCTCTGCTTCATTAATCGCTTGCTCTAAAGCTTTTGCAGGATTAAGTATAACATTGCCATGTCCAATAGCCAGTAGGGAAGGTTGGAGGGTGCTTAATTTACGAACACTATCTAATGCAGATTGTTTATGCCAGGTTGCCATTGCCGGGAATGGGAACATCCATTTTACCGTTCCGGATACAGCAATTCCTCCCCGAGTTTGCATAGCATCTCCAGCAATCAATGCCTTATTCCTCACATCAATAAAAGCCATATGGCCAGGTGTATGACCAGGTGTTGCTATAGCTTGCAGTGAACCGATGCGGTCTCCGTCTTCGAGCAGGACTTCAGGGATGGTTTTTATGGATTTTGGCACATCGCCTTTAATTTGCGTTTGTGGTTCGCCGGGTTGAGAGTTTTTGTTGCCAGCTAATAGCAAGGAGTCACGTTTGGAGATATAGACCTTAACATTCGGTAGATCTTGCTTCAGACCATCAAGCGCACCGACATGATCTCCATGTGCATGAGTGAGTACAATGCGAGTCAGCGGCTTGCCAATTTTCTCGATCGCTTGAAGAATTCCCTTTTTGCTAAAAGGCATCCCAGCATCAATTAAAGTCAGCTCCGTATCCTCCTCAACCAAATAACAATTAATCGGAAAAGCTCTAGGTAAAAAAGTTAGCTGATAAATAGTACCATATTGACGAGTACGCATAAAACAACACTTCCTTTCGCAAAACTAATGTTATTAGTAATTTAACATATAATATTAGTTTGTGCAATGGGGTTTTGGAGGATTTGTGCTGTAGCGATAAGAAATATCGCTACAGATCTAAGTTAGTTAGAGAAACTTGCTGTAGAGATATTTAATATCGTTAGAGTGGCAGTGGGAGTGAGGAGTGGACTAGGTTCAGTGCTGTAGCGATAAGAAATATCGCTACAGATCTAAGTTAGTTAGAGAAAGCTGCTGTAGAGATATTTAATATCGTTAGAGTGGCTGAGGATGCTTGGAGTAGACTGGGTTCAGTGCCGTTGCGATAAGACATATCGCTAGGATAGCAATGGCTGTATGAATTAACTGGGTATTAGAGTCCAATACTACTAGGTGCGATATTAGTGGAAGGCCGAAAACACTTAATTCTTTTAGTACCTTCACCTCCTGGAATTAATAAGGATTTTTCAACTAATCTATGAAGAATTTTTCTAGCGGTTTGATTTTCTATGCTAAGAAGCAAACAAACATCAGATGGGGTAATGCTACGGTTTAAGCGAAGGCAAAAACTTAATATTTCTTTCTCTTCAATTGAAATTTGATCATGCTGAATAATCTGCGTACCTGATAATTTACCAATTAATTGCTGGATGATCTGCATGCACATTCTAGGGCGCTCTTTAATGTCATCGTGAGTAAACCGGATAATTTTCCAACCGTCTATGGTTAAATGGTTCTGTCGTAAGCATTGATCCGAATGCTGCCAACGGCTGGCTTTTTGAATATGTGTTCCATAATCATCAATCTCTATGGCAATTCGAAAAGCAAAAATGAAAAAAGCGAAGTCTATGAATCTCAGACCATCTTTAAAATCATTAATCTCAAACTCCGGATGCAAATCTTCGAAATTACCTAGTGCTGGCCACCAAACATTTTCTAAAAATAATCTCATCGTATGTCCCTGCCCAGCCTGCAATCTTCGGAGACGCTCACCTTTTCTACCTTTGGTATGTTTTTCAATGAATTTTTTGTACGCTTCTTCTAATTTCATTTCGATTTCCTCAGTTTAATATGTTAAGAAAATTAATTATAACTGAAAATTTCACTCCTTTCTTCATAAAGAAATATTGACTCCTAGCTTATTTTAGTGTAACTTTAGTTTATTAGTACTTGGTACTAGTATTAGATGCTAAAAATTTATTTTTGAGGTGATCGATATGAACTCTTACGCCAAAATAACCGCCATGGGAAGTTATGTTCCGGAGCGAATTTTAACAAATGAAGATTTGGAAAAGCTTGTTGATACCAATGATGAATGGATTATTAAAATGACAGGAATTCGTGAACGAAGAATTGCTAATGACAATGAGTTTACTAGTGATTTATGCATTGCGGCTGCACAAGATCTGATGACACGCTCTGGGAAGTCACTAACTGATGTAGAATTGATTATTGTCTGTACGCATACGCCAGATTTTCCTTTTCCGTCCGTTTCTAGTCTTATCCAGGCTAAGCTCAGCATTCCCCTAGCAGGTGCGATTGATTTGAATGCTACTTGTGCGGGATTTGCTTATGGTTTGCATGTTGCTAATGGTTTAATAGCTGCAGGCTTACATCGTAAGATTCTGGTTGTAGGCGCCGATACAATGTCCAAAATTACCGATTATACGGATCGATCCACATGCATTCTTTTTGGTGATGGTGCAGGAGCGGCATTAGTCGAACAAAGCGAAACTTCAGGATTTCTCGGCTACCACTTAATGTCTGAGGGAGAAGGCGGGAAGAGCCTATATCGTACGGGTATTTCCAAAGAAATGGACGGAGAGCCCTTAATCGACACGCAAAAAGTTGTGCAAAATGGCCGGGAAGTCTACAAATGGGCGGTCAGCACGGTGCCTAGAGGAGTGGAAGCATTACTACAAAAAGCAGATGTAACGCTTGCAGATGTTGATTGGTTCATTCCACATAGTGCAAATTTGAGGATTATAGAATCAATATGTGAACGCCTTGAGTTCCCAGTAGAAAGAACATTGCAAAGCTTGGAGTATTACGGAAATACTTCAGCAGCTACGATCCCACTAGCTTTAGATATGGGATTACGTGAAGGTAAAATTAAAGCTGGAGATACCGTGCTTATCTATGGTTTTGGCGGAGGCTTGGTGCAAGCTGGCTTGCTTTTGCAAGTTTGAGTGACAACGATAAGCTGAAAAACAGTCTAACATCAGACTATTCCAATAGTCCAAGGCACCATATGCTGGAAATCAGCGCATCGCAGCAGTACTCAAGCTTCATAGCATAGCAAGGACTCGTGATAAGCAGAAAAACAGTCTAATAGCATACTACTCCAATAATCTAAGCGGCCATATGCTGAAAATCATCGTATCACTGCAGAATTAGACGTCATAGTGCTGTATGTACGGGAGATTACCCTCCAAATTTTCAAAATTAACATTTAAATGTTAATTAGCTACTCATAAGCATAGCAAATGGGATAAGTGAGCATAGTAAGATTATCCCAACATGAAGTGAGTGTAGCGAATGAAACTTAGCATAAAGCTTAAATGGAAGAAAACAGTTTGGATTAGTTTATTATGTGGAGCGTTGCTTACTTTACCTATATCAACAGTATGGGGTGTTGGCAAAGGCTCAGTGGGAGCGGATGTTTTCGCAGTGCAAGGGATGCTGGCATCTTTAGGCGACTTCAATGGAACGATAACGGGGCAATATGGAACCCTAACAACCACAGCTGTGCAAAATTTTCAAAGGCGATATGGGTTGCCTGTTACCGGTACGGTGGACGATAAAACATTGCAATCTATTCTCTGGGCTTATAGCCAATTAAAAATCACAATGAAATCGACACCAATTCCACCTGTCAATCGTACACCGTCACAACCATTTAAACCTGCTCCATCAACATATCCAATTACGGGGCTGACAGCTGAAGAAGAACAGATGATTCAAATGGTTAATCAAGCTAGGGCTCAAGCGGGGCTGAAGGCCTTAATCGTAGATTCGGCGCTGACCCAGACGGCAAGACTGAAAAGTCAGGACATGATAAACTTGAATTATTTTGAGCATCAGTCACCGACGTATGGATCACCCTTTGATATGATGAACCAGTTTGGCATTACATTTCAATCAGCTGGTGAGAACATTGCCTGTAACCAAACAGTTGCTGCAGCCCATCAAGCTTTAATGAACTCGCAGGGACATCGTGAAAACATCCTCAATTCGAGCTTTACTCATATTGGGATTGGCATAATTAACGGTGGGAAATGTGGACAGATGTATACCCAGCAATTTGTCGGTAGATAAAGCATAAATCTCTAAAATGAAGGCCCTTGAAAAAGGGTCTTTTTATTTATTCCCTCTTAATGCTTAATAGTGTAAAATAGAGAAAGGAAAAATTAGGGGGACCATATGACAAAAAATGCCTTTTCTCGCGCAGCTATAATTCTACTAAGTGTATGGATGTTATTTTCTTCAGTTCAAGTAGCTAATGGTGGGATTGTAGCCATCACCGATATCAATACACATTGGGCCAAAAAAGTAATCAACAGCTGGATTGAAAAAGGATTTACCAACGGCTACAACGATAATACATTTAGACCTGATAAAACAATTACTAGAGCTGAATTTATAGTATTAATTAATAGATCCTTTGGCTTTTCAGAAAAAGCGGATATTACATTTACGGATGCAAAAGATAAGGATTGGTACTATGCAGATGTAGCAAAAGCTGTTAAGGCTGGATACATAACAGGATGCTCGGAAACCGCAATGTGTCCGAATAAGGAGATCACCCGAAGAGAAGCGGCAGTCATGATAAGCAGATTACTTCGTCTAGGGGATACTGTGGCTGGAGATAGCTCGATGTTCGAGGATTCATATGAATTTGCGGATTGGGGCTATGATGAAATTGGTATTGCAGCTACAACACTAATCATGACAGGCTATCTGGATGCAGCTTCTGGAAGTACGTCCTTTAAAGCCAATAATAAAATTAAAAGAGCGGAAGCGATAGTTTCGCTTGATAGAGCACTAACTTACAAAAATAACAACTTTAATTTGGCTGGACTTTATGGTCCGACTACAGGCGTGAAAACAATTGAAGGCGATGTAACGATTAAGGTTTCAGGTGTCGTTCTGCAGAATATGGTTATTAACGGTAACCTCGTTATCAGCGATCAAGTGGCTGAAGGGGATGCAACACTGAAGAATGTAATTATTAAAAAGTCAGCCATCATCAATGGGGGCGGAGTCAATAGTATTCATTTGGAGAATACGACTATTGATTCGCTGGTAGTCAATAAACCAACAGGGGCGGTGCGAGTTGTTGCGGAAGGAACGACGAGAATAACCAATACAACGGTTCAGTCCACGGCAACTTTGGAAGAAGCAATTGGCATAAAATCATCAGGTTTTCAAACGGTTACTATGAGTGGATCAGAATCCGGCGCAGCATCAGCAGTTACGTTAAGCGGAGCCTTTGATAAAATAAACCTAAATGGTCAAAGTATCCAGATGACCATTCCTATCGGTAGTGTTCAAACGATGGTTGTAAGTGAAGAAGCGGTAAGCAATTCCTTGAATATAAGTGCGGGTGTTACACTCAATGCATTAGTTTTAAATACTCAGATGACTTTTACAGGGCAGGGAACGATTCAAAATGCCACCCTTAGTGATAGTGCTATAGACTCGCCATTTGAAAAGCAGCCTTCAATAAGAAAGAATGCTAATGGTGCCATTATACTTCCAGCAGCTCCTCCAGTTTTCACAAGCGTTGTTGCAGTGAATTCAGGAAATAACGTTGGACTAGGAGTAAACGACTCCATTGTCATTACGTTCGATCAGAATACGAATAAACCGACCATAACTGCAGCTAATTTAATTACTTGGTTCACCATAAACAGTGGACATAGCTTTGGATCAAATTTACTGAATACAGACATCTCTTGGAATGCGACAGGTAATATCCTAACCATATACTTAAGTAATGTTACGGGGACAACCTTTGTTGTAGGTGACACAGTTCGAGTTCTAGCTGCAGCTAACTTAAAGAATAGTACAGGTTCAACTGTAGCGAGTGTTGCAATTAGTGCTCCAAGTACAGGGTCTTTCACTTCAGCTCCGGTTATCTCAAGTGTGGTTGCAAATAATACAGGTAATAATGATGGATTAGGAGTAGGCGATTCCGTTGTGATAACCTTCGATCAGAACACGAACCGTCCGCCCATTAAAGCAGCTACCTTGAATGCAATGTTAGTTCTGAATAATGGTCATAGCTTTGGAAATTTATTAGATCGAGATATTTATTGGAACTCAACTGGTAATATTCTAACGATAACTTTTAGCAATATAACAGCTACAACGTTCACGCAAGGGGACACCGTAACAGTCACAGCAAATGCCACCATTAGCAGTCAAGGCGGGAATGTTTTTTCAAATTCAACAAGCGGTGTAAGCACGGGCTCGTTTACCAGCTATCTAGAGATCAAAAGTATAGTTGCAGCTAATGTAGGAGTAGGACGTAATGTTGGTTTGAGTGTTGGTGACACAGTTGCAATTACATTTAGTACAGCTACTAGTCATCCGCCAGTGATAACAGCGGCTAATTTTAAAACTTGGTTTGCGAATTTGAATGGGCACAGCTGGGGCACTAACTTAACGGATAATAATATTAAATGGACCAATAGTCAGGTGCTGACAATTACCTTTAGTGATGTAACAGGAGCGACCATTGTTCCAGGTGATATTATATTCATATCTGAAAGTGCCAATATTCGAGACGTTGCCTTGAAGTATAAATTGAATCATATGGTTTCTCAACCTATGACAGGAAGCTTCAGCGATGCTCCTGCCATTAGCAGTATAGTTGCATCTAATTCCGGTAATAATGCAGGATTGGGAATTGGCGACTCTGTAATAATAAGCTTTAATCAACCTACCAATAAACCTTATCTTGCGGGCAGTATTATTAATTCTTTACTCGTATTAAGCGGTGGACATAGCTTCGGTACAGCGCTTGTCGATAGCAATATTTACTGGAATACAGCTGGAGACGTGCTAACCATTAATTTTAATAACATTACAAATGTAACATTTGCAGTTGGTGATACCATTACACTAACAAAAGCGGCGAATATAAAGGATGCCCTTCTAACATCACAAGAAGCTGTTACAATGAGTTCCAAGAGCACCGGCTCCTTCAGCCCATTACCTGCTACACCTTCTGTGGTAAGCGTTGTTGCCTCTAACACAGGAAATGCAACGGGCTTAAACAAAGGGGATAACATTACTATAACGTTTAATCAAAGTACGAATGGACCCACGATTACTGATTTGAAAAAATGGTTTATTGTGAATAGTGGAGCTGATTTTGGAACGGGTAGTTCTACAAGCTGGAATAGTTCTAAAAATGCCTTAACTATCACTTTCAATACACCTCCTGATGATTTGGCAAAATATATCAAGATAGGCGATATATTTCAAGTATCAGCAGAAGCTAATATTAAGGATGATAAGGGACTTTCACTTGCTTATACTGGGTTTACAACAGCATTGACAGGAAGCTTCTCCTCAGCACCTACAATTAAAACTGTAATGGCAAAAGATTATGGAAATGTTGGGTTGAGTTATGGTGACTGGCTAGAGATTACCTTCAGTGAAGCTACGAATAGACCATTGATTACTCCTCAAAACTTAAAGGATTGGTTAGTTATCAGTAATAATCATAGTTTTGGATCTGGTTTAACTGAATATGATATAACTTGGGATACGACTAATACAATTTTGAGCATTACCTTTAACGATATTACAGATTCCAGCATACAAGTTGGGGATACTATACATTTTACTTCCTCTGCAAAAATTATGGATTCAAAAGGGGAGGTAAATGTCAGCGAGGCAATAAGCTTACCGATTTCGGGGACCTTTACTTCTCCTCCTAAAATTATTGATTTTCTAGTGAGTTCTAATACGCCTGATGATAATTTTGGTGCTGGTGATACCATCACTATTGTATTTGACCAACTTACGAATAAACCGATAGTTACAGCTAATTTATTAAATAGGTGGTTTAGTCTTAAAAACTCTAGTAGTGACTTAATACCTAAATTTCCTGAATCCTTTATTCGTAGTATTAGCTGGTCAACAATGGAAGGACAACAAGATTGTTTGAATATTGTTTTAAGCGATGACATTGGTTCTTCCAATACATCAATTGTAAATGGTGATACCTATATTGATTTCAATACCAAAAATCCTATAATCATAAAAGATGATAAAAATTCGATTCAGGGATCACCAAAATCTGCTGATGAGCAAATCAGTATTCTTAACGGAAGTTATTAATTCACTAATCTACAAGTTAACAATAAAAACCGCTTGGACAGAATTAATGATCTGTCCAAGCGGTTTTTATGCTAATATCCGTTTTTATACAGCTGAACCGTAACAATCGTACCTTCACCAAGTGTGCTATGAATCACTATTGTTCCACCATGTAAGCGGACAATATTCTGTGCTATCGGCAGGCCAAGCCCGACACCGCCGGTTTTGCGGTTTCTTGCTTTATCTACGCGGTAGAAACGTTCGAATATGGCTTCCAGCTCATCCTCCGGTATGCCCACTCCGCAATCAACGATACTCACAGAAACAGCCAAAGGCTCGTCCTGTAGTTTAATTTGAATGCCGATATCACTGTACTTAATCGCATTATCGATGAGGATGATGAAGAGCTGTCTAATTTTTTCAGGTGAACCAGTCAGATATATGTCCAGAGGTGCTAACACTTGCGGATAAAGCACTTCGATCTCTCTGGAGAAGGCCACCTGCAACGATTGAGCGACAGAATCGATTAATTTAGTCAGATTAAAGTCAATCCAATCCAGCTTTTCATCTGTAGGTGTTCTCACAACTAAATCGAGTAATGCGGCTGTCATCCCTTTTAAGCGAATGGCTTCAGAGTGGATAGTATCGATAGCTTCTTCACGCAGCTTCGGGTCGTCGCCACCCCATCTACGCAGCAGATCAGAGTAGCTTTCAATAATAGTTAAAGGTGTTCTAAGCTCATGAGAAGCATCGAGTACAAATTGATTCTGTCGGAGAGAATGAGCTTCTAACCGTGCAATCATCTCATTAAAGATAAAAACCAATTGAATCAATTCATTATTCTTAGGATCACCCGCTTGCGGCAAACGGCGAAAGTCACCATCTTTCTGAACCCCTTGCATAGCAATTGCTAATTGATGAAGTGGTTTGAAGAGAGAAGTGGAATAGAAAAAGCTGCCTCCGACGACAGAAACAATAAGAATTCCGAACGATGTCCAGAGCAGGATGGTTAAAAGAGCTTTTTGCGAATCTGTATAGCTAGTGAGGTTCCGCCCAATTTCTAAAGATGCAATTTGAAGATTAGATGTTTTCGGATCAAGGGAATAAATCGGCATTTGCACAAAAGCCATAGCTATACCTTGACTACGGAATAGTGTAGTATTTTGTTCTGTTGTGAAGTGAGCTGGAATGTCAATTAAGCGAGTATCTGTTCCTGATTGAGCTTTGACGCTTTTTTCTAGATCTATAATTCGGATAATGTCTTCAGATATAAAATATTCAGTTAATAAGGTAGGTGAGCTCCAAAGCTGTGGATTATGTATATCAGGGTTTTTAAGAACTAGATTAGCTCTGCGAATTAAATGCAGCACTTCGTTTTTCTCAACAGAATGAATGAACACATAATATGCAATCGTATTAAAAATTAATAAAACCAGCAGCAGCCAAAGCGAGGTTATGGCTAATAATCTAACTTTTAGGCTCATATTCAACTTCCTTCAAACAATACCCTACACCTCTAGTTGTATGAATAAGGGGGTGTAGCGGATCCTGATCTATTTTCATCCGGAGGTGACGAATGAATACATCCACTACGTTGGTATCTCCTACATATTCATGCCCCCAAACCTCATGCATGATTTGTTCGCGGGTCAATACTCTTCCTTGATTCCGAATGAAATAATGAAGCAGCTCAAATTCCTTGAAGGTTAAATCTATTTTACGATTATTACGCTGAACCTTCCTAGTTTTTAAATCAATCGACAAATCAGCGATTTGCAGACTAGTGGAGTGCTCAACTTCACGGTGAAACATCCGCAGCAGGTTGCGAACACGTGCCAATAATTCTTCAATAGCAAAAGGTTTCGTTATGTAGTCATTAGCTCCCAAATCCAAGCCGCTAACTCGTTCGGGAACACTATCTCTTGCGCTCAATAGCATAATGGGAGTTTGAGTAATCGTTTGACGAATACGTCGGAGTACTTCAAGTCCATTTAATTCGGGAAGCATGACATCCAGGATGATTAGGTCCCAAGGCTGAGCCAATGCCATAAGTAGGCCTTTTCTACCTGTTTCTGCGATTTGAACCGTATATTTCTCATGAGTTAGCTCTAGCTGCAAGACTCTTGCAATTTTATCTTCATCTTCGACGAGAAGAATCTCAATACTCATAAACTACCTACTTTCCGTCTTATGTACCCTAAGTATAATAGAAAAGACCTATATTGATCTACAAATTAATTAGTTAACCAAAAGTTAATCTTAAATTAATTGTAATTTCATCCAATTCCTAAGTAAATAGTTGGGATTATTTATATAATATAGACAACATACGCTATTTTTCAACAAAAGATAGAAAAGTATGAGGTGATTCGACAGATTATTCGCAAAGCTTGGGATACAATATGACAATACTTTACAAAATGTATCTATTTTTGTGACTTTGGTTACAGAATAATTACTAGGGATAAAGTACTGTTTATTTATCTACGGCTTAGCTCTATTGTTCTACAAACATAATGTCGAATTAGAACTTTTAGTAGATTGCTATTTTAGGAGAGGGGATATACAGGCTAGCTTTAAAAGAGACTTACAAAACATAATTTTCAGGAGGAATAACATTGAAGAACAAATCATTTAAAAAGCTTGTTTCATCATTATTGATTGCAGTTATGCTATTCTCATCATTTGGTGTAGTTTTTGGTGCTACAGCATCGACGGACGTTAAGGGACATTGGGCTGAAAGCCAAATTTCCGCTTGGATCGATAAAGGACTAATTAAAGGCTATGAAGATGGAAGCTTCAAACCAGATAATAGTATCACTAGAGCAGAATTTATTGCTTTGATTAACCGCTCATTCGGATTCACCGAAGCGGCTGCAATTTCATTCAGTGATATTGCTGCAAGTAACTGGGCTTATGCTGAAGTTGCTAAAGCCGTTAAAGCAGGATACATAACGGGCTATGCAGATGGCACAATCGGTGCTAGCAAGCCAATCAGCAGACAAGAAGTAGCGGTGATCGTTGATCGCCTACTAGGACTTTCTGATAAAGAAAGTGCAGCTACTTCTTTTACAGATTCCAGCACCATAGCATTATGGGCTAAGGGATCGGTAGACGCAGCAGTAGCCAAAGGAATTCTAAAAGGCTATGCAGAAGACAACAGCTTCAAGCCAAGCAAATCCATCACTCGAGCAGAAGCTGTTGTTACATTAGATCGTGCTGTTGCGGCTAAAACTACTTCATTCAATGTGGCAGGAGCATTTGGACCAGCAACAGGTACTGAAACAATTAATGGCGATGTAGCTATTAATGTGGCAGGAGTTACTCTACAGAACACAATCATTACAGGAAAGCTATTATTCGCTGCTGGAATTGGCGAAGGAGATGCATTCTTGAATAATGTTACTGTTCTGGGCGAAACCACTGTACAAGGCGGGGGCGTTAACAGTATCCATTTTAAAGATTCAAAGCTTCTCACTATCATCATTAATAAGCCAACAGGAACAGTACGTATCGTAGCAGAAGGTACGACTACTGTTGATCAAGTTAATGTTTCTTCGCCAGTGACTATTCAAGAAACGGATACAACGGGTAAAGGCTTTGGAAATATTATATTAAATCAAAATCTTCCAAAAGGATCTGATGTAACATTAAAAGGTTCTTTTGATAATGTAACGGTTCTTGGAGATGGAGCAAAGCTTGATCTTCCAGAAGGAACAACTATTACAAAATTTAAAACAGATGAAGATGTTACCGTAACGGGTAAAGGTACGATTACAACTGCAGAACTAGGTAAAGATTCAAAAACAACTTTTGAAACTAAGCCAACGACTACAACGGTTGGGACAGCAACAGCTACTCCTACACCGGCTCCGACGGCTTCGCCTTCTCCATCACCGGTTCCTACTTCACCTCCAAGTAGTGGTGATACAACTGAGCCAACAGCATCCGTTACTTCTTATACCTATGAAGCAGGTGTAAATGTACCGAATGCACAGAGTACTGAAATAGGAACGATTTACCTAGTTCTTGATTCAGCTGATATTACTTCAGTATCTGCGGCTGAGTCTGCAGTAACAGGTGGAACAGCAGCAAAAGCAACAGTTTCAGCTGCAAATGCTGATACTTCAATTGCTACAACAGGGCTAGGATTAGGAGAATATAAAGTAGTGGCTGTTGATGCTGCTGGTAATTTTTCAGTTGAATCTAATGGAACTATAACGCTTGTTGATACAACAGCACCGGCTACTCCTATTATTACTTCGGTTGCTGGATTAACACCAACATCTGGTAAATCCAATGACAATACACCTAATGTAATTATTGGTAACCTTGAGATAGGCGTTACAGCATATGTTTATGATGGATCCACATCAGTTGGAACTGGAGTTGCAACTGGGACTTCGTTGACAATAACAACAAGTTCATTGTCTGATGGAGTTCATATCATTACAGTAAAAGTTAAAGACGCTTCTAATAACTTGAGTTCAGCTTCTGGAGCTTTTACTTATACTTTAGATACTATTGTTCCAACAGTATTATTGACTTCACCAGCTATAAGTCCAATTAATGCTGCATTTACAGTAACAGCAACATTTAGTGAAGCTGTAACAGGATTTGATGCAGGAGATATTCTTGTGACAAATGCGGCAAAAGGAACTTTTACAGCAGTCAGCCCAACCGAATATACACTTGTTGTAAATCCAAGTTCTAATGGACCTGTGACGGTTAATGTTGCTGGAGCGACTGCACAAGATTTAGCTGGCAATAATAACACAGCTGCAACACAGTTGAGTGTAACTTATGATGGGACTCGTCCTACAGTTACACTTACATCGAACGCTTCAAATCCTACTGGTGGAACATTCACAGTAACAGCAACATTTAGTGAACCTGTTACAGGATTTGATATAAATGATGTTTCGGTAACCAATGGAACTTATGCAAATTTCGCTGGAAGCTCATCCGTTTATACTTTTGATGTAACCCCAGGGATTACAGGTAGTGTAAATATAAATGTTGCTGGTTTAGTAGCAATAGATTCGGCGAGTAATGGTAATACAGCGGCATCTCAATTGAGTGTGAATTATGATTCATCAATTTTGAGTGTTGCTCTATCGAAGACAGTTGGAAATGCAACATATGAGCCATTTACAGTAACGGCAACATTTAGCCAACCAGTTTACGGTTTTGATGAATCAGGTTTTGGTGTTGATAATGGATCAACATCCGATTTTCAAGTTTTAACAGATTCTAAATATACTGTACTGATAACTCCTGCTTCAGAGGGCAATGTGACTGTTTCCATTGACGATTCAGTTGCTCAAAGTATTGCTTCAGATTTTTGGAATTTAGCAGCAATTGATTTGCAAGTGGAGTATGATACGACGGTGCCAACAGTTGCACTAACAACAGGAACAACAAGTCCGACAAATGCAGCCACGTTTATAGTAACCGCAACCTTTAGTGAAGCCGTAACAGGATTTACAGCCACGGATATTATGGTGTCTAACGGAACAAAGGGAACGTTTACTCCAACAAGTGGAACAGTATATACCTTAGTGATAACACCAAGTGGTGATGGAGCTGTAACAGCGGATGTGACAGGTTCAGTTGCGCAAGATGCTGCAGGGAACGATAATACAGCAGCCTCCCAATTGAGTATAATTTCGGATAAAACAGCACCAACTGTAGCACTAACAACTGGAACAACAAGTCCAACAAACGCAGCCACGTTTATAGTAACCGCAACCTTTAGTGAAGCCGTAACAGGATTTACAGCCACGGATATTACGGTGTCTAACGGAACAAAGGGAACGTTTACTCCAACAAGTGGAACAGTATATAGCTTAGTGATAACACCAAGTGGTGATGGAGCAGTAACAGCGGATGTGACAGGTTCAGTTGCGCAAGATGCTGTAGGGAACGATAATACAGCAGCCTCCCAATTGAGTATAATTTCGGATAAAACAGCACCAACTGTAGCACTAACAACAGGAACAACAAGTCCAACAAATGCAGCCACGTTTATAGTAACCGCAACCTTTAGTGAAGCTGTAACAGGATTTACAGCCACGGATATTACGGTGTCTAACGGAACAAAGGGAACGTTTACTCCAACAAGTGGAACAGTATATACCTTAGTGATAACACCAAGTGGTGACGGAGCTGTAACAGCAGATGTGACAGGTTCAGTTGCGCAAGATGCTGCAGGGAACGATAATACGGCAGCCTCCCAATTGAGTATAATTTCGGATAAAACAGTACCAACTGTAGTACTAACAACAGGAACAACAAGTCCGACAAATGCAGCCACGTTTATAGTAACCGCAACCTTTAGTGAAGCCGTAACAGGATTTACAGCCACGGATATTATGGTGTCTAACGGAACAAAGGGAACGTTTACTCCAACAAGTGGAACAGTATATACCTTAGTGATAACACCAAGTGGTGATGGAGCTGTAACAGCGGATGTGACAGGTTCAGTTGCGCAAGATGCTGCAGGGAACGATAATACAGCAGCCTCCCAATTGAGTATAATTTCGGATAAAACAGCACCAACTGTAGCACTAACAACTGGAACAACAAGTCCAACAAACGCAGCCACGTTTATAGTAACCGCAACCTTTAGTGAAGCCGTAACAGGATTTACAGCCACGGATATTACGGTGTCTAACGGAACAAAGGGAACGTTTACTCCAACAAGTGGAACAGTATATAGCTTAGTGATAACACCAAGTGGTGATGGAGCAGTAACAGCGGATGTGACAGGTTCAGTTGCGCAAGATGCTGTAGGGAACGATAATACAGCAGCCTCCCAATTGAGTATAATTTCGGATAAAACAGCACCAACTGTAGCACTAACAACAGGAACAACAAGTCCAACAAATGCAACCACGTTTATAGTAACCGCAACCTTTAGTGAAGCTGTAACAGGATTTACAGCCACGGATATTACGGTGTCTAACGGAACAAAGGGAACGTTTACTCCAACAAGTGGAACAGTATATACCTTAGTGATAACACCAAGTGGTGACGGAGCTGTAACAGCAGATGTGACAGGTTCAGTTGCGCAAGATGCTGCAGGGAACGATAATACGGCAGCCTCCCAATTGAGTATAATTTCGGATAAAACAGTACCAACTGTAGTACTAACAACAGGAACAACAAGTCCGACAAACGCAGCCACGTTTATAGTAACCGCAACCTTTAGTGAAGCCGTAACAGGATTTACAGCCACGGATATTATGGTGTCTAACGGAACAAAGGGAACGTTTACTCCAACAAGTGGAACAGTATATACCTTAGTGATAACACCAAGTGGTGATGGAGCTGTAACAGCGGATGTGACAGGTTCAGTTGCGCAAGATGCTGCAGGGAACGATAATACAGCAGCCTCCCAATTGAGTATAATTTCGGATAAAACAGTACCAACTGTAGTACTAACAACAGGAACAACAAGTCCGACAAACGCAGCCACGTTTATAGTAACCGCAACCTTTAGTGAAGCCGTAACAGGATTTACAGCCACGGATATTACGGTGTCTAACGGAACAAAGGGAACGTTTACTCCAACAAGTGGAACAGTATATAGCTTAGTGATAACACCTAGTGGTGATGGAGCTGTAACAGCAGATGTGACAGGTTCAGTTGCGCAAGATGCTGCAGGGAACGATAACACGGCAGCCTCCCAATTGAGTATAATTTCGGATAAAACAGCACCTACAGTAGCTTCAGCAGTCTTCAGTGATGCAGTAACTTTAGTGATAACTTTCAGCGAGGAAGTTGTAGCTAGTCTTTCAGACTTCACCAACGGAACTATAGTTAATGGTGGTTCTGGTGATGCAACAAGTTATAATATCTCAGCAGTCGCAGGTTCAGGAACAAACATTATCACCTTAACTATTGCAGGTAATACTCCCATTCAATCAGATGATTCTTCAACTGTAGATATTGGTAATACAGTTTTAGATACAGCTGGAAATTCAATAACAGCAGTTGTTGGACAGGCAGTAACTGGATTTTAATAAAATTTTAGAAGAAATACATTTGAAGAAAATAATAATTTCCGAAAAATGGTCAAGATCTAAATTAATAGTCAGTTAAACAAGGGTTATATAATAAGCTGGTTCCTGTATCCCGCAGGGATCAGCTTGTTTATTTTGAGTCGAACGAGTTCTTTTTTGTAAAGATATAGTCGTAAAATGCCTATTACTTAGTAGGATAAGAGTGTATTTGATATTACTAATAAAGCAGGTATTTAGCCTTTTATTAACTAGATACAGTAGAACCTAGATCATATCCGTATAGAAAATAAAGCTGCAAATCTTGGCTTAGACATTATAATGAAGATGGTTATGTTAATATAAACTGTCATTTCTCTATTGAATAAACCAACCAATGTTCCTATAAACGGAATTATTGGTTTTTTGTATCTAAAGTGTTTTTTAATCTATCTAATTAATAAAATTGTCGAAGTTTGTCATTTCTCCGTCATTGATTAGGTGTATAATAGTTTTGAGTAATTAAATAAAGAAACCATCAGGAGGAAGAAACATGAAGAACAAATCAGTAAAGAAATCGGTAGTATTCTTAGTTATGTTATGTCTAATATTTTCATCATTTGGTACGGTATTTGGTGATGCAACATCGGCAAATGCCAAATCTGATATCAAAGGCCATTGGGCAGAAGCTCAAATTGCTACATGGATCGACAAAGGATTCATTAAAGGCTACGAAGGCGGCAGCTTTAAGCCGAACAACTCTATTTCTAGAGCTGAATTTATGGCTTTGATCAATCGGTCTTTTGGATTTACGGAAAAAGACGCAACTGTATCGTTCAGTGACGTCGCTTCAACCAATTGGGCTTATGTTGAAGCAGCAATTGCTGTAAAAGCTGGCTACATTGAAGGTTATGCAGATGGCACTATTGGGGCAAGTAAGTTAATAAGCAGACAAGAGGTTGCTGTAATCGTAGATCGCTTACTGGGACTTACGAAAGCTGAAAGCCCGCAAGCTTCTTTTACAGATTCCGCTTCAATCGCCTCTTGGGCAAAATTTGCAGTGGATGCAGCTGCAGCAAAGGAAATTCTCAAAGGCTATGCGCAAGATAATAGCTTTAAGCCAACTAAGTCAATTACTCGCGCTGAAGCGGTTGTTACCTTGGATCGTGCGATTGCAGCGAAAGCAACTGTTTACAATACAGCTGGAACAAAAGGCCCTACAACTGGAATAGAGACGATTAATGGGAATGTAGTGATTGAGGTTCCAGGTGTTATTCTGCAGAATTTAGTGATTAACGGGGATCTATTATTTGCTGCAGGAATTGGGAGTGGGGATGCAACACTTAACAATGTAACGGTAAAAGGTCAAACAAGGGTAGAAGGTGGGGGCGAGAATTCGATCCATATAAACAACTCAATTATTCTAACTATTATAGTAGATAAGAAGAATGGAACGGTTCGTATTGTTGCAGAAGGATCAACGACTGTTGGAGAAGTAACTGTACAATCGCCAACTACGATTCAAGAAACAGGTACAACGGGAACAGGGTTTAGCAAAATTGTTCTTTCCGAGCTACTGCCAGCAGATTCAACCGTAACGTTAAAAGGAACTTTTGATAGCTTAGATATTAAAAGTGATCAAATTGAGGTTAATATACCTGAAGGCAGTGTAGCAGAAGTTACAGCTGAAACAACATCAACAGGCTTGAAGCTTAATTTAGGAGCGGAAGCAAAGATTATCAATTTGATTCTGAATGCAGTAGCAAAAATACTGGGAACAGGTACGATTGATAAGGTAACAGTTAGCTTAAAGGCTAAGGATGGTACTACCTTTGAAAAACCTGCAACTGTAACCATTTATGAAGGTGAAGGCACAGCTAAACCAACACCAACATCAACACCAACACCAACAACGGTACCAACTCCTACAACCACGCCAACGAGTCCACCAATTGATCCTGAGATAATATTAATAAGTGCTATTTCCGTTACAAGTGAGGGAGATTTAACCCAAGTTGCCAATGGTCAAGCTTTACAATTAAGTGCAGCTGTCACACCTGCCAATGCAACCAATAAAACTGTCACTTGGTCGGTAGTAAGTGGTCCAGGAACAATAGATACAAGTGGTGTGTTAACTGCTACGGGCATTGGAACCATAACTGTAAAAGCTGTTGCTCAAGATGGTTCCTTAATTGAAGGATCTAAAGTAATAACAGCCATTGTGGCGCCAGCAGCAATAGCAGCAGCTTTATTAGCGATAAACACTGCCCAAAAAGATGCGATGAAAACTACTCTCGAAACAAACGCAGAAGTATTAGGATTAACATTTAATGCAGATTATTTTAACGTAGATTTTATTGCTAAGAGCAGACAAATCTCAGTAACCAACTATGTATATGATTCAAAAGCAGTTACGAATGGTTCGTATGCCACATCTGGGCAAATTCAAGTTGCCATAAATAATGGGATTGCCTACGAAAAAGCAAAATTAGCGTTATCAACGAAATTCAATTCCGGTTCAGCAACAATTGGAGATTTAGGATCTATACAAACTGCATACCTGGATCATGGTAAATACAGAGGATATGTAAATGATGATGATTCAGTAAAAGATACCGCAGAGGCTATATTCAAAACTTCATTCGGTACTATAACTAGCTTTCTATTAGCTAATTCTGCTATTCAGAATACTGTATTGGCTATAGTGAACACGTCAACGCATAGTGTTGCAATCAATCCGTATAAGATTAACGATGTATTTGCAGCGATCAGTTCTGAAATGATCACGGCAAATGCAAAGGCAGCAGCGTTAACAGCAATAAATACTTCTTTAAAAGAAAACATGAAAACAACTTTGGAAGTAAATGCAGAAGTATTGGGATTAACCTTTAAGGCAGATTACTTTGACGCAGACTTTATTGCTAAGAGCAGACAAACCTCAGTAACCAATTATGTGTATGATTCAAAAGCTGTGTCGAACGGGTCGTATGCAACATCAGTTCAAATTCAAGATGCAATAGATCATGGGATTGATTACGAAAAAACAAAATTGGCTCTTTCAACAATATTCGATTCCGGTTCAGCAACAAGCGAAGATATTGAAACTATTCAAGCAGCATACCTGGAACATGGTGAATATAGAGGATATGTAAATGAAGATGGATCAGTGAAAGAAACTGCAGATTCTATATTCAAAACCTCATATGGCACTATTACTAAATTTCTTTTAGCTAGCCATGATATACAAGTTTATGTTCTTTATGTAGTCAATGGGTCAACAAATGATAGTTATGCAATCAATCCTTATAAGATAAACGATGTATTCGCAAGAATAAATATTGAATTGACTACAAGCGTGCTTACAGCAATAAATGATGCAGCAAATTCAGTAGAAAATATGAAAGCAGCAATTGCAGCTAATTCAGCATTGCTTAACCTACCAACTGCATTAACAGATGATTATATGGATACTGATTTCATAGCAAGAAACAGACAAAATTCTGTTGCTCAGTATTTAATAGACTGGAGAATATTTGCAGCGACAGGACAGACCTATTCAACTGAAACGCAAATTGTAGATACATTTGTTAATGCAGTTGGCTTTGAAACAGCTAAACTGACATTTTCAACTAAAGCAAAAGCAGGTAGTTTAGATGTGGCTGCCTTGGTAGGTATGAAAGCAGCTTATAGTGCGAGTGGAATTTATTTTAATGAATATAATCTATTAGGAGAATTTATTAACTTTGGAGTTTACGATACTACATTCAAGACAGCGATTGAGGCATTAATTGGAGCTATAGCTCGCCCTGAAGTATTGGATTTCATAAATGAAAAATACAATCTAGACGGTGCAGATGAAGCTGAACCAGGTGACCCAAATCCTTATAAGATAAATACTATTTTTTCGGATATTGCAGGATATTTTGTACCATAATTAACACTTTTGATAATTAGACATAGTAGAAGCTTAGCCTTTAATACGGGCTAAGCTTTTTCTATTATCTTGAAATTGATAATGATTCTTATGGAATATAATGCTTAAATTAAACATATAGCTCAATACTACTACTTTCCCTCACAAATTTTTCCTCCAATGAATCTCTAGCTAATGTAACCCCTTCATCTTGTTCAGATATGCGTAATGTTGGTTAAAATGCAGGTCATTTAATCAAGCTTTATCTACTGCTGATTTTCAATTGACTGCTAGAGGACAAGCTTTAGTTATACAGATTACGGCTATCCATACACTTTACTGGGATGAAGATGGAGTTTCTGCGATTGATCTCGTTCTCGGGACAATTGTAACCTCAACTAATTTCTACACCCTTTCTTTAACAGCGAGTGGCGCTAATAAAATAACCTTACCAGCAGCGACAAAATCCGCAATAGCTAACTATAGTACTTTTGGTCCTTCTGATGTGATAGAGCTGCTGAGTTTAATTGGGTCTATAGGTAAGCGTAAAACAGCCCCCACCTTGCACAAGTACAAAGGACGGGGACTAAGTGGTTTTCTTATTGAATACACGACAGGTCAGAGGCAAAGTCTGTGACCAGGGCAATAGCATATCTAAAGCTTTCGTGTCTTTTGGGTCTTCTAAATTGGGGAGTTTCTCAAATAGATAAGTCAGGTAGATCATTGGATTTAATCCATTCTCTTTAGCCGTTTCGATCATACTATAGATCATGGCACTTGCCTTTGCACCGCGAGGCGTATTGCTGAACATCCAGTTTTTTCGACCGATGACAAAGGGCTTAATCGAGCGTTCGCTTCGGTTGTTATCGATCTCTAAGCGACCGTCATTCATGAAAGTCTCGAGCTTCTCCCATTGGTTTTGGCAATAAATAATTGCCTCCCCGAGTTTACTCTTGGGTAAAACGCGAGATCGCTGTGTACGAAGCCATGCTGAAAAAGCATCCAGAATCGGGCGACTACGCGCCATTCGAATGGTTGTACGCTCTTCAGGTGTAGAATCCTTAATCTCTCGCTCAATAGCGAAGAGACGGTTGCAGAAATCTAAACCTTCACTGGCAGTTACAGGAGTGGATCGTTTAGGATCCGGTAATGCCTGCAGGGCCTCATCAAATTTGCGACGGGCGTGAGCCCAGCAACCGACTAAGGTCACATTCATTATCTTGTGGTATCCCGAGTAACCGTCAACATGCAGGTAACCTTTGAAACCCGTTAAAAACTTGCGCGGGTGTTCCCCTGCTCGTGTTGGCTGGTACTCATAGATAATGATAGGCGGACCTTCGCGCCCGGTACGATAAAGCCAAAGATAAGACTGGCTCTCTGCAGATCGACCTGGTTCTCGCAGCACCTGCAAGGTCGTCTCATCTGCATGTAGAATGTCCTTTTGAAGCAGATGCTCGTGCATGCGTTCAACCAGCAATCGCAACCAAGTATCTGCACCATGGATCATCCAATTGGCTAACGTCTGACGGGACAAGGCTACGCCAAGTCGTGCAAACTGCTGCTCCTGACGGTAAAGGGGCATGCTTTCTACATATTTTTGGCTCATGATGTAAGCCATCATCGAGGAAGAGACTAGGCTTCCCGGATAAACCGGACGTGGCATCGGTGCTGTAACCACAGGTGTCGTGGTCGCCTCGACCTCACAGCGACGGCAAGCATAAACGAAACGCACATGCTTCACGAGCTTAATTTCAGCAGGAATAAGCTTCAGTTCTTGGCGCGTTTCAGTGCTCATTTCATGCAAGTTTCCACCGCAGCATGAACAAGTTTGTTCTTCTTCGGACAAGCGGTACTCGATCGTCTCTACAGGTAAATTCTCAACCATGGCCTCTCGTTGTCCGCTTTGTTTCTTGCGGCTGTAGGTAACGGATTCCAACGTTGGTTCTTCTGCAGCGGGATTGGCATCCGACTCGGCTTCGTTAAAGAGATCCAATTGATCCGGATGCGTTCGTTCACTTGATGCACCGAATTGTTTCTTCTGGCTGAGACGGAATTGCTCCTCGAACCAAGCCAGCTTCGCAGACAGTTCGGCGTTTTGTTTGGCCAGTTTTATATTTTGTTGTTGTAACTCTTCTATTGTAGGGTGGGACGTATCCGTTGTGGTTTCCATATCTAACTTTTTCGACCTAGCTCACCGTTTTCCTTTCAACAATTTTGTCAAAATCTCGAACTTCCTGTTCCTTGAAGTTAGATCACGGTGCGTTCGGTAACGGAAGGATGCGCTTGCTGTTGCTCAAGTGAAAGTCCATCCAAAAGCCAGCGCAATTCACGGTAACCGACGACTAAAGGAGTTGTATTCGAAGAAGGCCAACGAAATGTACCGCGTTCCAGCCGACGATAATAGAGCCAAAAGCCATTGTGATCCCAATGCAAAATTTTGAGTTTGTCTCGATTGCGATTACAGAATACGAAGAGGCTGGATGAGAAGGGATCCAACTCAAAGCCTTCTTTAACCAGCACGGTGAGTCCATCAATCGATTTGCGCAGATCTGTATTGCCGCAAGCGAGGTAAACACGTTCGATGCTCGAAGCATTTAGCATGAAGTTAATGTGCGTACAAGGTCACGAAGTAGATTGGCGTTAAAGTCTGCTGGAACCTCAATACTTGCAGAGCCAACTCGAACAACGAGGTTGCCCGTTATATCTACTTTTTGTTTGTTGCTAGCGAGAGTAACCGGCAGCCATTGCGTGGAAGAAGATGAGGAGCTTGGACGTACGGAAATATTCATTTTCTTGAGCCAGTACTTCAATTGATGCATACTTTGCGTATGCGTTTTGCACCATGCTGACATTGTAAGTCCACTGGATTTAAAGTCTGCTATTCTTGTTATCCAATCCTGAGTTCGTTGATTGCTATCCATAAGAGAACCTCCTTCATTAAATCTGAGGAAGATTATCTCATAGAAAAATTCATATTTTTAGGTGGGGAGTATTTTACGCTTACGTCTATAGTACCAATGGGTCGTTTAATTTAATAAGTCGTAGGTTGGATAAGCGCTAGAAAACGTATTAATACGTTTTTAATGATGCTTTTTTGCGTATTGTTAACAGCTGATAATTAATTAATAAGTGAATAATTCCCGCATAAGTACTGCATTTTTTAGCGAAATTTAGTATAATATTAAAATCTGTATCTAGAAAATTAAATCTTTAATGTGAGGAAGTTTAAAGATGAGTCTATCTATTACTAAATTTAAAATTAAACCGTTTATTGCAATAATACTTACCTTGGCACTGTTATTTGGCGGGTTGACGTTGCCTAAACAAGTACATGCTGGTGCTTCCTATCCTTACGTTGGTGAAATTAAGTTGTTTCCATATGGAAGAGTTCCAGATAATTGGGTTTATTGCGCAGGCCAAACCTTATCTGTAAGTACATACGCATCACTATTTTCATTAGTCGGGGATAGGTTCGGAGGGAATGGAACTACTACATTCGCTGTTCCGGATTTGAGGGGAACTGAACCCAATGGAGGTGTTGGGTATTATATAGCTTTAGCTGGCGATATTCCCTCATCCTCTAGCCCATCTGGGAATGCAATATTAGGTGAAGCTAGATTGTTTCCGTATAATTTTACACCTGAAAATTGGGTGCCTGCTAACGGCCAAGCATTAAACATCTCACAGAATGCAGTACTCTTTATCTTGTTTGGGAATACATTTGGAGGAGACCCTCAGAGTGATTTCAACCTCCCATTATTGGATCCTATTAAAACAGGTGTGAATTACTATATTGCTACTGCTGGGGTTTATCCCAACAATGGGACAGGGTCTGAATTTGTTGGAGAAATATTAATGCTTCCTTATAGTTATGCCCAAGGTAATCTTGTGAATTTTGCTGAAGGCCAGGTTCTTCCTATTAATCCGAATGCTGCTATATTTTCTTTGTTCGGTATTAAATTCGGAGGTAATGGATCTTCAAACTTTGGTCTACCAAATTTAAGTGCTTCAAATCCTGCTCGATACAGCAATACATCCATTTATCCCAAAATGTATCGGATTATGCTAGCGGGTGTATATCCAAGTATGACAAATAACATATCTCTACCATACCCTAGTGATGATAATTATACTCTTAGCACGAACAGTATAATGAATGTAGTCTCTAGCTTAGGTGTGTTAGCAAATGATAGCGGTGGTGCTAATCTAGCAATTCTACAGAGTGCTCCCAGTCATGGATCATTGATCTTAAATACGGATGGTTCATTCAGTTATACGCCTGAAGTAGGTTACGTCGGTCAAGATAGCTTTACTTACAGAGCCTATAATAACGAAGGCTATGTTATAACAACGGTTATCTTAACACGTCCCGTATCTACTTTTACTGGCGTAACGGCTGGGGGGGTATATAACTATGACCGCACAATAAACTTTGCATATGGAACAGCGCTGTTGGATAATGTATCGTTTTCGAGTGGAAATAGTGTCATCACTGAAGGATTTCATACTATTATTTTTACACCATTTTTCGGCTTAACTTCGACTATTTATTTCACTATAGATAAAACTAATCCTATTATAAGTGGTGTGACGGAAGGGGAAGTTGCCACAACAGTTAAAACAATTACTTTTAACGAAGGAACGGCTACTTTGGACGGTGTGGTTTTTGTGAGTGGCAGTACTGTGAATGTACAAGGCGCTCACGCATTAACTGTAACGGATGCTGCTGGCAACAGTGTGACTCGACATTTCACAATTGCAATCCCACCAAGTACGGTTGTATTTGATAGTAATGGGGGTACAGCAGTAACCAGTCAGAGTGTGGGCTATAATGGAACTGCTTCAGCGCCAACTGTTCCAACAAAAACAGGGTACACTTTTGGAGGCTGGTACTCGGATATTGGGACAACTCAACTAAATAACTTTGGAGCACCAATCACTGGCAGTAAAACCCTTTATGCAAAATGGACGATTAACACGTTTACGGTTAGTTTTAATAGTGATGGAGGAACTCCAGTAACTAGTCAGAGTGTGGATTACAATTCGACTGCAACGGAACCCATTACCCCTCCAACAAAAACAGGGTACACTTTTGGAGGCTGGTACTCGGATAGCGGGACAACTCAACTAAACAATTTTGAGGCGTTGATTACAGGCAGCAAAACTCTCTATGCAAAATGGACGATTAACACGTATACGGTTAGTTTTAATAGTGATGGAGGATCCCCAGTTACCAGTCAGAGCGTGAACTATAACGGAACTGCTTCTGTACCAACTGTTCCAACAAAGACTGGCTACAGTTTTGGAGGCTGGTTTACGGATATTGGGACAACCCAACTAAATAATTTTGGAGCACAGATATCGGACAGTAAAACCCTTTATGCAAAATGGACGATTAACACGTATACGGTTAGTTTTAATAGTGATGGAGGAACTCCAGTAACCAGTCAGAGTGTGGATTACAATTCGACTGCAACGGAACCCATTACCCCGCCAACGAAAACAGGCTATAGTTTTGGAGGCTGGTACTCGGATAGTGGTACAACTCAACTAAATAATTTTGGGGCGTTGATTATAGGCAGCAAAACTCTCTATGCAAAATGGACGATTAACACATATACGGTTAGTTTTAATAGTGATGGAGGATCCCCAGTTACCAGTCAGAGCGTGAACTATAACGGAACTGCTTCTGTACCAACTGTTCCAACAAAGACTGGCTACAGTTTTGGAGGCTGGTTTACGGATATTGGGACAACCCAACTAAATAATTTTGGAGCACAGATATCGGACAGTAAAACCCTTTATGCAAAATGGACGATTAACACGTATACGGTTAGTTTTAATAGTGATGGAGGAACTCCAGTAACCAGTCAGAGTGTGGATTACAATTCGACTGCAACGGAACCCATTACCCCGCCAACGAAAACAGGCTATAGTTTTGGAGGCTGGTACTCGGATAGTGGTACAACTCAACTAAATAATTTTGGGGCGTTGATTATAGGCAGCAAAACTCTCTATGCAAAATGGACGATTAACACATATACGATTAGTTTTAAAAGTGATGGAGGATCCCCAGTTACCAGTCAGAGCGTGGATTACAATTTGACTGCAACGGAACCCATTACACCGCCAATAAAAACAGGTTATACTTTTGAAGGCTGGTTCACGGATAGTGGTACAACTCAATTTAATAACTTTGGTGCACCAATCACTGGCAATACAACTATTTATGCAAAATGGACAATTAAAACGTATTTGATTAGCTATAACAGTAATGGAGGAACCCCAGTAACCAGTCAGAGTGTGGATTACAATTTGACTGCAACGGAGCCTGTTACCCCACCAACAAAAACAGGCTACACCTTTGGAGGCTGGTTCACGGATATAGGGACAACTCAACCCAATAACTTTGGAACCTTGATAACGGACAGCAAAACTCTCTTTGCAAAATGGACGATTAATAAATATACGATAAGCTTTAATAGTAATGGAGGATCCCCAGTAACCAGTGAAAGCGTGGATTACAATTTGACTGCAACGGAACCCATTACACCACCAACAAAAACAGGATATACTTTTGAAGGCTGGTTCACGGATAGTGGGACAACTCAACCAAATAACTTTGAGTCGCCGATCACGAATGATGTTACTTTAAATGCAAAATGGACGATTAACAAGTATACGGTTATCTTTAATAGTAATGGAGGATCTGCAGCCAATGAACAGAATGTGGAATATAACTCCAAAGTTTCAGTACCAGGTGAAATCATAAAAACAGGTTATTCTTTCGTTGGCTGGTATGCAGACATTAACTTGGTTGTTCCATACGATTTTGTGCAAACTACGATAACAGGGATTACAACTCTTTATGCCAAATGGGGTTCACCATCTCAAGCTGAAGTTGCCGTTTCTGTAGCTGAGCTAGAGCAAACTCAAATCTCTGTAAATGCTGCAATAGCATTAGCTGTCAATCTGAATAATGGCTTAAAGAAGGATTCGCTATTGGCGCGTTTACAGGTCCTTCAAGTATTAATTAATAATACCCATTTTGATATTGCCGATCTTGTCTTGTTATGGAAAGTAGGCACCGATCAGCAAAAGGATATAAATCAAGATAATGCAGTTGATAACAAGGATATCCAAATTTTATTACAAAGGATTTCCACTATTGAGCATTAATTTGTATGCATCTGCCAAACTGAAAGCACCGCCAAACGTATTGTTACGTATTGGTTGGTGCTTTTTTTTTATTTTATTGCATGATGTAAATTTTCTGCGAAAAACCGCGAAAATTGTAATATGAATCACAGAATTCTTTGGTAAATGCTAGTATTATCAATACGTTAGGGACTTATGTGTATTGAAAAATGGGGGAATGTATCATGTATTTAAAGTTAACTAAGTTTTTGTTATTTTCATCTTTGGTAGTTTTAACATTAGTAGGTTTTCATATTGAAAAGGCTGCAGCTTCTGTTTCTGTAACTCCAATTGTAATCCAAGCGGAAGTTCAAGCTTCTAAATTAATAGTATTGGAATTAAATGAAGGCCCTTATAATTCGTTTTCTGGTTTACCAGGCGATTTTACTCTAACAGGTGTAGCAAGTAATCCCCTTGTATCTGGGGTTACAATCAGTGGAACACTTGTAAGGTTAACCTTGAGTCAATCAATTGTTGCGACGGATGCACCACTGCTTTCATACTCGCATTCCAATTCAAATATCAGTAATAATTCCTATCAAGAATTGGAAGCATTTGGTCCAAGGAGTGTTCCTTTTGCGCCAGTGCCTACAGCTCTATTTGTGGGGACAAATCGTACTGATCAAATTGTCTTAAATATGACACATAAAATGTCAGGCTATCTATTTGTAGGTGATGATCCCGGAGTGTTTACAATATCGGGGGTAACACATCCAGTAACGGTTACTAACGTACAAATTACAGATTATACAATTACCTTGCAGTTAAGTGGCCAATTAGCTTATGAAGATAAGAATATGGCTATTCATTATGCACCTATTGCCTCAAATAAAGTTACAAACGGAATCTATACGATAGCTGAGATAATTCATGGGGTGACCAATCAATTATTGATTTTACCTGAAGTCTCTGAAGTCATGGCGATTAATTCAAATTCCACTTCTTTCTTCGACACGGGTGATACTATTCGAATTACCTTTAACACACCGCTTTCGAATGTGGGGGATTTAACTAGTTTGCTTGCAGGTACTTCATTCGATCCTCTGGGATTTGGCAGGGTGATAACATGGTCAAATAATGATCAAACAGTAGAGATTATAATAGGAACATACGATAGTGTAAGTCCGTTAATTCAGCTTGGGCAAGCTATTGATTTGGATTATAACAAAATATTTAATTCAATAGGAGATAGCCCAGATGAGGATTTAACAGTCACTCTTCCAGCAACTTTAACAGAGCTTCCTTCCAACGAAGGGATTACAGGTTTTTCTTTCACTGATCTCGATCCACGTGCAAGTTTGCTTAGCGGAACTATTCATTTCGAATCTTCAGCAGACATCAATCTGAGTTATTCTGTTCAAGTAACGAATGCAGCGGTTGAAAATATTTATCAGAATACTGTTGCTCCTGAAGAAACTCTTAATCATAACATTGATATTTATTCAGTCCCATTTAACTCAGTAGCAGGTTTGAAAATCCAAATAAGAACTGTAGATACCGATAGAAATCTAATTGGGCTACCAGTAGAGTTTCCAATAACGGATTTAATCTCAACTGTTGAACCATTTCCAAGCGGAATGAGCGTAGAGATTACAGCAACTGGAGGCGTTAATGTCAGCTTAGGGACGACGAGCTTAATAGTAGATGGAGTCATAGCCTCTGGTCATACTTTGTATGCATCAATTGCAAATGAAGCGGCTGCTACTATACCCCAAATAGGTGCCAATCTCCCAGCGAATTATCCTATTATTTTTTCGGGTGGGGATATTGAACTGGCCGCCAAATCAGGAAATCATGTTTCCATAGTAGAAGTGGATATCACCAAGCAAATTGTCGGATACTTAGATTTAGTGTTGTCTGCTAATGAGATCGGTACTGCAATTACATCTATTGCAGATATTACCCCGATTCTTAATTATGCTAGAAATAGTTTCACGCTTTATTTTTCCTCTGGGCTGGATACAGAGTTTGACTTAACCGAAGCTGATTTTAAAATTTATGCGGGCTCCTTATTCGAAGTTGCAAGTGTCGAATACGATGAAACAGATGCTTCGCGCCATACCATTCTAGTCAAATTAACGGATGCAATCCCACTAAACTCACCGGAAATTTCATTGATCATTAATGGTAGTGCCTATAAAATAGTGGGTAGTTTTCCCAATATGAAAAAGGTAGCAATTCCATTGATCTTTTTTAGTCATATTGATTTAACGGGTAATGGGATTATAGATATTATGGACATTGTAGAAATGATTCACAGTTCATCTTTACAAGTGGATTTAAATCGAGACAACTCGTTTAATCAAGCTGATATGCGAATATTACTTAATTAGATTATTGCGGTCTAAGTTTAATCAGGTCATGTCCGATAGGATTATGGCCTTTTTATAATTTTTTTGTCGAAATAAGGATTATTTTCATAGATTGTGGATTATTTTCATGATAAAATAGGTTTTATTTACTAGTTAATAGAGTGAGTATATTGGACTATGGAACATCAGATTGTACAGAAAATAATTAAATTACATATCAAAAGTGAGGTTTTAACATGGCAAAGAAGGTTAAAGGGTTAGCGGGAAGAACAATGAAGAATATTTCGCGAGTCATGGCAATTACGTTGGTAATAGCGCTGATTGTTGCGGGTTTACCTAGGTTGGTTAATGCTAATTTGGATCCATTGGTTCGGTCAGAATGGTCAGCTTCATCTTCGAGTACGGATGACGAAGAAATACTTGCGTTGCCATTTGATAATGATATAAATACCCGTTGGGACAATGGTCATGCACAAAGCGGTAATGATGAATGGTTTAGTGTAAATCTGGGTTCGGCGACGACATTTAACTCCATATTACTAGACGCCGGTTCTGCCACGGACGATTACCCTAGAAGATACGATGTGTATGTATCCAATGATGGAACAAATTGGGGCGATATTATTGCATCAGGAACACCTTCAACCGCTCAAGTATCGATCACATTTGCTCCGCAAACAGTGCAATATATTAAGATTAGACAAACTGGTATTAGTCTGTCAGGCAGTTTTTGGTCGATTTATGAATTTAACATATTTTTGGATACTAGTGTTGTTACAACAGAACCAGACACAAACCCAACCACAAACGTTGCATTAGCTTCGAATGGGGGAACTGCGAGTGCATCATCGACACACTCAATCGGTTTTAGCGCATCTGGCATAATTAATGGAGACAGGACAGGAGCAGCTTGGGAAAATGGAGGCGGTTGGAATGATCAAAATGGAGATGCTTACCCGGATTGGGTTCAAGTCGGTTTTAATGGAAGTAAAACTATTAATGAAATAGATGTATTTACAATTCAAGATGGTGATTTTGCTGAGAATCCACCTAGCGAACCAACAACTGAAATGCCCTTTAGCGAAGGCGGTATCACTGACTTCATCGTTCAATATTGGAAGGGTAACAATTGGGTAACTGTGACGAATGGCAGTGTTCATGCTAATAATAAAGTATGGAATAAATTCACTTTTTCACCTGTTGTAACAGATAAAATTAGAGTCACTATTAATAATGCATTAAACACTTACAGTCGGGTAATTGAAGTAGAAGCTTGGACAAATGGAAGTTCAACCAATACACCAGCACCAGCAGCTACACCGCTCATTGAAGCAGGCATTACATTTAGCCAATCTGCTGAGGGGTTTCTAACGAATGTTTCAAGAAGCTTATTACCTGAATCAGCAAGGGGATTCTCCAAAATCAGAGTGTATAACAGTTCTACCGCACTTATTCCAGATCAAGTTACTTTAGATAGTTATTCTAATTATAGTGAAAGTTATAATGATTCTACAGGTTATAACTCAGTTGTTTCCAATCGAGGGTTATGGCATTCTTTAGTAATATTATTTGAGAACATAAATAACATCGATACTCCCGTTGCTTATCAAGTTTATGATATCAACATTGCAACTCTAAACACCTACGAAGCAGAGTTTGCTACAATAACTGGTGCAGTTGTAGTACCAAGCAGCTTCACATCCAATGGGAATTATGTTGCAAATATTAATGATTTGAATAGTTCTGTATTGTTTAATGTATTTGTACCAGTAGCAGGAAAATATCCAATGAAAGTAAGTTATGCGAATTATAGTGATGAAGAGACATCAACCCATAGTTTGTCGATAAATCAGGGTGCTGCTGAAACAGTTTCTTATCCTTACACAGGTAATTGGTTTATCAATAGTGTAGGCTCATCAATAACCGTAGACGTCAACTTGAACGCAGGGAATAATACAATCAAATTTGGTAAAGCGTATAAATTTGCGGAACTGGATTATATACAATTGGGTCCGGTACAGTTCCCTGTTCCGGCTGCAACTATCATTGAAGCAGTTATTCTACCCAACGAGCCGTCGCAAATTAAAATAGTTACCAATACAGATTTGTTTGCGAATGGATTTCAGTATAATGATGTTTCTTCACCATCACCTGAATTTGTGGTAACAGGCAATTCAACTGCTATATCAGTTACCAACGTGTCTATATTGGGTAACTCTATTATCTTGACATTGAATCATCCAATTGATTATAGCAATAGTAATATAGCGGTCGCTTTTAACAAGGTTCATGATTCAATCACTAATGAGAATGTTGAATTGGCAGCCTTCCAAATTGCGGTTGCAAACATCACAGCTGGACCTAAGAAAGCACCGACTAATGCGATTACTTTTAGCCAGAATACGAATTCAAATGATAATCTGCTAATAGCGGGTGATTCAGTCATTCTTGCTTTTAATATGGGAATAAGCAATGATCTTAATCAAGCAATTAATAGTATTAGCAATGCTTTGGTTGGGACTAACTTTGCTAATAAAGTAACGGTTACTTCCGTGGGTACTAATGGAGCATCCTATAAACTTACTGTCAAAGCTAATGAAACGGTAAACTTATTAGGCGGTCAAGATATAACAATCTTAAATGGGGATTTGACTGATATAACGAAATCCTACTCTAATTCAGGCAATATTACATTTAGATTGTATGATGATTCGATTAATCCCACTCTGATTTCAACTGCAACCAATTCTAGTGGAAGTGAAATTAATCTTGTGTATAGTGAAGCTATAGATCCGAATCGAATAGACTTAGGCAGGGTTGAAATATTCATTAATGGAGTAAAATTTGATAACGATTTGAATAATCTAACTGCTCAATTAAATCCAAACGATTCCACAAACAGAACCATAACATTGAACATAAAAAATGGATTTAAGTCGGGACAAGTAATCACGCTAAGACTGGATAATATTTCTTTTTATGATCTGAATATGAATGGGTTTGTGGTTCGTTCTGGAATAACCGTTATTAATAATAGTCCATCTAGCATCCCTGTAGAAACGCCAGGTGCACTTTCAATAGTAGATACGGATTATTCCATTGGGAAACTAGGAGGCAGCATTCAACTATATAGAGCTAGTAATGAAGCTGATATCGTAAAATATTCGATTTATTATGCTAATGTCAGTGGGGAGATAATAGATAATAATCCAATAGCAGTAATAAGAGCTAATGGAAACAATTTGTCTTTCCCAATAAGTAATAGTTCTATTAACGGTGCGGTGAAAATTGTAGCCTATGCTCAGAATGCAAATGGCATTGGCTTGAATAAATCCAGCTTTTCGTTTTCTGATTTAGGTGGGTCTAACTTTAACTTGACGGCAAGCTTTATCGATGCATCGATTGATATGGCAGCAGGCAATAAAACGATCAACTTGTCGAATAATACTTGGGTAATCAATGGAATAAACGGAACGGTAAAAGAAGGCTTGAATGCGGATGACCTGATAGTAACTGGGTTACCAAATGGTTTGACTTTAACAGCAGCAAGAGGAGAAGATAATAAGATTATTATTACTCTGGATGGAACAGCATTAGCAGCTGTGACGGAAACAACCAATGTAAATATAGTTGTCAAGGGCAGTGCAGTAACAGAAAACGGAGCAACGGACTCTACAGGCTTGAGCTTGCAATTGAACATTTCAAATGCAGATGTTTCGACCAACTACACGACTATCAAAGCAACAGCGATTGCGTTGGATTTAAACAATCTGATTGCTACAGCTACCGTCTCGAGAAATGTAGAACATCAGGGAAAAGAATATGTTGTTTTCGAGCTCGTAGATAATACAGCGCAACAAACTGTTGGGAGACTGTCTCAAGAGTTACTTGATATCAGTGGAACAGGTGTGAATCAGGTAACTGTCCATTTTAATGAAACTTTACTTAATAACAGTCACAGCTATTCTATAAAAGTGTATGTTGCAGACAGCTTTAATTCGAACTCCCATTCGATTGGTATAAACCTTGCAATAATCAGAACAATAGCTGTTACGACGTTCAGTCAGCTTAATGTTAGCGGGTATGATACGGTTATCGGTATCGATGATATTATTAAAATCCTATCGGGTACAACATCTCAATTTACGGAGCTGCAGAATTTAAACCACGATGACTTAAGTAAACAAACCGATGATATTAAGATTTTATTAGATCAAATAACAGCAAAAACATCAATGCTGAACTAATTAATTAGTAAGCTAGCATTCTATATAAGGGAGTATATTTTGGAGGAAGTAAATACTTGGTGGGACCAGAGCTGCGATTGTTTTCTCGAGCTAATTGAAAAACAGGATGAAAAAGGTGTAGAGCTGTGGATCAAACAATGGAAACGTAAAATTTTAGTGCTCATGGATCAAGCCTGGCAAAAACATCTGGATCATTTGGAACATATTAAAATGGGGATTCATTATCAAGTATGGGGCCAACGCGACCCGATTCTGGCATATGAGCAGGAAACCTGGAAACGATTCACAAAGATGAGTGTTCAAATTCAAGAGCAAATTGGAAGAATGCTGATTAAAGAAGTTACCGATAGGTTATATCTTGAGTCAGAAATTACATGATTAGAGCCTGCTGACGATAATTAATCGTTTTGCAGGTTTTTTGTTAATTTAATTGTCTACTATTAATAGAATTGTAATTTAGACCACAGAAATGAAAAGGATGTTGCGGTAATATAATACATAAAGCATACCTAAATCTTCATTAATCAAAGAGTTACTTCCAAAGGAGAATGATTACAAATGAATATATTCGCAAAAATCAATCAACAGCTCAAAAAGCATGTTGGTAATGGAACAGATTCACTCGATGTTTTCTTTCAAGAAGAAAGAATGCTATTGCCAGTGCCTGAAAAGCAACAGGTTGATGAAATTACACATAACATCGCTAGGCTTAAATTAACAGAACGGTTGCAAATTATTCAAGTAGTTAAAAACTATATGGATGAATTTACAATACCACATATAAGGCTAGAGCCATCATGGACAAGCGGTCATGCGATGGTTAACGAACTGTTCGTTGCTCGAGGGGATCAAAGCTTGATGCGTTGCAATGTTGAGGCTTTCTTTCAAAATCGCTTTACTGGTCTGCGAGAGTTAGTGTATCTAGTAAGTTTAGTAAAATTTGAAGGCGATCGTTGGAGTGTTTTTCAAGTGAAGGAAGTTAATAAATAACTAAATATCAGGCTTGTTTAACAGCTGATTATTCCGGATGGAATATATCAGTTTTTTGCTACTTTAGGACTAGTATATAAGGCTTTTTACTCATTTTTTAAGCAATTCATGACAAAATAATATTAAATTCTACATTTATCGGCTACACTGATATTATGTAGCTTTATGTATAAATTACCCATTATATTAGTTGGTTATAGTGAGTTTATATTATTATATTAATGAAAGAGGGTTAATCATTTCTATGAAGAAATATGCAGGGCTTTTTCTGTTATTCGCATCGCTGGCATTGATTTTACTGAATATTGGAACTAAAACAAGCTTCGCTGCCAATACAGTACTTTCGGATGATTTCTCTACAAGCACGGGTAGTAAATGGACGCGGATTGGGATTAATAACACGCCTACTTATGCAACAGACGGAACTATGCGACTTACTTCCTCTGGGCAAGGACAAGTTGGAACAATTTGGCTAGATCAGAATCAACTGTCAGCGCCTATTCTGCCACCTTATACAGTAACCTTTCGTTTTCTTATTAACGAAGCGGACTCCACTAATGTAGGGGCAGATGGAATTGTCTTCATGTTTAATAAACAGCAAAATTCTACTCCGGTAAGCGGAGGAGGAATGGGTTTTCAAACAGGCAATGGGTATGGTATTGAATTTGATACGTACAGCAACGCTTTTGATCCAAGCTATAATCATATCTCTTTATTTAAGAGCAATCCTGACCATTCAGCAATTGGAACACCTTATCTGGCTCAAGTACAAGATAATACTTTTGAGAATGCACAATGGCATAATGTGAAAATTAATGTAGGTACAGGTAATGTAAAGGTTTATTTAGACAATAATTTAAAATTGAACTGGAGCGGGACCCTTGATTCTACATACAATGGAATCGGACTAACAGCTAGTACGGGTTATTACTACAATAAACAGTCAATTGATGATGTTGTGATTACTAAACCAGCTACAGTAACAGGCGTCAGCTCAACATTGGCAAATGGAGCTTATCCAGCCGGCACGGTAATTCCCATTCAAATGACCTTCAATGATACGATATCGGTATCAGGCGCACCTTATCTTTCATTAAACACTGGACGTAATGCAACTTATATAAGCGGTTCTGGTACTAATACGCTTACTTTTAATTACGCCGTTCAAGCAGGTAATACGACTTCTGATTTGAACTATTTATCCACAGCAGCACTAAGCTTAAATGGCGGAACATTAACAGACAGCTTAGGGAATATAGCTAATGCTGCATTGCCTGCAATCAATGCGGCTGCTAGTTTAGGCGGAAATAAGAATATTATCATTGATTCTACTATTCCAACCGGATCCGTCAATGTGATTAGCGGCAACCCAAACGCAAATACTGTTTCATTAAACCTAACAGCTGCTGATAGTGGCTCAGGGCTTTCCCAAATGAGATTCTCAAATGATAACGCTACTTGGACTGCATGGGAAGCCTACAATACTAATAAAATTTATACGATTCCTGCAGTAACGATTCAGAAGAAAATTTATGTGCAATGGAAGGATTTAGCTGGCAATATTAATTCTACCTATATAGTGACGATTAATTCTCCAGCTGTAGGAAGCAGTTCAGGAGTGAAATCTACGGATGAAGATAGCATATTGTCTAATCAATATCTGACACTTACAAATTTGGATGGCAGAACAATCACGCCTATAATGAGCAGCAATCCAAGTAAAGGGAAAGTTGTAATAAGTATAGTATCTGTCGGTGGTGTTCCTACAATAGCGTATTCCTATACCCCTAATAGCAATGTAAATGGAACTGATTCGTTCAGCTTTAAGGTTAGTGATGGGATTTCGTATTCGAATACCGTGACTGTCTCATTGCTAATCAATGCAGTGAATGATCCGCCAGTGGTGACTGCTAGTAATTTGACCCTCTTAGAAGATGCTGTTATTTCAGGCAGATTAACTGCTGTGGATGTAGACAGTACATTATTGACTTACAGTATCGTGGCAAGTGCGTTACATGGGACTGTTAATTTATCAGCAACGGGCGCTTTCACTTATACCCCCAACTTTAACTATAGTGGGACTGATACTTTTAAATTTAAAGTTGTAGATGAAGGAGCTCTAAGTTCCAATACAGCAACTGTATCTATTGCTATTCAAGCCGTGAATGATGCTCCAGTTGCAGAAGTTAAAACTTATACGATTTTAGAAGATTCAGGTTTATTGAACGGCACTGTGACAGGCACGGATGCGGACCCGAATTCAACATTGTCCTATATCCAAGCCACTAATGGCAATAAAGGTACAGTCCAGTTAGATTCAGGAGGAACTTTTACATATACGCCAAGATTGAATGAGAACGGTGTCGATACCTTCACCTTCCGTGCCAGTGATGGTATTCTTCAATCAGTTCCAGCTACTGTTACTGTGAATATTACAGCTGTAAATAATGCGCCTACGTTCATGAAAGGCTTAAATCAGAAAGTTACCTCAGGCTCTGGAGTACAATTGATTCCAGGCTGGGCAAGTGACATTTCGGCCGGACCATACAATGAAGCCAACCAAACTGTGCAGTTTACTGTTACAAACAATACTTATGATGCGCTTTTCCAGACGCTTCCTGCTATAAATTCTGCAGGTGATCTTACTTTTACTCCAAAAGCTGATGTTGCTGGTACTGCTATTATAACTATCAAACTAATGGACAGTGGAGGCACATCTAATGGAGGTCACAACCAATCACAAGTGCAAAGCTTTGAAATAAAGGTTGAAGATGTATCTTTGAACATTGCGAGTATTGTTGTCAGTCCAGCCAATTGGACACAAGGTGAGGTTACGGTCACAGCAAATGTGTACACTAATTTCCCTATTATTGAGAAGAGCTGGGCTGTTGGTGTTAAACCAATGGATTATTTTATAAATATATCCAATGGCACAAGTACAAACAATGGAAACCAAATGACGGACTTAAGCTTCGAAGTTACTGTGAATGGGACTTATACCATATTCATCAATAATGGTCAGGATCAAGCCATACAACAAGTAATAATTAATCACATAGATAACGATAAGCCGATTATTCTGCTGCGGGGAGATAATGAACTCTTTATTGAAGCGGGTTCTATCTATACTGATCCCGGCGCTGATGTAACAGATAATTCATTACCTGTAGCCATTACCGTGACTGCCTCTACTTATACGAATACAAATGTTTTAGACGATTATCCCATGCAATATAATTTTACGGATATGGCGGGCAATCATGCTGTTACTGTAACTCGGACGGTTCATGTGATTGATACAACAGCTCCAATTATTACGTTGCTGGGCTCTAATCCATTAACTGTTAATGAGCATACCAACTTTAATACTTTGCAATTAGCAGCTTCGGTGGCTGACAATTCAGGAGAAACTATATTAGCTAATCGTACAGGTGATATGCCAGTTTCGGCTAACCCTGGAACCTACACCCTAACCTATACAGCGACAGATAGTAGTAATAGATCAGCTACAGTTACAAGAGTGATTTATGTTCTGGACAACACTGCACCTACAATTACCATAAGTCCCTATTCTAATGCTTGGACTAAGGATGCAGTCACCCTATCGGTAACAATCACCGATGCAGGTTCGACTATTGCAGGTAAATGGGCGGCTGGAGAGCAAACACAAGCCTTTTTCACAGCTGAAAATTCTAATGATTGGCACCTAATTGAAAATGGCAGCTTTACTGTAGCTGAACCCAATTATTACACTCTATTCGCGAAGGATAGCAGTGGTAATCCGACTCTCCTGGTACTAGATATTAATTATATCGATAACGAAAGTCCTATTGGGAGTATAGCAATTAACAATGGTAAGTCGGTGACCGAATTACAGCAGGTGACCCTCCAGCTCGTAGCCAGTGATGTAGGTTCAGGTGTGGAAAAGGTGATGATATCCAATAATCTAAACTTTTTAAATGCTAATTGGCAAAATTTTAGTAATAATTCGGAGCTGACTTGGAATTTAGAGTCTGGTGATGGGACGAAAAAAGTGTACTATAAGTTCAAGGATAGAGTGGGTAATGAGAGTGTACCCAGTATGGCAACTATATTATTAGATACTTTAGGACGTTCTAATCTTAGTGCATTGATTTCGAGCTATATTTTAAATCCTCTTTTCAATCCATTGGTTACGAATTATACAATAAATGTCGGTTATACTGTTGTTTCTGTCGATATGCAGCCCACTCTTGTTGATAATCAAAGCACAATTTCCGTAACAGGAGCCACGTATGAAGCGGGAATGGTTAATATTACCAATCTAGTAAATGGATCAAATCGAGTTACTATTCGAGTAACAAGTGAAGAAGCGGCAATATATAAGGAGTATGTCATAAATATATATAAACAATCTAACATGAATGAGATTACAGGCTTTACTGTAAATGGACAAATTACTCCAACTGTAATAGATGCGGTTAACCATACGGTTACAACTAATGTATATACTCAAACGAATTTGAATGGGTTGATTCCACAGATCACTATATCACCTGGTGCAACGATCAGCTTGAGTCTTAACAATACCAATGATTTTAGAAATGCTGTTCATTATGATGTTACTGCTGAAGATAATACGCTTGTACAATGGACTGTTCATATCCATACTATTCATAATACTTCTACCGATTTGAGCAATCTGTCTATCAATGGCTTTCCGTTCGTTTTTGATCCACAAAATAATAGTTATTCCGTTGATGTAGGTCCTTTAGTAGCTTATATTCCAGTGACGGCGGTTCCGGCAGATTTAACGGCATCTATATCTATGGATAATGGTACAACCTATGAACAAAAAACCGTTACTCAAATGGTTTATTTAGCTAAAGGATCTAATTCCATTCCTATTATGGTCAAGGATACTAATGATTTGACCCAAACCTACCAGCTTAATGTAAATAGATTATCAACATATATCTCTAGTTTATCCATTACAGGCGGTGTTCTATCGCCTAGCTTTAACAGCAGTCAAATTAACTATATTATCCATTCTAGTAAAACGACTTCATTTGTTGATATGGCTATTCCTAACCTCAGTTCCAATGTGAAAATAAGCATTGTTGGAGCGGACTTTACGAATAACGGTTCAGTGTATCATATTGATATAACGAACAAAGCTGACTTTACCATACAGGTAACGAACTTAGAGGGTACCGTGATTCAAGAGCAATATCATTTCAGCATTAACCCGTGGTTAGGGTTTGCAGTCAGCCATGCACAAGGCACAGAAGTGATTCTAAGCTTTAAGGAAGCATTGGATCTTACTACGTTAGCCTCCAATCATTTTACTTTAGCTAATGAACATAATAGTGAAGTGACAATTGCTGCTATTACTTATGAAGCTTTGGATACGGATCATCCGATTATTCATTTGAAGCTAAATGGGGTGCTTACGAATCAAGGAACTTGGCTGCTTATTGTGAATGGGGTAAAAAATTCAGCAGGTGCCTCTATAAATGTAATCTCTTTACCAGTGACTTCTCCAGTTCAAATACTCGAAATACAACAGCGTTTGGATACAGCAAACGACGGAGTTCACATAGATGACATAATTAAACATATGAATACTTTGGAGGATATAACAGGAGATAATGTATTTGATTCCTACGATATTCAATTCATACTGCAGCAGATCTAGGATTATAGATTGTCATATTAAGACTTAGCTGATTTTCTGGCTAGGTCTTTTTAATTATTTTGTTAAAAAAAGTCTAAAAATGTTAACTTTATTACAGAACTTTGTCGATATATAGAGTATCATGGACTATAATTAGAAAAATTTGTAATTGAGATGAGCAGCTTGAAGGGAGATTTATGAGAATGAGGTCATTTAAAAAAAGTATAATCGGAGCTATTGTTATAAGTAGTTTATCTTTAGTATTTAATGGAATTATCGGTGTAGATCATAAAGCATATGCGGACGTTCCAGCTTATTATTCAACTGAGCTTGCAGGAGGGGAAGGTTATTCTCTCTCACTAGCATCCAACGGTACGGTATGGGGCTGGGGCAACAATAGTGGCGGATCATTAGGAGATGGGACGAACACAGATCGGCTTGAACCGGTTAAAGTTGATGGTTTATTGGCGGGGAAAGCAGTAAGTGAAATTTCAGCACGTTATATGCATTCTCTTGCGATTGCAGATGGGTTGGTCTATGGTTGGGGAATCAACAACTCAGGACAATTGGGAGATGCGACGATTAAGGATCGTAATGTCCCTGTTAAAGTAAATTTACCAAGCGGTAAAATATTTTCGCAAATTGCTACCGGTATGACGCATTCGCTCGCATTGACTAGTACAGGAATTTTATATGCTTGGGGAAATAACGATGATGGGCAATTGGGAGATGGGACAACAAACACTCGTGCAACTCCGGTATTGGTCAATGGTCTACCTGGAAAGACGATTATCGCTATTGCAGCTGGTAATCTTCACTCTGTAGCGGTAGCTCAAGATGGCACAGTATGGGCTTGGGGGAATAATTCATCAGGTCAGCTGGGTGATGGCACGAATACTAACCGGAAATTGCCTGTGAAAGTGATTGGGCTTTCAGGTAAAACAGCGATTAAGGTTGCTGCAGGTAATAATCATACCTTGGCATTGGTAGCGGGTGGAACAGTGTGGGGTTCAGGCAATAATTCATCAGGTCAGCTTGGTGATGGAACCACAATCAATCGAACCACATCTGTAAAAGTAAATGGATTATTAAACGGCAAAACAATAATCGATATAACAGCTGAGAATGATCATTCATTGGCACTTCTTAATGACCGAACCATGATGAGCTGGGGAGAAAATGACCAAGGTCAATTAGGTGATGGATCAACATCCTCCAGTAATCTCCCTGTTACTGTGAGTGCATTAGATGGCAAGCTGATTTATAAAATTTCCTCTGGTGCACATCATTCCTTGGCGACAGATGACAAAGGTGTGGTTTGGACATGGGGCGGCAATAACTCAGGAGAGCTTGGTGATGGTAGTACAGTTTCTACATTGACTGCTATTCGATCATTGGCTGATACTACTGTAGCTATTGCAGCAGATAAAACAGCGTTAACGCTTGGTTTTCGTGGAAGTGACAACGCAACAAAAGTAACGCAGGATATAGACCTAACAACAGAAGGTGCCAACGGTTCAACGGTGACTTGGGCTAGTTACAATCCATTAACTGTTGCAATTAGTACATATAGTGCTACCGTAACTCGTCCAACGGATGCTGATGTGACTTTCAATCTAACTGCGACCTTGAAAAAAGGTGACGCAACCACTACTCAGGTGTTTCCTATTAAAGTTTTACAAACGGATGAAGGAGCTGTTGAGACAGCAAGATTAGCGTTAGTTTCTACTTTTTCTGCAATAACAGATGTTACTCAGAATCTGGATTTACCTATAACTGGACTTAATGGCACAACGATAAATTGGTCTTCAGATAATGCGGCAATTGCTGTAGTTGGAACGAAGGGAGTTGTATCCCGGGCGGTTACAGCTGAAGGTGGCATAGATGGTGCATTGGATGTGAATGTGACGCTTGAAGCAACAATCTCTAAAATTGGAACTCCTGACAAAACTCAGGATTTTGTCGTTAAAGTTCTTGATCAAAAGAATAGTGAGGCATTAGCTGAAGCTAGTTCTGCCCTGCTTATAGGTTACACTGGTTCTGAGAGTGCAGCCAGTGTATCACGCAATGTTACACTACCTATTGCTGGATTGAATGGCACTACAGTATCATGGAGCGCCAATCCAACGGGGATAATTGCCGATTCTACAGACCCAACCCACTTAGGGATAGTGACAATGCCAGCAGCAATTACGGTCGTAAAACTCACTGCAACCATCTCGAAGAATGGGACAACAGCAACTAAGGTATTTGATCTAAGCATGTCACAGACTGATGCAGGTGCTGTGGCTCAAACTAAAGATTCCGTTACGCTAATCACTTATAGTGTTGGCTCTTCTGATACGAGAGCAAGCGTTACACAAAGGGTATATTTAAAAACTAGCGATACGAATGGAACTACAATTACTTGGGTTTCTAGTAATCCAGCCGTCATCAGCACTACGGGTTTGGTTACTCGACCTGCAAGCGCTAATGCGGTTGTAACCTTAACGGCAACCATTAAGAAAAATAGTGCTACAGCCACAATTGCTATTCCGCTTACGGTTATAATGACTGATGTTGGAACAATACCAGCAGCCAAAGCAGCGCTTGCTATTACCTATGCTACAGGAGACAGCTTAGCAAAAGTAACTCGAAATTTAAGCCTGCCAGACATCGGTTTGAATGGAACAGTCGTTACATGGGCTTCTAATAAACCGTTAGTAGTGAGTGCGAGCGGTGAAGTTTTCAGACCAACAGACGCTGATGCGACAGTCATTCTAACAGCCAACCTAACTAAAAACTTAGAACACACGACAAAAGATTTTACTTTAAAAATCTTCCAAACAGACCAATCTGCCGTAGCAGCAGCGAAAGCTGCATTAGCTATTAGTTATGGTGTCGGAGATAATGTCGGTGTTTTATTGGGGAAAGCAATTAAGAATATGAAACTAGCTACAGTAGGGACGAATGGGACAACCATCCAGTGGATATCATCTTCCCCTACAGTTATCAGTGCTACAGGTATTGTCACTCGTAATGCGTTTGAAGATGTAACTGTTACTTTAACAGCTAAGATTTCGAAAACTTCTATACCTAATTCTCCTGAAATTGTAGAGAAAAAATTCGATATTATCGTTCCTCAATCAGAGCTTGGTGCTATTATTGAAGATAAAGCAGAAATTGTAATTGGTTTCGGTAGTGGAGATTCAGCAGCAAAGGTTACACAAAGTTTATCTTTGCCTAAAACGGGTCTGCTGAACACGACAGCTATAACTTGGACATCGAGTGCACCGGCTGTTGTTAATCCTTCCTCCGGTGTAGTTAAACGTCCGACTACAGCAGATGCAATTGTCAATTTAACAGCTACAGTTCGTAAAGGTACGGTAGTAAGTACTAAAATATATAAAATAACGGTTCCACAAACAGATGCGTCAGCCTTAGATGCAGCTCAAAGAGCATTAGTCCTAAAATTCTTCAAGGGTGATAATGCGCTGAGTGTGACTAATACAGTGTATCTCACTCCAACTGGATTGAAAGGTACAACAATTGTTTGGAGCTCAGATACTCCTGGAGCGATAGATAATGACGGAGTTGTAAAAAGATTGCCTGATAATAATGCAGTAGTTACATTAAAAGCTACTTTATCTAAAGATGGATCTAGCGTCAGTAAAGAGTTTGTTGTAAAGGTTCCACAAATTGATTCAGGAGCTGTTGCCAATACTAAAGCAGCATTGATTTCATCGGGATTGACTTTTGCACCAGGCGAGACAAAAGCTACAGTTAAAGGTAAAATTACATTGCCAACAAAAGGTAGCAATGGCGCTACCATTACCTGGAAGTCTGATCAGACGAAGGTAGTAAATGCTGCTGGTGCTGTTGCAAGACAGGCAGAGGGTGATACGACTGTTAAGTTGACTGCAACCATTAAGAAGAACGCAGTAATTGATGGAACACAGGAATTCACAGTCAATGTATTACAGTCTGATTTAGGGGTAGCTAATTTAGCCAAAGCCAATGTGGCGATTGGCTACAATAGTGGAGATACCCAAGGCAATGTAACACATAATTTAACGTTACCTTTATCTGGAGACCATGGCACAGTTGTAAGCTGGACTTCAAGCAATGAAGCACTAATTAGTAGTGTAGGTGGCGTTAATCAGGTGTTGGCTAAGGAAACGAATGTAACATTAACTGCTACAATCAAAAAGAATACAAGCAGTGTCAAAGCGACATTTATTCTTACAGTACCTAATGTTGATGTTGATGCAACTGCTGCAGCTAAGACTATACTTGCAATTGGTTACTCAAGCGGAGATAAAGTAAATAATGTTACCAAAGATTTAAAATTACCACTTATAGCTGCGAATAAAGCTGTTGTAACATGGTCATCCAATAATACAGACGTTGTTAGTAATGCTGGAATTGTTACAAGAGATGCTATTGCAGATACTAAAGTGGTCCTAACTGCAACCATGACTATAGCTGGAGCATCATTTAGCAGAGATTATCCAATTATTGTAATTCAATCAGATGCAGGTGCAATAGCTGCTGCCAAGTCTGACCTTGTAGTCAGTTACACTGGACTTGAAACAGATGCAAGAATAACTCAGAATATCGTCTTACTTAAGGTAGGAATTAAAAACACAACGATTACTTGGACCTCCAATAGCCCAGCCATCAATACAGCAGGCGTAATTACGCGACAATTGACAGGGAATAAAACAGTTACACTAATTGCGTCGATTAAGAAAAATGGTTTATCGGATACTAAGGAGTTCGTATTAGTAGTTCCTCAATCGGATCAAGGAGCAGTTAATCAAGATAAAGCTGCTTTAGTCATTGGTTTCTCGAGTGGAGACACTGCACTGGCAGTGAAGGATGATCTTACTCTTGCAAGCAGCGGTACTAGCGGTTCAACCATTACTTGGCTTTCCAGTGATACATCGGTAATAAGCAATAGTGGTATCGTATCACCAGTCGTTGGTAAAAAAATAGCCATTAAATTAACAGCAACCATAACGAAAAACGCTATAACCACTACTAAAGTATTTGCACTAAGTGTTTAATATTGTGTGAAATGTTCATTACCGCTTTGTTCCTCAATTAGAGGGATGAAGCGGTTTTAGTTTTATTTAAACTGCATTCGCCCATTTTTCATGGTAAATGCACCAAAGATTGGGGCACTTCATACTATAAATTTGACTGTATCCCTTTACCTGTAACCCATATTAATCCCGAGCAAGGAGGGGTGACACATTGAAGGGTAGCGACCATAAAAGCAAGTTTTTATTAACACATCGTGAACGCGAGGTCTTCGAACTACTGGTACAAGACAAGACGACAAAGGATATTGCGCAGTTATTATTTATTAGCGAGAAAACCGTGCGGAATCACATTTCCAATGTAATGTAGTTTGAAATACACAGAAAAATTAAATTGTCTTGGAATACAAACTAATCATATTTTATGAAAAAAGAAGCTTTTCTAACGTTCAATGAACGCTTGAGAAGCTTCTTTTAGAATATAATGCAACATTCTTAATGGGGATTGGGATCATTTATTAGTTTTCAGCGAACCTGTCATTTCAATAATTTTTTTGAACTAAGGGTTAAAAACCCCACCTGCAACAAATATACTTCCATCATCTACTTTTGCATAGAATTGTATAGATCCTTCCTGACCTTGATTTCCTCCATCTGCGAACCACCCCCAATATTGTCTTGCGACTCCCTTTTTGTATTCGTCAGCATAATATCCAGGTTGGAGATAACCAAAACGATTGATAAATTTTGGTTTATACTTCGGATAGTTTGTTGGAAGTCCATTAGCGATTGCTACTTTGTTTGTAATTTCACCTAAAGGACTCTGAAACCAATTATGTGTACTGTTAGAAACGACCATGTCATTAAAATTATCGGTTGTAGCTGTAATTGTGGATAATGTGAAAAAGTAATGTACACCTTTTTGTGGAAAGAGATAAAAATCATTTGATATAAACATTTTGCCATAAATTCCTGTATAGTCCGTTTTAGATCTAATATCTACTGCGATTAAATAATTGAGTACTACTGTTCCTTGTCCAGACACTGTTAATTTTTTATCTCTGATATTTTTGAATTCTCCAACGTATCCATCAGTATATTGACCGTAACGCATTGGGGTAATTGTAGTTAAGTTAGTTCCAGTTGTCCCAACTTCTCTTAGCTCACGTAAGCCTAAAAAATCATCTGCTTTTTTGCTTTCTACGTCTATATACCTTAACAGAATTGTCGCAACCTCTGCTCTAGTGATATTTTTGTCGAGACCAAATGAAAAATCTGGATAACCGCTTAATAAGCCAGTGCCTAACATAAGACCAACTAATGGAATATCGTTGGGTTTTAGAACACTTTTAAACATTTCACTGACTGGAACGTATGTATTTTTCATGTCCAATAATGATTGCTTATAGTCTTCACTATTACTAGATAAACCGTTAGCTAACCATCTCGATATCTCTCTTCTAGTGATCGGCGTATCTGGTGAAAAACCATTAGGATAGTCTGATGCCATAATAAACCTTAAGGATACATCTTTCTGCACATCATTAAAGCTCCAATGTCCCATTACATCCTCAAAAGGTATATCTATTGGTTCTAAGACAGTTTGCTTTGTAGCACGGCTTAAGAAGGTGGCAAATTCGCCTCTAGTGACAGGATTGTTTGGTTTAAAAGTTCCTTCAGGATAACCTTTTAAGAGTCCTTTGCTAAAAGCACTTTCTATAGCAGGTTTAGCCCAATGCTTACTGATATCGTTAAATGATCCGTTTGGATTAAACGGAGTTGGTTCAGGTGTAGATTTAGGAGTAACTGCTGGAGTAAGTGTAAGTGTAGGTGTAGTCTCTACTGTTGGTTGAGGAGTTAATGAATCTTCTGCAAAAGAAGTTCCAAGTAGTGTGAAGGAAAATAGTAGAACTAAAATAAGTGCTTTTGATAATACTTTTAAGTTTGTCATTGTTTACTCCTCTGATATTCATTTTAGAATGATTCTCTAAGTTTTTATTAAGCTAGATTAAAGCCTGGAACTTTTAATAATACGCAATTACTTTAACATTATATCCCAGCTATAAATAAGGGTAAAGAAGGAATCTATGTAAGAACTTTTGTGTTTTCTGAGAAGTCATGTTAAATTTGGAAATGTAGTGAATATAGTTAAACTGATATTAAATATGGGAATTAGAATCTGATAAACTTCTTCATATTATGTTTCTCGTTAGTGGAAGGTAAATGTTAAAGTGGAGACTTAGTTTAATAAAAAATAGACGAACATTACTATCGTCCTGTTTTATTGATTAAAGTCGATATGTCAAAGGAGTGTAGATGATGGGTCGTAAATTTTTTATTTCTGATTTACACGGGGAGTATATCGGACTTATTAAATTGCTTGATCATGTTTGCTATGACCCAAAAACTGATCAATTAGTGTTTGGTGGAGATCTAATTAATCGTGGAAGGCATAGCGGTCAGTTACTGCAAGAGGTAAAAAGGTTACAACAGACTTATCCAAAAAATGTTTTTGTCTTACTAGGTAATCATGAAGAAATGATGATCAATTATATGTGTGGAACATCTAAATTATGGCTTGCTCATGGAGGGTACGAGACTATTCTAAGCTTAAATGAAGTATTTAGGGATGAAGCAGGGATGCAGGATTGTCTAACATGGGTGAGAGGATTGCCTATTGTGTTTGAGGACGATAAATTTGTGTACACTCATGCTGGTCTTGATCCGGCATTTGGGATATTTGAGCAAAAACGTGATATTATTTGGATAATGAATTTTTTTGATTACAATTTGCATCCAAGAGAGCAACTAATGAGAGTGACCAATGGTAAACCAATTATTCATGGTCATAATCCGATTACTTTGGAAGATTTAATATGGGACGGAGTAACGATGAATTGTGATCTAGGATCACACACCGCAGATTTACTTGTAGATCGTAACTTAGGGTTATTTGACTTAATGAATAATAATGTATATGTATATCGAACTTCTTCTCGGCTGATTGAGTTGCATGAGCTAATAAAAATCTGATTCATCGGAAAATACATTGATAAGGTGCTACAAAGTTGAAGGGGTCTCACCAACATTTTACATGTTGGCGCGACCCCTTTTTAAAATTGTTTTTCCTCACTTCGAAGAGTTGGGAAATAACGTGCAGTTTTTAGTTACATGAACACATTAATATGCGTACTTCGGCGATCAGTTTTGTTTCACTATCGAACACCTGAACGTACAGGGAGGAACCTAGAAATTAAAAGTGGAGTTTACAAAGCTAATTACATTAAAGGAGGGACAATAAAATGAATCATGAAGATGATGTAATAGGCTTGGAAATTGACATATTGAGCAGAGCAACTTTTTTTCCATGATAGCTTTGTAGATATTGGTATGACACAAAAAACAACCAACCAGTTAAGCATAGGTTGGTTGTTTTCGTTGTATTAACTTGTAGATATTGAATTAGTTAATGATATTTCCAAGTAGTTTTTTGATCTTTTCTAAAGCATTTTTCTTTATTTTCTTGGATTCTTCAGATCCGATATTGGAGATAGAAATTAATGCTTGTAGAGCAGTTACTGCCTCTAAATCACTCATGGTAGAAATGGTAATGTCTTCATCATTAAGTTCCTCTGTAGGTATAGTGTCCATTGTTTCAAAGTAGGATAATTTTGTTTCGGTAACTTCATTAAAAATCGAAGCAACAAGTAGTTTGTTTTTTTCTCTTGTGAATCTCCTCCATTCATGATCGTCCTGCAATCGTTTAGAAAAAAAAGAGATATCTCTTGCTGAGAATGTTTTATTCCCTATTTGTAACTCATGAATTTCGATTTTTAAATAGAGCTTAATTTCCTTGCTGCAAATTGACTCTATTTTGATTTTTTTATAGTTAAATTCATAATTAAATTTCATTACGGAATCTATGATATTTTCTTTCAATATTGGATCTTTAAAATCCAACATCTTACCTTCTGTATTTGGGGTTCCCAGTTTTAAGACCAGATAGAAAATGTGGAAATTAGGAGTCATTTAATCTATTCCTTTCTGTTTAAGGGTTATTACAAGTATAACATAAGTGTAATAAAGATGAAATATTGTATTGTATTGATATATTGTTGTATTAAGTTTTTAACATAATTTTAAAGATATTATAATTGTATTAATTGACACTTTGATTTAAAGGTGGTAGTATACACTCAAACGATAACAAAGTTGTAAGGGAGTGAATATATGACGAATACAGTTGATAAAGAGAAAAAAGAATCATTTCACGATCCTATTGTATTAGGTATTACTTTAGATGTTACAGATCTTCAGCGAATCCTTAGAGTTTCAAGAGCTCAGATTTACGCATTACTTCAGAGAAAGGAATTTCACTCTGTGAGAGTTGGGAAAAACTACAAAATTTCAAAAGACGTTTTTTTTAAATGGTTTCAGGGAAAAGGGGAGGGGATCTTATGAAAAAACTCACTATTGTTATCATTGGAATTTTTGTAATGATTATATTTCTAATCAGCCATGATAATTTTGATCACATTATAAACCAAGCCGCAGATGCAAGTATTCATGCTGGTATTTCAATGGCAGATCGAATTCTCGAAAATATACTTGGACTTACCTGAAACAATTTATTTGTTAAAGAGGAGCAGTCGCTATGAGTGAAGTCAAGTGGATAAAAATCACAACAGATATGTTTGAACACGATAAACTAGATTTTATTTTAAGTCTTCCAGAAGCTGATGCAATAATAATTGTCTGGATTCGTCTTCTTACATTGGCTGGTAAAACAAATATTTCAGGATGGATATTTTTAACTGAAAATATCCCCTATACGCAGGAAATGTTATCGCACAAGTTAAGGAAACAGCCGAACATAGTTAAACTAGCATTAGAAACACTCAAGAGATTGAAAATGATAGATTTTGAAGGCGAATCTATCAAGATATCCAATTGGGAAGAATACCAAAATATAGAGGGGTTGGATCGTATTCGTGAACAAAATAGGTTGCGAAAGCTTAAGCAACGAAGTAAAAAAACCTTAAAATCAAGTGAAAATGTGTCACGTGACAGTCACGCAATAAATAGTGTGACAAATCACGCAGCTTCACAACGGAATCACACATTAGATTTAGAACTAGATTTAGAACTAGATTTAGAACAAGATTTAGAACAAGATTTAGAAAGAAAAGAAGATGAAGATGAAGAAGAGAAAAAGGATGTTTATTGCAAAAATATAAGAAAAGTTCTTTTTTTTGAGAAAACGACCCTTTCAAGATCAGAATACTGGCTCATTGAGGAGATCTATCAAAATAAACTACCATTAGACATTGCAAAAGAGATAGTTAAGGCTATTGAACTAGAAGAAGTGGATGCAAATGTCTTTTTCAAGGTGATGGACATAGGTAGTAAGCAGCTCAAGCAAAACAAAATTCATAACTTTTCGAAATGGTTAATTGGAGCATTAAGAAACGAGCAAGTGATGCTTGAAATGACTGGAGAGGTATATCGTAACTAGGTTAATTGAAGATACGAGGAGGTTCAATATGGTGAGAAAGTTGAATTTAGGAAGAGTTCTAGTTTATTTACAAAAATCAGTAAAAGTAATTTCAATGATTTTATGTTTTATGTTCCATGAAGAAGAGCAATCCAAGCGAAACCGCATAGTACGTGTTTACACAAATAAGTGCAAAAACTATTTAGAAGAAGCTGGAAAACGTCTACAAAGTTTAGCTGGACAAAAGGTAAGGGGAGAAATATCGTTCGTGAAGCAAACGAATAACGAATCGTTAGAAAAGCAGATTGTCAGAGATGTTGAAACTATTATGGAGGTGACTGATTCAAGATCTCCGTACTTCATGCCAAGTAAATTTCAAACAATAGGCATGGGCTATGGGGGATATACATTTAAGAACAATATCATCACAATTATTACAGCTATTTTAATTTCATATCCTTTGACACAACTAATATTGCTTTCTTCTCCACCAGAATCTAATTCAGCGATCTCTACTATGGTATCAATTACACCAATCATTAGCATTATTCTAAGTTTCTTCAAAGGTACTTTTTTCGCTAACAAAGCACTAGATATCTTTGCTAAAGATAGTCTGTTCACTCAAGAAGCATTCGAAGCTAAAATATTACCTTCACTTAAAAATGCATATCACTGGTTAGAAGTCTGTTATAAAAAGGAAAATCCATATGTGATCAATGGCTTGAGAGACAGGCAATTTACAAAAATAAATGCTAATAGTAAATATGAAGTAAAACCACTCAGTGACAACCCAATTGGTGACATTTGGCGTGACTTTTTAAAGGAAATATTAAAGCTATCAGATAATAAAATCCTTGTGCCTGAATATATAAAGGAAAATAATTCGGAAGAAATTCACCTGTTTAACATCCGTGGTGTGGATGAGAATGATCTTAAAAAAGCATCATCCAAAATCGAATCTTATACAAGGTTATACATCCAAGACATTATTGCAAATTACAGGTCAATCGGAGATGTGGCGATTGTACTGAGTCGTTACAAACGATCAGAGGATGAGCATTCAGTAGCTGAAAACATTCTAGCTTCGAATCAATCAAGTTCTTTACAACAGGCTGCTTTTGTAAATCCATTGAATTCAGAATGGAAGAAATTAATAACCTTCAACTTTTCTAGAAATGCAGATAGATATGAAACACCACAGGTTCTTGATACTGGTGAAGGAACTGAGCTTCATATTATGAAGATCAAAGGTATCACTTCTGAGATGTATCAAAAAATCGAATCGAGTATTGAATCTGAGCTATGTAAGCGAGTATATTTTATCCATTTTGACTATCAAGGGATTGGAAATACAGGGATAGAGCTTGTTAACAGAGAGCTTCCTTCTATGATCAATTATAGAGATTGTCCAAATCCTAAAGATGGACAAATCTTACTGGGTAGAGATATTAAAGGCTTTATTTACTGGGATTATATAAATCAGCCTCATGCTTCTATTGTTGGTATTACTCGGAGTGGAAAGAGCCGTAATGTACAAAATATAATCCGTCAGATCCAAGAAAAAGGATACATGATGTGTTTTGCGGACTTTAAAGACGGGGTTGAATTTAATCATTATAGAACAAAAGGTTATAGCATGATTGATGATCCTATAGAATTTCCAGCTTTCAGTACCGCTTTGACAAAAGAAATGACAGCAAGATCAATTCTTTTTAAAAACCATCATGTAACGACATTGCACGAGTATGAACGGAAAGTTACAGATCATCCAAACATGCATAAATTACCCAGGGTATTTGTATTTGTAGATGAAGTCGCCACTGTTATGAAACATTCCGATAAAGAAGTTTCGAAAGTGTCTAGTGATAATATAGGTGAATTATTAAGAAAAGGTGGAGCATTTGGAATCCATGTAATCCTTATAACACAAAGTCCAGATGCCGAATCTGTAGGTGGAGCAACAAACCGCAGAAATTTAGGATTAATAATGTCTAGTCGCCAAGACAGTAGAGGTTCTGAAATGATTTTTAAAGATGATCGGGCCTTTAGGAAAATCCCTTCGACTAACTACATGGGTATGTTTATTGCTCTTGGGGCTACAAGTGAATATGTATTTAAAACTCCATATATGGATTCTAATGAGTTTAAACAAATTGTACTAAACCATTGGACAAACCCTTATATAGGATATCAATTAGGAAAAGTATATGAGGTAAAAGAAGAGTTAAAAATGTCAATTAATGAAGAAGTCATCTGGACACCAAAATTTTAGGGGGAGTGAATACTTTTGGAAAATAAAATGGAGAAAACACTCAAATTCACGCAACTTAATCAGTTAGATAATTCAATTATGGGGATTCTAGAGCAGTTTGGGCATGCGAAATCTGGGGATATCAAAAAACTCCTTCCGTCCTCTACTACTAGAAGTTTAAATAACATTCGAGGCAGGCTACGCATCCTTTATAAAAATTTTGGATATCTTGATGTCCTGCATGAGCAGCAAGGCAAGATATATTCCTTAACATCTAGAGGCTATTCGGCATATACGAGAAAGTCCCCACAATCTAAAGATTCAAATTTAAGAGGTATCTCGCATCTCTGGATAGATTTGGCACGTGTTAGATGGGTGCTGGATTTAAAGCAAGACCCTACAACAGGAGATACATACACATCTGGTTTTGAAAGTAATCAAACGATTCATGAAAATGGTATTGATCTTTCTATGTTAGATGCGTTTATGAAAGGACAGGTGAACAGATTTTTAGTAGTGGATACAGAAAATCTATCAATTCATACAAGTGCAACAATGGAACGCATAAAGAAATTTTTCGATTCTTTAAATCACTCTAAAAGAAAATCGAAGGAAATAGAAAGTCTTAATGAACAAGATAATAGAATACCTAGTTCAATTCAATTAGATGTAATTTCATTCTATCAAAGTAGAGCGGTTGATATCGAAGATTTTATTGTTGATAACAAATGGACAGCCAATGCAAGGGTACTAGTACACCCTTTAAACTCTAGTTAATCGGTAGATACTTTACTGTTAATCACTGTTTGAATTAATACTATAAAATTAATGGACAGTTATTAAATTAGTTAATTTTCTATTAATGAAATTGATAATTACCTGTTAATTTAGCTGAAAGAGCAGGTTTTCACAGTTTAAAACGCTTTGAATCTTATATCTGTGGCTATGTATTATGAGTAAGGGGTATGTAAAAATATTAGTTTCAAAAGCTCAATAGAATAATTGCCATTAATGATTATAGGAGGAGAATAAATGATTATAGAAAAAGTAGATTGTAATGTTTGCGATGGTAGAGGTCATATCCACAGCTCGTTTAATGAAGGTGACCTTGAATGTTGGAATTGCGATGGTAAAGGTGAAGTTCGGAGTGAAGAATACGAGAAAGAGAACTAGTTGGAGTTACTAATTTAATAAATTAATTTTGTCCTTGAATAAAAACGCAATCTTAAGGTAATTTACTACCGTTTAATGGATCTATTGGTTTATATGAGCAATTCAAAACACCAAAAATAATAATAGGGAAGTGATACTGAATGAAAAAAGTATTAGCACTGATAATAATATTTCTTTTGATAAACGGCAACCAACAAGTATTTGCTGAGGGAAATGCTGAAGGTTTAAATGAAGTATTCTCATTTTCATGGAGCGAGCAGATAGCAACAATTAATGGTGATGAAGATAACCCAAGTTCTTCATTTATTTGCGCCTATGTTAACGATGAAATACTTTATATTCCAGTTTTATTATTAAAAAATAAGCTTTACGTATCTACTTCCATCCTGCTCCAAATACTCCCAGAGGACATTAATATAATCAACAAACAGGATGCATCAAATAGAACACTTCAATTTTCAAGAAAAGGTAATATAGTTCTAGCAGAAAGATATGGCAATCTCGTTAATAATGGTGTGATTAATTCTAATGTGCCTTACGGAATGATTGTAGTAGTGGTAAGTGGTACTTCAGACGATTTTGTACCAATCCGTGAAATCTTAGAACCATTAAATTTTGATGTCCAATACTCTGAATCATATGGGTCAAAAATGGTTAGTGTTAATATGAAAGTAGATAAAACAAAGGATGAGAAGTAGGTAATAAAAAGGAGGGTTTAGAATACACATGGAGACCCTAATAAACTGCGTAGAACGATACGTCCAACCGGAAAACGATTTGATTTGTTGGAAGATGCCAGATATAAGTAATAAAATGGCAAATGAAATTAATAGCTGGTATGTAATCCATATGGTCAATACTATACAAATTTATCGTGATACTGAAATTCCTAAACATGAAGATTGGGAATATGGCGACTTACCAGAACCAGTAGTGACAATATGGAGATGGTAAATTAACTTTGAAGTAATCCAACATACTATCCGTCGCAGTACGAATATGTATAACTAAGCAGATATTTAGGGAGGTCTAATTTTTATGCGAATAAAATCCTTTCGAATCAACATTAACTACGGAGAGAGTAGTTTAGATGCAATAGTAAATGATCTTGCTAAACAAACCATTATACAAAATATAACAGGTTTCATTGATCCGCATATAAGAGCAAAAAAAATACCGTCATTCGTACGAGCAATAATGTAATCATTCTTTTTTGTAAACTTGGCTTACGAGGAGGGGAGTTATGGACGAATCCATTACAGCCCTATATGTAAGGGTATCAACAACAAAAGACTCTCAAAAGGACAGTCCAGAGCATCAGAAAGGGCTGTGTGAAGAGAAGGCTCGAATCCTCGGTCTTCAAATCCTCTATACTTATGAAGATCGCGATACAGGTACTTCTATTGTAGCTAGGACGGAAATTCAAAGACTTATTACTGAAGCCAAACAAGGTAAATTTAGAACTATTATTTTTGCCAGTTTAAGTAGGTTTTCGCGTGACACATTGGATTCTTTAAACTTAAAGAGAATCCTTGTAGATGCTCTACACATAAGAGTAATTAGTATTGAAGAAGGTTATGATTCCCGCATTGATAATGACGAGTTAAAATTTCAAATTATCAGTGCTGTGAACCAAAAATTAAGTGAACAAATTAGTTTAAGTTCAAAACGTGGTATCCGACAATCAGCAATGAAAGGTAATTTCACAGGTTCATTCGCCGCATATGGATATAAAAAAACAATAATTGGTGAGCGCAAGACGATTGTTCCAGACGAAAAAACAAAAGGTATAGTGGATTTAATTTACGACTTATATATCAACCATAATATGGGCGATAAATCTATAGTGAATTATTTGAATGAAAAAAAGATTGCTGCATATAAAGGTGGAGTTTGGGGATTATCGAGTATTCAAAGGATATTGACCAATCAAGTTTACACTGGAAGAAATATATTTTGTAAATATGAAACGACAAAAGTTTATAACGACATTAATAATTTATCAGATCGCAGCAAGAAACAGGTGCAGCGCAATAAAAGCCAGTGGGAGAGTAGCAATGAAAAAACACACGAACCAATCATAGCAGATGAATTATTTCAGAAAGTCCAGGCTATGCGTTTATTTCGTGGCGGTGGTAAACGAGGTGGTATTAGAGCATCAAAAAACGTTTTTGCTGGCATCATCTTTTGTACTCATTGTGGATGTGCCATGGTAAGTATGAAATCAACCTCTGGTAGAACTAAAAGCGCAGCAACAGAATACCGCTACTTGGTGTGTTCTAAGCGAAGACGACAAGGCGCTACTGGCTGCGATAATTCTTTTTGGCTACCATACAAGCCATTTCGTGATGAACTTATTAATAACATATCAGAAATCTTAGGTCGTCAAACCTCATTATTAAATTTGTTCGAACAAAATAAAGGATTGATTCTAATTGATGCTGATCAGTCTATGAAGTATATTACTGACACTGAAAAGAAGATTGATAAATATCGTGAACTTCTTTTTGAAACAAGGAAATTACTGATGCTTGGAGAGATGGACGAAGCCCAGTATTCTTTTGAAAAACAACGATATGAGAAAGAAATAAAAGGCTTAGAGCAACACTTAGGGGAGTTAAATGTTAAGAAGCAAAAAAAGAACGATATTGAGGATTTATACGAAGAAGTCAGAGATGCTCTTGATGACCTTATCTCTCTTAATTATGAAGAAGAGGATGAATTTATGGAGTTGAAAAGCATCTTAGTAAAGTTAATAGCAAGAATAAGTGTTGATTGGGAAGGAAATATTGAAGTAAAGACAACATTTGGGATTAATTTAAGCGAAATCCCATCTTTAAAAATTTAGGACTAAATTAATATGCAAAACACAAGCATTTTTGGGTTAAACCAATATGCTTGTTTTAAGCCACTTCGACATTCAATATATGGACGAAGGAAATGTAGTAATTAATAGAGTAGAGGGAATCTTTGAAATAGTTTGTAATAAATCGAACGAAAAGTAGACAAACACTTTCAGCAATTATAATCAATTTTAGGAGGGTGATTGCCGTGAAATATTATCAAGACCTAGACAAGAATGCAGATGTTAGAGTCATGTATCTTCCTCGAAGAAATTTTTACAATCTTAAAGATATCAAAACGAAAAAGATATTAGTGGTTCACAGGAACTTGAAAATTTTTGAGGAAATGATGAACTTGTATTTTGAAAATAGAAAGAAAGATCAATTAATATTTGAAAATTATAAAGTCGCATATGGAATGGGCACTTACTATGAAATATATTTACATGGAAAGCTTGTCTGGGAGGGGAAGCCAAGGCTAAATGCTGTTTTGAATGCTCATAAAATCAGTAGGGAAAATAATGTTGCATATGACGGATCAATTGATTTCAATCATGTCGATGAAGGTTATATGAATAATGTTGATGATGGTATTGAAAATGCTAACCTTGTAATTGCTTTAAAGGGTAACAATCTTTATTTAACACCCCATATAGGAATTAACGGAATTTCGATTGCAAAAAGTACTCAACATTCACATTTGGGGCATTTAATGATCGATGTCAAAAAATTTCACTCATCGATGGAGAATATGTATATAGGAACGTCACTACCCCTTGATATGCTATTACGATCAATTAATGCGGAAGAATATTCCGAAGCCTTGAGAATTCTTCTGAATGACATTACCGATCTTTCTGAGAAAGATGGTTGGGGTTTAACAATTATGGTGCATATCGTTAGATTGTTGCCGGATTCGTTACCCCTATTGATAGCAGCTTTAATAAAAGGTGCTGACCCGATTCAACCATATCAAGACATTTTTGAAGAAAGTACAGCGTTTCTTTCTTTAAGTATGGAGAAAAAATTAGCTCAGAAATACCTTCCATTTTTTATTCCATATGTGATTGGTAGAGAGTATTTCACTCAAAATGGCGGGGAAGGCTTGTTCCTCTGTATTGCACATCTTAACAAATCTATTGTTAATTTATTTGTCGAAGCAGGTTTCAATTTTAAAGAACGTAATTTCTGGGGGAATGATGCCAGAGCGTATGCAACAAGTGAGGATACTCTGAATTACTTTACAAAGTTAGGGTTAAAATCTTCAAATTTTCGGGATCAGGTTTATCAATGGGAAAGTGATCCAAGTCAAATAACTGAGTTTGAACAAGTATTTAATTCTCTTCAGCAATCCATTGAAGAAGAGGATGAAGCTACAACGCTTCGAATAATTAAGTTGTTCAAATTCCTTGGAGAAATTGATAGATTAAAAAACTATAAAGAAAAATTATTTGGTATTAATATTTTCGAATTCGCATTGCAGAATACTCCATTCATATTTTTAATAATGTTAGATGAGGTTGGCATGACAGTGATCGAAGCAGAGGATACAAAATTGATTGCATCTAATTATTTCGAAACTGTTATACAAATGACATACGATGGTTCATTAGAGCAATGTAAACAATTATTTGAAAATGGATATGAATATCGAAATACTGAAAACTCTAGATGCTTCTTCACTATTCAATATGAACGAGATAAATTTTCAAAAGAAAAATTATTATTTCTAAAAGAGATAGGTTGTAAACCTCTTGTTACACATATGATTGGGGAAGAAAAACAAGTAGAAGATTTTGACCAATTTTATAAACGCATGATTGATATTAAACTATCATTTCATAATAAACTTAAGAAATATTATGAAGATTATCGGGAAATTTTTTTTAACGATTTAACTTAGCAATTTCTGAGTTAATTCTTCTATCTATTACTAATTAGTAGTTGAGATTCTACGATTACTTGAAGAAATGGATAAGAAATGCTAAACGTATCGAACACATGAACCAAATGATCTAGATTTACTATTCAAATGAATACTTTCGTTTAGAAATTCCGTATTATGCAGTTGATGTCAAACGGATACATGAAATATTAAATTCCATTTTCTAAAGGAACAAAAGGAGAGAAACAGTATGTAAAAACAGGGTTGACCAAAATTTCTTTAATCGATTTAATCAACAAAAGGAAATATTAATAAAAATAGAAGGGATGATCAAATATGAGTTTTACTATAATTGGATTACTAGATCCAAAGGTTGCAAAGACGCATGGGAGTCAATTACCTCCAGAGGGTGAGCGTACACTTCGAAATGTAATGTTGAAAATTGATTCAGAGGCCAAACTTGATTATGGAGTCGAGAGTTTTATGATTTTCTGTACGAGAGAATGGACTATACCCGAACACCAGGGGTTGGGAAAAGAGTGTAAATCACGTTCAAAATATTGGGAAGCGATTTGCATCAAGTCTTCACTGTTTAAATTAAAAGTAAGGTCTGATAGGATGCTAAACATTAATGGATAAATGAAATGATTCGTTAAACAAGGAGTCGATCATTCGACTCTTTATTTAGTGTATCATAATTCTATGAGATAATTTTTTATCCGATTGGATTTCTTTTTTGTATTCTATCTATGTAAGCGTAAAACAGCCCCCACCTTGCACAAGTACAAAGGACGGGGACTAAGTGGTTTTCTTATTGAATACACGACAGGTCAGAGGCAAAGTCTGTGACCAGGGCAATAGCATATCTAAAGCTTTCGTGTCTTTTGGGTCTTCTAAATTGGGGAGTTTCTCAAATAGATAAGTCAGGTAGATCATTGGATTTAATCCATTCTCTTTAGCCGTTTCGATCATACTATAGATCATGGCACTTGCCTTTGCACCGCGAGGCGTATTGCTGAACATCCAGTTTTTTCGACCGATGACAAAGGGCTTAATCGAGCGTTCGCTTCGGTTGTTATCGATCTCTAAGCGACCGTCATTCATGAAAGTCTCGAGCTTCTCCCATTGGTTTTGGCAATAAATAATTGCCTCCCCGAGTTTACTCTTGGGTAAAACGCGAGATCGCTGTGTACGAAGCCATGCTGAAAAAGCATCCAGAATCGGGCGACTACGCGCCATTCGAATGGTTGTACGCTCTTCAGGTGTAGAATCCTTAATCTCTCGCTCAATAGCGAAGAGACGGTTGCAGAAATCTAAACCTTCACTGGCAGTTACAGGAGTGGATCGTTTAGGATCCGGTAATGCCTGCAGGGCCTCATCAAATTTGCGACGGGCGTGAGCCCAGCAACCGACTAAGGTCACATTCATTATCTTGTGGTATCCCGAGTAACCGTCAACATGCAGGTAACCTTTGAAACCCGTTAAAAACTTGCGCGGGTGTTCCCCTGCTCGTGTTGGCTGGTACTCATAGATAATGATAGGCGGACCTTCGCGCCCGGTACGATAAAGCCAAAGATAAGACTGGCTCTCTGCAGATCGACCTGGTTCTCGCAGCACCTGCAAGGTCGTCTCATCTGCATGTAGAATGTCCTTTTGAAGCAGATGCTCGTGCATGCGTTCAACCAGCAATCGCAACCAAGTATCTGCACCATGGATCATCCAATTGGCTAACGTCTGACGGGACAAGGCTACGCCAAGTCGTGCAAACTGCTGCTCCTGACGGTAAAGGGGCATGCTTTCTACATATTTTTGGCTCATGATGTAAGCCATCATCGAGGAAGAGACTAGGCTTCCCGGATAAACCGGACGTGGCATCGGTGCTGTAACCACAGGTGTCGTGGTCGCCTCGACCTCACAGCGACGGCAAGCATAAACGAAACGCACATGCTTCACGAGCTTAATTTCAGCAGGAATAAGCTTCAGTTCTTGGCGCGTTTCAGTGCTCATTTCATGCAAGTTTCCACCGCAGTATGAACAAGTTTGTTCTTCTTCGGACAAGCGGTACTCGATCGTCTCTACAGGTAAATTCTCAACCATGGCCTCTCGTTGTCCGCTTTGTTTCTTGCGGCTGTAGGTAACGGATTCCAACGTTGGTTCTTCTGCAGCGGGATTGGCATCCGACTCGGCTTCGTTAAAGAGATCCAATTGATCCGGATGCGTTCGTTCACTTGATGCACCGAATTGTTTCTTCTGGCTGAGACGGAATTGCTCCTCGAACCAAGCCAGCTTCGCAGACAGTTCGGCGTTTTGTTTGGCCAGTTTTATATTTTGTTGTTGTAACTCTTCTATTGTAGGGTGGGACGTATCCGTTGTGGTTTCCATATCTAACTTTTTCGACCTAGCTCACCGTTTTCCTTTCAACAATTTTGTCAAAATCTCGAACTTCCTGTTCCTTGAAGTTAGATCACGGTGCGTTCGGTAACGGAAGGATGCGCTTGCTGTTGCTCAAGTGAAAGTCCATCCAAAAGCCAGCGCAATTCACGGTAACCGACGACTAAAGGAGTTGTATTCGAAGAAGGCCAACGAAATGTACCGCGTTCCAGCCGACGATAATAGAGCCAAAAGCCATTGTGATCCCAATGCAAAATTTTGAGTTTGTCTCGATTGCGATTACAGAATACGAAGAGGCTGGATGAGAAGGGATCCAACTCAAAGCCTTCTTTAACCAGCACGGTGAGTCCATCAATCGATTTGCGCAGATCTGTATTGCCGCAAGCGAGGTAAACACGTTCGATGCTCGAAGCATTTAGCATGAAGTTAATGTGCGTACAAGGTCACGAAGTAGATTGGCGTTAAAGTCTGCTGGAACCTCAATACTTGCAGAGCCAACTCGAACAACGAGGTTGCCCGTTATATCTACTTTTTGTTTGTTGCTAGCGAGAGTAACCGGCAGCCATTGCGTGGAAGAAGATGAGGAGCTTGGACGTACGGAAATATTCATTTTCTTGAGCCAGTACTTCAATTGATGCATACTTTGCGTATGCGTTTTGCACCATGCTGACATTGTAAGTCCACTGGATTTAAAGTCTGCTATTCTTGTTATCCAATCCTGAGTTCGTTGATTGCTATCCATAAGAGAACCTCCTTCATTAAATCTGAGGAAGATTATCTCATAGAAAAATTCATATTTTTAGGTGGGGAGTATTTTACGCTTACCTATCTATAATTGATCACAATTATTCTTTTATATTAATTATTATTCCTTTGAGTATTGCAATAAGTATACCTTTTGACTTATTGAAATGATGCTAGTTTAAAGGGGAATTAATGTGTCAAAATGCATACTAAATATATTAGAAACATTTCAATAATGTTGTATATATTTTGACACATAAAAATGATCTATTGTAGGTATCAATTTGGAGAGGAGTTTTAATAGTGGGAGAAGTAAAAGAGTTCGGGTATATAAGAGTATCATCAAAAGATCAGAGTGAAGATAGGCAAATTGAAGCACTAAAGCATTTGAATATTAATGAACGGAATCTAATCATAGAGAAGCAAAGCGGTAAAGACTTCATAAGACCAAAGTATCAAGCTTTGAAGCATATGCTTAGAAATGGTGATACATTGTTTGTGAAGGAATTAGATAGATTAGGTCGTAACGCAGATGAGATTAAACATGAGTGGCAGGACATTACACAGAATATTGCTGCACACATTGTAATACTTGATATGCCTATCCTAGATACTAGACAATATAAGAATGGATTAGATAAGTAAGCGTAAAATACTCCCCACCTAAAAATATGAATTTTTCTATGAGATAATCTTCCTCAGATTTAATGAAGGAGGTTCTCTTATGGATAGCAATCAACGAACTCAGGATTGGATAACAAGAATAGCAGACTTTAAATCCAGTGGACTTACAATGTCAGCATGGTGCAAAACGCATACGCAAAGTATGCATCAATTGAAGTACTGGCTCAAGAAAATGAATATTTCCGTACGTCCAAGCTCCTCATCTTCTTCCACGCAATGGCTGCCGGTTACTCTCGCTAGCAACAAACAAAAAGTAGATATAACGGGCAACCTCGTTGTTCGAGTTGGCTCTGCAAGTATTGAGGTTCCAGCAGACTTTAACGCCAATCTACTTCGTGACCTTGTACGCACATTAACTTCATGCTAAATGCTTCGAGCATCGAACGTGTTTACCTCGCTTGCGGCAATACAGATCTGCGCAAATCGATTGATGGACTCACCGTGCTGGTTAAAGAAGGCTTTGAGTTGGATCCCTTCTCATCCAGCCTCTTCGTATTCTGTAATCGCAATCGAGACAAACTCAAAATTTTGCATTGGGATCACAATGGCTTTTGGCTCTATTATCGTCGGCTGGAACGCGGTACATTTCGTTGGCCTTCTTCGAATACAACTCCTTTAGTCGTCGGTTACCGTGAATTGCGCTGGCTTTTGGATGGACTTTCACTTGAGCAACAGCAAGCGCATCCTTCCGTTACCGAACGCACCGTGATCTAACTTCAAGGAACAGGAAGTTCGAGATTTTGACAAAATTGTTGAAAGGAAAACGGTGAGCTAGGTCGAAAAAGTTAGATATGGAAACCACAACGGATACGTCCCACCCTACAATAGAAGAGTTACAACAACAAAATATAAAACTGGCCAAACAAAACGCCGAACTGTCTGCGAAGCTGGCTTGGTTCGAGGAGCAATTCCGTCTCAGCCAGAAGAAACAATTCGGTGCATCAAGTGAACGAACGCATCCGGATCAATTGGATCTCTTTAACGAAGCCGAGTCGGATGCCAATCCCGCTGCAGAAGAACCAACGTTGGAATCCGTTACCTACAGCCGCAAGAAACAAAGCGGACAACGAGAGGCCATGGTTGAGAATTTACCTGTAGAGACGATCGAGTACCGCTTGTCCGAAGAAGAACAAACTTGTTCATGCTGCGGTGGAAACTTGCATGAAATGAGCACTGAAACGCGCCAAGAACTGAAGCTTATTCCTGCTGAAATTAAGCTCGTGAAGCATGTGCGTTTCGTTTATGCTTGCCGTCGCTGTGAGGTCGAGGCGACCACGACACCTGTGGTTACAGCACCGATGCCACGTCCGGTTTATCCGGGAAGCCTAGTCTCTTCCTCGATGATGGCTTACATCATGAGCCAAAAATATGTAGAAAGCATGCCCCTTTACCGTCAGGAGCAGCAGTTTGCACGACTTGGCGTAGCCTTGTCCCGTCAGACGTTAGCCAATTGGATGATCCATGGTGCAGATACTTGGTTGCGATTGCTGGTTGAACGCATGCACGAGCATCTGCTTCAAAAGGACATTCTACATGCAGATGAGACGACCTTGCAGGTGCTGCGAGAACCAGGTCGATCTGCAGAGAGCCAGTCTTATCTTTGGCTTTATCGTACCGGGCGCGAAGGTCCGCCTATCATTATCTATGAGTACCAGCCAACACGAGCAGGGGAACACCCGCGCAAGTTTTTAACGGGTTTCAAAGGTTACCTGCATGTTGACGGTTACTCGGGATACCACAAGATAATGAATGTGACCTTAGTCGGTTGCTGGGCTCACGCCCGTCGCAAATTTGATGAGGCCCTGCAGGCATTACCGGATCCTAAACGATCCACTCCTGTAACTGCCAGTGAAGGTTTAGATTTCTGCAACCGTCTCTTCGCTATTGAGCGAGAGATTAAGGATTCTACACCTGAAGAGCGTACAACCATTCGAATGGCGCGTAGTCGCCCGATTCTGGATGCTTTTTCAGCATGGCTTCGTACACAGCGATCTCGCGTTTTACCCAAGAGTAAACTCGGGGAGGCAATTATTTATTGCCAAAACCAATGGGAGAAGCTCGAGACTTTCATGAATGACGGTCGCTTAGAGATCGATAACAACCGAAGCGAACGCTCGATTAAGCCCTTTGTCATCGGTCGAAAAAACTGGATGTTCAGCAATACGCCTCGCGGTGCAAAGGCAAGTGCCATGATCTATAGTATGATCGAAACGGCTAAAGAGAATGGATTAAATCCAATGATCTACCTGACTTATCTATTTGAGAAACTCCCCAATTTAGAAGACCCAAAAGACACGAAAGCTTTAGATATGCTATTGCCCTGGTCACAGACTTTGCCTCTGACCTGTCGTGTATTCAATAAGAAAACCACTTAGTCCCCGTCCTTTGTACTTGTGCAAGGTGGGGGCTGTTTTACGCTTACTTAGATAAGGTAATCAGCAATATTGTCTTAGAATTGCTTTCATACATGGCTCAGAGGGAACGTGAGAAGATAAATAGTAGGCAAGCTGAAGGAATAGCAATAGCTTTAAATAAAGGAATTAAATTTGGTAGACCTAAAAAAGAAATAGGGTCGGATTTTATTTCTATATATCAAGATTGGCGAGATGAGAAAATATCTGCTGTAGCGGCTATGCAAAAACTTACTATGAAGCCAAATACGTTGTTATGTTCCATAATTGATTAGAAAAACGGAGCTGCGAACCCGCATAACTCCGTTTTTGTTATTCCGTAATTCATTAGAATTTTGTAATTGTTCATGAAATAAAGCAGGTTTGTTCCATAATTCGTTAGAAAAAAGTTTTATGGGGTTTTGTATGGAAGTGTTTTTAATTATGCAGAACTAAAAATTTGCTCAATCACCCATTAATACTCGCTTCAATTGGCTGACCTTCTTTATCGTATCTCACCAAAATACTGTGTCCCCAAAATAGATCACCATCCGTATACCAGAAGCTAATCTCACCTTACTCATAAAAAGATATCGACTCAATGGACATGCGAGAAATAAACTCAACTATGGACAACTCAACTTCATCCTCATCCAGCCAAGTCTCATTTCTCAAATCCACAAATTGACTTGCCAAATACAATCTCGCATCTTGATCTTTCTTCATTTTGTTTCTACCTTCCCATTTCGTTTTTTTCACTCCAGCCTTCTTATGGCTGTTAGTCGTAAAAAGGAGACCGCTATGCTGTCCGTTATCGGAGTGAAAGGCTGCTGTAAACTATAAATAAATCCCTGTTTCTTCCACAAGTTAATTCCCTCACTTTCCCCCACTAATCTGACCGTTGGTTTAATACTAATTCCCGACTATTACTTTATTTTCTTCGAACATGATCAATTTGGCAACTATTCTCAGGTATCATTCCTAAATCTTAAATCCCACTGATGTTTGTAATAATTTCCAGTGGGATTTTAAATATTTCATTTACCAACTATATTGTAAATTTACTTACTATTTAACTGACTTATCTGATGAATTGACAGTTATTTCATATCTGGTGTATATTCGACAGCATCGTTCGACAAATATCACGTCTTTGGAATCATTTTACAAAATTGCATATATGCTATATTAAAAATAGATAGAAACACATTATGGAAAAGTGGGATTTGAAGTAATTTCATCTAATAAATTCAAAGAGAATAAGAGCACTATTATTTGCTGGGCAGAATGAGGGGGGATGCTGATAAAATCATAGAGCCAGATCAAGGTTTTTTCAAAAAGGTGACGAACTGTTCTTCAAGTGAAAGATGGCAAAGTATCTATATTAGAAAATAACCTAAACCGGAATATCAACTACTTTTTTGTTTTGAAAAGAACGAAACAATATGGCTGTTTCAAAATTATTTTAATATAAAGGAGATCGAATAATGAAAAGAACTGTAGTACTAATCCTAAGTGCATTTTTACTCCTTTCTGGTTCGTCTGTATTCGCTTCCCCGGCAGAACCAGCTGCCGAAAGAATTGATGAAAATACCGCGTTGGAAGTGTCTAAACAGTATTTGGAGGAAGTTGTGGTTAAACATTTCGAACCGACATGGAAAGGTGCTCAAGTCGGTAAACCCACTCTATTTTATAGCAATGATGGCCAACCGGCAGTATATGAAATACAAGTAATTAACGCGGATGAGCAGTTAGGATATTTTATTGTAGGAGCAACCACCGATATCAGCCCCATTGTAAAAGTTGGAGTGGGACTGTCGCCGACAGGGAAACTCGGGGTTATCAGTCAAGAACTCGATACTACGCAGAACAAAAAGGTAAAGAAGGCCAAATATCTGTACGGCGGTCCTTTTGCATTGGGTGTTGATATTGAAACCACTGATGGTAATCGTCAAAAGTATGACCTTGGTTCAATGAACAAAATTGACGATATCCCAAGCCTTAGTATTGACAAAACAAATAAGCAGAAGGCTCACGATCAATGGGCTAAGGAAAAGTTAAAGTTAACAAGCAGAGCAGTAGGAAAAGCGATCATCAGTCCGATGGTTGTTAATACTGACACCATAGTTGGTGTCAGATCTTATGACCAATCATTATCTCAGAGTAATACTACAGGTTGCGGTCCGGCGGCTGGCGCAAATGTCTTGAATTACTACGATGAGCATGGATTTGACAATTTACAGACCAATACGGACCGAACAACTGGGGTAGTCTTAATGAATCACATGTTTAGTGATATGAGCACCGGATCCACAGGCACTTCCGCTGAAAGTTGGGCAAGTGGAATTAAGAAGCATACAAATACTGAAAAAGGCTATCATTTCTCTACAACTGTAAATTACTACGATTTGGGAATGGATTCCTACTTCTGGGGCCAGATAAAGAGTCAGATCAACAGCGACCACCCATTCGGTTTTTTCTATCCACTTGGTGGCACTCCCTACTCATGGCATATAGTTACGGTAGTAGGTTTTTATGAGGATATAAACTCAAGTTATAAAACGGTTACCGTTCGTACTTGGGGATCCACAGAATATGTCAATTGGTCGGGAGGGCAACCTTCACAAATCATGTGGGTCATCCCTAGCGTGTAATTAAAAAGACTAAGAACCTAGGTTCTTAGTCTTTTCTTCATTTATTAAAACCAATTCACCATTTACTTGACCGTATACCCAATAAGTCTCCGAATTTGGCTTTTGAAATCGAATCGTAAAACCCTCATTAAACATTCTTTGCTCATTTTCAGATCCAATTTGTTCAACAATAAGATTTCGTATTGTTAGACTGAGAAAAAAGTCGCGCGTTTTTTCAAAAATAACTTGCCTTTCTTTTGAAGGGAAATCATCGGTAGTCAGTGAATACTCAACAGTCAAATACACTTTGTCAAACTTCTGTAGTTGTCCTTTTGAAATTAAATCTGTACTATTTACCACCTCATCAAAAAATGTCTTAACCTCAGGAATCTTTAGATTCTGATGAGGGGTACATGCAGCCAATAAAAGAAAAGAAAAAGCCAGCAGACACCAGGAAACCATCCTGACTTTCATCAAAAGACCTCCAATCCCGACCATATTAGGTCTTTATTATATATGAACTACGATAAAAGTAATGAATTTTTATACTTTCTATAAGATCCATTATAACCCATCTGGATATTTATCTATAGTGTTAAATCTTATTTCAAAAAAAAGTCGAACGTTTTTCCTCTGGATTTCAAAAAAAGTACGGAGTACCGGATATATGTAATAAATGGGTGCTGACGATATAAGACCGATCTCAACCACTTAATATCCTGTAAGAATTAAGTTCTTTAATTAATAGCCATCGTAAACGTCTAGCTTTTTTTAAACAACCTTAATTGTAATGTAACAGCATTACTGCCCATTCGAATGACGAATCGTCAGTCTAATACTTTATTTTCTCTGAACAAATAGATTATCTAAATTCATTTATCACACCGAAATTATAAATTTTCATACCTAATCGTCATATTCCAACGAATTATGGAACAAAAATTCTAATCAATTATGGAATAATTCTAATCAATTATGGAATAATTCTAATCAATTATGGAATAATTCTAATCAATTATGGAATATCACAACGTTTTATCGAAGAGTAAAAGAGTTTGAGCAAATAAATATTGATCATATCTCAAATAAATCTACTTCTAAAAAAATGAGCTAGCTGAAGAATATAGCTCCTGCCTTAAATTTTCTCTTGTAGTTACAGGAAGAGAGGCGAATAATGTCGAATAGATAATAAACTCTATGAATTTGTACTTAAATGCATAACTAATTAATTAACAAAAGTCATAGGGCTGTTAAATAAATATCATGTATAGTCATTATTGGAGGTATTTTAATAGATGGAAGTCCTTAAAGATATTGTAACAGGAGTTGTAGTACCCATCGTAGCGATAATCATTGGCGCTTGGGTTACACGGAAAGTATCGAGAGATGAAAGTGCGAGAAATGATGTATTACAACGTATTAAGATCCTACATTTAGCTAAGCAAGAACTAGAATTAAATTTAGAGTATATTGGCAAAGATGGTGTATACAGATCGAGGAAATTAGCTGTTGGAGATCTATTGATTAACAGTCATGTTTTTACTGTAAGTAAACATAAAAACCTATTAGAATATACTTTAGAAGTTATACGACAACATGAAATGTTAGAGATTTCTTTGCAGACTCATTTACAAATGTATTCTAATCTTGCAGCAGAACAATTCAACCCAACTTTTTTAAAAACACTTGGATATGGGCTTGAGAAAATGTTAAAACTTGAGCCGACTCTTGAAAGGAATACAAAGATTATCAACGAATCAATGCAAAAAACACTTCGGGAATCATCTATAGGACTAAAACCTGCATATGAACAAATGCTACAAGAAGTGAATATTTTGCTTTTGGATAAAAGTAATATTGAGACATAGTTAATTGATTTTTCATTTATAATAAAGGGAATCAATTTATCACTAATTTTTATATCCAGTTTTATATTAGTCAATATTGATAGGAGAATATATGAATTTAAGTGAAGCTTTTAAAATATACTTATGGGAAAATAATAGAATTTCAACATCAACTTTAAAATCTTATAGTGGAAAAATAAGGAAGTTTGTTAATGTTTATGGTAACGAAGAGTTATTCGATTCATTAAATGAAAGAAACCTAAGAAATTTCATTTTTAACCAAGACCAAGAACCACAAGGTAAATATAATGCACTGTTTAATTTTTTTGAGTTTTCCAATTCGTATTTTTTAAAGAAGCATATAAGTGAAATAGTCTTTCCAATAAAAACATATGAGTTGGAAATGCCTAATGAAACCAAGAAAGTATACAATATTGGCAAAAGTAAAATTGTTTTCTTAAATGCTCCTCTTAGTGAGCTTTTTAATGATAATTATTATATCCATATGGTAGACAGAATCGCAATAAAAAGTATAAAAGCTGTGCTTGCACTCAGTATTTCTGCTTGTTATGATACAATCGATTTATTTGATAATAATAACATTCGAAAAATGACAATTACTGATATAGATATAATTGATAATGAAACAGTTGTCGTGAAAAACTTTTCCAGACATTCTACAGTACCTTACATAACAATTATTGGTGAGTCTGCTAAATATATTAATGAATACTATCAAATTAGAATAAACAATAATACTGAGGATACACCATATTTTTTTATCAAAATGTGGAGCGGATATGATTTAAAAATTGATAAAAATGTTGAGAAAAGGAAATCGGATAATTTTCAAACTCTTACATTATACTTTTTAAAATATATATCTAATCATTTAAATTTAAAGGAACCAATTCAAATTACACATCTAAAAACAAATAGTGTTTTTCAAATGCTTTGTAATAGTAAAGGTTCTTCACTTCAACAAATTATTGAAATTATGGGATGGCAGGAATGGATAAAAATTGCATTTGAACAATATTGTATTGAAACTAATTATAATACTTATTATGGTTTAAACCATTTTTTTCAGGAAGCTTCACCAGATGAGAATGAAAACGATATTGATGAACAAATACAAAATTCTGGTGAAGCGTTTATACTGACGATTGTTTTAAAACGAAATCGTGATTCGAAAAAAGTAAGAGTATTAAAGAATATATACAACAATACTTGCCAAGTTTGCAGATTACCCTTTAAATTAACTAATAACATCAACTATTCAGAAGTACACCATATCCAACCACATGGAAAAGAACATATGGGATTAGATGATCATCCGAATATGTTAGTTTTATGTCCTAATCATCATGTAATGTTTGATGTGGGTATTCTGGCACTCGATCCAGAAAGAATAGATCAGTTGATTCATATTGATAAAGATAATTATTTAAATGGTATTAAGATCATAAATTTACATGATCTTTCATCTCAGTGTATTAGATATCATTTCGAACAATTTTTCATGCCAATATATTTTCAGTATAATTCACAATTACATCAAATTAAGTATAATTTTAAATGATTTATTACATTAGTGATTTTGAGTGTATTTTAAGCCACATTACGAATGTAGGGAAATATAATATTAAAAAGGATAGGTAATTAAAGAATCTTCTATGTCGATCTTATTATTGTAAAGGGACATGAGCAAATTAAAGTGCATCTATATTTCTTATCTCATCTATTCGTAAATTTCTAAGGAGTTGAATGTTTGTGAGCAGATTACAATCAATAGAAAATGCCCTTGTAGAAATAAATGAGACAGTTTTCCAAGAATTATGTGATAGCTTTCTAACTATTCGAAACAGCAATTATTCTGCTTTTTCTAGAACTGGGAGTCAAAGTGGAAAACAAAAAACTACAGTAGGAACACCAGATTCTTTTTTCCTTTTACCTAGCGGGAAATACATATATGTAGAACATACCACTATAAGTAACGGAAGGGTAAATAAACTGATAAATGATATTTCTAAATGCTTGGATACTTCTAAAACAGGTGTACCTGTAGATGACATTGAAGAAATTATTTTATGTTTGAATTTCAATTTGAAAACAGATCAAATCGAAAAAATAAAAAATTTACTTAAAGGGACATATATAAAACTAACACTTAATACTCTAGATTCTTTGTCAATAGAGCTTCTATTTCATCATAGAGATTTAGTTCATCAATTTTTAGGCTTACCACTTGATTCTGGTCAGATTGTCTCCATCAAACAATTTGTTAATGAGTATAACAAAGCTTCAAAAGGTGTTGCAACTCAGATAGACAACCAATTTTTGCATAGAGAAGACGAAATGAATAATTTAATTGCTTCTCTGCATCAATCGGACTTTATAATTTTAACTGGAGCGCCTGGTGTTGGAAAAACTAAATTAGCTATTGAAACAATTCAACAGTATTTAATTGGTAATAGTAATTTTAATGCTTTCTGTATTTCGTACAAAAATTATTCATTACTTGATGATCTATATCAATATATGAACAAAGAAAAAGATTATATCTTGTTTGTTGATGATGCGAACAGAATTGATGCATTTAATCAGATTGTGGGTTTTTATAAGTCTACAAGAAGAGGTACTTTAAAAGTTCTGATCACAGTACGAGATTATGCATATCAAGAAGTAGGGAAATTGTGTTATGAATATTCTCCAATTCGAATTGATTTAATGAAATTAAATGATGATCAAATTATTGATATTATAAAAAGTGACTCTTTCAAAATATCTAATTCGGATTATCATAAAGAAATTGTGAGAATAGCCGATGGAAACCCTCGTTTGGCAATAATGACTGCTAAACTAGCTATTGAAAAACAAAACATTTATGCATTGTCAGATGTATCAGACCTTTTCGAAAAATATTTTTCAACATTTATTAAAGATGATGGTGAGTTCTCTAAAGAAATAAATTTAAAGTGTCTTGGGCTTATAGCCTTCTTTTTTACCCTTCCTTACAAGGACAAAGATATTATTAAAAAAATACTTGCAAAATTTGGGATGACATATCTGGAATTTGTTGATTCGATCGATAAACTCGAAAACCTAGAGCTAGTTGAAATTCAGTTCGAGCATGTTAAAATTCCAGAACAAAACTTATCTACATATTTTTTCTATAAATCATTTATTAAAGATAATTTACTTTCGTTTGATGAATTGCTTATGAATTACTTTGAAAATAATTCTGATCGATTTAAAGACTGTATTATACCTGCTAACAATACATTTGGGCATGAAAATGTGATGGGAAAAATTAAGCCAAAGTTGCAAGATTTTTGGATAGCGAGTAAGTTGAATGAAGAAAAATCGTTTAAATTCTTATCTACTTTTTGGTTTTACCTACAAGAAGAAACTTTAGAATTTGTATTTAATATAATTAGTAAAATTAAAGCTTCTGATAATATTGAATATAACACTAAATATAAGACAAATGCCTTTTCCTATGATAAAAATAACATCATTGAATTATTGGGAAACTTTTTTAGGTTCTCACATAATCTTCAAGATGTAATTGAACTATTATTTGAGTTTACAAGAAAAACCCCTCAACATTTACCTGAACTTATTCACAAGATAAAAGAAGAACTAACTTTTGATGATGTTGATGAAAGGAATGGTTTTAAAAGACAAGAAATATTAATTGATATCCTGTTGGAGAAATTTGAACAATACGATGGACTTTATGCTAAATCCTTTTATGAATTATCAAAAACGTTTTTAAAATATAAATTCCATCATACGAAAGGTGGAAGAAATAATACAATCTATTGGTATGATTATGCTATTCCTAATAATGAATTTCTACAAAAAATTCGAATAAAAATTTGGCAAACTTTAGATACCAATTTTATTAATTATCCAAATGAATCATTGGAGGTAATCACAGGATATTCTGAAAGAAATCCAGATGTAATAATGGATATTATGTATTTCGATTTATCATTTATATTAAGTATAATAAACAATCATTTAACTTCTAATTCATTTGAACATTGCTATTATGTACAGAAACAAATTAGATGGTTAATGAAATGCTCGATTACCCATGAGTCGTTTGAAATGCTTCTAAGGAAGTTCACTAACTCAACTTATGAAATTTTTTTAAAAATTGATTGGGATAGGTATCGGGATAAAGAATCTTATGAATTTTCTGATTTTAAAGAATATGATGCACTAAAAGAAACGGAGATAAGAAACTCCTTTATTTTTAATTCAGTTCGAGAGTTTGAGATATTTTATATTGATTTCACTCGTATTAAGAAATGGAAGCCTGATAATTGGAATTATAATAATTGTATTGAATTTATCATAGATCAGATTTGTATCAATAATTTTTCATTAGGTATTGGAATATTAAAATTTTTAATTGAAAAGGAAAATGAAATTGATTATATTCCCATTCTAGTGTTACGCAACCAACTTAATACTCAATTCAAAATTGAAAAAATTTGGAGCTTAATTCAAAGTAAATTCTTTAAAGGGAGAACGGAATGGGAAATATCATTTTATGAAAACATTGATGATAAATTTATCAATCTTGAACTTATTAGAAATATTATTGAAACTATAAATCAAATCCAGTATCCAATAACGCTAAATATAGGGAAATTTAAGCGTTATACTTCTTTGAAACCAAATTTATTTCAAGAAATACTTTATGTAGTTATAGATAAAATCAATGACACAGGTACTCGAATCATATTAAGGGGAAGTTTTTTTAGTGATTATTTTGACTTGCTTGGTACTGATATAACATTAATAAAAAAAGGTTACTTACAACAATATGTTTTGGATGAACATATCGATTATAATGGGGAAGGACTTATAAATATATTAAAATTAGACTCGACATTTTTACTTGAATATATAGAAAACATAATTTCCGATACTGGATTTGAACGAAAATCACATCATAAGAATTTATCTATAATTTGGTCAATAGAAAAAATAGAAAATGTTCTTATCCAAGCATTAGATTTAGTTTTTAATAAAGATAATCATTACTATATTAGTGATTATATATGTGAGAGTTTCTTTTTGGATTTAAAAGATGAAATGTCAGAAAAAGCGGATATTTTTATATTGAATTATATAAGAAATAATAATAACAATTTAGATAAAATGAATTTCATGATTAATATTATTAGAAATAAAAGAAATCATTTATTTGATTCAGCATTATTATTATTTATTTCATTAAATCAAGATATTGATTACTTTTCAAAAATAAGTTGGAGAGGTAATGGTGGTTCTTATTCTGGTGATGTAATAATTGGGGATATTCAAGCTGCAGAGTGGAGAAATATTCTTTCAATTGTTGAAACGTCAAATGTGGGGATAAGATTAATCCCAATTAAAAAATACATCAGTGATAAAGTTCGATCAAAGTTGGAATACGGAAATTGGGAGAGGCAAAGAAAATTTTTGGGTAAGCATTAATTCTTCACAAGTAACAACAAACACCTATCCCCTGTCTTAAGGGAGTGGTGTGTATTATTTTATAAATGCTGTCAGCAATTGTGTATTTCAAACCAAATTAAGAATATCGGATGGTTAATTCACAAACGTTAGGCGAAATCAACTAAAAACTAAATAAAAAGAGGTAAGTACTTTGTTAAATCCAAGAGAACAAGCTTTAGTTATTTGGCTCATCATTTTTATTATTTTTGCCTTATCCATAAAAGGCGTAAGAGAGTCAATTCCTAGCATAATTAAATCACTTTTGGGGTTACTTATACATCCGATTTTCATTATTACGAATTCATATATTATACTTGTTTTTTTCACTATGTACCTCTTTAAAATACTTGAAGTTCAAGTGATTAAGGATTATATTTTATGGATATTTATGGCCTTGTATCCATTAATATCTCGAGTCTCTTCAAGATATATTGAGGAGAATATTAACAAGCTTATTGTCGAATCATTTAAATTAAGTATCATTCCCTTATTTATTATTAATGAATATACCTTATCTATTTGGGCTGAATTAGTTATTATTCCAATACTGGTTCTAATTGGCGGGCTTATAGCTGCCGCGGATAGAGATGAGAGGTACCTACAAGTTAAGAAGTTATTGAATTACATGCTAATGATTATCGGGTTTATATTTATTTTTGTGGCTTTTAAAGGATTTAGTTCTAGTCTTCAAGACGCAACAAAAATTGATTTTTATGAAAAAATGTTTATTGATATAATTGGAATATTATTGCATGCTCCACTTTTATTTTTGCTTCAGTATATGTGTTTATATGAGCATATTATTGTGAGAACTAATATAAATAAACGATCAAAAAAGATTCTAGCGATAGTCATAATCTTTCTTGAATGTAGATTTAATAAAAAAATTCTACAGAGTAATTTAAAGAACTACAAGCTAAGAAATGTTGAAACAATGAAAGATTTAAAAATTATATTGCAAGTTAAATCAGAGAAGAGTTGACTTTGCCCATTACCGCATTCCTAAAGCGGACCTGACAGCCCTTGGTCGCTAGAGGTATTTCTGGAAGCTTATCCAGGGATTCGTCATTACCTAAGTGCTGTGAAAATAATTTTAGGGATGGTGACTATATCAAAGATATGGAGTCCTGGCGATTTAGAATTGAGCAACTTTAAAGAAATATAAAAAAAGATAATGCTTATGTGTCTTTGTTCAATGAATATTTATACGTATAAGGACTAGCTGTACGAAGGTATCATTAGATATATAATGTGTTTATTTACTATAAAATTTTATGAGATATAAGAACTTAATCGCGGGAATGAGGATATGTTTCAAAAAAAACCATGCTATTTTGATGTGGTGATGTTTAATTTAAGCATTTAAGCTAGAGAAATCGTTATAAACATCAATTGATATTTGACCTAGTCTATTGCTGCTTGGGGTATGGGCTGATGCCTTGTATTTGTATGAACCGAATTTTTTGGAAATCAAATTATCACACAGTAATATCACGAATGAAAGAGAGTGCCGCAGATATATTTTTTGGAGGTAATATATGAAGATAATCCACTTAGATTTTGAAGGGAAAGTAAGTGCAGATACGTTTGGTATATTGGGGAAAATGTTTAGACATGGTGAAGACACAAACTACTCTATTGATGCAGCAACAATAAAAAAAGTATTTATGAATGATAAATATTTTGATATACAGAATTCTGACAAAAACCTCAAAGTTAAAATATTATATCAACGATATTGCATATTGATTAAAGAGCTGTTAAATGAATATTCTGAACTAGCTGATGAAGATAGAAAAAAAATCATAGATTATTATTTGTTTGACAATCGATTGAAGGAATTAAAGTATTTAGGACTAGGACATTACTACAATGCAAAATTTAAGAAGAGCCAAGCCACATTGTTTAGAAGTAACGGTGGGAAAAGAGATGAACCAGATAATTATGGAAAGTCTAGCAATTTAGAGACTGTTAAAACAATATTTGAACATTGCCGTGAACATATTAACAAAGGAACAGATAAGGTTCGGCTTTACTCCTATTCCAAATGCTTCGGAATAGTACTATTTAAATATTTATCTATTAATCAAAAAAAAGATACTGTAGAATTGCAAATACTGCCTAATCAAGACATTAATGTAATATTTGGTGGTGATAATAATATGTCCTTACATCAATTTGTAGGGGATCAATGTAAAAACACTAGAACTGATTACTGTATAGATATGAGTAGCGTTAGGAATGGGAAGAGAGACAATCTTACAATTTGGATGAAAGATTTTTTAGGTGAAAAGTCTACTGAAATACAAAAAATGCACTCCCCTGTTTCGGATCAAGAAGTAATTACATCATGTATTCTTAATCAGGAAGTCTCTGAAAGTTTTAACGAAGAAGAATTAATTTATTTGTTGTACAGGTACTATGAAAAGTACTATGAAGTACGTAACAAAGGTAAGGGGGATAAATTCAAGTATGAATTCGAAAAAGCAATCACGTATATAAATGAAGAATTTGAGAAAGAATTGTCTAACCAACCTGGAGAAGAAAACGCTCAACAATTTATAAATATAAAAAATCATATTGATCGATTCAAATTATGCATAAATGGAAATGAAGCGCATGATAAAAAAGTCAATAAGGTATTTACTTATATTGATTGGAGTGCAGAGAATTTGAGTTTAGAAAAAGATACGGAATCTATATATAAGCTTAGATCAACGAATAGTTATATCACTAATTTCAAAGGCTTTCTGCATAATTATTTAATGAAAGTATAGGAGGAACTGCAGTGAAAATAGAAAATAACAAAATGATTAGTTTGCATGACCTAATTTATAACTGTTTCAATAAAGAAAATAACATCTACATCCCCCTAATTCAAAGAAATTATAAGTGGTGTACAAAAAAAGCCGGAGATTTAGTAAGTAATTTATTTATGAGCTATATGGATGGGAAAAGTAAATATACATTGGGAATGGTTACTTTATATAAGGAAAACGATAATACATTCCAATTAATTGATGGTCAGCAAAGAATTATTACCTTAACATTGATATTAAAGTACTTGGATCCAAAAAGACTATATTTCAACTTTTCTTTTGAACGAGATGAGGGTCTTGATGAAAGTGTAGTTACAAGATCATGGTATTTAAGGAACATCATTGGAACTAGCGATAGAGATGAGAGTAAGATGTACACGGATATACAAAGATTTGAAGAAAACTTTGAAGCGATTAAATGTGAATTGACTAAGGAAAATAAAATCGGTGAGGCTTTGGAAAAGTATTGTTATACCCCTGAACACAGAGAAGAATTTATCAATTACATATTAAACCAAACTTATATCCTCATTCACTTCAGTGAAGCAGAACCAATAGAAGAATTTCTAAACATCAACAAAAATAAAACTAGATTTGGTATTAATGATCATATAAAAGCAAACCTGATGATTGATGCTCATGAACAGGCAGTTAATTATTCAAGACAGGATATATTGTATCTATTCAAGAATTTGTCGAATAGTTTGTTTGCACAAGACGATATCTGGAAATTAGTTAAACAAGGATATGACATTAAAGAAGATACCGAGGTAGATGGATTTGAAAATAGATTAAAGGTTTTATTTAGTGATCGTTATGAAGATGAAGAAAAAAGTAAATTGGGCTACGAAACGATTCTTGAGTATAAAAGGCTACAATATTACAATGAAATAATAAATAATATTTACTGCGACTTAGAAGCTGGTAATTGGAATTCATATAATGGATTTAATTATATACATTCTATTAACGGGCAAAGATTTTTTGATTTATTTGATATAGATTATAAAGAAGAAATACTGGAAAAAAGCCTAGAACAAGTTCTATTGGATTTCATTACAAAAAAATCACTATACGCTAAAAACTGTTTTATTCAATCACAGATGCAGTTTGGAAAAATGGAAGTGAATGAATTACAAAAGTTAATATTGTCTGGTGAATGGAAAAATGATCAAGAGAAGTGGATATATCCAGCAATAAATGAATTTGACGAATTCAAGAAATTTTATAAAGAGTACATTAATGAGAAATATAGTGAACAGGAGAAATAAAGATGGTTAAAAATAGCACTGAGCATAGTTTAGCAACATTTCTTTCAAAATACGATAAAATAGTTATTCCAGATATTCAAAGAGATTATGTGATGGGGAGCGGTGGAGAAAAGTTAACGAAGTTATTACAGTCAATATGCAATGCAAAATATCAAGATACAATTCATCCCCAAAAGGAATTTAAATTTAGTGCGATTATGGGGTATGTCGATATTGCAACGAATACTTTTTATGTCTACGATGGTCAACAGAGACTGGCAAGCCTCGTATATTTATGTGCTTCATATAAAGAGGCTCAAAGTGAAGAAAAATTTTTAAGTAAGTTTGAGTTTATGAATCGTGAGGAAGCTAATTTATATTTAAAAGGTTTAATTCAAAATAAAGAAAATCGCCTCAATGTTGTTGATTTTACTACCTTTTCTCTCGAAAAATTACTTCGTCAATTTAGCAAGGATAGTTGGATAGAGAAGTATGGATATTCGAGTTTTGAAAAAAAAATAGGTTTCAAATACTTGTATGAACATGTTGTATTTGATGTTGTGCCTGTTAAAAAAGTTGAAGATGCGGAGCAATTTTTTATTGATTTAAATGATGGTTTGGATTTGAAAGAATATGAAATATTTAAATCAGAACTTTTTCATAAAGTAAGAGAATGTAATAAAGAAGGATTTAAAAATTTTGCACTAATGATAGATAATAACTGGCTTAGATTTTTTTCTAAATACAAAACATTAATTCCAAAGGATATAGAAAAGCCCTGGGAATTGCGGATGCCCGGTGAGGAAGAAATAGAAATAGCCTTTATTCAATTTTGTCTTAGAATGATGTGGGTTGAAAAAAGTGGAACAGACGAGGGATATATAAACAGTAATGTAGACTGGATAGAAAGAAAGCATACTGAAAGACTTGAAAAAATTCTGAGTCATATGGTGGAACTAGATTTAAGTGATTCAAAACTGGATTGTGTTAATTTTGTTAATTATTCATTCGGAGATCGAACAGAACGATTTAAGAATGAGGACATCGTAAATCATGTGGAAGGTGTATTCTGGAATTTAGCGGACAATAATTATAAGGTGATGTTAAAAACATTTTTGCTAAAATTTTATGATCCTACTTATAAAGAATTTGTGAAAAAAGATGTTATTATCTGGGCATACATTTCAAATTGTGAAAAGTCTCCTGAGGTATTGTTTCCCTATATGAGATTTATTAAGAAATTATTAAATAACAATTTGATAGAAAATCATATGGCTCATTTGGATAGCGATAAAAACATGTGGTATACAAAGTATAGTGCCTTTTGTATTCCGAAATATTATTCGCGTATAGACAGTTTTATCAACAATTCTAACAATAGCAAATTAGCATATCTCTATTCAACAATAAAACTGAATAAAGATTTGGATGGACAATATAATATTGGGGAACATAGATCGAGTAATGCTGAATTAAATAAAGTATTAGAAGATGAACACAAAAGGAATTATTTGAATGACAAAGAAGAACTTGAAGCTTTTGAAAACCTCCCTTATGTTAATGGTTTAATAAATAATTTAATCGATTCTCAAAACAAACTTCTGATAAGTTATGATGAATTTCTGTCAGATATTCTTCGAGTTAATACAAGCAAGATAGAAATTTTAGGGGGATTATTTGATAAATTGGGTGATTTAGGATATGACTTGAAACCTTTATATTTTGAAGAATTAACGATACGTTGGAAGGCGTATACAAAAAACTTTTGTTACCAAAAAGGAAATATATTGCTGAATACTTTAAATGATTTATTTATAGATAATAAGTTCGGACAGGTAATTTGCGACTGGATCATAGGCAGCGAAAAAATGAAATTAGATTTTAATGATGATAGATTACTATTGAAGGCGATTAATTATATGCCAACAAGAGGATGGAGTACAGATAGCTATCAAATATATTATCCGAATGATTACTATACTTATAGAGATTCTTATATTTCTGTAAAAGATAAAAAGTCAGGCTTATGTTCAAATAAGGGCAATAATTTTAGCGTTACAAAAAAAAATATAAGAGATTTCTTCGGTGAATTAAAGTTGAATGAAGAAGGTAAGGTTATTGTTGATGATGAAACTGGCATTCATAGAGGATTTATCTGGAGTTTAGAACCTCTGAACGACTTTTTAATGAAAAGGTTACAATCGGGGGAAAAAAATCAAAAGGTTATATTTTTTTGTAAGGAAAATTGGGTCTACAACATGCTTTTAGATGAATATATTCAAAATACTGAAAATGGATTAAATGAGATAAAAGAATGGAATGAAAAAGGATATGTTATTAAATGTTTTGGAGAATACTTTTTCATTAATCAAGATGCTTTAAACAAGTACATGGAGAAAAAGCATTATTGTTTTTAGGGAATTGCCATATTTAGATTAATTTATCACTAAGACATTATTGAAACACTACAGTTATTATTCACTAAATTAGAAATCCCAGTGTACTTCAAACCACATTACGAATGTCATGCAGAAACTAAACGTAAAAGGTCGTTCGCAAGCGGTTGTCGAGCTTATTAAGCTTGGGGAACTCAAAATTTGAATGTACGGCAAAAAAACCTTCTTTCGAAAGTGCCATTATTGGCAGTCGGAAGGAGGTTTTTTTGACTTCATTTAATGGAACAATAACTGTTACTTGCAGTTGAGTTTCCAGGTAAGCGTAAAACAGCCCCCACCTTGCACAAGTACAAAGGACGGGGACTAAGTGGTTTTCTTATTGAATACACGACAGGTCAGAGGCAAAGTCTGTGACCAGGGCAATAGCATATCTAAAGATTTCGTGTCTTTTGGGTCTTCTAAATTGGGGAGTTTCTCAAATAGATAAGTCAGGTAGATCATTGGATTTAATCCATTCTCTTTAGCCGTTTCGATCATACTATAGATCATGGCACTTGCCTTTGCACCGCGAGGCGTATTGCTGAACATCCAGTTTTTTCGACCGATGACAAAGGGCTTAATCGAGCGTTCGCTTCGGTTGTTATCGATCTCTAAGCGACCGTCTTTCATGAAAGCCTCGAGCTTCTCCCATTGGTTTTGGCAATAAATAATTGCCTCCCCGAGTTTACTCTTGGGTAAAACGCGAGATCGCTGTGTACGAAGCCATGCTGAAAAAGCATCCAGAATCTGGCGACTACGCGCCATTCGAATGGTTGTACGCTCTTCAGGTTTAAAATCCTTAATCTCTCGCTCAATAGCGAAGAGACGGTTGCAGAAATCTAAACCTTCACTGGCAGTTACAGGAGTGGATCGTTTAGGATCCGGTAATGCCTGCAGGGCCTCATCAAATTTGCGACGGGCGTGAGCCCAGCAACCGACTAAGGTCACATTCATTATCTTGTGGTATCCCGAGTAACCGTCAACATGCAGGTAACCTTTGAAACCCGTTAAAAACTTGCGCGGGTGTTCCCCTGCTCGTGTTGGCTGGTACTCATAGATAATGATAGGCGGACCTTCGCGCCCGGTACGATAAAGCCAAAGATAAGACTGGCTCTCTGCAGATCGACCTGGTTCTCGCAGCACCTGCAAGGTCGTCTCATCTGCATGTAGAATGTCCTTTTGAAGCAGATGCTCGTGCATGCGTTCAACCAGCAATCGCAACCAAGTATCTGCACCATGGATCATCCAATTGGCTAACGTCTGACGGGACAAGGCTACGCCAAGTCGTGCAAACTGCTGCTCCTGACGGTAAAGGGGCATGCTTTCTACATATTTTTGGCTCATGATGTAAGCCATCATCGAGGAAGAGACTAGGCTTCCCGGATAAACCGGACGTGGCATCGGTGCTGTAACCACAGGTGTCGTGGTCACCTCGACCTCACAGCGACGGCAAGCATAAACGAAACGCACATGCTTCACGAGCTTAATTTCAGCAGGAATAAGCTTCAGTTCTTGGCGCGTTTCAGTGCTCATTTCATGCAAGTTTCCACCGCAGCATGAACAAGTTTGTTCTTCTTCGGACAAGCGGTACTCGATCGTCTCTACAGGTAAATTCTCAACCATGGCCTCTCGTTGTCCGCTTTGTTTCTTGCGGCTGTAGGTAACGGATTCCAACGTTGGTTCTTCTGCAGCGGGATTGGCATCCGACTCGGCTTCGTTAAAGAGATCCAATTGATCCGGATGCGTTCGTTCACTTGATGCACCGAATTGTTTCTTCTGGCTGAGACGGAATTGCTCCTCGAACCAAGCCAGCTTCGCAGACAGTTCGGCGTTTTGTTTGGCCAGTTTTATATTTTGTTGTTGTAACTCTTCTATTGTAGGGTGGGACGTATCCGTTGTGGTTTCCATATCTAACTTTTTCGACCTAGCTCACCGTTTTCCTTTCAACAATTTTGTCAAAATCTCGAACTTCCTGTTCCTTGAAGTTAGATCACGGTGCGTTCGGTAACGGAAGGATGCGCTTGCTGTTGCTCAAGTGAAAGTCCATCCAAAAGCCAGCGCAATTCACGGTAACCGACGACTAAAGGAGTTGTATTCGAAGAAGGCCAACGAAATGTACCGCGTTCCAGCCGACGGTAATAGAGCCAAAAGCCATTGTGATCCCAATGCAAAATTTTGAGTTTGTCTCGATTGCGATTACAGAATACGAAGAGGCTGGATGAGAAGGGATCCAACTCAAAGCCTTCTTTAACCAGCACGGTGAGTCCATCAATTGATTTGCGCAGATCTGTATTGCCGCAAGCGAGGTAAACACGTTCGATGCTCGAAGCATTTAGCATGAAGTTAATGTGCGTACAAGGTCACGAAGTAGATTGGCGTTAAAGTCTGCTGGAACCTCAATACTTGCAGAGCCAACTCGAACAACGAGGTTGCCCGTTATATCTACTTTTTGTTTGTTGCTAGCGAGAGTAACCGGCAGCCATTGCGTGGAAGAAGATGAGGAGCTTGGACGTACGGAAATATTCATTTTCTTGAGCCAGTACTTCAATTGATGCATACTTTGCGTATGCGTTTTGCACCATGCTGACATTGTAAGTCCACTGGATTTAAAGTCTGCTATTCTTGTTATCCAATCCTGAGTTCGTTGATTGCTATCCATAAGAGAACCTCCTTCATTAAATCTGAGGAAGATTATCTCATAGAAAAATTCATATTTTTAGGTGGGGAGTATTTTACGCTTACGTTTCCAGCCATTTTTTCTATTTGAGCTATGCCTTGAATTTTTGAATTAGATCACTCAGTTGTTTGGAAACTTTATTGAGGTCGTTCGTAGAACTGTATATTTCTTCAATAGATTCTAACTGTTTTTCAACTGCATCAGAGCTTTGCTGCATACTGTTCGTCGTCGTTTTGGTGATATATGCTGTTTCATTGCTTGAAGCAGTAACTTCCTCGGAGCTTGCAGCCATTTCTTCTGATATTGCAGAAAGCTCTTGGACTTCACCAGCAACTTGTTGGAGATCATCCATAATTTTCTGAAACAAGTTCCCTGCTTCCTCCACAACGATTAACCCATCTTTCACTTCCACCGTGCCTTCTTCCATGGATTGTACAGCTTGGTTCGTTTCTCGATGAATTTCGTTAATTAATACTGCAATTTTCGTTGCCGACTCCTCACTTTGAGTAGCAAGCTTTCTCACTTCGTTTGCAACTACTGCAAAGCCACGCCCATGCTCTCCGGCTCTTGCCGCTTCAATGGCTGCATTTAATGACAATAAGTTAGTTTGCGTTGATATATGAGTAATGGTTTGTACGATGAGTTCTATTTCTTCAGAGCGGTTTCCAAGCTTTTTTACAGCTGAAGCAGCTTTAATAACAGAATTATAGATGGACTCCATCTGATGGATAGCTTTTTGAATGGTTTCATTTCCATTTTTCGCTTCTATTGCGGAGCTGCTGGATTTTTCAGCAACTACCATAGATCCTTCGGCGATCCTTTGTATTCCGATCACCATCTCTTCCATCGCACGATGACTCTCCTCAGCCCCGTTTAGCTGTGTTTTCGCACCTATAACGACTTCTTTAATTTTATCTGAAATTTCGGTGGACACATTTGCCGCACTTTCAGCTGAAACAGAAAGTTTTTGAGAGGTTGACGACACTAGCTCAACACTTCCCTTGACTTGCTTAATCAAATTTTGAATCGTATCCATCATCTTATTAAATGAGGAAGCCAATTGACCAATCTCATCCTTGCTTTTAACGGATAACCGCTCTCTTAAATCCCCTTCGTTTTGAGAAAGTTCTTTCAGCTTAGTATTGATTACTAGAATAGGACGGGAGATAATTCTTGCAATTCCAAAAGCAACAACAGCTCCTATCATCAAAGCAATGGCGATTATGATTAAACTTAAGGTTGAGCGAGAATGCACATAGGTAAGATTATCTTTTACTTTTGTATCAATCTGATTTAGCTGAATCTTCTGAAACTCATTCAGATTTGCAGCAAATATTATACGCAGTTTAGCATATTCACCATTAAATATTTCAAGTGTCTTAATTTTATCGGTGGCCGATAGATTCATCATTTCTGTTTCCATATCCACAAGCTGTTGATTGTTTTTATCCAATTCCTCGAAAATTTCTTTCACTCGATTCGAGATCGGCAGCGTTTTTACTTCTTTAATATGACTGTCAATTTGCCCTGCGAAAGCGTCATAATTTTGCTTTTCAATTGTATTACTAGCATCAATAATAATACCTCTTACTGAATCAGTGAGTGTAATATCTTCAAACCTGATTTGTTGTGCAAGGTTTAACAAACGAACATCTGTATCAGAGAATTTGACAAATGTACTGGATACTTTTTGCAAAGAAGAATAAACGATGAATAGCGAAATAAGAAAAAAGAATGCCATTACGCTGAATCCAATGATGATTTTGATGCGAATTGTCATAGTAATCCTCCTAGGTGTCTATCAAAAGCAAAAGTTTATCAGCAAGCGCTTCCCTGATCTAAAAATATCCTCCTTTATTCATGCTGAATAAGTATTAAAATATATATATCGACTGTTGTCATATAAAAGATAATACCTCCAAAAAATTAAAATATAGTTAATGAATGATGAGTTTTTAAATGAATAAAGGCAGTTCGCAAGCTGCTGGCGAGCTTATTAAGCTTTGGCGTTAGAGATATTTTTCGTTATTGCATGGATATTTGACCCAAAAGAATTAATATATCCTCTGGATTAAAAGTTTGATCCAGGTTTACGTCGATTTGAGTTAAAGGGTTACGGATCATTAGAACTATATCTTCCACACCAATATGATTGTCATGCGATAGGTCAAGATTTAGAAATGTGATGACAGGTTTAGGAGATGTAGTATTGTTTAATTCATTGTTGCTGGTTTTAAGAGCTCCGCTTAGAACTGATAATGTTACGCTAGTCGAGCTAAGTAATGCAGGAAAAGCTAATGTGAGCTTAATTGTTCTATGGCTGGAATCAGCAGGATCATAATCTGCACTAGCGATAGGAACGGAAACTTCATTTGCAATAACTACAAATTTGGTCGCAGGAATGTTGTACGTTATATCCAAAACAGATGACAGTTTTAACGTTATAGTATCTCCCATTGCGTTGCTAAAAGCAGAAAGCACATTAATATTTTTCATTACTGGATTTTGTGCCGCTTCCAGTGCAGCTATTGCTTCCTCAGCATCATTTAATAGTGTTAGGTTCGTTACAAAGTCCCTTTGAGTATCAGTAAGGTTATCATATGCAGAACGTGCCGCTGCTACCGCAGATTTATCGCTCAGTTCTAGCGACTCTACTGGGAACAATGCCTGTATCGCCGATCTGACAACGGCTGCTGTATTAATATCCAAAACCATCTGATGAATTAATGTCGCAGTGTTAAGTGCGGAGTCGGCCGAGCTGGAAATCGCTGATTGGTAGGCAACAAGATTATCCGCAATTAAATCAGCTGTAGCTCCTAGATCATCAAGTACAGAAAGTAAATCACTTTCGCTAATGCTGCTTGCAGATGCATTTTGCGCAATATCATTTATTTTGTCTACTATAGGATTTATTGGAGTGATTACATCGTAAGTGTCTTGAATTGAAATATATTCCTCAACATTCGCTGGATTATAATGCGCCGTGAAGAACTTAAATGGATAAGTTGTCCCGTATTTAGCACCCGTATAGACAAAACTGTAAGTTCCATCGAAGTGATTTGTAAAATTTGTAAAATAATTTTGATTGTCCAGACCTGTCCAATGTTCATCATTCAAGCTCGGGATATTAAGTGTGAAATTTTCTACATGAAACTGTTTTAATGGCTCATGTGCTGCATTATATACTATGAAGTTGACCGTTACGTTCTTACTCCCACCTTCTTGTACAGTTCCTGTAATACTGGAGTATGTACTGGAGGGTATTTTATCGTACGAATCTATAAACGGCACTACAGCTCCATTTGGATTAAATCCTGAACTATTATTTGCATAAGCAATTAATTTAAGGGCACCCGGTGGAATCTCTAGATCCGAAATGGAAAACGTCACATTTGTAGGGGATGCTACAGCGTTAGTAGTAGCAATTGCTGATCTATTAGGCAATTTTGCACCCGTATTATCCGCCCAAAAAAGAGAATAGTTTGTAATATAAGTTCTATTTAGGGGCTGAACTAGGGTAACAGTTCCACTGATTGTACCTTGAGCTTGATTGAAATCGCTAAATGCAAGGCTAACAGGGGGATCAGAAGGCGGCTGCAACCAAGCAATGGCTGCTTCTAATTCTATAAATTTACTTATATTGGTTACCAAATTTTTCTGGGACATTGAGAGATTATTATAAGCAGAACGTACCACTTCCACGGCCGATTTAAAGCTTAGTGTAATCGACCCTGCTGCTGGAAGATCCTCAATTGCTAATATAATGCTGTTTGCAGCATTATGATCTGCCTGGTCATATAAAAAGACTTCAAGCTCTACAACTCCACTGCGAGAATTACTTCTACTTGTAAAGATTACTTTTATTTGAGGCGATGTGACCGTATCGAAATTAACTGTATTTAAAATACCGGCAGGATTTGAAGTCGAATATAAAGCAGCAGTAGGTACAACAGGTGTTTTCAATTGGTTTACTGCATCTCTCCATATACTGCCGTCCCAATATTGGATGGTATAGCTTGCTGGAGTCTGTACTCCTCCGCCATCATTATAAATATATAATTTTACTTGGTTAAAAGATTTAGCCGAACCAAAATCAACAGTGATAGAATCTATTCTATCTGAAGTAGTAGAATTATATGAGGTCCATCTGTTAGATAAGTAACTACCATCAACTGCATTCCAAACATTATCACATGAACATGTGAAAGATGCAGAAGCACTTGGATAACCTGATCTACTTGTATTTAAAGCTAGATTGGGTTCGTCCTGTGCATGAGCTCTGCTTGGAGTCGAAAACATGGATAGAATAATTGAAACCGTTAATAGGGTAGCTATCATAGATCTTTTAAATGTGGATTTGATTGACATATGAATTCCCTCCAATGAATAATGTTAAGTACGAGAAAATGCTAATTAGTCGCAGGTCTCGTTTCATTGAAGCTTACAATATGTTTGAATAGCAGTGAAAGCAGCATGCGAGTTGATCGAATGTCAAGCTTTCTCATGACATTAGCAACATGGTTTTTAACCGTTTTTTCAGCGATTACGCAATGTTCAGCAATTTCACGATTAGTAAGTCCAAATATAGCAATCAAAGTAAGAATTTCCGATTCTCGCTGAGTAAACTGATAACGGTATGAAAAACTTTGAATGACAGGGGACATTTTTTGAATCTCAACATCATTTAGGGGCATTAGGTCGATGACATACATTTAATGATTATCTCCGTTCTGTAAATGGTTTCACTATCTTTATTATAAATATATTCAGTGACCAAACCTAGATGAAGAAGTTCACTAGTAGTGGAGTACTTTGGTCATTTTTTCGACATTATTTTTTTGTTAATATGACTAAAGTCATGTTTGTGGTAAACTAAAACCAGCAAATCTTTCATTCCCTGTGGGGGCATAATATGGATATACACTTAAATAAAAGAATAACATTAATTTTAACCATAATAGTGATAGGAGCAACTGCTGTCCTTTTGCTCCACACAACTAAGTTTTCCATAGAATTATGCTTGCTTTCATGTGCATTTATTGCAGTCGTCCTGATTCGAGATTACATATTAAAGATTAATCTCTCCCAAATGACAGGCAATCTGTTTATATTCTTTCAACTGGGATTGGCTTTTGTTATATCAGTGCTGTCAGAGGACTTTTTTGCACAAATTTATATTTTAATTCTTATCGGGGAATTTAGCTTTTACCATCCCAAAAAAAATGCGATTATCTTTACTATTGTGAGTTATGCTTCCTGTGTACTGAGCCTGTGGATTTATCGCGGTTTTCCTCCTTTTAGTCAGATATACTATATCGTTCCTCGAGTTATAGAGTACTTTGCAATCTTTGGAATAAGTCATTTTGCAAAAATTGCTTTTCAACAGAAAAATCAATTGGCTAGAGACAATGAACAACTGCGAATCGCCTCAATTGAGCTGGAGCGAAAGGCGAAATTACAAGAACGGACTCGAATATCCCGTGAGATACATGACTCTGTTGGCCATACGCTAACATCGGCGATAACAGGTTTACAAACAGCGACACATGCAATTGGAAAAAGCCATTATTCTCTTGCTATAGAAATGATTGATAGAACTAAAGATAGTATTCTCCGTGGCTTGGATGATGTAAGAACATCTGTACATTTATTACGTGAAAACATTCCAGGTGACCACTTTATTCCTGAGCTTACAGCACTGTTGGATGAAACTAGAAAGCAAACTAATGTGCAAATTGATTATGAAATAGATACAACGATGCCTGAACTGACACCGATGATCGAACTTACCATTTATCGAGCTTTACAAGAGGGGCTAACAAATGGAATTCGGCACGGCTCCAGCACCTTTTTTCAATTCTCACTAACCTATCGTGCTGAACATATTCAATTTATCTTATCCGATAATGGGGAGACATCATCGCCAATTGCTCACGGCTTTGGGCTGAATGCTATGAAGGAAAGAGTGGAGGAAGTTGGAGGGAAGATGTCGATTTCAAACAAACATACCACTAATGGAGTAAAACTGGAGATCACTATACCTTTTCAGATGAAAACGATTGGATGGAGTGAGCAAATTGTCTAAAACAACTGTTATTATAGCAGACGACCAACCCTTAATTCGCGATGGTTTAGCTGCCATTCTAACTATGGAGGAAAAATATACCATAGTGGCTAAAACGGGAGATGGCTTGGCAACGATTATGCAAGTGCAATTGCATCAACCTCAGCTTGTTTTAATGGACATCCATATGCCTAAGCTGGATGGATTGGAAGCAACCAAGCAGATTAAAGCAGAATTCCCTGATACCAAGATAATAATTTTGACAACCTTTGAGGATGAGGAATATATATGGGAAGCCATTCGTTATGGAGCTAGCGGCTTTTTGATTAAGGGTATTGAGACTGAAAAATTACTTTCGACCATTCAGGATTGTTTAGATGGCAGAATAAATTATCCCAATAGTATTCAATTACGACTTGCTCAGACGCTTCATTCCTTAGAGAATGATGAAGAGCGGGTCTCTAAGGAAAACATCGAGCCCTCTAATCTGAATCAACAGCGTGATGGAAAGTTGGATGGTTTATCCATACAGGAACGAAACATCGTAAGGAATCTGAAACTAGGGAAATCAAATCAAGCTATCGCTACTGAATTATTCTTAACAACGGGCACTGTGAAAAATTATCTGAGTGTAATATACAAAAAGTTGAATGTTTCCAGCCGCTCTGAAACAGTGGCTTATTTACATGAGAATGAACTTTAACTTTTATTAAGAAAAAATTAGAAAACAACCTTAATTCGGATGAACCGAATTAAGGTTGTTTCATTTTGTTTGGGAAAAGCTGACTATTTGATTGTGTAGGTGATAGTGAAGACTGTGCTGTTGGCCATTCCGGATTTGACTGCGATGGCTTTGATAGTTAGGGTTGAGTTTTTAGGACCAGTCACCCAGTAGGGTAAATTATAGCGAGAACTGCTTGTAGTTGGCTCGGATCCATTTGTTGTGTAATAAATTGTTGCTCCTGGTGTTGAGGCGAGTAATTTAATTAAGCTGTATCTTGTTATTTTACCATCAGTAACTGTTGCTTGAGCTGATGGTGCTATTACTTGAGCTCTGATTGTGTAAGTAAATGTCGATACTGAGCTGTTGTTCATTCCAGCTTTGACTGTTATTGCTTTCACCGTCACTACTGTACCCGGAGATCCCGATGGAAGTGTCACATCAGTTCCACTAGTACTGCTAGCTGTTGGAGTTGATCCATTAGTAGTGTAATAAATCGTTGCTCCAGAAGTTGTTGTACTTAGTTTAATCTTACCGCCACTAGCCACGATTGTACCACTTACTGGGTTTGCTTTTGGCGCTACTGTTTGAGCTTTAATGGAGTAACTAAAGGTCACTTTTGCACTAGAGGTCAACCCAGACTTAACTGCGAAAGCTCGAACGTTAACTGTTGCACCCGCTGGTCCAATGATGTTTATAGTTGCTGAGCTTGATCCAATAGTGCCGCGTGAACTGTATGTCGTTGGTGTAGATCCGTTAGTTGTATATAGTAGATCGTTGCACCAGGTGTTAAGGAACTGAGTATAATCGTGCTGTTATTGGCAACGATCGATCCGCTAACTAGATTTGTTGTCGGTACTGCAACGGTTGCTGATACTGTAATGCTTACTTTAGCCGCAGCTGACGTTAAACTGCCATCACTTACTTTAAAGGTAAAGCTGTCAGTTCCACTGTAATTTGATGCTGGTGTGTAAGTGAAAGCACCAGTGGTTGTGTTGACTGTGACTGTACCGTGTGATGGGTTAGATGCTTTAGCGAAAGTTAATGTGTTGCCTTCTGGATAAGTGCCGCTCAAAGTACCGTTATGGAGTATTTGTGCTGGTTGAACCGGTTCCTGCGTTTTGCGGTTGGTGCATCATTTATAGTTGAAACTGTGATAGTGATTGTTGCTGCAGCTGCTGAATCTACAGTTCCATCATTTACTTTAGCGACTGGCATCAGCTTTGCTGCTGCAACATATTTCGTGGCGGATTCACGCGAGCTATGGCTGATTTATCCGCTAATCTCTATTTTGGTTATTTTATCGGTTAGTGATTTGAAGTACAGGCTGTTGCCTAACAAGATTATTCTTCCTGCGATGGGGTTATATTTGGCAGTCCGTTTATGGATCCATGAGCTGCCTATTTGGGAATATTTATTGGGATTTCTAGTAGGTGGAGGTGTGTTATTCCTCGTCTCTTATGCTAGTGTGCGATTAGGTAAATCTGCAATGGGAGGCGGTGATATCAAGCTAATGGCGTTGCTCGGGTTAGTTATGGGGGTAAAGCTAATTCTACTAACATTAGCATTTTCCTCGTTTATTGGCTGTCTAATTGGCTTGCTGATGATAGGAGTAGGCAGGCTTAAACGAGAGTCGTTTATCCCGTTCGGACCCTTTATTGCACTCGGTGCAATGATCGCATTGCTTTTTGGGAATCACTTGCTTGTGTGGTACTGGAATCTGTTCGCAATTATATAGTTGTAAACTGCTCAAGCAGCCAAACTCCATGAAGCGATAGAATGCATAAGTAGATTGCACTTGTGAGATATAGTAGATTCTGCAGAACTTTAGAAAGTAGCTTAGGTATAACCAGCAATAACAGTAGTGGCAGAGATAGCTTCAAGAGGAAAAACGCAATCGCATTCCATTGATAAAGCCAAAGCATTAGCGGATTTGCTTCACCGATACTTCCTAAGCGTAAGCCGAAATCGGTCAGAATGGCATCTGTAAAACTAGCTGCTGCAATAAAAAGAATCAATCCTAAACGCTGCAAATCTTTCATCCCCTTACCTAAACTCTTTCAGAAGTCAGTATAGACAGATTTGCATTATTATATGATTGTAATGTGAAAAGTATGCGTTTATTCCCAAAAATAAACAAAAAAAGGCACTCATGTAAATGAGTGCCAGTAATGTGTTATGTCATAAATGGTAATATCTTGTTCAAAAATTTAGTTTGTTGAGCTTTGTTATTGGCTTGTGAGATATTATTGGCAATATATTTAATTGAAGCGCTAACTGCGTTGATTTTAATTTCTTCATTGAAATATAAGGTGTTGTTGTTAGTATCATAAGCTCTAATTTGATTCATATTAGCCATGAGACCACTATTGACGAATCTGAAATATTCTAGCTTCTCCATTATTTCAAAAATATCAAAGGATGGAAAAACGCATTTTGTCGATGATTCAAATGTTCGAACTATGAAAAATTTGTTGCCTTCTTCAATATATAGAATTTCAGGAGCTTTGAACATGACTATTTGATTCTTATCATTAAAAGCAAATATCATTTCTTCGTTTCCGCTTTCTTTATTGTCCATATTTAATGCCTCCAAACTTTGGGTTAATTTCCATTTAACTATAGAAATTAATATATCAATTTAGTTAGGATTCGACACAATCCAACAAACCCCTTCTTTTGGTAATTAATTTCTAATTAAATAATTCCCATAACAGATAGACAGTTAAAACACAGCGTAGTAATATGGACTCATAAGGCAGTAAGGAGTGGGGAAATATATACCTTCATGATTTTTTTGGATATCTATTATTTTCCGGGTTTGAGTATTGTGGACTGCTTCTATTAATGCTTTCACTCTTTAATTGTAAAATTCTTCATTTCAAAAAAGAGTTTCTTTATTCGGTTATCATTATTACTGTAGTTACTTATTTTATTACGGTTTGGAATTCAACGTTTGTTATAGTGGTTATGCCGCCTTTATTAATCTTCTTTCTAGTATTCTTCTTTAAAGAGAGTATCATAAAATCTATTATTGTGGTATTAAGCGGTTTGGTTGTATATGCTTCCATGCAATTTGGAATTTCAACTTTAGCCATGCATTATGGATATTTAGAAATGTCAGACCTGGATAACTCATTTGGCATAAAAACATATGTGATGCAGACGTTATCAGGAACGATCGCTATTACAATAGCTATATATTTGCGAATATTTAATGGAGGCTTTGGTTTCTCGCTTAAATCTAAGAAAAAGCCCTACAAAATTTTTCTATCAGCAACTTTGGTCTCATTCGTGTTATGCTCAGTAAGTTTCATAGCATTTAATACTTCATCTAGAAACTCTTTATTTAATATTAGTGGTGTTTTGTTTGTGTTTGCTGCTGTTCTTGTTCTTTACTTGTCGTACAAGAGGGATACAGCGGAGTATTCATAAGCTTTCTCATTTCTATGAAGAGTGGAATTATGAAGAAGGTTTAGACATTATAGTCCAATAAAGAGGTGTGAAAAGACAATGACAATTAAATTATCACAGTGTGTAGTTTGTGGCCATAAAGCGTTGAGTAATAGTATGGAATCCATGGAAATTGAAGAGAATGGCAAGAAATTTACTATTGAAAAAATACCTGCTCAGAAATGTAGTTGTGGTGAAGTATATATTGATGCAGCAGCTTCTAAATATATTGATAAACAATTAGAGAATTTCAGAAAATAACTCCATTTATATTTGATAATGCGTCATAAGGCTGTCTTTTGCTGAATAGTTTGTAAGCATACAAACTAAGTCACAAGAGATGGTCTATTTTGTCATGGTGTTGGAATAGAGATGAAGTTGAATTAATAGAATGCATTTAATATAATAGACATGCTAGATTGGACTTTGATTGAAAGGATGGTGCGGCATGATTTTAGCCAAGCTGAAACAAATGTTAAGTACGAGGGCGTTGGTATTATTTCCACTACTTATGCTGTTAAAAAGCTATTTGGCGTGGTTCATTATATTTGAAGATGGTCCCTCATGGACAACGCTGCTGAAGGAAGTTCCATTTGTGCTTGTTGTATTCTGTTTAATAGAATGGTTCGCGTCGAAGCGTAAGCTGAAAATTTACGTATTTGTCAATTTGTTAATTACCGGTATTTATTTTGCAGTGATAATGTATTACAAATATTATGGTGTAGTAGTAACCTACCATGCACTTAAGCAAGTAAACCAAGTAACAGCTGTAAGTAATAGTGTGTTTTCATTGATGGACCCGTATTTTTTATTTATTTTTACGGATGTGGTTGTGCTTATTTATATTCTACTTCGGCGTAAACAGCTGTTGCAGTGGAAAAAGGCTTTTGAGCGCAAGGAAAAACGTCGGGTTATTGCGATTTTATTCGGTTTGTCGGCTCTTATATGTTTTTTTAATGTTCTACCAAATCGGGCTAGTATGAATGATGTAGTTAAGGCAGAGCAGATGGGAATAATGAATTATGAGATCTACACTTTATTAGATAGAGAAAAAACAGAATTGATCCCATTTGATCAAATAACCCAAGCTTCAATAGATGCACTTAAAGGTGTTACTAAGCCATCCACATCGATTATGACGGGTGCGGCTAAAGGCAAGAATGTGATCATTATTCAACTGGAATCCTTTCAAAACTTTCTAATTAATCTAAAGATAGATGGCCATGAAATAACGCCAGTAATGAATAGCTTGGTGAAAGAGAATTTTTACTTTCCGCATTTCTATCAGCAAGTAGGGCAAGGGAATACTTCAGACGCTGAGTTTGTGGTCAATACTTCATTCTATATTCCACCGCAAGGCGCAGCTACGCAAATGTATGCAGATAAGCAGCTGCCGAGCTTGCCTAAGTTAGTCAAGGAGCAAGGCTACGATACCGCAACCTTTCATACTAATGTAGTGGAATTCTGGAATCGCGGCGAGCTTTATAAAGGTTTGGGATTTGATCGTTACTACGATAAATCTTTCTTCGGCGAAGACGATAAGGTGTTTTTTGGTTCCTCGGATGAAGTTTTGTACGCGAAGACGGCTGCGGAGCTTGAGAAGATGGATCACAAGGATAATCCGTTCTATGCACAAGTCATTTCCATGACTGCCCATCATCCATTCACTATTCCTGAGGATAAATATAAGATGACTTTGCCGGAGCGTTATGAAGGCAATTTTGTAGGTGATTATGTTCGCGCACAAAATTATGCCGATTACGCATTAGGCTTATTCATTGCAGATTTGAAGCAACGTGGAGTCTGGGATAATAGCTTAATTTTCATCTATGGTGATCATGTCGGCTTGCCGGTTACATCTCTGAACCGCGATGAAAAAGCATTGATGCAAGAAATTTATGGACGTGAATATGACTATAATGAAATGGTCAATATTCCATTAATCATGGCATCACCGGGAATTACCTATCCGGCTCGATTCGAACAGCTGGGCGGACAGGTGGATATCGTGCCAACTATTGCGAATATGCTGGGTATATCCATGGAAAATCACTTGCATTTCGGTCAAGATATTCTAAATCAAGTAGACAGCAATTTGCTGCCCGAACAATATTATTTACCAAAAGGATCTTTTGTAAACAGCAGTGAGCTCTTTACTTCTGGAAGTGGATTTGGCGACGGTAAGCATTATCCGATTTATGGAGATGGATCCAAGCCAATAGAAGCTACGGAAAGTGAGTTCGAACGGGCATTAAAACTGCTTCATTATTCGGATAGCTATGTTAGCCAGCTTCCTGACAGGGATAGTCAATCCGATTGAGAAAAAAAACTATATGAGCGGAGATTTTTTGTTTATACTGATAACACAATACTTAATTTAGGTGGAATATAGATGAATACGATCAATAAGCTGCGTACCGCTAAGGATTTTGCGGAAAGTCATGAAGAATATCGCAGCTTGGTTGAGAATGCCCATGATGCTATATTTAGAGTGAATAGCAATGGAGAAGTCCAATTCGCAAATTCTACATTTTGCAGCCAGGCAGGAATTGCGAAAGACGCCGTAATTGGACGGTTGTTTTGCTCTTTCTTGGAATTGGAAACATCGATTCAACGTTGGAAGCATTCACTTCAACAGCTGCAGATAACCAAATCTACTGAGGTTTTTATTATCGCGATGCAGCTGTCTAATGGGACTTTGAGCAGATTTGAGTGCTGTTTAACACCCATTATAAACAAATCAGGAATCATAAAAAGCATTATTGGAATTCTACACGATGTCTCGGTTTTTATCGAAATGGAAAAGGCGATCGAAGAATTATCCTTTTATGATACCCTAACTAAATTGCCAAATCAGCGATTCTTTTTTCGTAAATTAGAGCAAATGTGTAAAGCTAATTCGAATGAGGCTGCTAGGACAGCGGTCTTGTTTTTTGATCTCGATAATTTTAAGAAAATCAATGATTCTTTAGGGCATACTTTAGGTGATGCTGTATTGAAAGAGTTCGTTGCTCGAATTCAAGGATTTATGCCAAAAGATGGCTTTGCAGCAAGGCTAAGTGGGAATCGGTTTGCGATGTATTTAGCACTTACAGATTCCGATTTAGGGCTAGAATCAAATATAAAGAATATCCAAAAGGCAGCCGCTCAGTTGATAATTAATCAAGAGATGAATGTATCGGTAACCGTCAGCATTGGCATAGCCATCTATCCAGATCATGGTGTGACAGCAGATACCATGGTTAAACATACCGACATTGCTTTGAATCAAGCTAAAGCAGCAGGGAGAAATACGTATTGCGTATATGAACCGCAAATGAGTGAAATGGCGGCATTGCGTGTTGAATTAGAGCAGTCCTTCAAAAGAGCACTCGCAGAAAATGAATTTGAATTGTATTATCAGCCCCAGCAGGATTTCGAAACTAATGGCATTCGTGGTGTCGAAGCATTGCTGCGTTGGAAGCATCCTTCTCATGGCTATATCAGCCCTGCAGATTTTATCCCGATTGCGGAGCAAACTGGTTTTATTGTCGAGCTGGGTGAATGGGTTTTACGTAAAGCCTGTCAATTTATCGTACGTATGAGCGAGAATGGGTTTATTCCATTTAAGGTATGTGTGAATATTTCGGCGATGCAGCTTACTAGATTTGATTTTGTGGATATGGTTTTTAGATGCCTTGCGGAAGAAGGGGCAAGACCGGATATGTTAGAGCTGGAAATTACTGAAACTATGCTGATTGGGTCATTGGATTCAAGCATAGAGCCGCTGCTGCTCCTGAAGGAAAGAGGTATACATATTGCTTTAGATGATTTTGGGACTGGGTATTCTTCTTTAAACTATTTGCGTAAGCTGCCTATTAATCATCTGAAAATCGATAAATCTTTCGTACAAGACATCGTTGGTAATCCGGGAGAGCAGGAAATTTTTAATTCAATCGTAGATCTTGTGCATAAGTTAAAGCTTACCGTAACTGCCGAAGGTGTTGAAACCGAAGAGCAATATGCTTTTGTGAAGCAAGGGGGCTGTAATTATTTGCAAGGTTATTACTTCTGCAAGCCTATTACAGAAGAAGCTGTTGTTTTATTCCTTAAATCTAAGAAAGTATAAATTTCATATTATACAGATCTTATATTTCTAGGCAAACGCACTGGCTTCATTCGGAAGCAGGCGTATTCGTTTACCCTCGGAGCAGAAAAGGTTACAATAGAGAGAAAATTAGATATATAGGGATGGGTATAGAAGGAGTAGAGTGTATGACTGCTTGGTATGAACAAAGCTTTGGGCAAGACTATTTAGTGGTCTATAAACACAGAGATATGCAAGGCGCTAAAAATGAGGTTCAGAAGATGGTGAATTGGCTGCACCTACAGTCGGGAGCGGAGATCTTCGATTTATGCTGCGGCATGGGAAGACATTCATTGACTTTAGCCGATTATGGATACAATGTAACGGGCATGGATCTCTCCGAGGTTTTGCTTAATGAAGCTATTCGTTTAGATACGGAAGGCAAAGTAAACTGGCTGCGTGGGGATATGCGTCAAATTCCACTGGAGAAGAGCTTTGATGCAGTTGTTAATTTATTTACTTCGTTTGGTTATTTCACAGATGAAATAGAGAATGAGAAAGTGATTCATGAAATTAGTCGGTTGCTTAAAGCGGATGGAAGGTTCATTATTGATTTTCTTAATCCTGCTTATGTTGGAGCGCATTTAGTGCCTCATTCGCAAAGAGTGGAGGCTGCACTTGATATTGAAGAGAATCGTTCTATCGAAGATGGTTATGTGCGTAAACGGATTACTATTCGCGAGGAGGGGCATGGAGATCGCCATTACTTAGAGCAGGTGAGGCTCTATCGCTTGGAGGATTTTAAACGGATGTTAGCTACCTGTGACTTAGTAATTGATGAGGTGTATGGTCATTATGATGGTACTCATTATGTTGAGCTAGAATCGCCAAGGCTGATCATTCTAGGAAGCAAAAAAGGAATAGATGACCATGGAAATCAATAATGGAATAGAAACACCAACGATTATTCAGGTCAAAATACCGCTGCCTTTCCCGTTACGGTGGGTAAATAGTTATATTATTCGAGGTCAAGCCGGATTGACAGTGATCGATCCTGGTTTACATACAGAGGAAGCAGAACGCGTTTGGCAAGCAACATTGGACGAATATGGGTTTCAATTCTCGGATTTTGAACAGATTGTCTTAACTCATCATCATCCAGATCATTATGGAATGGCGGGTTGGTTTCAGGAGCGTTGCGGTGGCATACCCGTTTGGATATCAGAGGTGGGCTATGAGCAGGTTCAGCGCTTATGGGGTGAAGATCAGCCATTGACCGCAGAAATTGCCACATTGTTTATTCGACATGGCATGGATAAAGCTTTGGTGGAAGATCAGCTCATACCTCATATGATGAAGTTTGTCGAATGGGTAACGCCAGCCCCGCAGGTATCATTTATTGCTTTGGATCAATTGTTTCGTATGGGAGATCGTATGTATAAACCCTTTGTTACACCAGGCCATGCTGCGGGACATATCTGTTTTTATGAGGAATCAAGCAAGGAAATATTCTGTGGAGATCATGTTTTACCGCAAATAACGCCTAATGTCAGCTATATTCCAGGAGTGGACGAGAATCCTTTGTTGTCCTTTCTTGTGAGCTTGGAACAGATTAATCAGTTTGAAGTGAATAGGGCTTACCCTGGACATCGAGAGCCGTTTAACAGCTTCAATCAAAGAGTGGAAGAGCTGATCATGCATCATGAGGATAGGCTGGACAAGCTGATGATTTTATTAGATCAGCCGAAGCATGTTTATCAGCTTTGTGTAGACTTTTTTGGACAAAACTTATCGATTCATCAAATGAGATTCGCCATGGCGGAAACGTTGGCACATGTGATATATTTACAAGAAAAGAGTCGAATTGTCGAAAGTATACACGAAGGTATCTGTTATTATTCTATTCTGGAGAGCAGGTTATGAGATGTCAGATGAAATCGTTCAAACATTTGAAGCTGCAGGCTTTGTAATTCAAGAGCAAGGTATTTTACCATTATCCAGCTTCATTCCGGAGCATCCATCTTTAGCATCCATTACGGACTACAGCAGCTGGCATACTGGCACGGTAACAGATCCGTGGCTTTGGAGAGACCGCTTTGCAGGAGAAGGTATTGCCGCGTACGGGCGATTTTTTGCTAAAAAACCAATGTTTATAGCCGATAGTTTATTCCCTTTGGTTAAATGCGCATTAGGAGCAGAAGATTCCATTGAACGGAGATATCGAGACGGTTTGATATCCCATAATACGGTGAAGCTATATAGAGCGATTGAAGAGCAGGATGGCATAGATGTAAGAGCGCTTCGTAAAATAACCGGCTTGCAGCACAAAGATGACAAAAATGAGTTCGATAGAGCGCTAATTGAACTGCAAAGCTCATTTCATGTTGTTATTCTCGGAGTTTCAGAAAGATTAAACGCTGCGGGACTCAAAAGCGGCTGGAATAGCACATGTTACATACTTGCTGAGAGATGGATGGAGTTATTTGAATTACCTATATTTGATGGCACTAAGGATGAGGCGAAGCAGGTGCTGAATACTTTTCTCCATAGCCAATGGAATGCTGCTGCCTATCAATATATGCTTAAAATTATAGCTAAATATTAATTACATATGTTCTTCTAAGCATGGTCCAGCAGCTTTTGTGGACTTAATGCTTATTTTTTTTGTGTCTGGTGAAGTGAAAATCACTTATTTTTAGCGAAGTATTGAAAAATAGTGGTTATAAATTGAGGGAAGGCTCGTATACATGATAATAAATTCAAACGTTAGAAGGAGGAATTGGGATGGATCAAGAATACAGACAAGTTCGCTGGTTTGGTAGGGTAATGGTAATAGGATTGATAGTTGTACTGGCATCGGGTTGCTCACTTTTGAAATCAAGGGGTGAAAGCCAATCGATTGACCCTCCCCCTGTTAATGCCAATTTGGCTGCTGAGGATGGGACAGGGACAACTACGGTTGAGGACTCTAATGCAACAATTACGGACACAACGATTGATTCAACTGCTACCGGAACAGCAGGAACAGCTCAAATTACCTTATATTTTAAAGATGCAAATGGTTATGTGGCTCCGATTTCGATGAATCTGCCGAGTAAAGAACAAATCGCCAAACAATCCTTAGAGTACCTGGTCGATGGTGGGCCGGCTCAAGCGAGTTTACCTGCTGGATTTACTGCATTGCTGCCCAAAGGAACAGAGGTAAAGGGCATCAACATTGTTCCTGATCAGAAGCTGGCGATTGTGGATTTCTCAGAAGCATTTGCAAGCTATAATGCAAAGGATGAACGTAAAATTTTGGAGGCTGTGGTGTGGACATTAACTGGCTTCCCTACTATTGATCAGGTCCAATTCCGTTTAGAAGGTAAAACGATGAGTGAAATGCCAGTGGACAGCACACCACTTGCTGAGCCGCTTAGCAGAGCGATGGGGATTAATTTGGAGGTTGCACCGGGTGTTAATGTAGGCCAAGCCACGCCAGTGACCTTATATTTCCATAATGAAACAACAGAGCAATTTGAATATTTTGTTCCGGTAACGCGAATGATCAATCGCACGGATCAACGCAATGCAGCCGTAATGGAGCAGCTTGTTGAAGGTCCACTGGATACGAATGGACTCACAGCAACATTAACGGCCGTTACCAAGGTCTCGACGATACAGCAATCAGCGGATAATCAATTGGTTACTGTTGATTTAGCGAATAATTCAACAGATTCGGATGAAGCTATTTCTCCAGAAGCATTAGAGGCAATTGTACTTTCGCTTACCGAAAGCTCTGGTGCATCCATGGTCCAATTTACCGTAAACGGAGAAAAGAAAGCATTATCCCAAGAGAGTCAAAATTATAGCCAACCCGTAGGTCGCCCTGCACATGTGAATCCTTTGAAGCTATAATCAATGTTAATTTAGGGGCAACTTTGTTGTCCCTTTTGCTATAGGGATGCTTTTCAGCTTAAGCTTTGGTACAATGGGGTATACGATTGTGAAGGCAGCATACTTAGGAGGCTTACAGGCATGAGGGTAGATGGAAGACAGAACGACCAATTGCGACCGATTAGAATAACAACAAATTACATTAAACATGCAGAAGGCTCTGTATATATTGAAGTGGGTGAAACTAAAGTCATTTGCACAGCCTCGATTGAAGAGCGGGTACCGCCATTTATGAAGGGTCAGGGCAAAGGCTGGGTTACCGCAGAATATGCAATGCTGCCACGCGCTACCCAGGTTCGCAATCAACGAGAAGCGGCCAAAGGTAAGCTAGGCGGGCGTACCATGGAAATTCAACGATTGATCGGACGTGCGTTGCGTTCTGTAATTAAACCGGAATGGCTCGGCGAACGAACAATTACTTTGGATTGTGATGTGATTCAAGCTGACGGGGGCACGCGGACGACTTCCATTACAGGAGCTTTTGTTGCTATGACTATGGCAATTAATAAGCTTCATGAGAATAAAATGATAACTAAATTCCCGATTACGGATTTTCTTGCATCCGTTAGTGTAGGTGTTGTACAGGAACAAACCATGCTTGATCTTTGCTATATTGAAGATTCCAAAGCTAAGGTAGACATGAATGTGGTCATGACTGGCCAAGGTAAGTTCGTTGAGGTTCAAGGAACGGGAGAGGAATCACCTTTCTCCAGAGAAGAATTGAATGGGCTGCTAATGTCAGCTGAATTAGGTATTCGTGAAATGATTGCCATCCAGAAAGAAGCTTTAGGTGCAATAAGTGAGAAAATTGGGATGAGTGTTCAAGTTGCCAAATCTTAATGTTATTGTGATCGCTACCCGAAATGCGGGGAAGGTCAGGGAGTTTGCAGCTCTGTTTGCAGGTAAGCAGCTTGTGATCCGTAGCTTGCTGGATTATGCCGAAATTCCTTCTGTAGAAGAAGACGGGTTGACATTTGGAGCGAATGCGCTAAAGAAAGCTAAAGCTCTTGCATTGGAATTAGGCGTACCTGTATTGGCCGATGACTCCGGATTATGTGTCGATGCACTCAATGGTGCGCCTGGCGTATGGTCGGCGAGATTTGCTGGAGAGCATGCTACTGATGCCGATAATAATGCTAAACTGTTACTGGCGTTGCAGAATGATGAACAAAGCGCTAGCGAAAAGCTGTCTGCAGATTCTTCGCCTTTACTGCTAAGTAAAGCTCAATATGTCTGTGCATTAGCTATGTACAATCCGTTGACTGATGAGGTTATACAGGTTGAACAAACCTGCGAAGGCTTTATCATTCAGGAGACAAGAGGCTCTCGTGGCTTCGGTTATGATCCTTTGTTTTATTTGCCTGAGTTTGGACTTACCATGGCCGAGCTCCCCCATGATCAGAAGAACCAAATCAGTCACCGTGCCAAGGCTCTGCAATTATTACTGCAGCGGATGGACGGACTTGAGCTAAAGTAGGCGCTTATAAGTTAAGCTACTCCTCACAGTAAAATGTGGTAAGGAGTAGCTTTTTTATATGAGCCACTCACCCCAACCAATTAAAAACGATATCGGGAGGACTTTCATTAATTATTGGTTTCTTTGAGGGAACTAGTTTTTTGGTGTCAATTGGGAGGCTTGTAAGGAGTGCAGCAGGGAAATTCTCAGAGATTAACACTTCTGCCCCTTTAGGGACAAACGGAAAGAGCGCAAGGATATCTGAATTGGCGATGCGAATACAGCCTAAGGACTTATTGGCTAGAATGGATGTTTGATCGAAGGTCCCATGAATGGCATATTGCCCCATGGAAAGACCAGCCTTACCATAAACATTGGGATGCTTGCCAAGTGGATTCAAAACTCGATCTTGAATGGTGAATGAGCCTTCTGGCGTTTTGTTATCTTTACCTACTCCAATTGGATCGTTAGCAAGCACTACAGACCCAGCTACAACTAACAAGGTATGTTCTTTTCTGGAAATGAGGAGTTTTACGGGGGAGAATGGGGGTTGTAAAGCGGTTGACTCATCCACGATATTGGGATAAAACATGCTTGCAAGCCCACTAGCGTGAGGATGGTAAACCCATCCTCCGCTACCATCGAATTGATCGACAACTTGATTGCTTCCGGAGCTTATTTCATTAGGGATAAAGCTTAGATAATTGCTAGGGTAATCTCTAATCAAGCTTTCTATCTGGGCTGGAGGCGTTTTGTTATCGTGTAAATAGGCTTGCAAAGCGGATCGGACAAGGTTTGAAGCTACGGTAGTTAGTTCAGGTATTTTAGTTTCTGCAAATTTGATTATAACGGCTCGATCAAGAGATGCATTATACTGTGCAATTACAAATGAAGTAAGCTTAGCTTGTTCACTGGTTAATGGAGCTATAATTCCTTGGAGTGCTGCATCTGCTGTTTTAATGCCATAAAGCTGAATATTATGGTCGGGGTTCCTTTTACCCATCTCAAATGCTTTAGTGTACAATAAGGTCTCGATCCTATCCTTGGGTTCATTACTGGCAATATAATAGATGTAAGGGGTATCAACTATCTCGGACACAACCTCCAACCCGGCTTTGCCGTGCATGGCCGTAGAAACGATTGCGCGGAGCGGCTCTAAATTTAACAGTAAGAAAAAGAGGACAAGGTTACAGACCATTAGAATAAATAACGGAGATTTTCTAAAAGAGTATCTGGGAATTTCGGGAGCTGCTGGTTTGAGTGGAAAGCTTGCTGGGATAGGCCGTTGAAATCGTCTCAAGCGATCCTTAGCTTTAGCATAAAAGCTAGATTTATTGTCCTTCATAGCTTCTTGATAATGTAACAAGGCTTTTGCAGATTTGCCTTCATTTTCATATTTCAGTGCTAGCATGTAATGGGCTTCAGGAGATTTAGGATCCGCGTAACGCAAAACCTTCTCGAAAAATAGTGGATCTGTCCGATTTAAATATAAATTTTTATGGAGATGAATGAGATTTGTCTTCAAGTGATTGTCGAATCTGGCTTCAGGCAGGGATCCTTCTTCATTCTCATTTTGCAAAGTAGTCACCTCCATATAGTTACATAATGTATCATAAATCTAGTTTACGATACGTAAAGTATCATGTCAAGCGAGAATGAGTATAAAAAGATCGTATCCTGCTGTCTGTAAGTAAGACAAGCTGGAATACGATCTTGAGGAAAATAATCTGAAACTAATCTAATGGATAAAAAATTAAATCGATTGGAAAAGCTGAGCCTGCTGGCGGTGTGAATACAAGATCAAAGCTTTCCTCGGTACCGGTTGTACGAGCGAGAATCTGTATGCTTTGAAATGCACTGATAACTCCAGAGGCAGGTGCCATCATGAATTGGCCATTAATTACAAATGGTCCCTTGAAAGGTCCGCCTTTGGCTATTAGCATGACTGCCATTTTGCGAGGTTTGTCAGAATGTATGGTATAGATTGTCCCATAATTGCCCATATCATCGACTTCCATTTGGCGTTGAACATCATAGCCTCTAACATAAGCATCTTCCTTACCATCACCAATGGATAGGCGAGAAGGCTCTCTAAATGTGCTTAAATCAACATCCCAACGTTTATCTGCACTTGGAAAGGTTCCACGTAGATGCCCATCAAACTCTAGGTATTTGGTGGTATCGAATGGACTGACAGGCAATGAGCTAGCTAAGCTAGCTACAAAAGCAACCTGCAGCTGTCCATCTGTTTCCACATCATAGAATAGATTGATACCTTGACCGGGATACAAGTCTGGCATTTGTGAGTAGACAGCTGTTTGACCCGGTGCGATAACTAAAGGCGCAACCGTAGGCGTATTATGCATCAAGAAATCCACAGAAGCGACATGACCGATCAAATTAGCGTATACGGATGGAGTTACTTCACCTTTATTAGTTGTTCTTAGTGTAACTGGCTGATCCGTTAAATTTCTCACTTGGATGTTGAAGCGAATTTTATCCTTAGTGCCATTCATATGATCTGCGTATAGTCTCGCTTTTCCGTTAATGTTATCTTGATAGAGAATCCCGGTCTCTTTAAATGTTTCGGGGCTGTCGCTAAGCAGTAGAGTGCGAGAAGGATCTATGGTTACCTCTTTGCTAAGGTAAGGAAGATTCGTAAAATGGTTCCAAACCCAATCCCAATTAGTTTTAAATGCCGTTCCGACTGGCTGATTATATACGGGATATTGTTCTTCTGTTAGCAAAAGAGTGTCCTCAATAATCAAGTTTTTAGTGAAAAGGGCGCTCACATTTCCTTTCTGATCATAGACTCTAAGTGAGATTGGATAGGTGCCTGGTTTGAAAAAAACTTCCTGCTTGCCAATCCATTCGTAGCGTAATCCCTCTGCATCTGGATCGTAGCTTAAATCTACATATTGAATGGTTTCACCAAGACGAAAGCTCGTTTTCCCAAAAGTAAATTTAGCAATAGGTGGAACATTTTTCAATGTATCTACAACAATTACCGGTGTCTTAATCAGATCAAGCGTGAATAGCTTATTCACTGGATTATAAGTCTGGGTGGTTCCCGTTTGCTCGGCAAACCATGCGAGCTCGACCATAAGTCTATCTTTAGAGAGGAAAGCTTTATCTTTAAAAGGGACCATTACGCCATTAATCCCGATTGTTTTTTTATCCAAATAAAATTGCAGCTGTGAATGGGCTGTCTTTAAATCGACACTTTTCAGCTTCGCATTCCAGAATAAAGTTGTTCCCAGATAGCTGGCGATATTCTTGGCAGGAATGAATACTTTGCCGTTTATTAATACAGCGGGTGTGTCTAAGATCTGTGTGTGCTTATTGACCATAACATAGGGACTATCGATCTTGGCTGCGATCTGTGTGGATACATTGGAATCAGCCTTGGTACTGGTTGAAAGCGGTAAGGATAGTAATAATGTGAGGATAAGCAGAATGCAAAATCTTTGTTTCGTGTTCATTTCTTAGATGCTCCTTATTCATGCGTTTTTTTCTATCTGTCTCTTAGACTCCCAATCTATTAAAAAGGTTTCTCAAGAATCGAAAAAAGAAAAAACTGCCGAAGCAGCTTTTCATTTTTTAGAATTTTACGGAAACCTTATAATGCTTTAACCAAGTATGAATTTGGATTAAATAGGCTAAAGCCTGTGGACCAGCCATCAGCTGTCCGAACCAAGGGATAGATTGTTCTTCTGTAGATTCTGCTAGCTGGCGAATATATTTTTGATCAATAAGCGGCAGAAGTGGTGAGGTGGAGTCATCTAAAATTTGCAGCATGCCTTTTTTGACGGAGGCCAAATAATTGGGATTGAAGGTTTTGGGATATGGACTTTTCTTACGGGTGATAATTTCTTCGGGTAGAATGCCCTTTAGTGCTTTTCTTAGAATACCTTTTTCACGATTGCCCGCGTTTTTTATTTCCCAAGGAATATTCCACACATATTCGACCAAACGGTGGTCACAGAATGGAACGCGTACTTCTAAACCAGCAGCCATACTCATTCGGTCCTTGCGGTCAAGCAGTGTAGGCATGAAACGACTGATGTTTAAATAGGACATTTCACGCATTTTGCGCTGCTGCTGATTTTCACCTGCCAAATGAGGCACTTCGGTTAAGGCTTGCCGATATCGTTCCTCTACATATGTCTCTGGTTTAACAAGATCGCGCAGCTCGGGAGAAAGCCATTTCGCACGCTCAGAGGTTGCCTTAGCCCAAGGGAAGGTATCTGCATTCAGTAGATCTTCACGATGGAACCACGGGTAGCCCCCGAAGATTTCATCTGCAGCCTCACCAGAAACAGCGACAGTAGCTGCTTTTTTGATCTCACGGCAGAATAAAAAAAGCGAGCCGTCTACATCGGCCATTCCAGGTAAATCTCTTGCAAAAACTGCGGCTTCAAGTGCTTCGAATAGCTCAGGTGTATCAAATTGGATATCATGATGATCGGTTCCAAGGAATTGCGACATCTTCTGAATCCAAGGGGCGTCAGCATTGGGTTGAAAAGCATTGGATTTAAAATATTTATCATTATCGACATAGTCTACAGAATACGTAGTGAGTTTTCCTTGTCCTTGTTGTTGATAATATGCCGTGGCGAAAGCAGATAGGGCACTTGAATCTAGCCCTCCAGACAATAAGGTACAGACAGGTACATCGGAAACGAGCTGTCGCTCGACAGTATCCTTAAGTAAATCATGTACTTGGGTTGCAGTCGCTTCTTCATCCTCGAGATGGGGCTGACTGACTAAGCTCCAATAGGAATGGGTCCGAACTCCATTGGGGTCTACGATCATCCAATGTCCAGGCTTAAGCTCCGACATATTGCGATAAACACCTACTCCAGGAGTACGAGCGGGACCAACTGCGAAAATTTCGGCTAGGCCAACGGCATCAATTTCTGCTTGAAAGGTGGGATGAGTCAGAATAGCCTTTGGTTCGGAGCCGAATAAAAAGCAGCTATTCTGATTGGAATAGAACAATGGCTTTACTCCGAGGCGATCTCTTGCAAGAAATAAAGACTGCTCGCGGCTATTCCAAGCAGCAAACGCAAAAATGCCGTTGAATCGCTCCACGCAGGAAGGTCCCCACTCGATAAAAGCATTCAAAAGGACTTCCGTATCACAATGGGAAAGAAAGTTATACCCTCTTTGTTGCAGCTCGTTTCGCAGCTCGGGAGCATTATACAATTCCCCGTTATATACAAGCACATAGGAATCATCTCCTTGCTTGCGAATCATGGGCTGAGCGCCATTATCCGGATCAATCACACTTAGGCGGCGGTGTCCTAGTGCACAATGGCTGGAAATCCAATTTCCTGACGCATCGGGTCCACGAGCGGCCATGGTTTCTGTCATATTTTCAAGAATGGAAGGGTGAAGTGTTAAATCTCGTTCCCAATCAATCCATCCCGTAATTCCACACATAGAAAAACATCCTTTCTATAAGAAGTCTTTAATTTTACAAGGTATGCGTTAGCCCGTTATATAATGTCTGTCCGAGGTCAAGTGGTTGTTTGTGGGCATTACTTTTTTGCCTACCCCCCAAAAAGAAAGCCATAGCCCGAAACTTGTGTTATTACGAAAACCTTCGCGAGGTATTCAAGAAACTCAAACTAAAGTGTTGAAGGAGAGATTTGAAAATGAATAAGACAAATATGATGAAGAAATTTATGATAACAGGATTAACTTTTGCAATGGTACTTGGAGGTTCAACAGCAGCATTCGCACATGGTAACGATAAGGATAAGGACAAGGGGAATGAAAAAGCTTCCAAAGAAAAATCCTCACATGAAGATTCAGCTAAAAAAGTTACTGTTAAGGGTAAAGGTAATTTCAAGTTCAGCTTTGATGATATCAAAGGAGCAGATGTGGCTTGGTCAGCTAAGAATATTGCCAGCCTTGCTTCCAAGGAAGTATTCGAGGGTGATGGGTACGGAAATTTCCGCCCAAGGGATAATGTCAAGCGTATTGAAGCCATTACAGCTGCAGTGAGATTACTTGGCCTTAAGGATAAAGCAGAATCTGCTGCAGAGATGGCTACAGTCCTAAACTTTAAAGATGCAGACAAAATTGTTAAAGAATATGCATGGGCCGTTGGTTATGTAGCGGTTGCGGCTGAGAATGATCTTTTTGCAGAAACAGATGCGTCGGTACAGCCTGAAAAAGCTGCTTCACGTTTGTGGGCAACTACGCTTTTAGTTAAAGCACTTAAATTAGATGCAGAAGCAAAAGCGAAAATCAATACAAAGTTAACCTTTAAGGATGCCAAGGAAATCCCAGCAGGATCTGTTGGTTATGTAGCAGTTGCTTTAGAAAAAGGCTTGATCACAGGCTTTGAGGACAATACATTCCGTCCAGATACTTCTGTAACACGTGCTCAATTAGCAGCATTATTGGATCGCACGAATGATCAAATCGTAGGGAACGACGCAGTAAAAGGTGCAGTAACTGCAGTGGTTACCAACAATACGCTTACAATTAAGAATGGTAATGTTGCACAAACTATAGCTTTAGATCCTAATGTGTTTGTTTTCAAAGGCGGGGTTAAAGTAGCAGCTTCAGCTATCGTGGTTGGCGATGAAGTGAAAATTCATTTGTATAACGGAGTAGCTGTTTTTGTAGAAGTTGTAAAAGTTGCACCCGTTGCACCAGTAGACCAAAGCTTCACAGTAAACGGTCTTTACTCGACACATACTTGGAATGCAGATGGAAAGATTAACACGATTACTGTGACCCAGAATATTAATGGTGTTACACAAACTTCAATCTATGCTGTTGCTGCCAATGCAATTATAGAGGGAGATCAAACTAAGCTTGTCTTGAGCCATGAGCTCGAGCTAAAAGGAAACATTGCAACCGTCAATAAAATTAAGATTAAGTAGTTGAGAATTTACAATGCTAACGAGCATTAAAGATAAACTACAATAGGAAGCCTTGCATGCTGTGATGACAGCTAGCGGGGCTTTCTTTCTGTTCGCGGCTTCTTAATAAAAGTAATTAATGCTAGCATGGCAGGCAAGATCAAGGAAACGAATATCGTTAATAACGGTAAAACATTATCATTATACATCGCTAAATCCGTCATATCGGGTTGGCTTTTAAGTCCCATTAACAAGAATAACAGACCAATAGGTAGAATAAACAATTTCATTTGTTTGATCCCAAAAACATTCCCCATGACCAAAGTAAAGACGTGCTGCAATACAATAGTTTCGAATAATGTGAAAACTGTCCATAGTCCAATCATAATAATTTCAATTCTTTCGAGATACTCGCCGAATTTGACTAATTGAATAACTGTGAAAAAAGGAAATGTTGCGGATTGTGTTAAATTTATGCCTAACGATCCAAAAGTTAAATAAATGGAGAGTAATAAATAAAGTAATGTGAAAGACAAGGCAGTAACAGCTGTAATGAATATTTTTTGGGGATTGTCAACTCGATGAAAGATAAAGCCAAAAGCAACACACTTCCCGAAAGGCAAGCCAAAGGCGATCATTCCTCCATAGAGAATGGATGAGAAGGAGCTCTGGAATTGGGGAAGAAAGGGATTGTGCTCGATTTGAGGAAGGATAAAAAAACTTAGCACGGTTATGGCAAAGACAAATAAGGGAAGGACGACTTGAACACTTCGCGCAATAGCAGCCAGTCCAACATACACGGCATAGCTAGTAGTTAGGATAATCAGTAGAATTAAGAGCGAGGTAGGGGTGTTGGGCAAGATGGCTATCGAATAAAAGGAGGATAATGCTCGAAGCGTTAAGCCACCTAATACAAGGAAATAATATAAAAAGATCAGAAGAACTAGTTTGGCCAACCATTTGCCTAGCAACTTTTCACAGGCTTTCATCATGGTTAACCCCGGATACCAGCGCTGAATGTAACATAAAAGCCAGAACATCACAATTGACGCCGTAACAGCAAGTACCTCTGACATCCAAACATCCTGTTTGACTACTTTGGCCTCGAGAAGAAACAAGGTGGCAAATCCAAACAAATAAGTGAAAATTAAATAGCCAAGCTGTCCAGTCGTTATATTCTCTAATTTAGCCATCGAAGCTCCTCACAATCAAACGAAATTTAAAGGTAATTTAATGCGCCTACTATTGACCAACATAGCAGCAGCATAATAATAGCTTCATACTTAAATTGTTTTTTCCATAAATAATAAGAACAGAAAGCCCCATAAAAGAAGGCAGTGATTGAAATGAACAACATGTTACTTAGCTCCTAGGGTTTGGATCATACCCAATTTATCGATTTTTACATTAACATGAAGCTGAATAGGAATTGTAGCGAAAATATTATCCCAATTATCCTTCATCTTATTCCAACCAGATGGATGATACTGAATGAAATAATCGGATATTCCCAAAACATCTATTTTTAAATCCTTTTGAAAATAAGTGATACTTTTTGAAAGAACCATCTCAATGTGCCTAGCAGCCGAATTCTCTAATTGTTGGATGGCTTTCGGGTCGTTGATTTGGAGAGTATGTTCCATTTCAACTAAGTTTACTTTTAAATTTAAATTTATTGTGACTTTAGGGCTTCCCTCTGAATAACTGCTGTATGTTTTTTGTTTGGAAACGTGATACAACAAAGATACCTTTGAGGAGTCAAAATTCATTGTATTGCTAAACTCCAGTTTTTCCCATTGATGATCCTCTGACAGAAGCCGAACGCTTAGAATATCCGCTTTATTTAACCAACCTATAAAACGGCCTTTATTGAAAATCGCTCCTCCGTCCAGACTAAGTGTTTTTCGAGTATGATTGGATGGATCTGTGTTGCTTATTTTACCTGAAACTAGGCCTCGATAAGGATTAGGGTACCAATTCGTAAAGTCCTTAAGCAATAAGTTGATGCTTTTGCCGCGAAACTGTTCATTCCGAATAACTCCCATCAGTTCATTCGTCAGCGAATCGTCTGTTTCCGGCTTCAGCTTTAGTTTATCTGCTGCTTTTCCCTCACTGATCATCATGTAGCTGGTAAGTCGAATTTGACGGATTCTGTCCAAATAATCTAATATTTCATAAAGCGAGTGGCGTGCCGCATCCTCCCCAATGATTAAGAATTTATTATGCTGCCATATCAAGGTTTTACCAGCACGACCGCGCAAATTCTGTGCAGCTTCCATAATAGAATCGCCTGTGGAACTTTCGACCCATTTAGTTAGCTTTCCTGAAGCTTCCAGGCTTGTCGATGAGGGCAGCACACAAAATCCAGTGAAAATATAGGTGTGCTTTTTTATATCATAATCAATCGCTGTAGCCATAACTAACGCAATATCACTAATTTCCGTAATATCAGGAGAACAGCCAGATATCAAAGAAGAAAGTGAGCAAATAATTAACAGCTTTTTAATGTTTATCATACTCCTCCACGTCAATATCCAGATGATAGTTTCCTTGGTTTAATGATTTAATTGTTTTTTTATGATTCGACATGCTTCTTAGCTGAACCGGCAGGAGAATGAACTTTTTGACAGTATTTCTAAAGCTAGTCGAATTAATCGGTTCAAAGAAAGGTACTCCGCAGAACTGTAAGGAGCTTAGATGTAATAGAATGAGGATAAAGCCCAGTGAAATACCGAAGACGCCTGTTGAAGCTGCAAGAAACATCAGAGGGAATCTAAGAATACGGAAAGCAATACCTGTGCTAAAAGAAGGAATGCTGAATGAGGCAATCCCCGTCATAGCCACTACAATAACCATGGGTCGAGAGACAATTCCAGATTGTACAGCAGCTTCTCCAATTATTAATGCCCCAACAATGCTAACAGATTGACCGACGGTGCGTGGAAGTCGAAGACTGGCTTCTCGTAATACTTCAAATGATACCTCCATGAGTAGAGCCTCAACAAAAGTAGGAAAAGGAATTCCAGCTTTGGTGGAAAGAAATGCCAGCATTAACGGGGTAGGAATCATCTCCAGATGAAAAGTAGTCAAGGCGATATATAAGGATGGACCGAACAAAGATACAAACATTGTGATCAAGCGCATTACACGCAAAAAATTGGCAAAATAAAATCGTTCATATAGATCTTCACTTGGATGCATCATTTCGAAAAAGGTAGATGGAGCGACTAAAGCAATCGGTGTTCCATCGATCAGAATGGTTATTTTACCTCTATTCAGTGCTGTAATAATTCGATCCGGTCTTTCGGTATTTAGGATTTGGGGAAAAGGCGAGAAGGTGTTATCTTGAATCCATTCCTCTACCTGAGCACTATCCACTAAAACATCTAAGTCTATTTTCTCAATTCTTTCTTTAACCTCAGTTAATACATCTGGATTAACCTTATTATCCAGATAAAGCAGGATAACTTTAGTTTGACTTTGCCGACCGATTACGTAGGATTTAGCTTTTAAATTCGCTGACTTCATTCTCCGATAAACCATGCCTAAATTTTTCTGTAAATCTTCTGTAAATCCTTCTCGCGGACCCCGTACGTTAAGTTCAAGCATAGGCTCGTCTACTGGACGTGTAACGAACCCTGGCAATGGGATGCCGTATGCTTTCGAATGACCTTCCACAAAAATTAGGATGCCGGCATCAGAAATCAAATTAATTGCAGGCTCCATTAATGGAATAACATGCACAGCTCCCATAGAATAAATCGAATCGATAACAGTAACATCCAACGGGCCTGTATTCTTATCGAGATCTTCGCTTATTTTGCGAATGATTTGCTGATTTAGTCTTTTTTCATCGATGAGGACATTTATGTAAACGAACGCAGCTATAGGGATTTCTTCATTATTACCGAGGTAACGGATCACTAAAAGCTCGTTATCCGAAAAACGGAGCTTAAGTTTCTCAAGATTTGTGACTATTGAGGGGCTAATCGGCACAAACTGATCTTCCATTAAGCAACCTCCTTAGGCTTAATTTTTAACTTGCGAATTTTGGCCACTACCAATAAAACCCCAGGGATGAAAAATCCATGAAACATAGCATAGAGTGGATAAGCACCCGTGATAAACCAAAAGGCCTCGGCTGGATTGTGAAAAACTATCGTGGATAAGGCAATAACGATTAACCCGTAAGGCAGAATAGTGATCCGATAGCTTTTTAAATTAAAAACATAAGCAGTAGCCAGATTAGCTGCATAAAAGCAAAGGCATAGCTTTACAAAAATAGTTATAATCCAGATTCCGCCGACCAGAACCTCTACACGATTAAAAAAGCTGCCAACCTTGATTTCTTTAGCTAAATCAAATACCGAAAACGTGCTTCTTTCTGTGAGGTCTACACCAAGAACTGTTATTGAAACAAGGACAAGCAGAGCAGCAAAAACGGCGGAGCCAATAAAAAAAAGCAAAAAATATTTTTTGATTTTTCCAGGCTGCTTCACAAATGGAGTAAGCATTAAAAATAAAATCATTTCACATTTAGGAAATCCAATAAGAGGATACAAGCCTTTTATAGGCATTTGTATTCCATTTGGGAGGATAGGTAATAATTTTGAGAAATCGATATCTTTTAACAGCAGAATTGTCATTACTAAGAAAAAAAGAACAACCCATGGAAGTAAAATCTCGCTTGCCCGCCCAATCACCTCAAGACCTAAATAAGCTCCATACATAATCGGAATCATAAATATAATATGTACAAATTGTTGAGGGGTCTGAACTAATAAACTGGTTGAGATAAAGTCGCCAAGATTCCTTAACACTAATGCACTGAGGTAAAGGAAATAGGAGATGTAAATGAGACCAATCATTTTCCCGAACCATTTCCCTAGAATTCGCTCACTGTACTGGATGATGGTTTCATTAGGGAATCGCTTCGCTAGAGCAGTCCAAAAAGTAACAATTCCAAAATCCAAACCGATGGCTATGACAAAAGTAATCCAAGCATCTTGTTTGGCAACTGCAACTATAATGGAAGGTATCAGAATAACGGCACTTCCGATTGCAAACATAAACATCATAATACCAAATTGCAAAATTGAAATCTTCCCATTTTCAACCATTAAGAGTCTCCTTTTAACCAAAGAGCAATTGGTTTAACGATGGGTTCCAATAGATTTCCGATGTAAAGGGTTGGAGAGGGAATGGGAATGTTAAGAGCCATACAGAGGAAAAGGATGACGGCTAACAGCATAGTTGAACTAAAAATCATGGTTTCTTTTTTATTAGATTTCATCTTTTTCCATATTGTACGCATGCTTCCACACTCCTCTTACCTGCTCATGAATTTTTTTGATAATAAGATTTGCCCCTGATTCCTTCTCTTCTAATATTTGTTTCCACTTCAACTGTAACCGGGACTTTAGCAAAGATGCCATCCCATTGGTGCTGATTTTTTTTCCAATAAGCTGGATTTTTTTTATTAACAAGATCTGCAAAACCGAAAATGTCCGTCTCCATTTCCTGCACCTTGGTTACAGTGTTCATAATCTGTTTTTTAATTTTCTCATTGAATTGTTTTTGGAGGATCTCAAATGTTTTTTTATCCGAAATATCGAGATCGCTGCATATTATTTCACCTATATTGGCTTCTTGGCGCACATGAATGGAGAAGGAAGGCTGATTATCTTGAAGCTTCACTTTCAATTTAGTGGATGAGTGCATGATTTCGATAGCTATGGTACCTTCTTTCTCGCAGGGTATATGTATAACTGTATTTTTAATTCTATTGTTGATCCATGACAGACCTTTGGATTCACCTGGGGTCATAAATCCCTCCAATTTTTCATGTTTGAAGACGGCCATTCCATTTAGCTTTAAGAGAGTGGTAGGGTTGATTTCTTCAATGTTCTGTTTACTGCCTCCTTGCTTCTTATCACCGACAATTTCGACGCTTCCGGCTACAATTTCTTGCTTGCCAGAATTGATTTGCTGGATTATATCTTTCATAGAAACTTTGTAGGAGGTACCTATCTTTTTTTCAACATTATCTATAGAATCATGTATCTTGGTACCAGGAATCATTTCTACCGGAGTCGTAATTTTTAGAACATCAGCGGCTTTTGCACCTTTGGCTATAACAATATAGAAATCAGTTCGAATAGCGGGATCCCTTTCTATAAAATCAAATAATTGCCGTACTCCTTCCTTCGCTAAGTCCTCTCCGATGACAAGGACTTGGTTGTGTGAGAAATAGAGCGCTCTGGATGTTTTACTGGTCATTTTACGAATAGCCTCTAAAAACGTCGGTCCTGTTTCACTATATGTGGTCACAGCACTGTTACCGCCACCACCGCTTTTACTTGAGCCCAATGAAACCGTTGTTGGATTCACGACTTGAACGGTAACTTTAAGGTTAGCCGAGTCACTTGTATCTAAACCAATTGCAAATACAATCGCAAGCTCATCCAAATAGCGGATATCCCAGCAACCACCCGAAGTGATAGAGAGCATGATAATAATAACGCCTACTGCTATTCTTTTGCCCATTAGGATTCACCACCATTTCTTGGCTTATCACCGGGTGGTTTTTTTGGCTTCTGCTTCTTACCTAATCGGGTCGAATCTTGACTAACAAATTGCGGGCGTTTATTCATAGCCCAGATAGGTGAGCGCAATATGGCATCCTTTTGTTCATTGGCCATAAATGGTGCGAAGGGCTTTAAATAAGGTATGCCAAACGATCTTAAGCTGCATAAATGCAGGACTAGACATATTAAGGCAACTGCAATCCCATACATGCCTAAAGTTCCAGCAAGAATCAAGAAACCAAAACGCAACAAACGTACGGCAATTGCAAGACTAAAAGCAGGGATAACAAAGTTCGTAATAGCAGTAAAAGAAACAATGATGACCATGGCGGGAGAAACAATCCCTGCTTCCACTGCGGATTGACCGATAACTAAGGCACCTACAATGGAAATGGTTTTCCCCACAGCACTTGGCATCCGTATTCCTGCTTCACGAAGAACCTCGAAGACAATTTCCATTAAAAAAGCTTCGACGATTGGGGGAAAAGGAACACCTTCGCGTTGAGCGGCTAAATGCAGTAGTAAGGAGGTTGGAATGATTTCTTGGTGGAATGTAGCGATGGCAACATAAAGTGAAGGCAAGAGTAAAGCAATGAAAAAAGACCCAAAGCGCAGGAGCCGTAGAAAAGTCCCGATATCATAACGTTGATAATAGTCCTCTGCGGATTGCAGGAAGCTGACAAATTCTACAGGGACAAGCAGTACAAAAGGGGTTCCATCCGTAAGTATGGCTATTCTGCCTTCAAGCAATCCTGCAGCTATAGTATCAGGTCTTTCGCTATTGAAAACAGTCGGAAATGGAGTCCATACTTCATCCTGAATCAAGTCCTCAATATATCCAGACTCGAGAATGCCATCAATTTTAATCCGATCCAACCGATCTCTGACTTCTTGAACGATTTTCTCATTGGCAATCCCTTTAATAAACATAATGTCGACCTCGGTTTGGGTAACATCACCGATCACTCTTTGTTCAAGCCAGAGCTTTGGGCTTTTTATTTTCCTGCGGATTAAGGCAGTGTTGGTACGGATAGATTCTGAGAATGCCTCTTTGGGGCCACGAACAACTGATTGTGTGCTGGTTTCAGTGACCCCGCGAGTTTCCCCTCCTTTGGTTGCGGCGGAAATTGCACGATCACAATTGTTAAATAACAGAATGGAACAACCAGATAAAAGATAGATAAATAGTTGATCCCAATCCGAGACTTCCTTGATCTCACCAAAGGTTAATAATTGTTCTGTAACCATTTGGATAATTTGATTGGAGCCGTTATCCATGGCGGTTTGGATTAAAGCTTCATCCTGAAGATTCAATAAGCTTCTCATTAAAGAATTGGAGATAATGTTTTGATCAGACAATCCATCTGTGAAAATAATAGCAGCATCTAGTTTACCACCTAGCTGAAATTCTCGAATGATGACATCCTGGCTATTTCCCAGCTCAGATTTGATCTTGTCTAAATTCATTACTAATTCAGGAGAAAAAGATTTATCCTGACTGGGGGTCATGGTGTATCCTCCAATTTTTTCAGCGTTTTGATTATTTTCCCAACATCAGTGCTTTTTTATTCTGCACATGGAAAAAAGCCTCGAGGATAGGAGGAAAGAGTTTTTGGATTCGAATTATAAGGGAAACTAGCTGATGTATTAGGAGGATCGTGCATTAGGGGAAGTTTGGTATGTATCGAGTCATTTAATTGATTATTAATTGATTATTGCTGGGTAAATGGCTAATTTATTAAGATCAATTATCATATTTGCTGCTATTAATAGATCTAATCCAATAAGTCCATGAATGTCTAAATGTTCATGAAGAGCGCCGATATCTAATTTAAAATTTAGGATCTCAAAATCTCCAAGTTGAACTCTTTGAAACATTTTTCTGTAACTGCTTTCTTCTCCACCGATACCGTACGAATTAACAATTTCATCTGAATTTTCAAAAAATACATCGATTAGAGAAACAATATCTGCTGACAGTAGACTATGTGAAGCCCCAGTATCAATTACTAGCTTATCTATTACGATTGATTTACCTTTATATGTTATCGTAATAGATGTTTGTAATAAACCGTTAATATAATCAATTTTCATGCTGAATGACTCCTCGCAGTCCACGAAGGGATCTTAAATGGATTTTCAAATCCTCATTCGCAGTATGTGAGACAATCAACCCATTTTTGGATTGTAAAAGCTCTTGGGTTGCTTCTTTTGGGTCTTGAATTGCACGTATGAGTGCAACATCGTCAACAAACTTAATATTGTCTTCTGTGTGGAACGATAAAATTTGCATTTGTACATATTGATCTGGATAAATTTTGCGGACTTCTTCCCATTGCATGATTATCACCTCTTCAGAATTACTATTAATTTAATTATATCATAAAGTCATAGACACTCTAAAAATTTAACTCAACAATGTAAATTCTAAATATTTACGAAATCATAAGTCGATATTGAATAAAGAGCAGCAAAAAGAGGTTCAAGCTTGATTGCTTGAGCCTCAAATTTTTCTTGTCACAAAAACCGCCGATTAGCTTTCTTACCATCATGACTAAACAATACAGCTTTATCCTCGATAGTTGTCTGCAAATGCACAGGTTTACCCCAAAGCTGCACCACATAAGGTAAGGTTCTTTCAATGTATTTTAAATCTAATTCATTGCCTTCAAAAGCATGCCTCAGATACAACTCACCGTTGTCTAAATAACTTCCATCCTCAACATAGAGGTAGGGGAAGCCGCCATTGACTCGAGAATAAACGAGCTGATCACGAGTGGTTTCCCAGGTTTTATCGGTAATTTTCCACTCTGCGCCCTTTTTCTCGAAAATGTATAAATCCAAGTCTTCGACTAATTCCTTAGTGAGATAGCTGCGTATGAAGGAGGTATCGGAATCGAACTCGCGGACCTCAAACATTTTCTCACGCCCCAAGCCAGCTTTATAACCAAATCGCCGTTTATCTTCATCTGTTGGCTTATCCCATCTACGCTCGATATCCTCAAAAATCTTCAAGCCTAAATAATAAGGGTTCAAGCTGGTTTGAGATGGCTGCACAACAGCCGAATTGAGCTTAGCGAATTCTAATGTTTCTTCGGAGGTTAGGTCCAATTCGCGAAGAATGCGGATATGCCAGTACGAAGCCCAGCCTTCGTTCATGATTTTAGTTTCCATTTGTGGCCAGAAGTATAACATTTCGTCGCGCAGCATGGTGAGAATATCCCGCTGCCAGCCTTCTAGATGAAGAGAGTGGGTTTCAATAAAGCTAAGGATATCTTTTTCAGGCTGAACTGGAAAGCGTTTATTTGAATTTTCATCAACGATATCTGATCGCTCCAAGCTCCAAAGATCGTTATATTCAGACTGAAAGCTATTGTCTTCATCCGCTTTTTCGTTATCGTCGTTTTCACTGCGCTTCTTCTTATAAAAGCTTGGATCGACATGCTCCTGAATGGCAAGCACAGCATCCAGAAAAGTTTCTACAGCTTCGGTACCATATTTCATTTCATACTGGCTGATTCGTTGGGATGCTGCAGACATGCTTTCAACCATGTTTCGATTTGTGTGGGAAAAACGCGCATTGTTTTTGAAAAAATCGCAATGAGCCAGCACGTGGGCAACAATTAGTTTGTTCTGAATGAGCGAATTGCCATCTAAAAGAAAGGCATAACAAGGATTGGAATTAATCACAAGCTCATAGATTTTGCTTAAGCCCAAATCATATTGGGTCTTCATCCTATGGAAGCTTTTTCCAAAGCTCCAGTGACTGAATCGACTTGGCATTCCATAGGCGCCAAAGGTATAGATAATCTCGGCTGGACATATCTCATATCGCATCGGGTAATAATCCAACCCAAAGCCATTGGCTATTTCCATGATTTCTTTAATCGAGTACTCCAATAATTTCATTTCATCAGCGTGCAAATAGGTCACCTCTCTCCTAGTAAAGGGTTCGTATCTACACTATATTCAGAAAATTTGATTTTATGTGCTAGCTTATGAACTAAATGTAATACCTAACCTTCTTGAATAGAAATAGATTGTACTTTTTCAGTTGAGGACTCAAACCGAATTTGTACGAATACACCAAACTCACGGGATCCGCTTCGTAACCAGAATTTAAAATCCTCCTCAGCGATTTTTGGCGAGATTTCTTTGCGGCCTAAATGCTTATAATCCACAATGTCAGCCTGATATTTGTTCTTAACCTGGCTCATTGCAAGCTTTCCCCACTTGGCATAAGAGGGCTCACCTGTTAATACAGCTATCGTTTTCTTATCGTCCGGCTCATACCAATCAATCACAGAGTTCGCAAATATTTTCCCGTAGTAGCTCATTCCCAGGTCAACGTTATGAATCAGCTCTCTTGCTTTTGATACATCGAGGTTTGCTGTCCATAAATTGCTAAGTTTTTCATCCGAGTGAAACCAAGTAAGCTTTTGACTATTAATCAGCGAAAAGGGGCTGAAATCCCCCGAATTTTTAGGTGGGTAAGTAAGCTGTTTCTGTTGGTTATTAGCAAGCTGAACTTTAAATAGAGCAGGTAAATTTTTAGGCACTGCATTATATGCTCCTAGATTTTCTTTGGCACGCGATAAAGTAATTGCCTGATCATTGATCCATGTAAAGCCTTGATCTACATAGCCCTTAGCCCCTAATGAACTTTCCTTAAAGGAAGGGAGATCAATCACCTTAAGCCGCTTATTGCGGTCGATTTGTCTATCCTCACCTTGAATATATGCAATTGAGCTGCGAGTTGGTGCCCATTGAAACCAATCCTCATAATGTAGCATTTTTGCTACTGTTTTGAATGTTTTGGCATCCGCAGACAGTAAACATAATGTACTCTGGTCGCTTGCTAACGAGGCGGTGGGCTCTGCAACAAAAGCGATCCATTTACCATCTGCAGACCATTTAAAAGAGCTTGTTGAAACTGCAAAAAAATCCTTGGATTCGGGGGGCAGCGTATATAATGGCTTTGCTTTAGCAGGGTCCGCATGAGCATCGAGTGGAACTAGAAACAAACCAATTTGCGTCCAGCCTGTTGGAAGTAAGCTAGCGGATGATGAAACCAGAAAGCCTTTCCCATCTGGGAGCCAGGAGTAATTGCCAACCCCGAATGATACATTCTCAAAATGGCTGGTTGGCTCATCGTGAACATTTGTGGTATTCAATAAGCTTTGAATTTGGAAAGCTAAAATATTACTAGTGGGAGCCCATTCATAGTGAGAGCCGCCTTTTGCGACTGAATAGCTTTTATTTGTTTTAAATGAGTAAACTGAGATGGAGTCGGCATCTTTACCACTTGAATAGGCAATAAATGCTCCGTTATAGGACCATTTTGGATCAAACACAGGATTCTCATGCGTGAGCTGTAACTCTTTATCAGCTTGCTTCACCCAGAGCTCACCACCACGTATAAAAGCAACCTTTAGTGCTTCATCCTTATGTGCATAAACATGCGTTGAAAGTAGAAGTGTTGGCAAGAAGCAGCAAATCAGAACGATTAATTTAAACATTTAAACACCTCATTTTATAGTTGTAGCTCTATTTTCCTCTATTGAACCGAAATTTATGTATTCTTTATTAAGAGCTCATTAAGCTAGGTTAAATTAATAACCATGTAGTATAATTCATTCAGTCCCGAATTAATTAGGATTGAAACAGGAAAACAGAGGTGGCAGCTATGTCTAGCTTTAAAAAATATCTAGTGTTCGTCAGACCGTATAAAGGCCTTGTTATCCTCACAATCATTATTGGCATGATTAAATTTACAATCCCCTTAACCTTTCCGTTGATCATGAAATATATCGTAGACGACCTAATAAATGGCACTCTATCCCCGGCAGAAAAAACGGAAAAGTTACTCTATGTAATGGGAGCAGCTTTTGTATTGTTCGTGATTCTGAGGGCACCGATCGAATATTTACGCCAATATTTTGCCCAATTAACGACTAGCCGGATTCTATTTGACTTGCGTAATCACCTCTATGATCACATTCAGAAGCTCAGCCTGCGATTCTACCAGAATAATAAAACCGGTGAGATTATCTCAAGGATGATGAATGACGCAGAACAAACCAAGAATATCGTTGAAACAGGTATGATGAATGTTTGGTTGGATTTGTTTTCCTTAACCATTGCGATTGCACTGATGTTTCATATGGATTTTTGGCTTACGATTGTATCCATTGCCATATTTCCTTTTTATGCTCTTGCTGTGAAGAAGCTCTATAAACGAATGCGGGATTTAACTAAATCGAGATCGCAAGCACTAGCTGAAATTCAAGGCTACCTCCATGAACGAGTGAATGGAATTCCAGTCATTAAAAGCTTTACTCTGGAGGAGCATCAACAAGAAAGATTCGCTGATAAAAACCGAAATTTTCTCGAGCGAGCGATAGCTTTAACCAAATGGAATGCTGTTACTAATGCTATCATTAATACTTTAACTGATATTGCACCTTTGCTGGTTCTTACATATGGAGCCTATGTAGTGATACAGGGGAATTTAACATTAGGCGAGTTTGTTGCTTTTTTCGCTTATTTGGATCGTTTATATAATCCGCTGCGTCGCTTGGTCAATTCTTCAACGGAATTAACACAGGCCAGTGCTTCTTTAGATCGAGTTATGGAGCTCTTGGACGAGCCTTATGATGTAGTAGATTCCCCTCAAGCCAAACCGATTCAAACCATTAAAGGTCGTATTCAATTTGAGAATATCTCCTTTCGCTATGATTCTTCCACGGACTGGGTGTTGAAGAATATTGATTTAACAATTGAGCCAGGTCAAACCATAGCATTTGTTGGAATGAGTGGGGGAGGGAAATCCTCGTTAATCAGCCTGCTTCCACGTTTCTATGATATACAAGAAGGCAGAATCCGAATTGACCAAATGGACATCATGAATATCACAACAAAAAGCCTGCGCAGCCAAATTGGGATGGTTTTGCAGGATAATATTCTGTTCAGTGGAAGTGTACGGGAAAATATTCTATTCGGCAATCCTAAAGCGACAAATGAAGTCATAATGGATGCAGCAAAAGCAGCAAATGCTCATGATTTTATAATGAATCTAGTAAATGGCTATGATACTGAAATTGGTGAAAGAGGAGTCAAGCTGTCAGGTGGACAAAAGCAGAGGATTGCGATAGCTCGAGTATTCCTCAAAAACCCACGCATTCTCGTATTGGATGAAGCAACATCAGCACTTGATTTAGAATCGGAGCACCTTATCCAAGAATCGTTGGAGAAGCTGGCTAAGGACAGAACGACATTAGTAGTCGCACATCGCTTGTCTACAATTACTCATGCAGACCAAATTGTTCTTATTGAAAATGGCGAAATTAAAGAGAAGGGAACTCATGATCAGCTAATTCAGCAATCAGGTGCCTATGCTCGATTGTACAATGTACAGAATTTATAAACATTATCTGCTTGCGCCGCCTCCACCAGAAGAGCCGCCACCACCGCGACCTCCCCAACCACCTCCGCTATTGCCGCCACCGGAGGATCTTCCGCCTCGAAACATGGAGAGTAAAGTAAAGGTAACCATGCCGCCAGTGAATTTAAAATCAAGTATAATCAGAATAACCAAAGCAATTCCAATGATAAGCTTGAGGTAACCAGGGATACTGTCAAAAAAACCAGATGATTCCGGAGCATCGAGAGAAGGTAGTGTTCCGTCTGAAATCTGGGAAATGTCTACATTATATTCTGCTGCTACTTCACGGATTAATGCCAATTGAGTTTCAGCAAATGCTGCTGCTACCTCGCCAGCTTTTAAATGTGGAATGAAGTACTGATCGAGAATTGCCCCTGCCTTGCCATCCGTAATTCGCCCCTCCAAGCCGTATCCCACTTCGATCCGCACATGATCTTCCTGAGCGGTATATAACAGCAGCACTCCGTTGTTTCCTGCTTTGCTGCCTAATCCCATTTCACGAAAGCGTGCTACAGCAAGTGTTTCGAGTGTTTGATTGCCTAAAGTAGGCACGGTTAGAATACCAATTTGCGCTCCTTTAGCATTTTTCTGCAGCCATACAGCTTTTTGATAAAGAAGTAACTGATCTTGCTGAGTCAGCAGATCGGCTTCATCTTGGACATAAACACCGAAGTGATTATCTATTTGAGCGGCTGCTTTTTGTGTAACTGAACTTGGAGAAAGGATTACAAGCAGCAGTAGCAATGATGCAAGTGGTTTCCAGCTTAAATTCCACATATCAAAACTTCACTTCTGGCACTTGATCCGTTCCAGGTGCATTGTTGAAAAATGGCTTTTTCTCAAAGCCAAACAAAGAAGCTGAGATAGAAGCAGGGAAGGAGCGAATTTTAATATTGTAGGTGGAAACGGCATCGTTATAATCTTTACGTGAAACGGCAATCCGGTTTTCAGTTCCTTCTAATTGATCCATCAATTGTTTGAATTGAACATCTGCTTTTAGGTTGGGATAATTTTCAACGATGACAAGCAATCTGGATAAGGCACCAGTTAATTGAGTATCTGCTTGTGCTTTCTCATCTGGAGTTTGAGCTCCGATCAAGCTGGTACGTGCTTTAGCAATATTATCTAATACTTCTTTTTCATGTGCAGCATAGCCCTTCACCGTACTTACTAAATTAGGAATTAAATTAGCACGTCTTTCTAAATCTACATCAATTTGTGAGAATTTATTTTCAACTGCAGTTTCAGAAGTTACAAGCCCGTTATAAGAGCCTATTGCAGAGAAAATAATTATAAGTAGAACAGCACCAAGTGCAATCCAAATAATCATTGAACGTTTCATCTATATACCTACCCTCATTTTGTTGTTAATTAGAATACCCTTTTTTCCATAAAAGAACCCATCCCTACAATTTAATGTAGAGATGGGCTTTTGTTATCTTCTGCCGCGACTAATGAGTCCAAATAAGAAAATCACGATAATCGCACCGATGATAGCTGGGATAATAGCAAATCCTGCAATCACTGGGCCAAAAGTGCCAAATATAAAACTGCCTAACCAAGCTCCTACGAATCCGGCAACCATGGAGCCAATGATACCTCCTGGCATACTGTTTTTAACAAAGATGTCAGCAATATAACCAATAATAATCGCCATTACGATACTAATTACTAAACCCATTTAATACACTCCCTGTTTCATTAATTTTAATTGTTGTCGATTATTGTATATAAACTCCTTCCAAATGATTGAAACATTGTGCTGCAAATGATAAGGTAAGAATATTGAAACGATGTTGAGATTTAAACGTTATACTAATATGAATTATATTCGGAGGAGGATACTATATATGAATGGAAATGTAATAATAATTGAAAAAATGGAAAATGGCGATTTGGTACAGATTGATGAGCGTGATTGGAATACTTGGATGATAGCTATGTTAGAACACTCTAACTATCTGTTGGTTGCGGATAAGGAATATGAAATGGTTGAAGGCCGTTTAAATGTAAGTACGGGAAAAATGGAAATAATGGTTACTTCCATCCAATAAATAATAGATTAGCTATGAAAGGAGTCATGCAAAATGAAAGAAGATAAAGCAAAGGTGATTCCAGATCAATCTCTGGCGGTAGAGAAATGGACCTATAAAGGCAAGCCTTTACGTATATTGTCCACTTCGTTAGGAATTGCACTTGTCGCCAATATGTTGCTTTTGTCTAGCGCCTATGGCGCCGAATCACCATCGCCTTCGCCTGCTTCGGCGGGATCACCTACACTTGTGGAGTATTCATCCGAAGCAGTGAAGAAATATTATGATCCAAATGTAGATTGGAATATTCCAGTACCTTTTGATGATAAAGGTAAGCCTGTGGAACAGGCTCAAGCGGGTTCAGAAGAAACTGGAACGGGAACAACAGGCAGTACGGGTAACACAACGATTATTAATAACGGTGGCGGGTATGGCGGTGGAGGTATAGGCTGGACTGATTTGCTTTTATTTCATATGCTTTTTAATGCGGGCAACTCCTTTTCTGCTAATCAATGGAATAATAACAGACCTATCTATAATTCAGGAACGAATAGCACTTATAAGCCCAAATCTTATACTTCGGATACGTTTACGAATAAACCAACAGCAGGATCAAAAGTGACACCGAAAACATCTAAGAGCAGCGGCGTTTTTTCAACGAAAAATAATACCAAAACAACTTCAAGCACTAAAGCTACTACTTCAACAAAAGGCGGAATTGGTGGGAAATCAAGTGGGTTTAGTTCATCTTCTAAATCTAGCAGCTCATCATTCGGTAGCTAACATATGGTATTTCAAGTTAGAGGTCAACCACATTTAGATCGTGCTGTCCGCGTCAAAGCATTAAATGATTTAGGATTTACGTGGGCTGATCTCGATGACGAGCCTTATTGGTTAGATCAAATTATTTCAATGGAATCTGCTGCATATAAAGAGTTGATTGCTGCTTCAGAGAAATTATGGTTAGTTTTTGATATAGCGGCTCGCTTTGTAATGGGCAAACACGATTTATATGAAGAGTTATCTATTCCAGAGGTTTTGTGGGAGGCGCTAGATCAGCTTGAAGTAAATTCTAGTCCCTATATTAGCCGCTACGCAAGATTTGATTTTTCCATTTCGCTAGAAGGGCAAATTAAGCTGTTGGAATTAAATGCTGACACGCCGACAGGTTATGTCGAAGCATCTGTAGCCACACCTTGGCTTTGTGAGCAATATGGTTTGTTTACACCGAATACCGAGATGGCTTCCCTAGTGAAGGCAGCTTGGACGGTTGAACGGCCTGCATATGCAGCTTGCGTCGCATACGGCAGTCATATCGAGGATACTGGAACGATAGATATGTTAGTTCGCCATAGTGAGCTAGCAATACCTTGCATGGATTGTTTGGAGCTCTGGGTAGATGATGGCATTCTTAAAAACGGTCAAGATCAACCCATTTCCAGCTTATTCGCACTGTATCCGAAGGAATGGATGTCAGTTGACGAAGGCGGTGAGGCGTTAGCCTATTCGATTGAGAATGGCTATGTGGAGCTGTTTAATCCAATACATGCCATCTTACTGCAATCCAAGGGTTTGCAATCTATCATTTGGGGACTGCATGAACTGGAATCTGAATTATTCACGGCAGAACAACACGCAGCAATCGATAAATACATGTTACCAACATACAATTCACCTGTATTCGATGGCAGCTACATTTCCAAATCTATGTTTGGACGTGAAGGTGGCTCGGTACGGATGTATGATGATCATGGTGTACTGGATTTAGAGGATCAAGATGGCTATGACACAAGTGAATTATTCGGGATTGTTTATCAAGCACGCGCGGAGCTTCCACTCATGTCCTTTCATAATGGAGATAATCATCTTTTGACAGGTGTCTTTGTTATTAATGGAGTTCCATGCGGCTTGCTTGGACGTGCAGGTGGATTAATAACGGGTAATAGTAGTCAATTCATAGCGATAGGGGTGAGTGGGATTGAGAATTAATCGAGCATTAAAGTTTTTCTTGATTGCTATTGGGATTATGGTTGTGATCGGGCTAATCGGAGGCTGTGCAGAATCCTCCAAGGCGCTTAGTACAAAAAACAACACCAAAACAAATTCCGCAAGTACCCCTGGGAATTTTGTTCCTTGGGATTATCGAGTTGAGGAAAAGACTGTTGGTGATTTAATAGGTGTAGATATGACTTTGTTGCCTGATAATCAATTGCTAGCAAATGATGAGAACTATGCTACAGGCGATAAGGTTTGGACGATGAGTTATATGAATGCCGAAATGAAAACAGACAGCGCAGGACGTGCAGATGTGGTATTATCAACATGGACGCCTATTAAATCTTACAAGACCAAAGCAGCTGCGGATGCCGATTTAGAGAACTTGAAGGTATTGGTCGATACCAGTGTGGATCTTGTTGGGGTTTATAAAACGGAGTCCAGTGGTAAATTTCGTGAATTTGCTGTGATTACACTACCATCGGGTAATGAGATGAAGCAGCCGATTAGTGAGGAACGTTACATCAAGTTTAAGGATAAAAAGACTGTCAAAGTAACGTTAGAAACAGTTCACGATTATGAGAATTATGATGAGACGATGGCCAAATTCAGGGGGTGGAAAGAATGATTGTTGTAGATGTAGGAGTAAGTTTTATAGTAATCGTTGTTTTGCAATTGTTGGGTATGTATATTTTTAGTGCAATGACTCCGTTTAACGATATGGAGCAATTGAAAAAAGGCAATTCAGCTGTAGCCCTTGCTTTTGGCGGGAAATTTTTAGCAACTGCTATTATTCTAGGTACTTCCGCTTATTCCAATTCTTCGATTTGGCACGTGGCACTTTGGTTTGCTGTAGGGTATGTTATGTTAATCTTAACCTATTGGATTTTTGAATTGGTTTTCCCTAAACTAAAGGTTTCCGAGCAATTGCTCCAAGGAAATGTTGCGATTGGTGCATTACTTGCTTTTGTTTATGTAGGAATGGGTTTCTCAATCAGCAGCTTGATCGTTTAATAGTAAGGTTAATAGAAAGAAGGTTCTGGATGATATCCGGAGCCTTTTTTTGAATTTGTTAACGAATTCATAACGGCTAAGGGATGTGACTATGAAAAAAACGTTGGTATTACTCCTACTAATTGTATTTTGTTTATTTACATACATAAGAACGAATTCCGCAGATCAAGATCCTTATTTAATTGCAGATTTTAGTAGATTGTTTCCTGTAAAAGTAGAAAGAGTGGTTAAGGGGAAAGAAGAAGCACAATTAGTTCGATTACTTAAGGAAGCTAGAGAAAAGCATTTAACTGTTTCGATTGCGGGACAACGTCATAGTCAAGGAGGACACACCTATTATAAGGACGGCGTTGTGATTGATATGACACCTTATAATAAAATATTAGCATTTGATTCTAAAAGTAAAACAATTACCGTACAAGCAGGTGCGACATGGAAGGATATTCAGGATTATATCAATCCATTTGGGCTTTCAATTAAAACGATGCAATCACAGAATGTTTTCACTGTAGGTGGCTCTGTAAGTATTAACGCTCATGGGCGGGACATTCGAAATGGATCTCTCATAAAAAGTGTCGAGTCTTTTCGATTGTTATTAGCAGATGGTCAAGTTAAACAAGTTAGTCGGACTGAAAATAGTGAGTTATTTCCACTTGCACTGGGTGGGTATGGATTATTTGGAGTCATATTGGATGTAACGCTTTCTCTAACCGTGGATGAGGTTTATAGAACAACTACAGAATCTATGAAAGTTACTGACTATTCTCGCTATTACCTTGATAAAGTGCGAACTAATTCAACGATTCATCTGCACTTGGCACGTATTTCTGTTGCTCCTGAAAGCTTCTTGACAGAGATGTATGCAACGAATTATACCGTTGACGAATCCATTCCGTTAAAAGAAATCAATAAATTAAGAACGCAAGAGAAGGGTGTAATTCCCGCTAAATTGCTTTTTAATTTAAATCGCTCCTTTGACTGGGGCAAGAATGCTTTTTGGGATTTGCAAGAGGTCTATTTTGTTAAACAAAATGATGCTGTTATTAGTCGTAATAATGCGATGCGATCCGAATCTGGATTTATGGATTATGATCAGCCAGGGAAAAATGATCTTTTGCAGGAATACTTTATTCCGGTTGAGGATTTCGCAGGTTTTGTTGATGATATGAAGTCTGTTCTTCGAGCAGAAGAGTTGAACCTTCTCAATATCACCGTTCGTTATGTGAATAAAGATAAGGAAGCCGAGCTTAGCTATGCGCAAGCGGATATGTTTGCCTTGGTTTGTTTATTTAACACATCCCTAACTACAGAAGGACAGCTGAAGATGAAAAAAGGGATTCAGTTAATAATAGACAAGGTTATTAAACACCGTGGAACCTATTATCTACCTTATGCGGCTTATCCAACCTTGGCACAATTCCAAAAGGTCTATCCTAACTATTCTGAGTTTTTTGCCAAGAAAGATTTTTATGATCCGAATCATATGTTTATGAATTATTTTTATGAAGCCTATAAAGGAGATTGAAACAATGAATTTGAAGTGGCTGATTCGTTCTCAAAGTATTTTTACGTTAGCAGCAGGAATGGTATATCCTTATTATTTGTTGTTTCTAAAAAACATGGGGAATAGCTATTCGAAGTATGGACTGGCTTTTGCTGTGTTTACTATCAGTTCAGCAGCAATATCACAGTGGATTGCCCCGCGCTTGGATCGGTATGGTCTACATATTCTTGCATTCAGCTCAGTAGGTATGATGGCGGCAATGATAGCCTTTCCTTGGGCAGCTTCTTATGGATTCGTGTTAGTTCTGCAATTTATTATGGGCTGCTGTAACGCTATGCAGAAGATGAGTGAACGTCTGATGCTAGCTGATCATACAGAGCAGGGAGTACGAGGTAAAGGTATTGGGGCGTATCATTTTTGGACTTCGGTTGCGTCAGGTTTTGCCGTTATCCTAGGTGGTTATTTAATTGATTGGTTGACGATTGATGTGTTGTTTTATTTAAGTGCAATCCTGTATGGAGTTAGTGCTTGGGTTATCTGGCGAAAAGCTGCCTACAATAAAAATCCCTCCTATCAAGCTAATAAAACACTTGATAAAAGGGAAACCATTTAGCTATTTAGCTACTTTTTCAAGCTGTCCCAAGTGGATTGGAAGGTTTCAAGCATTTGATCCTTGGATTGCTGTTTACCTACATAGGCTTGCATGGCATCTCCGAACTTCTTGCTGGATGCTTCGCCGCCTGGGAATTTGAACCAGTTCCAAGTAAGCACTTTGCCTTCAGCACTGTATTTAATAATGTCGCTAGCTAAAGCTCCAAGATCTTCTTCACTAGCTTTAATTGTTGTTAATGCGGGAATGAATTTAAATTGTTTAGTGATATAGCTTTTACCGATATCAGAGGTAACCATCCAATTAAGGAATGCTTTAGCTTCTGTTTTTACTTCTGAATTCTTGTTGATAACCCAGTTATTCGGTACGCCTACAGGCAGCTTATCGTTGGATGGATCATCGCTGATTGGCATTGGCAGGAAGCCGATTTTAACATTTGGATTGGTTTTAGTGATTTGAACTTGTGTCCAGTTCCCTTGTTGCATCATGCCTGCTTTACCATTTGCGAAGTCAGTTACTTCTGTATTGTAGTCGGTTTGAAGCGGGTTTTTGTTGCCGTATTTTACAGTTAAGTCGAATAATTTTACCCAGTTTTCAAAAATAGCGTTGCCTGTGATTTTTTCAGTGCCAGCATTTAAGCCTTCAATGAACTTGTTAGGATCTGCTTGTAGTGCAAATGGAAGATTTACGAAGTGATTTCCAAGAACCCACCATTCTGCATATCCATTCTCAAAAGGTGTAATTCCAGCAGCTTGCAATTTCTGTGCAGCAGCATCAAGCTGAGTGATCGTTTTTGGCAATTCAGTAATGCCTGCTTTTGCAAACAAATCTTTATTGTAGATATAACCATAGCCTTCAACACCGATCGGCATACCGTATAGCTTGCCGCCAGAGGTCATGGGCTCATCTGTACCTTTGACAAGATCCTTCACCCAAGGCTGATCGGACAAGTCTTCTAGATTCTCTTGCCAAAGAGCTAAATCAGAGAACCCGCCATTGTTGAAAATATCCGGCTTGTCACCTGAGTTGAACTTCGCTTTTAGTGCTGCCCCGTAATCGGCGCCTCCACCAACTGTTTCAATTTGAATTTTTACTCCTGTTTCTTTTTCATATTCATTGACCATCAGCTGTAGTTGTTCTGCAATTTCAACCTTAAATTGGAACATTTTAATCGTAACATCACTCTTAGGTGCTGCAGTTGCTGCAGCTCCTGCTGCTGGTGTTTTCTCTGCCATAGTTGCTTCTTTTTCTTTCTTTGCACAGCCTGTAAGGATTAGAGTTGTGATAAGTACGGCCGATAGTGTGAGCTTGGATATTTTTTTCATTGGTATTGCCTCCCTTATAATGTTTAATCTGTTATATTTCATATCTTAAGGAAATAATAGCTATTCGAACACTGAGAAAATTGAACGATTAGGGGTAACATGTTGTCATTGAATTTCTTAGGTTAATAATTTACCCCTTGATGGATCCGGCAGTAATTCCCTCAATAATATGCTTCTGCATGGCAAGGAAGAAAATAATAATCGGCAGTACACCAAGCGTGAGTGCTGCTAGAGCAAGATCCCATTGTTTCATATACTGACCGAAGAAGGAATAGGTAGCAAGTGGAATGGTTCGCGTCTCAGGCCCGCCAATAATTAGTAAAGGCAGCAGGAAATCATTCCAAATCCAGAGACTGTTCAGCAAGATAACCGTAACGGTCATTGGCTTAAGCAAAGGAAAAACAATTCGCCAGAAAACTCCATAGGTAGAGCAGCCATCAACAATAGCAGCTTCCTCGACTTCAAGTGGGATCGATTTAATAAAGCCGTGATAGAGAAATATATTCAGCGATACACCAAAGCCAAAGTAACAGAGGACAGCTCCCCAAATGTGATTCAAATAGCCAATTTGACCGGCAAGCTTAACTAAAGGAATCATGATCGATTCGAATGGAATAATCATGGCAGAGACGAAGAGCAAGAATAAGATCTGATTCAAACGACTGTTAACACGTACCATGCGATAGGCAGCCATCGAGCTGATAACAATCAAACCAACGTTGCTCGCAACCGTAATAATCAAGGAGTGCATGAACACCGTGGGAAAATGCATGATTTTCCAAACCTCTGTATAGTTATGAAAGCTTGCTGCTTTTGGAAGACTTGTTGTATTAGCAAGCAGCTCGGCGAACGGCTTAAATGAATTGGTTAAGACAAAATAGAAGGGCACTAGAAAGAGTAAAGCTAATATTACTCCAATTACTTCTAGGGAGAACAAGCGGAACGTATATCTTTTTGAGGTTTCCATTACGACTCCACCTCCCGTTTTTTCGTAATCGTTACTTGAATGACCGTAATAAGTGCCACAATCAGGAAGAAGATAACAGCCTTTGCACTTCCTAGACCCAATGCGTTATTACGGAAAGCCTCTTGGTAAATGTTCAAGGAAACGGATTCAGTGGAGTTGAATGGACCGCCTTTGGTCAACGAAACGACGAGATCAAACACTTTAAAGCCCCATGATATAGTAAGAAACAGACAAACAGTAATTGCCGGCATAATAAGTGGCAGTGTAATTTTCCAGAGCATTTGCAGCTTGGTTGCTCCATCAATTCTAGCAGCCTCGATTAAATCCTTAGGCACGTTCGTTAAGCCAGCAATGTAGATTACCATGACATAACCAGCCCCTTTCCAAACAGTAACGATAACAATACCCCAGAATGCAGTAGGAGCATCGCCGAGCCATGGAAGATTGAAGAAGGCTAACCCAGTAAGCTCACCTATGCTAGCAAACCCTTTAACAAAAATAAAGCTCCAGATAAAGCCAAGCAGCAATCCGCCAATGACATTCGGCATGAAGAAGATGGTTCGCAGTACATTTCTCAGCTTTAATGTCTGAGTAAGCATCAAAGCTAGGAGAAATCCGACGAGATTGGTTAAGATAACACCAAATATTGCGTATCGGAAGGTGAACCAGAAGGATTTATAATAATCTGGATCATGAAAAAAAATACGCTTGTAATTAGCGATTCCAATCCAACTGACCTTCGTACTGACTCCGTTCCATGCCGTGAATGAATAATAAATGCTCATGAGAAACGGGATAACTAGAATTAACGCAAAAAAGAATACAGCTGGACCAATGAAGACTAATTGATGAATAAATTTTTTTCTTGTGGTTTCCATGGTGGTTTCCCCCCTTTTAACTAATAAGCTAAGTATAGGGCTTTGATTCAACTGCTCCCACTGACGCTAATGATCAAAGAGGTGGAAAATATTGATTTCGTGTTACAATGGGAATATTGCAATAAAATTATAACGAGGTGAAAGTCGATGCTTTTTAACAGTATCCGTAATAAAATGATCATTTTCTTGCTTGCGGCTACGTTAATTCCCATTCTGGCTTCCATTTTTATTACCTATAGCTTAACGACTAGCAAGGTTACGGAAGAAACTCTAAAAAGCAACGCGGATCTTTTGTTCCAAGGGAAGACAAATTTACTTAATTATTTGAATGGGATCCATCAAGCGACATTCATTCTTTACAATGATAGTGAATTGTTCGACGTTCTGGAGCATGGGATCAAGCTCTATACAGATAATCAAGAGATTTATCGTGGTTTGTCTTTACTAAGCTACACAGCCAAAGATGTCGAGCAGCTTCATCTCTATATACGCAAAAATGATCTTCATTTTTTAATCGTCAATGATCGGTCATCTAAGAATTTTATGGGAGACAATGGAAAATATATCCCGCCTAATCTATCCAAAGGCAACTCTTATATCGAGCCTCCTCACCGACCGGATAACTATGGCTTAGGAAATTTGCCAAAACCAACTACAGACCAGGTTATTTCATTCCATAGCTCGCTGTATTATTTGGCAGCTAAAGAGGAGCTTGGTACCCTATCTGTTGATGTTCGGATGGATGGGATAAGGACGATTGTGGATCAGCTTTATTCAGCAGGAAAAGAGGAGCTTTACATCTTAGATGAGAATAAGCATGTCATTTATAGCTCTGAAGGGAAGGCTGGCGTTGAACCTTTAGAAGCAACATGGGTCACTAAAGTCTTGCAAGCGATTCCTGTTAAAGATAATTTTGCTTTCAACCAAGATCATTTTTCAGGGGAAATTATTTATGAGAAAATGACAACGCCTTATTTAAAATGGACGATCATTAAACGAATTCCTAATGAGACCTTGCATCAAACAGCACGAGAGGTAGCGTTGATCAATAGTGGGATAGTAGTTTTATTCCTAATACTTACGATCCTAGCTACGGTGATAATAGCTTTTCAGCTGACTGCACCGATCAAAAAACTGATTCGTTCGATGAACCAAATTCAAAGCGGCAATCTGCAGGCGACAATTGATGTGGCACGCAAGGATGAATTTGGCATCCTGGCTCGCCGCTTTCAGCTAGCAATGAATACAATTAATGAGCTGATTATTCGGGAGTATGAGCTGGAGCTCGCACGCAAAACCAATGAACTGAATGTACTTCAGGTGCAGACCAACCCTCATTTTATGAACAATGCCTTACAATCTATAGGGACACTCGCCTTACAGAAACAAGAGCCTGAGATATACAATCTGATTGCTTCTTTAGGTAAAATGATGCGCTACAGCATGAATGCAGGGGAACCAATCGTAACTCTTGCACGTGAGCTTGATTATGTAAAAGCATATTTTGCCTTACAGCGTCAACGATTTGGTGAGCAGCTCGAATATACAGTTCATATGGATGAAGCTTTATTGAAGCTGCAAATCCCAAAAATGATCCTGCAGCCATTGGTCGAAAATTATTTCAAGCATGGTTTCGATGTACAACTGGAGACAGGAACTATAGCTATTTATGTTGAATTATCGGCTGATAAAGCTTGGTTGTGGCTTGAAGTGAGTGATAATGGAAAAGGTATCAGTGAGGATGAGCTAAAGGCTTTACAAGAAAAGCTGCTCCATACGAAAGCTGCATGGGAGAACGGAGAGTCTGGAATCGGTTTAGCGAATATTCTATCGAGGCTAAAGCTTTATTATAATGAAACAGCTAGATTGGAAGTCGTGAATAATAAGCAAAATGGCTTTAGTATTGTATTGTGGATTCCATTAGAGAAAGAGGGCGAATCAGTTGAAGGTATTGATCGTTGATGATGAACGCCATGTACGTGAAGCTATCCGCTTACTGGTAGATTGGAAATCTTATGGGATTGAAACGATATTGGAAGCGCAGGATGGCAATATCGCTATGGATATATTAGCACGGGAGCAGCCTCAAATTGTTTTTACCGATATGATCATGCCTGGGATTAAGGGTACGGAGCTTTTAGCTTGGATTCAACAGCATGCACCACGCACCAAAACGATAGTAATTAGCGGCCATGATGATTTTGATTTTGTTCGTAAAACAGTGATGTATGGCGGTATTGATTATATTCTCAAGCCTATTGACCCTTTGCAGTTAAATGAAGCAGTTGGAAAAGCAGTTAGCAATCGTAAGCAAGAGGATGAAGGCTCTGAGCAGGAACAGCGAAAAGCAATAGAAATCAATCAGCTAAGACCGGTTTACTGGGATAAAATGCTAACACATCTTCTGGATGATTCAACTTATTATTCCTCCATTTCGAGTACCATGCATACAGAATTTGGCTTGCCTATAGGAGCTTTGCAATGCCGAATAGCCGTTTTGGCAACGGACACGATTAATCCGATAATTCGCAGCAAGTTCGCAGGCAGCGAGGATTTGCTCTATTTTTCCTTGCTCAATATATGTAATGAATTTGTTCGAAAGAATAGTCAAGGAGTAGCATTTCGCCACGATCACGGTGATATTGTGATTATTTTATGGAAGCAGACGGAGAATGCGGCAGCTTTCTTGGATACCATCAACACAGGAATTCAGCAAGCGTTAGGCAGTCGGCTTGAATTTGGTGTGGGTAGTGAGCGGTTGCTGCCAGCTGGCTTAAAGCAGTCTTATAGCGAAGCCATTTTGGTGCTGCGCCAGCGAAATATGAGAGTGGTTCGTCCACGAATTCGCTGCTTTGATCCGAACGAGAATCCCCGTCAATCCACCGTGCATTTATCTGAATATGAAGATAGATTACGATTTGCGATTCGTAGTGGACAAGAAAAACCGATTAAAGAAGCGGTTCAGGTATGGATCGATCAAGTGGAGCAAATGAAGTATATCAACATGGAGCAATTAGAATTATGGCGTCATGAATATAGCGTAATTAAAGCACGTTGGTTTAAAGAATTGTTTGGTGATTTACCAATTGTGCTGTCGCTCCCATCAGAATCGGCTTATTTTATTGTGCCTCTGGATCAAGAAGGATGTTTATCGCCACAGCAATGGGGTGTAGAGCTCGAGCAAGGTTTGCTGCGCCTATCCCAGCTTTGGATGGAGCATAAGAGGCAGGATGAGCATATTATTTTTGAAATTGTGAAATATGTGGATGCCCATTTCGCGGATGATTTAACTTTGCAGAGTATTGCAGAGCGCTTCTTTCTAAGCCGGGAGTACATTTCACGCAAATTTAAGCAGCAATTTCAAGAGAACCTTTCCGACTATATCGAGAGGATCCGCATGGCTAAAGCTAAGCTTTTGCTGATGAATCCTCAATATAGGATCGTGCAAATTGCAGAGTTAGTTGGCTATAAGGACGAGAAATATTTCAGCAAAGTATTCAAAAAGCTAGAGGGCTTCTCGCCGAACGAGTACCGAAAGCAGGTAAAGTAATTGATTGATCGACGATTAGTCTAGCAATTTGGCTAGTCTTTTTGGAGCAGCTAAGCGGTAGCCTTCGACAATCAATGCTTCAATCTCCACTAGATTGAGCGGATCATTTACACGGATTGAGACCCAGCCATGTTTGCCAACATAAGGTGTTTTGAAGTAATAGGGCTGCTGCAAAAGACTTTCTTGGGTAAATGGGGTTGCTTTGATAGCGAGAACGGCTCCATCTTCTTCACCTTCACCCATGCGAACAAACGATTTTTCATTAACCTGAAACATAGTATGTCCGAATCCATCTATCTTTTCATAAGATTCAGGCAATCTCTCGCATACTTTGCGAATTTGTTTTAATAATGCTAATCCTGCTGATGACTTGATTTGAATTTCATGATTCATTTGATTTTCCTCCGTTTATAAGTTTTTTGTAATATTCGATATTTAAATGGGAAAACCTGCTATGTGGAAGATGGATTATTACTCCAATTCCCACAATAAACAGGTATAGAAGTCTTCTTCAGACAATAAACTGGATAACGGAGTGCCGTGTTATTCCAATTTGGATATGGAGGTAGCTATCATGCATCGTGAAATCCAAGTAGATATTGCAATAATTGGCGGAGGCGTTGGTGGCTGCGCTGCAGCACTTGCTGCATGCAAGCTGGGTAAACAGGTAGTTCTGACAGAAGAAACGGACTGGATAGGCGGGCAGCTGACAAGCCAAGCTGTACCACCGGATGAGCACCCTTGGATTGAGCAATTTGGCTGTACCCGGAGCTATCGCCAGTTTCGCAATGAGGTGCGGGAATATTACTATAAATGGTTTCCTTTGACTTTCGCTGCACGCGCTGTTTACTACTTAAATCCGGGTAATGGCGGTACAAGCCGAATATCAGCTGAACCGCGAGCTTATTGGGCTGTTTTGCAAGGCATGTTAGCCCCTTATGTGCATAGCGCTAAATTGGTTATTCTAACTCATCATTGGGTTGTCTCGGCAGAAACATCCGGAGACCGTGTATGTAATATTACCGTCAGGTCAGTAAATGGCAACCTAAAAACCATTCATGCAGATTATTTCATTGATGCTACGGATTGCGGAGATGTGCTTCCACTGGCAAATGTAGAATATGTGACTGGGGCAGAGTCCAAATGGCAAACTGGGGAACCACATGCTTTAGACGGTCCTCCCAATCCTTATGACATTCAAGCATTTACACATGTAGTAGCGGCCGATTATCTGGAGGGTGAGAGCCATATTATTGAAAAGCCTAGGTACTATGAGTTTTGGCGCAGTTATCAAGCAGCATTTTGGCCTGACAAGCAATTAAGCTGGTATTATCCCAATCCAATTACGCTCGAACCCACGGAAGCTACCTTATTTCCTGGAACGAGTAAATATCCTTTGTTTAATTACCGCCGTGCTATTGATAAAACTAACTTTATTCCAGGTGCATTTCCCAGTGACAGTACGCTCATTAACTGGCCGCAAAATGATTATTGGCTTGGTAATATATACGATGTACCATTGGCTGAAAAACAAAAAAATCTATATCAAGCCAAACAGTTAAGTCTATCTTTGCTATATTGGCTACAAACCGAAGCATTGCATCCCGATGGAAAAGTCGGTTATCCTGGATTAAGGCTTCGGCCAGATGTTCTAGGAACAGAAGATGGTTTGGCTAAGTTTCCTTACATTCGGGAATCCAGGCGTATCGTGGCTGAATTTACTGTTTTGGAGCAGCACGTAAGTGCAGCCGTTCGCGGAGAACTAGGAGCTGAAGTGTTTACGGATACAATTGGCATCGGCTGCTACCGCATTGACCTACATCCAACTATGGCAGGCCGTAATTATATAGATATTTCATCATGGCCTTTTCAAATTCCGTTAGGGAGCCTAATACCAATAAGAGTGACCAACCTATTGCCCGCTTGTAAAAATATTGGAACAACTCATATAACTAATGGATGTTTCCGACTTCAGCCCATTGAATGGAACATCGGTGAATCAGCTGGGTATTTAGCCGCATTTTGTATGCTTAATAAATACATTCCTCACGAAGTAAGGGCAAATCCAGTTAAACTGGATGCTTTTCAAAAATTATTAGTAAACCAAGGCATCGAGCTTGCTTGGCCTAAAATCCACGCAGTTTAAGCGAGCTCATAAAGGTACAAGATTCACGCGATATAGAATGTGACAGTATCTTCTCAGATAAATGAACGGAATAACAAAGTCTGCTTGTGTAGAAAACCCAAGCAGACTTATAAGCATGAATATTTGTATTAATTACCCAACGACCTGCTTACTAAAAAAAGTCTTCAAAGCTTTATAAACCTCGCCTTTTTCACGAATCACGGAATATTGAAACTTCTTATTGTGAATTTGTCGATAAGCGGACATCAGCGTGCTGCTGCGATTATACTGATTAACTTCCCCATACCCAAACATGTTCGAGCGCTCCATGAGCTGTTCAATCAGCCTAACACACCTCTCATTATCTGAGCTTAGGTTATCCCCATCTGAGAAATGAAATGGATATAGATTATACTGGTCGGTCGGATAACGTTGATCTATTATCTCAATAGCCTTTATATAAGCAGATGAACAAATCGTACCGCCACTTTCACCTCGCGTGAAAAAATCCTCCTCCGTTACCTCCTTAGCCTCCGTATGATGCGCGATAAAGACAATTTCCACATTCTCATATTTTGTGCGCAAGAAGCGGGTCATCCAGAAAAAGAAGCTGCGAGCGATATATTTTTCAAAATTGCCCATAGAGCCGGAGGTATCCATCATAGCAATCACCACCGCATTAGAATGCGGTTTATAAATTTCCTCCCAGGTCTTGAATCGAAGGTCATCGGGCGCAATATGATGGATGCCAGGATTTCCTGTGTTCGCATTACGACGCAGATTTTCAAGAATCGTACGTTTTTTATCGAGATTTGAAGCGATTCCTTTTTTACGAACATCCTGAAAAATAACGTCAGAAACCTGCATTTGCTGCTTTTCTTTCTCCAGTAAATTAGGTAGTTCAAGCTCTTCAAACAGCATGGTCTGTAATTCTTCCATAGAAATTTCTGCCTCGTAATAATCTTCTCCCGGCTGATCGCCTGCGGTTCCTTCGCCTTTACCGGCATCCTTAGATGAGGGGTCTACTCCAAGCACATCACCTACTTGGCTATCTCCATCACCTTGCCCGACATGCTTCGATTTATTAAAGTTATACCGAAAACGGTATTCATCTAGGCTGCGAATGGGTACTTTAATTATTTGTTTGCCATTGGAAAGAATGATGCTTTCATCGGTAACAAGATCGGGTAAATTCTGTTTAATCGCGTCTCGGACTTTTTGTTGATGGCGGGATTGATCCTGATAACCCTTACGGTGTAAGGACCAGTCCTCACGCGAGATAATAAATAAAGGATGGGACATAATCAAACACCCTTTCGGAATTTTATTGGCGGTAAAAAACGTGATACAACCAATATATTCAAAAGGGTGTGGGATATGTGAGGGAACTTAGTTACAATCATGAGAATAAAGATATGAGCTTGAAAGATACAATTTAAGGGAAATATTTGGAGGATATTGTCATCAAATTGTCGAATAAGGAGAAGGGCAAAAGAACCTTATTACAGAAAGAGGTTGGAATATGAGAAAAATGTTTTTATGGATTGTTGCTGCCGGGTTGATACTCGGTTTGACTGGTTGGATATCCGTTGCGGACGCTGAGGAAAAACCCCAGATTGTGGATATTATCGGCAAAAAGACGTTATTACTGGATGACGGCTCCATGTGGTCGGAGTACAATAATCAAATGATTCATACTAGAGACGATATTGCATTTATTTCGGGAAACGATCGCTCTGGATTAGCAGTGACCCGCGATGGTAAATTAGTCAACTGGGGTTTCGGAAGCCCGCCTTTTAACGATGAGGATTATGATCAATCTCAAGTTCTGCAAGTATCTGGTCAAGTATGGCTTGGCTTGGATGGTAAAGTGAGAGGACGAAGCCTTGACAACATCCTTTTAATCAATGAGACTAATCAGTTTTTCGGGGCGTTGTCTCAGAAAGGTGAGTTACTGCTCGAAGATCGCTATAAAATAGGATCTTTTAACAAGCTGGGTATTATTCCCGACCCAACAACAGTCAAGGAGATTTCTGTGCTTGATGGCCGGATGGCTTTGCTATATAACAGCGGAAAAGTCGTCGTGTTCGAAGCATCCAATTTCGACGATGACGGCAATATCATTCCTTACTCCGTTACCGAAGATGCTGTTCATATCGAGTATGTCCAAGATAGTCCTACAGACAGGATTATAGTTACCTGTAAGGACGGGACAGTTTGGACGACAGGTGAGTATCAGGATCGCAAGAAACTGGCTGAGCAGATGAGCGGCTTAAGTCAAATTGTCAAGACGGTTGTGCTCGATGGCCCACAGCATTTTTATGCGAAGCGCAGCAATGGAAGCTGGGTACTGTACGACGAAGGAAAACTTACTCCTATTGAGCCGCCGGTCATTAAAACTTTGTCTGTCTCCGTTTCGAACTTAAAGCCGCAGGTAGGCGATGATGTGAAAGTCGATATTTTGGAAAACTATTCGAACAATGCGAAAATCCGTATCACGGCGAGTATGGAAAATGTCACGATCCAAAAGCCGCAGCTGCTTAAACTGCAGCCAAAAGGCACATTCAAGGTTATGGGTGTCGGTGAAACCGAGGTTACCGTCATCCAAGGCGGCCTGTCGAAAACGGTGAAGCTATCTGCAAGTTTGAATACGAACTTGAAATTCGCTAAACAGTCTAAAGGTGTCGTCTACGTACCGGTTAAATCGGTGTTTAAGGCTCTTGGCGGTACCGTTGCTGTCTCTGCGGGGGGAGCGTTCGATGTGAAGGTTGGTGAAAAGGCTCTAACTCTGAAGGCCGGAGATGTAAATGCTACGCTAAATGGGCAGGCACTCAAGCTTAAAGCGGCTCCGCTAGCGGAAAAAGGGGATATGTTGGTTCCGGCTTCCCTGCTTACTGATGTTCTGGGTGCAAGCATTCAATGGAATGCTAAGTTGGAGAACGTAGTAATTTCTTTCGGCCAAGCTAAGATGACGGTCGTAACCGCCAACACGGCAGCACTCGTCAAAAAAGCAGCGCAAGGAAGCCTTACCCAATATATCGGTAAAACGTATTGGATTAACTATTTTCAATTATGGGACCGCTTCACTAAGGTGACGGTAACGGATGTGCTGCCAGACGATACGGGTTCTTTCACAATCGTGTTCAAAACGGCGTCAGGTAAAAAGCTGACTAGCTATTCAATGAGTTATAGCGAAGTAACCGACGTGCTCGGAGATAGCGTTAACTTCCTAAGTTACGATCCTTACAAGAAGTATAAATGGTCCTCATCCATTTGGCAGCATGTTAAAGCGGGAGAAGTTGTACTCGGGATGACCAAAGATCAGGTGTTATTCTCTATAGGTTCGCCAACCGCGCAGAGCACCACAACTGCTAAAGGCGTAAAAATAGAAACATGGGTCTATTCCAACTTTGACACCGTTTCTTTCAGTAACGGTCAAGTGACTTTAATTATTACTTATTAAAAGTTAAGGAGTTATACAATGAAAAGGCTATCCTATCGTTCTTAAGTATTAGAGAGCATGTTATTGTAAATTGGACGTATCACTCCAATGCAATTGAAGGCAATACATTAACATTATCTGAAACAAAAGTTGCCCTCGAGGAATTCACTATTGGTGGTAAAACGCTTCATGAGCATTAGGAAGTAATTAACCATAGAGCTGCCATTTTCAGTAGAAGAAATCATTCAAACACATGAACCCTATATCAGAATGGCAGATTAAAAGTATTCATAGGCTGATCTTGAAAGGAATTCATAAGCTTATGAACCTGTACATGATGACATTACTGTAATTTCTGTACTGTTTCCCGATGAAAAATAATCTTTATCAATTTAAAAAAGTCTGTCTATGCACACAAGCCTAGCAGACTTTTTTTTAGTTAATTGTGACACTCCCCAGGAGCCGGAGGTATCCATCATTGCAATCACCACTGCATTAGAATGCGGTTTATAAATTTCCTCCCAGGTCTTGAATCGAAGATCATCGGGTGCAATATGATGGATGCCAGGATTTCCTGTATTTGCATTGCGACGCAGATTTTCAAGAATCGTACGTTTTTTATCGAGAATTGAAGCGATTCCTTTTTTACGAACATCCTGAAAATAACA